>CAVSET010000006.1:0-2509415 GCA_963727075.1 uncultured Acidimicrobiales bacterium
ACTTGGACAAGGGCTCGGAATAGAGCGGATCAGGTCAGCCATGGCCGTCCTTCCAGTTCTTTTCCGATGGAAAATGTCGCATAGATTAACTTGTTTTTAGAGTCATTATAAACTGTTACACGAAGAGACCACGAAGGCCCGCGTCAGACGGTTCCCGGCGGGTTACGGACCTCGTCGGCCACGGCAGGCGCCGGGGCCATCACAACTGCCGCATGACCGGCCAGCCGCCAGTTCAGTTCCTCGGTCTCTGGCTCCGCCGTGCCCTGACCCCCGTAGCGGGGCTCTTCACTCGACCAGAGAGCGCGCCACCGCCGGTCCGCGGAGGGCGGAGCCAGGAGAGGCTCGGCCGCGACGCTCAAACGAAGCTCGACGCCGAGGTTCACGAGCAGCAAGCGGTCGTCACCCAGTCCATACGGATCGAACCAGCGAATCACCAGTGCCTCGGAGCCAAGCACCGCACCATCAATAGCGCCCGGTGCTGGCCGGCACGGAAAGTCGGATCTCGCTGTCGAAGCAGCAAGAGGTCGCGGTGCAGCACCAGCGCCTCGGCGTGCGAGCCGACGTCACGCTCGGCAAGGTTGAGCTTCGAGCGATCGAACAGATCGTGATGGCTCGGGCTCGGCACTTGAGCCTGCATCTGGTCCGTCGCCAGGCTTGGGAACTGCTTGAGGAATTTCCGGCGGCCCTGGCGAAGCTGCTCGGTAACCTCCGGTCGGGCGTCGCTGAAGTAGAGAAACAGGCTCGACGCAGCAAACTCCTGTCCTTGAAACAACAGCGGCGTCGTCGGGCCGAGCAGAAGGAGGGCGCACAGGGCGCGGAACCGGCCTGGCGTCGTCCTCGCGTGCAGTCGCTCGCCGCGGGCCGTGTTGGCAATCTGATCGTGGTTCTGAAGGTAGCCAATGAATGCCGTCGGCGCGATATCCAGCGCCGGACTGCCACGCCGTTTCCCCTGGCGCAAATCCCACTGCCCCTGGTAGAGCCAGCCCCGCTTGAGCACCGAGACCAGCTCCTGGGGCGAGCCGAGGTAATCACCGTAGTAGGCCTCGCGGTTGCCCGTCGCGGCCACCGTCGCGGTATGGTGGAAGTCGTCGCTCCAGAGCATATCGAAGCCGATGCCTCCCCGGTCCGCGCCGCGCAGCAGACCCGCGCGTTGCGGCTCGCTCTCGCCGACAATCAGGATTCGCCGGTCCCCGGCCGCCTCGCGCATCCTACGGGCAATCTGCGCAAGGATGTGCACCGGGCTGCTGTCGTAGAGACCCTGGATGGCATCCACCCGCATGCCATCGAAATGGAATTCCTCAACCCAGTAAGCGACGTTCGCCAGAACGAATTCGCGGACCGGCCCGCTGCCTGGACCATCGAAATTGAAGGTATCGCCCCACTCGGACTGATACTTCCGTGAAAAGTAGTCGTCAGAGTAGTGCCCAAGGACATTGCCCTCGGGACCAAGATGGTTGTAAACAACGTCCAGGATCACACCAAGCCCCAGTGCGTGGGCCCGGTCAACGAACCGGCGGACGTCGTCGGGAATGCCATAACCGTGAAACGGCGCGAAGAGATCCACCCCGTCGTAGCCCCAGCCGAACGAGCCGGGAAACTCCGCCATCGGCATGATCTCCAGAACGGTGATGCCCAGATCGGCAAGATAAGGGAGTTGCTGAAGGGCGGCGGTCCAGGTTCCCTGCGGCGTGAAGGTGCCGACGTGTAGCTCGTAGAGCACCTGGCCCTCGACCGACGCGATTCCCTGCCAGGCCTGGTCTGTCCAGCGGAAGCACAACGGATCGATCACCTCCGATGGCCCGCACGGTCCCTCGGGTTGGTATCGGGATGCCGGATCGGGCAGTACTTGACCGCTCGAGCCGCCGAGCCGGAACCGGTAGCGAGTTCCACCACCCGCACCCGCAACGGCCCCGGCGAAGTAGCCTTCGGCTTCGGATTCAAGAGCAAATCCGCGGGGGGCATCGGGACCGGCTTCCAGCACGACTTGGACTTCTTTGTGCTTCGGCGCCCAGACACGGAAATGCACACGACCGTCCGAGACTATCTCGGCCCCAACGATCTGCCGCCGCGTGACCATGCCGTTCATCCCCGTCATCCGCTTCGCCCGTCCCGCAATTCGACCACGTGGAGCTACCGGTCCGG
The DNA here is from genome assembly GCA_963727075.1 of uncultured Acidimicrobiales bacterium. Lineage (GTDB taxonomy): Bacteria > Actinomycetota > Acidimicrobiia > Acidimicrobiales > RAAP-2 > Bog-756. The sequence goes on from CAVSET010000006.1 coordinate 2,143, forward strand.
ACTTTGCGCGTGCTTGCTCGCGATTCATGAGTTTAGCAAGTTCGGTGCCATGATCCCAAACCAGGAGCCGTTTTCGTAAAGACGGGAGGCATGCAGACGGGTAGCCGTCAAAGGAAGACTGAGATTGCCTGGTTTGCCTGTTCCTCTTAAGATGCGGCTCGCCCAAATCGCGTTGCGGGAACTGGCTGGCCCTTTCCGGATCACGACGCTCTCCCTGGAGGACCGGGCCAACGACAAGGAGGTTGTCGTGCTGCCCCGAAGACTCATGGTCGTGTTCACGTGCGTGCGGCCACGCCTGCTCTTGCTCTTGGTTCTGCCTTTGTGTATCTCAGGCTGTGCCGCGATGATCCAAGATGTTCATCTGTACTACCAGCAGATGGCCATCAACTACAAGGAAGCCGAAGAAAAGGCAAAGCTTGATGCTGTGACTCTCGAAAGGCAATCAGGATCGCTTCTCCAGGGCGGTGAGTTGCACAAGTACAACAGGACTCAAAAGGAACTTGCCAAGATCAAGAACTGGCAAGAGTATTGCGCCAGGCAGCACGAGCGATTCGAGAAAGCCGCCCAGAAAACGGCAGGGCCCGCGGATACCAAGAAAGACGCGGACCAGGAAACGCCACCCTCGTCCCATTGAGACCTGTACGGAGTGTCTGTCAAGCTGTGGGCAAAAGGCGCTCGGCCGCGAGTCCGAGCCGGCTGCTAATGGAACTTCGAACCTCGTGTGGTGTACGCCCTCTATCATCAGGGACGATCCTGGCGGGCCGACAACGTTGCTTGTTGACCGGCGGGATGCCCCGTATGATGAAGTTAGAGTTCGTGGCGGGCGCGATGATCGCCGCGGCGCCCGTGGTGGTTGGGTGAAATCGAGAGAGCAATCAATCGGTAACGCCGGCCAGCCGGGGATGTGCCGCGGAGGAAAGTCCGGACTCCAAAGGGTGCGGTGGTGGGTAACGCCCACCGTCAGAGTTCACTTTATGTGGCTCCGATAGGGACAGTGCAACAGAGAATAGACCGCCTTGAACACGCCGCGATCCGCGACGGGTTCGAGGTAAGGGTGAAACGGTGAGGTAAGAGCTCACCAGCAGGTCGGGTGACCGATCTGGCTCGGCAAACCCCACCGGGAGCAAGACCAAATAGGGGAGCAACGCGGCGCGGCAAGGTGGGATCGAGTGCGGTCGGGTAAAACCGGCGCTCACCCCCCTGCCCTGACCGTCGCGTACGGGTCGGCCCGACCCGTTATCGACTTCCGGGTAGGTCGCTCGAGGCACCGGGAAACCGGTGGCCCAGAGAAATGATCATCCGAGGCCAGGCCAGGCGGCAAACCCGCCCGGGCAGACCGCGACAGAATCCGGCTTAGGCTGCCCGCCACGAGCCTTTTTTTCTAGGATGGCAAACTCAACTGGAATAGGGCGATTGTCGGAACTGTAGCATCGCTACCGGGGCCGATTCGAAGATCGCTCGGCAGGAACAGGGAGAATCGACGGACCCAATGCCTGCTGGCCACCGGCGAACAGCTGATCCGAAGCCTAATTGCGTGGGCCAAGTGCAACCGCCCGGTGACGCTATAGTCTCCGATTGTCGGAACTTTTACCTGCTAAAACCACGGCCTCTGGCCGTGTGACCCTAAGAGCTTCGAGCGATCCGGCGTGCTTATCCCATTCTCGTCAGGGCTTGGAAGACTCTCGCATGACAGCGGATAAGCCTGGAAGTCGTCATCAATGGAGAAGCCTCTGCCGGTGCCTGGGAGAAAGCTTGGACCGCTCCAACTCCACGCCCCCAACGGGGGCAACCTCACGTAGTCGGCCCCCTCGGGGGGGCCTTCCTAATACCACGGCCTCTGGCCGTGGTTGATTATTGGCTATTTCGTTGCGCAAACCGCGAGCAAAAGTGAACGTTTCCCGTAGGAATTCGTGCTTTCTTGGGCCTCGCCAGTTAAGTTTGCCATCCTAGTTTTTTTCTTCCCAGCACGGTCTGCAAACGATCCGGCTCACGCCCGTCTGCCGACATTCAGCGACTCCGGGCAGCAGCCTTTGCGCTTCTGAATTACCTGTCAGAAGGCGCTCCCGGCCACGATCCGAACGTTGGCATAGGAGCTGAACTCGGCGGTGCGGATGATGCCCTTGACGTCCAGCGACTGCTCCTTGAACTCGTGGAACGGAACCTCGTCGACGTCGATGTCGCCCAGGATCTTGATCATCTCCTGGAACAGGCGCGGGCTGTACTCCTTGATCTCCGCCGGGACGGCGATCGACTCGATCACAAGCTCTTCGGCCACGGCACGGACCACGTCGAGAAGCCTGGGGATGCCCTGGGTCAAGGTGAGGTCGATGACGTGCCCGTCGGTCGGCAAGGGATAAGCGGCATCGACGATCAGCAGTTCGTCGGTTTGTCCCAGTTCGGCCAGAAGTGAGCAGATTGCCGGATTCAGGATGCCGCGCTTTTTCATCGCAACCAGTCCTTCCGATGCTAAACCAAGTGCCCGCCAAAGATTGGCGGAGAGGTTGTTGGAACTTGGGTTCAGAGTCAAGTCAGTCGCGGACCGTCATGGCGAGTCCTCGAGGCCAGTGTATGGGAAGGAGGGGTTTCGGTACCCCCTGTCTTCCAAGTATAACGGTCAGGCGGCTTTCGCTCCACCCAGGAAGCGGTCCGGGAGACGGGAGGATTTCGCCTCCGGAACGGCCGCTGGGACTGGGCCGGTCCGGATCGAAGCGGCTCGACTAGCAGGGACGGTAAGTAGACAGCCTCCTCAGGATGACAAGATGACCGGAGCGCTTCACCATGACCAGTGGTGGATATCAGGTGAACGGACGAGGCCCGGGGCCGGCCATGACTTTGACGACGATGGCCGGACTCTTTGCCCTGGTGTCGGTGTCATGTCATGACGCGGATCAGCCCACGGCACCGGTTCAGGTAAACTCGGCTCGGCCGTATCGGATCGATCCTGGGAAGGGTCTGATGCGGACGGATTCTGGAGCGAACCGCCCCCTATCCGGTCTTGTGACCTCCATCCTGGACCCGCGGCTGGAGTCGCTCCTCCGCGCCGCGGACCAGTGGAGACAGTCGCGAGGACCCGAGAGAACGGTCATCGACCAGGTTTACCTGGTTCCCGACCTGGCCAGCTTCCTGGACGTGATTGCCACCTGGGACGAGCGAAGCTTCTTCCCGATCTTGATCGACGACCCGGCATGGACGCTGCCCTTCCTTCGGACTTTTCGTCCGGCTCGGGTGGTGCGGATCGTCGTCGAGGCCAGGACCGGGAGAGCGTCCTCCGAAGAGAGCGTGACTTCGACCGATCCGCATGCCCTCTGGACGGCCGCTCAACGTGCAGTGGCCCGGGCGTGGACCGGGGAGTCGGTCGCGGATGGACGGTTGCCCCCTGCTCACAGAGTTCCATCCAACCTGGGCCCGACGCCACCCGGTCTCGTGCTCAGTAACCCCGAGAGCCCGATGCTCGCCGGCGCCGTGGCTCTTGCCGCGGGCCGGTTCCAGCCCCTCGTACGGCTGGACCCCATCACCCGGGATTCGAGTTCCGGAGAATCTTCGGTCGGATCACGATTCGAGAGCTTCCGCGACGTCCTCTCGCTGGCCGAGGCCCGGAGGTTCGCACACTTGATCGAAGCCCACGCCGCGACGCTCACCGGGACGTACGACCGGCTAGACCGACAATTCGCATTTGGGTATACATGAAGCAAGTGACATTCCCATCTTTACTCTTTCCCATCTTTACTCTTTTGCCTCACTTCACGCCGCTGGCTTGGCCCGCAGCGGACGACCGGTGTACGTCCACTGGAACGGTTTGGCGAACACCCGATTGAAATAAGCGATGAAGTTCAACAGTTTATCACGCAAATCCTTCACCGATGTGAACGAACCACGCCGGATCACCTTCCGCATGATCATCCCGAAGATCGTTTCTATCTGGTTCAGCCACGAACTGTGCTTGGGCGTATACACGAACCGAATCCGGTGGCTCTTCTCCGACAAGAACGCCTGCCGGCTCGCCACCGATTTCAGCACCCCACGCACTCCCTTCTTCCCCAACGGCTGCTCGATCCCGCACGCCTGGGCCACCTTCCGCACCAACGTCTCCGAGCAATGGATGTTCAAATTATCCACTACGAAAATCCACGAGGCCGTCGGGTCGGTGGCCACCGTCTGCTCGATGTGGCTGGCAAAGTCCGCCTCCGTCCGCGTCGGGCCAATCGTCGGAGCAATCAACTCCCCGGTCGACACCTGGAAGTTGCCGATCAGGGTCAACGTCCCGTGTCGCGTGTACTCGAACTCGATTTTCTCGCACTGCCCGTAGGTCATCGGCCGACTGGGGGCGTTTCGCTCCAACGCCTGCAGGCCCGTCATCTCGTCGCTGCTGACTGTGTGCGTCCGGTGGTTCTTCTCCAACGCGGGCGCCTCGAGGTAGGTGTCACAGACCGCCTCGACCTGCTTCTGAAATTGCACTGGATCCTTCTCGGTGGTGTTGAGCCAATACCGCTTCTTGTGGGGCTGCAAGGCGGCCTCGCGGAGATAACGTCCCACCTGGGCCACCGAGATGGACGGCACGATGCCGCGCTTCACGACCTCATCGGCCAGTTCGTGGGCCGTCCAGTGAGTGATGGGCCGACCGGACTTCTCCGGGGGCTCGCAGGCCACGGCCAAGATCTGGACGATCTGCTCAGGAGTGAACTTGCCGGGGGGGCCGGGCCGGGGCTCATCGCGGAGGACTTGCTCGATGGCCCGGCGCAAGGCGGCGTGGCTTTCGAGGCACTCGATGCGAATGAGCCGGTCCCAGGCGTCGGCCCAGCGTCGCCGCCAGAGGCTGACCTGCCGCCGCGACAGTCCGACTTGGGCGGCGATCTGGGGATTGCCTTGGCGGTCGAAGGCCAAGAGGATGATGGCGGCCCGTTGCCGGAGCTGGGACGACGCCGTGGGGGCGTTTTGAATGGTACGGAGGATGTCGTGTTGACGTTCGGTGATGGTGACCTTGGCCGTTTTACCCGGCATGCTGAGAACCTCCCTGGTGGTTGCGAATCCAGCGAATCCAGGTAATTCTAGCAGGGCGATCAACCTGTTGGTGTCCCAACCAGGAATGTTGGTCTAGGCGACCACTGTGACTTTCTGACCTTGGCCGGCGACTGGCCCTACCGATATTCCAATAATGCGGAAGGCGGTGTCGTACGTGGTGAGCACGCCCTTGACGACCTGATCGGGCGGCTGCTCGAGACCAATGAGGGAGGTCTGGCGCATTCGCGATCTCGGTGGGCATTCACCGGCCGGCTGCTGGGAAACCCGGCCGCCAGCGTCTATCGCGCCATGTGTAGCCTGTTTCTTCAGCCTGGCACCGCGTTGCTGTGGGACACCTACAATGCAGGGCCTATCTGGTCGGATTACCGGATGACGGAAGCCGCCCGGACGCTCGGCCGGCTCTGGCCGCAGTCGATCCACCCGGTACATCGCTCCGGCGCCGATGCCAGCCTCGCCGCATGGCACCAGGTGTTCGATCCCGTCAACCGGTTCGGATGGATCATGGTCAACTCGTCAGGCGTACGCGAGTTTTCGATCCCGGGAGGGAGCGGCATCCCGGCCGACCTGCCACTGGGCCGACCGACGGCCGTGTCGATCATCCACAGCTTCTCCGCCACCGACCCAGTTGATCCCTCGACACTCGCGGGACGCTGGCTGGAAAACGGCGCCTACGTCTATTACGGTGCAATGAATGAGCCGTACCTCCATGCCTTCCGGTGTCCAAAGCTGGTCGCCGAGCTTGCCGCCGCCGAAATCCCCTTGAGTGCGGTGCTGCGGCAGGGAGAGCATGAGTTGTTCGGCCGACCCTGGCGATTGGTCTATCTGGGTGACCCGCTTTATCAATTCCGCCAGGACAGTTCCGGTCCCCGCCAGAGCCGCGTCGCTCCCAGGGTGGGTCGGACCGTGATTTCCGTCCACGGCCACTGGACCGCACAGGAGATCACCACCAAGGCAGAACCGCTCGATCACCGCGCGAATGAGCCGACCCGGCTGCAATGGTGCCTTACCGCCGCGATCCGTGGTCTTTGCCAGAAAGAGGATTCGGCGACACCCGGTAAGTCGCCGGGCCAACCTCGTGAGGAACCCGAGGACTGGCAGTCGATCCTGATCAAGATCGATCGCGAACAACTCGACCCTTTGCTCAGGCCGATTTTCGATGAGTTGGCGACTGACACCTTGCTGAATGCGGGCGACCAGAAGCGTCTGCTGGACTGGCTCTTGCACATCCCACTCGCCGAATGCAGCCCTCGTATCGGGCGGACGATCGAGACGGTCGCGATGAGCCGACTCTCGAACCTTGCCGGCAGCCAAGCCATCACTCCTGCGCTCGATCTCTGGAATGAGCTGATTCGCCGCCCCTGGCCCAACGGCCAGGCGTTTCCGGCCCAGTTCACCCAGCGCCTTGGTGCCTTGGTGGATGCCAACCCGCGACCCGCCCGAGAACTCTATCGCCAAAGACTGATCGAGGCCAAGCGTTTCCTGTCCCTGAACCCACCGCGATTTCCTCGTGTCGATCTGGTCAACGATGAGCTCAATCGCCTCGATGCGGCACCGCCTCGAGTCACGGACCGAGTTTCTCCCTGACTTCTTGGCGATCCGGCCGCAGATCTTCAGGGGCCGCTGGCTGCAAGTCTTTGCATCGAAACTGCTTGCCCTTCGTCTTCCGGAACGTTACGATATTCCTTCTGTTTCGCCCCGGCTCGGAGAAGCCGAGTGCCATGCTTCTCTCACCGTGGCGCCGTAGCCAAGTGGTAAGGCAGAGGTCTGCAAAACCTCCATCCCCGGTTCGAATCCGGGCGGCGCCTCTCACCGACCGAACCCGAATCAACCCGACAGGAAGCGACAAAACCCCGTCTTTTACTGGGTCAAACCCTTCATCACCAAAGGTTCATCCGACCCCGTCATCGCGTCAGGATGCGACAGAATCCGACTCAATCCGGCCCCCGCGCGCTACCCGTGGCGCTACCCGCTCGTGTCAGCCTCATGTCGCCATGGACCCCGACTTGGCCGCCGTGGTCGATGCCTGGCCCGACCTGCCCGAGGCGATCAAGGCCGGCATCCTGGCCATGGTCAGGACTGCCTCGAGGTGATCGCATTCAGCCCTGTGGCGATCGGACCCGGGGGACGCTTCATTCATCGCCCGAGGCCGCCGGCCCCCTTATACCGCGAACCCTACGAACGCGAAGCCCGCGAAAACCGAAAACCGTCCCTGATCCCGCGAAACCATCCCTCGGTCGTGCTCCCATCGGCCAGAGCGAGGTCCAGGGCCATGAGACCAGAGCTCGAGCTGGAGGGAGAGGGGATGACCGCGGGCGGGATGACTGGCGGGTGCGGCCGCGCGGGCTGTGGATCGGTCCCCGCGGGCGGGTCAGCGATGTTGAGGTCTTGCGTCGTCGCGGTCGAGCCGACCACGCTCGAGAGCGCAACGGGGGGCAGGCTATTGACGACCCCGTTGCCACCGACCGTCAGCGTATCGACAACGAGAGCCGCGTTGAGCTGGCCGTTGCCGCTCTCGGCGAGTTGTGCTGCTGGTGCGTAGATCGCGCCGGTCATACCCGAGGCGTTGCTGCTGACCGAGAGGGCGTTGGCATTGTCGCCTGGCTGGAAAATCACGATTCCCGCGTAGGCCCCGGTAGAAAGCGAACTCAAGTTGTATGGTCCGTTTCCGCCCAGGGCGATACTGCCGTAGGTTCCCCCTGTGGTCGGGTACTTGCTGCCGGCGTTGACGATCATGACCCCGGACCCGCCGACGCTGGCATTTTCGGACACGGAGAGGCCACCCCCCTCGATGATGTAGGTGCCGCTGCTCAGCGTGAGCTTGGCGTTGCCCGAGACGGTGATCTGTTTGTAGATGCCGGGTTGGATCGTCGCCGAAGAATTGCCGCTCAGGCTTTCGCTGCCGTAATTCGTCAGGCCTGACGTGCTCGGCAGCGCCAGCGAGGCGAGCGGGTTGGCAAGGATGGGCACACCCGTGACCGGTGCCGGGCTGAAGCTCGCGTTGGCGCTCTTCTGGACTTTGCCATGAACATCAATGGCCCCAGCCTTGACCTGAGCGTTGCCAGCGGCCGACAGAGCGGAAGACGAGCTGGAATCGACATAGACAACACCGGAAACGTTGATGCTCGCGTTACCCGAGAGGCTGAGTGCACCGCTCACCGAGGGGTCGAGGGCGATGATCAACCCGTTCGTCGCCATGGTGACGGTCAGTGTGCCGGCGTTGAATGTGCCGATCGTGTAGTTGCCGGTCGCAGCTAGACTCCCCTGGGTGATCGGGTAGCTGCCGACGCTGCTCGACGACGTGGCGGTGGTCGCCAGGCCGCCGCTGAACGTCGCGCTGGTGTCGCCGTTGACCAGACCGGTGTAGGTGTAGGTCAACGCCGGCACCGCGCCGCCGTAGGTCATCGACTCGCCCGTGGCGGTCACGGTCAACGGTGCAGGGTTGACCGTTTGACTCAGACTGCCAGAGCTGCCCACAAAACTCCCAGTCGGAGTGTAGACGGCACTGATCGATGAATGGACGCCTGCCGCTAGCGTCGAGGTGGTAAATGTCGAGGTTGCGCTGTTGCCACTGCCGCTGAGGATCGATCCTGGCCCGAGGTCGGTTGTCCCGTCATAGAACTCGACGCTGCCTGTCGGCACGCCACTGGCGGTGTCGCTGATGGTGGCCGTGAATGTCACCGAATCGCCGTAGGTCGAGGGGCTGGCGGAGGTTGTCAAGGCGGTGGTCGTCTGGACCTCGAAAGCGAACTTCGTCACGAAGACATCCGCTCCGCCGCCGAAGGTCGTCTGAAAGGCGCCGGCCGTGGTCGGGAAGTTGGTGGAATAAGTGTAGCCCGTCACGTAGGCGTTGCCGGCGGTGTCCACGGCGATGCCCTGGCCCTCCTCATCATCCGTGCCGCCGAGGTAGGTGGAGTAGACCAGCGCGGTGCCCGTCGCGTTCAGCTTCGTCACGAAGACATCTTGTGAGCCGCCGTAGGTCGTCTGAAAGGCGCCGGCCGTGGTCGGGAAGTTGGTGGAATAAGTGTAGCCCGTCACGTAGGCGTTGCCGGCGGTGTCCACGGCGATGCCCTGGCCCTCCTCATCATCCGTGCCGCCGAGGTAGGTGGAGTAGACCAGCGCGGTGCCCGTCGGGTTCAGCTTCGTCACGAAGGCGTCGAGGTCGCCGCCGCCGTAGGTTGTCTGAAAGGCGCCGGCCGAGGTCGGGAAGTCGGTGGAAGAAGTGTAGCCCGTCACGTAGGCATCACCGGCGGTGTCCACGGCGATGCCGAAGCCCGCGTCGTTGCCCGTGCCACCGAGGTAGGTGGAGTAGCTCAAGACCGGATCGATGACCAGCGGTCGGGTGTGGTCGTAGGCACCCAGGGCGAAGCCGACTTGGCCGTCGCCCTCCAGCACGAACTGACCCGAGACGGGCTGGCGGACGCCGCCGCTCTCCTGGTAGACGACTGGCGCATCCTCCAGGACGTCTCCCGCCGACGTGTGCAGCACCAGATTCCCCTGGCCGTCGATCGTCATCGACTCGGCGCCGTCAATGGCCAGCTTGATGACGCCGGGGTCCGTTCCCGGAGCGACCACGTAGTCGTATTCCAGTTGCCGCTGGTTGCCGTAGAACACCAGGTCGACGCCGGGGTAGAGGTTCTGGTATTCCACCTGGCCGTAGTTGGCGATGTTGGTGTGCCACTGGCTGGGATCGCTGCCGATGAAGTAATTGCTCGTGCCGGCGAGCCGATCGAGGCCGACCACCTGCGGCTGGGGATTGGCCCCCACGAACCTCAAGCTCAACACAACCGAGTCGGGGGCCGCGGCCCCGTCGCCGGCCGCCGGGGCAGGTTTCTGCAGGCTGAGCACGGTTTCGGCGGGTGTGAGGAACAGCGTGTAGCCGCTCCCCTGGGAGAGGAAATCAACCTGGGCCGCGGTTTGGCCCTGGTTCACCTCGAAGCTCAACGGGATCTGCCCGTAGGCCTGGAGGATTTGGTCGTTGGACGCGCCGGCAAGACTTAGTAGGGTCCGGTCTTCGAGGCATTCCAGCCTCAGCCGCCGCCGGGCGTGGGGACGCCGGGCCCGGGGCGAACCGCGACAGCGATCGCGTGGTGACGGACCACCAGCGGACCTTAGGTTCGAAATGCAACATTGGAGGCTCCTCCCTGCACCTTCCTGGTGAGAAAGCAAAAAAACCCTAGCGCTCGCGAGTTGGTGCGCGACGAGAGGCAGGATGCACAAGATAGGAGGTTGATTTCCCGAGCGATTCCGCTCCGGGGTAGCGGCTCTCCCTGCCCGAGCGATAAAAAAGCACGCACGATGGACCCCCATAGGACCGGTATGGAGATACACCATGCGTGCCACCGACGGCCTTCAGACTACCATCAACCTCGGCCCCGTCCACAGGGACGATCAGGCCTTCTCGCTGCAGCTGTCGCTGGGGATGTCCCTGCCCGTGCCGTCCCAGGACGAGCACCTCCCCGACCAGATCGAGGCGTTCGTCCATCAGGCCGGCCTTCAGATCCAGCGCCGGCTCTTCCGAGCCCTCATCGAGAAGGCCGACCAGGAGCTGGTCCTGCAGAACCGCCGCGGCAAAGCCGGCGCTGGTATCCAGCGCCGGGGGACGCGGCCGTTCACCTTCAAGACGACCTTCGGCGAGGTCACCGTCCAGCGGTCGCGGATCAGCCACAAGCACGACGACACCATCGAGGTCCCCTCGGCCAGGGCCTGGGAGACATCCCACCAACTGCACATCACCCGGAACCTCCGGGATGCGGTCTGTGATCAGTTCAGCGATCGATCCGCGGGCGAGAGCCGTGCCGAGGTCTGCCGCAACGCCGGGGATGAGGACCTGCTGGGGCTCAGCACGATCATCGACATCGTGCATCAGGAGGGCGAGCAACTGGTCCGCGCGCAACGTGAGCGAGGCCGCGCGGTCCTGGACGGAGCGTCCGAGGCCCAGTTGGCCTTGCTCGGCCCCGCTGTTGCCGACCCCGACGCCCTGACAGGGTTAGTCGATGACGACCTGCCGCTGGACGACTCGGAAGAAGCCCAGCTCGAGTGGGAACAGGTCCAGGCCGAGTGGATAGCAACGGGCTTTCCCGGATGTGAGCCGGCGTTCCCGGTGGCCAAGGACCAACCCCGCGCGGTGGATGAGGGGTTCGTGATCGTCGAGCCCGATGAGGTCAAAACCAAGGCCCAACCGTCGACGGGTCGCAAGGAGGTGTGGACGTTCACGGCGGTGGTGCTGGTGGCCGGGTTGCGATACGCGTTCGCGGAAGCCACGGCGGAGGGCCTGTGGTTGCAAGTGTCGGCGCTGTTACTCCAGTTGGGGGTTCTCAGCGGCGAGCGCCGGTTGCTGGTCCTGGGCGACGGTGCCGCATGGATTCGAGCCTGGTTTGAGAGCCTGGGGATTTCTCTCCAAGCGATGATCTTGTGCTGGTGGCACCTTCGGAAACGATGTTATGAATCGATGAGTTCGGCGGGGGGCGCGCAAGGATCTCCGCCGCGCGTTCGAGAAAGAGCTGCTGGGGCAGTTGTGGGAAGGGAAGGTGAACGCGGCGATCGAACTTCTGAAGGGGGCATTGGAGTGGGTGAGGAACCCTGCTGCGGTCGAGGAACTCATCGCGTACCTGGAGAAGCGGCGAGCGTACATTCCCAACTACCAGCAACGGCAACGGGCGGGGTTATGGATCGCCAGCACACGGGTGGAGAAATACAATGACTGGGCGGTGTCGGCACGCTGCAAACACCAGGGGATGAGTTGGTCGCCACAAGGGGTGCTGGCCTTGGCCGCGCTGGAAGCCGCGCGGCGGAACGGTGAACTCGACGCTTGGCGTCGGGACGGTGCCCTTCCGGAGCGTGCGTTACCGGAACCGGTTCGCAAGGCCGCTTGATCGCGGAACCGGCGCACCAACTGGCGGGCGCCAGGAAAAAAACCCTATCGCCCGGGTTCCCGAACGATAGGGCCGTCATGACTTCTGTGCACTGCCCGCCATGAGCAGCGCATCTCACCAATTATTGTTGACGTGAGTCAAACTCGATTGCAAGGATCTGCCACTCGATTCGAGGTGAAAAATCAACATGCAGCCAAATTTTGCGTTGACTGGCACTTTCCTGCCTTATAAAGCATCGATTCACCTGACATAAAGATGCTTTTGCGGTGATCTCAAGCGATAAGGATTCCCTTGCTGCGATTCACAGCGGTTCTCTTCACTTAGCGCGGTTTACTTACGGGTTGCTGGCGCGAATAATCAACCACGGCCAGAGGCCGTGGTATTAGGAAGGCCCCCCGAGGGGGCCGACTACGTGAGGTTGCCCCCGTTGGGGGCGTGGAGTTGGAGCGGTCCAAGCTTTCTCCCAGGCACCGGCAGAGGCTTCTCCGTTGATGACGACTTCCAGGCTTATCCGCTGTCATGCGAGAGTCTTCCCAAGCCCTGACGAGAATGGGATAAGCACGCCGGATCGCTCGAAGCTCTTAGGGTCACACGGCCAGAGGCCGTGGTTTTAGCAGGTAATAATTCTATAGTGAGGGACGCAAGAGTCTTCTTGGCAAGCCCTTGGAGCAGAAGGAGGCTGATCATGGGGCCCTATTCGATGAATCTCCGGGAGCGTGTTGCGGCGGCGATCCATGAGGGCGAAGGCTCTGAACGTCAAATCGCCAAGCGATTTCGCGTCAGTGTCTCGTTCGTCACCCGACTCCTCCAGAGGCGTCGGGACGCCGGCACCCTGGCCCCCAAGCCCCACGGCGGCGGGCCGCGGCCGGTCCTCGGTTTCCCCGAACAGGTACGACTGGCGATGCTGATCGCCGAGCATCCCGATGCCACCTTGAACCAATTGAAGGAGTGGGGCGGCTTCGCCTGCACCCTGACGACCCTCTGGCGCACCCTCCGCCGCTTCCGCCTGACCTACAAGAAGAAGACCCTGCATGCCGGCGAGCGGGACACTCCCGAGGTGCAGGCCAAGCGGCGGAGATACCGGGCGAAGGTGCGGCGAATCGAGGCAAAACGGCTGGTTTTCGTCGACGAGACGGGGGTCAACACGGCGATGACGCCGACCCACGCCTGGGCACGGCGGGGTGAGCGGGCCGAGGGCTCGGTGCCCTCCGCATGGGGTTCGACGACCGTGATCGCTGCCCTGGGCCTGGATGGGGTACGGGGCAGGGCCACCGCGTCACTTTTTCCTGAGTTTCTAGGGGTTTTCTATAGTTACTAACTATCGTACATATACATTGTACTTATTGTCGACGACTAAATAGACCACAAACATCGTTAAAAGATGCGAACATGTGCGGCAAAGGTTCAGCTTCCCTCCGAATGCCGAATTAGCCATTCGTCCCAGTCCACCTATTTTGATGCGGTGGCCCTGGGTACGGGCGCCGCTCGTTTTCCCCGGGGCGACCGACACGCAGGCGTTCCAGACCTATGTGGATCAGGTGCTGGTCCCGGAACTCCACCCGGGGGACGTGGTGGTCTTCGACAACCTCAAACCCCACCTCTCTCGGCACGTGGCAGAGTCGATCGAGCATGCGGGGGCGACCGTCCTGCCCCTGCCGCCATACAGCTCGGACTACGACCCGATCGAGGAGCTGTGGTCGAAGTTCAAGGGACAGCTTCGCCGGATCGCGGCGCGGACGAAGGACGGCTTGTACAAGGCAGTCGGTGAGACCTTGGACAGTGTGACGATTCAGGATATTCTCGGCTGGTTCAACCATAGTGGACTGTACGCAACTCATGGGTAAACCGCGCTAGGCGAGCGGCAGGGCCCCGCCCGACGGCGAGAGCCACCCCCGTCGATCCGCCCCGGGCCGCTCCACCCCACCCGCCAAGGACCGAGCCCTTCGGCCAGCCCTTGGTGGGCATCGCGGCCACGCCACGTGTCGTTTCGCGGCATCATGCCCCCTCGCGGCCGAGGCCCCGGGCTAGACATGAGTGTATGGATCTCGCCCCCGACGCCGAGGAACGCCGATGCTGTACGCGATGCTTACCCCCTGCGCCACTCTGACCCTCGTCCGGGCCGTTTCTCGCGCGGCCGAGGCCCGTCGCCTGGCACGCCTCTTTCGGGCGCAGGAGGAGTGGGTCCGAGATGATGGACCGCCACGCGTAACCCCGTCGGCAATGCCCCCTGGCGAGCCCGTGGCGCGGCCCGCGCGATGGGGACGACGAATCGTCCCACCCACCGAGGGCCCCGCCCTGGCCGTCCTGCTTTCTGTTATTTACCTGTTCCCAGGTGAACCGCCTCCCCCTCACTGCTAACCTCACTGCTAGCAGTGAAAGCGAGCCGCCGGCTGCGCGTGCGATAACCGAGAACCGCCCCACGGCGGTTTAAGGTTCTGTTCGTTTGCCACATGCGTCGGTGCTTAAGTCGGTGCTTGCAGCGAGGATTCGGCCCTGGTCGAGCTGGAGAAGCTTGCCGAGAGGCCGGGACAGGAATGAACCTGCCCGCATTGGGATGCGGGCAGGCGCACCGTATGCGTAGGGTGGAGGCCCCCGGGGTTCAGTCCACCTTGCGCCCGATCATACCCCCTGCCCCACCTGCTCAACCACCTGCTTGCAGTTGAGGCCCTGGGTTCGAAGCCGGCGCGAGAGACGGCCCCCCCGCCGACCGTCCGACCGGGCCGCGGAGATCGCCGCAGAGCTGGTCCCCCTCGACGTCGAGGCCCGGGCCCTGGTCGAGCCCCCGAGTTGCTTCCCCCGGGTCGAGGCCCTCGACAACATCCGAATACCAACATTTACCGTAACCGTCCAGTCCCCCTTCTGGCATCGATTATGCGAGAAAGGGACTGATGATCGTTAAACACGTTGCAATTCCTGGCCACCTCCGTATCCTTGTAATATATGAAGGAGCCTCTCGCGAGCCCTGTGGCCTCTTGTCCTGAGTGCGGCAAACTTCGGGCTGCTTTGAACGAAGCTCTCGGGCAATTGGACGAAGCCCGTAAGCAGATTGCCGATTTACAAGCCGAAATCCACGAACTGCGCTCCCAACTGAACCGCAACTCATCGAACTCCTCCTCGCCCCCTTCGGTCGATCCACCGGGGGCTCCCAAACCGGTCATCAAGACACCGACCGGACGTAAGCCAGGCGGACAGCCGGGGCATCCTGGACACCATCGCCATCGCTTCCCGCCCGAGCGGGTCAACAAGATCGTGCCGTACGTGCCTGTGATCTGCACCCACTGCCAAGCTCCCCTGCCCTCGGAAGCCGCGCCCGGTGACCCCGAGCCGACCTGGCATCAGGTTGCCGAACTCCCCGAGTTGGCGGCCAACATCACCGAATACCAAGGACACGCACGCACCTGCCCTTGCTGTGGCCACCTCAATCGTAGCGAGATCCCACCGGAGATTCGCGCCCATGTCATCGGGCCACGCTTGGCCGCGGTGATGTCTTACTTGAGCGGCCGTCATCACATCGGCCGACGGGGTGTGGAAGAGATCGTCGGGACGGTCTTCGAGGTGCCGACCTCCCTGGGCTCGGTCTCCGCGCTGGAAGGGGAGACGAGTGCTGCCTTGGCCAGTCCGTATCAAGAGGCTCAGGCGGCGGTCCGTGAGGCCCCGGTGAAGAACACGGACGAGACCAGTTGGAAGGAGAAGGGGGACAAACGCTGGCTCTGGAGCGCGGCGACCGCGACAGTGGCCTTTTTCGTGATTCACCTCCGGCGAAATTTCGCGGGCCTTCAGGCCCTGTTGGGCGAGACGATCACCGGCATCGTCTGTAGCGACCGCTGGTCGGTCTACAACAAGCTGCCGCTGAACCTGCGCCAAATCTGTTGGGCCCACCTGAAACGCGACTTTCAGAAGCTGGTCGATCGAGGAGGACCCGCTGAAGCAATTGGCCGGGTGGGTCTGGATGTCGTGGAATGCCTGTTCGCCGACTGGTGGGCGTTCCGCCGCGGCGAACTGGACCGACCGGGGCTGCAAGCCCGGTTGGATCCGATTGCACGCGAACTCCAAGGTGTTTTGGAGCAAGGTTGCTCCTGCGCGGATTCCAAGGCGGCGACCTTTTGCGCCAATCTCTTGGCACTGTATCCGGCGTTGTGGTTGTTCGCGTCGATCGAAGGTGTCGAGCCCACGAACAACCATGTGGAACGCATCCTCCGCTTGGGCGTGCTGTGGCGCAAGAATTCCTTTGGTTGCCACAGCGCGGCGGGGTGTCGGTTCGTGGAGCGGATGTTGACCGTGGTACAAACCCTGCGGTTGCAGAAACGTCCGGTGCTCGATTACCTGTATCGCGCGATCGTAGCCCATCGATCCGGCCTTCCCGCTCCGCAATTACTGGGCCAGGGCGGGGACTGAACGGTTACATTTACCAACATCGACGCACCGGTTCCCCGGGGGCTTGCTCGACCAGGCCGGCGCTCCGAGCTGGCTCCCCCCGGGTCGAGGCCCGCGACGTGGATCCGCGCCGGGGAGCTGGCCCGGATCGCCTCGACCGCGGCCGCCGCATTTGCGCCAGGACGGGTCGCCGGGATAGGACGGGGAAACGATCGAGCGACCGGGTCACGGCCGGAGAGACGGCCCCCGGGCCCTGTTCTTTACCTGTTCCTGTTCTCACTGCTAGCCTATGTTTGGGGTAACCCGACGTAACCCCTTGCGGCATAAGGGTCGGATTTTCAATTAGTCACTACATCATGGCATCCTCCCCCGGGTGGCGCCGGCGTTTGGTGGTCGACGAGCTTCAGGACCAGCTGTGCGTCGGGACAGACCCCAGCCATCCCTCGACGCTCCGGTTGGCTCTCCAGACGGAAGGTCACCAGCCGCACCATCAACAATGTTTGCATCAATTTGCTATATCACGGTATCCTCCCCCTCGGGTGGCACCGGCGGTCGCTGGTCGACGAGCTTCAGGGCCTTCAAGACCAACCGTGCGTCGGGACAGCCCCCGGTCACCCCCCGGCGCCTCCGGTTGGCCCTCCAGGCGGAAGATCACCAGCCGCACGGTCGACAATGCCTCCATCGCCCGCGCCGGGGATAGATCGACTCCCGCCTCTTTGAGCCGTCGGCCCAGAAGTCTTTGGACCAGCAGCGCCAGCGCCGCGACGAAGATGTGAGCCTTGACCCGCGGCTCGATCTGGTGATAGATCGGCCGCATTGCCAGCACATCCTTGAGTTGCCGGAATCCGCTCTCCACGTCGGTCAGTTCCTTGTACAGCGCCACCGCGTCGAGGACGCTCAGTCCTTTCTCACTGGTCATGATCACATATCTTCCCTCGATCTTCTTTTCGCGCCCAGCAATACGTGCCATGTTCCGTGGCCTCGATGCCGATTACGTATTGCTGAGAAGAGGGAGGGCATCATGCGAGTGTTCCGTTTTGCTTTGGTCGTCCCGATCACGCTGGGTGCGCTTGCTCTAATGTCATCGCCGGCGTCCGCAAAGCACAGAACGACCTCTGTCACGTCACAGCTGTCGATCGGCCAGGCGCAGCTCGGTCCGCTTGGCGCGTCCGTTTCTGTCCCACTCACGTTCACATGTGACCCGACATTGAACGTCGCGTTCGGAGATGCGAGCGTGACCCAGGTGAGTGGCCACAAGCTGGCGCAGGGTTCCGGATCGTTTGTCAACGCGTTCCCAGGCGTGCCGTGTACTGGCACGTCGGAGACAGTCACCTTGCAGGTGAACGTTTTCGGAGCGTTCGCTTTCAAGCAGGGCAAGAAGGCGATCGGCAGTGCCGATTTGACCCTGTTCGATCCGGTAGCGGGCACCCTGTCCGCAACCTCAGTCACGGGGCAGGCCATCACCATCACCAAGAAATAGGACCTCCATTGTTCCAGCGCCCGGTGTACGGGTCCGGAAGTGACTCGCAACACTTATCCAGACGAGCAATGTCCTCTTAGCCACAGCCTCGCCTCCGGCGACAGCCGATTCTCCCTGTCGGATTCGAGGCAGTCCACGAAGACAGCCTGCCGATTGAGACTGACTGCGGCAAGAGGCTCGAAGCTGTCCCATATCGCCGGTTCGGTGGGGCACTACGGAAGTCCTATTCGCGGGCTTGATTGAGGACGGGGAAAGACCCCCGGCGAACCAGGGGCCTAGCGGAATCTGCCGTCAAGCCTGGCGGTAGGGCTGAGTAGGGATTCTGGACGCTCGAGCCCAACCATGTGGCTGCCGATACCACGGACAGATCCTCGCCCGAAACGGCGGGCGCCCTTCCAGGAGGGGCGCATCGGATGACTGTCACGGACCATGTCCAGGCCACCGTGATCCTGCAGCCCGAGCTCTACCAATGGCTCAGGGAGGAAGCGTTCAATCGAGAGGTCAACCAGTCACGGATCGTGGGGAAGCCCTGGAGAATGAACGGAAAGGTGGGCTGACAATGGCAAAAGGGACAAGTGATACTCCGGAAGGCGCATTACCTCGGCGGAGCGCCGGGTGACAAGGGCGGGTTCGGAGGCAACCTCATCGTCAACGATGTCGGCCTCGGTGTCGGTGCGTTCCATCAGAAGGCGGGCATCGTCAAGACGGGCGATATGGCCGGGATCGGTTTCGAGTCCGGCACTGCCAGCAAGTCACGGGCCGGTAAGGCGATGCTGGTCGGCGTGTTTGCCCTGGCCGCGAAGTACACGCAAAAGGATGCCACCATCACCGTCACCCAAAAGGACGGGACCGTGACGCTGTACTCGGTCACCGGCAAGAGCGGCGCCGGGATCTGCTCTGAGTTTGGTTGACGGCGGTTTTGACTGATCAGGCTGCAGAGCGGCGGGGTCGGCGAAGGCGAGTTCGAACTCGACGGGGGTGAGCTTCCCGAGCACCCGCTGACGACGTCGGCGGTTATAGGTGTGCTCGATCCAGGAGACGATCTCGTAGGCAAGCTCGTTGCGGGTCCGCCAGCGCCGGCGGTTGAGGACGTTCTTCTGCAGGAGGGAGTAGAAGGACTCCATGGCCGCGTTGTCGCCGGCCGAGGACACCCGGCCCATCGAGCCGGTGAGCTTGTTGGCCTTGAGCACGGCCCGGAAGGCTCGGGATCGAAATTGGCTGGGTTCAATCAGTGGACGCAACACCGGCTTCTTGTTGAGATCGTAGGTGCTGATCGAGTGTCTCCGCTGGCGTCTTCCATCCGAGTGTCTTGCGCGGCCTCGTGTTGAGCGCGTGAGCAACGGCTTCGATCTCTTCGTCACTCCATCGAGATAGGTCGGTGCCCTTCGGAAAGTACTGACGAAGCAGGCCATTGGTGTTCTCGTTCGTCCCGCGCTGCCACGGACTGCGCGGGTCGGCGAAGTAGACAGGGAGACCTGTCTCGATTGTGAATTGGGCGTGTGCCGACATCTCCTTGCCACGGTCCCATGTCAACGATCGGCGCAGCTGTTCGGGAAGCGTGGTGATCGTTGACGCGAGAGCGTCCTTCATCGTGATTGCTCCATAGCCGGCGAGCGCCGGCCCGTTCTTGGGTGTGTGCTTGTGGCGATAGCCCTCCTCGCGGGGAAGATGGATCAGCATCGTGAACCTGCTCATGCGCTCGACAAGCGTTCCGATTGCGGAGCGTTCCAACCCGATAAGGAGGTCCCCTTCCCAGTGGCCAGGCACAGCGCGATCTTCGGCCTCGGGCGGACGCTCGCTGATCATGACCTCGGGCGTGACATGCGCCCAGGCTTGGCGTCTCGCCCTGCTCCGCGGAACACGAAGAGCACGGCCAGTGCGCAGGCAGGCGACCAGCTCGCGCTTGAGGGCGCCCCGGCTTTGGACGTAGAGGGACTGGTAGATGGCCTCGTGGCTGATCCGCATGGACACATCATTGGGGAAATCGACCTTGAGTCGGTTCGCGATCTGCTCAGGGCTCCAGGCGGTCACCCAGCGACGATCCTTTCGGTGTGGCTTGCCTCTGCCCTTCCAAGGCGCAGTCGCGGGACCTTCAATAGGAGTCGCGTCCGGGCGATGGACCAGACCAGCTAGCCGCTCCTGCACGTACTCGCTCAGCGGCTCGTTGGTGAGGAGCTTCGCAGTCTTTGGACGCTGGGCCACGAGCTCGGCCTTCCATTGAGCCACCGATGCTCGGTACTCGAGTTTGCCGCCTCGAGTGGCAGCGTTGCGGCGGAGTTCCCGTGAGACCGTCGAAGCTGCCCGCCCCAGTTGCCGACCGATCTCCCTGATCCCAGCGCCTTGCGCCTTCAAGATCGCGATCTCCTCCCGTTCATGAAAGGACAGATAGCGGCCGGTGGTTGGTGACAGATCGATTGGCATGCCGCCACGATGCCGGAACCAGCGAGCACCCACGGCCGGAGAGACGCCGACGGTGCTCGCGGCCGCGTCGGTGGTGATCCCCGTGGCGATCTGATGCCAAAACTGCTGTTCGACTTCCCGCCGAAGGGACGGCGCCCCCGGAGACTTCATCGGGGATCGCCCCGTCAACTCCTTCATCCACCCAGCTGGCCGGCCCATCGGCACCTCCATCATCGAGGTGTTGCGACGACCAATTGAATTCACCTTGACCGCCCCGGTCCGAGTGGACGACCACGGTGCCTGCGGGCTGGCGGCGGGCGACGGCCGAGCGCAGCGCCGAGGGCCAGGTCGGCCGTCATGCGATCGCCGAGGGCGTAGCCGACGATCCGGTTGGAGAACACGTCCTTGATGCAGCAGGCGTAGAGCTTGCCCTCGGCGGTCGGGTGCTCGGTGATGTCGGTCAGCCAGGTGACGTCGGGGGCGGGGCGCGTGAAGTCCCGGTTGACCAGGTCGTCGTGGACGGCCGGGCCGGGGATCTTCGCGGTCCGGCGGCCCTTCTTGGTGGTGGTCGACCAGATCCTGTGCTCCCGGCACAGCCGGTGGACCCGGTTCTCGCCGACTTCGTGGCCGGCCGCGCTCGAGCTCGTCGGCGATGAAGCGGTAGCCGAACTCGGGGTCGTCGGCATGGATGTCGACGATGGCGTTGGTGAGATGGGCGTCGTCCCAGTCCCGATCAGAGATCGGGTTGCGCCTGCCACTTGTAGAAGGCCTGGGTGCGAGAACTCGAGCACCCCGCAGGTCAGCCGCACCGGGATCCCCTCGGCGGCCAGCTCTTGGACCAGCGGGTAGATCATTTTGGGAGCGAGTCCTTGGCGAAGTAGGCGGCCGCCCGGCGCAGGATCTCGTTCTCCATCTCGAGGCGCCGGATGCTGCGGCGCAGCTGGACCATCTCGGCCTGCTCGGCGGTGGTCAGTCCGTCCTTGATCCCGTCGTCGACGTCGGCCTGGTGCATCCAGCGGCGCACCGACTCGACGGAGATGTCGAAGTCGGCTGCCACCTCGGCGATGGTCAGATCACCCCGGCGGGCCACCCGGACCACGTCACGCTTGAACTCGGCCGGGAACTTCTTGGGCATGGCTTCCATCCTTCCGCGGGACTCAGTCCCACAATAAGAATGTCAACCAGACTCAGTGCAGACCCAAGTGCCAGGTGGATGACCTGGGCCATGACGTCACGACTTTCCTACCGCTACAATCGGACAGGGCACGAGTGTGTCGCGTTGGAAGCGGGCAACTACTGTGTGGCGATGGGCGCGGTCAGGGTGGTGGCAGCCAAGGCGGTGCTCATAGGTCGGCAGCCTCGCTGTGACCGAGGTGAGCTGATGTCGTGGCATGTTCGGCTGCTCGCCGCTTACCTCGCGGCGAAGGCCAAACAGATGCCGTCACGCGAGATTGTCGGGCCGGTCCTCTTCGGCGTACCACTTCGCGTGGAGCTACCGCGTCCTGACCTTCCTGGTCCAGGAGATATTTCTGCAAGGCACCTACGACGTCGGACCGCTGCCCGCCGAACCCGTCATCGTCGATTGTGGGGCCAACATCGGTATTGCCAGTCTCTTCTTCGCTCACCACTACCGGGGGTGTCGGGTGATGGCGTTCGAGCCAGACCCGAAAGCCTTCGCGATGCTCACCCACAACACGGCCGCCCTGGATGGCGTTACTGCACGCAATGTTGCATTGGGTCGTGAGACACGAACGATCGATTTCTATGTGGAGCCCGGAACGCCGGGCGCGTCTTCGGATGAGCGGGATCAAAGAACGTCAACCGAACGGGAAGACGATTACCGTCGACTGTGTCCCATTGTCGAGTCTGATCCCAGCCAATATTGACCTCTTGAAGATTGATGTAGAGGGCATGGAATGGGAGATCATGGACGACCTCGAGGCTTCTGGTGCCATCGCTGGTGTTCAACGGCTAGCGATCGAGTACCACCATCATCTGCCTGCAGGCCGAGACGATCTGGCTACGTTCCTGGGCCGGCTTGAGTCGGCCGGGTTCGGCTACGAGATTGGTGCGACTAGGTCGCCGGGACGGCTGGGCGGATTCTACCAAGATGTGATGATCTACGGCTACCGCAAGTCAAGTTGACAAGACGATCCCATAGGAGTTGATCCGCCACGGGGTGTCACTGTCATTGGAGAACAGGACTATCGGCGATCCGGTAGCGGGCTGGTTGTGCGCACGTCGCTTCGCCATGGCGGGTCCGTTCTTTGCGTTCGTACGCGAGAAAAGCGCCGCGGGAAGTAGGCGGCGCTTTCTCGTTAGCTCAACGCAACGGAACAAGTTGGTGAGGATCGTTGCGGAGCAAACCGGTGTTTGTTTCAAAGGGCGAATACTAGATCCGTCGCAGGATCTCCCTGCACACGTGCGCCACCGGCACATCACACAGGGTTACGGGACGAAATAGGAAAGATGTTTCGTAACCCTGGTGTAGATCAACGGCAGAGGCTGGCTATAACACCTCTATGCCGGTATCGATCCCGAAAACCGGAAAACGGAAGCCGGTAAGCGCGACATCGCCTGGTTCCCGTCGTGTCGCCCAGCAAGCACTTTCCGAATTGGTGACCCGGGTTGACTACCCACGTCGAATGGCTGCCCACACAACGGTGGACGGTGACGCCGGTGTCATCGTCCCGGTCGCCCGCAAACCACTACAAAGACGGCGGCGGGTCCCGGGTGCTCGTCGTGCCGACCAAAATTCGATGGAACTGCTCAGTGTGGCCATCGAGCGTTCCACAGCGACCCGACGCCCTGCGAGATCGACCCGTCCGCCCGGCCCGTGTCACGGGAAGAAGACCCGGAGCCGCCAGGAGCCTTTGAGCCGACCGAGGCGGACGCCGATGCCACGGGCCCACTCGAACCGCCGTGTGGGCTGGAAGATGAGGGGCGCAAAGAGCACCAGCCAGGCCCACGCCCTGAGGGCGCCCAGGAGGTCGCGCCGGAGGCCGACGGCCCGGTAGCGCTGGTATAGGATTGGCCCGGTCTCACCGAAGCCGAAGCACTGGCGGAAGACTCCCCGGAAGCTGGGCCGCGCACGCTTGGCCACCATGGCATCGGGCATGTTGGCGAAGCTGAACCCCCGGAGCTGCAGTCGCCAACAGAGGTCGGTGTCGTCGCCGAGGGGAACCAACCGCTCGTCGAAGCCCCCGACCTCGTCGAACGTGGCCCGGCGGACGGCGAGATTGGCCCCGAGGCCCGCAGGCAGGAAGCCCAGAGGTCGGATGCCGGTCCACAGCGGCTGCGGCGAGCGGAAGTCGTCGTTCAGGCTCCAGAGGTCGAACCGGCCGGCGGCCAGGTCGGCCTTCTGCAGGGCCCGCACGCAGGCGTCGATCCAGCCGGCCAGGACGACGTCGTCGGCGTCGCAGAATGCCAGGTACTCGCCGGTGGCCGCCACTACCCCGGCGTTGCGGGCCGCCGCGGGACCGGCCACCCTGGAGGCGTCGACGGCGTGGAAGTTCTCGTGGGCAAGGCTCCACTCTTGGGCTACCTGGAAGCTGCCGTCGGTGGAGCCGTTATCGGCGACGACCACCTCCCACGGCTCGTTCGAGCGCTGGGCCGTCAGAGCCTGAAGCTGCTCGACGAGGTACTGGCCGCCGTTGAGGACCGGGACGACGATACTGATCACCGGGGACCTGCAAGACCCTTCTCGCGAACGCGGCAGGGCCGCTCCGCTTTGTGGCGTCCCGTGCAGGCCAGTGCTGTCCGGTCCGCTCGTCTGTCGCGTGGCCAACGGTGCGCTCCCTCGGACGGCCTCCAAATGCTTCTGCAGTGCTTTGAGATGGTAGCTCCGCAGGCGGCAACAGCGCCACCGACGCCAGAGCGAGCACCCGGGTTTCCGGTGGACCACCTGTCAGCTGGTCAGTGTGGCGAGGTCCCCGGATACTGGAATTGAAGATTAAGAGTTACAGCTTTTGGGAACCTCTGGATCAGCAGTACATCACCGCAATGGTGAGCTATGTGCGACCCCACGGATTCAGTTACGTCTCTTTCTTCGACGGTTCGCGGGCCTTCTTTGGCTACCTCCCCTGGTCTCCGGAGCTCGAAGCGGCTTCTTATCAAGCGTTCTCTCGTGAGTACAACCAAGTCGTCGCGGCCAACATGATGAGTGAGACTGTGTCGGGGAGCGGATTGGCGCTTCAGCATGCGATTGGCGGCAAGCGAGCAAGCATGCGCGATGACGAGGCATGACTGCGGTGAACGAGCGACCGGATTCGCCGGACGGCGCCCCAGTCAGGCCGAATCGTGCCCGTAACAAGGGTGCTAAACGGGCGTGGGCGGTCAGACACAGGTGCCTATAGCCGCTGGTCAAAGAGCGGATCGCAGATTCACCCTGTGGGTGCCGAGAATGTCGTCCAGCAGCGCTTAGCTGGACTTTCGTCGGTAGGCGAAGCTGAGACATTGCGCTGTTCTTCCTCTACCTGGCATTTGTACGGATTCTCCAATTGCTCCGGCCTTTGCGGCGTGATCGCAATGAACTGGCGATTGAGGTCGTCATTCTCCGCCATGAGGTGGCGGTACTCAACCGCCAGGTGGCCCGACCGGCGTTGCGACCCAGCGATCGTGCGCTGTTCGCCGGGTCGAGTCGCCTCGTTGGCCGACGGCATCGGGGGAGGTTCTTCGTTCAACCAGAAACTCTGCTCCATTGGCATCGGGACCTGGTCCGGCGTCGGTGGACTGTCCTCACCGGTCAGGGCGTCCGAGGGTTCCCACGGGCACCGTCCAGATCGTCCTCCGGCTGACACGGGAGAACCCGACCTGGGGCTATCGAAGGATCCACGGTGAGCTGACCACGATGGGCATCGGGCTCATCCCTTCGAGCGTCTGGGCCATCATTTGTCGCCACGGCCGCGACCCGTCCCCGCGGCGGATCGGTCCCACGTGGCACGAGTCTTCAAGAGCCAGGCGTCATCGATGCTGGCCTGTGACTTCTTCACCGTCGACACGGTGCCGCTTCGCCGGCTCTATGTGCTCTTCTTCATCGAGTTGGATACTCAACGGGGCTTCCTCGCCGGGGTAACCGCCAAACCGACAGGGTCGGGGTCGTCCAACAGGCCCGCAACCTCACCACGATGCTCGCCAACCGGACTCGTCCCGTGAGATTCCTGGTCGGGACCGAGACACCAAGTTCACGGCCAGCTTTGACGAGATATTCCGCTCCAGCCGATCAGGCACGTCCGCACACCAGTCGGTGCCCTTCGGGCGAATGCTTTCGCCGAGCACATCATCGGGACCATCCGTCGGGATATCTGGACCGGATGCTGATCTTCCACCATCGTCAGCTCGAGCCGTCCTCGGCCAGTACATCGAGTATACAGCTGGCATCGCCCGCACCGCTCATTCGAGCAGGCGTCGCCGCTGACGAGGCCCGATGTCAGCGTCGCGCCCGAGGTGACGCAACTGCGAAGACTTGACCGGCTCGGCGGTCTCCTCCACGAGGACAAACTTGCTGCATGAACCGATCGGATGACTCCTCGCACTCACAACCATGACCCCGACAGTAAATGCAACGAACGGTTGCAGATCGTCCCCTCCATGTGCTACCGTAGGTTGCAGATCGTCAAAGTAGGCAGGAGGCAGCGATGGCTGATTTCAGGATCGAACGGGATGTCGTGATCGAGGCTCCGGTGGACGTGGTGTGGCGCACCATCACCGAACCTGACCAGATCACACGGTGGTTCGCAGACCGGGTGGAGCTGGAACTGACGCCGGGCGGCCAGGGTTACCTGGGTTTTGACCAACAGGGCGAACAGAAGGGGACAGCCATCGTGGTGGAAACCGTGAATCAGCCCAACCGGTTCGCCTTTCGCTGGAACCGCCCCCAGGATGCGGATCCGGAGCCCACCAACTCGGTGCTGGTCGAGTTTACCCTCAGTACTCGAGGTCCGGAGCGCACCCACCTTCGGGTCGTCGAGAGCGGCCTCGAGTCGGTCACCTGGCCGGACGACGAGAAGCAGAGCTACGTCGAAGATCACAACGGCGGCTGGCTCAGTGCTTCGACCGCCTGGCCGTGTTGTTCGCGGGATGAAGACAGAACCCGACGATCAGCTGTGGTCGGCGATCGCCGAACCCTCTCGTCGCCGGGTTCTGGACCTGTTGGTCAGCGGGGGAGAGGCGACCGCCAGCGTGTTGGCGGAGCAGGTCCCCTTCACCCGCCAAGCCGTATCGAAACACTTGGTCGTGCTGGAGGCGGGTCTTGTCAGCCGGCGCAAGCAGGGGCGCGACGTGCTGTTCCGAGTCGAGGGCGTCCGTCTCGACCAGGCGACTCGGGCCATGTCCGATCTAGCAGGTGGGATCGCCGGCTCGGATCGATCGAGAGGCTGGCCGAAAGCCGCTCATGCAGAAGCAAGAGGAGGGAGTAGGCGATGACGACGGAGCAGAAGATGAGAACGGCGCAGACGGTGAAGTCAGCCGCCATCGCGCCGCTGCCGGCGAGCGCCCTGGTGGCGACCGTCGGGCTCGGCGTAGTCGGTTGGGCCGTGACGGTCCACACGTATGAGCGGGATGGACATGGGCGTCGCCACCACGCTCGGGCTCCTTCCCCTTCTTCCTGTCGGTGTGGGTCCCGATGATGGCGGCCATGATGCTGCCGGGCGTGGCCCCGTCGGTGATTCGACTGGTCGGCTCCAGCCGAGCGGTTTCCGACATCCCCCGGTACGTCGGGACCTACTTGGGCGTGTGGGCGTTCCTCGGCGTCCTCGTGTTCATCGTGTATCGACCGCACGGGACCGTCGTTGCGGGAGCGATCACGATCGGTGCGGGAGCGTACAAGCTGACGCCGGTGAAACGGCGATTCCGTAAGAGGTGCCGCGATGGCTCGTCAAGCGGACTGGGGTTGGGACTGTGCTGTGTGGGCTCAAGCGGTGGCTTGATGCTGATGATGGTAGCGCTGGGAGCCATGAGCCTGACCTGGATGGCGGTTACGGCAGGGGTCTGTCCTACTCCAGAAGCTCCTTCCGCCGAGAGCTGTGATTGACGTGCCAGTAGCACTGTCGATCATTGGCTTGGAAATCGCCGAGTTCGTGAAATGACCAACCGAAGGAGACCAGAAACATGCCTAACCACAGGATTGTCGACCTCGACGAGTGGACAGCCGCCCGCAACGAGCTGCTGGTCCTCGAGAAGGAACTGACAGCCGGCCGAAGTCGAGCTGGCCCAGCGCCGGCAAGGACTGCCGTGGGCCCGCATCGACAGGAGTACACACTCCAGACTGCCACCGGCCCGCGGACGCTCGCCCAGCTCTTCGATGGGCGTTCACAGCTCGTGATGTACAACTTCATGTTCGGTCCGGACTATGAGGCTGGGTGCCCGGTCTGTTCGTCGATCGCTGACAGCTTCAACGGCGTGCTTGAGCACCTGAAGGCCAGGGATGTCACGATGATCTGCGTCTCCCGGGCCCCGGTCGACAAGCTCGTCGCCTACCGCCAGCGGATGGGCTGGAATTTCCCGTGGGCGTCGAGCTTCGAGAGCGACTTCAACTTCGATTTCCAACGGTCGGTCCGCAAGGAAACCGTCGGGCATGGTTCGAAGGCGACGTGCCCAAGGTTCCCGCTCGGATCGCCGCCGACTGCGGCACCGACCCCATCAGCTACATGGCCGAGCGTCCCTGGCTCAGCGTGTTCACGCTTTCGGACGGAGACGTGTACATGACCTACTCGACGACGGCACGGGGTCTGGAGGTCGTTATGACCTACTACGGTATCCTCGACCGCGTGTCCAGCGGGCGCAACGAGGGGGAGCCGGCAGACCCGAGCTGGATGCGTCGCCATGACGAGTTTGGCCGAACCCGACGGTGAGTCTGGGGGCACGGCTTCACAACCGTTGTATGGGCCATACCGAGAACGGCGCATCGCCAAAGCGCCGTTGCGGCGTCGGAGAGAGACTCCACTTGGATCGCGTCCGCCAGTCATCCGCTGGGCGGATCTGACGGGGACTCCCGTCACTCCTGGCGGCCGTCCGAGCATCAATTTCAGCCCGATCAATGGTGAACGTCAGCTGACTAGTAGGCCCAGATCGAAGAGCCTCTGTACGGAGGCGGTCAGACACCGGTTCGCGAAGTGTCCGCAGAGCTCCACCTAAGCGGACTGGAACCGCCCACTGCGTCGTCCCATTTGGCAACCGCGAACAAAAGGGATCATGGAATAGTTCGTGGTAGCTGTGGTACAAGATCTCATGGTGCGTGTACCACGAAAGAAGGCACGCGCCGTTATAGACTCCGGGTGACTACGGTTCGCGACGGTCAGCGAAAAACGCGTACTAGGCTGCATCAATTGGGCAAAGAAGCAGGTGGGGGAGTTGAGCCGCTGAATATTGCCGAGGTGAGGGTCGCGGGTTCGAGAGTCCCGTCGTCCGCTCTCGCCGAAGTCGCAGGTCATCGGCGGTGGCAGAAGTCGAAATCGGGCCGAGTTGAAGCTGGCACCACATCCGTACCACATCTTTCTGCGGTGGTTCGCCGAGCGGCCGTTGACTCTCATTTTTGCTGGCGCATTTGTTGTCACCCAAGCGGATCTCCTACAGCGGTTGCTTGGCACTACTCAGTTGACGGCAGGCCAATGGGTACCGGGGCCTTCTCACGGTCCTCGCGGTGCTGCTCTGCTGGGCTGCGGCA
The DNA here is from genome assembly GCA_963727075.1 of uncultured Acidimicrobiales bacterium. GTDB lineage: Bacteria > Actinomycetota > Acidimicrobiia > Acidimicrobiales > RAAP-2 > Bog-756. Next base: position 30,950 of record CAVSET010000006.1, read on the forward strand.
ATCGATCGCACGTCGATGAAGGGCACTCGGGAATACCGCCCCGGAGCCGGGATCAACCTAGAGAGGATGACGGATATGGCAAAGAAAAAGCACACCGCTGGGTCGGACCGGTCATGCGGGTACCTGCCACAGGAACACAGTGGCCAAGCAGCGACCAGGCCGCTTGAGCTGGCCGGCCGGTCGGGCCCCGCTGGTCTTCGTCACGGGCTCCTTTTCACCAGGGTCAAAGCCAGCCAAGGACACCCCTCTGCCGCCCGTCGGGCATGGTCAATCAAATGTGGGGGAATGCTCGCATCGTCAATCAAGGGGAAACCCCACGGATCGAGTTGATGCGTTCCGGGAATAGCTCGGCGCACACGCCGTGACCGTCACAGGCAGTGGGATCGATGATGAGCTCGATACTCGACCGGTTCATCGGAGGACCCTCTCACGATACGCCATGGGTCTCGCCGTTGGGATCGGGAGAATCGGTCCCATCTGGTTTCGACAAGGACCTCGACGTAGATGGTGCTCGGCATGTTCGGAGAAGACCCGGAGACCGGTGCGCACGAACCGCGCCACACCATCGGGATGTCGGCATGCCCTTCGGCCCTCGATGAGGTCGCAATGTACAAAATGGAGGAGGTGCCTCCCCGCAGGGTGGAGGGATGAAAGGCCAGGGCCTCCATGGCGCTGGCCAGCCCGGCGAGTCCGTTGATGCAGGGCCCGCACTGGTTCGCCCCTTGGCCCTCCATGTAGGTGACCACCCGACTGAGCTCGGCGAGGGGGCAAGCCTCTGAGCGGACAAGGGCCACCACCCCGGGGCCGATCGACGAGCCGTGCTTCCGAGCTGCTTCTTCGGTGAGCGGCATCGCCATGGCCTCGGCCATGGGAAGCCATCCACCGCCATAGCCTCCAAGTAACAGGCCTTGGAACAGGTCAAACTCGGCTGGGGACAGGCCCAGTACCTCTTGCACGGGGAGGCCAAGGGGTGTCTCGACGATGCGTCGTTCGGGACCGAGCCCGGTCACGGTCATGACCGTGACCCCGGTGACTCGGGTATGCCGACCCGGCGGAACCACTCAGCGCCGAACCGGGCGATCAAGGCCACGTGGGCCAGTGTCTCGACGTTCTGGACCAGCGTGGGCCGGCCGGCAACACCCCGCTCCCGCACCGTCGTCAGGCCGGTGAACGAGGGACGCGCCGGATTGCGGTTGTTGATGGTGTTGACCGCGGCAGACTCCTGTCCGGCCAAGAACCGGTCGGGGGCCTCCAGGATTTCCATGTCGACCCGGTCCAATCCGAACCGCCGCCTCATCGATGGCGTTTCTCACTGTGGGATCCGGCGGCAGGTGCATGCACGATCACCCGAGCGGCCCGAGGCGCTGGCGGCCACGGTTGCTCCGTCCAGAATCAGGTGGGGAGGAGCTCGAGGAGGAGGCGGTCCTTGCCGCTCGCCGGTTCACCCTCCGCCCCGTTTGCCACAACGACCGGGCGTTTCAGGGATGAGTTCTTGACGGATCGCCATTTGGTGCCGACCAGGAACCACGCCCCGCCGTGGCCCCGGAGCTCTCCCGCTCCAGTTCGTCGGAATGGAGACACCGTTCAGCGCCGGCAGGCGCCCCCATCTCGCGAGGTGCTGGTCGAGGGGGACCGGCAACCCCGCAGAGTCCAGGCCGGCCAGCAGCCTCGGCAGGCCGGCAGGCCCGCTCGGAAATGGCTGGACCGAGCGACAACCTCCCGACCCCGAGACCGACCCGTGACGCGGCTCACCGATTGCCCCCCGGGTGAGCCGAGCCGGTGACCGTCCGGGTAATGGCTCGCTCTGCCGGTCCAGTGGAGGGACGCCAAGTTGAATCGTCGATGTCGCTTGCACCATGGCCGTGACGGTTCCGCCATTGAGGGCGATCACCACGCCGGGGTCCGAGCCGAAGGTTACCGTACCCGACGACATGACGACTCCGCCCCCATTGGCGGCCGTGCCGTTCAAGGTGACGGCCAGGGGTGTGGATGCCACATCGTGGAGCCTCATGGACAGGGTCACCTGCACGTTGCCTTGGCTATGGGGCCCAGCTTTCTGTCGGTGCCGTCGAGGCCCACCGTGAACGGCGTGGGTGGGACGCCGTTCACGGTGGGAGGGGGTGGGCGGAGGTTGCGCACCGGTCTGGTTGGGCGAGGCGGGAACGCTCGGAGACGCATACCGGGCGGCGATCTGGGCCAGCAGAGCAGACGACGTGCCGGACCCGTGCGACCACCCGGGACGGAGCGGGCCGAGGGCGGCGAAGACGACGGCCGCGAGGGTCACGACCACCGTCCCGATGGCAGCGGCCGTGCGCTGACCAATTGTAAAGGTGCGCCCGGACATGAGGCGCCATCCACCCCCGCGAGGACCACGGCTGCACAGATCGCGTCCATCGCCAGCACCAGCGGCAGCGAGTCATCGGTACCACTCCCCAGCCCGTGGAATAGGGCGATTGGCCAACACAGGTAGGCGAGCCAGTGGACGAATCGCCAGGACCGGAACCCGATCCGGTGCCGCAGGGCGCTGGTGATCAATACGGCGATCATCAGATCCAGGGTCAGCGCGCCCAAGCCGATCCAGATCGGCGGTAGGGCGACCGGAAGGGGATGAAGGCGTCGAGAAAGCCAATCGGCACGTACCCATCGACCACGGTGGTCGTCACATGGAGTGCCACCAGGCCAAGGCAGAAGAGCGAGAGGTTGCGGTGCACCGACTGCGAGAGGAACCGTGGCCACCGCTCGGTGGTCCACCCAATCGAGGCGATCACCCCGACCACCAGGCTGGCGGTGAGGGCAACGAGAGCCACCAAACCGGCCGACCGGGTGAAGTACCAGAGCGCGGTCGAACTCTGCCCGACGGCCGAGGTCACCGAGGAGGTCGCGGATACGCGCCCTCTGCGGACCGGTACCTGCGTCCTCTGGACTATCCGCCGGCCAGCCAGACACCAGGACGGTGCGACCGTCCACGTGCACCAGCCGGGCCGGAAGGCCAAGCCCCTCGAGCCAGTCTGGGGCATCGAGCCCTTTGACGACGGCCGCTGTCGATGCGGTATTGGCGTCGACGCACGACCTCGCCGCCACGGACACGGTGCGCCAGCATGTTTCGACCGGGAGGCTGGTCGCTGGGTCGATGATGTGGTGGACCGTCTGGCCATCTAGCAACCACCGGCGCGCTCCGATCCCAGAGGTGGCCAATGCGCCCGGACCGATGGTGACCGTGACCGGGCACGGGGAGTCACGGTGCACATCGGAGATCCCGACATCGAAACGCGTCGAGGGCTCTCCGGCGACGGCGATGTCGCCGCCCAGCGACACCATCGCAGCACAGCCAAGCTGGGAGGTGATGGCCTGGGCGGCCCGATCGGCGGCCAGCGCCTTGGCCGTGGCTCCGAGGTCGAGGGTGGTCCCGGGGGAAAGGGTCACGGTCGATCGCACGGCATCGACCTCCACGGACAGCCAACCGGGAACCGGCCCGCCCTCCGGGAACGGACCGAGGCGCCGGTCCGCCAGCTGGGCGAAATCGCGGTCATAGCCGAGCTGGCACATCGCTTCCCCGACAGTGGGATCGACGGACCCCCCACTGAGCTCGGCGGCCCGAAGGGCGACCGTGATCGCCTGGAGCAGGTCGGGCGACACTCTCACCGGCAGTCCGCTCTGCGCGGCCCGATGCAAACCGCTGAGCTCCGAGTTGGTACGGAACCGACTGGTCGCCGCGTCGATCCGGTCGAGCTCCCGGTGCAGGATGGTGACGGCCGCCACCATCGAGGTCGGCACCGATACCACCAGATCGACCCGGGTCGACCAGGCCGAGGTCCGATAGATGGCCCCGCTGCCCGGGCGGGCGTGGATCGGCACCGACCTAGCTGGTCGTGCTCTGCACTGGCGCCCGTGCTCTCGGAGCTGGAGCCGGAGCGACGGCCGGAGGAGCCAGAGCGTTCGACGGCGACGGGGTTGTCGGCGCGGTGCCCGGTGCCGGAGTCGACGGCGGCGACGTGGGGGCGGTCGACGCTCCTGCCGGTGGAGCCGACCGACCTGGGATAGCAGAGCTGATATAGGCAGTGACCGCACCGAGGGCGGCCACCATGGCGATGGCGGTCGCTTTAGTGATCCTCCGCACCCGAGCGAAGGCGGCATCTCGCCGATGTTGCAACCGTCGGTCGACCCCGCCGGGAGCGTGTGGGCGCGAAGCTGTCATGCTCGTACCTTACGGACCGATCCTGACAGCAACATGAACAGACCGAGCCCCGTCCTCGAGGTCATGCGCTCGAGGTGCGCTCTGGAGGTCTGGCGGACCCTACTCCCTGGTCAGAAGCCATTCCATCGGTGGAAACGTTCGACCCGTCGTGAGGGCCGTCATCGGAGGATCTCCCCCGTGCCGGATGAACGGGAGCGGCCCGCCACGTCACCTCGAACCGGGCGCCTCCGAGTGGGCCCTGACCGATCGACCATTCGCCATGGCTGTTGCGGACGACCGCATCGGCGATGGCCAATCCCAACCCAGTTCCTTCCGAACTGTCGGTCGCTCGACGGAATCGATCGAAGATCCGGACTCGCTGCTCGTGGGGAATACCGGGCCCGGAGTCGTCGACGGTCAGGACGACACGGCTGCCGGAGCGAGTGACGCCGACCTCGACCACGCTTCCCGCACCGGCGTAGCGACAGGCATTGTCGACGAGCACACCCACGAGTCGGTCGATCGACTCTGGCTGCGAACGAACGAACAATGGGTCGGTCCCGTCTCGCTCGTAGGAGAGAGCGATTCCATTGGCACCCGCCACGGCGGCGAACCGGTCGACACAGGCCTCGGCCGTCATGGCGACATCAACAGACTCGTCGTCTTTGTCCTCCGCGGTTTCTCCGTCGGCCCGGGCCAGCCACAACAGGTCATTCACAATCGATCGAAGCCGGGCGCTCTCGGTCGCTACCCGCCGGAGCGTTGCCCGATAGGCGGTCGGGTCCCGGTCTCGGCTGAGGGCCAGTTCGACCTCCGCCTGGATGACGCTCAGCGGAGTGCGGAGTTCGTGCGAGGCATCGGCGGTGAACTCGGATTGGCGGCGGCGCACTTCCTCGACCGGAGCGGATGCTCGGAGGCCGACCAGCAACGATCCCGCAAACGTGACGACGAGCAAGAGGGACCCAAGGAGACCTTCGGCGATCAACAAGTTGTTCTTGACCCGGCCCAGCTGACTGACACTTTCGCCGGCAACCAGCCAACCGAATCGTGAGGGCACGGCGTCGAAACGGAACGAACTGCCATCGACGGTCAGCGTGATCGGCTTCGCGTTCCACCGGTGGGTCGGGAGGACGGGGGCATCGACCGTCAGGGCTCTGGCGCCACCCGAGAGGGGAACCAGCCACACGAACGAAGGCGCATCATCAACGTCCCCTCCCCGATGGGCGTTGGTCGGCAGGGGCAAGGCCGTCGGAGTGTCGTGCCCGGCAACGACCTTGGCCGCATCGAAGAGCCGGTCAGACAGCCGGGCATCGACGCCTTGTTGGAGATTATGGGTTACGACCAGATTCAGTACCACCGCCAGGACGGAGGCGGTGATGGCCACGATGGCGGTCGCGATGGCCGCCACTCGGATGGCATGAAGCCGACTGGACCGCCTGTTCATGGGCGACCACCCGATAGCCGAGTCCTCTGACCGTCTCGATCTGGGCGGACCCTCGAGTTTGGTGCGCAAACGCGCCACGTGGACGTCGATGGTGTTGGTGCCCACGGCGTCGGCCGCATCGACCCAGACCTGCTCGGCAATGGTCCTCCTCGCCACCACCGCCGGTGACCGTCGTATCAACAGCTCCAGCAGTCTCGTTTCGATGGACGTAAGGGGCAGGGGCACCTGGTGACGAGTGAGTTGCCGGGTTGCCGGATCAAAGACGAGATCGCCGCAGATGAGTACCGGATCGAGGGCAAGGGCGGGCCGCCCTTGCAATGCGTGCAGCCGGGCCAGCAGCTCCACAAACGAGAAGGGCTTCACCAGGTAGTCGTCGGCGCCCTCGTTGAGACCGAGCACCCGGTCTTCCGTGGCGTCGCGTGCGGTGAGCAACAGGACGGGTGTGCGGTCTCCTCGTCGACGTATCGTCTCGAGGACTTCGATACCGGTCGCACCGGGCATCCGCCAGTCGAGGATGACCACCTCGTAGCCGTAGGACCTCAAGTAGGAAAGTGCACTGGTCCCGTCGACAACGGCATCCACTACGTAGCCGTGCTCACTCAGGCCGCGTTCGAGGACGGACCTCAGGGAACTGTCGTCTTCAGCAATCAGTACTCGCATCCGCGGCGAATTCCTGAGGTCCAGGGCTCAACCACCCGGGTGGGGGCTACCAAGACGAGCCAATGACCGACGGTCGGCAGCATGACGATACCGAGGAACACGCCAACAACAAGACTTCCCGCCACAGTCCAGAGTCGCGCCCCGGCACCTCGGACTTGTTCTCGAGAACGGCGAGCGATGTCGGCTGGGGCCAAACGGGATGTTTCGAGGACATGGGCCAGCACATGGATCGTCATGGCTCCGAACCACAGCACAAAGCTGGATTTGTGGAGGAACAGCAACTGATTGCGGAACGAGGCTGGCATGAGCACCATCGCGATGCCCGAAGCGAAGAGCACGATCGTCAAGACCACCACGATCGGGCCCAGAAGACGCAGCGGCAACGGTGGGGGACCCTTGTGCCGGTAAAACGAGTCTCCGGCGTAGTACCTGAGGATCCGCCAGCCCGTGCTGCCTATCTTGAGCAAGACCGGGGGAACGAGCAGCATGCCCACGAAGACGTGCAAGGTGAGGAGCCGACGAACGCTCACCAGGGTCATGCCCTCGATAGTCAGGAGAACGAGAAGGACGGCCGCTGTCTGCCCGGTGAGGCGGGCATTCGCTTCGACACGACTTGATCGGGGCGGCTGGGCTTGGTCTGACAGAAGTTGGGAATCGTCGACCGATTCGGATCCTCGAGATCCAGCAGAGAACATGCACGTCGAATACTGGCCCAGGAACCTGACGGGAAGATGAACGAAGGCTCTGAGCGCACTCTCGGGGTGTGACGTGGTGCATGTGGCACAAAATCGCGTGGTTCGCTCCACAAAAAACGCACGCACCGTTGGCAACTACGGTCGGTAGCGGTCTGTTTCGGCCAGCAGCCGTTGACCCTCACATTTTGCGCGTGATGCTCAACCGGCGAATCCCGTCCTGTGGGCGAGCCTGATGACTCAAGACCGGTGTCAACCAGACCCGCGGCAGCCCCGTACGCCGTTTCTCTGCGAGTCTCACCGTGGCAGTGGCCATTGCAGTCGGCCGCGGCCGCGGGATAGCGGTCTGGTTATACTCCGGCTCCGCCAGCGAATCCGCTCAATCATGGTCCCCATTGAGCCTTCGCTGTTGTCGTCGCAGGAAGGCGATCTCGGCTGGATTTATGGTCAGATCGATCGCCCGGCCGTACACGGCAAAGGCTTCGGCGTCGAACCCGGGCTCGCGTCAGCAGGTCGCCCCGGGCAGCATGATACGGCTGATAGTCGTTCAGCTGGGCGTCGTCCAGCGCTGCGAGCGCACCCAACCCTTCAGTCGGACCATGCAGTTCGGCAAGTGCGATCGCCCGGTTCAGTGCAACGACGGCGTTCGGACGCATGGCGTACAGTTGGTCGTAGAGGGCGACGATCTGGGACCAGTCCGTGGCATTGAATTCTGGTGCGTCAGCGTGGACAGCGGCAATCGCGGCCTGGAATTGGAACGGCCCGGGATGGTTGCGGCGGAGGCACGCGTGAACGAGCCGACAGCCTTCCTCGATGAGCGCCTTGTCCCACCGAGTGCGATCCTGGTCGGCGAGCCGAATCATGGATCCCTCAATGGTGACCCTCGCAGGTCGGCGCGATTCGGTAAGCAGCATCAATGCCAGTAGTCCGACGGCTTCAAGTTCTTCGGGCATGAGCGCTACGAGCACCCGCCCGAGCCGAATGGCCTCGCCAGAGAGCTCGATACGGGTCAGACCTTCGCCAGATGTCGCAGTGTGTCCTTCCGTATAGACGAGGTATATAGCGGTTAGCACCGCTCGCAGCCGATCCGGTAGCTCCGCCGGTCGGGGGATCCGATAGGGAGCATGGTTGTCGCGGAACTTGCGCTTTGCCCGTACGATCCTCTGGGCGATGGTGGGCTCGGGGATAAGGAAGGCGCGTGCGATCTCTCCGGTTTCGAGGCCGCCGGTAGGCGAAGTGTCAAGGCCACTTGAACGTCGGGGCGTGAGTGCCGGATGGCAGCACAGGAACATGAGCCGTAGCTGATCGTCAGGAACGACATCGACGAAGGCGTCGAGGTCCTCCATCTCGGGTGGGTTCTCGGGTTCCATGTCGAAAGATTGGAGTCGCTGGGCGGCGAGATGACGTTCGGACCGGGTCGACTCACGCCGCAGTCGGTCAATGGCTCGGTTCCGAGCCGTGGTTGTGATCCATCCGCCCGGGTTCGGCGGGACGCCGCGGGTCTGCCACTGCTCGGCGGCGATGACGAAGGCTTCCGCGACCGCATCCTCGGCGAGGTCGATGTCGCCGAGGATGCGAATCAGCGTCGCGGTGCAACGCCCCGCTTCGCGGCGGAAGACGGCGTCAAGGGTGTCACTCACCTTCCATCGGCCGGACCTCAATGGGTCCCTCACAAGCCTCGGCGGCCTTCCCGGCCCAGGCAAGCGCAGCGTCAAGGTCCGCCGCAGAAATCACCCAGAAGCCTCCCATCTGTTCTTTCGTTTCGGCGTAGGGACCGTCGGTCATCGCCAGGTCCCTGCCGGCGGACCTAACCACCGTGGCCGACGTCGCCGGGTGCAGGCCGCCGGCAAAGACCCAGGCGCCGGATTCCTGCAGTTCAATGTTGAAAGCTCCGACCTGGGCGACGCCCGCTGAGCGTCGGGCGTTGAAAAGTCAAGCTCATAAGTGCGTCGTGCCACACGGACAGTAGGTATTGGGGCATCTCAGTTCTCCTTTCAGTGAGACTCTCTTGAATGATTGGGTCAGCTCCGCGTGAATCGGGCCAGGGTCGGAATGATGATCGCCGCGGCGACCACATGCAGGGCTACGAGCGACACCCGACTGGAGAAACCATCTGCGAAAGCGATGGGGGCGATGCATGACAGCGCCGCCAATGTGACGGTGGTCTGCACGAACCGGCGTCGAGGGACAGGGCTGCGCCGATTGAGCGCGGCGACGAGAAGTCCTCCGAGCACGGCTCCGACCAATGTGAACTGCGCGAACGCCGCCAGCGGAATCTCACCCCTCGCCGCAAGGGACACGCCGGAGGCATGAAAGGCTTCGGCGATTCCCGTCGAGACAATGGCCGCGGTGACGCCAACCAAGACGGTCGCGCGCCGAAGCGAACTGGCCAGACCCGTCGACCTGTCGGAGATGGTGCTGGTTGGGGTGGGTAATTACTCTGGACATGGTTGCTCCTTCCGGTTCGGCGATGCCCTGTGCACCACTCACCATGTCCACGATCGACGAGGGCGAAATCGACATTGAACTCCCAAAGATTCGCGAACCGCAGTCGCCGTAGCCACCGCATTTCGGCCGTGTCCTCGAGTTTGTGGCCCGCTACCAGGGAATTCGCAGCTGAATCGGGTAACCGGCACGTCTACCCCACCCGAGCGGACATCGAATTGCCGGCCATTGCTACGTGGATCTAAAGGACCGCCCGGGGGGCTGCTCAGAGATGGGTTGACATCCTTAGTGCACGGCGAGCCCGTGCTGGAAGGATGGAAGCAGGCCGAAGAAGTTCCCTCAGGAGTCGAGCATGACGTGGTCTCCATGGCCCGTCGAGGCACGATCCCCATTCCCGAGGTGGCCTGTGGGGGTGTCGAGAACGTCATCCGGCGCACCGAGCTGGACTTTCGTCAGCATGAGGCTCACGGTAAGCGCTCGAGGTCAGAGCGGGCCCCAGGTCGTGACCATGGCGATGAGCTCGGACACGACCCAAAAGCGACGGGGTCGGCCCGGCCCCGCCGTCGCCTTGTCGTAGGGCTCGAGGATGCCTCGTTCAGCCAGCCTGGCGAGGGCGCCCCGCGCCCACCGCGTTCTGACACCGCGACCGCGCTCCGCCACGAGATCCGAGGAAACGACGGGGTGCTCGACTAAGAGGGGGAGTACCAGCCGGGCCGTGGCGTCGGCACGTAGGTCCTCGATGCGCCCGCTCCACTCCTCCACGAGCTGTTCGGAGCGCACCATCAACCCCTGGGCCGCCTCACTTGAGTGCTGAAGCTCAGCCGCCAGCCACTCGACCCAGGGGTCGAGCTCGCCGAGGCGGAACCGTGTCAGGCCGGCCAGGTATCCTCCTGGGTCCCGGGCGATGAAGACGCTTACAGGGGGCGGGACCGTGATCCCGGTGCGGTGGGCGAGGATCCAGCCGATCAGGATCCGCCCGATGCGGCCGTTGCCATCGCCGTAAGGGTGGATGGTCTCGAACTGGGCATGGGCGACTGCCGCCTGGGTGACCGGATCCACCCACTCGCCGTTGACGAAGCCGACGAGGTCGAACATGAGGTCCTCGACCCGCTCCGGCGGGGGAGGGACGAAGGAAGCGCTGCGCGGTGAGGTGCCACCGATCCAGGACTGGGCCGTGCGAAAGGCGCCGACCATATCTTCGACCAGGCGACCCGTCGGGCCCATGAGGTGCTGATGCCACTCGTGAATATCTTCGATGGTAAGGTTGCGCCCGGCCGCGTCAAGGGCGCGGTGCAGGGCGGTGAGGTTGTTGGCCACCCAGGTGGCGGTGGGCGTTCGAGGTGTCCCCGATCTCGGCTGCGGCGACATCGGCGAGAGGGGTTCGCAGTCCCTCGATATACGAGGACGCCACCCCCTCTGCCCGGAGCAATAACAAGGCGAGCGGTTCGAAGCGAACGGAGGCACCGCCACTCGCCCGCACGGCCCCGAGAGCTTGTTCAGTGCGGCGGGCCGTGCGGATACCGACCTCGAAGTCCTGGCCGGCGAGGTGGTGCGGGACCCAGGCGCGGACTGGGGCGCCGTTCCACGTCACGGTCTCCTCGTGACCCCGCTGGCTGCGGTTTCCCGCAATTGGTCTTATAAGGGCAGAATATCAGTTGAACCTTCCGTAATAGTCTCGGATAGCGGAAGGTTCGCAGTGAATGCCGATGGGCTGCCTGACCAGACCGGATGGGATTCTTGGCACCCACGGGCAGGCCACCAATGCTTGCGAGATCTCGTTGGGTACTGCCACACCGGGTGACGTTGCATCCAATCGAGGGCTGGGTTACGAGACCTTCCCAACCGCCTGAGAGGCGAGCTGCTGGAACTGGGTATTCCCGGAACCCGACGTGACGCCAACCATGAACACGAGGTAGTTGCCTTTCTGGGCAATCACGACTGGAGCCGAGACAGATATGAATGACGCTTGGATTGAGATACTCCAAGCTGCGCTTCGATCACCGAGGGTTGGGAATGACATCTGGCCGATCGTCCCGGCCTCGGTCCCAGTCCATCGGCGATAGCCGCCACTTGCTCCGTTCGGAGCTGGATGGTTCCGGTGCTCGGCTGCAGCTGAGACGGGGACTGGTCTCGTGGCCCGGGTCCTCAACCCGACCGACGGTGCAGTTGCGGCGACACTGCGATCGAACCTGCCTGTCGGTGACGCAGTGCCTGTGCGGCTCGATGAGGAACCGGCAGACCCTGGCGAAGGCATGGTCGAGGTTGTCGACACAACCTGATACAGCTCACGATTCCGCCGCATGCCCTGCGATCGGTGCGGATCGAACTGAGCTGATGCTCTCGATGCACGGCTCGACGTTTGACTTGTGAGCACCCTTTTGGCCCATTTCTATAGGCCCCGTAGATGTTCTCCCTGTTCAGAGTGGTGTGAGTAACGTCCGATTACCTCGGGCTGGCGCGATTTGAGCCGGCGACCTCAGCGGCCCGAAGCTTCCAAAGCAGAAGCCGTCAACCGCTGGGAATCTGCACCTCGAATGTCGGGACCGGATCCGGGAACCCCTTGAGGTCGAAATCACCCATGCAGTTGAACTCGAATCGTTTGCCCAGGCACAGGTCCCGTACCGCACTGGATACGGCAATGCCCCCGCGGGGGGCGATCGCGCACAGTCGGGCCGACAACTGAACCACCGCTCCGAAGAGATCGCCCATCTCGGTAACCGGCTCACCGACGCTGATGCCGATGCGGACGTCAATGGGTCGCACAGCCTCCTCGTTCCGCTGCCGCAACGAACGTTGAATATCGATTCCGTACTCGATGGCGGCCGACACCGAGGTGAACGAAGCCATAAGCCCGTCGCCCGTGTGCTTCACTTCGTGCCCACCCCGCGTGGACAATGCCCCCCGCACGACGTCGTCATGTTCGTGCAGGACCGCCATGAATCCTTCATCGCCGAGCTCTTGAGTCTGACGTGTGGAATCGCACAGGTCGGTGAAGACGATGGCGCGGACGGCGGAGTCGACGTAGGCCTCTCCTGGGGGGTGCTGGGGGAGGGGGCCGAGGAACGCACTGACGGGCCCCTCACCCACCTCGATGATCCTGTCAGCCACTAGGCCGTGGGCTTCCCTATGCACCGCCTCGAGGGACTCGCGGTCGGGTCCCTCGGCCAGGCAGAAGACTGCCCCTCGGTGTTCGTCGAACCAGTACGTGACGTAGCGGACTCCGTACTTGTCTTGGACAGTGAGGTCGAGCTCGTGCGCCGCCGCGATCTTCGAAGCGGTTGCACCAGGGGCATCGTGTCGATCTAGAAAGAGAGCCATGTCAGCCTCCCCGTGGTCGGCGGGGTATCCGTGAGCGCTGTCCGGCGAAGAGCGGGTCGGGCACGCGACATGGCTGTGGTCATCGACTCCTCACACCTCGTTGTTCGCACAGCCGGCCGCGAGGCCGGTGAGAAGCGTCTCCACCAGGATTCGCACTTCGTCCCGGGCGGCGACCTGGTCGTCCGCGTCAGCTACGAACAGGCACCCTTCATTCAATGCGCCCATGACCATCAATGCAAGTGGGCGGAGGGGAGCGGTGCGGATCCTGTTGAGGCGCATCGCCCTGCGCAACACGCCACGCAGTGGTACCGCTCCGTATCGGGCCTCGACGTCACGTACCGTGTCCCAGCCCAAGACCGCCCTCGCGTCACGCATGACGATCCGCTGCACGACGGGGTCGAGGTTGGCGTCGATCCACAGTTCGCACCCCTGCACGAGGGCTTCCCACGGGTCCGGCCGGAGGAACTCAGCGACGACTTGATCGGAGACCTCGCGCTGGACCTCCTCGTAGACCGCCGCGAACAGATCCTCCTTGCCCCGGAAGTGGTGGTAGAGGGCACCCTTGGTCACATTGGCGTCGGCCACGATCTCGTCCAGCGAGGTTGATGCAAAGCCGCGCCCGGCGAAGAGCCGGCGTGCCGCGTCGACAAGAGCGGCTCGCGTCGACGCCCCCTGTGTCGCACGCGTCATCCCCGGTGCGACCCCTCCCTTGACACCCATACTCATGGTATGGATAATAGCATACTGTAAGTATGCAGTCGAGAAACCCTCGGTATGTCAAGAGGGAAGCTCAAGAGATAGGGGGTCCGAGTGCCCAAGTACATGATCGAGCGCCAGCTTCCGGGGGCCGGGGGGCTAAGCGCCGCTGAGCTGCAGGCCCTCGCCGGCAAGTCGAACAAGATCATCGCCGAGCTAGGTCCGGAGATCCGTTGGCTGACCAGCTATGTGACCGACGACAAGCTCTTCTGCGTCTACGTCGCGCCCGACGAGGACATCCTGCAAGAGCATGCCCGGTGCGGTGGGTTCCCGGCTGACACGATCAGCCGCGTGGCGACCGTGATCGACCCGTCTACAGGTGACTGACTCCGGTGACCGGGCGCCGGACGGGCGGCCCCGATACCGCCACGAGTTGGCCGATCAGACCCGATGGTGAACAAGAGGTAATCCAATGACCCCAGTGAACGAGGCTGCAACAGTCGACGCCGACAAGCTCATGGCCTTCGTATTCAAGGCGGTCGACGAAGTCGGCGCCACCCTCAACTCCGCCCTCGTCGTCCTCGGGGACAAGCTTGGCCTCTACCGGGCAATGGCTGGAGCAGGCCCGCTCACCTCGGACGAGTTGGCGGAGCGGACGGATACGGCCGAGCGCTATGTCCGGGAGTGGCTCAACGCACAAGCCGCCGGTGGCTATGTCGAGTACAGCCCGGTGACCGGACGCTATATGCTGCCGGCCGAGCAGACGGTGGCTCTCACCGACTCATCGCGCCCGGCATTTCTTCCGGGTTTCTTCCAGATTGCCATCGGCTCGGTGATCGACTCGCCCCGGATCGCCGAGGCGGCGCGCACTGGTGACGGGATCGGGTGGCACGACCACGTCGACGATGTCCACGAGGGTTGCGAGCGGTTCTTCCGGCCCGGCTACAACGCGCATCTGATGACCGAATGGCTGCCCGCACTCGAAGGTGTGGTGGGCAAGCTCGATACTGGCGCAACGGTGGCCGATGTCGGTTGTGGTCATGGTGCATCGACGGTGCTGATGGCTGAAGCCTTTCCTCTCTCGAGCTTCCTCGGCACCGACTACCACGCCGGGTCGATCGACACCGCCCGCCGAAGAGCCCGGAGCGCCGGCGTGGCAGAGCGCGTCAGCTTCGAGCGGGCTCCCGCGTCGTCGTTTCCCGGCCGAGACTATGACCTGGTCACGATGTTCGACTGCCTCCATGACATGGGGGATCCTGCCGGGGCTGCCGCCCACGTGCGGGAGGCATTGGCCGACGACGGCACGTGGATGATCGTCGAGCCGGCGGCCGGGGACCAGATCGAGGACAACCTGAACCCGGTGGGCCGCGCCTACTACGCCTTCTCCACCCTGCTGTGCACCCCATGCTCGCTGTCCCAGGAGGTCGGCCTGGCCCTCGGTGCCCAGGCGGGGGAGACCCGCATCCGGGAGATCGTCACCCGCGCCGGATTCAGCCGGTTCCAGAAGGTGGCAGCGACACCGTTCAACAGTGTGTTCGAGGCCAGGCTGTAGCTCGAATGGGTACGGCCAGCCCATGACGGGAAACGGTGCATTCGAGGCCGACTATGTGGTCGTCGGGGGCGGTGCCGTCAGCATGAGCTTCGTCGACGTCATCCTGGCGGAGTCCGATGCCAGCGTGATCATGGTGGACCGGCGAGCCCATCCGGGTGGGCACTGGAACGATGCCTATTCGTTCGTTCGTCTTCACCAACCCTCCAGTTTCTACGGGGTGAACTCGACCGAGCTCGGGAGGGGGAGGAAGGACGAGCGGGGTCCGAACGCCGGACTCTACGAGCTCGCATCGGGTGACGAGATTCGCGCCTACTTCGACCAGGTGCTGCGGGACAAGTTCCTGCCGTCGGGCCGTTTCACCTACTTCCCGATGAGTGAGTACACCGACGATGGTCGGGTGACCTCTCTGCTCACGGGCGGTCAGTCGTCGGTACGGGCCCGCCGGAAGGTCGTCGACGCCGGCTACGTAGGCTCAGAAGTGCCATCGACACAGCCACCTGCCTATCCCGCCGCGCCGGGCGTCGAGCTCGTCCCGGTCAACGACCTGGCCAGGATCGATCGTCGCCATGGCGGCTACGTGATCGTCGGGTCGGGAAAGACCGGGGCTGATGCCTGTCTTTGGCTGCTCGGACTCGGCGTCGATCCGTCTGCGATCGCCTGGATACGACCGCGGGACAGTTGGTTCTTCAACAGAGCCAGCTTCCAGGGCGGCCTCCAGACGCTCGCCAGCTTCGCCACCCAGCTCGAGGTGGCTGCGCAGGCCATGTCCATCGAGGACATCCTTCATGGGCTCGAGGCGACCGGACAGATGCTGCGGATCGACCGGGACCACTGGCCAACCATGTTCAGGGCGGCCACGACGACGGTCGCCGAGGTCGAGTTGCTGCGCAAGATCACCAACGTCATCCGGCTCGGCCACGTCATCCGCATTGAGCGAGGAGCTTTGGTGCTGGAGCATGGGACCGTTCCGACCGAAGACGACTGCCTCTTCGTGGATTGCACCGCGCGGCGTCCCCAATCGCCCACCTGTTCCGATCTTCGACGAACAGAGGATCACCCTCCAGTACGTGGTCTACGGCGGGCTACCGACCTACAGCGCAGCCATCACCGCGTTCATCGAGCTCGTCTGCGAGGGTGACGATCGCAAGAATGCGATCTGCTCTCCTTTACCCATCACCGGGGAGCTCACCGACATCCCGCGCAACCTGATGACCGACCTTCGGGACCGTGAAGAATGGTTCGGCGACAGCCGGATCCGTGAATGGATGGACAAGGCCCGCTTGAACCCGACGGCCGGGGCGGCGAGCGTGGAGCCCGATGACGCAGAGAAGCAAGCGGTTCTCGGGCGTCTTCTCGCCACGATGGGCCCGGCTCGATCGAACCTGGAGCGAATCGTCGCGCACGGACCATCACCGTCGGCCGGTTCGGGGCCGGAGCCCATCGACACGGCGTCGCCAGGACCCCCACTTGTAGCTAGGTAGCTGAACGTGACAGCGCGTCGTCGCCGATCCAGCGCCGCGGCGGAACGGTCCTTCCTTGGTCGGCACCCTGCATGATCTAAGCCGGAGTCGCGGCTCGCGAGCCGCACCACCTCTAAGAGACTCCGACCCGGCCTTCGCGTCCGCCTGGCCCACGTCTCGACATCCGGCCGCACACCCACACAAGGGTGTGCTCTATTTCACGGAATGCCAGCGGAGTTGCAATCCGCCGAAGCGAAGGCGCCGCTTGCGGCGTTATGTGCGATCTGTCTCCCGTCTTCGGTGATCGTGCAACTCACCGTGCCCCCATCTGTACCAACCGTGGCACTCACATCGAAGACTGTGATCAGCCCAGAGACAGTGATCGTCTTGGACCACGGAAGGCTGACATTCGTTACCTGAGCCGTACCGTTCTGCCCATTGCCTTCCTGCAAGGTGGAGTAAGTGATGTCGGTGGCCTGACCGGTACCGGTTACTGAGTACACCACGGTGTGGTTGACGTGAGCGGCGTGATTCACCGCTACACCGGCGAGGCTTACGATCGTCACGCAGCCACCGATACCCAGCGCAAGCACGACGAGAATCCAGAACCATACCCGGGTGTAGATCGGCTTCTTCGGGCCTGCTTGCTGCGGATAGCCGGGCTGGGGCGGATAGCCGGGCTGGGGCGGATAGCCGGGCTGGGGCGGATACCAGAGTCCATCTGAGGCGCGCCACCATCCTGGTCCCAGCGAGGTGGATGCGCCTGTAGGTGGCGGTGCTGCCGCTACTGGTGCAGGTGCAGGTGGTTGGTAGTTTGGATGTTGCTCCGGGGCGTACCATTTCCCATCGGAAGCCTGCCACCAGCCAGGTCCTTGACGTACGTCGCTCATTCGGTTCCCCCAGTCCGGCAACTCGTGACCACGGATGGAAGTGTGTCACGCGGTTCATGCGATTGAACGGATGAACGATCGCAATGCTTCACAGCGCAAGTACTGTGTCCAGCGAAGAACATCGCGTCGAGGGTGGAGAAGCCTGTCGACAAACGGTCACGACGAGTCATTGTTCGAAGAAGTCCGGATTCTCCGGGGTCTGGTCGTGTCCTCACGGTTCCGATGGTGCTGGCCGGCGCCATTCAGGGCGTCATTCAAGCGGCACAGATCCAGTGGCACCGGCACGGCGGCGACTTGGCGACAACGATGTCCGAGAGTCTCGGCGTGCTTGAGACGAGAGTCGTGCTTGAGAATGGCATAGGTACGGACTCGGGTAGTTGATCCATTCCCCAGCGGATGGGTGGCGGCGAACGGGGAGATCGGAACCGCAGGTGGCGGCAGGCCCCGGCGGTCACCCGCGAACGCCGATCAGGTCCGTGTTGATGACGAGCACGCCATCCGAATGGGTTCCTCGACGTCTGGCGACGGGTGATACATGGATTGCCGCTTCCGTGCGACGTGATCTGGACTTCTTCAGCGAGCGACCGGTCGACCCAGTGTTTCGGTCAGCCGGCTGTCACCGGGGATCCCTCCGGCCCGCCTCATCTCTGATCGGATCTCGGCGGCCTTCGGCTCCGGGCCGCACATGCCAGCGAGCTCGGCGACCTGAGAGCGAGCGGACGAGAACAGGGCTTTCCGTGACCTCTCCGAGGTTCGGTGGCCGCCCGAACCGCCGGGACCGTCCAGATCCTGACAGAATCGTGATGTGTGGGGGACCAAGACATCTCTCATCGCGGTATCGCTACTCGTAGTCGGCACTGTCATCGCGCTTGACGCGCCGAGCACGGTTGCCCTCGCATCCCCCGATCACCTGCCTGGCGCACCGATACAGCTCACCGTTGACGACGCGGCTTCGCCCATCGCCGTCGAAGGTGTTCCGCAGTTCGGATGGGTCGTGAGCGATCCCGGCCGCGGGGAACTACAGAGCGCCTATGAGCTCGTCGTTCGAGCCGGTTCGTCCAGCACCGATCCTGGGAGGGTCATCTGGCGCAGCGGCGAGGTCCGATCCGGTCAACAGTCCTATGTCGAGGCGCCCGGTCTCGAACTTCAACACGACCACTCCTACACCTGGGTGGTGCGGACGTGGAATCGCTCTGGAAGACCCGGACCCTATTCCAGCTCGGCGCACTTTGATGTCGGAATCGCCGACGGCGACTGGCACGCCCAGTGGATCCGCCGACCGTCCTCAGAACAGGCACAGCTTGAGGACTATTCACTCCTCCGCAAAACGTTCAGCATCTCGCCAAGCCCGATCGTTCGTGCACGCGCGTACCTGTCGGCAGGCCAACAGTACGACCTTCGCATCAATGGGATCCGCCAAGCCCATGGTCCGTCATTCGCCTATCCCGACGAGCAGTACTACCAGGCTACCGATATCACGAAAGCGCTCCGGGCCGGTGCCGCCAACGCCATCGGCGTCATCACCCACTGGTCGACGCCGGGTAAGGGCCGTCCCGCGTCAGTGCCGGCCCTCATCGCTCGAATCACCGTCGATCACGCGGACGGCACGCATCAAGTGATCACAAGCGACGCGACGTGGCGGAGCCACGCTGGGCCTTGGATCCAAGAACCGTTGCGCAACGAGCCGGGTGAGTCTGGCGACTACATCGAGCATGTCGACGGTCGGCTCGATCCCGTCGGCTGGGACCGTCCCGGTTTCAACGATCACCAGTGGTCACCTGCGGTCAGTCTCGGTGAGCATCCGGTCGCTCCGTTCCTTCACCTCTACGCCGCCCGCACCGAGATCGTCGAGCACAAGGTGCTTCCCATCAAGTTGACACGTTTGCGCAACGGAGCCTACGTCGCTGACTTTGGCTCGGTGATCGCGGCCACACCGGGGATCGAGCTCTCGCACGGTGCGCCCGGCCGCGCCGTTTCCGTCCTCGGTGGCTTTCTCCTCGATCCCAACGGTCAAGTGTCCAGAACGCGGGGTATCCAGCAGACCGATATGCACTGGTACTACGACGAACGGAGTGGCAACCAGGAGTTCCGACCGTTCGGCTACCTCGGCTACAGGTATCTCGAGGTCGATGGTGCAGACCAATCTCTCACCACCACCGAGATCGTGTCCTTTGCTCGTCATGCATCCATGCCTGATCTGAACGCGGCGTCGTTCAAGACCTCCAATCCCGCGATTGACGCTGTCTGGCAGCTTGCACGTCACTCGGCGCTGTACAGCAGCCAGGAACAATTCATCAGCACTCCGACCCGGGAGAAGGGGTCGTTCATGGACCCCTTCGACTCTTCGGTCACGATGGCCGCATTCGACGATCGCGCGATGACCTTTGAGGCGCTCCGAGACTTCGCTCGCTCCCAGCAGCGCTATTGGCCAGATGGTCCCGTCAATGTCGTCTATCCCACCGGCGAGGGCAAGCGCGACATTCCAGACTCCACCGAGCAGTACGTCCAATGGGTGTGGAAGAACTATCAGACTACGGGCGACAAGAGTCAGCTTGCCTCGCTCTACCCGGTCGTACGAAACATCTCCGACTACATCAGCCGCGCCATCGATCCGCGCTCAGGGCTCGTCACCAACCTTCCGGGGGGTGGGAGCGACTACCTCTACGGGCTCGTCGATTGGCCACCACAGGCCCGTTACGGCTACGACATGGCCACCGCGGCACGTACGACCGAGAACATCCTTGCCGTGGATGATTTTCGTGATGTGGCTGATCTCGCCCGAGCGCTCGGACGTCCGAGCGACGAGGTGAACATCCAGCTTCTTCGAGCGAAGCTGCTCACGAACGCCATCCAGACCCGGCTTACACGGCCCGACGGCGTGTTGGTCGACGGCTTGGAGGCGAACGGGGCACAGAGTGCTCACGCCTCACAACTGGCCAATGCGTACGCGCTGGCGTTTCGGATCACGCCACCGTCGGCCATCAAGACCGTGGGCGCCTACGTCGTGAGCCTCGGAAACGAAACAGGCGTCTCCACCTTCAGCAATCTGCTCGTTGCGCTCCACAAGACGGGACAGGATCAGTCCCTGATAGCAGCGATCACCGATCCGAGCCGACCTGGCTACGCTCAGATACTCAAAGAGGGCGCCACCTTCACGTGGGAGGCCTGGGACGCGCGGACGACCGGAGACAGCGAATCCCATGGGTTCGGCTCCACCGTGCTCACCGTCCTGCAGGACGACGTTCTGGGTGTCAGCGTCTCAACGCCAGGCGCGGCGAACGTCGACGTCCGTCTTCCGGACCTCATGCCGATGCACGCGACAGGCGTGTACGTCACCCAACGTGGACGCATCCCGATCTCGTGGAGCCGTCCTGGATCTGGACGCTTCTCTCTCGACGTCACGATTCCTGCAAACGTGGTCGCGACCATTCATCTGCCTGCATCGAGCGCCGGACGCGTCCTCGACGGCGCTGCATCGATCACCCATGACCCGGGCGTCTTCGCGGTCCATGGCGCATCAGGTGACGTCGTCATGAGAGTTGGATCGGGCCACTATCAATTGCACACTGTCTGAGGCTTCCGCCGACCAAGCCCGGCGCGCTCGGCCTTGTCGCCGGACCTGGCTGCCGTTGATGCATTCCTCCTAGGGAGGATTGTCAGAGCTCGTCCCAGACGGGGTCACGTTTGCTCATCAGTGCCTCGGCCGCCTCCCGTGGGTTCCGGGTGAACATCGCCAACACCTGGGTCCGGTTCTCAAGCTCCTTGGCGTGACGCAGACTGGGCGCATCCAGCGCGGCGTTCAACCCGATCTTCGTCTGCCAGACCCCGAGTGGGTTGTTGGCGGAAATGAGCTCCGCCTCCGCCTGCGCGGCGGCGATCAACACATTGGGGGCGACCACCTCGTGCACAAGATGGATCTGATGTGCCTCGGCCGCGTCGATGATCCGTCCGGTCAGCATGAGCTCCCGGGCGACGCCGGCGCCGACGATCTTCGGCAGCAGGTAGCTCGTGCCCATGTCCATAGAAGAGAGCCCAGCCTTGATGAATACCGAGCCGAAACGGGCGGCGGTCGATGCGATCCGGACATCGCAGTGAAGGGCGAACGCCAGCCCGCCGCCTACGGCCGCACCGTTGACGGCGGCGACGACGGGGAGAGGGAGCTCGTAGAGGCGGGTGTAGAGGTCGGTCAGCCGCGCCTGGGCGTCATAGCCGGTCTTGAGCCTGGAGCCGGAGGGTGGCACCCAAGGCGCTCCGGTCCCGCTGAGGTCGGCTCCCGAACAGAACCCCCGCCCTGCCCCAGTCAGGACAACCGCCCGGTAGGCGCCTGAGCCGAGGACATCGAGTGCATTGTCCATCCCGTCGAGGAGCTCACCGTCGATCGCATTGAGGCGATCAGGCCGGTTCAGTGTCACGAGCGCTATGGTCGAGGTCAGCTCTCCGATTTCCACGGCACCCATTCGCAAACCGTATCGCCTTCGGCCGGCTGCGCGCCGAACCGCCCGCGTGGGAGAGCGACTTCCTGTCCGGTGTGGAGGTCGTGGTTGAGGTTTGTGAACCAGCGTTCGTGGGGAGAGACCACAACGCCGAAATGGCCAGAACCGCCGAGCACCGAGCGCCCGGTGGGTGCGCAGAATTTGAATCAGCTCGGATCCGGGGCCTCGTCGTAAGCTTCTTTGGCCGGCGTAAGGTCGAAGTACTCGCGCCACGCTTTGATCAGCCCGTCTTCGATCTCAAAGACACCGCAGATGGGGAGTGTCACTGACTTGCCGTTGATGAAGATGTGATCGGTCCGCTCGTTCATCACGACGTCGCCTGAGGCCAATTGGTGACGAATCTCCAGCTGACCTGGGGGTACCTCCGCAAACCTCGAGACAAATTCTCGGATGGCTGCCTTGCCGATGATCGGCGACAACGGGATGCTGTGGTACACCCCGTCGTCCGCGAAGTGCTCGACGATGAACTCGGTGTCGCGGCGTTCCCAAGCACCAATGAAATCTCGGATCATCTGGTCGTTCGAGGCTTCCACGGTCACAAACACCCCTCTCGCTCTCTGCCGGAGTCGGTCCTTGCAGATCTACTTGTACTCCTACCCTAAGCGAGACCTGGACGACGTTCCGTGCCAAGTGCCGAAGACCATTGCGTGTGATTGCGACTTCGAACACGGACAGGACTCGGGTCGCTCTCGCTTCCCAGGTATCCGGGGGCCTTCGTCGGGTGACCACTCTGTCGCGAGACTCTCGGTACACTGCGCGTGGCCCGAGGCTGTGCCAAGGAGGTGACCCAGCGCACATGGCGTCACGACGAGCGACAGACCAGGAGATAAGCAGTTGGCGCACGGACGGTTGGGTGCTCCTCGAGGGTATTGTCGGCACCGACGAGATCGACGCGGTCCTCAGCGACCTCAACGAGACGTTCCCGACCGTCGAGGAGTACAACCGCGATTCCGATGGTGAGCTCGAACGGCGCCGGGGAAGGCCGGCGATGCCTGAGGAGGCCTTTGTATGGCCGGACGAAGGTCCCGGTTTCCGTTCCGAACAGCAACTCTGGTCCCAAGTCTTCCCGTTCCGGGGCTCGGGCGCCCTCAATCGGCTCTGCGTGCACCCGTCAGTTGTCGACTTCGCTGAGCGGGCTCTCGATAGTCTCGACATCAGGCTCTACCAGATACATCTGACCGCGAAATACGAAGGCCTGACTAACTACGAGCAGCCCTTGCACACCGATCGAAACCACTCGTGGTTGCCCGCCATCGGCTCCTCTCCGTGGTGGAACCTGGAAGGGTTCCTCTATCTCTCCGACGTCACCGCCGAAGACAACCCGACCCGAATGGTCTCGACCCGAGACTCGGAGGGGGTCTCTCCTCGCACACCCGTCCTGATGCCAGACTTTGCACCGGAGCTCTATGCCGTCGAGCGGCCAGCTATCGGCGTACGGGGGTCGTATCTTGCTTACCGCTCCGATGTGTTCCATCGCGGAGCGGCGTTCGGTGCACCGGGGACTGCTCGCACGGTGCTCGCACTGGCATTCAAGCATGCCGGCCACGACTGGATCGGCTACGACCAGGCTCAGTCGCGCTCGACAGATCCCGAGTGGACTCGCTTTGCCGAAGAATGTTCGCCCCGTGAACTCGAGCTTTTCGGGTTCCCCCCACCTGGGCACCCGATTTGGACCGTAGCCCTACTCGACGAGACGGCGATCCGCTACCCGCGATTGGATTTGGAACCGTGGCGGAAGACGATGTGATACCCCGCAATCTTGAAACTCGACGAAGAAGTCAAGCGTCTCCGAACGGGAACCGGAAGGCGCCGAGATACCTCTTCTGATGACCTTTGCTGGTACCACCCGGTACCCAGTCAGCCGTTACCGAACCTTGGCTTTCAACTGCTCGCACCGACCGATCTGGCTACGATCCAGTAGTGATGCGGCAGAGGGCGCTCCGACTGTACGGCCACGTGAGTGATTGCGAGGCTCTGGAGTGGAGTTGGGTTGATGACCAGCTGCGAGGAGCCGGAACCTATTGGGTAGTGGCCCGTGCCACCGGTTATCCGCACCCGAGGCCCGTATGGGGCGTCTGGCGGGCGAGCCAACTCTTTCTCAGCATTGGCACCCCGGTGACTCGCGATGCGTTGGCCGCCGACCCGATCGTCACCGTGCATCTCGACAGCGGCACCGACGTGGTCATCGTTGAAGGCCGGGTCTTGGGCTCCGGGGCTGACGAGGAGATCCTTGCCGAGTATGACCGGAAGTACGACTGGTCCTACGACGTTGCCACCTACGGCCCACTGACTCATGTCTCGCCGTCGACCATTCTCGCCTGGCGCACTGCCGGCTGGGCCGGCCGGGACAGCTTTCAGCGGTGTGGGCGATGGGAATTCGCCTGACGGGTCGAACTCATGTCACCACGCCGCGTTCGTCGAGCAGTCCCAACGTCCTCAACGACTGGGTCGGCATCTAGGTCGGGCATCTCCGCACCCGGGTCCTCATATGTTCACAGCCAACCTCGTGCTGGCAGCAGTCACTCGGCGAGGGAACCGTCCTCACTCGTGCCGGCCGGCGGCGATATCACATCGCAGTCATCCGACTCTTTCCTGCACCAGCGCGGTTCCCGGAGAACCGGCGGATCATGGCGTGCACGGAGAAGGAAGCGAGCAGCCGCCCGCCCTGGCTGAACACCTGACCCTCACCGTGGCTGAGTCCCCGACCCGACCAGGTGGCCCGATTGGCGTAGAGGAACCATTGGTCGAGCGGCGCGTCGTCGTGGAAGGCAATAGCGAGTGATATGGGGCCCGTCGAGAGGCTGACGTGAGCGTCGGCCTCACCGACGCCCGGGTGGGGGCGCATTGCGGCAGCGATCGTCCAGTGGGTTGTGGCCTGGGCCACCAACGCCCGGCGCAGGTGGAGCTGTGGGGGATCGTCTCGGAAGCGGAGCCATACGTACAGCTCTGGAGGACCTATTCGGTCCGGGTCGGGTGAGTAGGCGCCGTCGACGACGCGCACCGCCCGTCCGATCATCCTCATGTCGTAGGGCTCCGCTTCCCCGGGTCCGGCAACCTCCGGCATGGTCAGCGTGTGCTCAATGACATCCTCGGCGTCCGCCCCCATGAGCACCAGCGCCGGGCTTACCAGCGTGCCATCCTGCTCCCCCCGCACCGACACCGTCGAGAAGGTCCGCCCCAACCGAAGGGGCTCCACCGACAGCTCGATCGGCTTGTCGAAGGTGGCCGCCTTGGGGAATGTGATGTAGGCGGATGCCAGTTGTTGTTCGGGGACCGTCCTGTATCGCTGCCACCAGCGCCTGCGCCAGAAGCTGACCTCCCTCCACCACATTTCGAGTCCGCTCGTGGTAGCCCGGCGCCATGAACCGGCCCGGCTCGCCTGGCTCTGCTTCGATCAACTGGAGGAGGTCGTCCTGGTCCCCCCAAGCGGGGAACTGCACGATCGATGTGGCCGAGTCGTCGTCCCAGTGCGTTTCGATCTCGACCCGCACCTTCTCGTGGTAGACGCCGACGTGGTCCTTGATGCCCGCGACCTGGGGGAACGGGTTCCGATAGGTCCAGAACACGTCTTTGACCGGAGGTTCGGCCGGTTCGAGCGACCAGTAGTCGGCCTCGCCCTTGAACGGGCAGACGGTGTGATGGTCGTTGCCTTTGAGAAGGTCCAGCCGGATGTCACCCTCGGGGAGGTACAGGCGCTCGACGTGGTCTGTCTCGATGAGTCGCAATGCCTCGGTGGTCTCGGCTAGCAATACGTCACCGTGCCACACCCGAGCCGTGCCCCGCACCGGGACCAGGTCGATGCGGTAGTCCGGGTACCGATGCCACGCGGATTCAACTACGGCCATCGGTCTCCCCGTCCTTCGCTCGGAGCCTGCACAAGGAAAATGTAGGCGACTTCGGAACTGCCGGCATCAAGAGAATAGGCCGGCCTACTCGGGATCCGAGCCGATGCGGGATGGGCACGTTACCCACCGGCGCATTGCCTAGCTGAACGCCGGTAGCACCTCTTGCTCGAAGAGGAGCAGGCTCGACCACGCCAGCTCGATCGGCATCCCACCACACAGAGGATGGAAGACCGTGAACGGGGATGGCGAGCTCTTCAGCTCGGCGACGAATTGCTCCGGCGTCATGACGCGGTACTGACCAGTGGCGCGAAGTTCATTGGCATCGAGAACGGTGTGAAACGGAGAGGCGACATCATCCTGGGCCTGCCAGACGCCGTAGGCATTCATCTCGTGTTGGAAGAACGGCGCCATCAGCTCCCAACCATGCTCGGGATCCTTGGCCAGCGCCACGACCCTGTTCCCACCGATGGGGCTTGGACCCGGGTCAGGACGTTCCAGCTTCCGGACCTCGTCCCGGTAGAACTCCCAGACCTCGGGCACCGACGGGATGAACCCATCGGCGATGCGGGCAGCTCGCCGAGCTGCCGCTTCGCTGCTGCCACCGAGCAAGATCGTCGGCCCGCCGGGCCGGAACGGTGCTGGCGTGACGTGCACGGTCCGGCCTCTATACGCGAATGGCTCGCCCGCGAACGCTGCCTTCAGAGTAGTGACGGTCTCGGTGACCCGCTTCCCCCGCTCGTTCATTGGTACAGCGAACATGGCGAATTCCTCATGCACGTAACCACCTGCCACGATCAGGTCGACCCGGCCCTTGCTCAGGTGGTCGAGAACGATCATCTCCTCGGCCAGGCTCAGTGGATCGTGGAAAGGAGCGATCAACGCACCCACCAGGAACCTCACGCTCGTCGTCCGTGCTGCCATGGCAGCGAGCATCGGGATCGGACTGGGGAGGTAGCCATCGGGCGAGCCGTGATGCTCGGAGACAGCGATACTGACGCAGCCCAATCCGTCGGCCCACTCGGCGATATCCAGCGCGGCGGCATAGCGGTCCGCCATCGAGGTGCCGGCGAAGTCTGGGTTGCGAAAGTCGAAGCGAAGCCCGAAGAGCAGGCTGGACGATGCCACCTCGTGTGTCACTGAGCCACCGTCAACTGGACATCTTGCCGGGCGAGGGTGGCGGGTTGGTGTCCCGTCGTCCACTCCAATCGAAGCTCTGCGTCACAGCTGATGGGACTGACGCCATTCAGCCACTGGGCCCGTGATCTTTGCATGTCACCTCCGTACCACATCGTTGGCCGTCTCCTCGGGGTCCCCATTGTTGACCGTTCCATCGTGCGTGCCGGGGTCACCGAGGAGGGGTTGCCGCCGCCCCGTTCCGGATTGTGGTGGGATCCAGGGGTTGGGCTGGCCGGCTTGCTGTTCGGTAGCGGTCGGTGGCTTCCTAGGGTCTGGGTCCCGGCGGCCGGGTAGCGGCTTGTGTTCGGCCGCCCGAGCAGCTGTGGACCAGCTGACGGGGCGCTGCCCAAGGATGATCAGCCGTCGATCGGACTCAGAAGCACTACCGGGATCTCACGCTTCGTCTTGTGTTGGTAGCCGGCGTAGTTGCGATGGTCGGCGGTGATGAGCGGCCATAGCCTGGCCCGATCCTGAGGGTCCGCGATCTCGGCTCGCATCCGCTGGGCCGGTTTGCCACCGATGGATACCGACACCTCGGGGTGGTCTCGTAAGTTGAGGAACCACGCGGGATGGCGGTCATCGCCTCCGCGAGACGCCACGACGACGACCGTCGAACCCTCCTGGTAGGGGGAGGTGAGCATGGTCGTACGAGGTTGGCCACTGCGCCGTCCCGTCGTGGTGAGCTCGATGACCGGCATCCCACTAGCGGTCCAGCCGAGCCGGCCGCCAGTGGCTCCGAGCACGATCCTATGAACGCGGTTCATGGCCTTCAGGGCCAGGTCCGAGGGCATGACGATGATGCTAGATCAAGCCCCGGCGAGGCGGTCGGGCTCCCGATCCGACAGGTTGCCACCGAACGATCGCCGGTGGGCCCTCCCACCGGCGCCTCCGTAGCGGCCTGTCTCCTGTTGTTCCATCAGGAGCTCGCTGGTGCCTCTACGGATCGGACGCGGCCGACAGGATCGTCCGCGTCCGCATGGCTGGTGATGGTGATCAACCGCCTGCTCCGCTCGACATGTCCACCGACCTGGACGTGGCAGGACGTAGCCTTGGTTGGTGCCCCATGGTGATCTGGTTCTACTCGGTCGGATCGCGGTGGGATTCGCCCTGGCCTACGCCATCGGATTTGAGCGTGGTCTGCGTGGGTCGCCTGCCGGCGACCGAACGTTCGCACTCATAGGTGCATCGGCGACCGCAGTCACTGCGGTAGCTGGACACTCGTCACCCCAGACGATCGCTGGGGTGATCACCGGGATCGGCTTCATTGGCGCAGGCGTGGTCTTTCAGGCAAGTGGCGGTCTCGTCCGGGGCCTGACCAGCGCAGCCACGATCTTTTCCGCCGCGGCGATCGGCATTGTCGTCGGGTATGGACATGTGGTCCTGGGCCTCTTCACTGCCGCAGGCATTCTTCTCACGCTTGAGTTGCGTTTCATCCCTGGTCTGCGACAACTCGATTCCAGCCGATACTCCGCCCGCTTCAGGCAGGAGCATCCCGTCGACCCGCTGGAGCGAACCGAAGAGTCTTAGGGTCCCTCATTGTGTGCCTGACCAGCGCAGGACCAGGAACTCGCCGTCGCTCCGGAATCGAAGGCTCTATCCCCTTTGACGGCACGGCTCTACCCCCTTGACGGGCACGCACGGTACCGACAAAGGGCCGTGGCCAGCCGACTGGGATCGGCGAGCGAGGAATCGGCCCGGGCCGAGCACTCCGCCCAGGCTCCTCGCTCAGTCCTGGAGCCTCAGCTCCATCACCTCCCGAGGGCCGGTGGAGCTCCTTCAAGGGCCTTGGCCAGCAACGCCCGCAATTCGGTGCGTTCCTGAGCGGTGAGCGACCCAAGTACGTCGTCTTCGACACTCTCGATCCCTCGTTCGGCAGTTTCGAGGGCACCCAATCCGCCGTCCGTGAGCTCGACGAGGTGTCGACGTCGGTCAGACGGATCGCGACGGCGGAAGGCAAACCCCCTCGCCTCGAGCTCGTTCAGCAGCAGCACGAGGTTGTTGGCATCGATGCACAACATCTCGCCGAGATCCTGTTGCGAGATCGGATTGTGCTCGCGAAGGTGGGCGAGCATGACGAACTCCTTCATGCGCATTCCCAGGAGCTCCTCAGGTGTGCGGCGGTAGACGACCCGGGAGAGTTGGGTCAACAGCACCGTCACGCCTGGCGTCGTCGTGGTCGACATGGGCCCGGATCATAGCAGAAACCTCGACTATCTCGTTCCCTTGACACTCACTAAGATAGTGACTATCAAAACCTAGGGAACTTCACCCCCCGAGAGACCAAGGAGACCCCATCACCTCTCCGCTTCGCAGCTTCGTGCACGACCACCGTCGCTGGATCGCCCTGATCGTCGTGTGCTTCGCCATGTTGATGAACATCCTCGATCAGACGATCGTGAACGTGGCACTGCCCACGATCCAGCGTGATCTGCACTTCTCGCAGGCCTCGCTGGCTTGGGTGGTCGATGCATATCTGATCACCTTCGCCGGTTCGCTCCTGTTGGCCGGTCGGCTGGGGGACCTCATCGGTCGCAAGAAGGTCTTCCTGGTCGGCGTGGCCCTGTTCACCTTGGCTTCGGTCGCCTGTGGTGCGGCCGGCAGTCAAAACCTGCTCATCACGGCCAGATTCGTTCAGGGGCTGGGTGCTGCGCTGTCGTCCTCGGTGATCTTGGCCATCGTCGTGGCCGACTTTCCCATTCCGACCGAGCGGGCCAAGGCGATGAGCTCGTACATCATCGTCGCAGTCGGTGGGGGATCTCTGGGCCTTCTCGTCGGTGGGTACGTGACCCAGGCACTCAGCTGGCATTGGATCTTCTTCATCAACATTCCCATTGGCATTGCCACCTTTGTCGCCGGCGCAGCGTTGATCGAGGAGAACTCTGGACTCGGCGTTCGCGCTGGGCTGGACATCGCCGGATTCGTCCTGAGCACGGCGGGATTGATGCTGGCGGTGTACGCGATCGTGAGTTCGAGCCAGTACGGCTGGAGATCGGCCCACACCTTGCTGTTTGGTGCAGCCGCCCTCGGTGTCCTTGCCGCATTCGGTCTTCTCGAGAACCGACTGGTCAATCCGATGATGCCGATACGTGTGATGCGTTCTCCGGGCCTGCTTACCTCGAGCCTGGTAAGAGGCCTGATGGTGGTCGGCATGTACAGCACCTTCTTCATCGGTGTCCTGTACTTCCAGCACGTGCTGGGATATGACCCGATACGCACCGGCCTTGCGTTCCTGCCCCAGACTCTTTCCGTCGCCCTGATGTCTGCCGGGTTGACCGCCCGCATCATGCGCCGGATTCAGCCGAAGGTCACCGCGCTCACCGGTCTTGCGGTGCTGAGTGTGGGCCTGGCCCTGTTCATCAGCTCCGGTGTCAATACGGCCTACTTCCCGGTCCTCTTCGTGGCGGTGCTGCTGGTCGGCCTCGGCGCGGCGACAGCCTTCACCCCATTGCTGACCATGGCCTTGGCGGAAGTCCCGGCCAAGGATGCTGGGATCGGTTCGGGAATCGTGAATGTGTCCCAACAGGTGGCCGCGGCGCTCTCGGTCGCAATTCTCGGAGCAGTGTCGAGCAGCCGCACGGCTTCTCTGCTCGCCAGCGGCAACTCGATCCACAATGCCTTGGACGGCGGCTATCGATTGGCTTTCACCATCGCTCTTGTCAGCGTGGTCATTGGGATCGCACTCGGTTTGGTACTCCTCGGGAAGAAGGGCCCAGATGAGCCACCAGACGTCGCCGGTGAGTCCGACGTCGACGGGTCTGAGGAGGCCATGTCCGAGACGCTGATCGCAGAAGTGCTCTGATCCCGATCGAGCCGGGCTCCTGGTGGTCGGTTGTCTGCTCGACTCGGGCCCCGGTCGTAGATGGAGCTGGCAATGCCCATCGGGTCAGTGCCTCAGTACAATCACGTCACGGATACCAAGCTGGTCCATCTCAGGAGGGAGAGTTTGGGCAACAGGTGACCTCACTATGAATGGCGATCCCTCAATGGAGTCCGGACGATAGAGAGATGACATCCTCTGACGTCCCAAGCCCCCGCCCTCCCAAGGGTGACTGGTGCGGCACGCCGTATCTCCGATTGGAGCGGACATTGCCGTTCGCCAGATTGGTTGTGGACCGGCCGGCCTTCAAGAACACCCTCACGCCGGCCATGTACTTCGGAATGCGTCATGCCGTCGACCTCGTCAACCGGAGTCATGAACTCGCCGGGCTGCTTATTACCGCGGAAGGCGAAACGTTCATCACTGGAGGCGATATGGGCAATGCCACCGACGACAATTGGGATGGACTGGGTCTGCTGGGCATGGACGTGTTGCCCTTCGACACGGTCCGGCGGTCGTCAAAGCCGGTCGTGGTGGCAGTCAATGGACTCTGCCAGGGTGGCGGTCTGATGATCACCTTGTTGGCCGACGTGGCGGTGGCCAGCGATCGAGCCACGTTTCGAGCTCCAGAGCTTCTCCGGGGCATCGCGGACACGTACTACGGGCAGGTTCTTCCTCGCCAGATCGGCCCGGCAAGGGCGCGCGACTTTCTGTTGACCGGGCGCCGGATCGATGCCGAGACGGCGCTCGACTGGGGACTGGTGGCGCGAGTGGCCGATCATGAGCACCTGATGACTGAGGCCAGTGCGGCACTGACGCAGTGTTGCTACATGGCCCCGGCAGCCAGGTCCGAGGTCAAGAAGGTGATGGACAACTTCTACGGTACGTACGACCGACAGGCCATGGAGTCCAGCCTCGACCGCGATGAGCGCCTCGAGGGATGGCGGGCCTTCAAAGAACGTCGCCCCCCTCGATGGATCCCTCCCGAGATCCGCCCCGAGGGCCGCCTCTGAATACCATACCGGTGCTCGAGCCCATCGATCTGAGACGGCTCGTGGTCTCGGATGCCTATCACGCTCCTGTGATTCCCTCGATAGCCGGACCGTGGGTGGTACTACAGGTTTGACGGGCAATCAGACGAACGAACGTACGAAGGCCCAAGTAGGAGGGCCCGACAGAGACCTCTGGAGGTCGCATGCACGTATCCGACATCGAGTACTCCTTCGATGGCTCGCGCCTGGTCGGGGAGATCGCCTTCGATGACACATGGGCTGGGAGGCGTCCTGCGGTCCTCGTGGTGCACGACGCGGGTGGGCTCGACGACCATGCTAGGCAGAGCGCTCGGAAGCTGGCGGAGCTCGGCTATGTGGCGTTCGCTCTCGACTACTACGGGGACGGTAAGAGACTGCCACCCGAGCAGATCGGTGACCGTTTCGGGGAGCTTGCCGGCGATCCGCTCCGCACACGAGCGATCGGGCGGGTGGGGCTCGGCGTGTTGCTGGCGAACGAGAACGCCGACGCCGGCAAGGTCGCGGCTATCGGCTATTGCTTCGGTGGCACCCTGTCGCTCGAGCTGGCCCGCAGCGGTGCTGATCTACGGGCGGTCATAGGCTTCCATTCTGGTCTCTCGACCAGTCGACCGGAAGATGCCGTGAACATCACGGGCAAGGTCCTGGTGTGCATCGGCGCCGACGACCCGATCATTCCACCTGAGCAGCGCCTCGCCTTCGAAGAGGAGATGCGCGCCGGTGGTGTCGACTGGCAGCTGCATCTCTACGGGGGTGCCGTACACAGCTTCACCAATCCGGCTGCCGACGGGAGCAACCCGGCGATCAAGTACGATCGGCGCGCCGATGAACGGTCATGGCGGGCCATGCTCGATCTGTTCGCCGAGGTATTCCCGGTTGCTCTCGTCGATGGGGGGTAGGTAGGGGTGGCGGACCGAAGAAGACAAGAGGCGGTGGAAGCGATGCTGGTGGCACAAACTCATCCTGCCGGACTGCTCGGGCTACCCTGGTAGGGGCCCACTCCGATGGTCTATCTCCTCGCTACCGCATGTGCCTTGGCCAATGCGCTGAGCAGCATTCTCCAGCGCATGGGGGTGGAGGACGCACCGGAAGAAGCTACGCTCCGGCTGAGCCTGTTGACCCACGCACTTCGGCGGGGAGTGTGGCTGCTCGGGTTCGGGTTCATCGTGGCTTCATTCCTCCTCCAGGCGGTAGCGCTTCATCTGGGGAGCCTCAGCCAGGTGCAACCGATCCTGACCCTCGAGTTGCTCTTTCTCGTTCTCCTGTTGGCGACGTGGTTCCGATTTCACATCCGGCTGCGGGAATGGTTCGCCTGCCTGGCCGCTGCCGGTGGACTTGCCGGCTTTCTGATCTTCGCCCAGCCCGGCAGTGACAGCTTCGTGCCGGACACCCGGGAATGGATCGTGGTGAGTTCGATCTGTGGGGGAGTGGTGGTTCTGATGGTGCTGCTCGCTCTGCGGGGCCCACGATGGTGGCGCGCCGCCATGTTCGGTGCGGCCGGCGCTGTCGGGTTTGCGTACACCGCCTCCCTCATCAAGACGGTGACCGGCTACCTCACCCCGACGTGGACGCAGATGTTCGACCATTGGCAGACCTACGGTGTGGTCGTCTGCGGAGTGGCGTCGCTGTTTCTGGCCCAGAACGCCTACCATGCCGGGCCGATCGCGGCCTCCCAGACGGCCCTGGTCCTCGTCGACCCGTTGGCCAGTATCGCCATCGGCATCGGCTTGTTCGGGGACAACCTTCGCACGTCCGGCGCTTACGGGCCCCTCGAGGCGGTGTCCCTGTTGGTCATGTTCGTAGGCGCCGCCTCGATCGCCCATTCGCCCCTGATCATGGGAATGAGGGGTGAAGAGGAGAAGTACGCCGAGATGTTGTCCCCGCGCTCCCGGTCCAGCCGACTGGCCGGAGCGGTACAGGACCACGTACCTGACGAGGTCATTGAGCAGCTACCGCCCGAAGTGGTTGCGAAGTTGCCACCACGGTGAACGCCGGACTGGTGCTCGGTCGTGCCTCCCGAGAAGCTCCCCCCGGAGAGCGGCGATGGGTGATGCGTGGTCCCTAGCCACGCGGATAGTGGGCCGTTGAGGAGGGGAGTGAGCCGGGAAGACCGACCGGTGGCCGCTCCCCACGATCACGGATCTGACGAGATGGCGACGAGTGCTCACCCAGGGACGCGCCAGTCCGAATCGGGGTGGCGGCGCTATTGGCCGGCGGCGAGGTTCGCCATTGGGTTCGGAATTGTCGTCGCGGCCGTATGGGTCCTCGCCTCACATACCGCTGAACTGTCGGGCCTCGGGGAGGTAGTCCGCGACCTGAACTGGTGGTGGGTACCGGCAGCAGTGATTGCGGAAATGGCGTCGTTCATGTGCTTTGCCGGTATGCAGCTTGAGCTCTTGCGGTGCGGGGGCCTCGATGCACCCAAGATCCCGCTGTTCAAGATGACGTTGGCCGCGCAGGCGCTCGCAAACTCCTTGCCTGGTGGAACGGCCGTGTCCGCGGTATATGGATTCCGGTGGTTCAGGAGGTTCGGAGCAGACAGCCCGTTGGCTGCCTGGACAATGGTCGGCACACTGGTGGGCGCCTTCCTGTCACTGGCGTTGGTGGCCACCACGGGGTTGGCCTTCGCGAACGGGAGAGGGCGCCTCCCTCGATCTCATTCCGGTCATCATCGGAGCACTGCTGGTCACGATCGTGATCGGCGCACTCTTCGTCTATGAGCGGCCATTGTATCTGGCCGTCACCGGAGTGGTCGGTGCCTCCCATGCAATCGTCGGCCGGCCGCGAGGTGACACGACCGTGCATATCCAGCGGATCATCGGCTCGGTAACCTCGGTGCGAGTTGATGTTCGTCAAGGCGTCTCTATCGTCCTGTGGGGCACGGCAAACTGGCTGTTCGACTGCGCGTGCTTTGCCATGATGTTCTTGGCGGTCCACGCCACAATCCCCTGGAAGGGGCTGTTGCTTGCCTACGGAGCCGGCCAACTGGCCGCTTCGCTCCCCATCACCCCGGGCGGTCTGGGCGCGGTTGAAGGGAGCATCACCATTGCCCTGGTGGCATTCGGCGGGGCCCACACCACGACGGTCGACGCGGTATTGATGTACCGGCTCATCAGCTTCTGGCTCGTCCTGGTCTTGGGTTGGGTGCTGTGGGGCGAGCTCGCGCTCGAGGTGCGACGGGGTCGTTGGTCCCGTCGGCCCTTCGCCGCGCCGACCGAGGTGGGCTCGGAAATGGGTCGAGCTTCCATGAGTATGCCGACCATCAGCCGCGATCAGTCGTCGACCACCAGATCATGAGCTCGAGCCGGGCAGTCAGGAGAGGGTGGGTGGGCAGACTGGTGGCCGGACTGGCCAGTTGCGCTCTCGCTGCCTGCCTACTCTCTGACTGCACGGCCGCCCGCACCGAGCTAGGCACCTCCGACAGCTCGTGCTACCTGGCCCTACCCGCTGCAACCGCGGCCATCGGCTCGCGCGGCAGATTGCTCGGCGTCCACCTGATGAGGCTCAGCACAGTGAAACAGAAGTACGTGCGACTGTTCGATGCCCTCCCGGTGCAGCCCACGTCCCGCCAACAGGTCTGCGTGATCGGGTTCGCCGGGCAGTTCACCAGGGCGTCAGTGGCACGGCCCTACGGACATCAATCTGGTCATCTCGCCGTCGTTGTCTTGGCTGCTCCTTCGAACCAGCTGATCGGTACCGTCATCTTCGATCGTGCACCACTGCGTTTCGGTCACTCCCACATCGGCTGACCCTCCCAGGGGAGGCTCTGAGCCAACGCCTTCAGGTCTCGATGCCGGGCCATGGAGTTGGCCTCTGGCCCCGGCACTGACCGGCAACCTCGCCGAACGCCCAGCGTCGGACGGCGAGCGCCTCAGGACTGGCCGCGATCGTGTCCAGGCGCTCCTCCTGGCAGTACAGGTCGGCCTCGTCCAGGAGATCGTTGTAGTGCTCGACGACCGGTGCAGCCTCGGCCGGGAGACGGAAACAGAGGTCGAGAGTGTCACGCCCCTCGCGGCGCTGCCCGATCCCATGACTCTTCGGGATCCGATCCAAACCCCAAGAAGTTCGAGCCCAGGTCGCCCATCAACTTCAGGAGCCGACCAGGGACGAGCTGCCCCTTCGAGGGATCGATCTCGACCATGAGCCGGAACTCACGGTACAGGGCATCGTAGTGAGCACCGGTGCGGATCATGGCCCGGATGGGCGCACCGAGCAGTTCGATCTGCACGCCGGATGGATAGGGCTCCTCGACATCAGTCTCACGTTGGGTGGGGGTGTAGCTGCTCACGACCGACCCGTCCATGGTGCCGACGAGGTCGAACCAGACGACTTTCCCTGATCGAGTCGGTTGCCAGCCCCAGGCCGTCGCCACCTTGTTCAACAGATGGACCCCACGACCGGTGAGGTCTTCGACCTCGTAGTGCTTCTCGGTCGGTGGCAGCCGGCTGGCGTCTCTGACTTCGACCCGATACCGGTCACTCTCGTGCTTCACCTCGACGGTGATCGGCCCGGCGGCGTGGAGGAGTGCATTGGTCACCGCTTCGGACGTCAAGAGTCCGGCGGAGTCGCGAATCTCCTCAGGGGCCGACCTGAGAGCGTCGACGACAAACCGTCGAGCAGCAGGGCAACTGGATGCGTCGGCCGGCAGGGTCAACTTGTGTGAGGGCATCGAGATCACCCTGGCTCTCGCATCGGGCAGCTCCACGCCCGCAGGCACCGATGCTCGAGACTACTCCGGCCCCGGACATAGCGCATGGATTGCCGTACCGTCGATCCGTCGCCGCTCGCTGAGTCCGTTGGTAGGGTCGCTCCCGTGTTGGTATCGCCGCGCTGATGGGGACCCGCCCATCATCTCGATCGCCGGAGCGCCCGACGATCAGCTCGATCCGCTGGTGCGTCAGCGCAGGCGCTTCGAGGCGATGCTGCTCGAACTGGGCAGAGAGGACTGGAGCGTGGCCAGTCGCTGTGACGGATGGACGGTTCAGGACGTCGTCGCCCACCTCGTCGGAGTCAATGCCTTCTGGCGAGCCTCGGTGCTCGCCGGTCTGGCCGGTGAACCGACGAGAGTGCTGGAGGCATTCGATCCCAGCAAGACCCCGGCCCTGATGGTCGCTCAGTTCCGAGGGATGTCACACAACGAGGTACTGAGCCAGTTCGTCACGTCGAACGACGAGCTCCTCGACCTCATCGGTGGCCTCGACGAGGGCGGCTGGACGATGCTGGCCGAGGCCCCTCCCGGCCACCTCCCGGTGCGCCTGGTTGCGCACCACGCCCTGTGGGACTCGTGGGTCCACGAGCGCGACATCGGGCTACCACTCGGATTGGCGCCGCCCACCGAGCCCGATGAGGTCCGTTCGAGCCTCCGGTACGTCGGCGCGCTCGAGCGCGGCCTTCGCCTTTGGCTCGAACCCGGCGATGTCCGGAGCGTTTGCCGTCGAGGCGAGCGACCCCTCGATGGGTTGGCGCCTGGACGTGGGGCCGACCGTCGCTGTGCGAGACGACCCCGCCCCGCCCACCGCGCCGTGCTTGCGTGGCGATTCCACGATGCTCATCGAAGCGCTCAGCATCCGGGCACCCTTCCCGGAGGCGGTCCCGGGGGAGTGGCTCCCACTGCTCGAAGGGCTGGCCCGGGCGTTCGACGCCGAGTTGCCGAGCGGCCACTAGACGATGTTCAGGCTTGGATGACCCCAGCCAGGATCTGCTCCCATCCGTCCGGGGTCAGGGCGTAGTTCTCCACACTCCCGGAGGCGAACCACGACCATGTGCTCGGCCTGACGAGAGTCGCCACCGCGGCGGCCACTAGAGGGAGGAGAGCCTTCGGATCATGACGCAACGGGGTCAGCTCTTCCGTGCTGTCCGCGTAGAGCCCGGTACCCCGAAAGGCGGCCGCGAGCTCCGCGACAACTCCCGCTCGACCGTTCCCCTGCTGTGCCGCCCCAAGCAGGGCTAGGAGAAGCTGATGGGTCGCAATTCCGCTCCGTCCCTGTGCCGATGAACGAACGGAGTCATGGGCCGCGTCCAGCATGGCACCGACGAGATCGACTCCAGCCTGCCAGGCATTCTCGGGTTCGACGAGGCGCGGGTTGATGTCGATGAACAGCGGGCCCGCGTCCGTCAGGATGACATCGGCCGAGAGCGCGCCATGCCAATCCAGATCCGACCCGAGCCGTTCCAGCCAAGCCCGAGCTTCCGGAAGGTTGATGCTGCGCTTGTGGCTGGCGCCACCGCTGGCACCCTCTGCGGTCCGCACGTTGGCGTGAAATGCGGCAAGTACCCCGCGGTTGAACACTGATTGGCACATCGCCAGTGGTCCCTCCACGGCTGCCTGGACCAGCATGGTCCGGTTCCGGGTGGCACGGTCCAGTTCCTCGACCGACGACACCCGCCGGACGCCTCCCGAGGCCGTGCCGATCGGCTCCTTCACATAGGCGGGCAGCTGGGTCCATCCTTCGGGTCCGGCGGCTGTGGGAGGCTGCGGCACCCCGAGTCGTGTCAGGGTGGCGAAGGCCGAGAGCTTGTCCTGGACCGCCCTCAGAGCCGAGAAGGACGGGACGGCCGTCGTCACCGCGCTGCCGCGCAGGCGCTCCGGGGATGCGGCGAGAACCGCAACCTGTTCCTGGGTCGGAAACAGCACGTCGTAGTGGCCGGACTCATAGATCGCCAGTGCGGCATCGAGCCATCTCGTGGGACGAGGGCCATACGGGGGGACGCGACGGATCCGGTGGACGTTGCGGGTGAACCGGCACAGGCAGAGCGGGTCTGGAGCGAGAGCATCGACGACATGTCCGGCGGCCGACAACCGGTTGGCCGTCTGCCGGGCGGTCAGACCGGAACCGTCGGTCATCAGGACGTGCATGGGTCTATCGAACCGGCTTATCGATAGGTCGTCCAGCTCGCATTGAACGGGCTGTCTACCGACCACCCACCCGGGACACTTGGGGCGTCGGTGTCGCCACGCCGTCCACTGCCGGCTCGGCGCCGATTCGAGGAACCACGCGCTTGAGCCATCTCGGCATCCACCAGTTGGCCTTGCCCAGGATCTGCATGGTCGAGGGCACGAGGATCATCCGCACCACGGAGGCATCGATCAGGATGGCCACGGCCAGGCCGATCCCCATGAGCTTCACGACCCGGATGTCGACCAGCGCAAACGACAGGAACACGCAAACCATGATGGCGGCGGCGGCCGTGATGACCCGAGCAGTTGTGGCCAGACCGTTGGCCACAGCCGACGAGTTGTCCCCACTCAGCAGGTACTCCTCCCTGATCCGGCTCAAGAGGAACACTTCGTAGTCCATCGACAGGCCGAACAGCACGGTGAACATCAACATCGGCACCCAGAATTCGATGGGGCCGGGAGTGATCCCGACCAGACCTCGCAGCCAGCCCCACTGGAAGATGGCCACGACGACGCCGTAGGCGGCTCCGATCGAGAGCAGGTTCATGACCACAGCCTTGAGGGCGACGACCACCGAGCGGAACAACGTCATGAGTAGGAGAAACGACAGCAGGATCACGGCGACGACCATGAAGGGGAGCCGTTGGCCCATCTGGTCCGACCCGTCGACCGCCACGGCCGTCTCCCCACCCACGTGCACCGTCAAGCCGTCCTGGGTGATCTCATCGCGGACTCGATGCACCAGGTCCTCGGTGGACCGGTCCTGGGGTGCGCTCTTCGGGATGACCGTCACGACAGCCGCGTTGCCCGAGGGGTTGACCCTGATGGGCGAGACGTACGCCACACCGGGGTCGCTGCGAAGCGATTGCCCGAAGGTGTTCACGCGGTCGCCGGTCGTGGCGCCCCCGAGGTCGGCGGCCAGCAGCAGGGGCCCGTTGAACCCGGGACCGAAGCCCTGGGCCAAGAGGTCGAAGGCCTGACGAGTGGTGTACGAAGGAGGGTCGTTGCCCTGGTCGGACGCGCCCAGCCGGATCGAGAAGAGGGGGATGGCCAGGGCAAGCAGCAGGACCAGGCTCAGGCCACCCCACAGCCATGGCCGTCGCTGGATCTGGCGGCTCCAACGGTAGGCCGGCGTCTCATGGGTCTTCGTCCGCTTGTGCTCCTTGGCGGCCAGCTTCTGGCCGGCGAACCCGATGATGGCTGGCACCAGTGTCACCGACGCCAGCATCACCATCAAGACGGCCAGGACCGCCCCGATGGCGAACCCGTAGATGAGATTGACGCCGATCATGAACATCCCGAGCAGCGAGATGATCACCGTGCTTCCGGCAAACAGGACGGCCCGGCCCGACGTGGTGAGGGCCAAGACGTCGGCGTCCTCCGGGCTCAATCCGTCATGGAGCCCGCCCCGATATCGGGTGACGATGAACAGGGCGTAGTCGATACCCACCCCGAGTCCGATCATGACGGCCAGATATGGGGCAAACGACGGCACGCTCATCACGTGACTGAGCAGGACCACGAACGTGCTGCCGATCCCGACCCCGAAGATGGCGGCGATGACCGGAAGGGACATGGCGATGAGCGACCCGAAGGCGATGAACAGGATCACCATTGCAGCCAGAACGCCGATGAGCTCGGTAGAACCGCCCTGCTTCTGGACGGCTTGTCCCACGACGAGTCCGCCAACGGCGATCTTGAGCCCGGGGTGTTCGGCCCGATTGACCGCGTCGACCAATGGCTGGGCCGTCTTCGATGGGAGGTTGCTGGCGAGACCGCTGAAGGTCACGGTGGCATAGGCAACGTTGCCGTCCCGACTGATGTGACCGGGAGTCTGATAGGGCGACTCCACCGAGACCACATGGCGGACCCGGCCCGACGTAACCTCGGCGAACAGCGCATCCATGCGGGACCGGACGGCGGGATCCTCCACCCCGCTCTTGGCCTCGAAAACGATCGTGGCCGTGTCCCCGGCCGCCTTGGGGAACCGGGTCTGCAGGAGCGACAGCGCCGTGGCCGAGTCCGAGCTCCCGCCACTGAATGTATTGTCATACGCATTGCCAATGGTGCTGCTCAGGATGTTCATCACCGCAAACCCGGCAATCCAGAGAACCAGGACCAGGCGGCGGCGGCGATAACACCAACGGGCGAGGCGGGCCAGATTCATTAGACGTACTCCTTGTGGGTGCTCACGTTGCAACTCTGACGTAGCAATCGAGGTGAATTCATCGGCGGACCGGAGACCTTTGAATCACGGATCACGCCCAATTGACGGTTTGGACTCGCGCCGTGTGACAGGGTCCATCTTCCTCACGCGTCAATTCGGAAGAAGCGCAGGTCGAACGGTCCAATGACCTCGTCGGCACCCACAGGTTCCGGGGATGGAAGCAACGGTTGAGGCGGAGCCATGGGACGTACTCCTTCTGGGGTGGCTCAGTTGGAAGGAGAGGAGGAACACGGCGCCAGGCCGCCGCACGGGGTCTCGCGTCTCCCGTCTCGCGTCTCGCGACTCGCGTCGAGCGAGATCCCAGTTGCTCCCGACCGGCCGGTGAAGTCGCACCGTGTGGCGGTGACGGTGAGCCGATGCCCCGTTCGGTCAGATGTCGTAGTAGAGCATGAACTCCCAGGGATGGGGACGGAGGCGCACCTCGTCCACCTCGTTCGATCGCTTGTACGCGATCCACGTCTCGATCAGGTCGTCGGTGAAGACATTGCCCTCGGTGAGGAAGGCCTGGTCGTCCTCCAAGGCGATCAGCGCCTCCTCGAGCGAGGAGGGAACCTGTCCGACCTTCGCCAACTCCTCGGGCGGCAATTCAAAGAGGTCTTCGTCCACCGGGGCCGGGGGCTCGGTCTGTTTCGCCACGCCATCGAGCCCGGCCATCAGCATGGCGGCGAAGGCCAGGTACGGATTGCAGGAGGGATCGGGGCAACGGAACTCGATGCGCTTCGACTTCGGGCTCTTGGAGTAGAGGGGGATGCGGCACGCCGCCGACCGGTTCCGTTGCGAGTAGACCAGGTTGACTGGTGCTTCGTAGCCCGGCACCAGCCGCCGGTACGAATTGGTGGTCGGCGCGGCAAAGGCGAGGATGGCTCTGGCATGGGCGAGCAGGCCGCCGACATACCAGCGGCCGATGTCGGACAGTCCCCCGTATCCGGTGTCGGAGTAGAAGAGGGGTTGGCCACCGTCCCAGAGTGACTGGTGCACATGCATGCCATTTCCGTTGTCCTGGAACAACGGCTTCGGCATGAACGTCGCCGTGCACCCGGCCCGGGACGCCACGCTCTTCACGATGTACTTGTAGAGCATCAGTTTGTCGGCCATGGCGAGCAAGGTGTCGAAGCGCATGTCGATCTCGGCCTGACCGGCCGTCCCGACTTCGTGGTGCTGGACCTCCACCTCGATCCCCAGGCGTTCCATGGCGAGGACCATTTCCGACCTCATGTCCTGGAAGTGGTCCATCGGGGGGACCGGGAAGTATCCCTCCTTGTGCCGCGGCTTGTGGCCCAGGTTCGGGCCTTCCTCCCGCGCCGAGTTCCAGATACCTTCGACCGACTCGACCTGGTAGAAGGCGGAGTGCTGGTCCTGGGAGAACCGGACGTCGTCGAAGATGAAGAACTCCGCTTCCGGTCCGAAGTACACGGTGTCGGCGATTCCGGTCGACTTCAGGTGTTGCTCCGCCTTGAGCGCGACGTAGCGGGGATCTCGGTTGTAGCTGTCCCGGGTGACCGGATCGTGCACGAAGCAATTCAGGTTGAGGGTCTTGTGCTGTCGGAATTCGTCAATGACGGCGGTCGACGGATCCGGGAGCAGGATCATGTCGGACTCTTGGATGGCTTGAAACCCTCGAATCGACGAGCCGTCGAAGCCGAACCCCTCCTCAAGAGCGTTCTCGGTCAGCACATGGGCTGGCATCGAGAAATGTTGCATCAGACCGGGAAGATCGCAGAACCGGAGGTCGACAACCTCGATCCCTTCATCCGCAGCCAAGCGGACCACTTCGACGGCAGTGCGTTCCGGCATTCGCTTCCCCCAGGACTAGTTCGAGACATGACCCGAGCTCGAAGGATCAAACACCTTTCAGTCTGAGACCATTTGGTTTCCCCCGCAATGCCTAGAGTGATCCGTGATGATGAACAGACGATGAATTCATCGAGGGACGGGGCCAGCCCGATGCCCCGGAACCGGCCGGCCTCCCGACGGGTCCGACGGTCGGGGATCTGACCGACCGTTCGGTCGCAATGGGAAGATGACGACGTGTCAGATTTGACGAGGACCTCATCGGGACAGCCTGCGAGTCGCGACGCGGTGGCCGGCCAGCCCAGGCGGGTCGCCCGTGCCGCCGAGCTGCTCGCCGGTATGGCGCTTGCCATCTTCGTGGTCGGCACCGCCGTCGGGTTCGTCATCGTCGGACGACACGGCGGCGGCCCCATCCAGGGCTGGGACGACGAGGTGGGCCACTGGTACGTCCACCATCGTGGTGCGCTCGTCGGCGTCTCGAAGGTCGTCGCCACCTATCTCGATGCCCTCCCGTTGGGCGTGATCTGCGCCCTCCTGAGCGCCATGTTGGTCGCCGCCTTGCGCTCGATGCGGGCGCTCGTGCCCGTGGTTGCCTACTTCGGCGGCGAGTTCGAGGTGTTCGCCATCCGAACCGTGATACACCGGCATCGACCTCCGACCGCCAACTCTCCCGCCCCCGGGTCCGTCGTGGGTGTGCACGAGACCAGCTACGCATTCCCTTCCGGCCACTCGGTTGCCGTCACCGCGGTGCTCTTCGCTTCGCTCGGCTGCATTGCCCTGACCTATCGGATTTGGTGGCCATGGGCCCTCGCCTTCCTTGCCTCGCTGTTCGTCGTCGACACGCGTCTCGTGCTCGGCGTGCACTGGTTCAGCGACGTCGTGTTCGGACTGCTCCTTGGAGTTGCCTGGGGTGTGACCGTCGCCGTTGCGGCTCGACAGGTCGAATGGGTCGATCTGGTGGCCGTGGTCCGGCGCAAGAGGTCCCGCCCAGCCGGAACCACGAGCGAGTCCTGATCCCATCGGTCGGGGCTGACGAGCGACCTCGCGGCCGTCCATGCTGGAGCCCCGTCCCTCGCAGGTGGGCCGGCCGCACGAGATGTTCCCTCCGGATCCCAGAGCGTGGCGGGGAGCCCGCCAGTGTCCCACCGAGCATCCTCGGGTCCACCATCGGGGTGGTGGGTCGGTTCTCCACCATGGCCGGGATATCGGTGGCGGTCCTTCTCGTGGCCGGTGTCCTGCTCGCCGTCGCCGAGGTGGGCTCGGTCACCAACCTGGTCGACACCGGATACGGTCAGATTCTGCTGGTCAAGGTGGCCTTGGTCGGGCTGTTGGTCTTCATGGCGGCCTACAACCGACTCCTGTTGCTACCGGTGTTGATGAGGTTGGCTGGCCGCGCCCGGGCCGCTGGGCTCGGGGCCGGCTGGCGGCGGCTCCTTTCCACCGTGCGAGTCGAGGCGATCGGGGTGATCGCGGTGCTCGCCGTTACCGCGGTCCTGGCCAACAGCACCCCGAGCAACGGGTCCCAGGTGGCGGCCCACCCAGTCCCCTTTGCCCAGACCCAGCCCTTCGAGGGCGGCCACATCACCCTGCATATCACCCCGAATCAGGCGCTGGTCAACAACGTCACCGTGCAGTTCACCGGACCAGGCGGCGGGCCGGCCGATGTGGCCGAGAGCGTCTCCGTCTACCTGACCCTTCCTTCGAAGAATGTCGGGCCGATCGTGACCGACATGCAGAAAGTGGGGCCGGGACGATTCGTTCTCACCAACACCCCCGATCCGCCGATTGTCGGCAGCTGGCAGATCACCCTTCAGGTCCAGGTCTCGGCATTCGACGAGCCCGACGTGGGCTTCGTCGACACGGTCCGATGACCAGATCCCGATCAGCCCCCACCCCACAAGGTAGATCGAGCAAAGGAGCCGGCCAACGATGCGAGCGAAGATCGTCGGGGTGATGGCCGCGGCCGCGGCCATGACCGTGGTGTGGGGAGGAGCGGCCTCAGCCCATGTCACTGTCAGTCCACCGGCGCTCCCCCAAGGAAGCAGTGATGCCATTCTGACCTTCCGGGTCCCCAACGAGTCGACCACTGCCGCGGTCGTGGGACTGCGGATCCAGCTCCCCACCGACCACCCCATCATCGTCGTGTCACCCGAGGCCGGATCCGGTTGGCAGGTGGCAGTCCACACTGTCCAGCTGCCCAGGCCGATCACCACCGATGATGGAACGTTCACCTCGGTGGTGACGGAGATCGACTGGAGCGGGGCCAGCATTCCCGTCGGACAGTTCGGAGAGTTCGACCTCCTGGCCCAAGGGATCCCGTCGGGCACGGACAATCTCGTCTTCAAGGCTCTCCAGCAGTACAGCGACGGGACC
This sequence comes from uncultured Acidimicrobiales bacterium, assembly GCA_963727075.1. Taxonomy (GTDB): domain Bacteria; phylum Actinomycetota; class Acidimicrobiia; order Acidimicrobiales; family RAAP-2; genus Bog-756. Next base: position 75,929 of record CAVSET010000006.1, read on the forward strand.
ACCGTGTCCTGGATCCAGGTCCCCGACAGTTCGGCCCCAACCCGGCCCACCCCGCCCCGATCATCAAGCTCACGACCGCCGGCGGTGGGCAGGGCGCCGGTGTGCCTCCCAACACCACCAGCGTGCCGGGCTCGGTCGCAGTCGCCACCGGGTCAGGGACCAACGGCCTTTCCGTGGTTGCGCTCATTCTTGCCGGTTTCGCCGTGGTGCTTGCTCTGCTCGCCGTCTGGTTGGGGCGACCGCAACAGGGCTTCGAACGAACCCACGCCGAGGATGACGCCGGAAGAACCACGGTGACCTAGGAGACCCCCTTGTTTCTTGGCTGATCAGCCGGGCCGACCTGGACCGTCGGCGAAGGAACCGTGAATGGTCTCAGGCGCTCATACTTCCCTAATCCAGGAATCATCACGCCATCATGCAACCGGTCGATGCTGTGCCTGACGGACTGTCGCGGACGTTGGAGAGGCTGGACGCCATGGGCATGCATATGACTGGAAGCAACGGGTTCCTGAGTATTCCATCCGAGCACTGGCCGGGACTGTTCGCACTCGTGCTCTTCCCGATCGTGGCCTGGTTCGCCGTGGCAGCGATCCGAGCCGGAGCCAACCGAGGGGTCAAGCCGGTCAAGGCGCTGCAACGGCGGATCGACGCGACCTCCGTGACCGGGCGAGTCGTGCTGTTGGCGATGCTGATCGCAGCTGCGGTCCACGCCGCCATCGTCCCGACACACTGGGGAGACTCGAGACCATTGGCCATGCTGTTCATCGCGGATGTACTCGGCTTCCTCACTGCGTCTGTCTGGCTGCTGATGGGACGTCGGCACTGGCGCCTCATGGCCCTCGGCATGCTGGGCGGTTCCGTAGCCGGATACCTGCTTTACGTGGGGAAGGGGTGGGAGACTCCCGATCCGGTCGGCTTGACCACCGCCGCCATCGAGCTATCCGCCGGGCTGGTCGTCCTGATGCCGGACCGGGCTCATGTGGGCGTTCCGGCCCGCCGCCGCTGGGCCCCGTTCGCTTCGATTCCGATTGCCGCCACCACCATGCTCGGCGTTGCGGCGCTAGCCGGGGTGCCGAACACCGGTTCGGCCCAGGCCGGTGCGGCCGTTGCGCACAAGTCGATGGCTGGGATGGGCGCCACGGATGGAGCGTCGACACAGACGACCGGATCGATGCCGCCAATGACCAACGGTTCGTCCAGTCAACAGAGCCCGTCCATGCCGGACATGAACGGCTCCACGGGGCCTTCCGACCCCACCACCGGGACCATGCCAGCCATGGGGTCGAGTCCCGCTTCGCCCTCCACCGGGTCGATGCCCGGAATGGGCAGTTCCGGAAGCTCGAGCCAAAGTCCGACCACCATGCCCGGCATGCCAGGAACGGGCAGCGGATCGGGGAGCTCGGGCTCGGTGCTCTCCCTACCCACCACGTCTCCGGCCGGTCCGATCTCGTGGCCGTCGCCGATGGGCTCCATGGAGCCCGGCATGCAGATGGTCACCCCGAACTGCACAGCCAGTCCCACGGGCGGCCAGCAGCGGGCGGCCGTGACCCTGGTCGACCAGACCGTGGCCGCGACAGTTCGGTACCAGAGCCTCGCCGCCGCCACGGCCGACGGCTATGTACCGGTGACCCCTCCTGGCCGGCCCATCGTGCACTACGCCAAGCCGGCCTACATCAACGATGGTAAGGAGCTCGACTCCAACGCCGTCGAGTCGCTGGTCTATGCGAACACCTCCCATGGCGCAGTTCTGGTGGCGGCGATGTACCTGATGGCCAGCAATCAGGTGGGCGCCACCCCGCCGATGCCCGGCGGCTGCCTCACTGAGTGGCATGTCCATACCAATCTGTGCTTCTCCAACTCGACCGGGACAGTTGTGGGTGCCACCAGTACCGGGACGTGCCCAGTCGGATCGAGCAACCACATCAGCCAGCCGATGATCCACGTCTGGCTGGCCCCGGTTCCGGGAGGTCCACTCGTCGTCGACGCCACGAACGCCCAGGTGGCCCAGGCGGCTGCTCAGCTCCCGGTGCCCAACCCACCGAATACAACGGCTTGAGCGTCGATGGGTGTCCGGAGCTCACTCCTCGGCGTGGCCGAGCCGGTATGCCTCCGCCGTGCGCAGGTAGTCCCTCAGGCGGGGTTGGTCCTTCCCGCCCAGTGCGCCGAGGAGCGAGTACAGACTCTCGAAGGCCTCAGTCCCGATCTCGTTGCGCACCTGGCGCTCGATGCGCCGGGCGGCCTTTTGCTGTTCGGCCAGGTAGTCGATCGACCGCGGGGTAAGAGTCACGATCTTCTCCCTTCCATCGGTGGCCGACGCCCGCAGCGTCACGTACCGGCGGTGGCGGAGGCTGGCCACGATCTTGCTCGCCCCCTGTCGGGTGATCCCCAGCTCCCGGCCGATATCGGAGATGGTCACCTCGACCGTTCGGGAACAGATTCGAAGCACTCGACCGTCGGGCGGGGCGCGATCCCCGAACCCGGCCGACACCATTTCGCGGTCCAGTCGGAGTCGATAGCCAACCCAGGCACGGCGCAGAGAGCCCCCGAGACCCAACGGTCGTGACGCTGGCTCCGCCGTCTCGTCACCCGGCCCTCCGGCGGTGCGATGCTCAGCGGTCATGTCAGAGCCTCGGCCAGGTTGACAACCATGGTTGACATTCTATCCGGGCGCGCCGATACTTGGGCGATGATTCGGGCGCGGGCCCGACTGGGAGGAAGGCGTCGGCTCATCCGTCGGTCGGTCTCGTCGCGATCGCCCCCTGGTGAGCTGCGGCGACTCCGGCCCCGGCCCGGCGTCCACGACCGCTTCGACAACGGCCGCTTGGTCGTCGGATGAGTTCGCCATCCCGGGCGAGCGTCAGCCGTTGATGAGGGACCGCACGTCGCCGGGGCGGCACGACAACGAGATCATGGCACTCACGCCGCATTCCGTCCGGCGATGGCGGCTCTACTACGGCGGTCCCGACTGCATCCTCAATCCGGCTGACGGAACGGCCAGTACCACCTCTTCCATGCCACGTGCTCTCCCTGGGTGACGACATCCGAAAGGTACGACCCCATGACATCATTAGGAGCGTTGAGATTGACTGTGATCAGGCCGAAAGTGTCCGTCCCCTTCGCCACCGTCCTTGCCGTGGCACTCGTAGTCAGCTCGTGCGGTGGGGCACCATCGTCGGCACCCGCCCAGAACGAGCGCGTGAGCGGTGGCCCGACGGGCAGCTATGTCGTCCCGGCTGGCATCCACAAGATCAAGCACGTGATCGTCATCCAGCAGGAGAACCGGTCCTTCGATTCGTACTTCGGCACCTACCCAGGAGCGGAAGGGATCCCCATGCAGAACGGCCAGCCGACGGTATGCGTGAGTAACCCACAAACCGGCCAGTGCGTCGCGCCCTACGTCGACCATGCCGACGTGAACGGCGGCGGCCCCCACTCCGCTCCCAATGCGGCTGCCGACATCAACGGCGGGAAGATGGACGGCTTCATCGGTCAGGCCCAGTCCGGCCGGAGAGGCTGTCTCAATCCGACCGATCCGGCCTGCACCAACTCGGCCACGCCTGACGTGATGGGCTACCACACCCAAAGCGACATCCCGAACTACTGGAGTTACGCCAAGGACTTCGTCCTCCAGGACCACATGTTCGAGCCCAATGCCTCGTGGAGCCTGCCGTCACATCTCTTCCTGGTGTCGGAATGGTCGGCGTACTGCAACCAAGAGGGCAACCCCTCCAGCTGCATGAACGCCTTGCAGACCAGACCGGCGGAACGACCGCCGAGCGCCCCCGCCTACTTCGGCGGCCAGGCCGGCCCCAAGCTCGGTGGAAATCCGAAGCATCCCAACAAGCAGAGCGCGGCCGGCCAGCCCGACTATGCCTGGACCGACCTGACCTATCTGATGCACAAGGACCACGTCAACTGGGGGTACTACGTAGTGAGCGGGACCGAGCCGGACTGCCAGAACCCTGCGGCGGAGACATGTGCCCCGGTCGTGCAGAAGGCCAACACTCCAGGCATCTGGAATCCGCTGCCCTGGTTCGACACGGTGAAGGCCGACAACCAGCTGGGGAACATCCAGACGGTCGACAAGTTCTACGCCGCGGCCAGAGCGGGTACCCTGCCGGCCGTCTCGTGGGTGGTGCCCTCGGGTGAGGTAAGCGAACACCCTCCGGCCCCGGTGAGCTTCGGCCAGTCCTATGTGACCAGCCTGATCAATGCGGTGATGAGGAGCCCGGACTGGAGTTCCACAGCAATCTTCCTGGCCTGGGACGACTGGGGTGGCTTCTACGACCACGTGGTGCCGCCGACCGTCGACCAGAACGGCTACGGGCTGCGGGTGCCGGGCATCACCATCAGCCCCTACGCCAAAGCCGGCTCTGTCGACCACCAGACGTTGAGCTTCGACGCCTACGACAAATTCATCGAAGACGACTTCCTCCACGGCCAGCGCTTGAACCCGGCCAGCGACGGCCGGCCCGATCCGAGACCGAGTGTCCGGGAGAACGAAAGGCTACTCGGCAACCTGACCGACGAGTTCAACTTCAACCAGCGCCCCCGTTCGCCAGTGGTGCTACCCGTCCATCCCCAGACCACGCTCACCGGCACTCCGAGCCCGTCGCGGGTTGGGGTGGGGGTGGAAGGACCTGGGTAGGAATGGGCTCAGGGTTGGGTGGATGTCAGCTCACCGCCACTGGCTGGCCGGTCGGCGGGATCTGACGTGGCTGGGGGACTCCGACAAGAGCCGGTTGATTCCCTCCGCGTCGAGCGGACGGGCGAAGAGATAGCCCTGTCCCACGTTGACCCGCTCCGTCTGGAGCCGGATCCGCTGGTCGTGGCTCTCGATGCCCTCGGCCACGGTCTCGAGCCCTAGCACCTTGCCCAGTTGGACCAACGTATGGACGATGGCCGCCGACTCCTCCGAATCGGAAAGTCCGGAGACGAACGTCTGGTCGATCTTCAGCACGTCGATGGGGAACTGGCGGAGGTAGGCCAGTGACGAGTACCCCGTACCGAAGTCATCGATGGCGAGCCGCACTCCAAGGGCCTTCAGCAGATTGAGCCGGCCGAGTGTCGCTTCGACGTCGTGCATCAAGGTCGTCTCGGTGAGTTCCAGAATGAGCATGCTGGGGTCGAAATCGTTGGTGGCCAGGGCACCATGGACGTCGTCGATGATCCGATCTCGCTCGAGCTGGACGCCTGAGATGTTCACCGACACTCTGATCTGATGACCCTGGCGGTGCCATTCCGCTCCCTGCCGACAGGCCTCTTGGAGGACCCACTGGCCGACGGCGACGATCAGACGAGTGGATTCGAGCACGGGGATGAAGTCATTGGGCAGCACCACTCCACGGTCCGGATGACGCCACCGCAAGAGCGCCTCCGCCCCGTTGATGATCCCGGTTGAAAGGTCGACGGTGGGCTGGTACTGGAGGAAGTACTGGTCACCCTCGAGGGCACGGTGGAGATCGAGCTCCACGTTTCGATGATCATCGACGGCTTCGCGCATAGAGGGGGCAAAGGCCACCGCACAGTGCTTTCCGGCCGCCTTGGCCCGGTACAGGGCGATATCGGCGTCGCGCGACAATTCACCCGTGATCTCCCGATCACCCTCAGCGATCCCGATACTCACCGTCACCTCGAGCGGCATGTCGCTGGCCGATATGGAGAAGGGCGCGGCCAGGACGTCGGCGATGCGCGCCGCAACCGCTTCCGCCCCCGGCCCCGGTGCGTTGAGCTCGACCAGCACGACGAACTCGTCGCCTCCGAGGCGACCCACCGTTTCTCCCTCTCGGAGGGCTCCGGCCATTCTGGCCGCGACGATGGTGAGGAGCTCATCACCGGCGTCGTGGCCGAGAGTGTCATTGATGTCCTTGAAGTTGTCGAGGTCGAGGAAGAGCGCCGCTACCTGCCCCTGTTGACGTCGGGCGCGCGCCGAACATTTGTTCGGCGCGGTCGAGGATGAGGGTGCGATTGGGCAGACCGGTCAGAGAGTCATGAAGCGCAGCGTGAGCCAACCGATCCTCGGCGTCCTTCCGACGGGTGATGTCACGAAGATCGGCGACGAAGCCGTTGACGTCAGGATCGGCTGTGAGATTGGTAATGGCGGCTTCGAACCACAGCCACTCCCCGTCGAAGCGTCGGAGCCGGATCTCCTTGTTGATGGCTGAACCTGATCCTCCGGCCGCGGCCATGGCGTCGCTCAGGCCGGCCCTGTCCTCGGGATGGAGCAGCGTTTCCGCCATGAGGTCGGACGCCTCGGCGGTGGAGTAGCCGAGCACCGACTCGAACGCGGGGCTGGCGTATTGCACCGCACCGTCCGTTCCCACGATGATCACGATGTCGCTCGAGCTGGTTACGAGCGCCGAGAACCGCCGTTCGGAACGGCGGAGCTCGGCCTCAAGGACTTCCCGTCCCGCGGTGGCTCGTCCCAGCAACTCGATGACGAGCAGGGCGCCGACCAGGCCCAGACCGGCAACTCCGGACACGATCGGCTCGTGGATGATTGTCGGGGCGAGGTGAAGTGCGATGGCCAGCTGGCCGAGGACGATGGCGACCGTTGTCCAAGCGAGGCAAGACAAGGTGGCCCTCGATCCGAAGAGCTCAAGGGCACTTGCGGCTCCGAACAGGAAGCCGATGGAGAGGATGGGCCCCCACCCGGTGCTGTAGGCGACAATGGCGATGGTGGCCATGGAACTCGCGATATAGGCGTTCCGATGCCACCGACGGGTCGGTTCTTCCCACAGACTCGTGTACACGAGCTGGGCGACTCCGCCACCGATCACGATGACCAGGTATACCCAATAGGGCTCCAGGGCAATGAGGTGGAGCCACCGGAACAGGCAGAAGAGACCGCCGACCAGCAGGGTGGCCAGCATGGCCGGGTCGAGGGCGTGTCTCGGTAGCCGGGCCAAGGGGTGCCTCGGAGCGGATCGGCCGTCCTCGCCCGGCGGGAATGGCTCCATCTGGCGGATATCGGCACCCGGTGGCCACTCCTTGATATCGGGCGGCGCACTGATGCCCGGGGCTGACCCTTCTACGCTCGGGCCGAGGTCAGATTCGGGGGGAGCACCGGCCGGCTCGACCAGCTAGGCGGCGCCCGCACCCCGGAGCAGGCGCCCGGGTAGCGCACCGGTGATTCGTCGTGGTCGAGGACCTGTTCGCCGCTGACGAAGGTCGCTACGTAGCCCTGGGCGCGTTGGACCAACCGACCGGCGCCACTGGGCAAGTCGCAGACCTGCTCGGGATGGAGCAGCCGGAGTCTGTCGTGGTCGATCACGTTGATGTCGGCCTTTCGGCCGGGAACAATGACACCCCGGTCGTCGAACCCGTACAGGCGGGCCGGGTCACTGGTCAGTCTCCGGACGACGGTCTCGAGCGTCAGCCTCGGTCCGCGGGTGCGGTCGCGCGCCCAGTGGGTCAGCAGGTAGGTGGTCATGCTCGCGTCGCACACCAGTCCGACGTGCGCACCGGCGTCACCAAGGCCCTGGACGCTGAAGGGATCGAGCATCATCTGGTGAAGGCCGTCGTAGGAGCCGCCCCCGTAGTTGAGCAGCGGGAGCAGCAAGAACTCATGGCCGTCGAAGTGCAAGAGGGTGTCATAGGCCACCTCCCAGGGATCCCTGGCCTCTCGCCGGGCAATGGCCGCCACGCTCGCCTGCGGCGGAGGCTCATAGTCCAGACCGTCACCGAGCGGGAACTGGTTCTCGAATCCGGCTCGACCGAACCGATCCAGCGCGAACGGCCCCGAACGGTCGGCCCGCTCGGCGAGCATGCGCGACTTGACCTCTGGTCTCCGAAGTTGTGCCACCCGCTCGCCCAGCGGGAGGTCGGCGATCGCGGCATACGAGGCTCGATGGCGGAAGGGGTTGAGTCGTGACTGGTGCCCCATCAGGACGCCGAAGCACCGAGCGCCGACCTGGGGATGGATGTGACCCCCGGCCGCGTTGGCCCGGTGCACCGCTTCGAACCACGGATGCCAGTCCTCGGGCTCGGTTCCGGCCTGCTCCATCACCAAGAACGTCACCGGTTGCCCGCTCGACACGCCGAGCCGGGTGATCCACCCGACCTCGTCGGCCATGGCGCCCCGACGGTCGCCGGCCATCTCGCCGCCCACCCCGGCGGGGGTCAGTTGGAAGACCCCGCCTCCACCGGCGATCATCGCATCCATCAGCGCGGCGAGCTCTTGTTCGGGCGCGAACGTACCCGGCACCGGTCGCCCTTCGACATCTCGGTGCCCGGCGGTCCGGCCCGTGGCAAAGCCGACCGCGCCGGCTTGCACGGCGCTCTTAACGATGTCGGCCATCGTCCAGAGGTCGTCCTCGGTCGCGTCTTCGAGAGCGCGCTCGCCCATCACATAGGCCCGGACTGCGGCGTGGGGAACGTGGGCTGCCACGTCCATTCCATGTCCGGAGCGGTCCAGAACGTCGAGGTAGGCGGGGAACGACTCCCAGTCCCAGCGGATCCCTTCCGACAGGGCACTCCCGGGGATGTCCTCGACTCCCTCCATGATCTCGATGAGTGCCTGGTGGCCATGGGGCGGGCCGGGGCAAATCCGACGCCACAGTTCCCCATGACCGCTGTCGTCACCCCGTTCCAGCACGACGGCGTGAGATAGGGGTCCCACGTGGCCTGCCCGTCGAAATGGGTGTGCACGTCCACGAAGCCAGGGGTGAGCACCAGACCGGCCGCGTCGATGGTCCGGCGGGCACCGCCCACGTCACGACCGACCGCCCCGATGGTCGTTCCCTCGACAGCGACATCGGCCGTGTAGGCGGGGGCTCCGGTGCCGTCCACCACGCTCGCCCCTCGGATCAACAAGTCGTGCACGTCATGCTCCCTTGCCGCTGGCCGGGATGGGCACGGACGTGACCGGTCCGAGATAGCCCAACAGTTTTCGGCAGAGATTCTCGTTGTCTCGTGAGATGAATTTCATGCACGCGGCGCTCGAAGACCCATCGAACGACGGGATTCATCGCGTGGTACGTCTCGACGAAGGTCAGGCGAGTGGCATCGTTTGGACGTTCCTCGAGCTGGTGCCAACCCTCCATTCTCGCCCAGGGCGGCTTGCACACGCCTCTATAGCCGGCGTACTCGTTGACCCGCACCTCGGTCACAGCCTCCCATGAGTGCGCCCGACCTCCGGAGCAGAGCCACCGCGGCACCGAGAACTCACAGGTGCGAACCAGGCCTTGTCCCTTGTCGTCCCCTTCCACCAGTACCTCCATCCGGCCACCCGGGTACTGGACACAGCGCGGTGTCGACGCTCCCGTGGGGGAGGGGCATGGAACAGGGCCCAGACAGGTGCGGCGGGGCAACCACCTCGAGGATCGCCTCAAACCGTTGCACAGGTTGCCTTCACCTCTCCGCTGGGGCGCCGACCGTTGTCACTGGGCCACCACCGAGCCTTGCATATCGCCCGATGGTCTTCCTCTGGTCGTGGCCGGGCTGCGACGCTGACCCCGCCAGCTCCAGCGAGCGTTGGATGCCGCCGCGGACGCCTACGGCCCGAGCGACCGGGTCAGCGGGCCCTCTGTTTCGTCCGGCATAGAGTGTCGGTTTCCGGTCGGATCTGGGGGATGGATGGAACGCAAGGGCGGGAGGATCGTTCTGGGGGCGGGTCTTCTCGTGGCTTCTTTGATGGGTGGGCCCAGTCTTCCGGCCACACCGGCCAACGCGGCCGGCGTCGGATCCACTATCACCGAACCGGCGGGCGGCACCGGCGCCTACCTGCTGACCGCAACGGACACGGGCGCGGCGTATGCGCCCACGTTCACCGGCAACGGGGAGCTCGGTGTTCGTGTTCCGTCGTCCGGTCAAGGCTACGAAGGTGGGAAGGTCGTCGCTGACGCAGAGCTGGCCGGCTTCTACGCCCGGGACGCCGGTGGAGTGCAGCAACGGGCCAACGTCCCTGCGTGGTCGACCCTCACCTACTCCGACGGCGGTCAGTCCTTCGTAACGTCCGTCGGGCACACCAGCCGTTGGAGACAGTGGATCGACTTGCGGAGCGGAGTGGTCACGACGTCCACCCGGTGGACTGCGCCCAATGGACACGTCACCGACCTGACCTACCAGGTGCTGACTGACCGGGCTCGCCAACAGGTCGGCCTGGTGCGTCTCGTCCTCACCCCTCGATGGACCGGGACGGCGAGCGTCACCGACATGATTGACGGGTCCTCGGCCACGAAGACCACGCAGCTGGACAAGGGATGGTCGCCGGCCGACCGTCGAGACTGGATCACGGTGAGGACCGTGGGTACGAACATCACCGCGGCGATCGCAAGCCAGCTGTCGACCAGTGCCAGCGTGAGAGGTGCGACCAACGAGATCGGCCAGTCGACCAACCAGAGCATCGGTCAGGAACTGGCCTTTCCCATTGTCGCCAACCATCATTACACCTTGACCAAGTACGTGGGCGTGACGACCTCCCAGCAGACCGGCGACCCTCGCCGCGCCGCCGAGGAGCAGGCGAGCCAGGCCGCGACGACCGGTTACGAGTCCCTGCTGTCGGCGAACAACGCTGCTTGGGCGAAACTGTGGTCCGGTCGGATCGACGTGATCGGAAACGCCACGTTGGCCACAGAAGTCAACGCCAGTGAGTTCTACCTCTGGTCCAGCACTCGAGACGGTGTGGATTGGAGCGTCTCGCCCGCCGGGTTGTCCTCCAACGGTTACGACGGGCATGTCTTCTGGGACGCCGAAACATGGATGTACCCCGCACTGCTCGCCCAACACCCGGACCTGGCGGCGGCCATGAACGCCTATCGCTTCCAACGGCTGGGGGCGGCCCAGATGCACGCCACCGATTCGGGCTACCAGGGAGCCCGCTATCCCTGGGAGAGCGCATTGGACGGCACCGAGCAGGTCCCGCCGCCTGTCTCATTGTTCACCGAGGGCCTCTATGAACTCCATGTCACCGCCGACATCGCCCTGGCCCAGTGGCAGTTCTTTCTGGCCACCGGCGACACGCGGTGGCTGGCTCGATTCGGGCGGCCGGTTCTCTCCCGGGCAGCCGCGTTCTGGGCCTCCCGAGTCACCCCGGGCAGCAACGGCACCTACCACATCAGCGGTGTCACCGGTCCCGATGAGGAGAACCCCGATGTCAACGACGAGGCCTACACGAACGCCACTGCCAAGTTGACCCTGCTGGACGCGGCGCGGGCCGCTCGAATCCTGGGCCAGGCGGTGCCCGCGGCGTGGACACGGATCGCGGCCGGGATAGTAGTCCCGGTGCCGGACGCCGCCGGCGTCCAGCCGGAGTTCCTCGGCTATGGCGGGCAAATGGTCAAGCAGGCGGACGTCACGTTGCTGCAGTACCCGTGGTCCGTCGCCATACCGTCCAGCACGGAACAGAGCAACCTCAACTACTACGCCCCCCGCACCGACCCGAACGGCCCGTCGATGAGCGATTCTGTCAACTCAATCGACAGTGCCGAGCTGGGCACCTCGGGGTGCTCGAGCTTCGTCTTCACCCAGCGGAGTGTCGAACCGTTCATCCGCGACAACTTCGATCAGTTCTCCGAGACCCGTGGAGGGGGTGTCTTCACCTTCGTGACCGGGATCGGCGGCTTCCTCCAGGAGTTCCTCTACGGCTACTCGGGGCTGCGGTGGAACGCGGACAATGTCCAGCTCGCTCCGAGTCTCACCGGCCAGCTCGGCAGCATCGTCCTCCACGGTCTGGCATGGCACGGCCGTCGGTTCACGGTTGCTATCGGCCAACACACGACGACGCTCACCCTGACCGGTGGTACCACGCTTCCGGTCAAGACCCAATTCGGCACTCGCACCTTGACCCAAGGCCAATCTGTCACCACCCCCACCCGACGCCCCGACCGGATGGCCACCGACGACATGGTGAGGTGCGGGAAGGTTTCGGCCACCACCTCGCGCCCGGGGGCACCCGCCCTGGCCGCCGTGGATGGCAGCCCCGCGACTGGGTGGCAGGCGGTCTCCGTGCCGGCAACGCTGACCGCACCATTGGCCGGCAGTACTCGACATATCGGCACGGCCACACTCCGGTGGGGTCAGAGGTGGCCTTCGCCGCCCTCACCGACTCAGGCAGCACCGCCCGGGCCGATCACGACACTGCGAGCAGTGAGCTACACCCTCACCGCATCCGTTGACGGTCGAAGTTGGCACACGATCGCATCGGTCGTGGGCCGCACGAGCGGGACAACCGACGTGTTGCACTTTCCACCGGTTCCCGCCCGCTACATCGCCCTCCACATCGCCGCCGACGGCCCACAGCCGCCGGTGCTCGATGAGTTGACGATCACGCCCTGACGTCGGTACCCCGAAAGTGCTCGATCGCCCCGACCGTTGCCAGGGTGATCGAGCCGGCCAGCAGCGCAGGTCAGGCCCCGGCTCCGGCCCGCCCCACCTCCTGGACCATGAAGTGGTTGCCGTCGGGGTCGCTGAAGGTCAGGAACGACCCGTAGTCGCTGCGGTTGGGGTCGGGCCCGTCCATGTGGCGACCCTCCTCGAAATGGAAGATGTCACTGGCCTCCACCTGGCTCTCCACCAGCTCGGCCCGGGCCGCATCGATGTCGGATACGACCAGGTGCAAACCTTGGGCGGACCCTGCCGCCTCCTCGTTCTTCATCAGGGTGATCGAGCAGGACGAACCCGGAGGAGTGACTTGGACGACCCGGAAGTCCTCCCCGGCCCGGTGATCGACGTCGAGGATGAACCCAAGCTGGTCGACATAGAAGGCCTTGGCCCGATCCACATCCGAGACGGGCAGAACCACCAGCTCAAGCTTCCAGTCCATCGCTGCACTCCTCGGGTAGGTCGGCTCGGTTTGTCAATGTTCTACCAATAGAACGTCCCGGCCGAGCCGAAATCATCGGTGAGCCGGCACTGAGGACGTCGGTGGTGGCGACGGGGCGTCGAATGACTACCCCGGGTGGCCGCGCGGTGGGGACCCGGCCGATTCGGTAGGCTGGCGGCTCAGGAGACCTGTTCTCGACGTCGCACCAGACCCCGGTGACGTCCTCTGCGGGACGTCTAACGGGAAGAGTGAGCATGCCGGGAACAATCACTGAGACCAACGCCAGCCGGGTGGGCTCGCCGAGTGACTACCGGGTGTTGGCCGACCAGGTCCGTGCCGCCGGTCTGCTGGAACGCCGCCCAGGCCGCTACAGTGCGCGCCTGGCCGCCACAGGAGCCGTACTGGTCGCGGGATGGGCGGCCCTCATACTGGTGCGCCACTCCTGGGCCGTGCTGGTGGTCGCGGCGTTTCTGGCCGTGATGTTCGTCCAGGTGGTCTTCGTGGGCCATGACGCGGGTCACCAGCAGATCTTCCGGTCCCGGCGGGCCAACCGCTGGGTCGGGCTGGTCGCCGGCAACATGCTCACCGGACTGAGCTTCGGTTGGTGGGTACCCAAGCACAACGCCCACCATGCCCACCCCAATCAGGTCGACCGGGATCCCGACATCGGGGCGGGTGTCGTCGCCTTCACCGCGGAGATCGCCGGCCGCCGTCGCGGGGTCGGTCGCCTGTTGGCCCGATGGCAGGCGTGGCTGTTCTTCCCGCTCCTGATGTTCGAAGCTGCGGCCCTCCATGTGGCCGGGATCCGGGTGCTGCTGGCCCGCCGACGAGATCGGGCGGCGGTGGTCGACGGCGTGCTGCTGCTGGTCCATGCCGCCTTGTACCTGGGTGTCGTGTTCTGGGTGCTCTCCCCGATGCGGGCCCTGGCCTTCATCGCCCTTCAGCAGGCGCTCTTTGGCCTGTACCTGGGATGCACGTTCGCCCCCAACCACAAGGGCATGGTTCTGCTCGACCGCGATGCCAACGACGCCTTCATCCGCCGCCAGGTTGTCACCTCGAGGAACATCACCGGTGGGCGGCTCACCACCTTTCTGCTCGGAGGGCTCAACTACCAGATTGAGCACCATCTCTTTCCGACGATGCCCCGTTCGAATCTGGCCAAGTCCCAATCAATCGTGCGGGAGTTCTGCCAGGCCAACAAGGTGCCCTATCGGGCGTGCAACCTCATCGACTCCTACCGCCAGACCCTCTCGCACCTGCGGGCCGTGGGGGCCGGCTGAGGGCTCACCGCCGACGGGCCGGAGGATCGCCGCCGCGTGACCCAATGCTCCGATCGGGTGTGGCCCAGGGGGGTGGACCAGTCTCGGTCCGGGGCAGCGCCGACGCCACCCGTCCGAATCGGTCATCGCGGCCGGCCGTCATGAGGTCCAGCTGCCCGGGTCGGATGACCTGTTCGGAGCCGAGGCTGTCGCGGTGGATGCCCTCGCCGGAGAGGAGCCAGGTCACTGTCTGCAGGCCGATGTGAGGATGAGGGGCGACATCGAGAGGGTGCTCGGAGGAGACCGGCGCGGGGCCCACGTGGTCGACGAAGCACCAGGAGCCAACGGTCCGCCGTCCTCTCCGTGGCAGGGCCCGCCGCACACGGAACGCTCCGACCTGGGCCTGGCGGTCCCGCTGATCTCGACCGTCGCCTGCCCGGGCCGGGCCGCTTCGGGGTCCGGGGCGGCGTCGTGGACGGTCACGGGCCGCTCATCGTCACCTCCTCAGCCGCATCGGAACGGGTTCGTCTTCTCGCCGGCATCGCCGACGCGGCTGGCTCTCGCCGCAGCCGTCACCCTGGTCCCGGGGCCGTCGCCAGGGTGACCGCCAGTACCGGCTCCTCGGCCTGGGCGGTCCCCTCGGCCTGGGCGGTCTCCTCGGTGGGGCGTCCGGTCACGAGCACGGCGCTCACCAGTGCGGCGAGGAGGAGCATGCCCGCCCCGATGGCAAACGCCACGGAATAGCCGTGCACCAGTCCCGCCGGTAGGAAGGCGCGACCGTGGGTCGCGACATAGTCGGCCGTGGCTGTCGCCGCGACGGTGTTCAGGAGGGCGGTGCCCAGCGATCCACCGATCTGTTGAGTCGTGTTGACCAGGGCGCTGGCCACTCCCGAGTCCTTGTCATCCACTTTGATCAGGGCCGTACTGCTCAATGCCGGGAAGGCGAGGCCCAGGCCGACGCTCATGAGGACCTGCGGGCCGAAGACATAGACCCAAAAGGAGGTGTGCACGCCGATCTGGGTGAGCCACGCCAGTCCGATGGCGCCGACGAGAAGACCGGCAGTCATGGGTAGTCGAGGCCCGATCCGGGGCACGAGGGCAGTGGAACCGGCCGCGGCGACAACGATGCCGGCGGCGAACGGCAGGAATGCGATCCCGGCCTTCAGGGCCGAGTAGTGCAGGACCCCCTGCATGTAATAGCTGAGGAAGACGAACATGGCGAACAGCCCCGCCCCGATCAGGAACGAAGCCAGGAACGAGCCGCCCCGGTTGCGGTCGGCGACGACCCTGAGCGGAAGCAGGGGGTGGCTGGATTGAGACTCGACGAGCACGAACGCAGTCAACAGGGCAATCGCGACACCCAAGAAGATGAGCGTGGAAGCCGATCCCCAGCCGTCCGAGCTGGCCTTGGTGAACCCATACACCAGGCTGACCAGGCCTGCGGTCGAGAGCAATGCGCCCGGCAAGTCGTAACGCGTGGTTCCGTCCGCTCTGCTCTCGTGGACCACTCGGCTGGCGGCAAAGGCGGCTAGGAGGGCGATGGGAACGTTGACCAACAGACACCAGCGCCACGAAGCAAACTCTGTCAGGACTCCGCCGGCGAGCACGCCGATGGCACCGCCGGCGCCAGACACTGCTCCGTAGGCGCCGAAGGCCTTGGCCCGCTCGCCGGGATCTGACTGAAAGGTGATCGTAAGGATCGAGAGGGCGGCCGGCGCCATGAGGGCGGCGAATGCTCCTTGCAAAGCACGGGCACCGAACAACATGCCCTGATCGGTGGCCAGGCCGCCGAGTGCCGACGCCGCGGCGAACCCCACGAGGCCGACACCGAACATTCGTTTGCGACCACCGAAGTCGGCCACGCGACCACCCAGGAGGAGCAGCCCACCGAATGCCAGGGTGTAGGCGGTGATGACCCACTGTCGATTGACGACCGAGATGTGAAGGGACTTCTGCGCCGAAGGCAGCGCGATCGTGACGATCGAGGCATCGAGCACGACCATCAATTGAGCGATGACCACCACTGCCAGGATCGACCAGCGTTTCGGATCGGGCTCCGCGACGGCGCCTTCGTTGCGAGGGTTGTCAGAGTTCACGTGATCTCCTGATTCGATCGGGTCGTCGAGACCGGGACCGGCGTGCCGGTTCGCCGTGCACTGTCACGGTGAACCTCCTCACGAGAACACGGGCGAAAGGGAATGCATTCCCGGCACTCGATCCTCGATGGTTCCCGCCTGGCCCATACCCTTCTGCGGTCCGGACGATCCCGACAGAGCGCCTGTCGATCTAGTGACAGCCGGACCGACTGTTCCCGGGGCGGGGCTCGGACCCCTGGGAGTTAACAAGGCCGTAATGAGGCTGACCCGGCCTGTTCACCACCCTCACCTACCGTGCGGGTAGTGACCCTGTCGATCGGGAAGCCAGCCGTTGCCGCGTCGGAATCGATTCTGTCGTCCTGTCGTCCTGGAGATTGCTACGACGATCATCCACGCGGACGAGTGGAGCCGGATACGTGACGGCCTCGTACAGCGGTTGATGGCCCTCAATATGTTCATCGACGACGTCTACCATGACCAGCGTTCGATCCAGGCGGGTGTCGTTCCGGGCGATGTCGTCATGAGCTCGCCCAATTCCGTCCGGAGTGCGTGGGCGCCAATCCTCCCGGGCAGATCTGGGCGCACATATGCGGCAGCGATCTCGTGCGGGGTGAGGACGGCACGCTCTCTTGTGTCTGCCCGGATGGGGGTGGGTCGACATCGACCCCACCAATGACCAGATGGTGGGGCCGTCGTACGTCACGACGGCCTGGGGTCGTGACTACTGGGACGTCTCCCCCTTGCGAGGGTCCGCGGAAGGCGGCGCGAGGACGCACCGTCTGCAGGTATCCGTGAAGATGGAGCCCATCGGGGGCGGCCAGCCCCACCAGGAGCTCCAAGCTTGAGCACTGATGCCCCTGCGGCTCCGAGCCGCATCGGGCAGTCTCACGAAGGGTCGAACTCCAGCGGCAGGTGATCAGCCTGGCGAATGCCGGGGGAGAAGTGGATCTCGACGCCCTCGGGTATGCGGTAGTCGGGTATCCGACGGTGCAGCTCTTCCAGGGTCACCCGAAGCTCGAGGCGAGCGAGGTGCGCGCCCAGGCACGAATGGTTGCTACCGCCGAACGCGACGTGACGGTTCGGATGGCGCCCGAAGTCCACCTCGGGGTCGGCAAATTCGGACTCGTCGTCGTTGGCCGCTCCGATGGCGAGCATGACCCCGTCACCGGCCTTGAGCTCGATTCCATTGATCGTGACGTCTTGTTTCACCGAACGTGGGATGGCCATGACCGGCGTGAGCCATCGCAGGAGCTCCTCCACGGCCGCTGGAACCAGCGCCGGGTCGTCGACCAGCTGGCGACGGTGCTCGGGATGGCCGGCCAGAAAGGCCACCATGCAATCGAGGGTGGCGGTCACCGTGTCGAGCCCTCCCAACAGCAGAAGGTGGCTGATCCCCAGCAGTTCGGTCTCGTTCAACGGCCTGTCGTCGAGCGTCGAATGGACGATGCGCGAGAGCAGGGTGTCGGCCGGGATCTCGCGGCAACCGGCGATGGTGTCCCGGAAGTAGTCGCTGATTTCGTGCGCCGTCCGGGCCCGGATCTGTTGGGCCCCTTCGAAGTCGCCCGGTTCCACGTCGGGCCTGATCGAATCGTCTCGCCATCGCAGGAACAGGGGAAGGTCCTCCGCCGGCAGCCCCATCAGGGCCAGGAAGATCTCTGACGGCAGGGGAGTGGCGATCTCCTCGTGGAAGTCGCAGCTCCCCCGAGCCGCGACCGCTTCAATCAGACCTCGTACGATCCGGCGCACCTCCGGTTCGAGCTTTGTGATCTCCCGGGGCACGAACTCCGGGCTGAGCAGCCGTCGGTACTTGGTGTGCTGTGGTGGATCGAATTCAAGAGGGATGAGCGGCTGCTCCCCGAGGTTGAGACTGCCCCCGGCGGAGGTGAAGAACTCGGGGTGACGTAAGGCCCAATTCACGTCCTCGTATCGGGTGATGACAGCCACCGCATGATCCCCCATGGTCGTCCGGGCCACCGGGCAGGACGCCCGGATCCTGCGGTAGGTCGGGTGGGGGTCGTCGGCCACCCTCGGCGAGAACAGGGCAGCCGCCACATCGGAATCGAACGCCTCGGTCATCGGATCCTCCCCGGGAACATCTGACAACACACGATAGGACGTGGCGTCTCGGCGCGGCGGGGATGTGCCCGACGTCCACCATTCCGGCGCGTGGCAAGGGGCCGGTGTGGTCAGAATGCGGCCTGGGCTCGGGTTTTCGGCCCCCGATTGACCTGGGCCCGTCGCCGGAGCTACTGGGTCCTCAGGGCGAGGACCCTTTGGTCGAGGAGGTTCGGTACGGTTCGACGTCCAGACCCGGATAGCGGAGGGCGACGTCTGCCAATGTCTGCTCGTTCCAATAGGGGTCCCCCGGTCGCGGAAAACCGAAGAGATCTCGCTGTCGGACGGTGCACTGGGGGACGAGTTTGGCCCACCGCTGAGGGGACTGCTTCGGCCATGCCATCTTCCCGCCCCAGGTCGTTCCCCTGGCCTGATAGTCCGCCAACAGTGAGAACCGTGATGCTGCGGTACCGGTGAGGTCCGAGCCCCGGTGCAGGATGTCGGTCCGGTACATCAGCAAGCTTCCGGCCGGCCCGACGGCGGGGACCTCGTACTCGGTCAGGGCGCCGAACTCGAGGTACAGGGGCGTGAACGGCACATGGCGACCCTTCTCGAAGGGGACGATCCGGGTCGGCCCGTGTTCATCGGTCACGTCCGAGAGGTAGATGAACGTGGTCAGCTGCTGGTAGCGGTGATCGAGACGTGGGACGACCAGGCTGTGACTGCCGTAGTCGCGGTGCAGCGGCTGGTCGTAGTTGGCGGCTCCGCTGTACTTGGCCCACAACTCGACCTTGTACAGGTGCAGGTCCGTCGTGCCGAGGTAGCGCTCGGCCGCGTCGACCAGGTCCGGGTGGATGGCCAGGCGATTGAGGTCCCAGGATCGGTACGGGAACTCCTCGACCCCGCCGAACTGATCCCCGTTGTACTCCGGATAGCGCGACCGGTCGGCGAAGTACTCCTCGGGCTTGGGGAAGTGCAGCCACAGAGCCTGCTGGGCCGCCCGCAGCTCGTCCGGAGTGAGGAACCCCTCCACCAGGCTGAAGCCACCCTCGTGCACCTTTTCGAGGCTGGCGTCCGTGACCCGCACGGCTCGGCATTCTACGCCGCAGGACCGCGGCACCGCCGGTGCGGTCGGCGGCGACCGGCCGGCGGCGCGTACGCTGGCCCCCGTGCGAGCCGTCCAATTCGACATGGCCGACCCGGCGTTCCCGGCATCGCTCGCCGATTTGCCCGAGCCCGCGCTGCCCGGGGCGGCGTGGGCTCGCGTCGAGGTGGTCAGCGGGGGCATCTGTGGCAGCGATCTCCACCTGTTCGCCCACAACACCGGTCCGTCGCCCACTCTCGCCTCGCTGGGCACCTTCCCGTTCGTGCTGGGTCATGAGATTGCGGGACGGGTGATCGACGGCGGACCGGCGTGTCCCTATGCCCCCGGGACACGGGTGGCCCTCGACCCTTGCATCCCGTGCCTGCCTCGCGGCATCGATCCGCCGTGTGTGAACTGTGCCCGCGGATGGACGTCGTCGTGCCTCATGCTCGACAGCGGGATCGTCAGCAGCGGGCGATCGCTGGGTTACACCTCCAACCTCGGCGGGGGCTGGTGCGACCAGGTGGTGGCCCACAACTCCATGCTCCATGCCATCCCCGAGGCGGTGTCTGATTCGATCGCATGCCTACACGAGCCGGTCTCGATCGCCTGCCACGGCCTCCTTCGGGCTCCTCCCACCGATGGCGACCCGGTCCTGGTGGTGGGAGCGGGCATCATCGGGCTGGCGGCGACGGCCGCGCTGAAGGGTCTGTTCCCCGGGTGCCCGGTAACGGTGCTGGCCCGATACGCCCACCAGGCCGAGGCGGCCTCGGAGTGCGGCGCCGATCAGGTGGTGAGGTCCAGTCCCGGCAATGCCCACTTCGAACAGCTGGCGGGCCTGGTCGGGGCACGGGTCGTCGGCCGGAAGTCACACGTCATGCTGATGGGCGGCTTTCCCTATGTCGTCGAAGCCGTCGGCTCGCCCCAGTCGGTCACCGAGGCTCTCCGGGCCGTCGCCCACCGGGGGACCGTGCTGCTGCTCGGAGCGGCCGGTATCAGCGAGGTCGACCTGACCCCGGTCTGGTACAAGGAGGCCGCGTTGATCGGTTCGATCGATCACACGGTCGACACCGGTTCCGCTCCCGGGCTGGCGGGCGGCCCCGGCCGGCACTCCGTCGACCGTGCCCTGGACGTCCTGGCCGCGGGATTGCTCCCGTCAACGGTGGTCACCCACCAGTTCGCCCTGGAGGACTATCGGCCGGCCATCGAAGCGGCCATCGATCGGGACCGGTCCCATGCCATCAAGGTCGTGTTCCGCCCCTAGGCGGGTTGGGGCGGAGCGTCGAGGGCCGACGAGGGCCACAGGGCCGACGGTGAACGGAGGGAACATGAACGGGTTGAAGGGCAGATGCATCATCATCACCGGGGCCGCGTCGGGCATCGGGCGTGCGTGCGTCGAGCGCCTCATTGCCGAGGGGTCACGGGTGGTGGGGGCGGATGCCGTGGTGCCCTCGAGCCGGCCGTCCGACCCGGCAGGGGATGGGACACTCGATGCGGTGTGGGCGTTCCAGAAGACCGACGTCACCGACGAGGGCGCGGTCGTGGATCTCGTCGAGACCGCCCTTCGTTTCGGAGGACGGGTCGACGGCGTGGTCCACGCGGCCGGGGTGGCCAGTGGAGGCCCGGTTCACTCGCTCCCGACCGACGAGTGGGATCGGGTCATTCGGGTGAACCTGACCGGGACGTACCTCGTGGCGAAGCATGTCATCGATGCGATGCTCGAACATCCGGCACCCGTTGGCCCCCAGGGAGCCGTGGTCACGGTGGCCAGCATCGAGGGTCTCGAGGGTACAGCGGGCGGCAGCGTGTACAGCGCTTCCAAGGGAGGCGT
The DNA here is from genome assembly GCA_963727075.1 of uncultured Acidimicrobiales bacterium. Taxonomy (GTDB): domain Bacteria; phylum Actinomycetota; class Acidimicrobiia; order Acidimicrobiales; family RAAP-2; genus Bog-756. The sequence continues at coordinate 97,017 of CAVSET010000006.1, forward strand.
CGTCCTCCTCACGAAGAGCATGGCCATCGACTACGCCGGACGCGGCATCCGGGTGAACGCGGTCTGCCCCGGGTTCATCGACACGCCGATGACGCGGCAGGTGTTCGACGGGCCCGGGCTCGAGGAGGCCAAGGCCCGGGCCATTGCCGAGCACAAGCTCCACCGCATGGGACGACCCGAGGAGATCGCCTCGGCTGCCGCCTTCCTTCTGTCGGACGACGCGTCCTTCATCACCGGCCACGCCCTTGCGGTGGACGGGGGGTACACGACCGGGCGCGACCACGGCGTCACCGAGATGTTGGGGCTGGCCGGGCCCCCGATCTGAGCGGGCTGGCTCAGATCAGCGTGAGGCCGCCGTCGACGGCCAGCACCTGGCCGGTGACATAGCTGGCCTCTTCCGAGAGGAGGAAGACGGCCACCGCGGCGACCTCCCAGGCGGTGCCCTGTCGGCCCAAGGGAACCGGAGTCCGTGCCGCGAGGGCCGGCCCGCCGAGGCCTCGCGGCCGAGCGGTGTGTCGATCAGCCCGGGGGCCAGGAGGTTGGCCCGGATGCCGCGAGACGCACACTCCAGGGCGACGTGACGACTCAGCCCGATCAGCCCGGCCTTGGATGCGTCGTAGGCCGGTATGCCGGTGCCCGGTCGCAGACCGGCGACCGATCCGACAAAGACGATGGAACCGCCATCGGGAAGGATCTGCACCGCCTGCCTCGTCAGCAGGAAGTGAGCTCGCAGGTTCAGTTCGAATGTGCGATCCCAGTCCATGGCCGAGGTGCCGGCGAGGCCTGCTCCGAACGCCGTCCCGACATTCAAGACGATGCCGTCGGGAGAGAGAGCCCCGTTTCCGCCCAGGGCCGCTCGGCAGCCCTCCTCGGACGTCACGTCACTGACCACGACAGAAGCCCGGCCCCCGTCGTCGGCGATCTGGCGCGCCGTGGCCTGCGCCGCTTCGGCGTCCCGGTCCACGCAGACCACCGAGCTCCCCTCCCGGGCGGCGCGAACGGCGATGGCCCGACCGTTCCCGACCGGCGCACCGGGATCGTCCGAAGGCCGAGTGCCCGCGCCCACCACGATGACGGTCTTCCCCTCGAGCAGGCCACTCACCCGGGCGGTCCTCCCCGCACCCGGCCGGCCAGGCTGACCGCCGAAGGCTCGAGGGGAAGTCGGAGCGAACGCAGCAGGGTGGAGAGCATCAGGTAGTGGGCGATGAGCATGAGGAGCTCCACCAACTCCCCTTGGTCCAGCCGGCCGGCCAGGTCCGACCAGGTTCCGTCGGTGACGGCACCGAGGTCGGCGGTCTCGTCCACCGCCGTCAACGCGGCCAGTTCGAACGGATCCCATCCAACCAGGGAGAGGTCGCCACCCAGGGCGGTGAGCTCGTCAGGAGTGATGCCCTGGTCCGTGCCGAGCTCGATGTGATGGGCCCACTCGTAGCGCCCGTCGAATCGAAATGCGGTGCGCAGGATCACCAGTTCGCGTAGCCGGCCGGGCAGACGACCACCGAGCAAGGCGCCACCGAAGCCGACCCAGCGCCGGAAGAGCTCGGGTTGGCGCGCCAACGTGGTGAAGATGTGCATCGGTTCTTGGGTGCCTCCAGGCGACGCCTCGAGGAGGCGGGACAGCCACTCGCCCCACTCGGCCCTCGGAAGGGGTCTGATCCGTGGCTCGACGGTGGACATGGGGGGATGCTACTGCCGTGGTTTCGTACCCACCGGTCCGATGCCACCGGTTTCGGGAGCGGCCTCGGGCCCGTGGATCCGGGTTATCCCCGGGACCGGGCGTCAGCGCCAGCTGACCGACCAGCCGGCGGACCGGTTCTCCCGACCTGTCACCGAGAACGTGGCCCAGCCCGGGGCGACCGTGGCCCGGACGGCTGAACCGTCCGTCCGGCACACCACCCCGGTGGCACCACGCGGCAGGGCGACCTGCAGGACGAGTCGGCCGGTGGCCAGCGGACGGATGTACCCGTCGATGGAACGGCCCTTCTGGGCGACGCCGATCGTGGGAAACCGAACGGAGAAGGTCGAGAACGGAAGGTGTGGGGAGATCCGGTAGCCCTGCTCGGTCGGGGTCACTCCGGCTAGAGCCAACGCATCCATCACCATCCATTCGGGCTGTTCGGTGTTTTGTCCCTCGTAGTCGGCGATGCCGAGCACCCCCCCGCAGCGACCGGGGTCACTCGAATAGAACGACCAGCACGTGTCGTCGATCGAGGTCGTTCCGACCCATTCACTCGGGTAGGAAGCCGCGTGGTCGGCAAGCGTCGAGCGCTGGTACTCATCGAATGCCAGCGACCCTGAGCCGGGGACCTCGCCCCCCAATGCCGCATAGGCCCAGGTGAGCCAACCGTCAGGTTCGTACCAGGTCCCTCCGGGCCAGACCGCATTGTTGTCCCCTTCACCCGTACCCGAAAAGGTGGTCCTCTCCGTCACTCCGGGGTCGTTTCCTGCCGGGCTGAGGGAAGTGCCGATGCGGTTCGGCCCGTGGACGGCTGATGGCGCCCCGACCCCGTCGAGGTACCGGCGGATATTGGCGACCAGCATGCCGGCCTGGCTGGCACTCGGCGCCCCGGCCAGGATGGCCCAGGGTTGCGGCTCCAGCCAGATGGCCCCGGCCCCGAGCTGGCGATCGGCGGCAAAGCCCCGGGCGTACCAGCCCTGCCCGGTCCATTGGCCGCGCAATGTGGTGAGCAGGCTGCCGGCCGCCTGTCGGAGCTGCCCGGCGAAGGCGCGGTCACCACGCAGGTCGGCGAGATCCGCCAGCAGGGGATAGAGGTAGGCGCACTGGGCCACCACGAGGTTCGACTCGGTCATCCCCGAGAAGGTGGGAAGGAGGTCAGACCAGTCGCCGGTGGAGAGGGCCTGGTACTCGCCGTGGGGGCCGAGGAGCGACTGTTGGTGCGCAAACGCCAGCTTCACGTGCTGCCAGAGACTGGTTGACGCCGAGGAGGCGTAGAAGTGGGCCGGCGTACCGAAGAAGCCCACGTCCTTGGTGGCCAAGCCGTAGGTTGCCGCCGCCCACATGAACCAGAAGTCGGGGTCGTCGGACAGCCCGAGGTTGTAGGCAGCACAGAGGCTGGTCGATCCGTAAGGGAATTGCAAGGTCGACTGGGGTTGGAACTGGGCGGAGTAGATCAGGATCTGCCGGGCCAGGCCCGGGTCCATGTAGGAGAGGGGGACTGCGTACTGCAACCAACTTCGCGTTCCCCAATTGTTGCCCACCTCGTACTGGTAGTAGCCGCCCTGGGTCACGGTGTGCTCACCGCACAGTTGCTCGTCGACGGAAGCAGAGCGCAACAGGTAAGCGTCCCAGATGAACTCGCGGGACAGCCACGGTCGACCGGTCCCGAAGGCCGCCTTGGGGAGGCTGCTCGCCCACCGCCGCTCGCTCACCGAGAACGGAGCGGTCGCCTGGCGGTATCGGGCGACCAAGGTCGAGATGTCGTTCGGCTGGCCGTACCCGAACAGGTACCGAAGCGTGATCGTCTGGCCCGGGGCCAGACGATGTCGGCTCTGGAGGGTGACGAGGGTGGTGCCCTCGGTTCCGTTGGGCACGGGCGGCGCTCGGTTGTCGTCCAGACGGTTGTCGACCACCGCCTGGGGGCGGGACACGGTGCCGGATCCGAAGAACGAGGACTGGGAGGTGGTGAAGGAGGTGGGAGCGCCGGCCACCTGGGCCAGAAAGATGGAGAGGGGAGCATTGTCGGTGTCCAGTGGCTGCTGGGCGACGGTCAGCGTGCGCGCCGAGTTCGATGAGACGGGGGAAGCCAGGCCGCGGTACTGGTGGAGGTTCTGGACGAGTGGATTGACGTCCCAGTACTCGAACCACGACGCATCCTCGGGGTGGGGTGACGTGTTCGTGATGCTGACGTCGTGGACGAGGACGGGATCGTTGCCGAACGGCGCATAGACGTTCTCGCTCACATCGGTTCCCGTCGTCGTCAGCGTATGGCCGAAGTAGCCGATGCCGAAGGTCCGTCGTGTGGTGGCCGACCGGGGGCGACTGTCGTACAGGGTGCTCATCACCGTACCGTCGACATTGAGGTATCCATAGCCTCCCCCCAGATGACGATGGGAGGGGTCGATCGAGTTGATCCACTGGGCCAGGCGGTCCTGGCTCCAGAGCTCCGTGTAGCCGTGATTGAACGCGTCCGCCTTGACCCGATCGTTCCCGACCTGGCTCCAGGCGTTGTTGCTGCCTGCCAACTCCGTCTGCCGGGCCCTTGGATCTGTCTGTTGGTCGACTGAGTACCGGTACGTCGGGAGGCCGAAGGCGTCGACCGCCCACGAGCCGAAATCCCCGCTGCCGTACGTCGAGGCGACGGCCGGGATGGGAGCATTCCAGGAGAGGCCTCCGTTCGACGAGCTCGACGCCCCGGCGCCGGCGGTCGGGACCATCACCGTCGCGGTCGAGACGAGCACGGCTAGCAGGGCCAGGCGCCGTGCGCGTCGAGGGGTCATGGCAACGACCGGACGAGCGTGGTCACGAGGGATCGCCGAAGCCGGCCCGCTCCCCGAGCCTCGAACGGAGATCTGCCTCGAAGGCCAGGATCTCGGGTGCCATCGCCTTGGCCCGAAGCGCGGTGAGCGTGGGGTAACCGGCGTCCCGCTCGGCGTCCCATTCGTCGGCGAACTGCCCCGATGCGATGTCGTCGACCAGTGCCCGCATCGTGGTGGCGATATCGAGGTGCTGGTAGCGGTCGCCGCGCGAGAGCTGTCCGTACTGGCTCGTCGGGGAATGGTAAGCCATCTGGGCGGCACCGCCCTCGAGCCGCACCAGGCGATAGGTCCGCTCGACCTCGCCGGACAGCACCAGCTCGGTGACGATCGCCTCGATGGGAATGCCCCGTTCCAGCATGACCTGGACGAACGACTCGCTCACCCGCCGGAGCGCAGGGGCGAGCGCTTGCTCGACAGCCAGGTCGAGCACGGCTTCTTGTTCGGCCGTGAGCTCGAGGGCGCCCTGTCGGAGCCCCCCGATGGCCTTGGCCACGGCGAGGACACGGGACCGGGCCATGCCGGTGATGTCTCGATGGACGCCGACCGCGGTGATGAACCCGACGCCCTCGAGGTAGCACCGCCGGACCTCCGGCCCGAGCATCCTCGGGGCCACCATCCCGAGGTCGCACGGGAGGTCGAGTCGCCCGAACGCCAGGGTGTAGCCGCTCGCCACGATGACGGTCGCATCGGCGCGTGGCGAGAGCGGAAGGGTGGGGATCACGTCGTCGGGCACCAGCAGGCAGATCACGTCAGCACGGTTGGCCTCGTCGAGATCGCCGGCGGCGAACCCGTCAGCCACGGCCAGGTCCCTGGTCGAGTCGGCCCGAACGCACACCATGACGTCGATCCCCGAGTCGCGCAGGTTGAGGGCCCAGGATCGACCTTGGTTCCCGTAGCCCACCACGGCGGTTCGCTTGCCGGCGAGGGCCTCGACCCCACCATCGGATTCGCTCAGAATGACGGACATGACGCGACCGTACCCCTTCCTCCGTTCCGGAGCCGCCGGCGTGCGTCCTCCTCGGTCCGGGGCAGGTCGGCCATCGGGGTGCTCGTGGGACTCAGTAGTCTCGTTACACCGACGACGAGGATCAGGACCGAGACATATCTCTTCGTGGCAAGCGATGGCAACCGCGCCGATCGACCCTGGTGATCAGTGCTGGGCTGGCGCCGCTCCTCCTCGCCATGGCCTGCTCCTCACCACCCCTGCCGTGGCACTGATGACTCGGACCGCGCCGAAACGAACTGAGGGAGGAGCAGTGTGAAGACACAGGCGGCTGTGCTCTGGGAACCGGGCGGAGCGTGGGAGATCGAAGACGTTGAGCTCGACCCGCCCAAAGAGCACGAGGTCCTCGTCCGGCTGGCCGCTTCGGGTCTGTGCCATTCTGACGAGCACTTCCTGACCGGCGACATGCCGTTCCTCGGGGCGATGATCGGTGGCCACGAAGGATCGGGCGTCGTCACGGACGTGGGGCCGGGTGTGACCGGGCTCGCACCCGGGGACCATGTCGTCGCCAGCTTCCTCCCGCCCTGCGGCCACTGCCCTTCATGCATCGACGGCCGTCAGGGGCTTTGTGACATGGGGATGCACATCGCCGACGGTTGGCAGGTGACCGACAAGACCGCCCGCCACCACGCCAAGGGACGGGATCTACGGGTCTTCTGCATGCTCGGGACATTCGCGCACCACACGGTCAGCCATGAGCGATCATTCATCAAGATCGACGACGACCTGCCGCTCGACCGCGCCTGCCTGGTCGCCTGCTGCGTGAGCACCGGATGGGGATCGGCGGTCCATCGGGCCCAGGTCCAGCCCGGGGAGGTCGTCGCGGTGATCGGGGCCGGTGGCGTGGGATCGGCGGCGATCCAAGGGGCGCGATCGGCAGGCGCTCGGCGAATCGTGGCCGTCGACCCGGTTCCATTCAAGCGGGAGTGCGCCGTCGGATTCGGGGCGACCGACACGGCCGCCAGCTTGGACGAGGCCTTCGCCCTGGTCCAGGACGTCACACGAGGACGTATGTGCCAGCGCGTCATCTGCACGATGTCGGTCGGTCGGGGAGAGCTCGTGGCGTCGATCATGGCGCTGGCGGCCAAGCGGGGGAGGGTGGTGATCACCAATGTCCACCCGTGGACTGAGTCCGAGGTGTCGATGAGCATGCTCGACCTCATGGTGATGGAGAAGGAGCTGGTGGGCTCCATCTTCGGATCATCGAGGCCCGAGGCCGACGTACCGCTGTTGCTCCAGCTCTACCGCGATGGCCTGCTCGACCTGGATGGCATGGTGTCCACCACCTACCCGCTCGAGCGCATCAACCAGGGCTACCAGGACATGCGGGATGGCCGGAACGTCCGCGGCGTCCTCGTCTTCGAGTAGGCGCCAGGCGGCGAGGGATGTGGCCCGGCGTCGGTGCAGGGCCGCAGCGGGTCCACCTACCATGGTGCCGTGGCCTTCGACGAGGAACTCGCCGATCGTCTTCGCGAGCTCATGCGACACGAGGAGGGGCTGACGGAACGGCGGATGTTCGGGGGATTGGCCTTCCTGATCCACGGGAACATGGCCGTGAGTGCGAGCGGCCAAGGGGGCCTGCTGTTGCGAGTCGACCCGGCCCAAGGTGAGGAGCTCGTCCTCAGACCCCATGCCGAGCCGTTCGTCATGCGGGGACGGGAGATGCGTGGTTGGCTGAGGGTGGCGGCCGAGGGAGTTCGGACCAAGCACCAGCTGGAGCAGTGGGCACGGATCGGGATCGGCTGTGCGCGGTCCTTGCCGCCCAAGCGGTAGGCGGACAGCTTTCCGGCCGGCGGCGCCAACCCCCGTAGTTCCGATCGACTGGTGCCGTCAGTTGCTCGTCGTGAGCGGATGGGCCCGGAAGAACCGCCACATCTCGGGGCCCGCCGAGATCGAGAAGGTGGTGCGGCCGAGCACGGCGGCGAGGGCGGTCGAGTCGGTGCTCCCGGGCCATGTATGCCCGCCACCCCGGATCCGGTACAGCTCCACGTCGGCACGGCGGGGACACGACCACACGAGCCGGGTCACGTCGGCGGCGATGCGGGTCGTCCCCACCCTGGACGAACAACCGTTGCGCTTGGCCCATGTCGCCGCCTCCTCGGGGATGGAGGGTCCCTTGGAGAAGATGCCCTTTGTCCCGAACACCTTGGCCTCCTGGCGGGTGATCCGGCCTCTGCCATCGGGGGCGGGAAGGCTCTCGGCCGCCCGGGACGGCGAGCCGTCGTAGTGGATGAGGGGGTCGGCGGTGCCGTGGAACGCGACCACTGGGACCGGGCGCTTCGCCTTGCAGGGTGACTCGGCCTGGATGCCCGCCACCGGGGCCACCGCCGCCACTCGCGTCGAGTACTGGCAGGCGACGGCCGACGCCATGAACGCGCCGTTCGAATAGCCGGTGACGAACACCCGGTTCTCGTCGACACACGAGGTGGTCTCGATGTGGGTGAGCAGGTGCCCGAGCCAAGCGAGGTCCCTGCTGCCGACGACGGAATGCCACAGCGGCTCCGGCTGGCCGTCGATCCATGGGGTGACCGTCACGAAGCCTTGGGTCTGTCCGTAGCTGCCGAGGCCGGACAGGGTCACCTGGACCGGTCCCGGTTCCCCATAGGCATGCAAGTCGAAGATGACGGGCTGGGGGCGGCCGCCGACGGTCGTCCCCGGCCCTTGTTCGGTGTAAGCGCCCTCGTCCCCGTCAGCACCGAAGCTCGCCGTCTGCTGGCCGGGGGCGGGGGTCGCCAGGAGACAGCCGGGCGAAGGCCGCGCCGCCACGGTGGGCACAGCCGCGGCCGGGCCCGTCGGACACACGGTCAGTCCGACCGCCACAGCGAAGAGGGCCAACCCCGTCGCCAGCCGGCCCGCGAGCGAGCGTCCGCTGGGCCCGGCCACGGGAACGGACCGTGATCGACCATGTCGGCTCCCCCCGCGACGCATACCGCTGACACCCTACCGACACGACGGCGGTCCGGCCGGTCCGAGGTCCAGCTACAGGGCCCACCGGCTCCCCGTCGGGACTGCCGCGGGCGGCGCCTCGAAACGCACCCCGGGGCCTGTCGCCCCTGTCATCGGGTATCGATCAGCGTGTCGATCCGTGCGTTGAGGGCGGCCTGGTCGATGACGTGAACGTAGACCTCGGTGGGATGAGGCGAGGCGGTTCCCCAGGACAGGCCTCCCTGGCTGTTGATGACAGCTGCGTCACCTCGTCCCAGCTCCGAGAAGATCCGCTGACGACCTTCGATGGCGAACAACATGGTCGGCCCGTCCCAGTCACCGTCCCCGGGAGGCCCACAACCGAAGAGCGACTGGTAGACGATGCGCATGGGATTGCTGGTGGGAACGGTGGTACAGAGCCTCCCGCCCACCCTGGTTTGGATTCCTGTGTACCCGTCCACCCAGGCGATCGGCGTCGGCCATCCCGCCGCCCCCACCACCGCTTTGGCCGCGGCGACGTCGAGGCGCTCATTGGTGAAGGGGGGTCCGCCTCCGGGGAAGAGCCCGTCTTCGACCACCAGCCGGTTGACCTTGGCCGCGACCAGCTTCCTTCCGCCTAGTGGACTGCCTTGGCCCGGACCGGAACGGAGCAGCCCGGCCAAGTTGGTGTACCCGCCGATGGAGACGACCGTCACGCTGTGGTCGGGTTGGTCGGAAAGCAGGTGCCGATACAGAGGGACCGCACCCGGCGCGCCCGAGCTGTCGCGGATGGCGTGGGGCAACCGGTTCGCCAGGGTGTCGCTGTAGCCATGGGGCGCGGTGTTCGCCGCGCTGTCGATGACTGTACCCACCGGGATGCGAGCATGGCCGTAGGCGGTATCGATGGCGTCGAGTGCAGCCACAGCCACCGGGTTGGGGATGTCCGACATGACGCCGAGGATCTGGACCCTGCCTTGCTGCTGCAACACGTTGGCCAACCCCACCGCGGTGGGGTCGTCCCAGTAGAGCGACAGGTCGGTGTCGATGATCACCTTCGGGGTGGTGCCACCGCCGACCCCATTACCTGCCGCTTGGTTCGTGCACCCCGGGATGCCGGACAGGATGAGGGCGACCAGAAGGGCCACGACGCCGACGGTCGTTACCCGCCGTGCCCCTCGGCCCATGGAGGGCCATTGGTCCCACCCGCTGGTCGGCATCGCTGCACCCTTGAACCGTCGTCTGCGGCTGGGATCCTACCGGGTTCGCCTCCCGGCGGACCGGGGGAACGGTCGGGCTGGCGGGCTCAGCTCCCGTTCAGGGAGCTCGTGATCTGGTTGGTCAGGTCGTGGATGGTGTACGACGCCGGCTGAAGGTCCCCGATCCCCTGGGCATAACGGCCGGCGGCACAGGCTCTGGCCACCCGGTTCACCGTCGACATGGTCAGCTGCCATTCCCGCTGGATGCTTGCCGCCGGCGCCGGGGGCGCCGACGACGACGCGACCTCGACGCCGAAGGTGCGACAGGCGCCGAGCAGGGCGTCGGAATTGCCGGCCAGGCCGCTCAGCTCTTGGAGCCCGGACACGAACGCCAGGGTGTCGGGCTGTCCCGTACCTGCCCACCACGCTCCGAGCGGGCTGGTTGCCGAGGGTACGGTCGAGGTCGAGGTCGAGGTCGGGGCGGCAGGATCGGCGGTGGATGTGGCGGCTACGTGCGTACGGGCTGAGGCGCGGACCGGTTGGCCACCGTGCGTGGCGGCGAACGCCGCCCACGAGCTGGCGAGCACCAGGGCGCCGACCACGGCGCCCACCGCCGCGCCGCGTCGCGCCGTGCGCGGCGTCCCCCTCGCCCGTGGAGGGCGTCTCCGCCGACGGGGCGGCACTCCGGCGCCGGCGTCCTCGGCCTGTCCCTGGTGGTCCCACGAGGTGAGGGCCATGTCCATCCGGTTGGTCGTTGGCGACGATGGGGAACCGTCGGCATCGAACCCTGTCGCCCGGCTGTCCCACGCCATGGCGTCCACGAGCTTGTCGACCGAGACGACGATCTCCTCGCGGACCACGCCGCCCGAGCTCACCCAACTGGTCGCCTCTCCATCGGAGAAGTAACGGAATTCATGTGTCTGCCACACGTCGCGCCAGCCCTCGCTGGGGTCAGCTGACGGCAACGCCACCGGAGCGAGGGGAAATGGAGGGTCGCTCGGCTCCCAGGCCGAACGCAGGAGCTCGTCGACCGAGACGACGGTCTCCTCGGAGATCGCACCGGCCGAGCTCACCCAACTGGTCGCCTCTCCACCGGAGAAGTAGCGGAATTCATGGGTCTGCCACGGGTCCCCGCGCCAACCCTGATCCAGTTCCGCGGGCCCGGTTGCCCTGTCCATCACCTCGATACTGGTCGTGCCGGGTTAACCCAGCGTCACGCCCACATGAACGTTGAGTGAAGCTCCGTCAACCCCACCGATAGGCGGTACGGATGGATCGGGTTCGGTGTCCGCACGGGCACGGTAGGTGGCGAACTGTGGGTGAGCGGAGTCGTCTCCGGAGGTCGGGAGCGCGGTCCGGTCATGGCTTTCGCCGGGCCGAGACGATCCAGCACACGCTCCCGAGTCGCACACCCTCGCCGTCGTGGTGCTCGGCTAGGACCACACGCACGGCCGACCGGGCCCGGTCGGCTGTGGCCGGCGCGGCGCCATCGAACATGGCACGAGCCACGCCGGTGCGCATGAGGAACTCCAAGGCCTCGTCCACCGTGCCGCCGCCACCGATCACCATGGGAAGCTCCAGGGACTCGACCAGGACGGTGCCGAACCCCGCCGATTCCAGCATGGTGACGAGGGCGGCGGGATCGGCCAGCGAGAAGGGGCCGGGGCCGTCAGTTGGCTCGGGCAGCGGCAGGTGCTCGGCCGCGGCCATACCCGGCAGGAACAGCCAGTCGTTGCGGGCCAGCGCCTGCCAGCAGCAGAACGCCAGCTGCCCTACGGGTCGGAGCGCCGCTCCGACGTTGGCGAACGCTGCCACCGGGTCGTCGAAGAACATCACACCGAAACGGCTGATGCCGATGTCGAAACTGCCCGGCGGGAACGGGTGCGTCTGCGCGTCCGCCAGCAGGTACTCGACGTTGGTGATGCCCGCTCGTCGGGCATTGCCGCGGGCCCGTTCGAGCATGGGCTGGGAGATATCCACCCCGACCGCATTCTTGCCCACCTGGGCGGCCTGCAGCGTGGTCGTACCGCATCCGCATCCGACATCGAGGATGCTCGATCCGGCGTCGATACCGGCCGCCTCGACCACGGCTCGGCCGTAGGGCTCGAGCTGCCGGTCATACTCGAGCTGCTGGTCCACCCACTGTCGCGTCTCGGCACTGTTCCAGTGCTCGATCTGTGCCTCGTTGCACCCTGCCTTCATCACTGTCCTCGCCTCGTGGGGTCGGGTCCGGGCCCGCCCGCACCCGAGCTTTTCACGGAAGCCCCCGGCCAAGCCACCGGCTCGGCCCGGGGGCTTCCGGGCCTACGGTCGTGTCTCGCAGTAGGGTTGCCTCGATGGACGGACACGTCGATGGCTGAGCCCTTGGAGGTGCAGGGCGTCCACCATCTGGCCCTGGTATGTCGGGACATGGGCCGGACGGTCGACTTCTACACCAACGTGCTCGGCATGCCGCTGGTGAAGACCATCGAGCTGCCGGGTGGCATGGGTCAACATTTCTTCTTCGACTGTGGAGGGGGCGACTGCCTGGCCTTCTTCTGGTTCCCGGACGCCCCTGACGGTGTCCCGGGCATCTCCGCACCCCGGCATCGCCCCGACCGGGGCGATCTGACCAGTGCGATCGGCTCCATGAACCATGTTGCCTTCACCGTCGCACCCGAGAAGATCGAGGAGTATCGCGATCGGCTGCTCCAGGCGGGCGTCGATTGCACCGAGATCGCCAATCACGACGACAGCGAATTCGGGCTGAGCCACGATCTCCACCCCGGTGTCTACGTCCGATCCGTCTACTTCCAGGACCCGGACGGGATCCTTCTCGAATTCGCGTGCTGGACGCGACCGCTGCACGACGGCGATGCGTCCCGCCACCATCTGCAGTCGTCGGTGCGGACGGACGCCTGAGCTCCCGGGGCACGGTCGGCGGCCCGGCGGCGACCTCGCCCCGTTCGACCTCCCTCAGCCTGGTGGGGGCGAGCCGAGGGGGCCGGCGGCCAGTTGGGACCGGACCTGGTCGGTGAGCCCTTCGATGCGCAGCGATCGGATGTGACCGTCGGCGATCTCGAAGGTGTCGACCACCGAGCTGTCGATGCCGGCAATGTGGAGGTCGATCTCCACGACGACGGTGTTGCCACGCTGGAGCAGAGGTCCGGGATGGGGGAGTAGGTCGTCGAACTGGAATGCCCCGTCTCGGTAGAAGCGGGCTATGACGTCAGCACCGGCGTGCCGGCTCCCCTGGGCGTCGAGGACGGCATCGGGGGCAAACAGTTGGCGCACCATTTCGACGTCACGCATGGTGACGGCGGCGAAGTAGTCGGCCACCACCCCGGCCGGACCGCCCCATCGAGGGGGAAGGTCGTAGATCTTCCTCGCATTGCCGCCCAGGACACGCGCTTGCGCATCGAAGGTGAGGGGTTCCAAGGTACGACGGAGGGCGGTCACGGCACCGGGGAAGGTGGCGTCGTGGTGCGGGTAGTCCGACCCCCAGACCACCCTCTCGTTCCCGACGAACGGCAGGAGTGCCGGCAGCGTGGCCTCGTCCACCTCGAAGCTGATCGCACACTGGCGGGCGAAGTACTGGCTCGGACGGAGAGCCATGCCGGAACAGAACCCTCCGAAGGTCTCCGACTGCTCGTCGAGACGTTCGAGCCAGAACGGCACCCAGCCCCCGCCCGACTCGAGGAAGACGAGCCGCAGGCCGGGATGGCGTTCGAGCGTCCCGAAGGCCATGAGTTGGGCGCAGGCCAGCATCTCCTCGAACGGGTGAGACATGGCATGGAGGATCAGGGGGTTGAAGGGGCGGTCCGAGCCCAGCGTGGGAACGATCACCGAGCTCCCTTCGTGGATGCCGACCGGAACCTCGAGCTCCTCGGCGGCCTCCCAGACCGGCTCGTAGGCCTGGTCCGACAGGGACCGTCCCAGACACGGATTGGGCCGCACGAACGCTGCCTTGAACCCGAGCTCGACGACGGCCCGGTGGAGCTCCCGCACCGCCGCACGGGGATCCTGCATGGGCAGCATGGCCGCACCGAACAGCCGGGCCCGGTCGGCGGCGCAGTAGCCGGAGAGCCAGTCGTTGTAGGCCCCGGCCAGCCGGGTGGCCGCTCCGGCGTCGGTGAGGGCCCAGAAATAGAGCCCGATGGAGGGATAGAGGACGGCTTGATCGATCCCTTCGCGGTCCATGTCGTCCAGGCGGGCGACCGAGTCCGATCCCCCCGGCTGAGCCTCCGAGAGGGGGGTGAACCCCGACGGGTCGGCGAAGTTCCCGCCCGGTGTGGCCAGGGTCCCGAGTGGCACGGCCAGAACCTCCTGACCGGCCACCACCACGTGCTCGAAGCCCCCGGCATCGCGGTGGATGACCGGGCGGCAGGCCTCCGGCACGTCGTCCCAGGCCTCCGGAGGCTCGACCACATGGCCGTCGGCGTCGGCGACCAGGGTGGGTACATGGGCACGGGTCATCTCGTCGACCTGGTGACAGGCCTCGCCCGGCAGGGTCGCACAGGCTCACCCTAATGCGGGGGCTCGCGGTGCCGCCTCGACCGGAGCGAGTGGCGGACAGCACCCGGACCCGGGCCGACCTAGCGTCGGGTTCGTGCGGCACGCGGTCGCACCGGAGGGGAGGCGACGGTGTCCCAGCGGAAGTGCGGCACACGGCCGAGGAATGCCAGGTGGTCGCCGTTCCTGCTGGCCGCGCTGGCGATCGTCCTCCTGGTGGGGGGGCTCACGTCCGCACCCCCCCTGGCCTCGGCTGCGCCCGTGGCCGGCCGGCCGTCCCTCCCCACCGTGCAGATCGGCGCGGCCGTGTCCCAGACCATGGAGGGTTTCGGGGCGTCGGGCGCATGGTGGCCGAACGACCTCGGGCGGTTCCCCGTGTCGGTGCAGGAGCACGTGGCCAACCTTCTCTTCGGCTCGGACGGGATCGGTCTCAGTGCCTACCGGTACAACATCGGTGGTGGCGGGGTCGGAGTGACGAACCCGATCCGATCGGTGCAGTCGTTCCTCCTCGGCCCGGGCGCCTACGACTGGTCCGCCGACCCGGGCGGCATGAAGTTCCTCGGACTGGCTCGAGAACGTGGAGTGCCCGTCCTCGAGGGCTTTGTCAACAGCGCCCCACCGGGGTGGACGTCGAACCACAAGAGCTGCGGAGGTCAGCTGACACCGGGCGACGAACGTGCCTACGCCGTCTATCTGGCTCAGGTGGTGCACCACCTCGCCGTGGTCGACGGCATCCATCTGAGCTACGTGAGCCCCATGAACGAACCCGACAACAGCTTCGGCTCCTGCGGTCAGGAGGGCATGGCGGTACCCGTCGGCCAACGGGCCGCCGTGGTGAAGGCGCTGGGCCGGGCGTTGGCCGATCGGGCACCCTTCGCCCGTGTCATCGCCGACGAATCGAGTCTGGCCGCCTTCCAGTTCCTGCCCGAGGTGCCCCAGTGGCTGTCCGGCGGCGGCACCTCGAACTGGCTGGCCGCCCTGGCCCACCACACCTACGAATTCCCCACCGACGCCCAGGCCTCCATGGTCTCCGTCCTCGGGCCCCGGTTCGGCAAGCCGTTGTGGATGACCGAGATCTGCTGCTACGACGGAAAGGGCCCGTTGATCGGGTTCGGACCGCAGTACGACCCCACCATGACCAGCGGGCTCTGGCTGGCCGACACCATCTACCAGGATGTGGCGTTGATCGGAGACGCGCAGTTCGACTGGTGGACGGCGCTCTCCAGCCAGTTGGGCTGTGATCCGGCCAACGATCCGAGCTGCGCCGCCGCCGGCAATGGCTCGGGATGGAACGACGGCCTGCTCTACTACGACGGCGCCTACGCCACGGACGGCAACCACTCGATCTACCCGACCAAGCGCTACTACGTGCTCGGCAACTTCAGCCGCTATGTCCGACCCGGCGCGGTCCGCCATCCGGTGTCGGGGGTGCCGACCGGTCTCCACGTGCTGGCGTTCAGGGAGCGAGGCGATTGGAGCGTGGTGGTCATCAACGACAACAACCCGGGCTCGGCTCCGGTCCGCCTCGCCCTCCGCCTTCCCAAGGGTGAGTCGGTTCGCCCGACCGAAGGCGTGCGCACCAGCGCGACCGACGATCTGGCCACGGTCGACCTGCCCCACATGTCGGATGGCACCGGCGTCGTGCAGGTGCCCCCGCAGAGCGTGACCACGTACACCTTCAGAACCTGACCACCACCACAATTTCGAATGGGTTCGTGCCTATTTCGATGAGTTCCGGCGCCGGGCGCCGTCTGTACCATCCAGAGCAGGTCACCCGTGACGGACGATCGGAATCGGGTGCTCCGGCAAGTCGTCGGCGCTCGTGCGAGGGAGGAAGCCATCATGAGCAGGATTGTCGTCACCGAGTTCATGTCGCTCGACGGGGTGATGGAAGAGCCCCGGTGGACCTTCGACTTCGACCGCGGCGAAGAGGGGGACAAGTTCAAGTGGGACGAGCTGTTCGATGCCGAGTCGCTCCTGCTCGGACGGGTCACCTACGAGGGGTTCGCCGCCGCCTGGCCCTCCATGGACGGGGACGACTTCGGGAAGAGGATGAACAGCATCCCCAAGTACGTGGTCTCGTCCACGCTGGCCGATGATCAGGCGACGTGGGGCGACACCACCGTGGTGCGAGGTGACGCCGTGGCCGAGATCGGAAGTCTGAGGAGCGCCCCCGGGGGCAACCTGTTGGTCGAGGGCAGCGCCCAGCTCGTCCACTCCCTGACCCAGCACGGACTGGTGGACGAATACCGGTTGATGGTGTTCCCGGTCGTCCTCGGCGGCGGCAAGCGGGTCTTTCCCGACGGTATCGACGGGCCCTCGACGCTCGCCCTGGTCGACTCCAAGGCCGTCGGCTCCGGCGTCCTGCTGCTCACCTACCACCCGGCCGCGACCTGATCGCCACCAGGCGCGAGCCGATCCGGGCGGCCCCGAGGTGGGTTACCGGCGTTCGAGTGAGGCGACCCGGTCGAGGAAGCTCGACAGCGCCAGCCACCAGGCCTCCGGGTTCTCGAACTGTGGGCTGTGGCCGGCGTCGGGGATGACCACCAGCGTCCCTCCGGGGATCGCCGCCGCCATGCGCTCGGACGGGCTCACAAAGGGTGCGTCCTGTTCCCCGACGATGACCAGGGCGGGCAGCGACGGCGGGAGCTCCCTCAGCCGGTCCAGTCGATCACCGAGCTCGACGAACCGGACCGCCATGGCCGCATACAGGGCGGATGAGGTGGCCCGGAACTTGCGGTCGCCGAACTCGGCATAGCCCGGCCGCTGGTCGAGCAGCCGTCGGTGTGCCGGCGTCTCGAGGGGACTCTCCCGCTCGGCCAGAAGGTCGGCGAGCCCGTCGATGCCCCGGGTGCGGACGACCGACACCGCCCCCTGGACCAGGTCGGGGTCGAGGCCCTGGACCGGACCGTGGCCCGTGTCCATGAGCACGAGGGCGTCGAGCCGCTCGGGAGCGGCGAGAGCCAGGTACTGCGCCACCATGCCGCCCATCGAGTGGCCGAGGAGCGAGAAGGTCGGCCAACCCAGGGCGTCGGCCAGGCGAGCGGCGTCGTCGGCCAGGATCTCGAAGGAGTAGGCGTCCTCCTCCGAGGGCTTGGAGCTGGCCCCGTGCCCACGGTGGTCGGGGGCCACCGCATGCCATCCGGCATCCTGCAGGGGGTCGAGCCAGTCGGAGAAGTCCTCTTTCGCCCCGGTGAACCCGTGGAGGAGGAGCAGGGGTCGGCCCCCGCGCCCGGATTCTGCGATCGACAGCTCGACGTCGTCCAACCGGACGGTGCGCTCGTTCACCGTCGCATGTTCCCACGCCGGCGAGGCTCGACGCCGGCCGATCGGGACCCCGCGGCGAGCCCGTTGGCGGGCTCCGTTACCGACCGCCGTTCCATGTCCGGTCGAACCAGCGGTGGATGCGGCTGGTGCCGAAAGCCGCCTTGTCGGTGGCCAACGCGCTCGAGGGTCCTTCGAGATCTCCGACCGGTGCTTCCCCGCTGAGGAAGGTGACGTCGACACGGGCGACCAGGTCGCCACCGAACTCGAGGTAGCACGTTCCATGCCCGTCGTACGGGGCGGGTGGGTCCTCACCGGTCGCCTCGGCGATGATCCGCTCGGCGACCACCGTGGCCTGACCCTCGGCGAAGACACCCGCCTTCGGGGTCCCGACACTGGTCACGTCCCCGACGGCGTAGACGCCGGGGAACGCCGTTTCGAGGGTGTGTGGATCGACCGGGACCCACCCGTCCACGGTCAGCCCCGACTCTTCCACCACGCCTGGTGCCGCGATGCACGGGCACGCCGAGGAACAGGTCGTAGGGCAGCCGGCCGCCGTCGCTGATCTCCACCGTCCCGGTATCGGGATCGAGCCCCCGCACGATCCGCTCCGGGTGCCAGTCGATGCCCCGCTCGGCGAAGGCGGCCAGCAGGGCCCGCGACGCGGAGGGCGACGGCGGGATGGGGGGACCCATGGGCATGACCAGGGCGATCTCGCACCGGTCACGGATCCCTCGTCCCTGCAGGTAGTCGTGCATCAACAGCGCGGTCTCGCTCGGTGCCGGGGGGCACTTGAACGGGGTCGACGTGACGGCCAAGACCACCCGCCCGCCGGTAAACGCCGGCAGTCGCTCGCGGAGGGCGAATGCGCCGGGCACGGTGTAGAACTCGTGACCGCCGGCGACGAGGCCTGGTGTGGCCGACGGGTCGAGGTCCGCTCCGAGGGCCACGACGATGACGTCGGCATCGAACGGCCCGGCCGTGGTGGCGACGAGCGCGCCACCGGATCGATGGCCTCGACCGTGGCCTGGACGAAGCGCACACCCGGCTTCACGAAGTCCCGGTAGGGATGGACGACCGCTTCGGGTAGCGCCCGCCCGAACATCACGTCCAGCTTCGAGAAGCCGAACACGAATCCCTCGGCCCGGTCGATGAGGACGACATCGTGGCCGTCACCGAGCGCCGCGGACAGCCTGGTGGTCAGTTCGAGGCCGCCGAAGCCGGCGCCGAGCACGAGGATTCGCATGCCGGGGATGTTACGCGATGGGTCCGATCGGGCCGGGAGGCGGCTCCCGGTCGTGTCTCAGGTGGGGTGGCCGGACTCGGCCAGGAGCTTGGCCGGGTGCCGGCCGTCGACATAGCCGATGAACGGTGGGTAGATGTTGTAGCCGAGCAGCTCCTGCAGGCGGGGCGGCAGAAGCCTCACCTCGCTCGGCGGCACGGCCAGGACATGGTTCTCGACCGGCCGCAGCCACCCGACGGCGTAGTGCAGGACCACGCCCAGTCGGGCCCGTTCGGTGCGGTTGGCGCCGCCCCCGTGCCACACGCTGCCCAGGTAGACGAGCGCGCTCCCGGCCTCCATCTCGATCGAGACCGTGGGTGTGTCGGGGCCGGGGCGCTCGTCGACCCACCGATGGCTCCCGGGCACGATCCTGGTGGCGCCGTTCGCCTCGGTGAAGTCCTCGAGAGGCCACATGACGTTCACCACCAGTTCGCCATGGGGGCGGGGGACCGGGTAGACGGCATCGTCGGGGTGCAACACCTGGGCGAGCTCGCCCGGACCGATGGCGATGCCGGCCGGGGCGCTCAGCTGGTACTGGCCGAGCACTCGGTCGAGCACCCCGAGGACGAGGGGGTGGATGGCCAGGGCGTCGAGCGAGCGGGTCTTGGCGAACAGGGCGTAGACCCGCTGGGTGTGGCGACCCTCGAAGTCGTCGCGCCCGGGTGGGGTGCGGACCAGGGCCGACTCGAGCTCGGTGCGGGCCTGGTCCACCTGCTCACGGCCGACCGCACCGGGGATGAGGGCGTAGCCCGCCTCCTCGAGCGACGAGACGATGCCACCGACGTGCGGGGTGATGTCGCTCATCTACCCTCCCTTGGGGAATATGTGTCAGTGTGCAATCTTCCAGAAGGGAATGTCAAGGTGGGAGAGCTCAACGCCACGCAGGGTTCGCTTCTCGGGTTCCTCCACGATGGACCGAAGACCGGATGGGACCTGGTCCGCGAGATCGAGGCCGGCCTCGACCGCTTCTGGAACGTCACCTCCAGCCACGTCTACCGGGAGCTCCGCACGCTCGAGGGATCCGGCCTGGTGGCGTCGGGACCCCCCGGGGCGCGTGAGCGCCGTCCGTTCACCATCACCGCCGCCGGCCGGAAGGCCTTCGAGCGGTGGATCGCCGAGCCTCCGGGCCCAGAGCAGATCCGGTTCCCGCTGCTGGTCAAGCTGTGGTTCGCCCGGCACATCGGGGACGACCGGCTGGAGGAGTTCCTCGACGGCTCCTCGAAGGAGCACGAGCTCCGCCTGTCCTTCTACCGGGAGGTCGAGCGGTCGTTGGCCCCCGATGACGACCGGGGAACCGTGGTGCGGTTCGGCATCGCCTACGAGCAGGCCGTCCTGCACTGGCTCGAGGAGACCGCCGCCCGCTCGTCGGGCGACGGTGGGCGTCGGCGCTAGGAGCTGGCGGGGGACCCCTACCGGTCGGCGCCGGCCGGGACCCTGGTGGGGGCCGCCTGGTGTTCCCACTTCCGCTCGATGTCCCCGAAGTGCCAGATGGCCAACGCCACCGCCCACGTCGCCACGAACACGCCGACGATGACGAACCCGGCCCGGTTCATGTCGAAGTTCTGGAGGAAGCCCCAGAGGCCCCCGCTGAGGCCGGACTCCTTCGCCAGCAGGCCGAGGATCTCGACGGTGCCGATGAACAGGGCGACGAAGACCGAAAGACCGGTCATGGTCAGGTTGTAGTAGATCTTCCGCACCGGCCGAGCGAATGCCCAGTCATAGGCGAAGTTCATGAAACAGCCGTCAATGGTGTCGAACAGGCACATGCCGGCGGCGAACAGGATCGGCAGCGACAGCACGGCGTAGAAGGGCAGGCCCCCGACGGCGGCCGTGCCGGCCAGCACCAGCAACGCGATCTCGGTGGCGGTGTCGAACCCCAGGCCGAAGAGGAGGCCGACCCAATACGTCTTGGCCGGCACGTCGATCCGTCTGGCGTATCCCCCCAGGAATCGGTTCATGAACCCACGGTTGTCGAGCTGTCGTTCCAGTTCGGCGTCGTCGTAGTGTCCCTTGCGCATCTCGCGGGTGACGTTGATGATCGACACCAGGACGAGCAGGTTCAAAATGGCGATGAGGTAGAGGAAGGTGCCGGAGATCGAGGTGCCGACGATGCTCGTCCACTTGTGCCACCCCGAGGACCCGGTGCTCACCGCGCCGTTCACCGCCCGGATGCCGAGGTTGAGCGCGATCGCCAGCAGGAAGACGATCGTGGAGTGCCCGAGCGAGAAGAAGTAGCCCACGCTGAGCGGTCGCTTGCCCTCGTGGATGAGCTTGCGGGTCGTGCTGTCGATGGCGGCGATGTGGTCTGCGTCGAAGGCGTGGCGCATGCCGAGGGTGTAGGCGAGGACCCCCGTTCCGAAGCCGAAGACCTCCCCATTGGCCACGTGGTAGCGGCCGCTGGCCGCGGCCAGCAATCCCCAGCCGAGGGCGTTGAGCCCGACGACCGTGACGGTCATCCCGGCGACCCGTAGCCATTCCTCGGTGGTCAGGCGGTCGCGGAGCCTGGCGATGCGACCTGGGGGATCCTGGAGCACGTTCGCCCTCCGGTTCGGCGGTGCCGTCCAACGTCCTGCCACCGTAGGGCAACTGCGAATGGTTTGCAAGAAGCCCCGGAGGCCGGGTTGGGCGGGCCGGCCGGGTCGGGCCGGACGGCGTCGTCAGGTGCCCGTCAACGCCGAGACCACCGGACCGAGCGCTTCCCAGCTGTCGCCCTCGATCGACCAGTAGGAGATGCCGTACTCCTCTCGGCGCCACTGGAGCTCCTCCTTCATCTCGTCGAGCGTGCCGAGCAGGGCGAGCGGGATGTGGAGGGCGTCCTCCGCCCCGATGCCGAAGTGAGGCGCCATGGGCCCGACCACCCCGGCTGCGTCGTCGGTGACCATCACGAAGCCGATGAGGGCGTTGAGCTCCAGGTCGTCGAAGCGGTCTCCCGCCGCTTCCTTCACCCATGACACCTTCTCCCGGGTCCGCTCCGGCGTGGCGTTGGGCGCCGTCTCCGCCCCTCCGGTGCCGGCCACCAGGTTGACGTTGATGCTCACGATGTCCGCATGACGGGCGGCGAAGGAGAGCACCCGCTTGCCGCCCCCGCCGATGATCAGCGGGGGACCGGGTCGTTGGACGGGGCGGGGCCAGAGCGTGTGCTCCTGCACCCGGTAGTAGGCGCCGTCGAAGGAGAACGGGCCATCGGTGCGCAGCAGGCCCTGGAGCACCCGCGCTGCTTCCTCGAACCGCTCGACCCGCACCTTGGGCTCGTCATAGGCGATCCCGGTCTCCTCGTAGTCGGTCCGCATCCACCCGGCGCCGAGGCTGAGCTCGAAACGTCCCTGGCTGAGGACGTCGAGCGTGGCTGCCTCCTTGGCCAGGACGCAAGGGTGGCGGTAGTCGTTCCCGAAGACGAGGGCGCCGACCCGGAGGGTGGTGGTGGCCGTGGCCGCCGCCGCCAGCGCCGGGACCGGGGCCAGCTGGTCGCCGAAATGGTCCGGCATCAGCAGGGTGGAATAGCCGAGGTCCTCGGCCCGACGGGCCTGCTCGGCCCAGCCCTGGGCCGAGCCTTCTGCCGCCCTCCCCAGTTGCGCGGCGAAACGGAACTTGCGATCGTGTGCCATCGCCCCATCGTGCCCCAGAGGGGCCGGCGGCGTCCGGCCGTCAGGTCCGGGGAACGAACGAGCGCAGGGCGAGAAGGGCGACGTCGTCGCCCCGCTCGGGGGGGAGCATGGCGACGATCCGGTCGCAGACCGCGGCCGGGCTCATGTCGTCTCCCTCGCTCACCTTCATCAGAGCCTGCATCCCCTCCTCCACGCCTACCTCCCGCTCGTCGATCACGCCGTCGGTGTAGAGCAGCAAAAGGTCACCTCCGTCGAGCTTGATGTGCACGTTCCTCGTTCCGCAGCCGGGGCTGCCGAGCGGCACCCCGGGGGCGACCGGCACATAGCGGGCGGAGGACCGCTGGACGAGCAGGGGCGGGTAGTGCCCCGCCGACGCCAGGACCAGGTCGCCGGTCGCCGGGTACATCAAGCCGAAGAGCCCGGTGGCGATCCGATCGAAGCCGAGCAGCGCCCAGCTCTCCTGTAGGGCTTCGACCAGGGCGGTGGGGCTGTCGACCTGCCCGGCCAACGTGCGCGCCGCACTGCGCAGGTGTCCCATCATCGCCGCCGCCTCCCGGTCGTGTCCGGCCACGTCCCCGACCATGAAGCCGACCGCCCCGTTGGACAGTTCGGCCAGGTCGTAGAAGTCACCCCCCACCTCCAGCCCGCGCGTGGCCGGGAGGTAGACGGAATGGATCTGCATCCCCGGGATCTCGGGCAGGCGCTGGGGGAGCAGGCTCTGCTGCAGCGTGTGGGATGTCCGGAGCGTGTGCTCGTAGCGGCGGGCGTTGTCGATGACGGCGGCGACGTTCTCGGCCAGCTGTTCGGCAAAGGCCACGTCCTTCGGGCCCAAGGGCCCGGTCGTGGACACCAGTGTCAGCGCGCCGACCACTTCCGACTCGCGGTTGAGCGGCACGGACACATACGATCGGAACCCGAGCGTCCTGACCAGTCGGAGGTGCTGGTCGTCCCTCGTGGTCTCCCGGAGGAAGTCATCGCTCATGTGGTCGGACCAGTGCGTCCGGCCGGTCCTGATCACGATGGCCGCCGGATGGTCCCCGCCCGATCCGGGAGGGTAGTCCGAGCCGAGCCGATCGACCAGCGGCTGGAGCGCGTCCTGGCGGTGGCGGGCCACCATCCGTCGGAGGTCGCCGTCCTCGCCGATCACGTCGATCAGGCAGATGTCACCGAGGACGGGCAGGGCCATCTCCGCCAATCGGTCGAGCGTGTCGGTGAAGTCGGAGCCTTCGGCGATCACCCGGCCGGCCCGGACGAAGAACTGGCTGATCTCGGCCAGGGCCAGCTGGTCGGCGTGCATGCGGGCCCGGTCCATGGCTTGAGCCGACTGCTCGGTGACGGCCCGGAGGAAGTCTCGCTCGTCGTCGGCGAACACATGGGGGGATCGGTGGGCGACGATGGTGACACCCACGCATTCGTCCTGCACCACCAGGGGGAGGGCGGCCCAGCTGGCCCGGACCGACTGCTCCTCGTCCAGCATCCAGGTGCTCTCGTGATCGCTGACGAACAGGGTGTGCTTCTCGGCGACGGCGTCGGCCAGCTTGCCGAACTTCTCGAACGACATGTGGGCGTAGGGCTCCGCCAGGGGGAGCCCTGCCGGCGTGGGGACCAGCTCGAGATGGTCGTCCCGGACGAGCCAGAAGTTGCTCCAGGCGATGGCGGTGCCGAGCGCGTCGGTGCTCAACGAAGTGGTCAGAGCGGCGGCGATCTCATCGAGGTTGGTGGCGGCGTGGAGACGCGAGGTGATCCGCTGGAGCCGGGCGAGGTGATCGGCGTCCCGCTCCGCCCGGGCGCGGGCTTCGCGTTCCCGCTCGAAGGCACGGACCCGCTCCATGGCCCCGGCCAGCCGCTCGGCCATCAGCTCGAGGAGCTCGACGTCGATGCTGGTGAAATCGTGCCGTTTTCGACTGCCGGCATAGAGCACACCCAGCAGGCGGTCGTCGAAGAGGATCGGCACCGCGGCCACCGAGCGCAGCCCGCTGTCGCGGAGCACCGGCGAGACGATCTCGAAGGTCGACAGATCGTCGAGGATGGTCGACCGACGGGTGGTCATGACCTGTCCGGCCAGTCCCTGGCCCGGGCGGATGCCGAGGTCGAAGGTGGTCTCCTCGCTCAGGCCCGAGGACGCTCGGGCCACGAGCTCGTCGCCGGCGTCGTTCGCCAGCAGGACGGAGACCGCATCAGCTCCCATGGCCCGCCTCATGGTGACCAGGGCGGTTCGGAACAGTCCGTCGAGGGCGCCCCCCGTCCGGGCCGTGGAGGCGGACTCGGTGATGTCCCGCCACCAGCGTCCGCCCATCTCGCCGGCGATGCGGGCGGCGCGTTCGGCGGCCACCAACCGCTCCACCTCGCGGGACCCTCGCCTTGTCATCGCACCTCCGACCGTGCCCACCGGCAACCACATCCGCTGGGCAACGAGCTGGCTGGCGGCCCACCCGCAGTCGAGGGACCCGGTCCGAGCGGTCCGACCACTGCGGTCGACCCGCCGCGAGCTGGCCTGTCCGCCCAGCCTGCCACATGGCGGCAGCCGGTTCGACCGGGAGGCACGACGACCCGACCGCGCCCGGTCCTCTCAAGCCGCTGATGCACGCCGCCGCCAACAGCCACATGGGCCCGGTCGAGCCGGTCGCCCGTCCCGCTCATACCCCCCGAGGGCGGGTGGGAGCAGCCGGCACCAGCCCATCTCCTGTCAGATCGCATGACAGTCGCGTCCTTCGTTGTGAGCCCGGTCCCGTGCCACCTTGCGGGGCTATCGACCGGCCGCGGTGCCGACTTGAGCGGATCCCGTCGGGGAGCAACGGTCGCCAGGCGATCGATCGCGTCGGCCGCACGCGACCGGTCGGACCCCGGGGATCGAAGGACAGCCCGATATGGTGAGAGCGTGGCTGCCAAGGACGTGCGGGTGGTGGAGATCTCCGGGCAGGCCGTCGAGATCTCCAACCCGGGGAAGGTCTACTTTCCCGAGTTGGATGCCACCAAGCTCGACCTGGTCGAGTACTACGTCGACATCGCCGACGCGCTGATCGTGTCGGCCTCGGGTCGTCCGGCACTGCTCGAGCGCTTCCCCGGGGGAGCCGGCGGCAAGTCCTTCTTCCAGAAGCGGGTCCCCGCCGGAGCGCCGGCCTGGCTCCGCACCACCGTGGTCAGCACGCCGAACGGCACCACCTCCAACGCCCTCGTCGTGGCGGACGTGGCCCACGTCCTGTGGGCGGTCAACCTGGGCTGCCTCGGCCTGCACCTGTGGCCGTTCCGTGCCGACGACCCGTCGCACGCCGACGAGCTCCGCATCGACCTCGACCCTCAGCCGGGCACCTCCTTCGACGAGGCCCGGCTGGCCGCGGCCCACGTGCGCTCGCTCCTCGGTGAGCTCGGCATGGTCGGCTATCCGAAGACGACCGGTAACCGGGGCCTCCATGTCTATGTCCGGCTCCAGCCTCGTTGGGACAGCTTCGAGGTCGCGCGCCGCCGCGGTGGCATTGGCCCGCGAGCTCGAACGGCGACATCCCGACCTGATCACGGCCAACTGGTGGAAGGAGGAGCGCGGGGAGCGGGTCTTCGTGGACTTCAACCAGAACGCCCCCCACAAGACGGTGTTCGGCGCCTGGTTCGCCCGACCGAGGATCGGCGGTCAGGTCTCCACCCCCCTGCCGTGGGACGAGGTCGACACCGTCGACCCAGAGGCCCTCACCATCCGCACCGTGCCCGACTTGGTCCGGCGGCGGGGCGATCCCTGGGCGGCCATCGCCGACGAGCCCCAGTCCCTCCAACCCCTGCTGGTCATGGCCGCCCGGGACCGGGCCAAGGGGCTGCACGACGCGCCCTGGCCCCCGGAGTACCCCAAGCAGCCCGATGAGCCGAGGCGGGTGGCCCCGAGCCGCGCCCGGCGGGAGTGAGCCCGTTGGACCCGGCGGCGGCCCTGCGTCGCATCGCCTACTTGCTCGAGCGGGACGGTGCCGAGTCCTACAAGGTCCGCGCCTTCCGCCATGCCGCCACCGCCATCGCCGAGCGCCGACCCGACGACCTGGCCGGGATGAGCGCGGCGAGCCTCCAGAGCATCCCGCACGTCGGCAAGACCAGCGCCCAGGTGGTCGCTGAGGCACTCCGGGGAAAGACGCCCGCCTATCTCGAGGCCCTCGAGTCGGTGGAACGGCCAGAGGTCACACCGGCCGCCGCCGAGCTGCTCGACCGGTTGCAGGGCGATTGTCACAGCCACTCCGACTGGTCCGACGGCGGTAGCCCGATCCGCGATATGGCCGAGGCGGCCAGGGAGCTCGGCCATCGCTACTGGGCGCTCACCGACCACAGCCCTCGGCTCACGGTCGCCCATGGTCTCGACGCCGCCCGCCTCCGTCACCAGCTCCAGGTGGTCGAGGAGCTGAACGCCGAGCTGGTGCCGTTCCGGATCCTCACCGGCATCGAGGTCGACATCCTTGAGGACGGCTCGCTCGACCAGGACGACGCACTGCTCGCCGAGCTCGACGTGGTGGTGGCCAGCGTGCACTCGAAGCTGCGCATGGACGCCCGGGCGATGACAGCCCGGATGTTGCGTGCCGTCGAGAGCCCCCACACCGACATCCTCGGGCACTGTACCGGCCGGATCCTGGTGGGCCGGGGTCGCCCGCAGTCGACGTTCGACGCCGAGGCGGTCTTCGCCGCGTGTGCCTCGACGGGCACGGCCGTCGAGATCAACTCACGCCCCGAGCGCCTCGATCCGCCCGAGGAACTGCTGTCGCTCGCTCTGGCGCTCGAGTGCCCGCTGGTCATCGACACCGACGCCCATGCGCCGGGCCAGCTCGAATGGCAGCGGAACGGGTGCGAACAGGCCGCCAAGGCCGGCGTGCCGGTGGAGCGGGTCATGAACGCCCTCCCCATGGACGACTTCCTGGCCTGGACGTCGGGTCACGTCGGGTGAGCGGTGAGCGCCGGATACCATCGGTCCGTGACGCTCCCCGTCGTGCCCCCGGTGGCTCCGATGCTGGCCAAGCTGGCCCGGGAGCTGCCCGAAGGGGAGGGGCTCTTCTACGAGCCCAAGTGGGACGGGTTCCGGTGCATCGTCTTCCGGGACGGTGACGACGTGGTCCTGGGCAGCCGCAACGAGAAGCCCCTCACCCGGTACTTCCCCGAGCTGGTGGCGGCGCTGGGTGCTCAACTGCCTGAGCGATGCGTGGTCGACGGCGAGATCGTGATCGCCGGGCCCTCCGGGCTCGACTTCGACGCCCTTTCCCAACGGATCCATCCGGCTGCGTCCCGCGTCCGCCTCCTGGCCGAGACCACACCGGCCGCCTTCGTCGCCTTCGACCTGTTGGCCCTGGCCGACAGGGACCTCCAGCCCGAGCCGTACGCCGAACGGCGCCGGGCGCTCGAGCGGGCGCTCAAGAAGGCGCGGGCGCCCGTCCACCTCACGCCGGTGACCACCAGCCCGGACACGGCCCGCGACTGGTTCTCGCGATTCGAAGGGGCCGGCCTGGACGGGGTGGTGGTCAAGGCGGGCGACCTCCCCTACCAGCCGGCCAAGCGAGTCATGCTCAAGGTCAAGCACGAACGCACCGCCGACTGCGTCGTCGCCGGGTTCCGCTGGCACAAGGAAGGTGGCGTGGTCGGGTCCCTCCTCCTCGGGCTGTTCGACGAGGACGGGGTGCTCCATCACGTGGGGGTGGCCTCGGGGTTCAGCGCCGCCCGACGGGTGGAGCTCGTCGATACGCTGGCTCCCTACCGGAAGGGGTCCACGACCGGGCACCCGTGGCTGGCCCACCAGGAACCCGACGGCCGGATCCCCGGTGGCCAGAGCCGATGGAGCGCCGGGAAGGACCTCAGCTGGGAGCCGCTACGGCCCGAGCTGGTGGCCGAGGTGGGCTACGACCACCTGCAAGGGGACCGGTTCCGCCACGCCACCTCGTTCGTCCGGTGGAGGCCGGAGCGCGACCCGGAGTCCTGCACCTACGGGCAGCTGGACAGCCCGGTACCGACTGAGCTCGAAGAGGTGTTCGGCACCCCCTCCCGGCGCTGAGCTCAGCGCGACGCCAGGGCGGCGGTCCGCTCGGCCAGGGCCGGGTCACCGAAGTAACGGCAGACGTCCTCGAAGGCGGCGGTCGGCCCGTGCCACTCCAGGGAGGCCACCCCGTCGAGAAGGGTCCGATCCAGGCGGAGTGTGGCGAGGACCCGGAACAGCTCGGCCTGCTCCCGTTGGGCGGCGAGCGTCTCGGCCAGCCGCCCAGCCCCCCGGACCGCCGAGCGCAGGCCGGGGTCCCAGTCCACCGCGTCGTCGGGGATCTCCTCCAGCGCGCCGTAGTGGGCCAGCACGGTCGAGGCCGATCGCCGTCCCCAACCTGCCAACCCGGGGAAGCCGTCGGCGCTGTCCCCGACCAGCGCCAGCCAGTCGGGGATCGACCGGGGGGCGACCCCGAACTTCTCCCACACGCCGGCCTCGTCGGCGATGGTGCCCTTCCGGCGGTCGAGCTGCACCACCCGCTGGCCGACGACGCACTGGGCCAGGTCCTTGTCTGGGGTGCAGATGATCACCTGCTCGACCGTCGGGTCCTCGGACGCCACCGAGGCCGCCGAGGCGAGGGCGTCGTCGGCCTCGAGCTCCACCATGGGCCACAGCCCGACCCCGAGGGCGTCGAGGGCGCGCTCCACCATGTCGAACTGGGACCGGAGATCCGGGTCGATGCCCTCACCGGTCTTGTAGCCCGGCCAGAGGTCGTTGCGGAACGATTCGATGACGTGGTCGGTGGCCACGCCCACGTGGGTGGCTCCCTCGCTCAGCATCCCGACGACGGACAGGACGACACCCCGGGCGGCACCGATCGGGGCGCCGTCGTCGGACGTCCGGGGTGGTTGTCCGTAGAAGTGGCGGAACAGCTCGTAGGTCCCGTCGACCAGATGGACGCGCACCCGGCCAGTCTGTCAGCCCGCCGGCGGGCATCGCGGGGTGCCGGCTCGACCGGGGCCCGGTGCTCAGGGCAGGATGAGGTGGACGTCCCCGAACTCGTGCCATCGGTACCCCTGGGCCAGTGCCGCATCGTAGGACGCACGTAGGAGCTCGAGGCCGGTGAGCGTCTCGAGCAGGAGGAGGTGCGACGAGGCGGGTTCGTGCCAGCCGGTGAGCATGCCGTCGGTCATCCGGAGGCCGCGTTCGGGGGAGATCACGACGTCGGTCCACCCGTCGTAGGCACGGGCCAGCCGGTCAGGCCCGGCCGCCGTCTCCAGGGCGCGCACCACGGTGGTCCCCACCGCGATGACCCGGTGCCCGGTGGCCCGGGCCAGGTTGACCCGTTCGGCGGTGGTGTCGGGGACGCGTACCCTCTCCGGGTAGGGGAGCTCGTCGGCCTCGAGCGAGGCGACCCCGGTGTGCAGGACGACCGGGGTGATACTGACGCCCATGGCCACCAGGCGGGTCACCATCTCGGGGGTGAACGGCCGGCCGGCGCTCGGCATCTCGGCGCTCCCCGGCACGGTGGCGTAGACGTTCTGGTACAGCTCGATCGGCCATGACCGTTCGACATAGCCGTAGCGGATGGGCCGGCCGTGGACGGCCAACCAACTGAGCACGCGCCGGCCCGTCTCGATGCGGGCGACCCACAGGCGCCCGGCCTCGCCGTACGGCTCCTCCAGCGTCAGCGACGCCCCGCCCGGGAGCCGCAGGTGCCGCCCGGGCGGCGGGCCCTCCCATCGAGACGTCGTGCGCGCCGTCATCCGCCTCAGTTCGACCACCCACCGCGCCTCGTCGAGTTGGGTGGACAGGTGGACGACGAGCTCGAGCCCGCTGTCGGCCACCGCGTCGACGGCCGCCGGAATGGTGCCTGACGTGTTGACGACCAGCAGGTCGCCGGGTTCGAGGAACCTGGTGAGGAAGCTGAACGAACTGGGGACGAGCGACTGGTCGTCCCGATAGGCCACGAGCATCCGCACCGCGTCACGGGTCAGCCCTCGCGCCTCCGGTGGCTCCGACGCCTCGAGGTCGGCCGGCAGCTCGTAGGTGAACCGCGGCGGTGGGGGGACGAGCGCGGTCATGAGGGCACCAGGCCCCCGACCCGGTAGCGACCGCTCGGTGCGCCGGAGTCGATCAACCGGCGGATGGCGGGTACCACCGACTCCGGCTCGGGCCGGTCCGAGATGTCCTCGCCCGGGTAGGCGGCCTGATGCATCTCGGTACGCATGTCGCCCGGGTCGAACTGGTACACGCGCAGCTCCGGCTGTTCGACGGCCAGGACCGAGTGGATCTGGTCCAGCGCCGCCTTGGACGACCCGTAGCCGCCCCAGCCGGCGTAGGCCTCGACGGCGGCATCCGACGACACCGAGAGGACCGTGCCGCGGGCGGCCCGCAGCCGGGGGAGTGTCGCCTGCACGAGTGCCAGGGGAGCGAACACGTTGACCTCGTAGACCTGTCGCAGGTCGTCGAGGGGATACCGGTCGAGGGCGGGCAACGGGCTGGACCCGATCGTGCTGGCATTGTTGACCAACAGGTCGAGGGAGCCGAGTGCGTCCGCCGCCGCCACCAAGGCGGCCCGGTGGTCGGGGTCCGCCACGTCACCGGCGATGGCCTCGACCCAGGTGCCGAACCTCTTCAATCCCACTCCGACCTCCCGCAGCGGGCCGGGCCGGCGCCCGTCGACGACCAGGTCCCACCCGTCGACGGCCAGGCTGGCGGCGAGGGCCCGGCCGAGCCCACGCGAGGCCCCTGTGACTAGTGCGACTGGCATGTCCATACCTCCGGTTCCGGTGCCCGGACGGCACCTCACCGGTAGGGTAAAGGCTAAAGTTAACTTTAAGTCAAGCCCCGAGCACCGGTTTCCGAAAGGTGGGCGCACAGCATGGAGGAGCTCCTTTCCATCGGCGAGGTCGCGGAACGAAGCGGCCTCGCCACGTCGGCCATCCGCTTCTATGAGCAGCGAGGCCTGGTCCATGCCGAACGGGCCGCCGGTGGCCAGCGCCGTTTCCGCCGGGACGTCCTCCGGCGGATCGCCTTCATCCGCATCGCCCAACGGGTCGGGCTGAGCCTGGAGGAGATCGCCTCCGCCCTGGCCGGCCTGCCGGTCGACCGGGCTCCCAGCCGCCAGGACTGGCAGCGACTCACCCGGGGATGGCGCCAGCGCATCGATGAGCGGATCGCCGTTCTCGAGGCCCTTCGGGGTGGCTTGACCAGCTGCATCGGGTGCGGATGCCTGTCGCTCCGCACCTGCACCCTGTCCAATCCCGGCGATGTGGCCGCCTCGCTGGGCTCGGGCCCCACCTACCTGCTCGGGGAGTGAGAGGCGGCCCGGATCCCGGTCCCGGGGCCGGTCGACGCCCGCGCTGCTAGCGTCCCGGGAGAATGACCGAACCAGCGCACCTGTCACGCCGGGCCCTGCTCGGTGGGGCGATCGCCGGGGCCGCCGCCGTCGGGATCGGGCCGGGGCGGGCGTCGGCGATGGCCCGCCGTTCACCGGTGGCGCGCCCGTCGGCCAAGTCCCCCGGTCCGGGGTCCCTCCCGAACCCCGGCGCCCCGGCCGGCAGCGACCAGCTCCCCGAGATCACCTCGATCATCGTCGTGATGATGGAGAACCACACCTACGACAGCATCCTTGGCCTGTTGCCCCGGGGCGACGGCTTCGTGCTCGGGCTGGACGGCAAGCCGACCGCTTCCAATCCCTGGCCGGAGGACTCGACGTTCCCTCCGCCGTTCCGCGATGCACAGGTCCGCGCCTTCCCCATGCCCACCCCCTGTCAGGTGGATGCCCACCCGTTCAACACCTGGGAGGCCGGCCATGTCTCCTACGCCCGGGGCCGGATGAGCGGGTTCGTGAAGAGCCAGAGCGGCCCGGTCTCCATGGGCTACTACGACGCCTCGACCCTGCCGTTCGTCAACTCGCTGGCCGACACCTTCCCGGTGTGCGACCGGTTCTTCTCGTCGGTCCTGGCCCAGACCTACCCCAACCGGCGCTACCTCATGGGCGGCACCTCGCTCGGGCTGCTCAATGACGTCCTCAACCGCGACCGCCCACCCAACGGGACTGTCTTCGAAGCGCTCAACGCCCACGGCATCCCGTGGCGCAACTACTACTCCGACCTCCCGTCCTCGCTGATCTGGACCTACCTGGCGAATGTGCCCGGCATCACGTCGAACCTGGTGCACATCAACCAGTTCTTCGCCGACGCCTCGGCGGGGGCCCTGCCCGCCTTCAGCCTGGTCGATCCCAATTTCGGGACGTCGTCGGAGGAGAACCCCCAGGACGTGCAGTTCGGAGACCAGTTCCTGGCCCAAGTCGTCACCGCCGTCATGGCCTCCCCACAGTGGCACAGCACGCTGCTGGTGTGGACCTACGACGAGGGCGGCGGCTACTACGACCATGTCCCACCCCCGAGAGCGGTGAAGCCTGACAATGTCGCTCCGGTGCTCGCACCCACCGACCCCCCCGGCTCGTTCAACCGGTACGGCTTCCGGGTGCCATCCGGGGTGGTGTCGCCGTTCGCCCGGCCCGACTACGTGTCGAGCGTGGTGCATGACCACACCTCGATCCTCAAGCTGGTCGAGACGAAGTGGAACCTGCCGGCGCTCACCTATCGGGATGCGCGCGCCGACAACTTGCTCGACTGCATCGACCTGGTGCACCCACCCGCCTTTCTCACCCCACCGACACTGGCCGCCGCCATCGACCCGAACTCGGATGGCGGGTGCCTGACCACCGGCCCTGGCACCATCCCGCCGCCAGCCTCGGTGATGAGGGTCTGAGCGGCCGCCGCGACCGGCAGGGCACGCCGCCCGATCAGCTCAGGTAGTTGGGGTTGGCCACCATGAGCTGGTCGCGGGCCGAGGCGGCCAACGCCGCGGCCAGCCCGCCCCAGTCGTCGTCGAAGGCTCCCGCCCGGATGGCCGAGGCCAGGGCGGCGTCGTCGTCGAACCCCAGTCCGGCCAGGCGTTCTGCATGGGCGTTGGCGATGGTCGGGCCGAGCTCCAGCTGGCGGCCGACGGTACCGACCACGTTGGCGGCGATCCGGGCCTCGAACCGGGGGCCGGCGTCACCGGGCTCGGCCGTCGACCGCTCGAGATGCTCACGCAGCGCATCGACCAGCTCCTCGAGCGTGGGCCGTCCGAAGGGAGCGAGGGCCGGGGACGGCTCGACCGAGGCCACGGGAGCCGGGCTGCCCGGATCGGGTGCCACGTCGAGGAGGACGAACAGGTCCCATTCGCTCTCACAGACCCGGCGCCCGATGGCGGCCAACTCGAGGGACCGGGTGCGGCCGCTCAGGTGGGCCGACGCCTGTATCGCGCAGATGACGGCCCATTTGACCGTGGCATAGACCTCCCACCAGTGCACCGTGGCCAGGTCGAGCCGATGGCCTCCGGCGTCGACATAGGCTTGGAGGAGGATCCCGAGGTCGCCGAACCCGCCGACCCGGCCGGGCCCACCGAACCGCCAGGCGGGGGCGCACAACCAGCCGATGTCCTCAGCCGGGTCGCCCACGTGGGCCAGCTCCCAGTCGAGCACGGCGGCCAGTCCGTGGTCGTCGATCAGGAGGTTGCCGAGGCGGAAGTCACCGTGGACCGTGGTGCGGGACCCCTGCGGCGGCCGATGGGACCGGAGCCACCGGGCCCCGAGCTCGAGGGCGGGGCGGACCTCACCCAGACTGTCGAGGAAGACGAGCGGACCATCCAGCGGGTCATGGGGCGGGAGGCCGCCGATGTCGGTGGGGTCGATGGCGTGGATGGCGGCCAGGGCCTGCCCGCACTGGGCGGTGAGCGCGGCCCGGGCCTCGGCCCACTGCGGGTCCCGCAGGATCCTCCGGGGGATCGACTCCCCGTCGAGGCGTTCAACGACGAGCCACCCCGGTGGGAGCCCGTCCCGCCTGCCGGCGCCCACCACGCCCGGCACGGGCACGCCCCCCGCCCGGGCGGCCGCCAGGAGAGCAGCCTCGACTGCGACCCGGTCGGGCTGCCCGCCGGGAAGGGTCCCGCGGTCCTGTTGGAGGATGAGCGGCCTGGTGATTCCCTCAGCGGTGAGGAGGTCGAACGAGGTGGTGGTACGCGACGCGCCGCCCGACAATCGCCGGAGGCCGGACACGGTGCCGCCGAGCACCCGGGCCAGCTCGGAGGCCACCTCACCGGCCGGGGTCGCCACTACTCGACGGCGACGACAGGCCTCCCGCCGTCGTCGAGCTGGTGCAGGTACTCGCTGATGCCGTAGCCGGTCGCCCGCTCGCCCGAACCGCCCAGGTAGGTCCACCGGGTCAGCCCCTCGTTGACCAGCGTGTGGCCCAGCCGCCCGATGTCGGCCACTCGCGCCACGTCGCCGCGCAACGCGTGAGCTACGGCCCTGCTTGTCGGCCACCCGCAGGTGCACGACCCGGTGGGTGACCCCGTCGTCGGCCAGCTCGGTGCGGAGGCCCCACTCGGCGACGCTGCTCGTCTGCCCGTCGGCCCAGACCCACCCGCGGTGGAGGTCACCGGCCTCGGTGCCGAGCCGGATCCCGCCGAAGTGCATGGCCTCGCCCACGTTGATGCTGAACCACCGCCACATGCGCGGGCCACCCCAGCGACGCGGTCCCCAGGACCGGTCGCGATTCCCGAGAGCCCCATTCCACTGATGCCGGCGGCCGTCGACCTCGAGCCATCCCGTCCAGCGACCGGCCTGCTCCAGGTGGCCCTTGCCCACGGTGGCGGCGGCCGCCGACGCCTCGGCCGACGTGGCCGTCCCGCCCGCCTGCCCGTCGGTCCCGATGCCGGGAGTGAGGGCGTCGAAGCGGACGTCGAGGGCGACGTGGACGGAGCGGCCGGTCCCGGCGCCCGGAACGCACGGCCGGGCCGGCGCCGCCGCGTCCAGGGTGATGCGCCAGGCCCGGAGTGGTTCGATCATCTCGTAGCGCACCGCCCCCACGTCGAGGCGGGTGTCGATCATCTCGTGCTGTTCACGCACCGCTCGGTACTCGGCCAGGTCTCCGCCTGGCAGCCAGACCGACATCGAGGCATCCATCGAGCCCTCGTGAGGGCGGATGCCGATGCGGGTGAAGAACCCGGAGTCGCTGCCCGGGTCGAAGGCGTTGAAGTAGTAGGACTCGCTCCATGCACCATCACCCTCGACCGGGTGGGCCAGATCGTGGCGGGGATCGAGGACCGGCATGGCTACACCATCGCCGCTCCGGCGACGACATTCAACCTTCCTCCGGAGAGGAGCCGACCGGACCGGCGGAGCGGGTCTCCTCCGACGGGCGGGGTCCGGTTGTGTGAGACTCGGCCGGCCACAGAGACGCGGCCGGGCCGTCCGCTCGGACGCTGGGGGAGGAGTATGCGCGCCGCCGTGACCCGGAAGGGCAGGCTGGTCGTCGACGAAGTCGATGAACCGACGCCGGGAGAAGGACATGTGCTGGTCCGGTCGCTGGCCGCCGGCATCTGCGGGTCGGACCTGCACGCCCTGGCCGACGTCGACCGTTTCGCCGCGTTGATGGGGCAGGTCGGCGTCCCCGACCCTCGACCCGACGCACGACACCGTGTTCGGCGCACGAGTTCTGCGCCGAGGTGGTCGAGCACGGGCCGGGCACGGTCGGGACGGTACCCGTCGGCACACGGGTGTGCTCGGTCCCCGTGATCGTGGGACCGGACGGCATGGAGCAGATCGGCTACTCCAACGCCTACCCCGGGGCGTTGGCCGAGCGCTTCGCCCTGCAAGAGGCCCTGTTGCTTCCGGTCCCGGACTCCCTCCCGACCGAGCTGGCCGCACTGACCGAGCCACTGGCCGTCGGCGAGCACGCTGTTGGCCTCGCCGGCCTCGAACCCGGACAACCCTGTCTGGTGTTGGGGTGCGGCCCGGTCGGGCTCGCCGTTGTCGCCTCCTTGAAGGCCCGGGGTCACGGGCCGGTGATGGCCGCCGACTTCTCGCCCGCCCGCCGGCGCCTGGCCGAGTGGCTCGGCGCCGACGAGGTCATCGATCCGTCGGATCACTCGCCCCACGAACGTTGGCGCGGACCTCGGCGTGCCCGTCACCATCCTCGAACGGGCCACCGCCGCGGCGTCGGGCGAGGCAACCAAGGAGCCGGTGATCTTCGAAGCGGTCGGCGTCCCGGGCGTGGTGCAGTCATTGATCGCCGAGGCTCCACCGAACAGCCGCATCGTGGTGGTCGGGGTCTGCATGCAGACCGATGTCATCGAGCCGTTCATGGCGGTGACCAAGGAGATGGAGCTCCGCTTCTCGTTCGGCTACACACCCGACGAATTCGCGGCCACCCTGGACCGCCTGGCCACCGGGGTGCCCGGGGCCGATCGGCTGGTCACCGCCTCGGTTCCCCTCGCCGACGCCCCATACGTCTTCGAGATACTGCGCGACCCCGGTGACCACGGCAAGATCTTGGTCACTCCGTAGCCACATCGAACCGAGAGGAACCCGAACCGCATGCCGACGCTGGACGCCCCCGACCACCTGAAGTTCGGCATCTTCCTGGCGCCGTTCCATCCGGTGGGACAGAACCCGACCTTGGCGTTGGAGCGTGATCTGCAGCTGATCGAGCACCTCGACCGCCTGGGCTTCGACGAGGCGTGGATCGGGGAGCACCATTCGGCCGGCTACGAGATCATCGCCTCACCCGAGGTGTTCATCGCCGCCGCCGCGTCGCGGACACGGTCACATCCGGCTCGGAACGGGTGTGTCGTCACTGCCCTATCAC
The DNA here is from genome assembly GCA_963727075.1 of uncultured Acidimicrobiales bacterium. Taxonomy (GTDB): domain Bacteria; phylum Actinomycetota; class Acidimicrobiia; order Acidimicrobiales; family RAAP-2; genus Bog-756. The sequence goes on from CAVSET010000006.1 coordinate 133,890, forward strand.
CATCCGTTCATGCTGGCCGACCGGCTGGTCCTGCTGGACCACCTCACTCGCGGCCGGCTCATGATCGGGGTGGGCCCTGGGTGCCCTTCCCTCGGACGCCTTCATGATGGGCATCGACCCGGCCCGGCAGCGCGACATGATGGAGGAGTCGCTCGAGGCCATGCTGGACCTCCTGGCCGGGGAGCACCCGGTGGACTACGAGGTGGACTGGTTCCGGCTCGTGCAGGCCCGCCTCCAGATGCGGCCCTACCAGCGCCCGTTCCCCGAGGTGGCGGTGGCGGCCCAGGTCTCGCCGGCCGGGCCGAGGGCGGCCGGCCGGTTCGGGTGCAGCCTGCTGTCGATCGGCGCCACTTCGGCCGGCGGGTTCGACGTCCTGGGCGCCCACTGGGACGTGATGGAGGAACGGGCCGCCGAGTTCGGCACCACGGTGGACCGCGGCAAGTGGCGCCTGGTCGGGCCCATGCACCTTGCGGACACCCGGGAGCAGGCCATCGAGGACGTCTCCTTCGGCCTGGCCGAATGGGTCGACTATTTCCAGCGGGTCGCCGCCCTGCCCCTCGCTCCCGACACTGCCAACCACGAGACGCTGGTGGATGCCCTCAACGCCTCGGGGTTCGCCGTCATCGGGACCGTCGAGGACGCGCGTCGAAGCAGGTCGAGCGGCTGCGCCATCAGTCCAAGGGGTTCGGCACCTTCCTGCTCATGGGGCACGAGTGGGCCGACACGGCGGCGACCAACCACTCCTATGAACTGGTGGCGCGCTACGTGGCTCCCCAGTTCCAGGGCACGGCCGGGGCGCTCACCTCGAGCCGCGACTGGGCGGCCGACAACCGTCCCGCATTCATCGGCGCCGCCGGCGCGGCCGTGATGTCGGCCATCCAGAAGCACCAGGACGAGAAGCGGGACCGGCCCCTGCCGACCTGAGCACCCGGACCAGTGGCCCGGAGCGTTGACCCCGACCGGCGCAAGACCGGCCACGATTGCCTCTGCAGCCAGAAGTGCACGGACGTCATGGAGGACCACTACGTTGGGGGGCGGACTGCGGCGGCGCATGCCGGTCAGACCCTGGAATCGTCGACGGTCCGGAACCCGGCCCTGTCCGAGGTCGACATCGACAGACGAGGGGGCCAGTGAGGAGATCCCCTTGCCCATCAGGCCACGAGTGATGCCCTAGTCCAGATGGTCTACGTTCTCGCCCTTTCGAGTGCCCTGTCGAACGCCCTGGCCAGCATCCTCCAACGCATGGGGGTCGAGGATGCGCCTCAGGAGTCCACGCTCCGGCTGAGCCTGCTGACCCATGCCATCCGGCGGGGCGTCTGGCTGCTCGGGTTCGTCTTCATCATCGCCACGTTCCTCATGCAGGCCGTGGCCCTGCATCTCGGCGACCTCAGCCAGGTCCAGCCCATCCTCACGCTCGAGCTGCCCTTCCTCGTGCTGCTGCTGGCCACCTGGTTCCGGTTCAGGATCGGGACGCGCGAGTGGCTGAGCTGCCTCTTCGCCACCGCCGGCCTGGCCGGGTTCCTGGTGTTCGCCCAGCCGACCGGCGGTGATCGGGTGCCGACGGGCCTCGGCTGGGTCGTGGTGGGCGGGATCTGCGGGGGTGTGACACTGGTGGCGGTGCTGGCCGCACGGCGCGGCCCTCGTTGGTGGCGGGCCGCCATGTTCGGGGCCGCCGGTGCCATCGGGTTCGCGTTCACTGCCGCGCTCATCAAGACGGTGGGCAACTACGTGGCCAGCGACTGGACGAACATGTTCGTCCACTGGCAGACCTACGCGGTCGCCCTGTGCGGGGTGGCCTCGTTGTTCCTGGCCCAGAACGCGTTCCACGCCGGTCCCATCGCCGCCTCCCAGACCGCGCTGGTGCTGGTCGATCCCCTGGCCAGCCTGGCCATCGGCATCGGGCTGTTCGGCGACAACCTGCGCACGGCCGGCATCTTCGGGCCCCTCGAGGCGGTCTCGCTGCTGGTCATGTTCATCGGTGCCGCCTCCATCGCCCATTCGCCGCTCATCTTCGGCATGAAGGGCGACGATCAGCAATACACGGAGATGCTCTCGCTCCGGTCGCGTTCCAAGCGGCTGGTGGAGGCGGTTCAGGACCAGGTCCCCCCCGATCTGCTGCAGCGGCTCCCGCCCGAGGTGACCGAGAACCTGCCGACCGATTGAGGCCATAGCGTCGAGGGTGATGACCGAGCTCCGTGATGGACCAACGGCGGCCGGCCCGGCGCCCCTCCCGGGCTTTGCCACCTTCACCCGCCAGCAGTGGGCCGTGCTGGGTCGGGCCGCCCCGGCTCGGCCTCCGGCCGGAGACGCCGGCGCCGAGGGGGCGATGGCAGTTCCTCGTGACGAGCTCGAAGAGGTCTATGTGCCCCTGTGCCGGCTGCTCGGCGTGGTGGCCTCCGTCGGGCGGGCCCGGGCGCGGCCAAGTCGACGAGCTCCTCGACCTGAGCGGCGGACCACCCCCGTTCGTCATCGGGGTGACGGGTAGCGTGGCGGTCGGCAAGAGCACGGTCGCCGGCCACCTGGGGGCGCTGCTCGGCCGCGATCCCCGATTCGGGTCGGTCGAGGTCATCTCCACGGACGCCTTCCTCTACCCCAATGACGAACTGGCGGCCCGGGAGCTGACTGCCCGCAAGGGATTCCCCGAGAGCTACCGATGGTCGGCGCTGGTGGCCGCCCTGGCGGCCATCAGGGCCGGGGTCGAGGTCGAGATACCGATCTACTCCCACCGGGACTACGACATCGTGCCGGGACGGCGTCACCGGATAGGCCGGCCCGCCACGGTGATCGTCGAGGGCCTCAACGTGCTGCAGGTCAGCCGGGGCGAGGGGGGTGCACCGGTGGGGAGTGCGATGGTCTCGGACTTCTGCGACTGGTCGATCTACGTCGACGCGGCTGAGGATGACATCGCCCAGTGGCACCGCCAGCGGCTGCTCGCCCTTCGTCGAACCGGTCCGAAGGACCCCACGGGCTTCGTCCGTTGGTTCTGCTCGTTGAGCGAGGAGGAGTCGGAGGCGATGGCGGAGGGTTCATGGTCGGGGATCAACGCGGTGAACCTGCAAGCGCACATCGCCCCGACCCGAGGGCGCGCCGACATGATCCTCCACAAGGGAGCCGACCATCGGGTGAGCCACATCCTGGTCCGGCCCCGGTGACCGGTGGGGACACGCCTGGTCAGGGTCGGCCCGGCACCGCCCTTGGATCCGGGCCCGGCCGCCATCGCCGGGGCTCGAGCAGGGCGGGGTCGAGGCGGATCTCCTGACGGGCCATGGCCTCGAAGAACCCGATGAATCCCTCGCCGTCGGAGGCTCGGAAGAAGGACCGGGCCGGATCGGGCAACTCACGTCCGCCGCCCAGTGCCTCGACCTGCCAGGCCCGTCGGCTGCGGTATTCGAGGGCCACCGCCCGCTGGTGGGCGGCCCGGATGCTCCCCGCCGTCACGAACACACCATGGTTGGCGAGCAGCGCCATGTCCGCCGATCCCATCGATGCCACCGCCTTGGCCGCGCTGTCCCGGGAGTTTACCGGGCCGTCGTACTCGTCGACGACGACGATGTCGCCACCGCCGAGGGCCGAGCTCTGGTCGTAGCAGCCGGGGACGCGCCCGGCATCGGACCAGACGGTGGCGTACCGGGGATGGCTGTGCACGGCCACGACGACGTCATGGCGCTGGAGGTGGAGCTCGAGATGCAGCGGCATCCCGGGCGGCACCGGCCAGTTGCCCTCGATCAGGTTGCCCTCGAGGTCGATGGTCAGGACGTCGTCGGGATGGAGCTCCTCCCAGAGGAGGAGCCAGGGGTTGCACAGCAATGTCCCGTCCGGCTGCCGGTAGGTGATGTGTCCGGCCAGGTGGTCGTCATAGCCTTCTCGCCAGAGGGTCCGGGCCAGCAGGACGAGCTCCTGGCGGGGGGTGAGTTCGGGAAGGAGGCCGTGGCCGTCGGGAGAGAACTGCGCCCCGGTCACGGCAGGCAGTGGTCGGGGAGGGGCCAGCGGTACAGGGCGGCGGCATTCTGGTGGGTCAGCTTGCGCAGGTCGTCGACGGGGAGGTGACCCCAGCAGCGCTCGATGACCTGTTGGGTGTCGGGCCAGGTGGAATCGCCGTGCGGGTAGTCGACCTCGACCATGATGTGGTCCAGGCCGATGCGGTGGCGGGTGTCGATGGTCGACGGGTCGTCGATGGTGCAGAACCAGAAGTTCCGCTGGAGCACCTCGGCCGGCCGCAACCCTGAGGGGTCGAAGTCGCGGCCGTACCCCGACCGGTCGACGATGTTGTCGAGCCGGTCGAGCAGCATCGCCACCCAGCCGATCCCCCCTTCGCTCATGGCGATCTTGAGGTCGGGGAACCGGGAGGGCAGTCCCGACCAGATCCACTCGGCACAGGCCGACAGCGACATCTGTCCGAACAGGGTGGCGCCCAGGGCCACCAATGGGCTGTCCTCGGGCATGTCGGGCATGCCCGAGGACCCGACGTGGAGCGAGATCACCGTCCCGGTCTCCTGGCAGGCGGCGATGATCGGCTCCCAGTACCCCGAGAACAGGCTGGGGAGGCCGATCCGGTGCGGCCGCTCGGGGAGGGTGACCGACCGGAAGCCGCGATCGGCGTTCCGTCTTATCTCGGCCGCTCCCTGTCCGGGGTCGGTGAGGAAGGTGATGCCACAGGGGATGATCCGGTGGGGATAGGGCTGCCACCACGCCTCGTACAACCAGTCGTTCCAGGCCCGGGTCACGGCCAGGCCCAATGCGGGATCGCTCGCCGTGGAGAACACCTTCCCGGAGAACCCGGTGATCTGGGAGGGGAAATTGAGCGATGCCCATACCCCGTTGATGTCCATGTCGGCGATACGGGCATCGATGTCCCAGCACCCGCGCCGCATGTCCTCGAAGCGGGTCGGCTCGAGGGTCACACACTCCGGCCGACGTCCGGCGACGGCGTTCATCCCGACCTGGGAGTAGAGGCTCCCGTCGAACTCCCAGAGCTGATGGCCGCGGGAGTTCTCGACGATCTTCGGCGCCTGGGCGGCGAACCGCCCGGGGAGTCGACCCTCGAACATGTCAGGGGGCTCGACCAGGTGGTCGTCGACCGAGATCACCGTGTAGCGCACCGGCCGCGGCGTGGGGTCGGGGAGCAGGGTGTCCCGCCGGGTGGCGATGCTCATGGCGATGTCCCCACGACCCGAGTATGCCAGGCGGGCGCCGGCCCGCACCCAAGGCCGGGCGGGGCGTCACCCGCCGCCGTCGACCCTCTGCGCCGCCGAACGGTGCCACCGGTCGAGCGGGCGCTCCCCCTCGGGCATGAGACGGCAGGCGCGGGTGCCGAGGGTGACGGCGAGGTAGTAGACGGCCACGCTGAACGCCCCGCAGATCCCGAGGCAGACCCACTGGCCGGTGGGGCTGCGAGCGCCGTGTCCGAAGGGTCCGAGGTAGCTCATGAGGCCCATGCCCACCAGGTAGGGGATGATCCAAACGGCCGCGGCCCACTCGTGGGGGGTGTGTCGATAGCTGTGCCGGGCAACGGCGAGCCCGCCCAGCACGACCAACCCGAGCCCCACCGCGGCCAGCAGCTTGGCCACCGTGTGCCACCCGGTCCACAGGAGCAGGATGTTGGCCACGGTGAAGGCCAGCGGGGCGACCAGGCCGGGTCGGCGCAGGCGATAGGGACGGGCCAGATCCGGCCCGGTCGTCCTGATCACGCCGAGGGCCAGCGGGGCGAGCCCGTACATGAGCACGACGGCGGCGGTGACGAACTGGAGGAGCTCTTCCCACCGCGGGAAGGCCACGATCACCACGAGCTGGGCCACGTAGCAGAGGAGGAGGCTGAGCGCAGGTACCTGCCGATGGTTGATCCGGCCCAGCCGGCCCGGCAGGTACCCTTCGATCGCCATGGCATAGGGGATGCGCGATGCCGTGGCGGTATAGGTGAGCGCGGTGCCGGCCGGCGAGATGATGGCATCGCTGTAGACGAGGTAGGTCACGGCGGAGATCCCGAGCACCGTGGCCAGACCGGCGTAGGGACCGAAGATGCCGTGGAAGCTGATCCCCGGCCATCCCCCGGCCAGGTAGCGCGTCGGGACCGCGCCGACGAAGGCCACCTGGAGGAGGAGGTAGAGCGCCCCGCCGATGATGATCGAGCCGATGACTGCCCATGGGATGCTCCGCTGGGGCTCCTCGGCCTCCCCTCCGAGCGACACCGCCTGCTCGAAGCCGATGAGGGCGAAGATGACGCCCCCGCTGCTGATGGCCTGGAGCATGCCGTGGAAACCGTCGGGGAAGAACCCGTCGGCCACGAAGTTGTGCGGATCGAAGCGGGTCGAGATGAGGGACAGGGCGACCACAGCCGGGATGAGGATCTTCCACCAGACGACGACGGTGTTGGTCTCGTTGAAACGGCGGAGGCCATAGGCGTTGAGCACGGTGAACCCCAGGAGGATCAGCGCTGCCGCCACCTGCCCTTCCCGGGTGAGGACGACCGAGCTCCCCTCCGAGGTGAGGAGCGACGGTATGTAGTTGCCGGCATAGCGCAACGCAGCCTCGGTCTCGATCGGCGCGATGCACACCGTGGCGATCCAGGTGAACCAGCCCGACACGAACCCGGTCACCCGGCCGAAGCCGTACAGGGGGAAGCGGGCCGTCCCGGCGTCGACCGGGAACATCGTCCCGAGCTCGGCATAGACCAGGGCGATGGAGCTCACCAGGGCGCCGGCGATCAGCCAGGCCAGCACCGAGCTGCCGCCCGTCCGCTGGGCGGCGTCGAGGGCGGCCACCAGCCATCCGGAGCCGATGATGGCGCCAACCGACAGGAAGAGGAGTGAGCGGCGGTCCAGCTCCCGGGGCGGAGCGACCATACTGCCCCGTTCGAACAGAAGCATCTCTCGTTGACGGATCCCATCTGACCCGCTCGTCCGGCCCGGTCACCGCGAGTCGTCTGTCGGTGCGATCCCGCACCAGCGGTGCGGCCGAGACCCGGATGGGGCTCGTGGTGACCACCGACCCGTTGCGCCTCGGCGGCCGGCGCCACCCTAGGCGAACAGGTTGGAGAAGGAGAGAATGCCGTGGACGTACTGCACGGTCGAGGGGAACATCCCGCGGTGTTGGACGGAGAGGAGGCCCTGGTAGTAGCCGGCCAGAGCCAGGCCCTGGTCACCTTGGGTCTGGACCAGCAGCTGGTGGAGGTAGGCCGCGGCCATCTCGATGTTGTCCGACGTGTTGGTGGCCCGCAGTCCCGGCTGAGCGAGCGAGACCCTGAGCTTGGCCACCGTCGACGGTTCCAGTTGCCCGATGCCCATCGCCCCGGTGGAGGAGATCGCCGACATCTGCCAGCCCGACTCCCACCAGCACATGGCCTCGAGCAACGGCTCCGGCACACCGAACTCGGCCGCCCATTTCGCAAAGAGGGGTCGGAGCGCCAGGCGCTCGGGATGGGCCAACAGGCCGGCTGGAAGCGTCGACCGCTGCACCTGTGAGGAGAGCACGACCCCGGTCCCGGTGCCCGCCGCTGACCCCGATGGCACCACCAGCCGGGCACCGATCAGGACGTGCGAGGCATCGCTGATGTCGTTGGCGTCGACGATGGCGGCCACGGTCGTCCCGTACCGGGAGGCGACACTCCACAACGTGTCACCCGAGGCGACCACCACCGTTGTCGGACCGGTGGCCGGGCTGTCCAACGCGGTTGTCGCGGGGACCTGGAGGACGGTGCCGGCTTCGATCATGTCGGGGTCGCCGATGCCGTTGTCGGCCACCAGCGCGGCCACGCTGGTGCCGTAGGCCTGGGCGATCTGGGTCAGCGTCGCGCCGGGCCGGACCCGAACGGCAGTGGCCCCGACCGGTCGCGGCCAGGTACCGACCATCACCACCGCGGTTGCCACCGAGATGAGGGCGATGCGGACCATGGTGGTCCATCGCCGGGTCACCCGGCGGTGCCGGGCGACCCCGTCCGGCAAGGGGGCAGGTTTCCTTGCGAGCACACCGTTTCATCGACCTTTCGGTGCTGTCACTTGAGGCGCAGGCCCTGGACCGTGCGTCGGCGACGGTTCTCCCAGGTCCCGACGGGGCGCCATCGTGTGACCGGCGGATGTCGCCGAGCTGTCGCCGGACCGGGCAGCGTGGGACTAGGAGGCCGCCTCGGTGCGGTCGATCTCGTTCAGGTGGTGGCGCTTCCCGTCGTCGTCGAGGAACGAGGCCATGATCGAATTGCGGACCAATTGCACGATCTCGTGGTGCTGGAGGCCGAGTGGTCCGACCACGGCGTCGATGTTGTCGGCCACATAGCCGCCGAAATAGGCCGGGTCGTCCGAGTTCACGGTCACGCGTACTCCCCGGCGGAGCAATCGGGCCAGGTTGTGGTGGTCGAGTGTGTCGAAGACGCCCAACCGCACATTGGACAGCGGGCACATGGTGAGCGGTATCTGGTCGGTCACCAGTCGCTCCACCAGCCGCGGGTCGTCCTCACAATGGACGCCATGGTCGATTCGGCGGGCACCGAGCAGGTCGATGGCCTCCCAGATGTACTCGGCCGGCCCTTCCTCGCCGGCATGGGCCACGGCCCACATCCCTTCCCGGGCGGCACGGTCGAAGACCGCTCGGAACCCCGACGGTGGGAAGCCTCGCTCGGCGGAGTCGAGCCCCACCGCGGTCAGGTGCTCCCGGTAGGGGAGCGCCTGTTCGAGCGTCTCCATGGCTGCGTCCCCGCCCAGGTGCCGCAGGAAGCACAGGATCAGACGCGAGGTGATGCCGAGGCGCGCCTCCCCGTCCGCCAGGGCGCAGGAGATGCCGCGGATGACCGTCTCGAGCGGGACGCCCCGGCCGGTGTGGGTCTGGGGATCGAAGAAGATCTCGGTGTGGACGACGCCTTGGGCCCGAGCTCGCTCGAGATAGGCCGCAGTGAGCTCGTAGAAGTCGAGCTCGGCGACAAGCACTGCGCACCCCGCGTAGTAGATGTCGAGGAACGACTGCAGGTTGCCGAAGACGTAGGCCTCTCGCACCGCGGCGACATCGGGATAGGGCAGGGTGACGCGGTTGCGGGCGGCCAGCGAGAAGAGCATCTCGGGCTCCAGGGTCCCCTCGATGTGGACGTGGAGCTCGGCCTTGGGAAGGCGCCGGATGCGCTCAGCCCTGGCCGGGAGGGTCGCCGGCCCTTCCCCGGGCGACGTCACGGACCACCACCCCGGCCGGCCCGGCGGCGCGTCTCGAATGAGGCCTCCAGCCCGGCGACGTCCGCGGGCGACATCGGGCGCAGGGGCTGGCGCCGAGCCGGCCGCCAGAACATGCGCCCGTCACCGTGCCACCGCTGGTGCCGGAGAGCCTGCTTGTCGACCTTGTTGGTGGCCGTGACCGGAAGGCGGTCGAGGATACGGACGTAGCGCGGTGCCCATTTCGTGCCGAGATCGGATTGGCTGGCGAGAAACCCGTCGAACTCGTCGGGATTGAAGGTGGCCGGGTCGGCTCATCTCGAGCACGACCATCACCTGGTCGTCGACGGTCCGCTCGTCGGGGACTCCGAAGACCGAGACGCCGGAGACCGGCTCGAACCGCTCGAACAACCGCTCGAGCGGGGCCGAGGCGAAGTTCTCACCGTCCACCCGGAGCCAGTCGATGGTGCGGCCGGCGAAGTAGAAGACGCCCGACTCGTCGCGGTAACCGAGATCGCCGGACCAGTACCACCCGTGCCGGGAGCGCTGATCGGAGGCTTCGGGGTTGTTGTAGTAGCCCTCGAACCGGTCCAGCGCGTTCCGCCCGACGATCTCGCCGATTGCCTCGGAGGGGTTCACCATGTGCCCCGACTCGTCGAAGCGGGCGGGGTCGCACTCGTTCCCGGTCTCGGCGTCGACGATGGCCACGTCGAGCCCGTCCAGAGGCAACCCCAGGGCATCGGGAGGAAGCCCGGACTTGGGCACGAAGACGATGGCGTTCTCACTCGAGCCGTAGCCCGACAGCACCCGGCAGCCGAAGCGCCGTTCGAAGGCGGCCATGTCGGCCACCGAGGACTCGGGGGCGAGGACCACCCGCAATTGGTTGTTCCGATCGTCGGGGTCCGGTGGCGTGCTCACAATGAAGGCGAGCGCTCGGCCGATGGTGGCGAAGAAGGTGCTCGAGGTCGAGCGGATGTCGGACATGCAGCTGGAGGCGGAGAACTTCCGGCGCAGGACAAGGGAAGCACCGCTCCCCATGGCCGGGAAGACGCTCGAGAACAGCGCGTTGCCGTGGAACAGCGGCATGGCACAGTAGAGGACGTCTTCTGGCGCGAACCCGATGCCGGTGGCGGACCGGGCCACCCGCCGCTGCGTCACGCGCACCGCCTTCGGGATTCCGGTGGATCCGGCGGTGAACAGCAGTAGGGCGAGATCACCGGGCGACGGCGGGCGACGGTCGACGCCGTCGCCAGGAGCGGTGTCGGCGATGTCGCCGACCTCGACGACGTGCGCCCCGCCGAGGTCGAGGCCGGTCAACAACGGACGGTGCTCGGCATCGGTCAGGATCACCGCGCAGTCGGTGTGGGTCACGTCGGCGGAGAGCTCGCTCCCGCGGCGGGTCGAGTTGAGCCCGATCAGCACCGAACCGGAGAGCAGGGTCCCACCCAGCGCGAACAGGTACTCGGGCACGTTGTCGAGGAGCACGCCTACGTGCGGCGGTCCGTCGCCGGTGAGCGACCGCAGCCAGGCCCCCCACCGGACCATCTCGGCCACGACCTCGGACCATGTCCAGGTGCGGCCCTCGAACTGCAGGCCGCGGTTCGGATCATCGGCCCGGGTCAGCACGGCGTCCGCCCCGGTGGACAGGGGCCCCGCGGGCGATCGACCGGCGGTCACGGCACCAGCCGGACCGGGGCCATGGTGATCTGGCGCAGCAAGGTCGATGGGGACCGTTCGATCTCCCCCGACAGGGCATACTCCGGCCACCGGGCCAGCACCTGCTCCAGCAAGACCCGGGCCTCGAGTCGGGCCAGGCTCGCCCCGATGCAGAAATGCTCGCCGAAGCCGAACGACAGGTGGGGGTTGGGCGACCGGGTGATGTCGAAGCGATCGGCCGACACCCCGAACACCTCTTCGTCGCGATTGCCGGCACCGTAGGCCAGCACGACATACTCACCGGCACCGAGCTCGCTCCCGCCCAGGGTGACCGGACGGGTGGTCGTCCGGGCCATCGCCATGATGGGCGTGACCCAGCGAAGCATCTCCTCGACCGCCGAGGGGATCAGGGCCGGTTCCGACACCAGTCGTGCCCGCTGGTCTGGGTGCTCGGCCAGGGCGATCAGTCCCCCGGTCATGAGCGAGCGGGTGGTCTCGTTGCCGGCTACCAGCAAGGTCATGCAGAAGCCGAGCACCTCCCGGCGGGTGAGGCGGGTGCCGTCCATCTCGGCGACCAGCAGCGCGGCTCAGGAGGTCGTCGGTCGGGGCGTCCGACCTCGCATCCAACTGGTGGTCGAAGTAGGTGATGAGCTCGAGGGCGGACAGGGCGTTGGCGTCCGTCAGGTCGGTGGCCGCCTCCATCACGGCATCCGACCACCGCCGGAAGTCAGTCCGGTCCTCGGGTGGCAGACCGAGGAGCTCGGCGATGGCCAACAGCGGGAGAGGGCGCGCAGACCGCGTCGACCAGGTCGACCGTCCGGCTCGTGTCGATCCCGTCGAGCAGCTCGGCGGCGAGCTCGCGGACCGCGTGGCTCGAAGCCGGCCACCCGGCGCGGGGTGAATGCCCGGTTGACCAGCTGTCGGTACTGATCGTGCCGCGGGGGATCGAGGTACAGGAGGGAGTCCTCGGTGTCCACGCGGCCGGAGGCGGTCGGCGATGAGCACACCCTGCCCCGAGCAGAACGTCTCCGGGTCCCGGCTGACCGTCTGGATGTCGCCGTGCCGCGTCACCACCCAGAACGCGGGGTGTTCGTGCCAGCTCACCGGAGATCGTCGACGGAGCTCGGCCAGGGCGGGGTCGGGATCGCCGGCAAAGAACCCGGGGTCCCCGAGGGGTATCTCGCACGTCTCGTTGGTCACGCCGGCGACCTCGACGGGAAGGTCCGCCTGGATGCGGCACCGTGCCACCGACCGATCGGCGTGCCGAACTCCAGATGCAACGTACCCTCCACTCTGGCACCCTTCGAGAGGCGCCCACCGACGCTCCTGCGACCCGGGGACGGCTCGATTGTAGGGTCAGACCGGCCCGGGCGAGGCCCGAGTGTCGCCGGTGGAGACGCACCGGCCGGCCGAGCCGCCGCCCGGTAGCATCACCCGTCGGTGCGTCAGGGAGGAGAGCCCGATGTCGGTCGCGTTCATCTGTGCCATGCCCATGGAGCTGACACCGCTCAAGAAGAGGCTCGGCTTGGAGAAGACCCGCGTCGGCTCGCTCGACCTCTACCGGGGGACGCTCGGGGCGCGCCCGGTGGTGGCCATCGTGACCGGCATGGGGACCTCGCTCGCCGCCGAAAAGCTGGCCCTCCTCCTTGCCGCGGTCGAGGTCGAGCGGGTGGTGGTGGTCGGCATCACCGGCGCGGTCGAGAATGAGACGCCCATCGGCTCGCTCATCCTGCCCGAGGTCGTGGTGAACGGCGCCACCGGGGCCGAGTACCGCCCACATCCGCTCGGTCACGGCCAGGCGAACGGCAAGATGTGGACGACGGACACGCTCATCACCGACCTGGGGGAGATCGCCGGATTGAGGGACGACGGGGTCGTCTCCTTGGACATGGAGACGGCGGCCATCGCCGAGGTCTGCGAGCGCGAGGGTGTCCCGTGGTCGGTGTTCCGGACGATCAGTGACCGGGCCACCGACGGCCGCGTGGACGAGGAGGTCTTCCGTCTGAGCAACCAGGATGGCACGCCCAACGCCAAGGCCATCGCCGCCTATGTGGCCAAGCACCCCGGCCGCCTGCCCGCCATGGCCCGGATGGCGAAGGAGGCCAAGCTGGCCACGGAACGGGCCGCCGAGGCGGCGATCGCCGCCGTGTCCGGTCCGTGACCGGTCCGGTGACCCGGGCGGTCCGATGGGTGCTGCCCTTACTCCCGGGTCGGCCGCCTCACCTCCGGGCCAGCCTGGCCTGCACCCGCTTGACTTGGTGGGCGTCGATGGGCCTCGGCCTCCGTCGGATCACCAGGAGGGTGACACCGCTGGGCGGTGGCGGGGAGAACGCCGAGCGGGGGAGCGGGCGGCCGGTCGAGACCTCGAAGATTCGGAGCCAGCGGGCGGCCCCGGGTGCCTGCCCGCTCGCCCATCGCCGGCCGGTGTGCCACGGGACCACGATGTCCGCCCCCTCAAGCCTGCTTCCAGGCGACACCAGGCGGCGCAAGACGGCCGCGTCTGACGGCGAACGGCGGGTTGGCCACCACCCGGAACGGCCGGCGCGGCAGCCGCAGGCAGGAGGCGTCGGCGACCACCACGGTGAGCCGTTGCCCGCCCAGCTCCCGGCGCAGCTCTGCCGCCCTCCCCGGGTGGAGCTCGAAGGCCACGACCCGCGCCCCGTGCTCGAGCAGCGGTCTGGTCAGCGCGCCTGTTCCCGCTCCGATGTCGAGGACCAGCTCACCTCGGCCGATGCCGGCATCGGCCACGATCTGAGCGGCACGGTGACTAGCGAGCTGATGCCATCCCCATCGTGCCCGTCGACCGGGCACGACGCACCATCACGAAGCAGGCCATGGGGTCATGGTACAAGGACAGAGGCGCGGGCGCGTCCGTGCGTGTGGGTGCGCGTGCGGGTGCCGCTGCGGCTGCGGCCGGCCGGGCGCACCGGCACCGGTCCGGTTTGAGCGGGGAACCAACCGGATAGGTCAGAACCGGATTGGTTAGGTGGGTGTTGGAGGAAGAACCATGAGAGTGCTCCTCGCCGGCGCCACCGGCGCCATCGGCCAGCCACTCGTCACCGAGCTCATCGGTGCCGGCCACGAGGTCGTGGCCCTGCACCGGTCGGCCGACGCCGCGAGCCGGTTGCGGGCGTCGGGTACCGAACCCGTTCGGGCCGACGTCCTCGATCGGCACGGTCTGCTCGAAGCGCTCGGTGGGCTTCAGGTCGATGCCGTGATCTCCGAGCTGACCGCCCTGAAGAAGACCCCCATCCGGCACCGGGACATGGCGATGACCAACCGCCTGCGTTCCGAGGGGACGGCCAACCTTCTGACTGCCGCCCGGGCGCTGGGTGCCCAGCGGTTCATCACCCAGTCGATCGTCTTCGGATACGGGTTCGGGGACTGGGGCGAACGGGTGCTCACCGAGGCCGACCCGTTCGGGCCGCCGGGGCGCGGTCGGTTCGAAGACCACGTCGCCGCGCTTCGCGACAACGAGCGCCAGGTGCTGACAGCCGACGATCTGATCGGCACCGCCCTGCGCTACGGACTCTTCTACGGCCCCGGCGGGGCGGGAGCCAATCTCGTCGACGGGGTCCGACGGCGTCGTCTGCCGGTCATCCGCGGTGGTGGCCCGCTTCCCTGGGTGTGCATCGGGGACGCGGCCCGGGCCACGGTCGCCGTCCTCGATGCGCCGGGCGGCGCCTACAACATCGTCGACGACCTCCCGGTCAGTCTCTCCGACATGATCGTGGCCACGGCCGAGGCCGTGGGCGCGCCGAAGCCCCGCGTCGTCCCCCGCTTCCTGCTGGCGGCCACCCCCTATGCGGAAGCCGTCATGAAGGGCGGCTTGCGGGTGAGCAACGCCAAGGCCAAGGCCGAGCTGGGTTGGATCCTGGAGGTCCCCACCTACCGGGAGGGACTGGCCCAGCTGGCCAGGCGCGGTGACCCGGGCGGCTGAGGCCGGACCGGTGAGCCAACCGTGCCCTCAGGGGTTGACCCTGATCTGGTAGGAGCGCGACCCCACCGGTCCGCTTCCGAGACGGATGCCGATGGTCACCCCGGAGGTCCCCGCCGCGGTGGGCGTCCCGGCGATCGCTCCGGACCTCCGATCGAGGACCAGGCCGGCCGGGAGGTCATCGGACAGCACGCTCCAGTGGGCCCGGGCGCCCGCCACGGACGCCTTGAGCGAGGCGCGGTAGGGAACCCCGACCGTGCCCGCCGGAAGCTCGTGCGGGCGGAAGGTCGGGGTGCCGGGCACCGCCCCCTTGTCCACCGCTGATCTGGGCGGGATGCGCCCCGGCCCGGTCACCAGGCAGCCCGCGCTCAGGGCGGGGTTGGCCGGCGACGCCAGTGTCGGCGGTGAGGCGAAGGCCGGCGGCGAGTCCACGTCCACCATCTCGAAGAGGTCGTGGGCATTGGCGTCGCGGCGGGTGAGGGCGGGAAGGTTCCACTTGGCCTCGAGCGTCTTCAGCACGGACGTGTGGTCGTAGAGCCGGTGGGATACGAAGTCGACGCGGGCATGGGGCGACACCACCCCGGCCGGGACCCGGAAGCCGTAGCGGTCGAACCTCCCGGCCGCCGAGTTGGGCGTGAGGTCCGGAGCGACGTCATCGGGCGGGACGGCGACCGGGGGCGGCACGTGGTCGTAGTACCCGCCCCACTCGTCGTAGGTCCAGATCAGCATGGTCTTCGACCACTGCGGACCATGCATCACGGCGTTGACCACCGCGGCCAGGAATTGGTCGCCGAACTGGATGTCCTGCGGGTTCTCCTCGGACGACCGCATGTAGTCCGGCTCGACCAGCGAGAACTGGGGCAGGCGCCCGGCGGCGGCGTCGGTGAAGAAGGCGTTGATCGAGACCAGATGGTCGGTGATCGCCGGTTGTGAGAGCAGTGGCAGCCACACACCGGCCGATGGCAGGCTCGAGAAGTACTCCTTCCAGGTGATGCCGTACCGGTTGAGGAGGTCGAACACGGTCCCGTTGGGCGGCAGGTCGTCGGGGAAGTTGTCGGCTATCTGCCCGAGCGAGGTGCCGGCCAACAGGTAGCGCCGGTTCGGGTCGGTCTGCCCGAGGACCGAGGAGAACCAGCGGTCGGCAATGGGGAACGTGCCGGCCATGCTCCAGGTGAAGGGGAGGTCGGAGCCGAGGAAGTACCCGAGCGACTCGCCCGTCGAGGCCTCGACGAAGCCGGTGTTGGCCCCGCCGGCGTAGGAATGGTGGGCCAGGTTCCAGTTGTTGCCCACCCCGTCGGTCTGGCACTCGCTCGGCATGTGGAAGGCATGGACCAGGTTGCCGTGGCCGTCGGGGAGGGTGATGGTGGGCCGGCCGTCGGTGCCCCTGGCCCAACAGTCGCCCCGGCCCATCATCCCGAGCACATTGTCGAAGGAGTGGTTCTCCATCATCACCACGACGAATTGCTCGATTTCGGGGACCAGGTCGGTTCCGGCCGCCCGACGGGGGTCGGGGAGCGTGCCGGGCGGCAGCACCTCCCGGCCCGGTGAGCGGCCGTCGGGAGGGCCGAGTCGGGAGGAGGCCCCAGCCCACGATCCCCGAGCGGTGAGCCCTCCGGCCGCCTGGACCCCGATCCCGAGCGCCCCGGCGGTGGCCGCCCCGAGCAGGCGCCTCCGGCTGAAGCGGGAACCGGTCATGGCGTCAACCTACAATCCCCTCCGAGCCATCGTCGTGCCGACGACGGACGGCACCGAGGAGGAACATGGCAGAGGGCCCCGGCAACCTGCAGCCGGACGGAGACGACCCACCCCGGCTGCCGGCCTACGACGAGCTGCCGCCGGCCCCACGGGGTGGCCGTTCGGGATGGGGCCTCTTCGGGCCGGGCGACTCCGTCGGGCTGCTCAACCTGCAGACACCCTCCCGGGTGGCGGCCGCCGCCCGTCTGGTCCGCACCGGCGAGGTGTTCTCGCTCAACGCCCCACTCGACGCCCTCGATCCCCCGATGTTCCTGCGTGGCGCGCTGGAGCACACCGTGATCGCCATGGGAGGGTCGGCCTTCGACGACAAGCTCGACAACTACTTCCCCCAGGCCTCGAGTCAGTGGGACTCGTTGGCCCACGTGGGCTATGACGCCGACCAGTTCTACAACGGTGCCACCGCCGGCGATGTCAACTCGAAGGTCCGCAACACCATCGATCACTGGGCCCGACGGGGCATCGCCGGGCGGGCGGTACTCCTCGACGTCGACGCGGTCCTCGGCGGTGCGGGGGCCGGCTTCGACCCGGCCACCGCCCGGGCCATCACGGCCGACGAGCTCGACCAGGCGCGCCAGGTCGCCGGTGTCGAGTGGCAGGACGGTGACGTCATGCTGCTCCACACCGGGTTCCTCGCCTGGTACCGCCGGCAGGATCCCGACGTGAAGTCGCGATTGGCGGAGCTGCGCGAGCTGGCGGCCATCGGTCTCGAGCCGAGCGAGGAGATGGCCCGCTACCTGTGGGACTCCCATCTGTGCGCGGCCGTGGCCGACAACCCGGCGCTCGAGGTCTGGCCTCCGGACCTGAGCCCGGAGCGGATGCCGTTCGGGTTCCTGCACCGCATGCTCATCGGTCAGTTCGGCCTGGCCATCGGGGAGCTGTGGTGGCTCGACGACCTGGCCCGGAGCTGCCGGGCGGATGGCCGGTACGAGGTCTTCCTTACCGCCGCCCCGACCAATGTCACCGGAGGCATCGGGTCCTCGGCCAACGCCTTGGCCATCAGATGAGCGGGCCCTCGCTCCGGGCGGCTCGACCGGGATCGGGATCGCCCCCCGGGCGCACGAGCCGTTGGGAGATCGGAGGATGGCGTGGCTGACGACTGGGCGAGGCCGGTGGTGCATTGGGAGGTGGTGGCGCGGGACCCCGAGCGGCAAGCCGAGTTCTACCGTGCCCTCTGCCACTGGGAGATCGGCGAGGGGCCGATCATGGAGATCGCGCCCGGGCTCGGCGGTCCCGAGCCCGGTCCGGCCGGACACATTCGCCAGGGGGACCGGCCCGGCGTCACCCTCTACGTCCAGGTGAAGGACTTGAGTGTCTCGCTCACCAGGGCGATGGAGCTGGGGCGCGGTTGGTCGCCGAGCCCTTCGACGTCCCGAACGGCCCGACCTTGGCCGCGGTCGACGACCCGGAAGGCAACCCGCTCGTCCTCGTCCAGCAGTGACGCGGCTCAGTCGAGGGTCTCGTACCGGCGGACCGACACACTGTCGGCGTCGACGAAGGACATGAACTCGGCGGTCACCGGGTCCCCCTCCCAGGCGCGGGCACAACGTTCGGCGTCCTGGTCGGTCCGCCACAGGTCGATGACGACCCACTCGCCGTCCTCGGCCCGGGCAACGGTGCGCCGCTGCAATCCCGGTTGCCGGTAGGCGAACTCGGTCTGAACCCGGCGGTCGGCCGCCTCGAACGCCTGGGGGTCGGCCTTTTCGGCCAGGCGGAATCGCATGATCTCGATCACGGCTGCTCAGGCTACCGGCGGCCATCAGGCCCGTTCCGACGTACCCTCCGCGTCCAGCCACTGGGCCAGCTCGATGACCACCCCGCCCGGCCCGGTCACGAAGACCAGCCGGCGGTCGTGGAACTCCATGATCTCGTTGCGGGCCCCGATGCCGGCCGCCGAGAGGGTGGCCAGGGTGGCCTCGAGGTCGTCGACGGCGAAGCAGACATGGTTGTAGCCCAGCCGGGCCAGCTGGCCGGGGTCGGAGTCGTCGGACAGCTCCGGATGGTGGAAGCAGAGGAGCTGGACCTCCTGATGGGTGGCGAGCCCGACCAGCCTCAGGGTGACATGGTCGGCCTCCCAGTCGGGGATGCCCATGTAGCGGGCCATGAGCTCGCCGGACACCACGGTGGCGACCGTCTCCTCGAAGCCGAGCAGGCCGAAGAACCGCCTGGCCTCGTCGAGATCGCGTACCGCGATGGTCACGTGGTCGAATCCGCGGTGCATGCCCCATTGTGACCGATCCGTGGACCGAGCCGTCGGAGCGGCCGCGTGCCAGACTGGGGGCGGCCGAGCATGCCCGTTGTCACCGCCAGGGGATTCGACACCTACTACGAGCGCAGGGGCAACGGGGCGCGCCTCTTGTTCCTGACCGGGTCGGGCACCACGGTGGACCAGTCCCGCCTCCTCATCGACCGACTCGCCACGTCCTTCGACACCGTGGCCTTCGACTACCGGGGCATGGGACGGAGCGGCACCCCTCCGGGCCCCTATGCCATGGCGGACTGTGCCGGCGACGGGCTGGCCGTGATGGACGGGTTGGGCTGGGACACAGCCCGGGTGATCGGGATCAGCTTCGGGGGCATGGTCGCCCAGGAGCTGGCCGTCACCGCCCCCGGGCGCGTCGAGCGGCTGGCCTTGCTGTGCACGTCGCCGGGAGGCGCGGGCGGGTCCTCGTACCCGCTGCACGAGCTCGATCGCCTGACCCCGACGACCCGGGCCAGGATCGTGCGGACGCTGGTCGACACCCGTTTCGACGACGAGTGGCTGTCCACCCATCCCGGCGACCGCCAATTGCTGGCCATGCTCGAGAGTCGGTCCTCCGGGTCGGGCCCGGCCCACCAGCGCGCCGCCCGCCTCCAGCTGGACGCCCGCCGCGGCCATGACGTGTGGGAGCGGCTCGGGGCCATCACCTGCCCCACGTTCATCGGCTCGGGGCGCTATGACGGGATTGCCCCGCCGGCCAACAGCGCGGCCATCGCCACTCGGGTCGAGGGGTCCCGATGCGCGGAGTACGAGGGTGGGCACGCCTTCTTCGTGCAGGACCCACGGGCCTTCCCCGATGTCATCGCCTTTCTGGCTGCGTCACCCCACCGGGGTGACCCCGGCACTGCCACAATGGGTGGCGACAGGCAGGGAGCAGGAGAGGAGACCCCATGACGACGACTGAAGCCGTTCCCCAGGCGGTGCATCTCGGCGCCGACGACCTGCCGTTCGTGGAGATCGGCGCCGGCAACAAGCTGAAGGTGATCCAGGTGAAGCCGGAGGAGGGCCTCTGGATCGTGGAGAACATCTTCCAGGCCGGCTACGAGGTGCAGAAGCACCGCCACACCGGCCCGGTCTACGCCTACACGACGTCGGGTGCCTGGAAGTACAAGGAGTACGAGTACGTGAACCGGGCGGGCTCGTTCCTGTACGAACCGGCCGGCTCGGTCCACACCCTCCAGTGCGTCGAGAACGAGACCCGGGTGTGGTTCCAGATGTATGGCGTGAACCTCAACCTCGACGTCGAGGGGAATGTCGAGAGCGTCTACGACGGAGCCGGCGCCCTGGCGGCGTACGAGGCACTGTGCGAGGCGGAAGGGTACCCGCCGCCTCGGGTGCTGGTCGGCTGATCCGGCTCAGGTCGGCGCCACTTCGGCACTCCCGGCCTCGACCATCTCCTCCTGCAGCCCGGACCGCAAGCCGAACAGCGCGGTCAGCGCGGCTGCCGCCATCACGCCCGCCATGACCAGCAATACGGCCCGGGTGGCGTAGGCGAAGTCGAGGCGCACGAAATTCGGGATCACACCACCGGCCCGCCCCCCCTGTGACTGTGCCTGCCGTGCCGCCTGGCTGGCGGCGCGAGCCGGCGACTCCCCTCGGGCGATCAATGATGCCGTGATCCTCGATCGCATCTGGGAGACGAGGATCGTACCGAGGATGGCCAAGCCGAGGCTGGCGAAGTAGTTGCGGACGGTCTGGGTGATGCCGGTTGCCTCCCCGTAGGAGAGGGTGGATGCCCGGTTGACGGCGTCAGTGTTCGCCGGACCCAACATCATTCCCATCCCGGCGCCGGACAGGACGATGTACCACTGCTGGGTGCCGAACTCGAGGTGGGTCACCTGGCCCGCCCACAGGTAGAGGCCGACCGCGGCCACCACGCAGCCCAGCACCACCGGGCGCTTGGCACCAATCCGGTCGAGCATCCGACCGCCGATCTGGGCGGCGACGACGAATCCGATGAAGAAGTAGAGGAGGAAGAGCCCTGCCTCGGACGCCGTCTTGCCCAGCGCGATCTGGGCGTACTCGCTGGAGAAGAAGAAGATGGGCACGAAGGACACCATGGCGATGCCCAGCACGACGTTCTCGACGGTGAAGGCACGGACGTGGAAGATCCTGACCTGTATCAGTGGTGAAGGGGTGCGGAGCTCGACGACGTAGAACACGGCCAGCAGCACCACCCCGGTGGCGATGCAGAGGCCGATGGCGGGGTTGGTCCAGCCCCAGACCGACGACTGCTGGAACCCGAACACGCTGAGTGCCACCCCCGAGGCGATCAGGGCGAGGCCCCGGTAGTCCATGCGGCGCCGCCTTGTAGGCGGTCGTCGGCTTGGAGACGGCGATGAGGACCAAGGCGATGACGGCGACCGGGATGTTGACCCAGAAGATGGCCCGCCAGGTCCACTGGGTGAGGTACCCGCCGAGGACGGGGCCGACCGCGGTCAGGGCGCCGGCGATGCCGAAGAACATGGCCAGGGCCTTGCCCCGCTCCCGGAGGGCGAAGGTCTGGACCACGATGGCCAGGGAGGCGGGGAACATGATGGCCCCGCCGGCTCCTTGGACCACCCGGAAGGTGACGATCCATGCTTCGGCCGCGCTGCCCTTCGGGGTGAGGCCGCACATGGCCGAGGCGCCGGCGAAGACCACCACCCCGAGCACCACCATGCGCCGATGTCCGAGGGTGTCGGCCAACCGGCCCCCGAAGGCGAACAGCGCGGCCAGGGACAGCAGGTAGGCGTTGACCACCCACTGGACGCCGGTGTTGGTCAGACCGAGCTCCCGCTGGATCTGGGGAACGGCGATGGAGACGATGGTCTGGTCGATGAAGATCATCGCCACCGCGAAGATCATCGCCGCCAGGATCAGATTCCTCGACTGGCCACCAGTGCCGCTGCCTGCCATGGTCCTCTCCTAGGGACATGCCCCATGGCATGCGTCCGCCGAGTTGGTCTGGTCACCCTAGCGTCGGCCGCGGCCCGTGTGCGGACATCCGTCCCGGCCCGCGGTCGGGGCGGCAGAGGGCGGCTAGAGCCGGAACCGCTGGAAGAACGACCAGATGGTGGTGGTGGCGTTGATCTCGAAGGTGGTGTACCCCGTCAGCCCCGAGATGGCCCGGCTCACCGCGCTGCCCGGCCAGGCGTGGCCGCCGCCGAGGACGATGTAGAACTCGACGCCCGTGCCGGCGGGACAGCCGTAGCTGCGCCGGATCACCTGGCTGGCGATCATGACGTCGGCGGGTCGCGGTTGACAGCCGTCCTTCACCGCCCAGTCCTGGACGGTGGCCGGGTACCCGGCACCGTGCAGCCGGGCCGGCCGGGTCGTGGTGGTGGTCGTCGATCCACCCGGGGACGGCTGGCCGAGCACGCGGCCGAGGGTGGCCGTGCCGACCCCCCCGTTGAAGAACAGGATGGGGTCGGCGGTGCCGTGGAAGCTCAGCACCGGAATCGGCCGGGTTGTCGGGCAGGGCCGGGGGAGCTGGAGCCCGGACACGGCGGCGATGGCGGCGAACCGTGCCGACATGGTGCACGCCAGCTGGGAGACCATGAACGCGCCGTCGGAGAACCCGCTGGCGTAGACCCGCGAGGTGTCGATGCACTGGGTCTGCTCCAGATGGTCGAGCACGGCCGTCACGAAGGCGAGATCGGTGTTGGCCGCGCCCCGGTTGGAGGTGTCCCACTGGACCGGGCTGCCCGTCCCCTGTGGGTAGGCCACGACGAACCCGACCTTCTGGCCCAGCTCGCCGAATCGGGAGGTGAGCGCGTGCAGGGAGGCACCCTCGGCCAGACCGTGGAAGTCGAGGACCAGCGGGCGCGCCACCGGAGAGGTCGGGCCGGAGGTGCTCGGGGCCGGCGTGGTGAGCAGGTACCAGCGGTCCACCCCCTCGACCTCGATGTCCTGGCGCTGGCTGGTCACCGCGGGGGCCGCGGCCGTGCTGCAGCCGGTCGAGCGCACCGGTGGGCCGGCGGCCCGAGCCGGGGTGGCCGAGGAGGTGCTGGGCGCATTCGCCCCTGACGAGGAGCAGGCGCCGGCCGCCAAGGCCAGGGCCAGCAGCGTGGCGGCGACCAGGGTGGCTCGCCGAAAGGCGTGGGCGGTGGTCATGGGCAAGAAGCGAAGCACACAATGGGCCATTGGGCGAGCCCTCGCCCTCCCCGGCGGCCGGAAGGGCCCTCCTCCGGACCTGGGCACTCAATCCGCCGGGGCCCCTCGTCCGTATACAGAGAGGGCAAGAGATACAGAGAGGGCAAGAGGTCGCAGGGAGGGCCGGGGACCTGCCCGGCCGCAGCCCGACCCCGAGGGAGAGAGAGACGCAGGTGAAGACGGGCAGGAGCACGGGCCACGGCCCCACCGACGGTACCCTGGGCCATCGACGAACAGGGAAGGATCACCGGGGCGAGGCCGTGGGACCGGGGCGAGCAGGGGGCCGGCGGGGTGAGCATGGACCGATTCGTGTCGAACGATGACGCGGTCGGGGTGGTCGCCCGCCGATCGGATCGGGTCGCCCGGGTGAGCCGGAGCGTCCAGACTCCGGATAGCCCCTCCGATGAGGCACTCATGGCCGGCATGGCCATCGGGGACGAGC
The DNA here is from genome assembly GCA_963727075.1 of uncultured Acidimicrobiales bacterium. Lineage (GTDB taxonomy): Bacteria > Actinomycetota > Acidimicrobiia > Acidimicrobiales > RAAP-2 > Bog-756. Next base: position 157,196 of record CAVSET010000006.1, read on the forward strand.
GCGCCGCCGTGACCTTCGTGCGCCGGTACCAGAAGCGGGTCTACGGGCTCGCTGTCGGGATGCTCGACGACCGCGGGGTGGCCGAGGACGTGGCCCAGGAGGCACTGCTCAGGGCGTGGCGGCACGCGCCGGTGTTCGACGCCCGGCGGGGAACGGTCACCGCCTGGGTGCTCACGATCACCCGCAACCTGGCCATCGACGCCATCCGCCAGCGCCGGGCCCTCCCCACCGATCCCGACGAACTGGTGGCACTGGGACTGGCCAGCCGCGGGCGGCCGGTGGAAGAGCTGGGCACGGCCGGCCAGCTCTCGCCCGACCTCCGCCGGGCGCTCGCCGCCCTGCCCATCGCCCAGCGCCGGGCCACCCTGCTGGCTGCCCTCTACGGTCGCACGGCCGAGGAGATCAGCGCGTCGGAGTCCATCCCGCTCGGAACGGCCAAGACCCGGATCCGCACCGGGCTCCAGAAGTTGCGCGCCGCACTCGACGACGCGAAGGGCCCGTCATGATCGACGAGGGCCAAGCCATGTCGCACGAGCACATGCGGGCGGAGCTGCCCGAGCTGGCCGCCGACATCCTGGACGGGCGGGAGCGGGCCGAATTGCTCGATCACCTCGACTCCTGCCCCAGCTGTACGGCCGAGCTCGAGGAGCTCACCCTGGCCGCCGACAGCCTGGTCCACCTGGCCGTCGACACCGATCCGCCGGTGGGCTTCGAGACGCGTGTCTTCGACCAGATGCGGCACCGTCCCTCAAGGGTGGCTCGGCGGCGATGGATGCATCACCGGCCGCTCGTGGTGGCGGCCGGTGCGGCCGCCGCCGTCGTGCTCGCCTTCGCACTGGGTTGGGCGGTGCACGCCGGCAGTGGACCGCCGCGCCAGACCGCCGATGTGACGACGCCCGGTGACCACCTCGTCGAAGCCCCGCTCGTATCCGACGGGCGGACCCTCGGTGTCGTCTCCGTGTACGCCAGTCGTCATGCCTGGCTGTCGATGAGCGTCGAGGCATCGCCCTGGAACGGGACCGTCTGGTGCACGGTCACCTCGGCCGACGGCACCACCCGGACCATCGGGTCCTTCTCCCTGACGTCGGGCCACGGAACCTGGATCGCCCATCTGCCGGTGCCGTCCGGCTCGGTCCGCTCCGCCAGCATGGTCGGTACCGGTGGCCAGGTCCTGGCCACCGCCCACTTCACGACCCCACCGACCCCCGCCTGAGGGTGCCCGGGCCTCGCCGCGACAGCCCGTCGAATTGGTACCATCCGGTCATGGGCGGACGGAAGACCCGGGGATGTCGGCGAGCCTCACGGCCGGCATGACGGCCGTGAGCAGTGGGGTCGGGGCCCTCTCCGGGGTCCTGGCGTTCCTGGTGTGGGTCGTGGTCCTGGTTTGGATCTACAACATCGCCCGGCGGAAGGGCCGGCATGCGGTCGGGTGGCTGATCCTCGGCATGTTCTTCTCGCTCATCACCCTGCTGATCGTGCTGCTGCTGCCCTCGAAGCGGACCACCGACTCGTACTCGCGGCCCGTAGGAGCGATTCCGGTCTCGAGTCGGCGTCGGGCGTTCCATGAACACCAACCGGCCTTGGCGGCCCGGTACTGGTATGGTCGTGCCAGTTGCACACGTAGCACGTCGGGGAAGCCGGTCGAAGTCCGGCGCTGGTCCGCAACCGTGGGTGGCGAGAGCACATGCTCGTCACGAGCCGGGATACCGATGTCTACTGGTTGAGTCCATGTCCGTCGAGAATTGCGGCAAGGGCTCGGTCGGTCACGGGTCCGGTGAGGGCATCGTGGGGCTTCCGGGTCGTTGTCCGGAAGTGAGCCCAGACCCATGTCCAAGATCCGCCTGCTGGTGTCGGCAACGCTCGCCGCGAGCCTCGTGCTCGCCATCGCCATGGGACCGGCGGACGGTGCCGCCTCGCCCTCTCCGACCGAGTTCCCGCAGAGAGCGGCGGCCCAGCAAGGAGCGACCTGGCTGGCCCACCAGCTCACCCCGGCCGGCTACGTGCCCTCTTCCATCACCCCGGGCCAGCCCGACCTGGTGGCCACGGCCAACACCGTCCTGGCCCTGGCCAGCGCAGGTGTCGACCCCACCGGGGCCAGGACGGCGCTGGGCTACCTCGGCGTCACACCTGAGCCAGTACGTGACGGTGAGTGGCGCCGACGGGCCCGGGCAGCTGGCCCTCCTCATCCTCGACGCCCATGCCCTCGGCATCGATCCACGGTCTTTCGCCGGCACCGACCTGGTGGCCCGACTGCTCGCCACCGAACACCCGTCGGGGCTCGACACCGGCCTGTTCGGCTCGCAGGACCCGACCTTCGACGGTGCCTTCCGCCAGGGACTCTCCCTGGCCGCGCTGGCCGCGGCCGGTGTCACCGCCCCGGCCCAGGTGGCCGCGGCGGTCACCTGGCTCACGAACCAGCAGTGCCCCGACGGCGGGTGGACCAGCTACATCACTCTCGTCAACACCTGTACAGCGATCCGTCGACGTTCGAGGGGCCCGACACCAACTCGACCGCGCTGGCAGTCGAGGGGCTCGAGGCCCAGGGTGCCCTGGTGTCGGCGGCGGCGACCAAGGCGCTGGGGTTCATCAGCGGCGCGCAGGACGCCGACGGGGGGTGGGGGTTCTTCCCCAACACCCTGAGTGCGCCGGGCTCGACCGATCCCGACTCGACCGCCCTGGTCATCCAGGCCATCGTGGCCCTGGGCCAGTCCCCGGCTGCCCCGGCCTTCGTGCAGAGCGGCGGTAATCCCGTGTCGTCGCTGTTGTCCTTCCAGCTGACGTCGGGGCCGGGGAGCGGAGCCCTCTTCTTCCCGGGCAGTCCCACCCCGAACGTGCTCGCCACCTATCAGGGCGTACCGGCCCTGGCCGGCGTGGACATCCCGTTCGTGGCGAGCTTCCCCGGTCGCGGCTACTGGTTGGTGGCGGCCGACGGCGGCATCTTCTCCTTCGGTGATGCCTCCTTCTTCGGCTCGACCGGTCGAATTCGATGCTCAACAAGCCCATCGTGGGCATGGCCTCGACGCCCGACGGTCGCGGGCTACTGGCTGGTGGCGTCCGACGGCGGCATCTTCTCCTTCGGTGATGCCGCCTTCTTCGGCTCGACCGGCGCAATGCCCTCAACAAGCCCATCGTGGGCATGGCCTCGACCCCCGACGGCGCGGGCTACTGGCTGGTGGCGTCCGACGGCGGCATCTTCTCCTTCGGTGACGCCGCCTTCTTCGGCTCGACCGGTGCAATTGATGCTCAACAAGCCCATCGTGGGCATGGCCTCGACGCCCGACGGTCGCGGGCTACTGGTTGGTGGCGGCCGACGGCGGCATCTTCTCCTTCGGTGACGCCTCCTTCTTCGGCTCGACCGGTGCAATGCTCTCAACAAGCCCATCGTGGGCATGGCCTCGACGCCCGACGGTCGCGGCTACTGGTTGGTGGCGTCCGACGGCGGCATCTTCTCCTTCGGTGATGCCTCCTTCTTCGGGTCGACGGCGGCAATTGATGCTCAACAAGCCCATCGTGGGCATGGCCTCGACGCCCGACGGTCGCGGCTACTGGTTGGTGGCGGCCGACGGCGGCATGTTCTCCTTCGGTGATGCCGCCTTCTTCGGCTCGACCGGCCAACTGATGCTCAACAAACCCATCGTGGGCATGGCCGCTCCCGCCGGGGCGCAAGGGTGACCAGGCCGGGGCGGCGCCTGGGCGCGGCCGCACTCTTCGTGGCTGCCGCCTCGGCCGCGCTGGCCGCGGCCGGGCCGGACGCCCTGTTGCCATTCGAAGGTCTGGCCACGGCCGCGGCCGCCGATGCGACCGTCAGCGTGGCGTTCGTGGTCGACTTCGGGAGCGCCGGGAAGGTGGCGGCCTGCGTCAAGGTGCCCAGTGGCACCAGCGGCTACCAGGCGCTGGTGGCGTTCACCGCCCAGGAGCAGGAGCAGGCCCCGACCTTCAACGCCAGCGGGCTGCTCTGCTCGATCAACGGCGACCCGAGCAGCGGATGCGGCCAGGCGGTCAACGGGGGGTACGTCTACTGGTCCTACTGGAGGGGACCGCGGGCACGCTGGCAGTACGCCGGCACGGGGGCCTTCGCCGATGTGCAGGGCAGGTGACGTCCAGGGGTGGCGGTTCGAGGAGCCGGGGAAGGCCAATCCGAGCGATCCGCCCCCGACGGCATCGCCCTGGACTACACCGCCATCTGCGGGGCGGTCTGCCCCACCGACGCACCGCCGCGGCCCCGCTCGGCTCCCTCGGCCACCCCGACGGGGCGCCGTCGGCGAACGCACCGACCGGTGGCGCGCCGGCCACCCCTTCGACCTCGGCTCCCGGCGGGCCCCGCCTGGCCCACGGCGACCGGGCCCACCCCGGCGGCCGGGACCGCCCGACGACCGTCCCCGGATCGCCGGACCACGCCGGTTCGTCGACCGCCACCACCGCGACCGGGCTCGAGCGCCCGCGGCGCAGTCGCTCCGGGCCGCCGCCAGCTCGACGCGACACCGGCGACGGCGGCGCTGCCGCTGGCCGTCGGTGGCGGGCTGGTGCTGGTGCTGGTCGGCCTGGCCTACTGGCGGTGGCGGCCGCGCCGACGGACCCGCGTGATCCTCCGACGACCCCGCGCCTGCGCGCCGTCGCGGGCTCCACCCGGCGGCGTGGTGGCTCTGGGCCGGGTGCCTGGCCGGCCGCCGGCCAGCCGGCACCACCAACCCGCTGCTGCTGGGCCTCGTCGGCGGCAGGGCCGCCTTCGTGGTGTCGGTGTGCCGGACCACTGCGCCGTGGTCGCGGTCGCTGCGTGGTCTTCTTCCGGCTCGGACTGGTCGTCATCGTGGTCACGGGTGGTGCTCCAGGTCGTCTTCGGGAACCGGGGTCCCGGCCATGTGCTCTTCTCGCTTCCGGAGGTTCCCCTGCCCGCGTGGGCCGCTGGAGTGAGCATCGGCGGCCGGTGACCCCGATGCGGTGGTCCCGGCGGCGGTGCGGCGGGCTCCGGTTGGCCGTCGTCCTGATCTGCTTCGGGGCGGCCAACTCCCTGGCCAGTCCCTACCGGCTGCTGCGTTGCCTGCCGTCGGTGCTGTACGAGGCCGGGGTGGCCGTCACCGTTTCGCTGGCGTTCGCCCCCGAGGTGGTGAGGCGATCGCGGCGTGCGCGACGCCCGACGGTCTGCGCGGCCGCCCGACCCGGGGCGTAGCCGGCCTGCGGGGCATGGCCGTCCCCGGTCCTCGAGAGGGCGCTCGACCGCTCGTTGCAGCTGGCCTCGTCGATGGACGCCCGCGGTTACGGGCGGCGGGGCGCAGAGCTCCCGGGCCCGGCGCCTGGCCGGCGCGTCCACCGCGGTCGGCCTGCTGCTCATCGTCGCCGGCGTCTACGGCGTGGTCGACGCCGGCTCGCTCCCAGCGGGCGGGTTGCCGTCCATCGCCGCCGGGGCCGCGTGCGGTCGCGGTGGGCCTGGCGGTCGAGTGGCCGGCGCAGCAACCGGACGCGCTACCGGCCGGACCTCTGGGCGGCCGCCGAGTGGACGGTGGTGGGCTGCGGGCGCCGTGGCACTGGTCAGTCTCATCGTGGCCGGCGCGCTCGGGTCGGCCGGCCTCGAGCTCTAGGTCTACCCGCTGCACCTGCCGGCACTGCCGCTGCTCCCGACCGTCGGGATCCTGGTCGCCTGGTGCCGGCGGTGACGGCGCCGGTGGAGCGGCGAGGTGCGAGACCCGAGGGGTCGAGACGGCCCGCGCCGAGGCGCTGCCGCGGCCGAGCGGGCCGAGGGAGCCCGTGGCGTGATCCGCTTCGACCGACTTCTCCTTCTCGTATGCGGCCGCACCGGATGCCCACCCTGCGCGACGTCGACCTGTGCATCGACGAGGGTGAGCTGTGCCTGGTCGTCGGCCAGACCGGCTCGGGGAAGACCACCCTGCTCCGGGCCATCAACGGGCTGGTGCCCGCACTTCACCGGCGGGCGTGCCTCGGGCGACGTCCGGTCGCCGGCCGCTCGACCCGTCGGATTATCCCCCTCGGGAGCTGGCCGACCTCGTCGGGGACGGTGGGCCAGGACCCGGCGGCCAGCTTCGTGACCGACACCGGTCGAGGACGAGCTGGCCTACACCATGGAGAACCTCGGCATCGCCCCGAGCGCCATGCGCCGCCGGGTGGAGGACACGCTCGACCTCCTGGGCCTGCACGACCTGCGGGACCGCCCGTTGCGCCGCGCTCTCCGGTGGCCAGCAGCAGCGGGTGGCCATCGGGGCCGTGCTCTGTGCCTCACCTCGGGTGCTGGTCCTCGACGAGCCGACATCGGCGCTCGACCCGGCCGCGGCCGAGGAGGTCCTCGCCTCCTTGACCCGGCTGGTCCACGACCTCGGCATGACGGTCGTGCTCGGCCGAGCACCGGCTCGAGCGGGTCGTACCCTTCGCCGACCGGGTGGTCCTGGTGCCCGGCGGTGGCGCACCGTCTGGTGGTCGGGCCGACCGCCGAGGTCATGCAGGACTCACCGGTCGCCCCTCCGATCGTCGAGCTCGCCCGGGCGGCCGGATGGAGCCCGCTCCCGTTGTCGGTGCGCGACGCCCGTCGGCTGGCCGAGCCCCTCCGCCGCCGGTTGCGGGCCGCACCACGCACCGGACCGTGGTCGGGAGCACCGAGCACGACCCGTTGGCCCGGGTCGAGAACCTGACCGTCACCTTCGGGGACGTCGCCGCGTTGCGAGGGGTGAGCCTGGTGGTCGGGTCGGGCGAGATCGTGGCCCTCATGGGGCGGAACGGAGCCGGGAAATCGACGCTGCTGGGCCAGCTGGCCGGCCTGCGGCCGCCCACCACCGGGCGAGTACAGGTGATGGGCCACCAGCCCACCGCCCTGGCGCCGACGGCGGCTGATCCGACTGATCGGCCTGGTGCCCCAGGATGCCGGTGCTGCTGCTGTACGGGGAGTCCGTGGGGGACGAGTGCACCACCGCCGATCGGGAGACGGGCCTCGATCCGGGCACGACGGCGTCCGCCCTGGAGGGCATCGTGGCCGGCCTGGACCGCGACCGCCATCCCCGCGACCTCTCCGAGGGCCAGCGCCTGGCGCTCTCGCCTGGCCGTCGTCCTGGCGCCTCGCCCGCCGCTGGTCCTGCTGGACGAGCCGACCCGTGGCCTCGACTATCCGAGCAAGGAACGGCTGGTGGGGGTGGTGCGCCGGCTGGCGGCCGAGGGCGCGGGCGGTGATCGTGGCCACCCACGACGTGGAGCTGGTGGCCAAGGTGGCCGGCCGGGCGGTCGTGCATGGCCGAGGGCGAGATCGTGGCCGACGGCCGGGCTCGAGACGTGGTGTGCCACTCGCCCGTCTTCTCGCCGCAGGTGGCGAAGATCCTGGCTCCCGAGCCATGGCTCACGGTGGATGAGGTGGTCGGCGCCCTGGCCGAGGTGGGTCGTGGATAGGCCGAAGCGCCCGGCCGCAGTCATCCGCCTCCCGGGCGCGCCTCGGTCCTGGTCGCCCTCACCTCGGCCGTCGGTGTCGTCGGGTTCTGCTGGCCCCTGCTGATCCACGGGCGTTCGAGCGCCAACTTCGCCCATTCGGCCGACGCCCCCTGGTTGTTCGTCGCCATGCTGCCCCTCCTGCTGGCCGTGGTGCTCGGCGAGCTGGCGGACGGCTCGTTCGATGCCAAGGCTGTCGCCCTGCTCGGGATCCTGGCCGCGTGCGGTGCCGCCCTCCGAATCCCGAGCCCGGGCGTGGCCGGGTTCGAGCCGGTCTTCTTCCTGCTCATCCCGGCCGGCCGGGTCCTCGGCCGCGGCTTCGGCTTCGTGCTCGGGGCCATCACCATCGTCGCCTCGGCGCTCATCACCGGGGGCATCGGCCCGTGGCTGCCGTTCCAGATGTTCGGCGCCGCCTGGATGGGGTTCGGGGCCGGGTGCCTCCCGCCGGCCAAGGGTCGGGCGGAGCTGGCCCTGCTCGCCGCCTATGCGGCGATCTCGGCCATCGCCTACGGAACACTCCTCAACCTCTGGTTCTGGCCCTTCGGGGCCGGCACCACGTCGAGCTTCTCCTACGACCCGGGCGCCGGCGGGTGGCACAACCTGCACAGTTTCGTCTTCTTCGACCTCACCACCTCGCTGGGGTTCGACCTCTCCCGGGCCGCCACCAACGCCGTGCTGATCCTGTTGCTCGGTCAGCCGGTGCTGGGCGCGCTCAGGCGGGCATCTCGCCGGGCCGCGTTCGACGCCCTGGTCCTCTACGACTGAGGGATCACCCGGCGCGCCCCGAGCCGCTCAGGACTCGACCTGGATCACCCCGTCCAGGTCCACGGCCCCGAGGACGCGCCGAACGGCCGGGCTGGGTGAGCGCAGGATGATGCGGCCTCCGGTCCGCCGGGCCCGGTTGGCCGCGCTGACCAGGGCACCGATACCGGTGGCATCGATGAACTCGACGTGTGCCATGTCCAGCGTGAGCTCGCTCGCCCCGGCATCCAGGGCGTCGAACAACGCTCGTCGGAACTCCGGCGACGTCGCCAGGTCCACCTCGCCGGCGATGGACAGCTCGTTGGCCGGGCGGTCAGGCTCGCGGCCGGCGCTGCCGTTGTGGCGTATCTCGAAATGATCCAACTCGGTCACTGCGCCAACCCCACATGTTGACGGCCACACGTGGCAGTCCATTTCCCAGGCCACAGCTCATTCCCTGCCGCTGCCCCAGTGTATCCTCAGCCTGAGCCCCCGTGTGCGGGGTGGCCGGGTCGGTCCGGCCGGGGGAGTGGGTGACGGGCAGGCCGTTTGACCCCGCTCGGCCGGGGTAGTTCGGTGATTGCCACCCCGCCGCCATCGGCTGGGGAGGGACGGACCTCGAAGGGACCGACCATGCGGGAGATGGGTGCCGAGACGATCGACGAGGCCCTGGACGAGGCCCTGGACGAGGCCCTGGTGGAGTCGTTCCCGGCCAGCGACCCCCTCTCGTTCTGGTCGGGGAGGGACTCGGCCGCCCGGGCCGGAGATGTGCCCGGGGCCGTGCCCGAGGCGGACGACCCTCGAACCGTCCGGGGCTGGGAGGAGACCGCGGCCATGGAGGGCCCGGCCCCTACCGGCTAGCGGCCGGCCGCATCCGGAACCACACCCGCTTGCCGTCGGGAAGGTCGTCCACGCCCCACTCGTCGGAGAGGACGTTCACGATGGTGAGGCCCCGACCGCTTTCGGCGATGAGCGGTGCCGACCGAAGGTCGGGCCTCCCCGGGCCGCAGTCGGTCACCGCCACCGTCACCCCGCCGGGGTCCCGGTGGATGGCGAGCATGATCGGTGGCCGACCGTGGGTCACTGCATTGGCCACCAGCTCGTCGGTCAGGATGGCCGTCGTCTGGACGCAGCCCTCGTCGGAGCCGGACAGCACGCGGTGGACCAGATCACGGCCCGTCTTGACCGACCGGGCCGTCGGTTCAAGTGTGAGTTCCCAGCTGACCATCTGCGCATGACCCCGTCTGATCGTGAGGGTGGGGCACCCTGAGGTTGGGTCGGGAGGGGCGTCTCCACGGCGCTCCGGCGCGAGACGTCAGGTTCACGGCGGTCGGCGCTGCATCCACTGGCTCCCATGCCCCACACAGCAGTAGGTACCCCGCCGACCAGGATCTAACCCGACTGGACCCGACGCGACCGGTGAGGGCGGGGTCCATCCGGTGGTCCCCGGTTGCTACGAACATGTGTTCCCCTAGGATGGCGTCGGTCATGACCGCCCGCCAACCCTCCCTGTTCGAGACCGGTGCGGTCGCTCTGCGCCCGCTCGGTGGCGTCATGGAGCGGACCGACCTCAGCCCCGGGGCCTGGGTCGAGGTGCGACGCGACTGGGTGGCAAACCCGGGTGTCCTCTTCGACCGGCTCGCCGAGTCGGTCCCCTGGAGGGAGGAGCAGCGGGTGATGTACGGCAGAGTCGTCGACGTGCCGCGGCTGGCCTGTTTCTACGACGAGGGGTCGGCCCTTCCCGACCCGCGGTTGGACCAGGCCATCGTGGCGCTCAACGAGCACTATGGCGACGGCGATCCCTTCCGCACCGTGGGGTGCTGCCTGTACCGGGCCGGCGGCGACAGTGTCGCCTGGCACGGCGACCGGATCGGGCGCGGCGCCACCCACGACACGATGGTGGCCGTCCTCTCGCTCGGAGGGCCCCGACGGTTCCTGCTCCGACCGAGCGCCGGCGGGGCTGCCGTCCGCTTCACCCTCGGAAGCGGCGACCTGCTGGTCATGGGCGGGAGCTGCCAGCGCACCTGGGAGCACGCCGTGCCGAAGACCTCCCGCTCGGTGGAGCCGCGCATCAGCGTGCAGTTCCGGCCTGCCGGCGTTCGCTGAGGGGGACCGCCCAGGGAGCAAACGCCGAGTTTGGGAAGGGAGCAGCCGGGTATCTCACCGGCGTGGGACCGACGAACGGCGCGGCTGAGCGCGAAGACGTGTTGCGTCTGCTCGCACGCGACCATGAGGACGTCCGGCGGTTGTTCGGGATGTTCGACGGCCAGGCGCCGGACATCGCCGCCGAGTTGTTCTGGATACTGGCCGACGACCTCATCCGCCACGAGGTCGCCGAGGAGGTGGTGGTCTACCCGCACCTCCGTGACGGCCCGGAGGCCGTCGAGCGGGGCCTGGCCGAGCAGCTGGCGATCGAGGGACGGTTGACCCGGATGGAGGACATGTCGACGCGCAGCCCCGAGTTCGCCGAGGAGTTCGCCGCCCTCCGCCGCGGCGTCTTCGACCACATCGAGCACGAGGAGGGCGAGCTCCTGTCCCGACTACGCCGGACGGTTCCCGAGGACCGACGTCGCCAGCTCGGCCGCCGGTACCTCGAGGTCAAGGAGACCGCGCCCCACCATCGCTACCCGGGCGCGGCCGGCAGCACCATCGTGGGCCGGGTGGCGGCGTTGTCCGATTGGATCCGCGACTCGGCCAGCAAGACTCTGTGGCGGGCCAGCTGAGGCCGCCCCGACCGGGCACTCAGGTCGCCCGGCCATCCCGGTAGCGCCCTTGGCCGTCGGTGCCGATTCCCGTCGGCACCGGGATGTCCGGCAGTACGCTTCGGATCGGGGAGTGCCGCCACCGGCGCACCCGAGGACCACCTCGAGGAGGTTCATCAGTGGCCCAGAGCGCCGGACTGCACGAGCCCGAGGACAGCCTCTCGCCGGAGACCGTGGACCGGCACCGGGCGATCGCCTCGATTCAGGAGGAGCTCGAGGCCGTCGACTGGTACGACCAGCGGGTGGATGCCACGTCCAATCCCGAGCTGGCCGGCATCCTCGCCCACAACCGCGACGAGGAGAAGGAGCACGCCGCCATGACCCTCGAGTGGCTCCGCCGCCACGATCCGGTCCTCGACGGTCACCTCCGGACCCATCTCTTCACCACCGACCCCGTGCTCGACACCGAGGGGGAGGCGACCGGGTCGGATGTCGCCGACGGAGGGGGATCGTTGGGCATCGGGAGCCTGCGGCCCGAACGCTAGGCGGAGCTCCCGCCCCCGACAGGGGCGAAGAGGTCGCCCAGGCGGTCGACGCGGTCCAGCACGTCCGGAGCCGTGAAATGGAGCCGGCGGGGATCGCCGCTGTCGGCGCAGGCTCCGACCTCCTCCCAGGTGACCGGGGTCGAAACCGTCGGCTCCGGTCGGGCCCGGAGCGAGTACGGGGCGACCGTGGTCTTGGCGGGATGGTTCTGGCTCCAATCGATCAGCACCCTGCCCCGGCGAAGCGACTTGCGCATGTTCGAGACCACCTGGTCGGGATGGCTGTCCTCGATGCGGGCGGCCATCCGGTAGGCCTCGTCCCGGAGCTTGTCCCATCCCATCCGCCGGTCGACCGACCGATAGAGCTGGAGGCCCTTGGACCCGCTCGTCTTGGCCACGCACGGCGCTCCCGGACCGAGCGCCCCGACGATGAGCGAGGCCACCCGGCAGCACTCCACGATGGTGGTCCCCTCGCCCGGATCGAGGTCGAAGACCATGTGGTCAGGCGGGGACGGGAGCTTTCGTCGTCGACCGACCCGCCAGAGCGGGACGTGGAACTCGATGGTGGCCAGGTTGGCCGCCCACACCACCGAGGGGACATCGCACAAGACGCAGTACTCGATGGCACCGCCGGCCTCGCTCGAGGGAACCGACACGCTCCGCACCCATTCGGGTGCGTGCGCCGGGCGGTGCTTCTCGAAGAAGGACTGGGCCTCCACCCCGTCCGGGAACCGCTTCATCGTGAGGGGACGATCCCGGACATGGGCCAGCAACACTGGTGCGATGCGGACGTAATAGTCGATCATCTCGCCCTTGGTGAACCCGACCGCGGGAAAGAGGACCTTGTCCAGGTTGGAGATGCTCAGCTCGCGACCGTCCACCCTGGTCCGGATGGACGAGCTCCGGTCAGGGCTCATGGACGACGTCCGCTGGTGCCTTGTCGATCCTCACGCCACGCCACACCGGATGGCGGAACCGGTGGTCGGGCGTCCACTCACTGAAGCGAACTTCGCCGACGATGACGGGCCGGACCCAGGTGACGGCGGTCCCCACCTCGCGCTTCAGGTCCTCGTCGAACGGACTGGTCTGGCGGGTCAGGGGTGTGAGCCGGGCCAGCAGGTCCTCCATGGCCGACTGGGTGAACCCGGTGCCGACCTTGCCTGCGTAGTGCAGCCTCCCCCTGCGCCCGGTCACCGGTAGCCCGAGCAGGAGCGAGCCGAACAGGTGACGGCGGCTGCCCTGGCCGGGGGCCCATCCCCCGATGACCACCTCCTGGGTTCGCTGGCTCTTGACCTTCACCCAGTCGCGGCTCCGGATGCCCGGCCGGTAGGGGCTGTCCAGTCGCTTGGCCACCACCCCCTCCATGCCCACCTCGGTGGCGATCCGGAGTGCCTCCGATCCCGGCTCGTCGGTGAACGCCGGGGTGACCACCCAACGCGGGCCGGACAGTCCCAGTGACTCGAGCTCGCGGCGGCGCTCGCGGTAGGGGCTGGCCAACAACGACCGGCCGTTGTGGTGGAGCACGTCGAACAACACCAGGCTGGCCGGATCGGCCGCCGCCGCTCGTCGTACGCTGGCCGCCGACGTGACGTGCATCCGGCGTTGCAGCCGCGAGAACGAGGGTCGTCCGTGCTCGTCGAGGGCGACCAGCTCGCCGTCGAGCAGCAGCTGGTCGGACCCGGCGCTCTCCCCGAACTCGCGCAGCTCGGGGAAGGAGCCGGTCGTGTCGTTGCCGTTCCGGGTGACGGCCCGCACCCGGCCCCCGTCGACCCACAACAGCACCCGGATCCCGTCCCACTTGAACTCGTACGACCAGCCAGTGCCCTCGGGAGGGTGGTCGCCGGGGACGGCCAGCATGGGGGAGAGCCGGTCGGGAAGAGGCCCCCATCCTTCCGGCGGGGGATCCATCCGGTGGATCATCCAGTTCTTCCCGGTGGCGAAGAGCACATAGCGACCTTCGGCCCTCTCGCCGTGGAGGGCCACCATCACTTCGCGGTCGGTCCACTTCTCGCATTCGTAGGTGCCGTGATCCCAGACCGAGACCTCACCACCGCCGTACTCGGCGGCCGGTATGGTGCCGCTGAACCCGGCGTACTCGAGTGGGTGGTCCTCGGTCGGGACGGCCAGGTGGTTCTGTGCCGGATCCATGGGCAGCCCCTTGGGCAAGGCCCATGACGCCAACACTCCGTCGCGTTCCAGGCGGAAGTCCCAGTGGAGCGAGGAGGCGTGGTGCTCCTGGATCACGAAGGCGGGCGGCCCGGGGCTCGTATCCGGCTTCGACCCGCGGCCGGAAGGCACCGGCTCGGGCGTACGAGCAGGGTTGCGTTTACGCCGATAGGTCTCGAGGGAAGAATCGGGCATTGCCTGGATCGATACCCGCTCTCAGCGCGCCTATGCCGAGGGGGCCGTGCGACCCCGTTCGGGCGAGCGTAGCCGCCTCGGCGATAACGGAGGTCGAGGTAGTCTGATCAGGGGTGGTGCCCGCCCAGTTCAGCCGGGGGTCGGGCACGGGTCGGGTGCTCCGGGCCGTGTTCTGCCGACCCCGGGACGTTTGCGAAGGAAGGTCGAGTATGGACGAGCTGTTCGACATGTCGGAGGAGACCACCGACCGGTACTCCGTGGTCTCCGTGGCCGGCGAGGTGGATGTGGCCACCGCCCCGATGCTCCGCAGTCGGCTCGACGCGGCGATCGATCGCGGGAAGCCCCTCTTGGTCGTCGACCTGCTCTCGGTGACCTTCATCGATTCGACGGGCTTGGGTGTCCTCATCGGGGCGACCAAGCGTGTCGGCGGGAGTGGCGCCATGCGGCTCGTGGTCTCCGAACCACGCATCCTCAAGCTGTTCGAGATCACCGGGCTCATGGACGTCTTCTCCATAGTCCCCTCGTTGGATGAGGCCGTGACGGCATGACCCGTCATCGGATGACCACATCGGGTGCAGCACGATGAGTGACGTCGTCGAATTGAGCATCCCGGTCCGGGCCGACCTGGTGGTGTTGGCCCGGCTGACGGCGGCGACCGTGGCGTCGAGGGCCAACTTCGACGTCGAGGAGATCGAGGACCTGCGGTTGGCCGTGGACGAACTGTGCGTCTCCTTGGTCGACGAAGGGGCCGAAGGTCGTCTGGCCCTGCGGTTCGTTCGGGGCAACCAGGAGATCGGGGTCTCCTGCATCTACCACCCCGACACCACGTCTGGCGGAGCGGAAGGGAATTCGTCGGGAAGAGCGGGCGCCGACGCATCCTCTGACGGGCTGTCGGCCAGGATCCTCGATGCCTTGGTCGACGAGCACGGGCGGGACAGCGTGAATGGGCATCAGCGGATCTGGTTGCGCAAGCGACGGGTTCGGCAACAGATCTGATGGCCTTGCCGGTCGACCCAGCCGGGGAGACGAGGGAGAAGTTCGTCGAGTTCGCCAGGACCCGCGACAAGCGCTTGCGCGACGAGCTGGTGGAAGCACACCTGGGCCTGGCGTACCAGCTCGCCCGGCGCTTCTCCAACCGGGGTGAGACCTATGACGACCTGGCGCAGGTGGCGTCCATCGCGCTGATCAAGTCCGTCGACCGATTCGACCCCGAGCGTGGCGTGGAGTTCAGCACTTTCGCCACCCGCACGGTGATCGGGGAACTGAAGCGGCACTTCCGGGACAAGGGGTGGGCGGTCCGGGCCCCCCGGCGCATCCAGGAGCTCTACCTCGAGCTCGGCCATGTGATCGAGTCCCTCTCCCACGAGTTGGGGCGCCCTCCGACCGTCGCCGAGATGGCGGACGTCACCCGGTCCTCGGAAGAAGCGGTACTGGAGGCGCTCGAGGCGGGCCAGAGCTATCGCACGACATCCATCGACGCCCCCGACCGCCAGGACAGCACCATGGCCAGCCGCCTTGGTGACGTCGATGCCGGATTCGGCGGGACCGAGGACCGGATGGTGCTCGCCATATCACTGGCGGAGCTGTCCGATCGGGAGCGGACCATCCTGAACCTGCGCTTCATCGACGGCCTCACCCAGTCGCAGATCGCGGCCAGCGTCGGGGTCAGCCAGATGCACGTGTCGCGCCTCCTCACGGCCAGCTTGGCCAAGTTGCGTGAGATGTTCGCGTCAGGCGAGTGAGAGCTCACATCCGGTGACCCGGGCAGGACTGTCCGATGGATCGGTATTCTCGCCCGGGTCGGTCTCGTTGCGCCTCTACCCGCACAACGAGCTGCCGGCTCCCGAGGTCGTCGCCGAGCTCTGCAGCCAGGCGGCGCTGGCCGAGACGGCGGGCTTTGCCGGCATCATGCTCAGCGAGCATCACGGTGGATTCCCCGGTTACCTGCCCAACCCGCTCCAGATGGCCGGCTTCGTGCTCGAGGACTGCCCGCTCCTGTGGGCCGCGCCCTGCCCGATCCTGCTACCGCTGCGGCCCACCGCGCTGGTGGCCGAGGAGGTCGCCTGGCTGGCCGCCCGCCACCCCGGTCGGGTCGGGCTCGGCGTGGCCGCCGGTTCCCTCCCCTTGGACTTCGAGGCCATGGGGGTATCCGCCTCGTCGGCGGTGGCCTCGTTCAAGGCCGCGTTGCCGCACCTGGTGGACATGCTCAGCGGCCGGGGTCTCGGGCCGCTGGGCAACGATCCGGCGTTGCGATCGGCGGCGGTGGCACCGGTGCCCGTCCTCAGCGCGGCCATGTCCCCGGCCGCGGCCCGGCGGGCGGCCCGGTGCGGGGCGGGCATCCTCATGGAGGGCATGTCGGCGTCCCGGGCGCTGGCCGGTCTCACCGCCGCGTACCACGAGGCCGGAGGGCGGGCGAGGAAGGTGCTGGTCCGCCGGGTGTGGCTCGGGGACCTGGGCACCGAGCTGGTCGATCGGCAACGGAAGGTGTACGACAGCTATGCCACCGGCGGGGCGTCCTCCTTCGGTGCAGACCAGACAGTGACCGCCGACGACCCGGGTCGGCTGGCCCGGCTGCTCGAGGATGCGGTGAGGGAGTCGGGGGCCGACGCCCTCAACCTCAGGGTCCACCTGCCCGGGGTGTCACCGCCATCGGTGCGAGACCAGATCGGGCGCCTGGGACGGGAGGTGCTCCCCGTGCTCAGACTGCAGCCCCGGATGCCGTCGGCGTAGATTCGGGCAGGGCTCGTCCGAGCCCGGCAGGGAGCCGAGGCATGGGTCAGTGGAGCAGGGAGGAGATCGAGGGCGCATTCGCCCACTACCAGAAGGTGGCGGCGACGGCCGGATCCTCCGGCCGGTGGAGGGAATGGTCCGACCTCTTCACCGAGGACGCCACCTACATCGAGCACCACTTCGGGGCATTCCAGGGACGGGAGGCCATCCACGAGTGGATCAGCTCCTGCATGGCGGACTATCCCGGGCCGGGACATGCCGGAGTTCCCGATCGAATGGTACGTGATCGACGAGGACCGTGGCTGGGTGGTGTGCCAGGTGTGGAACCGGATGCGTGACCCGGGTGACGGCTCTGTCCATCAGGAGTACAACTTCACCCTCCTCAAGTACGCCGGGGACCAGCGGTGGTCCTACGAAGAGGACATCTACAACCCGCTGCGGTTCGCCGCCATGGTGGAGGGATGGGAGGCCGCCCGGCGGTCAGCCGAGCCGGACTGAGAGGTCGGATCCACTCCCCGCACCCGGGTCGGCCGCCGCACTACCCTGCGAGTGTGGAGTTCCGGAGACTGGGGAGGACCGGTCACCGCTCGTCGGTGGCGGTGCTCGGCGGGGCGGCGTTCTGGGACACCGAGCCCGACGTGGCCGGGCAGGCGCTGTCCTCAGCGGTGGATGCCGGGGTCAACCATCTCGACGTGGCCCCGCAGTACGGGCGGGCCGAGGAGCTGCTCGGCCCGCACCTCCCGGCCCTGCGGGACCGGCTGTTCGTCGCCGGCAAGACGCTGCGCCACAGCCGCGACGGGGTGCGACGCGCAGCTCGAGGACTCGCTCCGTATCCTGCGCTGCGACTACGTTCGATCTCTATCAGCTGCACGCCGTGACCGACCTGACTGAGCTGGACGCCAGGGCGGGCGCCATCGAGGCGATGCTGGCCGCGCGCGACGAGGGCCTGTGCCGGTGGGTCGGCATCACCGGCCACGAGCTCAGCGGCCCGGCCGCCCATCTCGAGGCGGTGCGGCGTTACGACCTCGACACGGTGATGTTCCCGGTCAACCCGCAGCTGTGGTCGGACCCGTCGTACCGCCGCGATGCCGAGGCCCTGCTCGCCGAGGCCCTCGATCTCGACCTCGGGGTGATGGCCATCAAGGCGGCTGGCCGCCCGGCCGTGGGCCGGGCGCCGCCACACCTCGGGGACCTGGTACGAGCCGTACACGTCGTGGCCGGAGGTGTCCCGCGGGGTGGGCTTCGCCCTGTCCACGTCCGGCGTCCATGCCTTCTGCACGCCCGGGCGACCTGTCGCTCCTCCCGACGGTCCTCGGCGCGGCCCAGTCCCCGCAGCCGATGAGCGGACCGAGCGCGACCAGGCGGTGGCGGCGGCGGCCGTCGAGCCCAGCATCTTCCCGATGCCGACGGGCTGACGTGGCGGGACCGGCCCCGGGGCCGCTCCGGACCCTGGCCGCGCCCGCTGCAGGGCACCGTGGTGTCGGTGTCGGTGGCGGTCGGGGACCGTGTCCCGAACGGGGCACCGCTCGTCATCATCGAATCCATGAAGATGGAGCACGTGGTGGCGGCTCCCGCTCCCGCGGTCAGTTCTCTCGCTGGCGGTCGAGTCCGGGAGGGTCGGTGGCCGCCGGAGACCCGCTCCTCGTCATGGAGGAGATCCAGGGCCCGCCGACGGATGAGGAACGACCGGCGGACGAGACGGCCGGCGGTACCAGACCGGACCTGGCCGAGCTGCGTGACCGGCGCCGGTTGGTGCTCGACGTGGGCCGACCCGAAGTGGTGGTGCGCCGGCACGAACAGGGGCGGCGGACGGCACGGGAGAACATCGACGCCCTCTGCGACGAGGGGAGCTTCACCGAGTACGGCTCGCTGGCCATCGCCGCCCAGCGCGGTCGCCGGTCCGTAGGAGGAGCTGATCGGGCGGACCCCGGCCGACGGGCTGGTCGCCGGCGTCGGCCGGGTGAACGGGGGCCGGTTCGGCGAGGGGCGGGCCCGTTGCGCCGTGCTCTCCTACGACTACACGGTGCTCGCCGGCACCCAGGGTCAACAGAACCACCGGAAGAAGGACCGCCTGTTCGAGCTGGTCGAGCGGCTGCGGTTGCCGGTGGTGTTGTTCGCCGAGGGGGGAGGCGGTCGGCCCGGGCGACACCGACTACGCCAGGTCACCGGCCTCGACACCCTGGCCTTCGCCCTCTTCGGCGGGCTGAGCGGTCTGGTCCCGCTGGTCGGGATCGCCTCGGGTTGGTGCTTTGCCGGCAACGCCGCCCTCCTCGGCTGCTGCGATGTGATCATCGCCACCACTGGCACGTCGATCGGCATGGGAGGGCCGGCCATGATCGAGGGAGGAGGCCTCGGGACCTACGCTCCCGAGGAGGTCGGGCCGCTCACGATGCAGACCGCCAACGGCGTGGTCGACCTCGTGGCCGAAGACGACGCCGGTGCCGTCGAGGTCGGCCAAGCAATACCTCTCCTACTTCCAGGGCAGGGTCGACGAGTGGGCGTGCGCCGACCAACGGCTGTTGCGCACCTGCATCCCCGAGGAGCGGGTGCGGGTCTACGACATGAGGCACCTGGTCACCGTCCTGGCCGACGACGGTTCGGTCCTCGAACTGCGCCGGGGCTTCGCGGCCGGGATGGTCACCGCGCTGGCCCGCATCGAGGGCCGCCCGATGGGCGTGGTGGCGAACAATCCCGGTCACCTCGGCGGGGCCATCGACAGCGACGGGGCGGACAAGGCCGCCCGCTTCCTCCAGTTGTGCGATGCCCATGACCTCCCCGTGCTGTTCCTGTGCGACACGCCCGGGTTCATGGTCGGGCCCGAGGCCGAGGCGACGGCCCAAGTTCGGCACTTCAGTCGCCTGTTCGTGGTGGGGGCCAGCCTCACCATCCCCTTCCTCACCATCGTGGTTCGCAAGGGCTACGGCCTGGGTGCCCAGGCCATGGCCGGAGGGAGCTTCCGCTCCCCGATCATCACGGCGGCGTGGCCCAGCGGGGAGCTCGGAGGGATGGGCCTCGAAGGGGCGGTCCGGCTCGGCTTCCGGCGCGAGCTCGAGGCGGCCGAGGACGACCAGGCGCGCCAGGCCCTGTTCCAGGCCATGGTGGAGCGGGCGTACCGGCACGGTCGGGCTGTCAACGTGGCCGCCTCCTTCGAGATCGACGACGTCATCGATCCGGCCGACTCGCGTCGGACGATCGTCGAGGCCCTGCGGGCGGCGCCCCACCCCGCCCCGCGGACGGGCAAGAAGCGGAACTGCGTCGACGCCTGGTAGGGGACGGCCCGATGGACGCCGGAGGTGGGCCGGCACCGGGCCCGGCCGGTTCCGACCACCGGCTCCGATCAGGTGGCGGGGGGCCGGTAGACGACGACCGGCGAGGCGGCGTGGGCGGCACAATGCTGGCTCACCGACCCGAGCAGCAGTCCGGTGAGCTCTCCGTGGCCGCGGCAGCCGACCACCAGGAGATCGGCGTGCCGAGATGCTTCGACCAGGACCTCCGCCGGGTGGCCTTCCATCGTGCGGGTCCGGACCGTCACCGACGGGAACTCCACCGCCAGCGGGCCGACGGCCTGGTCGAGCACCGCCCGGGCGTCCCCGGCCGGGTCGAAACCCGTGGGGATGGGGATGGCCGTACCCAGGCTGACCGGCCATTGCCAGGCGATCAGGGCGTCGATGCTGGCGCCGGTGACCGCCGCCTCCTCGAACGCCCACCGCAGCGCGGCGATCGACGTGTCCGATCCGTCCACCCCGACCACCGTCGTCGAGGGGCGCGTCATGAGCGCGATGCCTCGAGCGCGGCCCGCCGCTGCTGGCTGAGCCGCTGGACGTAGTCCCGGTCGGGCCCACCGCTCGTCGAGGGCTCGGACGGCCGGGCCGCCTCGACCAGGGCGCCGATGGTGGCCGAGGTCGAGGCCCGCAGGGCATGGAGGTCGTAGCCGCCCTCGAGGAAGAGGACCACGCGCCCGGGCTCGGGCGCCCAGGCCGCCACCCGCCGGGCCAAGTCGGCGAAGTCCCCGCCGGAGAGGACCAGATCGGCCAACGGGTCAGCCCGGTGGGCATCGAACCCGGCGGAGACGAGCACCCACGTCGGGCGGAACCCGGCCACGGCCGGCTCCACCATCAGGTCGAAGGCCGAGCGCACCGCCTCACCCGATGAGCCCGGGGGAAGGGGCACGTTGACCGTGGTCCCGAGCGCCGATGACCCGCCGACGTCGTCCACCCGTCCGGTGCCCGGGTAGCAGGGCCACTGGTGCGTCGAGACATAGAGGACCCGCGGGTCGTCCCAGAACAGGTCCTGGGTGCCGTTGCCGTGATGGACGTCCCAGTCGACGATCAGAACTCGTTCGCCCCCGGCCGCCAACGAGGCGGCGGTCACGGCCACGTTGTTGAGCAGGCAGAAGCCCATGGCCCGGTCGGCCAGCGCGTGGTGCCCGGGAGGTCGTGCGGCCACGAAGGCCACCGCCCCGGGCTCGGAGCGGAGGGCGTCGACGGCGACCAGCCCGGCACCGGCCGCCAGCCGGGCCGAGCCCCACGAGGCCGAGGTGGCATAGGTGTCCGGATCGAGGGAACCGCCCCCGTCCCGGCAGAACTCACGGAGCTGGTCGAGGTACTGCCTCGAGTGGACCCGCTCGAGCTGGGCAGGCGTGGCCGGTCGAGCCTCGAGCTCGACCAGGTCTCGGTCGAGGTGCAGGTCGGCGAGGCCCTGACGCACCGCCCCCAGCCGGTCGGGTCGTTCGGGGTGGCCGCGACGGGCGTGCTCCTCGGATGCAACCGGTCCGACCAGGATCAACGAGCTCGGCACAACCGGACAGTCTGCCCGGGCCGGGCCGGGCACGCCATGGTTCGCCGTCCCCGACCGTTCGGAGGCGCCCGCATAGTGTGAGAAAATGTCCTTGCGGGCGACGGCGGGCACCGGACCGTGACGACGTCCTCGATCTCCACGCTCGTCCTGATCGCCCTGGCCGCCGTGCTCGCACCCACCCATCCTGTCCGAGCTGACCGGTCGGGTGGCCATTCCCGAGATCGTGATCCAGATCGGGTCCGGCATTCTCATGGGTCCCTACGTCTTCGACCTGGCCCATCAGAGCACCATCGTGACCGGCCTCTCCGACTTTGCCTGACCTTCCTGATCTTCCTGGCCGGTTTCGAACTGGACCTCCAGAAGATCCGGGGTCGCCCCTCCGGCTGGCCTTCTCCGGTTGGGCGCTCTCCCTGGCCATCGGGCTCGGGGCGGCGTTCGCGCTGGTCTCCGAGTGCCTGGCCCGTGACACCCTGGTGGTGGGCCTGGCCCTCACCACCACCGCGCTCGGCACCCTGGTACCGGCTCCGCGACGCCGGCCTGTTCGACACCCGCTTCGGTTCCTATATCGGGGCCATCGGCACGGTCGGGGAGTTCGGACCGATCGTGGCCGTCGCCCTGCTCCTCACCAACAAGCAGCCCCTGGTCACCTCGCTCCTCCTGGCGGCGTTCATCGTGGTGGCGGTGGTCACCGTGCTGTTGGCGCCGCGCCAGCAGCAGCCGCGGGTCGTGGCCATCCTCAACCGCCATCTCGAATCGAGCGCCCAGCTCCCGGTGCGGATCTCGCTGCTCTTGATCGTGCTCCTGGTGCTACTGGCCGAGACCCTCGGGCTCGACGTGCTGCTCGGTGCGTTCGCCGCCGGCATCGTGGTGCGGCTGTTCTCGGCCCGGGGCGAGAGTGAGAGGATCAGGACCAAGCTCGAGGCCATCGGGTTCGGCTTCCTCATCCCCATCTTCTTCGTGGTGAGCGGCATCCAGTTCGACCTGCACGTGTTCATCCACCATCCCGCCTCGCTGTGGCGGGTTCCCCTCTTCGTGGTCCTCATGCTGGCGGCCCGGGGCCTGCCCGTGCCGGTGTTCTATCGCACGGTGCTGTCCCGTCCCGAGCGGCTCCCGATGGCCCTCTTCTCGGCCACCGGGCTCCCGCTGATCGTGGTGATCACCGGCATCGCCACGCCGAGGACCGCATCCTCCCGGTGAACGCCGCCGCGGTGGTGGCGGCTGGGATGGTGACCGTCGTCGTGTTCCCGGCCGTAGGGTTCTGGCGCATGCGCCAGGTCGAGCGGGTGATCGGCGAGCGGCGGCGGTCGTCTGCCGAGGGCCTCGGTCCTGGGGCTCCGGCCTAGGGCGTCTCCCCCTGCACGGTGAACCAGTCGCGGGCCTCGAGGTACGGCTTGAAGGCATCGACGATGCTGTCGATGTCCGCCGTGGTCTTGGGTCGCTGGAGCTCGTAGACGTGGGGGTAGTCGAGCCAGCCGGTGACATGGTCCCAGAGCCGCACGGCATCCTCGCCCGAAGGAGGGTCCACCAGGACCGGACCGAACAGGGCCTGGCCGTCGTCGAAGAGCAGGGTGGGCACGCCGAATCCCCCCCGGGCCCGCACCGCCTGGTGCTCGGCCAGCACCTCGTCGCCCGTGGTGGGATCCTCGATGGCGGCCTCGACGATGCCCGGGCCGAGCCCCATCTCGACGAGCAGTGCCTCGGCGACGTCGGGCCGGTGCGGCTTGCGACCCTCCACGTGGAGGGCCCGGCCCGCGGTCTCGTACCACCGGTCGAGGAGGCTCATGTCCTTGCGCCGGAGATAGGCACCGATGCGCATCATCGACCAGCCGTAGGACCATTCCCGCTCCCAGGGATGCTTCTTCCCCTCGGCCCGGTTCACCTCCTCGAGGCTGAAGAACCGCCAGCGAACCTCGACCCCGGCCGTGTCGCGGACCTCACGCATCCACAGTGACGTGAGATAGGCGTAGGGGCACATGATGTCGAAGTGGAAGTCAACTGCCTCGGGTCGGCCCACGGAGCCACCCTCCTCTCATCCGGTACGGTGTGCCACTCACCCGACAGGGCAGTGCGGCATGGATCATGCGGCATGGATCATGCGGCATGGATCATGCGGCATGGCTCATGCGGCATGGCTCACCCGGCATGGCGATCGTGCGTACCGGCCCCAGCACCGTACACGCCGGCCGTGTCAGAAATGCCCCAACACCGGATGGGGCACGTAGGGGTCCTCCAGCCGCTTGACCTCTTCGTCGCTGAGTTCCAGCTCCTCGGCGGCCAGCACATCGGCCAGGTGCCCCGGCTCGGTAGCGCCGACGATCGGGGCGGTGACCCCGGGTCGCTGGAGGAGCCAGGCCAGTGCGATCTGGGCCGGGGGCACCCCCCGTTCGGCGGCGACGTCGGCCACGCGCTCGACCACGTCGAAGTCGGTCGGCTGGCTGTAGAGGTAGTCGGTGAAGCTGTCCGTGTCCGACCTGGTGGTGCGGCGCGCCCCGGCACGGTCGCGGTTCCCCGCCAGCACGCCGCGTGCCAGCGGGCTCCAAGGGATGACCCCGACGCCCAGGTCGATGCACTGGGGGATCATCTCCCGTTCCTCCTCGCGATAGATGAGGTTGTAGTGCGGCTGCATGGAGACGAACCGCGTCCAGTGGTGGAGGTCGGCGGCATGCTGGGCCTTGGCGAACTGCCAGGCGAACATGGAGCTCGCCCCGATGTACCGGGCCTTGCCGGCGCGCACCACGTCGTGCAGCGCCTCCATGGTCTCCTCGATCGGCGTCCTCGGGTCCCACCGGTGGATCTGGTAGAGGTCGACGTAGTCCATGTCGAGCCGGGCCAACGAGGCGTCGATGCCCGAGAGGATGTGCTTGCGAGACAGACCCGCCCCGTTCTCGCCCGGTGTCATGGGCATGAAGACCTTGGTCGCCACCACCAGCTCGTCCCGGCTGAGGAACTTGGGCAGCAACCGACCGGTGGCGACCTCGCTGGCCCCACCCGAATAGGTGTCGGCCGTGTCGAAGAAGGTGATACCCCCCTCGACCGCCGCCCGCACGATGGGCTCGGCGTGGTCCTCGTCCAGTACCCAGGGTCGGTCGCTTGCGTTGCCGAAGCTCATCATTCCGAGACAGATCCGGGACACCCTCAGGCCGGTGCTCCCGAGGTTCGCGTAGTGCATGGTCACCTCCATCGGTCGAATGGATCGCCCGGCGCGTGGTCGCGTCGACAACACGACCGCCGGCCGGCTCACGGTCATCGACCTTAGGCCGTCGGCATCGGTGTCGTTCCTCCGGTGCAGGCGGCCCACGGGCCGGGGTTCGTCGGGCCGTGGCCATCGGCATCCGGCAAATGGCGGCCCCCTGCTCGGACGGGTAGGTTCTGCACTCGCTGTGAGGAGAGGCCATCACGTCGAGGGGGAGACCGGTGTTGGGCTCAGTCGCACCGGGCGCCGCCGACCCCGCAGCCTCCTGACCCTCGAGAGCGGCGGCGAGCGTGGCGGTCACCGGTGGCGCCCGTGAGTGGGCCGGAGATCGACGGGGTCCCCTTTGCCGAGCGGATCCGGGTCCTCGGCCAGGAGCGGCCGGAGGCGGTGGCGGTCGTCTTCGTCGACCAGCATGGGTCGAAGCGGGAACTGACCTGGGGTCACCTCGACCGACGCTCCAATCAACTGGCGAGGGCGATGGCCGCCCGCGGGGTCGGCGTCGGGGACCGGGTCGGCCTCGAGCTGCCCAATTCGGTGGAGATGGTGGAGGCGGTGCTGGCCACCTGGAAGGTGGGGGCCTCACCCGTCCCCGTGCGCTGGGACCTGCCCGACTGGGAGCGGGGCCGGGTAGCCGACGTCCTCGACCCTGTTCTGATGATGGGGACCGACGCCGCCGAGCTGTTCGCCGCCGCCGCGTCGCAACCGGCCGATCCCCTGCCCCTCGTGGTGTCACCCAGCGTCAGCGGCATCTGCTCCAGCGGGTCGACCGGCACGCCGAAGATCATCATGGACCACACTCCGGCGGTGCTCACCGCCTTGAACGCCCAGCCCTTCCCGACGGCATGGGGGGTGGACGTCGGTCCGCAGCGGATCCTCATCCCGACCGCGCTGTACCACACCAACGGTTTCGCCCAATTCACCTACCTGCTGGCCGGTGACACGCTCACGCTGATGGTCAAGTTCGACGCCGCCCTGGCCGTCGACCTGATCGAGCAGGAGCGCATCACCGCGTTCACCGCCACCCCGACCATGCTGGCCCGCATGGCCCGCCTCCCCGGCATCGCCACACGGGACTTCTCGAGCCTGGTTTGGGTCCAGCAAGGGGCGGCCACCTTCCCGCCGGCCCTGGTGCGCACGTGGATCGATCTCATCGGGGGAGAGCGCCTCTACATGTGCTACGGCATGACCGAGCGGTTGGGGCTCACCGCCATCCGGGGTGACGAGTGGCTCGACCATCCCGGCAGCATCGGGCGCGGCTTCCGCGGCACCGAGGTACGCATCCTCGACGAGCAGCAGCGGGACGTGCCGGTGGGCGAGGTCGGTGAGATCTACCTGCGGTCACCGAGCACCGGGAAGTACGGCTATCTGGGCTCGAGCCAGACCCTCCCCATGACGGCCGACGGGTTCTCCACCGCCGGCGACCTGGGCCGGCTGGACGTGGAGGGCTACCTCTACATCGCCGACCGGAGGGTGGACATGATCGTGACCGGCGGGGCCAACGTGTTCCCGGCCGAGGTCGAGGCGGCCCTGTCCGAGCATCCGGACATCGCCGACGTGGTGGTGATCGGCCTGCCCGACCCGGAGTGGGGGCACCGGGTCCATGCCATCGTGGAGCGGGGAGGGGCAGACCCTCCCGTCAGCGACGAGGACGTGCGCCGATTCGCCAAGGAGCGGCTGGCGTCCTACAAGGTGCCCAAGTCGGTGGAGTTCGTCGACGCCATCCCCCGCAGCGCGGCCACCAAGGTCAATCGGGCCAAGTTGGTGGCCGAGCGGGTGGACCAGCCGGTGACCGAAGACCTCAGCGGCTGAGGATCACCACACTGGCGTTGGCCCCGCGCCCGATGGTGTGGGCCAACCCGACGCGGGCGCCCTCGACCTGTCTCGGCCCGCCCCCGCCCCGCAGCTGGCGGGTGACCTCGACCACCTGACCGAGCGCGGACGCTCCCAGGGGCTCGCCCTTCGACAGCAGGCCACCGCTCACGTTGACCGGGATCCGGCCGCCGAGGGCGGTCGATCCGTCCCGCAGCAGGGCGGGCGAGCCGCCGGGGCCGCACAGACCCAGCTCCTCATAGGAGAGGAGCTCGCGGGCCGCATCGGTGTCCTGGCACTCGACGAGATCGAGGTCCTCGGGTCCGACACCCGCCTCGTCGTAGGCGGCCTGGGCCGCCCGCTGGGTCGGGGCCGGGATGGTGTCGTCCGGCAGGCCCGACAGGGGCGTCGACTCGCTGAGCACCGCGCCGGGCAGGTGCGAGGTCACCACCGACGCCCTCAGCGCGACGCCGGTCCCGGTGGGCTCCATCCGGCGCAGGACCACGGCGGCGGCTCCCTCGTTGGGGGAGCAGAGCATCCACAACCGGAGAGGAGGGCAGACCACCCGCGACCCGAAGACCTCCTCGACGGTGACCTCGGACCGGAACATGGCATCGGGATTGGCCGCTCCGTGGCGCCGGTTCTTGACCACCACCCCGGCCAGGTCCTCCTCCGTCACCCCGGAGGTGTCCATGAGCCGCTGAGCCCGCAGGGCGAAGTAGGCCGGCGTCGAGGTGAGGCCGGCCTCCTCCTGCCACGGCTCGAAGAAGGACGACCGGATGATCCCCTTCGGCATCTTCTCGATGCCGAAGGCGATGGCGGTCCGGTACTGCCCACTGCGGATGGAGGCGGCGGCGAGCATCAAGGCGGCCGCCCCACTGGCACATCCGGCCTCGACGTCGATGATCGGCATCCCGGTCAGCCCCAGGCGCCCGAGCACCTTGTGGCCCGACGCCACACCTCCGTACGCCGTCCCGCAGAACGCCCCTTCGAGCTCACCCCGTCCGACCCCGGCGTCGGCCAGTGCTCCCTGCACGGCCACGACCCCGAGGTCGGTGACGGTCTGGTCGGCGAAGCGCCCGAACGGGTGGATCCCGACCCCGGCGACCTCGACACCGGTCATGTGGGGGCGAAGGCCCATGACACGAGGGTGTCCTCGTCGCGCCGACCGACCTCGTCGAGCACCAGCCGCATCTCCTGGCCGGCGTGGAGGGCGGTCGCGTCCGCCTCGGTGATCCGCGTCACCACCCGGAGGGAGTCACCCAGCTCGACCACGCCGAACCCGAAGGGGACCGGGCCGGCGTACCCAGGGGGCGGCGCCGTCACCGTGGTCCACGCCCAGAGGCGTCCGGTGGTCGGGAGCTCGAGCGGCTCGACGTCTCCGGACCCGCAGTAGGGACAGGTGAGTGTGCGCGGGAATTGCTGGCGGGTGCAGGCCCGACAGGTGGCGCCGATGAGGTGGGGATCCGTCCCCATGGTGAACAGGCCTTCGTGAACGGGGAGGGGTGCCACGAGCCCGGAGCGTAGCAACGGGATGCCGCCCGGACCGGAGCGGTGGTCAGATGGTCCCCGCCGCCCGGTGGGCCGAGAAGGTCTCCTCGTCCAGCCCGACGAGGTCGCACCAGACGTCGCGGTTGTGCTCCCCGAGGGCCGGAGCCGGTCCCGGCGCCACCGGCCGCTGGCCGTCGAGACGGGGATAGGGCGCTTGCTGCAGATGGGGACCGGCCACTGGGTCGTCCACCTGCACCAGGTCACCCCGGGCAGCCATGTGGGGGTCGGCGATGATCTCGGCGGCGTCGTAGGCCATCCCCACCGGCACGCCGTGGGCCACGCAGGTCGCCTCCACCTGGCGGGCGTCCATGGTGGCAGCCCAGTCCGCCACCATCCCGTTGATGATGTCGGCACCCTCGGCCCGGCGGCTGAGGGTCGACCAGCGGGGGTCGTCGGCCAGCTCGGGCCGCCCCATGGCCCGGCACAGCCGCCGGAAGTTGGCGTCCGAGCCACCCACGATGCAGACGTAACGCCCGTCGGCCGTGGCGTAGTTGTCGAGCGGGGCCGAGTTGGCCAGCCGGTTGCCCTGGCGCTCGCGGGTGACACCCAGCCGGTCCTGTGCGGCGATGGTCCACTCGAGGACACGGAGGACCGAGCCGTAGAGCGGGGCGTCGACCACGCCGCCCCGACCGGTGCCACCGGGGCGGTCCCGCCGGTAGAGGGCGGACACCACCGCCTCGGCGGCAAAGGCTCCGGTGAGGTAGTCCGAGATGGTGACGCCCGGGCGCACCGGGGGACGGTCGGGATAGCCGGTGATGGCCAGCAGGCCTCCGTAGGCGATGCCCATGCGGTCGAGGCCCGGTCGGCCCGAGTAGGGGCCGTCCTGTCCGAACACGCTGATGCGGGCCCACACCAGTCGGGGGTCGCACGACTGGGGCCCGATGTCCCAGGCCTCGAGGGTGCCGGGCCGGAAGTTCTCGCAGACCACGTCGGCCGTGGAGACGAGCCGCCGGAAGAGCGCCTGGCCCTCCCCCCGCCGGAGGTCGAGGGTGATCCCCCGGCGGCCGCGTCCTTCGACCGCCCACCACATCGAGTACGCCGTGCCGTCGGGTCCCTCGCCGCCGCCGTCGGGATCATCGGGGGCATCGGTGGCGTCGCCCTCGACGAAGGGGCCGATGGTCCGCATGAAGTCCCCGCCGGCCGGGTCCTCCACCTTGATCACCTCGGCACCCATCTCGCCGAGCAGGCCGGCGCAGAACGGGGCGCTGATCCGGGTGCCCACGTCGATGACCCGCAGCCCCGTGAGCGGAGCGCCGTCGCCCGCCCCCCGGCGGCCCGCCTCGGGCCCGACCGTCAAGACAGGCCCGGGAAGTCGGGCGGCCGGCGCTCCTTGAACGCAGCCATCCCCTCAGCCATCTCGGGCGAGGTGGCCGCCATGGCCTGGGCCAAGCCCTCCCGTTCGAGCGACTCGGACAGCGTGGACTCGAAGCTCGAATTAAGGAGCATCTTGGACAGCCCGAGCGATCGAGTCGGCCCGGCCGCCAGCCGGGCCGCCAGCTCCGACGCCAGCGCGGCGAGCTCGTCCTGGGTGGGCACGCACCGGTAAGCGAGCCCGAGCTCGACGGCCTCGGCTCCGTCGGCGCCGTCACCCAGCATGACCATGGCCTTGGCCCGGGGCAGGCCGACCAGGCGGGGCAGGAGGTAGGCCCCTCCGGCGTCGACCACCAGTCCCCAGCGGGCGAACGACCAGACGAACCGGGTCTGGTCGCAGGTGAGCACCAGGTCGCAGGCCAGGGCCAGATGGGCCCCGGGACCGACGGCCGTGCCGTTGACCGCGGCCACCGTCGGCTTGTCGAGCTCCCAGAGCTCGCGGATGAAGGTCTGGACGCCCACCCGGAGTGCCTCGCTGGTCGTGCGGGGGTCGAACCCGGCCCCGCCGGCCGAACCCACCGTCGACTGCCGGAGGTCCATACCGGCGCAGAACGAGTCGCCCACTCCCGTGATCAGCACCGCCCGAACCTGGCGGTCGCTCCGGGCCTCTCGTACCCGGGCGACGATCTCGTCGCGCATCTCGACGGACAGGGCGTTCTTGGCCTCGGGCCGGTCGAGGACGAGGCGGGCGACGTGGTCCTCCCCGACCTCGTAGCGGATCATGGCGCTCAGTGTAACGACGGGCCACTCCATCGTTCGGGCCCGACCTCAACTACGGTCTGCGCCAGTGCCCGCCGCCCGTCGACGCCCGTGAGTGCGCCCGTCGTCCCGCTCGAGGAGGCGGTCCAGCGCCATGTGCTGGCCGGTGACGCCATCCACGTGGTGACCGGTCATTCGCGGTGGACGGCCGCGGCCCGTGAGGTGATCCGTCAGTGGTGGGGGAGGGACCCCGGCTTCACCCTGGTCATGCTCAGCCTCTCGAGCCTCGGTGCCGTCCTGTTCCGGGGCGGGCTGGTCAGGCGGGTGCTGACCGGCTACTCCGGTGACGTGTTCCCGAACTTCACACCCAACCGGTGGTTCGGCGATGCCTACCTCGCAGGCCAGGTCGAGGTCGAGCACTGGTCGTTCCTCACCTTCCTCCAGAGGCTCGAGGCCGCGGCCCGGGGGCTGCCGGCGGTCACCACCACTTCGCTCCAGGGCTCGTCGATGGCGGCCAACGCCGGGTTCGCCGTGGTCGACTCACCGTTCGGCGGCCAGGTGGGCCTCCTCGCCCCCTATGCGCCCGACGTCGCCCTCGTGCACGCCCCGTTGGCCGACCGGGCCGGCAACGTCGCCCTCAGCCCGCCGCTGCTCGAAGGGGTATGGGGCGTCCTGGCCGCCCGGCGCGGCGCCGTGGTGACCGTCGAGCGCATCGTGGACGACATCCGACCCTGGGCCCACCTGGTCAAGATCCCCGCCCATCGCGTGCTGTCCCTGTCCGAAGTGGCGATGGGTGCCCACCCCGGCGGCCTCTACGCCCCGCACCTCCCGGTCGAGTCGTACGGCGAGGACCTCGAGTTCTGGGAGGAAGCTCGCGACGCCAGCCGGTCCGACCGGTTCGACGACTGGATCCGGCGGTGGATCCTCGAGCCGGCCGACCAGCCGGCCTACCTCGGGCGGTTGGGCGAGGCGCGCCTGGCCGGCCTCCACCGACGAGCCGAGCCCGACTCGTGGCGCGACGACGAGTCGGCCCATCCACCGGACCTGGAGGCGCCGGTGGGCGCCTGGGAGCGGGCCGCGGTGTACGGGGCCCGCCATGTCGCCTCCCGGGTGCTGGCCGGTCGGTTCGATGCCGTGCTGGCCGGGGCGGGGGTGGCCAACCTGACGGCCTGGTTGGCCGTGGACAAGGCTCGCGCCGAGGGGTCGCCGGTCGTCCTCACCGCTGAGCTCGGTCTCTGGGGCTACGAGCCGACGCCGGCCGACCCGTTCGTGTTCAACCACCGGAGCTTCCCGAGCGCCACCATGGTCGCCGACAGCGAGACGGTGCTGTCGACGCTCACCGCCGGGCCCGGGACGCGCCTCCTCGGTTGTCTCGGGGCGGCCCAGATCGACCGGACGGGCAACATCAACTCGACGCTCATCCCCGGCCGCGCCTTTCTGGTGGGGTCGGGCGGAGGCAACGACGTGGCCAGCGGGGCCGACGAGGTGGTGGTGGTGGCCACCCTGGCGCCGCGCCGCACGGTCGAGGCCGTGGGTTACGTGACATCGCCCGGGACCCGGGTCGGTGCCTTCGTGACCGATCTCGGGACCTTCGAACGGGTCGACGGGTCCTTCGTGCTCGCGACCGTGCCCGACGGGCCCGGGGACCTCGACGAGCGCATCGACCGGGTGCGGCAGCGGTGCGGCTGGGAGCTGACCGTGGCCGACGACCTGGCCGAACTGGCCCCTCCCACCGCAGCCGAGGTCGAGGCCCTGCGGCGCTGGGACCCCCGACAACGCTTCCTGCGTCCCGACCCGGGCTGAGCGCACTCCCACCCGGCCGAGGGGGCGCCCGCCGCCACCCGGACCGGGGCGCCGCTCCCGGTCACCGGCCGTTACGATGCCAACCATGTCGCACTCGGGCCTGGACCCCATGGGCGAG
The DNA here is from genome assembly GCA_963727075.1 of uncultured Acidimicrobiales bacterium. GTDB lineage: Bacteria > Actinomycetota > Acidimicrobiia > Acidimicrobiales > RAAP-2 > Bog-756. The sequence goes on from CAVSET010000006.1 coordinate 189,032, forward strand.
GATGCCGATCAGACCGCGCTGAGGGAGCTGGCCCGCCAGATCGCCACCCGGGAGGTCGGGCCCCGGGCTTCGGAGGCCGACGAGTCGGGCGAGGTGCCGTGGGAGGCGGTCAAGGCGCTGGCCGCGGCCGACCTGTTCCGGGTGACCATCGGGGCCGAGTGGGGGGGCCTGGGGCTCGGTGACGTCGAGGCGGCCATCGTGCTCGAGGAGATCGCCCGCTTCGACGTGTCGACGGCCATCTGCTGCCAGCTGGCCTACAACGGGCCGAGCCGGGGCATCGAGCACCTCGGGGGACCGGCGCTGAAGGAGCGGTACCTCCCGGTCGTGGCCGCGGGGGAGTGCATCATCAGCATCGGCATCACCGAGCCCGACGCCGGCTCGGCCGTCCAGAACATGCGGGCCACCCTGGATGCCGACGGTCCGGGGCGCTGGAGGCTCCACGCCTACAAGAACTACTCGACCCTCGGGCACGTGGCCTCCGCCGTGCTGGTGTGGTGCCGGTGGCCGGGAGGTGAAGGGTCCAAGGGCATCGGCGCCGTCGTCGTGCCGGCGGACCGCGACGGCGTGACCGTGGCCGGCCGCCACCGTGGCATGGGCATCCATGCCGCCACCGAGGCGGAGATCGCCTTCGACGACGTGGCCATCACCGAGGACGACGTGCTGCTGGCCGGCGACCCGGGATCGAACGCGTCGTTCAAGGTCCTGCTCGACCACCTCAACCACGAGCGCTGCGGGAACGCCGCCATGTGCATCGGGGCGGCCCAGGGCGCGCTCGAGCACGCCGTGGCCTACGCCCGGGAGCGCAATGTCGGTGGTGGCCCCATCGCCGAGCGCCAGGGCCTGCAGTGGAAGTTCGCCGACATGGCCGTGGCCCTCGAGGGCGCCCGTCTCCTCCTCGGCCGGGCCGTCCGCCTGGCCGGGCCGGGCGGCACCCCGCCCCCGCTCGAGACGGCACTGGCCAAGACGGCGGCCAACCTGGCCGCCAAGTTGGTGTGCGACGAGTCCATGCAGATCCACGGTGGTTACGGATACAGCCGGGAGTACCCGGTCGAGCGGGCTTACCGGGACATCCGCGGGCTGTGCTTCGGGGCCGGTACCGTCGAGGCGCAGAAGAACTTCATCGGCGCCGCGGTGACGAGGGGCCGGGCGACCTGCTCCCCGGGGTGGCGGGACCAGAGCCAGGGCTGACCGCCCGGGGGCGGCGACCGCTCCTGGTGGTCAGCGCCATCTCCATTCGGGCGTCCGCTTCTCGGCGTGGGCGGCCCGGGCCTCGGCGGCGTCCTCGAAGGTGGCCAGCCGGGCCGTGTAGTCCTGCTCGGTCCGGTAGGCGTCCTTCAGCGGCAGGTACTCGACCCGGTTCATGGCCTCCTTGGCCAGCCGCAGGGCGATGGGGCTCTTGGCGGCCAGCTCGTCGGCCAGGGCCCGGGCGGTGTCCATGAGGTCGGCACGGGGCACCACCGACCGCACCGCCCCGAGCCGGTGCAGCTCGGCGGCGGGCACCCGCTCGCCGGTGAAGTACATCTCTCTGGCCTTGTAGCGACCGACCAGCAGCGGAGAGCTGGGCGCTGGCCCCGAGGAGACCGACGTTGATCTCCGGGGCACCGAAGGTGGCCGCTTCGGCTGCCACCAACATGTCGCAGCAGGCGGCGAAGGCCAAGCCGGCGCCGAGGGCGGGGCCGTTGATCGCCCCGATGACGGGCACGGCGCAGTCGATGATGGCCCACATGGCGTCGCGAGTCACCCGCGGAGGGTCGGTCATCAACGTGGGCGGCAGCTGCCGGCGATCGCCGTCCCGGCTGTCCACCGAGCGCAGGTCGACCCCGGCCATGAAGGCCCGGTCGCCGGCGGCGGTGAAGATGGCCGCCCGCACGTCCCGATCATCGTCGAAGCTGCGGAACGCGTTCGCGTATCTCCGCCATCGTGGCCCGGGTGACGGCGTTGACCGGCGGGCGATCGATGGTCACCGTGGCCACATGGCCGTCGATGGCGACCGTCACGTCCGGCATGGTCGCCCTCGCTCGGCGTCGGCAGACGGCATCCGACGAGGATACTTGGCGCGGCCCCGCCCGCTCGGCCCGCCACCCGAACCGCCGACAACCCGGGTGGTTGGCGGCTGAATCTGTAAAATCCGGGCGATCCCGCCACCGCGGCCCGGGGTACGAGGAACGGAGGAACCCTGTGGAGACCCACGCGACGGATCTCGCCCTGCTGGTGTTGCGTGTGACGGTCGGGGCGATCTTCCTGGCCCACGGCTTCAACCACGTCTTCGGCGGGGGCAAGATCGCCGGCACCGGCCGTTGGTTCGAGAGCCTCGGCATGCGGCCGGGCTGGATGCACGCCTGGACGGCCAGCCTCACCGAGATCGGGGCCGGCACCCTACTGGTGGCCGGACTGCTCACCCCGGTGGCTGCCGCCGGCGTGGTCGGGGTGATGCTGGTGGCCTGGATCACCAACCACCGGGGCAACGGCTTCTTCATCTTCCGGCCCGGTGAGGGATGGGAGTACGTGATGACCCTGACCATGACCGGGGTGGTGATCGGCGTGCTCGGGCCCGGGCAGTGGAGCATCGACGACGCGGCCGGGCTGCTGGGGCTGGCCGGATGGACCGGGCTCTGGATCGTCCTCGGCGCGGGTGCCGGGGGGGCGGTCCTGCTCCTCGCCGGGTTCTGGCGGCCGGCGCCGAAGGCCACCGAGGCCAAGCCCTGACCCCTCGCCCCGACACCGGGAAGGGGGCGCGACCGGGTCAGCGGAACGAAGGCATCACCTGCTCGGCGAACAGCCTGAGGGCAGCCGGGTCGGCCCGATCGTAGGGGAAGAACACGAACTGGGAGACGCCCTTGTCCACCATCTCGGCGATGCGCTCGGCGACCATCGGCGGAGTGCCGACGTAGCCGCCGGCCTCGAGGCCCCACCCGTCGCCCCCGTAACGCCGTGCCGCGGTGGCCCGGGCCGCCTCCAACGAGGCGTCGTCCGGGGCGAGCACCAGGACCGCCTCGTGCGACCGGCGGATGGTGCCCGGGTCACGGCCGATGGCGGCGCACTCCTCGTCGAGGCGGTGCCCGCTCTCCTCCCAGGTGCGCAGCCCGTAGGTCGGGACGTTCCACACGTCGGCGTAGCGAGCCACCAGGGGCAGCGTTCGCCGTGGCCCGATCCCGCCGACGTGGATCGGCGGATGGGGCGCCTGTCGCGGGGCTGGGCGGTTGGGCAGGTCCACGATCCGATAGTGCCGGCCGGCGAAGGTCGACGGCTCCCCGGTGAACATCCGGGTGAGGATCTCGAGCGTCTCGGCCAGCCGCTCGGAGCGCTCGGGAAGGATGCCCCAGGGGAGGCCGGCCTGTTCGTGCTCGACGGCCACCGACCCGCTCCCGATCCCGAGCTCGAGGCGCCCATCCGAGAGGACGTCCAGCGTGGTGACCATCTTGGCCAGCAGCGCCGGATGCCGGAAGTTGTTGCACAGCACCAGGTGGCCGACCCGCAGGCGGTCGGTGTGGGCCAGCAGGTAGGTGGCCAGGGTCCAGGCTTCGAGGGACGGCAGATCGGGCTGGCCCGGGCTGTAGAGGTGGTCGTAGAGCCACAGCGAGTCGAACCCGAGCTCCTCGGCCAGCCGGGCCCGGTCGAGGATCTGGTCGTAGGCCAGGGCGACCTGGGGCACGTAGAGTCCGAACTCGACTGACCGCCCGGCTCGGGGCACGTGCTTCCCCGGGACGGTCGACGGCCGGGCCGTCAACCCTCCGCCAGCTGGGCGACGATCTGCCGCCGGAGCAGCTTGCCGGTGTCGGTCCGGGGCAGCTCGGGCCAGAACTCGATCGACTCGGGCGTCTTGGACGAGCGGAGCTGGCCGCGGACCATCCCTTTGAGCTCGTCGGCGGTCACCGCGGCCGGACCCTCGTGCACCACGATGGCCACCAGTCGCTGCCCCCACTCGTCGTCGGGCAGGCCGACGACGGCGGCATCGACGATCCCGTCGCAGGAGAGGAGGACGTCTTCGATCTCGGCGGGGGCGATGTTCTCGCCGCCGCGGATGATGGTGTCGTCCGCCCGGCCCTCGATGAACAGATAGCCCTCGTCGTCGATCCGGCCCCGGTCCCGGCTCGCGAACCAGCCGCCCTCGTCGACCACGCGCGGCCGGTGTGCTCGCCGACGTACTCGCCGGCGATCTGCTCGCCGCGGAAGAACAAGAGCCCGGTCTGGCCGGCCGGGAGGCAGCTGCCCTCCTCATCTCGCACCTCGAGCTCGATCCCGGGCAGAAGCCGTCCGACCGAGCCCAGCCGGGCCTGGACCGCCGGGTCCTCGGAGGCCAGCGCGGCCTGGTGGTCCTCCGGGCCGAGCAGTGCGATGGTCGAACTGGTCTCGGTGAGCCCGTAGGCGTTGACGAACCCGGTGTCCGGGAAGAGCTCGATGGCCCGCTGCAGGACCGGGGTGGGCATGCGGGCTCCGCCGTAGGAGAGGGAGCGGAGGCTCGGCGTCTCGGCATCGGCCGCGTCTTCGAGGTGGGTCACCACTCGGGCCAGCATGGTCGGGATCACCATGGCCTGGGTGACCTTCTCGTCGCGCACGGTCTGCAGCCACACCTCCGGATCGAACCGGTCGAGGTAGATGATGCGGCGTCCGGCGAAGAGGTTGCTCAGCAGGTTGGCCACTCCGGCGATGTGGTACGGGGGCACCGAGACCAATGCGGCCTCGCCCTCGTCCGCGCTGGCGAACTCGACGGTGCCGAACAGATAGGACATGAGGTGGCGGTGGCGGAGCACGGCCGCCTTGGGGGCGGCCGTCGTCCCGCTGGTGTAGAGGAGGATGCAGGGAAGGTCCGGGTCGACGGGCGTCGGCGGCTCGGCGGCCACACCCTCGAGCCGGTCGAGGAAGGACTGGCACGAGAGGGTCCGGGCGGGGTCGGCCCCGTCCGGCGCGGTGTCGGCGTGCACGATGAGTGACGCCGGGGTGGGCGTCGATCTGAGCGGCCAGACGATCGGGCCCCAGCCGGTAGTTGAGCGGGATGAAGGGTATGCCCGCCCCGGCGGCACCGAAGAGGGACACCGGGTAGGCCAGGTGGTTGCCGCCGACGTAGACAACCGACGCCACCCCGAGCTCGTGGCAGAGGGTCGACGCCGCCCACGACCGTTCGGCCAGGCCGGCATAGTCGATGGCACCGAGTCCGGTGACCACGGCCGTCCGGTCCCCGTAGCCGGAGTGGACCATCTCGAGGACGAGGCCGAGGTGCATCGACCGGACTCAGTCCGACGAAGGAAGCGGCTTCGCGCCCTTGAGGTCGAGCGGCCGGCCATCCACAGCCAGGGCGCCCTGGCCGGGCTTCGTGCACAGCAGCTCGAGCGTGTCGCCGTCGTCCACGTAGCGCTTTCCCAGCAGGACCTCCCCCTCGTGCCCGGACTGGACCACCCCGGCCGGGCCGTCCTCGCCCGCCCGACGGAGGGGGACGCCACCACAGGTCAGGGTGACGTCCTTGCCGCTGGCCCGGATGACGATGACCTCGGTGTCGCCCACTGCGCTCCGCAGCCGGTCGCCTGCCTTCAACTCCATGGAGTGTCCCCTCCTCCCGTCATGTCACGCCTCCGGTCCGGGACCCCGGGGGCCAGAGGCCACCACTGAACGGTGGGCATCGGGTGACTCGCTTCGCACCGTTCCCCGGCCGTGTTCGCCGACCATGCTCTCCGACCACGCTCTCCGTCCACGCCCCCGACGATCCGGAGCGGGCCCGTCGGCCGACTGCCGTCGCCCAGGTCTGGCGGCATCGTAGCGTGATTCGTCGCCCGGTAATCTCTTCCCGTGCTGGTCGGTCGAGCCCCCACCCGGGCCAGGGCCACGGCCACGACAGTGGAGAGCCAACTGGCCTCCGCCCTCCGGCGCTCGGGCATCACCGTGCCACGGGCGGGCGAGCGGGTCGTGGCCGGCGAGGACGGGTTCCGCTGTCCCGTGCTCTCCTGGGCGGCATCGGGTGCCATGAGCCTGACCGGGTGGCCCGATCGGCCCCCGCAGTGGCCGGCCGGCGACGTGATCGGAGCCCTCACCGGTACCGCCCGGCTGCTCGAGGACCTGGCCCGGACGCTCGGGGCCGAGCTCGCGCCGTTGGACATCGGAGCCCTGTTGACCGGTCGCGCCGCGGTGCGGGGCGGGTCCCGCCGGGGACGGACCTCGGTCGGGGGCGCCAGTCGCATCCTTCGGGCCGCCGACGGCTGGATCGCCTTCACCCTGTCCCGTCCGGAAGATGCCGAGCTCCTACCGGCGCTCGGTCTGGGCCCGGTGCCCGACGACGGCCCGGGCGGCTCCGAACCCGACGGTGTGCCCGACGGGGTGTGGGACCGGCTCGAGGTCTTCACCGGCGGCCGACCCGCCGGTCGGCTGATGGAGGAGGCGCAGCGGCTCGGCCTCCCGGCGGCCCAGGTGACCACCTCGGAGGGCGACATCCTGCCGTGGTCCATCCGCCGGCTCGGTGAGCCCGTCCCGGCCGGTCCCCGTCGCCTGAGGGTGGTCGACTTCTCGGCCATGTGGGCCGGCCCGCTCTGCGCCCACCTGCTCGGACGGTGCGGCGCCGAGGTGGTGAAGGTGGAGCACGCCGACCGCCCCGACGGGGCCCGGCGCGGTGATCCCTGGTTGTTCGAGCAGCTGCACGCCGGGCACCGGCAGGTGATCCTCGATTTCGGCTCCGGGCCCGGACGCCGGGCCCTGGGTGAGCTGGTGTCCGCCGCCGACGTGCTCATCGAGGCGTCGCGTCCGCGTGCCCTCGGTCATCTGGGACTGAGCCCGGCCCGGTTCCTCGGCGACCGCCCCGGCCGCACCTGGGTCTCCATCACCGGTCACGGGCGCGTGGGACCGCGCTCGAACTGGGTGGCCTTCGGCGACGACGGTGCCGCCGCCGGGGGGTTGGTGGCTTCGGGCGACCCGAGGGGCCCGGTGTTCTGCTCCGATGCCATCGCCGACCCGGTCACCGGGCTGAGCGCGGCGACCGGTGCGCTGGCCTCGATGGCCGCGGGCGGCGGCCATCTGGTCGACTGCTCGATGCGGGCGGCCAGCGCGTTCGCCCACCGCTTCGGGACCTGCGACAGGGACCACGCCGTCGAGCACCGCGGCGGGAGCTGGTTCGTGGCCCACGGGGACAACTCTCAGCTGGTCGCCGGTCCCAGGCGGGAACAGACCCCTTCAACCCCGTCGACGGCAAGGCCGACGACGGGGTCGAGCCGCTAGCATGCCGCGGAGCGAAGGCCGGGCCGAGGGCATCGCCGGATGGCCGATGACGGGAGGGAACCGATGACGACGACCGACAACTCCACCGCTCCCGTGGTGGGCGAGCAGAGGATGCTCATCGACGGCAAGCTGGTCGACGCCAGCTCGGGGAAGCAGTTCACCAACATCAACCCTGCCACCGAGGAGGTCCTCGGGCAGGTGGCGGACGCCGGCTCCGAGGACATGGACGCCGCCATCGCCGCCGCCCGGCGGGCATTCGACGAATCGACCTGGGCTACCGACAAACAGCTGCGGCAACGTTGCATCCGCCAGCTCCAGGCCGCCCTCGAGGAGGAGCGCGAGCTGTTGCGAGCCGAGCTGGTGGCCGAGGTGGGCACACCGGTCCTGCTGACCTACGGCCCCCAGCTCGATGCACCGCTCGCCGAGGGCCTCAACTGGCCGGCGAACTTCATCGACGAGTTCCACTGGGAGCGCGACCTCCCTGAGGGCACCGCCTTCGGCTCGCGGAGCTGGCGCAAGGTGGCCAAGGAACCGGTGGGGGTGGTCGCTGCCATCGTGCCCTGGAACTACCCGTTCGAGGTCAGTGTCAACAAGCTCGGGCCGTCGCTGGCCACGGGCAACACGGTGATCCTGAAGGCGGCACCGAACACCCCATGGAACGCCACCCGGATCGGCCGCCTGGTGGCGGAGCGCACCGACTTCCCACCCGGTGTCCTCCAAGTGGTCACGACATCGGACAACTCGGTCGCCGAGGACCTGGTCGTCGACCCACGGGTCGACCTCATCTCCTTCACCGGGTCGACGGCGGTGGGCCGGCGCATCATGGAAAAAGGTGCCCTCACCCTCAAGCGCCTCTTCCTCGAGCTCGGCGGCAAGTCGGCGGACATCGTCCTCGACGACGCCGACTTCGAAGCGAAGCTCTCCATGGCCTGGACCGTCTGCGTCCACGGGGGACAGGGATGCGTCATGCTGACGAGGATGTTGCTGCCCCGCTCCCGCTACGAGGAAGGCATGGCCCTCATCGAAGCCGGGTTCCAGAACGTGCCGTACGGCGACCCCACCGACCCCGGCAACCTGCAGGGCCCCCAGATCAGCGCGGTGCAGCGCGAACGGGTCCTCGGCTACATCGAGCGCGGTGTGGAAGAAGGCGCCCGGCTGGTGGTGGGGGGCGGCCGACCGCCACAGTTCGACAAGGGCTACTACGTCGAGCCCACCCTCTTCGCCGACGTCGACAACTCGATGTCGATCGCTCAGGAGGAGATCTTCGGTCCGGTGCTGGTCGTGGTTCCCTTCGAGGACGACGACGACGCCGTCCGTCTGGCCAACGACAGCCAGTACGGCCTGGGCGTCGGCGTCACCTCGGGCTCGGAGGAGCGGGCGCTCGCCATCGCCCGGCGGGTCCGGGCTGGGACGGTGGGGGTCAACGGCGGCGTGTGGTACGGCGCGGACGCCCCCTTCGGCGGGTACAAGGCCAGCGGGGTAGGGAGGCAGAACGGGTTGGAGGGTTTCGAGCAGTACACCGAGACCAAGACCTATGCCGGTGGGCTGCCCCCGCGAAGAGCTAGCGCGAGGCCCTCGGGTCGAGCCGGCACCATCAGCCGGGCCACCGTCAGCAGGGAGAGCCGCCTTCAGCAGGGAGGGCCGCCTTCAGAAGGGAATGATGCAACGTGGACGTGAGGTCTATGGAGGACGTGAGCCCGGTGGTCGAGCACGGGGGCAGCGTGCCGGTGTGGTGGCTCGTGCCACCCCGGGAGATGCAAGAGGCCACCGACGGCGGCTTCCTCGAGCTGGTCAGCGAGTGGATCGTCGAAGGTGGGGGCCAGGTCGACCCCCATTCGCACCCGACCCACGAGTACTACTACATCGTGTCGGGGCGGGGGGTCATGAAGATCGGGGACGAGGAGCGGGAAGTCGGCCAGGGTGACCTGGTGTACACGCCGCCGGACACCGTCCACAGCATCTGGCCCGCTTCGCCCAACGCGCCGCTGCACGGGTTGGCCTTCGCCATCGGGGTCAAGGGGACCGGCCCGGTGGACTACACCGGCTGATCGCGGCGGGCGCGGCGGTCTACCGGCCGAGGGTCGTGGTCGAGGCCAGTTCGGCGGCGGCCTTCATGGTGTCGAGCACCACGTGCTCGTAGGCCGCCATGCTCGGGTTGTCGGCCTCGCCCGAGACCACTCGGGCGTACCCGGCCTCGAGGACGATGGCCAGCTTGAACCGGGCCAGGATCACGTAGTAGTCGATCTCGTCCACGTCGCGACCGCTGACCGCGGCGTAGTGGTCGAGGACCTCGGCCCGGCTGGGCATCCCGGTCGCGTCCACGTAGCCCTTGGTGCGGTCCTCGTCGGGGTCGGTCCAGCCGTTCATGACCCAGCCGAGGTCGAGCAGAGGGTCACCGACCGTGGACATCTCCCAGTCCACCATGGCCGCCAGCCGGGCGGGGGCACCGTGGCCGAACATGACGTTGGCGAACTGGTAGTCGCCGTGGATGATCCCGGGTTCCCACTGGGTCGGCTTGTGGGTGCGCAGCCATTCCGAAGCGACGTCGAGCCCGGGGAGGTCGCGGAACTGGACGGCGTTGAGATGGGCCAGCCACCGGTCCACCTGGCGGTCATGGAACCCCTCGGGCTTGCCGAACCCCTCGAGGCCTCGGGCGCGCCAGTCCACCCGGGCCAACCGGGCGATGCCGTCGACCAGTTGGATCCCCAACCCGTAGCGGGCCTCGAGATCGGTGTCGAAGGGGGCCGGCCATCCGTCCATGTTCATCGGCGACCACCCGTCGACGAGGCTCATGAGATAGAAGGACGACCCGATGACGTCGGGATCGCTGCAGGCGGCGAAGGCCTCGGGGTGGGGGACGTCGGTCCCGTTCAGCGCCTCGAGCACCCGGTACTCGCGCAGCATCGTCTCGTTCCGTCCCTTCGGGACGACCCGGGGCGGCCGCCGCAGCACGGCGTGGAAGTCGCCCCGGGTGATCTCGAAGATCTCGTTCGACGCCCCACCGCTGATGAAGCGCGACGACACCGGCTCACCCCGGGCCGGGAGGTCCTGGGTGTCCATCCAGCACCCCAGGCGTGCTTCGTCGACCAAGCCCTCGGTACGGGCGGTGACGGCTGCCTCCTCCTGCGCCGTCAGCTTGGCCATCGTTCAGGCTCCCTCGTGGTCGGGATAGGGCTCCTCGAAGCCGGCGTCGCCCACCGTGGCCAGCCCGTTGTAGAGCTCCTGAGTGGGCGCCGTGGTCGGTGGTGCGGGTACCCGCGAGGCCATGATGCCCTCGCGCCGGCGAAGGTCGAACATGCTCTCGCGCCGACCCGAATAGCTGGGGGGCTGTCGCACCATCCACACGATGCCCTCGGCCGCCACCTCGGACGGCTCCCAGTTGGAGTGGTCGGCGCCCGGCGTGTTGGCCAGGAACCCCTCGGATGCCACCGCCACGTCGATGCGGAAGCAATTGACGGCGATGTCGAACGGGGCGAGCTGGGCGGCGGCGTCGACGGTCAGGCGTTCGAGACCGATCTTGGACATGCCGTAGGCCATCAGCGACGCGTGCGGGAACAGTGCCGCCACTGAGGAGACGTTGACCACCGATCCGCCTCCCACCGCCCGCATGGCCGGCACCGCCTCCCGGATGGCGATCAGGGGCGCGCGCAGGTTGACCTGCATGATCAGGTCGTACCGGTGCAGGGGGATGTCAAGATCGCCGACGAAGGTGATGGCGGCATTGTTGACCAGGATGTCGAGCCGGCCGAAATGGTCGACCGTGCGGGCCACCATGGCCTCGACCTGGGCGTCGACGGCCAGATTGGTGGGCACGGCGAGGGCGCGGCGCCCCACTTCTCCGATGCGATCGACGGTGTCGTCGAGGGTGCCGGCCGTGCGCTGGGGCTCCGCTCTGGTGGCCCGGGCCGCGCAGGCAACGTCGCACCCGGCCTGGGCCAGCCGGAGCGCGGTGGCCGCGCCCACCCCGCGGCTGGCACCGGTGACCAGCGCCACCTTTCCCTGGAGATCGTCCACGGTCCTCCGCTCCGTTCGGCGGCCCACCTGCGCCGGTGGCAAACAGTATGTATGTTGGATACGGCATGCATCAAGTCCTCCTGACCGCCGGGCGTCGTGGCTGACCGTCCGGGTACGGCCACGGCCGCGCCGCAGGGGGAGGGCCGCCCGGACGGCCCGCCCGGCCTACGGGCCGAGCATGTGGCCGACACCCGGCGGGCCCTGCTCGTCACCGCCCGACAGGTCTTCGCCGAGAACGGGTTCCGAGCCACCCGGACCGAGGAGATCGTCCGGCGCGCCGGGCTCACCCGAGGCGCCCTCTACCATCACTTCCGGGACAAGGAGGACCTGTTCCGGGCGGTGTTCGAGGAGGTCTCCGGAGAGGTGGTCCAGCTGCTCCGGCGCCGTTCGGGTGACCCCGGTACGGGGGCCTGGGACCTCTTCCGGGCCAACAGCGAGGTCTACCTCGAAGCAGCCTCGACCAACCCGGCCTACCGGCAGATCGTCCTGGTCGACGGCCCGGCCGTGCTGGGCTGGACGGCCTGGTCCGAGCGCGGGGGCGGCCCGACCCACAAGATCATGGAGTACCTGCGCGACGCCATGGCCGAGGGGGTGCTCGACGTCCAGCCCGTCGAGCCGCTGGCCCACCTGCTGTCGGCCCTGGGCGCGGGATCGGCCATGTACGTGGCCCACGCCGCCGACCCGGTGGCCGCCCGGCGGGAGGTGGCTGCCTGCAACGAGCGCTTCCTGTCCGGCCTCGGTGTGAAGGAGGACGGCACCGAAGACGACCACCTCCGGCGCCGGACATCGCGACCGTCCTCCCGTCGATGAAAGGACCGCCATGAGTTGGGATTTCTCCACCGAGCCCGAGTTCCAGGCCAAGTTGGACTGGGCCCGCCAGTTCGTGCAGGAGCGTGTCGAGCCCCTCGACCTCCTCTACCCCCACCGCCAGTTCCATCCTCTGGACGACGAGCTCCGGCCGATCGTCGATCCCATGAAGCAGGACGTTCGAGACCAGGACCTGTGGGCCGCCCACCTCGGCCCCGAGCTGGGGGGCAGGGGGTACGGCCAGCTCAAGCTGGCCCTGCTGAACGAGATCCTCGGCGTGTCGAGCTGGGCGCCCATCGTCTTCGGGACTCAGGCCCCCGACACCGGCAACGCCGAGATCATCGCTCACTACGGAACCGACGAGCAGAAGGCCACCTACCTGCAGCCGCTGCTCGACGGCGAGGTGTTCTCCTGCTACTCGATGACCGAACCCCAGGCCGGGTCGGACCCGAAGCAGTTCACCACCCGCGCCGTGCGCGATGGCGACGAATGGGTCCTCAACGGTTGGAAGTTCTTCTCCTCCAACGCCCGCACCGCCACCTTCCTCATCGTCATGGCCATCACCGACCCGGACGTGAGCGTGTACCAGGGCGCGTCGATGTTCCTGGTGCCCACCGACACCCCGGGGGTCAACATGGTCCGCCACATCGGCCTGGCCGGTGAGTCCGAGGACGAGGGCATGCACGCCCTGATCCACTACGAGGACGTCCGCGTACCGGCCGACAGCCTGCTCGGCGGCGAGGGCCAGGCGTTCGCCATCGCCCAGACCCGTCTGGGCGGCGGCCGGGTGCACCACGCCATGCGGACCGTGGCCACCTGCCAGCGGGCCCTCGACCTGCTATGCGAGCGCGTCCTCAGCCGCGAGACCCAGGGGAGCCTGCTGGCCCGCAAGGAGTTCATCCAGGGGGACATCGCCGACTCCTATGCCGAGCTCGCCCAATTCCGCCTGCTGGTGCTCTACACCGCCTGGGAGATCGACCGCTACCAGGACTATCACCGCACGCGGAAGAACATCGCGGCCATCAAGGCCCTCACTCCGAAGGTCGTCCACGATGCGGTGTGGCGTTCGATGCATGCCCACGGGGCCCTCGGCGTGTCGAACGAGATGCCCTTCGGGGGGATGTGGATGATGGCTCCCATCATGAGCGTGGTCGACGGGCCCACCGAGGTGCACAAGATCACCGTGGCCCGCGAGGTCCTGAAGGACTACCAGGCGGCTCCGGGCCTCTGGCCGACGGCCCACCTGCCGGCGCAACGGGAGGCGGCCCGGGCCAAGCTGGCCACCTACCTCGAGCACGTCGTCGGGAATTCGTGACGGCCTGAATGCGCGCTGCCCGCTGCCGACACTACGGCGAGCCCTCCTCCCTCTCCGTCGAGGACATCGACGACCCGCGGCCCGGGCCGGGCGAGGTGGTGGTGGACGTGGCTGCCGCCGCGGTCAACTTCCCCGACGTGCTGCTGGTGGCCGACCGCTACCAGGTCCACGTGCCGGTGCCGTTCACCCCCGGGAGCGAGTTCGCCGGCACGGTGAGCGCAGTCGGATCCGGTGTCGATCGGCCGAGGGTCGGCGACCGGGTCACCGGAGCCGTGCTCGTGGGGGCCTTCGCCGAACAGGTGGTGGTGGCCGCGGCGTCCCTCGAGCCGGTGGACCCCGGGGTCGAGCTCCTGGTGGCGGCGGGGTCCGGCGTGGCCCACCGGACCGCCTACCACGCCATGCGGAGCGTCGCCCGGGTCGAGCCCGGGCAGTGGGTGGTGGTCCTCGGGGCGGCCGGCGGCGTCGGTCTGGCGGCGGTCGAGATGGGCAATGCCCTCGGCGCTTCGGTGCTGGCCGCCGCCTCGACCCCCGAGCGGCTCGAGCTCTGCCGCTGGAAGGGGGCGACCGAGGGGATCTGCTACCGGGACGAGGACCTGAAGGAGCGGATCAAGGAGATCACCGACGGGGGTGCCCATGCCGTGATCGACCCGGTGGGCGGCGCCTTCGCCGAGCCCGCCCTGCGCGCCCTGCGCTGGGGAGGTCGGTTCGTCTCCGTCGGGTTCGCCTCCGGTGAGATCCCTCGTATCCCCCTCAACTTGATACTGCTCAAGGGGGTCGAGGTCACCGGGTTCACCATGGCGGGCTTCGCCGGTCACCGGCCCGACGAGGAGGCCCGTGACCGCGCCGAGCTCGCCGAGCTGGCCCGGTCCGGGCGGGTGACACCGCACATCTCGGCCGTGTACCCACTCGAACAGGCCGGACGGGCTCTCTCGGACCTGGCCGAACGCCGAGCCGTGGGGAAGGTCATGGTGGCGCCCCACCAATGGGGAGTGCCGGGCGGCCCCACGGTAGCGTCGGGCGGGCCGGCGGCCGATCGCCGGCCCGATGGGCCGCGAGCCCGTGGGGTGTGACCATGACATTGCCGGTCGACTCCGATTCCACCACCACCGTCTCTTCCCGCCGTCCCGAGTGGCCCGCGTCGCCATGCTGCTGATCCCCGAGGCGGCCGGGCCGCACGAGCCGGTCGAGGACACGCCGGAGCGTCGGCCGGGATCGGTCAGGCGGACCTCCAACATCGACACGGCGCGGCCGCACGGGCTGGCCGGCGATCTCGTCGTGACCGCCCGCGCCCGCGACCTCTACTCCGGTCCGGGCGGGCTCGCCTCCGTCGTCGGGGCGGCCGAGCTGGTCGCACAGACCGACGGCGCCACCCGCAAGCTGCAGTCGCTGTCGACGCTCCCGCCCATGGCTGCCGCGGAACAACTGGCGGGCGCGGTCGTCGGCCCGGGGTTCCGCGCCCGTGTGGCCGACACCGGCTCCGACGGGCCCGAGGTGGGATCGCTGCTCCACCTCTTGCTCGACGACCTGCCCGGGGCCGCGCTGGTCTCGGGGTATGCCGTCCAGCGGGCCGGCGGTTTCGAGGAGTCGGGCCCCCGCCGGCTGCCGGAAGCGGCTGCGTCGCGGGCCCGAGCCACCATGGCCACCATGGGTGACGACCGCTGTGCGGGCTGGGCTCACGATGCGACCATGATGGTCACCATCCGCCGGGAGGGGGTCGTCCCGGTGTCGCAGGGGCCGCCCGCCCCCGTCCTCGAGCCGGAGGGTGACCCCCTGGCCTGGCACGCCATGGAGCCGCTCGGCCCTCACGCCATGCGCCGCCGCCGCCGGCTCGACGTGGTGGCGCCGACCGAGCCCGATGCCCCCTACCGGATCGATGCCCATTTCCGCGACAGTCATGTGGCCGAGGACGGCACCGAATGCGTGCTCCACGAGTACACCGTGTCGGGCACCGTCGACCACCGGGGAGAGCGGGTGGTCGAGGTGGACGCCCGAGCCCGGGTACTGCCGTGGATGGAATGCCCGCAGGCCGTCGCCAGCGCGTCGCGGGTGGCCGGGATGCCGCTCGGGGAGCTCCGGGGACGGGTCCGGCGCGAGCTGGTGGGCGTGTCCACGTGCACCCACCTGAACGACACGCTGCGCTCCCTCGACGACGTGGCCGTGCTCGTCTCGATCCTCCGGGATGGCTGACCGAGTCGTTCCGAGGCGGTCCCGCCCTCGGTGGCGCCCGTCCGGGTCGAGCGAGCGGGCTGGGTGAGGGTGTGCCACAATCCCGGGCCGAGGGTGCCCCTCCGTCCTGGGCGGAGGGGAGCACGAGGAGTAGGGCTCCTCGTGACCGGACGGCCCGCGGGAGAGGTCGCTGACATGTCCGATCGGTCAGGATTGCGCGCCGCGCTCGACCTCGAGCCGGTGGGTGAGGGGCGGTTCCGCGCCACCAACGTCGACACCGGGTTCGGCGGCGTCGTGTTCGGCGGCCAGCTCCTGGGCCAGACCATCGTGGCCGCGGCGACGGTCGACCCGGGCAAGGAGATCAAGTCGGTGCACACCGTGTTCGCCCGCGGCGGATCGCTGGACCAGCCGCTCGACATCGACGTGGAAGCCATGCACACCGGGCGCGCCCTGGCCAGTGCCACCGTGACGATCAGGCAGGGCGAACGGCTCTGCACCCGCTCGCTCTGCCTGTTGAGCGCGGCCGAGCCCGACCTCATACGCCATGGGGCGGACGCTCCGCCGGTGGGCGGACCTGAGGATGCCCCGGCCCGGGGTGGCGAGGCCGACTTCTGGGAGGTCAGGGTGGTCGACGGGGTCGACATCTCCGACCCCGAGGCCGTCGGCCCGGCCGAGCTGTTGGTGTGGAGCCGGTTTCCCGGGTCGGAGGAGACCGGCGTGATCGGTCAGGCGCTGCTGGCCTACGCCACCGACGGCTTCCTCATCGGAACGGCCATGCGTCCCCACCGTGGGATCGGGCAGTCGATGTCCCATGTGTCGATCTCGACCAGCGTGCTGAGCCATACCCTCACGTTCCACGAGCCCGTCGATGCCGGCGCCTGGCACCTGCTGGCCCATACGAGCCCGTACGCCGGTCGCGGCCGTTCGTACGGCCGGGCCGACGTCTTCACCGAGGACGGGCGTCTGGTGGCCTCGTTCGTCCAGGACAACATGGTCCGCGCCTTCCCCGAAGGGCAGCAGCCCGGCGGCGGCCGGTCGAAATTCTGAGATGGGTGATCGAATGACGCGGCCGGCCCGTTCGGGGCGGGCCGTGCCGGCTCGGCGGACAGGGGAGGGTTGAGGATGGAGCTCGAGGGGGCGGCGGCACTGGTCACCGGCGGCGCGGGCGGGCTGGGCGAGGCCACGGTGCGGCGTCTGGTGGCCACCGGGGCCCGTGTGGTCATCGCCGATCTGGCCGCCGACAAGGGCGAGGCGCTGGCCGCCGAGCTCGGTCCGGCGGTGGCTTTCGTCGAGACCGATGTGACCAGCGAGGACTCCGTCAGCTCCGGCGCTCGACCGGGCCGCCGAGCTCGGGCCGGTCCGGGTGGCTGTGGCCGTGCACGGCGGGTTCGGCGGAGGTGGTCGGACCCTCCGGTCGGACGGGACGCCGCACGCTCTCGATGACTTCCGCCGGACGGTGGAGCACTATCTGGTCGGGACGTTCAACGTGCTCCGACTGGCTGCCGCGGCCATCGGCCGTTCCGAGCCGTTGGCCGACGGGGAGCGCGGGGTCGTGATCAACACCGCGTCGATCGCCGGCTATGAGGGCACCATCGGGACCGTGGCCTACGCCAGCGCCAAGGGCGGGGTCATCGGGATGACCATCGCCGCCGCCCGGGATCTGGCTGTGGTCGGCATCCGGGTCGTCACGATCGCTCCGGGGACGTTCCGCACCCCCGCCTACGGCGCCGACCCCGACGCGGTGGAGGCCCTGTGGGCGCCGGCCGTGCCCTTCCCCAAGCGGATGGGACAGCCCGACGAGTACGCCCGACTGGTGCGGTGCATCTGTGAGAACACCTACCTCAACGGTGAGGTCATCCGCATCGACGGCGCCATCCGCTTCGGGCCGAGAGGCCCCCGGTGACGCTCATGCTCCCGGTCAGGGCCGCGTCTCCGAGGTGAGCGTGGGGCGGATCCGCTCCCGCAGGAAGGTCAACACCGCATCCGAAAATGCGTCGTTGCGATCGCCGGCGATCATGTGGGCGGCCCCGTCCACGTCGGCCACCGCGGCCGTCGGGATCCTGGCCAAGAGGTCGTTGACCCCTTCGTCGGTGACGACATCACTGAGCAGGCCCCGGACCAGCAAGGTGGGCACCGTGATGTTGCGCATGGCCACGTCGAGCAATCCGGCCAGGCGCTCGGGCACCACCTCGGTCCGCTCCTGGCTGATGACCAAGGGATCCCAGTGCCAGTACCAGCGGCCGTCGCGTTGGCGGAGCACCTTCTTGAGCCCGGCCGGGTTCACCTTCCTGGTCCGCTGCGGGGTGTAGGCGGCAATGGCGTCGGCCGCCTCATCGAGCGTGGCGAAGCCGCCCAACCCCGATTGCATGAACGAGGCGATGCGCTGGATCCCCTCGGGATTGGTCTTCGGGGTGATGTCCACCAGCACCAGACCGCTCGAGACGGTGCGGTCGCTGGTGCCCTCGGCCAGCATCGCCGACATCCCCCCGAGCGAGGCGCCGATGAGAACCGGTGGGCGCCCGAGCTGGTCGACCACGGCCAGGCAGTCGCCACCGAAGGCGGTGAAGGAGTAGTCGCCGTTGGCGGCCCAGTCGCTGTCTCCATGCCCGCGGAGGTCGAGGGCGACCGTGCGCCAACCCTCGGCCGCCACCGTGGCCGCCGTCGATCCCCAGGCGTGGCGGGTCTGGCCCCCACCGTGGAGGAAGAGGACGGGCCAGGCGTCGGGATCGCCCCGGACGTCCGCCGCCAGGCGCACTCCCTCGAAGCCGACAAAGTCCACGCGTTCGACGTCCATCGCCCCATCGTCGCATCTCGGCGCCGGCTCGGGACGTTTGTCATCGAGCGCGGCTCGGTGCAGAGTACGGGGAGACGAACCCCGGGACCGGTCGCATCCGTCCGGCGACGGCCGGGGCAGGGGAGGAGGAAGGCGATGGCCGAGGAGCCCGATGGCGGGCCGAGTGTCGCGGTGACGGTCAACGGGGAGACCCACGACCGGGTGACCCGGCGCCGGTAGGGTAGAACGGCCAACAAGCCCCGGTGCGACGGTTCGCACAGGACCAACGGCTTCAGCGACTCGTATCTGCCGGGTGTGCCCGCATGATCACTGACGCCATGGTGGCCGAAGCTGTCCACGACACCGGTGTGCGCCGGCTCCAGCACGCCTATGCCGACGCGGTCAACCGGCGGGCGTGGCGCGAGCTGGAGGGGCTGTTCGTCGCTGACGCACCGGTGGTCATCGACCGCCGGGTGGGGGAGCCCCTCCGTCTGGTCGGGGGGCGCCGCCGTCGGGGAGTTCATCGCCGCGGCCATCGCCCAGTTCGACTTCTTCGAATTCGTGATCCTCAACGCCCATGTCGTGTTCCCCAGCGAGCCCTCGGCGGGCGAGGCCTCCAGCCGGCTGTTCATGTGCGAGGTCCGCCAGCACGGGGAGAGCGGCCGAATGACGACGGCCTTCGGTCTCTATCACGATCGGTACCTGCTCGATCGGTGACCGGTGGCGGTTCGCCGAGCGCCGGTACCATTCCCTGGCTCGCAACGGCCGGAACCTCGAGGCGTTCCCACTCCCCGTCGATCCCGGGCGTCGAGGTCCCCGAGTGCCCACCCGGCTCGCCGGTGCCCGGCCGGGCCACCCCGGGTGCCCATCGTCCCCACCCGTCCGGGACATGGCAGCATCATGGACATGCCGCTCTTGTTGGTCCGGCACGGTCATGCCGGAAGACGAAGCGCCTTCACAGGGCGACGACCGGCTGCGTCCGCTGTCGAAGCGGGGCCGGGCCCAGGCGGTGGCCCTGGTTCCCGTCCTGAGCGGGTACCTGCCGCGGCGGATCCTCTCCAGCCCCTCGGTCCGGTGTTGCGAGACGGTGCGACCGACCGCCGAGGCGCTGTCCCTGCCCGTCGAGTCCATCGACGAGCTGGCCGAGGGAAACGGATCCGACACGGTGCGGCTCGTCCGCCGGATGGCCGGCGAGCCCGCCGTCCTGTGCACCCACGGTGATGTGGCCACCGCGGTGCTCGACGTGGCTGGTGGCCGACGGCGGCGCCGAGGCGGGCCAGCCGCTCCTGCAGAAGGGCGACGTGTGGGTCATCAGGTCGACCGGGTCGTCGCTGGCCATCGCCGAGCACATCCGGCTGCCCAAGAACACCGACCGGTGAGCACCGGCCCGCCGGCCGTCGCCCCGGTGCGGTCCACTGGTACCGGCCACCGCGCCTCCGACCGGTACGCTGAGGCCGCCATGAACGACCCTCAGCGGTTCGACCCGGGTGCCTTCGAGGTCTTCCGGGTACTCGACCGGTCGTTCGACCACGCGCTCGGCGACGGCGGTGCTCCGCTACGCGCTCGACGACGGCCCCACCTTCGTCGAGACCCTGACCTTCGAGACGCCGCCGACCGGCCCGGTGGACGAGGGCGCGGTCGAGCGAGCCCTGGTCCACCTGCACATCGCCGCCGGGACCAGCTACTACAAGACGGCGGCCCCGTCGGTGGTGCGGGTGGAGTCCGCCACTCCAGCCCCGCCGAGGCCGAGTTCCACCACCACCTCTACGACGAGGGCTCTGCGGGAGTTCGCGGTGGAGAACGGATTGCCCGTTCCCCGCCCGGTGTCGATCGAATGCCCGTCGCAGGCCGCGGCCCGGACCGAGGCCGCCGCCCCGGAGCGCCCTGGGGGGCTGATCGTGCCGATCGGAGGGGGAAAGGACTCGATGGTCCTGATCGAGGCGGTGCGCCCGCTCGGTCCCCGGCTGCTGGCCGTCAACCCGCACCCGCTGGTGGCCGAGCTCGCCCGACCGGGCCGGCCTCGAGCTGCTGGTGGTGCGGCGCCACCTCTCGCCCGATCTGGCCGAGCTCAACCGGTCCGGGGCCCTCAACGGCCATGTGCCGATCACGGCCGTCGTGTCGCTCATCGCCGTGCTCGGGAGCGCGCTGTACGGCTACGACGCCGTCGCCATGGCCATCGAGCGGTCGGCCAGCGAGGAGTCGGTGCGGGTGAACGGGGTGCCGGTCAACCACCAGTACTCGAAGAGCCTCGAGTTCGAGCGCGCTCCTGGCCGACCTGGTGACCGACTCCATCGATCCCGGCCTGACCTACGGCTCGGCGCTCCGTCCCTACTCGGAGCTGGCCATCGCCCGGGCCTTCGCCTCGCTCACCGAGTACCACGGCACCGTCTGCAGCTGCAACGCCGCCTTCCGGCGATCGGCGGCGGCCGGGGGACCGCTGGTGCGGTGAGTGCGCCAAGTGCCGCTTCGTCGGTCTCGTGCTGGCCCCGTACATGACGCCGAAGGACCTGACCGCCCTCATCGGTCGTGACATGTTCGACGAGCCGGACCAGATCGCCGGCTTCGCCGCCCTCATGGACACCGAGGCGAAGCCCTTCGAGTGCGTCGGGGAGCGTCGCGAGTCGGCCGTGGCCATGAGGCTGCTGTCGGACCTGCCCGCATGGAACAGCTCGCCGGTGGTGTCCGCCTTGGCCGGCCGCGGCCCGGGCCATGGTCTCGGATCGGGACGCCGAGGAGCTGCTGGCCCCCGACCGGTCCCTCGGCCTTCCCCCGCCCGGACGTGGCCGACGCCGTCGAGCGCTTCATGGCTTCCACCCCGTGACCCTCGACGAGCTGTGTCGGAGCCGCACGGCCATCTGGGGACTGGGGCAGGAGGGCCTGGCCCTGGCCGACCTCCTGGCCCGGCGGGACGTGTCCCCGCTGCTCATCGACGATCAGGCCGAGCCGGCGTCGGCCCGGGCGGCCGAAGTGCTCGGGGCCGGAGTCGCCGTGGCCGACCCCGGTTCGGTCGCCTGGGAGGAGCTCGATGCCGTGGTGCGCGCCCCCGGTGTGAGCCGCTACCGGCCCGAGCTGGTGGCCGCCCGCCAACGCGGCACGCAGGTGACCACCGCCATGGCCCTCTGGCTCGAGGACTTCGCCGACGCCCGGATGGTGGCGGTCACCGGCACCAAGGGCAAGAGCACCACGGCCGCCCTCACGGCCTCGATCCTGCGCCATCAGGGGATGGAGGTCGAGCTCATCGGCAACATCGGCGTCGCGGTGACCGACACCTACGACCGCCCGCTGGCCGACGCCTACGTCGTCGAGGTCTCCTCCTACCAGGCCGCCGACGTGACGGTCACCCCCGGGGTGTGCGTGCTGACCAGCCTGGCCCCCGACCATCTCGACTGGCACGGCAGCGAGGAGACCTACTACCGGGACAAGCTGCACCTGGTGGAGGTCGGCCCGCCGGGCGCCTTGGCCGTCAATGCGGCCAGTGACGAGGCGGTCCGACGCACCGAGCGCCATCGGTCCCGCACGCTGTTCGGGCCCTCCGGCCGCGTGCGGGTGGCTCCGTCCGGGATGATCGAGGCCGACGGCGAGCCGCTGGTGGCGTCGGACCGGCTGCGGCTCCCGGGCCGGCACAATCTCTGGAACCTGTGTGGTGCCGTGGCCGGCACCATGCTGCTGGCAGGACGAGCCTCCCCCGGCCGATGCCGTCGCCCGGGCGGTGGACGGGTTCGACGGGCTGCCCTCCCGATGCCGGACCATCGGCCGAGGCCACGGCCTGACCTTCGTCGACGACGCGCTGGCCTCCAACCCCTTCGCCACGGCGGCTTCGATCGAGGCGTTCCCCGACGGCGCAGCTCACCGTCATCGTGGGCGGCGCCGACCGGGGGATCGATCCCGCGCCCGGTGGCCGAGGCCCTGGCCCGCCGCCGCCCGCCTCCGTCGGTGGTGGTGCTCCCGCCCGACGGGCAGCGGCTGCTCGACGCCCTCGACGGGCTGCCCCCCGGGCGGCGTCCGGAGGCCATGGTGGTACGGCAGGCCGACGACGTGGGCGAGGCGGTGCGGGTGGCGGTGGCGTCGACCGCGGCGGGCGGCGTGGTCCTCTTCTCCCCGGCTGCTCCCACCCCCGACGGCGAGGGCGGGTACCGCGAGCGCAGCCGCCAGTTCGCCGAGGCCGCCGGCGTGGTCCCGAATTGACGGCCGCCGGAGCGCAGACGACGGTGGCGGCAGGTCGATGACCCGGGACATGGCAGAGACCCGGGACATGGCAGAGACCCGGGACAGGAGGAATCACCCTCATCGAGGAGGGGGCGAGGACGGTTGCCGCTCGGCCCGACCCGGCCCGGTCCACCTTCCTGGTGGGCGGGACCGGCTGCCCGACGTGCTGGGGTGGGAGCTCGGACCGCAGGGGCTGTGCCAGGGTGAGCGCTGCGTGCCCGTGGCCCGGGCCGAGTCCCTCTGGGTCGGCGACCGGATTCGACCTGGGGGCCGTGGCTCGCGCCCTCCGGCGTCCGGCCGTGATCGACGTCGAGGCGGGGTTGATGGCGGTGGCGCTGCCCGCCGAGCGGCGACGCCACGCCATCGACGGTCTGGAGGCGCCGGGGTTCGCGCTGCCCGGTCTCGACGGGGCGTTCCATCACCTCGACGAGTGGTCCGGGTCGAAGCGCCTGCTGGTGGCGTTCGCCAGCTGGTGCGGCTGCCGCTACGACCTGCCCGGATGGCAGGCGGTCCACGACGAGCTGGGGCCGCTCGGGTTCACGGTCATCGCCGTGGCCATCGACCAGCGTCCCGAGGACGTCCGCCCCTTCACCGACGGCATCACCCTGCCGGTGCTCTACGACCCCGGGCACCTTCTGACCGAGCTCTACGCCATCTCCAACGTGCCCGCCGTGGTGTGGATCGACGAGCGGGGCGGGATCGTCCGGCCCACCGGCGCCGCCCACGGCACCGACCTGTTCGCCGACTTCACCGGCATCGAGGCCGGGCCCCACCTCGACCAGCTCCGCCGGTGGCTCGTCGACGGCTCGGTGCCGCTCTCCCCGGACCAGGCCCGCCGGGCGGTGGCGGACCTGAGCGAGGACGAGGTCCTGGCCCGGCTCCACTTCCGGGTGGCATCGGAGGCCCATCGACGGGGGGACCGCGAGACCACCCGTCGGCATCTCGGCCACCGCGGCCGCCCTCGCCCCCGACGACCTCACCATCTGGCGGGCGGGGATGCCGTTGGTCGGCGAGGACCCCTTCGGCGAGGCATTCCTGCGGCGGTACGAGGAGTGGCGTCGGCGGGGGAGCCCCGCCCATGGCCTCCCTCCGGTGGCGGCCGGACCGCCGGGCTGAAGCCGGGGGGCTGCCGCGGCTCAGTGGCCAGAGCCCTCCAGCTTGAGGGTGAGGATCTCGAAGGGCGCGAGGTCGAAGCCGCACGGCACGGCCCTCGCACTCGACGGGAGCCTCCTCCCGCTCCAGCAGGTCCGTGCGGCTGGCCCTCGCCACCGGCCAGGGGGCCGACAGGGTCACCGGGCCACGTGACCCCCACGCCTCGTACAGGCGGACCACCAGCGCCCGGCTTCCGTCGTCGGCGCGCTTGACCGCCTCGAGCACGGCATTGGGCCCGTCGACCGAGAGGAACGAGCGGCTCCGGCTCCCCCCGGCTCCGACCCCGGCCGCGGCCGCCGGCACCGCCCGGAGCGGCACGTTGAGGTCGTAGCCGGCGTCGATGACCCCGGCCGTGCGCAGGTCTCCGGCGTGGGGGAGGAGCTGGTAGGTGAAGCGGTGCCGGCCCCGGTCGGCCTCGGGGTCGGGCCAGTTGGGGGCGCGCAGCAGCGACAGCCGCAGCACGTCGGCGCGGATGTCGTAGCCGTACTTGCAGTCGTTGAGGAGGGCGGCGCCGTAGCCGGGCTCGGAGTAGTCGGCCCAGCGGTGGGCGCAGACCTCGAACCGGGCCGCGTCCCAGCTGGTGTTGGCGTGGGTCGGCCGCTCGACGTGGCCGAACTGGATCTCGTAGGTGGCCCGGGGGCTGTGCACGGCGAGCGGGAAGGCCACCTTCAGCAGCCGGTTCTCCTCGTGCCAGTCGACCTCGTTGGACACCTCGAGGGCGGGGGAGCCGGCGGTGAGCCTGAAGGTCTGGGCGATGGACGAGCGCCCGAAGGAACGGGTGACCCGGACGGCGGCCCGCAGCGGTCCGGTCTCCACCACCTCGACCGAGTCGACCGCGGTGACCTCCTCGACCCGGTCGCGGTACCAGGCGTCGATGTCCCAGGCGTCGAAGAAGTTGGGGTAGTCGGGATGCAGCTGGAGAAGGTTGCCCCGGGTACCGGGGCGGAGCACCTGTCGGCCCGCCGACCGGTCGAGCACCGAGACCAGCAGCCCGTCGTCGTCGAGCTCGACCCGCAGGTGCTCGTTCTGCAGATGGCGCCGTCCGCCCTCGACCGGGGCCGCGGCCCGGTCTGGTTCGGCGGTCACCAGGTCGTAGACGGCGTAGCCGCACGATGGGACGGTGGCGAGGAACAGGGCGCGCCCCTCGCCCAGGGCCTGGACGGGTGTGGTGCCGCCGAGCTCGTCCCGGGCGACCGTCGTCCCGTCGGGCACCACCGCCTCGACCAGCCCGGTGCGGGGGTGGGAGAGGGAGTTCCACACCACGACCGGATGGGTGGTGCCGCCGGTGTCGATGCCGGTGCTGAGGTCGGCGAGGGCGCGCCCGGTCACCGCCTCGGCCCGCCGCTCGACCTCGGCGTGGTCCCGTCGGGTGTCCTCGTACACCCAGTGGATGCCCGAGCCCGGGATGATGTCGTGGAACTGGTGCAGAAGGAGCGTGCGCCAGGCGCCGTCGAGCTCCTCGGCCGGATAGTCCCCCTCCTCGGCGAGCGACGCCCACAGCTCGGCGTCGCGGAGGGCCATCTCGCCGCGGCGGTTGCCCTGCTTGGTGGCGCCCTGGGTGGTGTAGGTCCCGCGGTGGTGCTCGAGATAGAGCTCCCCGGCCCAGACCGCGGGGTCGACGATGTCGGACTCAGCCTGGTCGAAGAAGGCCCGTCGCCCCCTCCATGGTCAACCGGGGCATGCCTTCGGAGTCGGCCAGGCGCCGGGCCGACTCGAGCATGGTGTCGGTCGGCCCCCCGCCGCCGTCGCTGTACCCGAAGAGATAGAGCGATCGGTTGGAGTGCTCGTGGTCCCGGAAGTTCTCCACGCTGTGGCGGAGCTCGCGCACGCTCATCTGGCCGCCGTAGGTGTCGGCCGGTGGGAAGTGGGTGAACACCCGCGAACCGTCGATCCCCTCCCAATAGAAGGTGTGGTGGGGCATGTCGTTGTACTGGTTCCACGAGAGCTTCTGGGTGAGGAACCGGCGCACCCCGCCGAGACGCATGATCTGGGGGAGCGCGGCCGAGTAGCCGAAGACGTCCGGCAGCCAGACGTCGTCGGTCTCCAGCCCGAGCTCGTCGAGGTAGAAGCGCTTCCCGTGGACGATCTGCCGCACCAGGGACTCGCCCGAGGGGATGTTGCAGTCCGCCTCCACCCACATGCTCCCGGTCGGCTCGAGGCGGCCCTCGGCGATCCGGGCCTTCATGCGGGCCCACAACCCCGGGTAGTGGTCGCGCATCCAGGCCAGAGTGCTGGGCCTGGGAGACGACGAAGCGGTACTCGGGGTACCGGTCCATGAGGGCGAGCACCGTCGAGAAGGTGCGGGCACACTTGCGGACCGTCTCGCGGAGGGGCCAGAGCCACGCCGTGTCGAGGTGGGCGTGGCCCACCGCGCTCACCCGGTGGGCGGAGGGCGAGGCCCCCTCGGCGAGGAGCTCGTGCACCACCTTGGCCGCCTCGGGCCAGGTACCGGCCACGTCGGGGAGGGCCAGCAGGTTGGCGGCGCGCTCCAGGCCGGCGAGCAGGCGGGCCCGTCGAGGCTCGGTGGCCGGGCAGCTCCAGTGAGGAGCTCGACCGCCACGCGGAAGTCATGGAAGAAGGCCTCGAAGGCGGGGTCCACGTGACAGGTCGGCTCGGGCCAGGGTGAACAGGGGCGCCCCGTGCGGCTCGGCCATGAGCAGCGGCCAGGGGTTGGCCCCGAAGGGCGACGGGGGGTTGGCGGCGGCCTCGACGTAGAGCTCGACCGGCTCGCCCCCCTCGGCCCGGCCGGACATCAGGTAGGACCGGTGATTGGGGGACAGGCCCTGGACGGGCTGGCCGTCCCGGTAGAGGAGGGCCTCGGCCCCGAACCCGGTCTCCCCGGCGTTGCCGATGGCGAACCGGAGGTGAACCTGCCGGCCGCACCATTCGGCCGGCACGGCCCCGCGAGACGGAACCAGGTCGTGTCCCAGGCCGGCCCCCAGGCCTCCCCCACCTCGAACGGCTCGAACGCGGCGGCGAACGCCGTCTCGGCCGGGACGGGCTCCCCGTGCACGTGGTAGGCGCCGACCTCGAGACGGCACACCTGACCCAGTCGGGCCGGCCGCACGTACTCGTTGAGGACCCGGAGGACCCGGCCGACCCGCAGCGAGTCCTCCTTGCCCATGTTGGCGCAGTATACGGGGGCCGTTCTCGTCGTGGCCGGCCCGGAGCTGGCGCGATACGGTGCCGGGCGGGCATCCTGAGGCCCGTCCGGTGCGTGGTCACCGTGACGGCCCGAACCGGCGAGCCCGACGACAGGGAAGGAGCCCGAGTGGCAGACGACGACGTCCTGAACAAGATCATCGGCCGGCCGACCGGTACCACGGTGGTGACGGTGGAGCGGGGCCAGCTGGGCCTGTTCGCCCAGGCGGTGAAGGACGACAGCCCCGTCTACCGCGACCTGCGGGCGGCCGAGGCGGCCGGGCTCCCCGGCATCCCGGCGCCCCCCACCTATCCCTTCGTCATGGGCAACTTCGGTGCCTTCCCCGAGCTGCAGACCGAGGAGGCGCCGGCCGGCAACCCCATGGCCGAGGTGCTCGGGCCGCTCATGGCCAACGGCGGGCTCATCCTCCACGGCGAGCAGGAGTTCACCTACCGGCGGCCGGTGGTCGCCGGCGACGTGCTGGTCGGCCGCGGCACGGTCGCCGACGCCTATCGCAAGGAGTCCAAGGGCCGGACCATGACCTTCGTGGTGGTCGAGACGGAGTGGAGCGAGCGCGACAGCGGCGAGCCGGTGTGCACCTCGCGCATGAACATCATCCACCGCAGCTGATGGCCGACGGCCCGGTCACCGCCCCGGTGCTCCGGCGGGTCGAGGAGGGGGTGGCCTGGATCACCCTCAACCGGCCCGAAGCGGGCAACGCCATCGACACCGAGATGCGCGAGCAGCTGATCGACTGGCTGGACGAGGCCTCGGCCGACCTGGCCGTGCGGGCCGTGGTGCTCACCGGCGCCGGCGACAAGGGCTTCTGTACCGGGGCCGACCTCCGCTCGCCCGTCCCGGGCCCAGCCCGCCCGGTTGGCGCGCCCGATCGAACGGTGGGGGAGGCGTCCCGCATGATCCGCACCGGGTGGCAGCGGCTCATCACCGCCGTGTTGGACTGCGAGAAGCCCGTGATCGCCGCGGTGAACGCCACCGCCGCCGGCGGGGGGCTCAGCCTGGCCCTGGCCTGCGACCTGGTGCTGGCGGCCGAGGACGCCACCTTCATCGCCGTGTTCGTGCGGCGGGGATCGCTCCCGACGCCGGCGCCGCCTACCTGCTGGCCCGGTTGGTCGGCCCGCAGCGGGCCAAGGAGCTCTGCTTCTTCGGGGACGGCGATCCGAGCCCGGGACGCCGAGCGGCTCGGTCTGGTCAACCGGGTGGTGACCACCGACGAGCTCTCGGCGGTGACCACCGAGTGGGCCGGCCGATTGGCCGCGGGCCCGACCAAAGCCATCGGCGTGGCCAAGTACCTGGTCAATCGGGCATTCGACACGGACCGGACCACCGCCCTTCTGGAGGAGGCGGTGGCCCAGGAGGTGGTCACCGGCAGCGCCGACTGCCGCGAGGGGCTCGAGGCCTTCGCCCAGCGCCGCCCGCCGGCCTTCAAGGGCTGGTGAGCGCCGGCCCGTTACTAGAACGAGTTCTTGTTCTGGCCGGGGGAACTGCTAGACACTCTGGCGTGGAGCGACAAGGCCACCACCACCACACACCACCACCACGGCTCCGGCCACCCGCCGGGGGGGCTGACGTGCCCATCGGGATCCGGGAGGAGCACGAGGCGCTGCGCCAGGCCGTCCGCGGCTGGGCCGAGTCCCGCTGCCCCCCGGCGGTGACCCGGGCCGCGCTCGACGCCGGCACCGACGAGCTCCCCACCTTCTTCACCGACCTCGGGGCGCAGGGCACGCTCGGGATCCACGTCCCCGAGGAACTCGGTGCGCAGGGGGCCGGTTGAGTCGAGTTGGCCGTGGCCGCCGAGGAGCTCGGGTGGGCGGCGGCACCCGGACCGTGGGCCACCACCGCGGTGGTAGCCGGCGTGGTGGCCGACAGGGCCACCTCCGACCAGGCCAAGGCGCTCCTGCCCGGCCTGGTCGACGGGTCGGCGCCGGCGTCGCTGGCCTATCCGGTGGGGGCGGCCGACGGTGCCGCCCGGTCTCTCGCCGGGCTGTCCGGCCGGCCTGCGCCTGACGGGGGCGTGCAGGTCGAGGAGTCGTTGCGGCCGGTGCCGAACGGTGCGGTGGTCACCAGCGTGCTCGCCCCGGTCACGATCGAGGGGTCGGCGGTCTGGGTACTCCTCGAGCGGGACGACACCGATTCGGTCATGCCCCTTCCCTCCCTCGATCCCACCCGGCGTTCGGCGGCGTGGAACCTGCGGGCGACGACCGTCCCGCGCCGAGCGCGTCCTGGTCGACGTGGCCACCGACGGGGTCCGCGACCTGGCGCTGATGGTGGCGGCGGCCGAAGCGGTGGGAGGGGCCCGGTGGTGCCTCGACACGGCGGCCGAGCACGCCCGCACCCGACACCAGTTCGGCCGGCCCATCGGCCAGTTCCAGGGGGTGAAGCACCGGTTGGCCGACATGCTGGCCTCGGTCGAGCAGGCCGCCGCGTCCACCTGGGACGCCGCCACCATGGTCGACCACGAACGGCCCGGGACCGAGCCGGCCGACGAGGGGGCCCGGGCGGCCGTCCTCCTGGCCGGGTCCCTGGCCCTCGACGGCTACGTGGAGGCGGCCCAGGGGGCCATCCAGGTCCTCGGGGGCATGGGGTTCACCTGGGAGCACGACGCCCACATCCACCACCTCCGTCGGGCCGTCACCCTGCGCCAGCTCGTCGGGGGCACCGCGCCGCTGCGGGCCGGGGCGTCGCGGCGGGCGGTCGACGGGTGGCGGCGACGCCTCACCGTGGAGCTCCCGGCCGAGGCCGAGGGCCTGCGGGTCGAGCTCGCCCCGGTGGTGGCGGCCATCGCCGCCGACGGGGAGCCCGCCGCCCGCCGATCGGCCCTGGCCGACACCGGGTTGCTGGCGCCCCACTGGCCCGCCCCCTGGGGACGCGACGCCGGTCCGGTGGAGCAGTTGGTCATCGACGAGCTGTGCGACGAGGCCGGACTGCGCCGGCCCAACCTGGCCGTGGCCGCCTGGGCGCTCCCCACCCTTCTCGCCCACGGGACCCCGGACCAGGTCGAGCGCTGGGTCGGACCGACCCTCCGCGGGGAGCTGGTGTGGTGCCAGTTGTTCAGCGAGCCCGGGGCGGGATCGGACCTGGCCGCCCTCGCCACCCGGGCCGGCCGGGTGCAGGGAGGCTGGTCCCTCGACGGGCAGAAGGTGTGGACCTCGGTGGCGGCCCGGGCCGATATGGGCATCTGCCTGGCCCGGACCGACCCGGACGTCCCCAAGCACCAGGGCATCACCTACTTCGTGGTCGACATGCGATCACCCGGCATCGAGGTCCGGCCCCTCCGGGAGATCACCGGCCACGAGCTCTTCAACGAGGTGTTCTTCGACGGCTGCTTCGTACCGGACGACTGCGTGGTCGGGGAGGTCAACGGCGGGTGGCGGCTGGCGCGGACCACGCTGGCCAACGAGCGGGTCTCCCTGTCGTCCGACTCGGCCTTCGGCGGCACGCTCGAGGCCGTCCTCGAACGGGTGGCCGCCCGTCCCGAGTGGCAGGACCCGGTCACCATGGACCGGCTCGGGTGCCTGCTGGCCGCGGCCCAGGCCCTCGCCCAGCTGGGCCTGCGGGCCACGCTGCGATCGGTCGGTGGGCTGGTGCCCGGGCCCGAGTCGAGCGTCGGCAAGCTGCTCGGGGCCGAGCTCGAGCAGCGGGTGCACGAGTTCGGCCTCGACCTGTTCGGCCCCGACGGCGCGGTGACCGACGGGGAGGCCGCGGTCTCGGCCCACGGGGTGCTCCACAGCCGGTGCCTGACCATTGCCGGCGGCACCAGTGAGGTGCAGCGCAACGTGATCGGTGAGCGACTGCTCGGGTTGCCCCGCGATCCGGAGCCGGGTCGGTGAGTGTGGCACTATCTCGGAGCCGACGGACACCAGAGGGAGGCCTGATCGATGGGTGAGACCGTGCTCTACTTCGAAGACGTCGCCGAGGGCGACGAGGCACCGGTGCGGTCCCACACGCTCAACCGGACCGACCTGGTCATGTACGCCGGGGCGTCGGGGGACTTCAACCCCATGCACCACGACGAGGTGAAGGCCAAGGCGGCCGGCCAGCCGAGCGTCTTCGGCCACGGGATGTTCTCGATGGGGCTGCTCGGATCGGCCCTCACCGACTACGTCGGTCCCGGGCACGTGCGTCGCTTCCAGGTGCGCTTCGCCAAGCAGACCTGGCCCGACGAGGAGCTGCAGACGTTGGTCGTGGTCACCGGCAAGCGCACCGAGGACGGCGACCACCTGGTCGACTTCGATGTTCGCCTGCGCAATGCCGACGGTGAGGAGAAGGTGGTCGGCGAGGCCACCGCGGTGGTCCCGTCCCGCTCCTGATCGGCAGGCCGGCGGGCGGCGGCCCGCCGGACCGGCCCGGCGCCCGGTCGGGTCAGGCGATGCTGAACGGCGGCACGCCCGACGAGATGCCCTTGAACAGCTCACCCTTCACACCGGCCAGCTCCTGGGGGGTCCACATCGAGTCGCGGTGCACCTCACCCACCACGTGGAAGCCGCCCATGGCCCAGATGTCCCCGCCGTAGACGACGAAGTTCTGCCCGCTGATGTCGGCCGCCTCGTCGGAGGCCAGGAAGGCCACCAGCTGGGCCACGTTGCGCGGGTCGAACTTGTCGAAGCCCTCCTCGGCCTTGGCCATCTCGCCGAAGAGGTTCTCGGTCATGCGGGTACGGGCCCGGGGGGAGATCGAGTTGACCGTGATGCCGTAGCGCTGGAGCTCGCGGGCCAGCACCCAGGTCATCGAGGCGATGCCCGCCTTGGCCGCCGAGTAGTTGGCCTGGCCGGCGTTGCCGAACAGGCCCGCCTCCGACGACGTGTTCACGATACGGCCGGTCACCGTCTCGCCGGCCTTGGCCCTCGTCCTCCAGTAGACGGCGGCATGGTGGGAGGGGGCGAAGTGGCCCTTCAGGTGCACGCGGATGACGTCGTCCCAGTCCGACTCCTCCATGTTGAAGCTCATCTTGTCGCGCAGGATGCCGGCGTTGTTCACCAGGATGTCGAGCTGCCCGAAGGTCTCGACGGCCTGGTCGACCAGTTCCTTCGCCCCCTGCCACGAGCTCACGTCGGAGGCGTTGACCGCGCCGTCGCTGCCACTTGACTTGATGAGCTCGACCACCTCTTCGGCCGGGTGCTTGTCGCCACCCTCGCCCTGCAGCGAGGCGCCGACGTCGTTCACGATCACCTTGGCCCCCTCCGACGCCAGCAGCAACGCCTCCTCGCGCCCGATGCCTCTCCCCGCGCCGGTGACGATCGCCACCTTGCCGTCGAGCATTCCCATGATGTCCTCCCGTGTCCGATTCTGAGTGGCCGTGCACGTCCATGGCGCGACGGAACCGGGGAAGCATGGCCGAAACTCGCCCCTCCGGGCAAGATGGGCCCCGACCTGCGCCTTCCCTCGTCCGACCCCCCGTCCGACCCCTCGTCCGACCTCGGGCCTACGGGGCGGGAGGGGCCACCGGATGGTCGCGGACGTGGGGGAGGACCTCGTCGGCGAAGCGCCGGATGCCCTCGAGGGCCTCCGAGCTGCGTCCCCACGGCTTGACCAGGGCCCGCCCGACCCCAGCGTCGGCATAGCGGCGCAGGCCGTCCCGGTCGGTGGCGCCGGCGCCCAGCGTGATCTCGGCCGGGCCCGGCCGGCCGGCCTCCTGGCGCAGCCGGGCAATGCGGGCGGCGGCGGCCGGGATCTGCTCGACGGTGTGGTTCATCGGGATCCAGCCGTCACCCAGCTGCGCGGCCCGGCGCAGCGCCGCCGCGCCGTCGCCCCCGATGTGGAGGGGCGGCCACGGGGCCTGGACCGGCTTGGGCTCGAACATCACTGGGCCGAAGTCGAAGAACTCCCCGTGGTGTTCGACCGTCGGCTCGCTCCACAGCCTCCGGCACACCCCGATGGTCTCGTCCACCCGGCGGCCGCGGCTGGCGAAGTCGAGGCCGACCGCCTCCCACTCCTCCCGCAACCAGCTGGCCCCGACGCCGAATTCGGCCCGGCCCCCCGACACCACGTCGAGCGTGGTGACGGCCCGGGCCACGACGAAGGGATGGCGCAGGCCGATGTTGTAGACCTGGGTTCCGAAATGGATCTGCTCGGTGCGGCCGGCCAGAAAGGCCAGGTAGGCGAAGACGTCGAAGACCGGGATGTCGGGCGGGATGGGGGGATGGTCGGAGCCCGCAAACGGGCTGCCGGCCAGCTGCACCGGGATGACCAGGTGCTCGGGCATCCACACCGACTCGAAGCCCAGCCGGTCGGCCTCGCCGGTCACCTCGGCCCACAGGTCCGGCCGCAGCTGGCCGAGCGAGATCCCGATCTTCACCGGCCGCCCCGGGGACGTCGACCGGCCGGGTCAAGAGCGGGCACCGGCCGATCATAGGTTGCGCCGGCGATCCCTGACGGCAGCGTCAGGGACGCCCGGTCGGCGATAGCATCGGGCCGACCGCCGGGCGCCGCCCCGGACCTGCGCCCCGAGGATGCCGATGGACTCCGCCCTGCCCGACCACCCGATGCACCCCGCACCGTGATCGGCACGGCCCGGCGATGACGGCGACCGGCCGAGTCCGGTCCCGGCTGGCCGAGCTGGGCCTCGAGCTGCATGGGCCCCACCCGCCCCACGACCCGCTCGATGCGGTGGTGGTCCACGACGGGGTGGCCCGGACCTCGGGCCAGCTGCCGCGCATCGGCGGCGTGCTCACCTGCACGGGCACGCTGGGCCGGACGGTGTCGCTGGAGGACGGCCGGGCCGCGGCCGCGGTCTGTGCCCTCAACGGCCTCGCCGTGCTGGAGGTGGCCCTCGGCTCGCTCGACCGGGTGGGGCGGGTGCTCTGGCTGACCGGCTACGTGGCCTCCGACCCGAGCTTCCACCAGCAGCCGACGGTGGTCGACGGCGCCAGTAGCCTGCTGTTCGACCTCTTCGGCGAGGCGGGGCGCCACACCCGCTCGGCCATCGGGGTGGCTGCCCTCCCCCGGGGAGGGGCGGTGGAGATCGAGATGGCCGTCACCGTCACCGACGGGGGCGGGCAACGATGAGAGGGATCGCACATGGGTGAGGAGGGCCCCGACACGCGTGCGGCCGCCGGTGCCCTGGCCGCCGAGCTCATC
Organism: uncultured Acidimicrobiales bacterium; assembly: GCA_963727075.1. GTDB lineage: Bacteria > Actinomycetota > Acidimicrobiia > Acidimicrobiales > RAAP-2 > Bog-756. The sequence goes on from CAVSET010000006.1 coordinate 222,899, forward strand.
GCGCTCGGCGCGGCGACGCTGGGGGAGAGCGGTGCCCTGACCATGCCGCCCCGGCTCCGACCGGTATGGCCCGGCGCCACCTTGGCCGCCCCGGCGTTCCCCGTGCGTTGCACGCCCGGCGACAACCTGGCCGTGCACGTGGCGGTGGCTCGTGCTCCGGCCGGCTCGGCCCTGGTCGTCGACGTGGGCGCGGTGGGTGGGCGCGGCTATTGGGGAGAGGTGTTGACCACCGGGGCCCAGGGGCGGGGATTGGCCGGGCTGGTCATCGACGGCGGCGTGCGCGACGTGGCCGCGCTCCAGGCGCTCCGCTTCGCGGCGTTCTCGTCCACGGTGGCACTCCCCGGGGCCACCAAGACGGGCCGGGGTTCGGTCGGTGCCCCGACGGCGGTGGCGGGCGTGCCGGTCAGGTTGGGGGACTGGGTGGTGGCCGACGTCGACGGCGTCGTCATCGTGCCCGGCACCGAACTCGACGAGGTGCTCATCGCCGCCCGGGCCCGGACGGCCAAGGAACAGGGCTTCTTCGAGGCATTGCGGGCCGGCGCCACGACCATCGAGCTGCTGGGGCTGGACACCACGCCTGTGCAGGTGGACCCGGCCGTGGGCTGATAAGCCGGCGGCGTCACTCCCGGACCAGGTGTTCGGGAGTGGTTCCGGCCAGGACGTCACAGATGGCCCGGCTGGCCATCTGGGCCATGGCCGCCCGGGTCTCGACGGTGGCGCTGCCGATGTGGGGTAGGAGGACGGTGCGCGGGGCAGCCAGGAGGGCCGGCGTCGATGGCGGGCTCCCCTGAGTAGACGTCGAGACCGGCGGCGAAGATCGTGCCCTCTTCGAGGGCGCGGCTGAGGGCCACCTCGTCGACCACCGCGCCGCGGGCCGTGTTCACCAGTACGGCGGTGGGCTTCATCAGCTCCAGCTCGGCCGGCCCGATCAGGTGCCGGGTGGAGGGGGTCAACGGCACGTGGAGGCTCACCGTGTCGGCCCGGGCCAACAGCTCGGGGAGGGAGGCCACGTAGCCGGGGTAGCCGCGGTCGGTCCGGGCGTGGTGCAGCACCTCCATGCCGAACCCCTCGGCCCGCCGGGCGACGGCCTGGGCGATCCGGCCGTAGCCGACCAGGCCGAGGCAGCTGCCGTGCACGTCGCGGCCGAGATGGTCGGTGATGCTCCATCCCTGCCAGCGTCCGGCCCGGAGGTCGGACTCGGCCCCCGAGGCCAACCGGCCGGCCGCCAGGATGAGCAGGAAGGCCAGGTCGGCGGTGGTCTCGTCGAGGATCCCGGGGGTGTTGCACACCGCGATGCCGAGGTCGGCCGCCACGGCCACGTCGATGTTGTCGTAGCCCACGGCGGCCACGCTCACCACCCGCAGCCGCCCGCCCGCCCCGGCGCGCAAGAGCCCTGCGTCGATGCGGTCGGTCAGCATGCAGAGCAGGCCGTCGATGTCGCCGATCATCGCCGGGAGGTCGTCGGCCGGCCCTTCGGCCACCACCACCTCGTGGCCGGCGGCGGCCAGTGGGTCTGTCCACCCCTCGGGGAGGGGTCGGGTCAGCAGGACGCGGCCCACTCAGTGGTGGGTGTAGTCGATCGGGCCGGCGTCCGGTGTGCCGATGGCGAAGCAGAAGCAGTGGATGCCGGCATTGTCGCTCACCGGGCGGAGGGTGTGCACTTGATCGGGTGGAATGTAGACCAGGTCGCCCTGGGCGACCGGCCGGTCCTCGTCGCCGATGGTCATGATTCCCCGCCCGCGCAGCACGTAGTAGAACTCGTGGGTCGGGTGGGAGTGGGGCTCGACCCGGCCGCCGCCCGGCACCTCGAATTCGTTGACCAGCTCGAGGAACCCCCCCTGGGTGATGTCGCGCAGCTCGCGGGGGTTGACCATCCACCACACCGGGACGGTGCCGTTGTGCTCGACGACCGGTGCCGCGTCCTCGATGTTGCGTACGTCCATGGTCATAGCCGGGGCCACCTCCACTCACTAGGATCCAACCGGGCCCGGACCGGGCCACGGAACTCACGCCTGATGCCAGTGTCAGGTTAGATCAGCCGTCGGCACCGGCGCCGCCCGCGGACGCGGTCGAACTCGGTCACGAGCGGGCACGAGAGGAGGACAGGTGGAGGGTCTCGCCGCCCGCATCACGCCAGAGGATCTGACCCCGGAGGGCTGGTCTCCCTTCGGCTGGCTGCCGGTGGCCGACACCGATCCGGCCGACGGCAAGGAACGCTTGTCCTTCGAGTGGGATGACGTCCACGTCAACCTCATCGGCCACACGCTGGACGAGGTGCCGACCGTCCCGAGCGGGCTCCGATGCCAGGTGCTGTTCCGCCATGCCACCCATACCCAGGCCCTGATGGCCCTGGACCACCCGGCGGTCATCGTGGTGGCCCCGGCCGACGTTGACCCCGGCTCCCCCGACGGCACGGCGTCAATCCGTGCGTTCGCCCTCCCCGTCCTGTCGCCGATCGTGCTGCATCGGGGAACCTGGCACTGGGGGCCCTACCCGGTCGGGAGCGACTCGGTCCGGCTCTTCAACGTGCAGGGACTGCGCTACCGCGAGGACAACGACTGTGTCGACCTGCTGTCCTGCGGGACGCCGGTCGACGTGGTCCTCGGCTGAGGCGACCGACCTCCCAACTGAGCCCGCCGCAGACCCGGCTACCCGCTGTCGACCGGACTCCGTCGGCTCGCGGGGCTACTTTTCTCTTCGGATTCAACCGAGGTGCCTCGCTCGCGACAGCAAGCACTCGATCACTAGCTAGTCAGAGCGTGTCCCACTGACCCGGCGTTCGGGGGCACCTGGACCCGCTCGGGTATCGGCGCACTTATCGGATGCCGTGGTTGGGACCAATCACAACCAGATGCAGATCCAGTGGGCCTCAGAGACTCGAACTAGTCAGGAGATGTTTGGTCCGAACCACCGACGGACTCGCGTGGACTCCCACGCTTGCTTCTCCTCCGACAGCGCGGCACTTGGAGCGGTGAACTTTGCTACCGGGGTGTCGTACGATAAGAAGTTGACATCGATCCGCCCCACGAGGTCGTCGCCCAGCTCCACATAGCACCCCGCCGCGCCGTCGTATGGCAAGGGGTTTCTGTCGTTTGTGATCTTGGCAACGAGGACTTTGGCAACGGTCGCCGCCTCACCCTCGGCGATCCCCCCAGCGCGTGGCACCGGTGCGCTCGTCACGTCACCGATCGCATAGACGTTGGGGAACTTCGTAGCGAAGGTGGCCGGATCGACCGGGATCCACCCGTCCTGGACGAGCTCGGACGCGTCGACGACCTCGGGGGCGCAATGCACCGGGATACCCAGGAAGAGGTCGTAGGGCAGCACGCGCCCATCGTCCACATGGGCGACGTGGTGCTCAGGATCGAGACGGTTCACCTTCGACCCGGGCCAGTACTCGATACCATGCTCCTCGAGGATGGCTGTCAGCGCTGACGACGTTCTATGCGAGATCGGAATGGGTGCGGACATCGGATTGACGAGATGTATGGTCGACGACTGACGCAATCCGCGCCGAGCGAGGTAGTTGTCCACGAGTAGGGCGGTCTCGACCGGCGCTCCGGGGCACTTGAAGAACGGACCGAGCACACCCACGACGACGGCGCCACCTTTGAACGCATCAAGCGCGTCTCGCGCTCGCTCAGCGCCGGCGAAGGAGTAGAACTCGAATCCATCTTCCGCGAGTCCCGGCGTCGCCGCCACGTCATAATCGGCTCCGAGTGCCACGACGAGGATATCAGCATCGTAGGTGGCGACGTCGGTGACGACTCGGCGATTCTCGGGATCGATCGCCGTCACTGTCTCTTGGCGGAACTCAACCCCGAGCTTGTCGATGCCTCGGTACGGGTTCCACACTTCGGATGCCTGGCGGCGCCCGAACATCACATCGAGCTTCGAGAAGCCAAACATGAAGGCATCGTTCTTGTCGATGAGGGTTATGTGCACCTTGTCGGGGATCGCCTCGGAAATCCCGGTAACGAGCTCAAGGCCGCCGAAACCCGCTCCCAGAACGACGACGTGCTCAGCCATGGTGGCAAGATAACAGAGCGATAGCGACAAGTTGCTCGAGAGATCGGGATGCTCGATCGAGATAAGCCGAGACCCGGGTCGGGCGTGTTGGGTTTGTCCATCATCGTCGCCCCAAGCAAATCTGTCCCTTGACATCGCTGTGGTCCATGTTATCTTGAGATCAAGATACTGGTCCTCAAGATAACGGGCCAACGAGTGAGAGGTGGACACATGGCACAGGCGACATTGCTGGTTCGACATGAGGTCGAGGACTACGCGGCATGGCGCTCGGCGTACGAGAGCGTGGGCGGGCTGCGCAAGGAGCATGGCTGCACCGATGCCGAGGTGCTGGTCGACCCGGCCGACAAGCAGGACGTGTACGTCCTGCACCGGTTTCCCACCTTGGAGCAGGCCCAAGCTTTCGCCGGCAGCAACGAGCTGCATGAGGCCATGGGTCGATCCGGGGTCAAGGGTGCACCCCGAATCGAGATCGCAGTGGGGGCCTGAACTGAGCCAGTCTCCACCAAAGAGCCGAGGTGGCGCCCGCAAGGGCGCTGCCTCGGCACCGCCACCCGAGGTCGCGGCATTCGAGAAGGAGTTTCCCGGTGCGTCCTGGTTGTCTGCCCAGGTCATCCGGAATCTCGAAGTGGTCGGAGGCCACGCCGAGGCGTTGATCGCGTCGGTGGCACGTCGTCACGGCCTGTCGCACGCAGCCCTCAACGCCCTGGCCGTCATCGAGGGAAACGGAGCTCCCATGACCGCCGGCGCAGTCGGCGCCCACATGCACATCACGAGCGGAACCATGACCAGTGTGCTCGACACATTGGAGCGCAACGGGTACATCATACGGCTTGCGGACCCCGACGACCGCCGCCGAGTCCTCGTCGACGTGACACCGGAAGCCCAAGCCGTGCTCAATCGGCTGCTCCCGGAGGTCGTCCAGACCACGACCGTGGTGACGGCAGGAATCGACGACACCGAGCTCAACGACTTCCTGTGCACCCTGGCTCGTATCCGCGATGCGATCGCTGCCGCCCCGGACGATTTGGCACCCCCGGCCCCTCGTCGGACGCCCCGCAACCTGAAGCGATCATGAATGGACGACTGAGCACCACGCCACCCAACCGGCAGCGAGGATTGACGTATCCCGCTGACGGTCGATAGGGGACAGTCCCACACGGCCCACTGGGACCACATTGGGACCTTCGGCCCCACGGCCGTCGGCTGGTTCACAACAGACTGATGGAAGGAGCAATCCGTGAGGGTCGCGAGTCCGTGCTGCTCCAATGATCCGGAGAGTTGCCATGGTCAATCGCTCGCTTGGCACCTTGTTCAAATTCTGCGCCGCGGGCGCCCTTGTGGTGCTGGGGTGGTAGCTGCGGTGCAGATCTCGTCCGGTCCGTCGGCGACTGCGGATGGAAGTTCCGTCGATCTCTTCGTTTGGGGAAACAATTTCAGCGGCCAGCTGGCAATGGCACCACCAACAACTTCAGCACCACGCCGGTGCCGACCTTGCTCCCCTCAGGTGTCACCCCAACGGCAATCGCCGGAGCTGGCAGAATCAGTGACTTCGTAGCGTCGAGAGGACCCTGGTGGGGTCACACCCCCGAAGTGCCTGCCGGCGGCTGATGTCGTCTGGTTTTCGAACGAAGAGCTCCCCACCAGGTCCTTGCCGTCCAGTGGCTCGAAAGAGGAACGTACACCGCGATCTGAATCAGGAGTGCCTTGGCGGTTCCTAACCGACGAACCAGGAGGTACTCATGAACGTCATCACGGTATCGACTCCACAAGGCGACCCACACCGCGGTGGCCATCGACTGCGACGAGGCCGAGCTCGCCACCATCACCTTTCGGGCCACCAAGCAGCAGACCGGCAGGTTGGTCGAATGGGCCGAGCCGTTCAGGAAACGCACCTGGGCCATCGAGTCCGCCGGAGGTCTGGGCTATCTGCTGGGTATCGGCGACGTGCCACCTATTCGGGCGTGGGGTGCCCGGGTTGAAACGAGGGTGCACCTCGGATGGTGAGCACCCCTTTGTATCGCCCACCACCCCCGTCAACCGGACGCATCAAGATGGCCTGGTGATCGCCCACTGCGAAGCGCTCCATGATGGTGCCTTCGACCCACGCTGCACAGTCTTCGAGGACGGGTGCTCCGAGGCTGCCCGGATGCCAACGACAGTGCTCGAACTTGGAGACAACATCGCCTGTCTGCTCGCCGAAAAGCGAAGCCAGATCAATCTGATCCGTTCCGAGAAGGTGAAGGGCGAGGCTCTCCGACCGCTCTGCTACGAAGTAAGTGTGGTTCACCTTCGAGATGCAGACGAGAAAGCGTGGCGGCCCGATGCTACATTGAGTGACGAAGCCTGCCAGGCAGCCGCTCACCTCACCTCCCTGGTTGCCCGTTGTCACGACAAACAACGAATACTCGACGCGCTCGCTAAACGCCGCCATCGCGCGCTCTATTTGAGAACCGTCTCCCCCCTCAGATCTCATGTCGGGCACGCCCTGAAGTCACCGTCGGGGCCGGAACTCTCGCCCAGGACTTCTATGGCGTCACACTGACTGGGAAGATCGTACGAGCTCATTGCCTTTGTCCAGGCTCCGGATACGGTATTCGCCAGAAGGGTCGCTGGGCGGCTCGTCGGGACACACAGAGATGGAGCCTCATCGGCAAGAAGGGTGCTTAGCCATCCTCGGTGCCTCGTCGTGTGAACCAACCGGGTGGCGTGCTTCATCCATTCGCCTGAGCTAGCCCGGCCGGAAACGGGACGGCGCGCCTCATCGGCCGACCGCCTGCTCCAGTTCGGCCTTAGACATCGTGGACCGACCCTTGATGTGCTTCTCTCGGGCTTCCTGGTAGAGCTGGTCGCGAGTTCTCCCACCACTTCCCTTGTGCGAACGCAATCCCCCACGACGGCCGGACGAGATGTCATCGAGGGATGTGCGGCTTACCGTGCTTGCTTCGCCGGATCGAGCTCGTGCCTTGTTGACGGTCCGCGCCGCGATCTCATCCGCCTTTTCTTCGCGCTCGCCGCGATCGACTAAGCCTTCCTTGATGTGGTCGTACTGGCGCTCCCGCTTGCGATTCCAATCGGCTCGAGACATTGGTCTCCTTCCTCGTCCTGCCAGCCAGTTGCGTGTAGCCGGCGCTCCATGCACGTGCTGACGCATTTCCTTCCCTCAACCGAATGGAGTGAAACCCGTTCCGGCGGTAATGACCGAGAACAGAGAGAGACCAGACCCTCTTCCCGCTGGCTGTGCGACTCCCTGCCGACTGGGCTCGGGCTAGCCGTGGTCGCGCTCACCGAATCGACCCGATACCAGCGGCACCAAGAACCATAGGACAAAGAACATTCCTACGACCGAGGCTGAGATCACTGGTACGGCGACGCCTCTCAGGACCACACCGGTGACAAGTAGCACCGCGGAGGAAATGGCCAGCCCTACCACCGCCATCCCGGCCAACGCCATGCCGTTGGCGACACGGAGGAGTCGAGCTTTCTTGTGCTGGCGGAACACGAGGCGATGGTAGGCAACAGGAGCGGACAGCAGCCCGATGGCCACGGCCGCGAGGACGAGGGTCGCGATGTAGAGATGTCGTTGCGCGTAATCCAATGTGCCGAATCTCATGGTGAACGGCAGTGATAGCAAGAACCCGAAGAGCACCTGAATACCGATGCCGGCCACTCGGAGCTCCTGAAGGAGCTCCAGCAGGTTTCGGTCTTGGCGCTCCTCTTCGGATTCGTGACGGCCTGGGTCATTCCGCGCCTGAACCGGCCGGCCGTCGGCTGGTTCTTCGTCATTCGGCATCCCGTCCGCTCCCACTCGGTTCGGTGAAACCGCCCTCCGACTTCGGTTTGGACTTGGACTAGGCGAACGTGCCGGAGACTACAAGTTCTTGACCGCCTCCGGGTGCAAATCAGATTCAGCTTTCGTCGTTTTCTGGAGTAGATGCTCCCCGCAGTCCGGCCATACCATTTCCATCAATGGAAGATGACGCCCCACGCCTTCCTGCCACAATGGAGGCACGGGGCTTGGGGCTCATCCATAGCTACCCCAATACCCGCTTAGGCGGCCACTACACCCATGGGACGCGAAAGAGGCCCCGGCAGAAACCGGGGCCCCAATCGCGGTTAGAGCCGAACTACAGAGCGTCCTTCACTTTCTCACCGGCCTGCTTCAGGTTTCCCGAGGCCTTGTCGGCCTTACCCTTTGCCTGCATCGACCTGTCGTCGGTGGCCTTACCGACCTTGTCTTTGACGTCACCCTTGGCAGCCTGTGCCTTGTCCTTTGCCTTGTCAGCGATTCCCACTTTTCCTCCTTGTGTCGTACGAACGTTCGATATCCGAGACTGCAAACCGCTACCAGCGGTAGAAGCCGTGTCTCCCAGCACCTTCGCCTCGACCGAGAGCAAATCCGATCAGCCACAACACCAGCAAGACCGCAGCCACCAGCCAGAGCGCGTGAAGCGCGAACCCGAGGCCGGCAAACAGCACGACCAGCTAAGAACGCCAACAGGATGAGCATTTCCAAATTCCTTTCTAGATGTAGGTATCGTCCCGACGCACTACGTTCCCTCGTCCATCGTCGACGACCGTGCGGTGCCGACGAAAGCCGGTGCCCATCAAGCCGATGAGTGACAACACGGCTCCTACCACCCCGACGATCATCAGAATGATCCCGACAGTGTGGACATTGAATCCGTGCTGATCGGGACTGACCGTAAGGGCAAAATCCAGAACTGCACCCACTGCGAAGGCCACAATGCTTGCTACAAGTCCACCAACCATCTCTCAACCCCTCCTCGAGTTGGACGGAATCCAGCTTTACCCGTCGTCGGCTCCCACAAACATTCCGTTTCACGACTCACACCGCGGGTACTGCAAGAAGAATGGTTGGGAACCGTGACGACGAATCCGAAAGTCCCAGTGAGCTGATTCCGCCTTCGGAGACGTTCATGGCAGCTGTCGACCTCGGCATGCTGATCTCAACATTCCTTCTAGCGTTCGTTATGTGGAGATGCAGGGTCGCGCGCGGAAGTCTCCGGATCGTCCTATCCCTGTCCGTCTGAAAAGACCCAGCATTTCGCCTCGGGCAAGAAGGAGCTGCAAATCGAACATGGCTAAACGGCGTGTGGGCGACGTGCAGTCGGCTGGCTCAAGTTGCAAAGAGACCAAAGACACCGCGGAGCCATCGTGCGTACGAGGCTGGGCTCAGATCCGAACGGTCGGCGGCCACATCAGGTGGAGCTGAGACCAGGTCACTGATGGACTGCAACCGCTCGTACTCCCGCGGGGCCTCCTCACGGAGGAAGTCAACTAAGGCCCGCTTAACCGAGGAAGTAGTGACAGTCATGATGCGATCGCTCCTGGAGCACCCAACTGAGTGCGATCGGCTGAAGCCAGCCCCGAACGCTGATCGGAAGCGGGTGAGCGCTTGAGAGCGGCCGCTTGTCGGTCGTCGTCCGGAGCGTGGTCAGCGCGGCGTTCAGGCTGACAGTTGCTGGCGGTCAGCCCTTTCAGTGACTTCGATTCGGCGAGGCTTGGCGTGCTCAGCCACAGGGATTGCAAGGGTGAGAACCCCCGCCTCGTACTCCGCCCGGATGTGCTCTGTGTCCAGATTGGTGCCTAAGAATACTTGTCGGACAAAGATCCCGTAGGGCCGCTCGGCGATTACCGATTCCACACCCTCCGACGCTGGAGGAGCCGGTCGGTCGGCCTTGATAGTCAGGACGTTGTCTTCGACCGTCAAGTCGACGGCTTCGGCTGCTACTCCGGGTAGGTCGAGCCGGATCAGGAAGGAGTCATCCTTCCTGTAGGCGTCCATCGGCATGGCCAGGGATCGGGCCCCGTTTCCGGTTTGCCCACCCCAGAGCTGCTGGAACAGCCGGTCAACGTCCCTGAACGGATCACTATGCACTAGAGCCATGATCATCACCTCCTACGAGCAAGACTTTGGTAGCTCTCGCGCCGCCAAATGGCGGTGACGCATCAATTATTAGCACTCTCGGCCCGCGAGTGCTAGCCAATTATCGGCAAGATCCTGTGCCTCTCGACGGCGTTCTGGGGGGTGTCCCCGAACACCGGGAGTGAGTCGGTTATTGACCGTGGCTGAACGACACCTTGGCGACAGTGGTCCCGGATGAGATCAGAGTGCGGCCGCCATGCCGGCTATTTCCGACCGATCAGCATCGGGTTCAGCTTGATGGGTTTCCGATTGACGGCCACACCGTGTGCCTCCAGCCCCGTCAAAAGGTCGTCCTGGCGCTCGGTAAACAGAAGGATCGGTGACCTTGATTCACCCAAGCGAAGGCGGGTGCCCAACTGAGCCGAGTGAATACCGTGGAGCATGGCCCAGAAGGGCACCTCGAACACATCAACGCACTCCAGCTCGACCGATCAGGTACTGGCGGAACAGAACCCCCGGTACTTCAAGTTCAACATTGGGGTGCGGTTCCGAGCCCATGGTTACGACTATTGCCCATCAACCGGACCTGAGTGCCCCCGACCGCCGGGTAGGTGCGACACCTAGCCTGCCCCTGAGCGGCACATAGGGATAGTCGCTGGTCTGACATCACCCATGACCGATCGGACAAGATGTCTGCCGGGACTACCGATCGGAGGTGGCTGTCGTGAAAGGTCCTGGAATACCCCGGAACCCCCTCGAACCCCGCTCCGATCCGAAGGGCCGACTACTTCCGCTCCACGGCGGGGAACAGGGCCCGGTGGACCATCGTCGTGAGCGTGTCCAGCGCAGCGTCGTCCACCGGCGTGCCCATGAACTCCGACATCAGATGGAACCGGTCGAGCATGGCGATGACGGCCAAACCGGCCACTCCTGGGTCGAGGTCGCCGGTGGGCCCGGAGGAGGAGATTCGCGAGGCCATGGCGTCGATGTGGGCGGCGACCATCGTCCGGGTCTGATCGACGACGGCCCGGTCGACCGAGGCGAGGTCGATCCACGAGCGGAACAGGGGTGCGTAACGGGACCAGAGGGCCGAATAGTCGCCGATCCACTGGCGAAGGTTGTCCCAGCTCTCGATGTCGATGGCGTTGCCGGCGTCGGTCACCGCACCGTATAGGCGCGATGCCTCGGCGGTCGCCTCGATGGTGAGCGCTCGCACCAGGTCTTCCTTGTTCGAGAAGTAGAGGTAGAACGTGCCGTGGGACGTGTTGGCGATGTCGACTACGTCCTTGACCCGCGTGCTGTGGTAGCCCCGCTCGTCGATCGCCTCCATGGCCGCGTCGAGCAGCCGCCGCATGGTCTCCTTGCCTTGGCTGCGCAGGGCTCGTTTGCTGGCCGGCTCGCCGACGGGGGCCTCCGGTTTGGATGCCGATGCGCTCTGATCCGTCCTGGTCCGTCCCTTTTCGGCGTCGGGGGCCATTGCTCAGTTGCTCAGCTGTTCAGCTGGTCGGTGGGCCGCCCAGGCGGCGCAGCGAGTCCATGACCTGTGTCCCGGCGGGTCCGACGGTCCGGCTGGCCAGCAGTTGTTCCATGGCACGCTTGGCTCCCGCTGCCGGTCCGGCGTAGGCCACCGTGCCGTGCTCGAGGATCACCGCCTCTTGGGCCAGCTCGACGGCCCGGTCGACCTGTTGCTCGACGACGAGCAGGGCGGTGCCCGCCCGGTTGATCCTCCGCAGGCCCTCGTAGACGGTCTCGATCACCACGGGGGCGAGGCCGAGCGAAAGCTCGTCGGCCACGAACAGCTTGGGTGGTGCCATCAGTACCTTGGCCAGCGACAGGAGTCGTTGCTGTCCCCCCGAAAGCGTGCCGCCTCGCTGCTTGCGGCGCTCGCCGAGGATGGGAAAGGCTCCATAGGCCTGAGCCAGCGCCTCGTTCACCTTCTTTCGTCCCAGTCGCTGACGGAAGGCGAGTACCAGGTTCTCCTCCACATTGAGATTGGAGAAGATCCCGCGGCCTTCGGGCACGTGAGCCATCCCGACCCGAGCGATCCGGTAGGCGGGATCGCCGGTTATGTCGGTTCCACTGACGCGGATCGAGCCCTCGGTGCTCGGCATGAGCCCGCTGACCACCCGGGCGACGGTCGACTTACCGGCGCCGTTGGAGCCGAGCAGCGCGGTGATGCCTCCGGCCGGGACCGAGAAGGAGATGTCGAACAGGGCCCGGTAGGGACCGTACGCTGCGCACACGTGGTCCACTTCGAGGGCAGGCGCGGCATTGGCGACCCCGGGACGGCTGCCGTTGGGACTGGTGGTGCCAGCGTCGATGGTCATGCGCTCGTCCCTAGATAGGCATCGCGCACCCGAGGGTCGGTCATCACCTCGTCGAAGGTGCCCTCGGCCACCAGCGAGCCGAGGTCCATCACGACGGCGCGGTCCACGACGGCACCGACCATGGTGAGGTCGTGCTCGACGAGAAGGACAGCCATGCCGTGTTCCTGCTGGAGTGTGCGCAGCACGTGGGCTAGCTCTTTGGTCTCCTCCACGTCGAGTCCCGAGGAGGGCTCGTCGGCCAGCAGCAAGACCGGTTCGCCGACGAGGGCGCGGGCCAGCTCGACGAGGCGACACAACCCGAGTCCCAGGGCGCTTACCGGGGTGTCGGCCCGTTCGCCGATCCCGATGAGCTCGAGCACGTTGTCGACCCGGGCCATCTCGTCGGGGGTAGGCCGGCTCAGGTTGCAGAGGTCGCTGCCACAGCCGTCCGTCCCCCCGACGGGCCCGCTCGGCGACCAGGAGGTGCTCCCGGACGGTCATGTCGGGGAAGACCTCGACCCGCTGGTAGGTCCGTCCGATCCCGAGCCTGGCCCGGCGGTAGACCGGGAGGCCGTCGATGACGGTGCCGGACAGCTCGACCCGCCCCTGCTCGGGGCGCAGCTGCCCGCAGATGCAATTGAACAGCGTGGTCTTCCCGGCGCCGTTGGGCCCGACCAGTCCAACGCTCTCCCCGGCAGAGACGGTAAGGCTCATGCTGTTGACGGCGGCGATCCCCCCGAACGACTTGGATACGTCGGTGACCTGGAGGAGCGGCTGCCCGCTTCCCTTGTGGGCTGAGCCACTTCTCGCCGCGTTCCAAGACTCGTTGCTCATCGTTCCGCTCGGCGCGGTAGTTCGCCGGCCGAGATGTCCAGCGTCACGTTGCTCACGGCTGAGGGGCTTCGGCCTGGACCCGACCCGGGCGACGTCGGTGGCCCGAGGGTGGCCGGCGACGCCATGGCGGACGCGTCCGGGTCACCGAACAGCAACCGCTCGAAGCGCAGTGTCCACCGGCGCTTCTGGTACTCGAGGATGCCCTCGGGATGGGCGGCATAGGTGAGGGCGCCGAAGGCGAACAGGACGATGGTCAGGCTGTTGCCACCGAAGCGGGGCGGCAGGTAGGTGAGCAGCTGCTGGATGACCACGAAGCCGATGCCCCCCTGAATGGCCCCTTCGACGGTGCTCACCCCGGTGGTGACCACGATGACCACGAAGGCCAGCGAGAGGGCGTAGAGGAACTGGGAGGCGTTCACCGACTCCTGTTGGATGACGAGCATCGTTCCGCCGATGCCGGCAACCGCCCCGGACAGGGCGAAAATGAGGATGCGCTGCCAGGTGAGGTTGATGCCGAGGCCGGCGGCGGCCGTCTCGCTGCCCCGCATGGCGGCCAGGTAGCGGCCGGTGGTGCCGTTGCGCACCAGGAGCACGCCGAGGGTGCAGATCACCAGGACCACCATCTCGAGGATGAAGAGGTTGTGGCCGTTGGGATTGAACAGCCCGAGGCCGACCCATTTCGACTCGACGCTGAGGGCGTGGCCGTTGCTGATGGTTCCCTGGGTGAAGACGGAGTTGTCGAAGAAGAGGGCGGCGGCGATGGTCATGAGGGCGAGCCCCAGCCCTTTCAGCCGTAGTGACAGCAGCGCCAACACCACGGCGACCACCGCGGCCAGCACCGCCCCCACGATGCCTCCGACCAGCAGGCTGAGGCCCAGGTGGTTCGCCAGTTGTGCGGCGGTGAACGCTCCGACCCCGGCGAGCGTTGCCTGGCACAGCGAGAGCTGCCCACCCATGCCGGTGATCAGCGTGATGGACAAGAAGACGGTCGAGAAGGCGAGGCCCTCGTTGAACACGCTCTCCCAGGTCTGGGGGATCCAGGTGAGCATGGACAGGCAGAAGGCGGCCAGCAACACGTACCAGGCCGGGCGGATGATGCGGCTCAGCTGGGGCGCTCGAAGCGTGGCGGTGGTGGGGGGCGGTGGTGGGTCGACCGAGGCCAGAGGATCCTTCGAGTCGTCCAGGCGCCGCATGCCGGGGACGAGCAGCAAAGCACCCACCAGCACGATGAAGGGCAGCGAGGGGATGACGGCGGACGACAATGTGCTGCTCGCCGGCAGGTATCCCTGGAGCACGGTGTCGGCCACGCCCATGAGGATCCCGACCAGGGCGGCGATCGGCAGGGAGCGGAGCGAGGCCCAGGCGGCGGCGGCGAAGGCCGCCACCAGCAGGGTGGCGTAGTCGTCGAACTGGAGCTGGTTGTAGAGCGGGGCCAGCATGACTCCGGCAAGCCCGGCCATGAAGCTCGAGACGGCCCAGGCGGTGGCCACCACTGCTCCAGCGTTGACCCCGTCGAGGGCGACGAGGCGCCGGCTCTCGACCGCACCGCGCATCTGCAGGCCGAGGTTGGTGAACCGCATGAGGATCACCAGGCGCGACTAGCACTCCGGCGGTGACGACCATCGTGCTCAGGTAGATGCCGTTGATCGGCGTCCCGAGAATGTGGAGGTAGACGATGTTCGGGTCGAAGAGGATGCTCGGCGAGTTGTAGAGGTTCTGGGCGCCGAAGAGCACGGGAAGCAGGAACGGGATCCCGACGAAGAGGCTGATGCCGGTGACCAGCTTCGCCGTGGTGTTGGTGTTCGGTATCTTCCGGAAGAGGAAGTGGTCGAAGGCCAACCCGAGGAGCGGGGCCAGTACCACCACCGAGATGACGAAGGCCAGCCAGATCGGCAGGTTCTCGTTCTGGACCAGCTTGGTGTAGACGAAGGCGGAGGTGTAGGCCTGGGCGCCGAAGGCGAAGTTGAAGACGCCGGTCGCCTGGTAGGTGAGCACCAACCCGACCGCCACAATGGCGTAGGTGCACCCGTAGGGCACACCGGGGATGGCGAAGCCGAGGAAGTGCTGCACCTCCCGACGCCCCTACTGCTTCCCCTGCCCTGGCGCCCGTCCGGTCACGTACCGGGTGTCCCGGGCTGCGGCGTGGCGAGGGCGGGGTTCTTGAGGTTCACGACCTTGTTGAAGCACAGGATGGTCTGGGGTGGTGCGGCGACCGCCGGGACGAATTGGGTGCCCTGGACCTTTACGAAGGCCGAGCAGATCGGGAAGGACTGCTGGGTGAGGTCGTGGGCCGTCGTCCAGTTCGTGACCGTCGTCAGCCCGTTGGCGGTGTAGTTGGTGATCTTGTTGATCTGGTTGATGACGTTGGCCTGGGTCAGGGGCAGGCCGGCGTTCAACGTGTTCTTGATGCCCGTGGCCAGCAGGTCGGCCGAC
The DNA here is from genome assembly GCA_963727075.1 of uncultured Acidimicrobiales bacterium. Classification (GTDB taxonomy): domain Bacteria; phylum Actinomycetota; class Acidimicrobiia; order Acidimicrobiales; family RAAP-2; genus Bog-756. The sequence goes on from CAVSET010000006.1 coordinate 238,388, forward strand.
TGCCATCCCTGGATGGCCACGTCGTCGTACTGGTACTTGGGTTCGTACTTGGCCATGCTGGCCAGGTAGTTGGCCATGCCGGGATACTTACCGGGGAACGTCTTGGGTGCCTGGAAGGGGACGTTGCCGTTGATGTTGAAATAGACCCCGTCCATGAGGTTGCCGTACTGGGCGAGCAGCGAGTTGTCGTAGCCGTTGAGCCAGAGCTGGTGGATGTTGAGCCCGTACTGGTGGAGGGCCCGGGACATCGTGATGTTGTCGGAGCCCTGCATGCAGGTCATCACGAAGTCGGTGCCGGCTTGCTGCATCTTCTGCACGGCCGCGGAGAAGTCCCCGCCGAGCTGGGCGGCGAGATCGGTGTAGCCCACGTTGATCCCTCCCGCCGACAGCTGCTGGGCAGCGCCGTTGCAGGCGTCGTACGACGACGAGATGGCTGGGCCGTAGCTGATGATTGCCACCGACTTGGCCTTGAGCTGATGGATCAGGTAGGCGGGAGCGGGGGCCGTGTAGTTGTAGTCCTGGGTCGACCCGCCCGCGGCGAACAGGTTCGGCTGGGGGGCCCAGTTTCCGCTCACGTTGTAACCGAAGGTTGGGACGTTGGACTGGACGAAGAGGTTCGGAGTGAACCAGAACGTCGAGGTGAACACGGCGAAGGCGTTGTCCTGCTGGATGAGGGTGTGGGCCAGCTGGGTGAAGGTGGTCGGGCTTCCGCCGTCGTCGAGGTTGTAGGCCAGCTGGATCGGGTGGCCGTTGACCCCGCCGCTGGCGTTGAGCACCTTGAGGTAGGCCTGGATGCCGGGCACGAAGGATGCGAAGTCGGAGGAGATCGGGCCGGTGAGGGTGGAGATGGCACCGATCTTGATCACGCTGCCCGACGCGGCGTTGGTGCTCGAGGAGCCGGAGGTCGTGGCCGTCGTGCCTGCCGTCGTCGTGGGACTGCTCGACGAGCTCGAGCAGCCGGCCAAGACCAGCGCACCGATCATTGCACCACCAATCAGCGCAATTCGGACCTTGGCACCACTTCTGCGGTATCGCATCCATCCCCCAATGCTCTTGCGCAACATGTCGGTTGCGGTCTCTGTATCTTGCCCTCGGACAAGCCCCCGTTGGGGCCGGTCCTGACGCAAGGTAATCGACGCCGGCCCCGGCGTGCTTTGTATGATAACCGTGTCAGGGTCTGCGGTGCTGGGAGATCGTGGGTCCGCGTGAGCGCGCCGGTGGCACTCGCCTCCTTCTTCTACGTGTCCCCGGGCCGGCGCGGACTCGTCACGGGGCGTACGGAGTGGAGCAGAGCGCACGAGAGACGGTGTGATGGTGGTCGACAACTGGGATGGCGAGGCGGCGGTCGAGGTTGCCGACCTGGTCAAGCGGTACCCGAGGGCACCGGTCGACTCGGTGGGCGGGGTGAGCTTCCGGGTGCGGCGGGGTGAGGTGTTCGGCTTCCTCGGCCCCAACGGCGCCGGCAAGACCACGACCATCGGCATCTTGACCACCCGGATCCGACCGACCGCCGGCCGGGCTCGAGTGGCAGGAGTGGACGTGGCCACCGACCCGGTGGCTGCCCGGCGGTTGCTCGGCGTCGTGCCCCAGCAGAACAACCTCGATCGTTCGCTCTCCGTGCGCCAGAACCTCCTTTTCCATGCCAGCTACCACGGCGTGCCGAGGGCGGTCCGCCGGGCGAGGGCCGATGTCCTGCTGGCCCAGTTCGGTCTGGCCGAGCGGCAGGACGGGAAGCCCGACGACTTCTCGGGCGGCCAGATCCAGCGCATGATGATCGCCCGTGCCCTCATGCACGAGCCGACCGTGTTGTTCCTCGACGAACCGTCGACCGGCCTCGACCCGGCGGCCAGGCTCTTCACCTGGGACCGGGTGGCCCAGCTGCGGTCGGAGGGGACCACGGTGGTGATCACCACCCACGACATGGAGGAGGCGGCCACGCTGAGCGACCGGGTGGCGATCATCGACCACGGCAAGCTGCTGGCCCTTGACACCCCCGAGGCCCTGGTCAGGGACATGGCCGGCGAACGCACGCTCGATTGCCTGGTCGAGCCGGTGACCGCCACCCAGGCCTCCGGCGTGCAGGCGGCGCTGGCCGGGCTGGACCCGGCCGAGCGGGTGGAGGTGCTCGAGGATCCGGCCGAGAGCGGCTGGCGCTTCCGGGTCTACGTGCAGGTCGACCCGGCCTCGCTGGTGGCGCTGGTGGCGCAGCGCATCCACGGTGCCGGCGCCCGGCTGGTCGACGTCCGCCTGGGGGAGCCGACCCTCGAGGACGTGTTCATCCATCTCACCGGCCGGTCGCTGCGATGACCGACCCCAGTCGGGACCCGGTCGTGGCCGGCTCCCCCGATCGCCGTCCCTGGAGCCCGTGGCAGACATGGGTGGCCATCCTGCGCCGTGACCTCTACGTCACCGGGCGGGAGTTCCCCATCTTCCTCGCCCAGGTGATCCTCCAGCCTCTGTTCCTGTTGTTCGTGTTCGGCAAGGTCCTCACCCAGCTGGGCTACGCCCGGCCCGGCTACGTCGACGTGCTCTTCCCGGGGCTGGTGGCGCTGGCCGCCGTCCTCACCGGACTCCAATCCACCGCCCTCCCGCTGGTCATCGAATTCTCCTACAGCAATGAGATCGAGGACCGGCTGCTGGCTCCGCTTCCCATCGGAGCGGTGGCCCTCGAGAAGGTGGTGGTCTCGGCCATGCGCGGCACGATCGCCGCGGCAGTGATGTTCCCCATCGGCGTCTGGTTGCTCGGCTCCATCCCCTGGACCGCCGGCGCGGCCGCCGGAGTCGTGGTGATGACCGTGCTCGGCGCCCTGCTGGGCGCGGCCATGGGCATGGTGCTCGGGACGTTCGTGTCCCCCAACCGCATCAATGTGACCTTCGCCCTGGTGCTGACCCCGCTGCTGTTCACCGGTTCCAGCCAGTACCCCTGGCCGTCGTTGGCCCACATCCGGTGGTTCCAGGTGGTCTCGGCCCTCAACCCCATGACCTATGTCAGCGAGGGGCTCCGCGGGTTGATGGCACCGAGCGTGCCCCATATGCAGACCTGGGTCTGCTTCGTGGTGGCCGTCGGCTCATTTGCCGCCTTGACAGCCATTGGTATGGTCGGATTCCTGCGCCGTGCCCTCGGTTGAGGTCGAGTGGCAGCCCGACGGAGGCCCGGGCCTGGGGACGAGGCCGTGGTGAGGACAGGGGAGGACCAGGCAGGTGGAGTTCAGTGACCGGCGACGGTGACCGTTCGGTCGTCCAGGTGGACCAGCTGGCGGCCATGGCCGCCGAGTATCCCGACGAGATCGGCTACCGGGTCCTCGGCCGCGGGCAGCTGACGTTCGCCCAGTGGGACGGCCAGGCCAACCGCCTGGCCCGAGGGCTCACCTCCCTCGGGGTGGCCCACGGCGCCCGGGTCGCCATCCAGTTGGAGGTGGGCAACGCCCTGCGGTGGGTCATCGCCTACGCCGGCATCCACAAGGCCGGAGCCGTGGCCGTGCCCTTCGACCCGAGGCTGGCCCCGTCCGAGGTGGCGCACATGGTCGACCACGCCCGGGTGGTGGCGATGATCGTCGATGGCGAACGGGTGGCGAACGCCATGGCCGGGCCGGACGAGAGCACGCCTCCTTCGCCGTCGCTCCGCCTGGTCATCGACGCCTCGCCGGACGGACGGCCTCCGACGGGGTCTCGGAGGGTGGAGAACGGCCCCGGCTACCTTCCCTGGGACGAGGCTCTCGACGCCGACGCATCGCCCTTCCGGGCCCGCCTCGACGCGGACGACCTCGCCGACATCATGTTCACCTCGGGCACGACCGGCCGACCGAAGGGAGTGGCCGTCCGGCACGTCAACGCCTCGACCGTCCCCAACTCCGCACCCGTGTGGAGCGGGAGCCTTTGGCTGCACGCCAGCCCGCTGACCACCTTCGCCGGCTTGGCCTTCGTCTACGCCCCGATGAAGCTGGGCATGACCTGTGTGTACCAGCCCCGTTTCGATGCGGACGAGTGGCTCGACTTCGTGGAGTCGGACGCCCCCGAGGCGGTCTTCCTGGTGCCGGCCATGGTCCAGTTGCTGCTCGGGCACCCTCGATTCGACCGGACCGACTTCTCGTCGGTGAAGCTCTGCTCGGTCGGCAGCGCGCCGTTGGCACCGTCGGCCATCGACCGGCTGCAGGACGCGAATGCCCGATGCCGTCGTGTCCAACAACTACGGGATGACCGAGGCCGGGTCGGTCTACTGCCTGATGCCGAAAGGAGAGGCCGTGCTGCGTCCCGGGTCGGTGGGCAAGCCCCTTCCCCCGGCCAAGGTCCGCTGTCGTCGACGGGGACGGCCACCAAGTCCCTCCCGGCGAGTACGGCGAGATCGAGCTGCGGATCCCCGGTCGCCAGCGTGAGTACTTCGAGGACCCCGAGGCCACCGCCGAAACCTGGGTCGACGGTTGGCTGCGCACCGGTGACATCGGCCGGCTCGATGACGACGGCTACCTCTACATCGGGGGACGGGCCAAGGACGTCATCATCCGGGGCGGGTCGAACATCTACGCCGTGGACGTCGAGTACGTGATCCTCACCCACCCGGGCGTGGCCGAGGTAGCGGTCATCGGGGTGCCCCATGACGTCCTGGGGGAGGACCTGGCCGCGGTGGTGGTGCTGCGCCCGGGCTCGGACGTCGACGCCGACGGGCTGCGCCGGCACTGCCTCGAGACCCTGGCCGCCTACAAAGTGCCGAGACGGTGGGAATTCGTGGACCAGCTGCCCCGCAACCCGGCGGGCAAGGTGTTGAAGCACGAGCTCCAGGACCGGTTCAGCGGAACCCCGCCAGTGGTCGAGACGACCTGAGCCCGCCGGGGCCGGTTCAGTCGCGTTTGCCGAGCAACGGGTGGCTGGGCATGCCCACCGGCTGGAGGTGCTGGCCGAGCACCTCGTGGAAGTGGGTGGCCACCTCCTCGGGCGTCCATCCGCCCTCCCGCCACATGGCGGCGATCTGACGCGGTGTCTGGAACAGGGTGTAGGCGTAGCCGGTCCGGCCGAGCACCTGGCCGTTCACGAACGAGGCGGCTTCCGAGGCGAGGAAGGCCACCAACGGCGCGTTGAGGGCCGGGTCCTCGTTGGCCGGGGGTTCCTCGCCCCGGTAGAGGCCCTCGGTCATACGGGTGAACCCCGACGGGGCGACGGCGTTGACGGTGATCCCGTACTTGTTGAGCTCGACGGCCCACACGAACGTCATCCCCATGATGGCGGCCTTGGCCGCGCCGTAGTTGGTCTGTCCGAAGTTTCCCCGGAGGCCGGCTGACGAGGTCATGTTCACGATGCGCCCGTACCCGCGCTCTTTCATGTGGGGTGCGGCGTGCCGGGTGGCGTTGAAGGTGCCCTTCTGATGGACGGCCACGACCGAGTCGTAGTCCTCCTCGGCCATCTTGAGCAGGGATCGGTCGCGCACGATCCCGGCGTTGTTCACCAGGACGTCGACGGTCCCGAAGGCGTCGAGGGCGGTGTCCACCATCCGCCCGGCAGCTTCGAAGTCGCTCACCGAGTCGTGGCTCACCACGGCCTGCCCTCCCGAGGAGACGATCTCGTCCCGCACCTGGGAGGCGGGATCGGCGTCCCCGCCGTCGCTGCTCCGGCCGTCGAGCCCGACCCCGATGTCGTTCACGACCACCTTCGCCCCCTCGGATGCCAGGCAGAGACAGACCTGTCGCCCGATCCCCCGACCGGCTCCGGTCACGATGGCAACCCGGTCGTCGAGGAGGCCCATGCGGTCAGGATAGCCAAGTCCGCCTGAGGCTGACAGCTGTGTCAGGCTGCCATCTCGGGGGTGTGGGCCTAGCGGCCCACCCAGGCCGGCGGACGCTTCTCGGCGAAGGCCTTGGGCCCTTCCTTGGCGTCCTCGCTGCCGAAGACCTCGGCGGCCAGCTCCGACTCGATGCGATAGGCCTCCCGCATGTCGGTGGCCAGGCCCCGCAGGACCGACTCCTTGGTCTTGCGCACGGCGAGCGGGCCGTTGGCGAGGATACGCGCCGGCGTAGTCGTCGGCCCGCTCCATCAGCCTGTCCGGCGAGGTCACCTCGTTGAGGAGGCCCATCTCGAAGGCCCGGGCTGCGTCGATCCGGTCGGCGCACAGGAGGAACTCCATGGCCGCCGGGAACGGGACCTGGCGGGGGAGCCGGACCGTCGTACCCCCGCCGGCGAACAGCCCGCGCTTGGGCTCGAGCACGCCGAAGGTGGCGGTATCGGCGGCGACCCGGATGTCGCAGCCGCCCAGCATCTCCATCCCGCCGGCCACGCAGGTGCCGTTGACGGCGGCGATGATCGGCTTGTACAGCTTGACGCCGCGCAGCACCGCCTTGACCCCGTCGTCGAGCTGGTAGCCGCCGAGGTCCGAGACCTCGCCGGCGGCGATCTTCTTCTGGTGCTCGGTGATCTGGGGGATGTAGGTCTTGAGGTCCGCCCCGACCAGGAACGAGTCACCCACCCCGGTGATGATGGCGATCCAGGCCTCCGCGTCGTCGTCGAAGCGGTCCCAGGCCGACCGGAGCTGGAAGAAGTGCTCCATGTCCATGGCGTTCTTCGCCTCGGGACGGTCAACGGTGATGCGGGCGACATGGTCGTCGCCGACGCGGTAGTGGATGGGCACGGCTCTGTCTGGCTTGTCTAGTTGGTTGGGTGCGCTGTCGGCTCGGTCAGTCGTCCTCGGACGACTTGTTGAAGTTGCTCAGAGCGTTGATCGAGGTGTCCTTCGGACCGCTCGCTCCCGAGGAGCGGCGCATGATGGACAGGTCGACGTCGCCTGCCTCGGCCCGTAGGGCGGCCACCGTGCACTTGTCCCGGGGCCGCACGCTGAAGGGGTCGTAGGAGAAATGGCGCATGGCGTTGAGGTGGGTGATCTTGTTCACCTCGTCGTCGGGCACCCCCTCGAGGTATTTCATGGCCATTTCGGGCGCCTGGGGCCAGGTCGAGTCGGAGTGGGGGTAGTCGCATTCCCAGGTGATGTTGTCCATGTTGAGGTAGTGCCGGTTGGCCACGCCGAAGGCGTCGTCGATGAAGCAGGTGATGATCCGCTCCTTGAACATCTGGCTGGGCAGGACGTCGCCGAAGTCCTGCCCGGTCCAGGCCTTGTGGTGCTGGTAGACGTAGTCGGCCCGCTCGAGGAAGTAGGGGATCCACCCGATCCCGCCCTCGGAGAGGGCGATACGCAGATCGGGGAACTTGCGCAGGACGGGAGACCAGAGGAGGTCGGCCGCGGCCTGGACGACGTTCATCGGCTGGAGGGTGATGAGGACGTCGATCGGCGCCTCGACCGAGGTGATGACCAGCTGGGAGGAGGAGCCGATGTGCAGGCAGGCGACGGTGCCCTCTTCCGAGCAGGCCTGCCAGAACGGGTCCCAGTGGTCGGAATGGAAGCTCGGCCAGCCGAGCTTCTCCGGGTTCTCCGAGAAGGTCACCGCGTGGCAGCCCTTCTTCGCCACCCTCCGGACCTCCGTCCGCGGCCAGATGGGGATCCCAGATTGCCGGCAGGGAGAGCGGGATGAAGCGGCCGGGGGCGGCCCCGCACCAGCCCTCGATGTGCCAGTCGTTGTAGGCCTGCAGCATGGCCAGGGCGACGTCCTTGTCCTCGGTCCGGGCGAAGAGCTGGCCGCAGAATTGCGGGAAGGAGGGGAAGCACATCGAGCCGAGGACGCCGTTGACGTTCATGTCGCGGACCCGTTCGTGGATGTCGTAGCAGCCCTTGCGCATGTCATCGAGAGAGGTGGGCTCGATGCCATACTCCTCGGGCGGCCGCCCGACCACCGCGTTGAGCCCGATGTTGGGGATCTCGTTCCCGTCATAGATCCACACGTCGGTACCGTTGTCCTTGCGGATGAGCTTGGGCGCCAGATCCTGGTACTTGGCCGGCAGGCGGCCGTCGAACATGTCGGGCGGCTCCACGACGTGGTCGTCCACACTGACGAGAATCAGGTCCTCGGTACGCATCCGGCTGTCCTCCCCGTACTCGGCCCGGTGCCGCTCGAAGCTGACGCCGGTATCACAAAGACTAGCTACAGCCGGGCTTCGGTGTGCCCACCGGTCGGGACCAGGCGCACCGGCCGGCCGACCAGCTCGGTGCGCTCCGCCTCGGCCAACGCATCAGGGTCGCCCAGCCGGGCATAGCAGCGGGCCGGCGGGCCAGCGGTGCTGTGCCCGCCGGCCGGCTCGATGTCGCAGACCAGGGCGGCCCACTCGGGGGCACCGTCGCGCCCGTGGACCACCGAGTAGGTGGCCACCCGACCGGGGCCGTCGAACGACTCCACGACGGTGGCCTGGTCCATGGCCGCCCGGCTCGACACGGCGCGGTCATCCGGCGGGGCGAGGGCCCTCGGCTCGGTCGAGTAGGCGGCGAAGACGTGCTTGTGCATGTGCATCCCCACTCCGCTGACCAACCCGAGGGAGCCCGGGTCGCGGCGGAGTACGTCCATCATGGTGGCGAGGGAGTGGGTCATGTAGTTGCTCCCCGGGCCGCCGTGATAGGCCAGCCCGCCGGTCACCGAGACGGGACGCTCGGGAACCACCTCGGGCCCGGGACTGCGGGCCTTGGATGGGTCGATGCCGATGGCGTCGAGCGAGAATTCGATCGAGCTGGCGAAGCACGAGTACAGGTCGAGGTGGGCCACGTCGTCCACCCCGGCGCCGGCGCCGTGCAACGCGGCCTGGGCCGCCGCCTCCATGGCGCCGGACCGCCAGAGGTCGACGCGTTGGGCCACCGCCGGCGGGTCCTCGGCGTACCCCCATCCTCTGAGGTAGACCCGCCGGTCGGGGGGGACACCGAGCGAGTCAGCCATGGCGTCGCTGGCCACGATGACCGCGGCCGCCATGTCTACGTCCATGATGGCCGTCATCAGCTTCGAGTAGGGATAGCCCACCATCCGGTTGGTCGCCGTCGGACCGGTGATCTCGTCGACCGGTCGGGACGTCGGGAACCAGGCGTAGGGGTTGGACCGCGGCCACCGCCGTCATGGGGGAGAGCAGCTGCCCGAGCCCGTGGCGGTAGCCGTCGAGGTCGGCCTCGAGGTGGGCACGGCGGGCGTTCTCGAACAGGGCGAAGGTCAGCCAGGCCTCGAAGATGCTGTTGGCCACCTCGCCGGGGTGGGGGGGCACGTCGAAGGGGAAGGGTCGCCGCTCGTCGGGACGGAAGCTCCACTCCGGTTTCCGGCTCTCTTTGGCCAGCCGCCGCCGGGTGGCCAAGGCCTCAGCCCCGACCACGAGGGCGAGGTCGAGGTCACCGCGGAGGATGTCCCGAGCCACGTTGGAGACGAGCGTTTGGGGGACGGTGCCCCCGATGCCCGAGTAGGCGGACCGGCGGGGTCGGGCTCCGAGACGCTCGGCGAGCCGCTCCGCCGGGTCGTCGTACTGCCAGGCCTGGCAGTAGACCACGTCGATCCGCTCGACCTTGCCCATGGCACCCGAACAACCGGTGTCCTCGTCGGCCAGGCGGGCCACCTCCTCCCACATGGCCAGCGGCTCGGGGGCGCCGTCGGGGCCGCACTCCTCGGGCCGCCAGGTGCGCCGGCCGGCGCCGATCAGGCAAGGGGTGCGCCCGTCCCGCTGGCCGGTCATGCCTCGACCGTCAGGAGAGGCGGGTCTGCCCGGGCAGCTTGATGGCCCGGTCGGCGATGATGTTCTTCTGCACCTCGGTCGACCCGCCGCCGATCGTGGTGTACCGCTGGAAGGAGTACAGCCGGGTCCACTTGCCCCGGTCGACGGCGTCGGGGCCGCCTCGGGCCAACAGGCCGGCCGGCCCCAGCAGGTCGACGGCCAGCTCGGCCAGGGTCTGGGCCAGCATCGAGTATTGGAGCTTGGAGAACGGCACCTCGGGCCAGTTCTTCTCGCCGCGTATGACCTTGCTGAGGGCCCGGTAGACGAGGAGGCGGGTCAGTTCGATCTCCGTCCAGGCCCGGGCCAGGCGGTCGGCGATTCCCGGGTCGTCGAGGGCGGCGGGGTTGACGGCGCGGGCCGCCTCGATCATGGCGCGGAGGTCAGCGGCCAGGCCGGTGATCTGACCGGCGATGCCGACGCGCTCGTGGCCGAGGGTGCCCATCGCCACCATCCAGCCCTCGCCCTCGCCGCCGAGCCGGTCGTCCACCGGAACATGGACGTCTCGGAAGTAGACCTCGTTGAACATCTCGTCGCCGGACATGTCCCGGATCGGGCGGGTCTCGACGCCCGGGGACTCGAGGTCCACGATGAAGGCGGTGATGCCCTCGTGCTTCGCACCCCGCCCGATGGCGGTCGGATCGGTGCGGAAGAGGAACAGGCCCCATTTCGCCAGATGGGCGGTGGAGATCCAGATCTTCTGTCCGTTGACCACGTAGTGGTCGCCGTCCAGGATGGCCATGGTGCGCAGGTTGGCCAGGTCGTTCCCGGCGTCCGGCTCCGAGAAGCCCTGGCACCAGTGGTCGTCGGCATTGAGGATCGAGGGGAGCCAGCGCTTCTTCTGCTCCTCGGTGCCCCACTGGATGAGCATGGGACCGATCTGCCAGATGCCGTTGGCGTTGTACACCCCCGGTGTGCGGTACTCGGCCATGATCTCCGAGTAGAGGAGGCGTTGGACGGGTGTGGTCTCCCGCCCACCCCACTCGGTGGGCCAGTGGACGGCGGCCCAGCCGTCGTCGGCCAGCCGCCGCTGCCACGCCTTGCGCCGCTCCTGCGAGGGGACGCCAGCCGCCCGCTGTTCCTCGTCCTCCGTCTCCTCCAGGAACCGCTCGAGATTCTCGTCGAGCCAGCCGCGCAATTCGACGCCGAAGGCCTCGTCTTCCGCAGTCAGGGAGAAATCCACCGGCGCAGTGTAGCCAACCGGTCGCCCTGGCTCAGGAGGTGAATCCGGGCGGAAGGGTCTCCGGGTGGGTCGCCTGCGGGTGTCGGGCCGCCAGCCGCGGGGTGAGCAGGTCGCCGGCTTCGGCTTCGTCGCCCTTCAACATGGTGACCGCGGACGAGTGCGAGAGAACCGCTCCACCCACGATGAGCAGGAGAAGGGAGAGGGCCTCGAGGGGGCCGCGTGCTCCGCCGGTCTGCAGGTTGTCGCCGAACAGGGAAATGCCGATGGCGATGCTCACCAGGGGGTCGATGAGCACGATGGCGGCCTGGGACGCGCCGATGGGCCCGGCGTGGAAGGCGTTCTGGGTGAGGAAGAAGGAGAAGGCGCCGAACAGGGCGAGGGCGTAGGTCTGCCAGTGCGAGAAGATGCTCATCCAATCGGCGGCGGCGAAGTGGGAGACCACCTTCGTAAGGGCGGCGGTGAAAGCAAAGCCGATGGCAGCCGACGACCCGAACATGGCCGCCCGCCACCAACGGGGGCCGCGGCGGGCGAGGGCCACCGTCAGGGCCATGCCGGCGACGCACACCCCGCCGACCACCACCCACCCGAGGTTCCCCGGCACGCCGTCACCCCCGGTGGGTGAGGAGAAGGCGAGGAACCCCGACAGGCCGGCCGAGGCCAGCAGCACGCCGAACCATTCGCGCGGCCCGACTCGGTATCTGAACCAGGTGGAGAGGATGAACACGAGGAACAGGAGCTCGGTGACCAGGATGGGCTGAACCTCGGAGAGGTCGCCGAAGTGGAGGGCCAGGGCCTGGAAGAGGAAGGCGGCCAGGATGAACACGAACCCGGCCAGCCACACGCCCTTGCGGACGGCGTGGGCCAGCAGGCTGAGCTTCATGGTGTCCTCCGCCTTGGCGTCCTCCACGCCCATGCGCTGGAGCACGCTGACCAGCGCGTTGGAGAGGGCGGCGGCGAGAGCGAGGAGATAGACCATGGCCGTGCGGCCAGTGTAGGAGAGGTGATCTCTCGTCGGTCCGGACCGATCCCGCGCCGACCAGGGCGAGGCGCCACCTCGACGCCGTCGTCTCGGGGGCCGGAGGTCTACACTGACGGCTCTGTCAGGGTCGTCCGGGCTCCGCCGCCAGTCGTGCTGCCGCAGGGCAAGGGTCGATCAAGAGAAGGCGAGGCCGGAGCGACCATGGACTTCACATACGACGCCGAACAGGAGGCGCTGCGAGACGTGGCCCGCCAGGCCATGGACCGCGAGGTCGGGGGCGAGCTCGTGCGCCGGCTGGCCGACGACCCGGTCGGCCATGACGACCGGCTGTGGACGACCCTGGTCGAACTGGGATGGACGGGACTGGTCATCCCCGAGGAGCACGGCGGTGCGGGGGGCGGCCTGGCCGACCTGTGCATCGTGCTGCCCGAGACCGGACGGGTGCCCCTGCCCGGCCCCTTCTTCTCGTCGGCCGTCTTCGCCACGTTGGCGGCTCGCGCCCTCGGCGCTGACGGCCTGCTCGACGACCTGGCCTCCGGCCGGGCCCGCGGCACGGTGGCCCTCCACGAGTTCGGTCACGGCGACCCGCTCGGCCCGGTGCACACCCGAGCGCGGCGCCGGGGTGCCGGATGGGTCCTCGACGGGGTGAAGCCGCTGGTGCTCGACGGCCACACCGCCGACTGGGCCATCGTCGTGGCCGGCACCGAAGAGGGCCGGAGGGCCTTCCTGGTGGAGGAGCCCGACGGCACGGCTGTCCCCGCACTGGACCCGACGCGCAAGGTGGCCCGTCTCGAATTACACGAACGCCCCTGCCGGCCCATTGGACCCCCGGGCAATCAGGCGTCGATCTGGCGGCGGATCATGGACGACACCGCGGTGGCGCTGGCGTCGGAGACCCTCGGGACGGCGGACCGGGCGCTCGAGCTGGCCATCGACTACACCAAGGAGCGGGTGGTGTTCGACCGCCCGGTGGCCTCCTTTCAGGTGGCCAAGCACAAGATGGTGGACATGTTCCACGTGGTCGAGATGGCCCGGGTGGCGGTGCAGTTCGCGGCCTGGGCCTCGGATGCCGACGATCCGAGGCGCGAGCGCGCCGCGGCCATGGCCGCCGGCTACACCGGCGAAGCGGCCATCAAGGTCACCGGCGACGACATCCAGCTCCACGGCGGTGTGGGCTTCACGTGGGCCAACGACGCCCACTTCCTGTTCAAGCGAGCCAAGCAGAACGACGTCTGGCTGGGTGGCCACGCCAGCCAACGCCAGCGGCTCTCCCACTTGCTTCTCGACACCGCCTGAAGGTCCGGCCCGAGCACGGACACGGGGAGCGGACCGGCGAAAGTGGGCGGAACCGGAGGGGAGGACCGGGCGGAGAGACTCAGTGACAGGCCGCCGGTGGCGGGACGTCGAGGGCCGGGTTGGCCTCGAAGAAGCCGACCGGGATGAGATGGAATCCGCAGTACTCGACGGGCATGACCGGCCAGTCCTCGGGCCGGGGGATGTGGGTGACGCCGAAGGTGTGCCAGGCCACGATGTCGGTGCCGACCAGCGAGCGGTCGGCCGAGGTCCACGCCGGCAGCCCGTCGCCGCCCTTGTGCTGGTTGGGATAGTCGCCGGCTCCCCGCCGCTCGTGGGGGTCGAACGGGGTGACCCAGAGGTTGTGGCGGGCGAACCCGGCCCGCTTTCCGACGCTCGAGTCCGGGCGGGCCAGCAGGGTCGGCGTGGACGCCGGGAGGAGCTTGTAGGCGACCGGTTCGCCCAACCGGTTGCGGACCCCGGGGTTGACGAACTTCCAGTAGCGGCTGACGGCCGGGTCCACGTTCCGCCGCGCCTCGAGCTCGGAGTCGAGTCGTCGGGCCACCGGCAGGAACCCATTCGACCACGGGTTGTCCGGCCCCGCCGGCAGAGGCTCGCTGGACACTTCGAAGACCTCGTTGACCGGCCCGTCGACCTCGAGATCGAGCCGGGCGCAGAAGAGATGCTGGTGCACGGGAGCGGCCAGGCCCGGTGCGATCGGAGGGGCGAAACGTGAACGCTCCCCGGGGGCGATGGCCTGGGTCGAGAGGATGCCGGTGAGCTTGACCTCGAGCTGGATGGTGCCGTCGAGGTAGAAGTACCAGTAGAAGCCGTACTCGTAGTTGCCCACGGTGGAGATGAAGGAGACCACCAGCCGCCGGGACCGTCGCACCTCGGTACGCCCGATGTGCATGTCCTGGTGCTTCCACAGGATGCCGTAGTCCTCCTCGTGGATGCACACCGCGTTCTCGACCACGTAGGGCTCGCCGCGCTCGGTCGAGAAGGTGGCGTCGAGGTAGGAGATGACGCCCAGGCAGTCGCAGCCCAACCGGAGGGAGTTGACCATGCGGCCGAGGCCCCACTCGCCGGCGTCGAAGGCGTTCTTCCAGCCGTGGGCCGGCCCGGGGTCGCCGTAGGGGACGACCATCTCGGTGATCGAGGCCCGGTGCAGCACCGGCCGGAGCCGGTCCCCGTCGCGGTAGCCGACGGTGTGCAGGACGAGCCCGTCGTTGGGGTCCATCGACACCCGCATGGACCAGCGTTGCCACCGGATGAGGTTCGACTCGACCGTGAAGCTGGGCCCGTCGGGCTGGACGATCTCGAGGGGCCGCAGGTCGGCGCGGACCGGTTGGTGGTCCTCGGGGTAGTAGCTGCCCGTTTCCGGGGGCAGCGGTACCACCCCGTAGTCGACGACCTCGAGCACCTCGCCGCGGGCCCCGTCCACGGTGGCGATGACCCCCTCGACGGGGCGGGCGTAACCGTTGTCGGTGGGGGCCTCCCGGTAGTAGGAGAGGCAGCGGGTGACCCGCCGGTTGGCCTCGATGGCCCGCCCGAAGTTGCCGGTCGGCCACGGGTCGATCTGCACCTTGTCGAAGTCGTCGATGCCGCGTCGCCGCATGGCCGTCTGCCAGTCCGGGTCGGCTCTCAGCGCCGTGATGGAGCGCAGCGCGTCGTCGAACAGGAGCGCCGGCCGCACATCCTGCCGCTCCTGCCAGGACAGGACCTCCCCCGAGCCCACGTCGACGAGCGCCTCGATGACCGCCGAGTCGCGGCCGGGCACGATGACCAGGCGCACCAGGCGGGCGACCGGATCGCCCTCGTGGTGCCCGGCCAGTGTCTCCTTGGACGGGGGATCGAGGGTGATGGTGGCGAAGCGGGCGTGCTTGTCCAGCCGTCCACCGGCCCGCACGGCCGTCACCGCGGCCCGGATCTCCTCGGCGGTGAGGGCCTCGAGCGGGTGCGCTACGGCGGGGGCGACCATCCCGGCCTGGTCCGTCGGCGCCTCAGCCACGACGACGCTCCTGGCTGACCACCGGTCGGTTCATCAAGCTGCCTCCATCCCGTCTCGCACGCTCGAGCTCCCCGTCGGGCCTCGTCGGTGCGCCGGACGATCATAGAGGAGCGGTGACGACCCCCGTCTCGACGCTCCGGCGTCGGGCCCGGGTGTCTAGCATCGCCGGTCATGGAGCAGACGATCGACGCTGGAGCCCGGGGGGTCACCGAGCACGCCCGGGCCCATCCCCATCACCCGGCCATCGTGATGGGTTCGTCCGTCCTGACCTACGCAGAGCTCCAGGACCGCGCCGGCCGGCTGGCCACGGTCCTCCTCGAGCGCGGCGCCGGGCCGGGGCGACCGGTGGCCACGGTGCTCCCGAACGGTGCCGAGCAGTTCGAGGTGGCCACGGCGGCGTCGATGCTCGGCGCCCCCTACCTGCCGGTGAATTGGCATCTCAAAGCAGGCGAGCTGGCCTACATCTTCGATGACGCCGATGCGGCGGTGGTCGTCGGCCACACCGACTTCGGGGCCGAACTGTCCGGGGCGGCCGGCGCGTCGAGACGACCGGCTCCACAGCTGGTGGTGGGGAAGGACTACGAGCCGGCCATCGCCGCCGCCGAACCGCTCGCCGACGCCGAGAGCGGGTCCGGCCCGGGCCTGATGTTCTACACCTCCGGCACCACGGCGCGGCCCAAGGGGGTGGTGCACGGGGCCATGGCCGATCCGGCCAATCGCCGGCGGGGGACCGAGGGCCAGGTGGCGCTCTGGGGTTGGACGCGTCAAGACGTGTACGTGATGAGCGGCCCCTCCTACCACGCCTCCCACGCCGGCTGGGCGCTCTGTGCCCTCTACATCGGCGCCACCACCGTGATCACCGATCACTTCGAGGCCCACGCCTGGCTGGCCGAGGTCAGCCGGACCCGGGGGACCCGTTCGTTCATGGTGCCGGCCCATTTCATCCGGATCCTCGAGATCCCCGAGCACGAGCGCGCCGCCATGGACCTCTCCAGTCTCAAGTTGATCGTGCATGCTGCCGCACCGTGCCCCGTCGTGGTGAAGCACCGGATGATGGAGGCATTTCCCGGCACCGAGATCCACGAGCTGTACGGGGCCAGCGAGGGGGGCGCGACCAAGATCTCGCCGGAGGAGTGGCTGGCCCGCCCCGGGAGCGTCGGCCGGCCGTGGCCGGGAGTCGAGATCCGCATCCTGGACGAGGACGGGCAGCCATTGCCGCCCGGCGAGAGCGGACTGGTCTACATCCGACCCCCGGGGGGGCAGCGGTTCTCGTACCGGAACGACGAGGAGGCCACATCCAAGGCGTGGCAGGACGATGCCTTCACCGTGGGTGACATCGGGTACCTCGACGACGAGGGCTATCTCACCATCACCGACCGCGTGTCGGACATGGTGCTGTGGGGAGGGGTCAACATCGCCCCGCGCGAGATCGAAGAAGTCCTCTACCAGCACCCTGAGGTGGTCGACTGCGCCGTGTTCGGCATCCCGGACGAGCGTGACGGCGAGCACCTGAAGGCGATGGTCCAGCTCCGCCGGCCGGTGGCAACCGCCGAGCTGGCCGCCCATGTCCGGGACCGGCTGGCCAGCTACAAGGTGCCCCACGCCTGGGAGGTCGTCGACGAGCTGCCGCGGGACCAGAACGGGAAGGTGCTGAAGCGGCTACTCCGCCAGTCCCACCGGCCTTCGGGCTGACGGGTGGTGACGCCCGGGTGCGACGGCACGTCCCAGATGAGAGGATTGCCATCTCGACCGGTCCTCCGGGGCGGACCGGGTCGCTCCCGCCGTCGGGGGGCGATGGCCCCTGATCCATCGGCCCGAAAGGTTCGACCATGTCCCTAGCCATCTCCGAAGAGCACGAGGCGCTGCAGACGACCACCCGTCGCTGGCTCGAGGCCCATTGCCCCCCGGCCGTGCCGCGGGCGCTGCTGGATGCCGGGGACGACGAACTGCAGCCGGTGTGGAAGGAGCTCGCCGCCCAGGGTTGGCTCGGCATCCATGTGCCCGAGCGCTGGGGCGGCCAGGGCCACGGGCTCTTCGAGCTGGCGGTGGTGCTCGAGGAGACGGGCCGGTCCCTGCTACCCGGTCCGTTCCTCCCCACGGTCACCGCCTCCGCACTCGTCGCCGAGGCCGGGGAGGACGAGCAGGCCGCCTCCCTCTTGCCCGGACTGGTCGACGGGAGCGCGACGGCCGCCCTCGCCCTGGGGGGCTCGCATCTCGATGTCCTCCAGCGAGACGCCCACGGGATGCTGACACTCGGCGGCCGCCTCAGTCCGGTGCTCGGCGCGTCCGCCGCCTCGGTGGCGCTCGTCCCGGCCCGGCACGCCGACGGCACGGTGGTGTGGTGCCTCATCGACATCGGTCCGGGCTCGGCGCAGGTCACCCCGCGGGAGAGCCTCGACCCGACCCGGCGCGTCGGGGAGGTGGCCGCCGACGCCCTCCGCGTCCCGGTGGAACGGCAGTTGCCAGCGTTGTCCACCGAACGGGTGCGGGAAGTGGCGGTCTCGCTGGCCGCGGCCGAGCTTGCCGGCGGGGCTCGCTGGTGCCTCGAGACCGCCTCGGAGTACGCCAAGGTGCGGGAGCAGTTCGGGCGTCCGATCGGGCAGTTCCAAGCGGTGAAGCACCGGTTGGCCGACATGCTGGTTCGCGTCGAGCAGGTCACTGCGGTGGCGTGGGACGCCGCCTTGGCGGCGGCGACGGGGAGCTCAGAGGAGACCGGCTTGGCCGTGGCCATCGCCGGTGCCGCCGTGTTCGACGGCGCCGTCGACTGTGCCAAGGACTGCATCCAGCTCCTCGGCGGCATCGGCTTCACCTGGGAGCACGACGCCCATCTGCACCTGAAGCGGGCCCTGGCCACCCGCCAGCTGCTGGGCGACACCGACCGGTATCTCACCGAGGTGGTGGACCGGAGCCTCGACGGCATACGCCGCGACCTCACTGCCGACCTCCCCGGCGAGGCGGCGCGGGTGCGCGCCGAGCTGACCTCGGTCTTCGAGGAGCTGGGCGCGCTCGAGGGTGCCGACCAGAGGCGGGCCCTGGTCGATGCAGGGCTGGCCGTGCCGCACTGGCCGACACCATGGGGAAGGGACGCCACCGCCGTCGAACAGGTGGTGATCGACGAGGGATTGGGCGAAGCCGGGGTGGCACGGCCCCACATCGGGGTCGGGGCCTGGGCCCTGCCCGTGATCATCGCCCACGGGACGGACGCCCAACGAGCGCGATGGGTGCGTCCGACGCTGCTCGGCGAGATCCGATGGTGTCAGCTGTTCTCCGAACCGGGGGCCGGGTCCGACCTGGCCAGCCTCTCGACGCGGGCGGAGCGGGCCGAGGGGGGCTGGGTGCTCAACGGCCAGAAGGTCTGGACCTCCATGGCCCGCGACTCGGACTGGGGCATCTGCCTGGCCCGGACCGACCCGTCGGTCCCGAAGCACGACGGGATCACCTACTTCATCGTCGACATGCGATCGAGCGGATTGGACATCCGGCCCCTTCGCGAGATCACCGGGGACGCCATGTTCAACGAGGTGTTCATTGACGACCTCTTCGTCCCCGACGACTGCGTGATCGGCGGTGAGGGCGACGGCTGGAAGATCGCCCGGGCCACCCTGGCCAACGAGCGGGTGTCGATGTCGTCGGGTTCGACCTTCGGCATCGGGGTCGAGTCCCTGCTCCGGCTGGCCCGGCGCCGGGACGAGCTGCTCCCGGCCGGCACCCGCCTCAAGCTCGGCCGCGCTGCTGGTCGAGGCCCAGTCGCTCGGCCTCATGGCGCACCGGTCGACGTTGCGCACTCTGGCCGGCACCGACCCCGGCCCGGGCACGAGCGTCCGTAAACTGCTCGGTGCCGAGCACGAGCAGCGGGTGCAGGAGATGGGGCTCGTCATGTTCGGTCCGGAGGGCGCCGCCCTCGACGGCCACGCCCGTCGGTGGGCACACGGGTTCCTGGTGACGAGATGCCTGACCATCGCCGGCGGGACCAGTGAGATCCAGCGGAACGTCATCGCCGAGCGGCTGCTCGGCCTGCCCCGCGACCCGGAGCCGGGATCCTGACCGCGACCCGGGGTCGGACCGACCCGGGGACCGGGCGCCCGGCCTGACCGCTCAGCCCCGGGGGAGGCCGAGCACCCGTTCGCCCACCAGGGTGCGCTGGATCTCGTTCGTCCCCGAGAAGATGGACGATGCCTGGTAATAGAGCCACGAGCGCTGCCACATGCCGTCGCCCGGGTTGTGGGCGGCGCCCTGCCACAGGCCGGCGCTCGGTCCGAGCACACCGAGGACGGTCTGGTGGACGCGCTTGGACATCTCGCTCCAGTACAGCTTCAACGCGCTGCCCTCGGGCCCGGGCGGCTCGCCCCGTTCGAGCCGGGTGAGGGTCCGCCAGTTGTTCAGTTGGAACAGCTTCACCTCGATGTAGGCCTCGGCCAGCCGCTGGCGCATGTCCCGGTCGGCGAACCCGTGGTCGCCGTCGCGGGCCATCTCGAGGAGGCCCAGCAGCAGCTGGCAGTGGATGCCGAGCTGGCGAGGGTTGACCCCTCGCTCGTGGGAGAGCGTCGAGTTGGCCACCGTCCATCCCTCACCCGGCGGACCGATCACCTGGTCGTCGGGAACGAACACCTCGTCGAGGAAGACCTGGTTGAACTCGGCTTCGCCGGTGATCTGCACCAGGGGTCGGACCTCGACGCCGGGCGCATGCATGTCGACGGCCAGACACGACATCCCCTGTTGTCGCTTGGGCGCGTCGGGTGGCTCCGGGCCAGGCACAGTCCCCAGTCGGCGAACTGGGCGTAGGAGGTCCAGACCTTGCGGCCGGTGACCACGTACCCGCCGTCGACCCGGTCGGCCCGGGTCGACAGCGACGCCAGGTCGCTCCCGGCGTCGGGCTCGGAGAACAGCTGGCACCACAGCTGCTCGGCACCGAGGATGGGAGGGAGCCAGCGCTGGCGCTGCCCCTCGGTGCCGTGGGTGAACAAGGTGGGGCCGACCAGGTTGATCCCGATGCGCCCGACCAGTTCAGGCGCCCGGGCCCGGGCCAGTTCCTCGGTGACCACGAAGTGCTCGGTCGGGCCGAGTCCCCGCCCGCCGAGCTCGACGGGCCAGGTGATGCCGACCCAGCGCTCGGCGGCCAGCGCCGCCTGCCACGATCGGCCGAAGGCCACTTCGGCATCGAGGTCGGCCGAGCGGGGCGGCAGCCCGACGCCGTACTCCCACGGGAGGTTGTCCACCAACCAGTCGTGGAGCTCCTGGCGGAGGTGCTCCTGTTGCGGCGTCATGCTCAGGTCCACGGTGGTCCAGCTTGGCATACCGCCCGGGGCGGCCACGGTGGCCACCGATGGCATCGGGCGCCCCCCGTAGACTGCCCGCTCGTGGACTTCGAGCTGTCGCCGGAACAGCGGGACCTTCGCGACGCGGCCGAGGGAGTCCTCGACCGTCATGCCTCGAGTTCGCAGGTGCGCGCCTTCGTCGGGATGCCGGACAGCGCCCCGCCGGCCGGGGGGTTCGACCGTGACCTGTGGGCGGTGCTCGCCGACCAGGGTTGGCTGGCCATCGAGCAGCCCGAAGCGGACGGTGGCCTCGGGCTCGGCATGGTGGAGGTGAGCATCCTCTCCGAGCAGCTGGGACGCCATGCCGCCCCGGTGCCCTTCTTCGGGACCACGCTGGCGCTCCATGTCCTTCGGGAGGCGGCGGCCGACGAGCGCCTGCCGGCCGAGACGCGAGAGATCGCCGGGGTCTGGTCGGAGCCTCTGGCCAGCGGGGAGTCGGTGGGGTGCGCGGCCTGGTCGTCCGGTCCGGCCGCCATGGCCGGGGGCGACGGCGGACCCGGCCGGCTGACCGTCCGCACCGAGCCGACCCTGTTCGCCTCGGTGGCCGACGTGGCCGTCATCGTGACGAGGGACGGCGTGTATGCCGCCGCGCTCGAGGACGCGGCACCGGCCCCCGCCGGAGCCGGCCATGGACCGCACTCGCTCGCTGTCCTGGTTGCGGGTGGATGGCACACCGGCCCTGTTCCTGGGCGACGTCGACGTCGCTATGGCCGTGCTCGACCGCGCTGCCACCGCGCTGGCCGCCGAGATGCTCGGGGCCGCCAGCCGAGTGCTCGACATGAGCGTCGCCTATGCCAAGCAACGTGAGCAATTCGGGAAGCCCATCGGCAGCTTCCAGGCCGTCAAGCACCGGCTGGCCGACGCCCTGGTCGACGTGGAGGGCATGCGGTCGAACGTGTACTACGCGGCATGGTGCATCGCGGCCGGTGAGGTCGCCAGTTCGCTGGCTGCGTCGGCGGCCAAGGCCTGGTGCTCGGATGCATCCGGCCGGGTGATGGCGTCGGGCCTCCAGGTGCACGGTGGCATCGGCTTCACCTGGGAGCACGATCTCCATGTGTTCGTGAAGCGGGCCCAACTCGACCAGTCGAGTTGGGGCGACGCCGTGTTCCACCGCGAACGGATCGCATCGATCCTCTCCGGCTGGAAGCGGTCAGATCCGAGCCTGTTCTGAGCGATCAGCGCCGCCGACCGGGTCTCGCGTGCCGGCTCAGCCGGTTCCGCGGGTCAACAGCATCGTCCCGGCGATCGGGCCACCACCGTTGGCCACGGCGGCCACCTCGTGACGACCGGGCACCTGGCGGGCACCACCCTCACCCCGCAGTTGCACGCAGGCCTCGTGCAGCAGCCCGAACCCGTGGAGGCGCCCGGCCGACAGCTGACCACCGGCGGTGTTGAGTGGCAGCTGGCCATCGAGCGCGATCCGCGTTCCCCCGTCGACGAACGGTCCGCTCTCGCCGCGCCCGCAGAAGCCGAGGGCCTCGAGCCATACCAGGGCCAGCATGCTGAACCCGTCGTACAGCTCCGCGATGTCGACGTCCTGCGGCCGCAGCTCGGTGCGCTTCCACATGCTGGCGGCCGCATCCCTGGCCGCCATGGTCGTCATGTCGTCGAACTGGTCCCAGCTGGGCCGGCCCCACAGAGCGGTCCCCACCGAGTTGACGTGGCAGGCGGGACGGGGAGCATCGGCGGCGTAGTCGACATGCGACACGACCAGGGCGGTCGATCCGTCGCAGGGGGCGTCGCAGTCGAACAGGCACAGCGGCGACGAGATCATGCGGGCGTTCATGTAGTCGTCCATCGTGAGCGGATCCCGGTAGATGGCCTTCGGATTGAGTCCTGCGTTTCGCCGGCCGTTCAACGCCACCTGGGCCAGCTGCTCGCGGGTGAGCCCGAACTCGTGTACGCGGCGCTGGCCGACGAGTGCGATCCAGTTGGCGGCGGACACCGCCCCGAAGGGAAGCGACCATTGCAGGAACCCCGAGAAGCGGGGCACGCCGCCGGAGCCACCTCCGCTCCCGCCGATCCCCTGCCTACCCCCCTCTCCCTGGGCGGTCGACTCCGAGACGGTCCGGTAGACGAGCACGTGGCGGGCGGCGCCGGCGGCGATGGCGAAGCAGGCGGCGATGACCGCCCGCATCTGGCCGGGGCCCTCGGACCCGCCGTCGTGCCAGTTGAGCCGCAGCCGGAGGGCGTCCTGCATCTCGGGCGTGCCGGGCCCGGCGAAGCCGCCCGTGCCGAGCCCGGCTCCGGGGTAGGTGGCCAAACCGTCGATGTCGTCCCTGGTCAGACCGGCGTCCTCGATGGCCCCGAGGCACGCCTCGAGGGTCAGGTCGAGGTCAGTGCGCCCGAGGCGCCGTCCGACCTGCGACTGTCCGATGCCGGTGATGGCGGCCTGCCGCTCGGCGGGTGCGCTCATGGCCGTCCGTCCGATGGACGCCGGCCGTCGCCCGCAACCGGTCGGAACAGGGGCAGGTACACGTCGTCGTTGTGTTCGAACACCACCTCGACCGGGCTTCCGATCAGCTGGTCATCGGGCTCGCACCCCACCAGATTGGTCATGAGCCGGACGTCGGGCTGTTCATCGATGGCCACCAACCCGATCAGATAGGGATCCGAGCCGGGTATCCACTGTTGATGGTTGGCCGTGAAGGAGTGCACCGTTCCGCGGCCGCTGACTGCCTCGGGGGCGAGGTCGGCGCTCAGGCAGTCGGGACACCGAGGCACCGGTGGATGGACGAACCGACGACACGAGCCGCAACGCAGGAACCGCAGGACGCCATCCTTCCCTCCGGTCCAGAAGAACTCGTTGTCGGGATCGAGTCGAGGGAGCAGTCGGAAGGCAGGCCCGTTGGCGAACATCACGGGGATGCTAGTCAAATCGCGATGTGAGCCGTTCTGTTAGGTTCCCCGGATGGCGATCTGGTTGACCGACGACGAGTACCGGACGTTGACCGCCATGTGCGAACGGCTCATCCCGGCCGACCACACGCCGGGGGCAACCGACGCCGGTGTGGCCGACTATATCGACGGCCTCCTGGGGGCGTTCTCGTTCGACCCGCCTCGCATCTGGGCCGGAGGCCCGTCGTCGGGCCGATTCGGCGGTGCGGCCGGGTTCGCCCAATTCCTGCCGCTCACCGCCCTCGACGAGCTGGCCTGGCGGACCCGCATCGAAGGATCGCTCGGCCTGCCGGAGCGAGAGTTCAACGGGCCGGTGGTCGGGCTCCAGGAGCTCTACCGTGCCGGCCTGGCCGCGCTCGGACCCGACTTCTGCTGACCGCGCCCCCGAGGAACAGGACCGCCGGCTGCACTCCGAGCGGGCATTCACCGAGCTCGTCTACGGGCACGCCTGCGAAGGGATGTACGGCGCGCCCGAGTACGGCGGCAACCGTGGCGGGGTCGGCTGGTCGAACATCGGCTTCGCCGGTGACGTCCAGCCCCGTGGGTGGAGCGACGCCGAGGTATCGGGAGCGTGACCGTCGATGCCGTCATCGTGGGTTCGGGCCCGGGTGGCTCGACGGTCGCCGACGTCCTCACCGCGGCGGGCTGGTCCGTCGTCATCCTCGAGAAGGGCCGGAACCACCTGATCGACCTCGACGACCCGACCCGGTTGCTCGACGACTTCTCCAACGACGAGATCAAGTTCATCGACCGCTACTTCCTCGGTCCCGATCCCTTCCTCGAGCCGCGCACCTTCCGGGTCGGACCCGACGACGGTGACCACTCCTTCGTGGGTGAGGTGAACTCGATCCCCTCCACGGTGGGCGGCGGCGGTACCCACGCCGACGGCAAGGTGCCGCGGTTCCTGGAGGAGGACTTCGTCATGCTGTCGTCCCGCGGCCCGCAGGATGGTGCCTCGGTCGCCGACTGGCCGCTCGACTACGCCGAGCTCGAGCCGTTCTACACCGATGTCGAGCGCCGCATCGGGGTCTCGGGAATGGCCGGCGCCAACCCGTTCGCCGCCTGGCGGTCGGGTCCCTACCCGATGCCTCCGGGGCCTTCCATGTACGGATCGACGCTGTCCTCGGCGGCGGCCGAGTCCCTCGGCTTCCATCCCTACCCGGCCCCGGGGGCAACCAACTCCGAGGTCTACGACGGTCGGCCGGCCTGCAACAACTGCGGCTTTTGCGCCTTCTTCGCCTGCCCCATCCACGCCAAGGGGGATCCGGTGGCCATGCTGCAGCGGGCCCTGGTCAGCGGGAACGCCGAGCTCCGGCCGGAGACCTTCGTGTCGCGCATCCGAACCGACGGGCGCCGGGCCACCGGCGTGGACTTCATCGGACCGGACGGGGTCGAGCGCTCCATGGATGCCCGCCACGTGGTGGTGGCGGGCGGTGCCGTCGAGACGCCACGCCTGCTCTTGTTGTCCGGCCTCGACCATCCGCTGATCGGGCGGCACCTGATGACCCATTTCCAGACCATCGTGGTGGGGGGTTTCGCCGACCTTCGCTTCCACGGCGAGCGGGGCCGGGCCGTCACCGAGATGCACGACGACGCCCTGGTCCCCGACGACGGGTCGCGGGCCGCGGCCAAACAGGCCGACCTGCCCTGGATCCGGGGAGGGATGGTGGAGCACGGCGGCCCGGCCCTGCCCATCCTCGAGGCCAAGATCTACCGATGGGGCCGGTTCCACAAGGAGAGCATGCGGTCGTCTCCCATGCGGGACCGGCTCTGGGCCTTCACCATGCAGGGTGAGGATCTCCCCGTGGCGACCAACCGGATCGACCTCGATCCGACCATCCGCGATGTGCGGGGGTTCCCGGTGGCCCGGTACACCTACCGGCCCCACCGGCACGAGCTGGTCGCGTCGGCCCATCACGGGCCGACGCTGGCGGCCATCCTCGAGGACATGGGGGCGGAGTGGACGTCGATCGTCACCTCGCCGGGCACCTCGGGCGGGCCCGGCGGCCCGACCGCCGAAGATGCGCCGATGAGCCGGCACGTGATGGGGACGGTCCGCATGGGTGATGACCCGGCCACCTCGGTGGCCGATCGCGTCGGGCGTCTCCACGGGCTCGAGAACGTCGTGATCGCCGACTCCTCGGTGTTCGTGACCTCGGCCGGCTACGGCCCCACCCTCACCCTGGCCGCGCTGGCCGCCCGAGCCGCGTCGGCCATGGTGTGACCCTCGTGGCAGCGGCGTACCGGCCGGCCCCCCGTTTGGCTACCGTGTCTCGCATGCCGGACAGGAGGTCCAAGGTCATCGGGGCTGAACGGGCGGGAGGTGACCGCCGGTGAGGGCCCTGGTGTTCGGGATCCCGCGCCTTCCCGAAGACACCGGCGACGGACCCGGCGACGAGCTCGACCGCCGCCTCGACGCGCTGCCGTTCGGGCTCCACCAGGTGGACGACGCCACCCTGGTCCGCCCCGACTGGGTGATCACCCGACCCATCCTCTCGGGAGTGTGCGGTTCGGAGACGAAGCTGGTGCTCGGGGACTTCGACTCCGGTGACGTCGACAACCCGATGGCCGCGTTCTCGTCGATCCCACACATCCCGGGCCACGAGGTGGTGGCGGAAGTCGTCGCCCTCGGGCCGGAGGCCGAGGGCCTCGAAGTCGGCCAGCGCGTGCTGCTCAACCCGTGGCTCACCTGTGGGCCCCGCGGCATCGACCCCCCGTGCCCGGCCTGCCAGCGCGGCGAGCTGAACCTGTGCTGGAGCTTCACCAACGGCGCCCTCGGCCCCGGGGTCCATGTGGGGGTGGCCACCGACGCGCCGGGGGGATGGGCCGACCTGATGGCTGCCCACGACTCGATGCTCATCCCGGTTCCCGACGCGGTCAGCAACGAGGAGGCGGTGCTGGCCGACCCGTTCTCGGTGTCCCTGCACGCCATCCTCCGGTGCCCGCCCCCGTCCGGCGGCCGGGCCCTGGTGTACGGAGCCGGCGCGCTGGGGGTGACCAGCGTCGCCATCCTGCGCTCCCTCTACCCGGAGGTGGAGGTGGCCGTCATCGCCCGGTTCCCCGCCCAGGCCGAGCTGGCCGCCACGTTCGGCGCCGACCTGGTCCTGCCGCACGAGCCCCGGCTGGAGGCGCTGGAGTCACTGGCCGAGTGGTCCGGTGGGGTCCTGCACACCGCCTTCGCCGGACTGCCGATGGCCCATCCCGGCGGCATCGACGTCGTCTACGACACCGTGGCCAGACCCGAGACCCTCGAGCTCGGCGTCCGCGTACTGGCCGAGCGGGGCACGTTGGTGCAGACCGGGGTTCACACCCCGGGCCGCTGGGAGTACACGCCCATCTACTTCAAGGAGCTCTCCATCGTCGGCTCCAACGCCTTCGGCGTCGAGGAGGTCGACGGCGTGCGACAGCACGCCATCCGCCACTACCTCGACCTGGTGCAGGCGGGCCGGGTCGACCTCACCGGCATGCTCACCCATCGCTTCCCGCTGGACCACTGGCATGACGCCCTCCGGGTGCTCTCCACCCAGGAGGACAGCGGTGCGGTGAAGGTGGCCTTCGAGCCGGCGACCGACGGCTGACCGGTTCGGCGGCCGGCTACGGCCCGGAGCCGAGGGCCACGAACCGCCCGAACCGCTCCGACGCGGCCTGTCGCCAGGCCCGGTCCGGCTCAACCCGGCGGCCGGCCCGGGCCCAGGTCTGCGAGTCGTCCAGCGAGGACTCGAGACCCGCCGCCAGGCGGGCGAGGAACGCTGCGCCGAGGGCTGCTCCTTCGGGCACCGCCACCGTGTCGACCGGCAGTCCGGTGGTGTCGGCCATGCTGGCCATCCACGGCTCCACCTTGGTACCGCCCCCGCTCGCCACCACTCGTCGGGCGTCGACACCCGACCGCTCGATGATGCTGCGCACCACGAAGCCACTCGCCTCGTAGGCGGCGCGGGAGACGCTGGCAGGGCCGTCGGTGATGTCGAGGTCGAACAAGCCGGCCCGCAGCGACGTGTCGTGGAAGGGCACCCGCTCGCCGCGGAGGTAGGGCAGCCACACCGGCACCCGCCGAGGGTCCCCCGACCGTCCGTCCATCTTCGAGGCCGCCGTCGACGGGTGGCGGAGCATCGACTGGGCCCAGTCGACGAAGAGTGCGCCGGCGTTGCTCGGGCCGCCGATGAGGACCCGGCCGGGCACCGTGTGGGGGACGGTCCACAACCCGGGGACCTCGATCCAGGTGTCGGTGACCACCCACACGATGAGCGTGGCGCCGAAGATAACCAGCACGTCGCCCACCTCCCCGGCCCCGGCCACGATCTGGTCGCAGAAGGCGTCGATGGTGCCGCCGGCCACCACCGCGTCGGAGTCGTCCCAGGTGGCCCCAAGGCCTCCGGCGGCCGCAGCCGCCCGCCGACCGTGGCGCAGCTCACCGGCCGGCTGGCCGGTCGGCGCCACCCGAGGGAGCCGGGCGGGGTCCACACCGAGACGCGCCAACAGCTCGTCGTTCCAACGGCCCGCCTTGTGGAGGTCCCCGAGGGTGGACGCCACCGCGGTGTCGATGACCGCATGACCGGCCAGGGCATGGGTGGCCACCGCTTGGGCCGGCCAGTACCCGTAGGCATCGGGCATCTCCTGAGCCGTCCAGACGAGGAAGCCCTCGGCGTCGGGCATGCTGCCCCCGTCCTCGGGCCGGGTCGAGCGCTGGGCACGACCACGCAGATCGCCGTAGAGGAGCCCGGGCGTACGGGGTATGCCGCGCCGGTCGACGGCAGTGAGCGATGGGACCATGCCGGCCACACAGATGCCGGCCACCCGGACCGGGCCTCCGTCCGAGCCGGCCACGGCCTGTTGCAGGGCGGCGAGGGCACGGCGCGGCCCGCGCCTCCAGGCCAGTCGGGCGTCGTGCTCCATGTGGTCGCCCGAGGCGTGGATGATCCGGTGGGGTATGCGCGAGCGAGCCACCACCTCACCTCCGGCCGCCACCGCCAGGGCCTTGACCGAGGTGGTCCCGATGTCGATGCCGACGGTGATCGACCGCCGGTCACCCTGGGCACCTTGGTCCGGGCCGGTCGTCATGGGTGGTCATTATGCATGATCGCCTGTTCGGCCGACGGTGGTCACGGGCGAAGACCGGACCGGTCACCCGTTACGCTCGCCCCGATGGCTCCGTCCCCTCCAGCCGTGCTCGAGGTGAAGGCCGCCGCCCGGCTGTTGCGGCGGGCCCACCAGGGTTGGGTCGAGGTGCCCGGCGCGCTGGACGGGCAACCCCTGCTGGTCGTGGACCTCGGCACCGGCGGGGATGGTCTCGATCTGTTCCCGGCGTTCCCCGGAGTGGTGGTGGGGATCGGTGACGGCACGCCCGGCAACGGCACGCTGTCCGGGGTGGACGTGGCCCTGACCGACTCGACCCATCCGCCCGCGCCCTGGGTGGAGGTCCCCGACATCGACGCCGAGCTGGACGCGCTGGCCCGGATGACCGGACGGTCGCCGGTGGCGGCGGTGACCCTGGCCCAGGTGCTTCGCCTGGCCGGCCATCACGGGCTCGGGCACGACCTCGTCGTCGAGTCGCTCGCCTACTCGAGCCTGCAGGGTGGCCCGGAATTCGCGGCGTGGCTGAGCGACCGGCCGCTGCGGTCGACGCCGCGCCCGGCCGATCCCGAACGGGCGGTGGTCGTCGAGCGCATCGATGACCGTCTCGACCTCACCTTGAACCGTCCCCGGGTCCGCAACGCCTACAGCTCGACCATGCGCGACCAGCTGTGCGAGGCCCTGGCGGTGGCGTGTGCCGATCCCACCCTCGGGGAGGTGCACCTCCGCGGCGAGGGGCCCGACTTCTGCAGCGGTGGAGACCTCGACGAGTTCGGTGTGTCGGCCGAACCGGCCACCGCCCATCTGGTCCGCACCGTTCGCAGTGCGGCCCGCCTACTCGGTGTGGTCGGGGACCGGGTGGTCGCCCACCTGCACGGTGCCTGTGTGGGCGCCGGGGCGGAGCTGCCGGCTCTGGCCGGGCGGGTGCTGGCAACACCTGACACCCGGCTGCAGCTTCCCGAGGTGGCCATGGGGCTCATCCCCGGTGCCGGCGGAACCGCCTCGCTGCCACGACGCATCGGGCGGCACCGAACGGCGTGGCTGGCGCTCACCGGGCAATTCGTCGATGCGCCCACCGCGCTTCGGTGGGGTCTGGTCGACGAGGTGGCGGCAGTCAATCGGTCGACCGGCTAGCGCGGTGGGGCCGCCGCGGTAATGTTGGCTGAAAAGCCGGTTCTCACCCCGCGTCCCTCGGCCCACCGCGTCGGGACACGCCCACAGGAGGAATGCCATGCCACAGGCCGAGGAGTCGAAGGTCTTCGAGGCGGAAGGGTTCCTGGACCCCGAGGTGAGCGCCAATCCCCAGCCCTTCTACCGGCAGGCCCAGGAGAAGGGCGCGGTGGTGCCCGGCACCTTCGGCCCCCAGGTCGTGCGCCGTTCGGCCGTCGAGTACGTGCTCCAGCACCCCGAGGAGTTCTCCTCGGCGATGGAGACGGTCGACCTCGGCCAATCGGTGCCCCTCATCCCCTTGCAGGTGGATCCGCCCGATCACCGCAACTACCGCCGGCTGCTCGACCCCATCTTCGCTCCCCGGCAGATGAACGCCATCGAGCCCGACATCGTCCGGCTGGTCAACGAGCGGATCGACGGGTTCATCGACCGGGGGGAGTGCGACTTCGCCGAGGAGCTAGCCGTGCCCCTGCCGTCCTCGGTCTTCCTGCGGCTGGTCGGCCTGCCCCTTTCGCAACTCGACATGTTCCTCGGGATGAAGGACGGGATCCTCCGGCCGGCCGGCGACGACCTGGACGAGATCGTCGCCAACCAGAAGGTGGCGGCGCGGGAGATCGAGGAGTACTTCACCGGGGTGGTCAAGGACCGCAAGAAGAGCGCCGAGGGCCAAGACGACATCTTGAGCATGTTCCTCACGGCCGAGATCGAGGGACAACGGATGACGGTCGACGAGATCGTGGGCATCTGCTTCCTCTTCATCCTGGCCGGGCTGGACACGGTGACCGACAGCCTCGAATGCTTCATGTCCTACCTGGCCCGGCATCCCGACCAGCGCCAGCGGATCGTCGACGATCCCTCCATCATCCCGTCCACGGTCGAGGAGCTCCTCCGGTGGGAGACGCCGGTCACGACAGTGGCCCGCACCGCCACCGGAGACATCGAGCTCGAGGGCTGTCCGATCAAGAGGGGCGAAGGGGTCGGGGTCAGCATCGGCGCGGCCAACATCGACGAACGAGCCCTGCCCGACGCCTTCACGGTGGACCTGGAACGCAACCCGAACAAGCATTTCGCCTTCGGTGGCGGCATCCATCGTTGTCTCGGTTCCCACCTGGCTCGGATGGAGCTGCGGGTGGCCCTGCGGGAATGGCACCGGCGGATCCCCGACTACGCCGTCGCCCCCGGGGCCGACCTGGTGTACCAGCCGGCCCTTCGCCAGATCGAGGCGCTGCCGCTCGTCTTCCCCGCCGGTGGGCAAGGGTAGGGACGGAGTGGACCTTCGCCTCACCGACGATCAGCAGCTGCTCCACCAGACGACCCGCAAGTTCCTCGAGAGCACCTGCACCCTCGAGACCGTGCGCCAGCTGGCCGACGCCGAGCCGGCCGGGTACGACGCGGCCTGGTGGAAGAGTGGCGCCGACCTGGGCTGGACCTCGCTCCTCGTGCCGGAGGAGGACGGCGGGGGCAGCGTCTCCGGCCATGGCCTTCTCGACCTGGCCCTGGTGGCCGAGGAGATGGGCCGGATGGTGTCGCCCGGCCCGCTCCTGCCGGTCAACGTGGTGGCCGAAGCGCTGTCGCGGACCGGGACGGAGGAGCAGCGGCGCGACCTGCTCCCCGGGCTGCTCGAAGGGACGACCACCGCCTCGTGGTGCCTGGGTGCGCCGGTGGCCGGCATCGACACCGGGGGGGCCATCGAGGCCACGCCCACCACGGAGGGGCTCGTACTCCACGGCACCAGCGGGCCGACGGAGGCGGGCGCCGACGTCGACGTCCACCTGGTGACGGTGCGCACAGGGGAGGGCTGGACCCAGGTGCTGGTGCCCTCCGACCATCCCGGGGTGAGCACGCAGAAGATGCACAGCCTCGACCTGGTGCGGCGGTTCGCCCAGGTCTCCTTCGACCATGTGGAGGTCGCCGCGGACGAGGTCCTCGGTGAGGTCGGGGGAGCGGTCGCCGACGTCGAGCGACAACTCGAGACGGCGGTGGCGCTCCAGTGTGCCGAGATGGTCGGCGCCATCGACCGGGTGTTCGAGTTCACCGTCGAGTACGCGTCCGACCGCTACTCGTTCGGTCGGCCTCTCGTCTCGTACCAGGCGTTGAAGCACCGCTTCGCCGACCTGAAGCTGTGGCTCGAGGCCTGCCTGGCCACGGCGGGGGCGGCGGCCCGCAGCGTGGACTCCGGATCGAAGAGCGGGGCCGAGCTGGTCAGCGTGGCCAAGTCGTACATCGGGGAGCGCGGGCCGGCCATCCTGCAGGACTGCGTCCAGCTCCACGGCGGAATCGGGGTGACATGGGATCACGACCTGCACCTGTATCTCCGGCGAGTGATGGTCGACACGACCCAGCTCGGTACGCCCCGTGACCATCGCGAGCGGGTGGCGGTGACCATGGGGATGGGGGAGACGGGCCGATGAGCCAGTCTGAGGGATCGACGGTGGCCGAGGGGGACAGCTCGGGCGAGGACATCGAGTCGTTCCGCCAGCGGGCCCGGGCGTGGTTGGCCGAGAACGTGCCCCGGTTGCCTGCGGGGTATACCAATGCGCTGCTCAGCCGCGAGGACGAGACCGGCCAGCGGGCCCGCCGTCTACAGCGGACCCTCTTCGACGGAGGGTTCGCCGGGATCTGCTTCCCGGTCGCCTACGGGGGCCAGGGCCTGTCCCGGGCCCACCAACGGGCCTTCACCCGGGAGTCGACTCGACTACCAGATGCCGATCCAGTTCAACGTTCCGACCCTCAGCATCCTGGCCGCCACCCTGCTCGACTTCGGCACCGAGGCGCAGAAGCTCCGCCACATCCCCGCCATCTTCCGCGGTGACGAGCTGTGGGTCCAGTTCCTCTCCGAGCCGAGCGGCGGCTCCGACCTGGCCGGTCTGGTCACCCGGGCGACGAGGGACGGTGACGTCTTCCACCTCAACGGGTCGAAGATCTGGAGCACGGGGGCGTTCCGCTCCGACTACGCCATGTGCCTGGCCCGCACCGACTGGCACGCTCCCAAGCACCGCGGCCTGACCATGTTCATCATGAAGATCCACCAGCCCGGGGTCGAGATCCAGCAAATCAAGATGGTCAATCGCACGGCCGAGTTCTGCCAGGAATTCTTCGACGACGTGCCCATCCCGGCCTCGGACGTTGTCGGCGAAGTCAACGACGGATGGACAGTGGCCTCGCGGTTGCTCTTCCACGAGCGGGACGCGGTGGGCGGCGGCTCACCCTTCACCAGCGGGGTGGCGGTGGTGGCGGCCGGGCACCGCGGCCAGCGTTCGGAGCTGCTCGACTTGGCTACGGAGACGGGCCAGCTCGGTGACCCGCGGGTCCGCCAATTGGTGGCCGAGGACCGGGTCAACCAACGGGTCCAGAGCCAGCTCGCCGAACGGATCACCACCGGCATCCGCACCGGTGCCCTTCCCGGACCGGCTGGGGCCATTCCCCGGCTGCTCGCCGCCACCAATACCGAGCGCAATTTCGACATCGCGGTCGAGATCGCCGGGTCCGAGATCGGCGCATGGAGTCACGACAACACCTTCAATTGGGGGGAGGCCTACCTCACCCGCCAGGGGGGCAGCCTGGGCGGTGGCAGCACCGAGATGCAGCGCAACATCATCAGCGAGCGGGTGCTCGGCATGCCGAGGGAGTACGCCGCCGATCGCGACCGCCCCTTCGATGAGGTGCGGCACAACTAGCCATCGCCCGTCTTCCGCGTCGGACCTACGATCGGGCCGAGGCGACGGGGGCCGCGTCGATGTGTTTGAGTTGCATCAGAGCGGGGTGCACACTGCCACCACGGTGCTGTCTGCACGAGGCAGTGGTAGCGGTAGCAGTCAATGAGAGAGATTCTCAGAGTCCCGGAAGGTCCTCCTCGTAGTCGGCGACCCGCTATTCGTCACGCACTCACTCAAACGGTTGCAGTTATCGAAGGATTCCTGTCGTTGGCCTATTCACCGAAAAGACCTGGTCGGGAGCCCAAATTGGTCCGCACCGGTGAGATGGCTCACTAGATGTCAAGGGTCGGACTCGAGGGATCGACACCCGACCGGCGAAGCGCCTTCGCCTTGGTGCGAACGAGCACGTCACGAGGGGCGACGCAGATCCGTTCGATGGTTTCCATAGCCTGATCCAGTAGACGCTCGGGTTCGACAACGTCACTTACCAGATGGACTGCGAGAGCCTCGGCGGCGTCGAACTCACGACCACCGATGGTGAGATCTCGAGCGACTGCGCCACCCACAAGGTCGTGCAACGGGCCATAGACGACGTCGCCAAACGAGCGCTCCGGATGGGAGAACCGTGCTGTGGTTGAGGCCACACGCAGGTCGCACATGATGGCTAGGTCAAAGCCACCGGCGATAGCCGGGCCGTTGACCGCTGCGACCAATGGCAGCGGGAAGGATAGAACGGTTCGGTGGAACCGATCACTGGACGCCCACAGTTCCGTCCTGAACGCAACGTCGGCCTGAGCACGGTCGAACTCCTTCAAATCGAACCCAGCCGAAAACACAGTTCCGGCGCCGGTTACGACAACGACCTTGACTGAGCTGTCTCTTGCAAGGTCGTCGAGCGCGTCACTGATGGCCTCCCGGAGAGCTACTGACAGGGCGTTGCGCCGTTCGGGCCGATTGAGGGTCAAGACGACGTGCCCGGGTGAGCGCTGCATTACGAGTTCGTCAACCATGGTTCAATTCTTGTACACCAAATGCCGGCCGTCATGGCAAAGCCAGGTGCAGGGCCGGTCATGACTCCTGGGACGAGGGCTGCAATCATCATGGGGACCTTGACGAGTGTCCTCGGATACTGTGAGACAGAACATGGTGTCCGGCCTGTTGGGCTGCACCGACCCTCGATCGGGTTCACGGAGGTACCATCACCCGGTGCGACGCCGACTAATCACTCTCGTCGGAGTCGTCGCGGTGAGTGCACAGGTGATCTTGGGTGCGAGTGCAGGTCTTGCTGACCCGGCCCCATCACCGGTGCCCACCGGCCCTGTCAATTCGGAGCTTCCCTGGCACAACGCCGTCGTGGATTCACAGGGGAAACTGCTCGCCTGGTACAGGCCTCAACAGCACCTTGGCTACGACAAGGTACTCAAACTCGGTTGGAATTTCATCGAACACAAGGTTCCCGATCAAACGGGGACTCAGCTCAAGACCTATCTCGTGAATTCTGTCTTCGACAGCGGCACGCTTCAAGGGGCGTATTGGCAGAGTAACCCGGCGATGACATTCGGATCGTTCGTCGACTCGGCTCTGGCCTGGTACCCGTACTCGGGCGACCCACAGGCAATCCGGACGGTGGGGGCGATGCTCCGCTATGGGTTGGCTCATGGCACAACGCCTGCGAACTGGGCGTGGCCGAGCGTTCCATTCCCCACTGGCTGCGGCAATCAACCCAACTACGGGCGATGCCTGTCTGACATGCCCAAGGACTTCTATGGCGGGATCGAGCCGGACAAGGTCGGCGAGCTTGGGATCGGCTATGTGCTGTCCTACGAGATGACCAGCAATCAGACCTACCTCAATGCAGCCCTCCACTGCGCCGACGCCCTGGCCGAACACGTTCGAACTGGGGACGAAACCCACACACCATGGGCCTTTCGGGTTGACGGGAGAACCGGCACCACCCTCGACGGCGAAGAATTCGGCGGAATCGTGGTTTCCCCGCTCCGGCTCTTCGATGAGCTGATCCGGATCCAAAAGGGCGACGTCAAGGCCTACGAACGAGCACGCCGAATCGCGTGGAGGTGGCTGGATACTCACCAACTCAATCCCAAGAGCCCCACATTCGACGACTGGAGCGGCTACTTCGAGGACGTCCCCAAGGACCAAAGCAACGTCAACCAGGCCGGGCCAACCTATACAGCTCTGTACCTGCTCAATCTTCGTAACCCCGCCCGGCTTGACCCCCAATGGAGGACTCAAGTGAGCCACCTGATCGCATGGGTCGATCAACACCTCGGAGTCGGGCCATTCTACGGAGCGACGGGTATCAATGAGCAGGGCCCGGCGACCGGAGGGAGCTATCTGTGTTGCTCGCTTGCGGGCCTGGGTAGCGACACCGCCCGGTGGGCTGCGGTGAACGCCCTGTACTACGAGAAGACTGGTGACGTTCGGGCCAGAGAGGATGCTTTCCGATCGCTCAACTACGCGACGTACTTTGCCAACTCTGACGGTCAGGTCTCATGCTGTGGGCAGAGCTTTGGAGCTATCCAGTACTGGTTCAGCGACGGCTACTCGGACTACCTCCGTAGCTTCAGCTGGGCAATGGCCGCAGTCCCCGCCCTTGCTCCCGATGATCAGAGTCATCTATTGGGTTCGTCGTCGGTAGTTCAACTGGTCACCTACGGCCATGGCCGGGTCACGTATCGGACCTTCGACAAGGACGCGACGGAGATACTCCGCTTGAGCTTCAGGCCAGTGTCGGTCACTGCGGGCGGTCAAGCTCTCACCGAGAAGCCCATCCTCTTAGGTCAGGGA
The DNA here is from genome assembly GCA_963727075.1 of uncultured Acidimicrobiales bacterium. Lineage (GTDB taxonomy): Bacteria > Actinomycetota > Acidimicrobiia > Acidimicrobiales > RAAP-2 > Bog-756. Next base: position 274,377 of record CAVSET010000006.1, read on the forward strand.
TACACGCTGCGGGCTCTGGGTGGGGGGAGCTTCGTCTTGCGGGTGCACCACGTCCGCGCTGCCAATGTCCAGGTTGCTGTCTGACCCCTGGTCGGCCGGGGGAAGTGCTCTTTGGATCTCCATGCGTCCCGCATGGACCGCACCCACGGATCCGCAGATCGTGGATACGCTCACCACGATGAGCGAGGTCCGTAGAGGGACGTTCCGATTCTGGTCCGAGAGCTACGAGTCTCGGCGCGGGCTCAGCGAGCTCGTTAAGCAGTCTTGTCTGGAACCGCCACTTCTCGAGTTGGTGAAGATGAGGGCATCCCAGAACAACGGCTGTGCGTACTGCATAGACATGCATTCCAAGGATGCCCGAGTACAGGTGAGGCTGAGCAGCGTCTGTATGCCCTGAGCGCCTGGCGAGAGACTCCGTTCTTCTCCCAACGTGAGAGCGCAGCCTTGGCGCTGACAGACGCGGTGACCCTCGTTGCTCAAGGGGAGATCACTCAAGCCGTCATCGACGAGGCATCTTCGACCTTCACTCCCGAGGAACTCTCGCCATAGTGGAAGTCCGTATATACGAACACGGTGCCGAGGCACAGGTCGGGTTTCCACACGGGACGCTCTTGGGTAGTGAGACCGACTCCACCGACATTGCTGAGGTGGTGGACCGAGCGAGAGTGGAGCTGCTGGCCTGGAGGTGACTCCATTCCGCCCCTACCCACCATGCGCTCTCGACGGGGCTCGGCCAGAGTGGGATCCACTTCTATGGCGGTGAGCCGCGTGACCCGCTCACGCAGGATGTCCGTCGTCAGACCCGGGTCAGGCCCAATTTCCAAGACATCATCACCGAGGTCTCCGGCCGGCCTTGATCCAGGGCAACAAGTCCGCTTGCAACATGTCTGCCCACTCCGGACGGGACAGAGACTGAAGGTGTGAGTCGTTCATTCCATCGTTGCAACACCTCCGGAAGGGTCACCGTGCCTGTGCCGGGGATCCGGATCCGCATCGCGAACTGGGGCCGTTCGACCCTGGGGAACCGAATCGACGCAGGCGTACCCTCACAGGGTCGGTGCTGATCCCGACCCGGGCCGGGCCGCTAGTGAGGCGGTGGGTGGGACTATGCGCCGTTGATCCTGGATGACCAGGTTCGGCTGTCTCAGACGACGGTAGAGTCGAAGCAACGACACGCAGGAGGTCCATCGTGGACGAAGGCGAACCGATCTCGTACCTTGCTTTGGCACCCAAGACACCCGTCTTCACTTCGTCTGGCTTCGAGTTCGGCAGCGTCGTACATGTCTTGCAAATACCTGAGTTGGACGAGTTTGACGGTATCGTTGTCGCCACAAAGGCTGGTCATCGATTTGTCGATCGGGATCAGATCACTGAGATCACGACAACGTGCGTGCGATGTGATCTCTCGGATGATCAGGCCGCGGCGCTGCCGGCACCGAACGGTCCTCCGGTCCTTCACCTCGATGCCACCTATGACGAGGGGCCATCCCTCAATGCCAGGTTCGCCCGACTGTTCAGGCGACCGCATTGGAAGGAGCTTGAATAGGCCGTCGCACGTGGCTTGCCCGGCAACAGGGTGCAGGCCCCTTCCCGCCATCAAACCAAGAGGAACGAATGGTGTGGAGGCCAGGTTGAAATGCGGCTCCTCAGATCGGGAATATGCAGCTGGACAGCGCGAGCGATCAGTCGTTGCACCCGTTACCAGTCGTCCGAGCATGCGATGATTCATGGACCTGGGTCCTACTGACCGGCCATATCTGGCGGATACTCCAAGAACCCTCAAAAGGAGTACGGCTTCCTGCACGGGATATCCCGAGAGGATGAAGACGACTAGTGGACAGAGGCCGCTCCGGCGATCGTGCCGAGGAACAGGGCATCCCCGAAGGTGAAGACTCCTCCGTCGGAGGCCACCAGCCAGTAGCCCCGTCCATCTGGCGTGGAAGTCATCCCCACCACCGGCCTATTCAACATCAGTGCGCCCGTGGATCCGAGGAACGAGGCATCGCCGAAAGTGAAGACCCCACCGTCAGATGCCACGAGCCAATAGCCGTTGCCGTCAGAGGTCGAGGCCAGGTCGACGATGGGACGATTCAGGAGTGTTCCGCTCGTCCATCCTTGAGACCATGCGTCTCCGAAGCCCAGCACCTGCCCGTCGGAGGTCGCCTGCCAGTACCCCAGGCCGTGTGGCGTCGACGAGAGACCAACGAAAGACGGAGGGGAGGTCCCACACTGGCGAAGAGTGATGGCATAGGAGCTGGTCACCGGCCAGAACGGAACCGAGTTCAGGTGGGTGGCTGGTATGCCGGTCGAGCCGATGTGGACAGAGATGACGTGCGACCCAGCATGAACGAGCGACCCCGCAATGTCCCAAAGGACGCTTGTCGTTCCCGGCCCAACACTGACGGGCGTGCCACTGGCGACGGTGTCGGGGCCGTCGAAGATTCCCAGGGTCACGACGGTCGGCGCACTCTGGGGGAGGCCGTAGAAGGTGTAGGCGAACTGTGAGACTCCGCCCACGCATACGCCGGTGGCACTGTACGAGGGGGCTACTGATATGGCATCCGACCGAGACGCCGTCATGCCGATGACCGTCACAACGCACACACGAGCAAGAAGACTGTTGGCGCTCAAGGCTCTTGGCGCTGGATGGGACCCGTAGAAGTGGGCATTGTTGCCTCCAAGCTCGTATTCGCCGACGATACGACCGAGATGCGCTCCCATCGCATGACGTTTACTGTTTGCCGCGTCGACGGGACACGCCGAATCAGCACCTTGCCGGGCCGGATCTGAACAGGCGTTCCAGTGCCGGTTGTCGGTCCGCCCGCACCGGAATACGTTTCGGGGATGGAGAACTCCACCCCCACATTCCTCGAAGTCGGCTATCTTCCCGCCCGACTCCCGCTGACCGCCGCACCGGAGCGACGGCGAATCGTCCAGCTTGCTGAGAACGCGGGACTCGATCACCTGGCCGTAGGCGACCATGTCAGCTTCTTCGTAGGTGCGGGTTGCGACGCCTTGGTGGCCGCGGCAGGCGTGCTGGCGAGCTCCGACCACCTCATGTCCAACACCGGTGTCTACCTGCTCCCGTTACGGCATCCGGTTCTCGTGGCGCGGCAACTCGCCGACCTCTCCGTGCTTGCTCCTTCGCGGTTCCGCTTCGGAGTCGGGATCGGGGGGGAGGATCCGCACGAGTTGGAGATCTGTGGCATCGACCCGAAGACTCGCGGCCGTCGGATGGACGAGAGTCTGCAACTGGTTCGCGACCTGCTCGACTGGCAGTCCAGTCGATCACGCGGGTGAGTTCTTCAATGTGACCGGGGCGCTCATCGCGCCGGCTCCGAGGGATCCGGTTCCGTTCATCGTCGGCGGTCGATCCGATGCCGCGATCCAGCGGGCGGGTCGATTCGGGGACGGTTGGTTCGCGATCTGGGTTTCGCCGAAGCGCTATGAGCGCGCGGTCGGGCTCATGATGCAGACGGCGCACGAGGCTGGTCGTTCCGGGCACCGTTTCACGAACGCCCTCAATGTCTGGTGCGGCGTGGGCAAATCGACCGAGCGGGCACGGGAATTCGTTGCCTCCCGTATGCAGGCGTTCTATCAGATGCCCTACGAACGGTTCGAGAAGTGGAGTCCTTTCGGTAGGCCGGATCAGATCGTTGCGTTCTTGCTTCCCTATGTCGCGGCCGGATGCTCGGTGTTCAATCTCATCGTCCAGGGGGAAAGCGTCGAGCAGGAGATCGATGCGACGGCTGCGATCCGCGAGGGCTTGCTCAGCGCGATGTCCCACCGATAGCTGGCCCACCGAGGACGAGAGCAGCAAACTAGTGGGCCTGTCGGTGTCGCTGGTCGGAGGGCGAGGGGTTCCATGGGCTCAACCGGAATGGGCGAATACCCCCACCGTGTCGGAGCCCGAGCGCTTGGCGCTGTACATGGCCTGGTCCGCCTGGGCCACGAGCTCGTCCGCGTCGACCGGGTCGACGCACCAGGCGAGCCCGATGCTGGCTCGAAGGTCGATGGATCCCGCCCCGACGCTCAGCTGGTCAGTGAGCGCATGCTGTATTCGATCGGCGATCTCGAGTGCGGAGCGGTCGCTGTCCAGGCCGGGACAGACGACGAGGAATTCATCACCTCCGAACCGGCCGACGTGGTCGCCCTCTCGCACGGCCGACTGCAATCGGTCGGCGGCGAGCTCGAGCACGAAATCCCCGACGGTATGGCCGAAGGTGTCGTTGACCATCTTGAACCGGCAGAGGTCGACGAAGATGACACCGATGCCGGAGTGCTCGCCCTCACTCCGGATACTCACGGACAGGACATCCAGGATGGCCGCCCGGTTGAGACACGAGGTGAGCTCGTCGGTGTTGGCGCGCAGCTCGAGTTGGCGCCGTAGGTGGACCTGTTCGGTCACGTCGGACAGACATCCGACCGCGCCCGCGACGGTGCCAACGGCATTGGTCAACGGCCGCATGCTCAGCACGCACACATGCTCCCGGGTGGAGTCGTCGAGGGAGCGGACGAAGCGAAGCTCGACATCGTCGACTCCCTCACCCGCCAGCACACGATCGATGGCATGGGCAAGGGTGCGCTTGTCCTCCCCTTCGACATGCGAGAACTCTGCCTCGATGGTGGCCGACACCTCGTGACCGAGGATCGAATGGAATTGGTCATTCGTGAACGTGATGTTCCGATCGGCGTCGATCTGGAACATGCCGATGGGCATGGCCTCCGACAATCGGCTGAGTAGTTCCTCCCGATCCCTGAGCTCTTCGGCCAAGCTGACCTGGTCCACTGCGATACCCCGCATGGTGGTGAGGACCGCTGGTGAGACGGGATCGTCGAGGTGGTTCACGTTCACGCACTCGACCCACCTCCAGCCGCCTTCGCGGGTCCGGTAGCGTCCCTGCCAGTGATGTGGCTCACCGGGGGCCTCGATCATCTCGAACCATGCGGCGATGGCACGGCCCTGGTCGTCAGGATGGATGAACTCCGTGGAGGGCCGGCCGATCAGCTCCTCTGGGGACCAGCCGAGCACGTCGGTCATCTCGGGTCCGACGGAGATGATCAGCGCGGCCCCGTCCCGGTTGACCGTGACCGACACCTCATCTTCCGCCGACGTGTCCTCACCGCTCATGCCCTCTATATCGTGCCGTTGTGGCCCGGGCCTGAGCACACCACTGAATTGGGAGCCGGGCGTGGCCCTCCCTAGCCGCTGACGTGGTGATCTCCCGCGCCGACCCGGAGTGGTCTCCCTGTCCCGGTGCAGCCAACGGTCATGGACCGCGGCCCGCCGCCGATACCTCTCAGGCGGCGTCCTCGAAGCCCATGAGGCGGTTGAGGTTGCCCCCCATGACCTTCTTGACGGTGTCGTCGGGCAGGTCGGCCAGCTCGTCGACGAAGCTCAGCGGATCGGCCAGCCCTTCGGGGTGGGGATAGTCCGACCCGAACAGCACGCGGTCAGCGCCCAGCAGTTCGATGAGCCCGATCGGGTCTTCCTCATGGAACGGGTGCACGTAGATGTTGCGCTTGAACACCTCGACCGGGTCCTCGGCGAACGACTTGGGTGCGGCTTGGTTGGCGGCAGCCAGGTGCTCGAGGATGGGGCGTACCCAGTTACTGCCGTTCTCCACGGGGGCGAAGCGCAGGTTGGGGAACCGGCTGCAGAGGCCATGGCCGATCAGTGATGCCACCGTGTCCATGATGGGCCGGCCCTGGTGGCCGACGATGGCCATGAAGCCCGAGCCTCCCTTGAACGGCGTCATCTCCCCGTGGCGGTTGCCTTCCCACTCGTCGAAGTAGCGCTGGTAGCCACTGTCGGAGGCGTGCATGCCGACCGGGATCCCGGCCTGGTCGACCACCTTCCAGAACGGGTCGAACTCGGGGAGGGCGAAGGAGCGGGGTCCGAGGTAGCCGTGCACCGGCGCCGGGCGGATGAGGACGATCTTCGCCCCTCGCTCGAGCACCCACTCGAGCTCGGCGATGGCCTTGTCCACGATCCCGAGATGGATGACCGGAGTGGGGAAGATCCGGTTCTCGTAGTTGAAGGTCCAGTGCTCGTCCATCCACTGATTGAGGGCGTGGACGACCGCATGGACGGCGTCGGGCTCGCCGCGGAGGCGCTCCTCCAGCAGGCTGGCCAGCGTCGGCCACATGAGTGCCCGATCGAGGCCGAGCTCGTCCATCAACTTGAGCCGGGGCTCGGGGGCCATGAAGGCCGGCAGCGACCGGATGGGCTTGCCCATGATCTCCCGGCGCGACATTCCCTCCGGGTTCCCGATCTTGAAGTACTCCTCCTGGGCGCCGGGGGCGGCCACCACCTCAAAGGTGGGATTCGGGATGTAGTTGCTGATCAGGCCGTTGACCGCGATCTTGGTGCGCCCGTCGACCTCGACGTAACGGATGAGCCCGTCGTACTCCGGAGGGAGGTACTTGGTAAATGCGTCCGTGGTCTCGTACATGTGGTTGTCGGCGTCGAAGACCGGAAAATCCAACACTCTCGGAGACATGGCCATCGCCTTTCTTCTACGTCTCGTGCGTCTGCTCGGTACACCCACGGTCCGACCGGCCGGGGGTGGTGCAGCTGTTCCCCGGGAGCGCATGCGGAACCTGGTCCCATGGTAGCAGCGCAGAGGGGGAGGGCGGAAACGCCATTTTCGGCCCTGCGGCCAGGGCGAAGTCAGTCGCCCGGATGGGGACGGGTTCGGTATGCTCGTCCTGATGCGGGTGGTTGTCGATCGGGGCCGATGCGAGTCGAATGCCCTGTGCATGGCCGCCGCCCCGGAGGTCTTCGAGGTCCGCGACGACGACCAGCTCTACGTGCTCCAGGAGGAGCCGGGCGAGGAGCTGCGGTCGAAGGTGGAACAGGCCGTGCGCTCGTGCCCGAAGGTCGCGCTGAGCATCGTCGACTGAGCGGTCGTCGATTGAGCTGGTGGGGGACGGCCTTCACTGTGCTCGTGGTTCGGGTCCGATCGCCTGCCGGGGGCTACGTGCGGCGGGCGGTTCTCCGGTGACGCGGTACCGTGGCGCCGGTGACAACAGAGGAGGAGAGCGGGAGATGAGGGAGTACAAGTTCGTCACGTACGAGGAGCTGGAGGGTGGCGAGATCGTGCGGATCTTGCTCAACCGTCCCGAGACGCGGAATGCACAGAGCCGGGGCCTGCTGGTCGACCTCGATGACGCCTTTGTCCGCGCCGAGGAGGACGACAAGGTCCGGGTGGTGATCCTCGGCGGGGTGGGCCCCCTGTTCTCATCCGGCCACGACATGGGCTCGAAGGAAGCCAGAGCCGAGCGCGAGCCCGGCCCGGGCCAGCACCGCACGACGACCATCAACGGGGCCACCCGCAAGGGGACTGAGTCCCTCATGCTCCAGGAATGGCACTATTACTTCCAGAACACCCTACGGTGGCGGAACCTGCGCAAGATCACCGTCGCCCAGGTGCACGGCACGGTCTACTCGGCCGGGCTCATGCTCATGTGGGCCTGCGACCTCATCGTGGCGGCCGACAACGTGCTCTTCGCCGATGTCGTGGGCACCCGGCTCGGCATGTGCGGGATGGAGTACTTCGGCCACCCGTGGGAATTCGGTCCCCGCAAGACCAAGGAGCTCATGCTGACCGGTGATGCCATCGACGTGCACGAGGCGCACCGTCTCGGCATGGTCAGCAAGGTGTTCCCGGCCGACGAGCTCAGCGAGCACACGCTCGAGTACGCCCGGCGGATCGCTCGGGTCCCGACCATGACGGCGCTCATGATAAAGGAATCGGTGAACCAGACCGTCGACAACATGGGCTTCTACAACTCGCTGCAGTCTTGCTTCACCCTGCACGAGCTCAACCACGCCCACTGGGCCGGGATCCACGAGAGCAAGTACCCGGTGGCCGAGCCGGAAGACGGCATCCCGAGCTGGCGCGAGGCACCTCCGGTCCGGCTGGCGGTCCACGACGTCGTGGAGGGGCCCGTCCCGACCCCGTGACCCTCCGACCCACCTACCGCCAGGCGGACGCCTCGCGGTACCTGCAACCCGGCGGGGCCTGGGATGTGCCGACCCTCGACCAGCTCCTGTCGTCGGCGCGGCCGGCGTCGCAGCCGGCCGTCGTCGACGGGGACGTGCACCTCGACGCCGGCTCGCTGGAACGGGCGGTGGGTCGGCTGGCCGGAAGCCTCACGGCCTCCGGCGTGCGCCGGGGGGACGTGGTGGCATGGCAGCTCCCCAACTGGTGGGAGGCGGTCGCCCTGTTCCGGGCCGCCTGGCGTTGCGGCGCCGTGGCCGCCCCCATCCACCACCAGGTGGGCCCGACCGAGGTGGCGCGCATGCTCGAGTACCTCGGCCCGACGCTGTGCCTGGCCGCCGACGGGATGCCACTGGGTGACCTGGCCCCGGCCCTCAGGGTCCGGGGCCACCGCCCCGCCTTCGACGACCTGCTCACCGGGCGCCCCCTCGAGTCCGGCCGGGCCAAGGCGGTCGACCTGGCCGTGGTCCTGTTCACCACCGGTTCCACCGGTGAGCCGAAGGCCGTCCTCCACACCCACCGCGGCCTGGCCTACAAGGCCCGCTCGATGGTCCGGGCCCACGGGCTGTCGGGGTCCGACACCGCCCTCATGCCCTCCCCGCTGGCCCATGTCTCGGGGCTGTTGAACGCAGTGCTGGTGCCGGGCACGGCCGCCATGCCGGTGGTGCTGATGGAGAAGTGGGATCCCGAGCGCGGGGTCCACCTGGCCGCAGCCCACTCCGTCTCGTTCATGATCGGCCCGCCCACCCTGTTCCTCTCCATGATGGACGTGCCCGGCATGCAGTCGTCGTTGAAGAGCCTCCGGGTGGTCTCGTGCGGGGGGACGGGGGTCACCCCCGAGTTCGTGGAGACGGCCCGCTGCCAGCTGGGGGCCACCGTGAAGCGGACCTACGGGTCGACCGAAGCCCCCACCGTGACGACGTGCACGGCGTCCGACGACCCCGACAAGGCGCGCGGCACCGATGGACGGTCGGTGGGCGACGCGGTCGTCCGCGTCGTGGAGCCCGGTACCGGCCGGGCCGTGCGGCACGGGGAAGCGCGGCGAGGTCCTGCTCCGGGGGCCCGAGCTCTTCGTCGGATACGGGCAGCCCGATCAGACCGCCCAGGCCGTGCGCCGCGGCTGGTTCGCCACCGGCGACCTCGGGACCCTGGACGACGACGGCTGGTTGACTATCGTGGGCCGCTGCAAGGATGTGATCATCAGGGCCGGTGAGAACATCGCGTCAGCCGAGGTGGAGCGGCTCCTCGAGCTGCACCCGGGTGTTCGCCAGGCCGTGGTGGTGGGGTGTCCCGACGAGCGGCTGGGGGAGAGGGTCGCCGCCTTCGTAGTGGGAGACGGCCGACTCGACGTGGAAGAATGCCGTCACTGGTTCTCGTCGCACGGCGTGGCCCGGTTCAAGACGCCCGAACTGGTGGTCCATGTCGACGAGATCCCGTTGCTCGGGATAGGCAAGCCCGACCGCACCGCATTCGCGCGACCGCGCCGCGCATCTGGCCGGCGCGCGGTGAGAGCGCGACGAGAAGGGGAGCAGTGATGGCAGCGGGGATCGTTTCGTGGGGCACCTACCTTCCGTACTGGCGCCTGCAGCGCCAGGCGATCGGTGCGGCCTTCGGAACCGGCGGAGGCAAGGGGAGCCGCGCCGTGGCCTCCTACGACGAGGACACCACCACCCTCGGAGTGGAGGCGGCCCGCCGCGCCCTCGCTCCCGAAGGCGTGGCGTTCCCCGACGACCTCTTGTTCTCGACGCCCGACCCGGCATACCTGGACAAGACCAACGCCACCACCATCCACGCCGCCCTCGGATTGGACCCGGCCACCGGGGCCTATGACCTGTGCGGCTCGGTGCGTTCGAGCTGGGCCACCCTGCGGCTCGCCGCCCTCAACGGTGAACGGCGTCCGTGCCTGGCCGTGGTGGCGGACCTCAGGACCGGGCTGGCCGGGGGGGCCGAGGAGAGCCAGGCCGGCGACGGTGCCGCCGCCTTCCTCTTCGCGCCGTCGGGCGGGGTGGCCGAGGTCCTCGGCCAGGCCTCCGCCACCGACGAGTTCCTCGATCGCTGGCGGGTCCCGGGTGAGACGGCCTCTCGGCAGTGGGAGGACCGGTTCGGGGAGGAGGCTCTTGTCCCTCCGGCCCGGGCGGCCTTCGCCGAGGCCCTCCGCCTCGCCGGGCTCGGTGCCGAGGACGTCGACCACCTGGTGGTGGCCGGGCTGCACGCCCGGGCCGTGACCAGCGTGCGGAGCTCGCTCGGAGTCGACCGGGCCCATTGCGCCCCTGACTACGGGCCCCGAATCGGGAACCTGGGCGCGGCCCAGGCCGCCACCGGCCTGGCCGACGTGTTGGAGCGGGCCACGCCCGGGCAGGTGGTGGCCGTGGTCGGGCTGGCCGATGGCGCCGATGTCATCGTGTTGCGGACCACCCCGGCCCTGGTCGAGGTCCAAGCGGGCCGCCGCCGGGCCGGCCTGGTGTCGGTGGCCGAGGCTACCGAGCAGGGTCGCGGGGACCTCCCCTACGCGTCTGTTTCTGACCTGGCGGGGGCAACTGCGGCGCGAGCCGCCCCGTCGGCCCGACCCCGAGCGCCCCGACGCTCCCGCCATGCGGCGCAACGAGGGCTGGAAGTTCGCCTTCGCCGCCAGTCGCTGCCGGCAGTGCGGGTTCGTACACCTGCCGCCCACCCGGGTGTGCCTTTCGTGCCGTTCCGTCGACCAGATGGAACCCCAGCGGCTGGCCGACGTACGCGGCACCGTCGCCACCTATACCGTCGATCAGCTGGCATTCAGCCTCTCGCCGCCCATGGTCGGGGCAATCGTCGATTTCGACGGTGGGGGCCGGTACCGCGGCGAGATGACCGATGTCGATCCCGCTTGTTTGGCCATCGGCACCCGGGTCGAGATGACGTTCCGGCGGTTCTACACCGCTCAAGGCGTGCATAATTACTTCTGGAAGGCGCGGCCCGTCTCCGATCAAGCCGGCACTTCGGAGCCAGACGTCGCGGCGGGGGAGACCCTGGCGGCCGGGGTACCCGCAGGAGGGAGAGGCTGACATGGCCAGTAGAGGCATCCGTGACCGGGTGGCGATCGTAGGCATGGGTTGCACACCCTTCGGTGAGCTGTGGGACAAGAGCGTCGACGATCTGGTGACGGACGCCACGTTGGAATGCATCGGATCGGCGGGTATCGAGCTCTCCGACGTCGACGCCTTCTGGCTCGGGACGATGGGGTCCGGCCAGTCGGGTCTCACCCTGTCGCGACCGCTCAAGATCGGGTACAAGCCGGTGACCCGTCTGGAGAACTTCTGCGCCACCGGCTCCGAAGCGTTCCGGAACGCCTGCTATGCCGTCGCGTCGGGCGCCTATGACCTGGCCATGGCGGTCGGAGTGGAGAAGCTCAAGGACTCCGGCTATTCGGGCCTCACCGGCATCCGACAGGTCGGTGACGGGACCAACGCCGGTCTGAGCTCGCCGGCCGCCTTCTCCTTTCTGGTGCCCGCCTACGCCCACAAGTACGGGGTGGACGTCGACGAGCTCAAGGCGGTGATGAGCCGGATCGCCTGGAAGAACCACCGGAACGGCGCAGTCAACCCCCGGGCCCAGTTCCGCAAGGAGGTCTCACTCGAGAAGATCGCCTCCTCGCCTCTGGTCGCCGGCGAGCTGGGGGTGTTCGACTGCAGCGGGGTGAGCGACGGTGCCGCCGCCGTGGTGGTGTGCCGGGCCGAGGACGCGTCACCGCTACACCGAGTCGCCCCTCTACGTGAAGGGCCTGAGTTTCGTCGCCGGGCCGGCTGCCGGGATCATCGACCCCGAGTACGACTACACCAGCTTCGAGGAAGTGGTCAGGTCGGCGGCCGATGCCTACCAGCAGGCGGGCGTCACCGACCCCCGGTCGGAGCTGGCCATGGCCGAGGTGCACGACTGCTTCACCCCGACCGAGCTGGTCCTGATGGAGGACCTCGGGTTCGCCGACCGCGGCACCGCCTGGAAGGAGGTGCTGGCCGGCACCTTCGACCGGGACGGCGAGCTGCCGGTGAACCCCGACGGTGGATTGAAGAGCTTCGGGCATCCCATCGGGGCTTCAGGTCTGCGCATGCTCTTCGAATGCTGGTTGCAGTTGAGGCGACAGGCTCCTCCGGAGCGCCAGATCGCCAGCGTCACTGAGGCGGGCCGCACGCTCGGGCTCACCCACAACCTCGGCGGGAGGACCCGGTGAGTGCGTGAGCTTCGTCGGTGTGGTCGGCAGCGAGCCCTCGGACATGAGGGGACACTCGGCTGAGTGGGAAGCGGCCCCGCGGTGAAGTGTCGTCTCACGGGGAGCCCTTCGGGCGACTGATCGAGCGGGTGTCGGGAGACGACCCCGATCGGGTCGCTCTCATCATCGACGGCGACGCGACCACCTATGGGGAGCTCGACGCCGCCGTCCGGTCCTGTGCCGCCGCGCTCCGCTCGGCCGGGGTTGAGCCCGGTTGGCGCATTCCCCTGGCCGACGACACGAGCGTCCTGTCAGTGGCCACCCTCATCGCCGCCGCCCGCATCGGTGCCGCGACGGCGTTGATGAACCCCCGTCTCACCGGCGACGAGCTCGGCGTCCTGCTGGGGGTGGCCGGGACCGGGCCGGTCGGGGTGGCCGGCGAGCCCTATGCCGCCCTCCTCCGGGGCACGGGCAGTCCAGCGTCCTCGGTACCTGGGAGCTGCTCGGCCACCGGGCCGGAGACCACGAGGCGGTGCGGGCGGCCGGACCCCGACGAGGAGGCCGTCGTGCTTTTCACCAGCGGCACGACCGGCACTCCGAAGGCGGTGCCGCTGCCCCACGCCCTGGTGCTCTCCAGGATCGAGGCCTACGCCCCGAAGGTGGACCGGGTGCCGGCCGTCTCGCTGATGTGCGTACCGTTCGTGCACATCGGGGGAATGCTCGGGCTTGATGGTGGCGCTGGCCCGGGGATCGACGACGGTGGTCCAGACCAGGTTCGACGCCGGGGAGTGGTTGGCGCTGGTCGAGCGGTACCGGGTGAACACCTCCTTTGTCGTGCCGACCATGCTCCACCGCATCCTCGAGCACCCGACTTCGCCTCGCACCGATCTCGGCTCGTTGGTCAGCCTGACCTACGGTGCCGCTCCGGCCTCGCCCCAGCTGATCCGGGCCGCCATCGAGGGGCTGCCCGGCGTGGCCCTGACCAACACATTCGGCCAGACCGAGACCATGGGCTCCATCACTGCCCTCGGGCCGGGCGACCATCCGCCCGAGCGCCTCTCCTCCGTGGGCCGGCCGCTCCCCGGCGTCGAGGTGCGCATCGTCGACCCCGTCACCAAGGAGACCGTGCCAATCGGGACGGTCGGCGAGCTGTGGGTGAAGAGCGAGTCCAGCGTGGTTCCGGCTTCACTGGCCACTGACGGCTCGATGCCCGCCGGATGGTTCCGCACCGGCGACATGGTCTCCGCCGACCAGGAGGGCTATCTGTACCCGGCGGGACGGCTGGTCGACACCATCAACCGGGCCGGCGAGAAGTTCGCGCCGGCCGAGGTGGAAGAAGTGGTGCGGACCCATCCGCTGGTCCGTGACGTGGCGGTGGTCGGGGTTCCCGATCCGGAGATGGGCAGCCGGGTGGGCGTGGCCACGGTGGTCCGCGAGCCGGTGACCATCGACGAGCTCCGAGAGCACTGCGCCACCCGGCTGGCCGCGTTCAAGCTTCCCGAGCGACTGGTGGTGGTCGACGAGATCCCCTACAACGACTTCGGCAAGGTGGACCGGAAGCGACTCCGCTCCCAATTCGAGGCGGCGTCGCCGGCGTGAGCGACGCGGGGGGGAGCGCCCGGCAGGGCGTGGCGGACGGTGACGGGCTCTCGGCGGAGGCGGCGTTGCGCATCTACCGGACCATGGCCACCATCCGGTCGACCGAGGACCGCATCGTCCACGGGCTCACGCGGGGGAGCTCCGCATGACCTACTACGGAGTGCGGGGGCAAGAGGCCATCCCGGCGGCCATCTGCGAGTACCTGCGGCGGGACGACTACATGGTCACCACCTATCGCGGTATGCACGACTGCATCGCCAAGGGGGTCCCGCTCGACGAGCTGGTGGCCGAGATGTGCGGGAAGGTCACCGGTACGTCCAAGGGGAAGGGTGGGCCCGATGCACGTGTCGGATCCCCAGTCGGGCCTCATGGTGACGACCGGTGTGGTCGGCGGGGGCCTGCCCATCGCCGTGGGGCTCGCCCTCGCCTGCCGGCTGCGCTCGACCGACCAGGTGGCGGTGGCCAACTTCGGCGACGGTGCCACCAGCATCGGTGCGACCCACGAGGCCTGCAACCTCGCCGCATTGTGGGAGGTGCCGCTGGTCCTCGTGTGTCAGCACAACCAGTACGGCGAGCACACCAGGTTCGCCGACTTCACCCGCACCCGCAGCCTGGCCGACCGCTTCCGTGGCTACGGGATGGAGGCGGCGACGGTCGACGGGAACAGCGTGCCGGCCATGGCCGAGGCGGCCGAGGCGGCGATCGCCCGGGCCCGGGCGGGGGGAGGGCCGACCTTCCTCGAGTGCATGACCTACCGGCTGGGTGGCCACACCTTCGGCTCGACCACCGAGTACATGGACTCGGCCGAGATGGAGCAGGCCGAAGCGGACGAGCCCGTCGCCCGCTACCGCCGCTGGCTGGTCGACCAGCGCGGGGTGGACGCCGGTGTCCTGTCGGGCATCGACCGCGTGGCCCTCGATGCGGTGGAGGCCGCCTTCGCCGCGGCCGAGGCGGCCGATCCCCCCTCGGCCGACGAGTTGCTGACCGACGTGTTCTCGAGCCCGGACGGCCTTCCCCGATGACCGTCGGCGGCCGGGCCGGGAGGCCGGACATCTCGGAGGACCCTGTCCACACCATGTCCGAGGCGGTCAACCAGGCGCTCGACCTGGCCATGGCCGACGACCCCGAGGTGTTCCTGCTCGGCGAGGACATCGAGGACCCGATCGGCGGGGTGATGAAGGGAACCAAGGGTCTGTCGACCAAGTACGGGCGCGAGCGCGTCCGTAACACCCCCATATCGGAGCAGGCCATCGTCGGAACCGCCATCGGCGCGTCGCTGGTGGGCATGCGCCCGGTCGCCGAGGTGATGCTCATGGACTTCTTCGCCGTGGCCATGGACCAGGTAGCCAACCACGCGGCCAAGCTGCGCTACATGTCGGGAGGCCGCACCAACGTGCCCATCACCATCCGCACCTCGGTCGGTGGCGGTCGCCAGTTCGGCGCCCAGCACTCCCAATCCCTCGAGGCGTGGATGATGCACATTCCCGGGCTGAAGGTAGCGGTCCCGAGCACGCCACGCGATGCCAAGGGGCTGCTGACCGCCTGCATCTTCGACGACGACCCCTGCATCTTCATGGAGACGATGTCCTTGCTGTTCACCCGCGGACCGGTCCCGGCCGGCCGGTTCGAGACTCCGCTCGGCCTGGCCGAAGTCAAGCGGGCCGGCGACGACGTGACCGTGGTGGCCTGGGGATGGCAGGTGCCCGAAGCCCTGGCCGCCGCCGAGCAGGTGGCCCAGGAGGGGATCACGACCGAGGTGATCGATCTCCGGACGCTGGTGCCGTTGGACCGCGACACCGTGCTCGACAGCGTGTCCCGGACGACCAGGCTGGTGGTGGTCCATGCCGCCACCCAGTTCGCCGGGCCCGGCGCCGAGATCGCCTCGATGGTCTCCCACGAGCTGTTCGGCCGGCTCGCCGCCCCCGTCGAACGTCTCGGGGCGCAGTACTCGCCCGTCCCCTATGCCGCCGGTTTGGAGGCGGCCCACTTCCCCAACCGGGACCGCATCGCCGAGCGGGTGCGGGCCGTTGTCCGATTCGCCTGAGGCCGGCATGGACGACGGAGGCCGGACCCCGATCAGGATCCCCCAGGCCGGGGTGGCAATGACCGAGGGCACCATCGTCGAATGGTTGGTGGCCGACGGCGACCGGGTGACCGAGGGCGAGGTGCTCTATCGGCTCGAGACCGAGAAGGTGGAGCTCGATGTGGAGTGCCCGGCCTCGGGCGTCGTGCACGTCACCGGTGGCGTCGGGCAGACCTATCTCGTGGGCGAGGACATCGGCTACATCGACGTCCCCTGAGCGCGGGGCCCGGCTCATCAGTACCCTGTTGGCCCGACGAGGAGGAGGACGCGTGGAAACGACCGATCTGGAGACGATCATCTACGAGAAGGACGGGCCCATCGCCCGCATCGTCCTCAACACGCCCGAGAAGGCCAACATCCAGACGGCACAACAGGTGTGGGATTTCGAGGATGCCCTGAAATGGGCCGACCGCGACGAGGAGGTGAAGGTGCTCGTCCTGAAGGCCAACGGCAAGGGCTTCTGCGCCGGGCACGCCATCGTCGACCCCGACCAGATGGCCGAGGTCTACCCGACCACCGGGCCCACCGTCGAGCGGACGTGGAAGAAGCACAACTACGACCTCTTCGTATGGCCCCCGCTCAACCTGTGGGAGTTCTCGAAGGCGACCATCGCCCAGGTGCACGGCTATTGCCTCGGTGGCGGGACCATCTACGGATACCTCACCGACCTCACCATCGCCTCGGACGACGCCTACTTCCAGATGCCGTTGCCCCAGGGGTTCGGCCTTCCCGGCGCCCAGACTCTGGTCGAGCCGTGGGCGCTCATGAACTGGAAGCGGGCCTACGAGTACCTGTACCTCTCACCCACCCTGACGGCGGACGAGGCGATGGAGTGGGGCCTGGTCAACCGGGTGGTGCCGCGTGGGGGACCTCGAGGCCACCGTCGAGGAGGTGGCCTCCACCATCGCCCGGATGCCCCTCACCACCATCCTCACGATCAAGGCCGGAATCAAGCGGGCCTGGGAGACCATGGGCATGCGGGTCCACCTGCAGAGCACGGCCGACTTCACCACCATTGCCAGCGCGGCCACCGACGTCCGGGAGTTCATGTCCAAGCGGGGTGGGCGGTTGCCACGCCAGGTGGCCAAGGAGCAGGCCCCGGCCGAGGATGGGGACGTCCCGGCCGGCTGACCCGCCCGCCGGCTACCCGTCGCGGGTGAAGGTACGGCGGACGAACCGCCAGGCCCCTCCGACCCGGACCAGGGTGTCGGCATAGGTACCCGACGCGCTGATCTCGGGGCGGGGCGGGTCGCCGGCCATGACGTACATCTGCACGTAGGCCCGCAGCTCGGCGCGGTCGCCGTCCCCGTCGATGACCAGGCTGGTGGCGATGTGCCGGGGCGCCCGCACCGACCCGGCGAAGGTCCGGGCGAACTCCTCGAGGGCACCTCGGCCCTCGAGGACCAGCTCGCCGGCGTCGAGTACCCCGTCGTCGACGAAGGTGTCGGCGTAAGCCGGGCCATCGCCGCTGTCGATGGCGTGGTTGTAGCGCGCCGCCAGGCTCTGGATGGCCAGTTGGTCCTCTGCGGTGAGCGCCATGTCGCCTCCGTCCATCGGTTTCGGCGCTGATAGCGTAACGTCCAGCGACCGGGGAGCAGGTGGGTTGCATGTGGGGAGGGCGTCGACGATGAGCGATGGTGCGAACCGGGCGTCCCTGGGCGAACGGGTGGCCGAGCTGGCCCAGCTCCCGCACCGGCCCGGAGCGGCGCCGTCACCCCCGATCCCCCGCACCGCACCTCCCGAGGAGTGTGACGTAGTGGTGGTGGGAAGCGGCGCGGCCGCGTTGTCGGCCGCGGCCGGCGCGCTGGCCACCGGTGCCTCGGCGGTGATCTGCGAGAAGGGCGCGGTGCCCGGTGGCACCACGGCCTCGTCGGGGGGCGTGGCCCACATCTACGGCAATTCGGTCATGCGGGCGGCCGGCGTCGACGACCCTCGTCCCGACGCCCTGGCCTACATGGCCCGGGTCGGACACCCGGGTGCCTACGACCCGGAGGCGCCCTGCCTCGGGGTGCCTCCGGCCGACTTCGCCCTCCTCGAGGCGTACTACGACCGGGGTGCCGAGGTGATGGACCGGCTGGCCCGACTGGGTGCGGTCCGCATGGAGGCGCCCTGGATGGCCTGGGACGGCCAGATGTTCCCCGACTACTACGAGTTCCCCGAGAACCGGGCCGTACGGGGCCGGGGAATCCAACCCGTCGCGCCGGAGGGCGGAGCGGGCAACGGAGGTGAGCTCGTCCGCCAGCTGACCGAGTTCGCCGCCGGTCGGGGGGTCGAGATCCGCCTGTCCCATCGCGTGGTGGACCTGGTCACCGAGGGCCCCGAGGTCGTCGGCGTCGTCGTCGACGACGGCACGGCCTCCCGCACCATCCTGGCCCGGGGAGGGGTGGTGTTCGGCTCCGGTGGCTTCGCTCACGACCCCGAACTGCGGGCGCGCTTCTTGCGCGGCCCCATCGCCGGTGGTTCGGGGACACCCGCCAACACCGGCGACCTGGTCGGGTTGGCCACCCGGGCCGGTGCCCAATTCGGCCGGATGCACAGCGGGTGGTGGAACCAGCAGGTGGTCGAAGCCGTCGACGACTATGCCACCACGGTCCTCGACATCTGGGCCATTCCCGGTGACGGCATGGTGCTGGTCAACCGGTTCGGATTTCGGGCGGTGGACGAGAAGCGCGAGTACGAGTCGCGTGGTCGGGTGCACCATCTCTACCAGGGTGACGAGTACGTGAACCGGGTCATGTTCATGATCTACGACGACCGGACGGCCGAGCGCTTCGGTGGCCGCTACCCGATCCCGCCGGCAGGGGCGGTGGCCGACCACGTGGTGAGCGGCACCGGGGTCCCGGGGCTGGCCCGGGCCATCACCGACCGGCTGGAGACCCGGACCCGGGCGGCCATGCCGGCCGGGATCGGGCCGGTGTCCTTGGCAGACGGGTTCGAGGCCAACCTGACCGCCACGCTGGCCCAGTTCAACACCATGGCCGAAGCCGGACGCGACGATGACTTCGGGCGCGGGACCAAGGCGGTCGAGTTCGCGTTCCACGGCCCGGCCGCTCCCGACAACCGGTTGCCCAACCCCCTCATGCACCCGCTCGACCTCGCCGGCGAGCTGCACTCCATCGCCGTGGTCGGTGCCACGTTCGACACCAACAGCGGTCCTCGCACCACCGGCGAGGGCAGGATCCTCGGCTGCACCGGGCCGATCGGCGGGCTCTACGGGGCTGGCAATTGCGTGGACAGCGTCTTCGGGGAGGGCTATCCCGGCGGTGGCGCCACCATCGGCCCGGGCATGGTCTTCGGCTTTTTGGCCGGGACCCACGCCGGGAGCCGCTCGGCGCGGGTGGGTGGCGGCCCATGAAGCTCGCCTACCGCGACGTTCCCGCCACCGCACCCGGAGAACCGGCGATGGTGCTCCACGACCGCGGGGTGGCCTCGGTCGACCGGGTCACCGCACTGGCCCAGGCCAGCGGGGCGGTGGGCCGCGTGGTGGCGCCCTTCGGTGACTACGGCTTCACCGCCAGCGGCATGGAGCTCGCCGGCATCTGCTGGTACCGGACCGTCCCCGGGTACGCCGGGGCCGATCCACTGACGCTGGCCAAGGCTGTCGTACAGGTGGGTGACTTGCTCGACGACCTGGAACTCGACGCTCCGGCGCTGGTCGGATGGGGACAGGGGGCGGTGGTCGCCGTCGGCGCCGCACTCCTCCGTCCCGACCGGGTCGCCTCGGTGACCTGTGTCGACATCCCGCCGGCCCATCTGGAGGCGCTCCCAACCCGCCTGCTGGCCCCGGCCGCGCCACCGCCGGTGCTGTTGATGGGCGGTGACGACGATGGTGACGCCGGGACCGGGCGGGTCGAGGATTGGATGGTCGGGCGCGGCCTGACCCCTTCTCGGTGGGGCGGGCCGGATGGGGGCGATGAGGAGGACCGGGACAAGGTGATCGCCGAACGGATCGGGAGGTGGCTGGGGGATGGTTGACACCACGGAGGGCACCAGCACGAGCGCGGCGCGTCTCCCGGACCGGCCTCGGGGGCCGGACGTTCCCCTCCGGTGGCGCCTCGGGCCCGCCTTCGTGCCCAAGGGCCGCTACATCGACCGCGAGTTCCTCGACCTCGAGCTGGAGCGGCTCTTCCCGCGCACCTGGTTGAACGCCTGCCGGGTCGACGAGGTCGAGCAGGTGGGCCAGTACGTCGACTTCGAGATCGGCGGCCAGTCGATCGTGGTCGTGCGCACCGACGCCGGGCTCAAGGCCTACTTCAATTCCTGCCGTCACCGGGGCACTCGGCTGGTGCATGGGCAGGGGCGGATCGGGGAGTTCCGCTGCCCCTTCCACGCCTGGCGATGGAACCTGGACGGCACGCTCAAGTTCCAGGCCGACGCAGCCAACTTCGATCCCCGTCCGGCCGAAGACCTGTGCCTGTCCCGGTGCCGAGTGGCCGTGTGGGGCGGATGGGTGTTCGTCGACATGAGCGGCGACGCCGGGTCGCTCGAGGACTTCCTCGACCCCATCCCGTCCCGGTTGGAGGGCTTCAAGCTCGAGGACATGCGGATTGCCTGGTACAAGTCGGTCGTTCTCCCGGCCAACTGGAAGACGGCTCTCGACGCGTTCATCGAGAGCTGGCACGTGCCGGGGACCCACCCCCAACTGTTACGGCCCGACAAGCGCTCGACACCCCCGACCATCGCCGAGTGCCAGCAGTACGGCGCCACCTTCAACGAGCTGTTCCGCCTGCACTCGCGGCACGCCGATCTCTTCCGCTACGGGCCCGGGGGCGACGCCACCAAGCTCCGCGGCACCTACCGATCCGATCCGGCGGCCATCGAGCGGAACGTCGAGTACTCGCTGCGAGAGCTCGGTGCCCTCTACCTCAAGTCCG
Organism: uncultured Acidimicrobiales bacterium; assembly: GCA_963727075.1. GTDB lineage: Bacteria > Actinomycetota > Acidimicrobiia > Acidimicrobiales > RAAP-2 > Bog-756. The sequence goes on from CAVSET010000006.1 coordinate 295,119, forward strand.
ACCTGGCGGCCGCGACCGAGCTGGTGGCCACGGACGGCGCCGACGGACCGATGGGCAATGCCATCTACCAACGGCTCCGCCGAGACCATGCCCGGGCCGCCGGCATCGACTACCCCGAGGTCACCGACGGACAGCTGAAGGGGGCCATGTACGACTGGCACCTGTTCCCGAACACCGTTTTCCTCATCGACATGGGCTGCTGCCTCACCTACCGGGCCCGGCCCAACGGATCGGACCCAGACTCCTGCATCTTCGACATCCAGGGGCTCGAGCTGCCCCCGGCCGGGGGGCTGGAGACGGCCGCCCCCCGACGGTTCGAGGACTGGCGTGACGGCGACATGGGGGAGATCCTGAGCCAGGACTTCTCCAACATGTCAGAGGTGACCTCCGGCCTCCATTCGCTGGCCTATGACGGCCACCGGCTCAACACGGCCCAGGAGATGACCATCTGGAACTACCACCGGGCCATGGACGACTACCTCTTCGGTTGAGAGTCCTCTTCGGTTGAGAGGCGACCGGCCGCCGCCGGCGACCGGCCGCCGCCGGCGAGGCCGCCGGACCCGGTGGACGGGGACCGCCGGTATCCTGCACGGGTGCCCGCGGTCGCCGACGATGCCGTCACTGATGCCCGGCTGAGCCCCGAGTCGAAGGCAGAGCGGGCCCAGCTCATGGACGCGGCCTTGAAGGTCATGCGGCGCAACGGCTTCCAGGGCGCCAGCGTGCAGGACATCCTGGACCATGCCGGGCTGTCGACTCGGGCCTTCTACCGGCAATTCCAGTCCAAGGACGACCTGTTGCTGACCATGTTCCGCACCGCGTCGGACCCCGACGTCGAGCTGGTGGCCCACCGGGTCGACGAGGCCCCGACCGAGGTCGAGGCCGTTCGGGTGTGGATCGACGAGATGCTGGCCATCGCCTACGACCGGCGGCGCATCCAGCGGCTCGTGATGTTCAACGCGGTGGCCCGGCAGGCGGTCGGCTATGACGCCGACGAGGCCCTGCTGCAGGACCGGCTGGTCTCACCGCTGCTCCAGGCCCTCCGCCGCGGTTCTGCCGACGGCTCGTTCCCCGACACCGACCCCTTTCCCGACGCCTACTCCATCTTCGACCTGGTGTGGAGCGTGGCCGGCCCGCACGCCCGGGGGCGCCGCCCGATGGACCGCGAGCGGGCCAGGTCACACGTGCTGCGGTTCTGCCTCCCGGCTCTCGGCGTGGACCCGGACGGCTGAGCGTCCGGGTCCTTAGGATGTGGGCGTGAGGATCGAAATCGACGGCGATCGCTGTACGGGTCACGGGCGGTGCTACTCGTTGGCCCCGGACCTCTTCGACTGCGACGAGCGCGGCTATGGCACCGTGCTCGACCCCGAGGTCCCGAACGGGCTCGAGGAGCAGGCCCGGACAGCGGTGGCCAACTGCCCGGAGCGGGCCGTCGCCCTCGAGGAGTGAGTGGTCGGCACCACTGAAAACGGGATTGTCGCCCCCTCGGGGCCTGGGCTAGCCTCGCCGATCGTGCGAATTGCCAGAGCGGTCCGGTCGGACGGCGGTCAGGGGGGGTCGTGGGTGCCGACGGATCGGTAGCGCTGGTCGCCGAGGGGTCGCGGGTGCCGGTTGGTCCGGTGTTGCCGCTGTCGCCGGCGGGAGACCTGCGCCGCGAGCTCACCGACTGGCTCCGGGCCCATCTGACCCCGGAGGTCGTGGCGGCCGGGCAGGCCGGCGCCCTCGACGCCGAGTCCCTCGAGGCCCTGCGGGCATGGAACCGAACGCTGGCCGACGCCGGGTGGGCCGCCATCTCCTGGCCGGTCGAGCACGGTGGGCGCGCTGCCTCGGTCGCCGAGCAGCTGGCCTTTCACGAGGTGATGGCCTCCCAGCGGGCGCCTGGCCCGGTGAACGTCATCGGGGTGGCCAACATCGCCCCTGCCATCATGTCGTTCGGGACACCGGAGCAGAAGGAGCGCTTCCTGGCGCCGATGCTCCGGGGGGACGAGCTCTGGTGCCAGGGGATGTCCGAGCCCGATGCCGGGTCCGACCTCGCATCCCTCCGCACCAGCGCCGTGGCCGAGGGCGACGAGTTCGTGGTCAACGGCCAGAAGACCTGGAACAGTCTCGGCCAGTTCGCCGACTGGTGCCAGCTCTACGTGCGGACCGATCCGACGGTCCCCAAGCACCAGGGCATCAGCTGTCTGCTGGTCGACATGCGGTCCCCGGGGGTGGAGGCGCGACCGCTCCGGACCATGACCGGTGAGGCCTCCTTCTCGGAATTGTTCTTCACCGATGTCCGGGTGCCGAGGAGCGCCCTGCTCGGTCCCCTCGACGAGGGCTGGCGTGTGGCCATGGCCACCCTGAGCCACGAGCGGGCCGGGGTGGCGCGACTCCACCTCAGCCTGACCGCCCGCTTCAACGATCTCCTGGCGGAGGCCAGACGAACGGGGGTCCAGCCCACCCCCACGACACGCGACCGCCTGGCCCGGCTCTTTGCGTCGATCTCGTGCATGCGCTGGACGACGTCGCGGGAGCTCGAGGTCGTGGGGCGCGGCGGCCAGCCCTCGCCGGCCATGGGGAGCCTGACCAAGCTCATGTGGGCTGGGGCCACCCAGGAGCTGGCCGAGGTGGCCATGGACCTCCTCGGCACCGGCGGCCTGGCCGGCCACTGGACGACGAACTTCGCGGCGGCACCCTCGGTGTCGATCGCCGGAGGAACGGGCAACATCAACCGGAACATCGTGGCCGAGCAGGGTCTCGGCCTGCCGCGATGACGGCAGGGCCGGGGCCGGTCACGACAAGAGCGAAAGTGGGACGAGCATGACCTCGGTGTGGAGCTACGAAGGCAAGCGGGTCATCGTGAGCGGTGGCGGGGGTGCCGGCATGGGCGCGGCCGCGGTGAAGGAGTTGGACCGGCTCGGCGCCGAGATCCATGTCCTCGACCTCAAGGAGCCGCCCATCGGCGTGGCCGGCTACCACGCCGTCGACCTTCGTGACCCGGCCGCCATCGACGACGCGGTCGGAGCCATCGGCGGGCGGATCGACGCCCTGTTCAACTGTGCCGGCCTCCCCGGCGGCCGTTTCTCGGACCTCGATACCATGGTGGTCAACTTCGCCTCCATGCGTCACCTCACCGACCGGGTGGTCGGCCATATGGAGGCGGGGGCCGCCATTGCCAGCATCTCGTCGGGGGCCGGGGCCGGCTGGATGGGCAATGTGGCCAAATGGATGCCGCTGGTCACCTGCGACGGCTTCGCCGAGACGGTCCGGTGGCTGGAGGACCACCCCGAGGAGATCGCCAGCGGGTACGCCCCGTCCAAGGAGGCCATCATCGTGTGGACGATCTGGCGTTCGTTCGAGCTCGGCAAGCTGGGCATCCGCATCAACTGCACCAGCCCGGGCCCCACCGACACGCCGATGATGCCGGACTTCGAGGAACAGGTGGGCAAGGCGTTCATGGACAACTACCCGATCCCCCTCGGGCGCCGTTCCACGCCCGACGAGCAGGCCTATCCCCTCATCTTCCTCAACTCCGGCGCGGCGGCCTCCATCACCGGCGAGAACATCCTGACCGACGGCGGCACCATGGGGGCGATGACGGTCGGCACACTCGACATCTCGGCGTTCTCGTTCCCCGAATGAGCCCCGAGACCTGGCTCACGTCGAGTCGGGCCATCACCACGTCCACCACGACCAGCATCAGAAGGAGAGCGCAGTGAAGGGCATCATGAACGGGATACGAGTGGTCGAGGTGGCGGCCTGGACCTATGTGCCGATCGCCGGGACGGTCTTGGCGGAATGGGGGGCCGACGTCATCAAGATCGAGCACCCCGAGGTCGGGGACCCCCAGCGTGGACTGGTGACGTCCGGTCTGGTCCCGAGCGGCCCCGGCGGGGTGAACCACATGATCGAGCTCCCCAACCGCGGCAAGCGGAGCGTGGGCCTCGATCTCAAGTCCGAGGAGGGCCACGACATCCTGCTCAAGCTGGCTGCCGGCGCCGACGTGTTCCTGACCAACTTCCGGCCCCAGGCCCGCCGGAAGCTCAAGATCGACGTCGACGACGTCAGGGCGGCGAACCCGGACATCATCTACGTGCGCGGCTCCGGTCTCGGCCAGCGGGGACCGGAGGCAGAACGGGGCGGGTACGACAACTCGACGTTCTGGGGTCGTGGCGGGGCGGCCGACATCATCACACCGCCGGGGGAGTATCCCTCCAGCCAACCGGGCCCGGGTTTCGGGGACGTGATCGGGGGCCAGATCATCGCCGGGGGCATCGCCGCCGCCCTGTTCCACCGCCAACGCACCGGGGAGGCGGTGATCGTCGACAACTCGCTGCTGGCCAATGGGATCTGGGCCATCGGGGCGACGGTGCTCGCCGCCGACCTGTTCGGTTTCAGTCGCATGCCACGCGGGGACCGCACCAAAATGCCCAACCCGCTGGTCAACAACTTCAAGACCAAGGACGACCGCTTCCTCTCCCTCATCATGCTCGAGTCCGACCGGTACTGGGCCGATCTGGTGACCAAGCTGGGGCGGCCCGAGCTGGCCGACGACCCGCGCTTTGTCGACTCGGCGGCGCGGGCCGAGAACTGCCAACAGTGCTGCCGCATCCTCGACGACATCTTCGCCAGCCGGACCCTGGAGGAATGGAAACCGATCCTCCTCGAGGTCAAGGGGGTGTGGGCCCCGGTACAGACAGCGGACGAGCTGCTGACCGATCCCCAGGTGATCGCCAACGGCTACCTGCGCGAGGTGGTCTCCTCATCGGGCACGACGTTCCACATGGTGCCGTCACCCCTCCAGTTCGACGAGGAGCCGCCCGACCTCACCCGGGCACCCGACCACGGGGAGCACACCGACCAGGTCCTCGAGGAGCTCGGGCTCGACACCGACGCCATCCTCGACCTGAAGATCAAAGGGGCGGTGCTCTGATCAGCCCACCGGAGGCGCCACGTGATCCGCTTCCCGGAGGCGGATGGCTCCTGGCCCCCGGCCCGCCATGCCGCACCGGCTCCGACGAGAGCGGCGCCGAGGCATGATCGACCAACCCACCTGGGGAAAGGTGGAGCCGGAGGTGCTCAGGTCACTGGTGGTGGTCTCGCCGCATTTCGACGACGCCGCCCTGGGTGCCAGCCATCTGCTCATGCAGCACACCGGCTCGACGGTGGTCACGGTGTTCGCCGATCGGCCCACCCGCTATCCGGAGCCGCCCGGTCCCTGGGACGCGGCAGGCGGGTTCCGCACCGGGGACGACGTGGTCGCCGCCCGCCGGGAGGAGGACCGCCGCGCCATGGATGTACTGGGCGCCCGACCGGTGTGGCTGGACTTCGTCGAGCACCAGTACCTCGAACCGGCCGACCGCCCGACGGCCGACCAGATCGCTCCGGCGTTGGCCTCGGCCGTCGCCGCGGCCGGCGCCACCGCCGTGTTCTTGCCCATGGGACTGGCCAATCCCGATCACGGCACGGCGCACGAGGCCGGCCTACTGGCCCGCCAGCAGCTGCCCGACCTGGCCTGGTTCTGCTACGAGGATGCCGGCTACTCGCAGTTGCCAGGCCTGTTGGCCTGGCGGGTGGCCAAGCTGTTCCGGAGCGGGCTGTGGCCCACCCCCGCCCTGGTGCCCCAGCTGCCCGACCCGGCCCGCAAGCGGCAGGCCATCTGGTGCTACACCAGTCAGATCCCGCCCCTCGAGGCCGAACACGCGTTGTCGGCCCGGCTCGGGGCCAATACCGGCGAGCAGTACTGGCGCCTGGAGCCTCCACCCACCGGATGGGAGAGGCTGGCCGACGTGCCGTAGTCGGCACCGGGCGCGCTAGGTTCGCATCCGGCGCCGCCACCGGTCGAGCACCGGTGACGGCTGATTGACCAAGGAGAGAAGAGATGGCAACAGCTGGTCGCGATGCGGTCATCGTCGACGTGCTTCGCACGACGTTCGGGAAGCGGGGAGGGGCGCTCGCCCATTGGCATCCGGCCGACCTGCTCGGCTTCGCCCTCTCCGCCTTGGTGGACCGCACCGGTGTCGACCCCGGGCGCATCGACGATGTGATCGGGGGATGCGTCGGACAGGTGGGGGAGCAGAGCACCAACATCTCGCGCAACGGGTGGGTGTCGGCCGGGCTGCCACAGCACGTCCCGGCGACCACGGTCGACCGCCAGTGCGGTTCGTCCCAACAGGCGGTGCACTTTGCCGCGGCCGGGGTGGTGGCCGGTCACTACGACCTGGTGGTGGCCTGCGGCGTCGAGTCGATGAGCAGGGTCCCTATGGCGAAGAACGCCCGCGGCGGGACCGGACCGTTCCCGCCCTCGTTCCTGGCCGCGGTGGACAACCGGCTGTGGACGCAATTCCGGGTGGCCCAGGTTCTGGCCGATCGCTACGACATCACCCGGGAGGAGATGGACGCCTTCGCCCTCGAGAGCCACCGCCGCGCCGCCGCCGCCTGGGACGCGGGCATCCGCAAGGACGAGGTCATCCCGGTGCCGATCCGGGCCGAGGACGGGTCGTTGACCGGCGACGAGCTCACCATCGACGAAGGCATCCGTCGGAATGGCTCGCTCGAGGCACTGGCTGCGCTGGCGCCGGCCCAGTCGTGGGAGCCGGAGACGGCGCCGGACATCACCGCCGGGAACTCGTCGCAGATGAACGATGGGGCATCGGCCATGCTGATCGCCGAACGCTCGGTGGCCGAACGCCTCGGCCTGCCCATCCGGGCCCGCTTCGCTCACTTCGCGGTGGCGGCGGAGGACGCGGCCATCGTGCTGTCGGCCCCGGTGCCCGCCACCCACCGCCTGCTGGAGCGCTCGGGCATGAAGATCGGGGACTTCGACGCCGTCGAGTGCAACGAGGCCTTTGCCGCCATCGCCCTCATGTGGGCCCGGGCCTTCGACCCCGAGCCGGAGGTGCTCAATCCCCTCGGCGGGGCCATCGCCATCGGCCACCCCCTCGGGGCATCCGGCGTCCGTCTGACCGGGTCCCTGCTCACCCGTCTGGAGCTCATGGGCGGCCGGTACGGCTTCCAGACCATCTGCGAAGGTGGCGGCCAGGCCAACGCCATGGTTATCGAACGGGTGGGCTGAGTCGAGCCCCGGTCGATAGCCGGGACGGCCGGTTCGACCAGATGGCCCGGTCCGACTAGGTAGGGGGCGCGCCGCGCTCGAAGAGCTCGGCCGACTCCCGGGCCCGCTGGCGGAAGACCTCGGCCGGGTCGGTGCCATCGTCGACGAGCACCCCGGCGACATGCTCCATGAATATCCCCACCAGCATGGCACGCAGCATCCGGGCCATGGCCACCCGGTCGTCGGGCGCGCACAGCTCGGGCCGGTTCTCCTCCAACCACTGCTCGAGCGAGACCTGGGTGGCCTGGAAGAGGTCGACGCCCACGGCGTGGGCCGTCTCGTCGCCCCGGAGCACCTCACCGAGCATCAACCGGATGAAGTCCTCGACCTCCAGCATCGACGCCAGGATGTCGGCCAACAGATCGGCGAGCCCGGTGGCCTGGTCCTGGGCCAGGGAGGGCGGCGACGTAGCCACCAGGTTGTCCACAAATCCGTGCTCCTCGAGGACGGCCACCAGCAGGTCGCGCTTGGAGGGGAAGTAGTGGTAGAGGGAGGCCACGTTGAGACCGGTGGCCCCGGCCAGGTCGCGCATGCTGGTGCCGTCCACGCCGTGCTGGGCCATGAGCGACAAGGCGACGGACAGGATGTGCTGGCGCTGGTTCGAGCCATCGGGCCGGGGAGTCGGACGGCCGAGGGAGGCAGGGGTGGGCACCGCACCATTGTCGGGCCATTTGCCGCCCCCGTCGAACACCCGCCTGGCGGAGGGCCGACGGCCGGCTGGATGGCTACCTAACGAACGTTCGATTATGGTGGAAGCACCGGCCACCCGGGTCGGGACGACCGGGCCATCCCATGCCGAGGAGGCTGAATCCATGTCGACGATGACGGAGCGCTCCGAGCCCGCCCCCCCGGCCGCCCGGTTCGACCCCTTCGAGCTCCAGGACACGGTGTCGGGCAACATCCGCGACCCCTACCCCCGGATGCACGAGCTGTGCCGACAGGGCCCCGTCCACGTGGGGGCGGTCGACCTCGGAGACGGGGAGGAGTTGCCCGAGGTCGGGCACCCCCTACCGGTCACCGTCTTCGGGTACGACGAGGTGGTCCAGGTCCTCCGTGACAACGAGACCTATTCCTCGACGGTCTACGAGGGTGTGATGGGGCTCGTCATGGGGCGGACCATCCTGCAGATGGATGAGCCCGACCACCGGCTGCACCGCGCCCTCGTATCGCCCACGTTCCGCTCGAAGATCCTCCAACGATGGGAGGAGGGGCTTGTTCGCTGCGTGGTGGACGAGCTGATCGACGGCTTCGTCGACCAGGGCCATGCCGACTTGGTGCAGGAGGTCACCTTCAACTTCCCGGTCCAGGTCATCGCCCGGATCCTCGGCCTACCCCGCGCCGACTTCCCCGTGTTCCAGCGCTGGGCCATCGAGATCACCAGTGTCACCGCCAACTGGGAGCGCGGGCTGGCCGCCTCTGAGGCCCTCCGCAACTACTTCGCGGACGTCTTGGACGAGCGGCGCCGCCGGCCGGCCGATGACCTCATCAGCGAGCTGGTCGTGGCCGAAGTCGAAGGTCGGAAGCTGACCGACGAAGAGATCTATTCGTTCTTGCGCCTGCTCCTGCCGGCCGGGGTCGAGACCACCTACCGAGCCTCGGGCAGCATGCTCTACGGCCTGCTCACCAACCCGGATCAGCTCCAGGCGGTGGTGGATGATCGGGACCTCATCGTCCAGGCGTTCGAGGAGACGATCCGCTGGGAGCCACCGGTCACCGTCATCCTGCGCCGCGCCACCAAGGCGGCCGAGCTGGCCGGGGTGCCGATCGAGGAGGGTGCCGACGTCGCCCTGCTCCTCGGAGCGGCCAACCGGGACGAGCGCAAGTACAAGGACCCTGACCAGTTCAACTTGTTCCGCGAGTCCCGCCAGCATGTCGGGTTCGGGTTCGGCATCCACGTCTGCCTCGGGATGCACCTGGCCCGGATGGAGTCCCGGGTCGCCCTGAACACCCTGTTGGACCGCCTGCCCGACCTGCGCCTCGACCCCGCTCCCGACCAGGACCTGCACATCAAGGGCATGGCCTTCCGGTCGCCCATCGCCCTCCCGGTGGCCTTCACCCCGGCCTGAGGCAGTCCGGGCACCGGCTCGCCGGGCCGGCGCTCACCCCTGTGCCAGCACCTCGGGGTTCACGATGTGGAGCGGCCTCGCCCCGGCCAGCAGCCGGCACAGATCCTCGGCGATGATCCGGGTGTGGTTGGACTCCGTGTCGTACGTGGCACCTCCGATATGGGGGGCGAGGACCACCGAGTCGAACCCGGTGAGCGGATGGTCCGGGGGGAGTGACTCCCCTTCGAAGTGGTCGAGGCCGGCGGCCCCGACCTTGCCCGAGCGGAGGGCCTCCACCAGGGCGTCGGTGTCGTGCAGGGCCGCCCTCGCCGTGTTGAGGTACACCACCCCGTCACGCATGGCGGCGAACTGGTCGGCCCCGATCATGCCCGTGGTCTCGGCCGTCACCGGTGCGTGCATCGAGATCACGTCCGAGCGCTCGAGCAACTCCTCCAGGGACACGGTGGCCTCGTCGGCGTAGGGGTCGTAGGCCAGCACCTCGAGTCCCAGTCCGCGCAGTCGCCAGCGAAGGGCCCGCCCGACGGCGCCCAGTCCGACCAGGCCCGCCGTCCGGCCCGCCAGTTCGAAGGCCCGGAACCGCTGGTACGGAATGGTCCCGTCCTTGTAGATCTGGCCGGCACGCACATCGGCGTCGGCCGCCACCAGTTGGCGGGTGCAGGAGAAGAGCAGGGCCACGGCCAGCTCGGCCACGCCGTCGGCGTTGCGGCCCGGGGCCCGCAGCACCGGGATTCCGGACGCGGTGGCGGCGGGCACGTCGACGTTGGTGGGGTCGCCGCGGCAACTGCACACCGCCACCAGGGGGAGCTCGAAGAGGGGTCCGGCGCACCGGTCGCTCTCCACCACGACGATGGTGGCGCCCTCCTTGGCCACCCGTTCGGCCAGTTGCTCGGCGTTGAAGATGCGCAGACTCGGCTGGTCGAGCCATGAGTCGACGGTGAGATCGGTCAGCTCCGAGAGGAGCTCCAGCCCGGGACCTCGTACCGCCGCAGTCACCAGGGCTTTGGGTCGGGCCTTCGGCATAGGGTCAGTGCTCCTTCTCATCGGGGTGATCGGCGGACGGTCTCATCGGGGCTCAGCGCGTGCTGCTCGAGGTCGGGTCGGTGGTCCGGGCCACCGCCTCCTCGTCCACCCGGCCCTCGGCCATGGCGATCATCCCGGCGACGAAGCCGTCGAAATCGGAGGTCTTCATCTCGACGACGGCTTTCATGTCAGGCAGGTAGTGCTCAAATGCCGGGCTGGTGAGGCAGTCGACGATGCCGGCCGCCACCTCGTCGGCGGGGACGAGGGGGCCGGCGTAGAGCGGGGGGTCGTTGTCCGGCTGGTCCCAGATCTCGGTGTCGATGGCGCCGGGGAGCACCAACCTGACCGACACGCCGGTGCCGTGCAGGTCGGCGGCCATCGACTCGCTCCAGCCGGCCAGAGCGAATTTCGACCCGCAATAGGCGGCTTCGCTGGCGATCCCGAGCCGTCCGCCCAGGCTCGACACGTTCACGATGACCCCGGCATGCCGCTCGAGCATGCCGGGGAGGAGGGCCAGGGAGATGGCCACGGGCGACAGGTAGTTGACCGCCATGGTCCGGCGAACCTCGTCCATGGTCAGACGCTGAACGGGACGGCGCATCGGGGCGCCGGCATTGTTGATGACCACGTCGACCGGGCCGAGCTCGGCCTCGATGGACCGGGCCACCTCGGTGGCGCGATCGGGGTCTTCGAGGTCGGCCGGCCACGAACGCGACGCCGGCGCGCCGCCGACACAGTCGGCCAGCACCTCCTCGAGGCGGTCGGCCCGCCGGGCCACCAGCACCACGGTCGTCCCGCCGGCCGCCAGCCGGCGGGCGGTGGCGGCGCCGATACCCGACGAGGCGCCGGTGACGATGGCCACCGACCCCGGCGCTGGTCGTGTCCCACCCTCGCTCACGGCGTCGCTCTCCTCGGTCGTGCTTCTCCCGCGACTCCTCCGGGGTGGGCTCGGACGGCCAGCGCCGTCACCGTGATCCCCCCGGCACCGTGACCGTGTCGGTATCGGTGCCGGAGCGCAGGAGAGTCCCGGGCAGGTTACCGGTGAACGATCCGTGGGCGGCGATCTCGGCGCCGTTGACGATCACGTGCTCGATCCCGTCGGCCTCGGCGTACAGGCGGTTGGCCTGGCCCGGCAGGTCGGACCGGGTGCGCTCGGGGCCATGGCCCACCCGCTCGGGATCGAAGAGCACCAGGTCGGCACACCACCCGGCGGCCACCCTGCCTCGGTCGCGCAGGCCGTAGAGGCGGGCCGGCACCTCGGTCAGCTGGTGGACGGCCGACTCCCAGTCGAGGAGCCCGCGCTTGCGCACCCCCTCGCCGAGCAGCGCGGTCGAGTAGATGGCACCGCACATCACGTCGAGATGGGCACCGGCGTCCGACCCTCCGACCACGGTGCGGGGATCGAGCCAGGCCTGCGCCCGTAGCTCCCAATCGGCCTCGCTCTCGGGTATGGGGGGGCGGAGACCCGTTCGCAACCCGTCGGCCACCACCACGTCGAGCATGGCGTCGAACGGGTCCTGGCCCCGCTCCTTGGCCACCTCGCCCACCGTGCGGCCCTCACAGGAGGCATTGGCCGGGTCGAACACCTCGTCGAACCGCAGGGCCGGCCAATTGGCCAGGGCGCCGAGGATGCCGGCTTCCTTCGAGTGGGCTCCCTCGTCGAGCCGGCGGCGCATCCCCGGATCGGACAGCGCCTCGAGACGCTCGGGGACCGGCAGGGCCAGGGGCTCGCGCCAGCCGGGCAGGCCGTCGAGGATGGCACCGGTGAGGAACGACAGCCGGATCTGCAGGGTATGGGGCATGGTCAGCGCCACCACGGTGGCCCCCCGCTCGGCCGCGGCGGTCGAGGCAGCCAGCTGGTGGTCCATGGCGCCGGGGTTGATGGCGGACACCCCGAGCACGTTCCAGTTGACCGGCCGGTCGGCGAGGAGCGAGAGGGTGGCCATCAGATCGACCTCCTCCTCGCTGAAGCCGTTGAGGCAGCCCGGCACGATGAGCTCGAGGGTGGTGCCGGCGTGGTCCCGGACCGCGCCGGCCAGGGCCTCCAGCTCCTCCCGCCCGGCGGACCGCGACGGCACCGGGTTGCCCTCCCCGTCGTGATGGGTGTGGGCCTGGGAGGTGGACAGGCCGAGGGCCCCTTCCCGCATGGAGCGGTGGGCGAGCGTCACCATCGCCTCGATCTCCTGCGGGGTGGCCCGGCGGCCGACGGCGGCGTCGCCCATGGCGGCCCGGCGGAGCGTGGAGTGCCCGACGAGGAAGCCGGCGTTGACCCCCAGCCGGCCTTCCAGCCGCCCCACCCAGTCGCCGAAGGAGGTCCACGACCAGTCGAGCCCCTGTTCCAGGGCGGCCAGTGGCATGCCCTCGACCCGGGCCATCATGCGCGACAGGTAGCCGGCATGGTCGGGTCCGGCCGGGGCCAGCGAGAAGCCGCAATTGCCACCGATCACCGTGGTCACCCCGTGGAGGGGCGAGGGGCTGGCGGTCGGGTCCCAGAAGAGCTGGGCGTCGTAGTGGGTGTGGAGATCCACGAATCCCGGCGCCACCATCAGCCCGTCGGCATCGATCTCCCGGGCGCCCTCCTCGTCGACGCGCCCGACCGCGGTGATCCTCCCGGAGTGCACGCCGACGTCGGCCCGCTGCGACGGCCCTCCGGTCCCGTCCACGACCGTTCCCGACCTGATGACCAGATCCAACACGGCGTCACCTCCCCCTGTCCGAGCATCGTGGCGAACCGGCTCCAACCGGTTCGCCACGCCTGCGCCCATGCGCCGGAGGTGCGAAGCATCCCGACGATGAGAACGCGATTTTCGGACCACATGATAGCTTCGTCGGTGCGATGGCGACCGAGGCAGCCGACGGCAGGGACGCTCACGCCGGACGTGCCGCCGGCGGGACGGCGCTCCTCCCGGATCCCGCGCCGCGGCCCATCCTCGTCCCGGTGATCTCGGTGGACGACCACCTGATCGAGCCGCCCGACCTGTTCGAGGGCCGCATGCCATCCGCCCTGGCCGGGCGGGCGCCGCGTGTGGTGGAGACACCGGGCGGCCCACAGGTCTGGGAGTTCGAAGGGCGGACCTACCCGAACGTCGGCCTCAACGCGGTGGTCGGCCGACCGCGGGAATCCTGGAGCATGGAGCCGGCGCGCTTCGACGAGATGCGCCCGGGCTGCTACGACATCGAAGCCCGGGTGGCCGACATGGACCTCAACGGGATCTGGGCGTCGCTCTGCTTCCCTTCGCTCGTGGCCGGCTTCTGCGGGGCCGTCTTCTCCGGTTCGAGCGACCCCGAGCTGGGGCTGGCCTGTGTGCGGGCGTGGAACCAGTGGCACGCCGAGGTCTGGGCTGGCGCCCACCCCGAGCGGATCATCCCCTTGCAGCTCCCGTGGTTGCCGGACGCCTCGGTGGGTGCCGCCGAGGTCCGGGCCAACGCCGCCCGCGGGTTCAAGGCGGTCAGCTTCCCCGAGTTCCCGTCCCAGCTCGGTTACCCGTCGATCTTCACCGGGGCCTGGGACCCGTTCTTTGCCGCCTGCGAGGAGACGGGCACCGTCGTCTGCCTGCACACCGGGGCCTCGTCGTGGGCGCCGCTGGCGTCACCCGATCCTCCCTTCGAGCTCCTTCCCACCCTCTTCACGGTGAACGCGCTGGTGGCGGCGGCCGAGTGGGTGTGGTCCGGAGTCCCGCTGCGTTTCCCGAATCTGGCGGTGGCGTTCTCCGAGGGCGGGATGGGTTGGGTGCCGATGCTCCTCGACCGCCTCGACTACGTGCTGCACCACTCGGGCTCCGGGACCGAGCAGAACCACTGGCCATCGGACCTCCTCCCGAGCCAAGTGCTCAAGCGCAACTTCTGGTTCTGCACCATCGACGATCCGTCGGTGGTCGAGTTGCGCCACCATATCGGCGTGGACCACATCATGGTGGAGAGCGACTACCCCCACGCCGACTCGACCTGGCCCGACACCCAGGCGGTGCTGGCGGCCAGCATGGGCCACGTCCCCGAGGACGAGCTGCGGCGCATGGCCGCCGGCAACGCCGCCGCACTCTTCCGCCATCCCCTCCCCGAAGAGGACGATTGGCGGCCGCCCGGCCACCGGCCCCGTCCCGCGGCGTGACCGGTGCCGACCCCGCGAGCCCGCACCGCCGAATTCGACCCGTTCTCTGCCGAGTACTTCGACGACCCCTACGACCTGTACCGGACGATGCGGGACGAGGCGCCCGTCTTCTTCAGCGAGCGGTACGGGTTCTGGGCCCTCTTCCGGTACGAGGACGTGTGCGAGGCCCACAAGGAGTGGCAGACCTTCTCCTCCAGCCACGGGGTCGACCTCTCCACGTTGAGCAAGCCACCCGAGTTGATCAGGCAGCTGCAGAGCATGATCATGCTGGACCCACCGGAGCACGACCGTCTGCGAGCACTGGTGAGCCGGGCCTTCACCCCCCGGGCGGTGTCCTCCCTCGAGCCCATGATCCGCGAGGTCATCGTCGGCGTGCTCGAGGGATGTGATCCGGACGGCTTCGATGCGGTGGCCGACTTCTCCGGCCCTTTCCCGGTGGAGATCATCTCGAGGATGCTCGGTGTCCCCGCGCCCGACCGCCAGCAGATCCGGCACTGGCTGGATGCCATGCTGCACCGCGAGCCGGGGGACATGGACCCGACCGACGAGGGTGCTGCGGCGGCCATCGAGACCGTCGCCTACTTCCTCGAGCTGGTGGCCGACAAGCGCCGGCACCCGGCCGACGACATGATCGGCCGGCTGATCGCCGCCGAGGTGGACCGGGGCGACGGCAGCCCCGTCCGGTTGAGCGACGAAGAGATCGCCGGGTTCGCCACCCTGCTCGGTGGGGCCGGTGCCGAGACGGTGACCAAGCTGGTGGGCAACGCCGTCGTGCTGTTCGCCCGCCACCCCGGCGAGTGGCAGAAGGTGCTGGACGATCCCGGGACCATCCCCGGCGCGGTCGAGGAGATCCTCCGCTTCTGGCCTCCCTCCCAGTACCAGGGCCGGTTCTCGGTCCGGGAAGCCACCTACAGCGGGGTCACCGTTCCCGCCGGCTACCCGACCATCCTGGTCACCGGCTCGGCCAGTCGGGACGAGCGGTTCTACGAACGGCCCGACACCTTCGACATCGGCCGTCCTCCCAGCCTGGCCCTCGGGTTCGGGTACGGCATCCACAGCTGTCTCGGGGCCGCATTGGCCCGCATGGAGAGCCGCATCGCCATCGAAGAGCTGGCCCGCCGGTGGCCGCGCTACGAGGTCGACGCACCGGGGTGCCGGCGGGTCCACATGTCGAACGTGGCCGGGTACTCGCGGGTGCCGCTGCACCGGACGGCGTAGCGGGCGGGGTGGACCGGGGTTGGCGCCCTACCCCGACGTTCCGGCCCAGTCGGGGTCCTGTTGCAGCTCGATGGTGTTGCCGGCCGGATCGACCACCCAGATCTGGACGACGTCCCCTTGGGCGCCGCGCCGGTAGGGGACCGCGTCCCGCTCGAGCTCGGCGATGGCGCCGTCGAGGTCCTCGACCCCGAAGCAGACATGCGGGCCGGTCGGGCGGATTCCGGATGCGCCCGCTGGGGCGTCCACTAGGTGCACCTGGGCCTCGCCGGCCGACAACCAGCGGCCCGCCACCCCGGGGATGTCGGGCCGGTCGAGGCCCGGGAGGTTCAGCCACTCGTAGAACTGGGTGCACTCGGTCAGACGCCCCTCCACGTTGACGCTGTGGTGGAGGATGCGGGTCACTCGCACCGGGTGGCCTCTTCCGGCGGGGGCGCCAACTCCGGCGGGGGCGCCGTCTCCGGCGGGGGCGCCCTCTCCGGCGGGGGTGCCAACTGCTCCATGAACTCGAGCCGGGTATCGCCCGGCGCCTCGACGAAGGCGATCCGTCGGCGGCCGAATGCCCCTTCCACCTCGGCCGGCCCCCACAGAACCGGGCGGCCGGCCAGCTCGGCGTCGAGGTCGTCGGTGAAGACGGCGGCATGGAGGAAGCCGTCGGCCGGGAGGGGCACGGTGTCCTCGTAGATGGCCCGGGTGAACAGGGTGATGAGCAGCGGGCCGAGGCGGGCGTCGGCCCGTTCGCCGCCGTGCCACGGCCCGCGGTCGGAGATGATGGCGCCGGCCTGCTCGTAGAAGGACACCGCGGCGTCGAGGTCCGAGACTTTGACGGCCAGGTTGCCGAACCCGGTGACAGTCACCGGGTCCGACCTGCCGCGTCGACCGGGCAGGTGTTGGTGCTGGGGTCGACCGCCCGGACGGGCGCATTGGACGCGCTCGCCCCGGCCGGTACGCCGAAGACCCCGACCCGGGGCCGACCACCACTGCCTGACACGGACGTCAGCGTACCGCAGGGGACGACCCTCACCCTGGTGTGGGGGCGTCGGCCACCGGTTCGCCAGAGTCGGGTCGGCCAGGGCCGATGGTAGGTTCGCGGCGCCCGGGACGACGTCGAAGGAGGAACGTGAGCGGCAGCGATGGGACGGCGGGCCGATCAGATCCCGGCACCTCGTCCGCCGCGGTCACCGGCCAGGGGTGGCCACAGGTGAGGCGGGTGGGGCGACGAGCCCGGCGGGAGGTCACCCGAGTGCTCGACGTCCCCTTCGAGCAGCTGGCCCCGCGCCAGGCGGTCCGGTTGGCCTACAACGTGCTGCTCCGACGAGATCCCGACGAGCCGGCGTGGAGCGAGCAGGCCACCGCCATCACAACCGGCGTGCTCACCCGGGGCGACGTCATCGACCGCATCCGGTGCTCGAGCGAGTACAGGACCCAGGTCCCGGTCGGGCCGGCCAGTCTGCACAGCTCGCTGCACACCAGCCGCTGCGAGTTCATCGCCGGCCTGCCCCCGGCGCGCCACATCGTCGACCTGGGCGGCGGGCACACCACCGACCCACGGGGCGCCCTGGTGGTGCTCGGCTATCCCTACGACTTCGACGAGCTCGTCGTGGTCGACCTGCCCCCCGACGACCGGCACCCCCTCTACCGATCGGAGCGGTTCGGGCCGGGCCACACCGACCAGGGGAAGGTGCGCTACGAGTACCGGTCGATGGCCGATCTCTCGTTCGCCGATGATGCCTCCGTCGGTCTCGTCTACAGCGGGCAGTCGATCGAGCACGTCTCCGAGGCCGATGGCGACATCGTGTTGGAGGAGTGCCTGCGCATCCTCGAGCCGGGCGGGTACTTGGCCATCGACACCCCGAACGGGCGGGTGTGCCGTCTCCAGCAACCGTCGTTCATCGATCCCGACCACGAGGTCGAGTACACCCTCGACCAGCTGCGGGCCAAAGTGCGCCGCGTCGGTTTCGACGTCCTCACCGAACGGGGGCTCAACTGGGGTGGTCCGGCGATGGCCGAGGGCCGGTTCGACCCGGAGGCGTTGGCCGGCAACTACGGCGTCTACCACGACGCCGAGTCGTGCTACCTGCTGGCGCTGCTGTTGCAGAATCCGGGCTGACCGCGCACCCTGCCGTGCCGGGGGACGGGACTGCTCAGCCGGTGACCGGCTCGAGGACGAAGAGCGGGATCTGGCGCTCGGTCCGCTGCTGGTACTCGGCGTAGTCCGGCCAGGCGTCGACGGCCCGGGCCCACCACTCCGCCTTCTCGTCGCCCGTGACCTGTCGCGCTACCATGTCGGACTTGACCGGGCCGTCCTGCAGCTCGACATGGGGATCGGCCACCAGGTTGAAGTACCACAGGGGATGGGTGGGCGCCCCGCCCTGCGAGGCCACCAGGGCGTAGCGCCCGTCGTGCTCGACCCGCATCAGGGGCGTCTTGCGGATCTTGCCGGACCGTGCCCCGCGGCTGGTCACGATGACCACCGGCTTCCCCCGGAGGGTCGTTCCCTCCGTGCCACCGGAACGTTCGTAGGTCTCGACCTGGTCGCGAACCCAATCGGCCGGGCTCGGCTGGTAGTCGCCGTCGACGGGCATGACCACAGGTTAACGATCGCCACGACTGGGGTGCCGGGGAGACGGGTGGTCGGTGGACGAGGCGGGTGAGACGCCGGAGCTGGCAAAGGGTACGTGTGGTCTCCGGATCTGGTGAGCTCACCATATGGCCAAGCGGTATGCGGAGAGGATGGATCCGGGGTGCCCAGCGGACGACGTCGAGTGCTCCGATTTGCGGTCGTGAGCCTGTTGTTGACGCCTACTGTCGGATTGGCCTGGCTGGCATCGATGGGTGCTCCTGCCTGGGCGAGCCCGAGGATCCGTCCCATCACGTGCACTGGCGCCTTCCAGCCAGCTAGTTCCGGCCCCGTCTATCTAAGCGGTTGCCTGCCTCGCGGAGCCACGGGAACGAGCGGACAATTCCTGGGGGACGCCCTAGTCACCATCGGCTAGTACAGTCACCATCGGCTAGCGCGCCGCTCATCCGGCGATCTCGCCGGGCCCGGTCTGAGAGTTGGCCTGTACCGGAGCGCCCGAGATAGCGCAGTGTGCGGGCGAGAGGACTCGAACCTCCATCCCCGTGAGGGGACCGGGACCTAAACCCGGCGCGTCTGCCAGTTCCGCCACGCCCGCGGCCCGGTCAGCCTACCGAGCCGGCGTGCTGGCCCAGGGGCCGGGGCGTCCCAGGGGGGTCGGGGGGCGCTGGCTATAGTCACGCTGTGCCGCCCCCGTCGTCCTCCACGCCGCCGGAGGCCCCTGCCCATCCGGGGCCGGCCACCCCCGAGGGCTCGGCCGTGGCCGGCCAGTCGGCGTACCTCGACGAGGTCATGGCGGAGATCGACGCCGAGGTGAGACGCCGGCGCTCCTCGGGCGACCTCCCCGCCGGGCTCGAGCAGGAGCTCGACGAGCTCTTCCTCGAGTTCTCCCCGGTGGGGTTGCACGGCAAGGCCCGGCTCCGCGAGACATTGGCCCTGGTCGACGGGTCCGCCTACGTGGACATGGCCGTTCCGGTGGAGTCCGAGAAGGCGGTCGGCAGCTATGTGAAGCGGCTCATTCGCCAGTCCATCACCTGGTACATGGGCTTCATCGTCCACCAGATCGTGAAGTTCGCCTGGTCGGTGTCCCGGATGTTCCATGTCCTGGTCGACCACGTGGAGGACCTCGAGGCGGCTGTCGAGACCCAGCGGACCCCCGAGCTCCCTGCCAGCGTGGTCCCTGCCGCTGATCCCGGCGCCGGCTGGTGGTCGGCCGCGGCGGTGGCCGCCTTGTCCGGGATCGAGGGCCGGGTGCTCCAGGCCGACTGCGGCAACGGCTCGCTGGTCGACGCGTTGGTGGCGGCCGGCATCGACGCCTACGGGGTTGACGGGGACGAGGCGGCCATCGAGCCCGCCCTCGACCGGGGCCTCGACGTCCGAGCCGAGCCGATCCTCGACCACCTCGCGGTGGTGGCGGCAGAAGCGCTCTCGGGGCTGGCCCTCACCGGATCGATCCAGTGGCTCCACCCCAACGAACGCGACCGGCTGGTGAGGCTGGCCAGCTCCCGCCTGGCCCTCGACGGAGTGCTGGTGGTGCATTCGGCCACACCCGAGTCGTGGTTGGCGGGGACGGCCCACCTGCTGAGCGACCTGGCTCCCGGACGGCCGCTCCACGCCGAGACCTGGAGTCACCTCTTGGCTCGGCACGGGTTCCGGCAGACCGGGGTGACCTATGGGGGAGCGGACAGGAGGCTCGGCCACGTGGCCCCGACCACCCCGGACGCGCCGACCATCAACGCGGCCATCGACGCGGTCAACGAGGCGTTGCTCGGCCCGGGGGAGTACCTGCTGGTCGCCGTCCGGGAGCGGTGACGGCCGTCCACCAGTTCGTCCCGGCGCTGCTTCCGCGGGACGCGACGGGGGACCACACCTTGGCGCTGCGGGACGCCCTGCGGGACGCCGGCTGGGCGTCGGACATCTATGTGGAGGCCGCCCACGACGATCTGTGGCCCGAAGCCACCTACTTCGAGCGATATCCCGGAACGGGCCCGGCCCGGCGACGTGCTGCTGTACCAGCTGAGCACGGCGTCCCCGGTGGCCGAGTTCCTGATGGAGCAGGCCCGAGCCCCTGGTGCTCGACTACCACAACATCACCCCACCCTCCTTCTACGAGGGATGGGAGGACCACACCAGCGAGAAGGTGGCCCTGGCCCTCGTCCAAGCGGCCGGCCTGGCCCCGATGTCGGCGCTCGGTATCGCCGACTCGGCCTTCAATGCTGCCGATCTCCGGCGTCTCGGCTGCCCGACCACCGCGGTCGTCCCCATCCTTGTCGATGTGGACGACCATCCCCCGGTCGTCGACCAGGCGGAGCTCTCCCGCTTGGGGGCGGCCCACGGCCGCGCCACCGTGCTGCTCTTCGTCGGAAGGCTGTCCCCGAACAAGGCCCAGCACCATCTGGTCGAGGCACTCTGGCTCTATCGACGATGGTACGACCCCGACGCACGCCTCCACCTGGTGGGCCCGTCGATGACCGCGTCCTATGCCGATGCGGTGTTCGCGCTGGCCGACGAGCTCGGCCTGGCCGGAGCGGTACGCCACGGCGAACACCTCTCCGACGGCGAGCTCGCCGCCTGGTACGCCGATGCCGACGTGTTCGTCTGCCTCTCGGAGCACGAGGGCTTCTGCATCCCGTTGCTCGAAGCCATGCGCTCCGAGCTCCCCATCGTGGCCTTCTCCGCCGGAGCCGTGCCGGAGACCCTCGGTGGTGCCGGGATCGTCATCGAGTCCAAACGGCCGAGCGTGGTGGCGGCCGCCGTCGACCGGGTCCACCGGGACCGCGCTCTCGCCGACCGGATGGTCGAGGCCGGCCACCGGCGACTCCACCACTTCCGCCCGGCGGCCACCCGCACCCGCTTCGTCGAGGTCCTGCGACCGTGGGTCGATGTTGCTGACCGGAGGGTGGGGGCATGAAGCTGACCTTCGTCACCCCCCGGTACGGCACCGAGGTGATCGGCGGCGCCGAGACGGGCGCCCGCATGCTGGCCGAACGCCTCTGTCAGCGACCCGGGTGGGACGTCGAGGTGCTCACCAGTTGCGCGCTCGACCACCTCACGTGGGAGAACACCGAGCCACCGGGGACGTCGCAGCTCAACGGCGTCGCCGTCCACCGGTTCCGGACCGCCAGCCGCCGGCTGCTCGACTACTTCGAGCTGGACGCCAAGCTTCGGCTGTCGCCGACCTCGGCCTCGCTGGCCGAGTCGAGGCGCTGGGTGGCCCTCAACGGGCCCATGTGCCCGGAGTTGGTGGACGCGGTGGCGTCCAGCGATACCGATGTGCTCGCCTGCTATCCCTATCTGTTCGCCACCACCGTCGACGGAATCGCCGTGTCCAGGGCGCCCACCGTCCTGCACCCGGCCGCCCACGACGAACCGGCCCTGTATCTCGCCGCCTTCCGCCGGAGCTTCCGCGATATCGACGGCTTCGTGTACCACACCCGGGCGGAACGCGATCTGATGGAGTACGCCTACCGCATCGGGTCACGACCTCAGATCGTCCTCGGGCTCGGGGTCGATGACCCCGCCGGGGCCGGAAGGAACGGAGGCGACGTCCTGGGCATCGGCGACCACCCCTACCTCTGCTACCTCGGGAGGGTCGACGAGCACAAGGGATGCGGGATGCTGGCCGAGTACTTCCGGCGCTACAAGGAACGCCATCCGAGCGACCTGCACCTGGCCTTCGTCGGACCCGTCTCCGACCAGGCGCCCGAAGCTCCCGACATGGTGGTCACCGGCACCGTGTCCGAGGCGGACAAGTGGGACATCCTGGCCGGAGCCCAGGCTCTCGTCACCCCGTCGGCCTACGAGTCGTTCTCACTGGTGCTGTTGGAGGCCTGGACGCTCGGCGTGCCGGTGCTGGTCAATGCGTCGTGCGCGGCCACCATGGAGCACTGCCGCCGCTCGGGTGGAGGGTTGTGGTTCGAGTCCTACCGGACCTTCGAGGTGACCATGGAGCGGATGGCCGGTGACCCGGAGCTCCGCGCCGCGCTCGGGGCGGCGGGGCGCCGGTACACCGCTCGTTACTATCGGTGGCCATCGATCATCGACCGCTATACCGGGTTCCTCGACGGAGTGGCCGCACGCGGTCACCGGGCTCCCGTCGCCACCACCCGTCTCCGCCTGCCGGTGGGCGGGTCCGAGTACGTGCGGCCAGGATGAACATCTGATGTCCGGTGGCGGCACACCCGGGGAGGAGGAGGCGGGAGAGCAGGAGACCGCCGGCCGCGACGGTGCCGCCGGCGTTGCCGGCGACAGGGTAGACATCGGGGCCGACGAGGAGGCGTTGCTCGCCGCGTTCGACCGGCTGAGCCCCCAGGGCACCCTGCAGTGGGGGTTCGACGACGCCATGCGCCGGATCGCCGACCCGGAGACCGATGCCACCGTGGCGCCGTGGCCCGGCCTCCCCGACGACCTGTGGCAACGCGGGCGGTCGGCCCGTATCGGCCAGCGGTTCGTCGGGGACGTGGCCGGCGTGCTGGCCGAACTGATGGCGGCGGACGCACGGGCCGCGGCCGCCACAGCCGCCGCCGGAGTCAATGTGGCCACCTGGGATGCCCTCCGCTATCTGGCTGCCCGGGTCGACGCCCTCGAAGCGGCCCGGGACCCGGTGGGGCTCGAAACGGCCGAGCTGCCCTTCGACCGGCCGGATATCGCCGGGTGGACCGGGACGATCGCCACGGTGCTCGGGCCGCCCGACCCCGACGCCCCGGTCATCGTGGGGGAGTGCGGTGACGGGTCCGTCTTCAGTGAGTTGCCGGGGCCGGGCCGGCGGGTCGAGGGCGTCGAACCCCGGGCGTCGTCGGCATGGGCCGGGCTCTCCTCCGACGGCGACGGGCCCGGCCGGCGGCCGGGTGCCCGCATCGTGCTGGCCGAGGTCCTCGACCACCTGCGGACGGTCCCCACCGGGGTCAGCGCCGGTGTGGTGCTGGCCGGTTGCGTCGACCGCCTCGGCCTGGCCGGTCAGGTCGAGCTGGTTCACCAGGCCGTCCGGGTCACCAGGGCGGGCGCTCCGGTCGTCGTCCTCGCCACCGACCAGTCGGCCTGGGACGAGGCGCTCGACCCCCCGGCCCGGGACCTCGCGCCTGGCCGGCCCCTGCACCCGACGACCTGGTCGCTGTTGTTCCGGCATTCCGGCCTGGTCGATGTGGAATGGCAGCGGCCGGGCTCCGGAGTCCTCCACGCCGTGATCGGACGGGTCCCGTAGTGAGCGGGGCGCATCTGTTCGTCCCCATGTTGCACCGGAACGATGCGGTCGGCCGGCACACGATGGCCGTTCGCGACTCGCTGCGGGCCGCCGGCGTGCCGTCGCAGATCTACGCCGACCGGCCCGATCCGGCGACGGTCGACGACACCCGTCCCTACCTCGACTACGAGTCGGCGTCCGAGCCCGGAGACGTACTCGTCTACCAGCTGGCCACCGACACGGAGATGGCCCGGTGGTTGTGCGGGCGACCGGAGCGGCTCGTCCTCAATCACCACAGCATCACCCCTCCCGAGTACTTCGCGCCCTGGAACAACGCCATCGCCCGGCTCCAAGTGGGGGCTCTGCAGCGGCTGGACCTCTTGGCCCCGCGGGCGGAGCTGGGCATCGCCGACTCGGCGTTCAACGCCGGCGAGCTGCGGCGGGCCGGGTGCCCGCGGACCGTGGTGGTCCCCGTCTCCGGTATCCCGGTGCCACCGTTCGACCCGGGACCGGAGCTGGTGGCGCGGGTGCGCGCCCGCAGCGAGGGCCCCGGAACGCGGTGGCTGTCGGTGGGCCGTTGGGCTCCGAACAAGGCCCATCACCACACCATCGCCGCCCTGTTCGTGGCTCGGGCCACCACCGATCCCGACGCCCGGCTCACCCTGGTGGGGTCGCCGACAGAACCGGCCTATGCCCGGGCCCTCCGGCGGTACACCGCCGCCCTCGGCCTGGCCGACGCGGTGACGTTCCTCGAGGGGATCAGTGAGGCCGAGCTGGCGGCCAATTACCGCGCCGCCGACGTGCTGGTGATGCTGTCGGACCACGAAGGGTTCGGCGTACCCCTGGTCGAGGCCATGGGGCACGGGACGCCGATCGTCGCCTTCGACGCCGGCGCGGTCGCGCGAGGTGCTGGACGGTTGCGGCGTCCTGCTCGAGGCGAAGTCTCCTCGCCAGGTGGCCCGGGCGGTGTCGGCGCTGATGCGCGACCGGTCGCGGCGGGAACGACTGGTGCAGGCCGGCCACGCGCGATTCGACGCCCTCGGCCTCGACGAGTCGGCGAACCGCCTGGTGGATGCCATCCTTTCCGTGATGAAAGCCGAACCCGTCGGTCGGTGAGCCTCGGTTCGCGTTGCACCGGCCTGCGTCCGCCGAGGGGTCTCAGCCACTAGGCTCCCAGCCATGGACGACCCCCGTCACGTGATGCCCCATGCCCCGATTGCCGCCGCCGGGACGACCGCCCAGCTGCAGACCGGCGCCGAGGTGGGTCCCGGCTCCGACATCTTCCAACGGCTGTTGAAGGAGCGGATCGTCTTCATCGGTTCGGCCATCGACCAGAACACCGCCAATCTGGTGTGCTCCCAGCTCATCCTGCTCGAGGCCGAAAACCAGGAGCGTGACATCGCCGTCTACATCAACTCACCCGGGGGATCGGTCACCGACGGCCTGGCCATCTACGACACCATGCAGTATGTGAGGTGCGATGTGCGCACCATCTGCGTGGGCCTCGCCGCATCGATGGGCCAGTTCCTCCTCTGCGCCGGGACCCCCGGGAAGCGCTTTGCCCTGCCCCACAGTCGCATCCTCATGCACCAGCCCTCGGGCCAGATGCAGGGCCAAGCCTCGGACATCGCCATCCAGGCGGAGCAGATCATCTACCTGAAGCGGATGATGGCCGAGAGGATCGCCTTCCACACCGGCCAGCCGGTCGAGCGGATCGAGGCGGACTCCGACCGCGACCGCTGGTTCACCGCCGAGGAGGCGCGGGAGTACGGCTTCATCGACGAGGTGATCCAGAAGGACGCAATGGAGGTCCCGGCCGCAGGAGCGGGGGCCGCCAGCCCGTGAGCCTCAGCGTCGAGCCTCCTTCAGCGGAGCCGGAGCGCGTATCGGCCATCGGCGGGGGCACTCGCTTTGTCCCCGGGCAGAGCAACCAGCAGGTCACCGTGGTCAACGGCAAGGTGCAGCTGGGCCAGCGGCTGAAGGACCTCTGGATCAATCGCGACCTCCTGCTCCTCCTCACCAGGACCGAGCTCAAGGTCAAGTACAAGAACTCGATTCTTGGCTACCTCTGGTCGATGCTCAACCCAGCACTCGTGCTCGCCATCTACTACTTCGTCTTCAAGATCATCAACGGCCGCAACGGCCAACCCAACTTTGCCATCTGGTTGTTTGCCGGTCTTCTGGTCTGGAATCTCTTCAATGGCGCGTCGATGGGCGCCACCAACGTGGTGGTTGGCAAGGCCGGCATCGTGAAGAAGGTGGCTTTCCCTCGCGAACTGCTTGCCCTGTCGATGGTTGGGGTGGCTATGGTCATGTTCGCCATTCAGGTTGTCGTCTTGGTCCTGGCCCTGCTGGTGTTCGGAATCGGCCCGGATTGGACGTTCGTGGTGGTGCTCCCGTTGGCCCTCCTGGCCCTTGTCGCCTTCACAGGGGCTGTCTCAGTGTTCCTATCCGCCATCAACGTCTACCTCCGCGACACCCAGCACCTCACCGAGGTCCTGTTGATGGCATGGTTCTGGGGCACGCCCATCGTCTACTCGTGGGGACTGATCGCGGCCCATGTATCCAGCACCCCTTGGCTGAAGTATCTCTACATGTGCAACCCGGTCACACCCAT
The DNA here is from genome assembly GCA_963727075.1 of uncultured Acidimicrobiales bacterium. GTDB lineage: Bacteria > Actinomycetota > Acidimicrobiia > Acidimicrobiales > RAAP-2 > Bog-756. The sequence continues at coordinate 320,995 of CAVSET010000006.1, forward strand.
CGTCATGACGTTCCAACGAGCCATCTACGGGGTTTCGCAGTTCACCAACACCCAGACGACTCCGCACACGGTCGTCCACCTACTGCCCAACTGGGGAGTCGGCACGTATGCCGCAGTCGACGGTCTGGTCCTAGCCGTATCCATCGGGTTGTTCCTGCTGTCCCTCGTGGTCTTCGGCCGCCTCGAAGGCAACTTCGCCGAGGAGCTCTGAGCCATGGTCGTGGCCGTCGAGGTCGAGGGGATCTCCAAGCAGTTCCGTCTCTACAACGAGAAGCACACCTCGTTGAAGGAGCGGGTGATCCACGGCGGCAAGATGCCCTACACGCCGTTCTGGGCCCTCCGGGACGTCAACGTCGAGATCAACCAAGGGGAGACCTTCGGGATCCTCGGGCGCAACGGCTGCGGCAAGTCGACCCTCCTCAAGTGCATCGCCGGCATCCTCAAGCCGACGTCCGGCGAGATCCGGGTCCGGGGGAGCCTCGCCGCCATGCTGGAGCTGGGCGCCGGCTTCCAGCCCGACCTGTCCGGCCGGGACAACATCTACCTCAACGGCTCGCTGCTGGGGTTGTCGAGAGCCGACATCGCCAGGCGGTTCGACGACATCGTGGCCTTCGCCGAGCTGGAAGACTTCATCGACAACCAGGTCAAGTTCTACTCGTCGGGCATGTACGTGCGCCTCGGCTTCGCGGTGGCGGTCAACGTGGAGCCCGACGTCCTTTTGGTCGATGAGGTGCTGGCCGTCGGGGATGCCAACTTCCAGCGCAAGTGCCTCGATCACGTGAAGAAATTCCAGCGCGAGGGCCGCACCATCGTGGTGGTGAGCCACGCGACCGATGCCATCCGCCAGAACTGCGGGCGGGCCATGGTCATGAACCATGGCCAGGTGATCACCGTGGACGAGCCGGGGGAGGGGATCCGGGTGTACATGGCCGACCTTCTCGGCGTGGGCACCCGTGAGGCATCGGAGTCCGAGGGCATCGTGGGCAACGTGCTCGCCATCGGCACGGTGCGGGCCGAGCACAGCGGGAGCGGGGCGAGGACCCACATGTACCCGGGCGAGTCCCTGACCGTGACCGCCGACGTGGACAGCCTGGCCGCCGTGCCCAACGCGATGGCCACGATCGCCATCTACGACGACAAGAACGAGCTGGTGTTCGCATCCGACCCGGACGACCCGGCCTGCGAGATGGAGATCCCGGCGGGTGGCGGGATCGTCCGGTTCGTCTTCCCCGAGGTGCCGCTGCTGGACGGCACCTACTCGGTCAGTGTCGGGGTCCGCAGCGCCACCGAGACGGCCATCTTCGACCTCAAGGACCAGGTCACCCAGTTCGAGGTGGCCAACCCGGGTCGGGCCACCGGGCGCGTCCGGCTTCCCCTCGACGCCAGCTTCCGCCTCCGGTCGGCCGGCACCGGCGCCACCGGGGAGGTCCCGGCCGTGAGCGCCGCTTTCACCCCGCTCGCCGGCTGGGAGGAATCTGCCTCGTGACGGTGGCCCGGATCGACCAGGTCATCCCCTCGCTGGCCAGTCGCGACGCCATCGGTGGGCACGTGGTGCAACTGCGGGACCTGATGCGGTCGAGGGGCTACCGATCCGACATCTACTACGGCAATGCCACCGTGGATCGGCTCGACTACGGGTTTCCCGTCAGCCGCCTCGGCGACCGGCCGTCGGCCGGGCGAGTCCTGCTCTACCAGCTGTCCATCGGGAGCGGGGTGGCCGACATCTTCCGCCAACGCCGCGAGCGCAAGTTCGTCAACTATCACAACATCACCCCGGCCGACCTGCTCGAGGCCTGGGTACCCTCGGTGGGTGAGGAGGTCCGTCGGGGGCGGGCGCAGCTGCGCGACCTGGCGCCGGTCACCGAGTTCGCCATCGCCGACTCGTGCTTCAACGAGCGAGAGCTGCAGGCCGCCGGGTACCGGTCGACCACCACGGTCCCCCTGCTGATCGACCTCGAGGGGTTCGACGGCTCGCCCGACCGGGCCCTGGCCTCCCGCCTCCAGGACGAGAAGGCCGGTGGCGGCGCCGACCTGCTGTTCGTCGGCAAGGTCTCCCCCCACAAGGGCCAGCACGACCTGGTGAAGGCGCTGGCCGCCTACCGGCGGCTCTATGACCCCAAGGCCCGCCTCCGCCTGGTCGGCGGGGCCATCAGCGACGCATACCAGACGGCCGTCGAGCGGTTCGCCGACGAGCTCGGTCTGCTCGACGCGGTGGAGATCGCCGGGTCGGTGAGCCACGAGGAGCTCATCGCCTACTACGCTGCGGCCGACGCGTTCGTGTGCCTCTCCAACCACGAGGGCTTCTGTGTGCCGCTCCTCGAGGCCATGTACCACCGGCTCCCCATCGTCGCCTACACCAACACGGCGGTGCCCGAGACCGTGCAGGGCGCCGGCCTGATCCTCCCGAACAAGGAGCCGGTACGCGTGGCCGCCGCCATGGACCGGGTCGTCCGCGACGAGGGTCTGCGGGCCACCCTGGCCCAGGCGGCGTCGGAGCGGGTGTCCGCCTTCTCCTTGCCCCGGGTGCAGGAGGGATTCGCGTCGGCCCTCGATGCTGCCTGCGCCGCCTGACGACGACCGAGTGAGAGCAGAACCGCCGGCCGGTCGCCCCCGATGAAGGTGGCCTTCGTCGTGCCCCGCTACGGGCCCACCGTCGTCGGCGGGGCCGAGACGGCGGCCCGGCTGTTCGCCGAGCGTCTGGTGTCCCAGATGGACTGGGAGGTCGAGGTCCTGACCAGCTGTGCCGAGGACTTCGTCACCTGGGACGACGTGTTCGAGCCGGGCGAGGAGCGGATCAACGGGGTCGGGGTCACCCGCTTCCCGTCCTCGGCCGGCCGTGACCCGTCGTTCCACCCGTTCTCTGCCTGGTTGCTGTCCGACCCGTCGCGGGCGTCGGTCGCCGATGCGGAGCGGTGGGTGGATCTGCAGGGACCGGTCGTCCCCGCCCTGACCGCGGCCGCCGTTCGGTCCGACGCCGACGCGATGGTCTTCTACCCGTACCTCTACTACCCGACGGTTCGGGCCATCGACCGGGTGCCCGCGCCCACCATCCTCCATCCCGCCGCCCACGACGAGCCCGCCCTGCGCCTACCGGTGTTCCCCCGGGTCTTCGAATCGGCGGACGGACTGGTCTTCCAGACCGCGGCCGAACGGGACCTGGTGCAGCGCATCTTTCCGGTGGCCTCCCACCGCCAGCTCCTCCTCGGGCTCGGCGTCGACGACCCCGACCTGATGCCGAGCCGGACCGGTCGGGACGGTCCCCCTTTCCTTCTGTGCCTGGGCCGGGTCGACCGCCACAAGGGCACCCCCCTCCTCGCCTCCCTCTTCGCCACCTACAAGGAACGCCATCCAGGGCCACTCCGGCTGGTGCTGGCCGGCCCGGTGGTCGATCATCCGCCGGACCACCCGGACATCGACGTGGTCGGCACGGTGCCCGAGCCCGAGAAGTGGGCCCTGCTCGAGGACGCCGTCGCCCTGGTGTCGCCCTCGTCGTTCGAGGCCTTCTCCCTGGCCGTGGCCGAGTCGTGGAGCGCCCGGACCCCGGTGGTGGTCAACGCCGCCTGCCGGGCCACGGTGGAGCACTGCCGCCGCTCCGGAGGTGGTCTCCCCTTTGCCGGGTTCGGTGAGTTCGAGGCCATCGTGGAGCGGTTGACCGGGGATGCCGAAGCGGGGAGGCAGCTCGGATCACGGGGACGCGCCTACGTGGACCGCTGGTTCCGTTGGCCCCGGGTCATCGAGCGCTATGCCGACTTCGTCGAGGCAGTGGCGTCGACCTGATCAGATACCACCGCCGAGCGGTCGCGGTCCGGCCCGCTGCACGATCCTCACCCCGAGGATGCTCACTCCGGGCGGGACCCGCCAGACCCGGTAGCCCCCAATGGGCCGCGGCGTGCTCACCGGCAGGGCGTAACCCTGGGCGGTGAGCGAAGCCAGGCCGGGAAGTGCGGGTGAGGCGACGAGGAGCACCGAACCGCCCGGCCCGACGGCAGCGGTCTGGCCTGACGCATAGTAGAGCGCGCCGTGCAGCTGGTTGTAGAGGACGGTGCCGGGCCCGATGAGCGCGATGCGGGCATCGGGGAGGGCCCACCCGGCGTTGCGGTAGATGTTCGGCCCGCCGTCGGGGACGTCGAACACCACCACGTCACGGTCGTTCTGGATGGAGGGAGCGAGGCCATGGAGGGCGGCGTCGACCTCGTCGGCGCTCCGGATGGCGGCACGGGTGTCCGGGTACGGAGCCTGGTAGCGGGGTTGGACGAGCCAGACCGGTCCGGTGCTCCTCACCCATTGGGTGGGCAGCACCCCGCCCCCGACGAGGAAGCGCTGCGCCTCGAGGGCGACCACCGCCACCACGCCGAGGGTGGCCGACGCCATCCAGGCCGGCGAGGCCCGGTGGGGGTCGTCTCGCCGGCGGCCGAGTGCCCCGAGAGGAAGGAGCAGGGCGATGGTCGCGGCCGGAAGGTAGGCCAGCAGATAGCCGCCCTTGGCGAATTGCACGAGGGACACGATGAGCACGGGTGGGACGATGGCCGCGCCGAGGACGGCAATGCGGCCCTGGTACCAGGGGCGCCGCCACCGGGGCAGGACGGCGAGCACCGCCGGCGAGCCGGTGGACGCCGTCGGACGGGGCGCCGCGGCCCGGCCGGTGCCCAACCGGCGGGCCAGTAGGGCGACGGCGCCGAGCGCGGCGAGGACGGCCAGTGGGGCGAGCGCCACGACGGTGTAGCCGGCGAACGTGCCGAGGTTGGTGGTCCCCTCGGCGGCGTGGTCGAGCACCGAGGTGATCTGGGCCGCTCCCACCGCCTCGTGCCGGGTGGCCCGGACCCAGGCGGCCAGGCCGCCCGGTTGCTCGAGGGCCAACGGCACCAACCAGACGCCGACGGCCGCCGCCCCGGCCAGGACGGTGAGGGCCAGGCGGCCCCAGTGCCGAGTCGAGCCGATCACCGCGATCAGGGCCAGCACGGCGAAGGACTGGATGATCGAGGGGCGGAACCCGGCCAGCAGGCCCAGGCTCACCACGGCCGCCACCCCGTGCCAGCTGCCGGGTCGGGCTCGCCAGGCCAGGACGATGAGCAGGGAGCAGGCGAGCATGTCGAAGGAATAGGTGGCGACGGCCGAGCCGCTGAACCAGGCAAACGGTGACGCGGCCACGACGACGCCGGCCGCCAGTCCTACCCACCAGCCGCCCAGGTCCTGGCCGGCCAACGCGGTCAACCCGGCGGCGGCGGCCGAGGCCAGGGCGGCCACCAGCACCAGGGACCGCACGGTGCCCATCCCGATGATCTCGTGGACGAACCGGCCGGAGAGGACGTACAGCCAGTAGCCGGGGGGTTGGGGTTGACCGTGGGTCACGTCGAAGTGTCCGACCGCCGATGCGTACTGGGCCGAGTCCCAATCGGTCGGGCCGGTGGCGGCGGTCATCAGGCGGAGGACGAGGGTAGCCGCGGCCAGCGAGCAGGGCACTACGGCATCCCAGTGGCGGGTTGTCGCCTGGCGGCGACGCTCCGCCCTGGTCAGGTGGGGCGTGGCCTGGGCCGACATCCTCGACGCCGCGAGCTCGGCGGGCTCTGAGGCCATGGGCTCAGGGTATCGAGAGTGCCCGACCGGTCCGGGTATCCCCGCCCCGTTGGACCGAAGGAACCGGTTCAGTCGACCGGCCTGCGGGCCGATACAAGATGCTGTCCGGGGAACGCGCCCCGGGGCCGGGACACCGCACCCACCAGCCAACCGCGCCGGGCACGGTGCAGGGCGGGTAGGTCGACAGAGGGGAGTCATGGCATGGCAAGTGGTCGTATCGAGGCTGGCGGAGTCCGCAGACACGTTCGGGTGATCCGCCGGCCCCGGCCTCTTGGCGCGGCCGCGGCCGCGACCGCGCTGGGGCTGATCGCCGGACTGGCGACAGCGGCCGCACCGGCCCGGCCGGCCTCGGCCACCACCCCGTCGGCCCACGCGCTGGCGCCCACGCTCGTCTGGCAGCAGGCGTTGCCCGACGCCGGCTCACCTATCGGCCAGAGCTCGCCCTCCATCGCCACCCTGGACGGCGGCGGCCCCTCCGTGGTGGTGGGTGACCGCGCCGGCCTCGTATGGGCTCTCCACCTGGCCGACGGATCCGGCACGCCCGGATGGCCGGCCCGCACCGGGGTCCCGATCGACTCGACGCCGTCGGCCACACCGGACGGTACCGGCACCGAATCGGTCTTTGTGGGCGGGGGCAATGCCGCCCAGCCTCGGGTGGGGGGGTACTACGCCTTCAGTCACAACGGCACCCAGCTGTGGGGACGGAACGCATTGGACCCGAACGGGCTCTACGGCGTCCAGGCATCGTTGTCGGTCGGGGTCCTGAACGGCGTGAACTCGGTGGTGGCGCCCTCGCTCGGCCAGGAGGAGTACGCGTTCAACGCGGCCAACGGGGCGCTCCTGCCGGGGTGGCCGTTCTTCACCGCCGACAGCGGGTTCTCCACGCCCGCCCTGGCCGATCTGTACGGCAACGGGCAGACCGAGGTGGTGCAGGGCGGTGACTCGTCGCCGGGCGTGGCCAACGGGGTGACCTACTCGGCCGGCGGCCACCTCCGCGTCCTCGGCCCGGGTGGAAACCTCATCTGCGTCCACGACACCAACCAGACAGTGGACTCGTCGCCGGCGGTGGGCAACTTCCTCGCCGGCGGTCAGACCGGCATCGCCTTCGGCACCGGCTCGTTCTACCCCGGGGCTTCGGACTCCAACACGCTGTTCGGATCCGACTCGCACTGCAACATCGTCTGGCGGGCGAATCTGGGCGGGAACACGGTGAGCAGCCCGGCTATCGGTGACCTGTTGGGCGACGGCAACGTGCAGGTGGTCGAAGGCGTCGACACCGGATCGAGCGGGCTGGTGTGGGCGATCAACGGCGCCAACGGCGCCGCCATGCCCGGATGGCCCCAGTCCACGCCAGGTCGCATCATCGGAGGCGTGGCCACCGCCGATCTGACCGGCGGGGGCTATAACGACGTGCTCGTCCCGACCACCTCCGGGCTGGTCATCTATGACGGGCGGAGCGCCCAGGTGGTGGCCACTCTGGGCGCGGGGACGATCGGGCTCCAGAACTCACCGCTGGTGTCCATCGATCCCAACGGCACCATCGGCATCACCATCGCCGGCTACAACGCGGGCAACGCGGGTCTCATCCAGCACTACGAGCTGGCCGGGACGGCCGGCCACTCGTTGGGCAAGCGCTCGTGGCCGATGTTCCACCAGAACCCGCAGCTGACCGGCTGGATCGCCCAGGCCGCGCTGGGGCATCTCAACCAGCCCATCGTGGCCATGGCTTCGACCGTCGACGGGCGCGGCTATTGGAACGTGGCGTCCGACGGCGGCATCTTCTCCTTCGGCGACGCCCCGTTCTACGGCTCGACCGGCAACCTCCGGCTCAACCGCCCGGTGGTGGGCATGGCCACCACCCCGAGCGGGAGGGGGTACTGGCTGGTCGCCTCGGACGGCGGGATCTTCGCCTTCGGCGACGCCCCGTTCTACGGCTCGACCGGCAACCTCCGGCTCAACCAACCGGTGGTGGGCATGGCCGCCACCCCGAGCGGGAGGGGGTACTGGCTGGTCGCCTCGGACGGCGGCATCTTCGCCTTCGGCGACGCCGCCTTCCACGGCTCGACCGGCAACCTCCGCCTCAACCTCCCGGTGGTGGGCATGGCCGCCACCCCCGGGGGCCAGGGCTACTGGCTGGTCGCCTCGGACGGCGGCATCTTCGCCTTCGGCAACGCCCCGTTCTACGGCTCGACCGGCAACCTCCGGCTCAACCGACCGGTGGTGGGCATGGCCGCCAACCCCGGGGGCCAGGGCTACTGGCTGGTCGCCTCGGACGGCGGCATCTTCTCCTTCGGCAACGCCCCGTTCTACGGCTCGACCGGCAACCTCCGCCTCAACCTGCCGGTGGTGGGCATGGCGGCCACGCCGTCGGGCGGCGGGTACTGGTTCTCGGCCGCGGACGGAGGGATGTTCTGCTTCGGCAACGCCCCCTTCTTCGGCTCGATGCCGGGTGTGTTCGCCGCCGCCGCCGGCGCCGGCACCGACTGACCGGGCGCTCGGACCTTCTCCGAGGCGACCGGTCCGCATGGCGGCCAGCGGAGGCCGGTACGCTCCTCCGCCGGTGGGCCCGACCGCGAGGAGAACCATGACGACCGGGACGCGGGGCCGGGCCCGGTCGATGGTGCTGGCGGCCGCCGTCGCCGTCGTTGTATCGGTGGCCGGCGCGCTCAGCACTCCGCCACCGGCCTCGGCCTACCCATCGAGCTCGGTGGCGTTCGTCGGTCACGGCTCCGGCCACGGCCACGGGATGGGGCAGTGGGGGGCGCTCGGGTACGCCGTGACCGGGACGGGCTTCCAGTCGATCGTCGGCCACTACTTCGGCGGGACCGCGCTCACCGGCCTCTCGGCCGGCCAGGGGTCCACCTCGGTGCGGGTGGCCATGACCGAGAACAACGACAACACGGTCATCGTGACCTCGGGTACGCCCCTTTCGGTCACCGGCGTCGCCGGGGCCACCGGGGTGCCGGCCGTGCTCATGAGCCCCGATGGGGCCGGGGGCTGGAACATCCAGGTCGGGCCGGGGTGTGCCGGCCCATGGGGACCGTTCGTCGCCACCGGGGTGGTCGGTCCCACGGCCACCCCGGCCATCGACCCCGCCATCGGGGATCCCAACACCTCGAGCGAGGCGCTCCAGCTGTGCCAGATCGGGTCGAACATCACCCTACGGGGGTCGATCCAGGCCGTCTACAACTCCACCGGGTCGACCCGCACCGTCGACATCGTGCCCCTCGAGCAGTACGTGTCCGCCGTGGTGCCCAACGAGTCGCCGGCCGGCTGGGGGGCGCTCGGCGGGCCCGGGCCACAGAGCCAGCCCTGGGGCTTCCAGGAGCTGGAGGCCCAGGCCGTTGCCGCCCGCTCGTATGTCATGGCCGGTCTCGGCACGTACGGCGGCTACGCCGACATCTGTGACCTGACGTGTCAGAGCTACCGGGGCATCCTCAACGAGTCTCCCGTGACCGATGCGGCCACGGTCGACACCGCCGGCCTGGTCATGGAGTTCCCCGGCGGCGTAGTGGCCGCCACCCAGTACTCGGCGTCGACAGGCGGCTACACCAACCCCGGCACCTTCCCGGCCGTGCCCGACGCCGGGGACTCGGTCTGTCTCCCGGGCGCGTGCAACCCCGACCACACCTGGACGGCTTCGGTGCCGGTCTCGGCCATCGACGCCGCCTGGCCCCAGCTCGGGACGCTCCAGTCCATCAGCATCACCGGCCGCAACGGCGACGGCGACCTCGGCGGGAGGGTCACGGCGTTGACGCTGGTGGGTTCGAACCAGAGCGTGGCGTTGACCGGTGACGCTTTCGCCGCCGCGGTCGGGCTCGAATCGGACTGGTTCGCCACCTCGACCAGGCTGACCAGCCCGGCAGTGGGCATGGTCTCGCTCCCGACGGGTGGGGGCTACTGGGTGGCCGGCCGCAGCGGTGGGCTCGATGCCTTCGGGGCTGCATCGTTCTTCGGGTCGACCGACGGGTTGGCCCTGGCCCAACCGGTGGTCGGGATGGCCCCCACCCCCGACGGCGGCGGCTACTGGCTGGTGGCCGCGGACGGCGGCATCTTCTCCTTCGGCGACGCCGCCTTCCACGGCTCGACCGGCAACCTCCGTCTCAACCAACCGGTGGTCGGGATGGCCCCCACCCCCGACGGCGGCGGCTACTGGCTGGTGGCCGCGGACGGCGGCATCTTCTCCTTCGGCGACGCCGCCTTCCACGGCTCGACCGGCAACCTCCGTCTCAACCAACCGGTGGTCGGGATGGCCCCCACCCCCGACGGCGGCGGCTACTGGCTGGTGGCCGCGGACGGCGGCATCTTCTCCTTCGGCGACGCCGCCTTCCACGGCTCGACCGGCAACCTCCGTCTCAACCAACCGGTGGTCGGGATGGCCCCCACCCCCGACGGCGGCGGCTACTGGCTGGTGGCCGCGGACGGCGGCATCTTCTCCTTCGGCGACGCCGCCTTCTTCGGTTCTGCCGCGACCTGACCCGTCAACGAACTCGCCTCGGCGGGAACGCCGGAGCGCTCGACGGGCGACCGACGCCGGAACGAACGAGTTCCCGGTCGCGTCGGGACGGCGTCGTGCCAGGTCGTAAGGTGCAGATTGCCATGGAGGGTGCGCGCCAGAGTGGGGACAAGGCCCGGTTGGACGCCGGCGACCACACCGTCGTCATCGCACCGCCCGGGCCACTCGACAACGGCCAGGGGGACCCGGCGGCCGGGGTGGGTGGCTCGTCACGCCGGGGGAGCGGTAGGCCCTGGCGGGCCATCCTCTTCGCCCCGGTCGGCGACGGGCAGACCCGGCGCCGCGGCAGTGACGCGGTACGACTCGGTGTGGCTGCGCTCTCCGTGGTCGTGTGTTGGGTGGTCACCCGGGCCAACTCCTCCGCCGAGCACACCGTGGCGGCCACGATGGCCTCGGCTCCCCAGGGGATCCGCTGGCTGGTCTCGGTCATCTGGTGGTTGGCCTCCGTCGGCCTCATCGTCATCACCGTGGCCCTGGCCCTGGCATCGCGTCGGTGGTCGGTGATGCGGGACATCGGGCTGTCCGGCCTGGGTGCCTGGCTGCTCTGTGTGGTCCTCGGCTACCTGTTGGGTTCGAGCGGGGGACGGCCGTCCATCTCGTCGCTGGCCCACTTCGACTCGTCGTTCCCGGTAGCCCTGGTGGCGGCGACGGTCGGCGTGGCCACCGCGGCGCTCCCGTACCTGAGCCGGTGGCTCCAGCTCAGCCTCGAAGTGGCCATCGGGTTGCTGGCCGTGGCCACGGTGGTCCACGGGTCGGGGTTCCCGGTGGCCGTGGTGGCCAGCCTCGGCGCGGGCTGGGGCATGGCCGCGCTGGTCCACCTCATCTTCGGCTCTCCTCTGGGCCTGCCATCGACCGGAGAGGTCGAGACGCTGCTCGGTGACCTCGACATCGCGGCCGGGGACATCGAGCCCGCCTCGCGCCAGGACTGGGGCGTCGGCCGGTTCCACGGTCGGCTCGGCCCGTCCCGCATCGATGTGTGCGTGTACGGCCGCGACGCCTCGGACGCCCAGCTGCTGGCCAAGACGGCCCGTTTCATCCTCTACCGCGATTCGGGCCCGACCCTGGCCCTCACCCGGCGACAGCAGGTCGAGCACGAGGCCTACCTCACGATGATGGCCCAGCGGGCCGGGGCCAGGGTGCCCGAGGTGCTTGCCGCCGGCCCGGCCGGCCCGGCCCGTGACGCGTTGCTGGTCACCCGCCCGCCACCGGGACGGCCGCTCGCCGACTTCGCTCCGTTTGTCGCGCCGCCCGAGGACGACGGCGGTGCCGGGGACGGGAGCGGGCCGCCATCGACGGCCGCCGCGGTCGATGATGGCGGGGACGGCCCCCGCCCGGCGGCGGGCGGTCCGGACCGCCCGGTGCTGACCGATGCCGCCATCGACAGCCTCTTCCGCCGGCTGCAGGCCCTTCGCGCCGCGGGGATCGCCCACGGCTCGCTCTCGACCCGGACGATAGTGGTCGCCGACGGCGGCGAGGCGGGCTTCGTCGACTTCCGGACCGCCTCCACGGTGGCCACTGCCGACCAGCTCAATCGGGACATGGCCGCCGCCCTGGCGGCGACGGCCGTCGTGGCCGGCCCGCAGCGCACGGTGGCTTCGGCCCTCCGGGCGATGCCCACCGAGGCGCTGGCCGCCGCCCTCCCGCACCTGCAGCGGGCGGCGCTCGACACCGAGGCCTCGAAGGCGCTCCGCGGCAAGAAGTCCACGCTCACCGCCCTGCGCGAGCAGGGCGCGGCCGCGGTTGGCGTCGACGTGCCCAAGCTCATCGAGCCTCGCCGGGTGAGCTGGGTCACCCTGGCCATGGTGTTGGGCACCCTCATCGGAGGGTGGGCCCTGATCGGTGTCCTCATCAACGTGACCAAGTCGTGGAGCACGATCGCCGGGGCCGACTGGGCCTGGGTGGTGCTCGTGTTCGTGCTGGCCCAGGCGGCCTATCCGGCCATCGCCGTCACCACGGTCGGATCGGTCACCGACCCGCTGCCCTACGGTCGGACCGTCGCCCTCGAGGTGTCCGACACGTTCGTGGCCCTCGCGGGCGGTTCGATGGCCGTGCTGGCCACCAGGGTCCGCTTCTTCCAGCAGGAGGGGTACACGCCGACGGTGGCGGTGAGCTCGGGGGTGCTGGCCAGCACGGCCAGCTGGATCGTGAAGGGCGCCCTGTTCCTGATCGCGCTCCCACTGGCCATCGGCAACCTGCACTTCAACGAGCCGGCCAGTAGCTCCAGCGGCGACTCGCAGCTGGTCTGGCTCATCCTCATCGCCGTGGCGCTGGCCGGGGTGGCCCTCGGACTGGTCTTCGCCATCCCCCGTTGGCGCCGGCTGGCCGCCCAGAAGGTCCGGCCCAAGGCGTCCGAGGTCTGGTCGCATCTGAAGGTCCTGGCCGGGCACCCGCGGAACCTGGTCGAGATCTTCGGTGGCAGCCTGGCCGCGCAGCTGTTCGTGGCCATGGCCCTCGGTGCCGCCCTCCATGCGTTCGGTGACCACCTGAGCCTGGCCACCCTCATCGTCGTCCTGACCCTCGGTTCGATGCTCGGCGGCGTGTCGCCGGTGCCCGGCGGGATGGGTGTGGTGGAGGCCGGGATGATCATCGGGCTGACCGCGGCCGGGATCAGCGAGTCCGACGCGGTGGCGGCGGTGTTCGTGCAGCGATTGTTCACCGCCTACCTGCCCCCCATCTGGGGTTGGTTCGTCCTGGTGTGGTTGCGGCGGAAGGAGTACCTCTGATCGGGGCCGTTCCTCAGACGGAGTGGGCGGCCGGCCCGGTCCGGCCCAGACCGGGATAGGCCCGGAGCGCGCCCGCCCGACCGAGGCGTCCGACGTTGACCCCCACGTCGGCGGCCTGCAGCATCACGAGGTCACCCCGACTGTTGCCGTAGGCCCACAGGCGGCCCGGCTCGATCCCCGACTCGTCGATCCACCGGCGCAGGCGACGGAGCTTCTCGGCGCCCCGGCAGTTGGCCCCCTCGTACCGTCCGCTGAGCGTGCCATCGTCGCTCACCTCCAGACGGGTGGCGATGACGCCGTCGGCACCGAGGAGGGCGGCGGCCTCCCCGACGTAGACGGCCGGCGAAGCCGACACGATCACCACCCGGTCGCCGCGCTCCCGGTGCCACTCGAGGCGCTCACCAACGTCGGCCCGCAGGTGCCGGGCCACGTGGTCCCGTCCGTAGCGGGCGGCCACCGCCTCCAGCCGCTCGACCGGAGTGCCGGCCATGACCCGCTGGAAGAGCTGCTCCTTCACCCGGTCCGCCCGGGTGCCGCTGGCCAGCGCGCCGACGACCAACCTCGGGGCCAGTGCCACCGAGGCGGCTAGTGCCGACGGCCACCCGGCCAGTGCCGACAGGAAGCCGAAGACGCTGCCACCCTTGGTCAGCGTCCCGTCGAAGTCGAAAGCGGCCACGTCCACCGTCATGCCGGGTCGGTCAGTGGCCGGCCGGGCCGACCACCGAGCCGTGACGGCCGGCCCCGGACGCGAACCCGCGGCTGCCCGCGGCCGCATCGGGGGAGGCCAGGCTGTCGAGCCCCACCCGGAGCTCGGTGTGCATGGCCTCCTCGACCGACTGTCCCCACTGGGCCAGGGCCGAGAACCGGTCGTTGCGCATGCACGTCTGGGGCAGTGCGGCCAGTCGGTGGCCCCAGTCCACGGCCTGGGCCAACGTCTCGCCGCTCGGCACCACCCGGTTGACCAACCCTATGGTCAGCGCCTCGTCCGCTCCGACCTCGCGGCCGGTGAGGATGAGATCGAGGGCTCGCCCCTGCCCGACGAGACGCGGCAGTCGGACCGTCCCGCCGTCGATGAGGGGGATCCCGAAGCGCCGGCAGAACACGCCGAAGGTGGCGTCGGCCGCCGCCACCCGCAGGTCGCACCAGATGGCGAGTTCGAGGCCGCCGGCCACGGCGAAGCCCTCGACGGCGGCGATCACCGGCTTGGACAGCTCCATGCGGGTCGGACCCATGGGTCCGGGCCCGTCAGCGGCCACCCGGAGCGGCCGACCCTCCGCCGCTGCCTTGAGATCGGCTCCGGCGCAGAAGGTGCCCCCGGTGCCGGTGAGGACGGCCACCGAGGCCGACGGGTCATCGTCGAACGCGGAGAACGCCTCGAAGAGGGCGGCCGCGGTCGGCGGGTCCACCGCGTTCCGGCGTTCGGCGCGATCGATCGTCACCACGGTCACCGGGCCATCGGCGGAGACGTGCACGGTCGTCATGCCTCCAGCATGGTGGAACCGGCGAACCACCGCCACGGCCGGGCCGCCACGACGAAACTCGACCAACCCGGTCGACAATTCGATCCTGATTCGTCTATCCTGTCGGCGCGGCGAGATCCCGACCGTCGTCGGGCCGCCCCGCCGACCGGCTCACAGCACACAGACCAAGGAGCAGCCATGGCAATTCGACTGGGCGACACCGCCCCCGACTTCACCGCCGAGACCACGGAGGGCACCATCAACTTCCACGAGTATCTCGGGGACAGCTGGGGGGTCCTCTTCTCCCACCCGAAGGACTTCACCCCGGTCTGCACGACCGAGCTGGGTGCCTTCTCGAAGGCCAAGGCCGAGTTCGACAAGCGGGACACCAAGCTCATCGGCCTGTCGGTCGACGATGTGACCTCGCACGGCAAGTGGGCCGGCGACATCGAGGAGACCCAGGGCCAGGCCCTCAACTTCCCGCTCATCGGGGACGAGGACCGCAAGGTGGCCGACCTCTACGACATGATCCACCCGAACGCCAGCGACACCGCCACCGTCCGATCGGTTTTCATCATCGGCCCCGACAAGAAGGTGAAGCTGACCCTCACCTATCCCGCCTCGACCGGCCGCAACGTGAGCGAGATCCTGCGGGTGCTCGACTCGTTGCAGCTGACCAGCGACTACAAGGTGGCCACCCCGGTCAACTGGACCGACGGCGAGGACGTGATCATCGTGCCGGCTGTCTCCGACGAGGAGGCGAAGGAGCGGTTCCCCAAGGGATTCGAGGCCATCAAGCCCTACCTGCGGGTCACGCCCCAGCCCAACCGCTGACGCTCGCGGGCACCGAGGCCCGAATCTGAGCCCGGGAGCGACCGGAACCGGGAGCGGCCGGAACCGGTCGAGGCCGGAACCGGCCTCCGGGCGCGCTCTTCCGGGCGGGGGGACCCGCCCGGAACAGCGCCCTGCTAGCATGAGCAGGCCGGCGCGCCCCGTCCGTTGGCCGTTCGAGCACATCACAAGGTCGAGTCCCACCCCCATGCCAGACAAGCAGGCCACCATCGCCGAGTACCGTCTCCACGAGACGGACACCGGATCGCCAGAGGTGCAGATCGCCGTATTGAGCGAGCGCATCACCCATCTGACCGAGCATCTGAAGGTCCACAAGGGCGACCATCACACCCGCCGGGGCCTCCTCAAGCTCATCGGACGCCGTCGACGACTGCTCGACTACGTCCACGACAACGACGTCGAGCGCTACCGGGACATCATCGGTCGCCTCGGCCTCCGCCGCTAGGCGGACTCATTCGCCTCCGCCCGGCCTCGGCCGGGCGGTCGCAATTTTCTCCACCGGCGCATCGCCGGTGGGCACAGGTCGGCACGGTGCCGATCTGCAACATGGCGGCCGGTCTTCGATGACAGGCCGCACCACACAACACAGATTGGGCTCCGCAGAGGTCAGTCACCAGTTGCCGATCACTCCGCCGGACGGACGGAGAGGTCGACAACTGGGAACTGGCTCGAGGGGTCCCCGAGCAACCAAGGAGCGTCATGTCAGACGCCATCACCGTGTCGGCACCCATCAGTGGGACCGACCGCACACTCACCTTCGAGGCCGGCAAGCTGGCCCAGCTGGCCGACGGGGCCGTGCTGGCCCGCATCGGGGATACCGTTCTGCTGGCCACGGCCACGGCGGCCCGATCGGTCCGGGAGGGCGCAGACTTCTTCCCTCTGACCGTGGACATCGAGGAGCGCGCCTATGCTGCCGGGAAGATCCCGGGGTCGTTCTTCCGCCGGGAGGGGAAGTCCTCGGACCAGGCCATCTTGACCTGCCGGCTCATCGACCGGCCGCTCCGTCCCTCCTTCCCCAAGGGCTTTCGCAACGAGATCCACGTGGTCGGCACCATCTTCGGCGCCGACCAGGTCAACCCCCACGACGTGCTGGCCATCAATGCCGCCTCGGCCGCCCTGATGATCTCGGGGATCCCCTTCGACGGGCCGATCGGCGCAGTGCGGGTGGCCTACGGCACGGACGGGCGATGGGTTCCGCACCCCACCTTCGAGGAGGGAGACGAGTCCACCTTCGAGCTGGTGGTGGCGGGCAGGGCACTGAGCGACGCCGACGACGCCGAGGTCGCCATCATGATGGTCGAGGCCGGGGGCTCCGAGCGCTCCTTCCAGTACTACGAGGAAGGAGCTCCCCAGGTCACCGAGGAGGTCCTGGCCGACGGGCTCGAAGCGGCCAAGACCTGGATCCGCGAGTCCATCGTGCTCCAGCGGCGCCTGGTGGATGCCTACGTGGCCGCCCTGGGTCCCATCGGGCCCATCGAGTACTCGACCTTCTCCGACTACGGCGACGACGTGTGGGAGCGGGTGGTGGCGACCGGCACCGATGCCGTCGCCGAGGCCAACACCATCGTGGCCAAGGCAGAACGCAATGCTGCTCTGGCCGAGGCGGCCGACACCGTCCTCGCCGCGTTGGGCGATGAGTTCCCCGACCGAGAGGGTGAGCTCAAGGCAGCCGTCCGTGGCCTCACCAAAAAGCTGGTCCGCAAGCGGATCGTGGAGGAGGGCCTGCGCATCGACGGCCGCACGACCACCGAGATCCGACCGCTCTCCGCCGAGGTGGACCTGTTCCCGACGGCCCACGGCTCGGCTCTCTTCCAGCGGGGCGAGACCCAGGTGCTCAATGTGACGACGCTTGGCATGCCCCGGATGAACCAGCTGCTCGACACCATCACCCCCGATGATCACAAGCGCTACATGCACCACTACAACTTCCCGCCTTTCTCCACCGGTGAGACCGGGTTCATGCGGGGCCCCAAGCGTCGCGAGATCGGGCACGGGCTGCTGGCCGAGCGGGCCCTGCTGCCGGTGGTTCCGTACGAGGAGGACTTCCCCTACACACTCCGGCTGGTCTCGGACGTGCTGGCTTCCAACGGCTCGACGTCGATGGCTTCGGTGTGCGGATCGACCTTGTCGATGATGGCCGCCGGCGTGCCCCTGAAGGCCCCGGTGGCCGGCATCGCCATGGGCCTCGTCTACGACGAGGGAACGTACGTCACCCTGACCGACATCCTGGGTGCCGAAGATGCCTTCGGCGACATGGACTTCAAGGTGGCCGGGACGAAGGACGTCGTCACCGCCCTCCAGCTGGACACGAAGATCGACGGCCTGCCCCTCGACGTGCTGACCAAGGCGCTGCTCCAGGCCAAAGAGGCGCGTCTCGCCATCCTCGACGTGATGGCCCGCGCCATCGCCGAGCCCCGCGACGAGGTGGCCGAGTCGGCCCCGAAGATCATCTCCTTCGAGATCCCGATGGACAAGATCGGGGAGGTCATCGGCCCGAAGGGCAAGGTGATCAATGCCCTGCAGCAGGAGACCGGTGCAGACATCGCCGTCGACGACGACGGGATGGTCGGCACGGTGACCATCGGCGCCAAGGACGGCACCGCGGTCGAAGAGGCCCGACGGCGGATCGCCACCATCCTCGACCCACCGTTGGCCGAGATCGGGGGGACCTACGAGGGGAAGGTGGTCAACATCACCAAGTTCGGCGCCTTCGTCAACATCCTCCCCGGCCGGGACGGGCTCCTGCACATCTCGAAGATCGGGCAGGGCAAGCGTGTCGAGCGGGTCGAGGACGTGCTGGAGCTCGGACAGCCCGTCGAGGTGAGGGTCGACGACATCGATCCCCAGGGCAAGGTGTCGCTCTCGCTGTCCGGCGAAGCGCCTGCCGATGACCGAGCCACCGGCGGCGGCACTGGTACCGACGGCGCGGGGAGGGGTCGTGGGCGACGCGACGCCGAACCGGGCGACCGCTCCGAACGCCGCCGCCCGGCCGAGTCGTCCGCCGCCCCGGCCCCGACGGGCGCCGCCTCCTTCGAGGAGGCCTTCGCCGTGGAGTTGGCCGAGGAATTCGGAGACCTCGGGCCGAACGTGCCCGAGCCATCGGAACGGGGGAGTGGCGGAGGCGGCCGAGGTGGTCGTCGGCGCCGTTGAGCGCGCCTGTCCACCCCGGGGCGAGCGGGCCGCCCGGCTCCGGGACTGGCCCGTGATCCGGACCGAGGAGCTGTCCTCGGGCCTGGCCCTCGTGACCGAGGAGATGGGGGACGCGCGTTCGGTGTGCATCGGGTTCTGGGTGGGCACCGGCTCCCGGGACGAGGACGGGAACGAGGCCGGGGCATCCCATTTCCTCGAGCACCTCCTCTTCAAGGGGACGGTGACACGTTCGCCGTCCGCCATCGCCGAAGCCGTCGACGAGGTCGGGGGCGACTTCAACGCCTTCACCACGAAGGAGTACACGTCCTTCTACATCCGGATGCTGGCCGAGCATCTCCCGCTCGGGCTGGACATCCTCTGCGACATCATGTGGCAGCCGGCGCTACGGCCCGAAGACCTCGAGGCGGAGCGCCAGGTCATCCTGGATGAGATCCTCATGCACGCCGATGAGCCAGCCGACCTGGCCTCGGAGCAGAGCTCGGCTCTGCTCTTCCCACGTCATCCCCTCGGCCGGGAGGTGCTCGGTACGGAGGATTCGGTCAAGCAGATGAGTGCCGAGCGGATCCGCGAATTCTTCGCCGGCCACTACCGGCCCCGCAACATGGTGGTGGCGGTGGCCGGTGACCTCGAGCACCAGTCGGTGGTCGACGGCCTCGAGACCCGATTCTCGGGCTCGTCGGGCGGCTCCAGCCCCAACCGGCGGGCACCAGACGACAAGGTGGAGCCCATCGGCGTCACCCGCCGGCCGACGGAGCAAGCCCACGTGGTCCTGGCCCTGAGGTCCATCAACCGGTTCGACCGCCGGCGCTACGCCCTGGCGGTGCTGAACCACGTGCTGGGCGGGGGCTTGTCGAGCCGGCTCTTCCAGGAGATACGGGAGCGGCGCGGGCTGGCTTACTCGGTGTGGTCCGAGCGGTCCGCCTTCCACGACGCCGGTGCGGTGAGTGTCGGCATCGGCACGGCTCCCGAGCACGTGGCCGAGGTGCTCGACATCGTGACGACCGAGCTGGCCGGACTGGGCGCGCAGGGAATTACCGAGCGGGAACTGTCCATCGCCAAGGGGAACCTGCGGGCCGAGACCTTGCTGGCCTGCGAGGACTCCGGAGCACGCATGAGCCGGATCGGCGCCGGCCTCCTGCTCCACGGGGAGGTGCTCTCCGTCGACGAGGTGCTGGCCCGGGTGGAGGCCGTCACCCTCGAGGAGGTGCAGCGGGCGGCGGCCGAGCTGGTGGCCGCGCCGCGGGCCCTGTCGGTGGTCGGGCCCTTCGACGAGTCGGATTTCGACACGCGGACACTGCAGCTCGGGTAGGGCGGGCCCGGCGGCTGGATGCCCAGTGGCACGAACGGCCGACGGTAGGGTGACCGCCATGCGGGTCGCAGTGGTCGGGGCCGGGGGCAGGATGGGACGCGAAGCCTGCCGGGCCGTCCTGGCTCATGACGACCTGGACCTGGTGGCCGCGGTCGATCCCGGTTTCGACGGCTCCGACCTCGGCTCGCTGCTCGGTGCCCCGGCCGGCGGCCTGGTGGTGAGCGGCGAGCTCGGTTCCCTCACGTCGTCGGGGGTCGAGGTGGCGGTGGACTTCACCCACCTCGATGCGGCCCGGGTCACCCTCGAACTCTGCGCCGATGCCGGGATCCACGCCGTCGTCGGGACGACCGGCTTCACTGCCGAGGACCTCGACCACCTGGGCTCTCGCTTCGCCGGGCCCGAGTCCGGCTCGCCCAATTGCGTGCTCGCGGCCAACTTCGCCATCGGTGCCGTGCTGATGATGAGGTTCGCCGAGCTGGCCGCCCCCTGGTTCGAAGGCGCCGAAATCGTCGAGCTACACCATGACGGGAAGCTGGACGCCCCGTCCGGCACAGCCCTGCGCACCGCCGAGCGGATGGCGGCCGTGCGCTCGTCCCCGGGGCCGGGCGCCTTCCCGCCCGACCACACCACCATGGCGGTGCTGCCGGGCGCCCGTGGTGGGGAGGGCGCGGCGGGGGTGCGCATCCACTCGGTGCGGCTGCCCGGCCTGATCGCCCACCAGGAGGTGATCCTCGGCGCGGTCGGGCAGAGCCTCACCATCCGCCATGACACCTACGACCGGACGTCGTTCATGGACGGGATGGTGCTCGCCGTGCGGGAGGTCCCGTCCCGGCCCGGGTTGACCATCGGGATCGAGCCCCTGCTCGGACTGTAGGGAGGGGAGGGGCCATATGGACCAGCCCCGTCAGGGAATTCTCGAGGCCGCCTATGCCTGCGTGGCCCGGAAGGGCATCGCCAAGACCACCATCGAGGATGCCGCCCGTGAGGCCCAGGTCTCCCGGGCCACCGTCTACCGCACCTTCCCCGGGGGCCGCCAGGAGCTGATCAATGCCGTGGTGGCATGGGCCACCCTCGAGTTCTTCGCCCGGCTCTACGAACAGGTACAAGGGGCGGCCAACCTCGAGGAGGTGATGGAGCGCGGGATCATGTTCGCCCACCGGTCCATCGTCGAGCACGAGGTCCTGCAGCGGGTGATGCAGACCGAACCCGAGAAGCTGCTGCCGGCCTTGACGTTCGAGAGCATCCGGATCCGCGACGGCATCGCCGAGTTCCTGGTTCCCTATCTCGAACAGCGGGGTTGGCCGACGGGGTCGATCTCGAGGAGGCGGCCGACTTCCTCGCCCGCATGGTGTTGTCCTACATGTCGGCACCCGGCCGGTGGGACCTCGACGACCCCGACCAGGTGGCGCAGCTGGTGCGGGCCGAGCTCCTGGCCGGGGTGGTGGCGGGCCCCGAGCCGCAGGAATGGCGTTGACAATGAGACGAAATTCCGACCTAACGTTCCAGCCCGTGGTGGTACCGGGGGCCGCACTTCGTGTGGTGGAAGACGAGGACGGGGTGGTCGTCACCGGCTCGGAACCGGTCGGGAACGTCCCCGACAGGTCGGCATCTGAGCTCGCCGCAACGGGTCCGGATCATCGACGCCACGCTCGACTGTCTGGCCCTTCACGGCACGGCCAAGACGACCGTGGACGACATCGCCCGGCGGGCCGGGGTGTCGCGGGCCACGGTGTACCGGGTCTTCCCGGGCGGTCGGGACGAGGTGCTCTCGGCCGTGGTGGACACCGAGATGGCCCGGCTGTTCTCGGCACTCGGGGTCCGGCTCGGCGAAGCCCGGGACCTCACCGAGGCACTGGTCGGCGGCATCGTCGAGGCATCGGCCCGGATCCGGGGCCATCGGGCCCTGGCCTACCTGGTCGAGCACGAACCGGAGATGGTCCTCGGCCACCTGGCCTTCGACGAGTCCGACCGTCTGCTGGCCACCGCCTCCCGCTTCGCCGCCCCCTTCCTGGCCCGGTGGATGAGACCGCACGAAGCCGTGCGGGTGGCCGAGTGGGCCACCCGGATCGTGCTGACCTACGCCATTGCCCCGGCCCCGAGGATGGACCTCACCCAGCTGACACCCACCACCCGGCTTGTCGAGCAGTTCGTCCTGCCCGGGATCCGCGCCCTGCACGCGGCCGAGGCCCCTCCGACCATCGACATCACCCCGTTCGGGTCCGAGCGCGTCGGGGCCGGGCCCACCGATACTCAATCAACCGACGTCACCGATCGTTCCATGGGAGGCACATGATGACCACCGAGATGAGCAGCACCGAAGAGATCATCGGCCGGGCCGAGATAGACGACTTCGAGGCCATCTTGTCGGTGGTCGGCACCGAGGAGGCCGATGGGCGCCACGTCGTGCACTCGGACTACGACTCCATCTTCACCTGGGACTACGAGAAGGGTGCCCGACCCAAGCTCAACAAACTCTACGAGAAGGCCAAAGGGGCCCAGTGGAACGGTGAGACGGACCTCCCATGGGACACCGAGGTCGACCAGGAGAAGTTGGTTCGGGACCAGGCTGAGGCCGACGGGGGGTTCGGCGCCGGGTTCGACCTCGCCGGCACCCCGGTCGAGCACTGGACCGACCGCGAATGGGTGACGTTCGGGGTGGAGAGCCAGAACTGGACCTTGTCCCAGTTCCTCCACGGCGAGCAGGGCGCCCTCATCTGCACGGCCAAGATCGTGGAGTCGGTTCCCTGGGTGGATGCCAAGTACTACGCCTCCACCCAGGTGATGGACGAGGCCCGGCATGTCGAGGTGTTCGCCAAGTACCTCGACGAGAAGCTCTCGGGCCACTACCCGGTCAATGCCCACCTCCGCATGCTGCTCGACGACATCATCGCCGACTCGCGCTGGGACCTCACCTACCTGGGCATGCAGATCATGGTCGAAGGGCTCGCCCTCGCTGCCTTCGGGTTCATGCACCAGATGACGGGCGACCCGCTTCTCAAGCAGCTGCTCCGCTATGTGATGGCCGACGAGGCCCGTCATGTGGCCTTCGGCGTGCTGAGCCTGCAGGAGTACTACCAAGAGCTCAGCGCCAGCGAGCTGCGCGAGCGGCAGGAGTTCGCGTTCGAGGCGGCGGTGCGGATGCGCGACCGCTTTCTCCAGCAGGAGGTCTGGGACCGAATGGGGGTCGATCCGAAGGCGATCGTTCCCGTCGTGCAACAGGCTCCCGAACGAGGGGAGTTCCAAGCCCTGCTGTTCTCCAAGATCGTCCCGAACTGCAAGAAACTGGGCCTGTTGGACGCGGCCGACGGTTGGCTGCGGACCAAGTTCACCGAGCTGGGTGTCATCGAATTCGAGTCATGGGTGGACACCACCGAGGAGTACGACGCCATGGCCTCGACCCCGCCGAAGGACCGGCTCGCCTCCTGAACCGTCCCGACCGGGCCGCTACGGGCGGCCCTCGTAGGACCGATGCGAGGCGGGCGCCGGTTGGCCGCCAGCGCCAGGCCGAGCTGCTGGTAACCTGCCCTTTCGTGATGAACCGCCCGACTCCGCCACCACCGGCGAGGGGTTGAACCAGGTGCCACGGTTCGGGTCGGTCCTCACCGCCATGGTCACGCCGTTCGACCGCAACGGTGCCCTCGACCTCGACGCCTCGGTGTCCTTGGCGCGTCATCTGGTGGCTTCGGGGAGTGACGGCCTGGTCCTGGCCGGGACCACCGGCGAAGGCCCGGTTCTGTCCGACGACGAACGGATCGAGCTGTTCCGGGCGGTATCGGGCTCGGTCGACGTGCCGTTGATCGCCGCCACCGGCACCAATGACACGGCCCACTCGGTCCAGTTGACCAAGGAGGCGGCCCCCGCCGGGGCCGACGCCGTCCTGGTGGTGACGCCCTACTACAACCGGCCCTCGGCGACCGGCCTGTCGGCGCACTTCCGCGCTGTGGCCACGGCCACCGACCTCCCGGTGATGCTCTACGACATTCCGGTGCGGTCGGGGAGGCGCATCGGCTCGGGGCTCTTGCTCGAGCTGGCCCGGGAGGTGACCAACATCGTGGCGGTGAAGGATTCCACCGGCGACGTCGCCGCCGCCGCGACCGTCGTGGCCGAGAGCCCCGACGGCTTCGAGGTCTATTGTGGCGACGACTCGCTCACCCTTCCGTTCGTGGCCGTCGGAGGTGTCGGCATCGTCAGCGTGGCCGCTCACTGGGCCGGCGCGCTTTTCGCCGAGATGGTCAGCTGCCATCGGGCCGGGGAAGTGGAGCGGGCCATGTCCGTCAACCAGCGACTGGCCGAGTCGTACCGCTTCGAGTCCACCGACGAGTTCCCCAATCCTGTCCCGGCCAAAGCGGCCTGCCGGGCCCTCGGCCTGCTGGTGGGTCAGTGCCGGCTCCCGAACCCGCCGGCGCCCGACTCGCTCGACCAGCTGGCGCAGGCGGTCGTGGCGGGGGTGGGCCGGGCGGTCCCCGGCCAGCAGTCGGTTGCCTGACCCCGGGCGCGCCGATCGCACGTCACGGCGCTCGGGGGGCCGAAGTGATGGGGCCCGGGGAACGAAGGTCTCGGCCGGCGGCACCTCGAGGGCGGCCAACAAGGCCACCAAGGCCAACAAGGCCACCACGGCCAGCCGGGCCGACAAGGCCGACACGGCCAAGAGCAACAGAGAGACCACGAGAGACAACCGGTCAAACCGAGCGACCAAGGCGGCCAAGGCCGGAGCCGAGGTGATCAGCCCGACCCGGGCTGGCCGGGCCGAGGGTGGCCGTCCCGCGCCGGTGAGGATCGTGTTCCTCGGCGGGCTGGGCGAGATCGGTCGCAATTGCGCCTGCATCGAGGTCGCGGGCCGGATCCTCGTGCTGGACGTGGGGATCATGTTCCCCGATCCCGACATGCCCGGGGTCGATCTGGTCCTGCCGGACTTCACCTACCTGCGCCAGAACGCCGACCGCGTGGACGCCGTCATCCTCACCCATGGGCACGAGGACCACACCGGCGGATTGGCCTTCCTGCTCCGCGACTTCGCGGTGCCTGTCTACGGCTCCGAGCTCACGCTGGCCCTGGCCCGGAGCCGGGTGGACGAGTCGGGCACGGCCGACCGGGCCCAGTTCATCCCGGTCCGCGACGGCGAACGGCGGCGGATCGGGCCCTGTGAGGTGGAGTTCATCCCCGTCACCCACTCGGTCCCGCACGCCTTTGCCACCGCGTTCCATACGCCTCAGGGAGTGATCCTGCACTCGGGCGACTTCAAGATCGACCTCCATCCGGTGGACGATCGCTACACCGACCTGGCCCGGATGGGCGCCTTGGCGGCCGACGAGGGCATCCGCCTGCTTCTGTCCGACTCCACCAACGCCGAGGAGCCCGGCTTCACCCCGTCGGAGTCGACCGTGGGGGAGACGCTGCGCAAGGTCTTCCTGGCCCGGCCGGACCGACGGTTCATCGTGACGTGCTTCGCCAGCCATATCCACCGGGTCCAGCAAGTGGCGGACGCGGCCATCGCCACCGGCCGGTCGGTGGCGACCCTCGGCCGTTCCATGCAGAAGAACGTGGCCCTGGCCCGTCGGCTGGGTCTCCTGCATGTGCCGGACCGATCCCTGGTGGAGATCGAGGACATCGACAAGATCGAACCGGGCGAAGTGTGCGTCATCTCGACCGGCTCCCAGGGGGAGCCGATGTCGGCCCTGTCGCGGCTCGCCACCGGCGAGAACCGTTTCTTCCACCTCCAAGAGGACGACGTCGTCGTGATCAGCGCCCATCCCATCCCAGGCAACGAATGGTCGGTGGGCCGGGTGATCGACGCCCTCCATCGGCGCGGGGTCGAGGTGATCCACTCGGGGGTGGACTCGGTGCACGTGAGCGGCCACGCCCGCCAGGGCGAGCTGGCCCTGTTGATGTCGGTGACCCGCCCAGAGTTCTTCATCCCCGTGCACGGGGAGTACCGGCACATGGCCAACCACGTCCGGCTGGCCTCGTCGATGGGCATCGCCGGGGACCGGGCCCTCCTCTGCGAGGACGGCGACGCCGTGCGCCTCGACCGGTCCGGGCTGCACCGCGACGGGACCGTGCCGGGTGGGTATCTCTTCGTCGACGGCAGCTCGGTGGGGGACATCGGCCACGGCGTCCTGCGGGACCGGAAGGTCCTGTCCGAGGAGGGCGTGGTCATGGCGGTGGCCACGGTGGACCTCAGGCGGGGGGAGGTGGTGGGCCAGCCCCAGATCGTCACCCGCGGCTGGGCCGTCGACCCGGACACCGAGGCCCTGCTGGACGAGGCCCGCATCCACGTCACCAAGGCCCTGGAGGAGGCCCTGGCCGCCGCCACCAACGACCACGAGACCCTCAACCGGGTGGCCCGAAAGGCCCTTGGCCGCCTGGTCGGCGACCGCACCCGCCAGCGCCCCATGATCGTCCCGGTGATCGTCACCGTCTGAGGGCCGGACACCGGGGTGTCCCCGTGACCCCGACAGGCCGGGGGTAGCCTGGTAGGCACTGTGACGACCGCCACCAAGCGACCGGCGGGGCGATCCGGGGCGGCGCGGTCCAGGCGTAGGTCCGCGTCCCGCTCGCGGAAGTCGACCTCCGCCCGGCGACGGACGGCTCATCGCGGGCGATCAGCCGGTCGGCCGAGGCACGGCCGCCGGCAAGACTCAGGTTTGGTCGCCTCGATGTGGACCGTGGTGGTCGGGCACGCCACCGACCTCTGGGGTGTCCTGCTGGTCACGGCTGGTCTGCTCGGGGCGGTCGCCTTCTATGCCGGCTCGCTCGGCCCGGCCGGCCATGGCGCCCGGGTCGGCGTCGGGGACCTGTTCGGCTGGGGCCGGTTTCTGGTCCCCCCGATCGCCATAGCGGTCGGGATACTGCTCCTGGCCGGGCGGCGCGGCGAGGAGGACGGGCCTCGGGAGAGCGCCGAGCCGGCCCGAGCGGTCATCGGGGCGACGGCGACCCTGCTGGCCGTAGCGGGACTGGCCGCCCTGGCCGGAGGGTCCCCGCCCTTGCGATCGTCCACGTCGATGCTCTCGTCTGCCGGTGGATGGGTCGGCGCCGTCGTGGGCAACCCCCTCCGGTCCGCCCTCGGAGGCTTCGGCGCGACCATGGTGCTGCTGGCCCTGCTGGTCGTGGCCACCGTCGTGTTCACCGGGATATCCGTCAGCTCGGCGGCGGGCGCGGTGGTGCGGGCCGTCCGCTGGGGCGCCGCCGCCACCGGGAGGACGGCGGCCGAGGACGACCAGGATGAGGAACGCGACGAGCCCACCGACCCCTTCGGCCGGGCCTTGAGCGAGCCGGTCGAGGCCGAGGTGGACCAGCCGATCGACGAGGGCCCCGACCTGGAGGACGTCGTCGAGGACGAGGAGCCCGTCGAGGACGAGGACGAGGACGAGGAGCCCGAGCCGGAGGAGGCCGTGCCATCCGTCACCGCCACCCCGGCGGGCCAGGGATCGAACCTCGAGATGAGGCTCGGGCCCTCGATCGGCGAGTGGCGACTCCCGCCGGCCAACCTGTTGAAGCGGGCCAAGCCCCAGGCCATCGACGAGCGCGAGGTGGATGCCGGCGGGGCGGCGCTGGTGGACGCCCTGGCCGCCCACGGGGTGGTCACCCATCTGGTGGGTCGGACGGTCGGTCCGTCGGTGACCCGTTACGAGCTCGAGCTGGGCGCCGGGGTCAAGGTGGCGCGGGTGACGTCGCTGTCCAAGGACATCGCCTATGCCATGGCCTCCCCGGACGTCCGCATCCTGGCCCCGATCCCCGGCAAGTCGGCCATCGGGGTGGAGGTCCCGAACCGTCACCGCCAGCTGGTGGCCCTGGGCGACATCTTGGCCTCCGCCGAGGCGGCCCAGGCGCAACACCCTCTTGAGGTGGCCCTCGGTCGGGACATCGCCGGCCGGGCGGTGATGGTCAACCTGGCCGAGATGCCCCACGTGTTGGTCTCGGGAGCGACCGGGTCGGGGAAGTCCTCGTGCATCAACTCCGTGCTGTCCTCGATCCTGACCCGGGCCACACCCGATCAGGTCCGGCTGATCCTGGTCGACCCGAAACGAGTGGAGCTCGGCCAGTACAACGGCCTTCCCCACCTCCTCACCCAGGTGGTGGTGGACCCGAAGAAGGCCGCCAACGCCCTGAGCTGGGCGGTGACCGAAATGGAGCGACGCTACGACCTGCTGGCCGAGGTCGGTATGCGCGACATCACCGGCTACAACCTGGCCTTCGACAACGGCGACCTGGCCGAGTCGGAGGAGGCCTACCAGTACCGGATGCGGGGGACCGGTGCGGACGACGAGGACGAGGGCGAGGACTCCGAGCCCCGGTTCCAACGGCTGCCGTTCATTCTCATCGTGGTGGACGAGTTGAACGACCTGATGATGGTGGCGGCGAGGGACGTCGAGGAGTCGGTCTGCCGCATCGCCCAGATGGCCCGGGCGGTGGGTATCCATCTGGTGTTGGCCACCCAGCGGCCGTCGGTCGACGTCATCACCGGTGTGATCAAGGCCAACATTCCCTCCCGCATGGCCTTCTCGGTCTCCTCCCTGGCCGACAGCCGGGTGATCCTCGACCAACCGGGCGCCGAGCGACTGATCGGAAAGGGCGACCTCCTGCTGCTGTCGGCGTCGTCGTCCAACCCCCAGCGCCTCCAGGGCCCCTGGGTCAGCGAGGAGGAGGTCCGAGCCGTCGTCGGCCACTGGCAGCGGCAGCGGCCCATGGAGACGGTGGCCGGCATCGAGGATGTCGTGGGGTCCGACGGCCCCCGGCCGGGCGGTGAGGACGGGGACGACGACCTGCTGGAGCAGGCCATGGAGCTGGTCGTCCGCTCCCAGCTCGGGTCGACCTCTATGTTGCAGCGCAAGCTCCGGGTCGGGTTCGCCCGGGCCGGACGGCTGATGGACCTCATGGAACGCCGGGGTGTGGTCGGGCCGTCCGAAGGCTCCAAGGCGCGAGCGGTGCTGATGACCCCCGAGGAACTGGACGCACGCTGATCGACGGCATGGCGGATGGACCGGGCAGGGGGTCGTCGACGACGGACGACGCCGGGGCGGAGGGGTCGACCGAGCGCGCCACCACCTCCACGTTGCCGTCGGGTGGTGAAGCGCCCTTGTTCTTGCCATCAGCCGTCGAGATCACCGCCCCGGCCTCGGGGGCGTCGCCGCCGGTGGCGGTACCGGAGGCCGACGAGGCCGCCACCGAGGCGAGCGGCACGCCCCGGACCGAGCGGCGGAAGCACCGCCGACGGACCCGCCGCCGGTTGGAATGGTCGCTGGCGGCGGTGCTGGTGGTCGCGGCCCTGGTCGCCGGCGGTTGGGTAGGGGCCCGGCGCATCGACCGGCCCCTGCCCCGCCCGGCCGTGGAGACCGGGGTACCGGCGTCCCTCGTCGTGTCGGGGGCGCCCCCGGCGCTGGCGTGGCCCCGCACCGGGCAGGCGGCCGTCTCAGTCCCGTCCCTCGGCTACTCCCAGCAATCGGGACCCGAGTCACCGGTGCCCATCGCCTCCCTCACCAAGATGACCAACGCCCTCGTCGTCCTCCACGACCACCCGGTCACCGCCGGGTCCGATGGCTCAGCCATCCCCATCACCGCCGGAGATGTCGCCGAGTACGACGCCGAGCTCCACAACGATCAATCGACCGTGGCGATCCGTCTCGGGGAGACGCTGACCGAGCGCCAGATGCTCGAGGCACTCCTCACCCAGTCGGCCAATGACATCGCCTACGCGCTGGCGGTGTGGGACGCGGGCACCGTGCCCGCCTTCGTGGCCAAGATGAACGCCATGGCCTCGGTACTCGGGGCCCGCTCGACCCACTACGTCGATGCCAGCGGCTACGACCCCGGCTCGGTCTCGACCGCAGCCGACTGCCTGCGGATCGCCGCGGCCGGTATGGCCATCCCCACCTTCGCCGCGGTGGTGGGGATGAGCACCGTCCCGCTGCCGCTGGTGGGAACAGTGCACAACGTCGTGACCGAGGTCGGGTCGAACAATGTGATCGGGGTGAAGTCCGGCTACACGTCGACGGCCGGCGGCTGCATGGTGCTGGCCGCCAACAAGGTGGTGGACGGACGGGCGGTCGTGGTGCTGACCGCGGTGGTGGCCCAACCGGTGCCCCCACCCATCCCGCCACCGACCACCACGACGACCACCACGACGGCCCCGCCTCCGCCACCCACCACCACGACCGCTCCACCGGCACCGGGAGCGGCGCCGCCCGCCGCCCCGGCGCCTACCGCCCCACCCGTGACCGCCCCGCCAACCACCGCGCCGCCACCCACGACGACCACCATCCCGCGGGACGAGCTCATCGTGCCGGACCCGTTCCACTACACCCGACCCGCCGTCGAGGGACTGCTCGCCTCGGCCGAGAACGGCGTGGTCCGGCTGGCGTTGACCAGCCCCGGCCAATCGGTGGGGACGGTGACCGCCAGCTGGGGCGGGCAGACCCACCGGGTACCGGTCGTCGCTTCCGACCCGGCCTGGTTGCTGGGCTGGCCGGGACAACAGGCCACCGCCACGACGAAGGTCCAGCCGGTGGCGCCGGGCGGCCGGGGAGGGTCACGGGTGGGTACGGCCTTCTACCAGCTGGGAACACAAGTCGAGTCGGTACCGCTGCGACTGGCGTCCACCGTGCCCGAACCGACGTGGTGGTGGCGCCTCATCCACGACTGAGGAGTCCTGTCCGGCCCCCTGTTGACGAGTACCGTGTCGGTGTGCGCGCGCGAGCCCCAGCATCGGCGGCCAATCTCGGGCCCGGGTTCGACACCCTGGCCATCGCGCTCGATCGGTACGTCGAGGTCGAGGTGGAGAAGGCCTCACGACTGGTGGTTCGGTCGGAGGGGGAGGGGGCCGGCATGTCCGACGACCCCTCGCACCTGGCCGCCCGGGTGGCCATCGACGTGGCCGGCACCGACCGGTTGGCCATCACCGTCCGCTCGAAGATCCCCATCGCCCGCGGACTCGGCTCCTCGGCGGCCCTGGCCGTGGCGGCCGCCGCCGCGGCCGGGGCGAAGGACCCCCTGGCCGTGGCGGCACACATGGACGGCCATCCGGACAACGCCGCCGCCTCGATGGTCGGGGGGTTGGTGGCGGCGGCCCGGGTGAGGGGCGGGGTGCAGGCGGTGCGCCTTCCCCTCGACGTCTCCCTGGCGTTCGTGGTCATCGTGCCCGACGTCACGCTGTCCACCGCCCGGGCCCGGTTGGCCCTGCCCAGTCAGGTCAGCCGGGAGAGCGCCGCGTTCAACCTGTCCCGGCTGGCGCTGCTCATTGCCGGTCTGGCCGACAGCCGGGTGCTGATCAGCGAGGCCACCGAGGACCGGCTCCACCAGGACTACCGGAGCCCCCTCTTCCCCCCGGCGCCCAAGTTGTTGGCCGGCATGATGGCCGGGGGAGCATTGGCCGTGTGCTGGTCGGGCTCCGGGCCCGCCCTGCTCGGCATCTCCCGCGGCACCGACGTCCACAAGGTGCAGGCCTCGGCCGCGGCCGCCCTGGACGAGGCCGACGTGCCGGGCCAGGTGCTGGTCCTCCATCCGGACATGCACGGGTTGATCCTCGATCGGGACGACTCCTCGGAGGTCTACGACTTCAACGCCGACAGTTGAGCCGGCGTGCGAGCCGGTGCGGAACCCCCCCGTGCTCCACGGCCGTATCCTGGATGGCCCATGAGCAAGCCGGCACCCGAACCCGATCCCGAGGTGGCCGACCGCCCCGCCCCCGCGCCCCGCACCTTCCACATCCGCACGTTCGGCTGCCAGATGAACGAGCACGACTCCGAGCGCCTGGCCGGCGCGTTGGTGGCGGACGGACTGGTGGCCTCGCCCGACCTCGAATCGGCCGACGTCGTCGTGTTCAACACCTGCTGCATCAGGGAGAACGCCGACAACAAGTTCTTCGGCCACCTGGGCAACCTCAAGACGCTGCGGGAGCGCCGTCCCGACATGCAGATCGCCGTGGGTGGGTGCCTGGCCCAGATGGACAAGGACCGCATCCGCCAGCGAGCCCCCCACGTGGACGTGGTGTTCGGCACCCACAACCTCGTCCGGGCCCCGGCGCTGCTTCGCCAGGCGGCCCGGAGCGGTCCGGTGGTGGAGGTCAGCGACGAGCCACATGCCGCGGCCGCCGCCGTGGACGAGCATCAGGAGGCCGCCCTGGCGGCCGTGCGCGACCTTCCCTACGCCGCGTGGGTGACCATCCAGACCGGGTGCGACAACTCGTGCGCGTTCTGCATCGTGCCATCGGTGCGGGGGCGCGAGGTCTCGCGGCGGCTCGAGGACCTGATCGCCGAGGTGCAGGTCCTGGCCGGGCGAGGGGTCACCGAGGTCACCCTCCTCGGTCAGAACGTCAACTCGTACGGCCGCGACCTGACCCGTCGGAGGCCTTTGTTCGCCGAGCTGCTGCGGGCCGTCGGGGGGGTGGATGGAATCCGGCGGGTGCGGTTCACCAGCCCCCACCCGAAGGACCTCCGGCCCGAGACGATCGAGGCCATGGCCCACACCGAGCAGGTCTGCAACCACCTCCACCTCCCGCTGCAGTCGGGGAGCGACGCCGTCCTGGCCGCCATGCGGCGCGGCTACACCGCCGAGCGCTACCTGGCCCGACTGGCCGCCGCCCGGCGGTCCATCCCGGACCTGGCGGTGACCACCGACCTCATCGTGGGCTTCCCGGGCGAGACCGACCAGGACTTCGAGCGAACGCTCGAGGTGGTGGCCGAGGCGTCCTACGACAGCACCTACACCTTCATCTTCTCGCCCCGGCCCGGGACCCGGGCCGCGGGCATGACCGACCGGTTCGTGCCGGCCGAGGTGGTGGCCAACCGGTTCGACCGGCTGCGCACGGTGGTCGAACGCTCGGCGCTGGCCCGCCACCGGGGCCGGATCGGTCGGGTGGAGGACGTGGTGGTGGAGGGCCCGTCGAAGCGGGACCCGTCCGTCACCACCGGCCGCACCAGCCAGAACAAGCTGGTCCACTTCCGGGCGACCGGCGACCGCACCCTCCGCCGCGGCTCCTACGCCGACCTCCGGATCACCGGAGCCGCTCCTCACCATCTGACCGGTGAGCTCCTCGAGGTGACCGCTCCGCCCTCGCACCGGACCCGCATCCCCGTCGCCGCCGGGTGAACGCGCCCACCCGGTGAGCGCAGTCCTTCGCCCCGAGATCCTCGGCCCGGAAACGGGACCGCCGGTGGTCGCCCTGGTCGGACCGACCGCATCGGGCAAGTCCCGGATCGCCGTGGAGGTCGCCCGAGTGTCGTCGGCCGGGCAGCTCCCGCTCGAGCTGGTCTCCGTCGACTCGATGGCGGTCTACCGCGGGATGGATGTGGGGACGGCCAAGCCGGCCGACGACGTCCGGGCCGACGTCCCCGTGCACCTGGTGGACCTCGTCGATCCCGACGAAGAGTTCACCGTGCAGCAATTCCAGTCCGCCGCCGGGCGAGCCCTGGCGACCATCGCCGCACGGCGTCACGCCGGGCTGCTGGTCGGCGGGACCGGCCTCTACCTCCGGGCGGTGGTCGACGGCCTCACCTTCCCGGGCCGCTATCCGACGGTGGCGGCCGATCTGGCCGCCGAGGTCGAGCGGGCCGGCCCCGAGGGGAGCGAGGGCCGCCGGGCCGCCCTCGCCACCCTCCATCGCCGTCTTGACCGGCTGGACCCGGTGGCGGCCCGGCGGGTGACGCCGTCCAACAGCCGGCGCCTCCTCCGGGCCCTCGAGGTCACCATCGGGTCCGGCCGCCCGTTCTCCTCGTTCGGGCCGGGGCTCGAGCGCTACCCGCCCTCCCCGGTGCCGATGGTGGGTGTGCGCTCCGATCCGGATACCCTCGACCGCCGCATCGCCGAGCGGTTCGAGCGGATGATGGCGGAGGGGCTGCTCGAGGAGGTGGAGAGGTTGGCTTCCCGGCCGGGCGGGTTGTCCCGGACCGCCCGACAGGCGCTTGGTTACCGGGAGTTGCTCGCATATCTCGACGGTGACCTGTCCATCGATGGTGCGGTGGCGCTGGCCGTCCGGCGGACCCGGGCCTTCGCCCGCCGGCAGATGGCCTGGTTCCGTCGCGATCCCCGTATCGTGTGGTTGAGCCCGGAGGACGATCCGGTGGGCGCCATCCTGGCCCGCCTGGGCGAGATCCGCCCCGATGCCGGCTCGGTGGGAGACTGGACCGAACACGATGAATCCGCCTCCGCCTGACCGTCGCCGGCTCCGTTTCACCAAGCACCACGGGGCGGGCAATGACTTCCTGGTCTTCGTCGACCCGGACGACGAGCTCGATCTCGACGCCACGCTGGTGCGCGCCCTCTGTCACCGCCGGTTCGGTGTCGGCGCCGACGGGGTGATCCGGGTCCTCGGCGACCGAGTCCGGGCCGACCTGGCCATGGAGCTGCGCAATGCCGACGGGAGTGTGGCCGAGATGAGCGGCAACGGCATCCGGTGCCTGGCCCAGGCCGCCGTCGACGCCGGCCTGGTCAAGCGCCCGACCTTCAGCGTGTCGACTCTGGCCGGCGTGCGGGTGGTCGAGTACCGGCCCGGCCCCCACCCCGGCTCGGCCACCGCCACCGTGGACATGGGGGTCGCCGCGCTCGGCCCCGACCAGCCCCAGCAGTTCGCCGGGCGCAAGGCGCGTCGGGTCGACATGGGCAATCCCCATCTGGTGCTGCTCGGACCCGATCCGGCCGACGTGGACGTGGCCGAGCTCGGCCCGCGGCTCCAAGAGGTCCACCCCGGGGGGATCAACGTCGAGTTCATCTCGGTCGGCCCCGACGCCGACTCCGTCAAGCTCCGGGTGTGGGAGCGCGGCGTGGGCCAGACCGCAGCCTGTGGCACGGGCAGTGCCGCCGCCGCGGTGGCCGCCCGGAGCTGGGGCATGGTCGGAGAGACGGTCGACGTGCACAACCCGGGCGGCACCCTGCAGGTGGCCGTGGAGGGCGACCGGGTCTACCTGAGCGGCCCGGTCCACCGGGTTGCCGCCGTCAAGGTGGACGTGGCGGCCATCCTGGACGGGGCCAGGGCGTGACCGACGAATCGGCCTTCACCGACACCCTGATCTCCCGGACCGTCCGGGAGCGCATCGTGCTGGTCGGCGTCGTCTTCCCCCATACCACGCTGGCCCAGACCGAGGCCGCCCTCGACGAGCTGGCCCTGCTGGTCGACACGGCCGGCGCCGACGTGATGGAGCGCCTCATCCAACGCCGCTCGGCACCCGATGCGGCCACGTACCTGGGTGCGGGAAAGGCCGAGGAGCTTCGGTCGATCTGCCTGGCGGTCGACGCCGACACGGTCGTCTTCGACGACGACCTCACACCGGCTCAACAGCGCAACCTCGAGGCCATCGTGGGCCGGACGGCCATCGACCGGACCGCGGTGATCCTCGACATCTTCGCCCAGAACGCGCGCACTCCCGAAGGTCGGGCCCAGGTGGAGCTGGCGCTGCTCCGCTACCGCCTGCCGCGCCTCCGGGGCCGGGGCCGGTCCCTGAGCCAGCAGGCGGGCGGCATCGGCACCCGGGGCCCGGGCGAGACCAAGCTCGAGGTGGACCGTCGGCGCCTGGTGCAGCGCATGAGCCGGCTCGAATCCGATCTGCGCCAGCTGGAGCGGACCCGGCGTACCCAGCGGCGAGGTCGCGTCCGGTCCCGCCACCGGTCGGTGTCCTTGGTGGGTTACACCAACGCCGGGAAGTCGACCTTGCTCAACCGGTTGTGCGGTGCCGACGTGCTCGTCGAGAACCGCCTGTTCTCCACCCTCGACCCCCGGACCCGCCAGCTCTTCCTGCCCGGAGGCGAGACGGTCCTCCTCACCGACACGGTGGGTTTCGTGCGCAAGCTCCCGCACCAGGTGGTCGAGGCCTTCCGCTCCACCCTCGAGGAGGTCGGCGAGTCGGATCTCATCGTCCACGTGGTCGACGGATCGGCTCCCGATCTCGAAGGCCAGGTCGACGCGGTGCGAGGGGTATTGGCCGACATCGGCGCCGATGGGCTGCCCGAGCTCGTCGTGGTCAACAAGGCCGACGCGCTGGCGCCCGGGCGGCGGGGCCTCCTCGGAGGAGGCCCGTCGACTGATGGCGGCCCACGAGGGATCGGTGATGGTCTCGGCCCGGACCGGGGAAGGCCTCGACCGGTTGTTGACGGTCATGGGCGATCGCCTCCGGATGGGCGACCGCGTGGTCGAGCTGGTCGTGCCCTGGGCCCGGGGCGACGTCCTCGCCGCGGTGCACCGCGAAGGTGAGATCGTGGGCGAGGTTGCCGGCGAGCTGTCGGCCCGCATCCAGGTGGTGCTGGACGAAGCGGGAACGTCGCGGTTCGCCGAGTTCCTCACCTCGTGACCCCCGACGGCGACCGGGCATCGCCGGTCCGCCGGTCCGATCCGGCCGGCTTCGCCCCTCCGCCCTATCCCTACGATCGACTGGCCGCCCTGAGGGGGCGCGCCGAGGAGCGGTTCGGGAGCGGGGCGGGGACCGTCGACCGGGCCGGGATCGTCGACTGCTCGATCGGTACCCCGTGCGACCCGCCCCCCGCCGTGGTGCTCGAGGCCATGGCCGGCTCGGACGCCGAGCGCGGCTACCCCACCTCCGCCGGGTCGGCCGCCTACCGGCAGGCCGCCGCCGACTGGCTGACCCGCCGGTTCGGGGTCTCCGTTGACGCCGACTCCCAGCTGGCCGCGTGCGTGGGGACGAAGGAGTTCGTGGCCTCCGCCGCCCAGTACCTCCGCCTGCGCACTCCGGGCCGGGACACCGTGCTGTACCCGGCGATCTCCTATCCCACCTATGCCATGGGGGCACGGCTCGGCGGATGCCGCGCCGTGGCGGTGGACGGACCGGACGGTGGTGGGCTCGACCTCGGCTCGATCGAGGCGGCCGACCGCCAGCGGGCCCTGGTGCTCTGGGCCAACACCCCGTCGAACCCGACCGGCGCGCTGACCGACCTGGGCGCGGCGGCCGAGTGGGGGAGGGCCCACGGCATTCCGGTGTTCTCCGATGAGTGTTACGCCGAGTTCACCTGGGAGGGTCGGCCCGAGACGGTGCTCTCCGCCGGCCTCGACGGGGTGGTCGCCGTCCACTCGCTGTCGAAGCGCTCCAACCTGGCCGGCGTCCGGGCCGGGTTCTTCGCCGGTGATCCGGAGCTGGTCGGGTACCTCCTCGACGTGAGGCGGCATGCCGGGTTGATGGTCCCCGGCCCGGTGCAGGCCGGTGCGGTGGCCGCCTTCGGCGACGACACCCACGTCACCGAGCAACGCCAGCGCTACTTCGACCGGCTGGCCTTCGTCCGGCGGGTCCTCGGCGACGCCGGTCTGCCCACGCCCATGCCGGCCGGGGGCTTCTACCTCTGGGTGCCGGTGCCCCCGACCATGCCGGGAGGGGGATGGGAGCTGGCCGAGCACCTGGCGCTCGAAGGCGGGGTGCTGGTCAGCCCGGGTGACCTGTACGGGCCGGCCGGCGCCGGCTTCGTCCGGCTGGCCGTGGTGCAGCCCATGGAGCGGCTGGCGGTGGTGGCGGCCCGGCTGTCGGGCCGCGTCGCCATGGTCGGTCGGTGACCACTCCGGGGAGCGCGGAGCCCAGGGCTAACGTCTGGCCATGGCCGACCTCCAATCGCAGATCGAAGCGCTGTCCCGAGCGCGCCGCCGAGCTCAGCCCGGCCGACACCGATGCCCTGGCCATCGTGTCCGAGGCCATCGACCTGCTCGATCGGGGCACCGCCCGGGTGGCCGAAGTCGACCCGGAGACCGACCGGGTCGTCGTCCACCGGTGGCTGAAAGAGGCCATCCTGCTGTTGTTCCGGTTGCGCGCCATGGAGACCGTCGAGTTGGGCCCGTTCGAGTTCGCCGACAAGCTGCCTCTGAAGCGCGACTACCAGGCGTCGGGAGTCCGGGTGGTGCCGGGGGCGTCGGCTCGCTGGGGATCGTTCCTCGGCGAAGGGGTCATCTGCATGCCGAGCTACGTCAACATCGGCGCCCGGGTCGGGGCCGGCACGATGGTCGACACCTGGGCCACGGTGGGATCATGCGCCCAGATCGGTGAACGGGTACACCTCTCCGGTGGGGTCGGCATCGGTGGTGTCCTGGAGCCGGCCCAGGCGGCACCGGTGGTGGTCGAGGACGACGTGATGGTCGGGAGCCGCTGCATGATCACCCAGGGGGCGCGGATCGGCCGGGGCTCGGTCGTGGGCGAGGGCACCATCTTGAACCCGTCGATCCCGGTCATCGATGCGGAGACGGGCGAGGAGCTGGGTCGGGGCCACATCCCGGCCTGGTGCGTGGCCGTGTCGGCGTCGAGGCGGCGGGACTATCCCGGCGGGGGGTTCTACCTGCCGTGCGTGCTGGTCATCAAACGGCTCACCGAGGGGCAGCGTCACGACAAGGCCCAGCTGAACGACATCCTCCGCCAGCACGGGGTGTCCGCTTGAGCACCGGCTTGCCCGAAGGTCTGCTGGGACTGGCCACCGCGCTGGTGGCGGTGCCCTCGGTGAGCCACCACGAGGCAAAGATGGCCGACGCGGTGGAGGCCGCGCTGGCCCGCTGCCCCTGGCTGAAGGTCGAACGGGTGGGTGACAACGTGGTGGCCCGGACCGAGCTCGGTCGGGACCACCGGGTGCTGCTGGCCGGCCACCTCGACACGGTGCTGCCGGTGGCCGGCAACGACGAGCCGCGGGTCGAGGACGGCACCCTCTACGGCGTCGGGGCGGCCGACATGAAAGGAGGCCTGGCCGTCTTCTTGCGCCTGGCCGCCGTCCTGTCCGAGCCGGCGGTCGACGTGACATGGTGCTTCTACGTCTGCGAGGAGGTGGAGCAGGAGTTCAACGGCTTGGTGCACCTGTTACGACTCCGCCCCGACCTCCTCGACGCCGATG
Source organism: uncultured Acidimicrobiales bacterium (assembly GCA_963727075.1). Classification (GTDB taxonomy): domain Bacteria; phylum Actinomycetota; class Acidimicrobiia; order Acidimicrobiales; family RAAP-2; genus Bog-756. The sequence continues at coordinate 359,374 of CAVSET010000006.1, forward strand.
TCGCCATCCTCGGGGAACCGACCGGCGGGGTCGTCGAGGGGGGGTGCCAGGGGACCCTCCGGGTCCGGGTGAGCCTGCGGGGACAGCGGGCGCACACTGCCCGACCCTGGGCCGGCCGCAACGCCATTCACCGCCTGGGCCCTCTGCTCGACACCGTGGCCGGCTACCGCGGCCGCCACCCGGTCCTCGACGGGTGCGAGTACGCCGAGCAGCTCCAGGCCGTGGAGGTGAGCGGCGGCACGGCCGGCAACGTGGTGCCCGACGAGGCCGGCGTGCTCCTGAACCACCGGTTCGCGCCGGACCGCTCGGTGGAGGAGGCGGAGTCCTCGGTGCGCGAGCTGCTCGGGCCCCATCTCGAGCCCGGGGACCAGTGGGAGCTGGTGGAGTCGGCCGCCGGCGCCCGGCCCGCACTCGACCACCCGCTGCTGTCGACGTTGGTGGCGTCGAGCGGGGGTCCACCGCGGGCCAAGCTGGGATGGACTGACGTGGCGTCGCTCTGGTCCCACCGGATCCCGGCGGCCAACTTCGGTCCCGGCGACCCCCAGCTGGCGCACACACCGGGCGAGCACGTGAGCGTCGACGAGTTGGAGCAGGCGGCTCGCACGCTCGAGCAGCTGCTCCGGGCCGGGCCCTGAGACCGGGCCGTCAGAGGCGGCGCAGCACGGTGACCACCTTGCCGTAGACGGTCACCTCAGCGGGATCGAATTCCATGGGGGAGAGGCGCTCGTTGGCCGGGCTCAGGACGACCCGGCCCTGCCGGGTGGAGAACCGCTTGACCGTGGCCTCCCCGTCCGGGATCCCGGCCACCACGATGTCGCCCGGTTCGGCCTGCGGCTGCTGGCGCACCACGACGAAGTCGCCGTCGACGATCCCGGCGTCGACCATCGAATCGCCCCTGACCTTCACCATGAAGAGGGTGCCGGTGCCGGTGAAGTCCTCCGGCAACGGGTAGAGCTCCTCGACGTTCTCCTGGGCCAGCACCCCGGTGCCGGCGGCGACGTCGCCCACCAGCGGGACGTGCCGGATGGGTCGGGCCTCCACGATGACCTTCGACGACGGGTCGTAGCAGACCTCGATCGCCCGGGGCTTGGTGGGGTCCCGTCGCAGGTATCCCTCCCGTTGGAGCACGGCCAGGTGGGCGTGGACGGTCGATGACGAGGTCAGGCCCACCGACTCGCCGATCTCCCGGACCGACGGGGGGTAGCCCCGCTCCCGCACCGCCTCGGAGATGCAGTCCAGAATCTGCTTGCGCTTCGTGCTCAGTACCTGGGCCATGTCTTCCCCGGGTCGGGCGGCGAACGTCCGCCGGCGAACGTCTGTTTGCCCCAGGGTAGGTCGACGACCGGAGGAAAGCAAACATCCGTTCGAAGAATGGCTTGACACCGAACACGTGTTCGTGGTGAGATGCCCACATGACGAACACAGGTTCGATCCGAGGCTGCGCACCGGCCGTCCGGACGCCCGCCCAGGGGGCGGGGGCGTGACGGCGGCGTGGCTGGACCCGGCCCCGGCATTTCGCCGGAACGGGTCCGACCGGGCTCCGCTACGCCTGGTGGGCGAGGGACAGCCGGGCGAAGCGGTGACGGAGACCTGGCCGGCCCGGTCGAGGCGGACCCACCGGGTGCCGCTCGAGGTGCGCCGCCGCCGGACGCTGCTCGGGATCGTGGGCGTGTTGCTCGTCGCGTTGGCTCTTCCGCTGGGCGGGACCGGTGGTCACTCCCACGCCACTGGTTCCGCCCCGGCGGGGACCTCGGGCCCGGTGACCTACACGGTCAGGTCGGGCGACACCCTGTGGTCGATCGCCGAGCGGGTCGACCCGAGCGCTGATCCCCGTCCCCTGGTGGCCCGGCTGACCGCCCAGGACGGTTCGGACCAGGTGGTTCCCGGCCAGCGGATCGTGGTCCCCTGACCCTCCGCGGCGCAGCGCGGCCGGCAACCGCCGGGGTCGCCCACCGAACGCCGTGAGCACGGGGCCCGGCATTAGCCTCGTGCTGTGCGGTGCCCGTGGTGTCTGGCCGATGACGACCGGGTGGTCGACTCGCGAGTGGCCGAAGAGGGAGCGGCCATCCGGCGGCGTCGCGAATGCGTCGAGTGCGGCCATCGCTACACGACCTTCGAGCGCATCGACGAGGTCCCGCTGATGGTCATCAAGCGGTCGGGGGAGCGCCAGCCCTTCGACCGCGGCAAGCTGATCGACGGGCTCCGGTCGGCCACGAAGAACCGGCCGGTCAGCGAGGCCCAACTCGACCAGGTGGCCCAAGAGGTCGAGGACGAACTGCGAGAAGTGGGGTCGGAGCCGACCTCCGAGCAGGTCGGCATCGCGGTGCTGGAGAGGCTCCGGATGGTGGACGAGGTGGCCTATCTGCGCTTCGCCAGCGTCTACAAGGGTTTCGAAGGCGTCGACGACTTCCGTCGCGAGGTCGGGCTGCTCACCAAGACCACGGCACCGAAGCGCATCGAGGGCTAGCGGGTGCCCGACCTCCTGTCCGACGTGCCGGTCCGGGCGCTGGCCGTGTACGCCCATCCGGACGATCCCGATGTGTCGTGTGGGGGGACGCTGGCGGCGTGGGCCAAGGCCGGCTGTGTGGTGCAGGTGCTGTTGTGCACCGACGGCGGCAAGGGTTCGGCCGACCCGAAGGTGGACCCGGAGGAACTGGCGGCCCGACGGGCGTTGGAGACCGCCGAGGCCGGGGCGGTCATCGGTGTCACCGACCAGTGGTGGCTCAACTACGCCGACGGCGAGCTGGCCGACACGTCCGAGTTCCGGGAGGTGCTCGTGGCCGCGGTCCGCCGGTCCCGTCCCGAGGTGGTCCTCTGCCCCGACCCCACGGCTGTCTTCTTCGGGCAGGAGTACTTCAACCACCGTGACCATCGCATCACGGGCATGGCGGCGCTCGACGCCGTGTCACCGGCGGCCGGGCTGCCGCACTACTTCCCCGGTGCCGGCCCCGCCCATCAAGTGTCCGAGGTCCTGCTCTCGGGCACCCTGGAGCCGGATGTCTGGGTGGACATCACGGCGACGGTGGAGCTCAAGGGCCAGGCGGTCGGATGCCACCGGAGCCAGTTCCCCGACGGTGCCGAGTGGGCGTCGACCGCAGTGAGGCTGAGCGCGGAGGACGCCGGCCGCCGAGCCGGCGTGCCCTTTGCCGAAGGGTTCCGGAGGCTGCGGCTCGGTGGCTGACCCCCGGCGGTTGGCGGTAGGTCGGCAGGGGTCGCCGGACGGCCGGAGGGCCGAGGGTGGCACCGATAGGGTCATCCTCCACGTCGACATGGATTCCTTCTTCGCATCGGTCGAGGTGCTCGATGATCCGTCGTTGTCCGGCAAGCCGGTGATCGTGGGCGGCTCCGGCGCCCGGGGCGTGGTGGCCGCCTGCACCTACGAGGCCCGCATGTTCGGCGTGCACTCGGCCATGCCGTCCTCGGTGGCCCGGCGCCTGTGTCCGGGCGCGGTCTTCGTGGACGGCCGTTTCCACCGGTATCTAGAGGTGAGTGGGCAGCTGCACCACATCTTCGAGTCGGTGACGCCGTTGGTGGAAGGCATCTCCCTCGACGAGGCGTTCCTCGATGTCACCGGGGCGCGTCAGCTGCTGGGGGACGGACGGGCCATCGCCGATGCCATCCGCCACCGGGTGGTCGACGAGCTGAAGCTGACCTGCTCGGTCGGCGTCGGGCGCACCAAGCTCATGGCCAAGCTGGCCTCGAAGGCGGCCAAGCCCGTGGCCACCCGGGCCGGCGTGACGCCCGGGCCAGGTGTGGTGGTGGTGCCGCCCGAAGGGGAGCTCGACTTCCTCCATCCTCTGCCGGTACGGGCCCTGTGGGGTGTGGGTCCGGTGACGGGCCGGCGACTCGAAGCCCTGGGGGTGACCAGCATCGGCGGCCTCGCCGGCCTGCCGTCGGGCGCGCTCGAGCGTTACCTGGGGTCGGCGGCCGGTGCCCATCTCGGCGCGCTGGCCCGCGGTGAGGACCCTCGGCCGGTGGTCCCCGATCAGCCGGCCAAGTCGATCGGCCACGAGGAGACGTTCGCATCCGATCTCTGGGACCCGGTCGACCTGCACCGCCATCTGGCGAGGATGGTCGACGCGTCGGCCACCAGTCTGCGCCAGTCGAAGCTGGCCGCCCGCACCGTGTCGCTGAAGATCCGGTTCGCCGACTTCTCGATGGTGACCCGGTCCCACTCGATGGCCTCGCCCATCGACACGTCCGCGGCCATCGGTGCGGTGGCCGGCGCCCTGCTGGACTCGGTCGAACCGGCCCAGGGGATCCGCCTCCTCGGTGTGAGCCTGGCCGGCCTGGGCGATCGGGACGCCGGGTACCAGCTCAGCTTCGACCTCGGCTCGGCCGTGGCCGGTCCAGAGGACGAGGGCCCGGCCCAGGCGTACGACGAGGCGGAGCGCATCCAGCAGTCCTGGGGGCCGGTGACCGCAGCCGTCGATGCCATCCGGGCCCGGTACGGGGGCGAGTCCGTCGGGCCGGCCGCCCTGGTCGGGGCGCGGGGCTTGCGAGTACGCAACCGGGGGGACGCCCACTGGGGCCCGTCGGCCCGACCGGAGCCCGGATTGGGCGCTGAACCACCCTCCACCTTGTAATATGGTGGCGGTGTTCGGTCGAGAGTGCAGTGCCCGGCGCTGCCCGCCAATGGGGGTCGCGTCGTGCTTTCGAGCGGGGGATGCGCGAGGATGATACCGGCGATCACCGACGGGAACGACAATCGGTGGAGGGGACGAATCCTTGCCGCTGTCTGAACACGAACAACGCATCCTCCACGAGCTGGAGCAGTCCCTCTATCAAGAGGACCCGGCGTTCGCCGAGCGAGTGCGTTCCGAGACGGTCTACCGGCACGCCGGACGGTACTGCATCTGGTCGGCGCTGGTCTTCGTGGCTGCGCTGGTGTTCATGTTCTTCACCTTCTCGAGATCGGTCGTGTTGGGCTTCGTTGGGGTGGTGGTGATGTTCCTCTCGGGGGTGGTCTTCGCCAACAACGCCCGGCGCATGGGGAAGGCCGGCATCGATGACATCTCGCGCTCGTTGCACAGCCGCAACTTGAGCAACACCGTCCACGATCCACGCGACTGGATCCGGGGCCGGTTCCACCGCGACGACTGACCGCCGAGTGACCACCGTCCTCCCGGGGGGCCGCCGCGGTCCGGGGGAGGCCGGTGCTTTCATCCCGGACGGTGGATCGGTGGTGCTGGCGGTAGACATCGGTGGCACCAAGCTGGAGGCGGCGGCGGTGGATCGGGATGGTTCCATCCTCGCCCGGGCTCGGGTGCGAACGCCCGGTTCGAGCCGGGCCGACGAGGTGTTCGGCGCCCTGACCTCGGTGGTCGACCAGGTGCTGGCCGGTCCCGCCCCCCGCCCCGACGCCTGCGGGGTCGGCTGCGGCGGGCCGATGTTGGTCGAGGGCGAAGAGGTGTCACCGCTGAACATCCCGGCCTGGCGCGGGTTCCCGTTGCGTCGCCGCCTCGCCGAACACCTGGGGCTGCCGGTCACGGTCGACAACGACGCCAAGGCACTGGCGCTGGGTGAGGGTTGGCTCGGAGCGGCACGCGGCTGTGCGAACTATCTGGCCATGGTGGTCTCGACCGGGGTCGGGGGTGGCATCGTGCTCGATGGAAGGCTTCTCGAAGGTGCGACGGGGAATGCCGGCCACATCGGTCATCTGATCGTCGAGCCCGACGGCCGGCCGTGCGCCTGCGGCGGCCGCGGCTGCCTCGAGGCCGAGGCCTCCGGGTTGTCCATCGAGGCGACGACCGGCCGGCCGGCCGATCGGGCGCCGACACCGGTCCGACAGCGCAGCGGGAGGTTGGTCGGCCGGGCGGTGGCGTCGGTGGCCAATCTGTTGGACCTGGGCCTGGCCGTGGTGGCCGGATCGGTGGCCCTCGGGTTCGGCCCGGAGTTCTTCGAGGCCGCCCAGCGGGAAGTCGACGAGCGGGCCCGGCTCGACTTCTCCCGGGGCACGCGCATCGTCCCGGCCGGACTCGGCCCCGAGGGGCCGATCATCGGGGCGGCGGCGGTGGCCCGTCGAGCGGTCGCACCGGGGCGCCGGGACGGGAGGGCGGAGTGAACCGTCCCTTGGTCGGTGGGCCGTCGGGGGCCGCACTGGCCCGAATCGTCGGCGCGCTGGGGACTCGCCCCGATCTGTGGTGGGTCGCCCTGGTGACCGTGTTCCGTCTGGCTGCCACCGGTTGGTGGCGCCGTCGGCCCCATGTGCCCCGACCGGCCGGTGGGCTGTGGGCCTTTCGCATGGAGACCGCCTATGGGAGAGCGGACGCCGACCCGGAGGTGGAGGACGTGGTCGCCTTTCTCGAGTGGTGCCGGGACGGGGGACGACGGTACGGCCGCGCCGGGGCGGGCGAAGGAGATGGTGTGGCCGGCGGCCGCCTCCGGCCGACCGGCCCGAGCTAGGTTTCCGGGTTGATGGATCGACGGGCGAAGCATGCGGCGCGGCGGAAGGCCAACGCGGCCTCGTCGGCCGGCGCGGCCGAGCCGGTCCGGGCGCCGGCCAACCCCACTCGTCGGGCGCTCGTGCTCAATGCCACCTTCGAGCCGTTGGGCGTGGTCTCCTCCCGGCGGGCGGTACTGCTCGTGCTGGACACCAAGGCGGAGATGGTGCATACGACGGACCGGGTGTTCCGGTCCGAGCGGATGACCGTCCCCGAGCCGTCGGTGGTCCGACTCGTCCGCTACGTGCAGGTGCCGCGCTACTACCGGGTGGCGGTCAACCGGCGGACGGTGTTCGCCCGCGACGGTGCCCGCTGCCAGTACTGCGGGCTGGCGGCCGAGAACCTCGACCATGTCATCCCGCGCAGCCGGGGCGGCCCTCATACGTGGGAGAACGTGGTGGCGGCCTGTCGCCGGTGCAACACGCGCAAGGAGGACCGCCTTCCCCACGAGGCCGGCATGGTCCTGCGGTCGACACCGGTGGCACCGCGCCACCGTGTGCACCTGTTGGCCCTCTGCGGTGGAGCCAGCGAGGACTGGGGCACCTACCTCGGTGCCGTCTCCGGGGTCCGTGAACAACTGACGGCCTGACCGGGACGGGACGGCCTGGGGGGAGGCACTCCCGGCGGTGCACCCCGGCTGGCGTCGGTGGCAGGCTGCTCGGGTGTCCGATGGGTGGACGGTCGAGGAACGCCGCGATGTCGCCGGCGTGTTGCACGCTTCCTGGCCCACGGTCGAGTTGGCACCCGGGCGCCGCGCCGTCGCCGTCTGCCGCGTGCCCGCGCCGTCGGTGGTGCTCGGCTCGACCCAACCCGGCACGGTGGTCGACCCGGTGCGGGCGACCCGGGCCGGGGTCGCCGTGGCCCGCCGGCGCTCGGGGGGCGGTGCCGTGTTGGTGGGGCCCGACGAGCCGGTCTGGGTCGACGTCTGGCTGCCGGCCGATGACCCGTTGTGGTCTGATGACGTGGGTCGGTCCTTCGACTGGTTGGGGAACGCTTGGGTGACGGCGCTGCACCGGGCCGGCCTGAGTGGCCTCGCCCCGCATCGGCTCGGACCGTCGTCTCCGACCCGATGGTCGGCCCTGGTGTGCTTCGGAGGGGTGGGTCGCGGTGAGGTGGTCACCGGCGACGGGCGCAAGGTCGTCGGTCTCGCCCAGCGGCGCAATCGCGCCGGCGCCTGGTTCCATGGTGCTTGCGCCGTGCGGTGGGACCCTGGCCCGCTCGTCGACGTGCTCGCCCTGTCCCCGTTCGAGCGCGGCGCGGCCGCAGAGGAGCTGAGTCGGGCCGCCGTGGGTGTGGCCGACCTCGCCGCCGAAGCGGGCCGCCCCGCTCCCGACCGGGGGACGGTGGCCCGGGCCCTGGTCGACGCCCTGCCCGCCTCGGGCTCCTAGCTCGGCGGCCCGGTCGGCCGGTCCGACTCGCCCGTTCGCACTCCCGCCCGGCCCGATGGAGGTCCATCGAATCGGACACGGCCACATCCGGCCGGGTGGCGCGGCGCCGTCGTTTCCCGACTGATGGAGGGTCGCCCGGACGCGCCACCGGATGAGACCGTCTTTTTGGGCCGAAGTGGTTGACCGGTGGGGGGGTGGGGCGTAAAGTGGCGCAAAGTGGTGTGAAAGGGAGGAACCTGGGCCTTCAGGTTTCGGGCACTGCGGGGAGCATCGTGGGAGCAAACACCAGTGGCACGGTTTTTCGGCAGGTACGAGCACTCGCTCGACGACAAGGGAAGGGTGATCCTGCCGTCGAAGTTCCGTGGGCACTTCGAGCACGGCGGCTACCTGACCCCGTACCAGGACGGGTGCCTGTCGCTGTGGACGCCGGACCAGTTCGAGCAGCAGATGGAGGCGATGCTGGAGCGGGCCGGGACCGGCAAGAGCAATCGCAACATGGCCCGGCTGTGGGCGTCGACCTCACACGAGTTGGAGATCGATCGGCAGGGACGGATGGCCATTCCCGCCCGTCTCCGGGACTACGCCGGCCTGGTCGGGGACGTCCTGGTGCTCGGGGCGATCGACCGCGTCGAGCTCTGGAACCGGGAATCATGGGACGAGAAGGTCCTCCCCGAGGAGGAGCGCCTCACCCAGGGCGAGGACGGTTGAGCGGGGTGGTCTCCCTCCATATCGTCGGTGAGGAGACCATGGACGACGCCGGGCCCGCCACCGCCGACGGGCCCGGAGGCATCGCCGGCCGGATCAGCCCCGACCACCCGAGCGTCGATCAGCAGGGTGGCGGTCAGAGGGCCGACGACGGCCCTCGGGAAGTGGCGCGACGAAGGGAGGCACGACCAGGACCATCACCATCACCAGGCCGGGCAGCCGGACCCCCGGCCACGCTCGTCACCGCAGGTGCCCGCCGGCTGTCACCCTACGAGTCGGGCCTGGCGGCGGTGGCCCGCCATGAGGTGCACATCGAGCGCGTCTGGCCCATGCGCAGTCCCCCGACCGGATCGCTGGAAGAATCCTCCTCCGCCTACTTCCAGCGCGAACGTCGCGGCACTCCACCCGCACGCATTGTGCCGGTCGGGGGACTGCGGATGAACCAGGCCTTCCCCCACGAGCCGGTCATGGCCGACGAGGTCGTCGAGCTGTTCCGCCCGGTACCACCGGGCCTGATCGTCGACGCCACCGTCGGCGGCGGCGGTCATGCCGCCGCCCTCCTGCGGAGCTTCGAGTCGATCAGCCTGCTCGGGATCGATCGCGATCCGCTGGCGGTCAGCGCCTCCACCGACATGCTCCGGCCCTTCGGTCGTCGGGTCGCCATCCGCCAATCGCGTTTCGACGCGGTGGCCGAGGTGGTCGACGCCTTCCAGGCCGACCAGGGGACGCCGCCTCCGCAGCGGGGGCTGAGCGGGATCCTGTTCGACCTCGGAGTCAGTTCGCCCCAGCTCGACATGGCCGAGCGCGGCTTCTCGTACCGCCGCGACGCCCCGCTCGACATGCGGATGGACCCGACGTCGGGACGAAGCGCCGCCGATCTGGTCAACGAGCTCGACGAGGAGGCACTGGTCGAGCTGTTCACCGACAACGGCGAGGGTCGCTTCGCCCGCCGGATCGCTCGGGCCATGGTGGCCGCCCGGCCGGTTGTGACCACCGGCCAGCTGGCCGATGTGGTGCGGACCGCCATTCCAGCCGCCACCCGACGCACCGGCGGCCATCCCGCCCGCCGGGTCTTCCAGGCCATCCGCATCGCGGTCAACGACGAGCTCGGACAGCTGCAGACCGCGCTCGACGACGCACTGGCCCTGCTGCGCCCGGGCGGGCGCTGCGTCGCCATCGCCTATCACTCCGGCGAGGACCGGCTGGTCAAGGCCACTTTCGTGCGGGCGGCCACCGGCGACTGCCGGTGCCCGCCCGGCCTCCCCTGCGCCTGTGGTGCCGATCCCCAGTTCCGCCTGGTGCGGCGGGGCGCCCGCCGGCCCTCGGCCGACGAGATCGGGCGGAACCACCGGGCCGAGGCGGCCCGGCTGCGGGTCATCGAACGCCTGCCGTCGACAGCCGACCGTACGTCCGCCCGCGGCCGGGTGGCCTGATGGCGCCTCCGGCCACCGCCACGGCGCGACGCGCGCCCCGCGCGGCCGGCGCCCCGCGAGTACCCGTCCGCCTCTCGTCGGCCGCGGCTGCAGGTCTTCGAGCCGGCCCCCCGCCGCCGGACCGGGACCCGGGCCGTCCGGCGCTCGACCGTGTGGCTGTCGGGCCTGCTCATCGTCGGCAGCCTGCTGGCCGTGGTGGTCGGCGACGCCTTGCTCGCCGCCGGCCAGGTCCGGCTGTCGGCCGTGCAGGCCCAGGTGGCCTCGGCAGTGGCCGCCGAGAAGTCGCTCCAGGTGTCGGACGCCCAGAAGGCGGCACCACCGGTGGTGGTCGGCCAGGCTGAGGCCCAGGGACTGGTGGCACCCACCCAGGTGGTCTACCTGCCCCGGGTGCCGCTCGACGTGCCCCTGCCCGTCCCGCAGACCACGCCCCAACCGGCGCCGGCCAGTGCGCCCTCCACCTCGTCCCCCGCGGCCGGCTCCGCCCCGGCCCCCTCGGCCCCCTCCCCGGCGGCCCCCGGCGGGGCGACTGCACCTTCGCGCCGGTGAGCCCCTCGATCCTGTTGGGGCGGCGCACCCGGGCCATGCGCCTGGCGATCGTCGTGGTCTTCGTGGCCCTGGTGGTCCAGCTGGTGCACGTCCAGCAGTTCTCGCATCAGCACTACGCGTCGCTGTCGGCGTCCGAGCTCACCCAGACCGTGTCGGTCCCGGCCGTCCGGGGTGGGATCTTCGACCGCAACGGCCAGGTGCTGGCGGAGTCGGTCACCAAGCAGACGGTGGTGGCCGATCCCTTGCTGATCACCCAGCCGGCCGCCACCGCGGCCGCCCTCTCGCCGGTGCTCGGGATCCCGGCCGACCTGCTCCGGTCCCACCTCACCGAGCGGTCGGGCTTCGTGTACCTGGCCCACCGGGTACCGGACTCCGTGGCCACCACGGTGGCCTCGCTCAACCTGCCCGGCATCAACCTGGTTCCCGAGTCGCAGCGGGTCCAGCCCGACGGTCAGCTGGCCGCGCCGGTGGTCGGGTCGGTGAGCTGGGACGGTAGCGGGTCCGGAGGGCTCGAGTACCAGTACCAGAAGTTGCTGGCCGGCCAGGCGGGTTCGAAGAGCCTGTTACGGGCGCCCGACGGCGTGGCTCTCCCCGGCAGCGGCAAGACGCCGGTTCCGGCCCGACCGGGGACCGGCATCGAGCTCACCATCGACGAGTCGATCCAGTACATCGCTGAGCAGGCCCTGGCCGCCGAGCTCGCCGCCTCCCACGCCTACAGCGGCACGGCGGTGGTCATGGACGTGAAGACCGGTGACATCCTGGCCATGGCCAACCTGCAGACCACCAGCGGGTCGGCCACCACTGGAGCCGTCAGCGGTGCCTCGGCGGTCACCGTGGCCGCCACCACCAAGTCCCCGGGAGCGGCGGCGCCGACCGGGGCGTCGGTGTCGGGGCCGACGCTGGCCGCCGGCGCCGACACCCTGCCTGCCGGGGTCGAGGAGGCCCCCGCCAACACGGCGGTGACCCAGGTCTACGAACCGGGCTCGGTGTTCAAGCTGGTCACCTTCTCGGCGGCCCTGGCCGGTGGCGTGATCGCCCCCCACCAGGCCATCGAGGTTCCCGGGTCCCTGGCCATGGGCACCTACACCTTCCACGATGCCGAGCAGCACGGCACCGAGCAGCTCACAGCCAGCAACATCCTGGCCCAGTCCTCGAACCTGGGGACGATCGAGGTGGCCCAGGCGCTCGGGAAGGACCGGTTGCTGGCCCAGATCGGCAACCTGGGGTTCGGGAAGCCGACCGGGCTGGGCTTCCCCGGCGAGTCGCAGGGGCTGGTTCCCGGTCCGGCCGCCTGGACCGGGACGTCCATCGGGTCGACTCCCATCGGGCAGGACGACGCGGTGACCGCCCAGCAGATCCTCGACGCCTATAACGCGGTGGCCAACGGCGGGGTCTTCATCGCGCCCCGCCTGGTCCGGGCCACAGTGAGCCCGGACGGCGCCGTGGTCGCGGGCAAGGGATCCCTGGCCCGCCGGGTCATCGACCCGACCACCAACTCCCAGCTGGTGTCCATGCTCGAAGGGGTCGTCTCGTCGGGCACCGGGACCAGTGCGGCCATCGACGGGTACACGGTGGCGGGCAAGACGGGGACGGCCCAGATCCCCGACCCCAGCCACCTGGGCTATATCCCCGGCGCCTATGTGGGGTCCTTCGCCGGTTTCGCCCCTGCCCAGGACCCGGTCCTCTCGGCGGCCGTGGTGCTCGACCACCCGACGCCCATCTACGGTGGGGCGGTCGCCGCCCCGGTGTTCTCGACCATCATGGCCTACGCTCTCCACCACTACGGCATCCCGACCACTGCCGCGGCCACCGCCTCGGCGTCGAGCTCGGCCATCGGCGCCACCGGTACCATTTCCGTGCCATCCGGAGCGACCACGGAAGGGCCGTAGGTGGGCTCGGACCGGTGCCGTCGCGCCCGTACCCTCTTTCGGAGCCCCTGGACCGTCCACCCGTGCAGATGACCACAGTGATCCGCGACATCGACGTAGTCGGTGTCCGTGGCGACCCGTCGTCCACCGATGTCCGCTCGGTGGAATTCGACAGCCGTCGGGCCGGGCCGGGATCGCTGTTCTGCTGCGTGCCCGGTTCCCGGACCGACGGCCATCGGTTCGCCGCCGAGGCCGTGCGGGCCGGCGCCAGCTCGTTGCTGTGCGAGCACTTCCTCGACCTCGACGTGACCCAGGTACAGGTGGCCCCGGGCACGGTGCGCCAGGCCATGGCCCGGGCGGCCGCCGCCTTGGTCGGGTATCCGTCCCGTCAGCTCACCATGGTGGGGGTCACCGGGACCAACGGGAAGACCACCGTGACCCACATGGTCCGCTCCATCCTCGAGGCCGCCGGCCGGCCCACCGGCGTGATCGGGACCCTGGACGGCGAGCGCACCACCCCCGAGGCACCGGTCCTGCAGGGACTGCTGGCCGGCATGCGGCGGGAGGGCCGGCAGGCGGTGGCCATGGAGGTCTCGTCACACGCGCTGGTCCAGCGCCGGGTGGAGGGCATCGTCTTCGACGTGGCCGCTTTCACCAACCTCAGCCGTGAGCACCTCGACCACCACCGCACCATGGAGGAGTACTTCGCGGCCAAGGCCGCCCTCTTCGACCCGTCTCGGGCCCGGCAGGCGGTGGTGTTCGTCGACGACCCGTGGGGACGCCGGCTCCACGGGGAGCTCTCCGGCCGGGCCGTGGCGGTCCGGCGCTCCGACGCCCGCCACGTCGGGCTGTCGGTGGGGTCGTCCACCTTCGAATGGCTGGGACGGCCGGTGACTCTCCCGCTGTCCGGTGCGTTCAACGTGGACAACGCACTGGTGGCGGCGACGGTGGCCACCGCGCTCGGGGTCGGCCCGGACGAGGTGGTGGAAGGGCTGGCCTCCCTCCGTCCGGTCCCCGGCCGGATGGAGGTGGTCACCGCCGGACCCCCGTTCTCGGTGCTGGTCGACTACGCCCACACCCCAGCCGGGCTCGAGGTGGCCCTGGCCTCGGCCCGGGCCCTGGCCGGGTCCCACCGGGTGCTCTGCCTGTTCGGGTGCGGGGGCGACCGTGACCGGGGCAAACGGCCGGAGATGGGGGCGGTGGCGGCCGGCGGGGCCGACGTCGTGGTGCTGACCTCGGACAACCCCCGCTCCGAGGATCCCCGAGCCATCCTGGACGACATCCGCTCCGGGATGGCCGGTCCGGTCGACCTGGTGGTCGAGCCGGATCGTGCCACCGCCATCCGCACCGCCGTCTCGATGGCCCGCCCCGGCGACGTGGTGCTGGTGGCCGGCAAGGGGCACGAGAGCACCCAGGTGCTGGCCGACCGGGTCGTCCCCTTCGACGACCGGGTCGAGGTGGCCCGGGCGGTGGCCGAGGCCCAGGGCGCACCGCGGTGATCTCCCTCATGACCTCGGGCGGGGTGGCCCTGTGGGTGGCGGTGCTCACGACCCCGTTGCTGATCCGATGGCTGGTCAAGAACAACATCGGGCAGCAGGTGCGGGAGGACGGGCCCCAGGTCCACATCGCCAAGGCGGGTACCCCGACGATGGGCGGTCTCGGCATCGTGGGCGCCGTGGTCGTCGGCTACCTCTGCGCCCATGCCGTCCCCGGGGTCACGTTCTCGCCCTCCGGGACGCTCATCCTGTTGGCACTGGTGGGCGCGGCCACCATCGGGCTGGCCGACGACTGGATCAAGGTGCGCCATCGGCGGAGCCTCGGCCTCAACAAACGGGCCAAGCTCGGCGCGCAGATCGGGCTCGGCGTGGCCTTCTCACTCCTCGCCGTGTACTGGGCCCACGCCGCCACCACCCTGTCCTTCACCCGCTACGACTCCACCGGCTTCCACATGGGGACGGCCCTCTGGGTGGTGTGGTCGACCCTGATCATCGCCGGGTCGGCCAACGCGGTGAACCTGACCGACGGCCTCGACGGGCTGGCCGCCGGCTCGTCGACGTTCTGCTTCGCCTGCCTGGCCATCATCGGGTACTGGCAGTACCGGCATTTCGCCATCTACCACGTGGCCGACGCACTGGATCTGGCCCTGGCGGCGGTGGCCCTGGCCGGTGCCTGCCTCGGGTTCCTGTGGTGGAACGCCGCCCCGGCCCGGATCTTCATGGGCGACACGGGCTCACTGGCCATCGGCTCGGGGCTGGCCGCCCTGTGCCTGCTGATGAACCTGGACCTCCTGCTGGTGGTCATCGGCGGGCTGTTCGTCATCGTGACCCTGTCGGTGGTCATCCAGGTGGTGAGCTTCCGGGTCTTCCACCGACGGGTCTTCCTCATGGCACCGGTGCACCACCACTTCGAGCTGCTGGGTTGGCCCGAGACCACCGTGATCGTCCGGTTCTGGATCCTCGCCGGGCTCTTCGCCGCCCTCGGGCTCGGGATCTTCTATGGGGACTTCCTCTCGGTGGGCAAGGTCTGATGGGCGGCCACCGCACCGATCGGGCCGGCCGGGCGGCCCGGGGGCCGGCCAGGCTCCACCACCTGTTGGGGCCGGTGGGGGAGGCTAGGGAGATGCACGTGATGCCCCGGAGGGGGGGACCGGTCGTCGTCGGCGGGCCCGGGACACGGCATGGCTGAACGGCCCACCTCGGCCCGGGCGGTCACCAGGGGTCGCCATCCCTCGACCTCGGCCACCCCGCTGCGCCCCCCGGCCAAACGAGCGCGTCCGGCCGCCCGTCCCCAGCCAACGGTGCCCGAGGACCGGGTGCCGGGGCAGCCGGCCGGCGGGCTGAGCGCCCGGCTGGCCCGGATCGGGACGCGCCGCGGCATCGCCGTCCTGGTGGGCGTGCTCTGCGTGTTCGGCGTGGTCATGGTGGGCTCGGCGTCGCCGGTGATCTCGCTCCACCTCTACGGCTCCCCGTGGGCCATCCTCATCCGCCAGCTCATGTGGATGGGCGTCGGCGCCTCCACCCTGCTCTTCCTGGCCCGCGTCGACTACCACCGCTGGCGGGTGCTCCGTGGCCCCCTGGTCATCGGGACCATGGTGCTGTTGGTGGTGGTGCTGATGCCTCACCTGGGGGTCACCGCCGGAGGGTCGTCGCGCTGGATCGGGTTCGGCATGTTCCAGATCCAGCCCTCCGAGCTGATGAAGCTGGCGCTGTCGGTCTTCGCCGCGGACCTTCTGACCCGCAGGGTGGGCCGCTTCTCGGAGCCGAAGGTGGTCGTCGTGCCGGTGCTCCTCGTGCTCGGCATCTCCGGGATCCTCATCCTGAAGCAGCCGGACATGGGAACGGCGCTGGTGCTGAGCTGCATCGCCTTCGGCATCCTGTTCATGGGCGGCGTGCCTATGGGCCCGATCGTGAAGATCCTCGGCGTGTTCTTCGCCCTGGCCCTGGTGGTCGGCCTGGCCGACCCCTACCGACGCGACCGGATCCTGTCCTTCCTCAACCCGGGGGCCCACCAGTCGGGCTCGGGTTACCAGGTCTGGCAGTCGCTGATCGGGCTGGGGTCGGGCCACCTCTTCGGTCTCGGGCTCGGGGGTGGCCGCCAGAAATGGGGCACGCTGCCCAACGCCCATACCGACTTCATCTTCTCGGTGGTGGGGGAGGAGCTGGGCCTGGCCGGCGCGGTGGTGCTGCTCTCGTTGTTCTTCGCCCTGGCCTGGTTCGGGCTGCGGGCCGCGACCAGGGCACCGGACCGGTTCGGGAGCTTGCTGGCGGTCGGCATCACCACCTGGATCATCAGCCAGGCGGTGATCAACATCGGCGCGGTGGTCGGCGTTCTCCCGGTCACCGGTATCCCGTTGCCCTTCATCTCCTTCGGCGGGTCCTCCCTGATCATCACCATGGCGGCGACCGGCATCCTGCTCAACATCGCTTCCCACGAGCGGGCCGCGCCCGGTGCGGCCCGACGGCGGCGAACACTGACGGAGCGGTGAGCGGGGAACGGTTCGCGTTGGTGGCGGGCGGGGGCACGGCTGGCCACCTGCAGCCCGGCCTGGCCATCGCCGAAGCACTGGTGGACAAGGGGCACGATCGGGACGGCATCGAATTCGTGGGGTCCGACCGGGGCCAGGACCGGGTCGCCCTGGCGGAGCGAGGGTTCCCCTTCACCCTGCTGCCGGGCCGGGGCATCGTGCGCAGCCTGCGGCCTCGTGACGTCGTCGGCAACGTCATCGCCCTCCTCCAGCTGGGCGTCGCCACCGCCCGGGCTCTGGCCCTGGTGATGAGGGCCCGGCCCGAGGTGGTGGTCTCGGTGGGTGGTTATGCCAGCGTGCCCGCATCGCTGGCCGCCGTGGTGCTCGGCGTGCCGTTGGTGCTGGTCAACGTCGACGCCGTGCCCGGGGCGGCCAACCGATTGTTCGGGCGATTCGCCCGGGCCAGTGCGGTGGGGTGGGCGGCCACCGCGCTGCCCCGGTCCGTCGTCACCGGGACGCCGGTACGGCCGGAGATCGCCGCCGTCGCCCGCGGCGACGCCGACCGGGAGCGGGCCCGCGGCGAGCTCGGCCTCCCGCCCGGCCGCCCCACGGTGATCGCCTTCGGAGGGTCGCTCGGGGCGCGCCGCATCAACCGGGCGGTGGCCGGGCTGGTGGACCGGTGGGCCGAGCGGGCCGACCGGTCGATCTTCCACATCGTCGGCCGACGGGACTGGGAGGAGATGGCGCCGGCCGGTTGCCCGGGACCGGGAGCCGGAGGAGCGGGCCTGGCCGTGGTGCAGGTGCCCTACGAGGAGCGCATGGCGACGGTGTACGCCGCCGCCGATGTGGTCGTGTGCCGGGCCGGGGCCATGACCGTGGCCGAGCTGGCCGCGGCCGGCGTGCCCTCGATCCTCGTGCCACTGCCCGGAGCGCCGGGCGACCACCAGACCGCCAACGCCCGCGTGCTCGAGCGGGCCGGGGCGTCGGTGCTCCTGAGCGACGCCGACTGCCGGGCCGACCGGCTGGCCACCCTGGTGGACGACCTGCTGGCCGACCCGGGGGGGCTGGAGGCGATGGGGCGGGCCGCCCGCTCACTCGGCCGACACGACGCGGCCGCCGCCGGGGCCGAGGTGGTGGAGGAGAACGCCCGACCGAGAGGGAGGGGCCCCCGATGACCCGACCGGTCCCCGATGTCGTGCTGTCGGACCCGTCCCGTCCGGCCATCGTGCACGTGGTCGGTATCGGTGGCGCCGGCATGAGCGCCATCGCCACCGCCCTCCAGGCCATGGGCCACACCGTGACCGGGAGCGACCTGCGGTCCTCGGGTGTGATCGACCGCCTGCGGCAGGCGGGGATCCCGGTGGTCATCGGGCACGCCGGGGCCAATGTGGGGACCGCCGACGTCGTCACGGTGTCCTCGGCCATCGCCGACGACAATCCCGAGGTGGTCGAGGCCCGGCGCCGGGGCATCGGGGTCCTGGCCCGCTCGGAGGCCCTGGCCGCCATCGCCTCGCAGCGACGGTGCATCGCCGTCGCCGGTACGCACGGCAAGACCACCACCGCCTCCATGCTCTCGCTCATCCTGGTGGAGGCCGGGATGCGACCTTCCTTCCTGATCGGCGGCGACGTCAACGAGATCGGCACCAACGCGGTGTGGGACGAGGGCGAGTGGCTGGTGGTCGAGGCCGACGAGAGCGACGGGACGTTCCTCGCCCTGTCGCCGGACGTCGCCGTCGTTACCAACGTGGAGGCCGACCACCTCGACCACTACGGGTCGTTCGACGGGCTCCGGGCCGCCTTCGAACGGTTCGTCTCGGTCGAGGGCGTCCGGTGCGTGGTGGGAGGCGACGAGCCGACGGCTTCCGCCATCGGCCGGGCCGTCGGGGCCGATGTGGTGGGGCTGTCCCAAGGCAGCACGCATCGGATCGTCGAGCTCGAGCTGGCCCGCAGCTCGGTCTCTTTCGGGCTGGTGGGCCCGGCCGGCGTCGAGCTGGGCCGCCTGTCCCTCCCCGTCCCCGGCGTCCACAACGCCCGCAACGCGGCGGTGGCCGCGGTGGCCGCCCTGGCCGCCGGCGCCACATTCCCCGACGTCACCCGGGCCCTGGCCCGCTTCGCCGGCGTGGCCCGCCGGTTCGAGTTCCGCGGCACGGCCAACGGGGTCACCTTCGTCGACGACTACGCCCATCTGCCGAGTGAGGTGTGCGACGCCCTGGCCACCGCCCGCAACGGCGGATGGGGCCGGGTGGTCGCCGTCTTCCAGCCCCACCGCTACACCCGCACGGCCGAGCTCGGGGCCGGCTTCGGCCCGGCCTTCGGCGATGCCGACGTGGTGGTGGTCACCGACGTGTACGGCGCCGGCGAGCCCCCGGTGCCCGGGGTGACCGGCGCGCTGGTGGCCGACGCGGTCCGTCGGGCCCTCCCGGACCGGCCCGTCGTGTACACGCCGGCGCGGGCCGAGCTCCGCCGGGCGGTGGCCGGACTGCTCCAGCCCGGCGACCTGTGCTGCACGCTCGGCGCCGGCGACCTGACCACCCTTCCCGACGAGCTCATGTCCGATCCGGGCTGGTGAGGGCGGCGATGGGCACCCGCTCCGACGAGCTGGCCGGGCTCGGTCGCGCCCTCGGGGACCGGGCCGGACGCGACCGTCCCCTCGGCGCCCTCACCACCTACCGGGTCGGGGGTCCGGCCGCGCTCACCGTCGAGCCCGCCGACGAGGCGGAGCTGGTGGCGCTGGCCCAGACCCTGCACCGGTACGACGTGCCGGTGCTCGTGCTCGGCCGCGGCTCGAACCTGCTGGTGGCCGACGGCGGGTTCGACGGGCTGGTGGTCTCGCTCGGGCGCGGGTTCGAGTCGCTGACCGTCCACGGTCGGAAGGTCCAGGCCGGCGCGGCGGTGGCCCTCCCGGTCCTGGCCCGCCGGACGGTCTCGGCCGGGCTGCGCGGGCTCGAATGGGCGGTGGGGGTGCCCGGCTCGGTCGGGGGGGCCATCCGGATGAACGCCGGAGGCCACGGCTCGGACACGGCCGCCACCCTGGTCGGGTACCGGTGGGTCGACCTGGCCTCGGGCTCGGTGGACGAGCGCCCGGCCGCCGCCCTCGGGCTCGCCTACCGTCGGAGTCGGCTGGCCCCGACCGACGTGGTCGTCTCGGGTACGTACGAGCTCGAGCCCGGACCCGTCGAGGAGGGGCGGGCGGTCATCGACGAGATCGTGCGGTGGCGGCGGGCCAACCAGCCGGGCGGGAGCAACGCCGGGTCGGTCTTCACCAACCCTCCGGGGGACTCGGCCGGTCGGCTCATCGAGGCGTGCGGCCTGAAGGGGTTCCGAATGGGCAGCGCCGAGGTGTCGTCCAAGCACGCCAACTTCTTCCAGGCCGATCCGGGCGGCTCGGCCGACGACGTGCGCCGGCTCATCGCCCACGTGCAGGCCAGGGTGGAGGCGGCCACCGGCGTGGTGCTGCACCCCGAGGTGCGCCTGGTCGGCTTCGAGGACGAAGGGACGGCCGGCCTGTGATGCCCCCCGAAGAGCCGCAAGCCGAACGCCCCCCGATCGATCCCCGCATCCGGCAGCGCCGGGTGGCGGTGCTGCGCAGCCGGGGCCGACACCGATTGCGGTGGGTGCTCTCCGTCCTCGGGGCCGCGGCCCTGGTGGTGGCGGTGGTGGCCCTTCTCCACACCCCGCTGTTCAGCGCCCGGGCCATCACCGTGACCGGGGCGCACCCCGACACGGGCACGGCGGCCATCGTGGCCGCAGCCGGCCTCGAGCGGCACCCACTGATGATCAGCCTGGACCCGGCCGCGGTGGCGGGCCGGGTGGAGTCACTGCCGTTCATCGCCACGGCCCGGGTCAGCCGCCACTGGCCCGACGGCGTGCAGATCTCGGTCACCGAGCGGGTGCCGGTGCTGGAGATGGCGGGGCCGGGTACCGGGTGGTCGGTCCTCGACGGGCACGGCCGCACCCTCCAGGCGGTCCCGGCCCGCCTTCCCGGCCTGGTGGTGCTCATCGTGCACACCCGGTCCGGCGGCATCCCGCCGGCCCCCGTCGGTCGGACCCTGCCCCCCGACGCCTCGGCCGGCCTGCTGGTGTGCCGCAGCCTCCCGAAGGCCTTCTCGGCCCAGGTGGTCTCGGTGACGGTCGCGCCGGACGGCACGATCAGCCTCGCCCTCAACTCGGGGATCACCGTCCTGCTCGGGACGGGCACCGACCTCACGGCCAAGTTCGAGGACGTGGCCGCCATCATCGCCCATGGCTCGCTGCACCCCACCTCCACCCTCGACGTCTCGGTGCCCGAGTCCCCGACGGTGAGCGGTTGACGTCACGACCTGCGGGAGAGCCGCCCTCGAAGGGCGTTCACCCCGTATCGACTGTGCTTGACCAGGTAGAGCGCTGACCGTATCGTGGTCACCAACTCGCCGGTTGGAACGGTTTCAACCTTTGGTCGAGGGTAAGGGATTTCATGACCGTTCCGGCGCAGAACAACTACTTCGCCGTCATCAAAGTGGTCGGGGTGGGGGGCGGTGGTGTGAACGCCGTCAACCGCATGATCGAAGCGGGGCTGCGCGGTGTGGAGTTCATCGCCACCAACACCGACGCCCAGGCTCTTCTCATGAGCGACGCCGATCTCAAGCTGGACATCGGGCGCCAGCTGACCCGCGGCCTCGGGGCCGGGAGCGATCCTGAGGTCGGGCGCCTGGCCGCCGAGGAGCACCGCGCCGAGATCGAGGAGGCGCTGAAGGGCGCCGACATGGTGTTCATCACCGCCGGCAAGGGCGGTGGCACCGGGACGGGGGCCGCTCCGGTGGTGGCGGAGATCGCCCGGGGCCTCGGCGCCCTCACCATCGGCGTCGTCACCCGACCCTTCACCTTCGAGGGCCGGCGGCGGTCGGTCCAGGCCGAGCAGGGGATCCAGAACCTGAAGGAGAAGGTCGACACCCTCATCATCATCCCCAACGACCGCCTGCTCACGGTGTCCAATGAGAAGACCTCGATGGTCAATGCCTTCAGGATGGCTGACGAGGTGCTCATGCAGGGCGTACAGGGGATCACCAGCCTGATCACGGTGCCCGGCCTCATCAACACCGACTTCGCCGACGTCAAGATGATCATGAGCAATGCCGGCACCGCCATCATGGGGATCGGCTCGGCCACCGGCGAGGGCCGGTCGGTCAACGCCGCCCGGGCCGCCATCACCAGCCCCCTGCTGGAGGCATCGATCGAAGGGGCGCGTGGCATCCTCCTCAACATCTCCGGCGGCCCCGACCTCGGACTGTTCGAGGTCAACGAGGCGGCCGAGATCATCCACGGCGTGGCCCACCCCGACGCCAACATCATCTTCGGCAGCGTGATCGACGAGACGATGGACGAAGAGGTGCGGGTCACCGTCATCGCCGCCGGGTTCGAGCGCTGGGAGGCACAGGCGCGGGGTAGTGGCGGGGCGACCGAGACGCTCGGGCGGGACGAGGCCCGGAGCCGCGTCCTCGGTGTGGAGGCGGCCCACGAGGACATCTTCGCCGCCCCGGCCGACGACGAGCTCGACCTGGGCGACGACGACTTCGACGTCCCCTCCTTCCTTCGCTGAGCCGGACCCCCGTTCCCGTCCCGATCGTCGGGACCGTCCACGCCGCCTGGGGCGACGCGTCGTCGGGAGACCTGCGGCCGACCGGCCGCGGCGACACCGGCCAGTCCCTGCTGGCCTGGGCCGGCCGGGCCATGGGCGCCGAACGGTCCCGCCACGTGCGGTGGATGGCGCAGGTTCACGGCTCGACGGTGCTGGTGGCCGGCGTGGCCGGCGTGGCCGATGGGCCCAGGCGCCCGGCGATCGAGCCCGGCGCCCGGGTGGCCTGTGCCGGGCCGGGGGACGCGCTGGTGTCGGGCGCGCCGGAGCTGGCCCTCGCCGTCCTGACCGCCGACTGCGCGCCCATCGCCCTCGGGAGCCACGAAGGCGTGTTCGGCGCCGTCCACGCCGGGTGGCGCGGGCTCGTGGCCGGCGTCGTCGACCGGGCGGTGCAGTCCATGCGGGCCCTCGGCGCCACCGAGGTCGTCGGGGCCGTCGGGCCCTGCATCCATCCCGAGTGCTATCAGTTCTCCGACGACGACCTGGCCGCGGTGGTGGCGGTATGCGGCGAAGGGGCCCGGAGCTCGACACGGGACGGCCGGCCGGCCCTCGACTTGCCGGCCGCGGTGGCCTCCTCGTTGGCTGCGGCCGGCGTGCGCCAGGTCCGCGGTCGCGACGCCTGCACCGCCTGCCAACGGGGCTATTTCTCGCACCGGGCCCGCGGCGACGGAGGCCGTCAGGCCCTGGTGGTGTGGGCGGGGGATGGGCCGCCGCCGTGAGGCCGGACCCGCCCGACCCGGGCGGTGGCTTCGACCCGGGTGACCTGCCCGAGCGTCTCGAGGCCGTGCACCACCGCATCGAGGCCGCCTCCCACGATCCGGCCTCGGTCCGCATCGTGGCGGTGACCAAGGGGTTCGGGGCGGACGCGGTCGAGACGGCGGTGTCGGCCGGTCTCACCGACATCGGGGAGAACTATGCCGAGGAGCTGCGGGCCAAGGCCCGGGCGGTGGACGGAGCCGCCGGAACAGCCGCGGCCGAGAGCGCGGTCACCTGGCATTTCCTCGGTGCCGTGCAGCGCAACAAGGTGGCTCGCCTGGCCCCTCTGGTGTCGTGGTGGCAGACGGTGGGCCGGATCGAGGAGGGCCGGGCCATCGCCCAGCGGCGGCCCGGCGCTCACGTCCTGGTCCAGATGGACGTGGCCGGGCTCCCCGGCCGGGGCGGCTGCCCACCGGAGCGGTCGCCGACCTGGTCGGCGCGCTTGCGCGAGGAGGACCTGGACGTCGCCGGCCTGATGGCCGTCGGACGCCCCGGGGCCGCCCGAGGCGGTCGCGGTCCGGATTTGCCCTGGTGTCGTCCCTGGCCGACCGGTTGGGCTTGGCCGTCCGGTCCATGGGGATGAGCGACGACCTGGAGGTGGCCCTGGCCGAGGGCTCGACCATGGTCCGCCTCGGTAGGGCCCTGTTCGGCGACCGCCCCCCTCGGTCCCGGCCCTGACCGGACCGAGCCGGAAGGGCGCGGCGCCCGGCAGGGGCGGGCCCGGCCCGGGAGGTCGGTGAAGGGCCCCGCCATCCACCGGTTCCGCAGGCCACGCACTACGCTGTCCCCAGGAGGAGACGATGCCAGCTTCGTTCATGAAGAAGACGATGGCCTATCTGGGGCTCGTCGACGACGACTACGACGACTACGACGACTACGAGTCACGGTCGCCCACGCCGGTCGGCCGAGTCGGCCAGCGGTCGGCGTCGACCCTCGACGAGGCCGACGAGCCGGCCATGTCGGCCCCGAGCCCGCGGATCCGCACGCTGACCCGCGAGGAGACCAGTGGGCGCCGCCGTGGCGGCTGCCCCGGCCGGGCTCGGAGCCCGAGGCCGACCATGGGCTCGTCCGTCGGTGCGGCCCATCACCCAGGAGTCGGCCGGCGCCCGGGTGCACATCGTGGCCCCGGGACGGTTCGCCGACGCCCAGGAGATCGCCAACCGGCTGATGAACAACCAGCCGGTCATCGTCAACATGCAGAACGCCGAGCGGGACCTGCAGCGCCGGATGATCGACTTCTGCAGCGGCGCCACCTATGCCCTCTCCGGTGGGATGGAACGGGTCGCCGACGAGGTGTTCCTCCTCACGCCCTCGAACGTGAAGGTCTCCGACGAGGAGCGCCAGCGCCTGGCCGACCGCGGCTCTGGTCAATCCCTGAGCCACAATGGTGGCAAGGGCCTGATGCCGGGCCCCCGCAGCTGAGAAGGGGAGTGAGCCATGATCCTCATCGTGTGCTCCTCGAGCTGTACCTCTTGGTGCTGTTCGCCTACTGCATCCTGAGCTTGGTCATCGCCTATGCCCGGATCTCGTACGACTCGCCGGTCATCAAGGTCCAACGGGTGCTGACGTCGCTCGTCGACCCGGTGCTCCGGCCCGATCCGCCGGGTGATCCCGGTGGCCCGGGTCGGTGAACGTCGGGCTCGACCTCTCGGTCCTCGTCCTGTTTCTGGTGATCCAGGTGATCCTCATCCCGGTGCTGTCCCGGTGATCCGCGCCCTGCTGACCAGCTGAGGTCGCAAGGGCGGCCGGCGCCCGAGCGAGCGGTCGCCGCACCCGATCCGGACCCGGCCGGCCTGGCCTGAATTCCGGTCCACAATCCCGGGCCGGGTGGACGGCGCCGCTAGCATGGCGCCATGGACGCCTCCCAGTCTGCCCTCGATTCGCTTCGGACCGTCGAGTTCCGTGAGACCCTCAAGGGATACCACCGGGACGACGTCGACGAGTACCTCGAGAAGGCGGCCGTCGAAGCCGAGGGCCTCCAGGAGCAGCTGCGCCAGAGCGGGGAACGGCTCCGCCAGGCCGCGGAGCGCATCTCGCAACTGGAGGTCGCACGTCGAACAGCAGACCCGCGCCCGAGCCGTCCGAGCCGGTCGGTCGCCGACGACAGCGCTGCAGCGCACCCTGCTGCTGGCCCAGAAGTTCGTCGACGAGACGAAGGCCGACTCCGAGGCGCAGGCGGCCACAGCTCCTCGCCGACGCCGAGCCAAGGCCCGGATCATGACCGAGCAGGCCCAGGCCAATGCCAGCCAGATCGCCAGCGAATCCGAACAGCGACTGCGCGAGGAGATCGACCGGCTCGAGGGGTCGCGCAGCCGGCTAGCCCACGAGGTCGAAGCATGTCCCGGCATCTCGAGAGCGAGCGCAACCGGCTGCGCACCGCGCTCGGGGACATCCTGCGCTGGGTCGACCAGAACGTGCACCCGGCCTCGCAGCAGGAGGCGCCGACCGGCGCGAGCGCGGGCGGCGAGCCGGCGCCGGGAGCGCCGGCCGCCGCCCCGGCCACGGTGGTCCAGGGCGGCAACCGCCCGGCCGCCGGCCGACCCAGGTGGGGCCGGCGCCCGCGCAGCGGCGCCGGTCCGTCCGGTGAGGTCACCCAGATGCGCCCGGCGGGCTCGATCGGCAACCCGCCGAGCACCAACGCCCCGCTGCCCCTGTAGCGCTCACCCGGGCACCGGCTCGAGGCCGACGCGGCCAGCTCGACCGCAGTGCCAGTCCCGCCGGCGACCGCGTCCGTTCGACCCGTGCCGACGGTGATCCTCCGGCGCCCGGCGCACCGGCGGTTCGGACCGGGCGCGCGGCGCACCGGTATGGTCCTGGAGGCAATTCGCCGGGCCCGGATTGCCGCGATGAGCGGGGCACGGTATCGTCGCCCGCCCGCCGCGTGGTCGGGAGCGGTCACCGTCCCGCTCGCTGGCTCTGGGCGTATCGCCGCCGGGCGAGGGCGGTCCCTGAAGGAGGTCGATGTGACGGCAGCGAAGAAGGCGGCACGGTCCGCGCCCACCAAGGCTGTGCTGCGGCGGGGAGGCGGCCGGCCCCGGAAGGCGGCGCCGGACGGCGAAGAAGGCGGCTCGGGGGCGTCCAAGACCCGTGCCAAGCGGGCGGCACCGGCCAAGAAGGCGGCGGCGTCGGCGAAGAAGGCGGTCCGGGCGAAGAAGCCGGCTGTCCCACCGCCAAGGCGGCCCGGGCGAAGAAGGCGGCTCCGGTCAAGAAGGCGGCTCGCGGTGAAGAAGGCCGACTCCGGCCAAGAAGGCGGCGCCGGCCAAGAAGGCGCAGCGGCCACCAAGGCGGCCCGGAAAGCCAGCTCCGGCCAAGCCCGCGCCAGGCGCCGGCCAAGGCGGCCCGTCGCGCCCCAAAGCGGCCGACGGTCGGTCCCTACGCCAAGGAGGAGAAGTTCCTCGACGAGCAGCGGGCGCTGCTGCTCGACGAGCGCTCGGTCTACGAAGGGCAGGCCCACTGACCTGCGCGCCGAGGCGGACTCGCTGGCCCTCGAGCGGGAGCCGGGCGACGTCCAGTTCGACGAGGAGTCCGGTGAAGGGGGCACCGTGACCGTCGACCGCGAGCGAAACCTGGCGCTGTCGGCCCAGGCGTCGGCGGCGGTGGAGGAGATCGACGACGCGCTGCGCAAGATCGAGCGCAAGACCTACGGGGCGTGTGAGCGTTGCCACCAGCCCATCCCGAAGGCCCGGTTGCGGGCCCTGCCCTTCGCCCGGCTGTGCGTGGCCTGCAAGAGCGGCGGCCTGTCACGGCGCTGACCGACCGCTCCACGGCGGATCACCGTCGAACCCCAGGGGCGCCGTCGGCGCCCGGCGCGTCCTGGTCGGCGTTGGTCGGTGGTCGTTGCGGTGGTGGCGATCGATCAGCTGACCAAGTGGTGGGCGGTCGACCGCGTCTGGCGCAGGGCCGGATCCATCTGATCGGCACGCTCGACCTGGAGCTGGCCCGCAATTCGGGCGCCTCGTTCAGCCTGTTCCAGGGCAAGGGCTTCATCCTCGTCCCGGTGGCGGTGGTGCTCGTCGCCGTGCTCGGCCGTCATGATCTGGCGGGCGCCGACGACGGGCCGGGCGGCGGTGCTCGGCCTGATCCTCGGCGGGGCCCTGGGCAATCTCGTGCGACCGCCTGTTCCGGGGCGACCGCGGCGCGGTGGTCGACTTCGTCGACCTGCACTTCTGGCCCACGTTCAACGTGGCCGACGCGTGCATCGTGGTCGGGTGCGGGCTGCTGATGGTCTCGCTGATCCGGGCCTCGCGGCGCCCGTGACCGCCTCTCGTGGTGGTCCCCGCCTCCCTCGACGGCGTGCGGGTGGACAAGGCGGTGGCGCTGGTGGCCGAACCTGTCCCGCTCGTCGGTCGACCGGCTGGTGGCCGAGGGCCGGGTGGAGGTGGACGGGACGGTGGTGAGGAGCCGGACGCACGGCGTTGCGCCTCGGCCAGGAGCTCCGGGTGGACCCGACCCCGGCCGGCCGGTGGACGGCGCCGCCGGAGGGCGACCCGACGGTGGAATTCGAGGTGGTCCACGACGACGCCGAGGTGATCGTGGTGGACAAGCCGGCCGGCCTGGTGGTCCATCCCGGGGCCGGGCACCCGGGCGGGACCCTGGTCAACGGACTGCTCGCCCGCTACCCCGAGCTCGCCGGCCTGCGCGGAGGAGGCGGGCGCCGACGAGCACCCGCCCGGGCATCGTGCACCGTCTCGACCGCGGCACCTCCGGCCTGCTGGTGGTGGCCCGGACGCCCGACGCCTACCAGCTCGCTGGTGGCCCAGCTGCGCGACCGGCGGGTGTCGCGTCGTTACCAGGCCCTCGTCCTCGGGCGCGGTGGACGGCGAATCCGGTGTGGTCGACGCCCCCATCGGGCGCTCGGTGAGCTGCGCCCGACCCGCATGGCCGTCTCGCGCAAGGGCAGGACGGCCCGCACCCGGTACCGAGGTGGTGCGGCGGTTCAGCCGCCCGGCCGAGGCCACCTTGCTCGGCGTGGCCGCTCGACACCGGCCGGACCCACCAGGTCCGGGTCCATCTGGCGGCCATCGGCCATCCGGTGGTCGGGGACGAGGTCTACGGGCGGGGTCGAACGCTTGCCCGGGTCGACGCTCAACCGGCCGTTCCTCCACGCCGCCGCGCTGGCCTTCGAGCACCCGGCCACGGGCCGTCCGGTCTCGTTCGAGTCGCCGCTGCCCGAGGACCTCCGGCTCGAGCTCGAGGCGCTGGAGCCCATGGACGGACGGTCAGCGCCAGACGGCCTCAGGCGGCCTGGTGGGCGGCTTCGAGCATGTCGCTCTCGCCGAGGACCTCCAGTGCCTCGGCCTCGGCCTGGCGCACCTTGCGCACCCCGATCCCGAGCCGCTCGGCCGTCGTCTGCAACGAGGCCGGGTCGCTCCCGTCGAAGCCGAAGCGATGGCGGATGACCTGGCGCTGCAGGTCACTCAGCCGGTCGACCGCCTGGCGCACCAGGTCGAGGGTCAGCTCCGAGGCCACCTCCTCCTCGAACTCGCTGAGGTCGGTCGAGACCAGGTCGCCGAGCGTGGCCGTCGAGTCGGTGGTGGCCGGCTGGTCGAGGCTCGCCACCACGCGGGCCAGCCGGGCCAGGTCGGAGCGGACCTCGGCCGTCGTGTTGGTGGCGTCGTCGAGCTCGTCGTCGGTCGGGGGGCGCTGGAACTGGTGGGTCAGCTCCCACTGGGCCGCGTCGACCTGCTGGTTGCGCTCGGCGACCTCCATGGGCAACCGGATGGTGCGGCCGTGCTGCTGGACGGCGCGCTGCAGGGCCTGACGTATCCACCAGGTGGCGTAGGTCGAGAACCGGAAGCCCCGCTCCCAGTCGAACTTGTCCACCGCCCGCATGAGGCCGAAGGTGCCCTCCTGGATGAGATCGGGGAGGTCCACGCCGCGGTCCTGGTAGCGCCGAGCCCAGTGGACCACCAGCCGGAGGTTGGCCGCCACCATCTCCCGGCGAGCCTCGTCGTCGCCGGCCGCCACCCGCTTGGCCAGCTCGGTCTGGGCCTCGTGGTCGGGAAGCGGGTGGTGGTCGAGGTCACGGAGGAACAGGCCCAGGCTGTCGGCGTCACTGCCGCGGTTCCGGCCGGCGCGGCCGTCCGCCCCGGCACCGCCCCGGCCCGGACGCCCCTTCACCTGCTGGTCGTTGTCCCTACTCACTGTACGAGCTGTCATCCCTCTCCTCATGCATCGTCACAGGGCCCACGGCATCTGCAACGTCGAACCGGACCCGGACATTCCATCTATGTCATTCGGGTGTGTCATTGGGGCCCGAGGTAGGCCCGACCCGTCCGTTCGGTTGCGCACCACCTGTTCGGAGTGTTCCCCTGTCCGGATGAGCGAAAACAACCGACGCCTGCTCCTGATCCGCCACGGCGAGACCGAATGGAGCCGGAGCGGCCGTCACACCGGCTGCACCGACCTGCCCCTCCTGGCCGAGGGGGAGGCCCAGGCCCGGGCCCTCCGTCCCCGGGTGGCCCCCTTCCGGTCGGCCACCGTCCTGACCAGCCCCCTGCGCCGGGCCCGGGACACCTGTGACCTCCTCGGCCTGGGTGACCACGCCATCGTCGACCCGGACCTCAGCGAATGGGACTACGGCGCCTACGAGGGGCTGACCACGGCCGAGATCCGGGCCGAGCGGCCGGACTGGGACCTGTTCGACCACGGCACGCCCGGCGGTGAGGACGCCACCGACGTCGGCTGGCGGGTGGACCGGGTGATCGCCCGGGTCCGGGCGGCCCCGGGCGACGTGGTCTGCGTGGCCCACGCCCACCTGCTGCGGGTCGTCGGGGCCCGGTGGATCGGGCTCGACCCGACCGGCGGCCGCCACTTCCAGCTGGCACCGTGTTCGCTCAGCGAGCTCGGGTGGGAACGCCAGCAGCCCGTCATCACCTCGTGGGACTGCTCCTGAGCCGGCCGCCGGCCCCCTTACCGGTCGGGAGGGACGAGGTCGGGGCTCAGCCCGCGCTCTGGCGCAGCACGGGCATCCGGCCCTGGGCCCGGGCCACCATGTCGGCCAGGTTGAACGATTCGAGATGGGTGCGCATGTGCTCGCCCACGTCGGCCCACACGGCGAGGAGCACGCACTGGCCCTCGTGGTCGCAGGCGCCGTTCTCGTGGGGCAGGCCGAAATCCCCGGCCACGATGGGCCCGTCGACAGCCGAGACGATCTGGGAGAGGGTGATCTCCTCGGGGGGGCGGGCGAGCACGTACCCACCACCCACCCCGCGCTTGGAGCGCACCAGGCCGGCTCCCTTGAGGGCCAGGAGGATCTGCTCGAGGTAGGGCTGGGGCAGGCCGGTGCGCTCGGCGATGTCCCTGACGGCGGTCGGCCCGTCCCCGTCGGTGTGCAGGGCCAGGGAGAGCAGGGCACGGCTGGCGTAGTCACCCCGGGTCGAGACCTTCACGCGACCATGCTATTGCCTGGTAGGCCCTCAGGGGCGGTGCGAGCCGTCGGTTCGGCCCGAGCGCCGCCGGCGGGTGAGGCCCGTCGGGGTCAGCGGCCGCCCAACCGACCGCCGGCCAGGTCCTCGGCCATGGCCCACCCGAAGACCACCAGTCGGCCCCCGGCGCCGGCGTCGACCTTCTCGAAGAAGGCGCACACCTCGGACGGGGGGACGCCTTGGGGCTGGTGAAGTCGAAACCACCGGCCTCGCCCCCGTCACCGGACACCACGAAGCTGCGGTCATCGATCCGCCCGTCGGCGCCGAAGCGCTTGGCCAGGCGCCGCCCCCAGGCCCGCTCCTCCCCGGTGGCCTTGTGGTCGGGACCGGGCACCACGTCGGTGAGCCCGGCGAAGGCCCGGAACCCTTCGGCCGCCAGCAGCCGGGTCCCGACCAGGACGTCCTCGTCGGGGAAGGCCAGGAGGGCCCGGCGGTACTTGTCGCCCATCATGGCCCGCAGCACCGTGTCCGCCCGGGAGGTGCGGTCCACCGTGGCCAGGCCGATCAGCAGGGACGGCGTGCCGCCGATGCGCTCCAGCGTGGAAAAGGAGTAGCCGCGCAGCTTGGTCCCCTCGCGGGCCCGGGTGACCAGTACCCACTCCTCACGTTGTTTGGACAGGAACCCGATGTCGAACCGGGGTTCGCGCTCGGCGCACAGGTCAGCCATCTCGGCCAGCTCGGCGTCACTAATGGATGTGCAGTCCTTGGTCTCCACCTGGATGGACATATGCCGTTCCGTACTCCTCGGTCTCCCTGCGGCATGAGCCGCCGGCCCGGGTCTGTCGCAGAACCCCCGGGTACCGCCCGACCCGACGGGTGGGCGGTGTGCGGGCCTCCACGCCAGGAGCCGTTCCACGATTTTAAGGGATTTGGAGCCGCCTGTCGTATCCGCCCGCCCGGCCTGGTCGTAGCGACCCCCCGGCGGGCCCGAGGAGGAGCCGATCGGCGCCGGCGCCGGCCCGGTCCGGGGCTCAGCGCTGGATGGCGTTGGGCCCGAGCAGCACCCGCAGCTCACCGATCAGGCCCCGCTGGCTGTCCACGTTGAATTCGGGGGGAGCCGAAGCACGGTGTCGCCGACGTGGAGGAAGACGGGGGAGTCGCCCGGGTGCTCGCGGAGCAGGCGCTTGAGCCCCTCGACCACCCGGTCGGTGAGGGAGTTGAGGGGCAGGGCGACCCGTAGGTCACCGCCCACCCTCGACGGCCAGTTCGGGGCGCTGGACCTCCATGCACACCAACTTCAGCCGGTCGTCCCGCAGGTCGACCCGGCCCTTGATGACCACGACGGCGTCGTCGTCGAGCAAGGCCCCGTAGTCGGCCATGCACTTGGGGAAGACGAAGACCTCGATGGAGGCGTTGAGGTCCTCGAGCACGAACGTGCCCATGAGGTCGCCCTTCTTGGTGTACCGGCGGGTCAGCTCGGTCACCACCCCGCCCACCAGTCGCACCTGCCCCTCCCCGCCGGGACCCCCCTGGCCGGACAGGCCGGCCGGCGACTCGGTGTCGATGTCCCGGAGCTCGGCCAGGGGGCAGTCGGTGAGGCGGGCCAGGGCGCCCTCCAGTCCCATCAGCGGGTGGTCACTGATGTAGAGCCCGAGCATCTCCTTCTCGAAGGCCAGCCGCGGCGACTTGTCGAACTCGGTGTCGGGGATGGGGATGCGGATGTCGGCGAACCCCCCGGCCTGGCCGTCGGTCTCCGGCTCCAACGAGGCGAACAAGGAGACGACCCCGGCTTCGTGCTCACGACGGCGCTCGAGCGTGCGGTCGACGATCTCCTCGAAGGCCAGGCACAGCCCGCGCCGGGGATGGCCGAGGGAGTCGAAGCCCCCGGCCTTGATGAGGGACTCGATGGTGCGCTTGTTGAGCACCGAGGGATCGACCCGCTGACAGAAGTCGTAGAAGTCGGCGAAGGGGCCTTGCGCCTCGCGCTCGGCCACGATGTGGGCGACCAGGCCCTCCCCGACGTTGCGCACGGCGGCCAACCCGAAGGTGATGGCACCCGGTCCCGGGACCGACGACCCTCCCGGCCCCACCGCCCGAGAAGTCGGCGGCGAAGTCGGACAGCGACCGGTTGACGTCGGGTACCAGCACCTCGATGCCGAGGGAACGGCACTCGGCCAGGTAGACCGCCGTCTTGTCCTTGTTGTCCTTGACCGACGTGAGCAGGCTGGCCAGGTACTCGACCGGATGGTGGGCCTTGAGCCAGGCCGTCTGGTAGGCGATGAACCCGTACCCGTAGGAGTGCGACTTGTTGAAGGCGTAGTCGGCGAAGGGCTCGATGATGTCGAACAGCTGGGTCCCGAGCTGCTCGCCGTAGCCCTGGGCCACACATCCCGCCACGAACTTCTCGCGCTCGGCCCGGATGAGGGCCCGGATCTTCTTGCCGCACGCCTTGCGCAGGTTGTCCGCCTCGGCCAGCGTGTAGCCGGCGAACTTCTGGGCCACCCGCATCACCGACTCCTGGTAGATCATGAGCCCGTAGGTGTCGGCCAGGATGTCCTCGAGGTCGGGGTGGAGGTAGGCGACCTGCTGGCGGCCGTTCTTGCGGTCGGCGTAGTCACGGTGCATGTTCTGGGCCATCGGGCCCGGTCGGTACAGGGCGACGAGGGCGGCCACGTCGTCGAAGCTGGTCGGTGCGAGCGACCGCATGAGTGAGCGCATCGGACCGCCCTCGAGCTGGAACACGCCCATCGAATCGCCCCGGCACAGCATGGCGAAGGTCTCGGGATCGTCGAGGGGGACCCGGTCGATGTCCGGCC
This sequence comes from uncultured Acidimicrobiales bacterium, assembly GCA_963727075.1. Lineage (GTDB taxonomy): Bacteria > Actinomycetota > Acidimicrobiia > Acidimicrobiales > RAAP-2 > Bog-756. The sequence continues at coordinate 392,271 of CAVSET010000006.1, forward strand.
GGCTGCCGGTGGATGCCTCGATGAGGTCGAGGGTCCGCTCGATGACCGACAGGTTGCGCAGCCCGAGGAAGTCCATCTTGAGCAGGCCGAGCTCTTCGACGCCGTGCATCTCGTACTGGGTGACGATGGGGGCGGCCTCGGGGTCCTCACCGTCGGGCTTCCGTTGGACGGGGACGTACTCGGTGAGCGGCTGGTCGGTGATGACGACGGCGGCGGCATGGATGCCGTCCTGGCGGCGGAGCCCTTCGAGGCCCTTGGCCACGTCGATGACCCGCTTGGCCTCGGGGTCGGAGTCATACATGGCCCGCAGCTCGGCGGCGGCGGAGAAGCCGTCCTCGTGGCCCTCGGTCCGGGCCAGGCAGGCGCTGAGCGGCGTGTCCCGCCCCATGAGGAGCGGCGGCATGGCCTTGGCGATCTTGTCCCCGACGACATAGGGGTAGCCGAGCACGCGCGCCGCATCCCGCACCGCCGCTCTGGCCTTGATGGTCGAGAAGGTGACGATCTGGGCCACGTGGTCCGGCCCGTAGCGCTCGGCGGCGTACTTGATCATGTCGCCCCGATAGCGCTCGTCGAAGTCCATGTCGATGTCGGGCATCTGCATGCGGCCCGGGTTGAGGAACCGCTCGAAGAGGAGGTCGTAGCGGATCGGGTCGAGGTCGACGATCCGCAGGCAGTAGGCCACACAACATCCGGCCGCCGATCCCCGGCCCGGGCCGACCCGGATCCGCCTGGAACGGGCGAACTGGATGAGGTCCCAGACCACGAGGAAGTAGGCGGAGAACCCCATGTCGGCGATGACACCCAGCTCGTAGTCGAGCCGTACGGCCACCCCGTCGGGGACGGGCGTGCCGTAGCGGTCCTCGGCCCCGGCGTAGCTGAGGGCGCGCAGGTAGGCGGCGGCGCGCTGGTTGTAGTCCTCCCCGCTGAACTCGGCCGGCACCGGGAAGCGCGGCAGGCTTGGCCGTCCGAAGTCGATCTCGACGCCGGCCCGTTCGGCGATGAGCAGCGTGTTGTCACAGGCCTCGGGCAACTCGGCGAAGAGGTGCCGCATCTCCGCCGCCGTCTTGAGGTAGTGCTCCTCGCCCTCGAACTTGAACCGCTTCGGGTCGTCGATGAGGGCGCCAGTCTGTACGCACAGCAGGGCGTCGTGGGCGACGTGGTCCTCGCGGTGGGTGTAGTGGCTGTCGTTGGTGGCGAGCAGGGGTGCACCGATGCGGCGGGCGATCTCCACCAGGGCCGGGTTGGTCTTGTGCTGCTGCGGGAGGCCGTGGTCCTGGAGTTCGACGAACAGGTTGTCGCGGCCGAAGATGTCCTGGAGGCGGGCGGCCAGGGACTCGGCCTTGATGCGGTCGTCGGCCATCAGGGCCTGGAGCACCACGCCACCCAGGCACCCGGTGGTGGCGATCAGCCCCGAGCTGTGTCGCTCGAGCAGCTCCCAGTCGACGCGGGGCTTGTAGTAGTACCCCTCGAGGTAGGCGGCCGAGGAGAGCTTGAGCAGGTTCCGGTAGCCCTCGTTCGACTCGGCCAGCAGCGTGAGGTGGTAGTAGAGCTTCTCGCCGCCACCGGCATCGCCCCCCGTGTCGTCCATCTTCCCCCGCCGGACCGGGCGCTCGCGGCGAGACTCGCCGGCCATGTAGGCCTCGGTGCCGATGACCGGGTTGACGCCGGCCCGGCGGCAGGCGGCGTAGAAGTCGAGGACCCCGTACATGTTCCCGTGGTCGGTGATGCCGAGGGCGGGCTGACCGTCGTCCACCGCCGCCTGGACCAGGTCGTCGACCCGGGCCGCCCCGTCGAGCATCGAGAACTCGGTGTGGGTGTGGAGGTGTGCGAACGACGATGGGGCCAACTGGTGGACGCCTTCTGGGATGGGCCCGCACCTGTGGCCGGTTCTCCACAGGCTGTGGACGAGTTACAGCAGTGTCATTCCGACCATAGCGCGCCGCGGCTCACCCCGTGGCGAGCCTCCTACCGGTGCCGGATGCTCTCCGACCGGATGGTCAGAGGTAGGTGCCGGGCCGGCCCATGTCCGGGGCGGCTCCGGCCGGAAGCGAGCGCTGCCGCATCTCGTCGAGCTGGGCCCGGGCCGCCACCTGCTGGGCCACCAAGGTGGCCTGGATGCCATGGAACAGCCCCTCGAGCCATCCGACCAGCTGGGCGTGGGCCACCCGCAGCTCGGCCTCGGACGGGGTCGGCGAGTCGAACGGGATGGAGACGCGGTCGAGCTCGGCGACGAGGTCGGGCGAGAGGCCCTCGGCCAGCTCGTGGATCGACTGCTCGTAGATCTCGCGCAGGCGGGTCCGGCTGGCCTCGTCGAGGGGGGCTTGGCGCACCTCCTCGAGCAGCTGCTTGACCATCGACCCGATACGGAGCAGCTTGGCCGGCTGCTCGATGGACTCCTTCTGCCGCTCGCCCTCGTCCTCGCCGGCGGGGGCGCCCGCTCCTCCGGTGCCCGGCTCCAGCGAGGCGGTGGTCCCCGGCTTGCCGTCGAAGACCTCCGGCTGGAGCGGGGCGTCAGAGGTGCGGTCGGGGCCGGGGGGCTCGGTCGCCATGGTCAGATGTTGCCATGTCCGGACAGGGCCACCAAGGGGACGAGCATCTCGTCGGCGGTGAGCGATCCGTGACGGCTGTAGAGGCGGCTCTCTCCGGTGTCGGCCGGGTCGACGAAGGCCATCGGAGCCTGCGGGATGAGGACGACGTCCCCCAGCCGGGGGAGGAATTCCGGGGCGAGCGGGCCCCCGAACAGGCCCTCGTCGATGACCTGGTCGCGCCCTTTCACCCAGGTCGTGTCGGCATAGCGGTCTGCCGCCGCCTCGAGCAGGTCGGCCGCCGCGCCGGGCCGGGCATGCAGCCAGCGGAACCGTCCCTCGCCCGACATGAAGTGGACCAGGGCCATGATCTCCCGGCCCAGGAGCTCGAGCTGCGGTCCGACGTCGATCTGGCCGTGGTCGGCCGTCACCACCAGGACGGCGCCGGGGGGGAGCTCGTCGGCGACGTCGGCTACCAGACGGTCCACGGCGCGCAGCTCGGCGTCGTAGAGCTCGCCGAGGCCACTGGTGTGGGCCACCTTGTCGATGCCGTCGTAGTAGGCGTAGACGAAGGGCTCGCCCTGCCGCAGCAGGCGACCGACCTCGAGCGGGAGGGACGAGAGCACCCGATAGCCGTGCAGGGGCGAGTCGCCCAGATGGGCGGCGGTGAACCCGGTGCCGCCGAACTCGCTCCGCGACACCACCGGCACCGGACGGCTCGCTCCACCGAAGGGGGTGCACGCCTGGAACTGGCGGGCCGGTACGGTGCGCCGTCCGTCCCGGGCCCGGCCGCTGCCGACCGTCCAGCGGAGGGCGTTGAGGATCTCGTCGCCGAGGGCCAGGCGGTAGCCGAGCAGACCGTGGTGGCTCGGGGGGAGGCCGGTGGCGATGGAGGTGAGGGCGCAGGCCGTGGTGGTGGGGGCCACCGAGGTGACGGCGCGGTCGATCCCGTCTGCCGCCGACAAGGCCGGGGCCTGAGCACGGCGGGCGCGGAGCTGCTCCCAACCCAGGCCGTCGAGGACCAGCAGCACGACCTGGGAGGCGTGGCCGGCGGCGGCGGGCAGCCACTCGGGCGCCTCGGTCTCGCGCCGCTCGAAGAGGGCGGGGACCAGGTTGGCGATGCAGGCTCCGGGGTAGTCGGGGAGCACCGGGGCGACGGGCGGGGCGGCGCACACAGCTGTCGACTGTAGCCATGGCCGGGTCAGCTCCGGGGCAGGAGCCCCCTGACCGTCTTGTAGCAATGGCCGTCGCGAGGGGTGGTGATGGCGGCCACAACGTAGTGCGGCTTGGACCCGAGCGCCGCCGCCAGGTCCTTGCCGGCCAGCCGGTCCCGGCGGGCCACGTCGAGGGCCCGCTCGGCCCGCGGGTCCTCGACCGGGAGCCAGTTGTCGCTCCGGCCCCAGCCGAACCGGACCCACACCGTGCGGTCGGTCAGACGACGGAAGAGCACCGGTCCCTTGGTCGGGATGACCAGCGCCAGCGACGGCCGGAAGCCCCGGAACTCCCAATAGGGGGCGGACGCGCCGGGGAACCCCAGCACGTGTTCCTCCACCGGAGCGGCCAGGCGGTGGAGGAGCTTGCGGACCCGCCGTCCGTGCAGCGTGCCCAAGTGGCGGGGCAGGCCGTCGGCGGTGACCGCCTCGGGCTGGGCCAGATCGTCGCGCTCGGGCTCGTCGGCCAGCTGGGTCCGGACCACGTCGAAGGGCGAGAGATCGGGGGCGTGGTCTTCCGGCCAGGCCACCCGCACGCGGACCAGCGTTCCCGAGGCCAGGTCCACCCCGATGGTGTCCTCGCGGTGGCAGGCCAGCACCAGCAAGGTGAGCGACGATCCGCCCGCCACCTCGATGTGGGTCCGGGGCGTGATGCCGCGCGCCAGGTCGCGGGCGGTGCCGCTCCGGGGCGTCCGGGCCGAGTGCCGGCTCATCACACCCGGGCCCGCCGGGCCGGGCCCTCGTCCAGCTGGGCCGACAGGGTGGTCGGGTCCTCGGCCGGCAACCGGCAGGCGTAGTGTCGGCAGACGTAGGCGCGGCCGGGCTCCCTTCCCTTCCAGAGCGGGGAGTCGGTGGGCTCGCCCCATGCCAGCACGCCATCGGGGAGCCAGCGATCCCGGACCACGTCCACCAGGTCGGGTCGGTCGCCGATGACCACCACCTCGGTGAGGCCGCCGAGCAGGGTGTCAGCGGTCAGCAGGGTATGGGCGAAGGCGGTCGGGTGCTGGTGGAGGAGCGGACCGAACAGGTCGATCACCTGACGGGCCCGGTCGGTGAACCGGTCGTCACCGGTGATGGCGCCGAGGCGGGCGAGGGCCAGCGCGGCGACGGCGTTGGCCGACGGTGTGGCGCCGTCGAAGACCTCCTTGGGTCGCACGATCAGCGACTCGGCGTCGTGGCCGGTGGTGAAGAACCCGCCCCCGTCCTCATCGAGGAAGAGGGCGTCCATGGCATCGGCCGTGTCCACGGCGAGTCGGGTCCACCGGGCCTGACCGGTGAGCTCGCCCAGCCGGGTGAAGCAGTCGACCAGCCAGGCGTAGTCGCCGGCGTAGGCCAGGTGCCGCGCCCCGCTCTCCCGCTGCCAGCTCCGGCGCCACCGGCCATCGGGGCCGCGCAGCCGCTCGACGAGGAACTCGCCGATGCCGACGGCCATCTCCGCCCACGGCGTCTGGCCGGTGGCCGCGGCCGCCTCGGCCAGCGCCGACGCGAACATGGCGTTCCATTCGGTGAGGACCTTGTCGTCCAGACCGGGTCGCGTGCGGTGCGAACGGGCTCGGAACAGGCGGGCTCGGCCCGCCTCGATGGTCGCGTCACCGGTCAGCGGCGCCCCGAGGGGCCGCCGCAGGATGGAGTGGCCCTCCCAGTTCCCACCCTCGGTCACGTCGAAGAACGCCATCACGGGGTCGACGGACGGCTCGTCACCGGCCGGCCCCTCGGCGAGGGCCTCCGCCACTTGGTTCGGCGACCAGACGTAGAAGCGGCCCTCGACCCCTTCGGAGTCGGCGTCCTCGGCCGAGTACACCCCGCCCTCGGGCGAGGTCAGGTCGCGGCGCACGTAGCCGACGATCCCGTCCATGACGGCCAGGTAGTCATCCCGCCGGATGACCTGCCAGCCGTGGAGGTAGGCCCGGAGCAGCCCGGCCTGGTCGTAGAGCATCTTTTCGAAGTGGGGGACCAGCCAGTGGTCGTCGGTCGAGTAGCGGGCGAACCCGCCCCCGAGATGGTCGTGGAGCCCTCCGGCGGACATGGCGTCGAGCGTGGCGACGCGCCATGGCCTCGGAGTGGTCGCCGACCGGCTGTCCCGGGTGCCGGCTGGAGTGACGCAGTGCCAGGTCCACCAGCGTCGGCTGGGGGAACTTCGGCGCCCGGCCGAACCCGCCCCATTCCGGGTCGAAGCGCGCCGCCAGCTCGCCGGCCGCTGTGTCCAAGAGGTCGTCCTCGGCCCGTCCCGACGAGGGTTCGAAGAGCGAGGGGGACTGCATCGGGCCGGGCCCGGCGGCACGCGCCGCCAGCGCACGCGACAGTTCGTCGGCCTGTTGGTCGACCTCGTCCCGCCGGTTGTCCCAGGCGTCGGTGAGGGCGGCGAGGACGGCCCGGAACGAGGGCATCCCGCGCCGGTCGTCCGGCGGGAAGTACGTGCCGCCGTAGAAGGGCCGACCGTCAGGAGTGAGGAACACGCTCATAGGCCAGCCCCCGGACCCGGTGATGGCCTGCACCGCCTCCATGTAGACCTGGTCGATGTCGGGGCGTTCCTCGCGGTCGACCTTGATGCAGACGAACGAGTCGTTGAGCATCGCGGCAGTGGTCGGGTCCTCGAACGACTCGTGGGCCATGACGTGGCACCAGTGGCAGGCCGAGTAGCCGATCGAGAGGAAGACGGGGCGACCCTCCGTGCGGGCCAGCTCGAATGCGTCGTCGCCCCACGGGAACCACTCGACCGGGTTCTCCGCGTGCTGGCGCAGGTAGGGCGAGGTCTCGTCGGCCAGGCGGTTCACGGACGACGATGCTAGGGGTGGGTCGCCGACCATGTGTACCCGGTCTCGTGCGGACGCTGTCTAGGGTGTCACGCCATGGAGCTCCGACTGGATGGCAGGACCGCGCTCGTGACGGGCGCGTCCCGTGGCATCGGCCAGGCCATCGCCCTCGCCTTCTCGGAGGCCGGTGCCTCGGTCATGATCTCGTCGCGCAAGGCCGACGCCCTGTCGGCGGCGGCCGAGCAGATCCGCGCCGCCAACGGCGACCGGCCCGGGGACGTCGCATGGCACGTGGCCAACGCCGGTGACCCCGAGCAGGCCGGGCAGTGCGTGGCCGCGACCGTCGATCGCTTCGGAGCGGTGGACATCCTGGTCAACAACGCCGCCACCAACCCCTATTTCGGCCCCATCGTCGACATCGACACCGGGCGAGCCGACAAGACCGTGCGGGTCAACCAGTCCGGGTACCTCGAGTGGGTGCAGGCCGCCTGGCGAGCCGGTATGTCCGAATCCGGGGGAGTGGTCCTCAACCTGGCGTCGGTCGGCGGCCTGTCGGTCGAGAGCGGGATCGGCTGGTACAACGTGACCAAGGCGGCCGTCATCCACTTGACCAGCCAGCTGGCCGGTGAGCTCGGCCCGAAAGTACGGGTCAACGCGCTGGCCCCCGGGTTGGTCAAGACCGAGTTCGCCCGAGCCCTGTGGGAACCGGGTGAGGCGGCGATCTCGCGCCGCCTGCCGTTGCGCCGCCTGGGCCGGGTGGAGGACATCGCCAGCGCCGCAGTGTTCCTCTGCTCTGACGCCGCCTCCTGGGTGACCGGCCACACGCTGGTCATCGACGGCGGCGCGCTGTGCACGGCCAGCGGCGGAGTCACCTGAGCCGCTCCCGCCCGGCGCCGTCCCCACCCGCGGTCAGGAGTGGTGGGCCCCCCAGCGTCAGGACAGATGGGACCGCATCACCTTGCCGCTGGCCGTCCGGGGCAGGGCGCCGACCACCACCAGCTCGCGCGGCGCAGCCCAGGGCGCCAGCCCGGCCGAGACCAGGTCGCGTAGCTCCCCGAGCGTGGGGGGCGCGGCGGGGTCCCTGGGCACCACCCAGGCCACGACCCGCTCCCCCCATTCGGGGTCGGCCCGCTTCCACACGGCCGCCTCGGCCACCGCCGACGACGCCGACAGCAAGTCCTCGACGGGGGTGGGCCAGACCTTCTCCCCCCCGGTCACGATGACCTCGGCCATGCGGCCGAACACCGTGAGCGCGCCATCGGGTGCCAGGCACCCGCCATCCCCGGTCGGCAGCCAGCCGCCGGCGAGCCGCGGGTCCGCAACCGTCGCGGTAGCACCGCATGACCATGGGCGCTCTCACCAGGACCTCGTTCTCGGCCCCGACGTCCCGGCCGTCGCCCAGGCGGAGCTCGACGCCGTCGAGCGGCCTCCCGTCGTAGACGACACCGGATCCGGTCTCGGTCATGCCGTAGGTGGTGACGACGTTCGGGGGGAGCCGTTCGGGTGGGGCCGCCCCTCCGAGCAGCACCGCCCGGTAGCCCGAGACGACCGCCCGACGGAGGGCGGTGGCCACCAGCGAGATGAGGGTGGCTCCCGACCCCGCCTGGCGCCGCACTTCGTCGGCGTCGAACCGGTCCAGCACGGTGCACGGTGTGCCGGAGACGAGGGCCCGGGTGACCACCGACAGGCCGCCGATGTGGGCCAGTGGGAGGCAGGCCACCCAGCGGTCGACGCCCGGGTCGACGGCCAGGCGGGCTGAGGTGGCGAGGGCCGAGGCCCGCACGGCATCGTGGGTGAGGACCACCCCCCGGGGCTCCCCGGTCGTCCCGCTGGTGGCGACGACCAGGGCGTCGCCCGGTTCGGTCGGCCGGCCACCAGGCCGGCGGTGGGGGCCGTCTTCGTCGACGACCACGGCCGGGCGGAGGGACTCGAGCAGGGCCTCGACCGCCACCCGGGGCAGGCGGCTGTCGACCGGAAGCACCGCGTCCCCGTCCGCCCAGGCAGCCCGCAGGGCGTCGACGAACCCCGGGCCGGGAGGGAGGTCGACCGCTCGCAGCTGCGGCATGGGAGGTAGCCTAGCGACCGTACGAGTAGCGACTCTAGGAGTGAATGGTCGAATGGTTGGTCCGGCAGACGGCCAGGGTGGGCAGGGGCCGCCGGGTGGCGGGCGGGCGCCGGCAGGCACGGGTGGTGACACGGTGGTCCGCGGGGCTCCGGCCGACCCGGTGGACCGGTTCCGCTCCCTTCCCCTGCCGGCCTGGGAGCGGCGAAGCGAGGGCTACCGGGACGTGCACTACGACGTGGCCGAAGGCATGGCCAAGCTGACCATCGCCCGCCCTGAGGTCCGCAACGCCTTCCGGCCCCAGACGCTGTTCGAGCTGGCCGACGGGTTCAATCGGGCCCGCGACGACCCGTCGATCGGCGTCGTCATCCTCACCGGCGACGGGCCCGACGCCTTCTGCTCGGGTGGAGACCAGAAGATCCGGGGGGACGACGGGTACCTGGGCGACGACGCCGTGGCCCGGCAGGGCATCGGCCGTCTCAATGTCCTCGACCTCCAGGTCCAGATCCGCCGCCTGCCCAAGCCGGTGGTGGCCATGGTGGCGGGCTATGCCATCGGCGGCGGCCACATCCTGCACCTGGTCTGCGACCTGACCATCGCCGCCGACAACGCCCGCTTCGGCCAGACCGGTCCGAAGGTGGGCAGCTTCGACGGCGGGTACGGGGCCAGCCTGCTGGCCCGCACCGTCGGCCTCAAGCGGGCCAAGGAGGTCTGGTTCCTCTGCCGGCAGTACGACGCGGCCACCGCTCTCGACTGGGGCCTGGTCAACCACGTCGTGCCGCTGGCCGACCTGGAGGGCGAGACGGTGGCCTGGTGCCGCCAGATGCTGTCGCTCTCGCCCATCGCCCTGCGCATGCTGAAGGGGGGCCTGCACGCCGCCGACGACGGGCTGGCCGGGCTCCAGCAGTTCGCCGGCGACGCCACCATGCTCTTCTATATGAGTGAGGAGGGTCAGGAGGGCCGGAACGCCTTCCAGGAGCACCGGGCCCCCGACTTCGGGCGCTTCCCACGTCGCCCATGACCGAGTGTCCCCCGGACCCGGCGTGACGGCCGCCGGCCCGGCGCCGGCCCAGCCCGTCCCCGGCCCGGCCCGGCGCTGGGTGCTCGGGGCCCGCCCACGGACCCTGCCTGCCGCCCTGGTCCCGGTACTGGCCGGCACGGCGGCGGCCCATCCGCTCAGCCGCCCGCCCGGCGGCCCCCTCCCGGTCGACAGCTGGTGGCGCGCGCTGGGGGCCCTGGTGGTGGCCCTGGCCATCCAGGTCGGGACCAACTTTGCCAACGACTACTCGGACGGCATCCGGGGCACCGACGAGGTCAGGGTCGGCCCGGTGCGCCTGGTGGCCTCGGGCCTGGCTTCGCCCGGGGCGGTGAAGCGGGCCGCCCTGCTGTGCTTCGGGCTGGCCGGGGTGGTCGGGTTGGCGCTGGCCTCGGTCACCTCGTGGTGGATCGTGGTGGTCGGAGCGGCCAGCCTGGCTGCCGGTTGGCTCTACACCGGGGGTCCCCGACCGTACGGCTACGCCGGCTGGGGCGAGGTGTTCGTCTTCCTCTTCTTCGGCCTGGTGGCCACGGTCGGCACGTACTACGTCCAGACCCTGCGACTGGGCGAGCCGGTGCTGTGGTGGGCCGCCGCCGCCGTCGGCCTGCTGGCCACGGCGCTGCTGCTGGCCAACAACCTCCGGGACATCGGAGGCGACCGCGTGGCCGGGAAGCGGACGCTGGCGGTGCGGGTCGGGCGCCGGCGGGCCGGGCACCTCTACACCCTGTGTGTGGTGCTGCCCCTGGCCGGCGCGGCTGCCTGGGGGGTGGCCTCGGTGACCGGGACGGTGCACGCCTCCCACCCGGGCATCGCCTTCCTCCCCCTGGCCGCCATCCCGTTGGCCGTCTCGCCCGTCCGGACCGTGGAGGGCGACGCCGAGGGGCGTGCTCTTCTCCCGGTGCTGGCCGCCACCGGCCGGTTGCAGCTGGTCTTCGGTGGACTGCTGGCCCTCTCCCTGTGGCTGTGGATCCCGTGACGGCGCCGCCTCAGCTGCGGCTCGACCCGGCCAGGTGGGTGCGGACCAAGGCGGCGACCTGCTCGGGTCGGTGCAGGTGCGGGGCATGGCCGGCCTCGGCCACCACGGCGTGCACCGCGTTCGGGCCGATGGCCCGGGCCATGCGCTGGCCGAGGTCGCAGAACTTGGTGTCCTGGTCGCCGGTGATGATGAGGACCGGCATGGCCAGCCGACCCAACGACCCCCACAGGGGCCGCTGGGTGCCGGTGCCGGCCAGGCGCAGGCTCGAGGCCAGGCCGGGGCCGGTGTTGCGCAGGCGTTCCTCCAGTCCGTTGGCGGCCGGGCTGATGCCGTCGAACAGCGGGTTCTCGAGCCAGCGGTCCAGGAACGACGCCACCGAGACCGGGGCCGGGGAGCGTCCGTCGGCCGGATCGAGGAGTTCGGCCATGGCGTCGTCGGACTCCCGGCGGGCGCGCCGCTCGGCCGGGTCCTCCAGGCCGGCGGTCCCCGAGATGAGCACCAACCCATCGACCAGGGCGGGCTGGGCCAGGGCGAGATGCAGGCAGAAGCGCGCCCCCATCGAATAGCCGAGGTACGTCGCCCGGCCTCCGGCATCGGCGAGCAGCCTGGCCCCCTCGGTCAGGGTGGCCCGCACCCGGCCCGATCCGCCGTGGCCCGGCAGGTCGACCAGCACCACCTGGTGGTCGGTGGCCAGCCGGGCCTCGAGCGATCCCCACACCCGCCCGGTCTGGGTGAAGCCGTGGGCCATGACCACCCGGCGGCCTTGCCCGATGGCCTCGGCGTGCAGGGTGCCGTCCCGCGACGGCCCGGGGGCGGTGGTCGAGGTTGGCGGGCAGGGAGGCATCGGGGCTCCGGTGAGCGTAGCGAGGGGAGCGGGAGGCGTGGCCATGGGAGCTGACGGCCCCGGCACGGGGGACACCCAGGCCGCCTTTGCCGCCAGCCTGGCCGACGAGTGGGCCCGCGGTGGCCTCTCCCACGCCGTGGTGTGTCCGGGGTCGCGCTCCACGCCCATGGCCCTGGCCCTGGCCGGCCATCCCGACCTGACCGTGCACGTGCGGCTGGACGAGCGCTCGGCGGCGTTCACCGCGCTCGGCATCGGGCTGGCCACCGGCCGGCCGGCGGTGGTGGTCACCACCAGCGGTACCGCCGCCGCCGAGCTCCACGCCGCGGTCGTCGAGGCCGACCGGGCCCGGGTGCCGCTCATCGCCTGCACGGCTGACCGCCCGCCGGAGCTGCGGGATGTGGGGGCGCACCAGACCATCGACCAGACCCACCTGTTCGGACCGGCGGTCCGGTGGTTCTTCGACCCGGGGGTGGTGGAGGCGAGTGGGCGCGGGATGTGGCGGTCCCTCGCCGCCCGGGTGCTCGGCGAGTCGACCAGCGGCCCCCGAGGGCCGGGACCGGTCCATCTCAACCTCCCCTTCCGGGAGCCGCTGCTCGGGGACCCCGCTCGCGGCGGGGTCAGCCCGGGCCGGGCCGGGGGAGAGCCGTGGCACGCCGTCGTGCCGGGCCGCACCGAGGCGGACGAGGGAGTGGTGGCCGCCCTCGTCGAGACCGGTGGTCTCAACCGGGCCCAGCGCGGCCTGATCGTGGCCGGTGGGGGGAGCGGGGATCCGGCCGCGGTGCTCGAGTTGGCCGACTCCCTCGGTTGGCCGCTGCTCGCCGATCCGCGCTCGGGCCTGCGCCTCCTCGGGCCGGCCGTGGTGGCCGCGGCCGACGGCATCCTCCGTGCCGACCACTTCGCCGCGGCCCATCGTCCCGACGTCGTCCTCCACCTCGGGGACCGCTGGCTCTCGCGGGTGGTCGAGGGGTTCCTGGCCGAGGCCGTGGTCGGGGGGCTCGCTCCATCGCGGTCGATCCTCTCGGCCGGTGGCCCGATCCCGCCCGCCAGGTGCAGACCTTCGTCCGGGCCGACCCCCACCGCGTTCTGCCGTGAGGCGGTGCGGTCGATCGGCCGGCCCGGGCCCGGGGCGGCCCTTGCGCCCGCCGCCCTCCGTTGGAGAGAGGACTGGCTTGAGGCCGACGGCCGGGCCCAGGGTGCCATCGACGAGGTGCTCGGCACCGGTCGGGACCAGGCCTCGGGGGAGCTGTCGGAACCTTCGCTGGCCCGGCGGCTGATGGCTCGGGTGCCCGGCGGCGGCAACGCTGGTGGTGTCGGCCTCCATGCCCATCCGCGACCTGGAGGCCTATGCCGGTCCCCGACCCGACCCGCCGAGGGTGCTGGCCAACCGGGGGGCCAACGGCATCGACGGGGTGGTGTCCACCGCCCTCGGGGTGGCGCTTTCCACCCCCGGGCCCACCGCCGCCCTCGTCGGCGACCTGGCCTTCCTCCATGACGTGTCGGCCCTGGTCGGGGCGCCCGGGTTCGGCCCCGATCTCACCGTGGTGGTGGCGGACAACCGAGGGGGGCGGGATCTTCTCCTTCCTCGACGTGGCCACGTCCCTCGACGAGGCGGCATTCGACTCCCTCTTCGGCACGCCGCAGGTCCCCGACGTGGCCGAGGTGGCGGCCGGGTTCGGGTGGCCCGTCGACGACATCGACCGTCACGCCGGCCCGGCCGGGTTCGAGCAGGCGCTGGCCGGCCGGCTGGCCCGTCCGGGCATCTCGGTGATCCGGGTCCAGCTACCGGCCCGCCGGGCCAATGTGGCCCGGCACCGGTCGGTCAACGAGGCCATCGCCGCCGCCGTGGACCGGGCCGGGGGGAGCGCTCAGCAGGGCCGAGGGTCGTAGGACGGGGCAGTGGGCGCGGCCGCGGCCGGGGTCGCGCCGCTCCGAGACGACGGCCGGGTCGGGGCGGTGGTCACCACGGTGGTGGTCGTGGTGTTGACCGGCAGATCCATCGGCTGGCCGTCGGCGTCCAGGGGAGGGGTCGAGATGGTCCCGACCGTCCCACCCAGGAACTGGGTGATGATCTGGGCGGCCGCGTCGGGCTGGACCACCTGGGCGGAGCCGGCCGCGGTCGAGGCGCCGACGGTGGGCAGCGTGTAGGCCTGCGAATTGCGAGCCGGAGAAGGCGTGGTAGCGCTCGGCCAGTGACAGCAGGTCGGTCGGGGAGAGCCCGTCGTCCTTGCTGAAGTCGTGGACCACGGAGGTGAGCAGGGCGTTCAACCGGAGGGGGTTGTAGGTCGACTTGGCCCGGTTGAGCGCGGCCGAGATGATCAGGTTCTGGCGCTGGATCCGGCCGAGGTCCGAGGTGGGATCGGAGACCCACCGGCCGTTGGCGTAGTACTGGAAGTACCGGGACCGCGACAGGGCGAGGGCCTGCGACCCGTTGAGGACCTGGCAGCCGGTGGCCGGGACGGATGAGGCCCGAGTTGTTGTTGCACACCCCGGTGCTGGGGTCACAGACGTGGTCCCGAACCGGGTATGGGAAGTCCATCGAGATCCCACCGAGCGCGTTGACCGCGTCCTCCAGGCCGAAGAAGTTGATGGCGATGTAGTGGCTGATGGGAATGCCGAAGGTGTTCTGTATGGTCTGGATCAGGGCATCGGCGCCGGTGGCCACGCCATTTCCGTTGCTGAACGCCGAGTTGATCTTGTTGTTGCTCGAGAGGGGGCTCTTGGCCCCCATCCCCGACAGCGTGACGTAGGTGTCCCGCGGGATGGAGAGCGAGGCCGCCGTGCCGGCCGACGGGGTCGACGTGGACGATCTTGATGGTGTCGCTGCGTTGCCCGCCGGCATTGGACTGGTTGCCGAACTGCTGGGCCTGGGCGGCCGTCTCCCCGATCCGGGTGTCCGAGCCGATGAGGAGCACGTTGTAGGGCTGCCCGTCGGCCGCGGCCACGCAGGTGTCGCACGGATTGGAGACGACCTTGCTCCACTGGTAGCGGAAGTACCCGTAGCCCAGCCCGGTGACCAGCAGCAGCACCAGCACAACGGCGATGACGCCGCGCAGGATCTTCTCGCCCGGACCCCGCCTCCGCTTCCGTGCCTTGCGCCGCTCGCGGCGCGTGGGGACGGCGATCTGCCCGCCGAGGATCGGCCCGGGGAAATCACGTCCCCTCGGCTGCGGCACGGCGGAACTGCCCCGCGGATGCCCGGTCGGGGCTGGCGAGGCCTGTCCCGAGGGGCGGGACCGGCGCGGTGTCGGTGGGTCGTCGGTGGGCAAGGTGGGGATGGGTGCCGGCTCGAAGGGCGGGCGGTGTGTCGGCACGGAGAGCCGGGACGGCCTCCGGGGCCATCCAGTTTCGCATGGACCGGGTGGGAGTTGGTGGCACCCGGACCGTCGGTCCTGTTCAGCTGTTCGTCGGCACCCACGAGCCGTGGAAGCCGTTGGGCACCCGGGCCGGCAGATGGACGGTGGCCACCGGAGGGCCGGCGAACGACGTGCCGTCGAGGATCACCAGGTCGCTCGCGCCTGTGGACGGCGTCGAAGATGATGCTCAGCACCCACCCTTCGTCGTCGGCCCGACCGTCGAGGGCCCGCACGAACACCGGCTCGCCGGCCGAACGGAGCTCGCCCGGGTCGTACCGGGTGGCCTCGTCGCGTCGCAGGTCGTACTTGACCAGTCCGGGTTGGGCCGGTTGGTCGGGGCGCAGGCCGAGTCGGGTGCAGTAGCCGAAACGATGCTCGTGCCCGGACACCGCCTCATCGATGCGGGGCAGGTCCACGGGTGTGTCGTCGAGGCGCTGCTCGCTGATTCGGTCGGTGGTCGGGTCGATGGTCCACCGGGCCAGGCACGGTAGACCCGAGGCGATGGCCCCTCCGGGCTCGGTGTCGAAGAAGGCGTCGTACCGCACGACGTCCAGGACCACCGAGTCGCCGGCGTCGTAGGCGTTGAGAACGTGCAGCGCGTAGACCGGGTCGATGCCGATCCAGTGGACGCCGCCGCCGCCCGAGCGGGACATGATCCCGACCCGGGCGCCGGCGTCGGGCATCCACCGATAGGGGAGGGGGCGCCCCAGGGCGGCCAGCTCGAGGTCGAAGACCACCGGGAGGTCCAAGAAGACGACCCGGGTGGCCGTGACCCCGAAGTCGTGCATCAGGGTGGCCCGCGGGATGTCGACGTCCTCGCTGCGCACCAGCGAACCGGTGGCGTCGACGACGTGGTACCGGAGGAAGGGCGGTCCGAAAGCGTCGCTCCCGAAGAAGATGAGCTCGCCGGTGTCCGGGTCGACCTTCGGGTGTGCGGTCATCGGCGAGGCCAACCCGCCGTCGAAGTCGTGTACCCGGGCACTCCCGAGGTCGGTCGACAGCGCATGGGGGAGCCCCGACTCCACCAGGGCCAGGGTGCGGCCGGCGTGGCGGATCACATGGGTGTTGGCCGGTCCGTCGATCGGCTCGTTCGGGCCCTTCGGCGGCGGGGTGCCCAGCTTGGAGGCCAAGGACCGTGTCCGCACCCAACGGTTGCGGTAGCCCAGGGCCTTGCCGCCGCCGAGGGACACGGCGTGCACCATGCCGTCACCGCCGAACCAGTGGTACTCGGACTCGTCGGCCGGCACCACCGACGGGTTGGGACCGTTGCGCAACAGCTGACCGTCGAGATCCGGGGGGATGAACCCGGTCACCGGCAGCTCGTGGTCGTCGCTGCGTTCCTCGAGCACCGGCGCGTAGTTTCCCTGCAGGTACGGGTTGACCGTCATGGGCTCCTCGCCGCGGTGTCGGCGGTCGTGCCGCGGCCACGCCGGCATGCTCGGCGCCGGGCGCCTGCGATGGTAGCGGACGGGCCCCGGCTCCCCGCCGACGTGGCAGGCTGACGTGGTGCCCGCACTCGTCGACGACCTCCGGTTCCGGGGGCTCATCCATCAGCTCACCGATCCCGGGCTCCAACAGCGACTGGACACCGGTCGCCTCACGGCGTACTCCGGGTTCGACCCGACCGCCGACAGCCTCCACGTGGGGCATCTGATGCAGATGTGCACGTTGCAGCGTCTGCAGGACGCCGGTCACCGGCCGATCGTCCTCGCCGGAGGAGGCACCGGCTTCGTCGGTGACCCGGGTGGAAAATCCGAGGAACGCTCGCTGTTGTCCGAGGAGGAGCTGCGGGCCAACACCGAGGCCATCCGGGGGCAGCTCGAGCGCCTCCTCGACTTCGGAGGGGACCGGGCCGAGGCGCGGGCACTCCTGGTGGACAACGCCGACTGGCTCGGGGACCTCCGCCTGCTCGACTTCCTGCGCGACGTCGGCAAACACTTCACCGTCAACCAGATGGTGGCCAAGGACTCGGTGCGGTCGCGGCTCTCGACGCCCGACCGGTCGATCTCGTACACCGAGTTCAGCTACATGCTCCTGCAGGCCCTCGACTTCCTGCATCTCTTCGATGCCTTCGGCTGCCGACTCCAGCTCGGGGGCAGCGACCAGTGGGGGAACATCACCGTGGGAGTCGATCTGGTCCGCCGGGTCCGCCGGCAGGAGGTGTGGGGGCTCACCACGCCGCTGGTGGTGAAGGCGGACGGGACCAAGTTCGGCAAGACGGAGTCCGGGACGGTGTGGCTCGACCCGGCGAGGACCAGTCCGTACGAGCTGTACCAGTTCTTCCTGCGCAGCGACGACGCGGTCGTCGGGACCTATCTCCGGTACTTCACCGCCCTGTCCCACGAGGCCATCACCGACCTCGATGAGGCGACCGCGTCGCGGCCGGAACGACGGGAGGCCCAGCGCCAGCTGGCCCGGCAGGTGTGCCGACTGGTGCACGGCCCCGACGAGACCAGTCGGGTGGAGCGAACGGCCGCCGCCCTGTTCGGCGAGGACCTCTCGACCCTCGACGAGCAGTCGATCCTCGACGCCTTCTCCGAAGCCCCGTCGACGACCTTCCCCCGGACCCGGCTCGACGGATCGGGAACGACCCTGGTCGACCTGATGGTCGACACCGGACTGGCGCCGTCGAAGAGCCAGGCCCGCCGGACCGTCGAGCAAGGTGGTGCCTACGTCAACAACCGCCAGGTCGACGACCCCGGGCGGCTGATCGGGTCGGGTGACCTGTTGTCCGATCGCTACCTGGTGCTCCGCCGGGGCAAGAAGGACTACCACCTGGTGCGCTTCGCCTGAGCGGTGCTCGGGTCGGCGACCGAGCCACGGCCACGATCGCGGAGCCGGCCGCGGCCGGTCCTACACTGACGCCCATGAGCTCCTCCGAGGCGCCGCCGTCGGACGGATCGCCGGTCCGGCTGACCACCGGGTTGCCCGACACGGTGCTGCCCGAGGAACCTCGCCTGGTCACCTCCCGCCTCGAGGTCGCCCTGGGCCAGCCCGGCGAGCACCGCCGCCACGCCGTCTCGGAGGTGGTCCGGGCCGCGCCCGGGTCCCTGGCCGCCTGGGCGGCGCTCGGTGGGTTGGCCCGTGACGACGTGGAGGCCTATGCCTGCTTCCGGGTCGGCTACCACCGCGGGCTCGACGCCCTCCGGCGCGCCGGCTGGAAGGGGTCGGGGTACGTGCGGTGGGCCCACAAGCCCAACCGTGGGTTCCTCCGCTGCCTCGACGGTCTGCGTGCCGCCGCCGGTGCCATGGGCGAGAACGACGAAGAGGAGAGGTGCGCCCAATTCCTGGTCCAGCTCGACCCCTCCTGGCGCCCCGACTGGACCGGGTTCCCCGTCTAGTGGGCCAGGCCCTCGGGGGGCCGCCGGCCGCCCGGACCTGGTTGGCCCTGGTGTCGGCGGTGGTGGCCGGCTGCGCCGTCCTGGGTGGGTGTGCCGGTCAGGAGCAGTCCGGACCACCGGCCGCCCGGGTGGCCACCTGGGTGTCCAGAGGGGGAGGGGGGGCGGCCATCGGGACCCTCCGGGTCGACGCCGCCAATGTGAGCCAGGCTCTGGCCCGACACGACCCGCCGGCCGCCATCAAGACGGTCTGCGCCCTGCTCACGACGGATGCGGAGTCGGCCATCGGCAACCTCCCGACACCCGACCCGACGTTGACCGACGACCTCAACGCCGCCTACCAGGATGCCGCCTCCGCCGGCGACGACTGCTACTCGGGCTCGGGCGGGACGGCGTCGCTGCTCGCCCGCTCGGCTCGCGAACGGGCCCGGCTGGCGTTGCTGCTGGCGGCCGCGGTGGACCGGATCACCACCGTGACCGGACATCCGCCCTCCACCTCGACCACCCGGCCGGCCGATGTGAACGACCCGTTCGGGAGTTGAAGGAGCCGATGACGCGTCCCGACGGTGACGTGGGCTCCGTCCCCGAGGGCCGCGACCCGGACGAGTACGACCGCCTCCGGCGGCGCGTGCTCTGGGCCATGCCCACCGGGCTGTTCGTGGTGGGCAGCCGGGCGGGTGACCGCAGCAACCTGATGACCGCCAATTGGGTGATGCAGATCGCCACCGCGCCCAAGCTTGTCGCGGTGGCCGTGGAGCGGGGTGCCGTGACCCGGCAGCTCATCGAGGAGGGCGGTGGGTTCTCGGTGAGCGTGCTGGCCCGGGAGGACCGGACCCTGGTCCGCCGGTTCGTGAAACCGGTCGACACGGTGACATCGGACGCCACCGGCGCGGTCACGTCGATGCAGGACCAACCGGTGCACACCGTGGCCGGTGGCCTGCCGTGCCTCACCGCCGCCGTCGCCTGGCTGGCCTGCGCGGTGCGCGTCACCTGTACGTGGAACGAAGTGGTCACCACCCCGCGGTCGGAGCCGAGCCACGTCCTCTTCGTCGGGGAGGTGGTCGACGCCGGCGAGCGGCCCCCGGCCGATGAGGGCACCGACCGAGAGGTGCTCCGCATGGAGGACACCCGGATGAACTACGGCGGATGAGCGGTCCCGCCGAGGGTGGGCGCCGCGCTCAGGAACCGGGTCGCAGGTCGATCCGCAGGGTCAGGATCCCGCCCTCGAGGCTCGGCTCGGCGTCAGCGACCATGGCGAAGTCCATGTAGTCGGCCTGGGCCTGTTGCTTGAACCGCTCGCGATCGGGCCCTTCCACCGGGGGGAGGCCCCGCGAGCGGACGGCATCCGCCCTGGCTCGGAACCGTTCGACCATGGCGTGGGGGTCGAATTCGTCGGTCATGGGCCCGATCGTACCGGTGGCGGTGCGCAACGAGCGTCGATGCCCCGCTGTACAATGGCCCGACTGGTGATCGGTGGTGCCCCCGGTGCTCGTGGGCGGGGGCACCATGCCACCCCTGGTGGGGCAAGGAGTTGTTTCCGTGAAGAAGGGACGCCATCGCCGCTTTGAAGAAGCGCGAAGCCTGAAGCGGTCGGTCGCGACCGCCAACCGGCGTTGCCCCGAGTGCGGGGCGGAGCCGGACGACAAGCACGCTTCGTGGTGCCTGGCCACGGAGGACGACTACGACGAGATCCTCGGCACCGTGCCGAAGGAGCACTCGGACGTCGAGGACGACCCGCTGGCCGAGTAGCTCAGCGCCTCACCGTCGGGTGCGGCAGGAGGGTGACCTGGGCGCGAGGGGCGGTGCGTTCGGCCAGATAGGCGGCGAGCTTCCGATAGACGGCCTTGCCGGCCATCGTCTCGAGCTCGGTGCGCATGCTCACGAAGACGGGCTCGTGTCCGACGAATGCCTCGGGGTCCTCGGTGCACCACCAGTGGAACTCGGCCCCGCCCTCGCCCCAGTGGCGGCGGTCCCACTGTCGCACCACCGAGGTCACGTGCCCGTCGGGGGAGGTCTCGTCCTCGCGCCGCAGCGGTAGTTGCCAGCACACCTCGGGCTTGAGGTCCACGTGGCTGCGCCCCTGCGCCTCGGCCGCTTTGTGCAACGCGCACCCAGCACCACCCGGGAAACCCGGTCGGTTGAGGAAGATGCAGGCACCATCGACCATCCGGGTGCCGAGCTCCCCGTCCCCCCGCTTCTTCACGACGCCCTTCTGCCCCGCTGGTAGAACTGCCATAGGTCCGGGGTGAGGTCGGCCGCGGCCCGCTGGACGGCACGGGCGTCCTTCTTGCCGGTGAAATGGGCACCGTAGGAACAGCAGCCCTGCTCGAGCTCGGGCGCGCTCCCGGTCAGGACCCCCTGGCATCCTTGGCCGAAGATGCATTTCCAGGAGCTGACCAGGAACGTCACATCGAAGAGCCAGGTACGGTCCTCCTTGGGGTCGTCGAAGCTGACCCATTCGTGGGTTTCGGGCGGAACGGGCTCGTCGGAGGCGGACACGCCCTTATGATGGCAGGCATGAGTGAAGACCGTGACGAGGTGCAGCCGGTGTTGACGGTGACGCCCGAGGCGCGGGCCACCGTGCTCGAGGTCCTGGCCAATGAGTCGGAGCCCGACACCCTGGGGCTCTGGCTCGAGATCAGCGGGGAGGCCAACGACGCCTACACCTACGACATGTACTTCCAGGCGCTGGCCGATTCCGGCGCGGGAGACGTCGTGCAGCATGACGACGACCTGCCGGTGGTGGTGCCCGAGGCCAGCGTGGGCCGCCTGCGGGGGGCGACGCTCGATTTCGCCACCGACGCCTCGGGGGAGGGCGGACTGGTCATCGTGAACCCGAACACACCGCCGAGCCGCGCCGCCCGCGGCCCGAGCCTCGAGCGCGAGGTCGACCTGTCCGACCCGATGGCCCAGCGGGTGGTCTCGGTCCTCGATGAGCAAGTGAACCCGAGCATCGCCGCCCACGGCGGCCGGGCCGACCTGGTAGCCGTCGAGAACGCCTCGGTGTACCTGAGACTGAGTGGCGGTTGCCAGGGGTGCGGCATGGCCAGGGCCACCCTCTCGCAGGGCATCGAGGTCATCCTGCGCGAGGCCATCCCCGAGATCGCCGACATCGTCGACGTGACCGACCATGCCGAGGGGACCAATCCCTACTACGAGCCGGCCAACGGCTGACGCCGACACCGGGCTCGCCGCCTCCGGCTGAGCCTCCCACTTCCACCGGCACCTCGGCCCCGCCGCGCCGCCGCGTCAGCCGGCGATCAGGACGATGCACCCTGGACGGCGGCCCGTCCGGTACCTTGCCAAGCGTGGATCCGCTGCTGGTCGCCGGGGTGTCGGTCGCCGGGCTCGTCGTCGGTGGGGCCCTGGACCCGGTGGGCCAGCGGATGGCCGACCGGAGCCGCCTCGAGGACGAGCGCCGTCGGGCCGCCCAGCTGCCGGCTCCGGCCGGGGCGGTCGACCCGTCCGAGGGTGCGGCGTCGGTCCTCTCCCATCTCGAGGAGGCCGCCGCCGAGGCGTGGGCCACGGCCGATGCGGACGACTCCGACGACCCGTCCGAGGCGGCGGTGCCCGACCTCTCGCCGACCGGGCCCGCACCTGGCCGGACGGTACTGGCCGCCGTGCTCACCGCGGCGCTCTTCGGCGGGGCGGCCGCCCATTTCGGGGCCAAGGTCATCCTCGCCCCGTACTGCGTCTTCTTCGCCATGTTGGTGGCGGTGTCGTTCACCGACCTCTCCCAACGGCTCGTCCCGAGACGGCTCATCTACGGGGCGCTGGTGCTCATCGTCCCCCTGCTGGTGGCGACCGCCGCCGTCGACACGACCTTTGGCGACCTGACCGGCGCAGTCATCGCCGGGGCGGTGGCCTTTGCCATCTTCTTCGCCCTCTGGTGGTTCGTCCCCCGGGGGATGGGGTTCGGCGACGTCCGGCTGGCGGGTGCCATCGGGCTGACGGTCGGCTACCTCAGCCTCGTCCATGCCTATGTGGCCTTCGTGGCCGGGTTCGTCATCGGGATGGTCTTCGGGCTGGTGCTGATGGTTGTCTCCTCGGCCGGACGCAAGACGCGCATCCCGTTCGCCCCCTCGCTGGCGGCCGGGGCGGTGATCGCCGTGTTCTGGGGAGGACACCTGGCCCACGGCCTGTTCCACACCACCACGTGAAGGCGACCGGTCCGGAGGGGTGCGAGAGCCCCGAGTAGATTTGACTCGATGTTGCGCTTCCTCACCGCCGGCGAATCGCACGGCCGCGCCCTCGTGGTGATCGTCGAGGGGGTGCCGGCCGGGCTGCTGGTGACCGTGGGCGACATCCAACGGGGCCTGGCTCGCAGGCGGCTGGGCTTCGGTCGGGGCCCGCGCATGCGCTTCGAGGCCGACGAGGTGAGCCTGCTGGGTGGGATCCGCCACGGCCGGACCCTCGGGTCCCCGATCGCCATCGAGATCGCCAACACCGAGTGGCCCAAGTGGGAGACGGAGATGTCCCCCGATCCCGGGCTGCCCTCGAAGGTGCTGACCCAGCCCCGGCCCGGGCACGCCGACCTCTCCGGAATGCTCAAGTACGGCCTGGACGACGCCCGCGACGTCCTCGAGCGCGCCTCGGCCCGGGAGACAGCCGCCCGGGTGGCCGCCGGCACCGTGGCCAAGCTGCTCCTCGGGCAGATCGGGGTCGACGTGCTCAGTCACACCGTGGAGCTCGGCGGGGAGCGGGCCGAGCCCGGGCCGCTCCCGTCGGTCGACCAGCTCATGGCCATCGACGAGTCCCCGGTGCGCTGCGCCGACCCGGAGGCCGAGCGCCGCATGGTGGCGGCGGTCAAAGCGGCGGCGAAGGACGGGGACTCTCTGGGCGGCGTGGCCGAGATCATCGCCTACGGCGTGCCGGTCGGCCTCGGCAGCCACGTCCACTGGGACCGGCGTCTCGACGCCTCGCTGGCCCAGGCGGTCATGAGCATCCAGGCCGTCAAAGCCGTCGAGCTCGGCGACGGCTTTGAGCTGGCCGCCCGCCGCGGCTCCGAGGCCCACGACGCCATCCGGTTGGCCACCGAGGACGACCGCGGTCCGGGGGAAGCGGTGGCCGGGGGGCTGAGCGGCGGGTACCTCCGGGACACCCACCACGCCGGGGGCGTCGAGGGGGGCATCTCGACCGGTGGCCCCATCGTGGTCCGGGCTTCGATGAAACCCCTGGCCACCCTCAACCGGCCGACGCTCGGCACCGTCGACGTGGTCTCGAAGGAGGCCACCGTCTCGTTCAAGGAGCGCACCGACGTGACCGCGGTGCCGGCCATGGGGGTGGTCGGCGAGACGATGGTGGCCCTGGTGCTCGCCTCCGAGGCCCTGCGCAAGTTCGGGGGCGACTCGGTCGAGGAGCTCCGACGCAACCGACTCGGCTACCTGGCCGCGCTGGGCGAGACGCCCTCGGCCGCCCCCCCGCCGGTGGTCGATGGTTGACCGGATCATCCTGGTGGGCATGATGGGGGCGGGCAAGACCACGGTCGGCCGCCGGCTGGCCGAACGGCTCGGTTGGGCCTACCTCGACTCCGACGAGCAGGTGGTGGCGACCACCGGCCGCACCGTTCCCGAGCTCTTCGCCCAGGAGGGTGAGGCGGCCTTCCGTACCGTCGAGTCCCACGTGCTCACCGCCGCCCTCACCGGCCGCGACCCGGTGGTGGTGTCGGCCGCCGGGGGCGTGGTCCTGTCGGAGGCCAACCGCCAGCTGTTGGTGAGGTCGGGCACGGTGGTGTGGCTGCGGGCCGATCCGTCGGTCCTGGCCCGGCGGGTGGGAAAGGGGGAGGGCCGACCCCTCCTCGACGACGACCCGGCGACCGTGCTCGCCGGGCTCGACCGCGACCGTCGGGAGCTCTACGCCTCGGTGGCCGCCGTCACGGTCGACGTCGACGATCTCTCGCCCCGACAAGTGGTCGACCGGCTCCTCGGCGACCGGGTCCTCATCGAGGCTGGCATCGCCGCCGACCCCACCTCATGAGGACCATCCCGGTCGAGCTGGGGGAGCGGCGCTACGAGGTGATCGTGGGGGAGGGGGCCCGTCACCGTCTGGCCGAGACGGTGACGTCTGTCGTCCCCGATGCGGCCAGGGCCGCCGTGGTGACCCAGCCCGGCATCGGCGTCCGGGTCGAACCCGGCATTCCCACCACCCGCGTCGAGCTGCCCGACGGCGAGGAGGCCAAGTCGTTGGCGGTGGTGGAGGGACTGTGCCGCGACTTCGCCCGAGCCGGGATCAGCCGGGCGGACCTGGTGGTGGCGGTCGGGGGTGGCGTCGTCACCGACCTGGTCGGGTTCGCCGCCGCCACGTTCCACCGTGGTACGCCCTATGTGAACGTAGCCACCAGCCTGCTGGGCCAGGTCGATGCCGCTGTCGGCGGCAAGACCGGGGTCAACCTGCCCGAGGGGAAGAACCTGGTGGGAGCGTTCTGGCAACCGAAGGCCGTGCTGTGCGACACCGAGGTGCTCGCCTCGCTGCCGCCCCGCGAGTGGGCCTCGGGGCGGGGGGAGATGGCCAAGTACGCCCTACTGGCGGGTACCGTGGGCACCGACGTCCCGGGAGGAGCCGGTCTGCTCGACCTGCCCCTGGCCGAACAGGTGGCCTGGTGCGTGGCGGTCAAGGCCGCGGTGGTGGCCGGCGACGAGCGCGAGGGGGGACGCCGCGCCATCCTCAACTACGGCCACACCCTGGCCCACGCCCTCGAGGCCTCCGCCTTCGAGCCCGGGGCCCGCTCGGACCTGCGCCACGGGGAGGCCGTGGCCGTGGGGCTGGTCTTCGCCGGGCTGCTGGCCCACCGGCTCGGCCGCATCGACGACGAACGGGTGCAGCTCCACCGTCGGGTGGTCGGTGGGTTCGACCTCTCGCCGCTCCTGCCGGCCGACGCCGACCCCGACCGCCTGGTCACGTTCATGACCCGCGACAAGAAGGCCCGGCGCGACCTCACCTTCGTCCTCGACGGCCCGAACGGTGTCGAGCCCGTGCCCGGCATCGACCCCGGCGACGTCGTCGCTACCCTGGAGGCGATGGAGCGCGCCGAACCGGTCGGGTTGACGTGAGCGGAGGCGGTCTCATCGTGCTGCTGTCGGGCCCCAACCTCGACCTGCTCGGCCAGCGCCAACCGGACGTCTACGGGCCGGCTCGCCTGGACGACCACGTCGCCGTGGCCACCGAGACCGCCACCGCCCTCGGGTACGAGCTCGAGCACACCCAGACCAACCACGAGGGCGAGCTGGTCGAGGCGGTCCACCGCGCCCGGGGCCGCGCCGTGGCCGTCATCGTGAACGCCGGTGCCCTGTCCCACACCTCGTGGTCCCTGCACGACGCCCTGGCCGCCTTCGAGGGCCTGGTCGTCGAGCTGCACCTCTCCAACCCGGCGGCCCGGGAGCCGTTCCGGCACACGTCGGTGATCGCCCCGGTGGCCGACGGGTGCATCGCCGGGTTCGGCGGCGTCGGCTATCGGCTGGCCGTCGAGGCGGTGGACCACCTGCGCCGGGCCTCCCCAGCGGACTGACCCGGCATGACCACCGCATCCATGGCCGCTCCCAGGGTGCGCGGCCGCCTCGGCCGCCTGCGGGAGTCGCTCGATCGCGCCGGGGCCGACGAGGGACCGGTCGAGGCGTTGTTGGTCACGACGCCGGCCAACATCTTTTGGTTGACCGGCTTCAGCGGCTCGGCCGGGTCGCTGCTGGTGACCGGGGGCCGGGCCCTGCTCGTCACCGACGGGCGGTACCGCACCCAATCGGGCGAGCAGCTGGCTGCTTCGGGAGTCGACGCCGACATCGAGGTCTCGGTCGGGGGTGTCCAGGCGCAACGCGAGGCGCTGGCCGCGGCCGCCACCGGTCTCGGGTCCGTCGGGCTGGAGGCGGACCAGGTGAGCTGGTCGGCCCAGCGGTCGTGGGAGGAGCTGTTCGCCCCGGCCTCCCTGTCACCCACGCGGGGGTCGTCGAGCGTCTGCGGACGGTGAAGGACGCCGGCGAAGTGGCCCGCATCGAGCGCGCCGCGGCCATCGCCGACGAGGCCCTGGCCGCCGTGCTGCCCCTGTTGGCCGCGGCCGGCACGGGCCGGGCCGCCGGGGGGTTGACCGAGCGGCGGTTCGCCGCCGCCCTCGACCATGCCATGCGGGAGCGGGAAGCCGAAGCCAGCGCCTTCGAGACCATCGTGGCGTCAGGGGAGAACTCCGCCCAGCCCCACGCCCGGCCGGGCGGCCGGTTGATCGGGCCCGGCGATCCGGTCGTCGTCGACTTCGGTGCGGTGTTCGAGGGTTACCGCTCCGACATGACACGGACCTTCTGCGTGGGGGGCCGGCCCACCGGCGAACTGGCCACGGTCTTCGACGTCGTGGCCGAGTCCCAACGGGAGGGAGTCCGCGCCGTGCGGCCCGGGGTGGCCGCCGGCACCGTCGACCAGGCCTGCCGTGACGTCATCGCCGCCTCCGGTTGGGGGGAGCGGTTCGAGCACGGGACCGGGCACGGGGTGGGCCTCGACATCCACGAAGGCCCGTCGGTGGGACCGGGGTCCCCTGCTATCCTCGTGCCCGGCACCGTGGTCACCGTGGAGCCTGGCGTGTACCTTCCCGCAACGGGCGGTGTCCGGATCGAGGACACCCTGGTGGTGACCGAGGACGGTAACCGCCCGCTCACCCTGTTCCCGAAAGAAGTCGCTGTCTGATGGCCGTCTCCACCAACGATCTCCGCAACGGCATGACCCTCGACCTCCCCGAAGGGCTGTTCTCGGTGGTCGAATTCCAGCACGTGAAGCCCGGGAAGGGAGGCGCGTTCGTGCGGACCCGGTTGAAGAACCAGCGCACCGGGGCGGTCATCGACCGAACTTATCGAGCCGACGAGAAGCTCGAGCAGGCCATCATCGACAAGCGCGAGATGCAGTTCCTCTATCGGGACGGCTCGGACTACGTGTTCATGGACACCGTCTCGTTCGAACAGTTGCAGGTCGAGACCGGCCTGCTCGGCGATGCGGCCAACTACCTCAAGGAGGGAGACGACGCCGTCCTCCAATTCTTCGGCGCCGAAATCGTCGGTGTCGACCTGCCGGCCGCGGTGGAGCTCACCGTGACCGTCACCGAACCGGGACTGCAGGGGGACCGGGTCTCGGGGGCGCGCAAGCCGGCCACGCTGGAGACGGGACTGGTACTGCAGGTGCCCCTGTTCGTCAACCCCGGCGAGAGGATCAAGGTGGACACCCGGTCCGGGGAGTACCTCACCCGGGCCTGACCACCCGGCCCGGCCCGAGAGGGACCAAGCGATGGACGGATCCTCCCGCCACCAGGCCCGCGAGCGGGCCCTGACCCTGCTGTACGAGGCCGACCTCAAGGGGGAGCCGGTCTCCGACGTGATCGACGGGCTCCCGATGGCCCCGGACGCCTACGCCGCCGAGCTGGTGCGCACCGTCGAGGCCCGGCGGGACGAGATCGACGGCCTGGTCGGGCGGGCGGCCATCGGGTGGGACGTCGAGCGGATGGCCGTGGTCGACCGCAACGTGCTGCGGCTGGCCGTTGCCGAGCTGCTCGGGTCACCCGGCGTCCCGACCGCGGTGATCCTCAACGAGGCGGTCGAGCTGGCCGGGGCCTATTCGACCGACGACTCGGGCCGTTTCGTCAACGGGGTGCTCGCCACCCTGGCCTCCGAGCTGCGTGGGTCAGGGCCGGCCCGGTACAGCGAGGGGGTATAGTCGGGCCCTGACCGTGAAGCGGGTCCGGTGAGGCCCGAACGGACAGGAGGACCAGGTGGCCGAACGCGAACGCAGCCATGCCCGCCCGAGGGGTGCTGTGTTCGTTCCCCGGGCCCAGGTGATGTCAGGCGCCGACGTGCACCGGGCCATCACCCGGATGGCCCACGAGATCGCCGAGCGCAATCGCGGGCTCCAGCACGTGGTGCTGATCGGACTTCAGACCGGCGGTGTGGCCATTGCCGAGCGGCTGGCCGAGACCCTGGCCGAGGTCGAGGGGGCGTCCGTGCCCGTCGGGACCCTCGACGTCGCCTTCTACCGGGACGACATCGGCCTGCGGCCGGTCCTGCCCGAAGCGGTGACCGACATCGGCATGGACCTGAATGGCGCCACGGTGGTCCTCGTCGACGACGTGCTCTTCACCGGGCGGACGATTCGGGCCGCCCTCAACGCCCTCAGTGACTACGGACGGGCCCAGGTCGTCGAGCTGGCCGTCATGGTCGACCGCGGGCATCGCGAGTTGCCGATCCGCCCGGACTTCGTCGGGAAGAACCTGCCCACCCGGCGTGACGAGATGGTCGACGTGTCCGACGAGGGTGTCTCACTGGGGGACCTGGTCAGCCGGTGAGCTTCCCGACCCATCTCCTCAGCATCAACGACCTGGGTCCCGACGAGATCACCGGCGTGCTCCGGGTGGCGGACTCGTTCGCCGAGGTGGGTCGCCGGGCCAATCCGAAGGTGCCCACCCTGCCGCGGACGGACGGTCGCCACCCTGTTCTTCGAGGACTCCACCCGGACCCGCATGTCGTTCGAGACCGCGGCGAAGCGGATGTCGGCCGACGTGCTCTCCTTCGCCGCCGGCTCCTCCTCGGTGAAGAAGGGTGAATCGCTGCGCGACACGGTCGAGACCATCGAGGCCATCGGCATCGACTCGGTGATCATCCGACACGGATCGTCGGGCGTGCCGGCTCGGGTGGCCGGTTGGGTCGAGCACTGCTCGGTCATCAACGCCGGTGACGGCTGGCACGAGCACCCGACCCAGGCGCTCTTGGACCTGTACACCGTCCGGCAGGCCCTGGGGGGCGGGGACGAGGGGTTGGCCCGGTTCGACGGGTTGCAGGTCGCCATCGTGGGTGACATCCGTCACAGCCGGGTGGCCCGCTCGCAGATCGCCGCCTACGCGGCGGTGGGTGCCGAGGTCACGCTGGTGGCACCCACCACGTTGCTGCCACCCTCCGTCGAGGGCTGGCCGGTGGCCGCCGTCAGCCACCAGCTGGACGAGGTCCTGCCCAAGGCCGACGTGGTCTCGCTACTTCGGGTGCAGTCCGAGCGCGGCAGCGGAGAGTTCGTCCCTTCCCTCCGCGAGTACACGGCCGGTTTCGGGCTGACTGCCCGCCGCGCCGCGGCGTTGCCGCCCGGAGCGCTCATCCTCCACCCGGGCCCGATCGTCCGGGGCGTGGAGATCGCCTCCGATGTGGCCGAGCTCCCGGCTGCGCTCATCACCGAGCAGGTGAGCAACGGTGTGGCCGTCCGGATGGCGGTGCTGTTCCTCCTGCTCGGCCAAGGCTCGCTCGAGGGGGTGGGCCGTGGCTGACCGGGCCCGGTCGGGCCGGGCCGGGCCGACGGTGGTCATCCGGGGTGGGACGGTGATCGACCGGAACGGCGAGCAGCGGGCTGACGTCCTGATCGCCGATGGTCGCATTGCCGCGGTCGACGCCGGGCTGGCCACTCCGAAGGGTGCGACGGTCCTCGATGCCGGGGGCTGCGTCGTGAGCCCGGGCCTGGTCGATCTGCACACCCATCTCCGCGAGCCGGGTGGCGAGGAGTCCGAGACCATCGAGACCGGCACCCGGGCCGCCGCCCTCGGCGGGTACACCGCGGTGGTGGCCATGCCCAACACCGACCCGCCGCTCGACTCGGCCGAAGCAGTGCGCAACGTGCAGGAGCTGGCCGGGACGGCCAGCACCGAGGTGGCGGTGGCCGGAGCGATCACCGTCGGCCGGGCCGGCGAGCGCCTGGCACCGATGGCCGAGCTCGCCGGCATCGGGGTCCGGCTGTTCACCGATGACGGCTGTGGCGTGCAGTCGGCCGGGCTGATGCGGCGCGCCCTCGAGTACGCCCGCGGTCTCGGTGTCACGCTCGCCCAGCACTGCGAGGACGGCTCGCTGGCCGCCGACGGCGCCATGCACGAAGGTGCGTGGTCCAGCCGGTTGGGCATCCCGGGCGTGCCGGGGGCGGCCGAGGAGGTCATGGTGGCTCGGGACATCGCCCTGGCCCGGGCCACCGGGAGCCGGCTCCACCTCCTCCACCTGTCCACCGCGGTGTCCGTCGCTCTGGTGCGCCAGGCCAAGGCCGAGGGGCTGGCCGTGACGGCCGAGGCCGCACCGCATCACTTCACCCTGACCGATGCGTGTGCCGTCGGCTACGATCCGACGTTCAAGGTCAATCCCCCCCTGCGGCCCCAGGCGGATGTGGACGCGGTGAAGGCCGGACTGGCCGACGGGACGATCGACGCCATCGCCACCGACCACGCCCCGCACGCCCCTGAGCTCAAGGACCTGCCGTTCGACCAGGCCCCTCCCGGCATGCTGGGGCTGCAGACGGCCTTGCCGCTGGCCCTCTCCGAGCTCGGCCTGCCGCTGGGGGCGGTGTTGGCCCTGATGAGCTGGCAGCCGGCATCGATCGCCCGGCTCGACCCGCCGAGCGGGGGCGCCCAGGGGGGACAGGTCGTGGCCGGGGTGGCGGCCAATCTCTGTGTCTTCGACCCCGGGGCGACCTGGATCGTGGACCCCGGGGCACTGGCCAGCCGCAGCCACAACACCCCTTACGCCGGCCGGAAGCTGACCGGCCAGGTCCGCCACACGGTGTTCGGGGGGAGCCCGTGGTCGTCGAGGCCGAGGCCCAGCGGTGAGCGGACGGAACGGCGCGGCACCGCGACCGGAGGCTCGGCTGGTGCTGGCCGACGGCACCAGCTTCGAGGGTGAGGCCATCGGCGCCGTCCCCGACGGCGGCGTGACCACCGGGGAGGCCGTGTTCAACACGGTGCTCTCCGGGTACCAGGAGGTCATCACCGATCCGTCGTACGCCGGCCAGGTCATCGCCTTCACCTACCCGCACATCGGGAACTACGGCGTGAACCCCGACGACGACGAGGCGTCCCGGCCCTGGTGCCGGGGAGTGATCGTCCGCGACCTGGCCGACCGGCCGAGCAGCTGGCGCGCCCGGGGAACCCTGGAGCAGCTCCTGGTCCGGTGCTCCGATCCCGGGCATCAGCGGTATCGACACCCGCCGCCTCACCCGTCACCTGCGCCGGGAGGGGGCGATGCCGTGCGCCTTCGGCCCCGCTCCCGAGGCCGAGCTGGCGGAGGCAGCCGCCCGCGCCCCGGCCACCGACGGGCGGGACCTGGTGTCCACGGTGACCACGCCGGTGGCCTACCAGCGCGGCGACGGTCCCTACCGGGTGGTGGCCTACGACTTCGGCGTGAAGGAGGCCATGCTCCGCCAGCTCGGCGAGCTGGCCACGGTCACCGTGGTGCCGGCCTCCACCCCGGCCGATGAGGCCCTCGGGATGGAGCCCGACGGCGTGTTCCTGTCCAACGGGCCCGGGGACCCCTCCGCCCTCCCCCCGATCGTCGCCGAGATCAGGGCGCTGGTCGACACGGGCCGCGTCCCGGTCTTCGGGATCTGCCTCGGTCACCAGCTGCTGGCCAGTGCCCTCGGGGCGTCCACCTACAAGCTTCCCTTCGGCCACCACGGCGGCAACCATCCGGTCCGACGCATGGCCACCGGCCAGGTCGAGATCACCTCGCAGAACCACAACTATGCGGTGGCCGAGGGCACGCTGACCGGGGCGGAGGTCACGCACGTCAACCTCAACGACGGGGTGATCGAGGGGATCCGGAGCCGTGACGCCCCCGTGTTCAGTGTGCAGTACCACCCCGAGGCCGGGCCGGGCCCCCACGACGCCCGCTACCTGTTCGGCGAGTTCTCGGCCCTGATGGACGCCACCGGCCGGCGGAAGGCCCCCTGCCCGGGCGGTGCGGGCTGATGCCGCGCCGGGACGACATCGAGTCGATCCTGGTCATCGGCTCCGGCCCCATCGTGATCGGGCAGGCGTGCGAGTTCGACTACTCGGGCACCCAGGCCTGTCGGGTGCTCGCCGAGGAGGGGTTCAAGGTGGTGCTGGCCAACTCCAACCCGGCCACCATCATGACCGACCCCTCCATGGCCTACCGGACGTACGTCGAACCGCTCGACCCGGACGTGCTTGCCGCCGTCGTCGAGCGTGAGCAGCCCGATGCGGTGCTGCCCACCCTGGGCGGCCAAACTGCGCTCAACCTCACCATGACGCTGTCCGAGCGGGGGATCCTCGGCCGGCACGGGGTCGAGGTCATCGGGGCGAGCGCCGAGGCCATCGCCACCGCCGAGGACCGTGAGCGCTTCAAGACGGCGATGGGGGAGATCGGTCTCGACGTACCGGCGTCGGGGTTCGCCCACGCCCTCGACGAGGCCCTGGCCATCGGGGAGTCGATCGGCTTCCCGGTCATGGTGCGCCCGAGCTACATCTTGGGTGGCGCGGGAACCGGCATCGCCACTACCCGAGACGAGCTCGTGCGCCTGGCGGCCGAGGGTCTCGATGCCTCACCCGTGAGCGAGGTGCTGGTCGAGCAGTCGATCGCCGGCCAGAAGGAATTCGAGCTCGAGGTGATGCGGGACAACGCCGACAACTGCGTGGTCATCTGTTCCATCGAGAACTTCGATCCGATGGGCGTGCACACCGGCGACTCGATCACCGTTGCCCCGGCCCAGACGCTGACCGACGTCGAGTACCAGGCCATGCGGGATGCCGCCTTCGCCTGCATCCGACGGGTGGGGGTGGAGACCGGCGGCTCGAACGTGCAGTTCGCGGTGGACCCGGCCGACGGCCGCCAGCGCATCATCGAGATGAACCCGCGGGTCTCGCGCTCATCGGCGCTGGCGTCCAAGGCCACCGGCTTCCCCATCGCCAAGATCGCCGCCCGCCTGGCCGTCGGCTACCGGTTGGACGAGATCACCAATGACATCACCGGGGCCACGCCGGCGTCGTTCGAGCCGACCATCGACTACGTGGTGACCAAGATCCCTCGGTGGGCGTTCGAGAAGCTGCCCGGATCGACGGCCGCGTTGGGCACCCGCATGCAGTCGGTGGGGGAGGTCATGGGGATCGGGCGGACCTTCCCCGAGTCGTTGCAGAAGGCGATCCGTTCCCTCGAGCAGGGGCGTTCCGGGCTCAACGCCGACCGCGGCGGAGGCGTCCATCGAGGCCTGCTCCACCGCCGACCTCCTGGCCGGGATCGCCACGGCCAGCCCGGAGCGGATCTACCAGTTGGAGACGCTGTTGCGTCGGGGCGCCCCGGTCGACGAACTGGCCGAGGTCACCGGCATCGATCCCTGGTTCCTCTCGGCCATGGCCGAGGTGGCCGACGCCCGGATGGCCCTCGACCTCCAGGTGACCCTGGGGGTGACCGTCGACGACCTCGACCGGAGGGCATGGCGCCGGGTGAAGCGCCTGGGGTTCTCCGACCACCAGCTGGCCTATCTCTTCGGTGGCGAGGTGTCGGCCGAGGAGATCCGGGCCGCCCGGGCCGCGCTCGGGGTGACCGCCACGTTCAAGACCGTGGACACCTGCGGCGCCGAGTTCGAGGCGCACACCCCGTACCACTACTCGACCACCGAGGACGAGGACGAGGTGAGGAGCTCGGCCCGCCCCCGGGTGGTCATCCTCGGATCCGGCCCCAACCGGATCGGCCAGGGCATCGAGTTCGACTACTGCTGCGTCCACGCGTCATTCGCCCTGCGGGCGGCCGGGTACGAGACGGTCATGGTCAACTGCAACCCCGAGACGGTCTCCACCGACTACGACACCTCGGACCGCCTGTACTTCGAGCCCCTCACCCCCGAGGACGTGGCCAACGTACTCGACGCCGAGCAGGCCGCGTCGGTTGACGGGGGGCGGCTCCTCGGGGTCATCGTCTCCCTGGGCGGGCCAGACGCCGCTCAAGCTGGCCGCCGACATCCCCGAGGACCTGGTGCTCGGGACGTCGCCCGCCTCCATCGACCTGGCCGAGGACCGTGAGCGTTGGAACGAGCTGTGCGCCCGCCTCGGCATTCCGCAGCCGCCCGGGGGTACCGCCTCGACCGCCGCCGAGGCCGTGAAGGTGGCGACGTCGATCGGCTACCCGGTCCTCGTCCGGCCCTCGTACGTGCTGGGCGGCCGGGCCATGGAGATCGTCTACGACGACGCCCGGCTGGTGTCCGCGGTCGAGGCCATGTCCGGGGTGGGTGGCTCCCTCGGTCGGGAGGGCGGTGTGACCTCCGAACGCCCCGTGTTGGTCGACCGGTTCCTCGAGGACGCGGTCGAGGTGGACGTCGACGCCGTGCGGGACGCCACCGGCGAAGTCATCATCTGCGGGGTCATGGAGCACGTCGAGGAGGCGGGCGTGCACTCGGGCGACTCGGCCTGTGCCCTGCCCCCCCAGACCCTGGCCCCCACGGTGGTCACCACCCTCGAACGGTACGTGCGGATGATCGCCGAGGCCCTCCAGGTTCGAGGCCTCATCAACGTGCAGTTCGCGGTCAAGGACGATCGGGCCTATGTGCTCGAGGCCAACCCGCGGGCCAGCCGGACCGTGCCGTTCGTGGCCAAGGCCACCGGGGTGCCGGTCGCCATGGTGGCCGCTCGGGTCATGGTGGGGGCGACCCTCGGAGAGCTCCGGGAGGAGGGATTGCTCACCGAGCCGGTCACCGGCCACGTCTCGGTCAAGGAGGCGGTCCTCCCGTTCAACCGCTTCCCGGGGGTCGACACCCTCCTCGGCCCGGAGATGCGCTCGACCGGCGAGGTGATGGGCATCGGGTCCACCTTCGGCCTGGCCTTCGCCAAGAGCCAGATCGCGGCGGGCAACTCCCTGCCCACCGAGGGAACCGTCTTCTTCTCCCTGGCCGACCGGGACAAGGCGGCGGGGCTCGGCGCGGCCCGACAGTTCGCGTCGCTGGGGTTCGACCTGGTGGCCACCTCGGGGACGGCGGCCGCCCTCGAGGCCGAAGGGATCGCCGTGGCCGCGGTGGTGGCCAAGGTGGGCGACTCCCGGCCCGGGGTGGTCGACGCCGTCGACCTCATCGCCGGTGGAAAGGTGCAGCTCGTGGTCAACACCCCCGAGGCCGCGGCCCGCGGGCCGACGGTGATCACATCAGGGCGACCGCCCTCGCCCACATGGTGCCGTGCCTCACCACGGTGGCCGCGGCCAAGGCCGCCGCGGCCGGCATCGCCGACTGGGTCAGCCACCCACTCTCGGTGCGGTCGCTGCAGGAATACCACGGGTCGTGAGCCGATGAGCGCCCCGTCCCGCCCGTCGCGCCCCACCGAGCGGGCCCGCCGGGCCTGGCGCGCCGTGACCACCGGGGACGTGGACCTTTCGGCCCGGGTCGGCTCCCTCGAGCTGCCCAACCCGGTGATGACCGCCTCGGGCACCTCGGGCCATGCCGACGAGCTCGAGGCCTACTTCCCCCTGGCCGAGCTGGGGGCGGTGGTGGTCAAGTCGCTGTCGGCCGAGCCGTGGCCGGGGAACCCGGCCCCTCGGGTCCACCCGACCGCGGCCGGGCATGCTCAACAGCGTGGGCCTGCAGGGCCCGGGCCTGAAGGCCTGGCGCGACGAGGACCTTCCCCGCCTGACTGCGGTCGATGCCCGGGTGGTGGCGAGCATCTGGGGGCAGCGGGTCGACGACTTCGCCCGGGCCGCCGCCATGGTGACCGGCGCCCCCGGGGTGATGGCCGTGGAGATCAATGTGAGCTGCCCGAACATCGAGGACCGGCGCCGCATGTTCGCCCATTCGCCGGCCGCCACGGCCGAGGTGGTGGCGGCGGTCGGCGAGCACTGTCCCGGGCTGCCCCGCTGGGCCAAGCTGAGTCCCAATGTCGCCGACATCGCCGAAGTGGCCGCCGCCGCCCTGGCGGCCGGTGCGGAGGGCGTCACGCTGGTGAACACGGTGCTGGCCATGGCCATCGACCTGGACCGACGGCGACCGGTGCTCGGGTCGGGCCCGCACGGCGGCGGGTTGTCCGGACCGGCCGTCCACCCGGTGGCGGTGCGCGCCGTGTTCGACGTGCGGGCGGCCCACCCGGATGCCGCCATCATCGGCGTGGGCGGGATCTCGGGCGCGGAGGATGCCATCGAGTTGGTGCTGGCCGGGGCGGACGCCGTCCAGGTGGGCACGGCCACGTTCCGCGACCCGCGGGCACCGGTCAAGGTGCTCCGCGGCATCGAGCGCTGGTGCTCGCGCCGCGGCGTGCGTCGGTTGAGCGAGCTGCGGGGGGCGGCCCATGGCTGACGCGAACGGCGCCGGATTCGGCGATCGGGTGGCGGCCGCGGTCGAGGACCGTGGGCCCCTGTGTGCCGGCATCGACCCCTCCGAATCCCTGCTGGCCCGATGGGGACTGCCCGACAGCGGGCGCGGGGTGCGCGACTTCGGCCTCCGGTGCCTCGAGGCGTTCGAGGGCGTGGTCTCGGTGGTCAAGCCCCAGGTGGCCTTCTTCGAACGGCTCGGCTCCGCCGGCATGGCCGCCCTCGAGTCGGTCATCGCGGCGGCCCGGTCGGCTGGATTCGTCGTCATCGCCGACGCCAAGCGAGGTGACATCGGCAGCACCATGGAGGCCTATGCCTCGGCGTGGTTGGACCCGGCCAGCCCGCTGGCCGCCGACGCGGTCACCGCGGTGCCCTATCTCGGGGTCGGGGCCCTCCAACCCATGTTCGACCTGGCCGCGGCCCACGGTCGCGGCGTCATCGTGGTGGTCCGCACCTCCAATCCCGAGGGGCGCTCCCTCCAGCAGGCCCGCAGTGACGCCGGCCGCGGCCCGGCCGTGGAGGACATGCTCCTGGCCGACATCGCGGCGCGCAATCGCAGTGGCGAAGTGGCGGCGGGCACGGTGGGCGCGGTGGTGGGCGCCACCCTGCACCCTTCCTCCTTCCCCCTCCCCGACCTGGGCGGGACCATCCTGGCGCCCGGGGTCGGGGCGCAAGGCGCCGGCGCGGCCGAGGTCGCCTCACTGTTCGCCGGCTGTCCTCCGGGCTCCGTGCTGGCCAGTGCGTCCCGCTCGATCCTCGCGGCCGGCCCGGAGGTGGCTGCCCTGTCGGCGGCGGCGAGCCGGGCCCAGGAGGACATGGCCAAGGTCCTCGGCTGACACCCCGGGCCGGCCGGGCCGGCTCGGTCCCTCAGGTGGCGGCTGCGGTCGGGAACCAACCCGACACGCTGGCGGCCAGGGCGCGTGCCCTCCGATCGGAGGCACGGTGGGCGAGCGTCGTGCTCACCGCCGAGAAGACCAGGCGGTCGCCGGGTCGGAGCTGGCCGAGCCGGCCCAGGTCGGCCGAGATTACGCAGGCGATCACCGGATAGCCCCCGAGGGTGGCGTGGTCGACCATCAGGACGATCGGGTAGCCGTCCGGGGGGACCTGGATGGCCCCGGTGACCATCCCGGTCGAGGTCACCGCGGGGCGGCCGCCGGTGACCGGTCGCCCTCCCTCCAGCCGGAGCCCGATCCGGTTGGAGTCGGCCGCCACCGACCATTCGGTGGAGCAGAGGGCGTCGGCGGCCGGGGCGGCGAACCCATGGGGCCCGAGGACCACCCGGATGGAGGTTGGCCCGTCGTCGGGGCCGAGCGTCGGGCGGGTGAGGAGGCCATGCGGCCGGCCCGGGGCGCCGAGGCCGAAGCGGTCTCCCGCCACCAACGGGCCCGGTCCGAGCCGACTCAGCAGGTCCGAGGAGCGGGACCCCACGACCAGCGGCGTCTCGATGCCCCCGGCCACGGCCACGTAGGCGCGCAACCCCACCCGGACGCGGCCGATGGTGACCGTCTGGGCCGGCTGGACCGGCACCACCACGTCCGGGCGCGCCGGATGGCCGTCGATGTGGACGTCGACGGCGTCGGCGGCGGAGGCCACCACGGCCAGGTGGGCCTGGTGGCTGAATCGGAGGGCCGGACCCCTGGCCGTGACCTCGATACCGGCCGCCCCGTCCGGGTTGCCGACCAACCGGTTGGCCAGCCGCAACGACTCCGGGTCGGCCGGCCCGGCCCTCGGGATGCCGAGGGCCGCCACCCGGTGCCGTCCGGCGTCCTGGACGAGCGTCAACAGCCCTGGCTCCACCACCTCGACGACCCGGCCCCGGCCGGTGCGGAGCGGCGGGCGCCCGCCGCTCGAGGCGGCCCGGCCCGGGGCGGCCCCCACCCGGGACGGCCGCCGGCCGGCCCGGCCCGCCACCGAGAACTGCACCCGGTGTCCCGGTTGGACCAGGGCGAACGGAGGGCGGTCGGGATCGAAGAGGCGGGTCGAGGTCCGCCCGAGGACCATCCAACCTCCGGGTGAGGACTGCGGGTACACGGAGGCAAACCCGCCGCCGATGGCGACCGAGCCTGCCGGCACCGACGGGCGCGGCGAGGGTCGACGGGGGACGGAGGCCAGGTCGGGGGGGAGCCCGACCAGGTACGGGAATCCCGGGGCGAAGCCGAGCAGGGCTACCTCGAGGGGCCGACCGGTCATGCGGTCGACGACGGCTGCCGGGGTGGCGCCGATGGCGTCGGCCACCGCGTCGAGGTCGGGACCGTCGAAGGTGACCGGGATGTCGACGGGGCGGCCGTCGCCGTCCGGCCGTCGGCCCGTGTCGGTGGCGGTCAGAGGGGGCACGGCGTCCGGGCGCGACGCCAGGTCGGCGAGCCAGGCCTCGAACCCGTGGTCGACGGCCACCCCGGGGTCGAGTCGGACGACCACGCTGTCGAAGCCGGTCAGGACCTCGGCGCCGACCGCCGGGGCCGTCCCGACCCGACGGGAGTGCTCGATGGCCGTGGCCAGCGCTCGGGCCGCGTCGAGGTCTGCCACCTCGACCAGGAAGGCCCGGTCACCGAAGGGCCGCACCGGTGAGGTCACCGGGGCGCCCCAGGGTGCCGCACGGATGGGGGGTCGGCGATGAAAGGTCGGACGACGACGCCGCCAGCCTCGAGGGCGTCGCGCACCGCCCGCGCCTTGGCGGCGGCATCGTGCGCGTCACCGTGCACGCACACCGTGTGCACCTCGACCCGGGTCCACGAACCGTCGACCGATTCCACCCCGCCGCGCGTGACGAGAGACACCGCCCGCCGGCCGACGTGGACCGGGTCCTCCACCAGCGCGCCGGGTCGGTGGCGGGGGACGAGGCGGCCGTCCGGCAGGTAGCCGCGATCGGGAAAGCCCTCGGCCACCAATGGGAGCTCTCCGTCGGCGGCCGGGCGGACCATCGCCGAGGCGGCCTGGGCCATGACCGCCCCGATCCCCGTCCGGGTGACCGCTTCCACGACCGCCTCGGCCATGGTCGGATCGGAGCCCATCTGGTGGTAGAGCGCGCCATGGGGCTTCACGTAGGACAACGTTCCCCCCTCGGAGGCGACCACCTCGGCCAGGATCGTCACCTGCTCGGCGATGTCGGCCACCACCGCGGCCGGATCGGCCCCGATCGGCCGCCGGCCGAACCCCTCGCGGTCGCGGAACGACACGTGCGCCCCGATGGTCACGCCCCGGTCTACGCAGATGGCCGCCGCGGCCCGCATCACGGCGCGGTTGCCGGCGTGGAACCCGCAGGCGAGGCTGGCACTGGTCACCACGTCCAGCACGGCCCGGTCCGACGCGCTGAGGGTCACTCCCTCGGCCAGATCTGCGTTGAGATCGACCGCCGTCATGCTCCCAGTATTGAACACCCGCCCGCGGCGAGCGGCTCGTCGGCCCCCCCGGCCTCGGTGCTCTCGGACGCCCGCGCGGGCCGCCCCGCCGGGTCCGCGCCCGCAAACGTGTGACCTGGGCCCGCGGAGGCGCTATCGTCTCGAGCATGCCGCAACCGCCCGCACTCACGCCAGAACAGCGCCAGGCCGCCCTGGCCAAGGCAGCCAAGGTCCGCCGTGAGCGGGCCGAAGTGAAGGAGAAGCTCAAGCTGGGTTCGATAACCCTGTCCGAGCTCCTCACCATGGCTGACTCCAATGAGACCGTCGGCAAGATGAAGGTGCTCTCGGTACTCGAGTCCCTGCCGGGTCTCGGCAAGGTCAAGGCTCGTCGGCTCATGGACACGGTGGGGATCAGTGAGAGCCGCCGCCTCCAGGGTCTCGGGAGCAACCAGCGCGAATCGCTGCTGCGCGAGACCGCTCGCTGAGCAGATCGCCGGATCGGCCGTCGGTCCGGTCCGTCCCATCGATCTTCGTCCTGTTCGGCCCGGGGGGAGCCGGCAAGGGCACCGTTGCCGCCCGGCTGGTCTCAGAGGTCCCCGGTCTGCGACTGAGCCGTTCGTGGACCACGCGGGGCCGCCGGCCTGGCGAACCGGCCGACGCGTACGTCTTCGTCGACCGACCGACGTTCGAGGCCCAGGCGGAGGCGGGTGGCTTCTTCGAGTGGGCCGAGTTCCTCGGTCACCTGTACGGGACGCCCCTGCCCGATCCCCAAGCCGACGGCGATCTCCTGCTCGAGATCGATCTGCACGGGGCCCAACAGGTGCGCCGCCAGCGTCCGGATGCCACGCTCATCCTGCTCACCCCCCCGTCCCCCGACGCCCAGCGCGAGCGCATGCGGTCGCGGGGCGATGCCGAGTCCCACATCGCCGAGCGCCTGCGGGCCGGCGCCGAGGAGGAACGGGCCGGGCGGGCGATCGCCGACGCCGAGGTGGTCAACCACGAGGTGGCACAGGCCACTGCCGATGTGGCCGCTATAGTGGAGGGCCGCCGTTCGGCCGACCGTCGTGGCCGGCCCGAGCCGGTACCGGCTCCTGAGCCGGCCAGGCGCGACCCGGCACCCGACCGACCCGAAGGATCGTGATGGCTCAAGATCAGACCACGCTCATGGACCCGCCGATCGAGGGGCTCCTCGACAAGGTCGACTCCAAGTTCACCCTGGTGGCCCTGGCCTCCCGGCGGGCCCGCCAGGTCAACAGCTACTACAACTCCCTCGGCGAGGGCCTGGGCGTGGTGGTGCCGCCCCAGGTGGCCTCGGCCTCGGGCAAGCCCCTCTCGATCGCCTTCGAGGAGGTGGCCGAGGGCAAGGCCACCTACTCCCGCCCGGACCCCGAGGAGGTCGCCCTGGCCGAGGCGGCGGCGCTGGCGCTGTTGGAGGGCGAGGGCGAGGGCTCCGGCGAGGACGGC
Source organism: uncultured Acidimicrobiales bacterium (assembly GCA_963727075.1). Lineage (GTDB taxonomy): Bacteria > Actinomycetota > Acidimicrobiia > Acidimicrobiales > RAAP-2 > Bog-756. The sequence goes on from CAVSET010000006.1 coordinate 433,224, forward strand.
CCGGACGACGGTGTGGGCACCGACGGGTCGATGCCGGAGGGTGGCACCGACTAGCCGGTCGGTCCCGAGCGGGTTCGAGGACGGGATGATCGTGTCAGGGGGGCGTGTGGGGATGGTCGTGTCGATGGGCTCGGGGGACGGCCGGTGAGCGGCCCCACCGATCCGGGTTCGCCCTTCGTGGTGCTCGGGGTGTCGGCCGGGATCGCGGCGTACAAGGCCGTCGAGCTCTGCCGGCGCCTGGTCGACGCCGGCGTGCACGTGGCCCCGGTGCTCACCGAGCGGGCGACCCGCTTCGTGGGACGGGCCACCTTTGACGCACTGGGGTCAGAACCCACCCAGACCAGCATGTGGGACGAACCCAGTCCCATCCCGCACACACGCCTCGGCCAGCGGGCCGACCTGGTGGTGGTGGCTCCGGCGACGGCCGACCTGCTCGCCCGCTATGCCGGCGGGTTCGCCGACGACCTCCTCACCGCGACGCTGATGGCGACGGCCGCGCCGGTGGTGGTGTGCCCGGCCATGCACACCGAGATGTGGGAGCACCCCGCGGTGCAGCACAATCTCGGGATCCTGCGGTCGCGGGGCGTCGTGGTGGTGCCACCCACCGAGGGCCGGCTGGCCGGCGGGGACATCGGAGCGGGCCGGATGGCGGAGCCCGCGTCCATCGTGGCCACCGTGCTCGAGCGATTGGGGGTGGCCCACCCGGACGAGGCCGGCGGGGCCGGGGCCGCCCGAGGGGACCGGCGCGACCTCGTCGGCGTCCGGGTGGTCGTCTCGGCCGGCGGCACCCGTGAGCCGATCGACCCCGTGCGCTTCATCTCCAACCGGTCCTCGGGGAAGCAGGGACACGCGGTGGCCGAGGCGGCCCGGCGCCGGGGGGCCGACGTGGTCCTGGTGACCACAACCGACCGGCGGGTCAGCCCGGGCATCACGGTCGAACGGGTCGAGACGGCGACCGACATGGAGACCGCCGTGCTCGACCGGGGATCAGGAGCCGACGTGGTGGTCATGGCGGCGGCCGTGGCCGACTTCCGGCCCAAGCGGCCGGCCGGATCCAAGTTGAAGAAGGCGGAGGGCCCACCGGAGCTGCTCCTCGAGCCCACGCCGGACATCCTCGGCGAGCTGGGCCGGCGACGGAAGGACGGCCAGGTCCTGGTGGGTTTCGCCGCCGAGACCGATCAGGTCGGAGAACGGGCGATGGCCAAGCTCGCGGCCAAGCGGGTGGATCTCATGGTGGCCAACGACGTGAGCGCCCCGGGCGTGGGGTTCGACCACGACACCAACAAGGTCACCGTGTTCGGAGCGGACGGGTCGGTGACCGAGGTCCCCCTGAGCTCCAAGGATGCGGTCGCCGACGCCATTTTGGATAGGGTGTGCGCGCTGTTGTCCCCACGGTGAGCCGGAATCGCTCGGCGCCGGGCCCGGGCGGCACGGGGTTCCCGGGCCGACCCCATCCCACCGCCGCCCATGTCGTCAGTCCCCGACCAGACCCGGGCGAGAGCCCCCGATCAGAATGGAACCACCCGTGAGCACCCGATACACCTTCACCTCGGAGTCGGTGACGGAGGGTCATCCCGACAAGATGGCCGACCAGATCTCCGACTCGGTTCTCGACGCCCTTCTGGCCGACGACCCCGACAGCCGGGTGGCGTGCGAGACCCTGCTGACGACGGGGCTGGTGCTGGTGGCGGGCGAGATCACCACCACGACGTACGTGGACATCCCGAAGCTGGTCCGCAAGACGGTGCTCGACATCGGCTATGACGACGACGCATACGGGATCGACGGCAACACCTGCGGGGTCATCGTGTCCCTCGACGAGCAGTCGCCCAACATCGGCCAGGGAGTGGACAACGCCTTCGAGGTCCGGGCCGGCACCGGCGGCGAGGACCTGCTCAACGCCCAGGGCGCCGGCGACCAGGGGATGATGTTCGGCTACGCCTGTGACGAGACGCCCGACCTCATGCCCCTGCCCATCTGGCTGGCCCACCGCCTGGCTCAACGGCTGGCCCAGGTGCGCCGGGTCGGGGTCCTCCCTTACCTGCGGCCCGATGGCAAGACCCAGGTGAGCGTGACCTACGAGGAGGGCCGACCGGTGGCGCTCGAGACGGTGCTCATCTCCACCCAGCACGACCCAGGCGTGGACCTCGAGACCCTGCTGCTGCCCGACCTCCGCGACAACGTGATCACCCCGCTGCTGCCGCCCGAGCTCGATACCGACAACCTCCGCATCCTGGCCAACCCGACCGGGGTGTTCGAGCTGGGCGGACCCCACGCCGACACCGGCCTGACCGGACGCAAGATCATCGTCGACACCTACGGCGGCATGGCCCGGCACGGCGGTGGCGCCTTCTCGGGGAAGGATCCCTCCAAGGTGGACCGGTCCGCCGCCTACGCCGCCCGATGGGTGGCCAAGTCCCTGGTGGCGGCGGGGGCAGCCAGCCGGTGCGAGGTGCAGGTGGCCTACGCCATCGGGGTGGCCCGACCCGTGTCGGTGCTGGTCGAGACGTTCGGGACCGAGCGGTGCGACCCGATCCGCATCGCCGCGGTGGTGGACGAGGTGTTCGACCTGCGACCGGCGGCCATCGTCCGCGACCTCGACCTCAAGCAGCCCATCTACCGGAAGACGTCGGCCTACGGCCACTTCGGGCGCTCCGAGAAGGAATTCACCTGGGAGGACACGTCCCGGGCCGATGACCTGAAGCAGGCCCTCGGGCTCTGACCGGCCGGGCGTCAGCAGCTCCACCAGCACCTGGCCCCGCACCAGGTCCCGACGGCGTGACCGACGGGATGGCGCGGCCGGCACACGTCGTGCGGGTGGTGCCCGACGTGCCGGCCATCCACCGCCGGTTCGACTACTCGGTGCCGGCGTCGCTCGACGCCGAGATCGGGGTGGGCAGCCGGGTCCGCATCGACCTGCACGGTCGGCGGGTCGGTGGCTGGGTGGTCGAGGACCGGGTGGAGGCGTCCCCCGGGGTCTCGCTCAAGCCCCTGGCCGGCTCGAGCGGCGAGGGCCCCCCGCCGGCGGTGGTGGCGCTGGCCGATTGGGCGGCGTGGCGGTGGGCCGGTCCGATGTCGTCCTTCCTCGGCTCGGCCTCCCCACCCCGAGTGGTCCGGCCCGGGCCGAGGCACCCGCCGCCCGCCACCATGGTCCCTCCCTCTCCGGGCGGGGGCTCGGTGCCCATCGTGGTCGACGCCCTGGCCCGGTCGGGGTCGGCGTCGGTCGTGCGCCTGGCCCCCGCGCTCGACCCCACCCTGGTGGTGAGCGAGGTCATCCACCGCATCGGGAGCCGGGGCATCCTCGTGCTCGCCCCGTCACGGGTGCGGGCCGCCCAGCTGGCCGACCGACTGGCCCGGACGGGAGTCCCCGTCGCCCGGTTGCCCGACCAGTGGGAACAGGCCTCGTCGGGGACGGGCACCGTGGTCGGCGCCCGGGCCGGAGCCTGGGCCCCGATCGAGCGGCTGCGGGGCGTGGTGGTCCTCGATGCCCATGACGAGGCCTACCGGGAGGAACGGGCGCCGACCTGGTCGGCGGTCGACGTCGTGGTCGAGCGGGGACGGCGCCACGGTGCCCCGGTCGTGCTCCTCTCGCCCTGCCCACCGGTGACCCTGACCGAGTCGGCCCGGCTGGTGACCACCGACCGGGCCCTCGAGCGGCGCGGTTGGCCCACCGTGGAGGTCGTCGACCGGACGGGGGACGACCCCCGTACCGGGCTCTTCTCCGAACGACTGGCCCGGATGCTGCACGGGATCCTCGAGCAGCCCGAAGGCCGGGCCGTGTGCGTCCTCAACCGCACCGGCCGGATCCGCCTGCTGGCTTGTGTGCTGTGCGGGTCGCTGGCCCGTTGCACCCGGTGCGGGGGCGCCATGGCGCAACTGGTCGCCGGGGGATCGTTGCGCTGCCGACGATGTGGTGACGTCCGCCCCGCGGTGTGTGCCGAATGCGACTCGTCGCGTCTCAAGTCCCTCCGGGTCGGGGTGACCCGGGTCACCGAGGAGCTCTCGGCGCTGACCGGTGTCGAGGCCGTCGAGGTCACCGGCAGCTCGGCGCCGGACGTGCCCAGTTCCGCCCGGCTGGTGGTCGGGACGGAGGCTGCGCTCCACCGGGTCGCCGGTCGGGTCGACGCCGTGGCGTTCCTCGAGTTCGATCAGCACCTGTTGGCCCCGCGCTTCCTGGCCGGGGAGGAGTCACTGGCCCTGCTGGCCCGAGCGGCCCGGCTGGTCGGGACCCGTGACCGGGGTGGTCGGGTGCTGGTCCAGACCCGGATCCCGGACCACGAGGTGCTGCACGCCGCCGAGCGGGCCGACCCCGGGTTGCTGACCACGCCCGAGCGGGCCCTCCGCCTGGGCCTCGGTCTCCCACCCTTTGGCGCGCTCGTGCGTGGTGCGCGGTCCGGGCGCAACCGAGCTCGCCGAAGGGCTCGGCCGGCACCGGGGCATCAGCGTGTCATCGCTCGAGCCCGACCGGTGGCTGGTCCGGGCCCCCGACCACCGACGGCTGTGCGACGCGTTGGCCGCCGACGGCCGTCCGGCCGGGCGGGTGCGGGTGGAGATCGACCCCGCCGACGTCTGAGCGGTGCCGCGCCACACGTGCCGGGCCCGGTAGGCCGGGCCGGTGGCCGTCCCCGTGGCGCACCGTACAATGGGGGCATGTCCGCCCACCCCGTGCGCACCTACGGCGACCCGGTTCTGAAGCAGACGGCCCGCCAGGTCGACGAGGTCGACGGGTCGTTGGCCCGCCTGGTCGACGACATGGTCGAGACCATGTACGACTCGGAGGGGGCGGGGCTGGCCGCCCCCCAGATCGGGGTGCAGAAGCGGCTCTTCGTCTACGACGTGGGTGAGGGCCCCCAGGCGATGATCAACCCGTCGATCGTCGAGCTCGAGGGCGAGTGGTACTACGACGAGGGCTGCCTCTCGATCCCGGGCCTCCGGTTGGGCATCGTGCGCCCCAACCGTGTGCACATCCGCGGCTACGACCTCGACGGCGGGGAGCTCTCCATCGAGGCCGACGAGTTCCTCGGCCGGGTCTTCCAGCACGAGGTCGACCACTTGGACGGGGTCCTCATGCTCGAACGTCTCGACGACGACCTGCGGCGTCAGGCGTTGCGTGTCCTCCGCGACCGCTCGCTCGGCCTCGACACGACGGCCATGGAGGCCAAGTTGGTCTCGGCCGGCAGCGATCGGGATGTGTGACCGGCCCTTGACCTAGCGTCGGCCCCCATGGCCCGGCTGGTCTTTCTCGGCACTCCCGATGCGGCGGTGGCGCCGCTCCGGACCCTGGTAGCCGCCGAGCACGACGTGGCCATGGTGGTGACCAGGCCCGATCGGCGGCGGGGGCGGGGGAGCGCTCTCCAGCCGAGCCCGGTGAAGGCGGCGGCGACCGAGCTCGGCCTGCAGGTCATCGACCGGCTCGACGACGTGGTGTCGGTCGGCGCCGAGCTCGGGGTGGTGGTGGCCTACGGCCGGATCATCCCCTCGGCCCTGCTCGACGTGCTGCCCATGGTCAACCTGCACTTCAGCCTCCTCCCTCGATGGCGGGGCGCCGCCCCGGTGGAGCGGGCCATCCTCGAAGGCGATTCGGAGACCGGCGTGTGCCTGATGGCGGTGGCGGCCGGGCTCGACACCGGGGGGATCTATGCCCAGGCCGACACGGGCATCGGCGATGACGAAACCGCGGCCGAGCTTCGGTCCCGCCTGGTGGAGCTCGGCTGTGGTTTGCTCGAGGTGCACCTGGCCGACGGCGTGGCCGGCCTGCCGGTGCCGCGCGACCAGACCGGCGTCCCGACCTACGCCGAGAAGATCCTCCCCGGCGAGCTCGAGATCCACTGGGAACAGACGGCCGTGCAGATCGGACGGGTCATCCGGGTGGGCCACGCCTGGACCACCTTTCGCGGCCGGCGACTCGGAGTGCGGCGCGCTGTCGAGGCCGCGCCGGTGCCCGGCCTCGGTGAGCGTCAGGACGGACGCCTCCCCGGGACGCTCGACGGGTCCACCGTGGTGGCCGGCGGAGGGACCCACGTTGCCCTGCTCTCGGTGCAACCGGAAGGGAGGCGGCCCATGAGCGCGGCGGACTGGTTGCGGGGGGCCAGACCGGGGCCCGAGGAACGACTCGGGCCATGATCGGTACCGAGGTCACCGATAGGCTCACACCCGCCATGCAGCCCCACCCCGCGGCGACCGACCTGCGCGTTGCGCCGTCGATCCTGTCAGCCGACTTCGGCCTCCTGTCGGAGGCGGTGGCCGAGGTGGCACCGGCCTCGGACTGGCTGCACATGGACGTGATGGACGGGCACTTCGTCCCCAACCTCTCCATGGGGCCGCCGGTGGTCGCCTCCCTGCGCCGGCACACGGATCTCTACTTCGACACCCATCTCATGATCACCGACCCCGACCGCTACCTCGAGCCCTTCCGGGACGCCGGGTCGAACGGGTGCACCGTCCACGTGGAGGTCGGGAGGACATCCGAGCTCATCACCCAGATGCGCCAGCTCGGCCTGCGGGTGGGCCTGGCCGCCAATCCCGACACACCCTTCGAGGCGGTCGAGCCCTACCTGTCCGAGGTCGACCTGGTGTTGTGCATGACCGTCTTCCCGGGCTTCGCCGGCCAGTCGTTCATCGCCGAGGTGATGCCCAAGGTCCGACGAGTGCGGGATGCCGTCGCCGAGCGGGGCCTGCCCGTCGACGTCGAGGTCGACGGGGGCATCGACCACCACACCGTGGTGGATGCCGCTCGAGCCGGCGCCAACATCTTCGTGGCCGGCTCGGCGGTGTTCGGGCGGCCTCATCCCTTGGACGAGGCCCGGGGCATCCTCGAGGCGGCGGTCGGGGCCGTGACGGGCGACGGGCCCTGACCGACCGGGACGGTGCCGGTGGCCGGCAGGACGCCGAACGGCGCGACGCCGAGGGCATGGCCCGCGCCCTCGAGGCGGCGGAGCGCGTCCGCGGCCTGACCGCTCCCAACCCCTGGGTCGGGGCCGCGGTGCACCCCGGCGGGAACGGCGGGGCCGACTGGTACGTGGGGGCCACCGCTCCCCCCGGGGGACCCCATGCCGAGGTGGTCGCCCTCGACGCGGCCGGCCGTGACGCCCGAGGCGGCACGCTGTACGTGACCCTCGAGCCCTGCGTGCACGAGGGACGGACCCCGCCGTGCACCGACGCCATCATCGGCGCGGGCATCCGCCGGGTGGTGGTCGGGGTTGAGGACCCCGATCCGCAGGTCGCCGGGCAGGGGATCGACGCCTTGCGTTCGGCCGGTGTGCAGGTGGAGGTGGGCATGGAGGAGCGCACCGGTCGCCGACCAGCTGTCCGGCTACCTCAAGCACCGCCGGACCGGCCGGCCCGGGGTCACGCTGAAGCTGGCCTCCACTCTGGACGGGTTCATCGCCGCCCCGGACGGGAGCAGTCGTTGGATCACCGGGGAGCCGGCGCGCCTCGACGCCCACCGCCTGCGGGCCCGGGCCGACGCGGTGCTGGTGGGCGCGGGCACGGTCCGGGCCGACGACCCGTCCCTCACCGTTCGCCTGCGTCCCGACGATCCCTTCTTCCGAGGGCCCGACCAGCAACCGACCCGGGTGGTCCTCGGTCGGGCGCCCGCCGGCGCCGCCGCCGAGCCGGCCATCGAGCTGGAGGGTGAGCTCGGGGCGGTGCTCGACGAGCTCGGACGGAGAGGAGTCCTCGACGTGCTGGTCGAAGGCGGGGCGAGGGTGGCGCACGCGTTCCACGCCGCCGGACTGGTGGACCGCTACGTCTTGTACCTGGCGCCCGCACTGCTCGGCGGTGACGACGGGCGGCCACTGTTCGCCGGCCCCGGCGCGCCGAGCCTCGACCGGCTGTGGCGGGGTCGGCGGCAGTCGGTGACTAGCCTGGGAGGCGATTTGAGGGTCGATTTGCTTCCCGATGCTCCTGAGGCGCTGGCCGGTCGACTCCAGAAATACCTAAGGCCAGCTCCGTGAGGGCCGACATAGAAGAAGGTCCACCGGGTGGGAAGCCCACTGGCCTGGGCGAATCGATGAAAGCAGGACAGTGAGCCGAGCAGAGTCGGGCGAGATGCGCAGAACAGAGCCAGACAAGGGTCCGACCCCCTTCTCCTCGGTGGAGGACGCCATCGCGGCCGTCGCCCGTGGGGAGATCGTCGTGGTGGTCGACGACGAGGACCGTGAGAACGAGGGTGACCTTATCATGGCGGCGGACGCCGTCACGCCCGAGAAGATCGCCTTCTTCCTCGCCCACACCTCCGGCCTCATCTGCGTCCCGCTCACGCCGGAGCGGGTGGAGCACCTCGAGTTGCCGCTCATGGTGACGGCCAACACCGAGGTGCAGCGGACCGCCTTCACCGTCAGCGTCGACTACCGCCACGGGACCTCGACGGGGATCTCGGCGTCCGACCGCGCCGCCACCATCAAGGCGCTCGCCGATCCTCACATCCGGCCCTCCGACCTCAACCGACCCGGGCACATCTTCCCGCTCCGGTACCGCCCGGGCGGCGTCCTCAAGCGAGCCGGTCACACCGAGGCCGCCGTCGACCTGGCCCGGGCGGCGGGGATGTCACCGGCCGGTGTGCTCTGCGAGGTGGTGAGCGAGGACAAGACGGGCATGGCGCGATTGCCCGAGCTCGTGGAATTCGCGGCCAAGCACGGGTTGCACCTCATCTCCATCGCCGACCTGATCCGTTACCGACGGCGCAAGGACAAGCTGGTTCGGCGCATCGCCGAAGCCCGGATCCCGACCGACTTCGGCGAGTTCAAAGCCTTCGCCTACGAGTCGGTGCTCGACGGCGAGCACCACGTGGCGCTGGTCAAGGGCGAGGTCGACGGCCGGCCCAACGTGCTGGTTCGCGTGCACAGCGAGTGCCTGACCGGAGACGTGTTCGGCTCGCTCCGGTGCGACTGCGGTCCGCAGCTCCACGGCGCCATGGCCACCATCAACGAGCACGGCAGCGGCGTGCTGGTCTACCTGCGCGGCCACGAGGGACGAGGCATCGGCCTGGCCCACAAGCTCAGGGCCTACAGCCTGCAGGAAGAGGGCCTCGACACCGTCGACGCCAACCTCGAGCTGGGGCTGCCCGCCGACTCCCGCGAGTACGGGATCGGGGCCCAGATCCTGGTCGATCTCGGCGTGACCACCATGCGGCTCATGACCAACAACCCCACCAAGTACGGAGGCCTCGAGGGATTCGGCCTCGACATCGTCGAGCGGGTGAACATCCAGCCCACCCCGACGCCCGAGAACATCGAGTACCTGCGGACCAAGCGCGAGCGCATGGGCCATCTGCTCGAAGGTCTCGATGACGTCCTCTGACCGCACCCGGCTTCCGCCTGATGCCAAGGACCGGGCCGCGAGGCGGGTCGGCACCTCGATCGACGGCCACATCGGCGCGGCCCGTCGCGGGCTCCGGGCCGGCTTTGCCTGTGCCGAGTTCAACGGGGGGATCACCGATCGGTTGTTGACCGGTGCGCTCGACGCCTTGGAGGAGTCCGGTGGCGACCTGGCCCGCGCCGGTGGTGGCCTGGGCCCCCGGGGCATTCGAGCTGCCCCTGGTCGGCGCTGCGGCTGGCCCAGTCGGGCTCGGTCGACGCGGTCATCGCCCTCGGCGCGGTGATCAGGGGGGACACCGGCCACTACGAGTTCGTGGCCGGCGAGTGTGCCGCCGGTCTGCAGCGGGTGCAGCTCGACACCGGCGTCCCGGTCGTCTTCGGCGTGCTCACCACCGACACGGTCGACCAGGCCCTGGTGCGGTCGGAACCCGGGGAGCAGAACAAGGGCCGCGAGGCCGCCCTCACCGCCGTGGCCATGACGGCCGTGCTCGACGGCGTGTCGGAAGCGGCGGCGAGCCCGCGCCTGGGCTTCTCGGTCGGGGGGCGCTGATGCTCCGGATCGTCCTGCCCAAGGGCTCGCTCGAGCGGGCCACGCTCGAGCTGTTCGCCACGGCCGATCTGGCCCTCGCCCGGTCGTCGGAGGTCGACTACCGGGCGACCATCGACGATCCCCGGGTGGACGAGGTGCGCATCCTCCGCCCGCAGGAGATCCCGCTGTACGTGGCCAGCGGGCTGTTCGACGTCGGGATCACCGGTCGCGACTGGGTGGAAGAGCGAAGCAGCGACGTGACGTCCCTCGGCGTCCTCCACTACTCGAAGACCACGACCAACCCGGTCCGGGTGGTCCTCGCCGTACCGACCAGCTCCCCGGTGTCCTCGGTGGCCGACCTGGCCCGGGCGGCGACCGGGGCAGACGGCGCCCTGCGGGTGTCGACCGAATACCCGGAGCTCACCCGCCGCTACCTCGAGCGCCACGGAGTGCGGGCCGATGTGAGCCTCTCCTACGGCGCCACCGAGGCCAAGGTGCCCGACATCGCCGACTGCGTGGTCGAGATCACCGAGACCGGGCGCGCCCTCCGTGCCGCCGGGCTCAAGATCGTCGAGACCCTTCTCGTGTCCCACACCGAGCTGATCGCCAACCCGACGGCGGCCAAGGACGCCGAGAAGCGCCACGCCATGGAGCAGCTGCTCACCCTGCTCCAGGGTGCGCTGGAGGCACGCGGCAAGGTGCTGGTCAAGCTCAATGTGCCCGCCGAGCAGCTCCCGGGTGTCATCGAGGTCCTCCCGGCCCTGCGGTCACCCACCGTGTCGGAGCTGTTCGGGGGAGGGGGGTTCGCGGTCGAGACGGTCGTGCCCAAATCGGAGATCAACGTCCTGATCCCGGCGCTCAAGGACCGGGGGGCCACCGACATCATCGAGCTCGCCCTCTCGAAGATCGTCCATTGACTGGAAGATCGTCCATTGAGGAGATCGTCCCTCGAGGAGTTGGGTTGACGTCGGGAACGTCGACGGGAGCTGACCGTCTCGTTCCGGTCCGGGGCCAACCGCTGGTCGGGTCGGTCGTCGAGTTCGACGAGGACCGGGGCATCGGCATCGTCCGGTACGGGCCGGGACGGCGCGTGTCGTTCCACTGCACGGCGATCTCGGACGGCTCGCGCCGGATCGAGGCCGGGACGGTCGTGGCCTTCGTCGTCTCGGCCGGCCGCCTCGGGCGCCTGGAGGCGCGATCGGTACGGCCGCTGCCGGGCGTGGTGGCCCCCGGCTCGACGGTCGCCCCCGGGAACGGTCCGGACGCCAGCGGCAGATCGCCGGTTCGCCCGGATGGGGTGACCGCCCCGGGCGGCCCGTCCGGAACGGACCAGCCTCAGACGGAGCCCAGGCCGGTGCCCGACTCGGGCGCCCCGGGCGTCCCGGTGGAGGGCGGGCCCGCCGAGCCCACCCCGCCAGGTGGTACCGGGCCGTCGCCCCCCTCCGAGGCTCCGGCCGCGGCCGGGCCGATGTCGTCTCCGCCGTCGCCGGGCCGAGGGGCGCCCTCCCGCGCCCCGGCGGAGCCGGAGGGCCCGAGGCCGGACTTCTGGTCGCCGATCGGTAAGCCGACCCCCGGCCCCCCGCCCACCTGGCGGACGCCGGTGACCCCGAGAGTGCCACCGTCCGACGGGGACTGACCGGTCGGATCGCCTCGTTCGACCGGCGGCGAGGGGCACCGTCAGGATCGTCGACCTCGGCGTAGGGATTGCCCAAGACGTTCCGCGCCATGTCGATGACCACCGCGCTGTCGGCGTCCTCCTTCGTCACCACGCCGAGCACCGGGGCGGCCAGCAGCCCGGTCACGATCCCGGTCTCGGACATGGACTCGGCCTGCACGACGCTCCACTCCCACAGCCGGCTGATCATGTCGGGGCTGGTGGCGGTGCGGGCCGGGTACTTGAGCCAACAGTTCACGATGGCATGGGCCAACCCGGTGGCGGCCGGGAAGAGCCAGATCAGCCGGTAGTTGCCGGTGGCGTCGACGGTCAGGGCAGCGAGATAGGCGAGCAGCACGCTGCACAGATTGAACGGGGCCAACAGCACGCCGAGCCGCTGGCCGAGCCCGCCGGCCCGTGGCAAGAGCTGGAGCAGGAGCGGCGCCAGGACGATGATGTACGCGCCGATGAGCGGCGCGCCGATGTAGCTGAGAACCACGGCCTGCCACAGATGGGTGTCGAAGTACTGCACCCCGGCCAGCACGGCGCCGACCAAGGGTGCCCCCACCGCCAGCTGCATGGGTGAGAGCCTGCGGCTGAGGGGGATGCCCAGGGCGATCCCGATGAGGAAGACCGGCAGCCCGGTGGCCAGACCGGCCACGGTCTGGGCGCTGGCCCCGGCATGGAGCACCCGCTGAAAGAAGAGGATGGCCACATAGGCGGTCGAGCCCACTCCCGACCAGAAGAGCAGCGAACCGGCCACCAGCACCTTGGCGTTGGGCCCGGCGAGGATGTCGCGGAGCTCGGCCCGGGTGGGCCGGGCCCGTTCACGCCGATCCGCCTCGGCGCCGAAAGTGGCGGTCGGTGCCTCGCGGACCAACGCCAGTACCAGGAGACCCACCGCGACCAGAATCACCGCGTCGAGCCGGAACGGCAGGTTCCAGGTGGAGGGCTGGCTCTGCTTCCACGTGGCGATGGCCGTGCCCTTGATGGCCAGGCTGGCCACCGTGCCGAGCACCGTGGTGAGCAGCAGAGCCTTGATCCACCGGCTGCGGCCGAACACCTCGGGGACGACGGCCACGTTGGTGAGCGTGAAGATGGCGGCGGCCTGCCGGGCGATGACGATGAATAACACGAGCAGCCAGTACCCGTTCACCACGGTGAACATCCACGTCGCCAGACCCATGGCGATCAGGCTGGCGGCCATGTAGGGAGTGCGCCGGCCCACCCGGGTCCGGGTGCGGTCGCTCAGCCGACCGGCTATCGGGTAGGTCAGCCAGCTGAGCAACCGGTTGGCGGTGAGGGCAAAGGTCACCGCCAGCGCGCCGGAGGCCCGCTGCTGCACGTAGAGCGTGATGAGCACACCCGAGACAGCCAGGTTGGCCCGGGGCCCGACCAGTCCGATGGACAGGCCGATGAAGCTCCGGACCCTGGAGCGGTCGATGGGTCCGGGCGATCGGGTCGGTGGAGGCGGACCGGACCGCTGGCTCGGGGTGTGATCGGGCCCTGCGGTCACCCGTCTCCGTCGGGCTCGCTTGCGGCCTGGCTCCCGGCCCCGGTTGCTTCGGCACCGCCACCCGACGCCCCTCCGTTGGCCGCCGACGCCCGTCGCCACATCGGCTCCGGCTCGCTTGGCTCCTTCGATCTGGACAAAGGCCAACCGGAGTTGGCTGAGGCCGTCCTTCAATGCGGCTCGGCGTCCCCCAGGCGACCTTCGAGGCCGCTCGACGAGGCTGCCCAGGGCATCGATGGCCAGGCGAGCATGGTCGAGCAGCGCCGGCTGCTGGGACAGGTAGACCGCCGCCAGCTCGAACAGCCCGTAGCAGTGGTTGGCCACCACCACCTCGGCCGGCGAGTCGGCCAGCTCGGCACGCATGGCCGCCACCTGATTCGGCCAGAGCCTCCTCGTCCGTCTCGTCCGGGGCTAGGGGGTGCCACCGCCTCGACCGGCGCGCCGCCGGCGCCGCCTGCGGCACCGGATCCGGCGGGCTGGCCCGACAGGCCGCTCGCCGTCGGGTGTCCACAAGGAGCTCACGACTGGTAGCCTAAAGCACTGATAGACGAGGAAGCGGGGTCTCGAGGTCGAAGACCCCCACCCGGCCACGGGGATGCTCGGCACGAAGTGCCGGACAGGTGCGTCGGGTCAATGGGACCGATGGTCGCCAGTATGGCTGGGACCGGCGGTGGGCTCCGCTCCTTCGACGAGGTCACGGGGGAACCGTGACCCGAAGAGAGGAGTGAAGTCGAATAGCAGCCACCATCACCACTGAACCTCGCATCAACGACAGGATCCGGGCCCGTGAGGTGCGGTTGGTCGACCCCGATGGGGAGCAGCTCGGCATCAAGCTGCTGCCCGAAGCACTGGCCATCGCCAACGAGCTCGATTTGGACCTGGTCGAGGTGGCGCCGGGAGCCAACCCGCCGGTATGCCGCATCATGGACTACGGGAAATTCAAGTTCGATGCGGCGCAGCGGGCCAAGGAGTCACGACGCAAGGCCGTCCATGTCGGCATCAAGGAGATGAAGTACCGGCCGAAGATCGGCGACGGCGACTTCGACACGAAGACCCGGCAGGTGGCCAAGTTCCTCGAGGAGGGCCACAAGGTCAAGGTCACCATCATGTTCCGGGGACGCGAGGTCTTCCATCCCGAGCTCGGAAAGCGGATCCTCGACCGGATCGCCGAACAGATGGACGGGATCGGGAAGTCCGAGTCCGTACCACGGCTGGACGGCCGGAACATGGTGATGGTGCTGGCACCAGACAAGCGGGCCAAACAATCGGCGGCATCGCGGGGCTTGGCCCCGCCCGGTGACGAGGTCCAACGGCTCGGTGCCGGTGACGGCGGGTCAGCGACGGGAGCCGCGACCACGATGAACGGCCAGATCGGCGACCGGCCGCCGAGCCGTCCGGTGACGAGGGGCCGCCCGGCGGGGCGAGCGAAGGAGAGGGATGAGACGATGCCGAAGATGAAGACCGACAGCGGCGCCCGCAAGCGGATCAAGGTGACCGGGACAGGCCGGTTGCGGCGTCGCAAGGCGTTCCGCTCACACCTGCTGGAGAAGAAATCGAGCGCCCGGAAGCGCCGCCTCGGCCACGAGGCGGACTTTGCTTCAGGCGATGTTCGCCAGGTCAAGCGCATGCTCGGCCGCTAGCACCGGTCCACCGCCATAGGCCGGGCCAACCGAGCGGCCTCGGCGGCAGGCGGACCCGCTCCGGCCGGGTCGGGCGCAGCCGCCCGGACCGCGCCCCGTCATATCCGAACATTCGACAAGCCACCATCACAGGAGGAGCTCCTCATGGCCCGAATCAAGCGCGCCGTACACGCCAAGAAGCACCATCGAGCCGTCCTCGAGCAGGCCCAGGGATACTACGGCAACAAGAGCCGTTCGTTCCGCGCCGCCAACGAGCAGGTTATGCACTCGATGCAGTACGCGTACCGTGACCGCCGCGCCCGCAAAGGGGACTTCCGCCAGCTGTGGATCCAGAGGATCAACGCCGCGGCCCGCCTGAACGGGACCAGCTACAGCCGTTTCATCGCCGGGCTCCACCGGGCCGATGTCGAGGTCGATCGCAAGGTGCTCGCCGACCTGGCGGTGACCGAGCCCGAGGCGTTCACCGCGCTGGTGCGGGTGGCAAACGACGCACTGGTGAGCGGTCGCGACCGAGCGCCGAGGCCGCGCCCTGACCTCGACGGGCTCGCCTTCACCCACCGTCGGGTCCGTCGTGTCAGGCAACTCCTTCGAAAGCGGCAACCTGCGACGCACTCGGAGGGGTCCCTGGTGGTCGAAGGGGAGGCGCTGCTTTCGTCCGCACTGGACGCCGGCGTGGCCGTCGAGGCTGTCTATGTGGCGCCGGGGGGCCGGGCCGGGCGCGGGTGAGCGAGGTCCTCGAGCGGGCCTATTCGGCCGGCGCTCGGGTCTTCGACCTGGCCCCGGGGTGGTCGACCGGATCGCCGACACGGTGACGTCCCAGCCGATCCTGGCCGTGGTCGGGTACGTTCCCGGCCGGCTCGAGGATGTGGAGCGCCTGTCGATGGTGGTGGTGTGCGTCGACATCCGGGACCCGGGCAACGCCGGCACCATGATCCGGACGGCCGACGCCGCCGGCGTCGAGGCGGTGATCTGCTGCGACGGCACAGTCGACCCGACCAATCCGAAGACCGTCCGGGCCTCGGCCGGATCGCTGTTCCACCTTCCGGTGGTCACCGGGGCCGGAGCGCCCGAGGTGCTCGCGACGCTGAAGGGGTGGGGCTTCGTGACCGCCGGCGCCGTGGTGCGGGGTGGGTCGGACTACGCCGCTTTCGACTGGCGACGTCCGGTCGCCTTGGTGTTCGGCAATGAGTCGTCCGGCCTCGGCCAGACGACGGGCGATCTCCTCGACGAGCGCATCTCGATTCCCATGACCGGTCGGGCCGAGTCGCTCAATGTCGGCAGCTCCGCGGCCGTGCTCTGCTTCGAGGCACTCCGCCAGCGCCGGGCCGACCGTGGGTCCGTCCGGAGCTCGGGCGCGACCGGGCCGGCCTCTACCATTTCGGGCATGGTGTCACCTCCGACCGGCAAGGACTCCCCGTGAACGACCAGCTGGACGTGGACGCGCTGGTGGAGCAGGCCACGGCCGCCATCGCCTCGGCGTCGTCGACCGAGGCGATCCGACAGGTGGCGGCGTCGGTCTCGGGGAAGAAGTCGCCCCTGGCCGTGGCGAGTCGGAGCCTCGGCCGGCTCGACCCCGATGTCCGCCGCCAGTTGGGCCAACAGCTCCACGAGGCCCGCACGACCGTGGAGCGCCTGCTCGAGCAGCGCCGGTCGGAGATCAGCGCCACCGAGCTCTCCCGAGAGATGTCCGAGGCCCGGATCGACCTCACCGAGTTCATCCCCGGCTCGATCCCGGCCCCGCCGGCTGCGGGGCCACCTGCACCTGGTCACACAGACCCGCGATGAGCTGGAAGACGTGTTCGTGGGCATGGGCTTCGAGGTGGCCGAAGGCCCCGAGATCGAGACGGACTGGTACAACTTCGGTGCTCTCAACATGCCACCGGCCCATCCGGCCCGGGGGATGTGGGACACCCTGTACCTCAATCTGGGCGCGCCCGAGACCACGCTGTTGCGGACCCACACCTCGCCGGTGCAGATCCACCTCATGGAGGATGCGGTGGTCAACGGCACGCTCCCCATCCATGCGGTGATGCCCGGCCGCTGCTACCGCCGCGACACTCCCGACGCCCGGCACCTCGCCGTGTTCCACCAGATCGAGGGGCTGGTGGTCGACAAGGGGATCACTTTCGCCGACCTGGCCGGCACCATCGAGGTGTTCACCGCGGCCTACTTCGGGCCCGACATCCACTCGCGCCTCCGACCCGCCTACTTCCCCTTCACCGAACCGTCGGCGGAGTTCGAGGTCACCTGCACGATCTGCCACGGCGCCGGCTGCCGCACATGCTCGCAGACCGGGTGGATCGAACTCGGCGGGTGCGGCATGGTCGACCCGGCTGTGTTCGGCGCGGTGGGAATCGACGCCGAGGAGTGGACCGGGTTCGCCTTCGGGTTCGGTATCGACCGGTGTGCGCAGATGCGCCACCAGATCGCGGACATGCGTGCCCTCACGGAGAACGACATCCGCTTCCTGCACCAGTTCTGATGCCGCGGCGACTGAGGAGACCTGTGCGCGTACCGCTGTCATGGCTACGAGACTTCGCCCCTTTTGAGGGAGACCCGGCCGACCTGGCTGCCGCCCTCGACGATCTCGGGCTGGTGGTCGAGGAAATCGTCATGGTGGGGGAGGGCCTCGCCGACGTGGTGGTGGGGCGCGTGGTCGAGATCGCCGCCATCGACGGAGCCGACCGGATACGGCGGGTGGTGGTCGACGACGGGGCCGACCGAGTGGAGGTGGTCTGCGGCGCCTGGAACTTCGGCGTGGGTGACCTGGTCCCGCTGGCCCCGGTCGGGGCGGTGCTGCCCGGTGGGTTCGAGATCGGCCGTCGCAAGATGAAAGGGACTGTCTCCAACGGGATGCTCTGCTCCGGCCAGGAGCTCAGGCTCACCGAGGACGGCGACGGGATCCTGCTCCTCAACGATGCCGACGGTGTCCGTCCCGGGCAGCCGTTGACCGCCGCCCTCGGCATCGATCCCGACGTGGTCTTCGACGTGGCCGTCGAGGCCAACCGCCCCGATGCGTGGAGCATGGCGGGGGTGGCGAGGGACCTGGCGGCCCGGCTCGGCCTTCCCTTCGCCATCCCCGAGGTCCGCCAGCTGGCCGGTCCGGAGGCATCCCCGACCACCCGGCCCGCCCGGCCGACCGGACCGCCCGTCGAGGAGCTCGCCTCGGTCCGGGTGGAGGACCTCGACCTGTGCCCGCGCTTCACAGCCCGGGTGATCACCGGCATCGCGGTGGCTGCCTCCCCGGTGTGGCTGTCCCGACGGCTCGTCCTCGCCGGCATGCGTCCGATCAACAACGTGGTGGACGCCTCCAACTACGTGATGCTGGAGATCGGGCAGCCCACCCATCCCTACGATCTCGATCGCCTGTCCGGCCACGGCCTGGTGATCCGCCGGGCCGGGCCCGGCGAGGTTCTGACCACCCTCGACGGTCTCGAGCGGGCCCTCGGGGACTCGGGCCCGGGCCTCGGCGATGACGGTCAGGACTGCCTCATCTGCGATGCCGGAGGCTCTCCGGTGGGGATCGGCGGCATCATGGGGGGCTCCTCCTCGGAGATCGGTGAGGGAACCACCCGGGTGCTGCTCGAGGCGGCGTACTTCGATTCCATGGCCATCGCCCGGACCTCGAAACGACTGGGGCTGCGAACCGAGGCCTCGGCCCGGTTCGAGCGGGGGTGCGATCCGGCGGCCATCGATCCCGCGGCCGAGCGGTTCTGCGAGCTGTTGGCCCTCACCGCCGGGCCTGCCTTGGCGGTGGCCTCCGGCGTGCTCGACGTGAAGGGAGACGTGCCCACCCCGCTCGAGCTGCTGGTCCGTCCTGATCGAATCGGTGCCCTCCTGGGTGCCCGGTTCACCTCGGGGGAGATCGCCCGGCTCCTCCACCCACTCGGGCTGGAGGCCGAGCCGGCGGAGGTCGGGGAGGACCCGGCGCTCCGGGTGGTGGTCCCGACCTACCGGCCGGACATCCGCCCGGCTCCGATGGGAGAGGCCGACGTCGCCGAAGAGGTGGCCCGGGTCTTCGGCTACTCGCGGATCGCCCGCCGCACTCCGTCGTGGCCCCAGCCCGGGCGCCTCACCACCTACCAGCGCGACCGTCGGCGGGTGAAGGACATCCTGTGTGGCCTGGGCAGCACCGAGGCCTGGACGTCCACGTTCGTGACCGACCGGGACCAGACGGTGTCCGGGTTCGAGCCGCCCTACGTGCAGGTGACCAACCCTCTGGTCGAATCCGAGCGATTCCTTCGGTCCTCGATGGTGCCCGGCCTGGTCCGGGCGGTCATCCACAACACCGAACGGCGCCATCCGGACGTGCGCCTCTTCGAGGTCGGGACGGTCTTCTACTACCCCGAGGACCCTCCGGTCGACCCGGAGGACGGGCCACCCGCCGACAGCTCGGAGCGGCTGAGCGCCATCTTCGCCCAGGACGGGGACGACGCCTGGACGGCGGTGGCGGCCTGGCGCACCATCGCCGACGCGCTCCGCCTCGCCGATTGGGTCATGGGCGACCGCCCCCACCTCGGCCCGGCCGCGGCGGTGCTCCACCAGTATCGCTCGGCGGCCATCTCGAGCGTGGTGTCCGGGCCGCCCGACGAATCGGGCCTTGACGAGTTCCCGACCGAGCTCGGAGTGGTGGGGGAGCTCGACCCCTACCTGGCCGGGCAACTCGGCCTCATCAACCCGGACGGGCGGCCCCGGCGGGTCGGGTGGCTCGACCTCGACCTCGGTGCCCTGCTCGACCGTGTTCGCGTTCCCCGACGGAGCGAGGAGGCCGAGCCGGTCAGCAAGTTCCCGTCGTCCGACATCGACCTGGCTTTCGTGGTCAGGGATGCCATCCCGGCGGGCTCGGTGGAACGGACGCTGAAGCAGGCCGGCGGCGACCTGCTGGAGTCGGTCGATCTCTTCGACGTGTACCGGGGACCCTCCGTCGCCGACGGCGCCCGGAGCCTGGCCTTCCACCTCCGGTTCTGCGCCCTGGACCACACGCTCACCGACCAGGAGGTCGGGACGCTGCGAGCCAAGGCCATCGCCGCCGCCGAGCAGGCTCACCGGGCCGAGCTGCGCTGACCCCGGTGCCGGCTACGGGTGATGCTCCGCCTCCGCCACCTCGAGCGACTCGAGCAGGCGGAGGGAGTGGGGGCCCAGCCACCGGGCGAGGCGGGCCCGGTCCTCGACGGTGAAGCTGTCGAAGAAGGCATAGGTCACCGGCTCGCAGTCCACCTCGTCCCCCCGCCTGGCGTCGATGAGCCCTTCGACCAGGCCGATGGCCCGCGCCACCGTCGCTTCCTCGGCGGTGAGGGCGGCCAACCTTCCGGCCACGAACTCGGCCAGCTCGGCGAGGACCAACGGTTCTCCCGGGTCGTCGTCGCACGCCGCCACCAGCTCGAGGTACCGGGGCGCGAATTCGGGCAGGTCGGCAAGGATCTCGGTGAACAGGAAGCCGCTGTCGACGTCGCGGTCGGACGGCTGGGGGAGGGCACTCGGCCGGGGTTCAAGGGGCACGTGACGCTCCACCGCGGGGACCGGATGAGGCCGCTCGCGCTGCCACGCTCCCGGCGATCGGCGAACCGGATGGACGATGTGGCGTCGGATGCCGACCGTACCCGGCGCCGTCGGCGGGAGCAAGGGTCAGAGGTCCGGCCCGCCCCTCGCCCGACCCCACCCGGCCCAGGCGCGGGCTCGAGCCGCCACGTCCCGGCCTTGCATAAGAATGCGAAACTATGCATATACTTGCAGTCACCCCGGAACCACCCGGTACCCACCGTGCCGGAATCCGGAACCGGAAGGAGTGTCGATGAAGGTTGGCGTGGTCGGTGCCTCGGGGTACGCGGGCATCGAGCTGCTTCGGCTCTGTGCCGCCCATCCCGAGCTCGAGGTGGCGGTGGCCACGGCGGGAGACCACCGCGGCGACCGGGTGGCTCGGCACTCCCCGTCCTTGGCCGCCTCGTATCCGAACCTCGTCTACTCGCCCACCGACCCGGTCGAGCTGGACGGGCTGGACCTGGTGTTCCTTGCCCTGCCGCACGGCCGATCCCAGCATCTCGTCCCGGACCTCGGATCCCGGGTGGGCGCCGTTGTGGACCTGGCCGCCGACTTCCGTCTGCGCGACCCGTCGCTCTATCCCCAGTGGTACGGGGAGGCACATACGGCGCCGGCCCTCCTCGACGAGTTCGTCTACGGCCTCCCCGAGCTGTACCGCCACGACCTGCGTGGGGCCCGGCTGGTCGCCGCGCCCGGCTGCTATCCGACGGCCGCCGTGCTCGCCCTCCATCCCCTGCTCGAGGCGGGGGTCATCGCCGTCCCCGGCCCTGCCGGCCCCGACGCCGGCCCGGTGCCGCCGTTCGTGGTTGACGCGGCCAGCGGGGTGTCGGGAGCAGGCCGCGCCCCGAAGGACAGCCTCCACTTCGGGACGGTCGACGAGGACTTCACCGCCTACGGTCTGCTCGACCACCGCCACACACCCGAGATGGAGCAGTGCCTCGGCGCACCGGTGCTGTTCACCCCCCACCTGGCCCCGATGGTCCGGGGCATCCTGGCGACCTGCTACGTCCGTCCCGCGGTGCCGGTCGGGACGGCCGGGGCCCTGACCAGCGAGGCGGCGCTGGCCATCCTGCACCGGGCCTACGACGACGAGCCGTTCGTGGTGGTCACCGACGAGGCACCCTCCACCAAGGCCACCACCGGGTCCAACTGTGCCCACGTGACGGTGAGGGTGGACGGCCGCACCGGGTGGTTGGTGGCCCTGGGTGCCATCGACAACCTGGTCAAGGGCGCATCCGGTCAGGCCGTGCAGTGCGCCAATCTCGCCCTCGGACTGGCCGAGACGACCGGCCTGCCGGTGGCGGGGGTCTATCCGTGAGCATCACCACCCCGGCCGGGTTCGTGGCCTCGGGCCGGGCCGCGGGCATCAAGGCCTCGGGTGCGCTCGATCTCGCCCTCCTGGCCACCGACGACGGATCGGCTGTGCCCACGGCGGCCACGTTCACCACCAACCGGGCGGCCGCCCCGCCCGTACAGGTCAGCCGCGACCACCTCCGGGCGGGACGAGGCCGGGCCGCGGCGGTCCTGGTGAGCAGCGGAAACGCCAACGCGGCCACCGGAGCCCGGGGGCGGTCCGACGCCGAGAGGATGTGCGAGCTGGTGTCGAACGCCCTCGGTGCCCGTGCCGAGCAGATTCTGGTCTGCTCGACCGGCCTCATCGGCATCCCGCTC
Source organism: uncultured Acidimicrobiales bacterium (assembly GCA_963727075.1). Classification (GTDB taxonomy): domain Bacteria; phylum Actinomycetota; class Acidimicrobiia; order Acidimicrobiales; family RAAP-2; genus Bog-756. Next base: position 455,086 of record CAVSET010000006.1, read on the forward strand.
CCGATGGAGGCCATCGAGCCCGCCATTCCCGAGCTGGTGTCGGCCCGCTCCGGGTCGGCGCAGGCGGGTGCGGACGCCGCCACCGGCATTCTCACCACCGACGGCTCCCGCAAGGAGACGTTGGTCGAACGACCCGGCTTCTGCGTCGCCGGCATGGCCAAGGGAGCCGGCATGCTGGCCCCCGACATGGCCACCATGCTGGCGTTCCTCGCCACCGATGCCGGTGTCGAGCCGGGCCCGCTCGCCGACCTCCTCCGCGGCGCGGTGCGGGACTCGTTCAATTCGATGACGGTGGACGGGTGCACGTCGACCAACGACACGGTGGTGCTGATGGCCTCGGGGCGGGCCGGTCCGGCCGACCCAAACGTGGTGGCGGACGCGGTCGGCGAGGCCTGCTCGGCCCTGGTCGAGACGATGCTGGCCGATGCCGAGGGTGTGTCGAAGGTCATGCAGGTGCGAGTGACCGGTGGCCGCTCGGACGGCGAGGCCCATCGGGCGGCCCGCAAGGTGGCCGACTCGCTACTCGTCAAGTGCTCCATCAACGGCGAGGATCCCTACTGGGGTCGCCTGGCGAGCGATCTGGGGTCGGCCGGTGTCGACTTCGAACTGGAACGGCTTGCCATCTCCTATGGCGGAGTGACTGTGTGCCGCCACGGGGTGGCCGTCGAACACGACGCCGCCTCGTTGGCTCGGCACATGTCCGGGCAGTTGATCGACATCCATTGCGACCTCGGACTGGCTGACGGCAACGCCGTGGTCATGGGCGTCGACCTCGGGCACGGCTATATCGACGAGAACCGGACCACGTCGTGACGGTGCGCCCCGATGGCACGGCGCCGGGGCTCCCTCCGGGCGACAAGGCCGCGGTGTTGGTCGAGTCGTTGCCCTACATCCGCCGCTTCTGGGGCAAGGTGGTGGTGGTCAAGTACGGCGGCAACGTCCTGAGTCCCGGGCCGGGCGGGGGGACGGTCGACGAGTCGGACGCCCTGGCGTCCTTCGCCGAGGACATCGTCTTGATGCGGTCGGTCGGGATGCTGCCGGTCGTGGTCCACGGTGGCGGGCCCCAGATCGGCGAGCTCATGGCCCGGGTGGGCAAGGACACCGAGTTCCGGGATGGGTTGCGGGTCACCGATGCCGACACGATCGACCTCGTCCGCATGGTCCTGGTGGGCAAGGTCAACCGGGACATCGTGAGCTCGATCAATGTCCACGGCGCGCTGGCGGTCGGGCTCTCGGGTGAGGACGCCAACCTGATCACAGCCACGGCCCGGTCCGAATCGCTCGGGTATGTCGGAGACGTCGTCCACGTCGACCCGGTCATCGTGCACCAGCTGCTCGCCCAGGGTCTCATCCCGGTCGTGGCCACCATCGGGACGGACCAGTCCGGTCAGGCGTTCAACATCAATGCCGACACCGCCGCCGGAGCGCTCGCCACCGCTCTCGAGGCGGAGAAGCTGGTCTTCCTCACCGACGTGTCGGGCATCCGCTCCGACCCCGAGGACCCCTCGACGCTGATCCATCGGGCCACGGCCGACGACCTCGACCGGCTGGTCGCCTCCGGGGCGGCCCGGGGAGGCATGATCCCGAAGGTCGAGGCCTGCGCCCGGGCCGTGCGCTCCGGGGTGGGGCACGCCCACATCCTCGACGGCCGGACGCCCCACGCCCTGTTGCTCGAAGTCTTCACCGACGAGGGAGTGGGCACGATGGTGGGGGTCTCACCATGACCGGGGCCGGCGTCGCCCCGGAACCCGGGGTGGCACCCGGGACCCTGGACCAGATCGACCGCTCGGCCCTGATGCAGACCTACGCCGAACCGGCGGTGACCTTCGTGCGCGGCCAGGGCAGCGCGCTCTTCGACACCAGTGGCCGTCAGTACTTGGATTTCCTCTCCGGGCTGGCGGTGACCTCGCTCGGACACGCCCACCCCGTGGTGGCCGACGCCGTCGCCGAGCAGGCGCGCACCTTGTGCCATGTCTCCAACCTCTTCGGCAACGTGATCGGGCCGGAGGTGGCGGCCACGCTCGACCGTCTGGTCGGGGGTGGCTCCGAGCGGGCCGGGGGCCAGGTGTTCTTCGCCAATTCGGGGGCCGAGGCCAACGAGTGCGCCATCAAGTTGGCCCGCCGATGGGCCGGGGCGGGCCGGTTCGCGGTGGTCAGCACCTGGGACGCCTTCCACGGACGGACCCTCGCCGCGCTCGGCGGCCACCGGCCAGGTGGACAAGCAGCAGGCGTTCCTGCCGCTGCCGGACGGGTTCGACCACGTCCCCTACGACGACCTCCCGGCCATGGAGGCCGCCTGTGACCGGGGCCGGGTGGCCGCCGTCATGGTGGAGCCGGTGCTGGGCGAGGCGGGGGTGGTGGTGCCTTCCTCCGACTATCTCACCGGACTGCGCCAGCTCTGTTCCGACCGGAACATCCTGCTCATCGTGGACGAAGTCCAGACCGGGCTGGGGCGGACGGGTCGGTGGTTCGGCTTCCAGCACCTCGGCGTGGAGCCCGACATCGTGACCATGGCCAAGGCGCTCGGGAACGGCATGCCGGTCGGGGCGTGCTGGGCCCGGGGCGAGGTGGCGGCGGCCTTCGTCCCGGGTGACCACGGCAGCACCTTCGGCGGCCAGCCCCTGGCCATGTCGGCGGCCCGGGCCACCCTGGCCGTCATGGAGGCCGAGGACGCACCGGGACGGGCCCGGGAGCTGGGCACCCGGCTCAAAGGCGCCCTCCAGGTACTCCCCGGAGTGGACTCGGTGCGGGGGGAGGGCCTGCTCCTGGCGGCGGTCCTCACCGACGCAGTGGCCGGCCGCGTCTGTGGCGAGGCGCTCCAGGCCGGCCTGGTCATCAATGCCCCGAGGCCCGACGTCCTCCGGTTCGCGCCACCCCTGCTGGTGTCACCGGCCGAGCTCGGGCAGGCGATGTCCGTCCTCGGGCCCATCCTGGCCCGCGCCACCGGGGCCGGTGGGGAAGGCGACCGATGACAAATTCCCGCGACGCCGGACTCGGCCCGGTCCCGACCAGGCACGTGCTCGAGGTCGACGACCTCGGCATCGACGGGCTGGCGGCAGTCCTGGCCCTGGCCGAGGCGGAACCGGCCGACGTACCCCGGGTGCTCACCGGCCAGGGCGTGGCCCTCCTGTTCGAGAAGGCGTCCAACCGCACCCGCAACAGCTCGGAGATGGCCGTGGTCGGCCTGGGTGGGCACCCGGTGTACATCCAGGGTCACGAGGTGGGTCTCGACGTCCGCGAGCCGGCATCCGATGTGGCCCGCACCCTGGCCTGCTACCACTCGGTCATCTGCGCCCGGGTCAGGGACCACCGATCATTGGTCCGTATGCGGACCGCCCTGGACGAGGCGGGCGTATGCGTCCCGGTGGTGAATCTGCTCTCCGACCTGGCCCACCCGTGCCAGGCCCTCGCCGACCTCCTCACCCTGCGCCAGGTCTTTGGCGCCGGTGCACTCCCGGACCTCACCCTCGCCTATGTCGGGGACGCCAACAACGTGTGGCGGTCGTTGGCCATCGCCGCATCGATGACGGGGGTGGCCACCCGGGTGGCCTCACCCGACGGGTACGGGCCCACTCCCGAGGACGTGGCCCTGGTCGAGTCGTTCGGCGGCCGGGTGGTGCTGACCGCCGATCCCGCTGAGGCCGTCGCCGACGTCGACGCTGTCTACACCGATGTGTGGACCTCGATGGGCCAGGAAGAAGAGGCCGAGGCCAGGCTGGCCGACTTCGCCGGCCACTCGGTGGACGAGGCCCTGCTGGCGGGGGCGGCGCCCCATGCCGTCATCCTCCACTGCCTGCCGGCGCACCGGGGCGAGGAGATCAGCGCCGCGGTCGTCGACGGTCCCCAGAGCGTGGTCTGGCAGCAGGCGGCCAACCGGATGCACGCCATGCGGGGCCTGCTGGCGTGGGTGCGGGGAGTCACGCCCGAGCCCGACCCAGGGTCGAGCCCGGTTCCGCGCCCCCCGGAGGGTCGCCGATGACCAAGCACCAGCGCCAGCACCGCATCTCCAAGCTCCTCGAGACGAGAGCAGTGGGGAGCCAGGCGCACCTGGTCGAACTGCTGGCCGGTGAGGGAATCGAGGCCACCCAGACGACCGTCTCCCGGGACCTCGAGGAGCTCGGCGCCCTGAAGGTCCGGCTCCCGGGTGGCGAGACCGCCTATGCGCTGCCCGAGCTCCCATCCCAGCAGGTGGCACCCGAGGACCATCTGCGGAGGGTCCTCGGCGAATGGGTGGTGGAGGCCCGCTGCTCGGCGAACCTGGTCGTGCTCCGGACCCCTCCGGGATCGGCCCATGTCGTAGGATCGGCGCTCGATCGGAGCGGGTTCCCCGGCGTGATCGGCACGGTGGCCGGGGACGACACCGTACTGGTCGTGACGTCGGAGCCGTCGGGTGGCGCCGCCGTCGCCGAGCGTCTCGCCGAAGTCGCCGGGCTGGACGGCCCCTGGGCGGACCGCCAGCCCTTGTCCCGCCGGAGACGGGTCGCCGACCCGGCCGGGGCGCGCCGGGCATCGAGACCGACGCCACCGAGACCGACGCAGGCAACGAGATCGCCGGCAACGAGATCGCCGGCAACAAGACCACCGCAGACAGGGGGTAGATCATGAGATCACGGGTCGTGCTGGCATACAGCGGAGGGCTCGACACCTCGGTGGCGGTCCGGTGGCTCATCGAGAACAACGGCGTCGACGTGGTGGCGGTGGCGGTCGACGTGGGGCAGGCCTCGGAGTCGGGCGGGGAGGACTGGGTGGCCATCCGCAGCCGGGCCCTGGCCGCCGGGGCGGTCGAGGCGGTGGTGGTCGACGCCCGCTCCGAGATGGCCGAGGACTTCTGCGTGCCTGCCCTGATGGGCCAACGCCAAGTACGAGGGGAAGTACCCGCTGGTCTCGGCCCTGTCGCGACCGGTGATCGTCAAGCACCTGGTGGCCGAGGCCCGCAGGCATGGCGCCACCGCGGTGGCCCACGGATGCACGGGCAAGGGCAACGACCAGGTGCGCTTCGAGGTCGGGCACCCGGGCGCTGGCCCCGGACCTCGAGGTGGTGGCACCCGGCCCGGATGTGGGGGCTGTCGCGTGAGGACTGCATCGACTACGCGGCCAAGTGGGACATCCCTCTCGCCGTGACCAAGGAGAAGCTGTACTCGATCGACGAGAACCTCTGGGGGAAGGCCATCGAGTGCGGCGTGATCGAGGATCTCTGGAACCGCCCCCCCGAGGACGTCTACACCATGACCCGACCGACCGCCACGGAACCCACCGAGCTCGTCGTCGGATTCGAGTCAGGGGTGCCGGTGGCGCTGGACGGGAAGGCGCTCGACCCGCTGCCGCTCATCGCCGAGATGAACCGGATCGTCGGCTCGTACGGGTTCGGCCGCCTGGACATGGTCGAGAACCGACGAGTCGGCATCAAGAGCCGTGAGACCTACGAGTGCCCCGGGGCCCTGGCCCTCCTCCTCGCCCACTCGGACCTCGAGGACCTCACGCTCGAGCGCGACCTCCATCACGAGAAGGCCCGGCTCGAGCCCCGGTGGTCGGAGCTGGTCTACGACGGCCTGTGGTTCTCGCCGCTCAAGCAGGCCCTCGATGCCTTCTTCGGGGACGTCGCAGCGCCATGTGACCGGTGAGGTGCGGCTGCGGCTGGACGCCGGGCGCTGCTGGGTGGTGGGGCGGCGCAGCCCGGTCGGCCTGTACGACCATGGACTGGCCACGTACGACTCGACCGACACGTTCCGCCACCAGGATGCCGAAGGGTTCGTCCGCCTCTGGGGCCTGGGCGTGGCCACCTGGTCGGCGGTCCAGGAGGGCCGGGGTGGCGACCGGCCGACAGGCCGATCCGGCGCCATGACCCTCTGGCACGGCCGGCTGGGCGATGGCACCGCCGAGGAGGTGATGCGAGTACTCCAGCAGCCTCCATTTCGACCGGCACGCTGGCCGACGACGACCTCACCGCCTCGAGGGCCCACGTGCGTGGGCTCGGGCGCAGCGGCCTCCTCGCCGAGGACGAGGTGGTCACGCTGCTCGCCGCCTTGGACAAGGTGGAAGGCGAGCTCTCCTCAGGGTCGTTCGAGTTCGCCGTCGGCGACGAGGACATCCACACCTCGATCGAGCGCCGGGTCACCGAGATCGCCGGCGATGTCGGGGCCAAGCTGCACACCGGCCGGAGTCGAAACGACCAGATCGCCACCGATCTGCGCCTGTTCACCAAGCGGGAGCTGCGCCGCGTGGCCGGCGGAGATCGTGACCCTCCAAGAGGTGCTGGCCGACCGGGCCCGGGACGCCGGCGACGCCTACCTCCCCGGGTACACCCACCTCCAGCGCGCCCAGCCGGTGCTCCTCGCCCACCACCTGCTGGCCCACGGCTGGGCGTTGGCGCGGGACGTCGACCGCCTGTTGGCCACCGTGGACCGGCTGGACGTCTCCCCGCTGGGCGCGGGGGCGCTGGCCGGCAGCTCGCTGCCGCTCGACCCCGACGGCGTGGCGTCGCGATCTCGGGTTCCGGGGCCGATTCGAGAACTCGCTCGATGCCGTGTCGGACCGGGATTTCGTGGTGGAGGCGCTCTTCGATCTGGCGCTGCTCGGCGTCCACCTGTCCCGCATCGGGGAGGAACTGGTCGCTGTGGTCGACCGAGGAGTTCGGCTTCGCCGTGCTTCGCCGACGCCTATGCCACCGGCAGCTCGATGCTGCCGCAGAAGAAGAACCCCGACGTGGCCGAGCTGGCCCGGGGCAAGTCGGGCCGGCTCATCGGCAACCTCACCGGGCTGCTCGCCACCTTGAAGGGCCTGCCGCTCGCCTACAACCGCGACCTGCAGGAGGACAAGGAGCCCCTCTTCGACTCGGTCGAGCAGACCCATCTGGCCCTCGCCGCGCTGGCCGGCCTGCTCTCGTCGGTCACCTTCGTCGACCGCCCGGATGCAGGAGGCGGCCGACGGCGAGGCCGTGGCCGCCGTGGACCTGGCCGAGTGGCTGGTGGAGCAGGGGATGCCCTTCCGCCAGGCCCATGCCGTCGTCGGCGGCCTGGTGCGGGACTCATCGAGCGCCATGTGCCGTTGGCCGAGCTGGTCGAGGCCCACCCGGCGCTCGGCGCGAAGGCAGTCCCGCTGCTCGAGCCGGGTGTGCCGTGACCCGCCGAACCACGCCCGGCAGTGCCGGACCCGAAGCGGTAAGGGTCCAGATGGCCCGGTTCCTCGACCAGCTCGAGGCTCGACCGCGACCGCATGCCGGTCACCGAGTAGCCCACCCCGGCGTGCATCTGGGCGGTCGATCCCCCGCCGACGTGCGAAGGTCCGACCGACCCTGACGGTGCATGCGAGGCCGCGCGATGGCAGGCTGACCAGGTGGTGGTCACACTCATTGTCATCGGTTTCCTCGGTGGCCTGGTCGCCGGCATCTCGCCCTGCATCATCCCGGTGCTGCCGGTCATCTTCGCCGCCGGGGCGGCGAGCGGGCTGGACGAGGCCGATCCGTGCCTGGCCCGACGACCCGATCCGCCCGTGGCCGCCGTGGCCACAGTCGGCGCCGGCGGCGGCACCGGCACCGCGTTGGCATCGGCGGCGGGCGCCGGGCTCGCGCAACCCGCAGCGGCGGCGGTCGCCCGGCGCCGGGGAGCAGGGACAGCCATAGCCGCGCCGCGGTGCCCGGTTGCCGTGCCCGGCGGTCCGATGGCGGTCGTCGCCGGCCTGGTGCTCAGCTTCTCGGTCTTCACCCTGATCGGGTCGTGGTTGCTGAGCCTGCTCGGCCTGCCTCAGGACGCTCTGCGCTGGATCGGCCTGGCCGTGCTCGGCCTCGTCGGCTTCGGTCTGGTCATGCCGCCCCTCGGCGACGCGTTCGAACGGCCGTTCAGCGCCTTGGCGCCGCGGGCGCCAGCACACCGAAGCGGGCGGGTTCGTCCTCGGGCTGAGCCTCGGCCTCGTCTTCGTGCCCTGCGCCGGTCCCGTGCTCGCCGCCATCACCCTGGTGAGCGCCAGCCACCGGATCGGCCTGTCCGGCGGTGCTGCTGACCGCCGCCTTCGCCGTTGGCGTCGCCGTCCCGCTGCTCATCTTCGCCCTCCTCGGCCAGCGGCTGGCCGGCCGGATGCGTCTGGTGCGGTCGCGGGCGGCCGTGGCGCGGCGGATCATCGGCGCCGTCTCTGGTCGCCACCGCGCTGGTCATCGGCCTCAACCTGACCGACGGGCTGCAGCGGGCCGTGCCCGGGTACACCGAGGTGCTGCAGAGCCACATCGAGGCCGGTGCTTCGGCCAGACGGGCACTGGCCGGCGTGACCGGGCAGAGCGCCACCGGGGCGCTGGCCTCGTGTGCCGCCGGCCAGTCCGGTCCTGCAGGAATGTGGGAACGCCCCGGCGTTGACCGGGATCTCGCACTGGCTCAACACGCCGGCGGGGAGCCGCTCTCGATCGGCGGGCTCCAGGGCCGGGTTGTCCTGGTCGACTTCTGGACCTACTCCTGCATCAACTGCCAGCGCACCCTTCCGCATCTCGAAGCCTGGAACCGGTCCTATGCCAAGGCCGGTCTGACCATCATCGGCGTCCATACGCCCGAATTCGCCTTCGAGCACGTGGTGTCCAACGTGTCACAAGGGGCAAAGCAGCTCGGCGTGGAGTATCCCATCGCCATCGACAACGGCTACTCGACCTGGAACGCCTACCAGAACCAGTACTGGCCGGCCGAGTACCTCATCGACGCCACCGGCCACGTCCGCCACGTCGACTTCGGGGAAGGCCAGTACGGTCAGACCGAGTCGTTCATCAGGCACCTGCTGGTGGCGGCCGACCCCGGGTGATCGTTGCCGGCGGCCACCGACGTCCCGAACATCACCCCCACCGAGCAGACCACCCCGGAGTCCTACCTCGGGTACCAGCATCCGGCGAACCTGGCCGGCCAGACCATCCAGCAGGACATGGTGGCCGTCTACCAGGCACCCTCGGCCATCCCCCAGGACGAATACGCCTACAACGGCCGATGGTCCATCGGCAGCGAGAGCTCGACGGCGGGGCCGGGGGCGACGCTGCTGCTGAATTTCGAGGCGAAGGACGTCTATCTCGTCCTCGGCGGCTCGGGCTCCGTCGTCGTCTCGGTCGAGCGGCCATCCGGATCGGACGGTCCAGGTGGGCGGTGAGCCCAAGCTGTACCAGCTGGTCGCCTCTTCGTCCCCGCAGCGGGCCCTGCTCACCTTGGCGGCCTCTCCGGGAGTAGAGGCCTACGACTTCACGTTCGGCTGATGCGCTGGCCGACCGGTCGGCCGGGATCCGACGCCTGGCCAGCCGGACTTCCGGAGGAACCCGAGGTCAGGAGGCGGTACGCCGCCCCGAACAAACTGTTGACGCCCCTGGTGCGTAGTACCGGATAGACAGTGAGTACCGGGGAACATCGGCAGAAGGGTTCGAAAACATGGGAGTCAGGCAGAAGGAAAGACAGGGCAGGTCCTCGTCCCGGTCGCGTTGGCTGGCTACGGGCGCCCTTGGCCTGCTCGTGCTGGTGGCTGCGGCCTGCAGCTCGGGCTCGTCCTCTTCGACCACGACGACCACGGCGAATTCCTCGACGACGGCCACGTCGGCCTCGGGCCCGGCGACCGTGACCCTGGCCCGGGCCGGTAGCTTGGGAACGGTGCTGGTCAACAGCTCAGGGATGACCCTGTACCACTTCACGGTGGACAGCACGGGCAAGTCGAACTGCACCGGGACGTGCGCCTCCATCTGGGCCCCCGTGGTCGTGCCGGCCGGCACCACGCCGGCAGGCGGAGCGGGCCTGGCCAGGGGGCAGCTCGGGACCATCACCCGCGCCGACGGGACGATCCAGGTCACCTACAAGGGGATGCCCCTCTACACCTACATGGGTGACAAGAAGGTCGGTGATGCCACCGGCCAGGGCGTCGGCAGCACCTGGTTCGTGATCACCACTTCGGGGTCGCCGGTGACGGCCGGCGGGGGGACGACCACCACGACCAGGGCCGGGGGCTCGGGCGGCTACGGCTACTGACCCGAGCAGGGGCTCCGGATGCCCCGTTGGAACACCAGGTCGGAGACGCCCTGTCGTGCCCCGGCCGGGGGGGTCTGAGCCGGGACGGCCGATTGACAGCCCAGGTCAGCCGGACTACTCTGATAGTCCCGGTGAACGACCCGTAAGGGCGTCGCCAGGAGCCGACAGAACGGGGCGCTCGCCTCTGACTGCGGGAAACCCGGCATCGACGCCTACCAGGCGTGTGCCCGGTCGCTCCTTGAAAACGGAATAGTGATAGCCAAAAGTCAGTGCGGACGACCGCGGGGAAACCCGAGGTCGCAGTCAATGAGCATTGAACGGACAATGTCTGTTCTCTGCCAGTTTCAAGTTGACCGCGAGGTCAGTTTTCCTCGAGGTCGGCTCTTCGATTTCTGACGGTCGCAAGACCGGACGAGATCTCAACGGAGAGTTTGATCCTGGCTCAGGACGAACGCTGGCGGCGTGCCTAACACATGCAAGTCGAACGAGATCCATCCGGTAGCAATACTGGTGAAGATCAAGTGGCGAACGGGTGAGTAGCACGTGAGCAACCTGCCCCGAAGACCGGGACAACACCGGGAAACCGGTGCTAATACCGGATGTCCCCACCGAGTCGCATGGTTTGGTGAGGAAATGGATTCCGCTTCGGGAGGGGCTCGCGGCCTATCAGCTTGTTGGTGAGGTAACGGCTCACCAAGGCGTCGACGGGTAGCTGGTCTGAGAGGACGATCAGCCACACTGGGACTGAGACACGGCCCAGACTCCTACGGGAGGCAGCAGTGGGGAATCTTGCACAATGGGCGAAAGCCTGATGCAGCAACGCCGCGTGAGGGACGAAGGCTTTCTGAGTTGTAAACCTCTTTCAGCAGGGACGATTATGACGGTACCTGCAGAAGAAGCCCCGGCCAACTACGTGCCAGCAGCCGCGGTAATACGTAGGGGGCAAGCGTTGTCCGGATTTATTGGGCGTAAAGAGCTCGTAGGCGGCTTGGCAAGTCGGGTGTGAAACCTCCAGGCTCAACCTGGAGTCGCCATTCGATACTGCCATGGCTAGAGTTTGGTAGGGGACCACGGAATTCCTGGTGTAGCGGTGAAATGCGCAGATATCAGGAGGAACACCAGCGGCGAAGGCGGTGGTCTGGGCCAATACTGACGCTGAGGAGCGAAAGCGTGGGGAGCGAACAGGATTAGATACCCTGGTAGTCCACGCCGTAAACGTTGGGCACTAGGTGTGGGGACCTATCGACGGTTTCTGTGCCGCAGCTAACGCATTAAGTGCCCCGCCTGGGGAGTACGGCCGCAAGGCTAAAACTCAAAGGAATTGACGGGGGCCCGCACAAGCGGCGGAGCATGTGGCTTAATTCGATGCAACGCGAAGAACCTTACCTGGGTTTGACATGTAGGGAAAAGCCGTAGAGATACGGTGTCCTTCGGGGTCCTACACAGGTGGTGCATGGCTGTCGTCAGCTCGTGTCGTGAGATGTTGGGTTAAGTCCCGCAACGAGCGCAACCCTTATTCTATGTTACCAGCGCGTAATGGCGGGGACTCGTAGGAGACTGCCGGGGTCAACTCGGAGGAAGGTGGGGATGACGTCAAGTCATCATGCCCCTTATATCCAGGGCTGCACACATGCTACAATGGCTGGTACAACGGGTCGCTAATCCGCGAGGAGGAGCTAATCCCCAAAGCCAGTCTCAGTTCGGATCGCAGTCTGCAACTCGACTGCGTGAAGTCGGAGTCGCTAGTAATCCCGGATCAGCAACGCCGGGGTGAATACGTTCCCGGGCCTTGTACACACCGCCCGTCACACCACGAAAGTCGGCAACACCCGAAGCCGGTGGCCCAACCCTTGTGGAGGGAGCCGTCGAAGGTGGGGTCGGTGATTGGGGTGAAGTCGTAACAAGGTAGCCGTACCGGAAGGTGCGGCTGGATCACCTCCTTTCTAAGGAGTCAATGTCCGAGCATTTAGCCCGGACACTCCTAGTCGATCACTGGCTATTCGCTGTCAGCCATATCCCACCCTTGGTGCACCGCACATCGTTGATGTCCCGTGCGCTCGGCTGTGGTCCATGCGGTTGATTGCGGGCATCACTATTCCGTTTTGAGGGAGCGACCCTCGTCCCGGGCCATTGGTGGCGCGGGACGACGTGTCACCCCTCCGACGCGGCGCCGGCAGCTCGTAATACGAGTTCGCACCGGCCTCCCGCCCGCCGTGCGGCGCTCGACTCCGACCAGTTGTCGGTGAAGGCGCCCTGCATGCGCGCTGTGCGCCCCTTGAGAATTCCATAGCGAGCACGAGCATCTATGTTCTCCAAGTTATAAAGAGTCAACGGCGAATGCCTTGGCGCCTGAAGCCGAAGAAGGACGTGGGAGGCTGCGATAAGCCACGGGGAGTTGCCTACCAAGCGTGGATCCGTGGACGTCCGAATGGGGAAACCCGGCACCCGTCATGGGGTGTCACCCTGGCCTGAACGCATAGGGCCAGCGGAGGGAACCGGGGGAATTGAAACATCTCAGTACCCCGAGGAGAGGAAAACAACAGTGACTCCCTGAGTAGCGGCGAGCGAAACGGGATGAGCCTAAACCGAGTTGGTGTTAAAGCCTGATGGCGTTGCCAACCCGGGGTTGTGGGAGCCGATAGAAGGTGCATCAGAACCTTCACGGAGTTACAAATTCAATGGTCTAGCGGAAGCATCCAGGAAAGATGTGCCGCAGAGGGTAACAGCCCCGTACGCGAAAGACATTGGACTCCGATCGGATTTCCCGAGTAGCGCCGGATCCGGGAAAGCCGGCGTGAATCTGCGAGGACCACCTCGTAAGGCTAAGTACTCACAGGCGACCGATAGTGAACTAGTACCGTGAGGGAAAGGTGAAAAGTACCCCGGGAGGGGAGTGAAATAGTACCTGAAACCGTTGACTTACAATCAGTCAGAGCGTCGTCGGCACTTTGTGCCGACCGTGATGGCGTGCCTTTTGAAGAATGAGCCAACGAGTTACGGTGTGTGGCGAGGTTAACCCGCGAGGGGGAGCCGAAGCGAAAGCGAGTCTTAACAGGGCGCATGAGTCGCATGCCGTAGACCCGAAGCCGAGTGAGCTAGCCATGGGCAGGCTGAAGCGGGGGTAAGACCCCGTGGAGGGCCGAACCCACCCTGGTTGAAAACAGGGGGGATGACCTGTGGTTAGGGGTGAAAGGCCAATCAAACTCGGTGATAGCTGGTTCTCCCCGAAATGCATTTGGGTGCAGCGTCAGGCGTTCAGCATCGGAGGTAGAGCACTGAATGGGCTAGGGGGCCTACAAGCTTACTGACCCCAATCAAACTCCGAATGCCGATGCTTTAGAGCCTGGCAGTGAGACTACGAGGGATGAGCTTCGTTAGTCGAGAGGGAAACAGCCCAGACCGCCAGCTAAGGCCCCTAATTTTTGACTAAGTGGAAAACGATGTGGGAACGCAAAGACAGCCAGGAGGTTGGCTCAGAAGCAGCCATCCTTGAAAGAGTGCGTAATAGCTCACTGGTCGAGTGGTCCTGCGCGGACAATGTAACGGGGCTCAAGTCAAAAGCCGAAGCTGCGGATTTCCAGTCCGCCCAAGTCTCGATGCCGTATGCGGCTTGCCGCGGTCGGTGTCGTCATTCGCTTGGGAGTCACGGGTTGGGAGTGGTAGGGGAGCGTCGATCCTGCTGAGAAGCGGTGGTGGAAACCGTCGTGGAGCGCGGTCGAGTGAGAATGTTGGTATGAGTAGCGAGAGAGGGGTGAGAAACCCCTCCGCCGTAAGCCCAAGGGTTCCTGGGGAAGGCTAATCCTCCCAGGGTAAGTCGGGAGCTAAGGCGAGGCCGAGAGGCGTAGTCGATGCACAACTGGTTGATATTCCAGTACTTCCGTGTCCGCGCCCATTCCAATACCGGAGTCCTAAGGGGCTGCCCTTCGGGGCGAACCGACCGACCCGGTGGCGGAAAGCGAAGGAGGGACGCAGGAGGGTAGGTGAGCCCAGGCGTTGGTTGTCCTGGGGTAAGCGTGTAGAGGGAGGTCTAGGCAAATCCGGGCCTCGTAACCTCGAGACGCGATGCCGAGCCACACCAGGCGAAGTCACTGATCCCATGCTGCCGAGAAAAGCTTCTAGCGAGCTGACACGGAACCCGTACCCCAAACCGACACAGGTGGGCGGGTAGAGAATACCAAGGCGATCGGGAGAACTGTGGTTAAGGAACTCGGCAAAATACCTCCGTAACTTCGGGAGAAGGAGGGCCTCACTAGGATGACGAACTTCGCGTTCCGAGTCTGAAGGGGCCGCAGAGAATAGGGGAAAGCGACTGTTTACTAAAAACACAGGAGCGTGCGAAGTCGTAAGACGATGTATACGCTCTGACGCCTGCCCGGTGCCGGAAGGTTACGGGGAAGGGTTAGCCCTCGGGCGAAGCTCTGAACCTAAGCCCCGGTAAACGGCGGCCGTAACTATAACGGTCCTAAGGTAATCACCCGGAATCGTGCCCGGGATTGCCCCTAGCGAGAGTGATCTCGCATAGTGCAGTTGGCTATATGCTGGAAACTCCGAGCATCCGACGGTACTCATTCATGTCACACCCCTTTCATAGGGTTGTCGCATGGGTAGTGAAAATCCGATCGGTGCGGACAATCAGCAGGAAAGGCCAGTTGCCGCGCAGTGGGTCGTCGGCTTCGTCGACGGTGAAGGCTGCTTCAGTGTTCCTATCTTCGGAACCGCACGTGTCGAATCGGTTGGCAAGTCCAACCGGCCTTCACAGTGGTTCAGGGAGAGAAGAGCGTGGGTGCAATGCACCAGCTGAAGCAGTTTTTTGGATGTGGCCAGGTCGGTCGAAATGACCGTCATGACAATCATCGAGAGTCTCTTTGCCGTTTCACGGTAAGGAGGTTGGCTGATTTGTCAGGTTGCATTGCTCCATTTTTCGAAGCAAACCCACTGGTAACAGCAAAGAAAGCTGACTTCATAAAGTTTGCAATGGTCGTTCGCATGATGGAGGAGGGTGTCCACGTTTTGGTGGATGGTCTGGTCCGGATTGCGGGCATCACCCAGACAATGAATCGTCGGCGGCCGTCGCGGTATCTGGAATCCTCAGAGGCCATACGCCAGCCCTCTCAGTTCGACTACTGAGAAGAAGATATGGTCCTAGCCTCATGGCGACATGGGGAGTAACTAGAGCGAAATTCCTTGTCGGGTAAGTTCCGACCTGCACGAATGGCGTAACGACTTTCCTACTGTCTCAACCACAGACCCGGCGAAATTGAAGTACGAGTAAAGATGCTCGTTAGCTGCATCAGGACGGAAAGACCCCGTGGACCTTTACTACAGCTTGCTGTTGAGTTTTAGTTCATATTGTGTAGGATAGGTGGGAGACTTTGAAGCATTGGCGCCAGCCAGTGTGGAGTCAACCTTGAAATACCACCCTTTATGTGCCGGAACCCTAACCTCGGTCCGTTATCCGGATCAGGGACAGCGTCAGGTGGGTAGTTTGACTGGGGCGGTCGCCTCCTAAAACGTAACGGAGGCGCCCAAAGGTTCCCTCAGGCTGGTTGGCAATCAGCCGTCGAGTGCAATGGCACAAGGGAGCTTGACTGTGAGACCTACAAGTCGAGCAGGTGCGAAAGCAGGGCATAGTGATCCAGCGGTTGCTTGTGGAAGCGCCGTTGCTCAACGGATAAAAGGTACCCCGGGGATAACAGGCTCATCTTCCCCAAGAGTCCATATCGACGGGAAGGTTTGGCACCTCGATGTCGGCTCGTCGCATCCTGGGGCTGAAGCCGGTCCCAAGGGTTGGGCTGTTCGCCCATTAAAGCGGTACGCGAGCTGGGTTTAGAACGTCGTGAGACAGTTCGGTCCCTATCCGATGCAGCCGTAGGAGATTTGAGGAAGGCTATCCCTAGTACGAGAGGACCGGGATGGACGAAGCTCTCGTGTGTCAGTTGTCCTGCCAAGGGCACTGCTGATTTGCGACCTTCGGGTGGGATAAGCGCTGAAAGCATCTAAGCGCGAAGCTCGTTCCAAGATGAAATCTCCCACAGGGTAAACCTGGTAAGGCCCGTGGCCAGACGACCACGTTGATAGGCCGGAAGTGTACGTGCGGCAACGCATTCAGCTGACCGGTACTAATCGGCCGAGGGCTTGGAAACTTGCTCGTGCTCGCTATGGAACGCTCAGGGGCGACCGCTGACGGTCGCACCCGTCCGGCCGAGGTACGGCACTGCCGTCCCGGAACAGAGCGCACAGTTTCCGGTGGCCATGGCGGCGGAGAGACACCCGTTCCCATTCCGAACACGGCAGTTAAGCCCGCCAGCGCCGATGGTACTTGGGGGGTAGCCCCCTGGGAGAGTAGGACGCCGCCGGGATTTCTCTGACAACGCCCCCGGATCGGGGGCGTTGTCATTTCCCGGATAGATGTGACGTTCGGCCTGTCGTCATCTTCCGGTAGGGGGGCCGGCCATTGGTCCATGTCGGGGCGGGCACCTTGAGAAGCGTTCCGATCGCCGAAGGGGACCGATCGAGTCGGCACCGATCTCGGGAGTTGCGGCCTTCGCCAGTAAGCTCGTCTCCTATGCCGCCGCGCACTCCCTCTGGTTCTCCGCGCCGTGGCAGGGCCAGCGGTCGGCCCGCGACGGCCAAACCGGGTCCGGGTCGGCCGGGCCGTGCCAAGGCGAGCTCGGAGCGGAGCGGGAAGCCGGCCCGACCCGGGGGCGACAAACGGAAGTCGGCGGTGCCAGGCCAAGAGCGGGTCTCGTCTGGGTCGAGCCAAAGAGGTTCGAGCCAAGGGGGGTCGAGCCACCGAGACAGGTCGGGACGACCGAGACCGGGCGGCGACAGAACCGAGCGGCCGAGCGCCACCGGACGCGGACGTCCGGCGGGACGGCGATCGGCGCCGGCGGCGGCCCGGGCCCGCACCGGGAGGGCCCCGAGCCCACACCCGGGTCGGGCCTCTCGGCCCGACGCCGGTCCTCGCGACCGCGGGCCGGTAGTGCGCAAGGGCTGGGGGAGTGTCGCCCGACGGGGGGCGAGCGCGGTGCGGGCGTCGAACGGACCGGACCAACGTCCCGGTTCCGACACGCCCGAGGGCCGCCGCCGGGCCAAGACCCGTGCCGACGAGTTCGTGCCCGAACGATGGGAACGCATCGACCGCGGGGACCGGGGCACGCCGTCCCGGTCCGAGGCGCCGACGTCGGTCGCACGCCGGAAGGAGCGGGTGCCTGAGGGGCTGGCGCCCGATGTGGCGGCTGAGCTGGCCTCGGCCGCCGGCCCCGACTGGAGCCACCTCCGCGCCCGGGTCAGCGAGCGCATGGCGGCGGGCATGGGCGCCTACGAGCGCGAACGGTACCGCGATGCCTCCCGCATCCTCAAGACCGTGGCCGACCTGGTGCCCGACGCCCCGTCCGCCCGCGAGCTGCTCGGCCTCAGCCACTACCACCAGGGCTACTGGAAGGCGGCACTGATCAACCTCGAGGCATACGGAGCCCTCACCGGCTCGGTCGACCAGCACCCGGTCCGCATGGACTGCCAGCGCGCCCTGGGGCGGCCGAAGCGGGTCGAAGCGCTCTATTCCGAACTCCGGCAGGGGTCACCCGATCCGGAGGTCCTCTCGGAGGGTCGGCTGGTGCTGGCCGGGACCCGCGCCGACCGGGGCGACCTGGCCGGTGCGGTCGCCCTGCTGGTCGAGGCCGGCGCCGGCCGCCGGGTGCGCAACCCGGCCGAGCGGCACCTGCGCCAGTGGTATGTGCTGGGGGATCTCATGGAGCGCTCGGGTGACCTGGCCAAGGCCCGTGAGCTCTTCCTCCGGATCAGCGACGCCGACCCCCACGCCTACGACGTGGACGAGCGGCTCGAGTCACTCGGCCCTCCGGGCCGTCCCCGCCGGCCGGCGAACCGGGCGCGGGCCGCCCGTTAGGCTTTCCCCCATGAACCTCGAACAACTGCTCGGCGACGAGGCTGACTCGCTGCTCAGCCACGTGGCCAAGGCCTTTCCGGCTGACCACCTGACGGTGCCCGGGCCCGACCACCTCGAGCGGGTCTTCCGCGACTCCGACCGGCCCTCGACCGTGCTGCGCAACCTCGCCTCGATCTACAACACCGGCCGCCTGGCCGGAACCGGCTATCTGTCGATCCTGCCGGTCGACCAAGGCATCGAACACTCCGCCGCGGCCAGCTTCTCGAAATTCCCCGCCTATTTCGATCCTGCCCGGCTGTGCGATCTGGCCATCGCGGCCGACTGCAACGCCATCGCCACCACGCTCGGGGGTCTCGGCATCGTGTCGCGCCGCTACGTGCACCGGATCCCGTTCATCGTCAAGCTCAACCACAACGACTTTCTCAACTACCCGAACACCTACGACCAGGTGATGTTCGCCAGCGTCAGCCAGGCCGCCAACCTTGGAGCGGTCGGGGTCGGGGCCACCATCTACTTCGGCTCCGAGGGAGCCGACCGGCAGCTCGTCGAAGTGTCGAACGCGTTCAGCGAGGCCCATCGCCTCGGGATGTTCACAGTGTTGTGGTGCTACCTGCGCAACTCGGCCTTCAAGCAGGGGGACACCGACTACCACCTGTCCGCCGACCTCACGGGCCAGGCGAACCATCTCGGGGTCACCATCGAGGCCGACATCATCAAGCAGAAGCAGCCGGAGAACAACGGCGGCTACAACGCCCTGAAGTTCGGCAAGACCGATCCTCTGGTCTACAGCCAGCTCACCTCGGAGCACCCCATCGACCTCACCCGGTGGCAGGTCGTCAACTGCTACGCCGGCCGGATCCCGCTGATCAACTCCGGCGGGGAGTCGAAGGGCGCAGACGATCTGGCCCAGGCGGTTCGGACCGCAGTGATCAACAAGCGAGCCGGGGGCGCCGGGCTCATCGTCGGTCGAAAGGCGTTCCAGCGCCCCATTGAAGAGGGTGCGGGGCTGATCCACTCCATCCAGGACGTCTACCTCGACCAATCGGTGACCATCGCCTGACTCCGGACCGGCGCCGGGCCATGGCCCAGAGCGCGCCGGCCACGGGTATCACTCCATCCCGACCCGAGCTATCGCTACGGTTCTGGGGCCCGACGGTAGACTCGTCGTAGCGCCCCGGATGAGCAGCTCGGATGCCAGAGCAGCCCACCAGAGCAGCGCATACGAGCAGCACATCAGTACGAAGAGGAGCATGGTGTCCGACACCACCACCGATCCGAAGTCGCCCCAGATGCTGGATCGCGTGGTGATCCGGTTTGCCGGAGACTCGGGGGACGGCATGCAGCTGGCCGGTGACCGGTTCACCACCATGTCCGCCCTGCTCGGCAACGACCTGGCTACCTTCCCGGACTTCCCGGCGGAAATCCGCGCCCCGGCCGGAACGCTCGCCGGGGTGTCGGCGTTCCAGGTCCACATCTCCGACCACGACATCCTGACCCCGGGCGACTCTCCCAATGTGCTGGTGGCCATGAACCCTGCCGCGCTCCGGGCCAATCTCGACGGGCTGGCCAACGGGGCCACGGTCATCGTCAACGTCGACGCGTTCGACGAGCGCAATCTGAAGAAGGCCGGCTACGACGCCGACCCGTTGACCGACGGAACCCTGGCGGCCTACACCGTCTACGAGGTACCGATGACCTCGATCACCACCGAGGTGTCCAAGGACGCCGGTGTCAAGCCCCGTGACGCCGAACGCTCCAAGAACTTCTTCGCCCTGGGGCTGATCAGCTGGCTCTACACGCGTCCCACCGAGGCCACCCTCAGCTGGATCGAGCAGAAGTACGCCGGCAAGCCCCTGGTCATGGAGGCCAACCTGCGGGCCTTCAAGGCGGGCTACCACTTCGGGGAGACGGCCGAGCTGTTCGAGTCGTCCTACGAAGTGCGCCCGGCCTCCCTCGAGCCGGGTGAGTACGTCAACATCACCGGCAACACCGCCACGGCCTGGGGACTCATCGCCGCGGCCACGCAGAGCGGCCTGCAGCTGTTCCTCGGCACCTACCCCATCACGCCCGCCTCCGACATCCTCCACGAGCTCTCGAAGCACAAGCAGTTCGGCGTGCGGACCTTCCAGGCCGAAGACGAGATCTCGGGCATCGGTGCGGCCCTGGGGGCGGCGTTCGGGGGCGCGTTGGGCGTGACCACGACCTCGGGGCCGGGCATCGATCTCAAGTCGGAGACCATGGGTCTGGCCATCAGCCTCGAACTTCCCCTCCTCATCATCGACATCCAGCGCGGGGGGCCGTCCACCGGTCTGCCCACCAAGACCGAGCAGGCCGATTTGCTGCATGCCATGTACGGCCGCCACGGCGAGGCGCCGCTCCCGATCGTGGCGGCCAAGACGCCCGCTCACTGCTTCGAGGCCACCATGGAGGCGGTGCGCCTGGCCGTCAAGTACCGCACCCCGGTCATGTTGCTGTCCGACGGCTACCTGGCTAACGGCACTGAACCGTGGCGCTTGCCCGAACTGGCCCAACTCCCGGTCATCGATCCCGGGTTCGCCTCCGAGCCGAACCACACCGATCCCGACGGCAACGAGATCTTCTGGCCCTATATCCGGGACGCCGAGACCCTGGCCCGGCCTTGGGCCCCGCCGGGGCTGGCCGGCTTGGAACACCGCATCGGCGGTCTCGAGAAGTCGGACGGATCGGGCAACGTGGCCTATGACGGCCCCAACCATGAGCGGATGACCCGCCTGCGGGCGGCGAAGATCGCCGGGATCGCCAACGACATCCCGCCCACCGACGTGGACGACGAGGAGGGCGCCGACGTGCTGGTCGTCGGCTGGGGATCCACGTACGGGGCCATCGCCGCCGGGGTGCGCCGGGTGCGGGCCCGTGGCCACCGGGTGGCCCACGCCCACCTGGTCCACCTCAACCCCTTCCCCGCCGACCTCGGGAAGGTGCTCGGCCGCTACCGGAGGGTGCTCGTTCCCGAAGTCAACCTCGGCCAGCTGAGCCGGTTGCTGCGGGCCGAGTTCCTGGTCGACGCGGTGTCGTTCACCCAGGTCCAGGGCATACCGTTCCGAGCCGCAGCCATGGAGGCCGCCATCCTCGAGCAGATCGAGGGGGCGGAGCCCCCGGGCGGGGGCGTGGGAGCACCGGTGGCCGCCACCGCCACCGGCGAGAACGGCCGGGTCGGGTGGGCCGGCAACGCAAAGGTGTCCGACTGATGACCGATGTCGTCCCCGCCGAGGCGGAAGCGGCGTCAGTGCCCGTGACCACCCGCAAGGACTGGTCCTCCGACCAGGAGGTCCGTTGGTGCCCGGGCTGTGGCGACTACTCGATCCTGGCCGCGGCACAGATGCTCATGCCCGAGCTCGGCGTGCGCCGCGAGACCACGGTGTTCCTCTCCGGCATCGGGTGTGCCGCCCGCTTCCCGTACTACATGAACACCTATGGC
Organism: uncultured Acidimicrobiales bacterium; assembly: GCA_963727075.1. Taxonomy (GTDB): domain Bacteria; phylum Actinomycetota; class Acidimicrobiia; order Acidimicrobiales; family RAAP-2; genus Bog-756. The sequence continues at coordinate 476,420 of CAVSET010000006.1, forward strand.
ATGCATTCGATCCACGGGCGGGCGCCGGCCATCGCCACCGGGCTGGCCACGACCCGCCCGGACCTGGACGTGTGGGTGGTGACCGGTGACGGAGACGCGCTCTCCATCGGGGGGAACCACCTGATCCACGCACTCCGCCGCAATGTCGACATCACGATCCTCTTGTTCAACAACCAGATCTACGGGCTGACCAAGGGCCAGTACTCACCGACGTCCGAGGTGGCCAAGGTCACGAAGTCCACGCCGTTCGGCTCGCTCGAGCAACCGTTCAACCCGCTCAGCCTGGCTCTCGGTGCCGAGGCGTCATTCGTGGCCCGCACCCACGACATGGACCGCAAGCACATGATGGAGACGTTCCGGCGGGCCCACGACCACGTCGGCGCCTCATTCGTGGAGATCTACCAGAATTGCAACGTCTTCAACGATGGCGCCTTCGAGCAGATCACCGGCAAGGACCAGCGCTCCGACATGCTCATTCCGCTGGTCCACGGCGAGGCCATCCGCTTCGGGGCGGAGGGCGAGCACGGCGTGGTGCTCCACAACGACGGGTCGGTCGAAGTGGTCGAGGTGGCCGATGTCGGGGAGGCCGCCCTCTTGGTTCACGACGAGCACCGTGACAATCCCGGGTTGGCCTTCCAGCTGAGCCGACTGTCACGCGGACCCTACGAGCCGACACCCATCGGCGTGTTCCGCGACGTCGACCGCCCGGACTACGGCGCCGCCATGTCCCGCCAGATCGCCGAGGCCACCGCCAAGCGGGGCGAGGGTGACCTCCAGGCGCTCCTGCGCTCCGGCTCCACCTGGACGGTGGAGTAGGCCGCCGCCCCGGTCCACCGATCCCTCCGATCGACGCCGTGTCGACGTACGTGGCCATGCTGAGGAGTGTCAACGTCGGCGGTCGCAACCGGGTGGGCATGGGCGACTTGCGCGCTCTGGTGGCATCGGCGGGCTACGGCGACGCGGCCACCTATGTGCAGAGCGGCAACGTCGTCCTCACCGGCCGCGGGTCACCGAGGGCGGTCGGCCGGACCATCGAGGAGCGTCTGTCCTCGGAGCTCGACGTGTCGGTGCCGGTGATCGTGCGGAGCAAGGCAGAGTTCGAGGAGGTCCTGGCCCGCAACCCCTTTGCCCACCGCCACCTCGACCCGAAGACCTTGCACGTCACCTTCCTGGCCGGGGCGCCCGATCCCGAGGCCGTCCAGGCACTGGCGGCCGACGCCGGTCGATTCGGGAAGGACCAGGCGGCGGTCATCGGCCAGGAGGTCTATCTCCACTGCCCGGGCGGCTACGGCCAGACCAAGCTCAACAACACCTACCTCGAGCGGCGCTTGGGCTGTAACGCCACCTCCCGCAACTGGCGCACCGTTACCGCCTTGGCCGCCATGGCCGGGCTCGAGGTGTGACCGGACCCGACCCGATCGGGAGCCGGGACGGGTCGGGCCGGTGGAGGTCACAGCGGGCGGAGCCGGTCCACCCCTAGCCCGTGGTCGGGGTGGGAGCCGAGTACGTGGCGTAGTCCCCGTCGCCGTTCATGAGCATGCAGAACTGGGCGGTCGGACACGAGAGCGACGTGCCCGTCCCGGTGTACTGGACGGCCGGGGGAATGACCTGTCGGGGCGCCGACCACGAGGAGCCGTTCCAGGCGAGCACCTTCCCGGCGGTGTCGGCAGCCAGGCAGAACGAGGCGGCCGGGCAGGAAATGGCGTCGAGCACGCCACCCGGGTCGATGGCGCCGACCCCCGACCATCCGGCGGCACCGTTGTGCACCCAGAGGCTCGGGCCTTCGACGATGGCACACAGGTGGGTGGTGGGGCAGGCGACATCGGTGGGGCCGGCCACCGGCGCCGCGGTCCACGGCGTCGACTCCTCGGACCAGGTGGTGCCGTCCCAGTCGAGGACGGAGGCGCCTACCACGGCGGTGCAGAACGAGTTGCCGAGGCAGGCGATCCCCACCCGGCCGGACTGGTAGAGGGAGGTTGCCCGGGTCGGGTCCCCGAAGGTCTGGGGGGTGAGCCAGCTCCCATTCCGTTCGGCGACGACCTGTCCGGTGTTGTCGGTGACGGCGCAGACCGTCGAATTCGGGCAGGAAATGGCCGCGGCGCGTGAGCCGGCATGGCCGGGCCCAGGGTCCACCGGATTGGGCGCCGGCACCGGTGCGGCCACCAGCGGCACCGGAGCCGACCAGTTGGTGCCGTCGCCGGTGCTGATGTGGCCGGACCCGTCGACGATGGCGCACGACGGCCCGGCCGTGCACGAGATGACGGGAAGCACCGGCGCGGCCACCACCCCGCCCGGCGGGACCGGGAAGTACACGGAGGGCTCGGACCAGGCGGCCCCGTCCCACGAGACGGTGACGCCGGCTCCGGTGGTCGGCGACGCGCTGTCGACGCCGGTGCCTCCACCCACCGCCACGCAGAAGGTGTCCGAGATGCACGAGAGCGAGGTGAACCCGCCGCCCGGCGGCAACGACGTCAGGGGGGCGCTCCAGCCCGGGGTGGACTGGAGCGGCACCGGAGCGGACGTCGGGGTGGCCGACGGCGCCAGGCTGGTGCTGGTGGGCGTCGCGGTGGTGGCCGGGCCGGACCGGGGCTGGGGACGGTGCGCGGCGGCCGGGCTGGTCGACGATCGTGCCGAGCACCCCCCCAACACGACCACCATGGCCAGAACGACTGCCGCAGCCCGCCTGCCTACCACCCGACTTCCTCGGTCGACGCCTGTCGACCGGTTGCACCGACAGGCAGAGTAACGGCTGCCACCGCCCAGGCCAAAGCACGGGCGTGGAGGCCGATGGATCGCTAGGCCGGCGCGTCGAGATCGCGGAAGACCATGCCCGTCCTCGGCTTCGGGAAGAAGTAGGTGCTCTTCGGCGGCATCTGGCGGCGATCCCGGGCCCACCGTTGGATCTGTTCGACCGATACTGGCCGCAGGAGGACGACCGCCTGGACCTGCTCCGAGGCCACGGCCCGCATCCCGTCCTCCCAGCTGTTGAAGAACTCCAGCTCGTGGTCGGGGAGCTCGGCGATCACCAGGGCCACCATCGACGAGTCCAGATCGGCTCCGGCCGCCTCCGGCGTGCCGTCTTTGGGGGAGAGCAACCAGGCTCCCGAGGGCATGAGGAGGGCGAGGGCCCGGCTCTCGCCGAGGGCACTGACCGTGCGCTCGTCGAAGTCGCCGGCCCGGGTGACGTCGAACCAGGACGAGAAGGCGTCGATCAGATCGAGACCGTCCGGCAGGCCGGACAGCCCCCGGTGGATCGGGCCCACGGCCAGCTGGTCTTCGGACAGCTCGACCAGCAGGGCCATGACGCTCCCGGCCGTCGGTCCGGCCCCTGGCGCCACCTCGCACTGGTGGAGGTAATTGCGGGCGGTCTCGTAGCGGTGATGGCCGTCCGCCACCACGACCGGCGACGACTCGGCCGCCTGCTGCACCGCCCGGATGGCCGCCGGGTCGTCGATGACCCAGAGCTGGTGCCGGACCCGGTCGTCGTCGACCGCCTCGGCATCGGGAGGGCGCTCGCTCACGAAGGTGGCGCTGAGCCCGCTGCTCATCGACAGGCCCCAGATGGGCGACAGGTTGGCCCGGGTCGCGCTCAACAGCTCGAGCCGGTCGCTCTTGGCCTTGGGCAGGGTCTGCTCGTGGGGCAGGATGTCCGCCGCACTGGCGTCGTCGATGCCCAGGACCCCGATGACGCCGTTGGTGGCCCGTCCGTCGGGGGACTCCATGCGATAGGCGTAGAAGGCGGGAGCAGGATCGCGCCGGAGCACCCCGTCCTGCTGCCACTGCTCCAGCTGCCTGGCCGCATTGGCGTAGCGGTCGATCCCGGCCCGGTGGTCCGGCTCCGGCAGCTCGACGCGGACCGAGTTGGCGCTGTGCCGGGCGGCCAGTCGGGCCCGCTCGTCGGGGGGTATGACGTCATAGGGCGGGGCGATGACCATGGAGAGGTCGACCCGGGCGGTGTCGTAGCGGAGGCCGGGAAAGGGGGCGAATCGAACCATGGGCACTGCGTAGCACATGCCCGACGCCCCGCCGTCTGATCAAATCATACGTTGACGTAAACTGCGCACGGTGAACCACCTGCTGGCGCCGGCGTGAGTTCGGCGACTCCGCCCCCGGTGACCACGGGGGGGTCGGTCGAGCCCGGGCCCGTCTCGGCCCGCTATCGGGCCATCGTCCTGTCCAACACCACCCTCGGGGTGTTCATCGCCGGGATCAACCAGTCGATCGTGATCATCTCGCTGCCCGCCATCTTCCGCGGGATCCACCTCGACCCGCTCCAGCCTTCCAACATCGGCTATCTCCTCTGGCTCCTGCAGGGGTACATGGTGGTGACGGCGGTGCTGGTGGTCACGCTCGGCCGGATCGGGGACATGTTCGGACGGGTGCGCATGTACAACGCCGGCTTCGCCATCTTTACCGCGGCGTCGATCGCCCTGGCCGCCATGCCGTTCTCCGGAGCGGCGGGGGCGAGCACCCTCATCGCCCTCCGGATCGTCCAGGGCGTCGGCGGAGCCTTGTTGATGGCCAACTCCACCGCCATCCTCACCGACGCCTTCCCGCCCGAGAAGCGCGGCTTTGCCATCGGGTTCAACATCATCGCTGCCGTGGCCGCCACGTTCATCGGACTCATCGCCGGCGGGCTGCTCGCCGACATCGACTGGCGCCTCGTGTTCCTGGTGAGTGTGCCCTTCGGCCTGTTCGGCACGGTCTGGGCCTATCTCAAGCTGCACGACTCCGGGGTGCGCAAGGAGGCGCGCATCGACTACGCCGGCAACATCACCTTCGCCCTCGGGCTGGTGCTGGTGATGATCGGCCTCACCTACGGACTCATGCCCTACGGGGGCCACTCGATGGGATGGTTGAACCCATCGGTCGATGCCGAGCTGCTCGGCGGCATCGCCTTGCTGGCGATGTTCGTCTTCATCGAGTCGCGGGTGGTCGACCCGATGTTCCACATCCAGCTCTTCCGCATCCGTTCGTTCTTCGGCGCCACCCTGGCGTCCCTGCTCGCCAGCATGGGACGGGGCGGCCTCCAGTTCATGCTGATCCTCTGGCTCCAGGGGATCTGGTTGCCGCTGCACGGCTATTCGTTCTCCTCGACGCCTCTGTGGGCCGGGCCGGGCCCGACCGCGGCCAAGGTCGCCCACCTGCCGGCCGTGGCGACCCTGTTCGCCGCCTTCCTCGGCGTGAACCCGATGAAGCAGCTGCTCGGCCCCCACGTGCTCGGCCAGGCGTCGGTGCATGCCCCGGTGATCACCGGCAAGTCGTTCTTCCCCTCGGTCATCGCCGCCCCCTTCCATCATGGGCTGGTCATCGCCTTCGCCGCCTCGGCCGGGCTGTGCGCCCTGGCGGCCGCCTTCAGCTGGTGGGCGGGCGATTGCCGGCCGACCGAGGAAGAGCGAGCCGACGCCCTGGCCCACGAGTCGTTCGTCGACGGTCACTCGACCGCGCCCATCGGCGGGCTCGACGGCGCGTTGCCCGACGTGGTGGAGGTCTGATCGAGATGGCGAGCGTGGAGGTCGGAATCCAGATGACCAGGAGGTGCACCGCATGGCGGAGATGAGCGAGCGGGGCCAGGGCGAGTTGGAGGCGAGCGCGTCGCCGTTCCGCATCGGCGAGGCTGCCGAGCAGGCCGGCGTGTCACCGCGCACGTTGCGCTGGTACGAGGAGATCGGTCTGCTCGTCCCGTCCGGGCACTCGGCCGGCGGGGCCCGCCGTTACAGCCAGGACGACCTGGAGCGCATCGTCCACATACGGGAGCTGCAGTCGTTGCTCGGGCTCGATCTGGGCGAGATCCGAGACATCCTGGTGGGGGAGGACGCGCTGGCCGGACTGCGCCGCGAGTACCACGCCGGGGTCGAGGCCACCCGGAGACGGGAGATCCTGGTCGAGGCGTCGGCCATCAACGAGAAGCTCCGCTCGGTCGTGGCCGGCCGCCAGCACCACCTGCGCCAGATGATGCGGTCACTCGAGGACACGGCGGCCCGGTATGCCGAGCTGCTGGCCGAGCTGGGCGACGAGCCGGGCGGGTGATCGAGGGCGGGTACGGCGGGTCCTCAGGCGTACTGGGCGACCAGGGCCGCCAGGGCCTGGGCGCCGGGCGGCTGCAGGTGGACCCGGTCGGCGGTGAACCACTCGGGATGGCTGGAGGAGAGCCCGTACCAGTCGGCCAGCACCGCCACCCCCGGATAGCGGGCCACGCCCTGGGCCAGCACGGCGTTATCGGGGGATTCCCACGATCGGGGGACATCGACGTTGACGAACACCACTCGGGACACCCTCGAGGCGGCCTGCATCATGGCGTCGAAATCCGAGGCGGTGACGGTCCCGTTGGTACCCAGCTCGACGACCAGCACCCGGCCGAGGGTCCCAGCCGCCCGCTCGGCCTGGACCACGCCGATGCCCGTCTCGAACTGGCGGCTGACCAGGCCGTCGACGCTGATGCCGGGGATGTCTGCCTGAAGGTAGGTCTCGATGTCCAACATGATCGAGTCACCCACGGCGGAGACGGGGCCGGTCACGGGCGACGGGCCCGATGTCGGAGGAGCGGTCGTCGTGGGCGGGACCGAGGCCGGGGTGGACGCGGCCGGTGAGGACGCCGTTGTCGGGGTCGACGTCCCACCGGCCGGCGTGGCGGCTGACCGGGTGTTGGTGGCCACCGGGAGGGTGGAGTGCGCGGCGTCCGACCGGTGGGCGATGGCCAGGGACAGCAGCACCAGCAGCAGGACGAGGAGCCCGGCACCGATGGCGCGGTCGACCCGACTCACCTTGCCCACCCCACCAGTGTGGCCTGGTCAGGTGGTCGACGCGGCGCGTCCCGGAGTGACCGACGACCCCGTAGGCCCGACCCGGATCGGGCCGGCGTCGCTGTCATCCCGCCACCGGTCGTCTGGTCGGAGGGGTGGTCATCCAGCCGCCAGCGTAGGTGGCGGCGGATCGGGGTTGATCGGGGGGTCCGGCCCGACGCGGGCCTCCCTCGTAGACTCGACCACGTGAACGGTGCCGACGAGATGGCGAGGAGGGACTCGATCAGCGAAGTGACGGGGGATGCGAACGGGACAGGCGGCGAGGGCCTCGACCGGGTGCTCACTGTCCCCAACGCCATCACCGTGATGCGCCTGGCCTGCATCCCGGTGTTCCTGTGGCTGCTGTTCGGAACGGGCCGGCAGAGCGCGGCGGCGGTGCTGCTCGGGGTGCTCGGGGCCACCGACTGGGTGGACGGGTTCGTGGCCCGTCGCTACCACCAGGTGTCGACGGTGGGGAAGGTCCTCGACCCGGTGGCCGATCGGGTTCTGGTGGTGACGGCAGTGGTCGCCATCACAGTGCACGGCGCGGTGCCGGTATGGTTCGGTGCGGCCACGTTGGCCCGCGAGGTGGTGGTGTCGGTGGCCGTGCTGTTGTTGGCCTCGCTCGGCGCCGCCCGCATCGACGTCCTTTGGGTCGGAAAGGCGGGAACGTTCGCCCTCATGTTCTCCTATCCGGCCTTCCTGCTCAGCGACGGCACTGCCGCATGGCAAGTCCCGTTCCACGTCTTCGCCTGGGGGTCGGGCATCATCGGTCTGGTGCTCGCCTGGATCGCGGCCGGGTCGTACATCCCGGCGGCCCGGACCGCCCTCGCCGACGGTCGCCGGGCCCGGGCCGGGGGGTCATCGTTATGAAGGCCGTGATCATGGCCGGTGGTGAAGGCACCAGGCTCCGCCCGCTGACCTCCAATCAGCCGAAGCCCATGCTGCCCATGGCCAACATCCCGATGATGGAGCACGTCGTCAACTTGCTGCGCCAGCACGGGTACGAGGACATCGTGGTCACGGTGGCCTTCATGGCCAACGCCATCCGCACCTACTTCGGGGACGGCTCTGAATTCGGCGTGCGCATGGTGTACGCCACCGAGTCCACGCCGTTGGGCACCGCCGGCTCGGTCCGCAACGCCCGCGACGAGCTCGACGAGCGGTTCCTGGTGATCTCTGGCGACGTGCTCACCGACATCGACCTGACCCGGGTGGTCGAGTTCCACGACAAGCACGGGGGGCTGGCCACCCTGGCGCTCAAGGCAGTGGACAACCCGCTGGAGTTCGGCATCGTCATCACCCGCGAGGACGGGTCCATCGAGCGGTTCCTGGAGAAGCCGACCTGGGGGCAGGTGTTCAGTGACACCATCAACACCGGCATCTACGTGCTCGAACCCGAGATCTTCGACTTCATCCCCGACGACCAGTCCGTCGACTTCTCCGGTGACTCGTTCCCGGCGGCCCTGGCGGCCGGCAAGGAGCTCTACGGGTACGTGGCCGACGGCTACTGGGAGGACGTGGGCACGCTCGAGGCCTACCTCAAGTCGCACCAGGACATCCTCGACCAGCTGGTCCGGGTGGATGTCAACGGTTTCCAGCTCCGCCCCGGGGTGTGGTTGGGCAAGGGCGCCGAGATCGACCCGAGCGTCCAGTTGGTCGGGCCGGCGCTCATCGGCGACAACTGCGTCGTCGGGCCCGGGGCCCGCCTTGGCGAGTACTGCACCCTGGGACGGAACGTCCGGATCGGTGACAACGCTGCGCTGCAGCGCTCGGTGGTCCACGACAACACCTATCTCGGATCGGGGGTGCGGATCGACGGCAGTGTGCTCGGCCGGGGGTCCGACCTCCGGCAGGGGGTGCGCTGCGAGGAGGGCGTCGTCCTCGGGGACGAGTGCTTCGTCGGGGCCCACGCCGAGCTCAAAGCGGGCGTCAAGGTCTATCCCTTCAAGACGGTCGAGGCCGGGGCCATCGTCAACTCGTCCATCGTCTGGGAGTCGAGGGGCGCCCGGTCGCTGTTCGGCCGTGAGGGCGTGCAGGGCCTGGCCAACGTGGACATCAGCCCTGAGCTCGCCGTTCGCCTGTCGCTGGCCTGGGCGTCGACCTTCGAGAAGGGAGCGACGGTCACGGCCTCCCGGGACACCAGTCGGGCTGCCCGGGTGCTCAAGCGGGCCATCATGGTTGGCTGCAACGCCGCCGGCATCAACGTCGACGACCTCGAGGCGGCCACCGTGCCCGTCACCCGGTTCCAGATCACCTCGTCTTCCAGCCTGGCCGGCATCACCGTGCGCCTCGCTCCGGACGATCCGCAGTCGGTGGTGCTCCGCTTCTTCGACAAGGAGGGGCTCGACGTCGACGAGGCCACCCAGCGCAAGATCGAGCGGCTCTACCACCGGGAGGACTTTCGCCGGGTGCTGGCCCGCGAGATCGGTGACATCGGGTTCCCGCCGCGCGCCCTCGAGTACTACACGGCGGCACTGGTCGAGTCGGTCGACCTGTCCAAGGCGCGCCAGGCCGACCTCAAACTGGTGCTCGACTACTCGTTCGGGACCACCAGTTTCGTGATGCCCAACCTGTTGGCCAAGCTCGAGGCGGAGGTCCTGGTGGTGAACCCCTACGCCAACACGGCCAGCGTGTTGACCTTCGACCGACAGGCCAGCGCGGCCCGGGTATCCGAGTTGGTGCGGGCGTCGGGGGCCCAACTCGGGGCGGTGCTCGACCCCGGCGGCGAGCACCTGGCCATCGTGGACGATCTCGGGCATTCGCTCACCGACGACGAGGCCTTGCTGGTCTTGTTGACATTGGTGACCGAGGCCTATCCCGGGGCGCGGGTGGCGCTGCCGGTGGCGGCCAGCCGGGTGGCAGAGGCGATCTGCCGTCGGGCCGGCGCCGACATCGTCTGGACCAAGCTCTCGGCCTCCCACCTGATGGAGGTGGCCCGGTCCCAGCGGATCACACTGGCGGCCAGCCAGTCCGGCGGGTTCATCTTCCCCCGGTTCCTGCCCGCCTATGACGCGGCTGCGACCCTGGTCAACCTGCTGGTCTTGCTCACCTCGACCGGCCGGAAGCTGTCCGAACTGGTGGCCGAGCTGCCCGCCGTGCACATCGCCCACCAGGCCGTCCATACCCCCTGGGACCAAAAGGGAATGGTCATGCGTACCCTGGTGGAGCGGTCACAAGGTCGTGACCTGGTCCTGGTCGACGGGGTCAAGGTCATGGAGACGGACGGCTGGGCCCTCGTCCTGCCGGACCCCGAGGAGCCGCTGACCCACGTGTGGGCCGAGGCCCAGAACGATGCCGATGCCCTGGCCCGGGCCCAGGAATACGCCGTCCGGTTGGAACAACTGGTCCGCTGACGCCCTAGGCGTCAGGCTGCTCGGTCAGGTATCGTCCGCACCCATGGACGTGCCCGAGGATCTGCGCTACTCGACCGATCACGAATGGGCCCGCACGGTTGGCGACCGGGTCAAGGTGGGAATCACCGACTACGCGCAGGACGCGCTCGGGCGACATCGTCTTCATCGATCTCCCGAGCCAGGGCACGACGGTGGAGGCAGGTGGTCTGCTGGGCGAGGTCGAATCCACCAAATCGGTGTCGGAGATCTACGCGCCGGTGGCCGGCGAGGTGGTGGCGGTCAACACGGCTCTGGCGGACGCACCGGAGATGCTCAACAGCGACCCCTACGGCGAAGGATGGATCTGCGACCTGATCGCCTCGGACCCGACCGCGGTGGAGGGTCTGCTCGACTCGAACGGCTACCGGCAGCTCATCGACAATTGACCCCTGCCGGCTGGCCTTTCTGCCCTGGAGAGCGGCGGAGTGGGAGCGGCTACCGTGTTGGGGGTGTTCTGCCCCAACTGCGGCCACCGCAATCCGGCGGGAGTCAACTTCTGCTCGTCGTGTGGAGCCGCGCTGGTCACCTCGGTGCCGGACACGTCGGTGTCGACCGCTCCGGTCGACGACCTGAGCGACGCCCTCGATGACGACGCATCGATCGGTCAGCTCGAGCTCCCTCGCGGCGTGGGGATGCTGGTGGTGAAGCGCGGGACGGCCGCCGGTGCGCGGTTCCCTCTGGAGGCCCCGATCACCCTGGCCGGCCGGCACCCGGAGAGCGACATCTTCCTCGACGACGTGACCGTCTCCCGCCGACATGCCGAATTCGTGACGACCGGCCCGGCTACGACGGTGCGGGACGTGGGCTCGCTCAACGGCACCTATGTGAACCGTGAGCGCATCGAGGAGGTTCGACTGTCGAGCGGTGACGAGGTGCAGATCGGGAAGTTCAAGCTCCTGTACCTGGTGGCAAGCGGCGAATGACGGCCCGGAGGGAGAAGCTCATCCACGATCGGGGGCTCGGATGAGCGCGAGGTCGTACATGTCGATCGGCGACGTCCTTACCCTGCTCCGCCAGGAGTTCCCGGATGTGACCATCTCGAAGATCAGGTTCCTGGAGAGCCAGGGCCTGGTGAACCCGGAGCGGACCCCTTCGGGCTACCGCAAGTTCTACGAGCACGACGTCGAACGCCTCCGGTGGGTGCTTCGCCAGCAGCGGGAGCACTTCCTGCCCCTCAAGGTGATCAAGGACCGTCTCGACGACGAACCCGGCGAACCCGAGGAGGCCGCACCGACACACCGGAACGAGACCGGCGCGGTGGCCTCGGCTGAAGACGGGCCCGCGCCCGATGGGCAGGCGCGGCGTGACGACGGAGCACCAGTCCGATCAGCCGGTGCTCGTCGGGCACCGGTCGACGACGGAGCGGGTGAGCGGATCGATGCTTCCCGGGATCGAGTCGACGGCCAACTCGACGCCGGCGGCCGGTCGGCCGAGCGCGTCGGCCGCGGTGGGTGGACCACCGCCGACGACCACCGGTGGCGGCGCCGGCCCGGCGCCAACGTGGCGCGTGCTGGCCGGGGAGGGTGCGCCGGGGCCGGGGCCGGGCCGGGTGCGGGTCAGCCGTCGGCCGCCACGACCGGTGCCGCCGATTCCCACCCCGCACTGCCGGCGTCCCGGTCAGCTCCGCGGCGCGCCGCTCCCGCTCGTCACCGGGAGGTGAGACAGAGCCCACCGCGCCGTCACGGCGCGGGAAGGCATCCGCCCCGTCACCGGAGCCCTCCGGCGAGTCCCGGCCGGCGGCCAACGGATCGGTCGAGCCGTCACGCCCGTCGAAGACCGCGTCGGAACGGGCTCGGGTGGCCTGGGCGGGGCCAGCCTCTCGATCGACGAGCTCTCGTCCGCCTGTGGGCTGGACGTCGAGGTACTGCGGGAGCTCGAGGAGTATCGGGTTGCTGGTCCCGACCAACGTGGCCGGTGTCGAGAGTTTCGGGGAAGAGGCGCTGGCAGTGGCCCAGGTGGCAGCCCAATTCGCCCGGTACGGAATCGAGCCCCGGCACCTGCGCCTGTACAAGAACGCCGCCGACCGCGAGGCCGGGATTCGTGGAACAGATCGTGCTGCCCTTGGTCAGGCAGCGGAATCCCGATGCCCGGGCCCGGGCCCACGAGACCGCCGATGAGCTGGCGCTATTCGGGACAACAGCTTCGGAGTTCGCTGCTCCGCAGCGCCCTCGGAGGCCTGCTCGACGGGTGAGCGATCGGGGTGGGCTGCCGTCGGTCGGCGCCCATCGTCCCGTCCCCGCGTGATCGCACCGACGCCTCGGCGGCGAGTAGTTTGGGCGCATGGTCGAAGTCCGACTACGGGCCGTGCGAGTGGACCTGCAGTCCAATACGCCCGTGCTGCTCCTGCAGGAATCGGAGGGACTGGGCCGGACGCTTCCCATCTTCATCGGCGCCCCGGAGGCGACCGCCATCGCCTTCGCCCTGCAGGGAATGGATACGCCGCGTCCGATGACCCACGACCTCATCCGCGACCTGCTGGACGCGCTGGGGGCCGATGTCATACGGGTGGTGATCACCGAGCTCAAGACGGCGACCTATTTCGCCGAGATCGTCCTCCGGCACGGAGACCAGGAGATCCCCGTGTCCTCCCGCCCCTCCGACGCCGTGGCCGTGGCGGTGCGCGCCGGGGCCCCCTTGTTCGTTGCCGACGATCTCATGGACAGCGAGGGGATCATGCTGGCCGTCGACGAGGAGGACGGCGACGAGGACGTCGATGATGCCGACGGTTCGAACCCCGACGAGTTGGTCGGCGAGTTCCGGACGTTCCTCGATTCCATCCGGCCCGAGGACTTCTCCTCCTGAGCCGCCCGGACGCGGACGGCGTGGCCGTGCCGACCGGCGTCGAGGGCGCCGTCGGCGCCCCGGCACCGGTGAACGGCCGGCTGCCCGTAGTGCTCGCCGCCCTGGCCCTCGGCGGCGGGCTCCTCGCCGCCTGCTCGTCGGGAACGTCGACGGGGACCACCGGGGCCTCCACCCGACCGACCGGCGGCCCGACCACCACCGGACATCCGACGACCTCTTCGATTCGTCCGTCGACGTCGACGTCGACCGCCGTCGGGCCCGGCCCGTTGCCCGGCGGCCAGCCTCACCGGCACGAAGACCGGGAGCAGTGGGGCGGCCGGGACCATCGAGACCACGGTGGCCCTCAAGAACAACGCCGCCACCACCTGCTTCCTGGAGGGCTATCCCGGGTTGCTGCTCCTCGGCCCGGGCGGAGCCGGCCTCCCGACGCAGGTGCAGCGCGGGGGAACTACAACTTCACCGTCATGACACCGACCACGGTGACCCTCGCCGCCGGGCAGTCGGCCTACTTCAACATCGGCTACTCCAACGTGCCGGTGGGGGGCGAGACGAGCTGTCCCGTGTCGACCGCGCTCGAGGTCACGCCGCCCGACGCCACCGACCACCTGGTGGTCACCGTCGCCCTCGGCCCGTGCGGGGGCGGCACCATGGTGGTGTCCCCGGTGTTCGCGGCCAGCAGCCCGGCCAGCCAGACGACGGCGCCCCCGACCGGCTGAGCGGCCACCACCTGTCCGGCACCCTGTCCGGCACCGACGCCAGGGCTACCCGCCCCGCCCCGGTCGTCCACCGGGCCTGACCAACATCCGGCCCCTGACCCCGCCGCCCAGGATGAGCTCGAGGGCGGGTGCCAACCGGTCGAGATCCAGCTCATCGTGGACCATGGCGTCGAGGAGGTCGGGCGGCCAGGCCGTCGCCATCGCCTCCCACACGGCCCGGCGCTCGGCGGCCGGGGTGAGCACGGTGTCGACGCCGAGGAGGGCGACGTTGCGCACGATGAAGGGGTAGACGGTGGTCTCGAGGGCGTGGCCGCCGGTGAGCCCGCTGGCGGCCACCGCCGCCCCGTAGCGCAGGGTGCGCAGCACGGCGGCCAGCGTGGGCCCGCCCACGCAGTCGACCGCTCCTGCCCACCGCTCGGGGCCGAGGATGCGCTCCGGTGCCTCGGCCAGGTCGTCCCGATCGATGACCTCGGCGGCCCCGAGCCTGGTGAGGTAGGCGCGCGCCGAGCCCTTGCCGCTGCTGGCCACGACCTCATAGCCGCGCCCGGCGAGGAGGGCGACCGCCATGCTCCCCACTCCGCCGGACGCCCCGGTGACCAGGACCGGTCCGTCCTCGGGGGCCAGGCCGCGGTGCTCGAGCCGGTGGAGCGAGAGGGCGGCGGTGAACCCGGCCGTGCCGAGGATGGCGGCCCGCCGGGCGGTGAGGCCGGTCGGAAGGGGGACGACCCACCGGGCCGGCACCCGGGCCAGCTCCGAGAACCCGCCGTGCCGGGCCACCCCGAGGTCGTACCCGTGCACGATGACCTCGAGCCCCACCGGGACGGCGGGCTCCTCGGAGGCCACCACCGTCCCGACCAGGTCGACCCCGGGCACCAGCGGCGAGATACGGGCCACCCGGTTGCCGGGCCGGGTCACCATCCCGTCCTTGTAGTTGACGGCCGACCAGTCGACGCCCACCGTGACCTCGCCGGGCGGCAGGTCGGCGAGGCTCAGCGTCCGCACGCCGGTCTCGACCGAGTCACCGCGGCGCTCCACGACGAAGGCCGAGAACGAGGCGGCCGGCCCACCGGAAGGCGCTGGGCGGGAGATCATCGTGGGTACCGTACCGATTTCATGGGAACCGGGCTGGAGACCGGCGGGCGAGGATCCCCGGGCTGCCCCTCCACCGGCCGGCTGGTGGCCGTCCCCGTGGTCGGCGCGGCCGGCTGCGGCCGGCAAGGTCAGTCGCAGCGGTCTGCAGGTCGAGGGGGAGTCGGTCTTCTGGGTGGAGAGCCGCCCGGCCGACGGCGGACGGCAGGTCGTCGTGCGGGCCCGGTTGGGGACGGGAGGGCGTGGACGTCTCACCGCCGGGCGTCAGCGTCCGCACCCGCGTCCACGAGTACGGTGGGGCCCCGGCCACGGTGTGGGACGGCACCCTCTTCTACGTCGACCAGGAGCACCAGCGGTGGTTTCGGGTGCCGTTGGAGCGGGGGAGTGGCCCGGTCGACCCGGTGCCGCTCACGCCCGTGGTCCCGGCGGGGAGCCGGACGACCCGGTACGCCGACGGCCGGGTGACCGCTTCGGGGCGATGGCTCCTCTGCGTGGTCGAGCGCCTCGACGGCGGGGCCACCGACCACCGGCTGGTGGCGGTGGCCGTCGACGGATCGCAGCAGGAGGTGACGGTGGTGGCGGATCGGGGACTTCGTCGCCGCACCCCGGCCGTCCCCGGACGGCCGGTGGCTGGCCTGGGTCAGCTGGGACCACCCGTCGATGCCCTGGGACAGCTCGGGTCTGTGGCTGGCCGCCGTCGAGGAGTCGGAGGGGGGCGTGGCGGTGATGGCGCCCGACCGGGCGGCCGGCGGCGAGGGCAGCTCGGTGGGCCAGCCCCACTGGTGTGACGACGGGAGCCTGCTGTTCGTCGACGACCGGACCGGTTGGTGGCTGCCCTACCGTCTGGAACCCGCCTCGGCGGCCGGGGCGCCCCGGGCCGGTACCCCGTTGGTCGACCTCGAGGCCGAGTTCCACGCCCCCGACTGGGTCCTCGGGCAGTCGACGCTGGCCGAGCTCGGGGACGGGTCGCTCATCGCCCGGGCCCGCAGCCAAGGCCGGGACCAGCTGCTGCGGCTCCGGCCCCCGGCCCGGCCGAGCGGTCGGTGGCAGTCGGAGGTCGTCGACCAACCGTGCGTCAGCCTGTCCGCCGTGGCGGCCCGGCCCGACCGGGAGGGCCCGGGCGCGGTCCTCGTCATCGGGTCGAGCCCGACCGAGGCGCACGGGGTCTTCGAGGTCACGCTGGGAGACGGGCCACGGGGTCCGGCGGATCTCGCCCGAACCGGCGGTCTCCATTCCGGCTGAGGCCGTCTCGGTCGGTCGACCCTTCACCGCGTCGACGCCGGCCGGCCCGGTCCCGGGACTGTTCTTCGCCCCGACCAACGGGGCGGTGGCCGGCCGCACCGCGGGTCCCCCACCGGTGGTGGTGTTCTGCCATGGCGGGCCCACGTCCTCGGCCGAGCCCGGGTTCGACCCGGTGATCCAGTTCTTCACCAGCCGCGGGCTGGCGGTCGCCGCCGTCGACTACCGGGGCAGCAGTGGCCACGGCCGCGCCTACCGTCAGCAGCCTGGACGGGCGGTGGGGGGAGGCCGACGTCGACGACTGCGTAGAGTACGCCCTCGCCCTCGGGCCGGGCCGGCATGGTGGACGGCCACCGCATGGCCATCCGCGGCACCAGTGCCGGCGGCCTCACCGCGCTGGGCGCCCTGGTCCGGGCCGACTGCTTCGCCGGGGCCGCCTCGTGGTACGGGGTGACCGACCTCGAGGCGCTGGTGGCGGACACGCACGACTTCGAGTCGCGCTACGTCGACTCGCTCGATCGGACCGTGGCCCGACGAGGCCGACACCTACCGGGACCGATCCCCGATCCATCACCCGAGAGCATGTGTCGGGCCAGGTGCTCCTCCTCCAGGGGACCGAGGACCCGGTGGTCCCGGCCGATCAGTCCGAGCGCTTCGCCGCCCGGCTGGCGGCGCACGGCGTGCCGTGCCGGCTGGTCCTGTTCGAAGGCGAGTCCCACGGGTTCCGCCGGGCGGAGACCATCGAGGCCGTCCTCACCGCCGAGCTCGACTTCTACCGCTCCTTGTTCGCGCGCCGGTCCGTGACCCGGCCGGCGGTCCGACGGTCCAACGGCCTGCCGGATCGGGCCGGCTCGTCGGCCTGGTCCGCGAGGCCCCGATGGTACCCTCGACCGTGGTGTCCGATCGGGTCCACCAGGGCGGCCGGTCACCGCAGGCGGGCCGGCGCCGGGCCGACGGGCGAGCGGCCTGGGACGACGCTTCCACCAGGCTCTCGGGTCCCTCTCGCCCGAATGGAGGGATGCGCTCCTCTACGGCGCTCGCGCCCTGTTCGCCGCCGGGCACCGGCTTCTTCGTGGGCATCCCGCTCTACCGGCAATGGGGCCAGATGGCGGCCGGTCCCTACGGGCTGGCCACCGTGCTCATGGCCGTGGTGGGTGCGGCGGCCCGCCGGGCGAGAGGCGGTGACCCGCCCGCACCCGGGCCGCAACGGTGGCCAGGGTCGTCGCCTTCGTCATCGTGCTGTTCGGCGCCACGGTCGTCCCGCTGACCATGGAGGTCGTCTGGCGCTCGGAGGCCAATCCCGCCCTGCACGTCCAGCCCGAGGTGGTGGTGGTGGAGCAGGCCGGGGCACGGGCGGCCCGGGCGGAGACGACCCCTACCGCACGGTCGACCGCAACGGCCACGTCGTCATCCATCAGCGGGCCGAGCCGACCTACGAGCTCTACTACCCCTACCTGCCCGGGATGGTCATCTTCGGGCTGTCGAGCGATGCGAAGGGCGAACCGAGGCTGACCGACGCCCGCATCCAGTTCCTCGTGTTCACCGCGGTCGTGGGCCTGGTCGCCCTGAGCCGGCTCCGACCCCGGTCCGACGCCCGGGACCGGGCCGTCCAGGTCCTCACCGTGCTGCCCACCGCCGCCCTCCCCTTCGCCACCGGCGGGGACGACATGCCCGTCGTCGCCCTGATGCTGGCCGGCCTGGTGGCCCTCCAGCGCCGCCGGCCGGTGCTGGCCGGTCTGGCCATCGGGGTGGCGTCGTCGCTCAAGTTCACCGCCTGGCCGCTGGTGGTGTTCGCCCTGTTCGCCGCCCGCGACCGGCACCGTCACCGGCGGCCCTCGGCCGTTACCTGCTAGGAGTGGTGGCGCTGGTCCGTCCCGGTGGTCCTTCCCTTCGCCATCCAGAACGCCTGTCGCCTTCGTCGACAACGTCATCCGGTATCCCCTGGGGTTGGCCGGGGTGTCCTCACCGGCGGCCAGCGCGCTGCCCGGTCATATCCTCGTCGCCCTGGCTGCCGGGTGCCCACCGTGCCTATGTGGTCGATCGTCGGGCTGATCGGCGGCGCCGTGCTCCTCTGGTACCTGAGGCGCCGCCCGCCGGCCAACGCGGCCGAGGTGGCCTCCCTCACCGGGTGGGTCATGTTCATCGCCATCCTGCTGGCGCCGGCCACCCGTGTCGGCTACCTGCTCTATCCGATCAACCTCTTCGTGTGGGCCTGGATGCTGCGGCGGTCCGACGAGCCCTCCGGCGCCCGCCGAGGTGCCGTCCCCGTCCTCAGCCGGCGCCGCCCGGCCGGTGCCGGCGGCCGCCGGCGATCACTGGTCGTCGGGCAGCTGGAAGAGCTCGACGGAGAACGGGGTGGTGCCGGCCGATGTGGTGGGCGACACCACCACGCCCACCTCCCAGTAGAAGCCGTCCCCGCTGCCCAGCTTGGCCAGGACCTCGGTGCCCTGCCCGCCGCGCCGGCCGAACCGCTCCCGGCGTAGATGACCCGCCAGCCGAGCCGGGGCAGGAGGGTCGCGGTACAGGTCGACCACCTGGCCCGTGCACAGCTGGGTGGTGAAGACACCGTCCGGTCGAACTGGGCCTGGCCCTGGTCGGCGTTGACGACGTGGGTGACCGGGCTGCCGGCCGGCACCGCCATGTTGCCCACGATGTCCGCCGGCGGCTCGCTGGCGGTCGACGATCGACTTCATGGCCGTGGTCGCCGGGGTGAGGGGGACGACGGTGCCGCCAGGGATGACGATCGACTGGATCGAGGTGGTCGGGGCGTTCCCCGAGTTGAGGGCCGAGGCCACCACCCCGGCGACGACGATGATCAGCGCGATCCCGAGCACGATGAGGGCCGGGCCTCGGATCGACACCGGCTGGAAGCGGGGGTCCGGCGTGCCGGTCTCCGACGCCCCGTGCGGGGCGGCGGAACCGAGCTCCCGAGGCGTCGTGACCATGGCGTCCCATGTTACGACGCCTGCCGGGTCCCACTGCCCCGGGGGCGGGCCGATCACCATGCCCGACCTGCTCGTCAACCCGTGCTGGTCCCGCCACCGCGGTCAGCCGTACGGAGTCACGAAGAGTGGCTGAGCCATTACGGAAGGTGATACACCCAGTTCACCTGATGTTTACTTTTGACAGCCGATCATTCACAATGCCATGAGCATTGACGAGCTTCCCTAGCTCGCCAACAGCGGAGGGGTATCGATCCTGCGGCATCGGCGGAAGGATCCTGAGGGATAAGGGGGGAGTGGCCGGGTCTTCGTGACCCGGCCACTTTGCATCTGGGTACCGGTGCGACGGGACGGTTCGCCGGTCGGTGCCGGGCTCATCCCGACGGCGGGGACGACCACCCGAGATGGTCGAGGGGCCCGTGCCCCCGGCCCAGTCGCCAGGTGGCCCCCCCGGCCAGGGCGGCGTGCACGAAGTGCTTGGCCGAGACGACCGCCGACCGCACGTCGGCCCCGCGGGCCAGGTAGGCGGCGATGGCCGCCGACAGCGAGCAGCCTGTGCCATGGGTGTTGGGCGTGTCGACACGGGGGCGCGTCCAGGCAGGGTGACCTCGGTGCCGTCGAAGAGCACGTCGCGTCACCCGCTCGGGGGCTCGGCCGGCATGGCTCGGACGGCGACGCCGGGGAGGTGGCCACCCTTCACCAACACCCAGGCCGGACCGAGCTTGTGGATGCGCCGGGCCATCTCGACCATGGCCGTCGACGTCCCGGCCGGCCGACGGCGACATGCCGGCGAGGAGCGCCGCCTCCCAGAGGTTCGGGGTGGCGACCAGCGCATGGGGGAGGAGGCTCGTGCCGGTAGGCGCCCGACACCGTCGTCGGCCAGCAGCACCCGCCCGGTCGAGGCCACCATGACGGGGTCCACCACCAACCGGGGCAGGTCGCCGCGCCGCCGCCCGCCGGCCGACGGCGTCACACACTCGGCCGTGCCGAGCATCCCCGTCTTGGTGGCCCGGACGTCCAAGTCGTCGAGCACGGCATCGATCTGGGCGTCGACCATCTCGAGCGGGCACGTGGTGGACCGGGTCACGGCCGTGGTGTTCTGGGCGGTCACCGCGGTGATGGCGGTGGTGGCGAGCACGCCGAGGGCGGCCATCGACTTGATGTCGGCCTGGATGCCCGCGCCCGATCCCGAGTCGGATCCGGCGATGGTTAGGGCGACCGGCGGCCCGTCGGCCGGTCACCGGGTCGATCATCCCCTCGAACGAGCTCGAGGCCTCGGCGTGGTAGCGCCGGGTGATGCGACCGGCCAGGCGGGCGGCCCGCCCGGCGGCCACCGCGTCGCGCATGGCCGCGGCCATCAGCGCCGGGTCGTCGGGCCCGGGTCACGGCCGACGCCACCAGCACGGCGTCGCACCCGAGCTCCATGGCCGCACAGGCGTCCGATGCGGTGCCGATCCCGGCATCGAGCACCACCGGCACCCCGGCCTCCTCGGCGATGAGGGCGATGTTGTGCGGGTTGCGGATGCCCAGCCCGCTGCCGATGGGCGAGCCGAGGGGCATGACCGCGGCGCAGCCGGCCTGTTCGAGCCGCCGGGCGGTCACCGGGTCGTCGTTGCAATAGGGCAGGACGGTGAAGCCGTCGTCGACGAGCTCCTCGGCCGCGGCCAGCAGCTCCACCGGGTCGGGGAGCAGGGTGCGGTCGTCGGCGATCACCTCGAGCTTGACCCAGTCGGTCTCGAACGCCTCGCGGGCCAGCTTGGCGGTCAGGACGGCATCGGCCGCGGTGAAGCACCCGGCCGTGTTGGGCAGGACCTCGATGCCGAGCTGATGGAGGAGGTCGACCAGCGAATGGCGGGTCGTCGGGTCGACCCGCCGCACGGCCACGGTGGCCATGGCCGTGCCCGAGGCCGACCAGGGCCTCGCGCAGCGAGTCGGGGCTGGCCATGCCGCCGGTGCCGATGATCAGCCGCGAGGCAGGGTCTGCCCGGCGATGACCAGCGCGTCGTCGCCGGCCGGCACCGGGGACAGATGCGACCTCCGGTCGCCACGGCGGCAGCGGGAAGCGATCGGTCCACCGGCCCACGGTACCGCCGGGCGGGCCCCGGCCGTCCGTCTAGCCGCCGGCGGCCGCGGTCACGATCTCGACCCGGTCCCCGTGCGCGAGCCGGGTGAACGCCCACCGGCTCTTCGGGACCACCTCGCCGTTGACGGCCACGGCGACGCCGCGGGGCGAGTGGCACCACTCGGCCACCAGCGGGCCACGGTGGTCCCGGGGGGGCCGTCCCAGGGCGTGCCGTTGACGTGGACGGGCGTCATCGGCCTGCACCCGACCGCGCCGGCCCGCGGCCGCGCCGTGGCGCGGCGCCCGGAGGCGAAGCGGTCCGGGCCGAAGGCGGCGAACGGTCCGTCGGGGGGCGTCGCCCGCCGGTGAGGAGCAGCCGGACCACCTCGGTGGCGGTGATCGGGCGCGAGCAGGATGCCGTTGCGGTAGTGGCCGGTGGCCACGAGCAGGCCGGCCACCTCGGTCGCGGCCCACGATGGGCGCGTTGTCGGGCGACCCGGGCCGCAGCCCGGTGGTCGTGTCGACCAGGTCGTACTCCTCGAGCGAGGGGATGAGCCGGCGGGCGTCGTCGAGCAGGTCGCCGACCGAGCCGGCCCGGACGGCCAGGTCGAAGCCACGCTCCTCGACGCGTGGCCCCGACCACCACCGTTCGGTCGGCTCGCGGCACCAGGTAGCAACTGCGCCCGTGGACCAGCCCGCGCACCGTCCGCCCGAGGACCGGCGCGCCGTCTGGCGCGCAGCAGCCGGAGGGTCAGGCCCCGGACCGGCCGGACCGGCGGGCGGTCGGCGCCGGGATCCCCTCCAGCCTGGCCCGGCATGGCACCCGGCGGCCACTACCACTGCGCCGGCCGGCCGGCGGCCTCCCCGCCGGAGGACGACACCATGCGCCCGTCCGTCCGCGGACGTCGACCTCGGCGACCTCGTCGCGCCACCACGTCGACGCCGGCCGGCCCGGCAGGCGTGCGAGCCAGCGCGTCGACCAGGCGCCGGTTGTCCACCTGATGGTCGCCGGCCAGGTCGGCCCCGCCCCGGACGCCGGGGGCGAGCAGGGGCTCGGATGCCCGGCACTGGCGGGCGCCCAGCCGGTCGGCACCCAGGCCGAGCCCGGCCCGGTAGCCGATGAGGTCGTCGAGGGCCACCAGGTCCGACGGGTCGGCCGCCACCAGGAGGGTGCCGCGGGTGACATACCCGACCGTCTGCCCCGCCGCCGACTCGAGCGCGGTGGCGAACGCCGGCCATGCCTGGGCGGCCTCGATGTTGAGGGCGGTCAGTGCCTCCTCACCGAAGTTGGCCTCGCCGACGGGCGCCAGCATGCCCGGCCGCGGCCCACGTCGCGCCGCGGCCCGGTGCCGGGTCCACCACCGCGACCGACAGGCCCGCCCTAGGCCGCCGACCAGGCGACGGACAGGCCGATCACACCCCCGCCGACGACCACGACATCCTTGGCCGGGTGTGCTGCCACGGCCCAATGGTAGGCTCACGCACCCCGGGCGGCGGTGGGGCGTGAGCGGGCGGTGCTCGGGTGTGGCGCAGCATCGTCGACCCCGGTGCGCAGGGGCGGTGTAGAATTTGGGACCACGCATGGGCCAGCGTCGTCCCGGGCGGGCACATCCCTTCCCTTGTTGGAGCGACACCCATGGCTACTCCCCGAACCCGCAGCGTCGGCCAGTCGCCGTCCGGCCCTGCCCCGGTGCCCCGCCCGCGGCGCCGCTCCCGACGGCCATCACCGGGCGGCCTCTACGACCCCCGCTTCGAGCACGACGCCTGCGGCGTGGCGCTGGTGGCGGACCTCCAGGGCCGTCCCACCCATGCCCTGGTGCGCCGGGCGCTGGCCGCCCTCGAGCACTTGGCCCACCGGGGGGCGACCGGTAGCGAGGAGGACAGCGGAGACGGGGCCGGGATCCTCCTCCAGGTGCCGCACGAGCTTCTATGCCGGGGTGGTGGGCTTCGACCTCCCCCCGCCGGGCGAGTACGCCACCGGGATCATGTTCCTGCCGAGGGACGCCGAGCGGGCCGAGTCCGCCCGCACGGCCCTGGCCAAGCTGGCCGGGGAGGAGGGGCTCACCGTCCTCGGCTGGCGCGACGTGCCCGTCGACGCCAGTCGCTCGGCTCGATCGGTCGACGGGGGCCATGCCCTCGATGCACCAGCTGTTCGTGGCCCCGGCCCCGGGGACGCCAGTGCCGGGCGAGGACCCGGCGCTCGCCCTGGACCGCCTGGCCTTCGTGCTCCGCAAGCGGGTCGAGCACGAGATCGACGGGTGCTATCCGGTGTCGCTGTCGGCCCGCACCATCGTCTACAAGGGGATGCTCACCTCACACCAACTGGTCGAGTTCTTCCCCGATCTGTCCGACGAGCGGGTGGTCAGCGGGTTGGCGCTCGTCCACTCGAGGTTCTCCACCAACACCTTCCCCTCGTGGCCGCTGGCCCATCCCTACCGGTACCTGGCCCACAACGGCGAGATCAACACCCTGGCCGGCAACCGCAACTGGATGCGGGCCCGCGAGGCGCTGTGCCGCGACCGACCTCATCCCCGGGCTCGAGCGTGCCTTCCCCGTCGTGACACCGGGGGCCAGCGACTCGGCCTCCTTCGACGAGGTGCTCGAGCTGCTCCACCTCGGTGGGCGGCCGCTGCACCATGCCGTGCTGATGATGATCCCCGAAGCGTGGGAGAACCATCGCACGATGGATCCGGCCCGACGGGCCTTCTACCGGTTCCACGCCTCGCTCATGGAGCCGTGGGACGGTCCTGCCGCAGTGGCCTTCACCGACGGCACGGTGATCGGCGCCGTGCTCGACCGCAACGGCCTGCGTCCGGCCCGGTACTGGGTGACCGACGACGGCCTCGTGGTGCTGGCCAGCGAGGTCGGGGTCATCGACGTCCCCCCCGAGCAGGTGGTGCGCAAGGGTCGTCTGCAGCCCGGTCGCATGTTCTTGGTGGACACGGCGGCCGGTCGCATCGTCGACGACGACGAGATCAAGGACGCCCTGGCTGCCGAGCAGCCCTACGCCGAGTGGCTGGACGCCGGCCAGATCGACCTCGAGGACCTCCCGCCCCGGACCATGCTCACCCCCCAGCACGCCTCGGTGATCGGGCGGCAGCGCCTGTTCGGCTACACCGACGAAGAGCTCCGGATCATCCTCGGGCCCCTGGCCCGTACGGCCATGGACCCCATCGGGTCGATGGGCACCGATACCCCCATCGCCGTGCTCTCCGATCGGCCCCGGCTGCTGTACGACTACTTCACCCAGCTGTTCGCGCAGGTCACCAACCCCCCGCTCGATGCCATTCGCGAGGAATTGGTCACCTCACTGCTCTCCACCCTCGGTCCCGAGGCCAACGTTCTCCAGCCCACGGCCGAGTCGTGCCGCCAGATCGTGCTGCCCATGCCGGTGATCGACAACGACGACCTGGCCAAGCTGCTCTACGTCAACGAGGACGGAAGCACACCCGGGTTCCGGGCCTTCGCCATCGACGGGCTGTTCGAGGTGACCGGCGGCGGCGAGGCGCTGCGGGCCGGGATCGAGGAGGTCCGGACCCGGGTGAGCACGGCCATCGCCCAGGGAGCGGACGTGATCGTCCTGTCCGATCGGAACTCGACGCCGGAGCTGGCCCCCATCCCCTCGCTCCTGCTGGTGTCGGCCGTCCATCACCATTTGGTGCGCGAGAAGACCCGGACCCAGGTCGGCCTGGTGGTGGAGTCCGGTGACGCCCGCGAGGTCCACCACATGGCCCTCCTCAAGGGGTACGGCGCGGCCGCCATCAACCCGTACCTGGCCTTCGAGACCATCGACGACATGATCGCATCGGGCTACCTCACCGGGGTCACGCCGCGACAGGCGCAGAGGAACTACATCAAGGGCGCCTCGAAGGGGATCATCAAGGTCATGTCCAAGATGGGCATCTCGACGGTGGCGTCCTACACGGGCGCGCAGGTCTTCGAGGCGGTGGGCCTGTCGCACGAGGTGATCGACGAGTACTTCACCGGAACGGTGTCACGCATCGGCGGGGTGGGACTCGACGTCCTGGCCGAGGAGGTGGCCAGCCGGCACCGGCTTTCCCACCTGGACCGCCCGACCGAGCTCGCCCACCGGGAGCGCGAGGTCGGTGGCGAGTACCAGTGGCGGCGGGAGGGGGAGATCCATCTGTTCAACCCCCGGACGGTCTTCAAGCTGCAGCACGCCACCCGCGCCAAGCGGTACGAGGTGTTCAAGGAGTACACCAAGGCGGTGGACGACCTGTCCAGCGAGCTCGCCACCCTGCGGGGACTGATGCAGCTGCGGACCGGAGCGCTGTCCCCGGTGCCGATCGAGGAGGTGGAACCGGCCTCGGCCATCCTGGCCCGGTTCTCGACCGGGGCCATGTCCTACGGGTCCATCTCGGCTGAGGCCCACGAGACCCTGGCCATCGCCATGAACCGACTGGGCGGTCGGTCCAATACGGGCGAAGGGGGGGAGGACCCGGAACGGTTCACCCCAGACCCCGACGGCGACCTGCGTCGGAGCGCCATCAAACAGGTGGCCTCGGGCCGGTTCGGGGTGACCTCGGAGTACCTGGTCAACTCGGACGACCTCCAGATCAAGATCGCCCAGGGGGCCAAGCCGGGCGAGGGCGGCCAGCTCCCCGGCCACAAGATCACGCCCGAGATCGCCAAGACCAGGTACTCGACGCCGGGGGTCGGCCTCATCTCGCCCCCTCCCCACCACGACATCTACTCCATCGAGGACATCGCCCAGCTCATCCACGACCTCAAGTCGGCGAACCCCAAGGCCCGGGTCCACGTGAAGCTGGTGGCCGAGGTTGGGGTGGGCACGGTGGCCGCCGGGGTGGCGAAGGCCCACTCGGACGTGGTGCTCATCTCGGGGCACGACGGCGGTACCGGGGCGACGCCGCTCACCTCGCAGAAGCACGCCGGGATCCCCTGGGAGCTGGGCCTGGCCGAGACCCAGCAGACCCTGCTGGCCAACGACCTGCGCGACCGTATCGTCGTCCAGGTCGACGGCCAGATGAAGACCGGCCGCGACGTGGTGATCGGCGCCCTGCTCGGGGCCGAGGAGTTCGGGTTCGCCACCGCCCCCCTGGTGGTGTCGGGCTGCATCATGATGCGGGTCTGCCATCTCGACACCTGTCCGGTCGGGATCGCCACTCAGAAGCCCGAGCTCCGGGCCCGCTTCTCCGGACGACCGGAATTCGTCGAGACCTTCTTCGAGTACATCGCCGAGGAGGTGCGGGAGCATCTGGCCGCGCTCGGGCTGCGCTCCCTGCAGGAGGCGATCGGCCGGGTCGACCTGGTCGACGCGACGCCGGCCATCGACCACTGGAAGGCCAGCGGACTCGACCTGACGCCCATCCTCGCGCCGCCCGAGCTGCCCGAAGGTGCCGTGAGGTACTGCGTCAACGAGCAGGACCACGGACTCGACCGGGCCCTCGATCACGCCTTCCTCGAGCAGTGCCGCCCGGCTATCGAGTGCGGCACCCCGGTGGAGGCCGAGCTGGCCATCACCAACGTCAACCGGACCGTCGGCACCCTGCTCGGCTACGAGATCACCCGGCGCCACGGGGGTGCCGGGCTGCCCGAGGGGACGATCGACCTCACCTTCCACGGCTCGGCGGGCCAGAGCTTCGGCGCCTTCGTGCCGAAGGGCGTGACTATGCGCTTGTTCGGAGACGCCAACGACTACCTCGGCAAGGGATTGTCGGGCGGGCGCATCGTGGTCCGCCCACCGCAGGGTTCGAGCTTCGCCGCCGAGGACAACATCGTGGCCGGCAACGTGATTCTCTACGGCGCCACCGGTGGCGAGGTGTTCCTGCGCGGCCAGGTGGGGGAGCGCTTCTGCGTGCGCAACTCAGGCGCTATCGCCGTGGTCGAGGGGGTCGGCGACCATGGTTGCGAATACATGACCGGGGGCCGGGTCGTGGTGCTCGGGCCGTGCGGCCGCAACTTCGCCGCCGGGATGTCGGGAGGGATGGCCTTCGTCTACGACCCGCACGGACTGCTGGCCGGGCTGTACAACCACGAGGACGTCGATCTCGAGCCGTTGGCGGCCGACGACCGGATATGGCTCAAGGATTGCATCACCATGCACCGGGACGAGACCGGCTCGGAGGTGGCCGAACACATCCTCTCCGACTGGATCAGCAGTTCCGAGCAGTTCGTGACGGTGATGCCCCAGGACTACCGCCGGGTGCTGGCGGCCACCGAGCGGGCCGTGGCCGAGGGGCGCTCGGTCGAGGAGGCGATCATGGAGGCGGCCCATGGGTGACATCACCGGTTTCCTCAAGTACGGTCGCACCCTTCCGGCCCGCCGGCCGGTCCCGGTGCGCCTGCGGGACTGGAAGGAGTTCTACGAGCCGTTCCCCGCCGAGGCGGCCCGGCAGCAGGGAGCGCGCTGCATGGACTGTGGCATCCCCTTCTGCCATGAGGGCTGTCCTCTCGGTAACCTCATCCCCGAGTGGAACGACCTGGTCTACCGGGACGACTGGTCGGAGGCCATCGAGCGGCTCCACGCCACCAACAACTTTCCCGAGTTCACCGGACGGCTCTGCCCGGCCCCGTGCGAGGGGTCGTGCGTCCTCGGGATCAACGACGACCCCGTCACCATCGAGCGCATCGAGTACGAGATCGTCGAGCGGGCCTGGTCCGAAGGATGGGTCGATCCGGTCCTGCCCACCGTCCCGAGCGGCAAGCGGGCGGCGGTGGTGGGATCGGGGCCGGCCGGGTTGGCCGCTGCCCAGCAGCTGGTGCGAGCCGGACACCGGGTGGTGGTGTTCGAGCGGGCCGAGCGCGCCGGCGGGCTCCTGCGCTACGGGATCCCCGAGTTCAAGATGGAAAAGGCCGTGCTCGACCGCCGCCTCGACCAACTGAAGGTGGAAGGCGTCGAATTCCGCTGCCGGGTGAGCGTGGGGGAGTGCGCGCCCGAGACCCGAGCCGCACTCGCCCCGGGTGCCACGGTCGTGGCGGCCCAGGCCGTGGTCGACGAGTTCGACGCCGTGCTGCTGGCGGGGGGTGCCACCCTGCCCCGTGACCTCCCCGTCCCCGGCCGGGAGCTGTCCGGGATCCATCGGGCCATGGACTACCTGAAGCCCGCCAACCTGGTACAGGAGGGCGGGCTGGCTCGCTCGCCCATCTCGGCGGAGGGGAAGCACGTGGTGATCATCGGCGGCGGGGACACCGGGGCCGACTGCCTCGGCACCGTCCACCGGCAACGTGCCCTCAGCGTGCACCAACTCGAGATCATGCCCGAGCCCCCCGCCGAACGGAGCGGCGACAACCCGTGGCCGACGTGGCCGCTCATACTCCGTACCTCGGCGGCCCTCGAGGAGGGCGGCGAGCGGGTGTTCTCGGTGACCACCGCCGAGTTCCTGGGCGACGACTCCGGCCAGGTCCGGGCCTTGCGCGGCGAGGAGGTCGAAATGGTCCACGGCGAGGACGGGCGCCCTGGATTCGTCCCGGTGGACGGATCCGAGTTCGAGATCCCCTGTGAGCTGGTGCTGCTGGCCATGGGGTTCCTCGGTGCCGAGCGCCAGGGGGTGGTGGCCGAGCTGGGCCTCGAGCTGGACGCTCGGGGCGCGGTGGCCGCCGACCGGTCGTGGTCGACCAACGTCGAGGGAGTCTTCGTGTGCGGCGACATGACCCGGGGTCAGAGCCTCATTGTGTGGGCAATCGCCGAGGGTCGTTCCGCCGCCGCCGCCGTCGACCGGTTCCTCATGGGGAAGACCGCGCTGCCGGCCCCGATCGTTCCGGGCCAGCTGGCCCTGCGCTGACGACGGCGGTCGTGAAGGGAGGGTCCGTGGTTAGGGGTCCAGCACCGGGGTCGTCGACGACGTCACGGAGCGAATGAAACCCCAGCCGGGGCGCCTTGACCGAGCCCCTACAGCCCGACGGCCCGCTGGTGAGCAGGCATGCAGTTCAGGCGACCGGCGGCGGGTCCCCCTCGGCGCTGGCCAGCAACGCCGGATCCCAGTCGCACACCGCGCAGGCGTGTCGGAATGCGGCATGGGCGAACTCGAGTCCGACCGCACCGGGGTCGGGTCTCCCGCAGACATCGTTCCAGGCGAGCACGTACTCCCCGAGCGCCGAATCCCAGCGGGCCGGCTCCGGGGAGAGCGTCGCGGCCGCGAACCCATCCGGTGCGGGGTGGGCGTAGGCATAGAACGCGGCGCTCCCCGACCTTGGATCACCGGGCCACCAACCGATGGCCACTTCTTGTGCATCCATCGCGTTGCGCATGATGAAGTCTTCCGACGGTGGAGAGGCTGGGAGGCCCGAGAACAGGCTCACGGCAAGGTCAAATGAGCCCCACCACGCATTGACCGGCGTCGAGCGTCCTCGATACGGAGCGCGAAAGGCGGCGAGGACGAGCGCAGCATGGGTGGCGGCGCCGAAGTAGGAGGCGACCTGGTCGGGGTCGTAGCGAGCATGTTCGTCGTCCTCGTCAAGCGGCACGCTCCACGGAACTTCTTGCGGTCTGGTGTCGATGTCAACGGGGCCGACGAGGACACTGATCGCGTCGAGCACCTCGCCGGTGACGATGCCGACCGGCCGATCAGGCACGAGGGCGATGCGTCGGACGCCGCCTCGACTGGCCTCCACCACGGCCTCATGATTTCGAAGGTCGAGCACCACGACCAACGTCCCCGAACCGTCCGGTGCCGGGAGCGGGGCTGTCTCCCACCCACGTGCCGTCAGTCGCAGCGCCGCATGCTGCAGCTGTGGCTCGGGTGGCGCAAGAGCAACGGCAAGCTTGCCGAGGACCTGGGTATGCGCATGCAGCGTGTCGCAGGTCTCGCTCCACTCGTCATAGGGGGGCATCGGCGACCAAAACGACATACTCGGACGGTAGCAACTCGTCCGGCCGGCCTCCACTACGTCGGGAGACCGGTGGCCGGCGGAGCCGCGGCACCCTGGTACTAGGCCGGCGGATGCTGACGTGTCAGTTCCGCCTCGATACCGGAGAGCCGGTCGGCGATCGTCTGCAACGAGAGATCATCGGCAACCGGCGCGGCCGCTGAGTCCGCCGACTGCCTGGCTCGGGCCCGGGCGGCCTGGTCGATGAACAAAGAGGAGATCTGCGCGGTGACGGTGGCCAACACGGCGAAGCCGACGAACATCAGCAGGGCTGCGGCCACACGACCCTGCCACGTCACCGGGTAGAAGTCTCCGTAGCCGACGGTCGTGAGGGTGACGACCGCCCACCACAGAGCGTTGCCCACGGTCCTGATGTTCGCATTGGGGGCACGGTGCTCGTAGAAGAACACGACAGCGGTCAAGTTCAAGAAGAGAAGACTGGCAGCCAGGGCGAAGCGCCCGAAGTTGCCGCGCTGGAAGATGGACCGGAGCAGTTGGAGGCTGAACACGACCCTCAGGAACGGGAGGAAGACAGTGGCGACGGACAGCCGATTGTGGCGCAGGTAGTACCAGTGGTGTGGTGCCAGCTTGGCTCTGACACTGATGTCGACGGCATAGATCGCCGAGAGGCCGAGGCGCAGGCTCAACAAGGTCAGGTACAGGAGGTGGTTCGAGGTGAGGACGCCGGGCGGAACCACGATCAACCAGATGGTCACCAGGGCGAGCACGTCGAGTGGGATCCGCCAACGGCGCTGGTACGCATCGACACGGCTTCGATCGTCACCGGCTTTGAAACCCTTGTTGCCGATCAAGTAGTGGTCAGGGGCTCCATCGCCGGTCGCCGCCGGGGCCGGGGGTGTGGCGGCAGGCGAGGGCGTGTCCATCGACTCCGTCACCGGGCCCGCATGTCGGTGGGCGCGCCCATCACGGTTCGGCCGGTGGAGCTGCGGCTGCTGGCACTCGGCACCCGGCCGAGGCTACAACGAGCCCTTCTGGGGTCCGTGGATGGCGGCTACCGGCGACCGTGCGTCGAGATCGGAGACCGAGCCAGCTGAGGATCGTGACTTGTCTGAGCCTCGAAATGCGCTTCAGTCAGCGCCCCGAAATCCTTCAATCGCAGACAGGACGTGTCCTCGATCTGGTGTTCATCAGCGAGGATGCAGTTGGAAGTGTGCTCCGCTGCTGCCTCTTCTATCGCTCGAGCGGGAGCGCCCCGCCCTCGGCCGCTTCGCGCTCTTCCCTGTCCGGTGGACCTCGGACCAGGCTGATCAGTGCCAAGGCGATCGCCGCTCCCGCAAGGGGACCGACGATGTAGATCCACCATCCCGTGAAGTCCAGGCTGACGACGTCCGGCCCGAGCGAGCGGGCCGGGTTCATGGAGGCGCCGCTGATGGGACTGGCGAACAGACCGAGCAGGGCGACGGTCGAGCCGACGGCCAGAGCGGCGTTGTGGCCGATGCTGCGATAGCCAGTCGCGGTGTGCAGGATGACCGTGACCAGGATGGCGGTGAGGACGACCTCCATGATCAGGGATCTCCACTCACCGCCGGGCTTGGCGATCGGGTAGGTGCCGCCGGACGCGACGTGGGTGTACATGCCCTGGAGGAAGAGGGCCGCCAGCACCGCGCCCGCGAGTTGCACGGCCAGATAGGGCAGGACCCAGGCAAACTTGAACACCCGACGTCCGGCGAAGGCCAGCGTGACCGCCGGATTGATGTGCAGGCCGGAGAGCGGTCCCAAGGCGTAGATCATGGCCATGACGACGGCGCCAGGGGCGATCACCGCCGCGGTCCGGCTGATCGGGCTGCCCCCCACGTAGTGGTTGATCACCCCGGAACCGGCCGCCACGGTGACCAGGATGAAGGTACCGACGAATTCGACGATGAGCCGAATCCACAGAGGCCGGTGGCGGAGGGTGTCTTGCGAGAACTTGATCAGGTAGCGGGTGCCGAATGCCTCCTGCGCCGCCTGTTGGGTCTCGGCGGGAGTGGTTGCGACTCTCGCAGGTGCCTCAGCCACGATGCCCTCCTCCATCGATCGGGTTGGCTATATGGTGACCCGTGCGACATGGTCACCCGTGCGACCCGGACCACCGCTCGACCACCTTCGAAGGTGTGCCTCGGCTGGACCATGGGAAAGGTCCCGTGAAGCATCTGCCCACGGCGGTGTTTCGAGCGACCAGACTACTTCGAGCGGGGTACCAGGTGGGGTGGATCGGCATTTCGGGCGTCGTCGGGTCAGGTGGAGCGGTCGGCCTCGAACCGGTGAAGCTCGCGCCGGGCGATCGTCATCTTGTGCACCTCGTCAGGACCGTCGGCGATACGCAGGGTGCGGGCGGCAGTGAACATCCGAGCCAGGGGGAAGTCCTGGCTGACTCCGGCGCCACCATGGACCTGGATAGCCCGATCAATCACCTGGCACGCCACCCGCGGGGCGAGAACCTTGATGGCCGAGATCTCGATGCGCGCCCCTTTGTTCCCGACAGTGTCCATCAGCCAGGCCGTCTTGAGCACCAGCAGGCGAGCCTGCTC
The DNA here is from genome assembly GCA_963727075.1 of uncultured Acidimicrobiales bacterium. GTDB lineage: Bacteria > Actinomycetota > Acidimicrobiia > Acidimicrobiales > RAAP-2 > Bog-756. The sequence goes on from CAVSET010000006.1 coordinate 508,825, forward strand.
GATCTCGATGCGGGACTCGGCGATCATGTCGCCGACGACCCCCTGTTCGGCCAACCGTTTGCCGAATGCTCGGCGGGACTGGGCACGCCGGCACATGAGGTCGAACGCCCGCTCGGCCATCCCGATGGCGCGCATGCAGTGGTGGATGCGGCCCGGGCCCAGCCGGGCCTGGGCCAGTGCGAAGCCGCTGCCCGCTTCGCCGAGCAGGTTGGTGGCCGGGACCCGCACGTTCTCGAACAGGACCTCCGCATCGCCTCCGCCCTCCCCGTAGCCGAAGACCGACAGCGGCCGCAGGACCGTGACGCCGGGGGCGTCGAGAGGGACGAGGATCATGCTCTGCCGGTGGTACGGGTCGCGGTCGGCGTCGGTGACTCCCATGACGATGGACAGCTTGCAGCGGTTGCTCATCGCCCCTGTCGTCCACCACTTGCGCCCGTTGATGACGTAATGGTCGCCCTCGCGCACGATGCGGCTCCGGATGTTCGTTGCGTCCGAGCTGGCCACTTCGGGCTCGGTCATCGCAAAGCAAGAGCGGATCTCGCCGGCGAGGAGCGGGACGAGCCACTCGTCCTGCTGCATGGGGGAACCGAACTCAGCCAGTAGCTCCATGTTGCCGGTATCGGGCGCCGAGCAGTTGATCGCCTCGGGAGCGAGTGCGGGGCTGCGCCCGCTGATCTCGGCCAGTGGGGCGTACTCCAGGTTGGTCAGCCCGGCGCCCCACTTCTCATTGGGCAGGAAGAGGTTCCACAGACCCCGGTTGCGGGCCTCGGCCTTCAGCTCCTCGATGATGGACGGGTGGGCGTAGGGACTGCCGGCCGCCGCCATCTGGTCCGCGTAGACCCGCTCCGCCGGATAGACGTGGCTCTCCATGAAGTCGAGCAGGCGCCCGCGCAATTCCTCGATTCTGGGGGAGAAGGCGAAGTCCACAGGGCTCCTTCGTGATGATCGCGCCCAGCCTACCCACCAGGTGGCCCCGACCTCGGGGCGAGCGCCGTCTCCGGTCTCCCCATCGAGCCCTGCGTGTGCATGCAGGCAGGGCGAGAGGACGGCCACCGGCGATCTTCCGACACACCAGGGGAGCTCGACTGCTGACGGGAGGACCAGCGATCCGAGCGATCGGCTGGCTCCAGGTGCCGGACCTCTTGAGCGAGATGGTCGACGGTGGGGCCGACGCCCCCACCGACCTGCCCGGGCGTCGCCAGGCCCGACGACCGGCACGCCACTCCCGATCGGGTGTCAAGCCCGCCGGGTCAGGTTGGGACCTTCGCCCCTCGCAATTGGCCCCGACAAGGTGCAGCATCGGTTCGAGAGGGGTTTGACGAGACCAGCAAGGGCGAAACGGTAGACGAGATGGATGGCATTCCGAAGCAGCCGGACCTGGGCGTACGGACGCACGGGTCGCCCGTGATCCGGGGCTAGGCCATGACCGAGCCGACTGAGCGGTTCATGCGCGACACCGATGCGTTCTCGTGGTATCTCGAGGCGGACCCCAGTCTCCGCGTCACGATCCTCGCCATCGCCTGGCTCGACAGCCGTCCCGATTTCGAGGTTCTCAAGGCTCGCCTCGAGCGGGCGACCCGGTTGGTGCCACGCTTCCGGCAGCGCCCGCTCCAACCGCCGGGACGACTTGCCCCTCCCGCGCTGGGTGGACACCGACTTCGATCTCTCACTGCATCTGCGTCGCATCGATTCGCCCCGGCCACACACTCGGGCCACGGTGGTCGAATTCGCCCGAGCCGAGGCCATGAGCAGCTTCGATCCCTCCCGGCCACTCTGGCAATTCACGCTGGTCGAGAACCTGGTGGGTGACGAAGCCGCGTTGGTGATGAAGGTCCACCACTCGTTGACGGATGGGATCGGTGGGGTTCAGCTGGCCCTGCTGCTGTTCGATGTCACGAGCGGGACTGACCCGGGAGACGAGGTGCCGGTGCCCGAGTCGGACGGGGCGGCGCCAAGCAAGGTCATGCTGGTTCGGGAAGCGCTTGCCTACAACGGGCGTCGCGTCGTCGGCACGATACGACGGGGGCTGACTGGCGCCGTCCCGACCGCCTTCCACGTCGCTCGGAATCCATGGGGCGCGGCGTCCGACGCGCTGGCTACGGCCCGTTCGGTCGCTCGATTCGTGGAGCCGGTCCCCCAGACGCTCTCCCACTTGATGACCGGTAGGAGCCTGGACCGGCACCTCGACATGGTGGACGTGGACTTCCGAGGCCTGAAACAAGCGGCCGTGTCGGCGGGAGGCTCGCTCAACGATGCCTTCGTGGCTTCGATCACCGGTGGTCTTCGCCGCTACCACGATCACCACGGGTTCCCGGTGGGAGACCTGAGGATCACCATGCCGATCTCGATCCGCAAGAAGGACGACCCGGCGGCCAGCAATCGGATCACGTTGGCCCGGTTCAAAGTGCCCGTCGGCATGGCTGATGCTGCCGAGCGGTTGCGCCTGACCGGTCAGCGTTGCCGCTCCGCCCGCGACGAGCGTGCATTGCCGCTGTCGAACACCATTGCCGGGACCTTGAACGTGCTCCCCTCCAGCGTGGTCGGCAGCATGCTCAAACATATCGACCTGCTGGCCAGCAACGTACCGGGCATGAAGGCCCCCCTCTACCTCTGTGGAGCACCGGTGTCGGGCTATTACGCCTTCGGGCCGACGACCGGCTCGGCGGTGAACGCCACGCTCTTCAGCTACTGCGGGAAGTGCTGCGTGGGCTTCACCATCGACTCGGCTGCGGTACCCGACCCCGACGTGCTCATGGAGTGCTTCCGTGAGGGATTCGAGGAGGTGCTCGACCTGGCCGGCGATCACCGACCGGTGGAGCTTCCCCTACAGCTGGCATAGCCCAATGGAGAGCCCGAGTTGGGCCCGCCCTCCTCATTCAGAAATCGGTGAGCATCGGAACTGCAGCAAAGGCGGCGGCCACCACGATGAGCGGCAACATGATGATCCAGGTCATGGTATGTCAAGCAGGTCGATGAGGGTTTCTGCTTGCCTCCAGGTCAAACGTACGAAACCGGCTGAGGAAGGACCTGGGTCCAACCGTAGGATCAGCTGTGAACGGCCAGATCCTCGGGCACGTCGAGTGGTGACGTCTGGCCCTAGTGGGCGCCGGTCCGGTGTCTCTACGATGGCTCCCAGGAGGTGAGTCCATTGGGTGACTTCTTCAAGGTAGTGGCGGCCGGACCGATGTTCTTCGTCAGTGCTTGGGTGCTGATGATCTTCGCCGGGATCGTCTACCAGGATGTGGGCATCCACCCGTTCGGGTATGTGTCATCGATGGTGGTCACGGTCGGGCTCTGGCTCACCCTGGCGCCGGCCATCGGTGCGGTGGCCCGGGTGCCCGGGGGGAAGCGCTCGTAAGCGTTCCAACTCGGACCGGCCCGGGGCGATGTCGGCGGCGTCGAGTCATCGACGGTCAGGGGCGGCTCGCCAAGACGGCGACACCTTCGCCGTTGAGGTCAGGGTGGGCACCCTTGCGCCCGGTCATAGCCAGCACCAGCGCCATCAACGGGCCCGAGACTTCAGGGCCGTCGCCGTGCACCCAATCGCCGTCGGTGGCACGGAGTTGCAGACCGGCGATCCGGCGCTTCGCTCCGATGAGGAGATTCGACTTCTTCCAGCTGTCGGCCAGCGCCACCAGGGCCTCCTCCGGTGATTCGTGTTTGAGGCCCAACGGTCGGCGAATGTCCTGACCGTGAACGACGATCTCCCCGAGCATGGCCATCACCGGAGCGGGCGGATGATTAGTGGTGGAGGTGCGGATCCGGAGTCGGCGAACCAGTTCGTCGGGGCCGATGGAGGCAAGTCGCTTGGCTGCCCGGTCGGCGAAGACGTTGAACCTGAAGCCGGCCGCGATCATCTCCTTGTAGAAGTTCAAGGGGGTCTGCTCGGCCGCGGCCAGGACATGGCCGGCGGTGTCCTGCACGGACCACCCCTCACACCACGAGGGCGTGGCCCACTGGTCGGGGGACAGATCACGCCACGCGTCGGCCAATTGGGCCCGTTCGGAATGGATGTACGCCCAGGTTTCTTCGGTCTTCATGCCGGGCCCCGCCTTTCGCTCCGTCAATCTGCCCACACTACCGACGGGCGGACGGGCGTGTTCCGGAGACGATCGATCGAGCGGGAGGCACCCAATCGAGCCCTCTGGCTCTCGATGGCGGCCGGTCGTTCGGGGCATCCTGGCGTCCACGGCCCACCGTCGGAACAGACCCCGAGCGCCAAGATGGGACTTTCTACCCTCGCCATGGCTTCGAGAATGGTTCACGATGATGGACGAGGGGATTGACCAGGGCAGTACGAGCGAAAGGTGTGTGACATGGCTGAACCCAGGGATGTGCGAAAGCGCGTTGAGCAACTCATCGAGCGGGCGCAGGATGAGATCCTCGAGGCGAGCCGCGAGCTGGCCCAGGGCATCAGCAAGGGCACAGAGCGATACGTCCCTCCGATCTCCAAGGACGTCGAACGGATGGTCGACGAGGTGTTCGACTTCGCTGAGCGGGTGATCAAGGGCCAGCGCCGGATGGTGAACGACGTGGTCAAGACCATCAACGAACAGACAGACCGGGCTGCCGAAGTCGGTCGGGCCACCACCCAGAAGGCCACCAAGCGAGTGGCGGCGGCAAAGAAGGCGGTAGCCAAGAGAGCTCCGGTGAAGAAGGCAGGAACAAAGAAGGCGCCGGCGAAGAAGGCCCCGGCGAAGAAGACGGCGGTCGCCAAGAAGTCGACAGCACACAAGACCGCGGTCAGACGCTGACGGTACCTGTGGGCCAGATCCTGAAGGAGCCGGAGGTGGCTCAACCGCCGGAAGAGAGCTTCCCCGTCCGGTATGCCACGATCCACGGGCATCAGATCGGCTACCGGAGCGGGGGTAGTGGGCCAGTGTTGCTGCTGCTCCACGGGATCGCCGGCAGTTCCCGAACGTGGATACCGGTCATGGAGCTCCTCCAGGCGGACTATACGGTGGTCGCCCCGGACTTCGTAGGCCATGGCCACTCGGCCAAGCCGGCTGGGGACTATTCGTTGGGCAACTTCGCCAACTGGATGCGCGACCTCCTCGTGGTGCTCGGTATCGAGCGGGCCACCGTGATCGGCCAGTCCTTCGGAGGGGGCGTCGCCATGCAGTTCGCCTACCAGTTCCCGGATCGCTGCGAGCGATTGGTGCTCGTTGACGCCGGCGGCCTCGGGCGCGAGGTGAATCCGATTCTCCGACTCGTGACCCTGCCGGCTGCCGAGTATGTACTGCCGGTCCTGTTCCCGAGCTTCGCTCGGACTTGGGGTGACTCGGTCGCTCGGCTCGCCGAGCAGGTGGGACTCCGGAACGTGCCGGCGATGGAGATCTGGCGCTCGTACCGTTCGTTGACGGATAGCGAGGGCCGCCAGGCCTTCGTTCGTACCATGCGGTCGGTGATCGAACCGGGCGGTCAGTCAGTGAGTGCGCTCGACCGGCTCTACCTGGCCGAACGGACGCCCACTCTCATCGTGTGGGGCGAGAAGGACCGGATCATCCCGGTTGCCCATGCGTATCAGGCGCTCGAAGCTGCGCCCCACAGCCGGTTGGAGATCATGCCCGGGGTCGGCCACTTCCCCCAGTCGGAGGATCCGGTCGGCTTCGCGGAGATCCTGACCGATTTCCTACGCACCTCCGAGCCGAGCGTGTCCACGGCGGAGGAGCACCGCGACCGTCTCCAACGGGGCTCGGGGGATTCGCCGGTGGTGGCCGGACCGAGCCAGGCCTCCCCACCCAGGGTCCCGGCGGGCCCGGCTGTGCCCTGAGGCCGGGTCGTCCGGGCGTGGCGGCCGAGCGGGCCTCGGGCCCGGCCGGTTGACAGGTCAGCCATGGACCAGCCCAACGGGCCGGCAGTGAGTCGGGGCCAAGGTCACCTCGAGTCCGGCCGGCTCGGCACCGTTGACGTGACGGCCTCGACGGTCGCCAACATCGGACCCGGAATCGACTTCTACTTCGCCTTCGGCGTGATTGCGGTGACCGCCGGGGTTGCCGCCCCGCTGACGATCCTCGCCGCCGGCCTGGCCGTCATCCTCCTCGCCTTCACGGTGGCCGAGTTCACCCGGGTAGAGCCTTCGGCGGGAAGCTTCATCACCTATGTAGAGACAGGGCTGGGGGCAAGAGCCGGCGTGGCCACCGCCCTGTTGGTGATGGTCGGGTACATCATCGCCATGGCCGGCGTGTTCACCATGTCGGGCGGAATGGTGGCGATGACGCTCGCCCACTACACCTCGGTGCACCCTCCCTGGGGACCGCTCACCATCGTGTTGACCGTCGGCGCAATCTGGCTGACTGTGCACGGCATCAGGTTGTCAACCACCGCGGTCGGTGTGGCCGTGCTGGTCCAGGTGGCGATCATGGCCCTGGTCTGTGTGATCGTCCTCGTCGATCAGCGCGGCCACCTGTCAGGCGCTCCCTTCTCGTGGGCGCATCTCACCGGTGGCCTGGCCGGCCTGTCCGCCGGCTTCCCACTGGCCCTCTACATGTTCATCGGATGGGAGAACGGCCCCGCCCTTGCCGAGGAGTGCCGTGACCCCAGACGCACTGTTCCGAGGGCCCTCTACATCTCGGTGGCGATCGGTGCCTCGCTCTTCGTCTTCTTCGCGTATGCGACCGTCACCGGATTCGACTACGACGTCGCCTCGATCGGCCGCTCGTCCGTCCCGTTCCTGACTGTGGCGGACCACTACCTCGGCCGAGCGGCTGTCCTGGCCTGGATCGCCGGCATCGTCTCGGTGCTCGCCACCCTGGTCGCCGGGGCCAACTCCCAAGCGCGCATGCTCTACGACGGGGGCCGGACCGGGCTCCTCCCCAAACGGCTGGCTGAGGTCCGCCCGCGGTCCGATACGCCGGCCAACGCGCTGTTGGTCATGGGAGGAGTGGGGCTCGGGATCATCGGGGTCTGGTGGATCGCCCACCTCGTCACCGGCGACACCGGAGCGATGGATCCGGTCGGGCTGTACGCCGAGTGCTCGACGATGGGGACGATCGTCATCCTCTTCGTCTACTTCCTGACGACCCTGTCCCTTCCGGTCTTCATGTGGCGCCGTCACCGGGACTCGTTCTCGCCGCTCCGTCACGTGGTCATCCCGGTTCTCGGCTCTCTCACGCTGGTCGTACCATTCGTCGAGCTGTGCCGACCCGGGCAGCCGGCGCCCTACAGCGAGTTCCCTTACATCGCCCTGGCGATCGTGGTGGCGGCCGCGATCACCGCCTGTCTCGTGGTGTACCGCCACCCGGACGCCGGAGCCGCAGAAGGAACAGAGCTCTCGGCCTCCGGGGCGAGTTCATTCGACAGTCTCCAGTGAGTAGCTGCTGAGGAAATCGTCCTGCCCCGATCGGCGGCCACTGGGAAGGTATGGGATATGGTTGACTCGCCAAGGACGCGCTCGAGAACTCACATGCCGAGCACAGATCCGGCAATGACTGCGTGGTCCCCGTTTGCTTGCAAGCGTGACCCGCCAGGATGAGCGGCGGCGGGTCACCAACCGCAGAGACGCTCGATGAGGGAGTGCCCGGCATGCGCTTCGTTTGGTTCACGGCGAATTTCACGGTGCCGGTGTCAGAGCCGGGCGATCCCTGAACTCGAGAATCTCGGCCACCAAGCGATTGCAATCGACCTACCGGGCCACGGTGAGCACGTTCACGAGGAAGCCACCATGGCCGGGCGCCTCGATACGGTGGTCGCCGTGCTCCAAGCCGGGCGACGTGCTCGCCGGACACTCTGGTGGGGGCTCGCAATCACCCGCGCCGCCGATGGCGCTCCGGAACTTGTCAGCCACGTGGTCTATCTCGCGGCGGCCTCTTCGTTGGAAGGCCTCCCCATCCATGAAGCACTCGTTTACCGGGACGACGGCTTGCCGGAGGCCGACTACGACGTCACCGGGATGCTGAAGCATCTGCGCATCGACGAGGACGGCTCGACGGCGTTTGCTGACGTCGAGGGAGCGAAGAAGCACTTCTACCATGACTGCGACGAGACGACGGCGCACTGGGTGTTCGAGCACCTGACGCCCGAAATCGCTGGGGACACCCTGACGACGCCAATTTCGGTCACGGCTCTGGGAAGCTGACTTTCCGCGCAGCTCTGTTCTGTGCCTGCAGGATCGCGCACAACCACGGTGGCTTGCCGATGTCACAGCGTGTCGCCTCGGTGTCGAACCACTAACGATCGAGCCTCGCAATCGCCATTCCTGAGCCGCCCGGCAGAATTGGCGCGGGACCGGAGGCGGGCCCTAGCCACTAGCCGGCGTTCAGAGCCAGGGCCGAGATTGGCGGAATGGAGCAATATCTCACCCTGAATCGGTCGCATGGTGCCTCCACCGCTCCATCAGCGTGGTCCCTGGTGGCTCGTCGAGGTAGAGGCGAAGGCCCCGCGGTCAAGGGGGGTGCCGAAACGGGAGTAGACCTGATGGTGGCGTCGGGTTGGTGGCAGCATGTCGGGCTCCCCTCACTGGCCCGACCTCGGGTGGGGGAAACAGCGCCCGATCCCTCCCAAGGCAATCGGCGTTGAGGAGAGTCTCATGGTCGCAACCGTGATTACAAAAGCCGTGGAATCAGCCATGTGCCCCGGATCGGGCACATTTCCTGACGTCGTCAATGACATGATCCTTGACGAGTTGACCTACGTGTGTGCCACGTGTGGGGCCAGCATGCCGAACTTCGAGCTCGCACCAGTCCACCGACACGGCCTCGGTGGATCCACATTCTGACGGGCACCTCGATCTCATGGACCACGCCGAACACTACGCCGCCTCCTTCTCGGTTCAGCCCGGACACTGCTTCCGGCTGGTGACCAGCTCAGCCGCTGGCAGCCAGGCCTCGCCGAACCCGTGCGACAAGCTCGTCGAGTTTCAGGGGCGATTCAAGGACAAGACAGGTAGATGGCACAAGGTCGAATCCTGCATCGACCACGCTGGCGATTTGACCGATCAGAAACGGATCGGCGCCAGCGTGACGAGCTTCAGAGAGGCTCCGAGCTCATCGTTCCGAGATTGAGCCGGCGGGACCAGGCGAGCGCTGCCAACCGCCAGGATTGCGCCCGCGCTCACTTGGTAACAAGGGAGTACGCTTCTGACGGTCGGCCCTGTCCGAAAAAATGGGGGTTCGAGCATGGAACTGAAGTTCCATTATTCGGCGACCCGAGCGGAACTGACGTCGTCAGAGAACCGGTGGTATGTGACTTTTGTGATGGTCGATGCTGCCACTATCGTCCACGAGTTCTCTTCCCACCACGACGTTGGCGACCCCATCTTTGATTGGCAGCTATCGGATCAGACGTCGGTAATCGACCACTTTGAGGAGCGTCTTCGGGCAGCCGGATACCATCCTGTGCGAAGTGAGGATCGGCTGCCGCCATTGGCCGTCGCTGCTTGGACACTCAGTCCACCGGACGCCTGAGCATCGCTTATGCCTTCCTCCCCGTGTCCGGAAATGGTAACGATGGGTTTAGCGCGGTCTAGTCGTAGAAGTCAGGGCAAGCGGCAGCGTGGAAGTCGCGGCCTTCCACTCACCAGGATTCGTGAAGGTCGCCTTCAACCTCCGTGTGGAACCCTATGGCAGTGGGCGCTCCTTGCTCACGACCGAAACGTGTGCGGCGGCCACTGACCCAGCGAGCCTCCGTCGTTTCTCCCGATACTGGCTGCTCGTTGGCCCGTTCAGTGCGCTGATCCGCAGACTGATGCTGCGTATCGTCAAGGCCGATGCCTTGGAGCGGCACCACTAGCCCATACCTGCCGTTGAGCTCCCGGCGACCGCAGCGGCCTTCTTGCCCGATAATTCCTCACCTTTGCCGATGACGGCCACGGATCAGATGGTGTGGGGCACCTCGGCCCGAATGATGGGGGCGATGGACCGGACCCAGGCCCGGACCTGAGCGGGGTCCCGCCAGTCTCCGGCGCTATTCTTCGCCATGGCACTGGCCGGGAAGCCCTTGGCATCGGGCGATAGGCGGCCGCCAAAGGTGATATGTCCCCGTGCCCCCACCCGCTCCATCAGCGCCTGGACTCCCTCGACAGGAGGAATGTTTTTCTTGGTTGCCGAGTCGTCAAGGGGACCGGAAGAGAAGAAGAAGACTGGGCGTTCTCGGAGCTCACCGGTGTGGCGCTTCACGAACCGCTTCGCCGCCCGGTGCCACCGGGAGGCGTACAGCGCACCTCCGACCACCACCGCCTCGTGCTCATCGAGCCGCTTGACCTGGTTGGGCGGGACCAGGTCGACCTGGAGGCCCTCCTCACGCAGATCAGTCGCCACCATCTCTGCCAGCCCTTTCGTCCCGCCGCGCTTCGAGCCGTAGGTCACCAGAACCGACATGGCGCACCTCCTTCCCTCTTTGGCCAGCGTATGCTGCGGGTTGGAGCGCGCCCAGGGTCCATTGTCACGACGTGTGCACCTCCGAGACACCGACCGACCCGCACGCTGCCCCCAGCGCCCACGGTGGCTGGCACACCGACGCCGACATCACTGCTGCCGTCGTCCTGCTGCGTCGACCGGGGCTGCCCGACGCCGGTGCCCCTGGAAGAAGCACGCCGTGTCGCCCGTCCCTACGCCCGGGCCCGTCAAGGCTGCTCCTACGGGTGCTCTTCGGCCGGCCTCGACCGACCCTCGTCGGTTCCCCCCACGCTTGCCGGCGCCAGTCGCAGACCGGAGGCGTCGGCTCCCCGTCGTGAACCCCGAGCACTCTTCGGTGATCGCCCGACAATGCCGGTTACCGAGCGGTAGGCCTTGGTTACCTGTCCTAGCCCGGAGGTGCCGTTGTGGGAAGGGGTAACTGCCGATTTCGGCTGTCAGCCGAGGCCAAAATCACCGCTAAGACCAGCCTTCGGCTCAGTTCAAGCCGCAACCCTGAAGCTGAAGGGCAGCTCCAAACGTCGGTCCCCTCGCGTGTGGGCTCAGGGACCTCGCCGGCACCGGCGCCCACGTTTGTCGCTGACAAAGGGGCAGTGAGGGAGTGCGAGTGGGGCGCAGCTCGGATCAGCTGAGCGACCAGTGTTTCGGCTGCACTCGCTTGACTGAATGACTCATTCAATTAATAATGGACGGTATGTCCCGCACTCCTCCGCTGGAACGCTTGGTCGAGGTGGCCGAAGCGGCCACCCGGGTGTTCGGGCGCCTCGGATACCGGCGCACCCACATGGCCGACGTGGCGGCTCAGGCCGGTTTGTCCTCGGGCGCGGTGTACACCTACGTGAAGAGCAAAGAGGCACTGTTCCACCTGGTCTTCGCCCATGCCTTTGGCCAGTTCGCCGAGGGCATGCCGAGCCTGCCGCTCCCCACGCCGCCATTTGCAGAGACCCTGCGGCTGATCGGCCAAGGTCTGCGGAAGGAGGCGGCAACGCCTGGGCTCCGAGCCGCCCTCGATCAGGGCGATCCCGGCGACGTCGAAGCCGAGCTCACGGCGATCGTCGAAGAGCGCTACGCCATGATCGAGCGGTTGTGGCCGATCCTAGCGGTGATCGAGCGCTGCGCCGTTGACCTGCCGGAACTCGAGGCCCTCTATTTCCAACGAGGGCGGCCGAGCCATCTCGCCCAGTTGACCAGGTATCTCGAGCAGCGGGCCGCCGGTGGTTACCTGCGCGCTATGCCCGACGCGGCTGTGGCCGCCCGCATCGTGACCGAGGCGATCACCTGGTTCGCCTGGCACCGTCGCGAGGACCGAGACGCTCGTCTCTATGACGACGAGGCGACACGCCGCACCGTCATCGAGTTCGTGTGTCAAGCACTGATGGAGCCGAGCCAATGACAACGACCACCAGCCGCATGGAAGCCGAGGAGCGTCTGGCGCCTGCCGGCACGGATGTACCGACGATGCACCTCCGTCCGGTGCTCGGCATCGCCGCCGGACTGGTGGCGCTGGAGTTGGCGGTGGCGACGAGATACGGGTTCCACCGCGACGAGCTGTACTTCCTGGCCTGCGCCCGCCACTTGGCCTGGGGTTATGTCGACCAGCCACCTTTCGTGCCAGCCGTCGCGAGACTGGCGACCGCGCTCTTCGGACCTTCGGTCCTCGGGCTTCGGGTCCTCCCCTCGTTGGCGGGTGGTGCCTCCATCGTGTTCACCGGCCTGATGGCGCGGCGAGCTCGGCGGGGGCCGGAAAGCGCAGGTGCTGGCCGCGCTGGCGGCGGCCACCTCACCCCAGGTGCTGGCTGGCTTTCACCTCCTTTCGACCGCCGCATTCGACCTCTTCTTCTGGTCGGCCATCACACTCCTCGTGGTTCGAGTGCTGCGCACGGGGGACGAGCGGCTGTGGGTGGCGGTCGGCGCCGTTACCGGTATCGGCCTGCTGAACAAGTTCAACATTGCTTTCCTGCTCGTTGGCCTGGCCGGTGGCCTGCTCCTGGGCGGGCGGGGTCGGGCGCTGCGCAGCCCGTGGCTCTGGGCGGGTGCCGGGTTGGCATTTGCCATTTGGTCGCCCAACCTCATCTGGAACGCCCAGCACGACTGGGCGGCCTTCGCCATGTTGCGCAGCCTCCACCAAGAGAACTCCACACTGGGCGCGTCCCTCGGGTTCATTCCCTCCCAGTTCTTCGTGGTGGGGCCGGTCCTTATCGTGCTGTGGTTCGGCGGTCTGCGGCACTTGCTGCGGCACCCCTTCGCCAGGCCGTTCGGAGTGACCTACCTCGTCCTGCTCGTGCTGTTCACGGTCACGGGTGCCAAGTCCTATTACCTCGCCGGCATGTATTTCATCCTCTTCGCCGCCGGCGGATCGTGGGCTGAGGGGCGGCTCGATGCCCGACGCCCGCCCCGGGGCATCCGAGGCTGGGTGGCCCTGATGACCGTCGGCCTCGTGATAGCCCTACCCCTGGCGTTACCGGTCCTACCTGCGACCGCATTGGCCAAGGGACCGTGGGAGGGCAACATCAACAAGGACCTGAGCGCGACGGTGGGTTGGCAGAGTCTCGTGGGTAAGATCGCCAAGGTCTCGGCCAGCTTGCCGGCCGAGCAGCGTGCCCATCTGGTGATCTTCACCGGAGACTATGGGGCCGCCGGTGCGGTGGACCTCTACGGCCGAAGTTACGGCCTGCCCAACGCCATCAGCGGCGACAACTCGTACTGGTGGTGGGGGCCGGCGGGCGCGCGCAGCGGGTCCACCGTCATCGCCGTCGACCTGACGCAACCATATCTGCGGAACAATTTCTCCGAGGTCATCCCGGCGGGCACCGTGGCGACCCCCGACGGGGTATGGAGCGAAGAACGGGGAGATCCGATCTGGGTCTGTCGTGGCCCGAGGCTGACTTGGGCCCAGGCTTGGGCGGGCGCCAAGCACTATGGATGAGAAGTGGCTCAAGATCGGCGCCGTGGCACGCGCCTTCATCGCTCGTGCAATGGAGCGACAGTGCCGGATGCCGGTCAGATTGCCGTGGACGTGCAGTGATCACCACGACGTGCCGTTGAGGGGCAGCGGATAGCCCCAGAGCTGCTTGAGTGTGGCCGAACATTCCTGGGACCTCGGCTATTGGGTGGCTCAGGCGGCAACAACGAAGCTGAACGGCAGTTCCAAACGTCGGTCCCCCTCGCGTGTGGGGCGCCTCAGGGACCTCGCCGGTACCGGAGCCGACGTTGGACTGAAGGGGGAGCAGTGAGTGGGGGAGTGGGTTGTGGCCCGGAATGGCCTGGGTGTCCCCCCGACCTGACACGCTCAAGCCGCAATTTCGAAGCTGAACGGGAGTTCCAAACGTCGGTCCCATCTTGGTGGTCTCGCCACCGTTCTTGGCCACTACGACGAGGTGGACGCCTACTTCGCCCAATCCGCTGTGATGAACGACCGGATGGGTGCAAAGTTCTTCGCAGCTCTGACGGACCTAATGTGGGGGAAGATGTTCGTGGAACGCAAGTCTCCGGGCGATGCCGATCAGGCTCGGGTCCTACTCGCCAAGGCGCACACCATCGCGACAGCCCACGGGTACGGGAACGTCGAACGACGTGCCGCTGCGGCTCTCCTGGGCCTGGACTGACCGCTGACCCGGAGAGTTGGGTCGGCAACCAGGTCTGTCTCATAAGTGCCTGGTTAGGGGCAGGGCTGGCGGCACCGAAGTGAAGAACCTCGCGTACGAGGTGCTTCAGGGACCTCGCCGGCACCGGAGCCGACGTTGCAATTCGGGGAAGGTGGGGGAGTGCCGAGAGCAGGTGGCGATGTGGTGTGATCAGATGTGCCTGTGGATGGGGTGCACGATCTCGGTGGGATGCAGGGATTCGGCCCGGTCGAGGTGGAGCCGGACGAGCCCGTGTTCCACTCCGACTGGGAGCGCCGCGCCTACCGGCTGACGGTGTCCGCCCTACTGGCTGGGCATCTGAATGGGCGCTTCCGGCACGCCATCGAGCGGATGGACCCGACCTGGTACCTGGAATCGCCCTACTACGAGCACTGGCTCACCGCTACGGCGACCGGCCTCGTGGAAGGCGGTTTCATCACCCAGGCGGAGCTTGACGAATGCCTCGGGGCTCCGTATCCGGTGGCCCGCCCCGTGCGGGCTCCGAGAATTGACGATCCGGGGCCCTCGGTCGAGATCCACCACTACAGCATCGGCGACGCGGTGCGCGTGCGCGAATGGCACCCGGTCGGCCACACACGAGCCCCGCGCTATGTCCAAGGCAAGCCTGGCGTCGTCGTTCGTCTCGATGGCGTGTTCTCGCTGCCCGACGTGGAGTACCACTGCGACGGTATCCGCCTGGAGCCGACCTACTCAGTCCGCTTCGAGGCCGTCGACCTGTGGGGCGCCGCCGGCGACCCGGTACACGTGGATCTGTGGGAGAGCTACCTCCAATCCAGGGAGGAGTCCGTCTATGGATGATGGGCACCACCACCCACTGCCCAGCACTCCGGTCGAGGACCGGGTGGCTGCGCTGGAGTCGCTGCTGGTGGAAAAGGGGATCCTCCACCCAGCGGCCATCGACGCCGTGATCGAGCACTACGAGCACGCAGTGGGCCCTATGAACGGTGCCAAGGTGGTGGCGCGCGCCTGGGTCGACGAGGCCTATCGGGAGCGGCTCCTGACCGATGCTACGGCCGCCATTGCCGAGCTCGGGTTTTCTGGTCCCGAGGGCGACCATATGGTGGTGGTGGAGAACACACCAGTCGTGCACAACGTCGTGGTGTGCACGTTGTGCTCGTGCTATCCGTGGCCCGTGCTGGGGCTCCCGCCCAACTGGTACAAGAGCCCGCCGTACCGATCGCGCATGGTCCGTGAGCCGAGGGTGCTTCTGTCCGAGATGGGTTGCCCAGTCCCTGAGCCGAGCGAGATCCGAGTCTGGGACTCATCGGCTGAAATCCGCTACCTCGTACTTCCCATGCGACCAGAGGGCAGCGGCGGTCTCTCCGAAGACGAACTCGCTGGACTTGTGACGAGAGATGCCATGATCGGTGTGGCGCACCTGTGACGACCGACAACGCTCGCGAAGAGGGGTTCGCCGAACCTTCTATGCCGCGCTCCAACGGAACACCAGTCTTCGACGTACCCTGGCAGGCCCGGGCCCACGCCTTGGCCGTTTTGTCGGTTGAAGCAACCGGTCGTGAGTGGGAGGACTTCCGGCACCACTTGATCGCTGCGATCGACGAAGACAGTGAGCGCCCCTACTGGGACAGTTGGGCGGTGGCCCTCGACGCTTTCATCGCCGAGTGCGGTCTTGTTGTCTGACTGGGGCTGACCGGGTCGTGTTGGTGAAGCGACTCTTGCTCGTTCATCCCAACCGGCTGACAGTAGCCACTGCGACGGAAGTACCGGTTACCAAACGGATGTGCCGTTTCGGGGGCAGGAGGTCACTGGCGGACCCGGCCTGGAAGCAGGCTCCGTAGTGGCTCAAGCGGCCACTGTGAAGCTGAATGGCAGCTCCCAACGTCGGTTCACTCGCGTGTGGGGCGCCTCAGGGACCTCGCCGGTACCGGATCCGACGTTCGCCCATACGCGGGGGAGAGGGCGTAGTCAACCTGTATGACGGCGGTATCTGGCGTGGCGGGATACCCAGAACCAGCGCCCACTATCGGCACATCGCGAACGGTCAGTATCGGACGGCGGTGCTGGGTGCCATCATCGGAACGTCTGGACGAGGGCGGGCACCATCGACTATCGTCGATGATCGATGGAGGTGGATCGTAACTCCGCTGAGATCTGGGCCTCGTGGTTCCGCTGCCTGGGTGATCCCTCTCGGGTCCTCTTGCTCAACTGCCTTGCGACGGCCGGTGGACCGATGTCCGTCGGCGAACTCGTCGACCGGGTTGACATCGGCCAGTCGACGGTTTCGCACCACCTGAAGGTGCTGGCCGACACGGGATTCGTGCACTCGGAGCGCCAGGCAAACACCACTCTGTTCCGGGTGAACGAGCGATGCCTTGAGCGGTTCCCCTCGGCGGCCGAACTCATTATGGGAGTGCTACCGCGCTACGACCCCCAGCCATCGGCCTGCACGCACCCTTGGCAGTACGATCACCCGAAAGCCCCGTCGGGCCACCGTCGTCGAGCAGTCGGGAGCCGTCGATGAGCACCGGGATGCCGGAGTGGGCGACGGTGAAGGACTGGCCGTCCGAGCGGAACGCCATCCGGCTCGATCTCGAGCGCCCGCGAGCGGAATTCCACGGACTGCTCACCACCGCCTCTGAGTCGGACCTGGGCCGGCCCAGCAACGGCACCCGATGGACGAACCGGCAACTGCTCTTTCACATGACGTTCGGGTATCTGGTCGTGCGTGCGCTCCTGCCGCTCGTGAAGCTGGTCAATCAACTGCCCCCTGGGATCGGGCGTGGTTACGGCTCGCTGCTGAATGCGGCGACGCGACCGTTCAACGCCATCAACTACTGGGGATCGGTCGCCGGGGCCCTCGTCTACCGCGGCGACCGCTTGGCGGCCAAGTTTGATGCGGTGATCGCCGCGCTCGAACGTCACCTGTCACGAGAAGGCAGCGAGGCCATGACCCGGTCGATGGCCTTCCCGACGCGCTGGGATCCCTTCTTCAAGGGCGTAATGACGTTGGCAGACGTGTATCGCTACCCGACGCAGCACTTCGAGTTCCACCGGCGACAACTGACGATCGACGGTGACGACAATCTGAGCCAGGCCGACGCCGGGCCTTCAAAAGAGGAGATCCAGCCATGAGCGAACGTGACACCGATATCCAAGTGGCCGTGCGTGACCACTATGCCAAGGCAGCCCGGGCCGCGGAGAGTTGCTGCGGCCCCACCGGAGCGGCCGACGACCTCATCGGTCGAACCCTCTATGGGGATGGCGCTACCGAGGCGCTGCCGGAAGGGGCTCTGGCTGCCTCTCTCGGATGTGGCAATCCCACCCTGCTGGCCGATCTGCACCCGGGACAGGTCGTCCTCGACCTCGGCTCGGGTGGGGGCATCGACGTGCTCCTCTCGGCCCGGCGGGTGGCCCCATCGGGCAAGGCCTACGGCCTGGACATGACACCGGAGATGCTCGATCTGGCAAGACGGAATCAGGCAGAGGCTCAGGTGGAGAACGCCGAGTTCCTCGAGGGGACGATGGAAGCGATCCCATTGCCCGACGGAGTGATCGACGTAATCATTTCGAACTGCGTGGTGAACCTCTCGGCCGACAAGCTTGCTGTCTTCAGAGAGGGATTCCGGGTGCTCAAGCCTGGCGGACGCCTCGCCATCTCGGACATCGTGCTGCGGCGGCACCTTCCCGACCAAGTGACGGCCGCGATGGGGCTTTGGACCGGTTGCGTCGCCGGCGCCCTTCTCGAGGATGACTACGTGGACCAGTTGGCGGTGGCTGGCTTTGAACAGATCGGCGTCGAACAGGTCCACGTGTTCGACCGCTCAGACATCACCCGGATGGCCGAGGACCTCCAACAATCGGGGGCTCTGCCGGCGACGTTGGACGTGGACAGGACGATCGACGAGCTTGACGGCGCCGTAATGAGCGCCTTTGTACGAGCGAAGAAGCCCCAGTAGTTGAAGCAATCTCGTCGGCATTGACACGGCCCCGCTACTTCAGACATGCCGATGGGGGCAGTCAGTAACTGGGCATTTCTGAGCTGAATCAGGCTGCTCAGGCGGCCACTGTGAAGCTGAATGGAAGTTCCAAACGTCGGTACCCTCGCGTACGAGGCGCCTCAGGCACCTCGCCGGCAGCCGAGCCGACGTTGCGGGAGGGAGAAGCAGCGGGTGGGGGAGTAGTGAAGGGCTGTCGGTCGACCGACATGCATGGCGGTGCACATTCGGCGATCGGGGGCAGTCAGGAACGACTTAGGAGACCACGTCGTAGAAGGTCTGCACGACACCCTCGTCGAGAACAGCAAGAACCTTCTCCAGATGGCCACTCGCCAGTATCAGTTCAGCGAATGCGTCGTCGTGTGCTTCGCGGGACGACCAGGTTTGGACGAAGGCAGTGGATCGTGGATCGGCTTGATCCCGCAGGATGTCGAATGACTCGCACCCGTCGGCAGCCAACATGCGTCGCCGTCCTTCGGACTGCAGCTCAAGGAGTGCTCCCTCCTGACCTTCAGCAGCGTGGAATCGGGTGACTGTGGTAATGCTCATTGATGTACCAGGTGTCTGAGAAGAGGTGACCGGAAGGGTACAGCTTGTATCGAGATCACCGCTATGGACTGCCTCTAGGCAGGGTTATCTCGCAAGTGCCACAGGGGGTCACCCACCCGGCGATCACGGGGAACCCAGACTCCGCCCGGTATCGGCATGACCGCTCTGGTCGACTTCGAACACCGGATGATCTCGAGCATCAGGCAGCTTCGTGAAGCACGGGCCCACGACACGACCAGCGACTTCGCGATACCGGCTGATGATGGGTCCCCGCTGATCGACTGGGACCTCGTCGGCGTGGAAGGTTTCAGCTCGGCCCTTGCGGCTCAGTTCGCCCTTACCGGCAGCACGGAGATTGCGGACCCATTCCGACTCGCCATAGGGCGAAACGAGATAACGGATCCCGCCAAACTCGACGGGGATGACAGGCACCTTGCGGGGCATACCGGTCCGACGGCCGACCACGGTGAGCGTGGCGCCACCACGGGAATTCAGCCTCATGGCCAATGGATTGGCCAGCCGCCGGGTGAAGGCTGGTGGCTTTAGATAGGCCATCGGTGGTCTCCCTTGTTGAGCCCCGAGCATCCCGGGCGCTACTGGATCGCATGGAGGCGGGTCGTCAACTTCGCCTTTCTACGATGCTCCCACCTCTTCGCCTCGACCAGGGCCGTAGGTCCCTAGAAGATCAGCAACACCCGGCGTCGGACCTTCCGGCTCACGACAACAGACCGAGTGGGTCTGCCGGTTGCTGGGCGGGTTGTCTTGGGTGGAACGTGTATCCCCAAGGTGCGGTTGAGAGCAGGCGGTGAACTGCGCATTTCTGAGCTGAATCCGGCTGCTCAAGCGGCCACTGTGAAGCTGAATGGAAGCTCCAAACGTCGGTCCCCTCGCGGACGAGGCGCTTCAGGGACGTCGCCGGCACCGGTACCGACGTTGGGCTGAAGGGTGGGGGAGCCGGAGGGAGTTCTTCGGCGGCTCATCCAGACGCGGACGACACCGGCCACGCCCAGCACTGCGCGTACCTGATCCAATGGCGTGGTCGGTTCAAGGACGGGCGCCGGCAAATGGCATATGGTCGAGGCCTGTGGCGGCCACCGGACCGACCCGGGCGCTGTCCAGCCGATCACTAGATCACTGGCGCTCCGCTCTGAGTTGCCCTGGAGCCCAGTGAAACAGGCCTGTCGGGGTCACGGGCGGGCATTCGGCGTCCGGTCGAGTGGGGTACCAAAACGGGTGTAGACCTGAGCTTGTCGTCGGGTCAGCGGCAGGATGTGGGGATCTCCTGACTGGCCCGACGTCGGGCGGGGAAAGAGGCTCCGATCGTGACCGCCAACCACTGGATTCACCCATTTGCTTCGGATCAGGAACCTTTCCCGACCCCACCGACCCCATCCAAGGTCTGGTGCGCTCGAGCCAATCGGGCCAAAGTGGCTGACCCTAAGGTTCCCTTGGAGGAGGCTCTCGCGGGCCCACTGGCGGAAGCCGGCTGATGACTGAGGAACCGCTCGATCAGGCCCGTCGGCTGGCAGTCCAGCTCCGGGTGGACTCCATTCGCTGTAGTACCCAAGCGGGCTCGGGCCACCCCACGTCGTCGCTCTCAGCCGCCGACCTTATGGCCGTGTTGCTCATCAACCATCTTCGCTACGACTGGGACCGGCCCGACCTTCCCGCCAACGACCACCTGATCTTCTCCAAGGGCCACGCCTCGCCGTTGTTGTACTCGATGTTCCGGGCGGTCGGGGTGGTGAGCGAGGAGGAGCTCATCAAGACCTACCGGCAGCTGGGCGCCCGCCTGGAAGGCCACCCCACCCCGGTCCTTCCCTGGGTCGATGTGGCCACCGGCTCGCTCGGCCAGGGTCTCCCCGATGCGGTCGGGGTGTGCTTGGCTGGAAGGTATCTGGACAAGCTGGACTATCACGTATGGGTCTTGTGTGGGGATAGCGAGACGGCCGAGGGCTCGGTCTGGGAAGCCCTCGACAAGGCCAGCTACTACAAACTAGGCAACCTCACCGCCATCGTCGATGTCAACCGTCTAGGCCAGCGCGGGCCGACCGAGCTTGAGTGGGACCTGGACCGCTACGCGGCCAGGGTGGACGCATTCGGATGTCGGTCGATGGTCATCGACGGTCACGACCCCGAGGCCATCGACCGGTCTCTGGCCGACGCCCGCTCGCATCCGGATCAGCCCACCGTGGTGCTGGCCCAGACCATCAAGGCCAAAGGGGTGCCCGAACTCGAGGATCGGAACGGCTGGCATGGCAAGGCGCTCCCCGCCGACATGGCGGAGCGAGCCATCGCCGACCTGGGCGGACCGAGTGATCTGAGGATCACGACGCACCCTCCCGCATCCGGTACTCCGGCTATCAGCGCCGATCCGACTGCCGCCGTCACTCTTCCCACCTATACGGTGGGCGACGAGGTGGCAACCCGTGCCGCTTTCGGTGCTGCCCTTGCCGCCCTGGCTGCCCGCCCTGAAGTGGTGGTGGTGGACGGGGAGGTCGGGAACTCGACCCACGCCGAAGAGTTCCAAAAGGTCTGCCCTCAGCGCTACTTCGAGATATTCATCGCTGAGCAGCAGTTGGTGGCCACAGCCGTCGGGCTCGCCGTCCGTGGTTACGTGCCGTTCGCCTCTACGTTCGCGGTGTTCTTCTCCCGTGCCTTCGACTTCATTCGCATGGCCGGGATCTCTGAGGTGAACGTCCGCCTGGTCGGTACGCACGCCGGGGTCGAGATCGGTGAGGACGGCCCCTCCCAGATGGCGCTGGAGGATCTGGCCTCCCTGCGGGCGGTGCACGGCTCGGTCATCTTGTATCCGTCCGACGCTCCCTCCACGGTGCATCTCGTCGCCCAGATGGCCGACACCACCGGCATCGTGTACCTGCGGGCCACGAGGGGTGCCTACCCGGTGATCTACCCGGCCGACGAATCGTTCGAGATCGGTGGATCCAAGGTCCACCGCGCCCGGGCGGACGACCAGGTGGCCCTCATCGGGGCAGGTGTGACGCTCCACGAGTGCCTCGACGCCGCCGAGGAGTTGGCAGGCTCAGACATCGCCGTTCGGGTGATCGACGTCTATTCTGTCAAACCCATCGATCGTGACACCCTGGTGGAGGCCTGCCGGGTGACAGACAGCCGCCTGGTCGTCGTCGAGGACCACTACCCCGAAGGTGGCATCGGTAGCGCGGTGCTCGAAGCGCTGGCCGACGCCTCGGTGCCGCCGCTCCAGTTCGCTCACCTGGCCGTGTCCGGCCTGCCCACCTCGGGGACGCCGGCTGAGCTGCTCGACGCCGTCGGCATCTCATCGCGGCATATCGTCGATGCCGCCCGTCGATTGGTGGAGGCATGACCAAGGACACCATGTCGAAAGAGAAGGAGGCGTAGCGGACGTCGAACGGCTCGTCGTCGACGAGGACAGGGATCACCTTGCCATTGTTCACGTTGATCACCGTCTGCCCGGACTCCGGGTACCCTTAGCCGGCTTCCGCCTAGGGCATCAGGCGCAGCTCGTAGACGTCGTCGAGACAGGAACCGGGTAAGCCGTGTGGCTCTCCCTCGCCGAGGTTGCCGTGCCCAACCGATGTGCCCGTTGCCCAGGGCGCAGAAGGACTCGGTCTGGGCGAGCGCCGACAACTCCAAATCGGTCGCGCGGAAGCACCACGGCTCGACCGGGAACGCCAGATGGTTGATCACGACCAAGTCCAGCGCTCGGCCCTGTGGGCTGCCTGGTCCCGTGCTGCGGATCAACCCCCGAGTAGTTTGGCAAGCACGGCGGCCTCGCTGATGTCGGCCTGCTTAGTGGCCGTCAGCAATGTCAGATTGCGCCGCTTGGTGAGGTCGCGTAGGTGCTGGAGTGCTTCGGCTCGTTCGGGTTCTTTGAGCTCGGTCCGGTAACGGCGACCAAACTCCACGAAGCGGTCTGGATCATGGTTGTACCACTTGCGTAACGCCGTCGACGGCGCCACCGACTTGCACCACTCGTCGAAATCGGCCTTCTCCTTGCTTAGCCCCCTGGGCCAGATTCGGTCGACCAACACCCGAACGCCGTCTCCCCGCACCGGCTCGTCGTAAGCCCGTCGGACCCGCACCTTGTGTTTGGTCGTCATGGTCTGGCCCTTCTCTCGTTGCGACTTGTCCGGTAGCCGCTGTCATCGTCCTGCCAGCTTGCTAGTTATGGCGGTTCCTCGCATCCATACCCGTCAGTAGAGCAACGTCGGGGGTGGGTGTCACGCCGCACGTCTCCGTATATCGACGGAGTACGGTTGGCGATCAGAGCGGTGCTGTTCGGGTGCTGCCTGCGGACTCGGCCTGCGGCGTCGGTCAGAACGGTCTATTTAAGCAGGGGTCCGGTGGGATCCTACCAATGGCTGGAGCAGGAGGATGGCCATGCTCGTCTGGATCGCTATCGGCATGTCTGTCTCCGTCATCACTCTCGCCATTGCCGACCGTCGCATCCATTGGATCTCCCGCCTGATCCGGGCCGGCTCGCCGTGACCACACGTGGAACCAATGACCGGCTTTCGGCACTCGACTCATTGAGCGAAGAGATCTCTGCGTGCCGGCGCTGCCCTCGCCTCGTGGCTTGGCGCGAGCAGGTGGCTCTAGTTAAGCGAGCCGCATTCCTGGACCAGGACTATTGGGGCCGACCGCTGCCCGGTTTCGGCGACCCCGCTGCCCGTGTCTTGCTCGTAGGATTAGCTCCCGCGGCCCATGGCGGCAATCGCACCGGTCGGGTTTTCACCGGTGACCGGTCCGGCGACTGGCTGTTCGCTTCCCTGTGGCGCACGGGTTTCGCCAACCAACCAGAGAGCGTGGCCATTGATGATGGCCTTGCCTTGTCCGACGCTTACGTGGTGGCCGCAGTTCGGTGCGCCCCTCCGGCCAACAAGCCCACGCCCTCCGAGCGGGATGCCTGCGTGCCATATTTGAGCCGTGAGCGTTCGCTACTTACCCATGTGCGGGTCATCGTTGCGCTCGGCCAGTTCGCACATCAGATCGTCGCCGGCGAGCTCGGAATCAGGCCCCGGCACCGGTTCGGTCACGGAGTCGAAGCGGTGGCGTCGGACGGAACCGTGCTGCTGAGCTCCTACCATCCGAGCCAAAGGAACACGTTTACTGGCACACTCACCGAATCCATGTTAGACGAGGTGCTGGTCCGGGCCCGCTCTTTGGCCGATGAAGGTCCTCCGGAGGAGTCGATCGCGGGCGCGAAGTGATTGTTCGGCTCGTCCGCAGAGTGAACTCCCGGGCTCGTCGGCCAGGTTCCGACATCTGAAGTGCGCGTCCATAAGAGAAGCTCAGCATCCACGGCTGGGGGTCGTGCCGAGCTATGGCGTCCAGGCGGGCGGTAGCGTCCTCGTCGGTTTCGAGTCCGTGTGGGATGCCCCCGACCGCCGATCTGCTCTGGCTGCCACCATCGATGCGCATGGCGAAGGAGGGAGCAAAATGAGGGGTGGTGGAATGAGCGATGCGCTTGCACATCGATGAGGCCCTGTGAGGGCAGCGGCGCAGGGCATGCCTCGCATCGGAGAGGGCAGGGCGCTCGAGTGGGCGCTCGAAGCCTTCTGGGCAGGCCGAATCCGGGCGGAAGAACTCGAGATTCAGGCAGCCGCGAGCACGAGTACTACCCGCCGTGGCAGCATCCTCCCGTACCTCCTGCGGGAGCCGGCACGCCGATCAGTTCGATGCGCCAGGGCCTTGAGACACTGGTGATCAAGCACGTTGATTCTCGATCGATTCCACCTTGCGGGTCCGGGTCCATCAGGGGAAGCCAGGAAGACCAGGACATAAAGGAGCGCCCATGCCACATGTCGCATTCCTGGTAACCGACCAGGTCGTGATCCAGCCCGGTTCGGTCGTTTCGAAGGTCATCCATCGAGATGACGCGCTCAATGTGACCGTGTTCGGTTTTGATGCCGGAGAGGGGCTAAGTGAGCACCAGGCCAGACAGGCGGCAGTGGTCCAGGTTCTGTCTGGGCGGCTACGGTTCACCGTCGATGGCGAGGATCTCGATCTCGGGCCCGGATTGTGGCTCCACATGTCGCCAGGCGCGCCCCATGCGCTTGAGGCCCTGGAGCCGACGGTGATGCTCCTCACGCTCGTTCAGCCCTGACGACGACCGAACGTAATGCCGCCGAAGGGCCTGTCCACAGGGTCGGTGGAGCACCAGGCGTGGCATAAGTGCCGTCGTGGGGCAGGACATAGCGGCAGGCGCCGGTGATAAGGGTCGGCCTCGCCCGGCAAGAGCCTCGCTTTGAAGTGGCTCAGGCAGCCACCACGAAACTGAAAGGGAGCTCCAAACGTCGGTTCCCTCGCGTACGGCGCGCTTCAGGGACCTCGCCGGTACCGGAAACTACGTTGCGGGCAGGGGTAGTGGGGGAGGGGTGGGGGTGTGAGTCGCCGTCGTTGGACCCGATGCAAACGTCACCTTGGACACCGGTGGGGTGCAGCGAGGGCCACCACGCCGGTACAGGCCATGATCCAGTGCGGATGAGAGCCCAGGAATCGGGCGTAGACACCAGTGCGTTGAATGGACCAGCGGCAACCAGCAGGACGAACCCGAAGTGCCCTCGCCTCGTCAGTTGGCGCCGAAGAACGGTGTGTTGAACGTGAAGACGCCTCCGTCCGAGGCCACCAGCCAATAGCCCCCGGTGGTATTGTCGGTGGCCATGCCCACGATTGGGGCGTTGAGGCGGGTGCCTCCCATCGACCCGTAGAACTGGGCGTCGCCGAAGGAGAAGATCCCACCGTCGGAAGCCACGAACCAGTAGCCGTGTCCGCTCGGCGTGGGCGCCATCCCGTTCACCGGCTGGTTGAGCACGATGTTGCCCGTCGATCCGTAGAACGGCGCATTGAAGGAGAAGATGCCGCCGTCAGTGGCCACCAGCCAGTATCCGCCGCTGGTGTAGTCGGGGCTGATCCCGACCACCGGCTTGTTGAGGCGGACACCGCCCATCGACCCGAAGAACTGGGCATCGCCGAAGGTGAAGATGCCGCCGTCGGAGGCGACCAGCCAGTAGCCCTTGCCGTCCTGCGTGGGACCGATGTCGACGACCGGGGCGTTGAGGCGCGTGTTGCCCGTCGATCCGTAGAACCCGGCATCGCCGAAGGTGAACGTCCCGCCGTCGGCGGCAACCAACCAGTAGCCCATGCCGTCGGGGGTGGCCACGATGTGGTTGACCGGGGCGTTCAGGGCCTTACCGGCCATCGATCCGTAGTTGACTGCGTTCCCGTGGGCGGACACGCCGCCATGGGCGTCGGCCAACCAATATCCAGATCCGTCAGGCAGGGAAGCCATACCGGTGACCGGGCCTTGGAGGTTGCCGTTGGCGTTGTTGATCGGCGGCGGGGGGGAAGTCGGGGGCGGGGGGGTCGAGGGCGTACCGAAGGTGTAGGTCTGCTGGTCGAAGGTCTGACCAGTCGAGTCGGTGGGCGTCACCGTCACCTGGTTGCCGTTCACCGTGACGAGCAAGTACTCGTAGACGTGCGCGTCGGAGGTCGGCGTCGGGGCGTGGCAGGAGGATCCCGACCCGACGGCATAGGCAGCGAACGGGCTGCACCCGCTGACGGAGCCGAGCGTCGCACCGCCGGCGCCGGTGACATAGCTGACCATCGGCTTGCCGGGGATCTGGGGAAGGTTGCGCTCATAGATGTGGGCGTGCCCGTTGAACACCACGTCCACGCCGTTGGCGGCCAAGAGGCCTTCGAGACCGGTCGGTCCGTCCAGGTAGGTGTCGGAGCCCTGGCCGGAGCTGTCGGCGTATAGGGGGTAGTGAAAGAAGGCGAACTTCAGGGCCTTGCCGGCGTGAGCCGCAAGGTCGGCCTTCAGCCAGGCCAGCTCGGCCCCGCAGGGCCCGCAACCGGAGACCGGGCCGTTCCAGTGGTTCGAGAAATCGCCCTGGTACCCCCCCTGGCTGTCGGCCCAGGCCGCCTCGAGGACGTAGAACCGGGCCCCTCCCCAATCGAAGGCGTACCAGGAGCTGGCGTAGGGGGTGCCGGAGTAGGACTCCGGGAGGTTCCGGCCTCCCGACACCTGGGCCGCCAGGGGGGCTGGGAAGTTCTGCAGGTAGGGGAGATTGTTCGTGAACCCGTGGTTGCCCTGCGCCGCGAAGATCGGTCGGCTGCCGATCTTCGGGAGATAGGACGACGGGAACACGTTTCCCTGGGTGAGGTCGCCGTAGTTGGTCTGGCTGCCGTTCTCGTTGTCGCTGTCCCCGGTGCTCACCACGAAGCTGGCCGGGCCGGCCCCGATCTGGCCCATCACCCCGGCCTCGCCCGTGGACCCGCCGCCGACGGCGCCGAAGTCCCCGACCACCGCGAACGAAAACGGTGACCCGGGCGCAGCCGCCGTCTTGAGCTGGGGCGACGGGTCGGAGCCGAGGAGGTCGGTGGTCCCCAGTTGGATGCGGTAGCAGTAGGTTCCCGGCCCGGGGAAGGCCAGTCGCGCCGACCACTGGTACTCGGCCGTCGATCCCACTGTGATGGCAACGCTGGTGGCCGGCACGCTGTTCGACGGCGTACACACCCCGTTGGTCACCGCACCCCAGGTCGCATCCCCGGTGGTCTGTGATCGATCGGTGGCCCAGTTGACCGTCGCAGAGTTGCCGACGACCTCGCTGGCGTAGGGATACCGCCGCAGTGCGGACGAAGCGGCTTGCGACGCGGCCGGATGCACGGCCTCTGCCGCGACCACAAATGACCCGAGGAGCACAACGGTCGCCAAGATCCTCGACACGACGCGCTTCAGACCAGATGTGCGCATCAGCCTTGACGTGGTATCCATTGGGTGCATTCCGGCGCTGCCTCCTTTCATCAGCCTGACTAGCTTGAGTTCGACTACCAGAGGCGAACGTCCCGACGAGGCCCGTTTATCCGACGGTTACAGGGGAGAGAGAAGCGGCCTGCTGCGCCAGTACTTCCCTCGCAACACCGACCTGTCGGTTCACTCCCAGGCTCAGCTCAACGCCGTGGCCAGGAAACTCAATGTGAGGCCTCGCTAGGAAGCAATCGTGAAGCTGAAGGGAAGCTGGAAACGTCGGTCCCCTCGCGGACGAGCCGCCTCAGCGACCTCGCCGGCACCGGGCCCGACGATGGGGCGGAGATGGTGGGGAAAGCGTGGTCTGGGCCAGGCCCGGGCGTCCCACTTCCAAACGAAGACGACACGGACCCCTGGTCGATCAAATCGGCAGAGCCATCCGGTCTTATGAGCCGGACTTGTCCGCGCTCAACGGCCGCGAGTCGAAGCTGAAGTCGCTTTGATCCATGACGAGTGCCGCCCAGGCTTCGCGCCCGAGCTGGGGGTTGAGACGTCCGATGGTGTTGGCCATCATCCTGAGCGCTGCCGGGGGAATGTGCCGGGGTGTAGCAGTGCTTCCATCGGCTGCGAGGACGGCCTGAGCAAGATCGTTGAAGGTGAGATTGTCCGGCTCGCCAATCTCGAGCGTCATGCCCCGCATATCGCTCTCGGTCACGGCGAGCTCGACTACGGCTGCTACGTCAGCGACGGAAACGAAGTTCATGGGGTTATCGCCGTGGCCGAAGACGAGGGGCCGGCCCGATCGACCGGCCGTCGTTCGGAGAAGTTCGATCCACAGTTCGAGGAAGGCTGTGGCACGCACGACAGTGGTCGGAACCCCCACGGAAGCGGCGTAGCGCTCTGCCGCATGCTTCATCCGGAACAACTCCATGGGGCTGTCGGCGGCAGCGCCGACAGTCGAGACGAGAACGAACTCGGCACCGGCGGCGTTGGCGACTTCGATGAGATTCATATTCCCGGCGTTGTCGACGGTCGCCGGCGAGATGCCTCTTGGTCCGGTGAACCCGTGTACGGCCGATACCACGACATCGACGCCCAAGACTGCAGAGACGAGACTGTCGCGGTCCCTCACGTCGCCGGCTACCAGCTCGACGCGGTCGGCGCAACGCCCCGCCCGGTGCGCGTCGCGGCTGAGGATCCGGATTTCGAGCCCTCGGTCCGCAAGGGCGGTGGCGACCAGCGAACCGAGCCGACCAGTGCCGCCAGCGATGAGGATCATCCGAGGTCTCCTGGTGTCACCTGATGTACCGGAGGATTTTGGCGGTGAGATCAGGAACGGCTGCGAAGATTTGCGTCCAGTTCTTGCGGACCTGCTCGTTCCCGACGAAGCCTCGCTCGGGGTGGGCCGGTGTCTCGTTCCGGTAGTCGGATGCGAAGCAGGCGACTAAACCTTCCAGGTCGTGGTCGTTGGTGGCCTGGCTCAGGCGGTCCACCAGGGAAGAACTCTCGGCTTGGGATCGGGCAGACGCCATCGTTGGTCCCGTTTTAGGTCGAGTGTGCTAGAACAGTTCCAGCAGTATGGAACCAAAATCACCACAAGTCAACCGGACACGCCGCTACGACTCGCCCCGCCGTCGCGAGCAGGCCCGCCAGACCCGCGAGGCGATCCTCCAGAGCGCCCGGCGGCGGTTTCTGCGCGACGGTTTCGTGCCAACCACGATCTCCGTCATCGCAGCGGAGGTGGGCGTGTCCGTTGACACCATCTACAAGGCATTTGGGGGCAAGCCGGGACTCGTGCGGGCCATCTGCGAAGAGGCGCTGGGTGGAGAGGGGCCAGTCCATGCCGAAACCCGTTCGGACGCACTCCAGGCGCAGGAGCGCGATCCTCGCAAAATCGTCCACGGCTGGGGCTCACTCACAGCCGAAGTTGCCCCCAGGATCTCTCCGATCCTGCTGCTTGTGCGCGATGCCGCAAGCACGGATTCGGAGATGGCCAGTCTCAGAGCCGACCTGGATGCGGAGCGCTTCGAGCGCATGACCCGGAATGCTCACAACCTTGCCGCCGCCGGTCACCTTCGGCCAGAAATTGCCGAGGACGTGGCGGGGGAGATCCTGTGGACCTACAGCTCGCCAGAGATCTATGAGCTTCTTGTCCTCATCCGCGGCTGGCCGCTCGCACGCTACGGAGGTTTCATCGCCGATGCCCTGATCGCCGCCCTCCTCCCTCCGACGACGTCATAACCGCTCCAGGTCAGTTAGCTTGCCGGTCGAAGCTGGCTTCGGCCAGCTCATGCAGCCACTGTGAAAGCTGAAGGGAAGCCCTAAACGTCGGTCCCCTCGCGTACGGGGCGCCTCAGCGACCCCGACCGGAACCGAGCCCACGTTGGCGGGGGAGCGGGGGAGCAGGGGGGGTGTGGCCCGGAGGGGGCGTGGCTGTCCCACCGAACCCGCGTTTGGGTGCACGGGGAGTCAGACCTGACAGGATGGCCACAGAAGGTTGAAGGCAGCCTGGCAGAGTCAGACCTCTGGGAGAACACCGGGTGGAGGGGCGCTTCCTGGACGAAGGTCTGCACTGCATCGTCGCGCTTGGCGTCGGAATACGGAGCCGTGACGCGCTCACTTCTGATGTAGCGCTGCAGAACGAGCCCCGCTGCTTCTGGGCCGACCTCGTCGGCGCGGAGCATCTCGATCTTCCGACCCTGTCGAAGGGTCACCTCAGGCTTCGCACGCACGTTGTGGACCCAGGCCACCATACTGCGCACATGCGAACCAGAAGCAGGCCACCTAGGCTGCCATCCCGTCTGGAGCCCACCGTGCGTAGGCGAACTCGTCGATCGCGACGATCAGCCCGCCTAGCCCGAACAATGGCATGGTCAGTGCCGCAGCGATACCGGTCCAGCGGAGACGCTTGAACCACGTCTGGTCGGCCAAAGCATGCGCATTGAGGATTGCTGCCCACCAGGCAGCCATCGCAATCAGGGCGCCGACAGCCGCAACGCTGAAGCCGATCGATTCGATGAACAATGTCGGCCACAGGACTCCGTGAAGAGGCAAATCTTCGCCGGTTAGGTTGGCCGTGAGAAGAGCAATTGACATACCTGCACCAACCAGGATCCATCCCCGACCGCTCCACTTCACGATCGCCGCCTTGTGAGGGGTTGCGGAGTGTGGGAGAGGGTCCAGTCCGTCCGGTGCTCCAACCAGATACGCCATCATCAAGCACCCGAAGACGAACGCACCCAAGCCGAAGAAGGGGACAGTCAAGATGCCAACCAGACCGACCCTCCGGAGGGCGTTCAACCAATGCGTGCGTGGGAGAAGGCGGGCGTTGTGCATCGCCTCGATCCAGGCGACGATCACGGCAACAGCACCGACCAGCGCCAAGACGGCGGCGACTCCGATGAGCCCGACCATCGTCCACGAGTAGGCGTCGCCGAAACCGTGGTGTCGCCTGGCAAGCGCCAACGCGCTCGAAGGGACCAGGACACCCGCCGGGATCATGGCGGCCAGACCCCAGATCCACATTCGGGTAATCGCTGTCTTCGTCACCGCCTTCGGCCGGTCAATGTCTCCCATCACGGCCCCCCTCATTGCTGAGAGGCCTCGATTGTCGGGGTCGCTCAGGACCAGCGATTCGCTCGGCGATCCCCTGGGTGGCACCGTGCTTGCTGGCGTACACAACGAGTGTCGACATGGCTCACCTCCCGGCCACACTTTCCAGCGTGGCCCCGGCGGCTAACGCCAGCTAGAGCCAAAGGTCCTCACTTACAGGAGTCCTGCCGCCTGAACAAACCTGAGGGGAGAGTGGATCTGCCAGAAACAGCGCCGGAGGGCCGCCTCAAAGTGCCGGTCAGGCCCAGTCGATAACCGCCGCTGACCCCGGCAGTCGGGGACGCAACGTGAATCGGGATCGCACGCGACTGCTCGACAGTGATCGTGGCCATCACGCGAGGCTAGCGTCCGGTGCCCGGTGATAGATCCTGTCTCGGGCTGCTAGCAGTGTCGCTGACAAAGGGGGAATTTCCAGATGATTCTTGATCGCTTCGGAATGACCGACAAGGTGGCCATCGTGACCGGTGCAGGCCGCGGCATTGGTGCCGCTTCTGCGGTGAGCTTGGCTGAGGCCGGCGCTGATGTAGTGATTTCAGCCCGCACCGCTGACCAGCTTGGCGAAGTGGCCAAACGGATCGAGGCCGTCGGACGTAAGGCAGTGGCGGTCCCCGCCGATCTGAACGATCTCGAAGCGGTGGTGGCCCTGGTGGAGCACGCCCGTGAGGCGTTCGCCCGGCTCGACCTGGTAGTCAACAACGTGGGTGGGACCATGCCCCAAGCGTTTATGGACACTTCGTCGGACGTGATGGAGCAGGCCTTTCACTTCAATGTGACCACCGCCCACGCCCTGTTGCGGGCAGCAGTGCCGCTGATGCTCGAAGGAGGCGGCGGATCAGCCGTCAACATCTCGTCGGCCATGGGCCGGTTGACCGGTCGGGGGTTTCTGGCCTACGGCACCGCCAAAGGTGCGCTGGCCCACTACACCCAGCTGGCCGCGACCGACCTCGCCCCACACATCAGGGTCAATGCCATCGCGGTGGGGTCGGTGGCCACCTCTGCGCTCGACATCGTCATGCAATCCGACGAACTGCGGGCGGCCATGGAGGCCGGCACGCCGCTCGGTCGTATCGGCGACCCCGAGGACATTGCTGCTGCGGTGATCTACCTGGCTTCGGAGGCCGGGTCCTACGTCACGGGCAAGGTCCTCGAGGTCGACGGGGGTACCGAAGCTCCCAACCTGGACATGGGCATACCCGACGTATGAGCAGCACGACGAATGTCACCGGTGCCCGCTCAAGGAGCGGCTTGCGGACCGTTATCCAGTCTTGCGAGTGCCCCCAAAATATTCGGCAGCCAGGACTCCGGAGGTGCCCCACTCGTGTTGTTGCGGGTAGGGGATAACCACCCGCCTAGAGATGGTTTCGACTGGTTCAAACAGCCACGACGAAGCTGAATGGAAGCTCCAAACGTCGGTCCCCTCGCGTGTGGGGCGCCTCAGCCACCTTGCCCGCCCCGGAGCCGACGTTCCCCCACCTGACGAGGTGGGGGAGTGGTGGGTGGGGTGTGGCTCGGATCGGCTCACGGCTGGCAGTGCATTTCCTGCGAAGGGGAATGCGAGAGGGTCCCGTTCCTTCTACTGTTGTAATGGATTTGGCCAGGACAGCCTTTCGACCTGCCAGATGGAGGGCCGATAGTGGATCATGAAGCGTGCACCGCATGCGGATTTTGTGGTCGAAGCTTCGACTCAGAGCAGCTGCTGAAAGCGATCCGAAACCTTCCTCAAGAGTGGAGGACGTTACTGCTCAAGGCAGGTGATGAACTTCGGTGCCGACCCGGCCCCGACATCTGGTCGGCCATCGAGTATGCAGCACACAGTCGGGACATCACCGCACTTCACGTCTTCAGCGTCGATCAAGCACTGACCCTCGATGAGCCCACGTATCCCGAGATCGCCGATGAGGAGCTCATCGAGAGCGCCTCATCGAACTATGGCGGCCCAAGATCCAGATATCGTCGCCTCGGAGATTGACGAGCAGGCTCGAAAGCTTGCTGACCTGGGGGGATTCTGCAGGGCCCGAATCCTGGGCCCGAGGAATCACGGTGGGTAGCTCGCGGCGCGATGTGCGTTCGCTCTTAGAACATGCCCTTCACGACTCCCACCATCACCTGATCGACGTCGAGAACAGCCTCTCAGCTCTGAGGTCTCGTACCCGCTGAATCTCGTGTGATCCAGGAAGGTATCTAGCATCCCTCACACCGACGTCTCGTAGCTGCCGTTCGTGCCAGATAGGAGCCGCCAAGCCACAGCGTGGAAGGGGCATCGGTGGCAGCTCAAGCAGCAACCACGAAGCTGAATGGAAGCTCCAAACGTCGGCGCCGCTCCCCACGAGGCGCTTCAGCCACCTTGACCCGACCCCCCTCAGTGGATCCACCACCTGTCTGAGTCCCCTTGCCCACCATGGTGGGCGGAAGGAGGATGAAGACAGTGCAACACCGCAAACACACCCCCGAGCAGATCGTCCGCAAGCTACGAGAAGCCGACAAGCTCCTGGCCGATGGCGCTGACCTGGCCACCGTGGCCAAGCACCTCGAGGTCTCTGAGCAGACCTATCACCGCTGGCGGAACCAGTACGGGGGCATGAAGGCCGACGACGCCAAGCGCCTGAAGGAGCTCGAGCGGGAGAACTCCCAGCTGAAGCGGATCGTGGCCGACCTGACCCTCGACAACGCCGCACTCAAAGAGGTGGCCAAGGGAAACTGGTGAGCCCGGCACGCCGCCGCCAGGCGGTGACGATGCTCATAGATCGCCTGGCGATCTCCGAGCGTCGGGCGTGCCGGGCCATCTCCCAGCCCCGTTCCACCCAGCGCCGGGCCGCCCCGGTGCCGGGCACAGAAGAAGAACACCTCCGGGCCAGGCTGAGAGACCTGGCCCGGGCCCACCCCCGCTACGGCTATCGCCGGATGACCACGATCCTGCGCCGGGAGGGCTACTGCGTCAACCACAAGCGCATCCAGCGCCTGTGCCGTGACGAGGGACTTCGGGTCCTGAAGCAGGCCAAGAAGCGCTCGAGGGTGGGGATCTCGACCATCTCGGGCACCCGCCTGCGGGCCACCCACCCCAACCACGTCTGGGCCATCGACTACCAGTTCGACCAGACCACCAACTTCAGGACCCTCAAGCTCTTGAACATCACCGACGAGTTCACCAAGGAGGCCCTCTCGATCGACGTCCGCCGCTCGATCACCGCAGATGACACCGTCAAGGTCCTCGACCGACTGGCCGCCCAGCGGGGCACGCCCGAGTACCTGCGGATGGACAACGGCCCCGAGCTCACCGCCAACGCCCTCCGGGACTGGTGCCGGTTCTCCTCGGCCGGCACCGCCTACATCGAGCCGGGTAGCCCCTGGGAGAACCCCTTCATCGAGTCCTTCAACGGCAAGCTCCGAGACGAGCTCTTGAACGTCGAGGCCTTCCAGACCCTCCTCGAGGCCCAGGTGCTGGCCGAGGACTTCCGGATCGAGTACAACACCTACAGACCCCACTCGGCCCTCGGTCAGCTCACGCCGGCTGAGTTCGCCAAGCGGTGCTCTGACAACCGAGCTGGACTCACATAGGTCGTGGATCCGTTATCGGGGGCAGGTCAACCTCGCCCGGCGCCGGAACCCACGTTGGGCTGAAAGTGGGGGAGTGGGGTCTGTGGTGTGGCTCGGAATATCTGGCATGGCTGAGCATCTCCACAGAGATCTCCAACCGAAGATTCACCGAGTGAGCCCCGAGCCCCCCGCCCCCGAAAGGGGGGCCAGGGTACTGGGCCCCGGAGCTCAGGCGGCTGACCTTTCGCTCAACGGGACTCAACAAGCCCAACCTAGTGGTATCGGCCTTGGTCCAATCGGACACACCGTCCGTTGTGGTTAGGGACCCTCAGGAGGCCGCCGCCGGCATTGAGACCGCGTTCCCCGGATCGGTCATCGACAGAACCCCTGCGCTTCCGCGACTTCGTGGCCAATTCGAAGACCTGCAAGCTCTATGACTTTGATGCGGGACACTGGCTCACCTACGCCGAGGGGCGAGGATCTGACAATCTATTTTGACCCCTCGCCCGTACAGCTATGGCAGGAATAGTTTTGTTCCTTCAATGACCATCAAGAGGAGACCAGCAATCATGCGAAAGAGTCTGGAGCCTTCGATTCAACGGCCCACTGGGGAGCTGAAGCCTCCGAGGAGTTGGCGACGCCGGGGCCGCCTGTTGAGCTTGGCGTTAGTCCCAGCGGCCGTGGTACTGGCAGCTTGCTCATCCTCGACGCCAACGGCGGCGCCCACGACATCAAGCTCTGCGAACCCGTCGGCCTCGTCGTCGGCGAACGTCACGATGACGGCAAGCAACTCGACGTACGGGACGATTCTGGTCGATAAGAACGGAAAGACGCTCTACACGCTGACCAACGGCGGTCAAGCGGTCTCATGCACTGGGGCTTGCGCCTCTGTATGGCCACCCCTAATACAGTCTTCGGGCCAGCCAGCCACTCATAACGGACTGGCCCTCTATACGTTCGCGGGCGACCAGTCAGCGGGTCAGGCCAAAGGCGAAGGCATCAGCAGCTTCGGCGGAGTCTGGCACGTCGTCAAAGTGAGCGGTACTGGATCAACCAGCTCCGGCGGCTCATCGAGCAGCGGTGCCGGATCGAGTGGAACAACCAGCACCTCTTCTGGAAGCGGCGGATACGGCTACTAAGGCCCCGCCCGCCGGGCCGGCGGGTCGCGTCCCGTTTCGGGTGGCGCCGACGGTCTCGCCCCGCCGAGGCCGGATCTCGTCGGACTTCACCGTTAAGACCTGCCTTCGGCTCGGTTCAAGCGGCCACGGTGAAGCTGAAAGGGAGCTCCCAACGTCGGTCCCCTCGCGTGTGGGGCGCCTCAGGGGCCTCGCCGGCACGGGGCCCGACGCCGCGGCGGGTGAGGAGCGTGGGACTGGGCTCGAGCGGCCAGCGTGCGCCATCCAACCGGCGATCAGGGCTACCCCCGGAATTGGTCGACATTCACCTACCCACCTGCTGATCAGCCGAGCCAAGATCAGATCGTGTGACGTTTGACCCTGTCGATTGCAAGCCATCGGTGCCATCGTGGCTCTGGTGGAGATTGGAAAGGGAGTCCGATGAGTGACACGAATGTGAAGACGCCACGTGCAAGTAGTAGCGCCGCCTCCAAGGGCGGGGCGGGGGGCATCTGGCTCCTTGGGTTCATCGGTGCACTCTGCTATTACCTCCACACGCACTCTGGGACTTTCTGGCTTGTCCTCTTGGCCTTCATGAAAGCTGTGGTGTGGCCTGCTTTCGTCGTCTACCACGTCTTGACCCTGAAATGACCCGACGGGCAACCATCGCCCGGCCTCTGGAGCGCTATTTTAGTCGCCTGACTGCGAACGGAGCCGTTCCACCGAGTCGGCAGCGTTATGGGACACGCCGTCGGGTTGAACGGCGGCCGGTACCCACCGATGTCGTAGGGTCGGACTGTGGCGTACCTAGCGGTCACCGCAATCGTTTTCGGGATCAATCTACTCCCGGCCTTCGGACCACCCACTTGGGCAGTGCTCGTGTTTACTCGGCTCCACTGGCATCTGAATCCGGTAGCTCTTGTCGTGCTGGGAGCACTCGCAGCGATGGCGGGCCGGTACTTGTTGGCCCGAATGACGAGACACTTCAAGGGACGGTTGCCCGCCAGACTTCGGGACAACTTGGAGGATGCTCGAACCCTGATCGAACGTAAGCGCATCGGGGCGTTCGCCCTGTTCGGGATCTTTGTGATTTCGCCTCTTCCCTCGGCTCAGCTCTTCCTCGCCGCAGGTCTCCTCGATCTGCCCCTCGGGCTGCTCACCTGGGCGTTCTTCCTCGGCCGCTTGGTGAGCTACTCGATCTACGTGAGCCTGGCGACACTGGCTGACAGGCAGTTCGGCCATGTGATCGACCAGGTGTTCGGTTCTCCGTGGTCCATAGCCCTGCAGGTGGTCCTGCTGGTCGTGGTCTGTTTGCTGCCGTTCGTCCGCTGGCACCGATTCCTGACCAGGAGCGATTGATGGTTGCTGACGCGACTTCGCCCCGTGCACATACACATGAATCGCTGAGGCGCCGTGGCCTCCGCCTGGAGTGGGCGACAAACGGATGGAACCTCCTGGAGGTGTTCATCTCGATCGCCCTTGGCATCCACGCGCAATCACTGGCTCTCATCGCCTTTGGGCTCGACTCGGTAGTCGAGGTCTTTGCCTCGACCTGTCATTCGAAATCTCTCGGATCAAACTCGTGACCCCGGTAACCGACGCATTCATCGGTCTCTGCGCAAGCTCTCTGCTGCCTACTGGTTGCTCGGTGGATTTCTTCTACTAGCCAGCGTGAGGGGTCTTGTACTTGCGAGCCGACCGATGAACTCACTGCTTGGCATTGCTTGGCTGGCGGTCACCGCCATAGTCATGTTCAGCCTCGCCTGGATGAAGCGGACTACCGGCAAGGCGATGGAGAGCGAGACCTTAGTTGCCGAATCGGCGATGTCGTTTCTCGACGGATGTCTAAGTTCCGGGGTACTACTCGCTCTCATACTCAACCTCACCCTTGGTTGGTGGTGGACCGATTCATGCGCCGCTTTGGTCGTTGCTGGATTCGCGGTCGCCGAAGGAGTACGGCATTGGCTGGATTCAGCGCCGCATGCCGATTGCCCTCCAGACAATTGGGGCGCGCCACCGATGTGTCGTTGAGGGCAAATAGGTCCGCTCTGGCTCAGAATGCCTTGGAACGCTCATGCAACCACGGTGAAGCAGAAAGGCAGCTCCAAACGTCAGCCACCTCGTCGGCGCCGGAGCCCACGTTTGTCGCTGAAAGGGGCAGTGGGGGAGTGCGAGTGGGGCGTCGGCTCGGATCGACACGAATGGCGGCGCATATCCGGTGATGTGGGCCAGTCCTGGCGACGAATCGCCCTCGCGATTATGGGGCGCGAGGTACCGTCCGAAGTGGAGTTCTCGCAGGACACCCACCGACGCCGCCCCCTCCGGCTACCTTTGTGGTGGCGGGGCGTGCGATCGTCACTTGCGTCGGTGATTTTCCGCATCCCTGACCTCAAGACTTCACGGCCGCGGTTCGAAGATGACGACGGCTGTCTCGGTTGAGCGGCGTGCGGCGTAGGCGTCGAGGTTCTTGTCGATCTCTCGCCACCGTGACCAAAGACGCTCCCGCTCTTCGCCCTGGGCAGCCCGGGCTTTGACCTGGCGCGGTCCGTCTGTAAGGTCAACCCGAATGTCAGGGTGGGCCTGCACGTTCAGCCACCACGCCGGCTCGCCCTCGCCCCAGCCGTTCATCGCCATGGTGACGAGGTTCGGGCCATCTTCGAAGTAGGCGACCATCGGGTTGGCTCTCATGGCAGCGACAATCGGCGCGTTCGCGCTCGCCGGATTGGCCGTGTGGGGCGTCCCCGGCCTGGCGGGTAACTGGTCGGCGCTCACGATCGTCGGGGCTGTCGTCTCGTTAGCGCCGCTCGTCGCCTTCTGGCACACTCAGATGGCGTTTGGTGTCGCCATCAATCTCACCCTGATCGCACTCGCTGTCCTGCGGCCGGGGTGGTTGACCGACCGCATTGGATGAGCGCTGAATGAGCTGCCCTGACCGGGCAGGCCGCAGTCAATCTGAGGGGAGCGTATGCCAGACCTGACGATCGCCCGCCCAGAGGGATCGATGCCCGCCTACCTCGCCGTGCCGGAAGTCGGCGGGTCGTGGCCCGGGGTCGTCGTCGTCCACGACGCGCTCGGCATGACCACTGACCTTCGCGCCCAGGCCGACTGGCTCGCCTCCCACGGCTACCTCGCCATCGCACCGGATCTGTACTACTGGGGCAGCAGGATGCGCTGCCTGTTCTTGACGCTGAGGGCCTTCACGGCCCGGAAGGGCAGGGCGTTCGATGACCTCGACGCCACCCGCCAGCACCTGATCGACCGCGACGACTGCACCGGCAAGATCGGTGTGATCGGCTTCTGCATGGGCGGAAGCTATGCACTGCTGCTCGCGGCAGGTGACTACAGCGCCTCGAGCGTCAACTACGGCACCGTTCCTGACGATGCGTTGGACCTGCTCACCCACGCCTGCCCCATCGTGGCCAGCTACGGAGGCAAGGACCGCACCTTGAGGGACGCCCCGGCCAAGCTGGAACGGGCGCTGACTGAACGAGGCATCGACCACGACATCAAGACCTATCCAGAGGCCGGTCACGGCTTCCTCAACGACCACGCCCGCAGCGAAACCCCTCGCTGGGCGCGAATCGCCGGCGCGTTCGCAAGCACCACCTACCACGAAGCGTCCGCCATCGATGCCCGCCGCCGCATTGTCATCTTCCTCGACGCCCACCTCAAATCGTGACCCGCGTCCTCTCGCCCTTGCCACCAAACGCCGGTTCGGTGGTCATCATCTCCCGTCGGATGAGCGCTCGGTGCTGCCTCTTGCGAGGGGCGCTGAACCCAGGGGCGTGACCGACCGCAAGTGCAACGATTATCGGGCGGGTTCTCTTGGCTGGAAACGTGTATCCCCAAGGTGCGGTTGAGGGACAGGCGGTGAACTGCGCATTTCTGAGCTGAATCAGGCTGCTCAAGCGCCTATCACGAACCTGAATGGAAGCTCCAAACGTCGGTCCCCTCGCGTGTGGGGCGCGTCAGGGGCCTTGCCGGAACCGGTACCGACGTTGCCCTGAAGGAGAAGCAGCGGGTGGGGGAGTAGTGGAATGGGCGTGGCTCGGATCTACGTGTGTGGCGGTGCATCTCCACAGAGATCTCCAACCGAAGATTCACCGGGTGAGCCCCGAGCCCCCGCCCCCGAAAGGGGGCCAGGGTACTGGGCCCCGGAGCTCAGGCGGCTGACCTTTCGCTCAACGGGACTCAACAACTCCAACCTAGTGGTATCGGCCTTGGTCCAATCGGACACACTGTCCGTTGTTGCTTAGGACACTCGGGGCGCATGACTGGCCTGGCACGGGAACCACGTTCGACGGACCGACGCTCCATCGTGATCGCAGCGACTGGCAGGAATGGGATGCGATTGTTTACCTCGACCTTGCTTCTATGGGTGCAGCGTCGGTGCGGGCACCGTCACCGCTGCTTGTACAACGTGAGCCTTCGTGCATGTTGCCGAAGCGAGACAGATCCATCGGGTTCACGGCCCCAACTGACCCTTCGAATGGGCAGTGACACCGGATTCTGGACGATCCGAACGCGCCTTTCAACTGGGCTTCGTCTGGACCGCTGGGTCTGCAGACGAGCTGTTGCGGGTCCGCTATGGCCGTCTACGACTGGCCGAGGAAGTGAGCACCATGCGTGCACAACTTGGAGACTAATGATTCGCGGGCACCCGGGGATGCTGCCGGACCGTGAATGCGAAGTGGTGGACGTGCCCAAGGCGTATGGAGAGCCGCCCTTCGTAGTGCGATGGGACGATTGTGGCCGTCAAGGCCCCATTTTCCCTGGGCCGGACACCTTCATTGGCAACGTCGAGCACCAAAGTAGCGAGGGAATAGTTCCGTTCGCTTTGCCTGACCGGTATTGGTGGGGATACTGCTGACCCAGCAAATGGGCTGACGCTGCTGCGGAGCAGAGCTTGGCTGCCAGAGTGGGGTTCCGGCGTCCCCAGCGCGGTAGTTCAGGCCGCTATCACGAGCTGCGGGAAGTTCCAAACGTCGGTCCCGTTCCGTACGACGCGCCTGCAGGAGACTGCCGGACGCCTGCACCATGGCATTTGTGGCCGTAGTCTTCGGGAGGCATGGTCGACGAATCGAATCGCCTCGGTGATGCTCACGGCGAGTGGTACTACTGCTTCGTGCACAACAAGGTCGAAAGACCGAAGGTCGAAACACTCGACGAGTGCAGCCACGTGGATCGAATGGGGCCATACCCTACGAGGGTGGACGCTGAGAATTGGCAAGAGCGCGTCGCAGCTCGGAATGAGGAGTGGGACGACGGCCAATAGGCCGCGCCCCACTACGCGCACCCGAAAAAGTGCCAAATGGGTAGCCCGGATGTGCCATTGGGGGCAGGGGAATCTGCCTCCGGGACTGACTTCGACTGCTTCAAGCTGCTACGACGAAGCTGAAAGGAAGCTTTCAGCATCGGTTCCCTCGCGGACGAGGCGCCTCAGGGACCCCACCGGACCCGGACCGACGTTGAGCCAGGTGAAGAGCGAAGTGGGGGGGTGGCGGACGCGACGTATCGCGATCACTTGT
This sequence comes from uncultured Acidimicrobiales bacterium, assembly GCA_963727075.1. Lineage (GTDB taxonomy): Bacteria > Actinomycetota > Acidimicrobiia > Acidimicrobiales > RAAP-2 > Bog-756. Next base: position 549,867 of record CAVSET010000006.1, read on the forward strand.
GTGAACGTGTGAACCACAGGGTCCCCAACGCGAAGGTCCCCCGGACTGAGCCGGGGACCTTCGGGCGCATGCGCCGATTCGCCCAGCCGGACCGCCATAGCCAAATGGCGATTCGTGGTTTGCTGAGCCAATTGACCAGTTCGACTTGGGTTCATGATCAAGGGCCAACTGAGTCAGCTAGCCGCAGCCTTGCGGGCCGGTGAACGCTTGGCAGTGGTCTTCCGAGCCGCCGATTTGCTCGCCGTAGTCTTGCGGACTGATGCCCGCTTGGCAGTAGTCTTCCGAGCCGCCGATTTGCTCGCCGCAGCCTTGCGGGCTGGTGCACGCTTGGCAGCAGATCCACCAACCTTCACCAACCGCTGCGCAAGCTGGTTTGATGCTCCAACCAGCTCTTCTGTCATCTTGAATGCCGAGTCGATGATCTTCTGACGCTGGCCTCCGCCTTCGCCCAGGTGAGGGAATGAGTCGTCAACCGTGTCAAGGAACTTTCGCACCGCCTCGAGCGCTGACTTCTCCGCACCCGCAAGCGATTCGATGAGGCGCTCCGCACCCTCGTCCCGATGCCTTCGATTTCTGTTGACCATGAGGTCCTCCATTGTCATGCCCTCGATTCGCCAAGTCGTGGCTAAGGCCATTCTGCCCGTCTGCGCGAAGCTCAACCAGAGGCTTTCGGCAGGTTCCTATCGCCAAGCGGCACTCCTCCTCTCGAGCGTCGGAAGGTGGGCTAGCAGCGCCTGCACAGCGGCTTGCCGCCGGTTCCAGCTTCCCGGTGTTCAGGCCTGATTTGCTTGCCGCTGGGGCAGTTGTTGTTGTGGTGGTGAACGTTCCGATGCTCTGGTGGATACTCCACAGAATTAGTGTGATACGTCGGGTCCGTCGTGGCTCCTGCTTGGTGCGCTTCCGAGTCCGCAACAGGGTGCGCGGTGGGGCTGAGCACCTCGCTTGAGGGGGACTTGGGGGCGGCGGTCTTCTTGGCCGCGGCCTTCGGCGCAGGCGCCTTCTTGGCCGCGGCCTTCGGTGCAGCGGTCTTCTTGCGGGCAGCAGCCCTCCGGGCCGCAGACTTCTGACCTGGCACTCGCTGTGCCGCAACCTGCCCAACCTTCACGACTCTGTGCGCGAGTTCGTTGGAGGCACCCACAAGTTGCTCGGTCATCTTGAAGGCTGAGTCAATGATCTGCTGACGAGGACCGCCGTCCTCACCAATGTCAGGGAGCGCCCGATTGACCGTCTCGACGAAGTCCCGGACGGCCTCAATCGTCTTCTTCTCCGCCTTGGCTACCGAATTGATGACGCGGCCCGCACCCTCGGCCTGACCTTTCCTCGCGGCATGAGCCATGTGAACCCCCTTGCTGTCTGCTGACCGTAGCGCGGCCAGGACCATGGTGCTTGCTTGAGTAGAAGTGCGGTTGGATGCTCTTGGCGAGTTCCCCGTGATGGCTCGGCGTCAGGGTTGGTTGTCAAGGAGTCCGACTTGCTGCTCGGCCGGCCTGGTGGCGTGTAGGGCGATCGACAGATCCCGCAACGGCCTGTCCGGCACGCTCGTCGAGGGTTGTGGAACCTGGGCGCTCCTGTGGGGAGCGGCGGCAGTCTGCTCGTATCTAAGCGAGGTACGGGACGCTAACGAAAGCAAGCACTCGACTTTCTGAGGTTCACGTCCACGCACGTGGTGTACGCCTCGGGCCCGGTGAGCTCGCCTTGAGCCAACCATCCCCCTGACGCGACGACCACCGCATCAATCTTCAAGTTCCGTCCAAAGAACACGAAGGAGAAGATGCGGTGGAAGTCACCAACACGATGGGCGCGGCGGACCTGCTGCGCAAGTACCTCGAAGAAGCCGACCCCGACCTGCTGCGATCCATGGTCCAGAGCTTCGCCGAGGTGCTGATGAACGCCGAGGCCAGCGGCCTGTGCAATGCCCACTACGGGGAGGTCACCGAGGACCGGGTGAACTCGAGGAACGGCTACCGATCCCGGCGCTGGGACACCCGAGCGGGCACGATCGACCTGGCCATCCCGAAGCTCCGCTCGGGCAGCTACTTCCCGGACTGGTTGATCGAGCCCCGCCGCCGGGCCGAGAGAGCTTTGGTCGCCGTGGTGGCCCAGTGCTACGTGGAAGGGGTCTCGACCAGGAGGGTCGACGACGTGGTGAAGTCGATGGGGATCACCGGCATCTCCAAGTCCCAGGTCTCCGAGCTGGCCAAGTCCCTGGACGAGACGGTGACAGCATTCCGCAACCGGCCCCTCGACGCTGGTCCTTACACCTACATCTGGGTGGACGCCCTGACCCAGAAGGTCCGAGAGGGTGGCCGGATCGTGAACGTGGCCGTGGTGATCGCCACCGGGGTGAACGCCGACGGACACCGGGAGATCCTGGGTGTCGACCTCATCACCACCGAGGACGGTGCCGGCTGGACCGCCTTCCTCCGGGGGTTGGTGGCCCGAGGACTGTCCGGGGTGGCCTTGGTCGTCTCCGACGCCCACCAGGGCCTGGTCGACGCCATCGCCTCGGTGCTGCCCGGAGCCTGCTGGCAGCGCTGCCGGGTCCATTTCGTGCGCAACGTGCACACCCGAGTGCCGAAGACCGCCCAGTCCATGGTCGGGGCCCTCATCCGCTCGATCTTCGAGCAGCCCGACGCCGAACAGGTCCATGCCCAGCATGCCCGGGTGGTCGACCAGCTCGCCGAGCGTTTCCCCGACGCCGCCACCATGCTCGTCGAGGCAGAAGCCGACATCCTGGCCTTCTCCTCGTTCCCAAAGGAGCACTGGCGCCAGGTCTGGTCCAACAACCCCCAGGAGCGGCTCAACCGGGAGATTCGCCGGCGCACCGACGTCGTCGGCATCTTCCCCAACCGCCCGGCCGTCTTGCGGCTGGTCGGTGCGGTGCTGGCAGAACAGCACGACGAATGGGCTGTCGCCCGGCGCTACATGGGGGTCGAATCCATGGCCAAGGCTCGGCTCCGGACCATCGAGGGAGCGAGTGAGGAGGTGGATCTGGCCGAACTCGCCAACGTCAGTTAGAACTACAATCGAAGACCGATGTGGTGGTCGTCGTTACACCACGAGTCTGGACGTGGCCTTTCTGAGGCCGGGGAAAGTGCCCCGCCCATCCATTGTTATGAGACACAGGCCTAGTGCTGGAAGACGGTACCGACTGTTCGACCGAACGGAACCGAGACTGCCTGGTGACCGCTGAGATAGGCGGTGCGGGCTCCCCTGACCGGTTCCTGCCGTAGGCGTCGTGGCTAGACACCCACTCATTGGCTGCGATGGCCGATCCGAGGGACAGTTCGCCGCACAGCACGGTTGCTGCCACGATTTCGGCAAAGGCACACACACGCTCTGGTCCGTAGCAGCCCAGAACTTCGAGGCATTCCCGCTGGGTCGGCAACCCGGTCCCCCCGCCGTAGGTGGCAACCACCAGGGACGGGATGGTGATCGAAACGTAGTTGCTCCCGTCGTCGCGTAACTCGCTGAAGTTGAAGCCGGCTGCCGGTTCGGGCAAATTGGCGATGTCCTGGCCACAGGCGATGAACATGGCGGTTATCCCGTTCGCGTACTGGTCACCGTTTCCTGAGTCTGTTTGTGCGCCAATCTGGAGGGCGGAGGAGTAGACGCAGTCAATCGCGATCGATTTTTTGCCAACAGGTCCATTCCAGCGAACCCGCAAGTCGTGTCAAGTCCAGATCGGCCACCTTCTCTAAGGCTGAGAATGCAGCATTCAGAGCGTCAACGAGTTCGTCGTCGGTCACGCCGGGCGTGTTGCCTCCCCACGTGGCGCCGTCCACGGTCCAGCTCCGGCTACTCCATTCGTACGAGTGTCATCAAACGACCGGCCTGTCCGACCGACCAGTGGTTGGGACGCGGCAACACCTTTCGGAGCGGCCCTTGCAGAACTGGTGACAGAAGATGCCTGTGTTAGGGCTGGAACGTGCTCGCGAGCTGGGCTCCCAAGAGAGTGGTCTGGCGGTCGTTATCGCACAAAGGCAGGATGGGTCGCCGTACGCTTCGGTGGTCAACGCGGGTGTCGTGGACCACCCAGTGGCTGGCGGATCTGTCGTTGGATTCGTCGCTTGGGGCGGAGCCAGGAAGCTGCCCAACCTGCGTCTGCACCCGAGGGTCACGGTTGTGTTTCGTTCAGGGTGGGATTGGGTTGCCGTGGAAGGCGAAGCCGAGCTAGTCGGTCCGGGCGATCCTATCCGGGGCTTCGCAATGACCGACATGCCCCGGCTGCTCCGCGAGGTCTACGCCGCCGCCGCCGGAGGGAGCCCCGACGACTGGCAGGAGTTGGACGCCGTCATGGCTGAGGAAGGTCACACAGCTGTTCTGGTTTGGCCGGTTCGTGGTACTCCAGCTCCACCTAGGGATGACCGCGCTCGGACATGCCGGATCGGGGACAATCTGGCTCGGCTCCGGCCGTCCCAGACATGCCTGGTTGGGGGGCAGTGATAGTTGCCCACCATGGGGCCGAATTGGACGGCTGAACCGGCTACGACGAAGCTGAAGGGAAGCTCCCAACGTCGTCGTGGCGTGATAATCGCCGACGAGTTACTCGACGAGGTCGTCGACTCGCGCGCCGTAGGCGGGGATGAACGGCATGTACGGCTCGGGATCGCCAGCCCAGCGGAGGGCCCGGAGCTGGGACACGCTGCGGCGGCTGCCAAGCGTCCGGAACAGCTCCCACCGGCTGGCGGTGACCGACGTCGAAGGCGATCCACTACCGGCGAGGTATTCGCAGTCCTTTGCGCACAGCCGTAGCGCCGGCAGGCCGGCGGCGTCGAGGCGGTGCCCAAGCCCCCTGACGTAGCGCTGGAGCCCCAGTGCGACGGCGATCGAGTCCTGGTCTCCCGGCTCGTCGAGGGCACCGCGGAGATCCTGGTTGTGGGCGCCAATGTCGCTGATGACGACCCAGTCGTGGGCTGGCATCGACCCAGGCGGCAGGGGCTGGTCACCGCGCAGCATCGCGGACAGTCGAGGCAGGTAACTTGCCCACTCGGCCAGCAGTTCGGACATTGCCATGGCCTGGCGACTGGTCACCTGGGCGGCGGTATGGGCGTCGACCACCGCCTGACGTTCGGCCCAGGTGCCGTGCGGGTTGATCGCCGGGAACTGTCCCTCGACGGTATCGACTGCTACCCCCGTGACGTGCGCAATGAGGTCTCGGACTGTCCAAGCTGGGCAAGCGGGGATCACCGTCGACAGCTGGCGGTCGTCGAGCCGGTCGAGGATTGCGACGATCGCCGCGTGGGTCTCCTCGTAGGCGGCGGCCAACGACTGACCGGGCTGATCGCGAAAGGGGTCGGCCGGGGTGGTCATGGAGGCGAGCCCGCCTTCACGCCCTCGACGGGCGGCGCGCTTGTCTCGTTCATCCGGACACCTCCTTGAGATTCAACCCGCTGAGTTGCGGTTGCCCCCACAGGGGTTTGCTTGGGCTGGGGGTGCCGGGCCGTGCCCAGCAGGCCATCGATGGCCCGGTCGAGCAGCTTTGTCCAGCGTGTGCCCCCGGGGTCGTTGGCGATCTGTTGGCCAGCCAGGCCGGTCAGCATGGCCCGCCAGAGATCTACGTCGGCGGGGTCGGCGAGACCGGCGGTGCCCAGCCAGCGCTCCAGGTAGCCGAGGGCCTCGGCTGACCGTTCCATTGACGCGGCGGAGGGCACGAAGTTTGGTACAACCCGCTCGAACAGGAGCTGATAGCGAACGGGGTCCTCGACACAGAACGTCAAGAACGCCCGGGCGCTCTGCCGCAGGGCCCGAATGGGATCGGGATCGACACTTATCGCGGCGCGCTGGTCGACCAGCGTTCGCATCCCCTCGGCGAACATGGCGTCGTAAATCGCCTGCTTGGACGGAAAGTAGGTGTAGAGCGACTGGTGGCGCATCTGGACTGCCAGGGCAAGATCGCGAAGAGAGAACCCGGTAAGGCCCCGGTCACGCGCCAGCCCCCAGGCGGCCTCCAGGATCTCTTCCTTGGCGGCCTCGTGTCTCAACCGTCGCCTGTCACCTGCAGGTTGTCCTGCCACTGGTCGGATTGTGCTCCCTACCCAGCCGTGAGTCAAGAGGGGGGCAGTTGATGCGCACTGCCAGGGGCTTGGGAACCAGCGTCGTCGAGGCTCAAGCAGCCATCTCGAAGCTGAATGGCAGCTCCAAAGGTCGGTCCCCTCGCGTGTGGGCTCAGGGACCTCGCCGGTACCGGAGCCGACGTTGGCGTGAGCCTCAGGGTGGGGAGTATGGGGGGAGAATCGCGTCTACTCAACCGATGCCCGGGGGCACCCACCTTCACCACATCGTGCCCACGTGGCGGACCTAGCATCCGAACATGCGACTCACCGACGTTCAGGCAGGTACAGGTGCTCTCGGCATCCGGACGCTCGTCTTGACGGCAGACAAGTTCGAGGATCTCGAACTCATCGTGCCCTACTTCCGTCTCCTCGAAGAGGGTGGCGTCGTGGACATTGCGGCCCCGACGATGGAGGAGATCAACGGTGAGCATGGGTATCGAGTCATGCCCGATCTACTCATTGCCGACGCCGATCCGGATCGGTACGGCCTACTCCTCGTGCCCGGGGGATTCGCCGATGGAGCACCGGCCACGGTGCGCGACATCCCCGAAGCCCAGGCGATTGCCCGGTCCTTCTTCGCCTCGAGCAAGACGGTGGCTGCCATCTGTCATGGACCGTGGCTCCTGGCCGCCGCCGACGTCGTGAGCGGAAGACGACTCACCTCTTACTGGCAAGACGGTGTTCCCGAAGACGTTCGCGCCGCCGGTGGTAAGTGGGAGGACTCCCCTGTTGTCGTCGACGGGAGCCTCGTTACGTCACGGTGGCCCCCGGATATCCCCGTGTTCGCCAGCGAGATGATGCGTCTGGTCCGAACGTCGGAGGGTCGCTGAGGGCACTCCACGCCGGAGTGAGTCACCGAGGCGGCGTTCAGGGGCACCCCGAGCACTACTTTCGATGTCTCGTTGCCGAGTGCGCCAAGACACGGTGGAGCGGAGGTTTGTGGTAACCCCTACCAAGGTCTCGAGGAAGGGTCAAATCATCGGCTGGAAGAGGCTGCTTCATCGCACTGACTCATCCCCCTTTCGCCATGTAGCGCTCCGAGGCCATGCCGTCTGCGCCTGCGTTTGGCCGCCTTCACTCCGTGGACCCCATGCAAAGGTCGCGGCGCCGAACTCGGTCTTGTCGCTCGAGTCTGCAACGACGGCGGAGAAGGAACATCGTGATTGGTGAGGTGGTGGAGCACTCGATCGAGTGGTCACCGGCGATTCGGTGGGTCGGATCGGGTCTCAGCGTCGACGTCGGGTTTTGCTTCTCTGAGGACGGCGGCGTCCGGCAGCTGGGCCTTTCTGGAGGAGTCCCTGCAGCCCGCGTTCGACCTCATGAGCGAAGATGATCCCGGCAGCCTCTTGCGCAATGGGGCGAAGGGTCCCGAGGGACGTGGTCAGTTCGTCCGTTGATCTCCCTCCGGCGAATTCGTTCGCGGTTCGTCCAGCGAACAGCATGATCAGGTCGTCGACCGCTCGAGCAAGCCTTCGACGCAGTAGGTCGGTCGCCTGACCTGTCAGCTCGATGTCGATGCCGGCGTCTTGGAGTTGGAGGGCGAGACCAAGCAGTGCCGGGCTGCGAATCAACCACGAACCGTCTGGTTGACGTTCGAGATAGCGGGACCGTTCGAGTCTGCTCCGCAACCCTGCGGGTCTCGTTCCGAGGACATCGGCGAGCTCGTCGTCGCCCACGACTTTCGGCCTGTCCTCGGACCAGGGTCCCCGTAAGGTCTCGTCCAGGCCGAGCCACGCGCCAACCGAGATGCCCGGGCTGGCCCGTCTGCCCAACAGGTGGCGGATGGCACTGAGGGTGAGGCCGCGATCCTGAAGTTCCGCTATGAGACGGAGCCGTTCCAGATGGCGTTCGCGATAGACGGCGGATCGTCCGCTCCGGTCGGGCCTCGGCAACACGTCGGCGGATTGGTAGAAGCGGATGGTCCGCGCCGGCAGGCCCGAGAGGGTGGCCAACTCAGTCAGTCCGTATGCGGCGACATCGTCGGGCACGTCCACCGATTCATTTAACTACAAGCTTGACGGCGATGACAGTAATTGCTGTCATCGTGTATTGACAGTCATCACTGTCATGGTCATGATGGACAGATGTCCACGAGACTGCGACTTGAGTGGACCGGAGACCGGAACCAACGCGGCGTCCGGCCCGGCTTTACTGCCCGAGTGGACACCTCGACTCGCTGGTCGGACGTTGATCCGATCCAATGTCAGCGGCTACCGAAGAACTCCCCCTGTGCTCCCGCGGTGTGGGAATCGTGAAGGCCAGTCTGTTCCATTCACGCACGGTTCGGATTCACGGACACGACGTCAGCTATCGGATGGCTGGCGAGGGACCGACGATTCTCCTCGTCCACGGGATTGCCGGCAGTTCGACGACGTGGAAGGCAGTGATGCCTGCCTTGGCCGAGCACTATACGGTGATCGCCCCCGACCTGCTTGGCCACGGCCAGTCGGCCAAGCCCCGAGGTGACTATTCGCTGGGTGCCTATGCGAGCGGGATCCGAGACCTGCTCACCGTGCTGGAAAAGGAGCGGGTCACCCTGGTCGGCCACTCCCTCGGCGGCGGAGTGGCCATGCAGTTCGCCTATCAGTTTCCGGACTGGGCTGAGCGATTAGTGCTGGTTGCCTCAGGTGGGCTCGGCAAAGAGGTCAGTCCGCTGCTCAAGGCGGTGACCCTCCCCGGTGCCGAGTACGTGCTGCCGCTGTTGCTCCACCCGCGGATCCGCGAGACAGCTGAGTGGCCGGGTGCCGTGGCCCGCCGAGTGGGCTGGCGACCCGGTGACACCTTGGCTGAGGTGTGGCGCAGCTACACCACCCTGACCGACCGCCATGGCCAGATGGCATTTGTGCACACCGTGCGCTCGGTGATCGACGTTGCCGGTCAGCGGGTGAGCGCGCATGATCGGCTGTACTTGGCTGAGGCAGTTCCGACCCTCATCGTGTGGGGTGATCATGACCACATCATCCCCGTGGCCCACGCCTACCGTGCCGCCGAGTCCATCCCCGGCGCTCGACTTGAGATCCTCAAGGGCGCCGGTCACTTCCTGCCATGGCGGGATGCCGACCGATTTCTGGCAGTCCTCGAGGACTTCTTGAAATCGACCATTCCCGCCCATGTGCCCGAAGGGCGCTGGCGGAAACTCCTGACGGATGCTCCGCCCGATGACGAGTTGGAGTAGCAGGCCCGGTAGCCTCTCGAGGGAATCAGGTCAATGCGAAGGACCTGCTCGCTCCGCTGTTCAAGGTATGCGCGGCTGGCGAATCGATCTCGCCGAATGTCCTAGAGAGCAGAGAGTGTGCCGTTCGGGGGCAGGAGATTACCCCTAGACAACAGTGTGGGACCACCCTCCGTGCCAGCTCAGGCGGCCACAACGAAGCTGAATGGCAGCTCCAAAGGTCGGTCCCCTCGCGTGTGGGCTCAGGGACCTCGCCGGTACCGGAGCCGACGTTGGCGTGAGCCTCAGGGTGGGGAGTATGGGGGGAGAATCGCGTCTACTCAACCGATGCCCGGGGGCACCCACCTTCACCACATCGTGCCCACGTGGCGGACCTAGCATCCGAACATGCGACTCACCGACGTTCAGGCAGGTACAGGTGCTCTCGGCATCCGGACGCTCGTCTTGACGGCAGACAAGTTCGAGGATCTCGAACTCATCGTGCCCTACTTCCGTCTCCTCGAAGAGGGTGGCGTCGTGGACATTGCGGCCCCGACGATGGAGGAGATCAACGGTGAGCATGGGTATCGAGTCATGCCCGATCTACTCATTGCCGACGCCGATCCGGATCGGTACGGCCTACTCCTCGTGCCCGGGGGATTCGCCGATGGAGCACCGGCCACGGTGCGCGACATCCCCGAAGCCCAGGCGATTGCCCGGTCCTTCTTCGCCTCGAGCAAGACGGTGGCTGCCATCTGTCATGGACCGTGGCTCCTGGCCGCCGCCGACGTCGTGAGCGGAAGACGACTCACCTCTTACTGGCAAGACGGTGTTCCCGAAGACGTTCGCGCCGCCGGTGGTAAGTGGGAGGACTCCCCTGTTGTCGTCGACGGGAGCCTCGTTACGTCACGGTGGCCCCCGGATATCCCCGTGTTCGCCAGCGAGATGATGCGTCTGGTCCGAACGTCGGAGGGTCGCTGAGGGCGCTGACCTGGTACGACGCGCCCCATTAGGAGGCAGGGTAAGAAGCTGGAAAGATTCGACCGGTGACGCACAACGCGGTGCCACTGAGAAAGGGCGGAAGACCATGGCTCAGGTTTCCCAAGTAGCCAGTTGGCGACCAATCCCCGAGAAGTTAGATACCTTCATAGGACAGGTCGCCAAGGCGAAGGCTATTCATGAACGACTAGGAGCAACGGTCAATGTGGCGCAAACTGCAGTCGGTGGTGAAGAGATGACGATCGTCTACATGATGACCTTCGATTCGGGAGCAGCTTACGGGTCCTTCATCGATGCCCTAGCCGAGGACCATGCCTGGCAGGCGTTCTGGACTGAGGCAATGGCGAGTAGCTCGGCCAGTTTGGTCTCGTCGGGGCTCTACACGGCCGTCGAGGGGCTCTAACTCAGCCGATCGAAGCCGTCAAGAAGGCAGCCCCTGCCTAGGCTGGCCTTAGCTCGAAGCTGCCAACGGCTGGCACGCAGAAGGCGTCCGGGGGCAGCACCACCAAAGCACGGTCAGGTGTCGATGGCCGCTCGAAGGCTCGCAAGGCGATCCCGATTGAGCGAGTACCAAACCCACTTTCCCCGCCGATCACCCTGCACGAGGCCCGCCTCGCTCAGGATCTTCAAATGATGGGAGATAGTCGGCTGGCTCTTCCCGAGCGGATCGACGAAGTCGCACACACAGACTTCGCCCTCAGGTGAGGTCGCCAGGATGCTCAGTACCCTGAGTCGGACGGGATCGGACAGGGCGCTGAAGCCGCTCGACATCTCTGCCGCTTCGGCTGCTTCAAGCGGTGCCGCCAGCACGGAGGGACAGCACTGCTCAGGGGCACGTGTGGCGATTGTGGAGGTTGATTTGCTCACAGTTCACCTCATCCATTGACAAATATCGATGCATGTATCGCCCATACTCGATACATCGAATAGCATCAATGCTACAGGAGGTCCACCATGTCCCGTGTTCAGCTTGCCCTGAACGTTGCCAACCTTGACGAGGCCATCGACTTCTACTCGAAGTTGTTCGCCACTGGTCCGGCGAAGATCCGTCCCGGGTACGCCAACTTCGCAGTGGTCGACCCGCCGTTGAAGCTGGTGCTGATCGAGGACAGCAACCAGACTCCAGGGACGTTGAACCATCTCGGTGTCGAGGTGCCGACGACTGATGACGTGTCCGCAGCACAGGCCCGCCTGTCCCACGAAGGAATGGCCACGGCAGTAGAAGAGCAGACTTCATGTTGCTACGCAGTACAGGACAAGGTGTGGGTCGACGGCCCCGGCGGAGAGCCGTGGGAGATCTACACGGTGCTCGCCGATACCGAGATGCCCGCCGGACAGCTCCGCTCGGCGGCTCCAGGCGAGGCGGCGTGCTGCGCCACCCGCCCTGATCTGGCCGGGGCGACTCCGAGCGGGAGTTCGTGCTGCTGAGCGTCCAAGGCGTCACGGTTGGAGTTCCGCAGTGAGCGATATCGTTGCCGAGCACCCCGAAAGTTCGGTCTCGCACGAGGCCCCGGTCATCGCCCGCCTGTCAATCCTCGACCGGTACCTACCGGTCTGGATTATCCTGGCGATGGTCATTGGTCTCGTGCTTGGGCGGGCAATCCCGAGCCTGAACACGCACCTCAACGCCATCCAGGTGACCTCGGGAACGTCGCTGCCGATCTTCATCGGTCTGTTGGTGATGATGTACCCGGTCCTTGCGAAGGTCCGCTATGACCGGCTTGACTCAGTCACCCGAGACCGACGGATGCTGGTCTCTTCCCTAGCCCTCAACTGGGTGATTGGCCCGGCGGTGATGTTCACGCTGGCCTGGCTGATGCTGCCCGACCTGCCCGCCTACCGTACCGGGCTGATCATCGTCGGCCTGGCTCGCTGCATCGCCATGGTGCTCATCTGGAACGACCTCGCTTGCGGAGATCGGGAAGCCGCAGCGGTACTGGTGGCTCTCAACTCCCTGTTCCAGGTGATCGCCTTCGCCCTCCTCGGGTACTTCTATCTGAAGGTGCTACCTGGCTGGCTCGGTCTGAGCACCGTGGGTCTGCACCTGTCGGTCTGGAGGATCGCCGAGACCGTCGCCATCTTTCTCGGCATCCCGCTTTTGGCCGGATACCTGACCCGCACAATCGGGGAGCGGACTCGGGGACGGGACTGGTACGAGAACAAGTTGCTGCCCCGCCTGGCCCCATTCGCCCTGTACGGGCTGCTCTACACCATCGTCATCCTCTTCGCCCTCCAAGGCCGCACCATCACCTCACATCCCGCCGATGTTGCCCGTATCGCCCTTCCTTTGCTCGCCTACTTCGCCATCATGTGGTTCGGTTCATTCGCACTAGGCAGATCGATGGGGTTTCCCTACGAGCGGACCGCCAGCTTGGCGTTCACGGCGGCGGGCAACAACTTCGAGTTGGCCATTGCCGTTGCCATCGGCGTGTTCGGCGTAACCAGTGGTGAAGCACTTGCCGGGGTCGTAGGTCCCCTCATTGAGGTCCCGGTCCTGGTCGGACTGGTCTACGTGTCGCTATGGGCAAGACGTCACTACCACTCGTCACCCGTTCGACCCACTTTGGGACGAACGCCATGAACGAGAAGCCGGTGGTGTTTTTTCTCTGCATCCACAACTCGGGTCGCAGCTAGGCTGCCCGAGTGCTGCTCGATCACTATGCAGAGGGCCGCATCGCCGTCGAGTCCGCTCAGTCGGAACCGGGCAGTGAACTCAATCCGTCGGTCGTTGCGATCCTGACGGAACGGGGTCTCGACGCCTCTCAGGAGTTTCCCAAGCCATCAACTGATAACACTGCACGAATGGCCGATGTCATCGTCACGATGGGGTGTGGCGACACCTGTCCGGTTTGTCCCGGCAAGAGCTACTTGGACTGGGAGCTTGAAGACCCGGCGGGACTGCAAGTGGAGCAAGTTCGGCCCATCGTGGACGAGATCGACCGCACCGTCCAAGCGTTACCCGCCGAGCTAACTCCGACTGCCACATAGGTGTGGGCGAAGTGCGCCTCTGGCTCAAAAGTGCCTTGGAACGGCTCAAGCAGCTACGACGAAGCTGAACGGGAGCTCCAAACGTCGGTACCCTCGCGTGTGGGCGCCTCAGGGACCTTGCCGGGACCGGAGCCGACGTTGGGCTGAAAGTGGGGGAGTGGTGTGGCTCGGATCAACTTGCGCTTGCAGTGCACAGCAGGCGATGTGGGATACCCAGCACCCGCCCGCTATCGGCCACATGGCGGTCGGTCTGGTCAAGGTCTGCTTGACAAAAGGCAGGACGTCAGGATAACCTTGACACATGACTGAGGCCCGAACACAATACGAACCGGACATTCCGCGCAAGGTTCCGCCGTTGATGACCGCAAAATGGGAGGCGGCGATAACGGACCCTGATCCGCTCGCAGCGCTCGGCGCTTCGCGTGCCCTTGTCGGTCTGCTCTCTACGTGGGAGGCCCAGCTCGTCGGCGAGGCCGTTGCCGCGGGCGCGACATGGGAAGTGATCGGTGGAACGTTCGGCGTGAGCCGGCAGGCAGCATGGGAACGCTTCCACAGTGACGTGCACGACTTTCGGCGCCGGGTGAAGAGTGACATGCATAAGCTTCGCAACCGGCATCGCCAGGAGATGCTCGAGCTCCGGGAGTCGGTCAAGAGCGAGGCAAGAGAGAGGCGGGTACACGGCCACTGACCAGGAGGTCGCTACACCTCTTACCGAGCGAGACTCACTTGGCTACCTGGCGTCGCCCACGCGTGCCGTTCGAGAGCAAGACATAACTGCTAAGCAACAGCGTGGAAGCAGACTCCGTTCCAGCTCAAGCAGCCACGACGAAGCTGAAGGGCAGCTCTAATCGTCGGTCTCCTACGGGACCCAGTATCCGCCCGGTATCGGCATGTCCAAGGCGGGTGACCTGCCCCCGATAACGGATCCAGCCCCTATGTGATCCCGAGCTGGTTTGTGTGCCACCGCTCAGCGAACTCGGCCGGCGTGAGCTGACCAAGCGATGAGTGAGGTCTGTAGGTGTTGTACTCGATTCGGAAGTCCTCAGCCAGTACCTGCGCCTCGAGCAGCGTCTCGAACGCCTCGACGTTGAGCAGCTCGTCGCGCAGCTTGCCGTTGAACGACTCGATGAACGGGTTCTCCCAGGGACTGCCCGGTTCGATGTAGGCGGTGCCCGTCGCCGAGAACCGGCACCAGTCGCGGAGCGCATTGGCGGTGAGCTCGGGGCCGTTGTCCATCCGCAGGAACTCTGGGCACGTCCTCGATGGGCGACGAGGCGCTCGAGGACCGTCACGGTGTCATCGGCGGTGATCGAGCGCTGCACCTCGATGGCGAGAGCCTCCTTCGTGAACTCGTCGGTGATGTTCAACAGCTTCAGGGTCTTGATGTCGGTGGTCTGGTCGAACTGGTAGTCGATGGCCCACACCTCGTCGGGGTGCGTGGCTCGCAGGCGGGTGCCATTGATGGTCGAGATCCCCACCCGAGAGCGCTTCTTGGCCTTGGAGACGACGCGAAGTCCCTCGTCACGGCACAGGCGCTGGATGCGCTTGTGGTTGACGCAGAAGCCTTCCCGGTGAGCAGGGTGGTCATCCGGCGATAGCCATAGCGAGGATGCGCTCGGGCCAGCTCACGAAGTCGGGCCCGCAGGTGTTGCTCGACTGGCCCAGGCTCGGGAGCCGGCCGGCGCTGGGTGGTGCGGGACTGGCCCACCACCAGACATGCCCAACGTTCGGAGACGCCAAGCTGCTCTTGGAGGCATCGACGGCCGCCCGCCGGCGGCGCCGGGCTCACAAGTTTCCCGAGCTGATATCCTGAGTGCGTCTATCGCAGCTCCTTGTCGGCCACGATGCGTTTCAGCTGGGCATTCTCCCGCTCGAGCTCCCTGAGCCGCTTGGCGTCGTCGGCCTTCATGCCGCCGTACTGGGCCCGCCAGCGGTGATAGGTCTGCTCAGAGACCTCGAGGTGCCTGCCACCGTGGCGACATCAGCCCCTTCGGCCACGAGCCGGTCGGCTTCACGCAGCTTCCGCACGATCTGGTCGGGGGTGTGCTTTCTCCGTTGCACTGTGTTCATCCTCCTTCTGCCCACCATCGTGGGCAAGGGGAACGACACAGGTGGTGGATCCGCTGAGTGGGGTCAGGTCACGGGGTTGTCGACTGAGACTGGGGATCGGGACTACCTGCTCGGACCGCTCCGGTCGACTTCGAACACCGGATGATCCCGAGGGCATTCAGCCTCATGGCCAGTGGGTTGGCCAGCCGCCGGGTGAAGGCTGGTGGCTTCAGATAGGCCATCGGTGATGCCCCCTTGTTGAGCCCCGAGTATCCCGGGCACTAGTGATCACATGGAGGCGGGTCGTCTATTTCGCACTTTCTACGATGCCCCACCTCCTCGCCTCGACCAGGGCCGAAGGTCCCCAAGAAGATCAGTAACACCCGACGTCGGACCTTTCGGCTCATGACAACAGACCGAGCGGTTCCGCCGGTTACCGGGCGGGTTGTTTTGGCTGAAATCGTGTATCCCCAAGGTGCGGTTGAGGGGCCGGCGGTGAACTGCCCATTTCTGATCAGCCTCAGGGCTGGCTCAAGCAGCCGCGACAAAGGTGAACAGGAGCTCCACTCGCGTACGAGGCGCCTCAGGGACCTCGCCGGGACCGGGAACCGACGATGGGCAGAGTCTCAGGGTGGGGGAGGCATGTGGTCCAGAACGACCTGGGTATCCTGCCGACCCAGCGCTATGGGACAGTCCAGAGGGGGTCAGTCTGTCTCAGGAAGCGGCCACTGTCTCCGACTTCGCCCCATGGTCTTGAGCCAACTGTGCGGCCGTGTAGGGGAGGGAAACCCACTTCTTCTGCGAGTAGAGCTTGGTCATATTGTCGTACCACGGTGAGGTCGGGTCCGTCGCTTGCGAATAGGTGAGGATGCCCTGGGACACCGGGCCGCCCGGGGTCAACTCTGTGGTCATGACCAGTGACGAACCGTCGTAGACCTCGCCGTAGGGTGCGGCCTCGAGTGGACCGCCCCGGCCGTCGGCGGCATAGATGGCATTGAAGCATCCCGTGTCACATCCTGGGAGAGGGATCCTCGTCCCGTTGCGAGTGACGTGCTGGACATCACCGTACGAGGCATCTAGCGGTATGTGGTGGGCCTGCAGGTTCACCACCGCATCGGCCAGTGCGGTGAGAATTGCCGGATTGTCGGCATTGAGCTGCGAGGGCGTCGTGAGTGGCTGGGTCGAGTTGAAGGAGTCGGACCAGTAGCCCTTCGAAGGCGCATAGGCCGACCACTCCGAGAACAGCCAGCCCCCGCCAGCATCGAGATTGCCCGTCTTGTCGTAGCCGGCCAACGCAGAGCAGGCGGCGGTCAAGTCAACCATGACGCCCTTGGACGACGATGCTTTCGGGGTGGCCCGACACGCGCCCACCAGTGACCCGAGGACCAGTTGGGCTTGGAGGGACTGATTGCTCTCCCACATCGCCTGCAGAGAACCCAGGGTGAATTTTGGGGGCCCGAACCCATCGGTACCGGCCATCCGCTGGGCAATCATCTGATTTCCGAGCCGGGTCCGCAGCCCCTGCTCAATGTTGATATCACCGATGATCGGTGAGTACGCGGGAAACGGAGCACTGGGATTGGCCAGCCAGTACGAGTCGTTCGAGTTCTCGACGTAGTCGGTTCTGATCGTATGCGGCTCATTGGAGGAGTTGAAGATGCCAGGCACTGGGGTGCCGGGATCGGTGTCCCATGCGCACGAGGAGCGAGATCCGTCGAGGGTGACCACACCGCTGGCGTTGTAGACGAGCTCGGGCAGCCCAGCTGGCGTGCAGGAGGTGATTAGAGATAGCGGTACGTTCGGTGTATTGCCGACATCACCGTAGTAGGCATGCCCGTTGTCATCGGCGGCAATGGTGTTGAACGTGGGAATCGCCAGGTACCGAGACTCGACTGAGAGCAGGTCTTGGACAGACGTTGCCTGGCCCATCTCCAGGTACTGGTTGGCTGCCCGGAAGCTATCGTTGCCCATGGAGTCGGCAACGGCGAAGGCGGTGGTGCTCGTCCAGTGATATCCCGCTTGGGCGACGTCGGCAACGGTGCCCCAGCGGGTCGTGTAGAAGGTGTGCTTTGCGGTGCCGTGCCCGGTATCCACCGCGACGGTGACGTTTCCCATCTTTTCGGCCTTTCCGTCCACGTAGTAGCTGGTCGGGTCTCCGGGAACCAGTTGCAATTGATAGATGGTAAAACGGAAACTGGTCGAGACGGTATGGGTCCAGGCCAGGTGCTGGTTGAAGCCGATCCCGATCAACGGGAACCCTTCGAGCGTTCCGCCCTCGACGTTGTACTGTCCTGGCACGGTGAGTTGCGCCATCCAGAAACGCTCAGTACCGCGCCACGGAAAGTGCGGATTGGCCAGCAGCATGCCGTCACCAGCCGCGGAGTTCTGGGAGCCGATCCCGATTCCATTCGACCCCAGCGTGTCGTTGCCGTTGGACCCAAACGCTGCGGCGAGGGTCGCTGCATTCGGGCTTGCGGAAACCGAGGAGGCCGTGGAGGCCGTCGACGACGGCGAGGTCTTCGGTGAGGACGTCTTCGGCGCGGTGGCCTTTGCCTCCATCGATATGAACTGTGCGCTCGACGCTTCGATGACCACCTGGTAGCCCCTCAAGAACATGTCCGAGAGGGTGATGGGTCGGACCCACGCTTTGCCAGCGCACGCAGGGTTCTTGAGTTGGCTCGACTTCAGATATGCGTTGTACCCGGAGACGAAGCCGTTGTACACGGAAAGGATCTGGGGAAGTGGCCCTAGCGGAGGGGGCTGATGGATCTCCTTGGTCAGCATGCCGCTGGCCTTGACCGACTGCCAGAAGAAGTCCGAATTGAGGTTGGTGTCATAGGCGCCCGCCGAGTAGTTGAGGCTCAGGCCCTTCGGGCCGAAGTACTTCGACCTCTGGCCGTTGACGGTGACAAAGTCCTGGGCAAGTGTGCAGAAGTTGTCCTGAGAGAACGCCAACGCCTCGCCATACCCGAGCGCCGTGAAATTGCCGGCTGTGATGTGAGGGATGCCCGAACTGTCACGCGTGATAGTCACCTTGTTGGCGGTGCTGGCCCGTGCAGGGGCGGACGTGGTGGAAGACACAGAGCATCCCGCCATCAGTAGCGATGCTGCGGCTGCAGCTAGGAGTAGTCGAAAGAAGAGCGTACTTCTCATGGCGCGAGGGTACCCGTTCGGACGCAACGGAGGAGGAGTTGAGCACCATCGGGTTCCGTTTCCGTGCGCCATGGCTGGCGTCGCGTGCGTCAAAATATGACGGGCACTGTGAACGAAGGTGGGAAGGATCTGACGTGAAGCCCGCGATTCGTGTCGATTACCTTCACGTAAGACCGAGGGGTCAGGGCCCGAGTGGCCGGCCTTCCCCGTCGAGCAGGGCGCTGGGGTCGAGGGTATGGACGTCGGCGGCCCCGGTGAGCGATAGGGCTACCCTCAGCTCGCCCCTCATGGTGCTCAGCACGTCGACCACCCCCTGGCGCCCCCCGGCGGCCACTGACCAGGCCCAGGCCCGGCCGACCAGGCAGGCCCGGGCGCCGAGGGCGAGCGCCTTGAACATGTCGAGGCCGCTTCGGATGCCCCCGTCGACCAGGACCTCGAGGGAGTGGCCGACGGCGTCGACGACCGCGGGGAGGGCGGCGATGGTGGACTGGGTGCTGTCGAGCTGGCGGCCACCGTGGTTGGAGACCACGATGCCGTCGACGCCGGCGTCGGCGGCCCGCCGTGCGTCCTCGGGGTCGAGGATGCCCTTCAGCACGAGCCGGCCTGGCCAGGTACGGCGAACCCACTCGAGGTCGTCCCACGTGACCGAGGGGTCGAACTGGTGGTCCACCCACTCCTTGAAGGCCTCCGGGCTGGTCGCCCCGGGCACGGCCCTCTCAAGGTTGCCGAAGGTGTGGGGCCGGCCCCGGATGGCGACGTCGCACGCCCAGCGCGGGTGCAGGCCGAAGTCGAGGGCCTGCACGAGCCGGCCGGACAGCGGCTGGGGCCCGGCCATGCCGTTGCGCACCTCGCGGTAGCGGGCACCCACGACAGCAAGGTCGACGGTGAGCACCAGCACCGGGCAGCCGGCGCCGGCGGCGCGGGTCATGAGGTCCTCGGCATAGGCCCGGTCGCGCATGACATAGAGCTGGAACCAGAACGGGGCGGTGGTGGCCTGGTGGACCTCCTCGATGCTGCAGATCGACACGGTCGACTCGCAGAAGGCGATGCCCATCTGCTCGGCGGCCTGGGCTGCCTGCACCTCGGCCCGCGTGGCGTACATGCCGGCCAGGCCGACCGGCCCGAGCAGGAGGGGCATGGCCAGGGACTGGCCCAGCACGGTCGTGGCCAGCTGCAGGTCTGACACGTCACGCAGCACGCGCTGGCGCAGGTGGATGGCGGCGAGGTCGTCCACGTTGGCACGCAGCGTCGACTCCTCGTAGGCGCCGCCGTCGATGTAGTCGAACAGCTGGCGAGGGAGGCGCCGCCGGGCCAACTCCCGGTAGTCGCGGACCGAAGCCGGGGCCAGGCCCAGGGAGCGATCGGAAAAGAGGGCCATCGCGGCCGATGCTAACCAGCTCACGGCGGAGGGGTGCTTGGGGGGGCTGAAGGGAAACTCCGAACGTCGGCCGCACTCCATACGAGGCGCCCCAGGCACCTCGCTGGGATCGGAGCCGACGTTGCGCTGCCGGCGGGGGAGTGGCGCTGTGAATGTGCCCAGATCAACTTGTGCGGCGGTGCATATCCGGGTTGCGAGTGAGCTATAAGCTGATCAAGAGATAGGTGACGCCATGGACCCCAGGTTGATTAAGGATGCTCAAGCACGGTTTCTGGCGAAGACTCCAAATGCTACTTGTCCGATGTGCGGAGGATCGGCGTGGACGGGTCTATCCGATGTTGTGGGTGTTATGACTGCCACGCTGGACGACCCCGTTGGTCCAGTAGCGGCCAAGCGGGCTGAGAATAGTTCGGTCAGCGATCTCAGCAATATGAATATGGTCCGCATGGAGGTCATCGCGTTCACCTGCGACGCCTGCTCCTATCTGCGACTCCACGCATAGACATTCTATCGGGTCCTATTCGGCTCATCTCCTGGCCTCGGTTTTGGCTAGTTCGGGTACAGTGGCCGCCGTGTCACCACGCGATGCCTTTCCCGGCTACCACTAGCCGGTCACCATCGCGGGCGAGCCTGAGGACGTACTGAAGCTCCAGGGCGACACCCCGCCCAGTGCCAAAGGACCCCATGCCGGGGGCATGGCCTCGTCCCGGGCGACTGACTCAATGAAGATGACCCGGGTGGCGCAGGACCTTTTCCTCTGGCCAGGGCCCCTCTGCGGCTGGAGACTGTGAGAGGGCCGCCTCATTCAGTCGGGCGGTGCTCGCGGCGTTCAACTCCATGTAGGGAGGTTGATGTGCAATCCGAGACCAGAGCAATGCTCCTGGACCACTACCTTCCCCGGTACGACGTCACGGAGACGCATGCCGTCGTCGTCGACGCGAACACAGACCTGGCGTGGCAGGCGGTCCGGCGGAGCGACCTGTCCCGGTCCGCGGTTGTACATGTGCTCCTCGAGCTGCGCAGCCTCCCCAATCGGCTGCAAGGGGCCCTCAATGGGCGGCGCTCGGAGGCTGTCCGCCCGCCGGTGACACTCGACGACATGGAGCGGGCCGGCTTCCTACTCTTGGACGAACGGCCCGGCTACGAGATCGTGTTCGGCTGTGTCGTGCAGCCGTGGAAGGCGGTCACCGACGACAAGCCCTCGCCGCGGGTTGAAGCCGATCGATTCGCCGCGTTCGATGTCCCTGGGTACGTCAAGGTTGCCTTCAACATCAGGGTGGAGCCGTACGGCATTGGGCGTGCCCTCGTTACGACTGAGACACGGACGGCGGCCACTGACCCCATGAGCCTTCGCCGTTTCGCACGCTACTGGTTGCTCGTTGGCCCGTTCAGCGCGCTGATCCGCCGATTATTGCTGCGAATCGCAAAGTCCGATGCCGAGCGACGATCTGGCCTCGTGCGCCTACCGGACGCCTGAAGCCTGGCGGCTTACCGAGGGTGAGTCGGATGGTCCCAACGGATCGCGATCGGGAGCTCTGGCGTTCGTTTGATCCTCTGCCGGCGACATGACACCGACGCTGCCGGTCGCTGCGCACCCAGAACGTCGTCGGCGAACGTCGAGGGGTCTCGAGGAGGTCGGCACGCAGACCAACGGTTCGGGTTCAACGTCATGTCGTTTGGGCAGCGTCCGGCGACCGGGTCAGGTCGGCTTCGTGCGTAGTCGAGTCGGCGAGACTGCCCCGAATGGCAGACCCCGACTGCCTGCCTGTGGTCACCGAAGCGCCTGGTATAGGGCAGGGGGTATCCACTAGAGCCCGGCCTGGAACCAGCTCCGTCGTGGTTCAAGCAGCCACTGTGAAGCTGAATGGGAGTTCCAAACGTCGGTTCCCTCGCGTACGGGGTGCCTCAGGGACCTCGCCGGCCCCACCGCCGACGATGGGAATAGAGGGTGGGGGAGGCGTCAGGCTTTACCGTTTGAGGAGGTCGTTTAGGGTGAACAGCCGCTGATTCTTAGGGTTTCAGCAGTTTTTCGGCCAGCGCCCGATAGATCTGGTTTCATTGAACTGTCGCCTATTTCGGCTAGGAACTTCTCATGTACGGCTATGGACACCACGCTCACCACCCAGTCTTCGGAATCGTCCTTCTGGTTCTTCTCGTCGCATTGGTGGTGCTTGCCATCATCGCCTTGGTTCGGTTCTGGAGAACTCGTCCTGGCCACACCAGTCCGGTCGCACCGGGAACGCCGCAGGGGCAGGCTATCGACCCCGCTCTGACCGAGTTACGAATCCGCTATGCACGAGGTGAAGTGACTTCGGATGAGTTTCTGCAACGAGCGAGCCATCTTGGCTATCAGGGTCCGCCAGGGTCTAGCTCCGGCGGTCAACCTCCCGAGGTAAGGACGCCACCCCCCGCTGCCTGAGAGTCCGACTCGTACTTCGTATGCGGAAGCCTGTGACTTCCTGGGATCGGATCGGCTCAGGAGGGCGAACAACCACCATTTCGTAACCTCCCGTGAGTTCGACCGTTCGCGTACTGCCACTTAGCTCGTTTCGGAGGCGACGTTTCGCAGAAGGAGAAATAGTGGGGAAGTGGTGAGGGGCTGAGGCTCGGATCGACCGCAGGGCGATGCATATCCGGGGATTAGGGGTCGGCAGTGGACCTTCACGCCTTACCCCCATGCCGACGTAGGATGCTCAATTCATTTAGGCGAATGAACGGATTGGGGTGGCGATAGACGTGGCCGAACGCGAGATGCAGGTGCGGAACTTCGTCGAGGAGGTCTGGAATGGGCGAAGCTACGAAGCGGCCTCCGACCTGTTCAGCGACAACTACGTGAATCCGTTTGGAACCGGTCCGTCCGCCAGGGTCGAGCCCATCCGCCGATATCACCAAGCCTTCCCGGACTTGCGCCTAGACGTCGAAGAACTCATCGTGGCCGGTGACACGGTAGTGCTCAGGATGATATTCCGCGGGACCGATACAGGAGGGTATCTGGGTCGATCTCCGACCGGGCGGGCAGTTGAGGAGTGGGTTGTTGACATCATGCATTTCGAGGATGACAAGGTCGCCAGCGAATGGATAGGAGCTGACAAACTCGGCCTCTTCATCCAGCTCGGGGTTCTAGACGACCCGTGGCCGACCCAGGTCGAGCCTCTTGAGGCAGAGCATAGGGCTTCACTGCCCCGCCAATCCGGTGATCGGAGTTGCCCCGCTCCGACGAACGTCGTTGGATTCAGTCCCAGAGGGGCAGATGAGTCCTAGTTGGCTAGCACGGGTTAGTCCGTCCCCGTGCATCTCGATGTACTCGTTGTCTGCCCACGGTCCGACGGCACATTCAACCACCTCTCGGATGCTTTCGACCGACTCACCTTCCCAGATGGAAATACCGAAGGTGTGATCGTCGATTGATGCGTGGATCGGCAACGCCACATGTGAAGGAAGTCCACCTTCGAGCCTTAGCCTCAGCGGCCTCAAAGGCCTTAGGGTCATGGATACGGTGGATGACGGCGGCTCTGCACCCTGACGGCCGGCTCTTCGGTGAAGTCACTCCCGGACCACCACGACTCTACGCAGCCGAAGCGACGGCTTCTCTCGGCGCGCCTGGCTGGTCACTCGACCCAAAGAGGATTCGCTGTGGGGCAGTGGGTAACTGCCGATCTCGGCTGTCGGCCGAGTCCAAGATCACGCTAGACCTGTGTTCGGCTCGGTTCAAGCTGCAACTGTGAAACTGAATGGAAGTTCCAAGCGTCTTTCCCTTGCGTACGGGGCGCTTCAGGGACGGCGCCGGGACCGGAGCCGACGAAGAGGGGGGAGGGCAGGGATGGTGTCGCCCGCAGCAGTGGAATCCGATAGATCGACTGGGCAGCACCAACGCCTGTAACAAGAAGTCCGATCTGTACCTCATGCTTGGCGCCACCATCGCGGCGTGGGAGGCTAGCCGAGGCTCGCAGAGGAGGAAATCTATGCGCAGGGGACTCGCGTTGAGCGTTGTGGCCTTGGGGCTAGCCATGGCTGGGTGCTCATCGGGTTCCAGTACGGCGACCGCACCTCCGACGGTTGCCTGGTCCCCAGGCACGGCTCAGGCGGCCAACGGGGTCGCCGCCCCGATCGACGTGGCGGCGGTCTGCGGGTCGAATTCGGCCACCTATCTGGCCGAATTGCTCCATACCCCGCCAACCCAGCTGAAAGTCATGGACGAGTGGGCTGATGTAGTCCCCGGCGGCAGACAGCTTCTCGTCAGCGGCACCGTCACCACCGTCCACCTTGGTCCGGGCGACCTGCCAATCGACCACCCCTTCGGCGATGACCTGTCGATGGATGTGAAAGTCGCTCCGGCCTTCGCCGCCTTTTCTCAGAAGCTCGGGACCGCGCCGAGCGACGTCAAGCCCGGCAATTTCCACGTCGAGATCGCGTCGGGTTACATCCCGCACGTTCCCAGGCCGTCGTCCGCATCCGTCACACAGACGTGGCGCCAGCTGTCGGACTTCAACCTGACGGGATTCCAGCCCGGCTTCGCCCACCCCGAAATCGGCGACCCGGTAGTCGTCGGCGGCCGGTACATCGTCGACTGCGGCCACCCCGACTACCACACCGAGCTCCACCCGATCAGCTTCCTGGCGTGGGCCCACCAGGACGGCTCCACCACGGTCGTCCATGTCTATGAGAACGCCTACAGGGATACCGAGTACTACAACCCTGACCTTGCTGTGCTCGGCGTGGTGAACGATATTGCCCGATTCGCCAATCCGCAGACCAAGCGCTTCCCGCCGTACCTCATCGACGAAGTGACCCGGCTGGTAAGCGGATCCACGCAGCAGTTGCGCACATTCGAGCTCGTAGGTGCTGTACCGCCGGCTCCTTCGAACAGTTTCCAAGCCTGTGCGCCGAGCGCCTCGTCAGGCGCGCAGGCCAAGGTCCACTACGACCTGCAGACCGGTCTGGGAGTATCGGTCGCCGTCTCGTCGGCCGACGCCAATGGCTGCGTGACGGTGCACACCACAACGTCGCCTGCATACTCAACACCCGATGTCTCCCTGCGCACCTGCCTCATGCCCTGGTCCTACATCAACTCAATTGCCGGCCAGGCCTTGGCCACCTCCGTGGACACCCGTCAGATCATCAAGAAGAACGTGCCGCAACAGTATTGGCCGCTCGTCGACCGCACCCCGCTGGCCGGGTGCGCCGACGCACTAGGTGGCCCACTGGTGAGCGCCCAGCCCACTGGTCAGCTGACAGCGATGGATTCGAGTCAGCCGTTCGGGATCTATGGGATCGTCACGATAAGGCGGAAATGACAACAGGGAACCTCGCGGACCTCGGCCCGATATCGGAGGCCAGGATTCGGCTCCGCTCGTTCTCGAGCACGATCTCGCAAACTCGGCTGACTGACCGGAAAGAGATAGTCGTGTCCTCTCGGATCTTGAGTGCCGGGCTGGACGCACAATCAGGCTCTTTCATGATTCGGGCCGCTACTACGAAGCCGAAGGGGAGCTCCAAACGTCGGTCCCCTCGCGGACTAGCGCTTCAGTGACCTCGCCGGTACCGAGCCGACGATGGACGGCTAAGAGTGGGGGTGGGGGAGGGACCAGGTGGCGAGGATTCGCCATTGTGTCCTACCCGTCGCACCAGCCCGCCATTTTGCATTGCCGTTGGCTTCGACTTGAGCATTCCCCACAAGAATGGGTATGTCCCCTACGAGACTCTGATCGAACCTTGGAATGAAAATGCTTGGTCCGTCGTGCCCAGCCCCAATCCAGGCGCTCTTGCCATCACCATCACATCGCTCCCCGAGGGAACGGTGGGCAGGTTCTACTCGGCAACACTTTCGGCTGGCGGCGGAACTCCTCCCCACAAGTGGACGCTCGACACCTCCGGTGGGCTGCCCAACGGTCTGAAGCTCCATGCCGGGAGCGGAGTCATCTCGGGTACGCCAACAACGATCGGAACGTCAACCTTTACGGTGCTCGTCTCCGACATGAAGACGCCAAAGCCCTACGGTACGCGGGGAATGGAAACAGAGGGCTCTCGATCACGATCGTGGCTCCGCCTCCCCCGACCGTGTCGACAGTTCACCCCCTCTCAGGATCAGCGGCGGGTGGCAATAGGGTGGTGATCCACGGGCATTGCGCTGAAGCGGTCTCAGGGGTCATGTTCGGCTCGTACCCGGCCAGCAACTTCACTGTGAACCGCACCGGTACGAAGAGCTTCGCCTGGCAACAAAGAAGGGTCTTTGGACTCTTCCTGGGAGCGTCGTGCAGGAAGACCATGGGTGCATGTGTATCCGGGATGCCGCGATCGGTCCGGTGACGCGAGGAAGACCAAGGGACCACGATGAACACCCTGACCGGGGTGGCGATTGGGCGTGGAGGCCAGGCCGTGGATGCATCTGTTGAGTCATCAGTGCGGAGGGGTTGGAAGGGAAGATTGTGGCGCGCCATTGTCGCTCTATCGATCGTTGTTGCATCAATAGGAGTTGGACCGGCATCGGCATCGGCCGCTAATTACGCATTGGCACTGAAGCGTTATCCTTATCTCAGCGAAGTGGTGGGCAACTCGGCGACCCTCAACTGGGGTACTGATCGCTCACAGACCACGGGCACTGCGACCTGGGGCACGGTGGTCAACGGGGCGTGCGCGCCGTCGAACAGTGTGCCGGCCACACGGGTGGCCATTTCGGTCGGCTCGACGAGCGAGTACCAGTGGTCCGCGCACCTTGTGTTTCCCGGACCCGGCACTTACTGCTATCGCGCGCAGCTCGGCACCACTGACCTTCTGGGCTCGGACCCGTCCCCCCAGGTGAAGACGGCGGCGGCCCCGGGTACACCGTTCTCCTTCGCGGTGGTCGGGGACTTCGGCCAGGCGACGACCGGCGAGGCCAACGTGATGAGCCAGATCGGAGCGAGCCCGGCCAGCTTCGTGGTGAGCGCCGGCGACAGCGACAACACGGGTGGGAGCGACACCGACTACGGCGACCTGACCCAGGGGAACGTCTTCCCGTCCGCATACCTCCCGAAGATCGGGAGCCGGCCGCTCTTCGCCGCCCAGGGCAACCACGGATTCACCACCAACCTGCCGTACTTGCAGAACTTTCCGGCCCCGATCGCCGCCCAGTCATCGGGTGGTCGCCACCTCCAGGAGTCCTACTGCTGCATCTCGACGATGTCGGGAGCCCAGAACTACGCCAGCTCCTGGTATGCCTTTGACTGGGGGGGAGCCCGCTTCTACGTGCTCGAGGCGGCGTGGGCCGATGGGCAGGGCGGCTACCAGGGCGACTTCCTGGCCCACTGGAACGGCGCGGTCTCCGGTTGTGGGCCCTGCGGGGCCGAGCTGACCTGGCTGAAATCCGACCTTGCCGCCCATGCCAGCACGCCGATCAAGTTCGCCTTCTTCCACTATCCCCTCCACGCCGACAGCAGTAGCCAAGGCTCCGATACCTTTCTCGACGGGGCGAACGGTCTCGAAGGGCTGCTGGCCAACAACAACGTGGACGTCGTGTTCAACGGGCACGCGCACCAGTACGAGCGCAACCTCCCCCAGATCCCGGGCAAGCCGCTGGTGAGCTACGTCACCGGGGCCGGCGGTGCCGCGCTCGGCTCGGTCAGCGGCTGCAGTGCCTTCGACGCCTATGCCGTCGGGACGGGGTCGTCGTGCAATGCACCGAAGCCGACCTCCGACGCCCACGTCTACGAGTTCCTGCTGGTCACGGTGAACGGCAACCAGGTCACCGTCTCGCCGACCGACTCGACCGGCCAGGTCTTCGATCAACAGACCTACACCTTCTCGGGATCGCCGCCGCCCAACGACTTCTCGATCACAGCCGCACCGGCCTCGGCGAGCGTGACGGCCGGCTCGCCTGCCTCGACCACGATCAACACTACGGTGACCAGCGGGGTTGCCCAGTCGGTGACCCTGAGCGCCACCGGTCTGCCCGCTGGGGCGTCGGCATCCTTCGCCCCCCCCACCGTCAACTCGGGGGCGAGCTCGACCATGAACCTCACGACGGCCTCCACCACGCCGGTCGGCTCCTATCCCCTCACCGTGACCGGCACCGGTGCCTCGGCCACCCACTCCACCACCTTCACCCTCACCGTCACCGGGTCGACCGGCACCGCACCCCAACTCGTCCAGAGCGCCGGTTCCTCCACGAAGACGGTGACCCTTCCGGCACCGAGCAAGGGGGGCGACCTTCTGGTGCTCTCGGCTGGTGTGTGGACTGGTGTCAGCCAGCCGATCACTGCGGTCAGCGACGGGAAGAACACCTGGACCAAAGTGCGGGCGACCGCCGTCTCCGGCCAGTACTCCGACGGCGAGATGTGGTACGCCCCGAACGCCGCCTCGGTGAGCAGCGTGACCGTGACCACCGGCGCCACCGCGGTCGCACTGCGTCTCCAGGAGTTCAGCGGCGTGGCCACGACCAACCCGCTCGACGGTTCGAACGGGGTCGCGGGCCACAGCACCTCGGCCAGCTCGGGGTCGGTCACGCCTACCGGAGCCAACGATCTTGCGGTGGGCTACATCGCGGGGCACGCCAGCTCTCAGGCGATCACCGTCACGTCGCCGGGCTATACGACCCTCCCCCAGCAGAACACGACTAGCCCGAACCTGGTGTCCGTGAAGAGCGGCTATCAGGACCTCACGACCACGGCAGCGCAGAGCTTCTCGGGCAACTTCCCGGCCACCATGTACTGGTCGGATGGCATCGCCCTGTTCAAAGCGGGGTCCTCGACTCCGCCGCCGCCCAACGACTTCTCGATCACAGCCGCACCGGCCTCGGGGAGCGTGGTGGCCGGCTCGCCTGCCTCGACCACGATCAACACCGTAGTGACCAGCGGCGCTGTCCAGTCGGTGGGCCTGAGCGCCACCGGTCTGCCCACGGGGACCTCGGCATCCTTCACCCCGTCCAGCGTCAGCTCGGGGGCCAGTTCGACCATGACGATCACGACAGCGTCCACGACACCGGTCGGGTCCTACCCGATCACCGTGACCGGGACGGGCACGTCGGCCACCCACTCGACCGCCTTCACCCTCACCGTGATGGCTCCGGCACCCAACGACTTCTCGGTCTCGGCCTCACCAGCCTCGGCCAGTGCAGCGGCGGGCACCGCCGCCACCAGCACCATCGGCACGGCGATCACCAGCGGGGTCACCCAATCGGTGGGTCTCAGTGCCACCGGTGCACCATCTGGGGCCCTGGTGTCGTTCTCTCCATCCACGGTCAACTCCGGGGCCAGCTCGACCATGATCATCACCACGGCCTCGGGCACGACGCCCGGGCTCTACGCGGTCACGGTGAAGGGGACCGGAACCTCGGCTACCCACACCACCACCTTTGCTCTGACGGTGACGACGCCGCCGACCAATGACTTCTCGATCTCAGCCTCGCCGGCCTCGGCCAGTGTGGTGGCGGGTAGTGCCGCGTCGACCGCCATCAACACTGCGGTGACCTCTGGGGTGGCCCAATCGATCGGTCTCAGTGCCACCGGTGCACCATCTGGGGCCCTGGTGTCGTTCTCCCCGTCCACGGTCAACTCCGGGGCCAGCTCGACCATGACCATCACCACGGCGTCGGGGTCGACGCCCGGGCCCTATACGGTCACCGTGACCGGGACCGGAACCTCGGCGGTCCATACCACGAGCTTCACCCTCACCGTCACCGCACCTTCGGGCACGACGCCCAAGCTCGTCCAGACCGCCAGCGGCACCGAGACTTCCTCGTCCACCACGCTGAGCGGCTCCTTCCCCGCAGCGACGACCAGTGGCCGCCTGCTCGTGCTGTCGGCCAGCGTGTACACCGGGGCCACCAATCCGATCACCTCGGTGACCGACTCGGCTGGAAATACCTGGACCCGCATCGGCGCCGCCCACTTCGTGGCTGGCCACTTCTCGGACGGTGAGCTGTGGTACTCGGCCAACGCCAAGCCGGTGACCACGGTGACCGTGCACAACGCCTCAGCCGCCTTTGTGGCCTTTGAGGTCCAGGAGTTCAGTGGTGTCGCCACGAGCAGTCCGCTCGCCACCTCGGCCGGAACCTCCAACACCGGCACCTCGGCCAGTTCGGGGAGCGCCACCTCGGCCATCGCCAACGAGCTGGCCGTCGGGTTCGTCGCCGGGCACGGCAACGCCCAGGCCATCAGGGTGACGGCCCCCGGCTACACGGCCCAGCCCCAGCAGACGACCACTGGCACCATCGCCACGGTGGTCACCGGCTACAAGGTCCTACCGACCACCGGAGCCCAGGGCTTCACCGGGACGTTCGGCACCGCCATGTATTGGGCATCGGGTATCGCCATCTTCAAGCCTGGTAGTTGACAGCGCCCCATGGCGCATGAGAGCCAACAGTCTCGAAGTTCCCCAGACTGGCAACCGCGTGCGCTGCCCTCCACACGCGATCGGCGCTGCTGCTACCCATGTCGATCCGGACGTCGAGGTCGGCCCGCAGGCTCAGCCACCATGCCGGCTCGCCTTCGCCCCAGCCATTCATCGCCATGGTGACGAGGTTCGGTCCGTCCTCGAAGTAGCCGACCATGACGCTGCGTTCGAGGCCGGTCCGCCGCCTCACAGTGCTGAGACGCATGGCGCCGTCTGAGCCGGACCGCCCCTTCGACCCGCGCATCCAAATGTGCATGGCGGAAGTGCCGTTGAGGGGTAGGCGGTAGCTGCCGCACTTCTGAGCTGACTCTGGCTGCTCAGGCAGCCACCTCGAAACTGAAAGATGCCAAACGTCGGGTCCCCTCACGAACTTTGCGCTCTGCTCACCTCTCTGGTGCCGCAGTGGACGGTCAAGGCTGGGACCTTCGACCCTGTTGGGACTCAGTGGACAGAGTCCAAGCAAGCCGCAGGCTCGCCGACCTTTGACCCCAGCGATAACGATCAGAAGTCCTTTCCCTTGTCGGGCCGACGTCGCGCTATTCCGGGACCAGAAGGGCCAGCTCGGCCCTCCTACGTTTCGGTTGGCTCAAGCAGCAGCCACGAGGAAGCGGGACGGCAGCTCCCAAGGCCAGTTCCGTTGTGTGTGTGGAAGGTCTCAGGGACCTCGCCGGCACCGGAGCCAACGGAGAAGAAGGAGGCAGCGGGGTGGAGGGGTGGTAGAGGGCGTGGCTCGGAGCACTTGAAGGCTTGAGCCGGTCAAGACGCTCCCACAACCAGCGTTGGGACACGCCTTGTAGGCGACGGCGTAAAGGTTGCCCATCTGTCCATGGGGATCCAGTCGCACATGAGTTCCTCTCATCTCCGCCCCACCCGTGACGACCTGGACTTGGAAGATACCCCAAGGGTCACCGACGAACTCCGCTCATCGGAGAACACCGCAAACGTGTTGGCAATGATCCCGACCAGAGCCTCGATCTCCTGTGTGATGACCCCGAGATTCGGCCCATTCGGGTTTGTCGCCTCCATATCGAACAACCGGGCCACGACTCGGCAGTCTCGATGAATGACTCGGAGACGGTCATCGCCGTGGGGGATGGGGCAGGGATGGGCACAGGTCCACTCCACTACCTCACGCCAACCTGCACGTAGCTGATCGCTCCCTAAACGCAATGAGATCGGACCCCTTCGAGCCGCACTGTCTGCTGAGTGCAGCGTCGCCATCAGCCGAAGGAAGATCGGTGCAATTCCAGATTCCCATCGTTCGATGTCATCGGGTTGGTTCACGTCACGGGTCCATTCCGTGCTGCTTGGTCGTTTCGCTCGAACGGAGCTTCGCTGTCTGCGAAACTGACGGCGATTCGGATGCGACTGGTGCCGGATCCGGAATGCTAGGCAGTGAAGCAGGCCTGTGCGGACCCGACATTGTGACCAACTTCAGATCGGCGACACAGTCGCCGCATAACCAGTGATACGTAGGACTTGGTTGGAATCTGGCCCGGCGGACGCTCATGAGCCGTTGAGTCCAACCACAGCGATGACAGGGCTCTGTGTGCATACGCCTCGCAGCTCCCAGTGCAAAGCTCGCCTCAGGGCCATCGCTTCTTGGTGCCAGACGGCTCACTCCGAGCTGGCGCCCGGTAGAGGAATCGGTCCCTTGGGCTTTCTCCCGAGGACATCGCGCCTCGGATAGGTGACTCCACCCGCGGCTCCGGATT
The DNA here is from genome assembly GCA_963727075.1 of uncultured Acidimicrobiales bacterium. GTDB lineage: Bacteria > Actinomycetota > Acidimicrobiia > Acidimicrobiales > RAAP-2 > Bog-756. The sequence goes on from CAVSET010000006.1 coordinate 581,724, forward strand.
GCCACCCACGTTCGTGTCCTAGGAAGTCGATCAATCAGAAAGTCCGTGACCGATTTGATGGCAATCCTGAGACGGACAGGGAGTTGCACGCATCGACTCGGTTCAGGATGGGATGTCTTCTCCACCTTGGTCGCGAGAGAGAAGCCATGACCTGCGGCAAACGTGGGGACGAGAGAAGTGACTCGGACTCTCACAGAGCCCCAGTGCGGTCCTTGCGGCATTCCAGAGAGTGGCGCCACCACCAGGATTCTCACGCACGCCCACAGCGCCGCCCTGCCCCTCCTTCATTCGGGGACAGGGCAGCACTGGGAGGACATCGAGCATTTCGGCAGCACCACCTCTCGAGGGAACGTCAGGTGGGCTGATCGGGGCCGTCGGCTCGGATGCCGTTTTGATCGCCGATGTGATGGTCATCCGACCGAGTCCACCTAGCTACCTTGACTGGTATCGGGATGCGTAGATGTAGTCGGGATCCCAGTCGAGCTGGTTGTCGGGTCAAACGACGTTCCCGTCTCCATGGAGCCGGGAGAGCCCTGGCTGTCCTTGGCCTGGTCCGAATTGGAAGGGTCGGTGGCGTCCTGAGAGGCATCTTTCGACGCCACTTCGGTAGAAGAAGCCTCACTCTGGCCACTGTGATCTTGGACCGACGCCTCAGGGCTGGTTTCCGAGTCCTTGCCATTCTTGGGATCCAGACGCACGTGATGAGCCGCGGTTCCACTCGGTGAGCCAGTCGCTGGCACAGCCGCACCGGCCGTGGTAGCTCCACCACCGATGACAACCCCTAGAGCAACAGTACCGATGAGCAATCTCCTGACCCTGGTTGACCTCTTAGTCATTGTCTCTCCTCTCGACATCGTTCTGATTCGATGTCTCTTGTCGTTACGAGGAGCATGAGCGTGGAGTGTGAGCTGATCGTGAGGTTCAGGTGAGAAATTCCTCACGTTCGCGGAGACGACTGAAGAAGGGTAGTGAATACCGACTTTGGACCCTTTACAGACAGGGTCTTCTGCGATAGGGACCAGGGGCATGGGCACGCAGATCCGTCTTCCGTCTAGCCGACGGGGTGGTCTTCTGAGGAGGGAGCGATCGCAGGAGATCGGGAGGTCATTCCGACTGCTGGTGAGAGGCGTGGCAGGACAGTGAACGAATCGTCGGGCGGTCACAGATGGCATTGGTGGCCTGCGATACCCGGTTTGTCTGCTCGGTTCCGAATCCTGTTGTGGTGCTCGCTCCTAGTCGCAGCAGCACTGGCTACATCGATCGTTGCGACCCGAATCATCTTGCTCCAACATCTCGCAACAGAGGTTGACAACGAACTGAGCCACGAACTCGATGAGGTCGGCACCGTTGCTCTTGGCGGCATCGATCCGCAGACGAAGCAACGCTTTGCCGACGCCGATTCGGCGCTTGCGGTCGCCCTAAACCACGCCGCTCCGACGAACTCACAAGAGCTACTGGCCATCTCCGATGGCAAGGTGATCGGAACAGTACCGAATCACCCAATTGCATCGCTGGAACGTGATTCTGAACGAGTTCGACGATGGGCATCTGTAACTGCCCGAACGTTTGGGACCATTCAGACGACGAGTGGACCAGTCCGCTTCCTGGCCGCACCGGTTGCTCCTCGCTCAGTCAGCTACTCCTCCGGTCACGTCTTCGTTGCGGCGACGTTCCTCTCCAACGACCAGGCGAACGTCACTACCACAGTGGGGATAGCTGCGACAGTCGGACTCACTGCCCTTGTCGTCGCCATGCTATTTGCGTGGTTGATCGCCGGGCGGATCCTCGCACCCGTTCGGGCCTTGGAACGCGCCGCCCGGTCGATTACCGATGCGGATCTCAGCTACCGGTTGGAGGTACGAGGGGATGATGAACTGGCCCGCCTGGCCAATGACTTCAACGCGATGCTCGATCGTGTCGAAACAGCCTTCCGATCGCAGAGACAGTTTCTTGACGATGCCAGCCATGAACTCCGGACCCCGATCACCGTGATTCGAGGACATCTCGAACTGTTGGGTGATGATCCTAATGAACGAGAGGAGGTACGTGAGATCGTCATCGATGAGCTCGACCGGATGAGCCGAATGGTCAGCGACCTGCTACTTCTCGCCCAATCGAAGAGGCCGGACTTCCTTCGCCTTGACCGTCTTGACTGCGCGACACTCACGTCGGAGGTTCAGGGCAAGGCCATGGCGCTGGCGGACCGGATGTGGCTGGACGGTGGCCATGCCGATGGCTGGCTCGTTGGTGATCGGCAACGCCTGACTCAGGGATGGATGCAGTTGGCCCAGAACGCAGTGCAACACACGGCCGAGGGAGACACGATCGAATTGGGCTCTCGAGTCAATGCAAACTTGGAGCTGTGGGTTGCCGACTCTGGACCTGGTATTCCAGCGCAGGATCGTGAGTCAATCTTCCATGGATTCGCCAAAGGTGTGGATAGACCCCAGGAGGGAGACCATTTCGGCCTGGGACTTCCGATTGTCCGGGCTATAGCGGAGGCTCATGGCGGAGGTGTCTCTGTCAGTTCGAGCAAATACGGTGGAGCCGTGTTCACGTTGCGCGTCCCCGTCCGGTCAGCTTCGACGAGGTCGGCGACATGACTCGCATTCTGGTCGCTGAGGATGAGCGTGGTATTGCTTCGTTCATAGTCAAGGGCCTGACAGCAAATGGATACACCGCGACGGTGGCTGAGGACGGCGAGAATGCTCTCTGGCAAGCGCGATCTGGTGATTTCGATCTCGTTGTATTGGATCTTGGACTCCCAGGCCGTGACGGACTTTCCATCTTGCATGAGCTACGAGCCAAGCAAAACGCCATCCCCGTCATCATTCTGACGGCCCGCGAAGGGGTGGATGCCCTTGTTTCCGGGCTGGACGCAGGGGCGGACGATTACATCTCCAAACCGTTTCGTTTCGACGAGCTTCTGGCTCGGATCCGATCCCGGTTGAGGACCACCCGTGAGCCGCAGGTATCGACGGTTCGACTGCGAGACATGATGATTGATCTCAAAGCGCGACGAGTCGAGCGTGGCGGCAAACCTATTGAGCTGACAGCGCAGAATTTGTTCTCCTAGCTACGTTCCTTGACCACCCTGGTCAGGTGCTGTCCCGGCAACAACTGCTCAGTCACGTGTGGGGGTACGACTTTGAAGGAGGATCCAACGTCGTGGATGTCTATGTGGGGTACCTTCGGCGCAAGCTCGGAGCCGATCTGATCGTGACCGCACGCGGACTCGGGTACCGGCTGGGTGACCCTGGCTCCGATTAGGGGATTCTCGGCAAGTGGGGCCTCATAAACCTGTGGCCCTTCAGTGTCTTCAGCGCTCGGCACAGTTTCGTTGAGGGACCAGGCAGCAACAACGAAGCTGAACGGAAGCTCGAAACGTCGGCAGTCGCGGTGAGCGATACGCAGTACCTGCGGAAAGGTCTGAGATCCAGAAACGTCGGTCTCCTCGCGCCGCAAGGCACCTCTGCCAGCTCGCCGGCACCGGGCTCTACGTTGCGGGAATGGGGCGGAAGGGGGAGTGGTGAACGGGGTGTGCCTCGGACGACCCTCCGAACGACAGCGGTCGGGTGCTCCGACTGCTGGCGTCGGGCAATTCACGAAACGATCCCCAAGGAGGAGGCCCACTGCGACTGCAACGCGTGGTGCGGGTGCCACTGCCATTGACGAGAGCCACAGCCAGCTAGCGAAACGATCAGCGCGAGTGCAGATCCGACGCCGTGCTTAAGGCCGGAGAGTAGTGACTGGGGTGTGGCTCGGATCTATGTGGTTTCGGTGGCGCATATCCGACGCCACGAGAGACACACGGCGGTGTCGTGCCGATCGATGGTGACCTTTTACCTAACTAGGGGTGAGGAGAGGCTTGGTGCGGCCTTCAGATCTGCCCGATTGCCGGGCCGATGCGTCCTTGTTGAGAGACGCATGCCAGGGAGGGTCCCGGCCCATCAATTGACTTTCGGCCCTACCCGCTATGCGCGGAGAGGGGTTGGATGTTCCTGTACGAGCCGGCTCCTTTGGCGTTCCGGCGACGGAGGCAATCGACATGCGACCTGGCAAGATCGTGCTCATCGTTGTCGGGGCCGTGCTCGCCCTGGTGGGATTGGGCTTCGTGGCAGCGGGGGCAACGCTCGTGTGGGCCCAGGCGACTCGAGCGCGACTCCGCCGGCTTCTATACCACGCCGAACGCTCGGCTCGAGACGTCGACGTACGCTCTCACCTCTCAGGTTGACTTCGGGACGAAACCCAGCCAGGAGGACTGGGTGCCGGCCAACGTCCTCGGGACGGTCAGGATCAGGGCCACATCCGCCAACGGTGCCCCGATCTTCATCGGCATCGCCCCGCAAACGGACGTCGACCGCTGGCTCGGCGGGGTAGCCCATGAGCATGTCACCAGCGTGAGTTTCGGACCGTTCAACACGGAGACCCAGCTGGTGAACGGGAACGCTGCGCCCGCCCCACCCGGAACACAGACCTTCTGGGTGACGTCGACCTCGGGGACCCGGACCCAGACGCTCACCTGGCCCACTGAGGGCGGCCACTGGTCGGCCGTGCTGATGAACGCCGATGCGGCCCGCGGGATCTCGGTCGACGTGAATCTGGGGGCGAAGACCGGTGTCCTGCTGCCAGTCGGGCTTGGACTGGGCTTCCTCGGCCTCCTCGTGTTGGCGGCGAGCGCGCTGATGATGGTATTTGGTCTGCGTCGGAGGGAGGAGTCTCAGCCGACGACAGCCCCGGTCCGGCCACCGCCACCCGAGGCGTCGCCGGTGTTTTCGTCCGCTCCCTCGGCTTATCCACTCCGCCTAGACGGGCATCTCGACCCCACCACGAGTCGGTGGCTTTGGCTGGTCAAGTGGCTGCTCGTCATCCCACACGTGATCATCCTCGTGTTCCTTTGGATCGCCACGGGCTTGCTGACCATCGTGGCCGGGTTCTCGATCCTCTTCACTGGGCGCTACCCGCAAGCGATCTTCGACTTCAACGTCGGCGTGATGCGGTGGACATGGCGCGTCGCGTTCTACGCCGTCGGGGCTTTCGGCACCGACCGCTATCCGCCGTTCAGTCTTGATCCGGACGCAAGATTCCCGGCCGACCTCACCATCGAATACCCGGGACGGTTGTCTCGAGGTCTCGTTCTGGTGAAGTGGTGGCTCCTGGCGCTGCCCCAGTACCTCGTCGTGGGTGTATTCGCCGGCGGTTGGGGCGCGAACAGCAACGGCCTCTGGCGTTGGGTCGGCGGTGGCGGCTTGATCTTCCTCCTGGTGCTGTTCGCCGCCGTCGTACTGGGTGTCCGCGGGCGCTACCCCGAGTCGATCTTCGACTTTGTCATGGGAATGAACAGGTGGTGTTTTCGGGTGTTGGCGTATGCAGCCCTGATGAGCGACGAGTACCCACCGTTCCGGCTCGACTCGGGTGGCGTCGACCCGGGGAGCCTCCCGGTCGTGCCCACAGCGCCGGTTTCCGGCGGGAGCTCTGATCTCGACGGCGCACCATCGTCGACCCGGGTCGATCGATGACCACCAGGGTGTCACCACATGACGCTCACCGCCCGTTCTTGGGGCAGAGGGCGAATCGCAACGGAACGAAAGGAGTTCATTCATGGAGAAGATGAAGGACGTCGCAGCAGAGTTCTTGTCGCACAAACGGGTAGCAGTGACAGGCGTGTCGCGGACATCCCAAGGACACGGCAGCAACGTGGTCTACCAGCGTCTCCGCGATCGGCGGTATCAGGTCTTTGCCGTCAACCCGAACACCGACATGGTTGAGGGTGATCCGTGCTTCCGCGACCTCAAGTCGATACCAGACGGTGTGGACTGGGTGGTGATCGGCAGCAGGCCGGAGACGGCTGATCAAACTGTGCGTGAGTGCGAAGAACTCGGAATCAAGCGAGTGTGGATGCACAGAGCCTTCGGTGATGGAAGCGTGTCCGATACGGCCACACAGTACGGCCGCCAACATGGCATGACGGTCATCGACGGCGGCTGCCCGTGCATGTTCGATCCGACTGCAGACCCTGGACACAAGGTCATGCGCATAATCTGCACGCTCACCCGTAAGGTCCCAAGCCATGTCTAGTGCAGCGAATGGTAGTGAACACATTGTCACCCGACGCCCAGCTATGAGATAGGGATTGGTCGTGGCTGTAGCCACTCGACCCCCGAGGAGACCACCGTGGTCTCCTCGCCGCGACCCGTTCATCCCCGCCGCCTGACGGCTGTCGCGCTTGTCGTGCAAGGTTCCTCCGCCGCCGCCGTCCTGGTTGGCCTGCACGGGTCGCCGTTGTGGCAGGTGCTGCGCGTGACGGTCGTTGTCGGCGTCACGCCCGGTGCAGTTGTCAGCGAACGACGACTCCGTCGGGTTGGACGCGGCATCCTAGCCCTTGGGATAGGCATTCTCGGCACCACGACGGGGCTCGGGATCGGTCTGATGCACATGGCCAAATCGGATCTCGACATCACAGCCGTCGCCGGGGTCGTGGCGCTCGTCACGGGGCTCCACCTCCTGGTATCCGGCACCGTTGGCGGGCGACCAGGGGATGGTGGCCGTCCCCGTTGCCTTTCTGGTCCTCGAATTCGTGTTCATCCCGTTCACAGGAGCCATCTGCGCCAGCAACGTGCCCGCGACCGCGCTGGACAACGTGACCCCGGCGGCCAAGGGCCTCGCGTACCGGGACGTGAGTTTCACCACCAGTGACGGCGTTCTCCTCTCGGCTTGGTACCTCCCCTCCCAAAACGGCGCGGGGTCGTCGTCCTCCATGGTTCGGGCTCGCCCGGACCTCGGTCCTCGACCAGGCCGCTGTCCTGGCCGGCCATGGATTTGGGTGTTGACGGTCGACGCCCGCGGGCACGGTCGCAGCCGCGGTGACGCCATGGACTTCGGTTGGTGGGGCAACCGGGACACCTCGGCTACCGTGACCTGGCTAACGGCCCCGCAGCGACGTCCACGGCGGGAAGATCGCCGCCCTCGGCGAGTCGATGGGCGGCGAGGAGGGGATCGGCGCTGCCGCCGCAGATCCTCGCCTTGACGCGGTCGTGGCGGAAGGTGCCATATGGCGCGGAGCTATGGATACGAGTTGGCTTCCCCAGGACCTCCAGGGTTACGTACAACGCGCCACGCGCAGCATCGAGACCGGGGTCTCCAACGTCCTCACTTCGGCTCCGGAGCCGGTCAGTCTGCGTTCTGCCGTCGTCGGCATCGCTCCCCGACCCGTCCAGCTCATCGCTGGGAAGCCCGAGATCCAGGCAGACCGCTCCTACCGTGACGCGTCGCCCAGCAACGTCCAACTATGGGAGCTGCCCGATACGCCGCACACCGGAGGGCTCTCTACCCACCATCAGGAGTGGACTCTCCAGGTTGTCGGCTTCTCGAGCGCGCGGCTCGGCGTCATCGAGACCCGGACATGACCGGGGCCACAGCCATACCTACCGACATGGGCAGCCGCTCTCTGAGTGCCCTGCGTCGCATCGGCTCCCGCTTCGACGGCCACCTCAAAACGTGCGTATGGCCCTTCTTCTTCGCAGCTTGATATCGAGGAGTCGAGCAAAGATCTCGCTGAGTTGGTGAGAACGGTGCACCGGGTGGCCGGCTCGACGGGCTGACAATCTGCCCCCTCACTTCGAAGACATCGGTTGGCTCGATCCGGCGCGCCCGTCTTCAGCCCGGCCGGGTGGCGCCCACCAACCCCGACCAGTGGGCATCGTCGAAGCGCACCAGGGCGCCGGTGTGGGGCGCGTCAGCCACCTCGCCGGTACCGGAGCCGACGTTTGCCAAATCCGAGGAAGGTGGGGGGAGTGCTAGGGGGATGTGGCTCGGAATCATTTCCCGCTGAGCGATGCATGTCTGGCGATAGGAGGTATCCGCGTCTGGAGTGCCCAGCCAGCACCTTTTCCGGCGTGACCGTCCCCAATCATGGCCTTTGGCCCCATGTACGGCCAGGCTGTCGGTATACCGTCCTCCTCAAGCGGTCAGTAGCAGGAGGTGAGGCGGTCGGGCCCGGGGCGGCCCGCTCGGCCGGGAAAACGGAGGGGTGACGCGGCTCTCGCGGGGGCTTGATCCTCCCTTAGACGGTCACCGAGCACCTTGAAGAACGTCCCACTCCCAGTCGGGAACCGCCTCGAGTCGCTCCATACGGTTACCGGCGAGCTTCCTCCGCCGGTGGTACGACCGCTGAACGGCGAACCACTTGCCTTGTCGATACCCGCCTTTGACGTGGCTAGCCGGCACGCCGGGGACACCCCCGCGTGGGTCTATGTGAAGAGTCTCGTTAAGGTCCGACTCCTCTCATTAACTCGGTGTACAGCCGGATGTACTCGGCGGCAACCGCGTCCATCCCACAGAACGCGCGCAGCGCGGTGAAATCCACGTCTGTCCACCGCCTCTCAAGGTCATGATCCGTGAGCACCGTGATGGCCCGCTTTACGGCTCCGCCGAGATTGTCGTGGCGAAGTTGATGTAGCCCTCCGAACTCCTTCAGCCGTTCAAGCTGTTCCGTGTCCCCCAGCGAGATGTAGTGCGGAATATGGTCGCGGACGAATCGTTTGAACACCGGGTATTCAAGGACGGCCAAGGGTCGTTTCGCCCAGACCGTCTCGATCGCTTGGTTGCCGAATCCTTCGTGCTCAGGCGGATAGCAGACAAGGTCGACAGCGCGGTAGGTGCCATAGAAGGGATAATGGTCGGGGTCGTCATGCTGGAATCGTTGGTCAGGGACAACGATGTTGCCCCCGTAGGCGAGCTTGATCCTTAGCTGCTGAGCGTATGACAGCAGCCTTTCGAAGTAGGGCCGGTTGTCGTCGAGATCCTCGCCCTGCGGTAGTACCAGAACGATACTGCTGGCGGTGGTGAACCGCCGTCGATTCAGCCCTAAGCCGTCTGGCGCGCTCTCGAGAGCCGTGCGCTCGAGATTCAGTGCGGCCACAAACTGAATGGCCAGTTCGATTGCCTTGTTGATGGCGATTCTGGCCGGCATTGCCACCACCAGGTCGTCAGCGCCGACGGGTCTGGGATCACCGACCAGCACCTGGAGCTGGTTGCGGAAGGCGTGCTCGTCGATGATCGGTACATCCCGATCGAAGTCGAACCCATCGGGAACGATGTTGCCAACGATACCCTTCCTGGCACGCAACGCCTCAGCAGCTAGAGGGTTGATGAGCACGTGGAGCGCATTGGGCAACAACGGACACATGATGCGATCCATCATGTCGTTGACTTGTTGGTACGGCGTGAGGAAATTCTTGGCATTCGGGCCTTCCCAGTAGATGTCGTGGTGCTGCATGAGAAAGCCGATGTCGGGCCGTTCAGTCGCGAGGTTGTACAAAGCAAGAGTGGCCGGAAGGTTGTACGGCAGAGACATAATGTTGCGAATATGCAGCAACGGGATCTCCCAGGCATCCACGTAGTCCTCAACCTGTCGCCGAATCCGCTCCGCACGCTTGATGATCTCCATGACGAGGCTGTCCACGTCCGACGCCGGCGGATAACCCTCGGAGGTCGAGAAGACCCTCTTCCGCAGCGCGACAGCATCGGGCGACTGGTAGGAGAGTTCAGGCAACGCCAAGCCTTCAGCATGCGGCGGCACGTCAGAGGCACAGGAGAAGGCCCGCCAGCCCCTAGCGCCAAGCGCCTTCGAAAGCTCTTGGGATTGAAGCGACACCCCATCAGTGCCAAACAACTTGAAGTGGACCTCGAGCGTCCTCCTCGGGGCCTCTCCACCATCGGCAGCCCGTTCGTCGTTCCGCTCCATGTCCACGTCAGCCTCGTGCACCTTCGGGGCAGCTGGCCGACTCACAGGCCCCCGATCCAGCCGCAGTGCTCCCCTGCAGCATTGCCTCCCAAAGGAATGGAGCGTCCATCGGTCAGTAGATTAGATCGCAGCTGCGGGTCGGCAGATGCTAGCCCTCGTGGCCGGAGAGGCCACGCGGCGCGGGCGGGGGCTTGAGCCGAGCCCTCGGTGCACGACGGGGATGTCCCCGATCCGGCGAGGCCCCGAGCTCTGGCGGCGAACCTTCGCTCAACGGACTTAGCAACCCAACGTTAGGCGCCATGCGCCTTGGCTCAATCGGACACACTGTCCGTTGTTGCTCGGTACGGGCAGTTGACTGGCCCAGTGCGACAGAACCACGTTCGATGGACCCGAGTTGACGGTGTGCATCTAGCTCGTTCGGGCGAGGAGTATGCGGGGCGGTCGTGAGCGTTGGCCAGACTCTCAGCGGCGAGCCAAACGACGGCCGCTCTCGGTGTTAATGGGCGTGTAGTTGAGCTCGAAGTGGTGATAGAGCGTTGACTCATCTGTCTGCGAAAGCTCTTCGCCGTGCATCTCGATGTCTGGCGCGGACCGAACCTGCTCCTTGGTCACCGCCACCTGGAGGTCATCGGGACCGACTCGAATCCCGCCGAGCGGCACAAAAGTCAGGTGCCGACCGATAAACCCCTCCTTCACCGTCGCGAACTGAGGCACATCGGTCTCGACGTCAACGTAGACGTCTTGGAGCTTGCCAATCTTCTCACCGTTGTAATCGATGAGCATTTTGCCGTGCCAGTCGGCCACATTCCATTGGGCCTGTCCCGGATCGTCGGTCATACCGATCTCCTCGTCGTCTGCTCTCATTCGCTCAGCGCACCTATGCCCTATCCGGCCAGCGATAACCTCGAGGACGGGGAAGGAGAGAACCTACTTCGGGTGAACCACGCCCTTGGCCCTGTCGATCACTTCTTCGACCTTCTCTTCAACCTTGCTGACCTTCTCCTTAGCCTCGCCGGCCTGGCGGTCAGCCCTACCCTCTGACTTGAGATCCTCGTTTCCAGTCAGGTCTCCGACGGCCTCTTTGGCCTTGCCCTTCATTTGATCAGCCTTCCCAGCCATAATCCTTCTCCTTCGTCGTCGAAACTCCGTCCCAGACCTGGCTGGGACCACACTCCCCAGTCTGGCCCCGGCGTCCAAGGCCGGTTAGGGGCAAAGGTCCCCACTCACAGGAGTCTTGCGTCTGAACAAAACCGAGAGAACAGTGGATCCGCCCGAAACAGCGTCGGAGGGCAGCCTCAAAGTGATGCGATGAAGGAGCGGGGCCTCCGCTCCCCGTGACGGCTCCGGTCTCGCGGTCGACAACCGTTGAGGGGGCAGGAGATAGTCGCCGGGCGACAGGCGTGGAAACTGTCTCGGGGCCAGCTCAAGCGGCTATCACGAAGCTGAAGGGCAGCTCCCAACGTCGGTCACCTCGCGTGTGGGGCGCTTCAGGGACCTCGCCGGGCCCAGAACCCCGATCAGCAAGGAGCTGGGGGGAGTCGGAGGGAGTCTTTGTTGATCCAGAGCGAGCAGACCGGAGTTAACTGAGGGTCGGCAACTCCTTCGCTCGGGGTCTGTATCGACCGTCCTTCTGCTCGTGTCGAGGTCTCGCCTCGCACTCTCCGGCTGATCAGGACTTTCGGCGGGAGCGGCCTCGAACGACCAGACTGGTCCAAGGTGTGGGTACTGACAATCTCATCAGACAGGTCTGAGCAGGCCTTCTTGCCCTTTAGGTGGCCCAACCGAGCGAGGTGCCAGCAATATGCGTTCCATCACGATCCATCACTTCGGTCGGTCTCTGGAAATCGCAATTGACGGAATCAGTGTGGTCAGCGCCCCTGATGCTGCCGCCTTGGTTGCGGCTGCAGAGACTCTCGACTCCAACCCTCTTCTCTGCAGTGCGGATGATCGCATTGACCTAGACCTGGAGCCTGAGGAACGGTCAGCAATCCTGGATGCGTGTGGCCCGAATGCAGCGCTCGCCGAATACCTGGAAGATTTCGAGGACGACGCTGTCGGCCTTACTCCGATCGTTACGGGAAATGTTGTCGATGGCCAGCAGTGGGCGTGGTATCTGGGGCAGGAATGGTTCATTGCACCGTCCTCGCAGCCAGACCCCATCATTCGATTCGGCATGTCCATAGGCGGCGGAATGGTCGACTTGAGTATGGAGGGCGGCGCGTCCCGTTGGAACAAATCGAACGCCGTGACGTGGGCTTTTCGCGACGACTGGGAGCCGCCTCGTCCGGATTGCTGGCCGTCTTACGACGGCAGATCAGACGAGAGCCTGTGCGTCTACGCTTTCAAGTCTCTCTTCTCTACGTGCGTAGTCCACTGTCCGATCGACGAAGGCGATGGTGACTGCATATGGATCTCCGAACAGGCGCCAACAATCACTGACGGCATGATCGGAGAGGGGCTCGCTTCGATGTGGCAACCTTGCAAGGATCATGTCGACAATCTCGTTGACTTCCTCGATGGCATGTGGCGATGGCACGAAGATCGTTGGGTCCCGGCCGAGTAGAAATGGATCGGGGACTAGGCAATCGATGGTTTTGGGCGGCGATTCGCAAAAGGAAGCCGCCGAATCTGACAGGGCGTCAGGGGCGGACCAGATCTGACCTACGAGTTGCGGTGGCGGGACTACAGCCGGCTGCCCGGCCGCAACGGGACGTTCCGATTGCTTGCCGTGACCGTCCCGGCAGCCACGTCCGGTCCTAAGGCTGTCCGAGTACCGCCTCTGAACTGAACTGCATCGCCCCAGAAGTGCCTGGTTATGGGACAGGGGGTAACCGCCGATTTCGGCTGTCAGCCGCGTCCAAAATCACCGCTAAGACCAGCCTTCGGCCCGGTTCAAGCCGCAACCGTGAAGCTGAAGGGAAGCTCCAAACGTCGGTCACCTCGCGTGTGGGGCGCTTCAGGGTCCTTGCCGGCACCCGAGCCCACGTTTGCCCACTGACGAGCGGGTGGGAGGGTAAGTGGGAGCGTGTGGGGCTCGGGTCGTGTTGCACCCCCGATGCAATGCAGATTGGACACCGGCAAGGTGTGTGAGGTTCTATTCGTGCGGAAGGCACCATCCGATCGGTTTCGGTGTAGGGAGGACTGAAGCCCACTTCGTCGCCTTCAGCCCTGCTCTTCCTCCCGGACTTCAACCCATCGTTCGCCCAACTCCTCCCGGCAGGCACTGACCGCGGCTCGTAACGTCGGGAAGAACCGATCATCGGGTAGCGGCTTGCCGAGGCCGTATCGAAGAAGCTTGTGCCGGCTGTGAGTCTTCATCTCGGCGAACACCAACTTCGTCCCCTGCTTGTCAAGAGCGGTGACAAGGTCTTCGAGCATGTCACATGCCGTCGTGTCAATGTCCGTGATCGGCTCTGCTTCGACAATGATCCACAGGGGTCTTGGATCGGAGCTGGCGAACTGGCGGATCTGGTCGCGGAAGGTACGTGCGTTAGCGAAGATCAGGGGTGCATCGAACCGATACATCACGCATCCGACAAGTTGTTCTGCATTGGGATGGCGGCGTACGTCATGGAAGCCCCGCATCCCGGACACTCGGCCCAGTATCGCCTGGTGCGGCCACCATGCCCTACGGAATACGTTTGCGACAGAGATGCCCACCGCCACCGCAATTCCGGTGAGTACACCTAACAGAGCGACCCCGAGGAATGCGGCAATCGAGATGAAGAAGTCTGCACGTGACTGGAACCAGAGGCGACGAGTAGCTGGAATGTCGGCCAGCGAGATTGACGCTGCGATGACGACGGCCGCCAGGGCCGGTTGGGGAAGGTTTCGGAGCAGCCCCGGAAATGCAACGAGCATCAGAGCGATCATGACCGCGCCGATCACGCCGGTCAGCTGTGTCTTGGACCCAGACTGTTCCGAGACAGCCGTTCTTGATCCGCTGGTGCTGACCGGGAAGCCTTGGAATAGCCCTGTGGCGAGATTCGCCACGCCGATTCCGAACATTTCCTGGCTGCCGTCGACCTCCTCGTCTCGCCGTTCGGCGAAAGATGCCGAGGTCGATATGGTGTCGGTTAGAGCGACTAGGACTATCCCAAGAGCACCGGCGAACACGGGCAACAGGTCAGACCACGCCACGCTGGGGATGGTCAGCTTGGGAAGGCCCTGGGGAAGCGGACCGACAAGACTGACGCCCCTGGCGCCAAGGTCGAAGACGGTCGCGGCCGCCGTGGCCAGAACGACTACGAAGAGCACTGCTGGCAACTTTCGAACGAACCTCTGTGCGACGAGTATCAGTGCCAGAGATACGATTCCGATTGCGGCTGCCGCAGGCACCAGTTGGCCATTGAATACACCGACGACGATCTGCCGTACTTTGCCAAAGAACTCATTGGCAGTGATCGAAAAGCCGAACAACTTCGGCAGCTGACTGACCAGGATCGTCAGAGCGAGACCATTCATGTATCCGAGCATGGTCGGCTTGGACAGGAGATCAGCGACGAACCCCAACTTTGCGATGCCCCCAATCGCCATGATTGCACCGGCGAAAAGAGCAAGTAGGGAAGCGAGGGCAACCGCCCGTGCAGGATTCCCGTGGGCCCCGACAAGCGGAAGGATCGTCGCGGCAATCATCGGACCCAGCGCCGAATCGGGCCCCAGCACGAGTATCTTTGACGGCCCAAAAATGGCGTATCCCAAGAGGCAAAGAACTGAGGTATAGAGGCCGGTGACCGGCGGGAGTCCCGCGAGTTCCGCGTAAGCCATGCCCTGGGGAACCAGCAACGCAGAGAGTACGAGACCGGCTACGACATCATCAGGGATCCACCGCTTCTGATAGGTCTTGACTTGCACGAAGCCCGGCAGCCAGCGCCGAATCGTCGTGGTCGAGGCGTGTTCCATGATTTTGGAGCCTCTAGAACACCGCTAGGACGAACCGCAGCTCAGGGGACTCAAGAGTTCCCTTCTGCGCCGGGACGTTGCCTTGGGTGAAGGCGGTTGGGGCCAGCAACGCAAGAATACCTGCGAGTTCATGACCCCGACTGACCGCACGACAGGCAGATCGTGATCATTGGGCACGGAGCGGGGTGCTCTCCGGGAACACCGATGCACTATGCCTCACATTGGAAACGCCGCGAGATACCGCCGCAACAGCACTCTGGTGTGTCCTGCCTCGACTTCTGACGCCTAGGCCACAGACAGTCGCTAAGCACGACCTGAGCATGATCGCAGGGTACTTCTGACACGACGAAAGCTCCAGGAAGTCCTTCAGTGCGGCCTCCTTCGCGACTTTCCGGCCCGCTGAACGCGGGAATCGATCCGCTGGCTACGCCCCCGCTGTGGCTCCACTTAGACAGCATGAAGGCCGACCATCGGAGGGAGTAGAGGCAAGAGTCCTTGATCCCGGGGACCGGTCACAACCCACCGAGGGAGGGCGCTGGTTCAGGCGACGCCATACACCCCCGAGCCAGCGGTCAGGGCACGTTTGTGAACAGGATGTGCCAGAAGCCTCTATTGCGTGACCTGTCTTTATGCAACAACTGGTTGTAGCCACAATCTTGGTGAATCGAGGGCTGAGAAGAGGAGGGCTTCATGGTCACAAAAGTGTCAAAGACCGATGGCACCGATCGCATCATCGAATCGGTCCAGGAGGCGGAGAACTCAGCACTTGAGGCAGTGCGAAAGTTCCTCGACACCGTCAACGGGGTTTTTCCGGATCTGTCGGCTGACGGCGGTCCTCGCAAGAAGATCATCGATTCGGCGTTCAAGATGACAGAGCAACTGGTTGGCACGTCGACTCAACTTGCTCAACGGATGGTCAAGGTTGGCCAGAATGCGCTGCATGAGTCAGAGAAGGGCGACTGAACCTCTCGGTGCTCGAGGCGATTGGTGTCCGGCAGCGCGGGACCCCGACCGGAGATCAGCCTGTGACCATGACCTGTCACTGGCAAGCCATCGGTGCCATTATCAGTCTGATGGGGGTCTGAAAGGCGGTCCGATGAGTGACACGAATGTGAAGAAGCCAGGGTCAGGCAGCAGCGCCGCCTGCAAGGGCGGGGCAGGTGGCATCTGGTTCCTTGGGTTTATCGGGGCACTCTGCTACTACTTGCACACGCACTCAGGGACCTTCTGGCTCGTGCTCCTGGCATTCATGAAGGCCGTGGTGTGGCCCGCCTTCGTCGTCTACCACATCCTGACACTGAAGTGACTACTCAGAATGTCCGATCTCATCAGGCGCCCAAGGTACGCGCGTCTATTGCGGAACCAATGGCAGGGCCGGCCCCAATAGCCCAGCTGCCGACCAGAACGCCGATACCCGGCCGAGCTGGGAAGTGCTGGAGGAGGCTAGGCGGCGACAACGAAGCTGAAGGGGAGCTCTAAATGTCGGTCCCCTTGCGTGTGGGGCGCCTCAGGCACCTCGCCGGCGCCGGAGCCGACGTTGGGTTAAGGGTGGGGGAGTAGATCCGGGAGAGTTACGCCCACCTCACCGATGCTCGGAGGTACCCACCTCCACCATCGTGCCCGGCGTGGCGGACCTAGCATCCGAACATGCGGCTCACCGATGTTCAGGCAGGTACAGGTGCCCTCGGCATCCGGACGCTCGTCTTGACGGCAGACAAGTTCGAGGATCTCGAACTCATCGTGCCCTACTTCCGTCTCCTCGAAGACGGTGGCGTCGTGGACATTGCGGCCCCGACAATGGAGGAAATCAACGGTGAGCATGGGTATCGAGTCATGCCCGATCTACTCATTGCCGACGCAGATCCGGACCGGTACGGCCTACTCCTCGTGCCCGGGGGGTTCCCCGACGGGGCACCGGCCACGGTCCGCGATATCCCCGAAGCCCAGGCGATTGCCCGGTCCTTCTTCGCCTCGAACAAGCCGGTGGCCGCCATCTGTCATGGACCATGGCTCCTGGCCGCCGCCGACGTCGTGAGCGGAAGACGACTCACCTCTTACTGGCAAGACGGCGTTCCTGAAGACGTTCGCGCCGCCGGTGGTGAGTGGGAGGACGCCCCTGTTGTCGTCGACGGGAACCTCGTCACGTCACGGTGGCCCCCAGATATCCCCATGTTCGCCAGCGAGATGATGCGACTGGTCCGAACGTCGGAGGGTCGCTGAGGGCGCTGGCTCTGAAGCCCTGACACTTCGCCTCAGGCTGCTTCCTGAATGCGGGCTTGCGGATGGATCAGGCGGCAACCGTAAAGCTGAAAGGGAGCTCCAAACGTCGGTCCCCTCGCGTGTGGGGCGCTTCAGGGACCTCGCCGGCGCCGGTACCAACGTTCGCCCACCTGACGAGGTGGGGGAGTGATGAGTGGTGTGGCTCCGCCGAACTGCACGGCGGTGCTAGCCGCATCCTCCGGCCTGCTGGCGAAAGAAGCGCCCTGCGTGGGTAGAACTTACGCCGCCTCAACCGATCCGTCGCCGAATGGCCCACGTTGCAGGCACGTCCACTGGCCCGAGCAGCAACGACAATGCCTGAGAGGGGTCCTATGGCCCTATTGACGCCTTGATGCTCGGCGTATCTTCGAAACTAGGTGCTCGGACGATTAGCGCCCACTGACGGTGATGACGGCGGTCGTGTCCGCAATCTGAGACCGTCCGATGGGGGAAGGTAAGGAGAGGCGATCATGAGCGACACATCGCAAGGGCCGGGGTGGTGGTTAGCTTCGGACGGCAAGTGGTATGCGCCACAGCCGCAGCAGGTTCCAGTCGGCACGCAGGTGAGAGTCAAGGCGACAGGTCCACGAGGGACGCCAGAGTCTCATGCGTCGCCCCAGTGTATGAGCCAGCCATGGCGGCGGGTGGCCTGCGCCACGTCAGCGACGTTCATGCAGTGCACGGCAGTCGCGGACACGGGGCAGTCGGGTCTGGGGCAGCCCATAGGCGGCGGACAGGGTTCCTCGTACTGCACACGTACCAGGATGCTGCAACTACATGAAGCGGGCATGAAGAAGGGTAGGCGCCGGAAGACAGGGCAGACTGGGAACGTGGACCCTAGTAGGTGACCTGTCGAAGTTGACTGGACGCCATGGCTGGGCAGCAGGCAGCCACGACGAAGCTGAAGGAAAGCTCCAAACGTCGGTCCCCTTGCGTGTGGGGTGCCTCAGGGACCTCGCCGGCACCGGTACCGACGTTCACCCACCTTGCGGTGGGGGAATGGTGAGTGGCTCGGAGCACTTGACCGATCGAGCCGGTCAGGTCGATCGCTTGGCATGGTGTTCATCTGGACCTCTGGGTGCGGTCGCGCTCGAGCTCCGGTCTGTACTGCCAAGCTCGCTCCAACCGTGAACCGCTAGGCAGCGTCATGAACTGGCGAGGCGAAGGTCCACCCAGGTCATGATGGCTGGAAGGTAGTTGGAAGGACTAGCCGGGTCAGAGTTGGCCAACCCGGCATACAGCGTTACGACGTGAAGGGAGCAACTAGGCGTGCCCGGCAACTGGACACACAGGGGAAGGTTCTCGGATGCGGAGTTGGGGCCCTCCGTCGTGATTGCCGCCGCCAAGGGCTGGTGGTTGCAGTCCGTGGCCCCCATGGTGACTACAGAGCCGTCCCGCAACGGGCACTGCATGGGCGTGCTGCCACACGTATTGGTATCGGCATGATTCCAGATGTGCAGCAACGGCACCGTGAGCTGGCCGCTAGCCACCAATCGGTCGACCTCGTTGCCCGGATCAGCGATCTGCGGGTCGAGGCGCTGGACCGTGATCGACGTGGCTTGGGGGCTGTATTTTGGACTGGGACAGACGCCCTGCTGGTAGGCAGCCTCACCCTGCTCCACGTTGACGACACTGGCATCGCCGACCACCCCCGCCGGTGCGTTCCCGGAGAGCTGTTCCGACCAGGCCACGTAGTAGGCACCGGCCGAGCCGGCGCTCCCTCCGGCCAGGAAGTACTTGGACGTGGGGTAGGTGGCCTCCGTGAAGGTGACGGCCGCCTTGGTCGCCTGGAGCCCGTTGGTGGTCCTGGCTGACCCGTCGGCGTTCTTGTTGGGGTTGTTCGGATCGACCTGGCCGGTACCGCTGTAGATGTCGCGGTTGCAGTAGGAGACGGCCAGGGTGCGGAAGCCGGCTTGATCGGCGCGAATGTTGGCCGACAGCCCGGCGTTGGTCAACGTGGCCCGGAGTGACAACGCCGAGTTCTCGGTCATCTGCGATCCGTCGGGCTGTGGAGCTCCTGAGGGGTCGAAGTATCCCACCCCGCCCCCATGCATCCACACCCAGAGTGGCGAGGTTGCCGTGGATGGCGATCCCACCTTTGTCCCCACCACGAAGGTCTGATATCCGCTGATGCTGCACGGGTAGGCCGAGTTCCGGTAAAAGTCGTATTTCCACCCGTTGACCGTGGACGAGCTGACGAGGGCGATGTGTGACGTGTCGCCCGGCAGCACCAGACAAGCGGTGGTCGCCACGACGAGGACGAGAAATCCGATCGCAAGGCTGATCAAGCGCCGCAAAGGGCACTCCTCTCTCAAGGACGAGTAACGCTTCTCCTAGTCTCTTGTTATACGAGACAATTGTGAGAAGAGTGTGAGAAGGACCGAAAGCTGTTGATCCCGATGGTCTCTTGTCCTTAAGCAAGGAGAACCCGCAGGCCTATCGCAACTGGCGTCGCCCACCCGGGGAGGGCCTGCGAGGATGGCGGGGCCCTCGATCCCATTACCTCTGAGCGTCATGGCTGCGGCCGGATGGCTCCCTGTCGAAATTAGCCGCAGCGCGGTTGCGGTGACCGGTTGAGGACACAGCCGTTGGGGGCACCCGATAACTGCGCATTTCTGAGCTGAATCAGGCCGCTCAAGCAGCCACGGTGAAGCTGAACGGAAGCTCCAAACGTCGGTCACCCTTTGAACGGGGCGCTTCGATCATCTCCCCGGCGCCCACATAAAGACCCACGTGCTCGACGGCCGCGGGCCCGCTGCCGAAGAAGATGAGATCTCCGGGCTCGACGGTCGCCCCGGTCGGCACAGCGGGTCCCGCGTCGAGCTGTTGCTGGGCCACCCGGGGAAGGGCGATCCCGGCTGTCCGGTAGGCGGCCTGGGCCAGGCCGGAGCAGTCGAAGCCGCCCGCCCCGCTGCCTCCCCAGACATAAGGGGTGCCGAGCTGTTGAGCAGCGAAGGTGAGGGCGGCCACGACCGTGTCCGAGGTGCTCGGATCGGCGTCCAAGGCCAATGCCAGGGTGAGCACCGTGTTCACGTAGGCGCTCGAGTGGTTGTAGTCGCCGATGGCCGCCCGCAGGGTGGCGGCTGTGCCAGCCCCGTCGGCACACAACAGTGCGGCCGCGGTGTACACCGCGTCGACGGGGTCGTATGGGGTGGCCGGCCGGGCGCCTCCCGGTCCGACAGTGGCGTAGGCGGCGAAGGTGGCCGGTTCGAACTGCATGGGTCCCTCGGCCCCTGCCGGGTTGGTTCCCGACCACACCCCGGGGGCGTCCGACTGCCCGCTGCCGGTCTCGACCGTGCCCACCCCGGCCAGCACCGACCAGGGCAACCCGGGACAGGTGGCAGCCGCCTGCTGGTAGAGGACGAGCCATCCCGGTGGGATGGCGACCCCGGGCCCGATGCCTCCCGAGCCGGGGGCGGCGGCGACCGGGCCCGACGGGGCGGTGCCGGCCGGAGCCGAGCCCGAACCGGCCATGACGGTCGCGGCGAGGACCAGACTGACCACCACGGCGGCCGCGCCGAGCAACACCGCCGTCATCCACTTTGCCATTACTGACGCCTCCGAGCCGACCGGTCGTACGAGGTGAGCGGCCTCGCTCAGAGGAAGGGATCGGAGGCACGGGGCGCGGGCGGTACGTGCCGATCCCCGTGGTCGGCCCAGACTGACTCAGTAGACCACCACCGAGGGTCGGCGACAACCCTGCCGGCGGGTGACCGCGCCGACCTGGGTCGGTATGCTCGAACATCCGGTATTCCCGGAGTGGGACAGGGGAGGGCCGATCGTGCTCAGTACCATGCAGGATGGACCGCTGTTGGTGAGTGGCATTCTCCGTCACGGCCAACTGGTCTACGGCGATAGCCGGGTGATCACCATCGTGGGACCGGCCGGCGAGTCTTCCGAGGCGTCCTTTGCCGAGGTGGCCGCCCGGTCCGAGCAGCTGGCCAAGGCTCTCCAACGCCTGGGCATCGGCGAGAGCGAGCGGGTGGGGACCTTCCTGTGGAACAACCAGACCCACCTCGAGGCCTACCTCGGCGTCCCGGGGATGGGTGCGGTCCTCCACACCTTGAACCTCCGCCTGTTCCCCGAGCAGCTGGCCTTCGTGATCAACCATGCCCAGGACCAGTTGATCATCGTCGACTCGTCGCTGGTCCCGCTCCTCGCCCGGGTCAGGGACCAGCTCACGACGGTCAAGCACATCGTGGTCGCGGGCGGAGGCGACGCCAGCGCCCTCGGGGAGACGCTCGCCTACGACGACCTCCTGGCCGCCGAGGAGCCGGGCTTCGACTGGCCCACCTTCGACGAGCGTCAGGCGGCGGCCATGTGCTACACCTCGGGCACGACCGGCAACCCGAAAGGCGTGGTCTACAGCCACCGGTCGACCTACCTGCACACGTTGGCGATCACCTCAGGATCCTCGCTCGGGATCAACGAGGCGGACCGGGTGCTCTCCATCGTGCCCATGTTCCACGCCAACGCCTGGGGAACGCCCTACGGCTGCTTCCTCACCGGGGCGGACATGATCATGCCCCAGCAATTCCTCCAAGCCGAGCCATTGGTCGCCACCATCGAGCGCCACCGGCCGACCATGTCGGCCGGGGTGCCGACCATTTGGAGCGACCTGTTGCGCTACGCCCAAACCCACGAGGTGGATCTCTCATCGTTGCGCATGATCACGGCCGGCGGCGCGGCGGTGCCTCGGCAGCTCATGGAGCGGTTCCGGAGCGAGCTGGGCATCGAGATGATCCAGGGCTGGGGGATGACCGAGACCAGCCCGTTGTGCGCCCTGGCCATCCCACCGCGGGGTACGCCACCAGAAGAGGAGATGATCTGGCGGGCCAAGACCGGTCGCGTCGTCCCCGGCGTCGAGGTCCGGGTGGTGGGCGAGGACGGCTCGATCCTGCCCAACGACGGCGAGTCGGTGGGCGAGTTCGAGGTCCGGGGCCCGTGGATCACCGGGTCGTACTACGAAGATCCGTCCCCCGAGCGCTTCCACGACGGCTGGCTCCGGACCGGCGACATCGGCTCGCTCGACAGCCGCGGCTTCATGCAGATCAGCGACCGCACCAAGGACGTGATCAAGTCGGGCGGGGAGTGGATCTCCTCGGTCGAGTTGGAGAACGAGGTGATGGCCCATCCCGGGGTGGTCGAGGCCGCGGTGATCGCCGTCCCGGACGAGCGCTGGAGCGAGCGCCCGCTGGTGGCGGTGGTCTTGGAGGAGGGTACCCAGGCCTCCGCCGACGAACTGCTCGCGTTCCTGAGCGGACGGGTCAGCCGCTGGTGGCTTCCGGAGCGATGGGTGTTCGTCGAGGAGGTGCCGAAGACCAGCGTGGGCAAGTTCGACAAGAAGGTGCTGCGTGCCCAGTTCGCCGACGGCGTGTTCGACGTCGTCGAGGTCGAGATCCAAAGCCGGCCGCTGACCGCGGTGGCCGCCGATCTGGCCGATATTGCCGACCGGCTGTCCGCCATCGGCGAGGAGCTTGCCGACGCGGCCATCGACCGGCTCCGCCAGGCCAGCGAGTCTGTGCGGGCCGGAGGGGACCCCGATCCGGAAGTGATGGCCGAGGAGAAGCGCATCACCCGGGCTCGCCGCTCGGTGGAGCGGGCTGCCGGGCTGCTGGCCGGCCCGACGGCGTCGGTCCCCGGTCCCGACGACGGACCCTGACCGCCGCCGGACGCACTACGGCAGTGAATTGAGGGCGTTGATCAGCTGGCGCAGCCGACCGTAATGCACCTTGTCGAAGCGGAAGGCCAGCCGGGCCAGGTCGAGGTGATCGTCGTCGGCCCGCTCGGGGGGCAGGGGCTTGGTCAGGCGCATCCGTCCGTGGGCCAGGATGTCGGAGAACCGGCCGTTGAGGGCGGCCAGTTCGGCCTGGTCGGGGGGACGCTGGAGCCGCAGGACCAGGAGGTCCCCGACCCACCGGCACGAGTGGTAGTTGCGGTAGAAGCCCAGGAGCTCGGCCGTGGCCTCGTCCACGTCGTCGGTGACCAGGAACAGGGACCGGTCTTCGGGGGACACGAGACCCCGGGGTTGGACCTCCTTGTCGAGGAAGTCGCACCACGCTTGCCAGTAGGTCCCGCCCGGGAGGTCGAGCATCACGACCGGCGCCGGTTCGGCCTTCCCCGTCTGCAACAGGGTGAGCAGCTCGTAGCCCTCGTCGAGGGTGCCGAACCCCCCGGGCAGCACCACGTAGCCGTCGGACTCCTTGATGAGCATGAGCTTGCGGGTGAAGAAGTAGCGCATCTCGACGAGCTTCGGGTCCTGGGAGATGAAGGCGTTGGCCCCTTGCTCGAAGGGGAGGCGAATGTTGACGCCGATCGAGCGGTCGCGGCCCGCCCCTTCCATTCCGGCGGCCATGATCCCCGGACCGGCGCCGGTGACGACCATCCAGTCGGCCTCGGCCACCGAGCTGGCCAGGGCGCGGGCCGAGCGGTAGGCGGGATGGTCGGGGAGGGTGCGGGCCGACCCGAAGATGGTCACCTTGCGCCGACGGCGGAAGGGTCGGAACACCCGGAAGGCCTCGGCCATCTCGGCCAGGGCGGAGTCGGCCACCTTGAGGTCGACGACCTCGGTGCTGTCGGCGGCCAGGTGGGCGACCGTCTCGAGCATCGACCGGTAGAGGCGCCGCCGGGCGGCGGACGCACCCGGCGGTACCAGCTGTTCGACCCATTGCGTCAGCTCGGTCTCGAGGACGGCCGGGTCCACGTCGGCTGACGGGCCACGGGTCCCGGCGGCCATCTCAGCGGGCGGTGGCGAGCACGTCGGGTCGGCTGTCACCGGTCACCCTCCCGTACAGCGTGGTCCGCTGAGCGAGGGGCCTCCCGAGTGGGGCCACGATGGCCGCGAAGTGCTCGGCGTCCATCGTCTGGCCGTGGCTGGCCCCGGCCGCCCGCGAGATGTTCTCGTCCATGAGCGTGCCACCGAGGTCGTTGACACCGGCCCGGAGAAGCTGGCGCACCCCGGCGGCACCCGTCTTGACCCAGCTGGTCTGGATGTTGTCGATGGAACCCCGGTAGGCGATCCGGCCCACCGCATGCATGAGCAGTGTCTCGCGGAAGGTCGGGCCCCGGCGCGACTTGCGCTGGAGGTAGATGGGGGTCGCCATGTGCACGAAGGGCAGCGGGACGAATTCGGTGAACCCACCTGTCTCCCGCTGCAGGTCCCGGGTGCGGACGAGGTGGCGGGCCCACGAGCGGGGCTGCTCCAGCGCACCGAACATGATCGTCACGTTGGAACGCAGGCCGACCTCGTGGGCCGTGCGATGGGCTTCGAGCCACTGGTCGGTGGTGATCTTGTCGGGGCAGAGGACCCGGCGGACCGGGTCGTCGAGGATCTCGGCGGCCGTCCCGGGCAGGGTCTTCAGCCCGGCGTCTCGCAGGAGGACCAGGTAGTCGGCCAGGTCCATCTCCGAGCGGCGGGCCCCTTCGATCACCTCGAGGGCAGTGAACCCGTGGATGTGGATGGTTTCGGAGGCCTCGCGCACCGCCTTGATCACCTCGAGGTAGTACCCGCCGTCGAATTTCGGGTGGATGCCACCTTGCAGGCATACCTCGGTGGCACCACGAGCCTCGGCCTCGCGTACTCGGTCGGCTACCTCGCTGAGCTCCAGCAGGTAGGGCTGCCCGCGCAGGTTGAGCGAGAGCGGTCCCTTGGAGAAGGCACAGAACTTGCACTTGAACGTGCAGACGTTGGTGTAGTTGATGTTGCGGTTGACGACGAAGGTCACCTCGTCGCCGACCGCATCGGACCGGAGCTGGTCGGCCACTTCGGCCACGGCCCGGACCTCGGGACCGCGCGCCCCGAAGAGGGTGACGATCTCGTCCTCTCCGACGGTGGCCCCGGCGAGCACCCCGGCCAGCACGTCACCCACCGCGCCCGCCGTCATCGCGCCGCCCGCCGTCGCCGCGCCGGCCACGGGTGGTCCGAGCAGCTCGGGTGGGGCGGTCTCCCCGCCCGAGCACCAGGGGTGGTCCCGGCCCATCCCCTCGGCGTCCGACGCGTCGAGCACCGCGAACCGCATGGCACCATCGAGCCATCGCTCCGGTTGGAGGGCGAAGTCGGGGTAGAGGGTCAGGCGCGGGGCCAGGGTGTGGCCCGCCGCCTCGGTGGCCCGCCGCAGGGTGGCGAGCGCCGGCCAGGCCCGCTCGGGGTTCACGTGGTCGGCGGTCACCGGCGAGACGCCGCCCCAGTCGTCGATGCCGGAGGCGAGGAGGGGGGCGAGGTCGTCCGACAGGTTGGGCGGGGCCTGGAGGTGGATCTCCTCGGGGAGTACCACCCGGGCGGCGGCGATGGTCCAGAGAAGCTCGTCGGCCGGGCACGGTGGCGAACGGTGCATGGCGGTACCCGACTTGGGCAGGAAATTCTGGACAATCACCTCCTGGACATGCCCGTGGCGGCGGTGGCTGTCGGTGATGGCCTCGAGGGCGGCCAACCGGTCGGCCCGGGACTCGCCGATCCCGACCAGTAGGCCGGTGGTGAATGGGATTCCGGCGACGCCGGCGGCCTCGAGGGTGGCCAGGCGCCGGGCCGGGGTCTTGTCGGGGGCCGAGCGGTGGGCGGCCAGGTCCGGATTGAGCGACTCGACCATCATCCCCTGACTGGCGGTGACCGCTCGGAGCCGGAGGAGGTCGTCGAGGGCCAGGGCGCCGGCGTTGGCGTGGGGGAGCAGGCCGGTCTCCTCGACGACGGCCTGGCAGGCGGCGACCAGGTAGTCGACCGTCGACTCGTAGCCGTGGTCGGTCAGCCATCGGCGTGCCGCCGGGTAACGGTCCTCGGGGCCCTCGCCCAGTGTGAACAACGCTTCGTGGCAGCCGGCGGCCCGTCCGGACCGGGCGATGGCGAGGACCTCGTCGAGGGCGAGGTACGGGCTTTCGAGACGGGCCGGTGCCTTGGCGAAGGTGCAGTACCCACACCGGTCGCGGCACAGCATGGTCAACGGGATGAACACCTTCGGCGAGAAGGTGACCCGGGTGCCGTGGGCCGCGTCGCGGATCTGGCTGGCTCGGGCCTGGAGCCGTTCGAGCGGCATGTCGAGGAGGTCCGTCCCGACCGGCGACGACGCCGTGGCGACCGCACGCGTGGAGCCGGGGTCGGCGGGCATCGGCGACACCTTACCGGAGGGGGCGTCGGGGGTGACCGGGAGGGCGATGGCGTCCGGTGGGCAGACAGGCCCGCCCGGTCTCAGCCCGGCGACGGCGCCCCGGCGGCCGACTCGTCGACCAGCCAGACGACACGCCCGGCGACCACCCGAGCGGCGGGGAGGTCGTCTCCGCCCATCACCCCGTGGAAGGCCCGCCGCTTCGGTTCACCGGCCACGGTGAACACCACCAGCCGGGCGCGGGCGATGGCCGGGAGGGTCAGCGTGATCCGGTCGTGGGGGTTGTTGACCCGCGGGTCGCGGTTGGCCATCACCAGCACGGTGGGGTCATCCGAGGCCAAGGCGGCCGAGCCGGGGAAGAGTGAGGCGCAGTGGCCGTCGGGTCCCAGTCCGAGGTGGACGAGGTCGAAACGGGAGAGCGGCTCGAGCTCCCGCTGGTAGGCCCGAGCCGCCTCGTCGGGTGAGCCCGACCGGTACATCGGATGATCGGAGCGGACCGGGCCGACCGGGCCGAGGAGGACCTCGGCCACCAGCCGGTGATTGGAGTCCGGGTGGTCGGGCGGCACGCACCGCTCATCGCCCATGTAGACGTCGACGCCGGACCAGTCGATGCCGTGACCGTCCTCGGCCGGACGAGCGGCCAGGCTTCGGTAGCACTGCTCGGCGGTCGGGCCTCCCGACAGGAACAGGGACCAACCGGCCGGCGGGGCGGGACGGCCGGCGCTGAGCTCGTCGACCACCAGGTCGGCGAAGGCCTCCGGCACCGATCCCACTTGCCGGACCTCGCCGTCGGGTGCCCGCACCACCGCTACTGGGGGATCTCGGTCAGCCGCCCGCCGCTCAACTCGAGGTCGACGACCGGGTTGCGCCACTGCAGGCCTGTCCTGGCCACCAGCAGGTCGGCCATGTGCGGTCCCCACGTCCCGGCCGGGTAGAACATGATGGCACCGCCGGGCTCGGACCACGCCTGGAGGTAGGGGTCGACGATGCGCCAGGCCTGCTGTACCTCGTCGGACCGGATGAAGAGGGTGGCGTCACCCACCATGGCGTCGTGGATGAGACGCTCGTAGCCATCCGCCGCCTCCACCCCGGCGAAGGCCTCGGCGTAGGAGAAGTCCATCGCCACCGACCGGAGGTGGAACTTCTCACCGGGCACTTTGGCGCCGAACTCGAGGCTGATCCCCTCATCCGGTTGGATGCGGAGGATGAGGGCGTTGGGCCGGAGGTCGCGGCTGGTGCGCTTGTCGAACAGCAGGTAGGGCACCTCGCGGAAGATGAGGGCCACCTCGGTGACCCGGGCCGGCAGGCGCTTGCCCGTGCGCACGAAGATGGGGACGCCCGCCCAGCGCCAGTTGTCGACGTTCAACCGCAGGGCCAGGTAGGTCTCGGTCTGGCTGTCGGGGGAGACGTCCTGCTCTTGCCGGTAGCCGAGCACCTTCTCCCCGTCGATGGTGCCGGACGTGTACTGGCCGCGCACGGCTCGGTCGACCGCCTCGTCGGGCGTCGGGATCTCGACGGCCCGCAGCAGCTTGACCTTCTCGTCCCGGATCCGGTCGGCGTCGGTGCTGGTGGGGGACTCCATCAGGGTGAGCGACAGCACTTGCATGACGTGGTTCTGGACGATGTCCCGCAATGCGCCCGCCGTCTCGTAGAAGCCGCCGCGATGTTCGACCCCGAGACGCTCCGCCACGGTGATCTGGACCTGGGAGATGTAGCGCCGGTTCCAGATGGGCTCGAAGATGGCATTGGCGAACCGCAGGGCCAGCACGTTCTGCACGGTCTCCTTGCCCATGTAGTGGTCGATCCGGTAGATCTGGTTCTCCTCGAAGGCGGCGTGCATCTGCTCGTCGAGGGCGATGGCGCTGTCGAGATCGCGGCCGTAGGGCTTCTCCACCACGATGCGGGCGAACGTGCCGTCGCCAGCCGGTTTGGTGCAGGCGTGCTGAGCCAGGGCCCCGGCCACCAACCCGAACACGCTCGGGATGGTGGCCAGGTAATAGAGCCGGTTGCCTCCGGTGCCGTCGAGGCGGTCGGCCTCGTCCAGGTGTCGCTTGAGCTGGCTGAACGTGTCCGGGTGGTCGTACTCCCCGGTGATGTACTTGAAGCGCTCGGTGAGCGCCCGCCACTTGGGACCCCCCTCGGGCGTGGCCTCGGCCACTTGGGACCGGAACTCGTCGTCGCTCCATTGGGTGCGGGCCACGCCGATGAGGGTGAAACCGTCGTCGAGCACACCCCGGTCGGCCAGGCGGGCCAGGGCGGGCAGGATCTTCCGGGCGGTGAGGTCGCCGGAGGCGCCGAAAATGACGAGCGCCACCGGCGGTGCCTTGGACAGGACCGGCGGGAGCGAGCTTCGCTTCCCCTCGGCCAGGGCACTGGCTGCGGGTGCGGGTGCGGGTGTCCGCACTCCGAACGGGCTCATGTGGGGGTGAAGGTCTCGCCGCCTTGCTTGCCACCGGTGGTGACGAAGGCATGGCCCCCGAATTGGTTGCGCAGCGCCGATACCAGCCGGAGGCCGAAGGCGTTCTTGTTCCGGGAGGCGAACCGGGCGAACAGCGCGGAGGAGATCACCGGGGCGGACACCCCGCGGCCGATGGCCTCCTCGACGGTCCAGCGTCCCTCACCCGAGTCGATGACCACCGCTTCGATCTGGTCGAATCCCGACCCGGGGCGCAATGCCCGCTCGGCCAGCTCGAGGAGCCAACTGCGCACCACCGAGCCATAACGCCAGATGGCGGCGATCTCGTGCAGGTCGAGGTCGAACTCGGGTGCATTTGACATGATCTCGAATCCCTCGGCGTAGGCCTGCATGAGCCCGTACTCGATGCCGTTGTGGACCATCTTCACGAAGTGCCCGGCACCCGGGGGGCCGACATGGGCGTAGCCCCCTTCCGGGGCTAGGGCCAGGAACGCCGGTTCGGCCATGGCCACTGCCTCGTCGGTGCCTCCGACCATCAGGCAGTAGCCCTCCTTGAGGCCCCAGATGCCGCCGGAGGTGCCCGCGTCGACCAGGGCGATCCCGTCGGCGGCCAGCTTTTCGACGAGAGGTGCCGTCTCCTTGTAGTTGGAGTTGCCGCCGTCGATGATCACGTCGCCCGGCTGGAACAGGCCCGCCAGGGTGGTGATGGTCGAGTTGGTGGCCTCGCCGGCCGGGACCATCACCCAGGCCACTCTCGGTGCCGACAGTTTGTCGGTCATCTCCTCCAGGGTGGCGGCCGGCTCGGCCCCGATCTTGGCCGCCGCCGCCCGGGCCTGCTCCGACAAGTCGAAGGCGACGACCTCGTGCCCGTGCTCGATCAGGCGCTGGGTCATGTTGGCGCCCATCTTGCCCAGCCCGACCATGGCGATCTTCATGTGGCTCTCCTCGATGTATGGTGCCGTCCGGTCAATGTCGTCCGGCGGGTGTCGTCCGGCGGGTGTCGTCCGGAGCTTGGTGTGGCGTCGATGGGAGTCTCGCTCAGGAGCGGGCCTGGAGGGCGTTGGCCTTGTCCGACAGCTTCTGCATGAGCTCGTCAAAGGACTTGGAGAAGGACGCCACCCCCTCGGCCTCGAGGGTCTCGGCCACGTCTTCCATGTCGATGCCGGCCGCGGCGAGCTCGGCGATGATCTGCTCGGCCTGGTCCACGCCCGTGTCGACGGTGCGGGCCACCGTGCCATGGTCCAAGAAGTCGGCGATGGTGCCGTCGGGCATGGTGTTGACCGTGTCGGGCCCGATGAGGGCGTCGACGTAGGCCAGGTCGGGGTAGGCCGGGTTCTTGGTGGAGGTCGAGGCCCACAACGGTCGTTGGCGCCGGGCGCCCTTGGCGGCCAGAGCCTCCCAGCGGGGCCCGGAGAAGCGCCGGAGGAACAGCTGGTAGGCTAGGCGGGCCTGGGCCACCGCCGCCTTGCCCCTCAGGGCCCGGAGCCCGTCGCCCTCCTTCGACGTCGCCTCGATGCGCCGGTCCACCTCCGTGTCCACCCGGCTGACGAAGAAGGAGGCCACGCTGGCCAGGTTCGACAGGTCATCGTGGCCCGACGCGGCCAGCACCTCGAGCCCGGAGAGGTACGCCTCGATGACCTGGTCGTAGCGGGTCAGGCTGAAGATGAGCGTCACGTTGATGCTCCGCCCCTCGCCGATCATCTGACGGATGGCCGGCACGCCCTCGACGGTGGCTGGGATCTTGACCAGTGTGTTGGGCCGGTCGATGCGGTCATGGAGGTCCCTGGCCATGGCGACCGTCCCGGCGGTGTCGTGGGCCAGCGAAGGGGCGACTTCGACCGACACGAAGCCGTCACCGCCGTTGGACGAGTCGTAGACGGGGCGTAAGAGGTCGAGCGCCCCCTCCAGGTCGGCCACGACCAGATCCCAGTAGGCGTCCTCCACCGACTTGGACTTGATCAGGACGGCGAAATCATCGTCGTAGGTGTCCTGGCCCTCGATGGCCTTGGCGAAGATGGTCGGGTTCGAGGTGGCCCCGCGGATGCCTTGGTCGACGAGGCCGGTGAACGTGCCGTCCTGGAGCCAGTCTCTCCGCAGGTTGTCGAGCCACGGGCTCTGCCCCTGGCGCTCGTGGAGCTCATGGAGTCTGGTCATGGCCATCCTTTCGCAGGTTGTCGGGGCACCCGTCCCCAGGGGCAGCGGGTGGGCCCCACCGGGCCGTGACGCTCACCCCGCCGGCCGTCGGGCGAGCAGGGTGGTGGCCTGCAGGGCGACGTTGTCGGCGGTGAAGCCGAACTCTCGGAGGGCCACCGTCCCGGGCGCCGACGCCCCGAAGGTGTCGATGCTGATGCTGGCGTCCGCATAGCGGTCCCATCCGAACGAGGTGGCGGCCTCCACCGCCAGCCGGAGGACGCCGTCGGGCAGGACCTCGGTCCGGTAGGCCTCGGGCTGGGCGGCGAACAGGTCCCACGAGGGGAAGGACACCACCCGGGCTCCGACGCCGTCGGCGGCCAGGAGGTCGGCGGCGGCCAGGCAGACGTGGACCTCGCTGCCCGTGCCGATGAGCACGATCTGCGGCTCGCCCTGGCTGTGTCGCAGCACGTAGGCGCCGCGACCGACGCCGTCGGGGGCCAACTGGTGCGTCTCGGCCAGGACCGGGATCTCCTGGCGGGAGAGGACGAGGGCGGTGGGCCCGTCTCCCTCCACCGCGATGCGCCAGGCCGCCGCGGTCTCGTTGGCGTCGGCGGGGCGGATCACCCGTAACCCGGGCATGGCCCGCACGGCGGCTAGCTGCTCGACGGGCTGGTGGGTCGGCCCGTCCTGTCCGAGCCCCACCGAGTCGTGGGTCCAGGAGTAGATGACGTGCACCCCGGAGAGGGCGGCGATCCGCACCGCGCCCCGCATGTAGTCGCTGAACACGAAGAAGGTGCCACCGACCGGAAGCAGGCCGCGATGGGCCGCCATGCCGGTCATCGACCGCGCCCATCCCGTGCTCCCGGATGCCGTAGTGGACGAGGTCACCGCCGGGGTCGGCACTGGACTGTGCATCGGCGCCGTTCCAGGCCATGCCGGTGTTGCCCGTCAGGTCGGCGCTGCCGGGCATCAGCCCGGGGATCTCCGAGCGGACCGCGTCGATGCAAGCCTTGATGGCCTTGCGGGTGGCAATGGGGCCGTCCTCGGGTGCGAAAGTGGGCAGTCCCGACGCCCAACCGGGCAGGCCGCGGCCGCGGATGCCCGCTTCGAAGCGGGCCCGGTCGCCGTCCCAGGCGGCCAACCGGTCCTCCCATTCCTTCCGCCACGCCTGTCCCCTTGGGATGCAGGACCGGTACATGTCGAGCACTTCGTCGGGGACCCAGAACGTCCGGTCGGCGGGGAGGCCGAGGATCTCCTTGGTCAGGCGGATCTCCTCCTCCGGGAAGGGGTCGCCGTGAGCCTTGGCCGTGTCGGTGAGGTGGGGGGACGGATAGCCGATGTGGCTCCGGAGGATGATCAGTGACGGGCGCTCCTCATCGTCCCGGGCCCGCACCAGCGCCGCCTCGAGGGCGTCGAGGTCGTTGGCCACTTCGCCGATGTCCTCCACCCCCCAGCCATAGGCGGTGAAACGCTGGTGCACGTCGTCGGAGTAGGCGAGCTCGGTCGGACCGTCGATGGTGATGTGGTTGTTGTCGTAGACGTAGACCAGCCGGCCCAGCCGGAGGTGCCCGGCCAGCGAGGCGGCCTCGTGGGAGATGCCCTCCTCGAAGCACCCGTCGCCGGCGACCACGTAGGTGTGGTGGTCGCAGACCTCGGGCGAGTACGTGGCGCGCAGCCACCGCTCGGCGATGCCCATGCCGACGCCGTTGGCCACTCCCTGGCCGAGCGGACCGGTGGTCACTTCGACCCCGGGGGTGTGGTTGTGCTCGGGGTGGCCCGGCGTCCGGCTTCCCCACTGGCGGAAGGAGCGCAGGTCGTCGAGCGTCGAGTCCGTAGCCGGTGAGGTAGAGCATCGAGTAGAGCAGGATGGACGCGTGCCCGTTGGACAGCACGAACCGGTCCCGGTCGGGCCATTCGGGGTCGAGTCGGGTCGTGACGCATGACGCGGGTGAACAGCACATGGGCCAGGGGAGCGAGGGCCATGGCCGTGCCCGAGTGGCCGGAGTTGGCGGCGCGAGGGGCGTCCATGGCCAGGCCCCGGATGACATCGATCCCGAGCTGCTGCAGATCGGCGTCGGCGGCCGGTCCCGGGAGCAGACGCTCGCTCATCGACGGCCACCCTACCGGCCACGTCTGGCTCCGGGTAGCGCCGAGGACCGGGGCGTACCCCTGCTACCGGTCGGTGAACAGGGCCATGGACGCGGTGAGCCGTGCACGAAGTTCCGGCCGCCGACCGGCCCGAGCTCGCCGGCGGCGAAGAACCCGCCGACGGGGACCGGGCCCAGCGCGCCCTCGAGCGGCCGAGGCGTCGTGGTCGGTCGTGTCGAACAGGCGGGTGCCGCGCCCGTTGCAGGTGAACATGAGGGCGGCCGTCGGCCCGCGGTCCTGCAGGAGCAGCTCGAGCTCGCCGTGGGCGGTCTCGGCGTCGCGCCGGTGGAACCGGACCGTGCTGCCCGAGCGGGACGCGGTCGTCGACGGCTACCGCGCCGCTGGCCCGATCCGCGCCGACCACGTTGCGGAGGAGGTAGTCACCCGGGCCCGGGCTCGCCGAGGTGCTCGTCGACGAGGCGCCCCACCAGCAGCCCTTGGGCCTCGAGGCCGGCCAGCTCGGCCGGGCCGAGCCCGCTCTTGATCTGCTCCACCAGGCAGTCCATGGCGGGATGGCCGGCTACCTCGTAGATCACGTTCCGGTCCGACCGGGTCACCGTGAAGCGGGTGCCCGAAGGCCGCGGCCGCCCTGGGACACCACAAAGGAGGTCTCCGACCCCGGCGCCGATGAGCACGCCGACCGCGCCCGAGGTGAGCAGGCTGGTCTCCGAGGACGAGCCGGGTGCCTCCCGGGCCCCGGCCGCCCGAGAGCGTTCCCGCCGATGACCGGCAGCCCCGGTCGGGCCGTCTCGAGCCAGCCCAGGAACTGCTCGGCGGGGAAGGTGAACGGGTCGGCCAGCAGGACGAGGGCGGACGGCTCGAAGCCGAGTCGGCTCGGCCATCCGTCGAAATGCCAGGTAGTCGTCGGCCAGGCGGGTGGCGACCAGGGCTAGCGGGGCCAGGGGCCCCACCCGGCCGGCCCAGAGGCTGATGGCCGGGGTCTCCTCCACCTCGCGGCCGGTCCCGACGCGGACTCGGCGAGCCACCCCCATGACGGCCAACGGGTGCAGCACGGAGGAGCACGGTCCGGGCGATGTCCTCGAGGGCCCCAGCATGGGGCCGGGTCGGCCACGACCAGGGCCAGGTCGGGTCGGTCGCCGAGCGCCTCGAGCACGGCTCCCGAGACCTCCCCGGTGGCCTGCGGTGGCGACCGGGTGCTCGGACAGGGCGCTGGCGAAGGGCACCGGCGTTCAGCCGTCCGGGGGTGCGAAGCGGATGTCGAGGGAGCGGAGGTAGGTGTGCAACCCGGCATCTTGGATGGGGATCAGGTGGGCGGCACGCCCGGACTCGTTGTGGTGGCTGTGCCAGAGGCCCGGCGGGGTGACGAAGGCACCGCCCGGTTCCCAGTCGACCCGCTCGGGGTCGGCGATCGTCCCGTCGGCCGTCAGGGCGGAACCGACCAGCGAATAGCACCCGGGCCCGCAGTCGGTGATGAGGTCGAGGGCCACGCTCTGGTGGCGGTGGGGTCGCTGGACCCGGCCCGCCGGCAGCACCCCGAGCATGGCCCACAAGGTCTGGGTCACGGTCAGCGTCTGGGGGGTGGCGGCGTTGCCGAGCAGGATGCTGATGCGGTTGCGGGTCGACGACTCCAGGGTCGCGTTCGACTTCGGCGAGCCGCTGGCGGGCGGCCGGTCCGTCGAAGCGGGTGGGCTCGAAGCGGCTGGCCACGCTCGGGGCCACGCCGAGATAGTCGAGCAGCGGCGCGTCGGTGACCCGGTAGAGGAGGGCGTCGGCATCGCCGGTCGGCGTGGTGGAGGGTCGAGCAGCCGGCCGGCAGGGTGAGGAAGTCACCCGGCCCCCAGTCGATGCGGCCCGACGCGCGACCGTCCGGGCGGGCACGGACAGCTCGAAGTCGCTCTGGCCCCGGCCGCGCAGGCAGTAGTAGAGCTCGCTGGTGCCGGCCTCGGCTGTCGGGAGTGGGTCATCGGGGAGGAGGACGGCGAAGGCGGCGAGCAGCGCCGGGGCTGGTGGCCGGGTAGGTCAGCACCGAGCTCGGCCGAGAGATCGAGGGCCACCAGGCGGGACCGGTCGCCCCCGCCGGGCTCGGCGGCGAACCGGCGCACGGGCACCGGGCTGATGGCACCCGCCGCCAGGGGATCCACGGCGGTGGAGTACTCGTAGAAGACGGCGTCGCCGGTCCAGTCTTCGACCGCCTCGCCCACCAGCAGGCCGGGACGGAGGGTGGGGCCGGCTTGGTTCGGCCATGCCTACCAGTATCGACGAGTCGGCGGAGCGGTAGCGTCACATGGTGGCTGATCAGCGGATCCAGGTGCCCCCGGCGTGCGAGCTGACCCTCGGGATGACCTGTGTCGACAAGTCGGAGCCGGGACGGACCGTCTGGCGGATGCGGGCCGACGAGCGTTTCGCCAACCCGGCCGGGATCATCCAGGGAGGGTTCATCGGTGCCATGGCCGACTCGGCCATGGGATCGGCCACCATCACGTTCGCCCGGGCGGCCGGGCGCAGGGTCTTCTCCTCGAACGTCGAGATGAAGACGCGCTTCATGGCCCCGGTCGCTCGTCGGCGCGATGCTCGAGTGCCGGGCGACCGGTGGTCTCGGGTGGCGCCCGGGTGGCGTTCACCGAGGCCGAGGTGGTCGACGACCGGGCCGGATCGTGGCCCGGGCCAGCTCGACCTATCTGTTCACGGACCGGGACTGAGGATGGCGTCAAGCGGTCGCCCCGGCCGCCGGCTGCCTATAGTTGGGGCAGCCGATGAGCAGGTGGCTGGGGTAGCCGGTCGCCCCGCCCGGCGATACCGAGGAGGACTGTGGCCCGAGGTCGAAGCGGCAAGGGGAGTGAAGCGCCGGGGAAGGGACTGGGCGGTCTGCGGACCAGCGGGGGCGAGGCGCTCCAGCTGGTCATCGACTACGTCAAGCAGGAGACGCTCGACCCGCTCAAGGGGCTGGGCCGCTACATCGCTGTTCGGCGTGGCCGGTTCGGTGGCGCTGGCCATCGGCCTGGTCGTCCTGGCGGTGGGGTTTCTCCGCCTCCTCCAGGGCGAGACGGGAACCACCTTCGCCGGCAACTGGTCCTGGGTCCCCTATGTCATCTGCACGGTGGCCGTGGTGATGGTGGCGGCTCGGCCGTGTGGGCGATCAGCCGGGGCCAGGGCCGCACCGGACCGGAAAAGGAGGCGCCATGAGCACGGGCACCGAGCGGATCACCCGGGACCAGATCGAGGCCAAGTTCCGCGAGCTCACCGGTGAGGTGACCGACGAGGCCGAGTCGGCCCGATCCGCAGCTGGTGACGGTGGGACTGGCCGTGGGTGTGGTGTTCATCGCCGTCGTCTTCCTCATCGGCCGGCGCAGCGGGCGGCGCCGGTCGGCCGTCGTCGAGGTCCGCCGGATCTGAGCCCGTGGACAACGTTCTGCGGTTCAT
Organism: uncultured Acidimicrobiales bacterium; assembly: GCA_963727075.1. Classification (GTDB taxonomy): domain Bacteria; phylum Actinomycetota; class Acidimicrobiia; order Acidimicrobiales; family RAAP-2; genus Bog-756. Next base: position 617,803 of record CAVSET010000006.1, read on the forward strand.
CCAGCTTAAGGCCTTCGGCCGGGGGCTGCGGGGGTACCACACAGCCTGGCTGGTGGTCGGGGCGGCGGCTTGGATGATCAACCGGGCCCGGCACCAGGACGACGTGGTCTACCGCACCGTGCTCAAGCCGGGCGAACGGCTCATCGTGAAGACCTCGCCACTCGGCCGCCGCCCAGCCGCCCGACGACTGAGCGCGGTGGGGCAGGGCGGCGAGCGGACCACGCTGCGCGCCGGCGAGGCGGTGCTGCTGGTCGACGCCAAGGGCCGGCGCTACCTGATCACCCTGCGGCCGGGGCCACGTTCCACACCCACGTGGGGATCGTGGACCACGATCACCTCATCGGCAGCCCTGAGGGGTCCACCGTCCTCGGCAGCACCGGCCGACGCTTCCTGGTGGTGCGACCCACCCTGTCGGACGCCGTCCTCAAGATGCCCCGTGGAGCCCAGGTCATCTACCCGAAGGACCTCGGGGCCATCCTCATGGAGGCCGACATCGCGCCGGGGGCCCGGGTCCTCGAGGCCGGGGTCGGATCCGGCGCACTGTCCATGACGCTTGCTCCGGGCCGGCGCCGAGGTGGTGGGCTACGAGCTGCGCGAGGACTTCGCCGAGCGGGCGGTGAGCCAACGTGGCGCGCCATGCTCGGGCCGGACGTGCCCTATCGGGTGGAGGTCCGTGACGTCTACCAGGGCATCGACGAGCGCGGCCTCGACCGCGTCCTCCTCGACCTGCCCGAGCCGTGGCGGGTGCTCCGCCACGCCGAAGCGGCCATGCGGCCTGGCGGGATCCTCTGTGCCTACCTGCCCTCCATCAACCAGACCTCGCAGCTTCGCGACGCCCTCGACCGCGAGCGCTTCGGTCTGGCCTCGACGGTCGAGGTGCTGCACCGGACCTGGCACATCGAGCCCCGGTCGGTGCGGCCCGACCACCGGATGGTCGGCCATACCGGGTTCCTCACGACCGCCCGGCGGCTCCTGCGCGGCCGAGGCTCCTGCCGCCGGGGACCCCGACGGGCGCCGGGTCCGGCAGATTGAGCGGGGTGGGTGTGGGTGGCCTCAGCTCTGCTCGATGAAGATGCACTCCCCGGGGCACTCCTCGGAGGCTTCGACCACGGCGTCCTCGAGGTCGGCCGGCACCGCCGCCATGCCCGCCGATCCACCCGGCTCGTTGCGCACGTCATCGCCTTCTTTCGACATAGGCGAGCCCGTCGTCGAGCAGGGTGAACACCGCCGGCGCGATCTCCTCGCACAGGCCGTCCCCGGTACACAGATCCTGGTCGATCCAGACCTTCATCAGCTACGTCTCTCCTACGTCTCTCGGAGCCAGGCCGTGCTCGACCGACCGACCCGGACCCATCCACGCTTCGTTCGAGGGCCCGGCATGCCTCGGCCCGCCGCCCACCGCCAAGCGACGCGCACTTATCACCATGCTACTGGCAACGCCTCGCCAGTCGTAGCTGACGGGGTGTCAGATCGACCGGAATGGTCCCGGCCCGGCCCGGCCACGAGTGCGTTGATCTGCGGGGCGCCGGTGTAGGGTCGCCGGATAGGGGAATGACACGCGAGCGAGGTGATTCCAACGGCTGATTTCGATGACGTCCGAGGCGATCGCCGGCCGACCGGCTGCCGCCGATGAAGACGATCTCGATGCGTTGCGGGTCCGCGCCCAGGCGGCCGAGGAGGAGGTCACCCTGCTGCGGCGGCGGCTGCAGGAGAGCCCGCGGCGGGTGCAGACCCTCGAGGAGAAGCTGCTCGAGACCAAGGGACAGCTGGCCCAGGCCATCTCGCAGAACGAGAAGCTGACCTTCACGCTGCAGACGGCCAAGGAGCACGTGGCCGCTCTGCGCGAGGAGGTCGAGAAGCTCACCCAGCCTCCGGCGGCCTACGGCACCTATCCTGGGGGCCAACGACGACGGGACGGTCGACGTCTTCTCCGGGGGGCGCAAGATGCGGGTGTCGCTCCATCCCGACATCGACGTCGACGAGCTGCAACGCGGCAACGAGGTGGTCCTCAACGAGTCGCTCAACGTGATCCTGGCCCGGGGCGGCGAGGGATCGGGCGAGGTCGTGGTGATCAAGGAGGTGCTCGAAGGACGGCAAGCGCGCACTGGTGTTCGGGCGGGCCGACGAGGAGCGTGTGGCCGAGCTGTCCGACGCCCTCCTCGGGGTCAAGCTCCGCGCCGGCGACACCGTCCTGATGGAGCCCCGCACCGGCCTGCTGGTCGAGAAGCTGGCTCGGCCGGAGGTCGAGGAGCTGGTCCTCGAAGAGGTGCCCGACGTGACCTACGCCGACGTCGGGGGCCTGGACGACCAGATCGAGGCCATCACCGACGCCGTCGAGCTGCCCTTACCTCTACCGCGAGCTGTACATGGAGCACCGCCTCCCGGCGCCCAAGGGCATCCTGCTCTACGGGCCGCCCGGATGCGGCAAGACGTTGATCGCCAAGGCGGTGGCCAACTCGCTGGCCAAGAAGGTGGCCGAGGTGACCGGCAACACCAACGCCCGCAGCTACTTCCTCAACATCAAGGGACCCGAGCTGCTCAACAAGTACGTGGGCGAGACCGAGCGCCAGATCCGGCTGGTGTTCCAGCGGGCCCGTGAGAAGTCGGAGGAAGGGCGTCCCGGTCATCGTCTTCTTCGACGAGATGGACTCGCTGTTCCGCACCCGGGGCACCGGGCATCAGCTCGGACATGGAGTCGACCATCGTCCCCCAGCTGCTGGCCGAGATCGACGGGGTGGAGACGCTGAAGGACGTGATCGTGATCGGCGCCTCCAACCGGGAGGACCTCATCGACCCGGCCATCCTCCGTCCCGGGCGGCTGGACGTGAAGATCCGCATCGAGCGGCCCAACGAGGCGGCGGCGGCCCAGATCTTCTCCCGCTACCTGACCCCCGACCTGCCGCTCGACGTGGAGGAGGTGGCCAGCCTCGGCGGCGGGGACCCGGGCAAGGCCACCCAGGCGATGATCGAGTCCACGGTGTCGGAGATGTACCGCAACGACGAGGAGAACCGGTTCCTCGAAGTCACCTACCAGAACGGCGACAAGGAAGTGCTCTACTACCGCGACTTCTCTTCGGGGGCGATGATCGAGAACATCGTCCGGCGGGCCAAGAAGCTCGGCCATCAAGCGGGCCATCGCCGGGGAGGCACGCGGCATCCGCACCGAGGACCTGCTCGAGTCCATCCGCCAGGAGTACAAGGAGAACGAGGACCTGCCGAACACCACCAATCCTGATGACTGGGCCAAGATCTCGGGCCGGAAGGGTGAGCGGATCGTCTACATCCGCACGCTCATCAGTGATGACGAGGAAACCAAGGGTGGCAGGTCCATCGAGCGGGTGGGTACCGGTCAGTATCTCTGAGCGTGGGTCGGGATAGGGTCGACTCCATGGCCATCCCCAAGGTCTGCGGCATCGAGACCGAGTACGGCATCCAGGTCGTGCACGGCGACCCCAACCCGATCGCCGCCTCGTCCGTCCTCATCAACGCCTACGCCCAGCACGTGGCCCGCCAGCAGACGGGCTGGGACTTCGAGGACGAGGCTCCGGGGAACGACGCCCGCGGGTTCGCCCGGGAGGGCTCGATGCCGCCTCAGGTCGAGACCCATCTGGTCAACACGGTCCTCACCAACGGGGCCCGCTACTACGTCGACCATGCCCATCCGGAGTTCTCGACGCCCGAGTGCCGCGACGCGCTCGAGTGCCTGCGCTACGACCGTGCCGGCGAGCTCATCCTCATCCGCTCGATGGAGGCGGCCGATCTGGCCAGCCAGGACGGCTCGCGATTGGTCATCTACAAGAACAACTCGGACGGGAAGGGCAACTCGTACGGCACCCACGAGAACTACCTCATGGACCGGGCCGTCGCCGTTCACCCGCATCGTGGCCGGGGTGACCCCCCATTTCGTCACCCGTCAGATCTTCACCGGCGCCGGCAAGGTGGGAACGGAGACCGGCGTGCACGACGGCGTCGGCGTCGACTTCCAGCTGTCGCAACGGGCGGAGTTCTTCGAGGAGCAGGTGGGGCTCGAGACGACGTTGAAGCGACCGATCGTCGAACACCCGCGACGAGCCCCACGCCGATCCCCACCGCTACCGGCGGCTGCACGTCATCGTGGGCGACGCCAATCTGGCCGAGGTGGCCACGTTCCTCAAGGTGGGCACCACCGCCCTGGTGCTGGCCATGATCGAGGACGACATCACCGGCAGCCGGAGCCTGGCCATGGCCGACCCGGTGCTGGCCATGCACGAGGTGGCGCTCGACCTCACCATGTCGAAGCCGATCGTGATGGCCGACGGCTCGACGGCCACCGCGCTGGCCGTCCAATGGGAGCTGTTCTCGTTGGCCCGCAAGTACGCCGAGGACCGCGGGCTCGAGTGCATGGGGGATCCCGGAGGTGGCCGAGGCCGTGCTGACCCGGTGGGAGTCGGTGCTCCACGGCCTGGAGACCGATCCCATGTCACTGGCGCGCCAGCTGGACTGGGTGGCCAAGCTGCAGCTGATCGAGGCGTACCGGGACCGCCATGGGTGCGGTTGGGACGACCACCGCCTGGCGGCACTGGACCTCCAGTACCACGACCTGCGGCCGGCCCGCTCCCTGTTCGCCCGGCTCGACACCGAGCGCCTGGTGGACGAGGACTCGGTGATCGCCGCGGTGACCGAGCCTCCTCGCTCCACCCGGGCCTGGTTCCGGGGACAGTGCCTGAAGAAATGGCCGTCCGTCGGTCGTCACCGCCAATTGGGATTCTCTGGTCTTCGACCTCGGCACCGACCCCTTGCGGCGCGTCCCTATGATGGACCCCCTGAAGGGAACGGCCGAACACGTGGACCAGCTGTTGCAGTCGAGTGCGAGTCCGTCTGAGCTGTTGGACCGTCTGAGCAGCTAGGGAGAGTAGGGGATGGCTGAACATCATGGCTGAACGCGAACAGAAGAGAAGGACCACCACCGAGCGGTCCGATGAGGTCGTCGAGGAGGTCCCGGCCACGTCGGCCACCGGCGACAAGCTGAAGGCCGAGCTGGACGATCTGCTGGACGAGATCGACGAGGTACTCGAGGACAACGCCGAGGAGTTCGTGCGGAACTACGTCCAGAAGGGCGGCGAGTAGCCCCGGTGCCGCTGCCGCTGTTCTCCACAACCGAAGACCCCGGGCCCGATTTCGCCGGACTTGATCCGGCGGCTCCGCGTTCCCGTGCACCCGACCGCCCCGGTGTCGCGGCCGTCCCCGGCGTCGCCGCAGGTCCGCCACGGCACGACGGTGGTGGCACTGCGCTTCGCCGAGGGCATCGTGATGGCCGGGCGACCGGCGGGCGACCGAGGGCAACGCCATCGCCCACCGGGCGATGGAGAAGGTCTTCCCGGCCGACCGGTACTCGGCGGTGGCCATCGCCGGCGCGGCCGGGCCCGGCAGTGGAGATGGTCCGGCTGTTCCAGACCCAGCTGGAGCACTACGAGAAGGTCGAAGGGGTGGTCCTCAGCCTCGAGGGGAAGGCCAACCAGCTCGGCCAGATGGTGCGCGAGCACCTGCCCATGGCCATGCAGGGTCTGGCGGTGGTGCCGCTCTTCGCCGGCTACGACCTGGCCCGGGGGACGGGCCGGATCTTCACCTACGACGTCACCGGCGGGCACTACGAGGAGACCGAGCACAACGCCACCGGGTCGGGCGGGCGCGACGCCCGCACCACCATCAAGCTCGGCTACCGGGACGGGATGGCCCGCGACGATGCCGTGGAGTTGGCCATCGAGGCGCTGTACGAGGCGGCCGACGAGGACTCGGCCACCGGCGGGCCCGACCTGATCCGGGGCATCTACCCGCTGGTGGCCACGGTCACCGCCGCCGGGCTTCACCGCGGTGACCGAGGAGGAGGTGGCCGAGCGGTTCGCCTCGCTGATCGAGCGCCGCCGGTCGGAGGGTCGCCAGCCATGACCATGCCCTACTACGTGGCCCCGGAACAGGTCATGAAGGACCGGGCCGAGTACGCCCAGAAGGGCATCGCCCGGGGCCGATCGCTGGTGGCCTCGGTCTACGACGCGCGGCATCGTCATCGTGGCCGACAACCCGTCGCGGTCGCTGCACAAGATCAGCGAGATCTACGACCGGATCGCCTTCGCCGGGGTGGGCAAGTACAACGAGTTCGACCAGCTCCGGGTGTCGGGGATCCGCCACGCCGACACCAAGGGGTACGCCTACAGCCGCGAGGACGTCGACGCCCGCTCGCTGGCCAACCTCTACGCCCAGTACCTCGGGCAGGTCTTCACCCACGAGATGAAGCCGCTCGAGGTGGAGATCCTGGTGGCCGAGCTCGGGCACCGGGGCCCCGCCCGCCGCAGCTGTACCACATCGCCTACGAGGGGACGATCACCGACGAGGACCGCTACGCCGTGCTCGGGGGCGAGACCGAGGCCATCGCCCAGCGGCTCGAGGAGCGGTGGACGAGCGAGGTGGTCGCTGGAAGCCGCTGCGGGCCGCGGTCGACGCCCTGGCCGGACCGGATCGCACGCTGGCCGGCGCCGACCTCGAGGTGGCCGTCCTGTCCCCGGGCAACGGGCGGCGGGCCTTCCGCCGGCTGGTGGACGGGGAGCTGGAGTCGCTGCTGGCTGGATGGCCTCGGCGGACGGCGGATTCGTGGGACCGGCCTTTTCTCACGGTACCGTGAGGGAAGTGGACAAGCGGATCTACGGCTTGGAGAACGAGTACGGGGTCACCTGTACCCTGCGCGGCCAGCGGCGGCTGAGCCCCGACGAGGTGGCCCGCTACCTGTTCCGCCGGGTGGTGAGCTGGGGTCGCTCGTCCAACGTGTTCCTCGAGAACGGGGCGCGCCTCTACCTCGACGTCGGGAAGCCATCCCGAGTACGCCACCCCGGAGTGCGACGACATCGCCGAGCTGGTCGTCCACGACAAGGCCGGCGAGTGGATCCTCTCCTCGCTGGTCGAGGGGGCCGAGGCCCGACTCCGCGGAGGAGGGGATCCGGGGCGACATCTACCTGTTCAAGAACAACACCGACTCGGCCGGCAACTCCTACGGATGTCACGAGAACTACTTGACCAGCCGGCGCGACGACTTCGCCCACTACACCGAGGTGCTCATCCCCTTTCTGGTCAGCCGGCAGGCCTACGCCGGGGCCGGCAAGGTGCTCCAGACGGCCCGGGGCGCGGTCTTCTGCCTGAGCCAGCGGGCCGAGCACATCTGGGAGGGCGTGTCGTCGGCCACCACGCGCAGCCGGCCCGATCATCAACACCCGCGACGAGCCCCACGCCGACGCCGAGCGGTACCGGCGGCTCCACGTCATCGTGGGGGACTCCAACATGAGCGAGTACGCCACCTTCCTCAAGGTGGGGGCGACCAGCATCGTGCTCCGCATGCTGGAGGACCCCTCCACCGTGATGCGGGACCTCACCCTGGAGAACCCGATCCGGGCCATCCGCGAGATCAGCCACGACATCACCTGCCGCCGTCCGGTCCGACTGGCCAACGGCCGCGAGATGAGCGCCCTCGACATCCAGGGCGAGTACCTCCAGCGCGCCATTCGCTACCGCGACCGGCAGGGCCTCTCCCCGCAGGAGGACCAGGCCCTCGATATGTGGGAGCACTGCCTGAAGGGCCTCGAGTCCGACCCCCTGTCGTTGCACCGGGAGTGCGACTGGGCGGCCAAGTACCGCCTCATCGACCGGTACCGCCACCGCCACGGCCTCTCCCTGCACAACCCCACCGTCTCGCTACTCGACCTCCAGTACCACGACGTCGACCGGAGCCGCGGCCTCTACTACCGGCTGCAGAACCACGACCAGCTCGACCGCATCTGCGACGACGTGGACATCGGTGTCGGCCATGTCCACCCCGCCACAGACCACCCGCGCCCGGCTGCGGGGTGATTTCGTGAAGAAGGCCAAGGAGCGCCGGCGCGACTTCACCGTCGACTGGGTGCACCTCAAGCTCAACGACCAGGCGCAACGGACCGTGCTGCTCAAGGATCCCTTCAAGTCGAAGGACGATCGGGTGGAAAAACTGATCGCCGGGCTGTGATCAGCCGGCACCGGAGGCCCGCCTCGGTGGTGCCGGTCGACCCAAGCCGCGTGCGCTGCCTGCGGTAGCGTCCCCTGATTGTGGCCACCCAACCCCCCGGCGAAGCGAACGCGTTCAGCGCATCGAGCTGCTGGCCGAGGAGGAACACGCCTCGGTCGACTGGCGACACGGCCCGGGGCCGGGGGCGGGGACGGCGGGCCGTCATCGAGTGGGGGATCATCCTCGTGGCCGTGGTGCTCGGCACGGTGCTGCTCCGCGACCTTCGTCGTCCAGTCGTTCTACATCCCGTCCGGGTCGATGCTGCCCACCCTCCAGATCGGCGACCGGATCATCGTGGACAAGCTCAGCTACCGCTTCCACGATCCCCACCGGGGGGACATCGTGGTCTTCGCCCGTCCGCCGCTCGAGGACCAGGCCTATGCCGACCTGGTGAAGCGGGTGATCGGACTGCCGGGGGAGACCATCTCGTCGAAGAACGGCGCCATCTATATCAACGGGAACCGGCTGGCCGAGCCGTGGCTGCCGCCCGGTTCGCAGAGCTACACCGGCCCGCTGTCCGGAGGCGACTCCCATCCCGAGTTCGACCTGCCCGGCCCGGTCAAGATCCCGCCGGGTGAGTACTACGTCATGGGGGACAACCGGAAGGACTCCGAGGACAGCCGGTTCTTCGGTCCCATCCCGAGGTCGTTGATCGTGGGCCGCGCCGGTGGCCGTGGTCTGGCCGCTCGGCCACATCAAGGGCCTCTAGACCGGCGCCGAGGAGAACGCGCGGGGGTCGGTGGAGTAGCCTCGCTCCCTGGTGCCACCCGACCTCCAGAACCCTGACATCGGGCGCCGCGGCCGACCCGCCGCCGACCATGGCCGGGTATCGCCGATGGCGGAGCCGACCCCCCGCCCGGCCCATGTGACCTGCGGACCGCCCCGACTCGGTGCCGTCGCTCGGGCGGCCGGCCCGCGACGGTGACGGGACGGCCCGGCGCCGCCCCGGCCCGACCGGGGGAGCGGTCGGGGCGCGCCGGTCGGGCCGGTGGCTGCTCGAATGGCTGGCGGTGCTGGTGGTGGCCCTCCTGCTGGCCGTCGGGGTTCGTGCCTTTGTGGCCCAGATGTTCTACATCCCGTCGGGCTCGATGCTCCCCACCCTGCAGGTGGGCGACCGGATCGTGGTCGACAAGCTGAGCTACCGCCTCCACGGGGTGGACCGCGGCGACGTGGTGGTGTTCCGCCGGCCACCCCTCGAGCAGGCCGACTACGCCGATCTGGTCAAGCGGGTCATCGGACTGCCCGGTGACACCGTCGCGCTGTGCCGGTGGCCGGGTCTACGTCAACGGCAAGCCGCTGTCGGAGCCGTGGCTGCCCAACCCGGCCCCGGTCACCTCCCCGAGCCCGCTGCCGGAGGCGTTCAGCCTCAACCACCCCTTCACCGTCCCGGCCGGCGGAGTACTACGTCATGGGGGACAACCGGACCGACTCGGAGGACAGCCGGTACTTCGGCCCGATCCCGCGGCAACCTCATCGTCGGGCAAGATGGCCTTCGTCGCCTGGCCGCTCACCGACGGGACCTGGATTGCGGTCCTGTCGGTGCTGGGCGTGGTGGTGCTGGTGGCGCTGGTCCTGGTGCTCCAGGAGCCGGGCCCGGCCCGGTCACCCGCCCGGCCTCGGAGGGGACCTGGTGAGGCCCTGGCACCGGCGGTCTGACCGCTCGGCAGCCGCCACCGCTGGCGCCGGTACACTCGGGTTCGTGCCGTTCCTCAGCCCGGCCAAGGTGCTGGTCATCCTGGTGGTGGCCCTCATCGTGCTCGGTCCGGACAAGCTGCCCAAGATGGCCAGGCAGATCGGTGGCCTGTGGGGTGATTTCCGGCGGTTCCGCGAGCGGCTCGAGTCCGACGTGCGGGGCTCGTTCCCCGACCTGCCCTCGACCGAGACAGATCGCCCAGGCGGTGCGGTCCCCGATCTCGTTCCTCGACAACCTGGCCGACGCCCACGGCGCCGAGAACGAGGCGACATCCGGGTCGGTCAACGGCTCCGAACCACCCGATGTGCAGGGCGACGCGGTGCAGCCGGCGGCCGACGCCAACCGACCGGCCGGCATCGGTACGGGCCTCCGAGGAGGCCGCCGGCCGTCCCCGGGGTGCTGATCGCCGACCCCGGCGGGATCGTCCACCAGGTCCGATCCACCGGCGGGGTCGTTCCCGATGACCCCGGGATGAACTGACCGGACCGGAGCTGCGGCGGTGCAGGGTCCCCGAGCGAACCCGAGGGTCATGGCCATCTCCCTGAAGCGACGCAGCGAGGCCCGGCCCACGCCGGACTCGATGACCCTCGTCGAGCACCTGACGCGAGCTCCGCACCCGGGTGCTGATCTCGGCAGTGGCCTTCGTGTTGGCGGCCACGGCGGCCTTCCTCGTCTACCCCTGGATCCTCTCGTTCCTCAAGCATCCCTACTGCCAGGTGGCCCCCACCCACTGCGGGTTCTACATCACCGGGCCCTTGGACGGCCTGGCCCTGCGGGTGAAGATCGCCGCCTACGGCGGGCTCTTCCTCTCGTCACCGGTGCTGCTGTGGGAGCTGTGGCGCTTCATCACGCCGGGACTCAACCCCAAGGAGAAGCGGTATGCCATCCCCTTCATCGTGGCCTCGATCGCCCTGTTCGCCCTGGGGTGTGTGGTGGCGTACGTCACCTTCCCCCATGCCCTCAACTTCCTCGACACCATCGGGGGGCCGAGCCTGCACCAGATCCTCGATCCCGACCAAGTACCTGAGCCTCATCGTCCTGCTGATGACGGTGTTCGGACTCACCTTCGAGTTCCCGGTGCTGCTGGTCTCCCTCGAGCTGGCCGGGTGTGCTGTCGCCGGCGCAGCTGTCTTCGTGGCGGCGGTGGGCCATCGTGCTCATCGTGGTGGTGGCCGGGGTGGTGACCCCGAGCTCGGATCCGTTCTCGATGATGGCCATGGCCGTCCCCCTCTACCTGTTCTACGAACTGTCGATCGTGGTCGGGAAGCTCCTGCGGCGATGAAGGACGGGCGGGTTCGGGGGGCACCCCGGAGCGCCGCCGACGGTGGAGCGAGGGCGCGGCGGGAGCGCTTCGAGCAGGAGCTCGGGTTCAGCGCTGGACGAGTTCCAGACCCGGGCCATGGACGCCCTCGACCGTGACGAATCGGTTCTGGTCTCCGCCCCGACCGGGTCGGGCAAGACCCTGATCGCCGACTATGCCGCGGCGCAGGCCCTTGAACGGGGCGGAAAGACCTTCTACACCACGCCGATCAAGGCCCTCTCCAACCAGAAGTTCGTCGAGCTGTCCCGCCGTTACGGCGAGCACCGGGTCGGGCTGCTGACCGGGGACGTCTCCCACCAGCCCCGGGCCCCCATCGTGGTGATGACGACCGAGGTCCTCCGCAACATGCTGTTCTCCCGCTCGCCGGTCCTCGAGGGCCTCGAGGTAGTGGTCCTCGACGAGGTCCACTACCTGCAGGACCCCTATCGCGGGTCGGTGTGGGAGGAGGTGCTGGTGCTCACGCCGCCCGACGGTGCGGTTCGTCAGCCTGTCGGCCACCGTCAGCAACGCGGACGACTTCGGTGCCTGGCTGACGTCGGTCCGGGGGACCACGAGGGTCATCGTCGAGGACCACCGGCCGGTCACGCTCCACCACCACTACGCCTCGGCCGAGCGGAGGCGTGACGGGCTCACGGTCATCCCGCTCCTGCGAGGGGACCGGCCCAACCCCGAGGGCGCTCGCCCTCGACGAGCGCCGCCGGCGCAACCCGCACCACCGCTACCGGGCCCCCCGCCGGGTCGAGGTGGTGGAGTACCTGGCCGATGCCGGGCATGCTCCCCGCCATCACCTTCATCTTCTCGCGGGCGGCGTGCGACGACGCCACCCGGCAGTGCCTGCGAGACGGTGTGCGGCTGACCACGCCGGAGGAGCGGGAGCGGATCCGCGCGCTGACCGAGGCGGCGGTCGAGCGGCTCGGGGACGACGACCTCCGCACCCTGGGTTACGGGCCGTGGTCGGCGGCCCTCGAGGCGGGCATCGCGCCCCACCACGCCGGGCTCGTCCCGGCCTTCCGCCAGGCCGTCGAGCAATGCTTCTCCGAGGGCCTGATGAAGGTGGTGTTCGCCACCGAGACGCTGGCCCTCGGCATCAACATGCCCGCCCGCACCGTGGTGGTCGAGCGATTCGCCAAGTTCCGGGGACCGGACGCCTCGTCGCTGACCTCGGGGGAGTACCGCCAGCTGACCGGACGGGCCGGGCGGCGGGGCATCGACACCGTGGGGCACGCCATGGTGCTGTGGTCGGCGGCGGTGCCCTTCGGCGAAGTGGCCCGCACGGCCACCGCCCCGCCTCCCGATCTGGTTTCGTCGTTCCACCCCACCTACAACCTGGCGGTCAACCTGGTGCGCCGGTGGTCGAGGGAGGAGGCCCACGCCCTGCTGGCCTCCTCCTACGGTCAATGGCAGGCCGCCTCCGGGTCGGTCTCGCTCGCCACCCAGCTGGACCGGCGGCTGTCCGTGCTCGAGGAGCGGGGCTTCGTCGACGGCTGGCGGCTCACCGAGGCCGGGCCACCCTGGCCTCGATCTACCACGAGTCGGACCTGCTGGTAGCCGACGCGCTGCGGCCGAGGGGTGTTCGACGGGCTCGGCCCGGCCTTGCTCGCCGGCGTGGTCTCGGCGCTGACCTTCGAGACCCGGCGAGCCGGGGACGAAGCCCGTCCGCCTCGGGGGCGGGTGGTCGCCGATCGGCTCGCAGGTGCTCGAGCGCCATGGCGGATGCCCTCCGTCAGGACGAGCGGCGGCTGGGGCTGCGCCGCACCCGGGCGCCCGATGCCGGACTGGCCCGGGCCGTCGTCGGCTGGGCCGAGGGGGCGACCCTCGACTCGGTGCTCCGCAGAGACCGAGATCGCCCCTGGCGACTTCGTGCGAAACGTACGCCAGCTCATCGACCTCATCCGCCAGCTGGCCGAGGCGGCCCCGGCATGCCGCGCACCCGCGAGGATGCCGGCCTGGCCGTCTCGCTCCTCCGGCGGGGCGTGGTGGGGGCCGACGACCCGGCCGCGCTGGGGTCCGCGCCTGACCTGCCCGTGCCGTCGTAGTGTGATCCGGGCATGTTCCCCTATGCCGTGGAGACCTTCAGCGCTGAGGAGCAAGACGTCCTCCGCCGCTATGTCACCAACCTGGACCAGCCGGTGTTCGCCCTGGTCAACCTGCCTGAAGTGGTCAAGGGTGCCCTGTTCGCCCGGTACTCGCGCTCGCCGAAGAGCCTCCGCCGGCTGTTCCTCGACGAGTTCGTCGGCGAGCTGGACATCGCCGGCGACGCCACGCTGGACGCCACCGTCGGCCTCGCGGCGGGCCGAGGACCTCTACGAGCGGGTCTTCTTCGAGTACGGCGACGATTCGGTGGCCCAGCTCGGAGGCGTCCACCTGGCCTGCGAGCAGGCTTCCAACGTCCTCACCAAGGTGCTCGAGCGGGGCCGGCTCATGGCCTACCTCGAGCAGTCGACCCGCTACATCCCCTACAACAACCGTCTCGACCTCCGGCCACTACCGCTACTACCGCGACCCGGTCCTGCTCGACTCGCCGCTCGGCGCCCGCTACGTGGGCGAGATGGACCGGATGTTCGACACCTACGGCGAGCTGCTCGAGGAGGCCCAGGCCTGGTTGTCCCACCGCGCATCCGCGCCGCCCCGGTGACTCGGACTTCGTCCACCGCCAGGCGGTGCGGGCCAAGGCACTCGACGCCCTGCGCGGCCTGCTGCCGGCGGCCTCGCTGTCCAATGTCGGCATCTACGGCACCGGGCAGTCCTACGAGCTGTTGCTGCTCCGCATGCGGTCCCATCCGCTCGCCGGAGGCCCGTCGGTACGCCGAGCTGATGCTGGAGGAGCTGCGCAAGGTGATCCCCTCGTTCCTCCAACGGGTGGACCGCCCGGACCGGGGCGGGGCGTGGTCCGACTATCTGGCCCAGACCGGGCGGGACAGCGCCGCCCTGGTCGAGTCGCTCCTTCCCCGACCTCGGCCGGCCGGTCGCGGGGCGGCAGTCAGGGCCCGCCGGTCAGCCCTCGGTCACCCTGGTCGACTTCGATCCGGAAGGCGAGGACAAGGTCATCACCGCCATCTGCAGCCCCCTCACCGGGGCGACCGAGGAGCAGGTGGCCGGCGCGGGTGGGCCGGCTCGGGGCGGAGGAGCAACGCTCGCTGCTACGCGCCTATGTGGGTGAGCGGTCGAACCGGCGTCACCGGCCCGGGCCGGGCCTTCGAACGTACCGGCTACCGGTTCGACGTGGTCACCGACTACGGCGCGTTCCGCGATTTGCAGCGGCATCGGATGCTCACCATCGAGTGGCAGCCGCTCGGCACCAGCCTGGGCTACGACGTGCCCGACGTGGTCGACCGGCGCCGGGGTGTCGGAGCGCTACGTCGGCGTCCCTCGAGCGATCCCGCGAGCTGTGCGAGGCGCTGGCGCCCACCTTCCCGGTGGAGTCGGCCTACGCCGTGGCACTGGCGTACCGCATCCGCTACACCATGCAGATGAACGCCCGTGAGGCCATGCATGTCCTCGAGCTCCGCTCGGGGACCCAAGGCCACCCGAGCTACCGGTGGGTGGCACAGGAGATGCACCGGCTGATCGCCGAGCGGGCCGGTCACCGCCTGCTGGCCGAAGCGATGTCCCATGTCGACTTCGGCGCCGACGAGCTCGAGCGTCTGGAGGCCGAACGCCGCGCCGAAGAGCGACGGAATTCGGTGTCGGCAGTGGGAAATCGGGCAAACCGCTGACCAGGGAAGTTGCCCAAACACGCAGGTGACGTGCGGTGGAGACCATTTGACGACCGCCGGTGTCGGTGGCCTATCGTGCGGCCAGTCCCAGACGCCCCGAAGAGCGAGTCCGCACCGACCGCGGTCGGGTGGTGCTCGAGGGGGGGATGCTGTGAGAGGCGGAGGAGGCCCAGGGGATCGAGTAGAAAACATTCCCCCGAGACCGGCGGAGCAGCCAGTCCGCAGGTAGCGGGGGAATGGTGCCAAAGACCCCTGGGTCCGACCGCCTGGTCCGAAGGGGCCGAGCGACCCGTCCGCTCCGTTCGGTGGGTCGAGCCGGCCGGCGGGAATAAGAGGGACCGACTGCTCGTTGCCGTCGGACCGAAGAGGCCCGGGACCGCTCCCGGGCCGACCCGTCGGACGCCGGCCCGGTCAGGCGAGGCGGCGACGACATCGGAACGGGGCCCGCCTCCCACCGTCTATGCTCCGCCAAAACTCACACCGAGAGACCGAGATGCCACAAGAACTCGACGAAGTCGAAGGACCCGACGAGCTGGTCGAGGGAGACCTCGACGAGCTGGCGGAAGACGACGATCTGATCGCCGAGGACGAAACGTTGGCGATCCCCGACGAGGACGACGATGCCGCGGAGTCGCCGATGACGACGACGGACGAGATCGTCGACGTGCCGGAGGTGGGGGCCAAGGCGCCGGCCAAGGCCGGCGGAGGAGTCCGAGGAGGACGAGGAGGAGGAACCCGAGGACGAGGACGTCGAGGCCAGCCTGGACACCATCCTGAAGGAGCGCCTGGTCGTCGAGGAGGTCGAGGACGACGAGGAGCCACCCGAGCCGGAGGACCGGACGGCCGACGGCGTGGAACGGGTGCTGCCCAAGCAGCCCGGCGAGTTCGTATGCCGGTCCTGCTTCCTGGTCAAGCATCCCAACCAGCTCGCGGACCGGAAGAAGATGGTCTGTCGCGACTGCGTGTGACAGGAGTCGAGCCGAGGATGGCAGAGCCACAAGACGACGAGCCGGAGGGTCGATCGCTCCACGAGCGACTGTTGGACCTGTTGGTCTTCGCCCCGGCCGGCATGGCGGTGTCCGCGGTCGAAGAACTGCCGCGACTGGCGGCCAAGGGTCGCGAGCACCTGGGTGTCCGGGTGAACTCGGCCCGGGCGGTCGGGCAGTTCGCGGTGCGGACCGGCCGTAGGGAGCTCCACCGCCGCTCGGGTGGGCTGCTCGGCAGAACGCCGCCGCCGGGACCGAGAAGGGAACCGGTGCCCGGTCGGGCCGGGGACCGGCGCTCGTACCGGTGGGGCGATCCCCGGGCCCCGGCCACCGGCCACGCCACCGGGGGCAACGGGCACGTGCCGCCGGCGTCGACGCTCGCTATCCCGGGGTTCGACACCCTCTCGGCCTCCCAGGTGGTCCAGCGGCTCGACGGCCTCGACCGGGCCGAGCTGGTGTCGGTACGGACCTACGAGGCCTCCACCCGTGGTCGGCGGACCATCCTCAGCCGGGTCGACCAGTTGCTCGACGAGCGGTCCTGAGCCCGGACCACCGGGCTCGTGTCGGTCGGAGAGAGGGAGGGGGGCGGTCCGCCCGGCGACGGCCGAGGATGAGCCCCGCCTCCGGGAGCTGGTCGGCGAGCTCGTGGCCGGTCTCACCAGCCAGCGCGGCGGCTCGCTGCTCTTCGATTCCGATCCCTCTGCCGCGGACGGCACCGGATTGGCCGACCGCATCGTCGGCGGTGTCGGGGTGCCCGGAGCGGTTGGTCCTGGCGGGCACGCTCGACGGGGTCGTCACCGCCTTCGCCTCCTGTCACCTGGCCGAGCGGGCCGGGACGAGGTCCGGCGGGGCGTGCTCGATGCCTGCTACGTCGAGCCGGAGGCGAGGGGCGTCGGGATCGGGCACCTGCTGGTGGCCGCAGCCGTCCGGTGGTTCGCCGACCATGGTGCCGACGGCATCGACGGCATCGCCCTACCGGGTGACCGTCAGGCGAAGAACTTCTTCGAGTCGGCCGGGTTCAAGGCCCGCATGCTCGACCATGTACCGGTCGCTCGGGTGACCGAGCGACGACCGGTCCGCGCTCAGGAGGCGCGCCGACCCTGGACCGAGCGGGCCGGTACCGGCCGGCGGGGGCCCGGCGGCGGGGGTATCGGGATGCCCATGAGCCGGGCCAGCTCGGGCACGTAGCCGGATGCCTTCCGGGCGGCGGCCAGCACGCGTCTCGTCGGCACCGGCCGGCAGGCCCCGGGGCTTGACCGTTCGGCGGACCGGGGAGTCGACCACCAGATCGAGCAGGGCGAGCCAGTCCTCCGCCGACGCGTCGGCCGACATGGCTTGCCCGGCGGCATCGGCCAGCCGGACCGCCAACTCGGCCGAGAGCCGGGCCGCCGGCTCGGGGGGCCGGATGGAGGCCCGCACGGCCTCGGCCACCCGACCTTCGTCGAGCGCCGAGGTGATGCGGTCGACCCAACGATCGCGGAGGGCGGTGACCCGCTCGCTCCAGGGAGGTGCGCAGTGCCGCGGCCATCTCGGTGCCTTCCTCGTCCAGGCTCACGGTCGAGGAGGAGGCCACGATCGACCGGAGCTCGCGGAGGGCCACGTCCTTGCCGGCCGCCCGGGCGGCCGAGGCCCGGTCCTTCCAGGTGGCCAGGTTGACCAGGGGGAGGAGCTGTTCGGCCATAGCCAGGAGGGGCCCGGGGGTCACCTCGGGCCGGCCCTCGGCCCTGGCCCGCCCGTTCTGCTCCTCGATGGCGTGGCGGACGGCCGGGATGCCGCCCCGGAGGAGCTGCTCGGCCACGGGCAGCTGTTCGGGTCGGAGCGTGGCCGAGCGCGGCGTTGCGGAACGTGCTCGACGGGATCAACCGACGCGGGCTGTCGCGCTTGCGTGGAGGCCCGGCCTCCGGGTCGGCCCGGCCCGGCCCGGCGGCGGTCCGGCCCTGCCTCGCCGGACGGAGGTGCGGAGGCGCCGCGGCCCCGGGCGGTGGCCCCCTCTCGCGGGGCCCGGTCGGCACCCGGGCGCCGGTCGGACGGCCGGCGCCCCCGGTCAGAGGAGCCGTCCCGTCGCTCGTCCCGCGTCCGCCGGGGCTTCCCGGCCAGCACGACGTTGACGTCCGGACCACGCGGGGCGGAGCCGAGCACCTCGATCCGTTCGGCGCGGCGACCATCGCTCTTGGGCTTGCCGGGGAGGAGCGCGGTCACGGTGGTGCCGTCGAGGGTCGTCTCCACCTCGGCCCGCAGCACCGAGCCCACCTCCGACCCGACCGGGACGAGCTCGGCGTCGACGGTGCCGCGCGGTTGCTTGGCCCCGGCGGCGCGCCACGTCCAGGTGGAGTCCCCGGTCCGGCTGGTGAGCTCGACCTCGATGCGATGCGCCATACCGGGCGACAGGCTACTGCCGGAGCCGGTCGAGCCGCGAACCGACGCGTCGGGCCGCGGCCTAAGAAGGCCGTAAGAACCCCCTGAAATGCGGGTTTGTCCGCGCACTGCCGCCGTACGATGTCGGCACCGGCGAGACCCGGGTCCGGCGGACCCAATGGTCGGACGGGCGGAAGCCAGCAGTTCGAGGAGGCA
This sequence comes from uncultured Acidimicrobiales bacterium, assembly GCA_963727075.1. GTDB lineage: Bacteria > Actinomycetota > Acidimicrobiia > Acidimicrobiales > RAAP-2 > Bog-756. The sequence continues at coordinate 636,152 of CAVSET010000006.1, forward strand.
TGTCATGGAGCATTCGGAAGCCGAGGGTCAGCCCGGGGAGCAGGAACCGACCGGCGGTGCCCCGACCGCCCCGACGCCGCCCCCGGCACCGCCGTCCACCTCGGCGGTGCCTCTCGGCCCGGCCAACGGCGAGCCGACGGCCGAGGTGCGGCCCCCGCCGACCGAGCCGGTGCCTCCGGTGCCGCCAGCCGGCGTCTCCGGCTACCAGCCGGCGTGGGGCCCGGCGCCCCCGCCACCTCCGCCCCCGGTCGACCCCCGGTCTCCGTACCAGCCGCCGGCTGGCCCGCCGTCCTCCTCGGTCGTCCCGGTGTGGGGCCCGGTCGGGCCGTCACCGGCCACCGAGGACCCGCGGCCGGGCGGCAAGCGGTCGCCGGGCTGGCTGTGGGCCATCGTCTCGGTGGCGGCGGCGCTGGTCGGTGCCCTGATCGGAGGTGGCATCGTGGCCGCCACCAACCATGACGCCGGCTCCACCACGGTGAAGGAGATCTCGGCCGGGCCGGCGCTCCTCAACGGCACCACCAACATCGAGTCGGTTATCGCCAAGGTGCTGCCGGCGGTGGTCTCCATCGACGCCAAGTCACCGGCGCCCGCGTCGCAGGGGCTCTTCGGGGGCGGGTCGGGCGGGGGCGTCCAGGAGGACCAAGGCACGGGCATGATCATCACCTCCAATGGCGAGGTGATCACCAACAACCACGTGATCTCGGGGGCTACCACCATGACGGTGACGCTCTACGGCAAGACCACCGCCATGCCGGCCACGCTGATCGACACCGATCCGACCAACGACATCGCCCTCCTCCAGATCAACGGGGCCTCGAACCTGCCGACGGTGACCTACGGCAACTCCGACAACGTCCAGGTGGGCGACGCGGTGGTCGCCATCGGCAACGCCCTCGGCCTGTCGGCCGGCATCCCGACGGTCACCCAGGGGATCATCTCCGCCACGTGGCCGGACGGTGCAGGCCAGCGACCGGCGGGCAACGGCCACCGAGACCCTGACCAACATGTTCCAGACCGACGCGGCCATCAACCCGGGCAACTCGGGTGGGCCGCTGGTCGACAGCTCGGGCAAGGTCATCGGCATGAACACGGCGGTGGCGGGGAGCTCGGACGGTTCGTCCCAGGCCCAGAACATCGGGTTCGCCATCCCCTCCAACAAGATCAACAAACTCCTCCCGTCGCTGCGGGCCAAGTCGATCAGGCCTCAGACCGCCACCGGCACCGGCGTTCCTCGGCGTGTCGCTCGAGACCCTCACCCCCCAGCTTCGCAGTGAGTACAACTTCGTCCCCAGCCAGGGAGCGGTGGTGACCGCAGGTGGTCGAGTGGGTCACCGGCCGACGGTGGCCGGCCTGCAGCAGGCCGACGTGATCACCTCCTTCGACGGCAAGGCGGTGACCAGTGCCGACCAGCTGGCCACCGCAGTGCAAAGCGAGAAGCCGGGGCAGAGCGTCAAGATCGGTCTCTACCGGGGCCAGGCGCAGATGATGGTGACCGTCACCCTGGGGTCCACGAGCAAGTCCCAGACCGGGAGCTAGTCGCCCAGACTTTTTGTGCCGGAGGTGCGCCGACACCAGCAGGTCTTCTACGGTGGGTGCATCGAAGCCTCGACCCGAACCCAACTGTGACGGCTGCGGGACCCGGCCGCGCCCGATGGCATGCTGACGCCGGCAGCCAGGAGATCGAGCGGTTGGGCGCCCCCCGGGCCGAGCCGAGCCGCGACGGATCGGCCCCCGATGATGCGGCGCTGGCCCTCATCCTGCGCACGGCTACCACCGTGCCCGACCACGGAGGCCTGCGCCCCTGGCGGTTCGCCGTGATCACCGGCGCCGGCCAGGACCGGTTCGCCGACGCGTTGGAGGCGGGCCTGCGCGAGCTCCGCGGTCCGGGCCAGCCGGAAGCGGCGGTGGCCAAAATGCGGGGGAAGGCCCACGCCGCGCCGTCCGCGGTGGCCCTCATCGCCTCGACGCACCCCGAGTCCAATGTCCCGGTCTGGGAGCAGGTCGCCTCGGCCTCGTGCACCGGCTATGCGGTGGTGCTGGCGGCCACCGCACTCGGCTTCGGGGCGGTATGGAAGAGCGCGGCGGTGGTCGACACCGGACCGGTCCGGACCTTGTTCGGGTTGGCCGACGACGAGCGGTTGCTCGGGTGGGTCAATCTCGGCTCGCCCGCACCACCGGGTCGGAAGAGCCGAGGCGATCGAAGGGCCCGTCGACCTGAGCGTCCTGGTCACCGTGGTGGATGCGGACGACCGCCCGTTCGGGGGCTAGCTCACCGGTCCGGCGCTCGCGGCGGGGGATGAGCAGTGGGCCGGGACGGCCGAGCAGTCGACCTCTATGGTGCCGACGGTGGACGTCGACGCCGGGCAGCCCGAGGGGGCGGGTCTCGGTCCGAGGCGACGTCTAGGAGCTGATCGATCGTTCGAGCCGGTCGATGGACGGTCGGAGGATCATCGTGTAGGTGTCGGCGATCGCTACCTCACGGTGGTTGTGCTGGGCCTCGAGCCGTCCGGGGTCGAACACCACGGCCATGAAGGCGGCCTTGCTCGGGAAGGCGTTGAACCGGACCTGGTCCCAGGATCTCCCGTCCCCGACGATGGTGCCCTCCGCCTTGAACCACGCCGGGAGGCGCAGGCCGTGCGGGACGGCGATCGTGCCGGCCGACTCCTGGTACTGGACCATGTTGGTGTCGGCCTGGCCCTCGTGGAACCGCAACACGTGCATCACGATGACCGGCCCGTCGTCGGCCGTCGGAGGATGGGGGACCTCTGTCCACTCGGGCCGGTCGTCGGGCAACGCCGGGGGAGCGAACGGTTGGCCACCGATGATGATCGTGCGTTCCATACCAGCGTCCTTGTGAGTGTGCTTCTCCACGAATTCCGGTCTCGACTGCATGTCGATGAAGGAGCGACGCGTGGGGTACTTGACCACGGCGATGCGGTCCCAACGGGGCTCGTCGCCGAGCAGCTGCTCCTCGACATCGGCGAACAGGGCCACCTCGGCCCCGACCGCGGCCAATGACTCGATCGGGGCGTAGCGGTCGTCGGCCTCGCGGCCACTCCCCCCGCCCCCGCCCGTCGGAATAGTCGGCGGTCGGACGGTACTTCATGAGGTTGACCATCCACACCGGGCCGTCCTCGGCCGCCGGCGTGGTGGCCAACCGGCGGCCATACTCCGGGTCGATGGTGCCGTATCGGAGGGTGAGGGCAGGGTTGCTCGGCATGATTTCCTTTCGCAGCCCCGGGAGCCAGACCGAGGCTATGGGTCAGGGCAGTGGTTAATCTGTCAGAGTTTCTGTCATAATATCCAGAGCCGGGCCAGGCCGCGGCCGGTCCGACGCAGCACGCGGGAGGTGCACGAGCCATGCAGGTCGTCGTCCTGGGGAGCGGCAGCCCCCTGCCCGACCCCCGACGGGCCGGACCGGCCACCTTGGTCCGCACCGCCGCGGGGGATCTGCTCTTCGACTGCGGTAGGGGAGTGCTGATGCGGGCCGCGGCGGCGGGCTCGGGGGCCAATGCCGTGCGGGGGCTGTTCCTCACCCACCTGCACAGCGATCACATCACCGACCTCAACGACGTGATCACCACCCGCTGGGTGACCTCCTTCGCGCCGGCTCCGCTGCCGGTGTTCGGCCCGGTGGGAACGGCGGCCCTGGCCGCGGCCACCGTGGCCGTGCTCGAGTGGGACATCGGCTACCGCCTGGACCATCATGACGACCTCACCTGGCGGCCGTCGGCGGATGTCACCGAAGTCGAGGAGGGCGTGGTCTTCGACCACGACGGCGTCCAGGTCTGGGCGGCGCCCACCGATCACGCCCCGGTGCGGCCGACGGTGGGGTACCGCATCGACGAGGGGGGTCGATCGGTGGTCATCGCCGGCGACACCGTGCCGTGCCCGGGTCTCGACGCGCTGTGTGCTGGGGCCGATGTGCTGGTCCACACCGCGGTGCGGCGCGACCTCATCGAGCAGCTCGGGTTGCCGCGGCTCACCGATGTGCTCGACTACCACTCGTCCGTGCCCGACATCGCCGGCACGGCCGCCCGCAACGGGGTCCGCACCGTCGTGCTCACCCATCTGGTGCCGGCGCCCGCGCCCGGCGGGGAACAGGAGTGGATCGATCAGGCGAGGACCGTCTTCCAGGGCGACGTGGTGGTGGCCGAGGACCTGACGACCGTCGACCTCCCGTCCTGAGGGGACCAGTCCTTCTGAAGCTGAGTCAGTAGCCCCAGCCGGCCAAGGGCGGCCCGAAGCCGGCTTCCTCGGCGCAGGTCCCGCACAGGTCCATCCGGCGGGCGCCGGGGCGATCGGAGGCGGCCACTCGACGCCACCCGTAACGACGAGCCTCCTCGAGGCAGGCCGACTCCGACCAGCGTGGCGAGGTGCGGGCCCCGCACCGCCCACAGGTGCGGAAATGGGCCTCGTCACCGTAGAGATCGTCGAAGATCAGCTCGTCTGGGTCATGGTCCATAGCGGAGTCGCTCCCACCGGAGATTATCCGCCGCTCCGAGCGAGGAGGCGCGGCGTCGGGCCGCTGGACACCACGGCCGGCGGCCACGGCGAACCGCTCGCGGCGACTGCACCGTCGGCCGCCAGGAGGATCCCAGCCGGCTAATATCGTCATGTGACGAAATCATCGAGTTCCCAACGATGTGAGTGGTGTCACCGCCCGATGGGGGAGCGGTCCGGCGCCGGGCGCCCCCGAAGGTTCTGCAGTCCCTCCCACCGTCAGCGAGCCTACGAGGCGCGTCGCCGGGCGGACTCGTTGCAGGTTCCCGCCGGGCAGATCATCGTGGCCGAAGGGGACCTCAGCACATTGCACGACAAGCTGTACCAGCTCGAATCGGCCGTCGAGGACGTGCGCTCGGATATCGCCGGCAAGTCGGGGGTGAAAACCTTCCGGCAAGCCCTCGATCACCTGTTGGAGGCCTCCGAGGAGCTCGCGGGCTTCGTCGTCGAACCGGTCCGGCAGTAAGAGTTCAACGAGATGGGGTAACGGGGAGGGGTCAGCGAAGCGACGCGGCGAGACCAGCCTCGACACGAGCTTGCGGCCATGGGTGTCGAGGCCTCCGGCACCCGCTACCGGGTGCCGGCAACGGTCCTGACATGGTGCCTCCGGAGGCTATGCGGTCACTCGCGTGAAGCGAAGCATCGGGTCGCGGTGGCCAGGGATCGTGGTCGGGAAACCGAAGTCGCGCAAGTTGCCCACGACTTCGACCTCGAGTCCACAGCGGCAACCAGCCTCTTGGTAGAACTCGACTGGACGCTGGAGGAAGGGGAACTGTTTCCACCGGCCGGAGGGGGTGTGCACATTTACGTTGGCGTAAGCAGCCCCAGATGGCTTCAGTCGGCGGGAGACTTCAGCGAGGCACTCATCCACGAGAGGGTCGTCGAAGTGATACAAGACGTGGAACGCACAAATCATGTCGAAGCGCAGGTCGCCGAGTTCATCGCGCCCGAAGCTCGACGAGACTAGGACCTCGGGCTTTTTGGCGCTAAGGCCATGTTTGGAGATCTGGCGTTCGGCTTCAGCTATGACGGCGGGACGCACGTCGATGCCCGCGTACCGTCCAATTCCGAGGTATTCGATCAGCACGATGCCGGCCCGCAATGGACCGCAGCCGATCTCGAGCAGGTAGTCCGATGGCGAGAGACCCATGGCACGGAGGAACTCAACTTGGAACTCCTGATTGTCCTTCCAAACCCCCGGCGGACCGACCATGTGCTGGAGGCGGTCCTCTTCGGAGAACCATTGCTTCACCTTGTTCAGCTGCCGGCGAGAGCGAAACACAATGCTCTGGCGTGAACGTTGCAAGAAACTCATGATCCGAGGAGACTAGTTCCCGCAGTGCGAAGGTGCTCGCGAGCATCGGGGTCGGGGCCAGCGCTCCCTGATCCGGGAATCCAGCCAGAGGTCACGACGCCGTCTGGCGAAGGTCTGTGCGGCGATCTCGTAGGGTCCGTTCCCGTTCTTGCTGGTGACGCTCACTTATCCGGCGGAGTTCGCCAAGGACTGCAAGGTCTGCTCTGCTCATCCTCACCATTTTCGAATGAAATGGGAAGCGCAGTATGGAGCGCCGCTTGTGGAGTGAAGAGGGTGGACCATCAACCGGGACCCCGTCACGACCGTGTGGTTGGGCTTCCGTACAGACCACGACCCCTTGGCACCAGAAATCACGGCGGAAGGATCGGCAAGTAGCACCATCAGGAACACCGGCGGGGTGCCCCGTGCCCGGAGCGGTCGCTTGATACATGCCAGCAATCCAGTGGTCGATTCCCGTTGCACCCGCCGTCGAGACTGTCCGAGAAACCACGCTTCCGCCCCAAGGACGATAACCAGCCCGGAAACAGCCTTCCGGTACACAAGGCGGTTGCGGATGAGACCGGCCATGACGACGACTCCTCCCCCGAACCGACGTTTTCCACTGATGACGAAATGCATCGAAGTGGCCGGTGACCAGTCGCCCGTCCCTCGGCCACTCACAGGGATACGTCACTGTGACGTAAAGGGCCGGCACAGAACCCCATAGGGTGGCGGCACAATTCATCGCCAGCCGTCGCCGGCGTGACTTCTCCGAGCAGCACTTGATGGCGCGATGCTTAGGAACGGAAGGTGCAGCCCTCCAATCGTGCGGGCGCCATACCGGGTGAACGGTCACACGGGTTCGTGGGGTATCCGAGCTGTTCTACGATTTCCCCGGCCGTCCTGAGTAGGTGTTTCGTTCTGGGAACCGACTCACCGGTGTACCTTGTCATCGACCGCCGATAATGTATATTATGTCAAGTTCAAATCAATATCGCCCCAGGTCGGGACAACCTCGTGACTCGCTGTTCGGAGGTGGCCGTAGACACGCCTCCCCCTGACGGTGGCGACCAGCAGTCGGCAGCACAGGATGCCGGCAGGAGGCGCGCCCTCCTTGACGACGAGGATCGGCAGGCGGGGCGACGTGATTTGCCCGGGCTACCCGAAACCCGTTCGTGTCGCGAGCAGACCGGAGCCTCATCGTCCTGTGCAGTCACCACAAGACGGGAGGGGTGTGGTTCAGAGAGGTCCTGCTATCGGTCATACGGCCGTACGGACTTCGGAGGCAGTACGTCGAAACCGGCCCGATTCTACGGGGAACCGATTTTGTGTTCGCGTGCGGAGGTGTTCGATCAAGGGCTCTTGGATGGTCGCGCCTTTTGGGGAGTGCACCTGATCCGGGATCCTCGCGACATGGTGGTGTCCGGCTACGAGTATCACAAGAGAACGGATGAACCCTGGTGCAACAAGCCGGATGCCCAGTTTGACGGGATGAGCTATCAGGAGTACCTCCATTCGGTCAACGAGCATGACGGGTTGATGGCCGAGATCAGCTGGGTAGCTCGAAGTCGGGAGCAACGATGGCCGAATGGAACTATGAGCAGCCTGAGTTCCTAGAAGTCCGCTACGAAGATGCTATTGAAGAGATTGCCGATGAGCACGCGGTGTTTGAGCAAGTATTTTCGGTGGCTTCGCATGTCCGACAAAGCCGCCTGCATGGGGATGGAGGGAGTAGATCGCTTGACTCTCAAACGAGGTGGGGCAATTCGCAACCACGCCCGTTCCGGCATGCCTGGCGAGTGGAGAGAGAAGACTTGGTCCCGACCACGTTGCCCGCTTCAAGCAACTGACCGGCGATCTTGTAGTCCGAGTGGGCTACGAGACCAACCCCAACTGGTGAGCCGCTCCCCCGGTCGATGTGCTGGGCTGACGATGTGCGCCGGGGCGTGCAACCTCTTGCCATCGTGAAGATCCTCCACTGCGCCTATCAGTCGGGCTGGCCGTTCAATTTGTAGATTGACGAGTCACTGACTTTGGTTGAGGGGCAATCGCCGAGACAAGCTCGGTCTCAATCTGCTCAACGAAGCGCGGGAGAGATAGACGTGAGACCACTGCTCGTCGACATCGTTCGGCGAGCTGAGGGTCGCGAGAGGGTCGCGTCCCGCCAGCCAACGAATGACCGGATCGCTTCAGCTAGGGCACGAGCGTCACCACTGGGCACCAGGTATTCCGCCAGCCAGCCCTGCATGATCTCGGGGATCCCGCCCCTATCAGACGCGACGACCGGAACTCCGCATGCCAAGGGCTCACACACCGCCCGCGGGAATGCCTCGTACAATTCGCTCGGTACCACAGCCACATCAGCCATCTGGAGAAGTGGTACGACGTCCTTGCGTCTCGGGGTCCAGACGACGTTCAGGTTCTTCGATTGCTCGAGCAGGCCCTTACGGTAACTACCGATACCTTCGTCGCTACCTCCGGCGGTGATGACCAATGTCGCAGTGGAGACGTCCTCAAGTAGAGCAAGCGCGTCCAACAGCACATCTACGCCTTTGCCCGGGACAACGCGTCCCGTGTAGAGGATGACGAAGTCCTTGTTGTCAAGGCCCAGTTCGTGTCGGATGTCCCGAATGTTTCCCGCCGCCGTCGGGCGGTAGTAGTCCATGTCTCGATGCCCGCCAATACCGGGACGACCCCGTCGAGATGTAGCTCGGACTGTGACCAGAGTCTCCCGATTGCCTGGGAAACCGACATGATCTTCCGAACATGCCTAAACCCATATCGGTAGGATCGTGTCATTTGCTTTGGGGGTCCCTGGAATGCCAGCCAAAGAACCACGGGAGTGCGAGACAATGTTCCGATTGCGACCGCATAGAAGATGAAGTTCGGGCTGTAGGCGTAGATGAGATCTGAGCGACACCTTCGAGCAGCACGTGCTCCTCTCAAGACGTCTACGAAGAATCGCAATGCATGACGCCAGCTTGGCGCCAGGTGGTCCACCTGCGTCGTTGAATCACAACAGGATTCCCAGTCCCTTGTGAAGTCACCGCCCTCTCGGTAGATCAGATCGATACGGTGTCCACGCTCGGCGAGGCCCTCCATGACGGTGAGGTGCTCCCGGGACAGTCCTCCCCGACTCCGCAGAACTGGCGCAATTGCGTGGCATCCGCAGTGGCTGGATCGGCGGTGGCGGATGGTCCTGTCTACTCAATGTCGCCTTCTTCGCCGGGCTCCGACAGTGGAGCTAGTGTCAGAGCAGGTCGCCATATCCGCCTTGGTGAGGCCCGTCATGACTGTGACAAGACTGAGCGTCGCACCTCGGGTCGTTGTCCGTCGCAATCTACTGCCTACGTTTGGGCGGCACCAGACTTTGCCTAGCACCACGACCGGTCCGGACAGTCTGGCGATGACAACGACCAGATGTTGTCCGGCGGACGAGAACGATGACTCGCGTGGGGCCTGTCGAACGCCGCGGGCAGTCGATGTCATCAGCCGCGTGTGGCGAGGTACCTGTCGAACTGGTCCGCTTTGACGGTGTCCTCGAAGTCCTCCTGGTAGACAATCTTCCCCCAGACCACCCGAGCAAAGAGGACGGCGCGGTTCTCATCGACGACCGTGCCATTCGGGTCCACGGACCGGTCGGTGAAGAGGACGCAGAGGGTGGTTCTCCAGGGCGGCCCATTGACCAGGATCTCGTGGGGCTCGCCTACCAGGCCGACCTCGACAAACCGCCGGAGGAATGCCTCGATGGCCGGGCGCCCCCGGTGCTCCCCGCCCCAGGAGCTCGCACCGGGAAAGACCAGGGTGGCGTCGGCGGCATAGGCGGTGAGTAGCGAGGCCGACCTCTCCCCTTCCCAGCGAAGCGATGTTGCGTCGGACCTTCCGGCGGATCGCCGCCTTGTAGATGCCGGTGCCTCCCCTCTCGTTCCGGGGCTGCCTCCGACCGGGGAGGCTGTGGGGCCTCGCCATGGCCGGCGACAGCCACTCTTGCAGGTCGGCGGAGGGACAGCTGTAGAGGGGGGTCACCGACCGTGCCTCCAAGAGCGGCCCGCGGCTGGTGGGCGGCATAGGATAGTGAGCGGCATGGACACCAGGCCCGTGCTGTCATCGCCGTGCAGGAGGAAAACGTGCCCGAGATCGTGCAGCTCCCATCGAAGATGGTGTTCGACTCGCCCGATCAGGAGCGTCTGCACCGCAAGCAGCGCCTGGCGGCTTCATTCCGGCTCTTCTCGAAGTTCGGGTTCGACGAGGGGGTGGCCGGTCACATCACCGCCCGCGACCCCGAGCGGGCCGACCACTTCTGGGTCAACCCGTTCGGTGTGCACTTCGGGCACATCCGGGTGTCCGACCTGATCCTGGTGAACCACAAGGGCGAGGTGGTCGAAGGGGACAAGCCGGTGAACATCGCGGCGTTCGTCATCCACTCGCAGATCCACGCGGCCCGTCCCGACGTGGTGGCTGCCGCCCATTCCCATTCGATCTACGGCAAGTCGTGGTCCTCCCTCGGCCGCAAGCTCGATCCCATCACGCAGGACGTGTGCGCCTTCTTCGAGGACCATGAGGTGTTCGACGACTACACGGGTGTGGTCCTCGACCTCGAGGAGGGGAAGCGGATCGCCCACACGCTGGGAGACCATAAAGCAGCCATCCTCCGCAACCATGGTCTGCTCACCGTCGGGCACTCGGTCGACGAGGCGGCCTGGTGGTTCATCACCATGGAGCGCTCGTGCCAGGCCCAGCTACTGGCCTCGTCCGCCGGCGACCCGGTCCTCATCGACACCGAGATGGCCAGGCTCACCGCCGGGCAGGTCGGCTCCCACACGGCCGGTTGGTTTAGCTTCCAGCCGCTCTTCGACCGGATCGTGCGGGAGCAGCCCGACCTGCTCGACTGATCTCCGGCTGCCCCGGGGCCGACTCACCCGCCGCGGCGGGAAGGGCGTCGCGGGCGAGGGTGATGATGACGACCGGGATCTTTCGCGCCGTGTGACGCTGGTAGACGTCGTACCGCCCGCTCACCCCTCGGTGGAAGATGCGGGACATCCCGCGGTTGGTCCGGTTGACCAGTGGCCAGAGCTGTGACCGCTCCTCCGGAGTGGCCACCCGCGCCGTGGCCGAGAACACACATCGCCCGAGGCGGACGGTGACCTCCGGGTTGGCCTGCAGGTTGAGGAGCCAGGCTGGCGGCCGGTCACTCCCCCCGTTGGAGGCCACCACCACGATGTCACCCCGATCGCGACAATAGGTGAGCCCGTTGGTGCGGGGCAGGCCCGACTTCCGTCCGATGGTGGTGAGCAGGAGCGCCGGCACGCGGTTGCTGTGCTTGCCCACCCGGCCGTCGGACTTCTCGTAGATGTACTTGTGGAACCGCAGGTACGGGTCCACGAACCGCGTGGTGAAGATGCCGTCCACCGGTGGCGACCCGGTTCAGCCTCTGGCGTCGAAAGTCGGGACGAGTGACCGGGCCGCCCGGGCCTCGTCCACCCTCCTCACCGGCGTCGACCGGGGGTAGTCGGCCATATGGCTGCCGTCCTCGCCGGTGGCCTCTTCGGCGATGCGCTCGAGGGCGGCGGCCAGGCTCTCGAGGGTCTGGGGGCTCTCGGTCTCGGTGGGCTCCAGCATCAACGCCTCGTCCACGATCAGGGGGAAGTAGACGGTCGGGGCGTGGAACCCCTCCTCCAGCAGTCGTTTCGCCACGTCGAGGGCCCGGACCCCGTGGGCCTGCTTGATGGTGCTGGCCGAGAGGACCACCTCGTGCATGCAGGGACGGTCGAACGGCACGTCGTAGCTGCCGGCCAGCCGCTGACGGAGCCAGTTGGCGTTGAGGACGGCGATCTCGGCGATGCGACGCAGCCCGTCGCCTCCGTTGGTCAGGATGTAGGCGAGCGCCCGGGCCAGCACAAGGGCGTTGCCGTGCCAAGTGTGGACCCGGCCGATCGACCGGGGCGGCATAACCCACTCGTAGACGGGCGTCTGGTCGTCCGACTCGGACCGCATCGGTCGCGGTCCGGGCAGGAAGGGAACGAGACGTTCGGAGACCGCCACCGGGCCTGCCCCCGGCCCTCCCCCACCATGGGGAGTGGCAAAGGTCTTGTGGAGGTTCATGTGAACGATGTCGAAGCCCATGTCACCTGGGCGCACCACACCCAGGATGGCGTTGAGGTTGGCGCCGTCGTAGTACAGGAGGCCCCCGACGCCGTGAACGGCGGCGGCGATGGCGGCGATGTCCTCCTCGAACAATCCGAGGGTGTTCGGGTTGGTCAACATGATGCCGGCCACGTCCTCGTCGAGCACCGCCTCCAGCGCGGCCATGTCGACGCAGCCCCGGTCGTCGCTCGGCACCGTGACCACTTCGTATCCGGCCAGCGTCACCGACGCCGGATTGGTCCCGTGGGCCGAGTCGGGGATGATGACCTTGTGCCGGGTCGAGCCCTGTGCCTCGTGCCATGCCCGCATGAGGAGAAGCCCGGTGAGCTCGCCGGCGGCACCGGCCGCCGGCTGCAAGGTGGCCGCCGCCATGCCGGTGATCTCGCAGAGGGCCTCCTCCAGGTCGACGAGCAGCCCGAGCCAGCCCTGGCTGAGCGACGCCGGGGCCGCCGGATGCACGCCGGCCAGCCCGGGGAGGGACGCCACTGTGTCGCAGATCTTGGGGTTGTACTTCATGGTGCAGGACCCCAACGGATAGGCACCCAGGTCGACGGAGAACTGGCGGTGCGACAGCCTGGTGAAGTGGGCTACCAGGTCCCGTTCGGAGACTTCGGGCAGCGGGACCGGTTCGCGGCGCCGGTGCGGTTCGGGCACCAGCTGGTCGAGGGGGACCTCGGGAATGCCGGAGGTGCGGAAGGACCAGCTGTGCCGCCCGGGGTGCGATAGCTCGAAGAGGGTGGGCTCCGCGTCCCGTCCCAGCAGGGGCGCGCTGGTGGCCTTGCCGCCGGGTGCTCCCCCGACGGTGTCCGTCCCTGATCCACTCATGCCACGACCGCCTTGGACATGGCGGTGACGTACGCATCGATCTCGTCGCGGGTGCGGCGCTCGGTGGCCGAGACGAGCAGTGTGTTCTCGCCGTCGTCGAAGTCCCCACCGAGCGGGATGCCAGCCAGAAATCCGGCGTCGGCCATCCGGTCGACCACCACTGCGGCCGGAAGCGGAAGCCGGACGGCGAATTCCCGGAGCACCGGAGCCTCGGCATAGGGCGCCACACCGTCCAGGGCGACCATCCCCTGGCGCGTGTAGCGGGTGGCCTGGGCACACCGCCGGGCCAGTTCCGCCAGGCCCGACGTGCCGAGCCAACCGAGCTGGATGGCGGCGGTGACGGCCATCAGCGTCTGGTTGGTGCAGACGTTGGACGTGGCCTTTTCGCGCCGGATGTCCTGTTCCCGGGCCCGGAGGGTGGTCACATAGGCGCGGCGCCCCTCGATGTCGACGGTCTCCCCGACCAGTCGTCCCGGCAGCCGCCGGACGTGAGCCGTAGCGCAGGCGAACAGCCCGAGGTAGGGGCCACCGAAGCCGAGGGCCGTACCGAAGGCCTGGCCCTCCCCCACCACCACGTCTGCCCCCCAATCCCCCGGGGAGCGCAGGAGCCCGGCGGCCACCGGGTCCGACCCCACCACCAGCAGGGCCCCGGTCCGGTCGCAGATGCGGCGGGCTACGGACAGGTCCTCGAGGCATCCGAGGTAGTTCGGGTAGCCCACCATGAGCACGCCGGGTGGGTCGTCGCTCTCCGACCTGCCGGTTGGCCAGGCGGTCACGCCATCCACCAGTGGGATGGTCACGATGTGGTGGCCAGTGCCAGCCGCGGCGGTGGCCAGCATCTGGCGCCAGTGGGGGTGGATACCGGCCGAGAGCCAGACCGACTGCCGCCCCGAGGCCGCCGTGCCGAGGTTGAGGGCCTCCACCGCAGCACTGCCGCCGTCGTACAGCGAGGCGTTGGCCACGGGCAGCCCGGCCAGCCGCGCCACCATCGTCTGGAATTCGAAGACGGCCTGCAGCACGCCCTGGGCCACCTCGGGCTGGTAGGGCGTGTACGAGGTGACGAACTCGGAGCGACCGGCGAGTGACCGGGTGACCGAGGGGATCTCGTGGTCGTAGGCCCCTCCCCCGGCGAAGCAGACCAGGCGATCGGAGCGGGCCCGATTGCCCTCGGCATAGCCCTCGAGGCGGGCCAGGACGTCCGGCTCCCCGACCCCGTCGGCCAGCTCGAGGGTGCGCTGCAGCTTGAGGGCCTCGGGAACGACGTCGAACAGCTCTTCGAGCGATGACAGGCCGAGGAAGGCCAGCATGCGCTCCACGTCGTCGTCGGTATGCGGAATGTAGGTGCCCACGGGCAAGCTCCTCGGAGATCTACGCCTCAGTGTCTAGTTGAGTACGGGCCCCCAGGCCCAATGGCCCCGGCTGCTCGCCGACTCGCAGCCAGGCCGTCCATTGGCTCACCGCGAGGCCGCCCACTGGCCGGGCTGCACGAATGGGGTGCCCACCACCGTGGCCGGCAGGCTCTTTCCGCCCTGCTCGATCTCGACGGGGAGCCCCGGATGTGGGTCGGCGGCGGCGGAGTCGATGAACCCCATTGCGATCCCGCACTCCAGCATGGGTGAGAAATTCCCACTGGTGACGGTGCCGCCCAGCCGCCCGCCGACACGTACGACCGACCCCTGGCGCGGGGGTTTCCGGCCGTCGGTGCGCAAGCCGACCAGCCGACGCTGTAGGCCGCGCTCCCGCTCGGACTCCAGTGCGGCGCGACCTCGGAACTGGTCCTTCTTCCAACCGACCACCCAGCCCAGCCCGGCCTGCAGCGGGGTGATGCCCGGACCGAGCTCGTGGCCGTGCAGCGGGAAGCCCGCCTCCAGCCGGAGCGTGTCGCGGGCCCCGAGGCCGGCAGGTTGCATCCCGGTGCCCAACAGCGCCGCCCACAGTGCCTCGGCTGCGTCCACCGGCACAGCCAGCTCGAGGCCGTCCTCGCCCGTGTAGCCGGTGCCCGCCGCCACGCACGGCACTCCCTCCCACACCACCGGCGTCACGCCGAAGCGGGGAACCTCGGCCGCCTCGGGGGCGATGGGGGCCAGTCGGGTGCGGGCGTGGGGGCCCTGGACGGCGATGATGCACCGGGTGGAGGTGGTGTCCTCTCCCCCGAGCGCATCGATGACCCGGTCGGTGTTGGAGGCATTCGGCATGACGTCGAAGACATCCTCGGCCACCCACCAGACGATGATGTCGTCGACCACCGAGCCATCCCCCTCGTCGAGGAGGTGCGTGTACTGGGCTCGGCCGGGGGTCACCTTCGTCAGGTCGTTGGACAGCGTGGCCTGGAGGCGTTCGAAGCTCCCCGGACCCGACACCCTCACCGTGCCGAGGTGGCTGACGTCGAAGACCACCGAGTCCTCGCGGCAGGCCCGGTGCTCGGCGATCGTGCCGTGTTCGTAGGAGAGCGGCATCTCCCACCCGCCGAACTCGACCAGCTTGGCTCCGAGCCGGCGGTGGGCGTCGACCAGGGCGGTATGGCGGAGCTGGCCCCCGGGATGGTCCCCGAGCTCGGGGTGGGAGGCGTCGCCGAAAGCCGTCGAGGTGTCGCCCACGTCGAAAGGCTACCGGCGGACCGGATCAGGCCGTGCGGGCGATGTCGGGCTGTCCGGTTCCTTCGCCGGCCAGGCCGTACTTGGCCAGGAGGGCCAACGTGTCACGCTGGTACAGGACCGTCACCCGGACGTCGGGATAGAGCTCGCCCATCCGGCGGACCTTCCCGTTCTTCTTCGTCACCAGGCGTTGGTTGAGCGTGGTGACTTCGACGAACAAGCCGGGTTCAGGCAACCAGAAGTCGGGCCGGAACCCGGCGATCGGCCGACCGGTGTCGTCCCACTCGAGGGCGAACTCGACCGGCTCGTACTCCCAGCGCACCCCGTAGAAATCGAGGATGCGGGCGAACCGCTGCTCGGATTCGTGCGCGAACCGCTTGACCCGGTCCAGCGGATCGAGCTCGCCGGCCGCTGCCCACGGTCAACGCTCAGCTACCCCGGCCCGGGCCGGGTGGTTGACTGCCTCACGGCGGGCCTCAACGTTCCCGATCTCGACGATGGCGGCATCCAGTTCGGAGACCACCGAGGAGAGCGGGAGGATGTTGAAGACGCCTTGGCCGCCGGCCAGGAGATCCACGACCTCGCCGTCCGAGTGGGCCAGCACCGAGCGGCTACCGGCCAGAACCAGCTGCGCACTGGCCAGGTCGCCTCCGAGGTCACCGCGGAGGCACTCGACAGCCTGGCGGGCCTGTTGCAGCTTGAGACCCGCGTCGAGAAGTCGCTTGATGACCTTGAGCTCGAGCACGTCCCCGTACGAGTAGCGACGCTGGCTGCCACTGCCACTGGCGTCGGCGATCGAAGGCCGGAGCAGTCCGGTGCGCGCCCAGTAGTCCAACTGGCGGTAGGTGATGCCCACCACCGAGCAGACCTGGGCCCCGCGGAAGCCGTCATCCGGCTCTCTCTCCCGTCGCCCGCTGGTCCGCCCGCCCCGCCGTTCGTCCACCATCAGTCCTCCACCTCTGATCCTCCCACCTCTGATCCTCCACCTCGATCTGAGGTTGACCCTGAACCCGTACCTCACGGTCAACCTGGTGAGCCACGGTATCACATCGCCGTAACTACCTGGATGTGAGCCGAGCTGCCCGCCCCCGGGGACCGTCGGGCCCGAGATTTGGACGCCCGCCCCGCTCCGGCAATGATCGGGGCATGACCGTCGTCAAGATCAACGCCATCACCGTGACCGAGGGCTCGGGCGACGAGCTGGCCCGACGGTTCGCTCAGCGAGCGGGCGCGGTGGACGACGCCGACGGGTTCGAAGGATTCGAGCTCCTACGCCCGACGGACGACCGTGACACCTGGCTCGTCCTCACCCGCTGGCGGGACGAAGAGTCGTTCGATGCGTGGGTGGCATCGCCGGCCTTCGCCCACGGTCATCGCGGTGCGTCGGCCGGAGGTGACGGCCACGACGGCGGTGAGCCGCGACCCGTCGGCCGGCACAGCGAGCTCTGGTCCTACGACATCGTCGAACTGCCCCGCCCTCGATGAAGCCGGGAGATGTTCCGCCGGCCGGGGCAGTCCCGCTCCACCGCCGCTCACTCGAGTTCGAGGCGTTCGACATGGGCTCGGATCTGCTCGTCGTCGGCAGGCTGTCTGATGCGCGGCCGTGGGCCGAGGAACGGTCCGACGTCGGCACCGTCCACGACATGGAGCTTCGGGTCACGGTGGGCCTCGACGACATGGTGGTCACCGAGGCCGTGGCTCACATGCATGCCTTCCCGCACTCGGAGTGCCCGATGATCGAGGCCGCCTTCGCCGGACTAGCCGGGCTCAGCGTGTCGCGTGGCTTCACCCGGCAGGTCCAGGAGCGGCTGGGCGGTCCGAGGGGTTGCAGCCACCTCGAGCAGCTGGCCCGGGCGCTCGGCCCGGTCGTCATCCAGGCGGTCACGTCACGCCGGGCGCTGGCCGTGAGCCGCGGCGAGACCCGTGATCTTATCAGCGGCGTCAGCAGTCCCTGGGCGGTGAACAGTTGCCACATCTGGGCCGAGGGCGGTGTGGCCGAGCAGAAGCTGGCGGCCGGATGGCGGCCCGGCGTCGGTCCCTACCCCTCGCTGCCGCTCGAGACCATCCGCCGTCCCAGCGGAGCGGTGTGACCGATCGGCCGGTGGGACCGCCCACGCGGCTCTCCCGGCTCCGGCGCCCGCAGATCGCCGTCGTGGCGCTGGCGGTGGGGCTCGTCGGCGGTTGCACCCCGTCGGGGACCGCGGTGACCGCGCCGTTCGGCACCCAGGCTCCTTCGCTCGAGCACGGGCCGGTCTACGAGATCAAGGTGGCTCCGGTGAGCGGCCTCGGACCGGTGCTCGTCGACGGCCAGGGCATCACCGTCTACCTCTTCGCCACCGACCACCGGGGCTCGCCCTCCCGGTGCTATGACATCTGTGCCGTGCAGTGGCCTCCGCTCGTGCTCCCAACTGGTGTCACCGCCCCCGTCGCCGGCCCGGGGATCGAGCCGCGGCGGCTCGGCACCGCCCCCCGCACCGACGGGACCATCCAGGTCACCTACAACGGATGGCCGCTCTACCTCTGGCCCCCGGACCGGTCCCCCGGCAAAGCCACCGGCCAGGGCCTGACCAACGCCGGTGGCCGTTGGTACGTCCTCGACCCGGGCGGCAACGCCGTGGTGCCGCCCTGACCGCGGAGGTCAGAGGGGCGTCGAGCGGCTCCCCGGAACCCGTGCGCCCCGACCAGACGTCGCGATGGTCGATCAAATCGACTGGTTCCCTGCTCTCGGTCAACTCGGTGGGCTCGATCCTGTCCGTCAACTCGGTGGGTTCGATCCTGTCCGTCGGCTCCATCGGCTCGGTGATCTCGGTGGCTTCGGTGGGGAGCTTCCTCGGTGTCGCCTCGCTCCTCTCGTTCGCCTCGGTGGCCTCGGCGCTGTCCGACCGCTCGGTGGGGGCCCTGCTGTCCCGCCGGTCGAGACCGGACACCTCCGGGGGCCGCGATAGGACGAAGGTCTGACCCCTCAGTCGATCCGGGTGAGCTTCGACCTGAAACGGCGGCCGTTCGACACATACTCGGCGGCGGCGACCTCGATGACCCTCGGGTTGGACTTCCCGAGCCGCAGGGTGGCGGGCACCCCGACGGCCAGAGCGCCGGCCGGCACGTGCATCCGGTTCGGAACCACCGCGTTGGCACCGACCGTGGCGCCCGTGGCCACCACGGCGTGGTGGAGTACCACCGAGCCCGAGCCGACCAGCGTCGCGTCCTCGAGGGTGCACCCTTCGAGGTGGGCGAGGTGGCCGATCACGCATCCGTCTCCCACCACCGTGGGGAAGCCCGGACCGGCGTGGATCACCGTCCCGTCCTGGACCGAGGTCCGCGCCCCGATGGTGATGGTCCCGTAGTCACCCCGGAGCACGGCACCGGGCCAGATCGTCGAATCCGGGCCGATGGTGACGTCGCCGATGACCACCGCGTCTGGATGCACGTAGGCCTCGGGGTGGAGCGAGGGGACGAGGTCTTCCAGTTGGTAGATGGCCATGGGATGCGACCATACGGCACGGAACCGGCCCAGGCGTCGAACCTCATGGCCAGGGCCGGTCGGAACCGGCGCCGATTTAGGATGGTCCAGGCGCCCCCAGTGGGCCGTTGCGAGGAGGACACATCATGAGTGATATCGGGGAGCTCGGTCATCCGGTCTTCGACGCCGACAACCACTACTACGAGGCAGTCGACGCATTCACCCGGCACCTCGACCCGAAGCTGGGGCCTCGGGTCATCCAGTGGTCGGAGATCGACGGTCGTCGCTACCACGTGATCGGCGGAAGGGTCAACCGGGCGGTGACCAACCCCACCTTCGACCCGGTGGCCTTCCCCGGGGCCATGCACGACTACTTCCGTGGCAACCCCGAGAGCCGCAGCCCGCTGGAGTTCTTGTCCCGGCGGGAACCGATCCGCCCCGCCTATCGCGACCCGCGGGCCCGGCTGGCGGCCCTGGACGAGCAGGGCCTGCAGGGGTGCCTCCTGTTCCCCACCCTCGGCATGATCTACGAGGAGCCGCTGGCCAACGATCCCGAGGCGGTCTGCCATCTGTTCACCGCCTTCAACCGCTGGCTGGTGGAGGACTGGGGCTTCAACCACGAGGGCCGCATCTTCGCCGCTCCCTACCTGACCTTGGCCGATCCGGTCTGGGCCGCGGCGGAGCTGGCCTGGGCCCTTGAACAGGGCGCCCGCCTGGTCGTGATGCGGCCCGCAGCCCCGGTGACCACCACCGGGAGGTGCAACCCGTTCGACCCCATGTTCGATGCGTTCTGGACCCTGGCCAACGACGCCGGCATCTGCGTCGTCGTCCATGCCGCCGACAGCGGCCTCTCGTCCAACGGGTACGCCGCCGACGGCTTCAATGCCACCTTCTCGGGCGGATGGAAGCCCACCATCAAGTCGTTCCAGATCGAGCAGGCGATCCGCGACTACCTGCTCACCGTGATCTTCGAGAAGCACTTCGACCGGTTCCCCAACCTGCGGATCGCCTCGATCGAGAACGGTGCCGAGTACCTCCCGGACCTCATCAAGAAGCTCCGCTCGGCGGCCAACAAGATGCCGGGCTACTGGAAGGACGATCCGGTCGAGACCCTCCGCCGGAATGTGTGGGTCAATCCGTTCTGGGAGGACGACGTCAACCAGGTGGCCGAGTGCATGGGAGCCGACCGGGTCATCTTCGGCTCGGACTGGCCGCACGTCGAGGCACTGCCGGAGCCGCTCGACTACCTGGTCGAGCTCAAGGAGTTCAGCGCCGACGAGCGCCGGATGATCCTCAACGACAACGTGACCGGGTTGATCTCACTGCGGCCGACCTGAGCCACGACCGGCCTGCTCCGGCGATGGAGCCTCAGTGGCGGCCGCGCCCGCCGCGAACGGCGCGCCCCCTTGCCGTGATGGGTGGCACGGTGCGTGCCACTCGGGGCCGCCTGCCGGTACCGGTCACGCCGGTTCTTCCCGACGAATCCCCCGGTGACGATGATCACCAGCCCGACGGCCATGAGGATCCAGATCAGCATGCGCGCTCCATGGTGGAGATCATGTCATGCCGGCTGTCAGCGGATCTCGCTCGGGGTCGACGGGTTGAGGAATGCTTGGTCCGACACGTCCGCCGCCGGACCGTCGGAGCGGGCGAAGTGTTCGGCCCATGTCGCCCGGCCGGTGGCCCGTAGGCGTTCCAGGTACCAGTCGACGTCCACCCGCGAGTGCCAGGGACCACCCTCCCTCAGCACCAACCAGAGCGGGTCGGCCCCGTTCGACGAGAGGCTGAGGGCGTCGGCCCCCCAATCGTGCAGGAGGCGCAAAGCGTGCTCCACCTCCTCCGGGTGCGTGGCGGCCACGTCGTGCTGTTCGAACGGATCGCGGTCCAGGTCGAAGAGCATGACGTCCGGAAAGCCGTGGAAGGCGTCGTGGTAGGTGCGGATGCAGATCCACCGCCCGAAACGTACCGATCGTTGCGCCGTCCAGGCGGCGTGGGAGAGGACCAGGTGGTCCCGTCCGGGCGTCGTCCCGAGGTTCAGGTCGGAGGCGAACGAGGTACCGTCCCACCGCTCCGGCACCTCGGCCCCGAACAGCTCGAGCACAGTGGCCATCACGTCGATCTGGTAGTGGAAGCCGGGCTGGGTCGGGGCGGCCGACCGTTCGAGGCCGGGCCACCGCAGGACCATGGGCAGGCGGGTGGTGAACTGGTCGGCCGTCTGGTGGTCACAGTAGATACCGAGCTCTCCGAGGTTCTCTCCGTGGTCGGCCGAGACCATGACGGCGGTCGCCGCACCGAGCCCCATGCCCTCCAGCGCCCCGAGGACCTGGCCGACATGGTGATCGGCGTAGCGGACGCCGGTGTCGTAGCCGTCGTAGATCCGGCCGACCGACTCCATGCTGTCGGCCTGTTGGGGCTGGCGCGGCCAGTCGTCCCAGACGGTGCGCGGGCCGAAACCGGCGATCTCCTGGGCCGAATGAGGGCCGGGCAGGCCCCAGTGGGTCCGGCGAACCTCCTCGGTCAGCCAGGATGGGACCGCATCGCCGCCGAGGTCGGCCCCGAAGGCGGTCGGCGTCCGGTAGGGGGTGTGGGGATCCCACATGTGGACGTGCAGGAACCAGTCCTCCCGGTGGCCGTTGCGGGCGAGCCAGTCGCGGGCCACCGCGGCGACCTGGTCGGCCGTCTCCATGCCCCGCGTGCCGAGGTTGAAGCACTCGTTGAACCCGGCGTCGAAGTGGTAGGCGGAGTGGCGCTCGGCGAACGTGCTGATCGAGGCGGTCCACACGCCGATGTCGCGGAGGGCGCTCATCCAGCTGTAGCGGGCGGCCGCCGTCTGGAACCGTCGGGCCGGTCCCTCGGCGAACGGGTCGGTGGCCACCCCTCCGTGGTTGATCGAACCGTTCCGAATGCCGAACTGCCCCGACGACAGCGCCGAACGGGAGGGCAGGCATGGCGTGTCCGAGGCGTGGACGTTGTCGAAACGGATGCCACTCGAGGCCAGGGCATCGATGTTCGGGCTGGTCGGGCGGCCGTACCCGTAGCACCCCAGGTGATCGGCCCGGAGGGTGTCGATGTCGAAGTAGAGGAACCTCATCGCCGGCTCCTCGGCGGCGTCCTGCCGTGGGCACACGCCGACGCACGCAGCGGGGTGACCCGACCACGGCACCCGTCGTTCACCCGCGCCATGCTAGGCCCCCGACCCGGCCCGGCCGGGGACCGGCGATGCCCTGGCCCAGAACCATCTGGCGCAGCCGCCCACCGGAACGGGCCAGTCAATGGATGACCGCCTGCGTGATCACCGCCGGCCTGGTGCCGTGCAGGCCGATCGGCCGGGCCGGCATGCTGATCCACGCCTCGGTGGCGAAGACCATGAGGAACTCGTGCCACACCGGCCACAGCAGCACCCAACCGAGGTGACGGCTCTGCCGGTAACCGGCGGTCAAGGTGGCCTGGAGGAACATGAAGACCAGCTCCGCCACGACGTACCCGCCGAGGAAGACGAGGATCACATTGCGCTGGGTGCCCTCGAACACCGCGGTGAGCAACAGGTAGAGGGGCAGGAGCAGGCGGGCCGGCGCGAAGGCGCTCTTGAAGAACTGCTGGGTCTGGTTGAACCACACCTTCGGGGTCGCGATCCCCGCCCGATAGGGGCCGTGACGCGACTGGTTGTGGTGCACCGCCCGGCCCCAACGCACGCGTTGCTCGCGGATCTCGGCATAGGTGGGAGGCACGTCTTCGAAGACGATGATCTTGCTGTCCATCCAGGTTCGGTAGCCGAGGCGGCTGAAGCGCAGGGTGAAGTCGCCGTCCTCACCGTTCATGCCGACGGTGAATCCTCCGAGGGCGACCGCCACGCTCCGGCGGAAGGCGGTGAAGACCCCCGGCACCACGTTCACGCCGTCGACCGTCTGGATGGTCCGGTGGTTGAGCCCGAACTGCTTGAGCTCCTCGAACAGCCGTAGGTAGGGAAAGACCGACCGCCGTCCGCTCCGTGGGAAGCACATCGGCTCCACCAGGCCGATCTGGGGGTCCTCGAACCATCGGGGTGTGTAGTAGAGAGACCACTCCCCCACGATGGTGTCGGCGTCGATTCGCACGACGATCTCGGAAGTGGTGAGCTTCAGCGCCGCGTTGAGCGATTCGGACTTCCCACCATGGCGGCCGTCGTGGATCTCGCCGACGGCGTGGCCGAACCTGGCCATGGTCACCCGGGCCAAGGGCTTGGTGGCGTCCTGTGAGCCGTCGTTCATGAGGATGACCCGGACCTTGCCGCCGTAGCGACCGGCGGCCACGTCGATGGCCTTGAGCGTCTCCTCGATCACCTCCTCCTCGTTGTAGGCCGGGATGATCACGTCGATGTCGGGGCGACCATCGCCGACCGGCGGGTCGGGACGGACGGTGAGCCCGTTGACCAAGGCGAGCAGGGCCGTGCGCACGATGAACGACCCCTCGGCGAAGGGCACCGGGAGGACCAGCGCCAACGCCGGTCGGTAGGCCGGGTTGGCCAGGTGGAAGATGACCAGCAGCCCGGCCATGCAGATGGCCATGGCCGCCACCGTGATACCCACCAGGGCGACTGCGTCGGACAGACGCGGCCGGCGGGCGAAGGGCACCGCGCTCGGCTTGGGCAAGGCGAAGTTGGCGTACTGCATGCGCGTCATGGCCAGGACGGCCAAGGCGACGGCCGCGAAGTTCCCGAGGAGGGTGGTCGGAGCGACGGGCACTCCCAACAGCACCTCGACCGTCACCATGGTGGCGTCGACGAAGGCCATGACAAACAGGAACAGGAAGGCCTGCAGGGCGACCAGCAGCCGGCGGACGGGATTGCCCTGGCCGACGAAGGCGAACGACAGGATCGTCCCGAAAACGAGGAACCGGAGCCCCAGGGTGAACCCGGCGAGGTAGCC
The DNA here is from genome assembly GCA_963727075.1 of uncultured Acidimicrobiales bacterium. Taxonomy (GTDB): domain Bacteria; phylum Actinomycetota; class Acidimicrobiia; order Acidimicrobiales; family RAAP-2; genus Bog-756. The sequence continues at coordinate 659,876 of CAVSET010000006.1, forward strand.
GTTGATCTCGGCCGGCGAGCGAACCACCGACTCGCAGATGCGCGTGACGAGGTTGGCGTAGAGCTGGTCCGGGCTCAAGCCCCCGCGCATCGAGTGATAGAGGACGAACATCGACAGGAAGATGGTGGCGAGCAGGGGCACCCGCCAGTAGGAGGGCAGCGAGGGCTTGGGCAGGAGCACCAAGGCCATCCCGTCTCCCTGGTCGTCGGGGTACCGCTTCACCAGCGGATAGGCGAGGAAGGCCAACAGCATGGCCACGGTGGCGAGCAGCAACGCGAGGGGACCGGGGCCGGTGAGGAGATCGAAGTTCATCAGTTGGCGGCTGCCCCCGCTCCTTTGGCGAGCCGCCCCGCCGGCCCCGCCGATGCTCACTGCCCCGGACGGTCCGACTCTACCGCCGACCACAGATAGTGGTCAAAGATGCACAATGCGTGACACTTCGCTAAGGTCCGAACAGGGATAGGGGCGATCGGCGGACCGAACGTCGTGGACCGCCCCTGCGGAGCGAAGGGCAGGGATCCATGGGGACACCACGGGTAGGAGCGCGTCTGGCGCGGCTCCGCACAGGCGGTATCGGAGCCGGGTCGGCGGGTTCAGGGTGTCGCGTCATGAACGTGATCTTCTGCTCTCTCGATACGTTGCGCGCCGACCATCTGAGCTGCCTCGGGAATTCCCGTGAGCTGACACCCAATCTCGACCGCATCGCATCCGAGGGTGCTCTCTTCTCGCAGACCTACGCCACTGACATCCCCACCCAGCCCTCGCACACCGCCCTGTTCACCGGACAATTCGGGATCAACACCGGCATCGTGTCGCATTTCCACCCGGCGGCCTACCTCGACGAAGCCACCCTGTGGCTCCCGTCGCTGCTGCGCAAGAACGGGTACACGACCGGGGCGGTCGATCACCTCTTCGCCATGAAGGACTGGTTCATCCGCGGCTACGACGACTACATGCCACCCCCGGGGCGCTCCCGCTCCCCCGGTTCGGTCATCAACGACATTGGCTTCCCCTGGATCAGCGACCATGCCCAGGAGGACTTCTTCCTCTTCATGCACTTCTGGGATGCCCACATCCCCTACGTCCCACCGTCACCGTTCAAGGAACGGTTCTCGTTCCGAACGGCGGGCCGGATCGATCCCGACATCACCGAGAAGCTCGAAGGTCGCCCGAGCTATCCGCTGTTCAAGCAGAACCTGTACGACTTCCTCGACTCCATGCCCAACTTGGACTACATCGCCGATCTCTATGACGCCGAGGTCGCCTACCTCGATTTCGAGATCGGGCGGCTCTTCAACCATCTGGGCGAGGAAGGCTTACTCGAAGACACACTGGTCGTGCTGTTCGGGGACCATGGCGAGAACATGACCGAGCACGATTCGTGGTTCGACCACGCCGGGCTCTACGACTCGGTCGTTCACGTGCCCCTGCTCCTCTGGGCACCCGGCCGCATCCCGGCCGCCGAGGTGTCGGCCATGGTGACCTTGGTCGATGTCCTGCCAACGGTGCTCGAAGTGGTCGGGCTGCCTCCAGCCGAGGGGATCAACGGACGGTCCCTCATGCCCCTGGCCCGCGGCGAGGCGACCACCCACCGGGACGTGGTGATGCTGAGCGAGGCCACCTGGCAGGCGTGCCGGGGCGTCCGGACAGCCGACTGGAAGCTGGTGAAGTACCTGCAGTCCACCATCTACGGGCGCGATGGAGTCGAGCTCTATGACCTGGCCGCGGACCCCGGCGAGCAGTCCAATGTGGCCGACCAGCATCCCGACGTGGTGGATCAGATGAGCGCCCAGCTTCAGCACTGGGTCTCCGCTCAGCTGGCCGACCGCCCGGACCCCATGCTGTCGGTCATCGACGCCGGACTACCGGCGGTGGCCCGCCTCAACGATGTCGTCAAAGGTCTGGCCCGACCCCGCCACGACGTCCCGGCCCCGGCTACCCCCGGGCACGACCTGGTGCCGGTCGGCGCCGTAGTGGTCGAGCCCGATCCCACCAACGCCGACCGGGCCCAGCGATTCGCACCCCGGAACGCCCACCGCCGGAGGCTACGTGGGGCCCGAGGTGCCGTCGTGGCGGCCATCGTCGTCGGCGCCGTCCTGCTCCTCGGCTTCGCCGTGGACAATTTCCTGCTGGCCAATCCGGTGTCGGCGACCGGCGTCGTCCAACCGGCCTCGGATGCCCAGCTCAACATGTCGACCACCGGGCCGATCGCTGCCATTCCGGTGAACGTGGGCCAGGTCGTGCATGCCGGACAGGTCCTGGCCAGCCAGGACACGAGCGCGCTCACGGCCAAGCTGGCGGCCGACCAGTCGAAGCTCAGTGCCGACCAAGCCACGCTCCAACAGCAACAGAGCGGGGTCCAGAGCGAACAGTTACAACAACTCAAGGACCAGGTGACCGGGACCGAGGTCCAGCTGACCACCGCCCAGCAGAAGTTGAGCCAGACCACCGCCACCACCAACGCCAGCGTGGCGGCGGCGCAGGCGCAGGTCTTGAGCGACCAGACCATGCTGGCGGCCGACCAGCAGGCCTACCAGGATGACGCCGCCGCCTGCGTGTCGGCCACGCCCCCGCCCAACTCCGCGTCGGACCAGCGCCAGGTGCAGGTCGACCAAGGCAAGCTCAGCAACGACCAGAACAGCTACCGCCAGGCCCAGGCCGACCAGCAGTCCGAAGTCAGCGCAGCCCAGGCCGCGGTGAGCCAGGCCAACGCGGCCGTCGGGTCGGCCCAGGCCGCCCTGGCCGTCGGCACCGCCCCGGCGGCACCGGGGATCATCGCGGCCACCCAGGCCCTGATCCAGCAGGACACGGCCAACATCGCCACCGACAAGGCCCACCTGGCCCAGGCGGTGCTCACAGCACCGTTCGACGGCGTCGTCTCGGCCATCAACGGCACCGTGGGCGAAGTCGCCACCAGCCAAGGTGTGCGCCAAGCCACCTCGCCATCGTCGGTGTCCCACTCCACGTCGACCGGCATCCAGATCTTCCCGCAGGGACCCACCACCCAGACGGCCAACTCACCGAGCTACGCCGCGCTGGTCTCTCTCGACTCCATGCAGAGCAAGCTGGTGGTCCAGGTACCCGAGACGGACATCCACGACATCCGCACCGGACAGAAGGCCCAGGTCTCGCTCCCGGCCATCCGAGGGTCGAATCTCACCGCCACGGTCACCCAGATCGAGCCGACCCCGGTCAGCCAGACCGGACAGACCTACTTCCTGGTCGACCTGGTCACACCCTCGAAGGCCATCGGCGCGCTCGATCGTGGCTCGCACCGGTCAGGGACGTTGACCGCGGCCACACCGACCGTCGGGCTCACGGTGGATGTCTCGTTCTGAAGGCGTCGGACGACGCCCCCTGGCCGTTCCGGCTCTGTGGCGCCGCACGGTGCCGAACCACCGGTGTCGGTGGCGACTCAGCCGGCCGGGCAGGCGCCGGCTCGCCGTCGGGCCCCGCTCGACCGTCATGAAGGGCGTTCCCTCCCGGCGTTCCAGCACGACCTCGGTCCCCCGAGCCCGGGCCGGTTCCTACCTGACCGCCCTGGTGCCCCTGGTGCTGGTGGCCCTGGGGGTGTCCTCGATCCCGGCCGCCCTCTCGGCCACGACGGTGTCCGGCCGTTCGGCGGCGAAGCCCCATGGGAGCGTCGGCGCCGGGATGCCGTCACAGGCCCTCTACGGCTGGGGAAGCAACGACTGGGGACAGCTCGCCCTGGGGTCCTCGGGCCAGGGCACGCCGACCAGTGTGTCGACGCCGGCCGAGGTGGCCCTGCCCCCCGCGGTGTCCTTTCGATCGGTGGCCGCCGGGGGCGCCTTCACCCTGGGTCTCACGCCGGGGGGTGCGGTGTACGCCTGGGGTGCCAATGGCTCGGGCAGCCTCGGAACCGGATCCACCGGTGATACCGGCTCGCCGCAGCTGGTGGGGATACCGGGCACGGTCATCGCCATCGCCGCCGGCAGCAGCCACGGCCTGGCGCTCACCGCCGGCGGGCAGCTCTACGCCTGGGGCGGCAACCTGTTCGGCCAGCTGGGCAACGGGACGACCCACGACGCCGACCTGCCCGTACCCGTCGCCGTGCCCACCGGCGTGACGTTCACGGCCATCGCCGCCGGCGGTGATCACAGCCTGGCGCTGTCCTCGACCGGGCAGGTCTATGCATGGGGATCCAACGTCTACGGTCAGCTGGGTGACGGGGGTAGCTCTCCGAGCGACCTTCCGGTCGAGGTGCCGGGCCCTCCCGGGGCCACGTTCACCTCGGTGGCCGCCGGGACCGGACACAGCCTGGCGCTGTCCTCGACCGGGCAGGTGTACGCCTGGGGATTCAACGCCTCGGGCCAGCTGGGGGACGGGACGACCGACGACCGCGCCTCGATGACGGCGGTGAGCATGCCGGCCGGCGCGGTGGTCTCGAGCATCGCCACCGGAGGGTCACACAGCCTGGCCGTGACCTCCATCGGCCAGGTGTTCGGCTGGGGATCCAACGTCTTCGGCCAACTCGCCTCGGCCTTGGTCGACTCCCTCCCGGTCGACAGTGACGTGCCGGTCCAACCGCTCGGCCTGCCACCGGCCACCACCTTCGTCGCCATCGCCGGTGCTCTCAACTCCTCGTATGCGCTCACGTCCTCCGGCGTCGCGTGGGCATGGGGCGGCGATGCCTACGGGCAATTGGGCGATGGTTCATCCGGGCTCAATGCGGTCCCCCCCGAAGCGGTGAGCACCCTGCCGGACGGCACGCTGGCCACCGGAGTCTTCTCCGGCCCGGACGCCTCGTCCGCCTTCCTCGTGACCCGGGCCGACCAGTCGCTCACCTTTCCCGCCCTTCCCTCGCCCACCTACGGGGACCCGCCGGTCGATGTCGCGCCGGCCACCAGCTCCGGCCTCCCGTTGGACAACGCGGCCTCGGGGGCATGCACGGGCACGCTGGTCCGGCTGTACCTGGCCGATGCCGGCACCTGCACCCTGGCGTCGAGCCAAGTGGGGAATTTCTGGTACTACCCGGCATCGGCCACCGCCACCTTCACCGTGGCGCCGGCGCCGTTGGCCATCGTCCCGAACAGCGTCACGGGGACGGCCGGGACCCCTCCGCCGGGGCTCAGCTACCAGCTGGTCGGCTTCCGCAACGGCGATACCCCGTCGGTGGTGTCCGGCGCGGCGTCGTGCTCCACCCCGGCCACATCGGGTTCGTTCCGTGGCACCTATCCGATCGGGTGCACGGCCGGTTCGTTGTCGGCGGCCAACTACTACTTCGTCTCCGGGGGCACGGCGGTGCTCACGCTGTTGGACCCGGCTTCGGGCTACGCGGTGATCGGTGCCGACGGTTCGATCTGGGCGCTCGGGCCGGCGCCCTTCACCAGCCCGGTGCTCACCACCTACTTCGGCTCGATGGCCGGCCACCGTCTCAACGCCCCGGTGATCGGTGCCGCGTTCACCCCGGTCCATGACGGGTACTGGCTGGTCGCCACCGACGGCGGGATCTTCACCTTCGGGTCGGCACCGTTCGAGGGGTCGATGGGAGGCCGGCGGCTCAACCAGCCGATCGTCGGGATGACCGCCACCGCCGACGGGCGCGGTTACTGGGAGGTGGCTTCCGACGGCGGGATCTTCACCTTCGGGGACGCGCCCTTCCTCGGGTCGATGGGCGGGACCCGGCTCAACAAGCCGGTGGTCGGGATGGCGGCCACACCCGACGGGCGCGGCTACTGGCTGGTGGCTTCCGACGGCGGGATCTTCACCTTCGGTGATGCCGGCTTCTTCGGGTCGACTGGGGGCACGGCGAACCACTCCGTGGTCAGCATGGCGGTGACCCCCGACGGTGGCGGCTACTGGATGACGACCTCGTCGGGCGCCGTCTTCAACTTCGGCGACGCCAAGTTCCAGGGCAGCCTCCGCTACATCAATCTCAACGCCCCCGTGGTCGGCATCACCCCCACCTACGACGGGAACGGGTACTGGCTCGCCGCCGCCGACGGTGGGGTGTTCACCTTCGGCGACGCCGCCTTCTTCGGCACCGCCGGCCGACCACCCGTGCCCATCGACGGGATCATCTGAGATGTCAGGCGAGCGAAACGAGGACCGAATGCCCTCCACCCGAACGAGTCGATGTTCACACCGGGTACCGCGTCGCCACGGCCGGCTCGGGCGGATCTGCGCTCGAATGGCCGTCGCCACCCTGGCGGTCGTCGCCGGCGGGCAGCTGCTGACCGCCACCCCGTCCGGCGCGGCCACCGCCGGACCGCCGGCCGTCCCGACCACCGGTGCCTACCTGGGTGCATTCGTGGCGCCGCATCAGTCGATCGCCCAGGCCCAGGGTGACATCCGTCAGCCCCTGTCGGAGCTGGGCAACTTCGACAGCGTCCTCGGGCGCCCGCTCGGGCTGGTGCACGTCTTCCAAGACTGGAAGTCACCGGTGAAGAACGAGGTGCTGGCCGCGTTCGCCAGCACCGGGGCCACCCCAGTGGTGGACTGGAGCTGCATCTCTGACGCCTCCGTCGTCAACGGCAGCCAGGACACCCTCATCACCACCTATGCCGCCCAGCTCAAGCGCTACGGCCGACCGGTCTTCCTGCGGTGGTTCTGGGAGATGAACCTGGTCAACGGGAGTAGGGCCATCGCCTGTCTGGCCGGGGTCGGCGCCCACCGGGTACGTCCAGGCCTGGCAGCACATCCGGACGATCTTCCAGCAGGTCGGGGCGACCAACGTTGCCTTCGTATGGTGCCCTTCGATCGTCAGCGCCGACTTCGCCGCCCCCTTCTACCCGGGCGATCAGTTCGTGGACTGGATCGGCTTCGACGGCTACGACCGGCACCAGGACCCCAATATGTTGACCACGCTGTTCCTGCCCTTCTACAACCACTGGCTGCCCAACGGAAAGCCGATCATGATCGGCGAGACCGGGGCCACCATCGACCAGTCCAGCTACCTGACCAACTTGTCGGTCAACCTGCCGATCTCGTTTCCGGGGATCCACGCCGTGCTGTACTACGACTCCGACTCCACCTCCGACTGGACGTTGGTCAACTCCCCCGGCAACCTCGGGCTCAACCAGTTCCGCGCCATGAGCCGGCAGAAGTACTTCAGGTTCCCCTTCGGCTGATGATGACTCGGTTGCTCGACTGGACGCCCGATACCGTGCACCGATGTCGGTGCCGCACCCAGAGCCTCCGCCCGCCACCTTCCGTCAAGGAGTCTGGAAGTACGGATTGCGGGCCAGAGCGGCGAAGGCACCGAGCCCCGGGCCCGACAGGACCCAGGTGCCCTCGGGACCAGGGGCGTCGAAGTACACGACGGCTTTGAACTCCGGCAAGGACGGCATGGCGGCGGCGATGCTGTTGAGGTAGGCGACCTGGTTGGAAGGCGGGGCACCGGTCTCGGCCACCATCATGGGCTTCCCGTGTCCCACCCATTGCGTGTAGAAGTCGGTAAAGAGGGTGGCAAAGGTGCTCGTACCCGACCGGTCGTACCCATCGATGCCGATCCAGTCGACCGAGGTGTCGCCCGGATAGTAGGGACCGGGGTCCACGCCGCTCGAGGCCGGGCACCACACGAAGGCAACGTTCGTCGCCCCGACCTGCTGGAAGATCGTCCGGATGTGACGCCAGGCGCTGACGAAGGCAGAGGCACCGCCCACCTCCTGGTGCGCCCGCACCAGGTTCATCTCCCAGCACCACCGCAGGAACACCGGCTCGGCCGAAGGACTTGAGCGCTTCGGCGTATGCGGTGATCTGTGCGTCGTCAGCCCCGCTGGCCACCTCCGTGCCGCTCACCGCGCATCCCCAGTCCAACAGCGGGAACGATCCGTTGGCTGCCACCGCGCCCAGGCTGGTGATGGGGGCGGGCAGCCGCCACGGCGCGAAGATGTGGAGGATGGCGAGCGGTCGTCCGGTCAGCGCCTGCACGGTCGGGATGGTCTGCTGCTCCACCCCGAACGCCGGACCTCCGGTCCCAGCGGGGAGCGGATGGAGCCAGGCACCGAGATAGGCACCAGTGTCCGGTACGGCTGGCGGCTGCCCGGCGGCGGGCGGTGGAGCGGTCGTCGAGGCGTTCGTTTGGCTCGGCCCGCCTCCGCTTCGTGGGGACGACGCGCTGCAGGCGGCGATCAGACCGCAGCAGAGGACGGCCACCACGGCAGGCCCCGGCCGTCGCCGGTCGCGGGGAGTGCCGGTCCCACTCCGGGCGGACGTGATCGAGCTATGCGCATCCCCGGTCGACCCTGGCAGCATGACCTGGCGATGCTCCCACATCTCAGGCCACCCCCGGTGCCATCGGACCGGCGACCGTGTCTAGGGACCCCTGGTGGTTGTGGCCCTTGCCCGCCGAGCACCATGCCTGGTCCGCGAATGAGTTCCTTTGCGTCCAGCCACCGGCGCGGTTGTCGTCGTCGTGGTGGGCACCGAGGTCGTGGTCGTCGCTGCACCTTGGTGGTCGTGGGCCTGCAGCAAGGCGGTCACGCTCAGCGCTGGCTGAGAAGGCTGGGTCGCCGCACCGGCTGACTGCGGCACTGTGCCGTATGCCGTCGCCTGGTGCGCTGCCTTCGCGTGCGGCCGTTTGGAACTGCCGCCCATGGCAAAGGTGGCCCCGACCAGCAGGACGACCACCGCTCCCGCCGTGGCCGCGAGGATGATCTTCGAGCGCTTCTCTGGCACGGGAGAGTCGCCGCCGAGCCACTTCACCCATTCCCTCAATCCGCCTATCCAGGTGTTCCCCAACTCCCTGGCCTCCATCATCCGACACCTCCGGTGTTCGGGGTCAACGCTATCGTCCACTGACGGGGCCCGCCGACCAGGGCGGCCTGTCCCCGGCGGACCCTGACCACATACAGCCTGGTCAGGGTGGCGATACCGACCGATCCGAAAAGTGAGGATCCGGCACGACCCGTTGCCGTCGAGGGACCGGTGACCATCCACCGCCTCGTCCGGGCCGCTCGTTACCGTACTGGTAGGAAGCGATCCGAGGAGGCGTGGTCATGGCCGATGAGGAGGGCATGGACGCGGTGCAGGAGAAGGTGCACGAGCTCGAAGGACAGGTGACGGCCTTCACCGGGCTGGGTGAGGCCCTCAAGATCGTCGACGATGTTCTGGGCCGGGCCAGTGAGGGACTGGCCGGCGCCGGGGGGCGGACGTCCTTCAGCTCGATGCCGAGGGCCCGGCGTGAGGTCCGTGCCGTCGCGCTGGCCTAGCCGATCGAGGCGTCGAACGCCCGGGCCGCGACAGCCGAGCCTGACCGTTGGTTCGGGCCCCATGCCATAGCAGCACCGGTGGGCAGGCGAGCGCGCCTCGGACGTCGCAGTCGCATCTTCGAGGGCGCTCCGGAGATCATCAGCTGGAGCTCCGTGGCTTTCCGTCGAGCGTCTCGAGCGCCCGGCGTAGGACGGCGGCCTCGGAGTGGGTCAGCGTCTCGACGAACCGGATGAGAGCAGCATCGGGGTCGCCATCCGCGGCCAGGGCCACGTGCATGAGGACGGCCGTATGGGCGCCTCGGGTACCGATGGCCGAAAACCGGATGGTGCGCCCCTGTTTTCGGCGGTGCACCAGTCCCTTGTGGACCAGTCGGTCGAGGACGGTGGCCACGGTGGTGTAGGCGTAGTCGGAAAGTGCGTCGGCCACGTCTCGGCCGGTCAGCTCGCGATCGGGTTCCGCCCACAGCGTCTCCATCGCCCGCCGTTCGAGCTCTCCGAGCCTTGCCACGCCGCAGTGGCACTCGTCGCAGGTGCATGGATCACAGGCGCACATCGGGTTGTCGCATGTGGTGTTGGAGGCCATGGCGATCCCTCGATTCGTTGGTGACGGGCTTGGACAGGACGTGGCTCCAATGAGCACTCAGAGCATCAGGACGAGCATGTAGGCCATGGTGAGGCACATGACGATGTGAGCACCGGCCTCCAGCCGAGGCGAGAGCCACCGGGCACCGGGCACCTCCGCGCTAGTGCTGGGCGCCTCGTTCGACGCCTCGTGCCCGGTGATCGTGGCCGAGCCGTTCCCGGTCGGGGCAAACGCCTCGGCCAGCTGCCTCGAACGGGCGGAAGGGGCGAAGCGCCCGATCGCATCCAGCTGCCAGATGGCCGAGGCGAGGAGCGCGACGATGAAGACCATGGGGACGAGGGCGAAGTCCGCAGTCGTGCCGGCGGCGGGTCCCATCGCCATGCTGCCCCCTGATCCGATCCGGGTTGGAGCCGCGGCCAGGTACATGTAGAGCATGGCCGCGGCCATCACCAGGTGGATGAGTCGGCGCGACAGCCGGTGGACATGGTCGTCGTATTGGGTGTCAGTACCCGGGTCTCTGACGAACTCATAGCATCGCCAGACGAACCACCCGGCCAGGCCGGAGAACACCACCTCCCACACTCCGACGGGGATGGGGTTGAGGTCCGACACCAGCATGCCGGCCATGGCTGAACCCATGAGGACGTGGGCCACATCCACATCCCTATGGGTCGGACGCGTCCACAACCGGGAGACGACCAGCCGACTTACGCTGTAGCCGGCGACGGCGACCATCAGGCCGGCGAAGAGGTCGTTCAGCCACCCCGGGTTGGACATCTCAAGTCGCTCCGAGTCCGAGATGACGGTCGAGGGCCGAGTGCAGGATCCCGGGCCTCGGTGACCACCGCCAGTAGGCGGCGGCCAGCAGGATCAGGAGCGGACCGGAGTTCAGGTCGGTGGCCCCGTTGGTGAGCAGCGCCCCGAAGTTCTGGCCGACGACCCAGAAGACCAGGCCGACGACGGCGGCCAGCACGACGGTGGCGTTGGCGTACGGGGAAGGGAGGAGGGTGCCGAGAGCCACGACCAAGAGCAGGGCAGCCAGGACCGAGCTCACCAGCAGCCCGTGGTGGTCGACCAGGCTGGCGGCGTGGTGGTCGACTGACGCCAACCACCCAGGCTCACCACCGACCTCGCTGCTGATGAGGCGGTGGAGATGCCTCGGTGATCGATTGGTGCCGAGCACGGCAAAGCAGGCCAGCGAGCCCCAGAGCGCTATCCAGAGCCCCTTGGCCACCGGTGCACCCACCGATCGAGCGGCGATGAACGGGGCCTTCCCTCCGGCTGGACGGCTCGGCCACAGCAGAACGGCCAACAGGGCATAGAGGATCACCGGCCCCGGGGCCCCGTCGACGGGATTGGCGGTGTTGGTGAGGACGCCGCCGAGTCCTTCGCCGATCCACCACACCGCCACCGACCAGGCAATCGACGCGGCCAGCCCCGCTCTCAGCGTCGGTCGCCAAGCGATGGCCATGCCGATGGAGATCTGGATCGCGGCGAAGATGGCGTCCGTCACTACCGAGTGATGCCCGATTGCCGTTGCGGACCAGGCGATCGGTCGAGCGATGACCGACGGATTGCCCGAGGCCATTCCGGAGATCATCTGCAATCCGAAGCTCTTGGTGAAGAAGAACGCCTGCAGTTGCAGGATTCCGTCCAGCAACCAGAAGGTCGCCAGCACGAGCTGCAGGGCCCGTCGAGCATCCGGCCTGGTCCAGGTGCCGGTTCCGGCCATCGCCTCCCCCATCAAGGGAAGGGTCCCCGTCTCGGCCACGGCGCTCATCGTCGCCACGCTCCGAACCCGACTCCTCCCCTGCTCGGCGGAGGGTCCGGACGGTTCGTTCGGTCGGCCAGCATGGCCTCACCATAACTACGCTCTGTAGTAGTAGACAACCGCGCCCGCAGCCTCGTCGGATCCCGGCGGTGTCAGGCGCCTCGATGGGACGAGTGGAAACAGGCTGGCGAAGACGAGCGACGCCCACGGTGGTGACCGATCGAGTGGCGCCAGCATGGCGTCCGATCCGACCGGATCGGCACCCTCCACGGCTTACAGAGTCGTGTGTCCCAGGTTGAGCAGGTGCGCACTGGCCCGAGGGAACAGCGCCCCCTGAGTACCGGTGTCATACCACCGGACCAGATACGTGGGCGAGTCGAAGGAATCCCAGACCTCCAGCACCGTGCAGGCCCGCTCGCGTTCGTCTGTCCCCGCGACGACCGTCTGTCTCCGAGCTCCGCATGCATGTGGCCCGCTCCGACCTCGCCGCCGTCCAGCGCACGGACGGCACACGACACCCGACCACCTCGACCTGCGGGGGAATTGGATATCCAGACTTCCTACCCGGTGGTTGCATCTTTCCCTCCGGCGGTCGTCGAGGCTGACGAGTTGCCGGGGCTTGGAGCAACGACACAGATCACCCAAAGGACCTGGTGGTAAGCGCTGCCGGGAGTAAAGCCCGCCCTCGAGGGCCTCGCTCGAGGTGCCCCGTGGTGCACGTCCGAGGCTGGAAGCCCGAGAGTCCCACTCTGCTCGGACTGGAACGAGGTGGAGCTCCGCTCAGGAAAGGCGAGGCGGGTCGAGGGAGCCGGCATCCAAGGTGCCGTCGATGATGTGTCGGGCGACGTCGACCAGCTTGAGGTTGTGATTGCGGGCATGGTTGCGCATGGTCGAAAAGCCCTGCTCGATGTCCACGCCGGTCCGCTCGGCCAGCACGCCTTTGGCCTGCTCGATGAGCAGGCGGTCGTTGAGGGCATTCTGCAGGTGTTCGTTGAGGACCTGGGCCTCCATCGCCGCACGGTGCTGAACGATGGCAATGGTGGCCATGTCAGCAAGAGCCTTGACCGCCAGGAGGTCGATCTCGGCCATTGCTCCCGTATCGGCGTTGAACAGATTGACGGCGCCGAGGATCGTCCCTCGCAGGCGCATCGGCAAGGCGTGTACCGAACGGAAGCCAGCCTGGATCGCCACCGGTGCGAAGCGAGGCCACCGACCATCGACGGTCATGAGGTCCACATTCACAATGGGCTGACCGGAACGGTAACTGTCGAGACAAGGACCCTCATCGGTCTGGATCTCGAAGAGCTCGACGACTCGCATTTCCTCGCTCGACGAAGCTGCCAACCGCAGGTCCCCGGCCGGGGCGACGAGCATGACCCCGGCGGCGGTGACGCCGATCACCCCGACACAGCGATCGACGAGCAGGGTCAACAGGTCAACCAGATCGAAGTCCTCGACCAAGGTGTCCGCCAGCTGGACGAGTGTTTGGGCCAGAGCGTCTTCTCGTGCCATGAGAGCCCTCCTCACCCTGCCAGATCGATTCTCCGCCATTCTTTCACGTTGACAGAGGCGATGAATAGGCTTGCCGTGCCCGCCACACAAGCCGGATTCAGTCGAAGCGGAGACGTCGGGCGACGACGTCCTCGGCCACTGTGGTGATCATCTGGTCGTTCCCGAATGCGTAGGCCCGAAGACGGATCAGTGCTTCGGCGACACTGACCTCCAGCTGAACCGAGACCATCCCAGAGGCCTGGTGAACGACGTACCGGAAATCTGATCCGTTCTCCAGCTCAGCGGCCAGCGCCCCGGGCGGTGCTTCGGCCTGCGTGGCGAGCAACGCGCGAGCGGCCACGTCAGCCATGACCAGTGCGTCGGCATGCTGATCGAACGTCAGTGGCCCGGGACGGTCGTTGCAGAGGTTGAGGGCACCGAGGCGGACGGCCCCAACTCGCAACGGGAAGGCGAAGACGGCCAGGACGCCGGCCTCGACCGCCGGTGCGGCGAACGCCACCCAGCGCATCACCCCACTGTCGGCCAAGCTGGGCTCGAGTACTGGGCGGTCCTCTCGAAATGCATCGATGCACGGCCCTTCGCCCAAGGTGAATTGCAGCTCCGCGACATCTTGGCCCATGGCGCTGGAGGTGCAGCCCGAGCCGCGGGGCAAATCGCCGGACATCAGCATCACCGAAGCAGACGTCACGTCGATGGCCTTCGCCGCCACCTCACACAATCCAATCACCGATCGGTGGGAGCGGACGGGCTCCCGGAGCAGGGCCAGGATGCGCAGCAGCCGATCGGCAGGCACCCGTTACCGCCCGGACCGGCAGCCAGAGCGAGGAAGGCAAACGAACCCGTGGGGCGCCATGGCCGGCCAACTCGAGAATCGGCGCAATCCATGGTGGACTGGTCGTTGACACGTGCGGAGCCACGCTCTGGATTCGCCTTGCTCACGTGTCATCTGGAGCCATCCGATCCGGTTGACCCCACAGTCCCACTCCAGGGAACGTGCCAATAGAGCCGAAGGACCCTATCGACACCTTCGTTGCCGGCGTAAGTTCGAGCTGTAGGGCTATTTCTCATTTCTCACACCTCTTCGGAAGGAGTGGCTGCAGGCATGGGCAACTTCTCAATGAGCCATCGGGCCCCTTCAGGCGCATGACCGAGATCGAGTACCCCATCGATCCGGTGGACTTCTCAGCTCCTGGCGATGCCTTCAAAGTCATGGCGATCGAGTCCTGGAGCGAGGCTGGAGTCGAGATGGTCACCGTTGAGTTCACCGACGGCGAGATCACTAGCTTTCCGATGACGAAGGCAGAAGCCCGGGCCAAGGCGGACCGTTGCTTCGGTGCCGACGAGATCACTGAGACATCCAAGAACGGTCTGTCGTTTCGCTGGACCCGGATGCCGCGCTCGGACTGAGCCCGACCGACCCCGGTCAGACCCCAAGTCCAGTCTTTCAGCCTCCCCGGCAGACATTCCGGCCGCAGAGCCTGGCCAGAACGCCCACGTGGACCACAGGCCAGGCCCGTCGGCTGCAGATAACGCCCGGACGCCCGACACACCCGTGGTCTGGTATCGAGGCCGTCCGTCTAGGAAACCCACTGAACGCTCGCCTCTTCTGCCACCTCTGGTGAAGGGACTGGGGACCACGATCCGGATATCGGAGGCGCCCTCCTCTGCCCCATTAGCCAGGTGCCTCCTACGCCACCGCCCGCCGCATCCTCGTTCGCTCCCTGGCTGAGGTTCCGCCCCAGATGCCCACGAGGTCCGGGTTGACGATGGCGAAGGCCAGACACTCGGTCCGAACGACACAGGTGCTGCAGGTGGCCTTGGCGGCGGCTGTCGATTCCCCGCGTTCGGCAATGAACAGTTCGGGCCCCATCCCGCTGCAAGCCGCCCTGACCATCCAGGGAGGTCGGCCGAGTAGGGATTCGGCGTCCGGGAACCCGGTCCCTGTCGGTCCCGCCATGAGGTACTCAACGGCGCCGACCTTCACGCTGTCGACTGCACTGAGCGAATGATCCATCATCTGATTGTCATCGGCCAGTCCACCGACCAGCTTGAATTCTGGCCAGAACTGCAGGGTCGGGCTGGGACCCGTCCGTCGGAGGGTGGGGTCCTCGGGCAACCACCCGAGCGGGCGGTGTCTCAGTGGGCCGCCTCGGCGGAGTCGGGGAGGCTTCCGAGAGAGCTCACACTGACGGGTCCAACAGGACCAGGCTCTTGGGTCAACCCTGCAACCCTCTCGGACGTCCTAAACATGGTGGGTATGCTCATCGATCAGCTCGTCAGTGGACAACGGTTGGTGCACAATCTGTATCCAGGTCCGGGTGGTAAATGAAGACCTCTTCAACACGTGGACCGGCACGCCTCTACCTGGTTGCCATTGTCGGTTCGATGCTGGCAGCCTGCGGTTTCAGCCAGTCAACCGCGTCGTCTCTTCCGCTCTCCCCCTCAGGCTGGATCGCACACTCGGCCTACGGCCTTCAGCTCTCGGTGCCGCAATCGTGGTCGATGCAGGTATTCGGCCAGTGTCCGAACGGACAGAAGCCCGGAACTCTGTTCATCGGCAGATCCCAGTTTGTTGCATCCTGCCCGGAGTTCGGATCGAACACCAGCACGGTCGAAATGTTCAGGAGCGATGCGTCCTGACCAATGTCGGGCGCGGCTCGGCGGCAGATTCGGGTTCACGGCCTGTCGGTACTGTCGAGTAAGACCGAGACCGGCTTCATTTGGTCTGTTCCGTCCAAGCGGGTCACGGTCACGGGCTCGGGTCCGAAGGCCCTCACCATCATGGATACGCTGGCGCTGGCTACACGCCGCGCTTCACCGGCAACAGGCCAGGTCAATGGAACTGAGTATTCGGAGACCCTCCAGCAGTTGCCTGTCTCGGGGCCGGTGACAGTCACCATGCCTGCGTCCCGCAAGACGGTTATCGTCTCTGCGATCGATGGCCGGTTCTGGTTCGTGGGCATTGCTGGGACGTACGTCTTGATCGGTCATGCCGGGAAGGCTCCGTGCCCACCTGTTTCGGTCGCACTCGTCTCTGGCGAGAGGATCAATGCGCCGCCCATCCGGTGCCAGGGAGACTGAGAAGCGACGAGATGGTAGGTGACGACGGGGTCAGTACGATTCGGTCGTGGTGTCGGGATCGTCAACGATGGCGTTGCTGTTCGCCCTTAGCAGGACCGGACCTTTCTCACTTCGCTCGATGATTGTTGTGCACTAGGTCAGATCGATGATGCCTGCTGCCGTAGGTGTGAAGCCGCACGCCCGGTAGTAGAAGCTCTTCAGATCACCGTCGAAGTCGACATGGAGGCACTCGCAACCGGCCTGCTTGCATGCATCCCGGGCGGTGTGAACCAGTTTGGTGCCGATATCACGATGCCGGAACCCTGAGGCCAGCATCGCGTCCTGGATCCAGGCATGCACCAGACCGTCCCAGATCACGTTGACGAACCCGACGAGAACATCATCTCTGGCAGTGACCCACCCGAGGCTGTGATGGGAGACTTGGTATCTCCAGTTCCACTCGCCGTCAAGAACTGGTCGTAGCTCGAATGCTTCGGCGTACAAAGTGTTTACCTCTGCATTTTCGAACTCGCCCCGCCACCGGATAGTCATCGTCATCGCTGCAGACGAGGCCGGCGTCGCCGGAGTGATCCCACGTACCCCTGAGTTCGGGCAACACGGCGTTGCACCTACCGCATGTGGATTGGCAACCAACCCTATGACCTGGTCGCTGCAGTCGGGACCCTCTCACTGAGGAGGATGTGCTGAGAGTGTTGAACGCTCATCTCGTAGTCGCTCAGCGGGTCACACGGCGGAAGGCGTCGTCGCGCTCGATGTGTCGGGCATGCTCAATCCGACCGTTACGTTGCTGGGCGCTCGAAGGGAGGATCCCTCCTAGGCCCCGGAGCCGTCAACAATGTTGTCGTGTTGTCGGCTAACTGGACGAAACCCCACCGACCGCTTTGACAACCTGCACATCCGGTCTTGCTCGCCTAGCGACATGTGGGGATCCAAGGTCTTCCACACCACTACGTCACCAAGGCTCTGCTTCACGACATCGAGATCGAAGGAGCGAAGAAGCTCCTTACCAGAATCGAGCGAGCACGGCCGAGGATCGTGCCGAGCTGTCCCGCCATGGACATCGTTCTGTTCACACGGCCCTTCACCTATGCCCGTCACCAAATCAACCTGAACCAGTCCATCCTGCACAGCCTGGACAGCCAAGTTCAAGCCAACCCGGGCGGTCCTCGGATCGGTCTCATTCTGTTCCTTGGCTACCTGGAGGTTGATCAGGGATGCGACGAGCCGTCGCTGGGCACCGTCATGAAGTTCACGCTGGATCTTTCGCCGGGTCTCGTCTGCGGCCGCGACGAGCCGTGTCCGCGAGGCGATCAACTCGGAACGAACCGTTGCATTCGACACTGCGGTCGCAATGAGCTCGCTGAACCTCGCGACTCTCAGTTCCGTTCGACGAGTTAGAGGTTCTGCAGCGTCTGACGAGGGGCCCATGATTCCGGTCCACCCACTGTGAGCATCCCGATCCCAAAGTGGGAAGATGCACACAGCCATGAAGCGCCACCGACACAGCCCCGCCCAAGCCCTGCGCAAGGTCCGCGACGGTGAGCGGCTGCTCAACGAAGGACAGGACCTAACCCAGGTCCTCCGACAGCTCGAGATCTCCGAGTCAACCTGGGTGCGCTGGCGGGCCCAGTACGCCGGCATGAAGGGCGAGGACATGAAGCGTCTGAAGGAGCTGGAGATCGAGAACAAGCGGCTCAAGAAGCTCCTGGCCGAGGCCGAGCTCGACAAGGCGATGCTGAAGGAGCTGGCAGAGGGAAATGTTTGATCACCCCGGAGCGCCGTCGACGGGCCGTGTCCGCCCTGACCGAGCGCTTCGGTGGTCTCCGAACGAAGGGCCTGCTCGGTGGTCGGCCAGCCCGCTCGACCCAGCGGAGCTGTCGGCGACCGACGAGCGACAGCGAGGCCAAGCTCCGCCGTCGCCTCCGCCCGATCGCCAAGACCCATCCCCGCTGGGGCTGGAAGAAGGCCCACGACGTCCTCCGCCGCGAGGGCGTCGCCCTCAACCGCAAACGGACCCGGCGCCTCTGGCGCACCGAGGGCATCAGGCGGCCGGTGACCTGCAAGAAGCGCCGACGCCTGCACCAGCACACCGCCCTCCGCCTGTCGGCGCGGCGGCCGAACGAGGTCTGGGCTAGCGATTTCCAGTTCGACGAAACGGTCGACTGGCGACGGATCAAGCTCCCCAACATCGTGGACGAGTTCACCCGTGAGGCCCTGGCCACCGACGTCGCCCGTTCGAGCACCGCCGACGACCTCGTCGAGATCAGCGAGCGCCTGGTGGCCGAACGCGGTGCACCGACCTACGTGAGGATGGACAACGGGCCCGAGCTCACCGCCTGGGCGCTACGAGAGTGGTGCCGGCTGTCGGGAACGACCACCCTGTACATCGAGCCCGGCTCGCCCTGGGAGAACGGCCGGCTCCGGGACGAGCTCCTCAACGTCGAGGAGTTCGGATCACTCACCGAGGCCCGCATCGTTGTCGAAGCCTGGCGAAAAGGAGTACAACACCTGGAGGCCCCACTCGTCGCTCGGCGGGCTGACGCCCGAAGAGTTCAGCGGGTGGACCATCAACTGGGACCCCGGCACGTCGGTTCCCGCAATGAGCACACCCCAACAGTTACCCGCCACAATGACAGGAGCACCGATCTCAGAACGGATCCCGTATCGGGTGATATGTGAGAAATCTGGCTCAGTGTCGGACGTCGGGCCAGTTGCAGCAGACTTGTCATCGAGCTCGGGTCAAGGGTTAGTCCCGCGGACCGGGTTCTTCCGTCTCGACTGGACACTCAGGTTCAGACACACCACCGTCACTATCGACAGCCGTACGTACGAGCTTCGGTGGGGAGCGCACTACTTTTCGCTCGAGATCCACTCAAATTAGCGGCCAGATCGTGCGCAGCACCAGCCGAGATCATTCTCATCCCGCTGAGCACGCTCACCGGGCTGAGCTGGTTCACGTTAGTGCTGTTTCCAATTTGACCTTTGGCGTTGTCGCCACAGGCCCACACCGTGCCGTTCCTGTCCAAGAACAAGGAGTACTGACCACCTCCCAGTGCTTGAGTCAATGCCGGCATACCTGGCACCGGAGTGGCAGTTGGCACGATACCAGTGTTTCCGAGCCCACACTCGCCTTCTTGATTGTCACCCCAGCAGTAGGCGACCCCCGCCGCATCGAGAGCAAGTGTATGGCCGTTGAACCCAGTGCCGCCCGCATCGATTGCACTGAACGCCACACCGTTCTGCACGACTGGGGTTGGAGTGGTCACGTACTTCGCGGACATCCCGCAGCCACATTGTCCGAGATTGTTCTCGCCCCATCCGTATGCTTGGCCACGGACCAGGAGTGCCGAGGCGAAGCCTCCTGTCGTCATCTGCACCCCGATTGAAGACCCACCGGTGAGGCTGCTCAGGCCAACATTGACCATGGGCGTCGCGATGTTACGAAGGTCGGTTGGCAAGGCCAGATCGCCTTCTAGGTTGTCTCCCCACTCGTAGATAGTGCCGCCGCACGTCAATGCGAACATGTGAGAGGCAGCGGCGGCGACCTGCACTACTCCGAGCCCATTGAGGGTGCGAACTTCCTGGGGCGTCGTATAGAGATCCGTGTTCGGATCGCCCAAACCAAGGTCTCCATGGCCATTGTGACCGACGGTCCACACAGTGGTGTCTTGCGGACACACTCCGGGTGAGATGCCAGAGGGTGCTTCGAGGAAGACGAAGTTGTCATTGCCGTCCGCGACTTGGACGACGCTCTGAACAACTGGTATTTGCTGGAGCCTTGACGTCGCCCAGGGCAGTCCCCAAGCTTCAACGGTGCGGTCGGCGTTGATCGCCGTGTTGCCAGTCTTGCCGGCGTCGATGCCGATCTCACCTGTGACCATCTGCTGACCTGTGAGAAGCGCGGGAAACGAGACACCGTTACCCCAGTGGTAGGTCGCAGTTGCAGGCAGCGGTAAACACGCGGTCGTCGCCCAGGCCGCGAGCACACACGCGATGACGAGAACACGCTGGCGAGGCCGCATCACCCACCCTTTCGAAACCGCCCTTGACGGCACCCATAGAATAGAACGGACCTATCAAAATTGCGAATGGGCTAAACGAGATTCTTCAGCCGAGGTCCGATTGCCGCACCGAGGTCAGTTGATCTGCGCGAACTGGCTGCTGGACTACATCCGACGCTCCTCGTCAAAGGCGGCCTGACGGCTGCTCTGGAAGCTCTAGGGGCAAGGAGTAGCCTCCCCCTGCAGGTCCGGGGGACCGGCAATGAGCGCTACTCGAGGGCGATCGAAGCTGCTGCCTATTTTGTTATCGCTGAGGCACTTTCCAATGTCGCCAAGCATGCTCAAGCATCCCGTGCCGAAGTGGAGGTGGCAGAACGGAATGGACACTTGGTGATCGTCGTGCGTGACGATGGAGTCGGGGGCGCGAACCGCGACCAAGGGAGTGGGATTCGGGGGCTTGAAGACCGGATCGAAGCCTTGGGAGGAACACTCGAACTGGAGAGTCCGGTAAGCAGGGGGACACTCCTTTACGCTTCCCTCCCCCTTTCAATTTTCCGGTTCATGACTATGGCAGCTTCAGTATGGGCGAGTCAGCTCAGATCTGCCGATCGACCCGCTGGCCTGTAGAAGGATGAAAGTTGCATGGCCTGAGCCTGTGACGGGCCTATACGCCTGCAATTGGCGAACAGGGAGCCAGTCTGGTGCGCTCAACTCATGAAGCTGACGATGGAGAGCGGCCAATACCCCGCCTTGACGGGAGATCGTCCATGGGCGTTCGGCCATGTGGCTCCATGACCATGTTGAGGCCGTCGTTGCTCACCTGCTCGACAGCGGGTACGGGATATCCCTGCGATCGGACGTACTCCATGATACGGACCTCTTCGATCAAGGAGCGTCTCGCCCGAGAGCGTCGAAGCACGAGCCCAGGGCCATACTCGACGATGTCGGAGTCTCGGCCGGCGGCGAGCAGGGGCCCTGGGTTCATCATCCGACCCAGGGTAGGGGCTCGAGAGGTCCGAAGCTGCCCTCGGACTCGGCTATGGCTAGCCCGGGATGGGTCCGACATAATGCGCCCGTGGGATTCTATGGCGACCAGATCCTTCCTCGGTTCACGAACCAGATACTCGCCGGGAAGGAGTTCACGAAGGTCCGAGCCCGAGTTGCCGCCGGACTGACTGGTGAGGTCTTGGAAGTCGGATTCGGCTCGGGCCTCAACGTGCCCCACTACCCGACCCAGGTCGAGCATGTTCTCGCCGTTGATCCGGCGACGGTAGGGCGCACGCTGGCCTCCAAGCGGGTGGCGACCAGTCCGGTACCGGTGGACTATGTCGGCCTGGACGGAGCGTCGCTGCCTGTCGATGGCGGGAGCATCGACCACGTGCTCATCACCTGGACGATGTGCACCATCCCCGACGTCGACAGCGCCCTTGGCGAGATTCACCGAGTCCTTCGCGGCGGAGGCCAGATGCACTTCGTCGAGCATGGCCGCTCGCCCGACCCGACGGTAGCCAAGGTGCAGGACCGCCTCACACCCTTCCAGCGTTGGTGGGCAGGTGGGTGCCACCTCAACCGGCCCATCGACCGACCCATCGACCAAGCGGGGTTCGCCGTGTCCCGGATGGACACCTACTACATGAGGGGTCCGAAGTCGATGGGCTACATGTTCGAGGGGGTGGCCACCAAGGCTTGACCGGTCGTAGTCTCCGAGCATGAGTGAGGCCCCCCTATCTGGCGGTGAGCGGGCAGGGCACTGGGATGCGGCTTACGAGGCCCGCGGGTCCACCGGTGTCAGTTGGTTTCAGCCCACGGCCGCCACTTCGATCGAGTTGATCGAACGCTTGGAGATTCCCAAGACGGCGGCGATCATTGACATCGGTGGTGGAGCCTCAGTGCTGGCCGATGGGCTCCTAGACCGCGGATTCACCGACATATCGGTCCTCGATGTGTCCAAGGCGGCACTGGCAGAGGTTCGTCAGCGGCTGGGCGCTCACTCCCCCCTATCACTGCTCCAGGAGGATCTACTGGCCTGGAGTCCCGAGCGCCCCTACGACCTGTGGCACGACAGGGCCGTATTTCACTTCCTGGTCGATTCGAGTCACCGAGAGACGTATTTGAAGACACTTCGTTCGGCTCTGGGTCCCGAAGGGTTTGTCATCATGGCCACCTTCGCCGCGGACGGCCCCGAGTACTGCTCTGGCTTACCGGTAGCACGGTACTCATCCGCCGATTTGGCCATGGTGCTCGGTACCCAGTTTCAGGTCCTTGAAGCCTTCGGGGATCATCACGTCACGCCGGCCGGGGTTGAGCAGCCGTTCACGTGGGTGGCCGCCAGACACATCCACCCGAATTGAGGACTGGAGACGGCCGAACCCAAAGGCCTGGTCCCCGCACCCGACGGCCACGGTCCCGAAGCGCCGTCGTCCTGTGCTGGGCACTGGCATTGCGTTGTATGACCCTTGGTGCCGTGGAACGACGAGCCGTCGGTGGCGGACTCCCGACCTGGCCCGAAGTGGCACTGGCGAGGACGGCGATCTACCGAGGCACCCGGTGATGCTCTCGGTCACCGCAGAGCGCGCCGGTCGGGCCTGAGGTCCCAGCTGCCGGCATCAGCACATCCAAGGTGGTCTGGAGCGATCGGCTCAGCTACATCTCCTCTTCGCGGGTGACGTCGAGATTGCGGAAGGTCGGAGGGCTGTCACAGAGCTTGGCTAGCTGATCGGCGAACGCGGCTGTCTCTGGCCGGTTCGAATTCTCCATGGCCGCCTCGTAGGACGGGAACTCGACGATGTGAATGTACGTGCGCTCATTGTCCCGGTCTCGACCTTGGGTGGCCCGGGTCGGCGTGCGGACGCCACTGGTCTTGGCGAGCCATTCGTCGAGAGTCCGGTTGAACGCGTCGATGTCGCCGGTCCTGAATTCGATTAGTTGAACGAATTTCATTCTTGCCTCCCAAATAGCCGCCTGATGATGCCCGACCATACCGCGACCTGGCCGGCTCGTGACCGGGCCGGCTTCGGGGTGGAGATCTTTGGCCATCTGCCCTCGCCCAGAAGTGCCCATCCGGGGGGATCGGTGGGTATGCCGCTGTCAGCGTTCGAGAGCAACTGTGGATCGCCTGAACCCGCTCGAGGTTCGAGGACACCCAGATGATTGAAGAGGAGCGACGCTTTCGACGTCCGGGGTGGAGGTCCAGCCCATCCTCCGGTGGATCCCCACGGAAGCTCAGAAGCACCGATGGCGTCGGGGCGCTTTCGGGACCTGTCCGGATGCGACTGACCCGCGGTCGGAGCGTGAGACAATGGGGTCATGGCTACGCAGTCAGGTGCCCGAATCGGCCGACGCCGCCACGCCTTCGAGAGTCGCGATCCGGATTCCCTTTCGCCACTGCTCGCTCCCGATGTTCGTTGGGGTGACGACGATCACCCCAACAAGTGCCGCAATCGGCAAGAAGTGCTGGCCCCATTCTCTCGGGTGTTGCGTCAGCGTGACATAGATGCCGGTACCGGGGAAATGGTCCAGGGACCGAACGCCACCCTCGGTGGGCTCGACGTTCGTTGGGCCGGATGGGGCGAAGAGTCGCTGTCTCACGTCTACCTGCTTTGCCACGACTCGATCACGGAGATTCGCAGGTGCGACGACTGCGAGAGCGCAACCAACGGGGTGAGTTGTAATGGAGATGCGCTGTGCGGAATGTGGGTGCCTTGTTGACGCTGGTGAAGTCGTCGAACGGTGCGGCGACCCTGAATGCTGTTGTAAGAACCTGCCGAACACAACAGTGACGCGCAAGAGATGACGAGCACAAAGCCTGTCGTCCTGTTCCTCTGTATCCACAACGCCGGGCGAAGTCTGGCCGCCCGAGTTCTGCTTGATCACTATGCCGAAGATCGGATCCGGGTCGAATCGGCCGGCTCTGAGCCTGGAGACAAGTTGAACCCTTCGGTGGTCACAATTCTCACCGAACGTGGACTTGATCCGAGCCAAGAGTTCCCGAAGCCGTTGACTGACGACAAAGCGCAGGCAGCCGATGTCATCGTCACCATGGGTTGCGGCGATGCGTGCCCGTTCTACCCCGGCAAGCGCTACCTCGACTGGGAACTAGAGGACCCCGCCGGGAAGTCGGTGGACGAGGTTCGGCCCATTGTGGATGAGATCGACAGAAGAGTGCAGGCCCTCCTGAACGAGGTGCTGTCGGCCGCCACATGATTTCCGGCAGGGGGCACGTCCGTGATCTCCGGGCCAACGTGATATGCCATTGCGGCGTTCCAATGATCGCCAGAGAGAACTATCTCGAGATGTGCCTGCGAATCAGCACTTCACCTCCCGTCATGGTTGGCGAGAACCCCACGGTGGATTGGCCTCTGGCTTCGTGGCGACCGTTGGACGACTGCTAGGACGACGGAGCGGTGGTCGGGACAGAACCCGCGGAGCTGATGTTGGATCCGCTTGGTAACGCGACCGGTGCTGACGTGCCGATCGCCGAAATGTCCATTCGGACAGAGGACATCGGGACCTTCAAGATGAACGTCGAGACGTACTGGCCGTTCACGGTGAAGGTGAACGTGCCGGTCTGCCCTTGTTTGGTCAGCGTGAACGAATACGTGTCCCCCGAGTGGGTCGGGTGCTTCGCCTGCGTGACATAGGGCAGGTAGCCGTGGGCGGGGTCCAACGCGGTCGCACCCTGACTCGTCTGCGAGTGGAAGGTTAGATGTTTGGTCGAGGTGTTGGCGGAGACGGCCTGGCTCTGGTACGCCATGCTTCCAATGACGTAGACGTAGGTGCGCTTGGACCCGCTTTGAATATAACCGCCCAGCCGATCGGGTGCCTGAAACTTCAGGTAGTCGGTCTGCTTACCCTGCGGGGTGTTTTCACGCAGCACCTCCGAATAGTTGGGTGCAGAGAGCGTGTTCGTCACTGCCTGCTGCAACGATGGGATCTTGGGGGCGCCGGTGGTCGGCGTTGTCCCAGACGAGCCGCACGCGGCAATCGCCAACCCTGCGCCCACGATGAAGAAAATACCTCTTGATCTGTCCCGGATTTGGCCAGGCTACACGTCAACCGAGAGGAGTCGGAGCCTGCGCAGACAAACCGTTGCGAAGCGCTCCGAGAGGAGATGCTCACGGTGCGATTCGGAGGCACATACGCTCGATGGGTCCGGGTGGCCGGGACCCCCTAAGATGAGCCACCTGACCTGGACCCCAAAAACTGGCCCACAGTTGTGAGAATCTGGCCGTGATCCGCCGGAGGTGGACATGGCATGTCGATACTCGAGCGAGTTCCGACACCAGGTCTGTGAGCGAATGCTGGCCGGCGACGCTGTCAAGAGCTCGCCGCCGAGCGTGGCGTCTCTGACGTCACCCTCTACAACTGGCGGCGCGCCAGGCTCTGATCGATGCCGGCCAGGCACCTGGGCTCTTGAGCTATGAGGCGGATCGCTTGGCCCTGGCCCGCCGCCGCATCAAGGACCTCGAGAACGAGCTCGAGCTCGTCAAGGCGGCCAGCGCACTCTTCGAAGAGGGTGAGACGATCTGCCCAAACGGAAGTACCAGGTTGTCCGAGGACTGAACAACCTGGGCTAGTCCGAACGGGTCGCCTGCCGCGTGGTGGGACTCACGCACTCGACCTACTACGACGTCAAGTTCCACCAGCTCGGTTATCGCGAGATCCGCCACATGCTCTTGGCCGACCTGATCGCGGACATCCACGCCCATTCACGAGGGACCTATGGCATGTTGCGCATCCGGGGCGCCTTAGAAAATGAACAAGGCATCATCGTCAACAAGAAGCTGGTTTGGAAGTTCGCAGCCAGTGCTCCCAACGAGCTGTGGCTGACCGACATCACCGAGCATCCGACCCGCGAGGGCAGGGTCTACTGCTGTGTCGTCTTGGACCTGTTCTCGCAAGGTGGTTGGCTGGGCCATCGACCGGCGTTGTGAGTCCACCTTGGTCAACGACGCGTTGTCCATGGCGGCGGGAACGCGGATCACCTCTGCGACGATCGATTGAACCTAACCAGTTCACGTCGTGGGCGTTCACCGAGAACGTGCGGCGTTTCGGGCTCATGGGCTCCATGGGCACGGTCGGCGACTGCTACGACAACGCACCCATGGAGTCGTTCTGGGAATCGATGCAGATCGAGCTGTTGAACCGCCAGAGCTGGAAGACGGTCGTCGAGCTCTCGAGCGCAATGGCGGAATGGATCGAGAGCTTCTACAACCCCCTGCGGCGCCATAGCGCCCTGGGCTACCTGACGCCCAACCAATACGAGGCCCTAGATTCCAAAGAACCCAGGCCGCATTCTCATAAGTGCGGTCCACCCAATGGGGTCAACCGCATGTCGTCGGGCTGCCGGGATTTGAACCCGGGACCTCTTGACCCCCAGTCAAGCGCGCTAACCAAGCTGCGCCACAGCCCGTCCCTGGCCGGCGAAGCGGAAAGTCCTACCGAGCCAACCAAGATGGGCCGGATGTCGATGCCCTGCCACCAAAGCTTCAGACCGACCCGGTGGAATCCTACTCATACTGGACCTACCGACCCGTCGCTCTCTCCCAACGGGGCTGTCTGCAGCCCCGTTGGGAGATCGAAGATCGGTCAGCGGGCGTTCGAGCGGGTGGGCTCCTGACTACGGGGTGGCGAGATCCGCCACGACCAGCTTGCCGATGAAGGTGTAGCCCTTGGTGTTGGCGTGGATGTTGCCCAGTGAGCAGTAGTAGGTCAACTGGCATATCTCGACGACGGCGTCAGGAATGACGCCGTAGGGCTTGAATTTCTTGGTGGAGGTGAGCGGGGTGTCGTCCCCGGCCGTCGCCTCTTTGTACGGCGCCTGGGTCACGTTGACGAAGCTGCCCTGCGGGACTGAGGTGTACGAGCTCAGCAGGGCTGGGTTGACCAAGGCATCGAACGCGACGACCGACAGGTTGGCGAGGGATGTGTTGGGTGAGCCTGGCGGATAGACATAGTCGCCGAGGATCACGTCCGGATACGTGAGACCGACAAGCGTGGCGGTGCTGTCGCCGTTGGCGACGAGGGCCGTGCTGAGAGCGGCGACCAGAGCTGTGACATTTGTCTTGATGAGGGTGGTTGCTGGACCGACGCAAGCCACTGGATCGGGTGCCTTTGCGCACGACGTCACGTCGTTGCCGCCGATCGACACGGTGATGAGCCCGACCTTGCCAAAGTTGGACGGGTTCTCGATGAAGCTGAGTGCTGCCGTTTCCTGGGTGGTCGTCGGGTAGGGAACGGCGTTGGTGGCGGCGACTGGCCCGTACCCGGACTCGAGGCAACCAATGGCGCTCATGATCGAGGTGGTGGTGGCGCCCCCACAACCGAAGTTCTCGAGCTGGTAGTTGGTCTTCCTGGCCACGTAGGCGGTGTAGCCGGCCGTAGCGCCCAGACCCGGCTGGAAGCCGACCGAGTAGGAGTCTCCGAGCGAGAGGTAGTACTTGGGAGGCGGCTTGGCCGCCTGGCTCACACCGGGGACCACGACGAGTCCGAGGGCGGCGACGGTGCCGGCGACCGCCACCGACAAGGCCAAGGACAGAGTGGAACGTGGACGCATGCGGATCCCCCGATGTTGAGCCTTCGCGGTGATGTCACACGAAGTGACCTTTGTTAGCACAGAACGCTGGGCTCCGGGTCACCCACGGTGACGGTCCGCGACGGAACGGCCGTCCGGGCCACGCAGAGTGCTCGCTTGCCTCCGGCCCCGGCCGCCCGGGGCGGTCAGATGTGGTGGACCACCCAGGTCACCCCTTGGAAGGCCCGGTACCCCAGGTAGACGACCGTCGCCGCCAGCATGAACTTGAAGTACCAGGGCGATTGGCGGTGGGCCAGAGGAGTGCCCCCGCAGTCGGGGCAGGTCCCCTCGTCGGTGAGCTCGTCGGCCTCGATCCGCTGATCGCACTGGTCACACCAAGGCACGACCCGGTCCTCCCCGGCCCGGCGCAGTGCCGGCACCCGGCCCCTCGCCGTCCACCTGCCCGGCGCGGTCCCGCGACGCCGCACCACCCGTCACCGCCGGCCTCCATTCCGGCGCCCCCCGCTCGAGCGCACCCGGAGCTTGATGGGCGTAGGGCCGAGGTTGAACCGTTCGCGGAGCCCGCGTTCGAGGTATCGCAGATAGGTGGGTTGGAGCCGTCCGTTGGTGAACAGCGTGAAGGTCGGTGGATCGGTGGCCCCCTGGACCGCGTACCGGATCCGAGCCCCGGCAGGAGGGTGGGCCGACTGGATCGACGTCATCGCCCGATTGAGCTCACCGGTGGGGATCCGTAGATGGTAAGCCTCCTCGGCGGCCGCCACCGCCGGGAGGATGTGGTGAACCCCGAGCCCGGACAGCGCGCTCACCTTGAGCACCGGGGACTCGCCGAGGAAGGCCAGGCGATCCCCGATGTCGGCCAGGATGCCGTCCCGGTCCTCCGGGGCCACCAGCTCCCACTTGTTGAGCACCACCACCGTGGGGCACCCAGCCGCCCCGACCCGTTCGGCCAGGCGCTGGTCCTGGTGGGTCACGCCCGCCGTCGCATCGATGACCAGCAGGGCGATGTCGGCCTGGTCGAGGGCCTCGAGGGCCCGGAGCACCGAGAAGTACTCGCTCCCGTACTCGGTGCGGGAGCGTCTCCGCATGCCGGCGGTGTCCACGAAGCACACCGTTCCCTCCGGGGTCTCGACGATGGTGTCGACGGCGTCGCGGGTGGTGCCCGGGGCGTCATGGGTCACCGACCGCTCGTCGCCCACCAATCGGTTGAAGAGCGACGACTTCCCGACGTTAGGCCGGCCCACCAGCGCCACCCTCGGGGCGGGCTGACTGATCGGGCTCGATTGGGCGCCGGGCGGTCCGGATGGTTCAGATGGTTCGGCCGCGACCGCGCCGACCGCGCCGACCGCGCCTTCGCCCTCGGAATCGGTGATGAGTCGCACCACCTCGTCGAGGAGGTCGCCCGTCCCCCGCCCGTGCAGGGCACTCACCGGCCACGGAGTCCCGAGCCCAAGGCTCATGGCCTCCCAGGTGTCCCCCTCGCGTTGGGGCGAGTCCACTTTGTTGACCACCACCCGCACCGGCCGGCCGGACCGCTTGAGGAAGCGCGCCACCGCCATGTCCTCCTCGACGACCCCGACTGTGACGTCGACCACCAGGAGGACGACGTCCGCCGTGTCGACGGCGCGCGCCGCCTGGGCACTGACTTGGGCGTCGAGCGCGTCCCCACCGGACAGCCAGCCCCCGGTGTCCACCACGGTGAACGCCTGACCGCGCCATTCGGCGTCCAGCTCCTTGCGGTCGCGGGTGACGCCGGGTCGCTCCTCGACCACAGCGGCCCGACGTCCCACGATGCGATTGACCAGGGTTGACTTACCGACATTGGGTCGACCGGCGATCACTACGAGGGGTTGCATCCTTCCCTCGTTCATCCGATCCCACCCAGGAAGACCGGCACCGGCGTGACCGCGGGAGCCGGCGGGGCGACGTCGAGGGCCTGTCGCAGCGACAGACCGTCGGCCGGGACCACCTCGACGTGGCGGGGCAGGTCGGTGAGGGTCAGATCGTCGAGGAACCGTCCCTCCGAGAGGCAGGCATCGGGTAGGAGGTAGCGGTGCCCGGCGGGGGCGTCCTCGAGCACGCGGATGAGGTCACTGCCGGTGAGCAGGCCGGCGACGCCGATGTTGCCGCCGAAGAACCGGTTCTCCACCGATACCACCCGGACGTCGGTCCGGGCGAGCGAATCGACCAGCGGCCGGAGGACCTGGGCGCCGTACTCGCCGGTCAGGACGGCCACCGGTGCGCCCCTCCCCTGCCCCGGCTCCGGGCTCCCGGCCCGTGGTGCCCGGTATCCCGAGGCCGGCGCGCCGTCCACGGCGGCGAAGAACCCGGGCCGCACCCCGAGGGCCGCCCCCCGATCACCGCCGAAGGCCGCTTGGAAGGCCCGGCCCATGCCGATCCCGTTCTCGTGCTGGGGGAAACCATCGTAGGTCTCCAACGGCGGAAATGGCCGCCCCGCCATCAGGTAGTACTCGTCGGCGGCGAAGACCAGGCGCCGGCCGAGCCCGGCGAGGAAGGTGCCCTGCCACTCCTCTACCGCATCGCACACCGCAGCCGCTTCGTCCCGGGTATGGGGCCGCATGGCCGGCTCCCGGGAGAAGGCGCTCACTCCGAGGGGGACGCAGGCCACGGTGGCCAGCGCCGGATAGCGGTCGAGCACCCCGGCCAGCGTGTCGTGGAGGACGGCCCCGTCGTTGCGGCCCGGGCAGACCACCACCTGACCGTGGACCTCGATGCCCCCCTCGAGCAGGGCTTCCAGCCAGCGCAGGCTGGTCGCCCCCCGCCGGTTGCGCAGCAGCTGGGCGCGGATCTCGGGATCGGTGGCATGGATGGACACGAACAGCGGGCTCAGCCGCTCGGTGAGCACCCGCTCGAGGTCCATTTCGGTGAAGCGGGTCAGCGTGGTGAAGTTGCCGTAGAGAAACGAGAGCCGGTAGTCGTCGTCCTTGAGGGACAGGCTTCGCCGCATCCCCTTGGGCAGCTGATGGATGAAGCAGAACTCGCAGTGGTTGTCACAGGTGCGGACCCGGTCGAACACGGCAGAGGACACCTCGGCCCCGAGCGGTTCGCCGACCTCCTTGTTCACCCGGAGGGCCAGCGGGTGGCGCTGGTCGGACCGGCGGACCACGAGGTCCAGCTCGGGTTCGTCGACCAACAGGCTGTACTCGATGACGTCCCGGGGGGACCGACCGTTGAGGGACACGAGCTCGTCCCCGGGGAGGAGACCGGAACGTTCGGCGGGTGACGACTCGGCGACCGCGACCACCCGCGGTGCCGTCGTCACGGTGGGCGCCGGCATGACACCAGGGTACCCGGTCCCTTCGCCGTCCCGACGCCGCGCCGGCCGGCGGTGACCACCCCGGTAGCCTGGGGCCATGGCCGTGGACCGTGTCCTCCTGGCCGAGCCCCGCGGGTTCTGCGCCGGTGTCGAGAAGGCGATCAAGGCGTTGGCCTGGATGGTCAGGGTCTTCGAACCGCCGGTCTACTGCTACCACGAGATCGTCCACAACCGTCACGTGGTCGACCAGTTCCGGGCCCAGGGCGTGGTCTTCGTCGACGACGTGGACGAGGTGCCCTCCGGCGCCCCCCTCATGCTCTCGGCCCACGGCTCGGCCCCCGAGGTGGTGACGGCGGCCCGGGACCGCGGCCGGGTGGTGGTGGACGCCGTCTGCCCTCTGGTGACCAAAGTCCATCACGAGCTCAGGGTCAGGGCCCGCAAGGGGTACACCGTCCTCTATGTCGGCCACAGCGGGCACGAGGAGGCCGTCGGCACCATGGCGGTGGCGCCGGCCTCGGTACGCCTGCTCGAATCCGTCGAGGACGTCGATGCCCTCGCCGATCTCGACCTCGAGGGGGACGGCCCGGCCCAGATGGCCCTGTTGGCCCAGACCACGCTGAGCCACGACGAGTGGGCGGGCATCGTCGACCGGGCCCGCCAGCGCTTCCCCGATCTCTGGATGCCCAACCGGAGCGACCTGTGCTTCGCCACCACCAATCGCCAGGCCGCCCTCAAGGCCCTGGCCGGCCAGGCCGACGCCGTGGTGGTCATCGGCTCGGAGAACTCCTCCAACACCGTGGCCCTCGAACAGGTGGCGCGGTCCTTCGGGTGCCCCCGGGTGGTCCGGGTCAACGACGCCTCCGAGCTCCCCGACGACCTGTCCGGGACGGTCGGGGTCACGGCCGGCGCCTCCGCCCCCGAGGCCCTGGTACGGGCGGTGGTCGACCGTCTCGCCCCCGCCGGTGGCGTCGTGAGCGCCCCGGTCACCGTCGAGGAGGAGTACTTCCCTCCGCCCCCCGAGCTGCGTGACCTGCTGCGGAGCCTCGAGGCGGCCCTGACCCTGCTGAGCGGGGCAGGCGGTGACATCCGGGGCAGGCCGCCGACCGACAGCGAGGCGACGGCGCGGGTGTTGGCCGACGACCGGGCCACGGTCGCCGCTGACGTGCTCGAACGACTGGCCGTCTAGCCGGCCGGTGCCACCAGGCCGAATTCGGCGCGAGACTGGTACCCATGACGACCTCGTTCACCAGCATGGATGTGTCGACCCGGGAACAATGGGCCGTGATCGGCGCCGAGACCACCGAGCACCAGGCGCGCTCGGCCGACAGGGTGCTCGCCATGCTCGAGTCACTGTCCGACGTGGTCGACGGGTTCGCCGTCGACCAGCTGACCCACTGCCTGCAGACCGCCACCCGGGCCGAGCGCTCCGGCGCGGATGACGAATGGGTGGTGGCGTCCCTCTGCCACGACATCGGCAAGGTGGTGTCCGTGCCCAACCACCCGAGGATCGCCGCCGAGATCCTGCGGCCCTACGTGCGTCCCGAGATCACCGCGGTCATCGCCGCCCACCAGGATTTCCAGGGCCGGCACTACTACCATCACTTCGGTCTCGACCCCGACATCCGCGAGCGGTACCGGGACGAAGCGTGGTTCGAGGCGGCGGAGCGGTTCGCCGACGAATGGGACCAGAACAGCTTCGACCCGGACTATCCCACCTTGCCGCTCTCGCACTTCGAGCCGAGGGTTCGGGCCATCTTCGGCCATCCGCACGTCTTCTAGATGTCTCCGGTCCTAGGCCACGGCTGGCTCAGCCGGCCTGACAGCCGAAATCGGCGCCGGACGGCCGAGCTGGTCCGCTTCGTGGTGGACCGGGCGTGGACCGACTTCCACGAGCGGCCACCCTCAGGCCCGGCTCGGTCCCGTGGTGGCGCTGATCGCCGCCTACGACGAAGAGGACAACATCGCCGACGTCTTGAAGGTCATGCCGACGTCGGGTGGCCGACCTCGATGTCTCGACCCTGGTGGTGGTGGACGGGGGGAGCGACGACACGGCGGCGGTGGCCGCCGAGGCCGGCGTCTACACCTGCGTGCTCCCCGTCAACCTGGGCCAGGGCGCCGCCCTCCGCCTCGGGTACCGGCTGGCCGTCGCCCACGGGGCGCGCTATGTGGTCACCCTCGACGCCGACGGCCAGAACGACCCCGCCGAGATGGAGTCGATGGTGCGGCCGCTCCTCGAGGACCGAGCCGACTTCGTCATCGCCTCCCGTCGGTTGGGCGTCGACCAGACCACGGACTGGTTCCGGCGGGCCGGGGTCCGGCTGTATGCCGCCGTGCTCAATCGCATGATCTCCCAGCCGGTGTCGGATTCGTCCAACGGGTACCGGGCCTTCAAGGTCGAATTGCTCGAGGACATCGTTCCCCACCTCGTCGAGGACCAGTACCAGACGGCCGAGGTGGTCATCACCGCCGCCAGCCGCGGCTGGCGGATCATCGAGCAGCCGACGGTGTGGCACCCCCGGGCGTCGGGGGCGTCGAAGAAGGGCGGCAACCTGTTCTTCGGCATCCAGTACGCCCGGGTGATCGCCGCCACCTGGTACCACGTGACCGTGGGCGATCGCCGCCGGCACTGACCTCGGCGCCGCGCCCGGGCGCTCAGTACCGCCCAGTGGCCGCCACCGACCGGTCGTAGAGGTCCTGCAGGGTATGGGTGAGGTCGTCGGTGGCCTGGCGGGTGCGGCTGCGTGGGATGCGGCCGCTGCCGGTGCGGGCCGGGGGCGGGATGGGCTCGCCCACGATCACGTGGATGTGGCGAGGCCGCGGCAGCTTGGTGCCCTTCGGCATGACCGAGGCCGAGCCACCGATGCCGACCGGCACCACCGTGGCCCCGGTCCGGCCCGCCAGGAAGGCCACTCCTTCGTGCAGGTCCTGGATGACCGGGCCAGTGCGGCGTTCCCCCTCGGGGAACAGGATGAGCACCTCCCCGGTCTCGAGCACCTGCTGGGCCCGGCGGAGCGACTCGCGGTCGGCCGCCTCGCGGTGCACGGGGAACGCGCCGAGGCTGGGCAGGATGCGGGCCAGCAGCCTGTTGTTCCACAGAGCTGTCCTTGCCCATGTAGTGGAGCTTGCGCCGGGTGACCTCCGACGCCACCAAGAAGTCGATGAAAGAGCGGTGGACCGGGGCGATGATCACCGGCCCGGTCAGCGGCACCTGCTCGGCGCCCTCGACCGTGGTGCGGAACAGGATGCGGTTGAGCCCGCGGACCAGCACGCCGGAGGAGCCCGTAGATCGGGGTGAAGCGGGCCTCGCCCCCTCCCGCGCCGTCGAAAGGGGGCTCGGGCCGGTCGGGCGGGGTGCTCGAGGTCACAGCCACGCCATGACCTCTTCGACGATGTCCTCGACCGGCCGGTCGGTGGTGTCGATGATCCGCGCCCCTCGGCCACGCCCAGCGGGGAGGTGGTGCGGGTGCTGTCGAGTCGGTCACGTCGGGCCAGGGCCTCGGCCTCCTCCTCGGGCCGCCGGCGGGCCCGCTCGTCGGCGGCGGCGGTGAGATAGATCTTGACGTCGGCTCCGGGCAGCACCACCGAACCGATGTCGCGGCCCTCGACGATGCCTCCGCCGTGCTCGGCCACCCACTGGCGCTGGCGCTCGACCAGCACGGCGCGGACCTCGGGGTGAGCGGCCACCGTCGAGACCGCCCCGCTGACCTCGGGACCGCGGATGGCCTCGGTCACGTCGGTCCCGTCCGCCTCGATGCGCTCGCCCACCGAGATGGTGAGCCGGCGGGCCAGCCGGGCCACCGAGTCGGGGTCGTCCGGCTCGATCCCGTGCTCGAGGGCGGCCCAGGCCACGGCCCGGTACATGGCCCCGGTGTCGAGCCGATCGAGGCCCAGCCGGAGGGCGAGGGCGCGCGAGACGGTGGACTTGCCGGAGCCGGCCGGGCCGTCGATGGCGATGACGGGGAGGGTCCGGGCCGTGTCGGTGCCGGTCACCGCCGGGCCCCCGCCCCGGTGAGTCGGGCCAGGTCCTGGTCGAAGGCGGGGTAGCTGGTGGCCACCGACTCCCAGCCGGTGATGGTGGTGACCGCGTCAGGCCCGGGGCACGCCGCCCCGGCGATGGCGGCGGCCATGGCCATGCGGTGGTCACCGCCCGCATCGAACCGTGGCCGGGCGGAGCGGCCCCCCGGTCCCTTCGATGACCAGGTCGTCGGCCTCGGCCTCGGCCACGCCCCCGAAGGCCCGGACCAGCTCCACGGAGGCGGCGAAGCGGTCCGACTCCTTCACCCGGAGCTCGCCCATGTGGCGGAAGCGGGTCCGGCCCTCGGCCCCAGCCGCCGCCACGGCCAGGATGGGCACCTCGTCGAGGGAGGGGATCTCCTCGGGCTCGACCACCGTGCCGTGCAGCAGGCAGTGGTAGGCGGTGAGCGATCCGGTGGTGTTGCCCGCCTCCTCGACCTCGATGGTGGCCCCCATCCGGCGGAGGACCCCGAGGTAGCCGAGCCGCTCGATGCCCAGCTGGATGTTGCTCACCGTCACCAGGCTGCCCGGGATGACGATCGATCCGACCAGCCAGAATGCCGCCTGGGACGGATCGCCGGGCACGGTGAAGGTGCCGGGCGACAGTGTGCTGCGCCGCACCCGGGCCACCCGCCCGCCACCCTCCCGGCGGAAGTCGATGGAGGCCCCGGCGGCGGCCAGCATCTCCTCGGTGTGGGCCCGGGTCGCCACCGGCTCGTGGACGACGGTCTCGCCGTCGGCATCCAGGCCGGCCAGAAGGATGGCCGACTTGACCTGGGCGCTGGCCATCGGCGGGGTGTACTCGATGCCGTGCAGCCGGGCCCCGGTGACGTTGATGGGCGG
This sequence comes from uncultured Acidimicrobiales bacterium, assembly GCA_963727075.1. Lineage (GTDB taxonomy): Bacteria > Actinomycetota > Acidimicrobiia > Acidimicrobiales > RAAP-2 > Bog-756. The sequence goes on from CAVSET010000006.1 coordinate 695,662, forward strand.
CCGGCAGCCGACCCCGGCGCCCTCGACTCGGGCCCCCATCCGGACGAGGGGCTCGGCCACCCGGTCCATGGGGCGTCCCCGGAGCGACGGGTCGCCGGTCAGGGTGGTGACCCCGGGGAGGCCGGCCACCAGGCCGGCCAGCAGTCGGATGGACGTTCCCGAGTTGCCCAGGTCGAGGGCATGGGCCGGGACGCGCAGGCGTGATCGACCCCCGAGCACCGTCATGGTCGTCCCCTCGAGGTCGACCGCGGCGCCCAAGGCCTCGACCGCCTGCCGCGGTGTGGGCCACGTCGTCCCCGGGCGACAGGCCGGTGATGGTCGACGTCCCCTCGGCCAGGGCGGCGAGGATGAGGGCGCGGTGGGAGATGGACTTGTCGCCGGGCACCTCGATGGTCCCGGTCAGGGGCACCCCGCCCGGTACGACGTAGGCCGGCCGGGCGTCGGCGGACGGGCGGATCGCCGTCGGACCCGCTCAACGGGTGGTCCCCACCTGGGCGCTGGAGGACCGGTAGCCGCGCCCGGCCAGCGTGGCGAGCAGGGTGGGCACCGACAGCTGGTCCACCACCAGCACCAGCACCCCCCGGTCGCCCTCGACCGAGTGGGCGATCTCGAGGTCCACGATGTTGATCCCGAGCTCGGTGACGAGGACGAGGACCTCGGCCACGACGCCGGTCCGGTCGGGCACCGGGACCCGCACCTCGACCAGCTCCTCGGGGCGCGGGGCCCGCACGCTCAGGGCCCGACGGGCGTCGGCGGCCCGATCGAGGATCTCGAGCAGGGAGTCGTGGTCGCGTTCGGCCACGTGGCGACGCATGGCGGCCAGCGCCCCGATGAGGAGGTCGAGGGTCTCGACGATGGCCTCGGCGTTGTCGTCGCAGATGTCGGGCCAGATGGACGGTTGGCCGGCGGCGATGCGGGTCATGTCCCGGAACCCGCCTGCGGCCAGCTGCAACAGGGCGGCGTGCTCCTGGCCCAGCCCGGCGGCCAGGTCCATGAGGGTGGCGGCGGTGAGATGGGGGACGTGGGACACCACCGCCACCAACGAGTCGTGCTGCTCGGGCGAGAGGTCCACCACGTCGGCGCCGAGGTCGGCCACCACGCTGCGAACCCGGGCATAGGCCTTCGGGTCGGTGGCGCCGGTCGGGGTGAGCACCCAGGTCGCCCCCACGAACAGCTCGGCCGAGGCGCCGTCGATGCCCATCTGCTCCGAGCCGGCCATGGGGTGGCCACCGACGAAACGCGGATAGTCGATGGCGGCCACGAGCGGGCTCTTCACACTGCCCACGTCGGTGACGGCCATCTCGGGGTTCCAGGCGTCGGAGGCCAGGATCTCCTCGATGACCTCGACGGCGACATGGACCGGGGTGGCCACCACGGTCAGGTCGGCCTGGTGGTCGATGCCCTCGGCGGACAGGGCCCCGAGCTCGAGGGCGCGCCTGGCCACGCTTCCGTCGGCGTCCACCCCGCTCACCGTCCAGCCCCGGCTCCGGAGGGCCATCCCCACCGAACCCCCGATGAGCCCGGTGCCGAAGATCATGGCCCGCCCGGGCACGGAGATCCGACCCCCGGTCGTCGCCGGCTGGGAACCGACGACCTCAGTCGGGGAGGTCGTCACGGAGTCCCTGGGCGCCCTCGAGATAGACGTGGTGGATCTTGTCGCGGGGCCGATCCGAGGTCACGTGCAACATGACCCGCACGCAGTGCGGCACCGATCCGTCGACGGCCAGCTCTCGGGCGCAGATCAGTGGGACGGCCCCGAGCCCCATGGACCGGGCGGCAGTAGCCGGGAAGGTCGACACCAGGTCTTCGGTGGCGGTGAACAGGATCGAGATGATGTCGTCCTCGGCCAACCCGTTGCGCTCGAGGATCTGACCGAGAAGGGCGACCACACGCTCGGTGATGGCCTCGGGGGTGTCGGTCTCGACGGTGGTGGCGCCGCGGACGGCTCGGACGGCTGCGGGCATCAGCCAGGCATGTTACTCAGCGGCGTCGAGGGGCCGGCGGGCCGCTCCCGCCCCGACCGGGGTGGCCGCGGCGGTCAGGGAGCGCACCTCGTCGAGCCCGAGGGCCCGGTACGCACCGGGGCGGAGGTTCGGGTCACTGATCGGTCCGATCCTCGTCCGGATCAGCCGGACCACCGGGTGGCCGACCGCCTCGCACATCCGGCGTACCTGCCGGTTGCGTCCCTCGTGGATGACCATGCGGAGCAGGCCGGGGCCGGCCACCGACACCCGGGCCGGCGCGGTGAGCCCGTCCTCGAGCTCGACGCCCTGGCGCAGGCGGCGAATCTCGCCCGCACCCGGCTCACCCTCCACCTGCACGAGGTACTCCTTCGGCACGCCGAAGGAGGGATGGGTCAGGCGGTGGGTGAGTTCCCCGTCGTTGGTCAGCACCAGCAGCCCTTCGGAGTCCCGGTCGAGGCGGCCGACCGGGAAGACCCGGGGCTCGCCGGGCACCAGGGAGACCACCATCGGACGCCCGTGGGTGTCCTCGGCCGTGCTCACCACCCCGGCCGGCTTGTTGAGGAGGTAGTGGACGAGGCCGGGCTCGACCGGGAGTGGCACGCCGTCGAGCTCGATCCGGTCGAGGTGTGGGTCGACCCGGCGACCGGGCGCCGGGACGACGCCGTTGACCGTCACCCGACCCTCGGCGATCAGCTCCTCGCAGGTCCGGCGGGAGCCCACGCCGATGCGAGCCAACACCTTCTGCAACCGGTCCCCGGTGGGCAGGGGCTCGCCCGCCCCCTCAGCCATCGGCGACCGGGCGCAGCTGCTCCTCCATCTCGGCCAGGGCCTCCGGGCCCGGCAGCAGGTCTTCGACCGGCGGAAGCTGGTCGAGGCGGTCGAGGCCCAGCCGCTCCAGGAAAGCATCGGTGGTGGCATAGAGGACGGCCTGCCCCGGGCCCGGCGCCCGTCCCACGGCGGCGATGTAGCCCCGGTGCTCGAGCAGCCGGACCACGCCGTCCACGTTCACACCGCGGAGGGCGGCGATCTGGGCTCGCGACACGGGCTGCTTGTAGGCCACGATGGCGAGCGTCTCGAGGGCGGCGGCCGACAGCCGCGACGACACGCCCACGTTGGCGAAGCGCTCCACGTAAGGTGCGAGCTCCGGGTGGGTCTGGATGCGGTAGCCGCCGGCGATCCGGACCACTTCGAAGCCGCGTCCCTCGTCCCGGCACGAGGCGGCCAGCTCGGCGCAGATGGGCTCGATCTGCTCCACCGGCAGCTCGAGCAGCTCGGCCAGCAACCCGTCCGGCACCGGTTCCACGGCCACGACGAGGACGGCCTCGATGGCCCGGGCCTCGGGCGAGAGGCTCACGGTCAGCCCTCGTACTCGTCGGCGCCGGCGCCGACCGCCACCGGCTGGGGTGCGTCGGCCACCCAGACCACGTCGAGGTCACCGAACGTGTGCCCCTGGTCGAGGGAGACCCGGCCCTGCTTGAACAGCTCCAGCAGGGCGAGGAAGCGCACGATGACCTCGATCCGGGTGGTCAGATGGCGGGTCAAGGTGCGGAAGGTGGCCCGTCCGAGGGTGGGCAGCCGGCGCTCGAGTTCGGAGACGGCATCGGCCACCGTCACCGTGTCCACGGTCACGTGGTAGAGGTCGACCGTGGGTGCCGGGCGCTCGGCGGTGGCCCGGCAGAACGCCTCGGCCACCTGGTCCGGGGTCACGCCCTCCAACAGGTCGGGGGCGTGCACCACGAACTCGGGGTCGAGCCCGGCGGTGCGCGGGACCGACCGGGCCGCCCGCTCGGTGAGGACGACGAAGGCGTCGGCGGCCGAGGCATAGGCCCGGCACTCGAGCAGGCGGGCGAGCAGCAGGTCGCGCTCCTCCCACCCGACCAGCTCCTCGTCGGGGTCGACGTCGTCGGGACCGGGGAGCAGGCGGCGGGACTTGAGCTCGATGAGGACGGCGGCGATCATGAGGAACTCCGACAGCGTCTGCAGGTCCACCGTCTCCCACCCGGCCACCTCGGCCACGAAGGCGTCCACCACGGAGGCCAGTGGGATGTCGTAGAGGTCCACCTGGTGGCTGCTGACCAGCTGGAGCAGCAGGTCGATAGGGCCCTCGAACGCAGGCGTCGTCACGGTGGCGGCCACGGCACCGACGATACCGGTTGGAGCGCCCCATCCTGTGCACCTCCGGGCCCGACCTACGATGACCACCCATGTCACGAGTCCTGTCCGGCATCCAGCCCAGCGGCGACCTCCACCTGGGGAACTACCTCGGCGCCATCCGGAACTGGGTGGCCGACCAGGACGCCCACGACGCGCTCTACTGCATCGTCGACCTGCACGCCCTGACCCTCGACATCGACCCGGCCGAGCTCCGGCGCCGGACCTACGAGACGGCCCTCGACCTGCTGGCCGCCGGTCTCGATCCGCAACGGTGCACGCTGTTCGTCCAGAGCCACGTCCCCGAGCACACCCAGATGGCCTGGCTGCTCGAGTGCACCGCCACCATGGGCGAGCTGCGCCGGATGACCCAGTTCAAGGACAAGAGTGCCGGACGCGAGTCGGTCCGGGTCGGGCTGTTCACCTACCCTGTGCTCCAGAGCTCCGACATCCTGCTCTACGACGCCGAGCGGATACCGGTCGGTGACGACCAGCGCCAACACGTGGAGCTCGCCCGCGAGCTGGCCCTGCGGTTCAACCGCCGGTTCGGCCCGACCCTGGTGGTCCCCGAGGCGGCCGTCCCGGCGGTCGGGGCCCGGGTCATGGACCTCCAGCATCCCGAGCGCAAGATGTCGAAGTCCGTCGACTCCCCGCTCGGCACCATCCTCATGCTCGACGGGGACGCCGACATCGCCCGCAAGGTGAAGCGGGCGGTGACCGACACCGACGGTGCGGTCCGCTACGACCCCGAGGGCAAGCCGGGCCTGTCCAACTTGTTGCAGCTGTTGGCCGTGGCTACCGGGCAACGCCCGGCCGAGCTGGCCGCCGGCTACCGGCGCTATGGCGATCTCAAGAACGACCTCACCGAGGCCCTTCTCGAGCTGCTCCGGCCGGTGCGGGAGCGCCGGGCCGCCCTGGCCGAGGAACCCGAAGCCGTCTCGGCCATGCTGGCGCTGGGCGCCGAGAAAGGCGCGGGCCACCGCCTCGTCCACCTACCGCCGGGCGGCAACGGCCATGGGCCTGCTCATCCCGGTATGACCTCGGGGCCTCCCGGGTCGAGGCGCGGGCGCCGCCGCCGTCGCCACCACCACCTGATGACCTCGGCGACCCCCCAGAGGACCAGTCCGGTGGTCGCGGCCGCCGAGACGACGATGCCGACGGGGACCGAGGCCGGCGCGTAGGTGAACGTGAACAGATAGTCACCCCGCCCGGGGACGGCGACCCGCTGGGCGAGCCCGTCCTTCGTGACAGTGGCCGGAACGGGCCGGCCGTCGGACGGTCGGGAGCCCGGCCGGGGCGCGGCCCGGAGGGTGGCCTGCCAGCCGGTCGCCCACGACTCACTGCGGATCAGCGCGAGCGCCGAGGTGGCGTGCACGGCGATGCGCTGGCCTCCCCCCGGTCCCGGGGCGGCGGCCGACACCGTGCTGCCCGCCGGGGCGGTGGTGCCGGACGGGTTCTCGAGCCACGCCCACCCCCGGGCATCGGTGTTGCGGAAGACGCCGAACGGCCCCAAGGTGCCGGTGAACGTCCAGTGGGGATGGGTCACGCCGGCCTGCATGAGGCCATCCAGGATGACCTCGCCGGCCTCGGCGGTACGGGCGCTCGGGGCGCCCACCACCAGGTGGCCCGACGGCCCCACCTGGATCACCACCCCGCCGGCCGGCGTCGGAGCGGGTAGGGACACCTCGATGGTGCGGTGGCCGGCCCGGCCCGAGCGGTGCACAGCGGTCGAGGGGAGCCATCGCACCCGGCCGGTGACCGACAGCAGTCCGACCCGCAGGCCCTGGGCCTCGCCCCCGTCGAGGGGCAGGGACCAGCTGCCCACGGTGAGCACGCCGCCGAAGTACCAGCGGCGGACGGCATCCCGGGCCACCGGGAACGGCCCGTCCGTACCGGACGGCGGGGGGGCGGAATGGACGGGCCGAAGGTGGCCGCCGAGGACGTTGGTCGGGAACGGGATGACGTTGGCGGCGGCGGCCGTGGCCGCCGGCACCGGCGCGGCTGGAGTGACGAAGTAGGCGGGAAGCGACAACAGGGTGGTGACGTTGAGGGTATCCCACACCGGACCGGCCAGGGTGGTTGGGCGGAGGTCCTCCTGCAGGTGGGCCCCGGTGGCCTGGTAGTAGTCGCCGTCGGTCAACGCGGTGTAGCCCTGGGCACTGGGCACGCGGTTGAAGATGTTGAGATCGGTCTGCCCCATGGCCAGGAGCTGGTCGCCGTAGAAGCGGTCGGGGTCGTAGATGATGAAGCGGCCGTCACCCACCGCGGACGTGAACGCGGCCGCCGCCGGCCCCTTGGCCTGGGCCTGGGCCTGGCCGACGGGTGGCCGGAGCATGAAGACGTTGAACAGGACGAGGTCGGCGGCCAGGACGGTACCGAGGAGGCGCCCGAGCGTCTTGGCGGAGAACCGCGCCCGGGCGAGCACGATCCAGGTGGCCGCACCGGCGATCATGGTCCCGGCGGTCACCAGCACCGCCAGCTTGAAGCGGGTGACCTCGCTCACCGGCATCGATGCCTCGAGGAACTTGTCGAGGAGAGGACCGGCCACCCACAGGGCGAGGCAGAGCAGTGCGCTGAGGGCGAACGGAGCGCAGGTGGCGACCAGCTCGGCGCGGCGACCCGCCTTCCACCAGCCCCGGACGGTGCTGGGCGCCCGGCCGGGCGACATGGCCACCGGGGCGTCCGGGGTGGTGAGCATGAGGTGGCTCCACCAGGCCAGGAGCACGGCCAGCGAGCAGTCGACGAGCAGCAGGTTGCGGTTGAGCAGCCGCTGGCTGTTGAGCCCCGGCACCAGGTAGAGGACGCGCCCGAAGTAGGTCTGGTTGCCGAGGGCCGACACCAGCCCCACTAGCAGGATCACGTACCACACCTGCCAGTGGTGGGATTGCGGGCGGGTGCGCCACCGGCGCACCAGCAGCACGCAGGCCGCGATGAGGGCCAGGATCCCCACGTAGCTGGTCACCTCGGGGAAGTTGTAGGGACCGGCGTAGAAGGCGGGCTCGTTCTGATTGGTCCCCAGGACGAACGGTGCGTCCAGCAAGGTGATCAGCCGTCCGGGCAGCGAGCCACTGGTGAAGAAGTCGTAGGACGAGCCCGTCCGCTGCGAGTGGGCGGCGAAGATGCCACCGGGGATCCATTGGGCGGCCCCGAGGATCGCCCCGCCGGTGAGGCCGAGCACGAGGGTGACCACCGGGGTGACCAGCGTCCGGCGGCCGTCCCGCCGCAGGTAGTCGAGGGTCACCAGGCGGCCCCCCCAGTAGATGAGGACGACCACGACGCCGTCGATGATGGCCTCCACTCCGCCGCTGAGGGCGGAGAGGCCGGAGGCGACGGCCAACAGCGCCACCCACCGCCGGGCGCGGCCGATGCCGGCCCTGGCGCCGGTGGGATGGTCGTCCCGCTCGGTGAGCCCGTGCACGGCCAGCAACATCCACGGCAGCCAGGCCGCCCCCTGGATGAGGTCGACGTGCACGATCTGCGCCGACATGTACCCGGCGAAGGAGAAGGTGGCTGCACCGAAGGTGGCCGCCGTCGGGCAGATGCCCTGCCGGCGGAGGAAGAGGTACATCCCGACCAGGCCGATGTCGTAGACAGCGGCGAAGCTCAGCGTCCAGGCGGTGAAGGCGGGCATGACAGCCATGAGCCAGGTGGCCGGAAAGACCGCTCCGGCGTTGAACCCGGCCAACAGGGGCGTGCCGCTGAACAGGTACGAGTTCCACAGCGGCAGCATCCCGTGGCCGAGGTCGCGCCCGACCAGGGCCCGCAGTGGGAAGTTCTGGATGAAGTTGTCGCCATCCAGGAAGACGTTGCCGAACAGCAAGGGGGAAGCGAGGACGACGAACGGGACGAGCATCAGCACCATCAGGGCGGCGTGGGCGCGCGCCCAGCCCGTCGCCCGAGGCCAGGCGGGCCCCGGACCCGACGGGGCGTCGGGAGGCCGGCCCACGGTCAGGGCGGGGCCCGGCGCGCTCACCACCGGAGAGGGACGCGCGTCGGAAGGTTGCTCACACCAGCAGGCCCGACCACCAGTTGATGACGTGGCCGATGAGCTCCGACCATTGTTTGCGGAAGAACAGGATGAGGATGAAGGGGAGGAACATGAGGAGGGGCTGGAGCCGGTAGTACTCGGGCAGCCAGCGGGCCGGGAGGAAGCGCTCGAGCACGGACGCCCCGTCGAGCGGTGGGCACGGGATGAGGTTGAACACGCCGAGCACGATGTTGGCGAACCCGGCGATGAAGAAGATCTGGCTCAGCAGCCCGGGAGGATAGGCCTGCAGGTGGTAGACGAGCTGCCTGATCGGTTGTGGGGTGACCAATACGAAGGCCACTCCCATCAAAGCGGCCAGGATGAAGTTGGTCACCGGCCCCACCAGGGACACCACCACAGTGTGGTTGCGCGGGCTGCGGAGCCGGTTGGTGGAGACAGGCACGGGCTTCGCCCATCCGTAGGCGCCGATCCCCGACAGGGAGAGCAGGCCGGGAACCAGCAATGTGCCCACCGGGTCGACGTGTTTGACCGGGTTGAGGGTGAGGCGCCCGGCCCGCTTGGCCGTGTCGTCCCCGAAGGCCAACGCCACCACGCCGTGCGAGATCTCGTGGAGGATGATGGAAGGGATCAACACGCAGAAGTAGATGACCTCGAAGCGGGTGATCCTGTTGGTGCTCAACAGGATGATGAGGATGGCCGCCGCCACCACCACGATGATCGTCGTGCGTTGGTCCACCTGGAAGCGGCGGCGTGGACGGCCCGCGCCGCCGGAGCCCCCGTAGCCTCCGTAGGCCATCAGCGCGCCGGGCCGATCAGGGCCGGCTGGCGTGGTTGATGCAGAATCGGGTGGCCGGCATGGCCTCGAGGCGGGCCGGCTCGATGGCCTCGCCACAGACTTCGCACTTGCCGTAGCTCCCGTCCTCCAAGCGGTCGAGGGCGCTGGCCACCTCGTGCAGGGACTCCTGGAGCTGTCCGGCCAGCACCTCGGCCTCACCTCGCTCGGCGGTCACCTGGCTGGAGTCGGCGAAATTGGGGTCGTAGTGGAGTCCCCCACTCTCGCCGAACCCGAGTTCGGCCAGCTCGGATTGGAGCTGGCTGCGCTCGTTTTCGAGTAGTTGGCGGTAGTCGATTGTCGGGGCATCGCTCGGCACGGGCAATATCCTACTTGAGCTGGGTTGCAGTGGCCCGCGGGTGAGCCATCTCATAAGACCTGCGCAGATGGTCCTGGCTCAGCTTGGTGTAGATCTGGGTCGTAGCGATCGACACGTGGCCGAGCACCTCCTGGACGACCCGGATGTCCGCCCCGTGGGCCAGCATGTGGCTGGCACAGGAGTGGCGGAGCACATGGGGGCTGACCAGTGCTCCGAGCCCGGCCCGGTCGGCCCGGTGGGACACGATGGCCCAAGCTCCCTGGCGGCTGAGCCGGCCTCCCCGGACGTTGATGAACACCGCCTCGGCGTCGTCCCGCCGCCGCCACCGGTCGGGGGCCAGCCGCGGTCGCCCGGCCGGGGACAGCCACCGGTCCAGGGCCATGCGCGCCGGCGCGCCCAGGGGGACCAGGCGCTCTTTCGCCCCCTTGCCGAACACCCGGAGCAAACCGTCGTCTCCCTGCAGGTCGATGAGCGAGAGCCCGACCACCTCGGAGATGCGGGCCCCTGTGCCGTAGAGCAGCTCGAGGAGGGCGCGGTCGCGGAGGTCGACCGGCTCGGTACCGCTCACCGAGTCGAGCAGGGCCAGCGCCTCGTCCTCTTCCAGCGCTTTGGGCAACCGGCGCGGCAACCGGGGCGACCGCACGTCGGTGGTCGGGTCGTCGGGGATGAAACCCTCTCCAGCCAGGAAGCGGAACAGGCCGCGCAGGGCGGTCGTGGACCGGGCCATCGATGCCGGGTTCCTCCCCCGCCCGCGGAGCTCGGCCAGATGGCGCTCGACGATCTCCGGGCTGGCGGCCACCGGGTCGACGCCGGCCTCGCTCGCCCAATCCTCCCAGGCGGCGATGTCGCGACGATAGGCCAGCAGGGTGTTGCGGGCCCGTCCCTTCTCGACCGCCAGCCACGAGAGGTACTCCTCGGCCCCGTTCGAGAGCGGCCGGCTCACCGTCGGGGGCTCACCCGCCGGCAGCCAGGTGTCGCTGGGCCAGTCCCACCCCGAGGATGGTGGTGGCGTCGATGATCGTGCCGTCGTCGACCAGGGCGTCGAAGCGGTCGAGCGGCCATTCCTCGATGGCCATGTGGCGCTCCTCGATCCCCTGCCGGTCGACCGGGACCCGGGTCAGCCCGGTCGCCAGGTAGACGGCCGAGAGCTCGTCGCAGAAGCCCGGGGTGATGGCACACCGGGTAAGCAGCGTGAAGGTGGTGGCGGCATAGCCCGCCTCTTCGGCCAGCTCCCGCCGGGCCACGGTCAGCTCGGACTCACCCTCGACGTCGCAGGTCCCGGCCGGGATCTCGAGGAGCCACTGGTCGAGCGCCGGCCGGTACTGGCGGACCATGACCACGGAACGGTCGTCGGTGACGGCCACCACGGCCACCGCACCGGGGTGACGCACGATGTCCCGTTCGAAGGGGGTCCCCTCGGGGTCGAGGAACGTGGCCTTGGTGAGGTTGATGACCCACCCCCGATGGAGGATCTCCTCCCCGAGCTGCTCGAAGTGGGGGATGTCCCCGCTCTTTCTCACCGCCCGGTCCCACGGCCGGCCCACCTCAGCTGTTGGCATCGATGTCGGGCAGGCGCGGGTCGCGGCCTTCGGCCCGGTCGAGCGCCGCCTCCACCAGCTGGCGGAAGAGCGGGTGAGGCTGGTCGGGGCGGCTCCTGAACTCGGGGTGGGCCTGGGTGCCGACCCAGAACGGGTGGCCGGGCAGCTCGATGAACTCGACCAGCCGCCCGTCGGGCGAGACCCCCGAGCACACCATGCCGACGTCTTCGAGGCCGGCGCGATAACGGGGGTTGACCTCGTAGCGGTGCCGGTGCCGCTCGAAGATCTGCTCGGTGCCGTAGGCCTTGGCCACCTGGGACCCCGGGAGGAGGCGGGCCTCGTAGGAACCGAGCCGCATGGTGCCGCCCTTGTCGACGACATCGTGCTGCTCGTCCATGAGATCGACGACCGGGTGGGGTGTGGTGGGATCGAACTCCCGCGAGTTGGCCTCCTCGAGCTTGGCCAGGGACCGGGCCACTTCGATGATCATGACCTGGAGGCCGAGGCACAGCCCGAGCAACGGGAGGTCGTGCTCGCGGGCGAACCGGGCGGCGGCGATCTTCCCCTCCACGCCGCGTTCCCCGAACCCGCCCGGAATGACCAGTCCGTCGAAGCCCCGGAGACCGTCCTGTTCCAGGAGGTCGGGCACCGTGGCAGCCTGGATCCACTCGATCTGCACCTTGGCGCCGTGGTGGAACCCGGCATGGCGGAGCGCCTCGACGACCGAGAGGTAGGCGTCGGGGAGGTCGACATACTTGCCGATGATCCCGATCCGCACCGGGCGCACCGCGGCGTCGACTTGCTTGACGAGGTGCTCCCAGCCGCTGAGGTCGATGGGATGGGAGGCCTCGTCGTAGCCGAGTGTGCGGAGGACGTAACGGTCGAGGCCCTCGTCGTGGAGGACGAGCGGGATCTGGTAGATGTTGTCGGCGTCGACGGCCGAGACCACGGCTTCGATGGGCACGTCGCACAGCAACGAGATCTTCCGCTTGAGGTCGTTGGAGATCAGCCGGTCCGAACGGCACACGATCACGTCGGGCTGGATGCCCCGGCTGCGCAGCTCGGTCACCGAGTGCTGGGTGGGCTTGGTCTTCTGCTCGCCCGAGGGACCGAGGTAGGGCACCAGCGTGAGGTGCACATAGCAGACGTTGTCGCGGCCGACGTCCCGGCGGAACTGCCGGATGGCCTCGATGAACGGGACGATCTCGATGTCGCCGACCGTGCCCCCGATCTCCACGATGACCACGTCCACCTCGTCGGTGCCGAGGCCCATGACCCGCTTCTTGATCTCGTCGGTCACGTGCGGGATGACCTGGACGGTCTTGCCCAGGTAGTCGCCCCGGCGCTCCTTGGCGATCACCGACGAATAGATCTTGCCGGTGGTGGCGTTCGAGTCGCGGTGCAGGTTCTCGTCGATGAACCGCTCGTAGTGCCCGAGGTCGAGGTCGGTCTCGCCGCCATCCTCAGTGACGAATACCTCACCGTGCTCGAACGGGTTCATGGTGCCGGGGTCGACGTTGATGTAGGGATCCAGCTTGCACATGGTCACGCGCAAACCGCGGCACTTGAGGAGGCGGCCGAGTGAGGAGGCGGTGAGCCCCTTCCCGAGCGACGACGACACACCGCCGGTGAAGAACACGAACTTGGTTCCCCTCGTTCTGGCCCCCAGCACACCAGACGGACCAGAGCGCCCGGCCGGGGCTCGAAGGGATGGTCCTGCCGCCGCCTGATCCCCGAGACCTTCCGGGCGGCCATCCATGTCGGGCACCTGTCGAGGCTAGCGGAAGCAGCCCGCCCACGGTGCGGATCCCGTCTCCGGGGTGGCTTCCGGTCGCCGTTCAGGCCCGTGACCCGCAGGCCGGCGTGGTGTCGAGCAACTCGCGGGCGTGGCGGCGGGCCGACTGGCTGTCCGGCCGGCCCGAGAGCATCCGGCTGATCTCCACCACCCTGGCGTCGGGGTCGAGCGGCGCCACCTCCGAGCGGGTCCGACCGTCCTGCTCGGATTTGCGCACCTCGATCTGCTGGTCTGCGAGGGCCGCCACCTGGGCCAGGTGGGTGACCACGAGGACCTGACCACTGGCCGCCAATTCGGCGAGGGCCTCCCCCACCGCGGTGGCCGCCGCGCCACCGACGCCGGCGTCGACCTCGTCGAAGGCCGTCACGCCGGGGGAACCGCGGACGGCCAGGCGCACCGCCAACATGGTGCGGGCCAGCTCCCCGCCGGAAGCCACCTTGGCCAGCGGCTGCGACGGTTCGCCGGGGTTGGCCGCCAGTTGGAACGTGATCCGGTCGCCCGGTCCCTCCCCCTCGACCGAGATCGAGAACCGGGCTGAGGGCATGGCGAGGCCCCGGAGGGTCGTCTCGATCTCGGTGGCGAGACGAGGCGCGGCTATCCGACGGGCCGTGGCCACCCTCGACTCGGCCTCCTCCAGCGCCCGGCGGGCCGACCTGATCTCGCCGTCGAGCTCCCGAGCCCGGTGCTCCTCTTGGTCGATGCCGGCCAACTGCTGTCGAGCCCGGGCGGCAAAGTCGAGGACCTCGCCGAGATCTCCGCCGTACTTGCGCTCGAGCTGACGGAAGAGGTGTCGCCGGCTGCGGACGTGCTCGAGACGCTCGGGGTCGTCCTCCCAGGTCTCGACGATGGTGCGGAGCTCGGTGGCCAGGTCGGAGAGATCGCCCATGGTCGAGCGCACCCGGGCCTCCACCGGCGCCAGCGGGCCGGACCCGGCCAGGGCCCCCGACGCCTCGGCCAGTCGTCCGACAGCGCTCGACTCGTCAGACCCCGAGACGGCCGCCAGGGCGGCGGCCGCCGATCGGCGGCAGGTCTCGGCCGCGGCCAGCCGGTCCTCCTCGACGGCCAACTGCTTCTCCTCCTCGGGATGCTCGATGCCGGCCGCGTCGATCTCGTCGATCTGGTAACGCAGGAGGTCAACCTGGCGCGCCCGCTCCCGTTCGTCGCCCCCGAGGGCGTCGGACTCCGCGGTCAGTCGGCGAAGGTGTCGCTGGGCGGTCTCCAGTTCGGTCAGGTCGATGTGTCCGAATGTGTCGACGGCGCGACGCTGGGCGTCGGTCTGGGTCAGCGAGCGGTGCTCATGCTGGCCGTGGAGCTCGATGAGCCCGGCGGCGACCTCGGCCAGCGCGGCCTGGGATGCCATCCGCCCGTCGATCCACGCCTTCGAGCGACCACCGCGCACGACCGAACGGGCCAGGACGACCTCGGTCTCCGTCCTCCGGCCTGGCCGTCACCGGTCTGGCCGTCACCGGTCTGGCCGTCACCGGTCTGGTCGGTGCCGTTGACGAGCCATCCGGGCGGAACGACGAACCGGCCTTCGATCATCGTCTCGTCGGCCCCGGCCCGCACCATCGAGGAATCGCCGCGACTGCCGAGCAGCAGGCTGAGCGCCTCGATCAGCAATGTCTTGCCGGCGCCCGTCTCGCCGGTCAGGGCGGTCATGCCCGGGCCCAGGGAGACGGTGACGTCGTCGATGACCCCCAGGTTGCGCACCCGAAGCTCGACCAGGTTGGGGCGCACCTCGCTCGCCCGCCTACCGGTCGGCCAGATGGAACTTGACCCGGAGGATGGCGTGGAAGTCGTGCCATCCGAAGGTCACCAGACGGGCCGGCTGGTCGCCTTCTCGGCAGTCGACGGCCGTCCCAGGCTCGAGCTCGGACACCGTCACCCCGTCGACCACCAGCACGGCGGCGCGGGGCTCGAGCACCTCGAGCCGCAGCTGCTCGGCCGGGTCGAGCACCAGGGGTCGGTCGAAGAGCATGTGGGGCGAGACCGGGGTGACCACGATGGCCCGGAGACGGGGAGAGAGCACTGGCCCCCGGGCCGAGAGGTTGTAGGCGGTCGAGCCGGTGGGCGTGCACACCAGCAGGCCGTCGGCGGCATAGGTCACGAACGGCCGCTCGTCGATGGACGCGGCGATGCGGACGGTGTGGCCGGGGACGGTCTTCTCCACCGTGGCCTCGTTGAGGGCTGTGCGTCGGGCCAGGACCCTCCCGTCGGGACCGGACACCGTCACGGACAACGTCATCCTCTCCTCGACCTGATGGGTGCCGGCCAGGAATCGGGCCAGCGCCTCCTCCAAACCGTCCGGCTCGACCTGGGTGAGATAGCCGAGCCGACCGATGTTGACCCCGAGCACCGGGATGCCGCCGGCCAGGGCGGCGTCGACCGATCGCAACAGGGTGCCGTCGCCACCCAGGCTCACCAGCAGGTCGGCCCCGTCGACGGAGGCGGCCCCGCCGGAGTCGAGGGCGAGGATCGAGTCGTGGCCCTGGGCGGTCAACCACGCAGAGGCCCGCTCCGCCAGAGCGGCCGCCTCCGGCCGGAGCGGGTGGGCATAGAACGCGATGGTGGCCATGGGCCGGCTAGCCCCCGGGTCCCGACCGCTCGGCCTCGGCCAGCGCCCGGTCCAGTCGATCGGAGACGGATCCGATGTCGGCCCGGGGCCGTTCGGTGGGGCCGGATGCCGGGGAGCGGGCGTGGATCAGGAATTCGATGTTGCCGGCGGCCCCGGTGATGGGTGATGGCATGGCCCCCATGATGTCCGCTCCGGCGGCTCCGAGCGCGCCGGCTACCTCGTAGAGCGTCCGCCGGTGCACCTGCGGGTCGCGGATGACCCCCCGCCCGCGTGACACCTCAGCCCGTCCGGCCTCGAATTGGGGCTTCACCAGAACGAGCATGGGCGCTCCGGGCGCGACCACCTCCCCGGCTAGCACCGGGATGGCCTGGCGCAACGAGATGAACGAGAGGTCGGCAGTGACCAGGCCAACCGGCACGCCACCGACCGTCGTCAAGGTGACATCCCGGATGTCGACCTGCTCGCAGCTGACCACCCGGTGGTCGGTGCGGAGTCGGTGATGGAGCTGGCCGCGGCCCACGTCGACCGCGTAGACCGTCGACGCGCCGGCCTGCAGGAGGCAGTCGGTGAACCCACCGGTCGAGGCGCCGGCGTCGAGCGCGATGCGGTCTCGGGGATCGATGGCGAACCGGGCCAGCGCGGCGGCCAGCTTCTCGCCACCACGGCTCACGAACCGGGGCGGGGGTCCGAGGAGCTCGATGGGCTCACCGGCCGCGACGAGACGTGACGGCTTGTCGGCGATGGCTCCGGACACGAGCACCAGACCCTGGGAGATGAGATCCACCGCGCTCGGGCGAGTCTCGGCGAGGCCGCGGTCGACGAGGGTCAGGTCGAGCCGCCGTCGGGCCGCCCGGGTCAGCCTGCCGCCCGGGGAGCGGACTTCTTGGCCGGCGACTTCTTGGCGGCTGCCTTCTTGGCCGGCGACTTCTTGGCGGCTGCCTTCTTGGCGGCGCCTTCTTGGCGGCTGCCTTCTTGGCCGGCGACTTCTTGGCGGCTGCCTTCTTGGCGGCTGCCTTCTTGGCGGCGACTTCTTGGCGGCGTCTTCTTGGCCGGCGACTTCTTGGCGGCTGCCTTCTTGGCCGGCGACTTCTTGGCGGCTGCCCTCTTCCCGCTGGTGGCGGCGCGACCGGCCTCAGCCGTTCGCCCGAGGAGCGAGGCGACCTGTTTGGCCAGGTCTTCGAGGTTGGTGATACCGGCGCTCTTCAGTTGACGGTCCACCTCCTGGCGGACCTGAGCGAACAGCGCCTCGCGGCTCTTGCGGCTGCGCTCGATGAGCTCGTCGACCTTCGCCCGCGCATCACCGCGGAACTCGCCGTCCCGCGTCAGCTCGGCCACGAGCTCCTCAGCCCGGGCCCGGGTCAGGTTGGTGAAGGCAATTCCGGCATCGAGATACTTCTGGAACGAGTCTTTGTTGGCCATTTGGCCACTCTACGTGGAGTGCTTGCTGGCAGCAAGCACTTATGCCGGGTGCTGGCCGGACAGGCAGGCGTGGACCAGCGAGACCAGATCGGGAGCTCGGAGCGACACTGGCACTCCGCTGCCGTCGGCCCCGGGCGGCGTGACACCCGAGTCGACCAGTCCGAACGGGATGCCGAGGCGTTCGGCCAGCCGGCCATCGGTCCGGGGCTGGTCCCCCACCATCACCACCCCAGCTTCCCCGGCACCGAAGCGGAACCGCTCCTGCATCAGGGAGGCCATGGCCCGGTGGGGTTTGCCGGCCACCTCGGGGGTGAGCCCCGACGCGGCCGCCACCGCCGCCACCAGGGCTCCCGAACCAGGTACCAGACCCGCCGGGGTGGGGTGGGTCGGATCCTCGTTGGTGGCCACCAGCCGCCCCGAGGCACGCGCTGCCGACGCCGTCGCCGCCAACGAGTCGAAGTCGAACGTGTGGCTCCATCCGACCACGGCGGCATCGACCGTTCCCTCGTCGGCGATGTGCACCTGGCGGGCGTGGAGGGCCTCGAGCACCCCGCCCTCGGCCAGCACCTTGACGGACTGACCGGGTCGCAGCAGGGATGCCGCCGCATGGGCCGAGGTGGCCAGGTCCTCGGCCGAGGACTCGATGCCGACCCGGGCCAGCCGGGTCAGGAGCTCGGCGGTGGTGGGGGCGGAATTGTTGGTGGCGAACACCACTCGGGCGCCGTGACGGCGGAGATCGGCGACCGCGGTGGCCACATCACCGATCGGCTCCCCCGTGAGCCAGACCACGCCATCGAGATCGATGATCCAGAGCGCCGCCGACTTGAAGCTCTCGGTGGGCGACGGGCCCTCGTCGGTCATTCAGAGGGTTCGGGTGGAGCCGGCGTGGCCGGGGCCATCTTCGAGCCCCGGCGGGTCCGGCGGGTGGAGACGGCCAACTGGTTGGCCGACTCGAGTGAACGCGAGATCAGACCCCTGAGATGCGAGAGCGACTCGGCGGCCGGGGCCGGACTGTCGTGCGCCTCCGGTACCGCCGGCTCGTTCCCTTCGGGTGACATGGTGACCGGCCGGGCGCTGAGGTCGGCGATGCGCTCCCCGGCCACCTTGGCGGCCCGCTCCCAGTAAGAGCGGAACATGCCGATGTCGAATGCGCCGTCCCTGACCCGGGCCTGGTCGAGGAGACGGGCCGGGGGGTCCTTCAGGTCGCGGACCACATGCAGCCAGGTCAGCACCCGCAGGGCGTACCAGGTGGGGTCGAGCTCCCACCAGGCGAAGCCCTGGCGGGCCGAAGCCGGCAGGTAGTGGTGATTGTTGTGCCAACCCTCGCCTCCGGTGAGCACGGCGATGAACATGGAGTTGCGGCTGGTATCGGGTGTGGCGAACCGTCGCCGCCCGATCAGGTGCGCCATGGAATTGACCAGGAACGTGGCGTGCCACAAGAGCACGGTGGACAGGAAGAACCCAATGAGGAGGCCGCCCCACCCGCCGATGAGGAAACAGGCGATGGCCAGGAGCCAGGGCCCGACCCAGGAGAAACGCTCGAGGAGACGCAGTTCGGGATAGGAGGCGAAGTCCTTGATCGTGGAGACGTCGCACGCCTTGTACTTGGTCGACAGGATCCAGCCCACATGGCTCCACCAGAAGCCATCCCGCGGCGAGTGCACGTCGTCGTCGAGATCCGTGTAGCGATGATGGACCCGGTGATGGCCGGCCCACCAGAGGGGCCCTTTCTGCAGGGCCGTGGTACCGCCGAAGGCCATGAGGAACTGGCTGAACCGGCCCATGCGGTAGCTGCGATGGGAGAAATAGCGGTGGTAGCCGGCGGTGATGAAGAACATCCGGACGGCGTAGGTGGTCGCGCACAGCACCCAGTTCTGCCAGGTCACCACCACGAAGAGCGCCCCGAGCGGGGCGAGATGGGCGGCGAAGAACGGGATGGCGCTGAGCCAGTCGGTCCTGTCGCTCGACCGCTCGGGGCCAACGGGATCAAGGGTGCCGGTCGGCCCGGTCGTGGTGGCGGTCATGGAGCGGCGCTTTGCAGCGGTGGAGACGCATCGTAGTCCACGGGCCCTCCCCGTTCGATCATGAACGGCGCACCGACAGTGGCCCGGCGGTCACGTGGGCACGTAGAGGTCGCCGTTGGCGCCGGCGATGACCCGGATCTTGGTCAGCCCGATCGGGGCGGGCCCACGGACCACCGCACCCGACTTCGGGTTGAACTCGGACCCGTGGCACGGGCAGGCGATGATCCTCGCCGACATCTGGTAGGCCACGGTGCATCCGGCATGGGGGCAGACGGCGTCGAAGGCGACGAACTCGCCGGCCGTTTGCTGGATCACCAGCGCCGGATCCCCGCTCTTCGGGTCGGTGAAGGCCGCTGATCCTCCAACCGGCACGCTCGAGGCCGGACCGATGGCCTGTCCCGACGGGTCCGAGACAGGCGTCGTCCCGGCGGTCGAGGTCGGTGTCGACGACTTGCCCGGACCGGACCCGCCGCCCGACAGGGTGCCGGCCGGCTGGGCGGCGGTGCCCGTGGTGCCTCCCGCCAGGCGGCCCAGTGCCGCGGTGAGCCCACCGAGGACCACCACGACGCCGGCCGCAATGCCGGTGAGGGCGGTCTTGGACAACACGGCCCGACGGGATACCGCCGCACGGGCGTGCGGAGCTGATACCTCACGGGCCGCCAGCCAGGTGTCGAGCGCCGGGGCACCCGCCGCGCCGGCCAGCAACAGCGGCGTCCAGGCGAAGAAGAAGACGATGTCCGATCCGGTGAAGTACGGCGACGAGTGGAAGCTCACGGTGAGGAAGAGCCCGAAGGAGAGCGCCATGCCGGCGGCGGCCGCCAGGCGGGTCCACAGGCCGGTCAACACGCCGACACCAATGGACACCTCCCCGATGGCGATGACAATGCCCACCGCGGAGGCGTAGGGCACCAGGTGGCTGGTCAGAGGGCCAATGGGACTCGAATGGACGGTGGCCAGCAACTGGGCGTGGATGGAGGTCGGGCTGGCGACGTTCAGGAACTGGGGGTCGGCCAGCTTTTGTAGCCCGGCGAAGAGGAAGGTGACACCGAGGAACAGGCGGAGCGGCAGGAGGAACCAGCCGGTAGCCACCGTGCCGTCAGGTTGCTGCACCGACCACATGTCGGCGGTCGTACGGTCGTGGGCCGGCCGGCTCGCCCCGCCAGGTGGCCGGGCTGCGGGTTGCGAACCACCCGGCGCACCGGCGGTCATCGGCATACGCCCATCATGCGGGCACGATACAGGAGGCTCCGGCCGATGGGGCATCGTCCGAACCGGTGTCCGGGCCCCCGCCGATCTGATCCCGGCGTGGGCGGCGGCCTACCATAGATCGCGTGGACCAACTGGCAGTGGTGCCCCCGGGGCCGACGGTAACGCGGCCACGGTCGCGTGCCGACGAGGCCATGCGGCGCCTGCTCCGGATCCCTGACGACCGTGCCCCCATCGACGAGTCGGAGACCCATCGCATCTTCTCGGCGTCGATCTTCCTCTCGGCGTTGCGATGCCTGGTCACCTACCTCGTCCTCCCGGTCGTGTTGCCCGCCATCGGTGTGGCCCGGGGCGTGGGGCCGGCCATCGGCATTCCGATCGGGGTACTGGCGCTCACCTTCGACTATCTCGGCATCCGGCGGTTCTGGTTGGCCGACCACCGCCAGCGTTGGGCGTTCACCGCCCTCTATGCCGTGGTCGGGGGGATGGTGCTCACCCTGGTGATCGTGGACATCGTGAGCGCGGCGAGCTGACGCACCAGGCACGCTCCCGGCCGGGCACATCCTCCCCGGGTGGGCTCAAGGGCCCCCTGATCTCTGTCGATGACCTGGTTGATGCCAAGGTCAGCCGAAGCCGGTTCCACGACGTACCGGGGGCGCGACCGACTGGTGCGCGCCACCGCGGCCCTGGCCCTGGCGTGGGGCTCCGCCTATCTGGTCTGGAGGATCCTCGACACCAGCCGGGGCGCCCAACCAGTCATGTTCGTCGTGTTGTACGCCTGCGAGGTGTTCGGGCTCCTGGCCCTCGGTTCGTTCGCCTTCCTGGCCTGGCGGGTGCCGGCGGTGAGACGACCGGACATCGGGTGGCGCCCGACCGTGGACGTGTTCGTCTGCACCTACGACGAGGGGCTGGACGTGCTCGGTGCCACCCTGGTCGGTTGTGACCGGATCACCTATCCCCATACCACCTGGGTCCTCGACGACGGCCGACGCGACGAGGTGTGCGCACTGGCCGAGCGCTTCGGAGCGCGCTACCTGACCCGGACGACCAACGAGCATGCCAAGGCGGGGAACATCAACGAAGCACTCCGACATACCTCTGGGCAGGTCCTGCTCATCCTCGACGCCGACCACGTGCCCCAGCCGGACATCCTCGACGCCACCATCGGATACTTCGACGATCCGTCCGTCGCCATCGTTCAGACTCCGCACGACTTCGGCAACCACGATTCGTTCCAGCACTTCGAGACCGGCCGTCACGACCAGAGCATGTTCTTCGAGGTGATCATGCCGGGCAAGGACCGTCACGACGGGGCGTTCTGGTGCGGGTCGGCGGCCGTCATCCTGCGACACGCCCTCGAGGGGATCGGCGGGATCGCCACCGAGACGGTGGCTGAGGACTTCCACACCACCATCAGGCTGCACGGTGAGGGCTGGCACTCCCGCTATCACGACGAGACATTGGTCCAGGGCCTCGCCCCGCACGACCTCGCCTCCTTCCTCCTCCAGCGCGATCGGTGGGCACGCGGCAACCTGGCGGTCCTGCGGACCCCGGAGAACCCGATCGTGGCGGACGGCCTCAGCTTCAAACAGCGGTTGAGCTACCTGTCGTCGCTGTTGGCCTACTTCGTCCCCCTGCAGCGTCTGGCCCTGTTGGGGGTGCTGGTGGCCATGCTGGTGAGCGGTCGGCTGCCCCTCCACGCCACGGTGTGGCAGCTCGCCCTGTTCTGGCTGCCGTGGGTGGCACTTGACCTGGGCGCCTCCACCCTGCTCAGCCGGGGGGAGGTCAGCCTCTGGGACGGCTCCTACTCGCACGCTCCTCACCACCGGGATCTTCGCCCGGGCCACCTTCGTCCTCGTCCACCCGTTCCGGACGTCGTTCAGGGTCACGCCGAAGGACGGGATCGACGACGGTGGATGGGCGGCCGTCCGCCAGCTCCGCCTGGTCCTGGTCATGGCCACCGTACTGGCCTCGGCCCTAGTGGTCCGGTTGTTGGCGTTGGTCGGACAGGCCCCGCTGCCCGGACTCCACGGGGTGGCCCTGGTGGCTGGGCTGGCCTTCGGCGCCTGGGAGCTCCTCCTCTTCGCCGCCGCTCTGTGGAGGGTGAGCCGACGCCACCAGGCCGCGCCGCCACTACCGGGTACCGGTCGAGGTGGCCGGGGTGGTCGAGGGCACCCTGGTGCGGGTGGTCGACCTCACCGCCGGAGGAGCGGGTGTGCTGGGCCCCCGTCCTATCGAGGTGGGAACGGCGGTCGAGCTCCGGCTCGAGCTCCCGGCCGTCAACGGAGAGGTGCACGGGGTCAGGGTGTGCTTCACCGTGTGCTCCTGCCGGCCCGCGGCGGGGGCCTGGCGGATGGGCGGGACACTCACGCCGCTGACCGAGGCCGATGGCGAGGCGCTCATCGAGCACTGTCACGTGATGAGCTCCGCGGCTGCGCCTGGCCGAGTCGGGTCGGCTCCTCGCTGGCTCCCGTCCCACATCCAACGCCCCGGCCGTCGTCGAGACCCACTCCGTCATCGAGACGCAGCCAGTTGACGGGCACCTATCCGCCGCCGGGGAGCGGACGGCCGACGGCCCACCCGAGCCGCACCTCACCGCCCACGGCTGACCGCGTCCGGTGCCAGTCGGCGGCGCGGCCGCCGGGGACCGGCAGTGAGTACCGTAGGCAGCCGAGTGGGAACGGTGGGCGGCTCCCAGCCGACGACGGGTGCCTGGCCCGGGGAACGAAGGTGGCGCGATGGGTGAACCGGACGGGCAGTCGTGGTCGGGGTCGGCCGCCGTCGAGAGCTTGGGGGTTCGTCCGGCAAATGCTCGACGACCTGACGGCCATGGTCCGGGCCGACGGCCGAGACCGAGCTCGAGCTGGTCGAGGGCCTCCGGGTCCTGGCCCGGGCCACCGCCCTCTGCTGCGGAGCTCTCCTTGGACATCGACCACGAGGCCCCTGGTTCTTCAGCATGAACACCGAGGCCCGGTCTGATCGGAGGGCCGAATCCCGACGGCGAGTACCACCTGGCGATGATCGACGGGTAGCAGCGCTACCGGGTGAGCGGCCATCGCAACACCGTCACCTACCTCGGGTTCCAGGTGCTTGCCGGCACCGGGCTGACTCCCCGTCGGCAGGCCGCCTACGTGTCGGACCGCGACCTCGACCTGGACGCGGCGGGGCGGTTCTCCCTCGTGCTGGCGGTCGAGCGAGCCGGCCGACGACGAGCTGGCCGGGGCCAGTGGGTGGCCATCCCCGAGGATGCCTCGGGGATCGTGGTGCGCCAGTACGTGTCCGACCGGGCCCGCGAGACCCTGGCCGAGTTCGCCATCGAGCCCCTCGATCACCCGGGCCCACCCGACGCGCCCAGCGATGCCGGGATCGCCGCCCAGTTCATCGCCATGGCGTGGACCATCGCCAAGCTCACCACCCTGCACGAGACCATCCGGCCCGACCTGATGGAGGACGCCCAACCAGTTGGTCGTGGCGAAGGCGGCGGCGCTCGGGGACGAGAACACCACCCCTGACAACCTCTACATGCTCGGCACCTTCCGGCTGGGCGAGGGCGAGTCCCTGCTCCTCGAGTTCGAGCCTCCCGAGAGCCCGCTATTGGAGCATCACCGTCGAGAACATCTGGCACGAGTGCATCGACCCCCGCCGACGGCGCAGCTCCGTCACCAACGCGAGAGCCGCCCCTGGGTCGGACGGGACCGTTCGGGTGTCGATCGGGGCGGACCAACCGGCGTCCGGACGGCCCGTACCGGCCCCGTTTGGCTCGACACCGGAGGCCGCCAGCGGGGCTTCGTCATCCTCCGATGGCTCGACAACCCCGCACCGCCCGACGTGCGTAGCCACGTGATCGTGCCGGACGCCCGATCGGGCCGGGCATGACCGCCATGTTCCGACGCGATCAGCTGGTGGAGACGGCCTTCGGCGGCACCGGGCTCGACGACCTGGGCGAGCCGAGCTGGCAGGAGGGCCTCGACCGCCTGCTCGATGGCCTGGACGGCACGGCCCGGCTCAACGACGTCGGCACCGTGATGGTGGAGACCGAGCTCGTGAACTACCTCTCGAACCGCTTGCGCATCCTCGACTGGCGCAAGGCCCACCCCGAGGTCGCCCGCGGGTCCGTGTCCCCGGCCCATCGTCATCTGCGGCCAGCCCCGGACCGGCACCACCATCCTCTACGACCTCTTGGCCCTCGACCCCGCCCATCGCGCCCCGCTGACCTGGGAGGTCGACCTCCCCTGTCCCCCACCGCAGACGGCCACCTACGACACTGACCCTCGCATCGAGGAGTCCCAGGCGGTGTCGGACATGGCCGATGTCCTGATCCCCGGGTTCAGCGCCTTCCATCCGCTGGGAGCCCGCCTGGCCCAGGAGTGCGTGCGCATCACCGCCGGTGACTTTCGCTCGATGATCTTCTCGACCCAGTACGACATCCCCGACTACGACCGGTGGCTGTTGCACGAGGCCGATCTGGCCTCCACCTACCGCTGGCACCGGATCTTCCTGCAGCACCTCCAGTCCGAGCACGCCGCCGAACGTTGGCTGCTCAAATCGCCCGCCCACCTCTGGCATCTGCCGTCACTCCTGGCCGAGTACCCCGACGCCGTCATCATCCAGACCCACCGCGATCCGCTCAAGGTCATCGCCTCGGTCAGCGCCCTCGCCGCCCACCTTCGGCGGATGGCCAGCGACGAGACCTCGGTGGCCCGGGCCGCGGCGCAGTACGCCGACGACATCTTCGTCGGCCTGGACCGGTCGATGACCGCTCGCCGGGACGGCACCCTCCCCTCCGACCAGGTCATCGATGTGCAGTTCGAGGACTTCATGGCCGATCCCTTCGCCACCATCGGAAGCGTCTACGACCAGCTGGACCGGGCCTTCGTCCCCGAGGTCGAGGGCCGGATGCGGTCCTTCCTCGCCGACCATCCCGGTGACGGCGGCGGGGGCGGCACCCGGTACACCTTCGCCGACACCGGCCTCGACCCGGTGGCGATGCGGCTGCGGGCCGCCGAGTACCAGCAGTTCTTCGGGGTGGCCTCGGAGGAGCTCCGCTAAGACGCCGCCCGGGCGGCGGTCGATGGTGTGCCCGTGGCCGCGGCGGTCCTGGCACACCCCTAGGGTGGACTGTGCCCGTGGTCACGACAACCCGCCCTGACCGGCCCGCCCCGACGCCGCTGCCTCCCGGGCAGGACCCGGTCCCGGCGCGGGACGAGCTCTCGGACCTCCCCCGGACTCGATCCTCCGCTCCTTCCATCCGGCGGTGGCGTCGTGGTTCCGGCACCGCTTCCCCTCCGGACCGACCGAGCCACAGCAGAGGGCGTGGCCGCACATCCGGGCGGGTGGGGACGTGCTGGTGGCGTCGCCGACCGGCACGGGCAAGACCCTGACCGGTTTTCTGGTGGCCATCGACGCCGCCTACCGGGCCCGCGCCGACGCCGGCGTCAGCGGTTCGGCGACCGGGCCAGGGGTCGTCTATGTCTCACCACTGCGGGCGCTCGCCACCGACGTGCACCAGAACCTGCGACTTCCCCTCGAAGGAATTGCTGCCGAGGCGTCGCGGCTGGGCCTGGCCGCACCGGACCTATCGGTGGCCGTCCGCACCGGAGACACCCCGGCGGCCGAACGGGCGGCCATGCGGCGCTCACCACCCGACCTGTTGGTGACCACGCCCGAGTCGCTGTACCTGCTCCTCACGGCGGCGTCGTCCCGCACGATGCTGGCCGGCACCCACACCGTGATCATCGACGAGGTGCACACCCTGGCCCGCGACAAGCGCGGTTCCCACCTGGCCCTCACCCTCGAACGGCTGACCGAACTGGTATCGGCCCAGGGCGGCCGGGTGCAGCGGATCGGGCTCTCGGCCACCCAGCGCCCGCTCGAAGTCGTCGCCGGGCTTCTTTCCGGGTCGGACCCGGCCCGGCCCTCCACGACCATCGTCGACTGCGGCCACCGTCGCCAGCTCGATGTGGCCATCGAGCTCCCGGCCAGCGAGCTCGAGGCAGTGAGCAGCGGCGCCCAGTTCTCGGACGTGCTCGACCGGATCGCCGGCCACGTGGTCGAGCACCGCACGACGCTCATCTTCGTGAACACCCGCAAGATGGCCGAGCGCGTCGCCCACCAACTGGCGGCCCGACTCGGGTCCTCGGAAGGACCCGGTTCGTCCGGAGGAGCCGGCTCGACCGACGGGACCGGCTCGACCGACGGAGACGACGGGGCTTCGAGCACCGCCGCCGACCCCATCGATGCGGCCCTGCAGGTGGCGGCGCACCACGGCAGCCTGTCGAGCGCCCGGCGGCGAATCGTGGAGCAGCGCCTGCGCGCCGGTGACCTCCGCGCCCTGGTGGCCACGGCCTCACTGGAGCTGGGCATCGATGTGGGCCCGGTGGAGCTGGTCTGCCAGATCGGATCGCCGCGGGCCATCGGGACCTTCCTGCAACGGGTCGGTCGGGCCAACCACCAGCTCGAGGGCACGCCGGCCGGGCGCCTCTACCCCTTGACCCGTGACGAACTGGTGGAATCGGTGGCGCTGCTGGCCGGGGTCAGGGCCGGGCACCTCGACACCCTGGAGCCGCCGATCGCCCCCTTGGACGTGCTCGCCCAG
This sequence comes from uncultured Acidimicrobiales bacterium, assembly GCA_963727075.1. GTDB lineage: Bacteria > Actinomycetota > Acidimicrobiia > Acidimicrobiales > RAAP-2 > Bog-756. Next base: position 722,068 of record CAVSET010000006.1, read on the forward strand.
CAGCTGGTGGCCGAGGTGGCCGGGGCGACCGAATGGGAGGTCGAGCCCCTGTACGAGCTCGTCCGACGGGCCGGCCCCTACGCCCGGCTGAACCGTGAGGACTTCGACGACGTGGTCGAGCTCGTCTCGTGGGGGGTCCAGACCGGCCGTGGCCGGCGCGGCGCCCACCTGCACCACGACGCGGTCAACGGCCGCCTCCGGGCCCGACGCGGAGCCCGGCTGGCCGCCCTCACCAGTGGCGGCGCCATTCCCGAGACGGGCGACTACCGGGTGGTGCTCGACCCTGAGGGGGTCACCGTCGGGTCCGTCCACGAGGACTTCGCCGTCGAGGCCACGGCCGGTGACATCTTCCTCCTCGGCACGCACTCGTGGCGGGTCGTCAAGGTCGAGACGGGCACGGTGCGCGTCGTCGACGCCGGGGATCTTCCGCCCACGGTGCCCTTCTGGTTGGGGGAGGCACCGGCCCGCACCGCCCAGCTCTCCGAAGAGGTCGGCCGACTTCGCGCCGACCTCGAGCCCTTGCTGGCCGCAGGTGACGGCGAGGGGGCGCGGCGAGCCCTCCGCGACGGTGCGGGTGTCTCGGTCGCGGTGGCCGACCAGGTGGTGGCGTACCTCGGGGCCGGCCTGGCGGCCCTCGGGGCCCTCCCGACCAGGGATCGCATTGTGATCGAGCGGGTGTTCGACGACAGTGAGGGCACCCAGCTCGTCGTGCACTCCCCGTTCGGCGGTCGAATCAACCGGGCGCTCGGGCTGGCCCTCCGCAAGCGCTTCTGTGTCTCCTTCGACTTCGAGCTGCAGGCCGCGGCCGACGACGACACCGTCGTGCTCTCGCTCGGTCCCCAGCACAGCTTCCCGCTCTCCGATGTTCCCACCATGTTGCGCAGCACGACGGCGACCGAGGTCCTCACTCAGGCAGTCCTCCTCCACCCGATGCTGGCCGCACGCTGGCGATGGAACCTCAACCGGGCACTGGTGGTCCCCCGGTCGCGCGGCGGCCAGCGTCGTCCCATCCACCTGCAACGGATGGAGGCCGAGGACCTCCTGGCGGCGGTATGGCCGGCGCTGGCCGCCTGCCAGGAGAACGCCGGGCCGGGCCCGGTGTCGGTCCCCGACCACGTGCTCGCCCGCCAGACGGTGGCCGACTGCCTGACGGAACCGCTCGACGCCGACGGTCTGGTGACCTTGCTGGAAGGACTCGAAGCCGGCCGTATCGGCGTGCACCTGGTCGAGTCGGCGGAGCCCTCGCCGCTCTCCCACGGCATCCTCACCGGAAAGCCCTACACCTTCCTCGACGGTGCCCCCCTCGAGGAACGGCGAACCCGCGCCGTGGCGGTCCCCCGCGGTCTCGGGCCCATCGGCCCGTCCGGGCTGCCACCCGGTTTGCCGGTCACGACCTCCGAGCTCGGCCCGCTCGATCAGGGAGCGGTGGCCGAAGTGCTCGACCAGGTTGCGCCTCGACCGCGCACGGCCGACGAGCTCCACGACCTCCTCCTCGCCCTCGTGCGCTGCCGGCCGGTGACCACCTGGCAGACCTGGTTCACAGAGCTCGAGCAGGACGGCCGGGCCAGCGTGGTCGACGGGACCTGGGTGCCGACCGAACGGCGGTCGGCCGCCGAGTCGATCGATGCCGCGCAGGTCGGAGCAGAGACCGACGGGGACGCCGCCCTGGCCGACTGCCTGGCCGGGCATCTCGAGGTGGCCGGACCGGTCTCGGTCGAGCAGCTGGTGTCGGAGGATCCCCTCCCGACCGGGACGGTCTGCGGTGCACCCGTCACCGAGCTTCGGGCCCGGACCGGCCTGGCCCGGCTCGAGGCCATGGGATTGGCCATGCAGTTGCCCGGCGGGTGCTGGTGTGCACGGCATCTCCTGGTCAGGTTGCACGCGGCCAGCCGGAGCCGGCGCCGTCGCCGGATCGAACCGGCCAGCATCGCCGATCTGGTCCGCTTCCTGGCCTGTTGGCAGCACGTGGCGGCCGGAACCCAGGCCGAGGGCCGGGCCGGCCTGTTGGCGGTCATCGAGCAGCTGCAGGGCATCGAGGTGGCGGCCGGCGAGTGGGAGCGTCACGTCCTCCCCTCGCGGGTCCGCGGCTACCAGCCGCGTTGGCTGGACGAGCTCTGCCTCGCCGGCGAGGTGGCCTGGGGCCGGCTGACCCCGCGCCCCGAGCCCGAGTCGGCTGGAACCGGGGAGCCCGGAATGGCAGCCGGAGGACGTCGGGGCACGTCCACCCCGTCGGCGGCTACGCCGTTGGCCGTGGTCATCCGCCCGGACCTCGCCTGGTTGCTCGGCGCCGTGCGTCTCGACCGTCAGCTGGTCGAGCCCACGGCCGGGGCGGCCGCCGATGTGCTGGAGGTCCTCCGCTCGCGAGGGGCGTGCTTCCGCTCCGAGCTGGCGCAGGCCTCGGGCCGTCTCGGTCCCGACGTCGACGAGGGCCTCTGGGACCTGGTGGCCCGGGGCATCGTCACCGCCGACGCCTTCTCCGCCGTACGCTCGCTCCTCTCGCCGGCCAAACGACGCCCCTCCGGCGGCGGTCGGGCCCTGGCCCGGCGGGCAGCCCTCGGCCGGCAGCGGGCGGTGCCGGGGAGCGGCGTCGGCGAGGGACGCTGGTCCCTCCTCCCCGATCCCGACCTGACCGGCTCGGGCCCGGCGGCCGGTCCTCCGACCGAGGAGGTGGCCGAGGCGGTGGCCTGGCAGCTGTTGGCCCGTTGGGGGGTCGTGATGTGGGAACTGTGGGCGCGTGAGTCCTTCCGCATCCCGTGGCGCGACGTCGTGCGGGCGCTGCGACGCCTGGAAGCGCGCGGACAGGTGCTCGGGGGTCGCTTCGTGGCCGGTGTCTCCGGCGAGCAATATGCGCTGGCCGAAGCGGCCTCGCTGCTGGCCGAGGTGCGACGCCACCCGGCTCGGGGCGCCGACGTGACGGTGGCCGGCGCCGATCCGCTCAACCTCACCGGGGACCTGGTCGGCGAGTCGCGGGTGCCCTCGATCCGCTACCGCAGCGTCCACTACCAAGGCGGCCAGCTCGCCAATCTCGCCTCGTCCGGCGCCCACACGTAGCGCCCTACCGGCGCTCGGCGGGTCAGCCCAGAGTCAGGAGCGGTTTCGCCAGTCCGGGTGGAGCGATCGGGTCAGAGCCAGCTTCTGGGCCAGGACGGTCTCGCCGTTGTCCAGTTCCTCGGTGTGATCGGCCACCCAGGCGATGGCCGCGGCCGGGACCGACGGGGGTGCACCCCGGTACCGCCCGACGAGGCCGAGCGCCGCTGCATTGCGCTGCTGTCGCTCGGTCTCGACATACCCCGGGTCGAGGTTGAAGGCCCTGATCCCCCGGTCACCCAGCTCGACGGCCAGCAGCGGCGCGAACCGGTGGAAGGCACCCTTGGAGGCGGCGTAACCGAGGCCCCAGCCGCCCTGCCCGACCGGGCCCGGAGGGTCGGCGGTGGCGGTGTGTGACGTCACGTCCACGATGGTCCCGCGGCCACGCTCCAGCATGCCGGGCAGCACTTCCTGGATCAGCACCAACGGGGCCACGACATTGGCGGCCAGCTTTGCCTCCAACTGCTCGATGCTCAACTCGACCACTGGGACCATGCTCCCCGGTCCGGTATCCACCGCGTTGTTGACCAACAGGTCGACCCCGCCCCAGGCGTCGACGACCTGGCCGATGGCATCGCGCAATGCGGCGTGGTCGTGGAGGTCGGCGACCACCTCGAGGGACCTCGTCCCCGCCTCGCGTACCAGCATCGCCGTCTCCTGCAGGCTGCCCGGGAGCACACGGCCGGCGCCGGTGTCCGAGTGGTCACGCCCCTCGCCCGGTCGCGCCGTGCGACCCGTCACCGCGACGTCCCACCCGGCTCCGGCCAGCGCCAGGGCGGTTGCCTTGCCGATACCCCGGGTCGCCCCGGTGACCACGGCGCGCTTCGTGCTCGGCCCCACCATGGCCGGTGTCTAGCAGACGGTCCGACCGGGGGCATCGGGACGGGTGGCGAGGCGTCCGGGTCGGCGTGGTCGGGTCGGGGCTCGGTCGGGAAGGCCGTCGGGAGAGCCGTTGGGAACAGGTGGCTAGCCTCCGATGATGCCGCTCGCCCTCACCGTGGTCGACGCCTTCACCGATCGTCCCTTCGCCGGCAACCCGGCAGCGGTGGCCGTGGTCGACACCTTTCCGCCCGATGAGGAGATGCAGGCGGTGGCGAGCGAGCTCAACCTGTCCGAGACGGCGTTCGCGGCGCCCCGACCCGACGGCCACTACGACTTGCGCTGGTTCACCCCGGCGGTCGAGGTCGACCTGTGCGGGCACGCCACGCTGGCCGCTGCTCACGTGCTCGGTCGAACGACCAGGTTCCACACCCGGAGCGGGATCCTCAGCTGTACCCGAGGCACGGACAGGATGATCGAGATGGACTTCCCCGCCGATCCTCCGGTGGCCGGCACCCCAACCACCGAGCTCCCCATCGCCGGCGTGCGCTGGTTCGGACACGGACGCTCCGACGTGCTGATGGAGCTCGGTGACGCTGAGGCGGTGCGCTCGTACCAACCTGACCTGGTCGGGCTCGCCGCCCTCGGCTCACGGGCGGTGGTCATCACCGCCGCCGGGGATGTCCCCGGAGTCGACTGTGTGAGCCGGGTGTTCGGTCCCAACGTGGGCATCCCCGAGGACCCGGTGACCGGATCGGCCCACTGCTGTCTCGCCGTCTTCTGGAGCCGGCGCACCGGGAAGGACCGGTTGGTCGGCCACCAGGTCTCCCGCCGCGGCGGGGTGGTCCACATGGGGTTGGACGGCGACCGGGTGGTGCTGGGTGGACACACGGTGACGGTGGCCACGGTCAGCTTGTCGGTGTGACCAGGGGCGTCCGGACATTGGCCATGGCGCCCTCTAGCCTCGTCGGGATGATCGAATCGCGCCGGGCCGGCGCCCGAGGGCCTCGTCGCACCACCGCCCTCGGCACCATCGGCGAGCTCACGGCCGGCGCCGTCCTGTTGGCCGTGACCGCGCTCGCCGGCTTGGCCTTCGTCCACCGTCCCTGGCCCAACCGGCTGGATGTCTGGGGCTACCAGGCATTCCCGGTCGACACCCACGCCCGGTGGGCGATCGACGCCGTACGCCTCGGCTCGGTGACCACGCTGCTGGTCGGCGTGCTGGCCGTCTTCGTCGTCGGTGTGGCCCGGGACTGGGTCCGGGCCGTCGCCGGCGCGCTGGCCCCGCTGGTGGCGGTCCTCATCGTGCAGGAGGTGGCCAAGCCGCTCGTGGGACGGCATCTGGGCTTGAGCGGCGCGGCCTCCTATCCGTCCGGCACGGTGGCCGCCGTGGCGGCGTTGGCCACCGCCGCCACCTTGGTGGTGCCGCGGCTCGGGCAACCGATCATGGCCATGGTGGGAGGCATCGCCACCGTAGTCACCTGTGCGGCGGTGATCGTCCTCCGCTGGCACTATCCCACCGACGCTCTCGGCGGGGTAGCCGTGGGTGTGGGTGCGGTCCTGACCCTCGACGCCGTCTTGCACCTGCCGTGGGCCGTGGCCGACCTGGTGCGACCTGCGGGGCGTGCCCGTCCCTCGGGGAACCGCGCCGCTCCCGCGCCCCTCTGACCCTCGCCGCCGGACGTCGCGCCCGGTGGACGACCGGACCGCCCTCCTGGTCGGCGCCGAGACCGATTCCTTGTGCGCCGGCCCCTGAACCGGCGCTCCCTCAGGACGCCTGGCGGCGGGCTCAGGACGCCTGGCGGCGGGGCTTCGGGGCGGCCTTCTTGGTGCGGGACAGGGCGGCGGGCTGGGCCGCCGTGCCCCTCCGGGTGGGACGCCGGGCCGGGGTGGGCCGGTCCTCGTCGCCCGTTCCGCCCGGTCCCTTCCGGCGGGCCTCGTCGATGCTGGCGCTCAGGGCCTCCATGAGGTCGACCACCTTGGTCCCGGGGCGCTCGGCGGCCACCGCTTCGACGATCTGGTGACCCTGGCGCTTCTCCTCGACGAGGGCCTGGACCTTCTCCCGGTGGGTGTCCTCGTAGCGGGTGGGGTCCCAGGCGCTCTCCATGGACTGGACCAGCAGCTCGGCCATGGCCGTCTCCTTGTCGGTGAGCTCGACGGCGTGGGGCAGGCCGGGCAGCTCCTGGTCGGGGCGGCGGATCTCGTCGGCGAAGTACAGGGTCTCGAGCACGAGGACCCGGTCGTCGGGGCGGATGGCGACCGGGTACTCCTTGTTGCGCATGACGAGGGTGCCGATGGCGATCTTTCGGGCCTGGTCCATGACCGAGCGCAGCAAGGCGTAGGCCTTCTCGGCCGCCTCCCCCTCGGGGGCGAGGTAGTAGGTGGCCCGGAAGTAGACCGGGTCGATGTCGGTGAGGTCGACGAAGTCGGTGACCTCGATGAGCTTGGAGCGCTCCGGCTCCGCCGCGGCCAGCTCCTCGTCGGAGAGGATGACGTACTCCCCGCCCCCGACGTCCACCCCCCGCACGATGTCGTCGTTGGCCACCTCGGCCCCGGTCCGCTCGTTGACCTTCTTGTAGCGGATGCGGTCGGCCGTGCCCGCCTCGAACTGGTGGAAGCGGATGGTCTTCTCGGCCGTGGCCGGGTACAGGCCGACCGGGACGTTGACCAGGCCGAAGCTGAGCGAGCCCTTCCAGATGGTGCGTGCCATGCCCCCTAGCTTTACCCAGGTCCGGCCCCCCTGACCACCACGGGTCCACCACCCTGGCACACCCCCTCGTCACACTGGCACCGATGGCCCTCCGCCTGCACCGCCCCCTCGCCCCCGACCCCACCGCCGCCACCCGTTTCGCCACCTCGGCCCTGGTCGGGCTGGCCACCTTCGGCGCCCGACCCCCGGGTGGCCCCGACCTCGCCCTCGAGCTGGGCCTTTCGGCCTGGATGCGCCGGGCCGGGGTCGGGGCCGAGGAGGCCGTCGGGGCCCTGTGGGCCCTCCGGGAGGCCGTGCTCGGGGCGGGCGAGGTCGACCGGGGCCGAGAGCCCGTGCCCCTCACCGGTCGCGGCCCGAGACAGGACACCCTCACCCTCGCCTCCTACCTCGCCGACCTCCTCGCCCGGGTGGACGCCACCGGCGGTGTCGACCACCCGGCCGTCGTGGCCCGGGCCACCGCCCGGCTCCACTCGTAGCCGTGGCGGGCGGGCTCGTGGGGGTGCTCGGGGAACAATCTCCCTACGGCAGGACCCGTCCGAGGTAGGGAGCGTCGCCGAAGGCGTAGAGGGCGCCGTCCACGCCCACCATGTAGTACCCGTTGCCGTCGAGCGACGGAGCCATGGTCCGGACCGGGGCCGACAGCGCCATTCCCCCCAGCGAGCCGAAGAACGGAGCATCGAACGAGAAGATGCCGCCGTCGGCCGCCACCAGCCGGTACCCGCCACCACCCGGGTCAGCGGTTATCCCGACGACCGGCCTGTTCAGTCGGACCGATCCCATCGACCCATGGAACGGCACCGAAAACGAGAACACTCCACCGTCTGCGCCGACCAGCCAGTACCCACCACCATCGGCCGAGGCTGCCATTCCCACGACCGGGGCGTTGAGACGGAAGCCTCCGGTCGAACCATGGAACGCGGCATCGCCGAACGAGAAGACGCCCCCGTCCTTGGCCACCAACCAATACCCGTGACCATCGGCGGTCGGGGTCATGCCGACGACGGGTGCGTTGAGTCGCAGCCCGCCGGTGGACCCGTAGAACTGGGCGTCACCAAAGCTGAACACACCACCGTCCGCGCCGAGCAGCCAATAGCCGTTGTGGTCCGGCGTCGCCACGATGGCCACGATGGATGCGTTGAGCGGAGCGCCCATCGACCCGTAGAACTGGGCGCCGCCGAACGACCGAACCTGACCGGCCGAATCGACCAGCCAGTACCCCGGACATCCGGCCGGGCCGGTGGTGGCGGCGACCGCCACCACAAAACCGGACCCGATCTGGTTGGCGTCGACACCGCACCCTGTGCTGGACACCAGGGCATGGACGAAGCCGCTCGGACCTCCATAGGCGTCCCCATAGCGTTGGAGCTGGGGCGTCACGTAGGTGCCCTCGGTGATCTCGTTCCAGGAGATGAGCAGCCAACCCTGCGGATCACCGGAGGCATTGCCCTGGTAGAGGGCCCGGAGGGTGGCGCCGTTGTTGCGGGGGATACAGCCGGTGGACCCGTCCAGCTGGCGGTCGAACCCGGGAGACAGTGGGGCGAAGTACTTCTTGCCCTCGGAATGCAAGGTGGCGGCCAGGGTGTCCAGCTGTTGGAAGCTCTGGCTGTTGGTCCACGGGTTCTGGCTGGACCAGTAGGGACTGTCCGCATCGAAGTACTGGGCGACGGTCGAGTTCCACTGGTTCCATTGGTATCCCCCGACGAAGTACCAGGCCGACCGGAACTGACTGCTGATGGCAGCCACCACCGGCGTCGAGTACTTGTACGACCCCACCCAGATGAACGTCGGTTTGCCGTCGTTGCTCCGATCAAAGGCGGGATTGCCGCCGTATTGACTGGTCAGATAGGACAGGTCGCCGTTGATGGCCGGCTGAGTGAGGCCGGTGGACGCGGCCTCGTAGGACAGCCAGAGATGGAAGTTGTGGCCGGCCGCCTGGGCCTGGTCGACGGCCTGGACCAGACTGTCGAGCCGCTGGTTCTGGCCGCTCGAGGTCGGTGTCTGCGAAGGAGAGCCGGTGCCGTACCAGTCGACGGCGAAGCCGGTGAGTCCGGCCGCGATGGCACTCTGCACGTCGTAGGCGATCTGGAACGGATCGTCCTGGGTGAACAACGTGGCCGGAACATCCGTCTCGACGTTCCCGGGGTAGAGGCTGGTGGGGTTGCACCCGTTTGCGTCCAGCACGGCCGGTACGGGCAGCGGCGACTGACCGTACGGGTAGTTCCCACCGAGGTTGTGTTGCCAATGTTGAGTGTCCCACCAGAGGTAGTAGTAGGCGTACATGCCCTCTTGGGAGTACGGGAGCGACCCGGCGACGGTCGGGGTGGTCCCCGACGACGAGGTCTGCGCGGCAACGTGGACGACGAGCGCCGACGCTCCTGCGACGATAGTGGCGGCGATCAGGCTGAGTTTGATGACGAGATGACGTTCACGCAGACGTCTCATGCAGCTCCTTGCCCCCCGGCGAGTGGGCTCCGACGACCCTAGTTTCTTCGGCTGTTGCCCTTTTCCGCTGAAGCAGATTCTGGTGCCCCGGCCCATCGATGAAATGGCTGAAAGGGAGCGAAGCTCCAGGTGGCCGACTCGTCTCTTGGTTCTGAGGCCGCAAATTGGAGGCGCGTCTCGAAGCGACGGAACGGGGCGGGTGCCTCTCGTTTCGAGCAGCCACCCCCCGGAGTGCTCGATCCCCGAGGGAGGCCCGTTCACAGGTCAGGGATCGGGTACCCGCTCACCGTAGGTTCGGTGAACTCGTCTTCACGATCCCGACCGGCATCGGCCCAGCACGCCAACGGGTGGCTGCTCCGGGCACCACTCCGTCGACGTGCTGGTACTGCCCCACCGTCCCGCGGTCGTTGACCCTGCCCACCATTCCGGGGCCCGTCACATCAGATCGCGCCCGGCTGAGGGCAACATTGGACGAGGCTAAGAATCGGCTAAATCCGCCGTCGTGAGCTCACCGTCGGCGGTCGGAGCCCTCGGGATGCCGACCCACGAGGACCGGGTGGCCCTAGGAGTCCGCACCCCCAAGCTCCTCGGACTCCTCTTGCACGGCTTCCTCCTCCATCCTTCGGAACTCGGAGGCCGTGAACCGGCACGGAACCCTGCATTGCTTGTGACACATCGTGCATCGGTACTCCTCGCGGAGCTTCGCCACGGCAACCGAGTCCCAATGGCTCGTGTGAGGATGCGCGGCCATGACCCAGGATCGACGGATCCTGGTCGAATCTTGACCCGATACGAATCGTGACCAGCTACTTGGCCTGTCCGGACGTTGGCCCGATCGGTGGCCCCGAGCTCAACGCCGCAACCCGAAGGCTCGACGGGTAGGCGGCGCCAGACAAGCGAGACTGTGGCCAGCTACCCACGTCAGGAGGCCGGTGCATGCCAGAGAGATCGATCTACGACTATGTCCCGCACGAGCGGACGAAGGAGAAGCTCGACCGTGCATCAACTCCGGTGCGGGTGAGCGAGCAGCTGCCCCATGGGAGCCCGTCAGCCCGGTTCAACTCCTGGTTCGCGGTCAAGGTGACGACCGGCGTCGGGACGATGTGGTGCGCCTATGCCTTCGCCGGCCTGGCGTTGGTGAGCCTCCCCTCGGCCATAAGGTCGGGCAATGAGGTCACGCTCGTCTCCTGGATATCCCAGACCTTCCTGCAGTTGGTGCTGCTGTCGGTGATCATCGTCGGCCAGAACGTTCTGGCCGCCGCGGCCGACAAACGAGCCGAGGCCACTTACAACGATGCCGACGCGGTCCTCCACGAAGCAGTCAAGATCCAGCACCACCTCTTGGCTCAGGACAGGATTCTCGAACGCCTGAGCCGTGAGTCGGAAGGCTCGTAGGCCGGCCCTGCCCGGGTTGCCGGCCGAGCCGAGTTGCCGGCCGAGCCGGGTTGCCGGCCGAGCCGGGCGTGCCTGACCCTGGGCCGGATCGCCCTGAGCCGACTTCCCCTGGTGACGGTTATCGAGCCGCGGTCACCGGTAGCCGACCCGGCAACGTTGGCGAACACGGTCCGCACCTGCCGGCGTCACGCCGGTGGTGGTGCCACGGGCGCCGGGGTGCTACTCTGTCATATACATCTAGGGGGTATAGGTATGACAGCCACAACCGCGGCATCCTCAGCACCTGGCTACACGGAGGACAAGGCGCTGGTACTCAAGCGACTCCGGCGCATCGAGGGTCAGGTCCGGGGCCTCCAGCGCATGGTTGAGGAGGATCGCTACTGCATCAACGTGCTCGAGCAGGTGGCGGCGGCCACCTCCGCGCTCCAGTCGGTGGCGCTCCTGCTTCTCGACGAACACCTCGCCCACTGTGTCTCGGACTCAGTGGGCCTCGGAGGGGATGAGGCGCAAGCCAAGCTGGCCGAAGCGTCGGCGGCCATCGCTCGTCTGGTGCGCTCATGAGCGGAGCTTTGCTCGCCAACCTCCAGGTGTTCACTGACATCGGGCGGAGCCTCCGCGAGGGCTTCTTCATGTTCTGGGAGACCCTGTGGCCCCTCATCTTGGGTTTTGGGCTGTCCGGGGCAGTTCAGGCCTTCGTGTCGCGGGAGTCGATGCAGAGGAAGATGGGTGACCACGGTCCGGCCTCGATCGCCCGGGCCAGCGGCTACGGGATGGTCTCCTCCTCCTGTTCCTACGCCGCCTCGGCCATGTCCAAGTCCCTCTTCGTCAAGGGCGCAGACTTCGTAGCGTCGTTGGTATTCATGTTCGCCTCGACCAACCTGGTCCTCGAGCTGGGCATTGTCCTCGTCGTGCTCATGGGCTGGCAGTTCGCCGCCGCCGAGTTCGTCGGTGGGGCGATCATGATCGTGCTGCTGGCCGTGCTCGGAGGGCTGTGGTTCCGAGGACGGTCGATCGCCCGGGCCAGGGAGCACTTGGCGGCCGAGTCCACCTCGGGCCACCAGCACGGTCCCCCAGAGAACCCACAGCTCGAGAACGAGCCCTGGTCCACCAAGCTCCGCAGCAAGGCCGGTTGGGCGGGCGCGGCCACCTACACGATGGCTGACCTCACCATGCTCCGCCGGGAGCTGGTTATCGGCTATAGCGTGGCCGGGTTCCTGGCCGTGTTGGTCCCAACTCACGTGTGGAACGTGGTGTTCATCCACGGTCACGGGTTCTGGACCAGCCTCGAGAATGTCATCGTGGGCCCGTTCATAGCCATCATCAGCTTCGTATGCTCGATCGGCAACGTGCCGCTGGCCGCGGCACTATGGCACGGCGGGATCTCCTTCGGTGGCGTGATCTCGTTCATCTTCGCCGACCTGATCGCCCTCCCCCTGCTGCTGATCTACCGGCGGTACTACGGGACGCAGCTCACCCTTCGGATGCTGGCCCTGTTCTGGGCGGTAATGGCCACCGCCGGTCTGATCACCGAAGGGATCTTCGGGGCGTTCGGCGTGATCCCCACGACCCGGCCGGCCACTGTGGCCCCAGCCCACTTCGAGTGGAACTACACCACCTTTCTCAACATCGTCTTCCTGGCCCTTTTCGGCCTCCTCTACTGGACCTACCGGAATCGGGAGCGTTTCGGTGATGCCGGCGGTGGCCATGCCCTCGACCCGGTATGCGGGATGCAGGTCCAGACGACAAACGCCCCGGCGTCCCTCGTGCACGAAGGACATCTCGTCTACTTCTGCTCTGACCATTGCCGACGCCGGTTCGAGGCCAGCCCGGATCGGCGCGTCGAGCCCGCCAGCCCGCATCACGAGGCTGTCGACCACTGAGACCCACTGAGACTCGCTGAGACCAACCCGCATACCACTACTACGGCAACGGAGACGATCGTCATGAAGGAAGACCGCATCATCAGGCAGCTGGACAAGATGGTGGCAGCCGGACGGGTCACAAGGGAAGAAGCGCCACGTCTCCGGGAGGCGGAGGGGACGGCGGACTTCGATGCAGCGATTGCCGGCATCCGCGCTCGCCATGCTGGGGCACACCTGGCAGGTGCCGTCCGTTCCGGGGACATGAGCCAGGAGGAAGCAGACGCCTACCTCGAGCGCTTGTACCAAGGCGAGCACCCCAAAGGCCTCCGTGCTCGGCTGGCCAAACACCGCTCGGAAGAGCATTGACAGGCTGACGGTCTGGCTCGAGGCAACTGCGCTAAGCGTCCCCGCTAACTCCTAGGGTCGAGGAGCAACCATTGTGGACAGCCAGGTCGACATAGTGACCGAGGATCCAGGACCCAGACCCAAAGTTGCCAGGGCGATCACGAGGTGCGTCTTCTCGCCACGATCACACCGCTGGCAAATGCCAGATCGGCACACACGAGGTCGGGGTGTTCAAAGAGTCGCTCCTTGACCGTCGCTAGTCCGTTCCGCAGCACGGGATCCGAGTGGCGTGACAAGTCCATGTCGTCGACCACCATCACTCCACCAGGTCGTAGATCGGCGATGGTCTTGCGAAGCTTGAAGATCTTCCCTCCTGGAGCGTCCGGAAAGATGAGATCGAATGATCCCAGTGTCCCGACAAGGTCGGCACCGTCACCCTCCACTATCGACACCCATTCAGGCCAACCCATAGCTCGGGCTTGTGCTGCTCGCTCTCCATCGACTTCGACGCTGACTACTTCAACGTCTGTTCGTTCGCCGATTCCGTGGACGATCCAAGCCAGTCCGACTCCGGAACCAGTGCCAAGCTCCAGCACCCGTCCGCCCAACGGCACCCCGTTGGAGAGAAATGCGATAAGCCGACCGACTTCAGGCTCCGAAGACAACTCGAAGCCAAGACGATCCGCCTGAGCCTGTGCCATCAAGACCAATGGAGGTAGCTCCACGAATGGCACCGTACATGACGGAATGGCTCCGTACATGAGGTTGCACCGGCCCGTTGGGGACAGTTGGGGACAGTTGGGGACCTCATATGCAGCACTGTGACGGCACCGAATGACACCGACCAGTGCCGTGCCCAGCTACCGGCGCGGCGTGATGTGCCACGTTCCGTTCGGGTCTACGTCTCAGCGAGGTGCGCGAGATCGACAGGTATGGCGCGGCTTCGGCCTACGGCTTGGTCGGTCAGCCCGCGTTGGAGGACAGCGCGCCGTGGCGTGGGCGCATGCCGCTCGCGTCCAGTTTCGTTCCCACGATGCAGCGCGCCACACCCGGAACCCGGACCTTGCCGTCTTTCTCGAAAGCGCCCACCTTCGCAATGGCGCTTGCCCGAATCCGCTCCCGCGCAAGTTCGTCGACCTGCTGAAGCGTCGCAACTGCGAGCGAGACGTGCTCGGTGATCATCTCCCAATACTCCGCGGGCGATCGCGTCACGAGTTCGACGTCGACGTCCCACTCGGCAACGTCGCGCAGCCCAGCGCCCTCGTAGAGGGCACTGATGTATCCCGGGGCAGCGCACCGAAACATATTCGGCCCGTCCGGGTCGGGTGGCGCCACCACTGCCTCGGTCGCGATTGCCTGCATAGCGATCGTCGTCCACGGGTTTTCCTCGGGTTTGGCCCATACCGACGAGCAGAGACGTCCGCCCGGCTTGAGCACGCGCGCGAATTCGGCTGTCGCCTTGGCCACGTCGGGGAAGAACATGTACCCAAAGCGCACCGAAACGCTATCGAATGTGGCGTCGTTGAACGGCAGATCATCGGCGCTGCACACCTGCGTCTCTATATTGGCGACCCCTTGCGCCCTGGCTCGTTGCGCGGCTATGTCCAGCATCTCCGCTACGAGGTCGGTCAGCACGACGCGTCCCTTCGGCGACAGTCTCGCGATGCTCAGACCCGGCTCACCCGTGCCAGAGGCAATGTCGAGATGCTGATGATCTTCAGCGATGTCGAGACGCTCGATCATCACTGCGCCGACCGGACCCAGCTGATCCGTGATGACCGAGTCCCACTTCTCCCAGCCCGCGGAGAGCCCGGCCCACGTCGCTCGCTGAACGTCTCGGATCTCATCGGCGCTCGGCATCGGCCCTCCCGCTATCGATGCATCCACCGAACACGAAAGCACTCCTTGTCGCCACTGCATAGTGCCCGGTCGGGGCTCGTTCTGCCACACCAACGAGCCAGGCATGTGACCGGCGTAGCTCGTCGGTCACGTGGACCAGGATGCCGTCGGCGTCAATGATCTCGTCCCAGTACCCCGCACCATTCAGCGTTTCGGCCCACTTGGCGAGGACAGGATGGTCAGGAAGCGGCACCGTGGCATTCCTCTCGATGTCTGGACAGTAGTCCTCAAAGAGGGAGGAAGCGCCCACACCCAAGGGCGGCAATCGACTGGTCTGGAAAGGTTCGAGCACGTTATCCACACGCCCGGAAGCGTCGTTCATGGACACGCATCTATCACGGACTGGACCGGGACCCCGCTCACTTCCGATGAGCCGGACAACGGGAGGGGCCGGGGTAACCTGTGGTGCGGTCCATGGGCCGCCCCGGTTCAAGCAGGCGATACCGGCAGGATCGAGCCTCAAGGGGGACGATGAAGCCTGAGGAGATGCGGGCCGCCGTGCAGCTGGCAACCCGGACAGTGGTTGACACCATCTCAAGCGTCGAGAAGGTCCATCGTGCTCTTGCCGGCAGAGCGTTCGTTGTCACCGCTCCGGCGAGCTTCCCCGCCCGCGTCGTCCACGATGGCATCGCCACCGTCGTCTATGCATCGATCCGAGGGGTTGGACTCGCCGCCGGCCCAGCTGCCAGCGAACTGGTACGAATTGCGGCGGGATCAACCCGTCCAACCGGATCGACCCCTCGGAGCAATCTGGCCCTGGCCATGCTCAACGCCACGTTGGGCGATGAACTCGCTGAACAGGGCAGTCCGTTGGCGATCCAGATGGCTATCAGGCATGAGCGAGAAGACGTCGCGCTTCGACGGGATGAGCTCGCAGCCGCCTTCCCTGGAGGGACCATGAAGGTAGCGGTCTTCATCCACGGCTTGGGCGAAACAGAGGAGTCGTGGCGGCTGCACGGAGATCGCCATGGTTTGAGCACCGAGTCCACCTATGGGACTCGGTTGGCACACGACCTCGGATACACCCCCATCTACCTGCGCTACAACACCGGGCTCCACATCTCCGAAAACGGCCGACACCTCACCGGACTCCTCGAAGGTCTTCTTTCTGCTTGGCCCGTGCCCGTCAGGGAGGTGATCCTTGTGGGTCACTCGATGGGCGGTTTGGTCATCCGAAGCGCCTGTCACTATGCGCAACAGAATGCTGACTCGTGGATATCACGATTACAGCACGTCTTCTACCTGGGCACACCGCATCTCGGGGCAGGACTGGAGCAGATGGTCAGATGGCTCAGCGGCATGCTCGGCAAACTCGACGAGAGTCAGCCGATCGCCGCGACCCTCGACCGACGAAGTGTGGGAATCAAGGACCTACACGCCGGATCGCTCACCGACGAGGATTGGCTTAGGGAGAATGGCAAGTCCAAGCGCGAGCTGAACGTCCTGCCTCTGTTCCCCGGGACGAATCATTACGCGATCAGCGCCAGTGTCACTACGAGCCGACGCAATCCACTCGGTCGATTCGTGGGCGACCTCATCGTCCAGCCTGCCAGTGCCAATGGCCGATCCCGTCGTGGTGGACACATCCCGTTCCCCGCCGACCACATACGGCATTTCGGGGGGCTTCACCACTTCAACCTTCTCAATCATCCCGCTGTCTACGAGGTAATGCGCGAGTGGCTCGATCCTGGTCCTGCTGTTCGATCTGAGGTCGAACCGGCCCTCACCGCTAGGTAAGAACAGTCAAGGCGGGTCGGGATGTTGTGCCGGCGAGCTCGGGAGACTGACGGCCGGCCAGCTCCATCGTCGAAATGTGCCCACCCCGCTCCTCTCGGGGCTACACCGTCCCTGCGGCCTTCTCGAGCTCAGCGAACGCCTCTGAGATGGCGGTGGCGAATTGCCACGGATCTTCCACGATCTCCGGGCACACGACGAAGCCGAAGTCGATGCGGTCGAGATAGCTGAGGACAGTGATGTTCAGTCCGCCTCCGTCGAGCAATGGGCCGAGGGGGTAGCTGGCCTCGAGTCGTGCGCCCGCAATGTAGAGCGGGAGCGGCGTACCCTGGACGTTGGAAACGATCAGGTTGAAGATGGGTGGGTGACGCTCGACGAGGCGCAGCCGGCTGTAGGCGCGGACTCCGAGGGCCACGAGCCCTGGCGGAACGACGTCTGCCAAGTCAAGGATGAAGTCATCGCCGAGTGCGTGCTGCATTGCCTTTGCACTGTGAGTGGATTCGTGGATGGTCCGAAGCCTCTCGACCGGGTCATCGAGTTGGGTGGGTAGAGCGGCGCCCATCACGGAAGTGGCGTTTCCCCATGCGCCCCCAGAGGCATCGGCTCCATCGTGGACGTGCACGGCAACGGGTATCTGGGCGATCAGTGGCTTGCCGGGTAGCTCGTCGCGATCAGCCAGATAGCGACGTAACGCTCCGGCGCAGATGGCAAGGACTACGTCGTTCACCGTGACCGAGAAAGCGTTCTTGATGGTCTTCACCCCGGAGAGGGAAACCGAGCTGAAGGCGAACCCACGGTTGGGGGTGATCGCACGGTTGAGCGACGTACGCGGTGCTTGGAAGGGCAACGTTACCTCCGGCCATTCCGGAGAGACCCGGAGCTGCAGCGTCCTCAGCGTGGCGCGGCCGAGGTGGCAGGAGGTACGGACGGCCCGCAGAGGGGTACCGGCCAGTCTGGGTAGTGCCCTCATGACCATCTCCCACCCGGGTGGGATTCGTTCGCCCTGAAGCACGGGTGTATCGGGTCGTTCGAGGGGCGCCCCAGGATCGAGATCATAGAGCACTTCGTACATGCGGGCGCCCCTGACTCCATCCGCCAAGCAGTGGTGCATCTTCGTGAGGAGAGCCACGCGACCGTGCTCAAGACCTTCGATGAACCAGACCTCCCACAGCGGACGACCCGGTTCGAGCTTGTAGGCCAACAGATCACCAACCAGCGCACCGAGCTCCCGGGGACCGCCCGGAGCCGGGACGCCGATGGGCCTGATCTGCCGCACCAGATCAGGGGGCTGGTCGTCCACCCAAACGGGCCGGTCGAGGCCGAACGGAGTTTCAACCATGCGGCGTAGGAACGGGCCCAACAGGCCAGTGCGGACACCGACCAGCTCGCGCAACCGGTCTATATCGAAGCCGTTAGGTGCTGTCGAAGGGTCCAGCACCGCCACGGTGCCCAATTGCATGTGGGAACTCGGCGTCTCGCCGTAGACGAAACTGGCGTCGGCACCACTCAGCCGCTTCATCTTCACACCTCCCCCAGTGTCCACTTGGATCGTATGGCGGGAACGGGTTTCCGATTAGGGCCGAAGGTCACCAGGATGGAAGAGGCTCGGTGCTCCGGGCCCGGGTTCCTCATGGTGGATGGTGATGGTGCACTCGGCGTCCAGGCGTTCCGTGGGCCACCTCACCCTCGAGACACCAGACCTGACCAGGAGCGATGTCGTCTTCTTGGCGCTCATCTCGCTCCCCATGCTGTCGGGGTGAGCTCTACCAACAGCCGGGGCAGGCGACAGACGGTTGGGTGCGAAAGGCCACCAGCTCCTCGCGGCGGTCGTTGGGGAGTCGGAGGGGTAATAGCGGTGGCGCCATCCTCGACCACCGGGGGTCACGGTCTCCCGTCGAGGGCGGCGAGGCTACGAAGTGACGAGTACCTGAGTGGTGTCCGTCGCCGATCCGGCCGGGTCAGATGCCTTGATGGCTATCGGGAAGGTTCCCGATACGGTGGGCCTACCGGAGAGGAGCCCGGTCTTGGAAAGAGTCAGCCCTTTGGGGAGTTTCCCGACCTTGGAAAGCCTGACATTCGGATAGCCCCCCACGTTGAACTGGAACCCGTATGCAACCCCTATGGATGCGGTTGGTGGGTCACCAGAGATCGTCGGTGGAACACGAAGCTTCTTCTCGTAGGCCGTAGCGATGAGGGAATGGCCGTAGTCGTTGGTGTGGATCGTGGGATTGGCGATGCACATCTGGGTCCAGTTACAGATGTTGGCTACGTTCTGCGGAAGGGTCACCCCCATGAACGATCCGGTGAGTTTCCAATCACCCGACTGAAACGGTCTCTGGACATCGGCCACGCTGGCGCCGTACTGCCCGTAGATGGCGATCATGTCGTTGTTGAGCGAGTGCAACACAGGCAGGCTGTCCCGTGCCGTCGTCTCGCTGGCCGGTCCGTGGAACCAGGCTCCGGAGTACCAGGCCGCTAGAAGCGGGTCGTAGTAGCTCATGCCCACGATTGGAAGGCTGCCACCAGCGGCCCGGAGCCCCGACATGATGATGGATAGATTGGTGGCGATGGCCTGGAGGGCATTGGTAACGCAGATCTGGTTGATCGTTCCGCTCAGCCCACAGCCGACGATGTCGTCGCCTCCCACGTCGATGGTCACGAACGCCACCTGACCATGGTGCGAGTTCAGGAATAGCTCAGCATCGCCTAGCTGGTTTCCCGTGGTGTAGCTATGACAGAGCCCGCCGTGGATCAGGCGCGTGGTCGAGTCACCGCCGCAGCCGAGGTTCTTAAGGACAAGTCCAGGAATGTCCTGGCTCAGTTGAGCGTAGATATCATCGACATACGAATGGCCAGGGGTGGAGCCACCGCCGGTCGATAGCGAGTCGCCCAACGCGAGGTAGTACACCGCCGGAGGGGTGCTTGCCTGTGCTGAGGTGGCCATCGGTACCATCAGAAGCACGAGAACGGCGATAGGTCCGATCGCGACCCGCCCAAGCTTCCTGATTCCTTCGTCTGGCTTATGGCAATGTCTACGCATTCACAGGCCGCGCTTCCGTACCGTTCGATCTGACAGTGGCAGATCGAATCCTCCGCAAGACCGTCTTTGTACATCGAACATGTGAGGATTCTGTGAAGCTGCGGGCCCACCCGCCCGTCGCAGCACTGGGGTTTGGCCGTCCCATGGTTACCCACCGGGTGCCCTTGCGCCAGGTCTGAGGCACGATGCAGCCCTTGGCCCGTTGCATCGGCACCGACACAACGGGTGCTGTAAGAACGACCAGTCGATGCCGGAGCGCCGACGGCGAGCCACTTGGTCGCTGGTGCCGCCGCCGGAACGTGGTCGTCTCGACCGATGCCTCACCCGAACACGACTTCCAGCTGGCGCGGGCCCCTGACCTGTCCCCCGGCCCACAGGACC
This sequence comes from uncultured Acidimicrobiales bacterium, assembly GCA_963727075.1. Lineage (GTDB taxonomy): Bacteria > Actinomycetota > Acidimicrobiia > Acidimicrobiales > RAAP-2 > Bog-756. Next base: position 741,782 of record CAVSET010000006.1, read on the forward strand.
TCGGCCCCCTCGGCCAGATGGAACACGGGGACCCGTGCCAGCCACTCCTCGAGGGCGACACGTAGCTCCATCCTCGCCAGGTTGGAACCGGCACACCGATGGATGCCTGAGCCGAAAGCCACGTGCCGGTTCTCCTGGCGACCGAGGAGCACCTCATCGGCCCGATCGAAGACGGCCGGGTCCCGGTTCGCGGCCGGGAAGTTCAAGAGGAGCTTGTCGCCCTGCTTCATCGGACAGCCGTTGAACTCGACGTCCTCGGTGACGAGGCGAGCCATCGTCACCGGCGAGTAGGCACGGAGGAACTCCTCGACGGCCGTGTCCATGAGCGTCGGTTCAGCCACCAGCCGCTCGCGGTCCTGGTCGTTCGTGGCCAGGTGCCACAGCGAGGAGCCGATCGCGCTCCAGGTAGTGTCGATGCCGGCGATCATCGTCAGTATCGCCATGCCCAAGACGATCATGTCATCGACCGATCCTCCATCCCACTCGGCGTGGAGCAGGTAGGTCAGCAAGTCGTCGCCATCGGCGTCGCGGCGTTCGTTTATCCGATCCCAAAGGTAGTAGCCGATGCCGAACATTCCGCGCTGGACGCGTTCAGCGTCATCTGCGAACTCCAGGGCATCGCGGACCCAGCCGGTGAAGGTGTCCGCAAGCTCCTCGGGGACTCCGAGGATCGAGCCGATGACGCGGACGGGAATCTGTTGGGCATAGTCGGCTGCAGCGTCTGCCCGCCCTGCATCGAGGTGAGCGTCGATCAATGATCCGCACAACGATCTCGTCATCGGCTCGTAGGATTTCACCCTCGTGTGGGAGAACCATGGAAGCAGAAGTCTCCGTGTCCAGGTATGCAACGGTGGGTCGGAAGTAATCGGCGGGAGTCCGTAGGTGAGGATCGGAGTCTCCGCCTCGTCAACGGAATCAATGACGCTGGTGTTGGTAGAGCTGAAGTGGTGGATATCACTCGCCATCGCCGTGACGTCCGCATACCTGGTTGGGAGCCAGGCCCGCCCCCGGCGGTCCGTCCGTGCGATCGGGCACACCTGACGCAACTCGCCCCAGCGCGGGAACGGGTTCCGCACATACGACTCATCGAGCACGTCAAAATCCGTGGTCCAATCGTCAACGGGCTCAGTTCTCGCCACTTGCGGCCTCCAATGCCCCGAGTGGAGCTGATCTGCTCTGACCAGTATTACCGGTATCCCGCTCGTCGTCGGTTCGATTCCAGACGGTGGCTGACGACCCAGGTCCAAAGGGCGCAGCGTTGGGAACCGTCGTTCAGCTTCATCTTCGCCGCCCGAGCCACCACGAGGCCGGGTTCCTCAGGCCGGGCCGGATCCTCAACCGACGAGACCGCGGCGATGGGCGTAGGCAACTGCCTGGGAGCGGTCCTTGCTGCCCGTCTTTGCGAAGATGCGATTCACGTGGGTCTTGACGGTGGACTCACTGACAAAGAGTTGTCCCGCGATCTCAGCGTTGGAGCGGCCACCGGCGATCAAGCAGAGAACCTCTGCCTCTCGTTCGGTCAACCCGTCGGGTAGGGAGGCACCTGCGGTCATCCCTCCCGGCAATGAAGCCACATCCACCAGTCGGGCCTGCACCGCCGGGTCGAGGACGCCTTGACCTGAAGCCGCAGCTTCGAGGGCCCGACCGATGTGATCCCGGCCGGCGTCCTTCGTCAGGTACCCGATCGCTCCCGCCTGCAGGGCCCCGATGATGGATTGATCATCGGCAAAGGTGGTGAGCACCACTACTTGGGTCTGAGGATGGTCAGTGCGGATGCGCCTCGTCGCCTCGACCCCGTCCACCCGGGGCATCCGCAAGTCCATCAAGACGACGTCGGGGGCCGCCTCGGCGACCAGGGCGACAGCTTCCTCACCGTCGGCGGCCGAGCCGACCACGACGATCCCGGGCATGGTCTCGAGCAGGGTAACGAGACCCTCTCGGACGATCGTCTGGTCGTCGGCCACCACGACTCTCACGCCGGCACCGCCACCGCGACCGTCCAACCGAGCGCCTTTGGCCCGGCGATGACCTGGCCTCCCAACAGCTCGATCCGCTCGCGCATGCCCTGCAACCCGAAGCCACCGCCCGTCACTTTCAGCCCATTCGTGGTGGCATGGTCCGGACACGGACCGTTGGTGACCGTCAGGGCCGTCGACTGCGTCTCGAAATCGAGACGGATCGACACCGGAGCCCCCGGCGCGTGCTTGCGGGCATTGGTGACCGCTTCCTGGGCGGCGCGATACAGCGCCAGTCCCGCATCAGCGACGAGCGGACGAGGCGCACCCGTGACGGTCAGCTCGGCACCATCACGGGCGGCCAGCGACGCCAGTTGCTCGGCCAGAGCGACTGGTTCGTCGCGTAGAGCGTGCACTGCCTGGCGTGTCTCATCCAATCCCTGGACAGCGAGCCGACGGGCCTGTTGCACCAACTGACGTGCCTTGGCCGAGTCGTCGCAGCTCTCCAAGAGCGCGTCGGCGGCGTCTAGCTGAACCGACAAGGCCCCCAAGGAGTGGGCCAACACGTCGTGCACCTCCCTTCCTATGCGGTTGCGTTCGGCCAGCGCGGTTGCTCGATCTCGCTCGGAATCAGCCCGGACCCGCTCGGCGAGGAGCTGCTCGGCCTGGAGCGTCCGTTGCACGTATTGGCGCCGACTGGCGCCGACCATGAGCCCGATGACCACCGAGACCGCCCCTTCGGCGATCAGAACAGCCGGAGCCCCCACTGCCAATGTGGCCCCGGCCAGTCCGCCGAGGCCGATCGATCCGACGCCCAAGGCCAGTAGTCCCTCGAAGGCGATCCCGGCACCGAGCGCGGCCACAACCATGAAGGTGATGGCAATGGGTGCGAGCGCCGCGAGCGCGCCACCAGACGTGGCCAGCAGGGTCAGGAAGCACCATGTCGTGGGATCGGGGGCCCGAAACCGGCGGCTTGCCATCCAGCCCAGCCAGCCGATCCCGGCGCCCACCATCAACACCCACTTCACCGGGTGATCGGGCATGACGCCGCTCGGTGGCGGTTGGTGGGCGGTGACCCAGAGGAGTGCCACCAGTCCGGCGAGGCGGGCGGTACTGAGCAGTCGCTCGGTTCTCGTCCCCAGCTGAGCCCGGAGTTGGGATGCCAGCCCCACAAATACCATGATCCCACTCCTGTCCGGTCCTGGCACCTGGTGGTCAGGCGGCCGCTGGGGGCCGAAGCAGTCCGCCACGCTCGATGACGGCACCCGAGCGGCGGGCCTTGAGGTAGAGGACGCCGGTCCGGCTGGCCACCTCGGCCATGGCCATCAGGACGAACGCCGTCCCCCAGGCCGCCCCCGAGGTGATGTGGTGGAGGGCGCTGAACCGGGCAACGGTCGCCTGCCCGCCGTGGCCCACCCACAGGGCGAAGCTCATGCGGGCTCCGATGCCCACCACCCACAAGACCGCTGCCACCAGGCCCGCCTGGGCGAAGGCGCTGGTCCCGTCCCGCCGGATAGCGGTCAACAGCCCCGCCCCCGCCCCCAGGGCAGCGCCCACGCAGGCGAATCCGACGATCAGCACCAGGTCGTTGCCGGCGGTCGGGATGGCGTGGAGGAATTGGGCGGCCACGAAGACCGTGGCCACCAACGGGAACAGCAGACGGGCCCGGGTCACCTTGTGCCCCCGGATCTGGAGGACGACCAAGGCGATGAGGCCGATATTCATGAGGTAATCGGTGATTGTCATGCAGCCATTGTCTGGTTTCGAAGTTCAGAAGGCGTCAGCCCACGGGTGGATCCCAGGGTGGATTCCCTCTCCACCCTGGCCTGCAGCCGATGATTCGTCAGTGGACCAGTCCCGGTACTCATGCAGCCGGCCGGCCTGCGCTCGATGCCGAATGGCAGGAGGGGGTGGCCCGGACCGTAGTGCGGCATCGGGTAAGCCCCGATCGCCGTCTCCTAGTCCCTAGGCAGAGCTGGAATAGCAACGAACCGGCCGAACTAGAACAGCTGTGTGACCTTCCTCAGCCATGACGCCGTCCAACTCCTGCCAGTCGTCGGGGCTCCCTCCGGCGGCGGCGGCGTAGATCTCGCGGAGCAGTCGGGGCATGTCGCTCATTGCGAAGTCCTCGAGTGGATCGTCCGGACCGACTAGCTCGGCGTCGCCTTCCACGGCAACCCAGTCCCAACCTGACCGAAACACAACTGTGACCCTCGGGTGCAGACGAAGATTGGGTAGCTTTCTGGTTCCGCCCCGAGCGACGAATCCAACGACAGACCCGCCAGCCACGGGGTGGTCCACTACACCCGCGTTGACCACCGAAGCGTACGGCGACCCATTCTGCCTTTGTGCGATGACAACTACCAGGCCACTCTCGTGGGAACCCAGCTCACGAGCACGTTCCAGCCCTGCCACAGGCATTTCCTATCACTAGTGTGAACCCGCAGTCAGCATCGGAAACTTGCTGCCGAGATCGCCGAGTCACTGACTCACTCGGGGATCTCGTGCGCAGGTTCAGGTGCCGGTCCCGTTCCCAGCCTCGTCGCCGCCCATCATCTTCCCGTTCATCATCCAGTCATCCCAGTTGCCGATGTGCTGCTCCATCCAGCCAACCATCTCGTGGCACCAGGCGGATGATGCACTGGTCGAAACAGAGGTCCGAGGCTCTGTGTTCAACCAATCGCGGCAGGTGGCACCCATTGTCGCAGCCGTGCCCCACATCATTGGACCGCTCATGTGCCCGTCTCGGAGTTGCTCGTTCATCCAGTCGGCCATTGTGGAGCAGGTGGCACTAGCCGAGTTGGCCCCCAGCCGGGGAGCGGAGTTCCCCGACCATTGCACACAGGCATGCTCCACTGATGCGAGCTGTTGCTCGGCGGTTACACCCGAGCTATCGCTGCCAAAGACAATGACCCCAATGATGACCAGGACAGCAACCGCCAAGCCGATCAGAATCAGCCATATGGCGCGGTGTCTGACCGACGATTTCCCGTCGGACACTTCTTCCAGCGTATCGGTCACCTTTTCATGATCAGGCAGGTGGTTTGGTAGCGCCAGGGCCATAGGTCCCACTCGCCATTCGAGATCCTTTCCGCCGAATCCCCCGGCGTCTCCCTCCTCCGCTGGCCGCCGTCTGCGACAGGCCCCACGCCGGAACCGCAGACTGTTTGCGTTGTGAGCCGCGTTGGAGTGACCTGCCCCCGATTGCGAGTCCACCACCTCTGAGAGTCCGGCTTGGTTAACGAGGCACTGCTCGGCGAGCCTGGCAGGCGCCAAGTATCCGAGCGACGAGTGTGGCCGACATGTGTTGTAGTCGATTCGAAAGTCCTCGGCCAGCACCTGTGCCTCGAGGAAGGTCTCGAATATCTCGCAGTCGAGCAGCTCGTCCCGGAGCGTGCCGCTGAACGATCGACAAAGGGTCTTCCCACGGGCTCCCCGGCTCGATGGAGGTACAGTCTGCGCTGGAGAACCGGCACCAGTCGCCGAGGGCCTTGGCCGGCAGCTCGGGTCCGTTGTCCATGCGAACCAGCTCGGGACGGCGCCCGGCCCTGGCCACGATGCCGTCGAGGGCCCTGACGGTGTGGCCGGCGTCGATGGAGCGGTCAACCTCGATGGCGAGGGCCTCGTTCGTGAACGCGCCGGTGACGACCAGAATCTTCAAGGTTCGGAGCTTGGCGGTCTGGTCGAAGAGGAAGTCAAGGGCCCACACCTGGTCGGGGCCGGCTGGCCCGCAGACGCGTGCCGGGCACCGCGGATTGGCCGATCCGATGACGCTTCTTCGGGCGTCGGCGGACGCGAAGTCCCTCGTCACGGCACAGACGCTGGATGCGCTTGTGGTTGACGCCGGACCCCTCTCCAGCAAGAGGGCAGTCAGAATCGACTGCTGATTACTGGGTCACCCGCGGCCCGTCGCCTCCCGGCACCTCTCGAACCACTCTTCGGACACCGTAGCCGAGGTCACGGGTCCCGGGTCAGGGGGCAGTCATTCTGGCGTCTCAGGGGAGGGACAATCTTGTCGCTGGGCGCGGACAACGCGGTCGCTGACACCGACCCAATGGTTTTCGAGGCGCGGCCCGAGCGCGCGATAAGCCAGCAATAGATGAGGGTGGCGAGTGTCGCGACAATGGCCAGGAGGATGGATGATCCGGGAGGACTCCACCCTCCAGGAACATGAGCAAAGGGGTTGACTGTGCCCAGCCCCCCAACGGTGTAGGTCCGAAGGCCCCACGCGAAGTCAACGAGCTGCGCGACTGCCACGGTGGCCACCACTAAGACGACCAACCATCGGCTCACCCACGCAGCGATAGGTCCCACTGCAGGTTCCGTACTCACGCGCTGGTTGCGACCTGCGACGGCTCCTGCCACTAAGAGAACCCCAACATAGAGGGGGAACCCATCCCGAGCCTGCCACACGATTCCATCCCTGTTGGCTTGGGACACCATCACGGCCGTCGGCAGAACCAGAGATCCAACGATCAGCGCGACAATGACCACCGCATGGCGTCGCACGCTTGTGGCCAATCCCAAAGCGACCATCGCGGATGCCGAAAACAGCCACAATGCCACAACGACCCAGGGCGAACTCCAGCTAAAGGACCCAACGAGCTGCTTGACCAGCAAGTCAGTTCGCTTCAGGGCAAGGTTGACGATACCCCACTGGGACGTACCCATTGGGACTCGCTGGCCTATTGGAAGCACGGTCAGGGTATGGGCCCAGACAATGTAGACGACAGCGATTGCTCCAGCGAAAGTAACCACACCGGCCGCGGTGCGAATACTCTGCCATTGGATCAACGACGGCAGAGAATGGGGAGCAAGCGCAGCGAGCGAAACGGCAATGATCGCCAGCCACAACGGTGATAGCCCGCGCGTGAGCACCATCACCGCCGCGGCAGTAGCGGTGGCAGCTACCAAGCTCCGTGGAGGTCGATCCGACCATTCGAGCACAAGGATGAGGCCACCGGTCCAGACGCAGATAGCGGCGGAGATCTCGAGGCCACTGGGATTGACGACGGAGCCGACAATGAACACCATCGGAGTGCCGGCTACTGCGATGGCCAGCAGCAGCAGGCGCGACCGAGACCAGACACTGGCCAACGAGAGAGCAAGTCCGAGGAACAGTGCATTCAGTAGACAGCTCAACATGCGCATCAGGTAGACGGCAACGTCCGAATGCCGGGCGAGCGAAGGAAGTCCGACAATGGAGTAGTAAAGCGGAGGATAATGTCCGACATATGTGGCCGCCAACGTTTCTGCACCGGAGCCACGTAGTCCATGATCGCACCACGGTACGACCGGGTAGCAGGCCGGATGGAATCTCGCAAAGCTTTCCGGGACCGTTACGACAGAGACCGCTTTGTCGCACTTGGCGGAGCCTGAAATCAAATCGCAATACCGCAAGCTTTCTCTATCTGCGGCAGACAGTTGGGACGCCGATTTCTCGGTGAGAGTGGGCTCGTTGAGTTCGCCGCGCACCACAGACGCGGCTTTGACGAGTTGAGCTGGCTCGTCAATGATCGCCCCGATGGGTGTGGCAAGCGACCAAGCTGCAAAGAGGCAGAACAGGACACAGGTGAACAGCGTCCAATCGCGGAGCAATGGGTGAGATCTGCCGCGCAAAAGTGGCCATTCCGCTGGAACAGGGCCGGCTCCGTCTTCGGCTCCAGGACCAGGACTGGCCTCGTCTTGAGCGTTCAGAAGGCGCTCGCCAATCCTGGTCGCATGATGGCAGACACTACGTCAGCGGTACCCATGTTGTCCCCCGTAACTGAGACGCCTCTAGAACCGAGGTGTCCGCAGTCGGCGGCTGAGGCCTACTGGTGACCGTCGACGGTCGGGACCTGGTCGTAGAGGACGGCAATCGGTGGCCGACGCCATCAAAGCACCGGGCCTGCCTGCGACCGTCGGCTCAGAGTGCGTGTGACTTACCACCCTGACGAACGCCTCGTCGTGGCTGAGACAGTCCGTTTGTACGAGTAGGACAGAAACGTGTCGGAGGGGGGTCCGACCCCGCAAGTACACCACCGCTCCTCAGGGGAGAAGTCCTGTTCAGAGCCGCTTGACCCCGGGGTATCCGGCCTTCGGGGATCCGTTCAGGTTCAACCGGCTACGACAGCGTGCCGATGCTTTGGTCATGGTTCAGCAGGCGGTTGACAACCAGCGGTACGAACGGCTGATCGCGAACGTCCGATCGGTCCTTCCAGCCTTCCATCCCGCCTACTCCGACTTACGGAACGCAGGGAAGAGTGAGGATGAAGCAGCCGGACGTGCACTTCGACCAGGTCCCGGGGGACCAGTTGGCCGAGGTAGGAGCTCTGTTGTCGGGTGAACTGGACAGCGAGCTCCGAGTCAATGGGCAGCGGCTTCATGCCGAACTGATTGCCGAAGCCGAGAACCACAGAACGCCCACCTGTGAGATCTGCGGACGGTCTCCGGCACTCGTAATCACGCTTCGCTCGACGGGCGGCTACGTCGTCTACCGTGCGCTGAAGTCCACGCGCCCGGTCACCCTCTGCAAGCAGTGCGGCCTCGACGCTCTGCACCACACCCAGAAGGTCTCCGGCGTGGGGCGTGGCGACGCTCAACTTCTTCGCTCCCTACGCCCTGGCGCAGAACCAGAAGTGGATTACGCGTCTGAAGGGACTTCCTGACCCACAGACATGGCCGCTTCGGCCCATTCCGGGACCGTCCCCAGTTGAACAAGATCCATAGCGTCACTGACGTTGGACGCCCAAGCGGACCGTCCGCCTACTCGACAAGCTCCTCAGCGTGCTCGGCGCAGGCATCGACGGTCCACCGCTTGCCCATGCCGTCAGTGAACTGGCCCCTCTGGACTGTCTGCATCGAGCAGTGTCGAAGATGACCGTTGCCAGCATCGACGTATCGGAAGCACTTGCCGGGGAAGGTGGTGAACTGCTCCGTCACCGCTTGCTTCTGCACCTTGTCACCTCCGGCTCAGGTCGCTGAAGCGCCGGGTCCGCCCCTACGAGGGACTGCCGCTCCCTCGGAACCCGACGCCACCTGGGCATCGGCACAACCGCCCCTCAGCTTGAGGTGCTGGCCCGGAGCTCAGAACGGCGGGAACCCAACCTCTCGCCTCTTCTTCTCCTTGCCGTCGGTGAACCGGCCATGGCGGATGATGGGCTCCCGCCAGTGGGTGGCATGGCCGACGCCCAGGTGACGAATCGGAAGCACTGGCCAGGGATGACCGCGAGGGCTTCGGTGTGGTGAGGCATGGATTGACGGTACTCGTCGGTGCCACCCCAGCTTTCGTCCTGATCTTGTGGCACACTCAGTGCCAGCTCGGCGGGGCCGGTCCTGCTGGCGAGGGAGGGACAGCAGACATGAACGAGGCGCGCATAACGCGACTAATGGGACCACTCGGGATTCTCATCGTGGCCCTGCTCGTCGTTGGGTTCGGACCGCTGAGCGGTGGTCAACCAAACGAAAATGCTTCGGGGGTTACGGATGTCACCTGGATGAACGCACATACGACGGTTCGCTGGGCGCAAATTTACGTCATCGGTTTGGCGTTGGCCCTGTTTCTTGTTTTTGCAACGCACCTACGACGCATTTTGAGAGACGCTGCCGGAGGCGAGCAGCTTTGGCCCAATCTCGTGTTCGCCGCCGGAATCGTGTTCGTGGCGGGAGAAGTGGTGGCAGGTGGCGTCAATGCGACGGTCTTCATCCTTGCGGCGCACAACCACCAGTACACCATCGCCCATTTCGCCAACTTTGTCGGTCAGAACAATGAGCTTCCGATGATCTTCGGGCTATCGCTGTTCTCTCTATCGCTTGGCATGGCAATCGTGACGAAGTCGACTCTGCCAAAGTGGCTGGGAGTCGTCGCGCTGATCCTCGGTGTGATCGCCGTACTTGGGCCGATTGGGTTCCTTGGGGTGTTGGCGATTGCCATTTGGATTGTCGTGACGGGTTTCGTCGTCGCGTCGAAATCGCGCACCCCTGAGGCTCTACCACTCTGACCTTCAGGTGGGTCGGGTCCAAGAAGCGGGTTGCCCACCCTTCTCTAGACTCGACTTCGGCATCGTAGGGGGCGGAGCTTGGACTGACCTGAGGTCGAAACGTGCCGGGCCCGGAGCATCGGTTCGGCGGAAAGCCTCTGCTACGACGGGCCCGACGCAAGGAGGGTATCGGATGGAACCGCTGACGACTGAACGTCTGATGGCGACACGGGCGAAGATCAGACGGATGCGGCCCCCGGTGCGACCAAGCCCATCGAGGCTCAGGCGATCAGACGAGCAGTGTTCCGGGTTCTATTCAGGCGCTAGGGGGCCGGGAGGCTCCCCGGGTGGCCGGTTGTGGTCGAGGTGGCCACCTCGAATCTCGCCAGTCGCCAAATCGACGTGGATCTTCTAGAGGTTGCGATGGGCGGCGAGCCGCTCATCCCTATTGCCCGCCCCGATCCGGTCACAGGCGAAGCTGTCCTCTACCTGGTCCGCAACGAAGCGGAAGTAGTCCTCGTCGCTCACGGACCTATCTTCCCATCAGGCTGTGACCTTCCGAGCCGGGGCCCGCCGCGCCAGAAGGAGGTAGACACGAACCCCGGCTCGAAAGACTTGTCACTCGTGATAGCCGGTCGCGGCGACCGTTCCGGCGCTGCCGCCGTTCGGTAGGACGAGCTGTTGCACCTGGTACGCCTCAACCCCTCGAAAGGCCACGTTCTCGAACACCTCGACGAACGTCTCGTAATCATTCGTGGCGTCGAGCAGTGAGTCCCTGACCACGTCCAAGTCGAGCCGCCCACCAGGTCCCGCACGGCACCGAGGTACTGAGCCGGCTTCACCTGCTTGGAGCTGTTGTACATCGTCGTCAGCAGCTCCAGCTCGGCCTCCCGGCGCTGATGGCGATTGCTTGCTGAGTATTGGCCGCCACTTGTTCCGGTGCGAATCGCGATTGCATGTTGCCGAACTGCACCCGGGTTGGCACAGCGTTGACGTAGACCAGTTGCTCATTGCCGCAAGCGGCGGTCCAGACCGGCTTGGTCTCGCCAGCGGGGGCGGCGTCGGTAGCCTCGGTCCAGATCTCGACCGACAGGCCGGCGCCGCTGGCGGTGCCTTGCAGGCTCGGGTCTCCGATATCGGGCGGCGTGCCGGGAGCGTGCCGTAAATGTCGTATGGCTCTCCCCGGGCCGGACCCGACCAGTTCGAAGCAGTGGCAGCCTGCGCGCGCCGAGGCGATCCTGCCGGCCGACGGTGTCATCGTCGCCGAGTACTTTGACATCGGGCAGAGCCGGTCCCTGCCGTGGAAGCGTCGACCAGAGTCCCTCGCGCTCCTTGACGCGCTGAAGCGGCCCGACAGGGGATTCAAAGGCGGTCATCGTCGCCGAGCCCGCCCGTGCGTTCTTCGGTGGCCAGTTCGGACTCACATTCCCCGTGTTCGTCCACTACGGAATCGAATTGTGGTGCCCGGAGGTTGGCGGCGCGGTCGATCCTGGGTCCGAAGCCCACGAACTCGTCATGGCCCTCTATGGCGGCATGTCCAAGGGTGAGCGCCACCGGATCAGGGTCCGTGTGAAGTCCGCAATGGAGGCGCAGGTAAAGCACGAGGGCCGCTACCTTGGCGGCCGTCCCCCGTTCGGCTATCTGTTGGCCGACGCCGGGCCGCACCCGAACCCGTCGAAGGCGGCGCAAGGTCAGCGCCTCCGCCGGCTCGAACCCGACCCGACCGCCGCTCCCATCGTCGTATGGATCTTCGAGGAGTACGCCGCTGGCGCCGGGTAGGCGCCATCGCGGAGGGACTCAACCGCGACCATGTCCCCTCCCCCTCCGGCCACGACCCCGCACGCAATCGTCACCGTGCCAGTGCCAATGGCGCGTGGGCAAGTCCGCGATTCGGGCCATCCTGACGAACCCGAAATACATCGGCCGCGCGGTGTGGAATCGCCAGCGCCGCGACGAGGAGCTGCTATCGAGGCGCGTCCCGCGTGTACTGGAGTGTGTGTCGGAGGGGGGACTTGAACCCCCACGCCCTTGCGGGCACTAGCCCCTCAAGCTAGCGCGTCTGCCTATTCCGCCACTCCGACGAAGTGGCTCCGAGTTCGATCTCGGGGCGATCTGGCATGGTAGCGCGGCGGGCCCGACTGCCCGATACATCGGGGCTCAACTCTGTCGGCCCGGCGGCCCCGGCTTGAGCGTCAGCCAGGTGGCCAGATTCCAGAGGATCCCGTCGGCAGTAGCGTTGTACTGCACATTGGACAGCTGCACACCATTGGCGACCAAGCCGGGCTCGCCGAACAGAGGAAGGGCCACCATCTGGCTCCACAACTGGTCGTCGATCTGCCCGTAGATGGCCTGTCCGGACGGTGGGGTTGAGCGCGGCGGCGGCCCGGATGAACAGCTGGTCGACCGAAGGGTCGTCATAGTTGCTCCAGTCCTCCGATCCGGCGGTGCCGGTGGCCCCGACCGTGCCGGAGTACCAATTGGCCGTGGAGGTCTGGTAGGGGCTGGAGTTGCGGTCACCAGGGCGATGTCATAGCCGTCGGTCGGCCGCCGCCCGGGCCAGCCCGTCCGGCCCGCCGACTGGGATCGTCTCCACTGCGATACCGGCCGCCCGCAGCTGCGAGCTGATCAGCGGCCCCCACCTCGGCGGTCCACGGAACGCCTCGACTCGATCGCCAACCTGACCGTGAACCTGGCTCCGCGGGCATCGACATAGTTGCCGGCCGCGTCCTCGTGGTACCCGAGGCTCCTGAGCAACCGATCGGTGGCATCGAGGTCGCGGATGTCGTACTCGGCCGATACCGGAGATGGGTTGTAGCTGGACTGGAACGCCAACGCCAGATGGTCATCGTTGACCACCAGGTCCGAGTCCATGGGCCCGAGGGTTCGCTTCGAGCAGGTCCTTCCGGTCGATGGCGTGGGCGATCGCCTGGCGGGCGGCGGTGCTGGAGGTGATTTGAGAGGTGACGTTGAACTCCAGGTCCAGCAAGTCGAGCGATGGCTTCATCGTCGCTCTGCGGTGTTGGGCATCGACGTCACCTGGTTCAGCGAGCCGAGGTCGAACGTCCGAGGCTGCACCACCGTGCGGTTGCCGCTGGCGAGGGCGCCGGCCCAGGCCGCTTGGGTCGGGGCGACGTTGACCGCCACCCGGTCGAGGGCCGCCGGAGACCCCCACCATCGCGGGTTCCGGATCAGCACGGCGTCCCAGCCGAAGACGCCGATTGCAGCAGGAACGGGCCGGCCGAGAGGTCGACGGCGGGGTTGAAGGTGTCGAACCCGTGGTTCCATCCGACCCGACGGGCGATGTGTGCCGGCACCATATGGTCGAACATCACACGCCAGTCGGTGAAGGGTGTGGAGAACCTCACCGTGACCGTCTTGCCCCCGTGGCTGCGGCACGATCGACGCCGACATCCCGGTAGCCGAGATTCGACGCGATCTGGTCAGACTGGCCGTCGACGTCTACGCCGTCCCCTTGCTGCGACTGCCAGGCGTAGATGAAGTCGTCGGCGCTTACCGGCACTCCGTCGGACCACACCGCCTGCGGGTTGATGATGTACTGGACGACCAGAGGGGATGTCGACGTAGCCTCCACGCTGAGCAACAGGTCGCTGTTGACCTGCGGGACCAGCTTGGGGTTGACCACGTAGGCGCTTGGCAATACCGACGCCAGCAGCGTCGGCGTCGAGGATGCGGACCCCGCCGCGGTGTTGGGGTTGAAGCCCGCCCATGGCCGGTCGAGCGCCACGGTGGCCTGCCCGCCGCTGGCCGCCACCAGCACCGACGTCGTGGCCTGGTCTACCTGGCTGATCCGGTGGGACCCGAGATGGTCGACGACGGCCACCAGTCCGATGATGACGATGATGACCAGGGGCAACGTCCACCGGGCGCGGTACTCACGCCAGAGCGAAGCGATGCGTTGGCGGCGCTCGACGGGCTCGGCGCCGGTCGGGCTCACTGCAGACGCAGGATCAGGATCAGATTGGTGAACGCGAAGATCACGGCCACGGTGACGGTGATCCGGTCCAGGTTCTTCTCGACCACCGTCGAACCGGCCGCCGGCGGAACCGACCGATCCGCCGAACATGTCGGAGAGCCCGCCACCCTTCCCACTGTGCATGAGGATGAGGAAGATCAGAGCCAGGCTGGACAGGACCTGCAGCACGACGATGATGGCGGTCAGCACGCGGTCTTCCTCCTTGGGATCTCGACCGGTGGAGACGCTACCAAAGTCACCGTCACGGCCAGGGCCGCGGCCCGGATGATCGAGGCGAACGCCGCCGGATCGAGACTGGCCCCGCCGACCAGGGCGCCGTCGACGTTGGGGCAGCTCATCAGTGCCTCGGCGTTCTCGTCCTGAACCGATCCCCCGTACTGGATCCTCGACCCGGCCGGCGGCCTCTGCGCCGGCACGAGTCGGCCACGACCTCGCGGATCCAGCGGCACGCATCCTCGGCGTCCTCTGGAGTCGCGGCCTGTCCCGTCCCGATCGCCCACACGGGTTCGTAGGCGATGACCAGGTCGCCAACCACGTCGGGCGCCAGCGTGCCGACGGCGGAGCGCACCTGCTCCGAGAGCCGGTCGTTGGTCAGTCCCGCCGCCCGCTCGTCCTCGGTCTCCCCCACACAGCAGATCGGCGTCATGCCGTTGCGCAGCACCGCCTTGACCTTGGCCAGGACCAGTTCGTCCGTTTCGCCGAAGAGTCGGCGCCGTTCGGAGTGCCCGACGATCACATACCGGACGTGGAGCTTGGCCAGCATGGTGGGGCTGACTTCACCGGTGAAGGCCCCCGAGTCCTCGGCGGCGCAGTTCTGGGCTCCGAGCGCCACCGGAATTCCTTCCGGCTCGACCACGGACTGCACGGTCCGGATGGCAGTGAACGCCGGGTGCACCGACACGTCGAGGGGCCCGACATCGGACGGCTGCAGCCGAAGACCGAGGTCCCGGATGGCGTGCAGGGCCTCATGGTGGTCGAGGTTCATCTTCCAGTTGCCACTGATGAGCGGCCGACGCCCGCTTCCGGCGCTGCTCACCGACCAGGACGTTCCGGTCCAGTGCCTCGCCGTGGGGCCGGGGCGTTGGACGCACCCCGGAGGGCAGCCAGCCCGGGCAGGTCGCCGAACTCCAGGAGCTCGAGCGCGGCCCCGCCGCCGGTGGAGACGAAGTCGATCCGCTCCCCTAGTCCGAGCTCGTCGATCGCCGCCGCGCTGTCGCCCGCCGCCCACGACCGTGAACCCGGGGCATTCGGCCACGGCCTTGGCCACGCCGGCCGTCCCGGCGCTGAACCGGGCGTCTTCGAAGACGCCCATCGGACCGTTCCACAGGACGGTGCCGGCCGAGCGGACCTCGTCGGCATAGACCTCGACCGTGGCCGGGCCGATGTCGAGACCCTGCCAACCGTCGGGGAGCTCATCGCCCAGCGTTCGGACCTCGCCTTCCGTGCAGTCGCAGCCGAAGGCCGCACCCGGCTCCAGGGCCACGATGTCCGTCGGCAGGAGGATCGGCTCGCCCGCCTCGAGCAGCCCGGCACACTCGTCGACGTGGTCACGGTCGACCATCGACCCTCCGACGTCGTGGCCGGAGGCGGCGAGGAAGGTGAAGGCCATCCCACCGCCCACCACCAGGGTGTCCACCCGGTCGAGCAGGGCACGCAACACGCCCAGCTTGTCGGCCACCTTGGCTCCGCCCACCACGGCCACGAAGGGGCGGGCGGGCGAGCCGAGCAGGGTGCCGAGCGCATCGATCTCCCGTTGGAGCAGGTAGCCGGCGGCACTGGGCAACCGGGCCGGCGGGCCCATCACCGAGGCATGGCGGCGGTGCGAGACGCCGAAGGCGTCGTTCACGTAGGCATCGTGGCCGTTGACCAGCTTCGCCACGAAACCGGGGTCGTTCCCGGCCTCACCCGGGTCGAACCGCAGGTTCTCCAGCAGCTCGACCTGGGGCGCGAGCCGCGACAACTCCTCCCGCACCGGGCCGAGGTCCCACCGGGGGTCGGGGATGCCCGACGGCCGCCCGAGGTGGGTGCAGGCCGTGACCGTGGCCCCCTGGGCCAACAGGTAGTCGAGGGTCGGTAGCGGCGGCCCGGATGCGAAAGTCGTCGGTGACCTCGGCGGTCCCGTCCGCAGGGGGCGCAGCGGGACGTTGAAGTCGACCCGTACCAGCACGCTGGCGCCGGTCAGGTCGGGCAGGTCACCGAGCAGAGGCAAGCCGTCCAGCAGCGGATTGTCCTCACTCGATCGCATCCCCACCGACCCCCCGCTCATCAGTCAGACCTCCCCGGCCCTGTCAGGTCCGGGCTCCGCCGACCACGCAGCGACAGATCGACCAGGCGGTTGGCGTAGCCCCATTCGTTGTCGTACCAACCCTGCACCTTGACCAGGGTGATTCCCGACGCCGACGGCATCACCATGGTCAAGCCGGCGTCGAACGTGCACGATGCCCGGCTCCCCACGATGTCGGAGGAGACGATGGGGTCCTCGGTGTACTCGAGCACCCTGGACAGGGGACCCGCCGCCGCAGCCTGGGCAAACGCCGCGTTGACCTGCTCGATGGTCACCGACCCGGGCACCACGGCGGTGAAGTCGGTGATCGAGCCGTCCGGCACCGGCACCCGCAGGGCGGTGCCGTCCAGCCGGCCCTTCATCGACGGCAGCACCAGCCCGGTCGCCCGGGCCGCGCCCGTCGACGCGGGCACGATGTTGACCGGGGCGGACCTGGCCCGTCGCAGGTCCTTGTGGGGCAGGTCGAGGAGGTTCTGGTCGTTGGTGAAGGCGTGGACCGTGGTCATCATGCCGCTCTCCACCCCGAACGCGTCGTCGAGCACCTTGACCAAGGGGACGAAGCAGTTGGTGGTGCACGAAGCGTTGGAGACCACGAAGTGCTTGGCCGGATCGAAATCGGAGTCGTTGACGCCGATGACGAACGTGGCGTCGACGTCGGTGGCCGGCGCCGAGACGATGACCCGGCTGGCGCCGGCCTCGAGGTGCGCCGCGGCCGAGGCCCGGGTGGTGAACAGGCCGGTGGACTCGATGACCACGTCCACGCCCAGCCTGTCCCAGGGCAAGGCCTTCGGTTCCCGCTCGGCCAGCACGGCGATCGGACCCGGTGTCGAGGACGATCGAGCCGTCGGCCACCTTCACGTCGGTGCCCAGCCGCCCGTGGGTCGAGTCGTAGCGGAGCAGGTGGGCAAGGGTCTCGGCCGAGGTCAGATCGTTGACGGCCACGACTTCGACGTCAGCACCGAGGGACCGGGCCGCCCGCAGGTAGTTACGGCCGATGCGCCCGAAACCGTTGATGCCGATCCGTAGGCTCATTCCCTGCCTGCCTCACTGTTCACTCGATGGTCACTGGTCACTCGCTGCATCCCTCTGACTCGATGCCCTCCGGCCGTTCCCCGTCGGGCAATTCCTACCCGTCCTACCCGTTCTACCCGCCCCGGCGAGCGGAGGCCGGCGACCACGCTAGGGCATCCCGGTGGCCCTGGCCCTCATCCGAGCAGATCGGACAGGGCCGACGCCAGTTTGGCCGGGTCGTGGGCCAGGCCGTCGGGTCGGGCCAGGCTGCGATCGACGACCGGGACATCAGGCCGGCCGAGGGCCATCCCGACGGGGTCGCACAGCGGCAACATCCACCGTGACACCATGTGCCACCAGGGCTTCTATGTGCATGGCCGACATCGAACGCCTCGGATCTCGGGGACCTCGGGACGGAGGTTGCAGACGTAGATCTTGTGCGGCGTTCGAGCGGTTCACCGCTGCGCGGATCCCGGGCACGGCGATGGCGGCGAGCACGCTGGTGAACAGGGAGCCGGGCCCAGGATGATCTGGTCGCGCCTGCTCGAGGGCGGCCACCGCCTCGGAGCGGGGCCTCGGGATCCGAGGGGACGAGGGAGACCCGGCGGATGTTGTCGGTGGACATCACCGCGACCTGGCCGGCCACGTTGCCGCCGTCCACCTCCGCCTTCAGCACCACCGGGTCGGTGGTGGCGGGCAGCACCCGGCCCTGCACCCCGAGCAGACCGGCACGCCTCGTCGAGGGCGGCCACCGGATCGGCCGGTGACTTCCATGAGCCCGGCCAGGATCAGGTTGCCGAGGGCATGGCCGGCCAGCTCCTCGTCGGTGAAGCGGTACTCGAAGGTGGACGCCAGCAGGGAGCCGGGTTCGGCCATGGCCACCAGGCACTTCCGGAGGTCCCCGGGCGAGATGATGTGCAGGAGCTGGCGCAGCCGTCCCGACGACCCGCCGTCATCGGCCACCGACACGACCGCGGTCACCGCCGCGGTGTAGCGGCGGACGGCGCGCAGGGTGGCGGCCAGGCCGTGGCCGCCACCCACGGCGACCACGTCGGCCTGCCGATCCCCGACCCGGGCAGGTCGACCGGTCTGGGTCATCGTTCGACGTCCCGATGGAACACCGTGGTGGGCCTGCCCTGGTCGTCGAGCCGGCGGGCCAGCTCCTCGGCCAGCACGACCGAACGGTGGCGACCGCCTGTGCAGCCCATGGCCACCGTGAGATAGGACTTGCCCTCGCGGATGTAGGCGGGGATCAGCATGGAGAGCAGGTCCTCGAGCTTGTCGAGGAACGCCGCCGTCTCCGGCCGGTCGAGCACGAACTTCCGCACCGGCAGCTCGAGCCCGCTGTGGCTCCGCAGCGACTCGTCCCAGTACGGGTTGGGCAGGAACCGGCAGTCGAACATCAGGTCCACGTCCAGTGGAACGCCGTGCTTGAAGCCGAACGAGAGGATGGAGGTCCGCATGGCACTGCCCGGCTCCTCGCCGCCGAACACCTCCATCAGCCGGGACCGGAGCTGGTTGGTGTTGAGCTCGCCCGTGTCGACCACCAGGTCGGCGCGAGTCGCGCAACCCGCTGAGCAGCAGCCGTTCCTCGGCGATCGAGTCGACCACGCCGCCACCCTGGGGATGGCGGCGGCGGGTGCCCTCGAACCTCCGGATGAGCACGTCGTCGGGGGCGTCGAGGAAGAGGATGCGCACCCGGTTCCGCCCGGCGACCAGACGCGTCGACCGCCGGCAGTACTTCGTCGCAGGTCTCCCCCGCCCCGTCCCACCACGAACGCCACCCGTTCCATCTCCGAGCCGGTGCCGTCGACCAGCTCGGAGACCTTGGAGATGAGAGCGGACGGCATGTTGTCGATCACGAACCAGTCCGAGGTCCTCGAGGGTGGCGCCGGCCGTCGAACGACCCGCACCGGACATGCCGGTCACCACCAGGTACTCGCTCATTGCTCCACCATCGTTCGTCCTCCGGACCGTCCCCTCGGGGCGAGTGGCGTGTGCAACCGCTCGAACACCGCCGCGCCCACTTCGGCCGGCAACCACGATACGCCCAGGAGCTCGTTCTTCGAGGCATTGCGGAGTCCGGACAGCCCTCCGAACTGCTCGACGAGGCGGGCCCGGCGCTTCGGGCCGAGGCCGTGGACCCCGTCTAGTGCACCCTCGGTCATCCGCTTGCCCCGAAGGGTGCGGTGATAGGTGATGGCGAACCGGTGGGCCTCGTCCCGCAGCCGCTGCAGCAGGTAGAGCCCCTCGGACTGCCGAGACAGACGCAGCGGCTCCGGGCTCCCCGGCCGGTAGATCTCCTCGAAGCTCTTGGCCAGGGCCGCAACTGGGATCCGCTCGGTCAGCCCCATCGACTCCAACACCCGAACGCCCACATTGAGCTGGCCGAGCCCCCCGTCGAGCAACAGGAGCTGGGGTGGGTAGGCGAAACGACGCCGGATCGGGCGGTGACCATTCGCCCCGGCGCGGCCCTCCCCGTCCTCGCCGCCAGCCGGGACCTCGCGGGCAGCCGCGCCCTCGCCTCCGGCTCCACCTTCCGGGCCGGCGACGGCGGTCTGCTCCTCGGCCAGCAGGGCGGTGAGCCGTCGGGTCAGCACCTCCTCCATGGCGGCGTAGTCGTCGTTGCCGGAGATCGGTCGACACCCGGTAGTGGCGGTAGTCGCTCTTCTTGGGCAGCCCGTCCTCGAAGACCACCATCGATCCCACGTAGTCGGTGCCCTGCAGGTGGCTCATGTCGTAGCACTCGATGCGCAGTGGGGCATCGGGCAGCTCGAGCTCCTGCTGCAGCGATTCGAGCGCCCGCGCCCGGCTGTTGTGGTCCGAGGTCCGCTGCAGCCGGTGGCGCACGAACGACTCCTTGGCATTCTGCTCGACCGTCTGGAGCAGGGCCCGCTTCGGGCCGCGCACCGGGACCCGGACGGCCACCGGACCTCCCCGCTGCGAGGTGAGGTACTCGGTCACGGCCCCCGACGTCATCGGGCATGGTTGGGACGAGGACTTGCCGAGGAACGCCCGCCTCCGGTTCGGCATAGACGTCGACCAGTATCCGTTCGATGAGCTGACCTGGGCTCAGATCCTCGACCTTGTCCACGAACAGGGCCTTCCGGCCGATCACCTTCCCGGAGCGGACATGGAACACCTGGACCGCCGCCTCCAGCTCGTCCTCGGCCAGACCGAACAGGTCGAGGTCCTCGCGGTGTCCGAGCTCCATCTGGCGGACAGCATCCGCCGCCCGGATGGCCTCGAGCTTGTCCCGCAGTACCGATGCACGCTCGAATTCGAGTGCCGAGGCGGCATCCCGCATCGAGATCTCGAGCTCCTTCTCGAGCGGCCCAGTGTCGCCGCCGAGGAAGGAGATGAGGTCGTCCACCATCTGGGCGTACTCGGAGGAGTCGACCTCACCCACGCACGGTCCCGAACAGCGCTCGATGTGATAGAGGAGGCAGGGTCGGCCCAGGCGCTGGTGACGCCGGAACTTCGTGTCCGAGCAGGTCCGAACGGGGAACGACCGGAGCAGCAGGTCGAGGGTCTCCCGGATGGCCCCGACATTCGGGTAGGGCCCGAAGTAGCGCACGCCGCTCCGCTTGCGACCGCGCACGACGGCCGGCCTGGGCCACTCGTCGCTCACCGTGATGGCCAGCCAGGGATAGCTCTTGTCGTCCTTGAGCCGGACGTTGTAGCGGGGCTGGTTCTGCTTGATGAGATTGTGCTCGAGCAGGAGGGCCTCGGCCTCCGAGTCGACCACCATCCACTCGACGTGGTCGGCCTGATGGACCATCTGGACCGTCCGGGGGCCGAGGGCGGCCGGATCCTGGAAGTACGAGTTCAGGCGCTGGCGCAGCGACTTGGCCTTGCCCACATACAGCACCCGCCCGTCACGGTCGACGAACTGGTAGGAGCCGGGTGCGTCGGGGACGGAGCCGGGAAGTGGGCGGGTGACCACGCCTCCAGTGTGCCGTGCCCGGGCCGCCAAGCGATTCACCGCCCCATCGGCGGGCGCCCGGCATAGACTGGGCCTACGCCGGCCTGGTTTCCGGCGACATCTACCGCTCCGGGGCCGACATCCCCGCGGACGGGCGACCAGGCTGTCCCCGCCGGCCACGACCGGAGCGCCTCCCCAAGGGGGTCATATCCGACATGCTCCGGCTCCAGACAGCGCTCCCGGACCGCTATTCCACGGCCCGTCCCGACCAGCTCGCCGAGTGGATCGGTCAGGCCAAGGCCGAGCTCGGCCGGCGGTTGATCGTCCTCGGCCACCACTACCAACGCGACGAGGTGATGGCCTGGGCCGACGCCCGGGGCGATTCGTTCGGGCTGTCCCGGATCGCCGCCCACCAGTCCGAGGCCGAGTTCGTCGTGTTCTGCGGCGTCCACTTCATGGCCGAGTCGGCCGACATCCTCACCGGCCCCCACCAGAAGGTCGTCCTCCCCGACCTCAACGCCGGTTGCTCGATGGCCGACATGGCCGATATCGACTCGGTCGAGGAGGCCTGGGACACGCTCGGCCAGGTGACCGACCTCGACCGGGTGGTCCCGGTCACCTACATGAACTCCTCGGCCGCACTCAAGGCCTTCGTCGGACGCCACGGGGGTGTGGTGTGCACCTCCTCCAACGCCCGGGCCGTCCTCACCTGGGCACTCGGGCCCACGCACGCCGGTGGAGCCGGCGGCCGTCAAGTCCTCTTCTTCCCCGACCAGCATCTCGGCCGCAATACCGGGTTCGAGCTCGGCTACACCGCGGGTGACATGGCGGTCTGGAACCCGCGGCTCGACCGAGGCGGCCTGGACGACCCGGTCCTCAAGAGCGCGACTCTGCTGCTGTGGAAGGGCCACTGCTCGGTGCACCAGCGCTTCCGGCCTGCCCACATCGAGGCCTTCCGGGCCGAGCATCCCGACGGCATCGTCGTGGTCCACCCCGAGTGCGCCCATGACGTGGTCGAGCTGGCCGACCAGGTGGGGTCCACCGACTACATCATCCGGGCCGTCGCCGACGCCCCCGCCGGATCGGTGATCGGAGTCGGGACCGAGATCCACCTGGTCAAGCGGCTCGACGACGACAACCCGGACCGCACGGTGCAGTCACTCGACCCTCTGGTGTGCCCGTGCTCGACCATGTTCCGTGTCGACGCCGCCCACCTGGCCTGGATCCTCGAAGGGCTGGTCGAGGGTGAGGTCCGCAACCGGATCACCGTGGACGACGAGACGGCCGGCTGGGCCCGGGTGGCCCTCGAGCGGATGCTGGCGATGACCTGATCGCCGCGGGTCGGGCCGGCTACCGGCGTCCAGCTCCCACGCCGGTCGCAGTCTGGCCGCCGGGCGAGCGTGCCTTCACCGAGCGGGTCGTCGGCTTGTTGGCCGCCACGGCCGGCCCCGAGGCCTTGCCGTTGGTATGGGCCCGGCCGAGCATCGGTTTGAGCACCTGACCGGTGTAGCTGGAGGTCACTGCGGCCACTTGCTCCGGTGTCCCCGTGGCCACGATGGTCCCGCCGCGGTCGCCTCCCTCCGGCCCGAGGTCGATGATCCAGTCCGCGCTCTTGATGACGTCGAGGTTGTGCTCGATGACGATGACCGTGTTGCCTTGGTCGACCAGGCGACTCAGCACGTCGAGCAGCTTGCGCACGTCGTCGAAGTGGAGGCCGGTGGTCGGCTCGTCGAGAACATAGAGGGTGTGCCCGGTCGACCGGCGGCTGAGCTCGGAGGACAGCTTGACCCGTTGGGCCTCGCCACCGGAGAGGGTAGGAGCCGGCTGCCCGAGCCGGATGTAGCCGAGGCCCACGTCGACGAGTGTCTGCAGGTGGCGGGCGATGGGCGGCTGGTGGGCGAAGAAGGCCAGCGCCTCCTCACAGGAGAGCTCGAGCACGTCGGCGATGGTCTTGCCGCGGAAGGTGACCTCCAGGGTGTCCCGGTTGTAGCGCGCCCCCTGGCAGACCTCGCACGGCACGTAGATGTCGGGGAGGAAGTGCATCTCGATCCGGATGGTCCCGTCCCCCGAGCAGGCCTCGCAGCGGCCGCCCTTCACGTTGAAGGAGAACCGCCCGGGTTGGTAGCCGCGGACCTTCGCCTCCTGGGTCTGGCTGAACAGCCTGCGGATGTGGTCGAAGACGCCGGTGTAGGTGGCCGGGTTCGACCGGGGCGTGCGCCCGATCGGCGCCTGGTCCACCTCCACCACCTTGTCCACGTTGTTCACCCCGCGGATGGCCCGATGCAGCCCGGGCAGGGTCTTGGCCCGATGGACCTGCTTGGCCAGCGACCGGAGGAGGATGTCGTTGACGAGCGTCGACTTGCCCGAGCCCGAGACCCCGGTCACCGCCACCAGCCGTCCCAGCGGGAACTCGGCATCGATGTCGTGCAGGTTGTGCTCGCGGGCCCCCTCGACGACCAGCACCTCGCCTCCCCCCGGCCGCCGCACCGCCGGGACCGGGATCGACCGCGCCCCGGAGATGTACTGACCGGTGACCGACTGCTGGTTGGATTCGAGCCCACCCCGTCCGGTGACCGGCCCCGAGTGCACGATGCGACCGCCATGCTCCCCCGCCCCGGGGCCCACGTCGACCACATGGTCGGCCACGCGGATGGTCTCCTCGTCGTGCTCGACCACGATGACCGTGTTGCCCAGGTCGCGCAACCGCTTGAGCGTGCCGATGAGCCGCTGGTTGTCCCGCTGGTGCAGCCCGATGGACGGCTCGTCCAGTACGTAGAGCACGCCGACCAGGCCGCTCCCGATCTGGCTGGCCAGCCGGATGCGCTGGGCCTCGCCTCCTGACAGCGTGGCGGCCGACCGGGCCAGGGTCAGATAGTCGAGCCCCACGTCCAACAGGAACTGCATGCGCTCCTGAACTTCGTGGAATACCCGGTCGGCGATGAGGTGATCGCGTTCGGACAGGTCGAGCGACCCCACCACGTCCACCGCCGTGCCGATGGGCAGCGAGCACAGGGCGAAGATGGAATGGCCGCCCACTGTCACGGCCAGCGACTCGGGGCGCAGCCTGGCCCCGCCGCACTCGGGGCAGGGGACCTCCCGCAGGTAGCCCTCCAGGTTGTCCCGGAGGAAGTCGGACTCGGCCTCGGTGTGGCGCCGCTGTAGCCAGGGCACGATCCCCTCGTAGGAGGTGTGGAACGAGCGTTGCCGTCCGTACCGGTTCCGGTACTTGAGGTGGACCTGCTTGGTCCCGGCGCCGAAGAGGACCAGCTTCTTGTCGGCCTTGCGGAGCCGCTGCCAGGGGGTGTCGAGCGAGAAGCCACCCAGGTCGGCCACCGCCGCCACCAGCCGGGAGAAGTACTCGCTGCGTGCGCCGGACCAGGGGGCCAGGGCCCCCTCGGCCAGCGACTTGGTCGGGTCCGGCACCACCAGCTCGGGGTCGACCTCGTAGCGGGTGCCGAGGCCGGTGCAGGCGGGGCAGGCACCGTAGGGCGAGTTGAAGGAGAAATTCCGGGGAGACGGGTCTTCGAAGCTCAGCCCGCAGTGGGTGCAGCCCAGGTGCTGGCTGAAGGTGATGGCCTCCTCTTCGGTGCCGTCCGGGTCGACCACCACCACCTCGGCCACTCCCTCGGCCAGCGACAGGGCGGTCTCCAGCGACTCGGTGAGCCGGCGTCGGACGTCGTCGCGGCGGACCAGTCGGTCGACGACGACCTCGATGGTGTGTTGCTCGTAGCGGGCCAGGTCGAGCTGGTGCCGGTCGGCCAGCTCGAGCGTCGTCCCGTCCACCCGGGCCCGGGCGAATCCCTGCTTGGCCAGGTCGTCGAGCAGCGCCCCGTACTCCCCCTTTCGTCCCCTGACCACGGGGGCCAGCACCATGAAGCGGGTCCCGTCATCCATGGCCAGGATGCGATC
The DNA here is from genome assembly GCA_963727075.1 of uncultured Acidimicrobiales bacterium. Classification (GTDB taxonomy): domain Bacteria; phylum Actinomycetota; class Acidimicrobiia; order Acidimicrobiales; family RAAP-2; genus Bog-756. The sequence continues at coordinate 766,821 of CAVSET010000006.1, forward strand.
GACGATCTGCTGGGGGCTCTGGCGGGCCACCGGCCGCCCGCAGTTGGGGCAGTGCGGCTTCCCGATCCGGGCATAGAGCAGGCGCAGGTAGTCGTAGACCTCGGTGACCGTGCCGACCGTCGAGCGGGGATTCCTCGACGCCGACTTCTGGTCGATGGAGATGGCCGGCGACAGGCCTTCGATGAAGTCCACGTCGGGCTTGTCCATCTGGCCGAGGAACTGGCGGGCATAGGCGGAGAGCGACTCCACATAGCGCCGCTGCCCCTCGGCGTAGATGGTGTCGAAGGCCAGCGAGGACTTGCCGGAACCGGACAGCCCGGTGAACACGATGAGACGGTCCCTCGGGAGGTCGAGCGAGACGTCTTGCAGGTTGTGCTCGCGCGCGCCCCGCACCACCAACCGATCAGCCATCGCGGTGAGGATACCGGTGCGGCGCGTGGGGACCGGCGGTCATGGACCGGCGACGGCCTCGACGTCGCTCTCGGCGTCGGACCCAACGTCGACTTCCACGCCAGCCTCGACGTCGGCGGTCTCGCCGGCGAGCACGGCCGAGCCGTCCACCGGGTCCCGTACGAGGAGCGACCGAAGTTCGGCGATCTCGTCGCGGAGCAGCGCGGCCTCCTCGAACCGGAGCTCCTCGGCCGCCCGATCCATTTCGGCGCCGAGGCGCCGGATGAGGACGGACAGCTCGTCGGCATCGGGCCCGAGGGCCTGGGCCATCTCCGCCGCGGCCTTCTTCGGGTCCACCCCACCGGACCGGATCGACTGGGCCCGCTCGGCCACCGACCGGCTGTTCGGGCCGCCACTGATGGCGGCTGAGCCGATGCCCTCTCCCCGCACCCGCTCGAGGATGTCGGTGACCGACTTGGAGATGGACTGGGGATCGATGCCGTTCGCCTGGTTGTAGGCGATCTGCCGGGCCCGCCGGCGCTGGGTCTCGCCGATGGCCTCGGTCATCGAGTCGGTGATGCGGTCGGCGTACATGACGACCCGGCCGTGCACGTTGCGGGCCGCCCGCCCCATGGTCTGGATCAGCGAGGGGGCGGAGCGCAGGAACCCCTCCTTGTCGGCGTCCAGCACGGCCACCAGGGCCACTTCCGGCAGATCGAGGCCTTCGCGCAGGAGGTTGATCCCGACCAGCACGTCGAAGGTGCCCAGCCGGAGCTCGCGCAACAGCTCGATGCGGGCCACCGTGTCGACGTCCGAGTGGAGGTACTGGACCCGGACACCCTGCTCGGCGAGGTAGTCGGTGAGGTCTTCGGCCATCTTTTTGGTCAGCGTGGTGACAAGGACCCGGTGGTGGTTGGCCACCGTCGCCTCGATCCGTTCGCGGAGGTCGTCGATCTGGCCGGTGGTGGGCCGGATGTCCACCTCGGGGTCGACCAGGCCGGTGGGTCGGATGACCTGCTCGACCACGTTGGCGCTGTGCTCGAGCTCCCAGGGGCCAGGCGTGGCCGACAGCAGGATGGTCTGGCCGGTGCGCTCGAGGAACTCCTCGAACCGCAACGGCCGGTTGTCCATAGCCGACGGGAGCCGGAAGCCGTGGTCGACCAGCGTCTCCTTGCGCGAGCGGTCGCCGGCGAACTGGCCCCGCAACTGCGGCACGGCCACGTGGCTCTCGTCCACCACCACCAGGAAGTCCTTCGGGAAGAAGTCGAGCAGGGTGAAGGGTGCCTCCCCCGGTGCCCGTCCGTCGAGGTGCCGGCTGTAGTTCTCGATCCCGCTACACACGCCGGTCTCCGCCAGCATCTCGAGGTCGTACTCCGTGCGCATGCGCAACCGTTGGGCCTCGAGCAGTTTGCCCGCCTCGGTGAGCTCGCCCAATCGCTGGCGCAACTCGGTCTCGATGCCGGCGACGGCCTGTTGTATCCGTTCGTCCCCGGCTCCGTAGTGGGTGTTGGCGAACACCACCAGCTCGTCGAGCTCGTCACCGATCTCGCCGGTGGTGACGTCGAAGGGTCGGATGCGCTCCACCGTGTCGCCGAAGAACTCGATCCGGACGGCCTGGCTCTCGTAGGCGGCATGGATCTCGACGGTGTCCCCCCGGGCCCGGAACTGCCCGCGCGAGAGCGTCATGTCGTTGCGGGAGTACTGCAGCTCAACCAGTCTCCGGAGGAGGGATCGCTGTTCGTGCACCTCTCCCGGCCGCAGGGCCACGATGCGGTCGCGGTACTCCTCGGGCGACCCCAGCCCGTAGATGCACGAGACCGAGGCCACGACGATGGTGTCCGGCCGCAGCAGCAGCGACGATGTGCAGGCGTGCCTCAGCCGGTCGATCTCGTCGTTGATCGACGAGTCCTTCTCGATGTAGGTGTCCGACGAGGGCACGTAGGCTTCGGGCTGGTAGTAGTCGTAGTACGAGACGAAGTACTCCACCCGGTTGCGGGGGAAGAGCTCTTTGAGCTCGGCGGCCAGCTGCGCGGCCAGCGACTTGTTCGGCTCGATGACCAGGGTCGGGCGCTGCACCCCCTCGACCGTCCAGGCGATGGTGGCCGTCTTGCCCGAACCGGTGATGCCCAACAGGGTCTGATAGCGGTCACCCCGCCGCAATCCCTCGACCAGCCCGGCGATGGCCTGGGGCTGGTCGCCGGCCGGACGGAACGGCGAGACCACTTCGAATTCGGGCACCCTCCCGATGGTACCGGGAGGGTGTATCACCGGCGCCGGCCGCTCAGGCGGTGGTCGGGGGCGTCTCGGCCCGGGCCGGCGGACGGGTCCGTCGCAGCTCGACAAGCGCGTCCCACACCCGTTCGACCTCGCCTCGGAGCTGGTCGAGGTCACCGGTGTTGTCGATGACCAGGTCGGCCCCGTCGAGGCGAGTCTCCCGGTCGGCCTGCGAGCCGATACGGGCGGCGGCGTCGGCCGGCGACATGCCCCGCTGGCTGACCAGGCGCTCGAGCGCCAGGTCGGTTGGGGTGTCGACCACCACCACCGCGGCGAGGTCCAGCAGCTGGCGATGGACCGGTCGCAACAGCGGGATGTCCAGCACCACGATGTCGTCCCCCCCGGCGTAGTGGTCCTTGCGGGCGATCATCTCGACGCCGATGGCCGGGTGCGTGATGGCATTGAGGTCGGCCAGGACGTCGGGATGGCCGAAGGCCAGCTCGGCCAACCGGGGGCGGTCGATCTGTCCCGTCGGGTCGAGGATGCCCGGCCCGAATCGGTCGATGAGGGGCTGGTAGGCCGGGCCGCCCGGAGCGACCACCTCACGGGCAATGAGATCGGCGTCGACCAGCCGGGCGCCCTTCTCGACCAGCAGCCCGGCCACCGTCGACTTTCCGGCGCCGATGCCACCGGTGAGCGCGACGCTGAGCACGACCGGTCCGATCAGGCCGATCGCCGCGGCCGGGACGCCGTGGCGAACAGCACCATCGTGGTGGGGTCGAGCTGGTCGGTGACGAAGAAGTCGTCGGCCGAGATACCCGTGGTCCCTCCCGAGTCGTGGCGGGCGATGAGCTTGTAGGCCAGGGGTAGAACGCGGGTGTAGATCCCCACGTACCACCGACGCGGGATCCGGTGCCGCAGATCGAAGACGTCCAGGCGGAGCACCGTGTCGGCCCTCTGGCGGCGGGCGACGAAGTCGGCCTTGACCCGGGGCACGGCGTCCATTCCCTGGACGGTCACGTCGTGGAAGTGGCGGGCCAACAGGTCGTGGAGCTCGGGCGGCTCGAACAGGTGGACATGGAAGGGGTTCTCGAAGTCAGCCGGGGCGTTCGGGGTGAGGAAGAACACGGTCCCGTCGTCGGCCAGCGCCCGGGCCAGCTCCCGGACGTGCCCTTCGGGGTCCTCGAAGTGCTCGATGAGGTGCGACGAGCAGGCCCAACGGAAACTGCCTTCGGCCAGCCCCAGCGAGAGGGCGTTCATCTGGGCCACGGCCAGTCCCGCCGGTGCCCACCGATCGTGGGCGACCGCCACCGCGTCGGCGCTGTAGTCGACCCCGACGACCCGGCGGTCCCTGGCCACGAAGCGGGCCGACTCGAACCCCTGCCCGCAGCCCACGTCCAGCATCGTCCCCGGCCCGAGCCGCTCGATGACCGTCCGGTACCCGGCGGCATGCAGCGCCAGCAGCGAATCGGGCGTGACCCCCTGCATCGGGCGCTCACCGGTGAGCCGCCAGCCGGTGCCGCCGGGGTGGTGACCGCTCCCCCGCGAGCCGAGGTCGGAATGGTGGATGCTCAAGGCGGGCTCCCAGCGATGTGAGGGTCGGTGACCGGTGTCGGGCAGCGATGCCATGGCCACTCGCTGGTTGTTTACACTACCGATCACTCGTGTTGGAGCTCCAACCTTCTCCTGTCGCGCTCCCGGACCCGAGCCGTCCCGGCTCCCGCCCGTCCCGGTTGCGGTCCTCCAGCCGGCTGCGAGCCGTGGTGGATTGTGCCGTCGTGGCCGTGGTGGCGGCCCTTCCCATGCTGGCGTCCCGGCCGGGGACGGTGGTCGACGACACGAAGACCTATCTCTACCTGGATCCGGGTCGCTACGTACGCCAGGCCGTCTCGCTGTGGGACCCGGGTGTGGCCCTCGGCACGGTCACCCACGAGAACATCGGCTACCTGTTGCCCATGGGTCCGTTCTACTGGGCCGCGGCCGAGCTGCACGTGCCTTTGTGGGTCGCCCAGCGGGGGTGGATGGCCGCGCTGCTGTTCGCGGCCGGGTCCGGGGTCCTGTACCTGTGCCGCGCCGTCGGCCTCACCGGCCCCGGTCGCTACGTGGCCACCCTCGGGTTCATGTTCACCCCCTACATCTTGCAGTACTCGGGGCGTATCTCGGTCATCCTGATGCCCTGGGCCGGGCTGCCCTGGATGGTGGCCTTGGTGATCCTCGCCCTCCGGCGGGGGGGTTGGCGCTATCCGGCCCTGTTCGCCCTGGTGGTGGCCCTGGTCAGCGGCATCAACGCCAGCTCGGTTCTCTATGTCGGGATCGCTCCCGCCCTCTGGCTCCCCTACGCGGTCCTGGTGGCCCGGGAGTCGACCTGGCGCCGGGCCTGGGGCGTGGCGTGGAAGGTCGGCCTGCTGAGCGCCCTGGTGTCCCTGTGGTGGGCGGTGGGGCTGCAGGTGGAGGCGGCCTACGGGATCAACGTGCTCAAGTACACCGAGACGGTGCCGGCCACGAGCGGGACGTCCTTGGCCTCGGAGGTCGTCCGCGGCCTCGGGTACTGGTACTTCTACGGATCGGACCGGGTGGGGGCCTGGACCCAGACGTCGGTCGCCTATACCCAGAACCTGTGGCTCATCGCGGCCAGCTTCGTGGTGCCGGTGCTGGCGTTCGCCGCCGCCGCCCTCGCCCGGTGGCGCCACCGCGCCTATTTCGTCCTGGTCACCGTGGTCGGCATGGTCCTCGCCGTAGGCCCCAACCCCTACGGCGACCCCTCCGCCGTCGGATCGGTCCTCAAGGCCATCATGGTCGACACGACGGCCGGCCTGGCCATGCGCTCCACCGACCGGGCCTCGCCCCTCATCATCCTGAGCCTGGCCATGTTCCTGGGAGCGGGGGTCAGCGCCCTCTGGGCCCGCCTCCCCCGCACCGGCCTGGTCGTCGGGGGATTCGCCGCCGCCGGCGTCATGGCCGCGGCCACCCCCCTGTGGACCGGGGGGGTCGTGGCCAACGGTTTCACCCAACCGGCCACCCCACCCGTCTACGTCCGCCAAGCCGCCGCCGCCCTCGACCGCGCCCATCCCGGGACCCGTGTCTACGCCCTGCCCGGCAACAATTTCGCCGCCTACCGGTGGGGAGACACCGTCGACACCGTCTACCCCGGCCTGATGACCCGACCATTCGTGACCCACGAGCAGCAGATCATGGGGTCGGTGGCCACCGCCGACCTGTTGCAGGCGGTCGACACGCCATTGCAGGACGGAACCATCGACTGGAACACCATCGGTCCCCTGTCATCGCTCATGAGCGCGGGCGACGTCCTCGTCCAGTACGACCAGGCCTACGAGCGCTACGACGCACCCATCCCCCAGCAGGTGGCCACCGATCTCTCCGTGACTCCGCCCGGGCTCACTCACCCGGTGGCCTACGGCCGGCCCACGCCGAACGTGCCGTTGCTGCCCCATTTCGACGAGGCCACCCTGGCCCGGCCGCCCAACCAGGGGTGGCCGGCGCCGCTGACCACCTACTCGGTGGACCATCCCCGCCCCGTCGTGCGCACCGAGTCGACCAAGACCCCCCTGGTGGTGGACGGCGACGCCTCAGGCATCGTCAACGCCGCCTCCGTCGGGTTGCTCGGCTCCAACCCCACCATCCTCTACGCCGGCAGCCTCGACCTCGATCGCTCGCTGCGCACGCGCACCCTCACCGCGCCGGCCGACCTGGTGGTGACCGACACCAACCGGAAGCAGGGCTACCGCTGGAACTCGCTCAACGAGAACACCGGCTATACGGAGACGGCCGCCCAGGGGCCTGACACCGGCGATCCCACCGATGCCCCCATCCACCTGTTCCCCGGGGCCCCGAGCGACGCCCAGACCACCGCCCGGCTGCTCGGTGTGTCGGCCGTGACCGCCTCCTCGTACGGGTCCTCCATCACCTACCTTCCGGAGAACCGGCCCGCCGCGGCCCTCGACGACAACACCCAGACGGCCTGGCTCGACGACTCCTTCGCCCAGCAGATCGGCCAGTGGTGGCAGGTGACGCTCGACCACCCGCGGACACGTGGGTCTGTGACCCTCGTGCAGCCCCAGACCGGCGATCCCGACCGGTGGATCACCAAGGTCACCCTGACCTTCGACGGAGGCCACCCCTTCGTGGTGTCCCTCGGCCCCCCCTCGCGCACGACGGCGGGCCAGGTGGTGACCTTCCCGTCGCGGACCTTCACCACCCTCCGCCTGACGGTCACCGGGGTGGGCAACGCCGACCTGCGGACCCCGGTGGCCTCGCGGAGCTCGGTCGGGTTCGCCGAGGTCAGGATCCCGGGTATCACCGCCAACGAGACCATCGCCCTGCCCGAGGACCTCCTGCGGGCGGCCGGTACGGCGTCGGCGACCGACCGGCTGAGCCTGGTCATGACCCGGCTCCGGGGGCCAGGCACCCCACCTCGGTCCGACGTCGAGACCTCGCTGGCCCGGACCTTCTGGTTGCCCACGGCCCGGACCTTCTCGATGATCGGCACCGCCCGGATCTCGCCACTCATACCCGACGACCGGATCGACCAGGTGGTGGGCCGGTCGAGCCCTCCCGGCGGCACGGTGGCGGCCTACTCGCTCGGCCGTCTCCCCGGCGACCTGCGGGCCGGGGCGGTGGCCACTCTCGACGGCAACCCGAGCACCCTGTGGGAACCCGGGTTCGGCGTGGCCCACCAGGCCGGGCAGTGGCTGCACTACGTCCTGCCCCGACCTGTCACCCTCGACCACCTTGACCTCAAGATCGCGGCGGACGGCCAGCACTCCGTCCCCACCAAGGTCACCGTCTCCGTCGACGGCGGCACGGCCACCGTGGCCCTGCCGGCCGTCGCCGACAGCGCCGTTCCGGGCTCGGTGGTCGACGTGCCGATCACCTTCCCGCCGATGACCGGGCAGAGCGTGCGGGTCACCGTCGACGACGTCCGGATCGAGAACACCATCAACTACTACTCACAGACCCCCATCGCCATGCCCATCGGCATCGCCGAGGTCGGGATCCCCGGAGCCCAGGCCGGGTCCGTGCCGGCGTCCATCCCCACCTCCTGTCGGGGTGATCTGATCTCGATGGACGGCGAGCCACTGTGGATCTCCGTCGCCGGGTCGACCTCGACTGCGCTGTCCCGCCAGCCCCTGACCGTCAGCCTCTGCGGTCCCGACACCGGCGGGCTGGCCCTCGGACCGGGGAGCCACACCCTGCGCTCCACGCTCGGCCAGGTCTCCGGCTTCGACATCGACCAGCTGGCCCTGGACTCGGCACCCGGCGGCGCCGCCATGCCCGTGGCCACCGCCACCTCCGTCCAGGCGCCCCCGGCGACCGCATCGCCGGCGGTGAAGGTGGACAGCCAAACAGCCACTACCATCCATCTCACCGTCAACGGGCTGGCCCGGCCTTCCGATCGGGCCGGTGTGGACCTGGTGCTCGGGGAGAGCGTCAACAACGGCTGGACGGCGACGGTGGTCGGCGGCGGGAGCCTCGGGAGGCCCGAGCTGATCGACGGCTACGCCAACGGTTGGCCGCTCGACCGGGCCGATCTGGGGTCGGGGGTGCACCACGGGACCGTCTCGGTGGTCCTCCGTTGGCAGCCTCAGCGACGGGTGGACCTCGCCCTCATCTTCTCGGCCCTGGCCATCGTGGCGTGCCTGGCCCTCGTCTTCGTGCCATGGGGACGGATCCGACGGCGAACGGTGAGCCGTGGCCGGCCGGAGAACATGCCGAGCGACGTCGCCGACGAGCCGGGGCCGGCCTTCGGCCCCCGGACGGCTGCCCCGGAGGACGGCCCAGCACTGGCCCGTCCGTTCCGCGCCGAGGCACCCGCCGCCCCGGTCGGTGTGGCCTTGGCCACCGGAGCGGTGACCGGCGCGGTGGCGGCGGCCATCGCCATGCCGACCGCCGGCCTGGCGGTCGGCATCGCCAGTGTGGTGGCCCTCCTCGTGCCCCGCCTGCGCATCCTGCTCGGCCTGATGGCCGTGGCCGGCATCGTGGCCGCCGGGCTCTACACGATTGTCCACCAGGCCAACGTCAACGTCCCCCCCGGAGGGGCCTGGACCCTCTCGTTCGACGCGGCCAGCCGGTTGGCATGGGCGGGGGTCGTCTTCCTCGGAGCCGATGCGGTGGTGGAGGCTGTGCTCTCGCGCCGGCAAGCCGCCGGGGCCGGCGACGGTCCGGTCGCCCCCCTGGACGTTGACGGCCATGCCGATGGCCCGTCGGACAGCCGTGCCGAGGGGGGTACCGGGGGTGGTGCTGAGGAGCGCGACGAGGAGCGTGGCGTTGGGTCTGTCGAGGAGCGTGGCGAGGGGTCTGTCGAGGAGCGTGGCGAGGGGCGTGAGGATCCTCGGTCAAGGGGAAGGCCGGGAAGCTGAGCTGCTACTGCCTGGCCAGCGCCTCGGCACCCAGGGCCAGCAGTGCGCCCCGGGCGCAGGCCTCCCAGGTGAACCGGGCGGCATGGGCCCGTGCGCCGGTTCCCAGTCGGCGCCGGAGCATCTCGTCGCCGAGCATGGCCTCGAGCCCGGCCACCAGCTCGTCCGGAGTGTCGACCAGGATGCCGGTCCGGCCGTCCAGCACCGCGTCTTCGTGCCCCCCGATCCTGGTGACCACGGACGGGGTGCCGCAGGCACCGGCCTCGGTCACCGTCATCCCCCACCCCTCTCGGAGGGAGGTGGAGGCGACCACCCAGGCCCGCCGGTACAGGTCGATGAGGGCCTCCTCGGCGACGTAGCCGGGCAGTGAGATCCACGACTCGGCACCCGATCGATGGATGAGCGCCTCGAGGGCCGGCCGCTCGTAGCCCTCCCCGGCGATCACCGCCTCGAGATGGGGGTGACGGGCCTTCATGGTGACGAGTGCCTCGATGAGGAGGTGGAACCGCTTGACCGGCACCAGTCGGCCCACGGCGACGACGAGCGGGGTCTCGGAACGGTCGCCGTGCGGCGAGTACTGCGGCTCCACACCCGGCGGCGACACCGACACCTGCTCCGGAGGGATGCGCAGCCGCTCGACGATCTCCCGCTTGGCCGAGCTCGACAGCGTGACGATACGGCTGCGCCGGTACAGGGGTGGGGCCAGGCGGTGCTCGATGGCGTACCCCAGCTCGGCCAGGCCGCTCGGGAGGACCATCTTCCACATCTCGGCGTGGACATGGTGCAGGAAGACGATGTGAGGGCAGTGGGCCCACACTGGGGAGAAGAACGGCATGCCGTTCCAGATCTCCACCAACCCGTCACCATTGCCGATCCGACCGAGCGCTCCCGACAGCATGGTCCGTGGGAACACCGAGTACCGGCCAGCCCGCCGGATCACCCGGTAGCCGTCGCGGCGGACCACCGTCCGGTCGTCGGGCACCGATGAGGTGGTGAGGGCCACGTCGAGACCCGCCTCGGACCAGGCTGAGAGCACCCGGTGGGCATGGAGCTCCGAGCCACCCGCCTCGACGTCGTCGTAATCACGCCAAGCTATGACGTCGATGCGCTTGAGCCCGGCCCGATCGGCGATGTCGGCGATGGACAGGTCCGAGAATCGCGACAGCCGGGACTGGTCATGGCGGAGGTCCGACGGCTGGCGATCCAGGGTGCCCGTCCCGTTGGGCCGGAATCCGCCCGGGCTGCGGGCGCCGGCCGTCTCGAGCCCGGGGACGGGCACCAGCCGGGGAAAGGAAGCCTCTTCAGGCTGGACGGGGGCACCGATGGCGTGCACGGTGCTGGGCCCTCCGGTCACACGCCTCATCCCCACTCGCTCCCCGACGTCGTCTGTTGGCGGACGGCCTGCCTCCGATAACGAGCCAGAGTGTATCGGCGCCGGCCCGAGCCGGCCCAGGGCTCACTGGGTCGTCACGCTGGGTGATGCGGTGGAAGGGCCCCCGCGAAGACCCCCGCGGCCGAAGCGGTGCTTGCGGTGGATGGCCACGAAGGCCACGGCCATGGCCAGGGCCAGGGCGGCCTGAGCGGCCAGGTCGGCCCGCGCCGTGTCGAGGGTCTGACCACCGGCTCCGGCCACCAGCACCACTGCCAGCGACGAGCCGCCGGCCAGCAGGACCACGATCCAGCGGGACCCCGTGCCGAAGAGGTAGTTGGTCACGAGCACCGAGAAGGCCAGGCAGATCATGGCCACCACCAGGGTGGAGAAGGCTGGGGCGGCCGAGCTCAGCTTGGCCCCGAACACCAGGGTGAGGAACCACCGGGGGGCGAACACCGAGATGACGAGCAGCAACCCGGCCGGCACGGCCAGGAAGATCAGGGTCACCCCCAGCTGGCGGATGGCATGGCCCCCCTCGTTCCAGCGGATGGTGGCCTCGGGGAGGAGATAGGCGCCGAGCGCCAGGGCCCCGAAGATGAGCGCCTTCGACGCCACCGAGATGGCGGCATAGGGCCCGACGTTGGCGTGGTCCAACCTCCCGAGCAGGATCACGTCGACGTTCTGGAGCAGTCCGAGCAGGGCGAGACCCACGAAAGCGGCCGAAACGTCGGCCAGCAGCCGGTGGCGGACGAGGGTCGAGTCGGCCGTCGCGTCGTAGCCGGCCGGAGGGGCGACGGCGCCGGTCTCGGCCGACGACACCCGGGTGGCCAGCCAGTGGGCGTGGACGGTCGCCACCACCTCACTGACGAAGACGCCGATCGCATAGCCGGCCACCCCGAGATGGGCGGCGACCAGCCCGATGACGAAGACGGTGCGGAAGCCCCCTTCTATGAGGAGGTTGCCGGCCAGGGCCCGGTAGCTGCGGTGGGCTTGGAGCAGGCCGCGGTCCACGCACAGCAGGATCCAGATGCCCCCCGACACCAGGATGAGGGCCACTCCCTGACTGTTCGGCAGGGAAAGCTGGCGGGCGATCCAGCCCTGCAGGGCGAGAACGGCCACCGCCTCCACGACGATGGCCCCGATGACGATGCGGTAGATCCTCCCCACCCAGTGGCGAACCTGGCCTCCCTGTCCGGATCGTTGCAGGGCGGTGACCCGACGGACCACGCCCACCAGCACGGCCGAACCGGGCATGGACAGGATAAAGAACAGCCCGAGCAGCTGCGCGATTGCGCCGTAGGACTGGGGGGTCACCAGCCGGGCCACCGCCACCACCACCAGCGCACCGGCACCGTTCACGATCATGCCGGCCACCGCGACCGGCCCGGCCTGGGTCAGGCCGGAGAGGACTGAGTCGTGCCGCGGCGGCGCCGCGGCCGGGGCCGGCGCCTCGTCCGGCAGTGTGATCATCGGTCCGCCGGCCACCGCGATGCCCACCGCCGGGGCCATCGACACGGACTCGGTTACCGGTTCGACGACCGTCTCGATCTCGTCCAGCATGGCGTCGAGGCCGGAAGGCGTCACCTGGGCGGGAAGGGACTTCCCGGCCGGATCGGTCGCGCCGCTCACGCCGCTGCCCTCACCGCATCAGAATAGACACCCGACGGAGGTCCACCACTAGACGGCGGCGCGACCCACCGGCGCGGCCCGGCGGGGAATGACGGGCGCATCGCGCCCGGTCCCCCCAGTGCCCTTGTCGGAGCGGGCGTCGTCGACTTCGTGGTACTCCTCTTCGACGTTCACCGACCAGATATCGTGGTGGGCGCCACGGATGTTCTCGACGGTGAGCATCGCCGTGTACATCGAGTGGTCCTGGTTGTTGTACTTGTGCATGCCATTCCTACCCACCGGGTGCACGTTCGACGCATGCTTCTCGAACCAGCGGCGGATGACGTCTACGTTGTCGCGGTAGACGTCGTCGTAGACCGGGTAGGCCTTGGGCATCCGGACCACGTAGCCGGATTCGACATCGGCCGGGTCGACCAGGCCGATAGCCGCCAGCTCGTTGGTGCCGAGGGCGATGAGCTCGTCGTCCTCACGGGTCCACAGGTCGTCTCCCTCGAAGACGAAGTACTCCATCCCGAGGCAGGTCCGTCCGTCCTTGACCATGTAGGGCGACCATGACCCGAAGTTCTGGATCCGGCCCACTTTGACGTCCGGTGAGTGGATGTAGATCCAGTTGTCGGGAAAGCCCCGCTCCTCCGGGACAACAAGGGCGACGGTGAGGAAGTCGCGATAGCGGAGGTCGGCGGCGGCGGCGGCGACCTCCTCGGGAACGGGGGGATCGACGATTCGGGCCAGCGAGGTGAAGGGCATGGAGGAGATGACGTGGGACACCGGGATGCGCTCCTCCCCGGCCGCCGACCGCACCGTCACCGCCCCCGCCGCGCCGTCCTCCACGTGGACGGTCGTCGCCGAGGTCTCCATCCGCAGCGTGCCCCCCATGGACACGATCTGCTCGGCGCAGCTCTCCCACATCATGCCGGGGCCGTACTTCGGGTACTGGAATTCGTCGATGAGGCTGGTGACCTGCTTCGAACGATCGCGTCGCTTGCCGCGGAGCGAGGACCGGATCGGCTCCCACACCGCTGTCCACAGCGACATGCCCTTGATCCGCTGGGCACCCCAGTCGGCCGAGATCTCCGACGCGGACACCGCCCAGAGCTTCTCGTTGTAGGTCTTGAAGAAGTGCTCGTAGAGCCGCCACCCGTAGTTGGACACGATGTAACCCTCGAGGGTGGTCACGTCCTTCGGCGGCCGCAGCCGTACCCAGAGAAAGGAGAGCCCGCACCGCACGGCCTCGATCACACCGAGGTTGGATAGGGCATTGCCCAGCTTGATCGGGTAGTCGTAGAACTTCCCGTCGTAGAAGATCCGGCTCATCCTCGGCCGCAGCAGGAAGTCCTCGGGCGGCAAGACGCGGTGCCAGAACTCCTCCACCGGCTTGACCTTGGTGAAGAACCGGTGGCCTCCGATGTCGAAGCGCCATCCATCACGCTCGACCGTGCGGCTGATGCCCCCGACCACCGAGTCCTCCTCCACGACCACCACCGGGTCGCCGGACTCGGCCAATTGATGGGCTGCGGTCAATCCGGCCGGTCCACCGCCGATGACCAGCACCGGGCGCCGATCCCCCGCCGAGCCGTACCGCGCCACTTGGCCGCCCTTGATCCTTCTCGTCCCTGGTGCCACTCGCTGGTGTCCGTTCTGTCGTCTCGGCGCCCTCGGCGGACCGGCCCGGACGGGGGCCGACAGGCAACGTCCCCCCGATGAGCGGACTCGTCGATCGACCCACTCCCGAGGTCCCGGGGGAGGAACCCTGGAGGCGAGCACTGCTCGGCGCCTCTTCCGGGCAAAGGCTAGTGGCTCGTCCCTCCGATCGGGGGAACCCGGTAGGGACGGGGGAGCTCACGGAAGCACCGAGCTCACGGGACCCCGGAGCTCACGGAACCCCTGAGCTCACGGGACCACTGAACCCACGAAGGCCAGCATGGCGTACCCGACCATCCCGAGGGCCGAGAGCCCGAGGACGGCCACTTCGACGCGCCCTCGGCCGGTCAGGGTCGACGCCGCCACCACCAGTGGGAACGCCCCGAGGGCGTATCGCTCGAACGAGTCGAGGTTGGAGCTGGCCAGGGACACTACCAGCACGGCGGCGGCGAACAAGGCATACGAGGCGGGCAGGCGCCGGAAGGCCACCACCAACAGGACCATGCACACCACCACCCAGGGGATATGGGAGGCACTGCCGAGATGGTGGCCGTGGACGACGGAGAGGAGGTTGTGCCCCATGGCCGGGAACGGCGATCTGACCGCCCCGCGATGGCCGGTCTGCTGCTGGACCCGGAACGGGAGCCACGGATCGCCGTACTGCGCGTTGACCCAGGCCAGGTAGGACCCCGTACCGGCGAGCGGCGCCATGACGGCTGCCACCCGGGCGGCCCAGCCGGCCGGGGTGGCCCCGACCTTCCGTTGCCGCCAGACCTCCACCAGCGCGGGGACGACGAGCAGGATGCCGACCGGACGGACCAGGCCACCCACCAGGCCGGCCAGAGCCGTCCACCACCATCGCCCGGTCCGGGCCCCGAGCAGGGCCACGACCGCGCAGAGCAGGAGAGGCCCGTCGGCGTAGCCCAGGACCAGGGAGTAGGCGGCCGGGGCGAGGGCCAGCAGCCACACGGACCGCCGGGCCAGCTCCGGGCCCCGATCATGGCGGACCAGCAGGACCAGTGCGGCCATGGCGGCCAGCGAGCAGAAGTTGGACACAATGACCAGGGCCGGCCCGGGACCCAGACCGGGTAGCCAGGACAGTGCCCGGCCGGCCATGGGAAAGGCCGGGAAGAACCGAACCGCCTGGGCGCCCGAGGCGCCGTACCCATGGGCGGCGATCGACTGGTACCACCCGCCGTCCCAGGTCAGGAGGCCCTGTTGGACATGGAGCCGGGCACCGGGGTTGTCGGGTCGCACCGTGGCGACGATTCCGTGAGCCAGAGCCAGGGTGGCGACCACCAGCACCCGAGCCAGGATCCAGGCCGGCAGGGCCACCACCACCGCCCCGCCGAAGTCCCGGGCCCGGGTGGCGGCGCGGTCACGCCAGCCCGGCGGGGGCCGGCTCCCGGCCGGCATGCTTCCTTCGGCGACAGCAGAGGTGGTGGGGCTAGAAGGGCCAGCCGAGCCTGGCCCGGCGGCGGGAACCGCGGTGCCGGCGGCGATGGACGCGGTGTCGGCGGGCGGCGGGTTGGCGCCGCCGATCCGGTGTCCGATCCCGACCACCCGTCAGGGCGCGGTCGGCGTGAAGCGCACCAGCCACATGGGTTGATAGAAGGTCGCAGGTTCGCCCACCACCAGTTGGCTCGCCTGGTAGGCGGGGTCGGCCTGCAGGGTCTGGACGATCCCCTCGCACTTGGTCCCGAGCGTCTGGTAGCCGGGCGCCCACACCACGTAGATCTGGCGGTGTGACGCCGCTGCCGTTTCGAGCTGCTGCGAGAAGCTGACCGGGGAGCCGGCCCGGGAGGCCGCCGAGTAATCGACCCAGTTGACGAAGGTCGGCCCGGTGCCGCGCGGGAACGTCGCCTGCCGGTACCGACCGGTCGGCAGCAGCCGATCCACCGCCGGGCCCAGCTGGTCCGGGCAGTAGGCCACCAGGTCCCCCGGCTTGCCCTGGGCGGCGATGGCGGCGGCCACCTGACCGGCCTGGGTCCGGTTGGTGGTGATGTTGGGGATGGCGCTGGCCAGGCCGGCCACCACCGCCACGGCCAGGACGCCCACCCGGACCCGCCGGTCGCGGAAGGTGATCAATCCGATCGAGACCAAGAGGATGAGGGGGATGAACACCACCGAGGCGTATCGGGCGTCGAACGCGCTGTTGGTGATGAACCCGCCGGCGATGGCGGCGGCCAGCGTGCCGACGATGACGATGGCCACCGGCCGACCCAGCGGCCGGGTGCGGATGTCGAGGTCGATGTGGAACCGGTCGGTGGCCACCCCGAAGAGGCCGAGCCCGGCCAGGGCGAAGAAGATGAGGGCGAGGGCCCGGCCCCCGTTCGTGCCGCCCCCGGCGAACGAGGCCACCGCGTTGACCATGGCGGCGAAATTGGCCGGGGTCGCCCACGGTGTCCCGGTGTGGTGGGACTGGTAGAGGAAGATGGGGAGCCAGGGCAGGAAGGTGAGGCAGCCGAGGGCCACGGCCACCAACGAAGCCCGGGCCCCGGCCCGGATCCGCGGACGGCCGCCGCGCCAGGCCTGCCAGGCCAACCACAGCACCACCGTCCCGATGAGGTAGATCGACCAGTAGTGCGAGTAGAGGAGGAGCGAGGTCACCGCGGCGACGGCGACGAGGTTGCCCGGACCCGGTCGACGGAGCGAGCGGTCGAGGGCCAGGAACCCGAGGACGGTGAGCAGTATCACCAGCGAGTACATGCGGGACTCGGTGGAGTAGCGGATGGCGAAAGGCGAGGAGGCCACCAGCAGCAGCGCCGCCCAGGCCACCGTCCGGCCCCCGAAGCGCTTCCCGGCGAGCCAGGCGAGGGGCATGGTGATCACGCCGATCACACCGGACAGGGAGCGCACGGCGATGTCGGAGGTGCCGAACCATCCGATCCAGAAGTGCAGCAAGACGTAGTAGAGCGGTGGTGCTCCGTCCCGGCGTAGGAACGAGGGGAGCTGGTGGAGCGGCAGCCGGGCGATGTTGACGGTCAGGGCCTCGTCGAGCCACAGGTCGGATCTGGTCCAGAACCGGAGCACCACCGACGCGGCCACCACCGTCACGGCCACCCCGGTGAGCACCGTCATGGTCCGCCGGCTGAACGGCCGGCCCTCGTTGTCGCCCGGGGCGGGCTCGACGGCCGGTCCCTCCGGGCTCACGGTGGAGGACACCCCGAGCCCGGTCGGTTGCCCCGTGGTGATCCCCATCGTCTCCCCCGGCCCGAGGGACGCCCCGGGCCCGATCGCCGGTTCGACGACCGAGGCAGGCCCGGGGGGTGCGGCATCCATGGACCGCATGGTATCCAGCGCCGGAAGGTAGGTGGCGTCTCACCATCACCCCTTGGTACCGGCGGCATACTTGGCGGTAACGTGCCTCCACGGCGAGTTGCGCCTGTGGCAGAGTGCACTCGTCCCGGAGCGAGAACCGTATCGTTCGGCAGGGGGGAAAGGCTTGGGGGATCGTGGAGTCATCGGGTAACGAAATAAGCCGTCGGAGCTTCCTGTCCCGAAGTGCGCTGGCCGGGGGGGCCATTGCCCTGGGCGGCGGGGCCTCGAGCGTGCTGGCCGGCTGTTCCAACAGTGCCGGGTCGCCGACCACCACCGCGGCGGGGTCGAAGCCGGGGGTGGGCACCGGAACGCCCAAGCGGGGTGGGACGCTCACGGTCGGGACCATCGCCGACATCGACGGGTTCTACCCGCCCACCAACCACTGGGACACCAACGGGTACCTCTATGCCAACGCCGTCTACGACCCCCTGATGGCGGTGGCGGCCGACGGCAGCATCCAGCCCTACCTGGCCCAGTCGATGACCAGCAACTCCACCTTCGACACCTGGACGATGACGCTGCGGCCGAACGTCAAGTTCAGCGACGGGTCGGCGCTCACCTCGGCCGTGGTGGAATCGAACTACAAAGCCCTCAAGTCCTCGTTGCTGACCGGCGTGGCGCTGGCCCAGGTGGCCTCGGTCGACACCCCGGACGCCATGACCATCGTCTACCACCTGACCGGGCCCAACCCGACCTTTCCCGCCGGCCTCACCACCCAGGTCGGCTACGTGGTCGGCCAGGCCATGATCGACCAGGCCAACAGCGGCAGCACCGGCGTGCTCAAGCCGGTGGGCACCGGGCCCTTCATCTTCTCGCAGTGGCAGCAGAACAGCTCCTTCACCGCCACCCGGAACCCCAACTACTGGCGGAGCGGCCTCCCGTATCTCGACACCATCACCTTCAAGCCCATCCCCGACAGCTCCCAGCGCGAGGCCACGCTGCGGTCCGGCGGGGTCGACATGATCGAGTCAGCCACCCCCAGCACCATCACCAACTTCGAGGGATCGGGCGGGTCGGGCTACCAGCTGGTCGACACCCGTACCGGGGTCATCGGCCAGCCCACCTTCACCTACATCATGCTCAACCTGGCGACCCCTCCCACCAACGACCTGACCATCCGGCAGGCCCTGGCCAAGGCCATGAACCAAGCCGAGATCCAGAAGATCATCGGCGGTCCGCCGGGGCAGCCGGCCAACGGCATCTTCCTGCCCGGCTCGCCGTACTACAGCAAGACGGCCTTCCCCACCTACGACCCGAGCGGTGCCGCCGCCCTCGTCAACCAGTACAAGGCCAAGCACGGCACACCTTCGCTCCAGCTCATGACCATCCCGGACCCGATCGCCATCAAGGAGGTCCAGGCCCTCCAGCAGATGTGGCAGCAGGTCGGGTTCAACGTGTCCCTCAACGAGGTGGAGCAGGCCACCATCATCAACGACTTCATCCTCGGCCGGTTCCAGGCGGTGACCTCCTACCAGTTCGGGGCGGTCAGCCCCGACCTCAACTACGTCTGGTGGAGCACCACCACCATCTCCCCGGTCGGGTCCATCGGGCTCAACTTCACCCGGATGAACGACCCGACGCTCGAGACGGCCATGCTCCAGGGCCGGCACGCCACCGACCAGGCCACCCGGGTGGCCGCCTACAAGACGGTCAACGAGCAGCTCGGCATCCAGCTTCCCTACCTGTGGATCGAGCAGTTCTACTTCTCCGAGGTGGCCGCCGACCGGGTGCAGAACTTCAACAACCCCACCCTCCCGGACGGCAAGCCCGGCTACGGCTTCGATGAGGGCGTCTTCTTCCCCACCCAGATCTGGCTCAACGGGTAGCCGTCCGGCCACCGGCCCCGCGTTACGACTCCGCCATGATCAAGTACTTCATCCGCCGACTGATCCAGCTGGTGGTGGTGGCGTTCATCATCTCGGTGCTGGTGTTCCTGCTGGTGCACCTGCTCCCGGGCGACCCGTCGGTCACCATCCTCGGCCCCAACGACACGGCCCACAACCGGGCCGTGCTGTTCAAGCAGCTGGGGCTCAACAAGCCGCTCTTCCAGCAGTACTTCATCTGGCTCTCGTCGGTGCTCCACGGCAGTCTCGGGCAGTCCTACCTCAACCACGAGTCCGTCACCCACACCATCGCCGTCGGGTGGCCGATCGACCTCGAGCTCATCATCATCTCCCAGGTCATCGCCTTCGCCGTCGCCATCCCCCTGGCCCTCATCACCGCCCGCCGACCCAACCAGGCCTTCGACAACGTGGCCACCACCAGCACGTTCGGGATGCTCGCCCTCCCGCCATTCGTGATCGCCCCGATCATGGTGGCCGTCTTCGCCGTCGGGCTCCACTGGTTCCCGGCGACCGGGTACGTGCCCTTCACCCAGAGCCCCAGCACCAACCTGCACGACATGATCCTGCCCTCCCTGGCCATCACCGCCGGATCGGTCGCCGTGTACTACCGACTGTTCCGCTCCGACCTGATCAGCACCCTGCAAGAGGACTTCATCACCATGGCCCGTTCCAAGGGCATGTCCCCCCGACGGATCATGTGGCGCCACGCCTTCCGGCCCTCGTCGTTCTCGCTGCTGGCCGCGGCCGGGGTGAACATCGGGGCCCTCATCGCCGGGACGTTCATCGTCGAGTACCTGTTCGCCCTGCCGGGGCTGGGCTATTCGCTCGTGCTGGCGGTCAACCAGCGCGACTACCTGGTCGTCCAGGGCATCACCCTGGTCGTGGCCATCGTCTACGTGGTGCTGCAATTCGTGATCGACTTCGTGTTCACGCTGGTCGACCCCCGAGTGACGAGGGACTGATCCGTGCCTGACGACCGGGAGCTCGCTGCCACCCGCGCCTCGGGACAACTGCTGGCCGACCAGGTCCCCGGGCTCGCCGCCTACGACGAGCTGGTGGTGTCGCGCCAGAGCGAGACCCTCGACTCCGACGACATCCTGTTGCGCAAGCCCCTCGGCATCCTCTTCTGGTTCGCCATCGGGTGGGTCGGCCTGGTAGTCCTGCTCGCCATCATCGCCAACCTGTTGCCCCTGCCCAACCCCGACTTCCAGAACTACTCCGCCATCAACGCCCCGCCCAGCCTCCACCACCTGCTCGGCACCGACGAGCTCGGGCGTGACCTGCTGAGCCGGGTCATCTTCGGTTCCCGGGTCTCGCTCATCGTCGGGTTCGGCTCCGTGGCCATCGGCATGGCAGTCGGCGGCATGCTCGGGCTCATCTCGGGGTACAAGGGTGGGAGGATGGACATCGCCCTCAACGCCGGGTCGTTCGTGCTGCTGGCGTTCCCGGCCATCGTGGCGGTGATCGCCATCGTCGCCTTCTGGGGGCAGTCGCTCCTCAAGATCACCCTCATCATCGGGGTGGCGACCATCCCGGTCCTCTACCGGGTGGTCCGGGCGTCGAGCCTGTCCTTCGCCAACCGTGACTTCGTCATCGCGGCCAAGACCATGGGGGCCGGTTCCCCCCGGGTGGTGTTCCGGGAGATCCTGCCCAACGTCCTCCCGGCCGCCCTGACCTTCGGCCTGATCGCGGTGGCTGCGGTCATCGTGCTCGAAGGGTCGCTGGCCTTCCTCGGGCTGTCGGTGCCGCTCCCCAACCCGTCCTGGGGCAACATCATCGCCGAGGGATCGTCCAACAACAACCTGCAGGTCAACCCGTACATCATGATGTGGCCGGTGCTGGCCATGTTCCTGCTGCTGCTGTCGATCAACCTCATCGGTGACCGGCTCCGCCAGCGGTTCGACATCCGCGAGGGCCTCCTGTGAGCCTGCGGTCGTTGACGAAGCAGGGGGCCCAGCCCATCGAGTTCCGCGATATCGGCGACCCGTCCGAGCCCCTGCTGGTCGTCGAAGACCTGCACACCGCCTTCCGCACCTCGAGGGGGACAGTGCGGGCGGTCGACGGCGTCTCGCTCACGGTGAGCCGGGGGGAGACACTCGGCATCGTGGGCGAGTCGGGCTCGGGCAAGACGGTCCTCTCCCGGTCGATCATGGGCCTGCTCCCGGCACGCGACGTGGTGAAGAGCGGCACGGTCACCTTCGCCGGCCACGAGTTGACGACCATGAGCCCGGCCCAGCTCCGTCAGGTCTGGGGCGCCGAGCTGAGCATGATCTTCCAGGACCCGATGACCGCCCTCAACCCGGTGAAGCGGATCGGCAAGCAGATCACGGAGTCCCTCCGCCTCCACCTCGGCATGGACCGGGCCGAGGCCAACGCCCAGGCCATCGAGCTCCTCCGGTCGGTCGGCATCCCCTCACCCCAGGAGCGGATCGGGTGGTACCCGTTCCAGCTGTCGGGGGGCATGCGCCAGCGGGTCATGATCGCCATCGCCCTGGCCTGCGCCCCCCGGCTGGTGATGGCCGACGAACCGACCACCGGGCTCGACGTGACGGTGCAGGCCCAGATCCTCGACCTGCTGGCCGACCTGCAGCGCGAGCGGCACATGGCGGTCATCCTGGTCACCCACGACCTCGGCGTGGTGGCCAGCCGGGCCGACCACATCGTGGTCATGTACGCCGGGCGCGTCGTCGAGCAGGCGCCGACCCACACGCTGTTCGCCGACACCCACATGCCCTACACCCGGGCGCTCATGGACTCGATCCCCCGCCTGTCAGAGCCGAGCGGCACCCGGCTCCAAGCCATCGCCGGGCGGCCCCCCGACCTCATCCATCCACCGCCCGGCTGCCGGTTCGCCCCCCGCTGCCCCTACGCCCAGGACAAGTGTCGCGAGAGCGAGCCCCCGCTGCGCACCGCCGGCAGCCCCGACCACCTCTTCGCCTGCTGGTTCCCACTGGTCAACGGCATTCCCACCGCGCCCTCGACCCGGGTGCCGGGGGCCACCTCCCTGGCCACGGCGGCCGCGCCCGGCGTCGGCTCCCCGGCCAGCACGGCCATCAACCCCGACGCCAAGGTCCAGTCGTCGTGACGACCCTCGCCCCCGAACCGGCCGTCCCGCTCGCCTCCGGCGACACGGTGCTCGAAGTCGACAACCTGGTGGTGGAGTTCCGTAGCGGCCGCCAGCGGGTCCAGGCGGTGTCGGGTGTGACGTTCACGGTGAAGCGAGGCGAGACCCTCGGGCTGGTCGGCGAGTCGGGCTGCGGCAAGTCCACGACCGGTCGGGCCCTGGTCCAGGTGCAGCCGGCCGACCTCGGGCCGGGTCATCTACCGCGGCCAGGACCTGGCCCGGCTGTCGAAGCGCGAGCTGCGGGCCACCCGGACCAAGATCCAGATGATCTTCCAGGACCCCATCTCGTCCCTCAACCCGCGGCGCCGGGTCCGCGACATCGTGGCCGAGCCCCTCAACATCTGGCACCTGGGCACCGGTTCCGAGCGGGCCGCCAAGGTGCACGAGATGCTCGAGGCGGTGGGGATCGACCCCGACGCGGCCGGCGATCGACGGCCCCAGGAGTTCTCGGGCGGCCAGTGCCAGCGCATCAGCATCGCCCGCGCCCTGATGGTCGACCCCGACCTGCTCATCTGCGACGAGCCGGTCTCGGCCCTCGACGTGTCGGTCCAGGCCCAGATCCTCAACCTGCTCGCCGACCTCAAGGCCAAGTTCGGGTTGACCATGGTCTTCATCGCCCATGACCTCGCCGTGGTGAAGAACGTGAGCGACCGGGTGGCCGTCATGTACCTCGGGAAGCTGGTCGAGATCGCCGGCGTCGGACGATCTGTACCGGGCCGCCGCCCACCCCTACACCGAGGCCCTGCTGGCCTCCATCCCCGAGCCGGACCCCGACCACCGGGCCGACCACGAGCCGCTGAGCGGTGAGATCCCCTCCGCCCTCGACCCCCCGTCGGGCTGCCGGTTCCGGACCCGCTGCCCCTACGCCCAGGACAAGTGCGCCGAAGAGGAGCCGCGGCTGCGTGAGATCGCTCCCGGTCACCAGGTGGCCTGCCACTTCCCCCTGGTCGGGGGAGACGGCAACGGCGTGGCGACCCGAGCCGAGGCCACGCCCGTCCTGTCACCCGCGCCCCAGCCGGTTCCCAGCCAGATCGACGCCTGAGCGGTCGGCCCGGACAGGGTTCAGGCGGTCGGTTCGGGCAGTCGGTTCGGGGTGAGAGTCTCGGGCCGAAGTACTCAGGCCGGAAGAGCTCAGGCCGGAGGGTTCCCCTCGGCCGGCGTGGTGGTGACGCTGCCCTCACCGCCGTCACCGGCGGGCTGTGCGCCGGGGTCCACCCCGGAGCCAAGCTCGGTCCCGGTGCCGGACTGTGCCTCCCCACCGGACTCCGTCGCCGGACCCGGATCCGCACCCGACGGCGACGGCTCCTCGGGACCCCCTTCGCCCGGCCCGTGCTCGGCCACGTAGTCGGCCCACGCCGCCTGGGCCTCGGTCTCGGGGGTGAACTCCGTCTCGGCGAACTCGAAGGGCCCCACGTAGTTGCCCTCGGCGTCGTAGGCGTGCTCGCCGAAGGCCTCGCGGTACTCCTCGGAGACCTCGCCCGCCCTCGGCCGCCTGCTTGATCGAGAGGCTGATCCGGCGCCGCTGCAGGTCGATGTCGATGATCTTGACCCAGAGCTCCTCGCCCGGGGTCACCACCTGCTCGGGAAGGTCGACGTGGTGCCCGGCCATCTCCGAGATGTGGACCAGCCCCTCGATGCCATCGCCGACCTGGACGAACGACCCGAACGGGACCAGCTTGGTGATCCGCCCGTAGACCAGCTCGCCCACCTGGTGGGAGTTGGCGAACTCCTGCCACGGGTCGGTCTGGGTGGCCTTGAGCGAGAGGCTGATCCGCTCCTTGGAAAGATCGACGTCGAGCACCTCGACCTCGATCTCGTCGCCCACCGAGACCACCGAGGAGGGATGGTCCACGTGCTTCCATGACAGCTCGGACACGTGGACCAGGCCGTCCATGCCGCCGAGGTCGACGAAGGCGCCGAAGTTGACCACCGAGGAGACGACGCCCTTCCGCCGCTCGCCCGGCTTCAGGTTGACCAGGAACTCGCCCCGTTGCTCCTTCTGGGTCTCCTCCAGCCAGGCCCGCCGCGAGAGCACCACGTTGTTGCGGTTGCGGTCGAGCTCGATGATCTTGGCCTCGATGGTGCGGCCCACGTAGGGCTGGAGCTCGCGCACCCGGCGCAGCTCGACCAGCGACGCCGGCAGGAAGCCGCGCAGGCCGATGTCGACGATCAGGCCACCCTTCACGACCTCGATGACCGGTCCGGTCACCACCTCGTCGGCTTCCTTCAGCTTCTCGATGGTGCCCCAAGCCCGCTCGTACTGGGCCCGCTTCTTGGAGAGGATGAGCCGGCCCTCCTTGTCCTCCTTCTGGAGCACCAGGGCCTCGATGGGCTCGCCCAGCGTCGACGATCTCGGACGGGTCCACGTCGTTGCGGATGGAGAGCTCCCGCACCGGGATGACGCCTTCGGACTTGAAGCCGATGTCGAGCAGCACTTCGTCCCGGTCGATCTTGACCACCGTTCCCTCGACCAGGTCACCGTCGTCGAATTCCACGATGGTGCCGGCCATGGCGTCCTCGAGGGATGCGCCGCCGAGGTCGTCCTCGGTCACCGAGCGCGGGACGTAGGTCCCGTTCTCGTCGAATGTGCCCATGCCTCGGGGGAGAGGAGGGCGGTGCCCTCGGGTACGACGTGGGTATCGGACATGGACTAGGTTGCTCGCTTTCCGGACAGGATCTGCCGCAACCGACGGATCGGCGGCGGCAAAGGTAGCGGCCACACCGAGGTGGCCGACGGACAATCGTACTCCAACGCCCGGCGTCTCATTCGGCGACACGGGGCGACGGCGGTCAGGACGCGTGGTCAGCCGGCGATCAGCGGGTGGTCAGGTGGCAGTCAGCCGCGGTCAGCCGCCCTTCGCCTCGGCCCACGAGGCGCCCCAGGCCATCTCCACCTCGAGCGGGACGTCGAGGTCGGCCGCGCCGACCAGGGCCCGTTCGGTGAGGGTCGGCCACCTCCTCGGACTCGTCCGGGTCCACGTCGACGAACACCTCGTCGTGGACCTGGAGGACCAGGTCCGACGCCAGCCCTCCTTCCTCCAGCCCGGCGTCGAGCCGGACCAGGGCCAGCTTGAACAGGTCGGCGGCCAGCCCCTGGATCCCGGCGTTCATGGCCTGGCGTTCGGCCGCCTGGCGCACCTGGTAGTTGGAGGCGGTCAGATCGGGCAGCGGCCGCCGCCGCCCGAAGACGGTCACCGTGTAGCCGACCCGGCGGGCTTCGGTCACCGCCCGCTCCATGTACTCACGGACCGACGGGAAGGCGATGAAATAGGACTCCAGGATCAGCTGGGCCTCCTCGACGGGCACGGCCAGTCGCTGGGAGAGCCCGTAGGCCTCCATGCCGTAGGCCAGCCCGTAGGAGACCATCTTGGCCGTCGAGCGTTGGGCCGTCGTCACCTGGTCGCGGCCGACGCCGAAGACCTGGGCGGCCACAGTGGCGTGGATGTCCTCGCCGGCGGCGAACGCCGCGGTGAGCCCGGGGTCGCCGGACAGGTGGGCGATGGCCCGCAGCTCGACCTGGTCGTAGTCGGCCACCAGCAGCTGCCGCCCGGCCGACGGCACGAACGCCCGACGGAACTGGCGTCCCTGCTCGGTCCGGACCGGGATGTTGTGCAGGTTGGGCCGGTCGGAGGAGAGTCGCCCGGTGCGGGCCACCGTCTGGCGGAAGGTGGCGTGGATGCGCCCGTCGGCCCCGACCTCGGACGGCCAGGCTCTCGCCGTACGTCGAGCGGAGCTTCTCCACCTCCCGGTAGCGGAGGAGCACTTCGACGATCGGGTGCTGGTCGCGGAGGAGCTCGAGGGTCCGGGCGTCGGTCGAGAAGCCGGTCTTGGTCTTGCGGACTGGGGTAAGGCCCGAGCGCTCGTAGAGCACCTCGCGGAGCTGCGGAACCGAGTTCACGTTGAAGGGCCCCTCGGCGAGCTCGTGGAGAGTGGACTCGAGGGAGCTGGCACTCCTCGGCCAGCTCGGCGGCGATCGAACGCAGCACCTCCTGGTCGACGGGGATCCCGACCACCTCCATCCGGGCGAGCACCCGGACGAGCGGCAGCTCGATCTGGTCGTAGAGGTCGGACTCCCCCACCGCCACCAGCGCCTCCCGCAACGGGGCCCGGAGCCGGGCGAGCACCGAGGCGAGCCGCACCGCCCCGGCAACGACTCCTTGTCGGTCTGCGGCTTCGTCGGCGGCTTCGCTCGGCGGCTTCGTCGGCGGCTTCGTCTGTGGTCCCGTCGCTGTCTCCACCTGTGTCGGCCTTGGCGTCCAGCGCGAACGCGCCCTGACCCGGGCCGCCGGTCCCGTCGTCGACCTCCACTCCGAGGTGGTCGGCGGCGAGGTCGGAGAGCCGATACCGGTCGGTCGAAGGGTCGAGCAGGTAAGCGGCCACCGCCGTGTCCATGGTCAGCGAGACCACATCGACGCCGAGAGGCAGGAGCGAGCGCATGAGCTCTTTGGCGTCGTGGGCGATGACCCCGACCCCACCCGGGCCGACGGCCGAGGACAGTGCGGCAACGACGGCGTCGTCCGACAACAGCTCGAGGGAGCCGGAGCCGCGCAGGTGGACGGCGGGATCAGGCTTCCCCTCGCCCGGGACCTCGGCCGCCAGGGTCAACGTCGACAAGGGTGACCGTCCCGGGTCCCCCGACCATTGGGCGTGCACGGCGACATTCCCCGTCGACTTCCGGGCCGAGGCCACCACCTGTTCGATCGCCTGCACGGCCTCGCCCGCCGTGGCCGGAACGGTGGCACCCGGTACCGCCAGCCAGTCCGGTGGGGCGGCACCGACCCGAGCCGGCGGCACCTCGGCGACGTCGGGACGGGCTGACCCCTCGGCACCTGACCCGCCGAGCAGGCCTCCGGCGGGCAGGCCCAGGGCACCCTCGTCCATGAGCGACGAGAGGCGGGTCCAGACCGCCTTGAGCTCCAGTTCGGCGAAGGTGTCGCGGGCCTCCTCGGCATCCCAGCCCCCGAGGGTCAGGTCCTCGACGTGAAGGTCGAGGGGCACGTCCCGGATCAGCGGGATGAGCTCGGCGTTCTGGCGAACCTGGTCGACATGGGTGCGAAGGTTCTCGCGGAGCTTCGGGGAGAGCTCGCCCACATGGGAGAAGAGGCTGTCGAGGTCGCCGTACTGGTTGATCAACTTGGCCGCCGTCTTCTCCCCCACCCCCGGGACGCCCGGCAGGTTGTCCGAAGGATCGCCGCGCAACGCGGCGAGGAGCGCATACTTCTCCGGCCGCACTCCGGTCCGCGCCTCGATCCCGGCTTCGTCGTAGAGCGTGTAGTCGCTGACCCCGCGCTTGTTGTAGAGGACCGCGGACATAGGGGTCCTCCACCAGCTGGTAGGAGTCCCGGTCCCCGGTGACGATGATCACCGGATGGTGGCGATCTCGGGCCTCGGTGGCCAGAGTGGCCAGGACGTCGTCCGCCTCGAACCCTTCGGCGCCGACCACCGGGATGGCCAACGACCCGAGCAGCCCCCGGATCATGTCGAACTGCGGGAACAGGTCGTCGGGTGTGTCGGCGCGCCCGGCCTTGTAGTCGGCGGCGATCTCGTCGCGGAAGGTGGCGCCGGGCAGGTCGAAAGCGACCGCCAGCCCGACCGGCCGGTGCTCGCGGACCAGGTACACCAACATGGAGGCGAACCCGTGGACAGCGTTCGTGACCACTCCCTTGGTGGTGGCGAGATCGGGGGGAAGGGCGAAATAGGCCCGGAACGCCAGCGACATGCCGTCGAGCAGGAGGAGCGGGCGCGCCTCGGGTTCCTCGCTCATGGTAGGTGTCGGCCCGGCCAACTCAGGGCGCGAGCCCGCCCTCGAGGACCTGCCGGGCGACATCGATCATCCGGGAGCGCGTCCCCATGGCCGTCTTCTGGATGAAGCTGAAGGCCTCGGACTCGGAGAGACCGGAACGCTCCATCAGCACCCCCTTGGCGCCGTCCACCAGCCGACGGGTCTCGAGCTTGTCTTCGGCGCTGGCCGGCTGGCCCGGGCCGCCGTCGGACAAGGCCTGCTGGGCTGCTTCGGCATCGATGGCCCAGGCCTGCTCGCACCGGGCCATGGCCTGGTCGATGGCCGGGACGAGCTCGATCCGTTGGAACGGCTTGACCAAGTAGGCGGCCACCCCGGCGTCGCGGGCCTCGTCGATCAGGTCGCGCTGGCTGAAGGCGGTGAGGATCAGCACCGCCACCTTGACGTCCATCTCCTGGATGGCCCGGGCCGCCTCGAGCCCGTCCGAACCCGGCATCTTGACGTCGAGGATGACCAGGTCAGGGTGGTGGGCGCGGACCAGCTCGACCGCCTCGTCGCCCCGGCCGGTCTCGCCGACCACGTCATACCCCTCGTCCACCAGGATCTCCTTGAGATCCAACCGGATGATCGCCTCGTCCTCGGCGATGACCACGCGTCTGGTCATTGCAGCTCCGATCCTTCGCCCTGGGGTGCCGGCTCCACCGGTGCCGCGGCTCGCGCCAACCCGAATGGCCCCCCCAGTCGCGCCGGGCGCCGGCTGCGCTGGCCAGGCCGGGCGCGCCGGCCAGGCCGGCCGGCGATGTGTCGGGAAGCTCTCCACGCCGTTGACAGGAAAGGCGGTCAACCCGGTCCTACCACCAGTCGATCGAGCAGCTTGGCCTGACGATGCTCGAGCTCGGTGATCCGCGCCACCAGCGCATCGCGAGTCTGGCGCATGACAGCAGCCTGCCGGCTCGCCTCGTCGTGCTCTTTGGCGGCCGTCGGCGTATCAGACACCAGAGCCTGCAATCGGGTGTCATCGGCCACGTCGTCTACCACCGGCAACTGCTCGTCGACGATGGCCAACTCATGGCGGGCGCGTACCAATTGCTGGTGCGCGTCACTCAGCCTCCGCTCGATGGTGGTCCGGCGCATGGGAAGAGCAATTCTACGCATGGTCGGGCCACTCTACGCATGGTCGGCCCGCCGCCCGCCAAGGCACGTCGATGACCGGACTGGTCAGGGAGGACGTGCTCAGGGAAGGCCCAGATGGACGTGCCGTACAGCCAGGCTGGTGACCACGTCGAGGTCGGGCGCCTCGCCCATCCCCGGACCCGTCGGCGGTCGCGCTGCCAGGGCACCCTGTCCGTCCGTCCGCACCACTTCGGGCGGGGACACCAGGTCGGCCCCCAGGTAGGACAGGGCCGGGCTGAGGTCGCCCGGCCAGCTGAAGCCATCGACGGCGGCCAGCGCGACGTTGACGCCGCGGGCGTAGCCGGACTCGAACATGCCTCCCATCCAGAGCGGGGTGCCGGCCGCAGCGCACGAGTCGACCACGGCCAGGGCCTCACCCAACCCACCCAACCGAGCGGGCTTGAGGCAGACCACCGAGCAGGCCCCCATGGCGAGCGCATCGGCGATCTCCCAGCGGGAGCGCACACTCTCATCGAGACAGATGGGAGTGCGCATCTGCTCGGCCAGGCGGGCGTGGGCGGCAAGATCGCCCGGGGCGAAGGGCTGTTCGAGGCACAGCAGCTCGAACTCGTCGAGCTCGACCAACCGGCGCCGTTCATCCTCCGTATAGGAACCGTTGGCGTCGGCCTGCAGTCTCACGTCCGGCACCGCCCGAGACACCGCCTCGATCGGGGAGACGTCCCAACCGGGCCCGATCTTGAGCTTGACCCGCGAGTACCCCTGTGCCGCGAGCGATGCCACCCGTTCGACCAGCGCGTCCTTCGATGGCAGCACGCCCACGACGGCACCCAGCTCGACGGTACGGCCCTCCACGCCGAGGAGCGCGGCCAGCGAACGGCCGTCGGCTCGGAGATGGGCATCGGCCACCGCCATCTCGAGGGCAGCGAAGGCCATGTGCGCATGCGGCACCGCCCGGCTCAAGGAGGTGAGGTCGGAGGGCGCGGGCAACTGGTGGATTCGGGTCGAATGCCGGGCCAGCCCAGGCAGGAGTGTGCGCTCGAGAGAGAGGAAGGCCCGGTGGCCGTCCTCGGGGTCGTAGACGGTGTCGCCCAGGGCGGCGCACTCCCCCCACCCTTGGACCAACCCGTCGTCGGAACCCGCCACCAGACGGACCATGACCAACGGGCGGCGACGGTGGTCACCGGCGGCGGTGGCGACTGCCTCGACAAGGGGGATCTCGAGCATCCAGAGATCGACACCCTCGAGTCTGAGCTGCGTACGCGACGCCATCTCTTGCCAGCGGCTCGAGAGCGTTGCGCTGGTCCCGGCGGCGACCATGGGACGGGAGCCTAGGTCCGCCTCGTCTGATGTCCCCCGTTCACGTCGGATACCCTCGTTCCTCTGATCCCCCCCCGAGCCCGGGTGGCGGAACGGCGGACGCGGTGGACTCAAAATCGCAGAATCGTGTAGTCTCGACCAGGGCTTTTCTAATACCACCCAGCACTCGATATGACCGACCAGGGTTTCCCCCATTTTCGTCCCACGACGTCCCGCTGAAATGTTGAGATGAATGTTGAGATGGGATGTCGGTCAATTGGTCGGTCCACCGTCCAACCCTCTGGCACACCCCGGGCCGACTATCCCCCATTGTGGAGACGCTGCCGGATCGCCTCGCCGATGGTTGGCGGATTGCCCAGGACGCCGCGTCCTTCGTGCGGCTCGGCGTGAGCCGGGACACGGCAACCCGAGCGGCCGAGCTGCTCAGCACCCTCGAGGGCCTACGGGGCGAGCCCGACCCGGACACCCGAGCCTTTCGCCTCGCCGGCGTCAATGCCATCTGGGCCGCCGCCGGGACCGATCCGTACGGCTGGGAGCGGATTCGCCCCCAAGATGCTGGCCGGCGTCCTCGACCTCGTGGCCGTGGGCCTGGCCGACAGGACCGACCGATGGGCGACGGCCCGGGCGCTCAGGTCGATCGACCGGGCTGTCAACGCCTTCGTCTCTGCCCCCAATTCAATCTGGACCGCCGAGGACCGGGCGTGCCGCCAGAGGGCGGGATTCGGCCTCGCCTGCTCGCCGCGACGACCACCGCCCCCCAGCCACCGGTCCCCCGGTCCGAGTGTGTGAACGAGCACCTACCCGGTCATACGATCGAGGCCTCGCCCCACCTGACCCACGCACCGCCCTTCCAGCTCGCCGCGCCCCGTAGCGCCGGCGGGCTGGTCGCTGCCTAGTAAGCAGCCCGACCCCCAGCTCCCAGCCGCCGGCAGGCGTCGGCCCCCCGTTTGACCCCCATTCTCCGGGTCGGGCGTAGGAGCTCGAAGGTGTCACCGAAAAATGCCGAAGTAGCGCCGTCTGACGACTGGCGCACGCAGCCCACCGTCAGCGTCCCGTTCGCGGGGACCGTCCTCGGCGGTCTTAGCCGGAACGGTTCCTACGACGCCGCGAGCGGGGGACATTCCGACTATTCGTCTCGGGCGTCGCATGGTCGTGCCGGTCATCCCCCTTCGTCGGATGCTTGGAGAATTGCCCGAGCTGACGGACGCGTCGTGAGGGGGCGACCGCCGGTTCCACTGGCCGAGCGTTTTTGGCCGAAGGTCGACAAATCCGCCGGGCCGGATGGGTGCTGGCTCTGGGCCGCTTACGTCGATCGGTACGGCTACGGGCAGACCAGCGATAGTGAACGCCGAAATCGCGGTGCCCATTGCGTCGCCTATGAGCTCCTCGTCGGCCCGATCCCCGAAGGATTGGAGCTCGACCACCTATGTCACACCGACGACCCGAGCTGTCCGGGCGGTGCATGCCGGCATAGACGATGCGTCAACCCGGCGCACCTGGAACCGGTGCCGCCGGCCGAGAACACTCGACGCGGGGTGCCGGCCAATCGTACGCACTGCCCGCAAGGCCACGCGTATGACGAGGCCAACACTTACCTTCGACCTGATGGGCGGCGGCAGTGCCGGGCGTGCAGTCGGAAGGCGTCGCGGGACTGCAAGACGGCGGATACGAGCGTCGGAGCGTTCGGTCGCGGGGCAATCAGAGGCGGCAGCATGACCGTCGCTCCGGACACCGATACCGATAGGCCGCCGTTACACGTCCCACCTTCGCCTCGCCGCCGGTACGACCGGGATGCGGCGATCGCCGCGACGATGACCCGGTACGGATTCCGCCCCGCGCCCCTGGCCTGCCGATCGTCGGCGGTGCTGTCGTACTCATCACCCGCGAGAGGGCCGGGGGGCCTTTGTGGCGGCACCCGCCGCCGACCAAACGCGATGACGCCCCGGGCAAAATTCCCGGGGCGATCACCACGACTCTCGACCAAAAGTGTCGACGAAAGCGTATCCCGGAGGTCGAGGTTCTGCCGCGGTTGCAATTCTGCGAGATGCTGGCCCTGCGTTCGGCGATCGGCCTGGACGAGCTCGACCCGCGGATCTGTGCTGGTCGAGCTCGCGAAAACGCTAGTCGTGGCGATCGCCTGGCTCGAGGCCGGGGAATCGTGACCATGACCACCGACCTAGATCGGACAGCCTGCCGGGTGCTGCTCGACCATTTCACCGCCGCCGAGCTCCGCGAGCTTGCCAGCTTCAAGGACTCGCAAACGCCCGGGATGGTGGCCCGTCGCCGGCTGACTGACGAGGCACTCGACGAGCTGGCCGAAATGCTGGCGGCCGGGCGCAAGCCGACGATCGGCTGGTGGCGGCGTCATGGGTGATCCGACGCGCCGAACGTGGAAGATAGACCGCGAGGCGGCTGACGCCTTCGACGCGCTGCCAGTGCCGCAGCTGCCGGCCGTCGCATCGAACGGTCAGCAACCTGAATCGGACGATGAGATCGACGACGGGGACGCCCCGGCCGAGCCCAAGAAGTCGGCAGCTACCGAATTGGTGAACATGGCTCGCGAAATGTTCTGGCTCGGCAATACCGAGGCCGGCGAAACCTTCGTGGTCCCGTTCGAGGGTCCGAAGGTAGATAGCCCATTTGCGGGGAGGCCGGGCGTCGCTACGGTCCTTGCTCGGCGCTCGGTTTTTCAGCTATCGCGACCGCGCCTGCCCGCAGCAGGCACTCGCCGATGCCCTCGCCACCATCGAAGGCTTCGCCCAACGGGAAGAGTCATCGGTCCTACATACCCGGGTGGCCCAAGAGGGGTCTGCTATATGGGTGGATTTGGGGGACCAGACGGGCCGGGCCATCAAGGTCACCAGCACGGGCTGGACGGTCGAGCCCGAGGCCCCGGTGCTTTTCAAGCGAACCGCGCTGACCGCCGCCCTTCCCGAGCCGATAGCCGGCGGTGACCTCAAATATCTGTGGGAGCTACTCAACGCCGCCGAGCCCGACAGGCCGCTCGTCCTGGCCTGGCTGCTCGCGTTCTCGACCCCGATATGCCGCATCCCATCCTCGACCTCTCGGGAGAACAAGGTTCGGGGAAATCGACAGGGGAGCGAATGATCGTCTCGCTGGTCGACCCCTCGCCGGTCCCGTTACGGAAGCCACCCCGAGACGCCGAAGCGTGGGTGACCGCCGCCGCCGGGAGTTGGGTGGTCGCCCTCGACAACATGACCCATATTCCCGACTGGCTCTCGGATTCACTGTGCCGGGCCGTCACTGGCGATGGAGACGTTCGCCGGATGCTCTATGCCAATTTCGAGCTCGTCGTGTTCTCGTTCCGCCGATGCGTCGTGATGAGCGGTATCGACCTCGGGGCACTTAACGGGGACTTGGTCGACCGCCTGCTGCCCGTTCACCTTGACGTGATCCCGCCGGCACAACGTCGGGAGGAGTCCGCCCTGTGGGAGCGGTGGGGACTTGCCTACCCGCGGATTCTCGGCGCTCTCCTCACCGCCCTATCGGACCTGATCCGAATCC
This sequence comes from uncultured Acidimicrobiales bacterium, assembly GCA_963727075.1. GTDB lineage: Bacteria > Actinomycetota > Acidimicrobiia > Acidimicrobiales > RAAP-2 > Bog-756. The sequence goes on from CAVSET010000006.1 coordinate 800,446, forward strand.
TGCCCGCGGTGGAGCTCGACGCACCTCCGCGTATGGCCGATTTCGCCAAGGTGCTGGCCGGCGTAGACCGGCTCTATGGGACCCACGGTCTAGAGCTCTACATCGACAAAGCCCGCTCGATCGCAACCGAAAGTCTGACCGCCGATCCCTTCGATCACGGCGATGATGGAAACCCTCGCCGTCGATTTCGAGGGGACCTCGGCCCACCTGCTGTCGACGATCGCCGAGCCGGACAAAAAGCCGAAGGACTGGCCTGGCACCGCCCGGGCCGTGACGCAGCGCCTCCATAAGCAGGCCCCGGTGCTTAGGCGGGTCGGCTGGCTGGTGGAGAACGACCAGGGGGACAACAAGGAATCCATCATCCGATGGACGATCCAGTCCCCGAGGCCGACCTGAGATGGCCCGTAAACAACACCCGCCATACCCGCCTAACCCGTCATCCCTGGTCACCGAGAGGGTGGACGGCGGGTGTCGGGCGGGTCAGGCGGGTTACGCCGGCGGGTGTCGGGCGGGCCAGCCGGCAACCCGTAATCGGGCATTGACCTGCGGTGACGGGTTAGGCGGGTCAGGCGGGTGTCCATTACGGCCCGTCTCTGGCCGACCATCACCTGATGACCGACGCAGAATTCGAGGACGAATGGTGGGGCGACTGATGAGGGCCGGCGGCGTCGGGGATGGGACGACCTGATGTCGGCGACCAATGGTCGGGCCATGAAAGCCAAGGGCAGCGCCTTCGAGCGTGACGTGGTGGCCTACCTGCGGGGCAACGGGTTCCCCTACGCCGAGCGGGCCTATGGCGCTGGCCGGTCCCAGGACGTGGGCGACATCGACGGGATTCCAGGCTGGACGATCGAGGTCAAGAACCACAGACGCCTCGAGCTGGCCGGGTGGATGGACGAGGCAGAGGCCGAGTCCACCAATGGTCGGCAACGTTTCTGGGCCGTGGTGGCGAAGCGACGAGGCAAGCCAGCGGCTGATGCTTACGTGATCCTGCCCCTGTCCTGTTTTGCCAGGGTCTTGGCAGAGGGTGACGCATGACCGCCCCGGACGACCGGCGATGCCGGGATGCGAGCGGACGCCTTATGTCCGAGGCCGAAGTGATCGAGCACAACGCCCGTGGGTCACGGGATGCGTTGCGGGTGGCCGACATCATCGAGGCCGGGCTCAGAGACGACGTGCCGACCATAAGGAGCGCCCTCGACGCCTTGGAGGACACCGATGTGCCGGACCTCATCCATTACGTCGTGACGATGATGAAGCAGATCGGTTGTCGCCCTGGTCGTGATGCTCACTGGATCGCGAACAGCATGCGAGAGGAGGCGCTACTGCGACTGGGTCTGCCCTTTCATGCGTTGAGGGAGTCGGACGAATGATCGAGGGTCGGACCGATGACGTGCGCCTCAACCTTCCACAACCCACCACCTGCAGGTGGGCACAGGCAGCACCCGGCGGTGCCGGCGACCGGCGAACGGGTTTTCGTTTTTCCGTTTTCCCTTTTTGGGCACGGGCACGCCTGCGGCGACGGGGGGTACGGGTCGCAACGGAAATCATCGACGTGGTTTTGACCCACCAAGCGTCAAGATCCATATAGCCGACTTAGCAGGTAGGCGTTTAAGGTCCTTTGGCCCTACTGATCTGGACCTTCCGAGCGTAACTTCGCCTGCAGGGAGCACGACGGGCGCGGTTCATGTTCGTCTTGGCCACGGGAGGACGACGATGAGTGACTCATTGCAAACGAGAGGCCCGAGTCGAGGATTCGAGACAAGCAGCGGCCTCCGCCGAACGGGCCGGAGACATCTCTCAGCTGTCATCGTGTCGATCTTGATCGCGGCGGGTCTCGCTACGGCGGGGATAATGGCGGCAACATCTGGTCCAGCTCAGGCTGCCCAACACCCTCGTACCGTGGCCTGTCCTGTCCTTACGGTGACTCTCGGTCGCCATCTGATGCCTCGGTGCAGCCGGGGATAATCGTCCCCGACTTCAGCCTGTTCCTCTACGGTCCCGTCGAAGACCGGCGTATACCATCGACAGCGGGGGCCACCTTCAATTGATCGGTGCCTTTTCCACCGATCTTCACGGATGATCACCTGGTAGCCGCATGGCAGAACAGCACCAACTGTTACGGATCGTCCATCTCTCGGAACACCTGGGTGGTCGATTCCAACGGCGCAGTGATCGGCGAAAATGACCTCAGTGGTCCACCCGCCAAGAACCTGGGTGACATGTCCGGGGTACGCCTCAATCTACCGATGGTCGGCATGAGCCCAACTTCGGATGCGAACGGTTATTGGCTCGTAGCTGCCGACGGCGGCATCTTCACCTTCGGCGATGCTCCGTTCTTCGGCTCGACGGGGAACCTTCGCCTCAATCAGCCGATCGTCGGCATGTCGGTGACGGCGGGAGGTAGCGGATACTGGCTAGTGGCTACCGACGGAGGAGTCTTCACCTTCGGGGATGCACCGTTCTTTGGCTCTTTGGGTAACCTGCGCCTGAATAGACCAATCGAGGCTATGACCCCGACACCCGATAGCGGGGGATACTGGCTCGTAGCTTCTGATGGCGGAGTCTTCTGCTTCGGAGACGCCGCCTTCCACGGCTCGTTAGGCGGTCGAACGCTATCTGCTCCGGTCGCTGGAATGATCCCGAATGGCAACGGCTACACGTTGATCGGAGTGGACGGCCAGGAGTACCCATTCTCTTAGACGGCTACACGTTGATCGGAGTGGACGGTCAGGAGTACCCATTCTCTTAGACGGCTACACAGCAGACAAAGGGTCGTCTCGCCCTGAGCGACTACACGGTGAATTTGCAGGCCGACGGCACGGGAGTGCTCACCGGCAGGCCAGTCATCCTCTCGGATTATGCCCCCGATTTCGACGGGTCGACCGGTGTCCGCAACTACGCGGTGGTCGGCGATTTCCAGAATTTTGGTTCGTGTCGCGTGGTGGTATGGAGGTCGAATTGGTCCGACCATCTTCGACGTCACCTACAACCGCCCGACCGGCCAGCGCGGGCTCTTCGCCTACAGCCGTCATGGTTTCGACGCAAACCCGGCCGGGGTGCGCTTGCTTTCCAACTCTTGACCCTCGCGGCCTGCCGTCGATCACCAGGGCCGGCGGCAGGCCGCTCGATCTGGCGTCAAACCGGACCGGTCCCCGTTCGTTTGCGCAATTCATCGCGGGGCGTCGGTCGGCAAGGGCGGCCATAACGGGGCGTCATTCACGACCGCCCCGCCGTCCTGCGCCAGCCCTGCACCGGGCCGGGGCCGACTGGTCAGCCACGACCCCCGGTCCCGGTCCCGGTCGCAGGGGCGGGCCTTGACGGTCCGTGGGTGGGACCGGGTCGGTCCATACCATTTCGGTGTGTGACGCTGGCCGAGGCCCGGTGGCTGATGATCGTTCGTCCGGCAGGGATGATTCGCCACCGCCCCGACCCGTTTCGTGATGTCAGAACGAATTCCGTTACTCCTAGCCCCATGCCCGGACCGGTTTAGTGGCACTTCGGAAATGAGCGGGGTGCGGCGATCGCGATATGTAAGCAGCCGACGCTAGGCGGGCCGGAATCTGCCCCACCCATCCGGCGTTCGGGGGCGGTATCGGGACCGCTTCAGAGAGTAAGTGGGTCGGAGTTAGCGACGAGGGAGGGATCCTCCCGCCAAATCTGCTCATCAGCATCCACATACAGCTTGATGAGGTTGCCGTCCGGGTCAGAGACGTACAGCCCCTGGCTCACCCGGTGGTCGAGCGTCATGTGCACGGGGATCCCTCGGGCCTCTAGCGTGCACCTAGCCGCCGCCAGGTCCCCCAGCGAGTCGCCGACCTTCAACGCGAAGTGGTGCAAGGCGTCGCCCCGCCGACCGTCCACACCCGTCTCGACGAGGGCGATGTCGTGGTGGGAGTTGCCGGAGGAGAGGAAAGCCATCGGCCCTTCGCCGAAGTCCCGCCGAGCGACTTCGCGAAGTCCGAGATCGCCGCAGTAGAAGGCCAGCGACTGGTCCAGCTCACGAACCCGCAACACGACATGACCGACCTTCGACACGGATACGGACATGCACTCCTCCTAACACGAACCGCGGGCAACGGAACGGACCGACGCTGCCCACCTGACACTGAGCGCCAACAATAGTTGCCGTCCATCCTGGCGCCACCGAGGTGCCGTTGGGTGACGGACTATAACCGCCGCCTACCCGGCGTTCAGGGACACCTTTGCGTTGAGGTCGGCCAGTCCCGGCTCATAGTAGGCACCGGCGCACCCGCCACATGCTGAAGGCGGCCAGCGTCAGCGCCATGACGACAAAGATCGCAGCGCCGATCAGGCTGGATGATGTCCGCCCCCAGAGGCCCCGGTCGGGAGCCGGCATATTCGAGCGGTTCGTTCTCGGCGGGCTCTGCCTGTTCCTTTGTCGCTGCCTCGGGCGAGTCAGTAGGGTCCGGGTGGTGAATGCCAAGAGGACGGAGTCGGCACGAGCTGCCGGTGAGGACGCGGTCGACGTGCTGCGCCATCTCCTCGCCCGGAAGGCGGCCGAGGTCATCCGAAGTGACCCCGAGGAAGCGGCCACCGCTCTCGAGCTCGGCATCATTGACCGTCGTTGGCTAGATGACCCGGTCAATCAGCCGATTTCGCCGAGCAAACCGACCGAGATCCTCGAGCACTTCCTGGCGCGTCGGTGGAGCGCAAGCCGTCGCTCCTCTCGGCAATGGGCCTCAACGCCGTCCAGCTCCTGGCCTCTCACCGGATCCACGGGACCGGTGAAGTCGAGGTGGTAACGGTCGTGTTTACGGATCTTGAGGGGTTCACGTTATTTACCGACACCCACGGTGACGGCGCGGCAGCGGCGCTGCTCAGCGAGCACTATCGGGCGGCCGGCCCCGTCGTGCGCCGCTGGCGCGGGCGCATTGTGAAGCATCTGGGTGACGGGCTGCTCTGCACCTTCCCCGACGCCAACAGTGGAATCCGAGCTGCGCTCGAACTGCTCGAGACCTCGCCCTCTCCGCTGCGCCTTCGAGCGGGCCTACACGTAGGAGAAGCAGTGGTCAGTAAGGACGACGTTTTCGGTCAAGTCGTCAACATCGCTGCCAGGGTCGCAGAGACGGCCAAGGGGAACCAGGTCGTGGTGACCGTGGAGACTTCAAGGGCGGCCGGTGCGATTGCCGGCGTTGATTTTCGGCACCTCCGCAAGCGGCGCCTCAAGGGCATCTCTCAGCGTGTGGAGTTGTGCGAAGCGATTCCGGTGCCGACGCCGCCCCCACGATGAGCCAGCTAAACCCGTCCGTCACCTGCCAGATCAGGGACGAAATGGCTCTCGCCTCGGGTGCTGGGCAATGACACCTTTCTTCGCCCGGTTGACCATCACAATACCGCTCCCAATTTCGGCATCTGGCACTGATGGGCGGTTATCCACACGCCCACTGGTGCCGTTGCGGGGCAGACGACTATCGCTGAGTACGACACCAACTCGAGCGCCCCCACCTTCCTACCCACCCGTCATCTCCGGTGGGGGGGTACATGGTGCCAGTTTCGTCAGGTCCGGATAGGAATGCTTCGGCCTATTAACGAAAGGCGTGGGTCATCGGAGTGGATGCTTCCTAGGGGCCGGTTCGTCAAGCGAAGGACACGCCATGCCCCGAACTACGGACCGGGCAGTGTACAAACGACGAAATGACTCTGTTGGTGGCTAACGTCCTCGGAGCACCCGACGATGTTGGGTGCCCTACGACGGAGGAAGAGGTAACGGCCATGAGCGACGTATCGCAGGGACTTAGCTGGTGGCAGGCATCCGATGGAAAGTGGTATCCGCCCGAGCAAGCCCGGGCTACGCCCTGCCACCACCCCCTCCACCTACGTCTGGACAACCGGCTCACATGGCAGTACGCAACCTCACGGCGTTGCAGCCCTCCTAGTGGTCGGTGCAGCGGTGAGCGCATGTATCTCGTCGAAGTCGGCGACTACGACCACCGCGTCACCTACTCAGACCACGACAACGTCCGCCGCGCCGACTACGACCTCTCCTGTCAACGGCGTCGGTTCGACGCAAACCGTGAACGACGATGCACCGTGAAACTGATCGCCTATGGACCTGACCCTGGTAACGGAATCTTCAAACCGCCCGCTGGTAGTTCACTGGTGTCGGCGACTGTTGAAGGCTGCGCGACTTCCAAGAGCGCGTCATTCAACCCGCTGTATTTCAAACTCAAGATGGCCGACAACACAACCTCCAATGCAGCTCTAGGAGAAATCGATGGTCAGATCGACTCATCGGAGCAGCCTCGTCATGCGTTCGAGGCAAGGTCGGATTCGATGTGCCGTCGGGAGCTACGCCAAAGACACTGATCTTCCAAACCCTGTTGGGGAAGCTTACACATGGACCGTGCGATAGGGGCTGATTTCTCCACTCAAGACCCCGCACGACCAACGGACCACCGTCGCCGTCGTGGGGTCGCCCTGGTGATGACACAGGGCGGTACGTTCCCCATTGCCGGGTGCCGGGTAGGGCCTCCGCCTCTCACAGTCGGCACCCGGCACATTTGCCCGCACCGGCCCCCACGGCCACCGATTGAGAGGGGCTCAGACGCAATCCTGGGGCGAGGTGATGGATCTGGGCAGCCGTCGTAGAGGCTTGGCCCTGGAGATTCTGCCTGGTGAGAGGTTGGTCAGTGCGGCGTGCATGTTCTCGTTGTTATGGGCCTCGGCGAACGAGGAGAGCGGGCGTGATGCCGTGTGGTTAAGCGTCATTGCCGAGAGCAGCTGGCTGCTCGCAAGCGGCACTTTGAGGATGGCCTTTCGTTGTCGTCCCTGATGGGAGATGACCCCCGTGGCAGCTTGATACTCCTGTCTCTCACAAATTGATCATTCTCCTGAACTGATGAGTACTCGTCGATGGCTTACCCTGCGTCGATTTGAGGACTCCCTGAATGCGAATCAGGGGCTTATTGCTGCCGACGTCCTTTTTGTTCAGAAGCTCGGGGTTCTTCGCATACGCCGATGTGATGAGGAAAACTTCGAAGTCGATGGATAGCACTGTTGTTGGGCTTGCTCTTCCTTCGCTGATACTCGACCAAGAAAAGCACGGTAGTGCCATGCTTAGACATGAGACTAGTAGCGATCTTGAGGAGGTTTGAGACGTTTGTGCATTCCGATCTGAACGAAGCAGTCGTCATCCCTACATACCAAGGAATCATTGCCTTCGAGCGAATCGTGTAGACGTAGCAGCCTGTCGCTACCGCTAGTCGTGCGACTCGTCGTTCTTCTTCCGAATCCTTCTAGAGTATTTGTCGTCAAGGCGCTTCTCACTGGGATACGTTGGAACGTCAAAGGGACCGTGAACGACAAAGTCGATGACCGGTTGCTCGCGTCCTGTCAGATGCCATACTTCCCCGCAGATCGCGCGATTATAACTAGCAGCTCAGGGAGACGCAGGGACAAGCGGCCCCGGATGGAGGGCCGAGCCGGGTGGCCCTCAAAGACGACCCGGGGGCCGCTCGGTGAGATCCGCCCGGTAGGTCAGTACCAGGCGACCCGTTCGTGGCGGGAGAACGAATCGTAGGGGGGCCGCGGCCGTTTGTGTGACGGGTGAGAGGGTTACCCCGAGTAGGTTCTCCTCATCCGAACAGGAGGCATGGCGGTGGTCGGAGAAATCTTCGGTGTTGATGGCCTGGTCATCTTGGTTGTCCTTGTTCAATTTGGTCTCGACGGCCTTGCCTTGCTCTTGGGCCTTGGTCGATGCCGCTTCGAAGCCGTCAGCAGCATTTGGACGGCCGTAGGATCGTCGAAACCCCTCTGCATGTACCGTTGATCGTGGTTTCCTGGTTCTTAGATAGGAATCGTCGGGCTCAATTCTCGTGATCGGTGTATCTCGCCTCTTGTCCGTCCAAAGGTTCAGGCCGTTGTGGACAACTTGGTAAGGTTCGATGGGATTCGCCACCAGCCGTCCGCCCAGCGCAATTGCCCGAAGCTACAAGTGATTGGTGGCAAGCAGCCGATGGCCGTTGGTATCCACCCAATGATGGCAACAGGTATGGCATCGCTCAGTATCAGCCGAGAGCCGATCTGGTCGCCGCCCCAACACCCACAACTCCACCGCCTGGGTGGTATCCCGACCGCTCGATCGGCAGGCTTCGCTGGTGGGATGGACAGCGAGCGGGGCCGCGACGGCTCCCGAATGAAGTCGGAGAACTCTGGTCCGTCCGCTGCACAGCATCGAGCCCGGCCCGGTGCCCATCGCAGGCTTCGACGGCGTGCCATTTCCCGGTCCCGTCCTGAAAGCGCCCGCGCCACCGGGTCGTGTACGGGCAGTGCTGGGCGTGGCCGAGGCTGTCCTGGGCCTGGATCAGCCGGAAGCACTGGCCCGAGGAGATTGACAGGGAACGCCTCGGCGTGACTGGTCGAACGACCTCAGGGTATGGCGCTGCTCTGACGCAGGTTCGCTACCGGTCCATGACCCCGGCCTCGATGGCTACCGCTGCCGCCAGGGCCTGGTCGTCGGTGTCGTGCGTATAGACCCTGAGGGTCATGGCCGGGTCGGAATGTCCGAGCCGATCAGCCACCGTGCGGGCATGGTGGCCCTGTCGGAATAGTTCCGTCGCCGTGTAGTGCCGCAGATCATGGAACCGGTAGGGCCATGCGTCCTCGGGCTTTAGGCGTTTGCCCGCCGGACTTCGCCCGGGCGGCTTCTTCCATCTGCCGACAGAGCTGGCGGAACGACTGCGTGATGTAGTTGGGCAGGGTAGGGGGTCATACCGTCAATCTCCCGCGAGAACACGAAGGCGTCGTCCGACAGATCGACCTCGGCCAGGTCGGTGGCCCCCTTCGCCCGATTCCAGCGGCCCAGCAGGACCCCCATCGTCTGCGCCCCTAGGACGAGGCGGCGCTGCTGGTGGGTCTTAGGGTCTTTCATGCCCTACCCGTCACGGGTCTGCCAGATCGAATGGCGCACGGTGAGCGCCGATCCTTGCCAGTCGATATCCGACCAGCGCAGTCCGCAGATTTCACCCCGGCGCATGCCGGTGAGGGCTGCCAGCGTGATTACCGTGGAGAGTTCCGGCGACCGGGACGCCGCGGCCAGGTCGATAAGCGCTCGGACCCGGTCGGGGGGCGGGACGATCATGGGCCGTTTAGGCACCCGTGGCGGGCTGGCATTCCGGGCCACGCTGACCGGCACGGTCCCCCATTTCTCTGCCTGTCGGAGCGCCGCGTCGATGACCCGGTGGTGGTGCATGACCATCGCCGGCGACGTGCCCTCGGCGATCAGTCGCCCGTAGAAGGCGTCGAGGTCCCGGGCCGTGAGCTTCGTGAGCATCTTCGATCCGAGGGCCGGCCTGATGGTCGATTCGATATTGATCCGGTAGCCGTCGAGGGTGGTGGCGGCTCGCCCCTGCTGCCGTCCATAAGCCAGGCGTCGAGAAGTGGCCGAAGGTGCCCGACGTGCTGCCGTGTTTGCCCTCGGCGACCTCGGTGGTGAGCTTGGCGCGGAGTCTCCGGGCCGCACCGATCCCGCCGTCTGTCGTCCGGCTGACGTGGCGGGTCGCCTGCGTTTCCGGGTGGCGGCCGGCGAACACGCGGACTTCCCAGCGGCGTAGGTCCGATCTGTCGGATACCCTTCTCGACCGTGATCGCCTTGAAGCCGTCTGCTGCCCCGTCTGTAGTCATGGTGGAGGTCCCGATCACGCTGGATGTTGAGATATTGTTGGGGGACTGGTCCCTCGTAACTTATGAGTACCAGCTAGCCCGGGTGGCGGAACGGCAGACGCGGTGGACTCAAAATCCATTGCCCGAAAGGGCGTGCGGGTTCGAATCCCGCCCCGGGCACCGACCGAGTCATCAACGGGTGGTTGCATCCCGGTAACCGCTCCATCTCAGCCGTCGCCCAGCGCGCCGCGGCCACCGCTGACGGTGGGTACCGTCCGGCCCCCGCCCCTCACTCCCGCTGGTGCCAGTCCATCCGGCCCTCGGGGGTGTCGATCCCGAGTCCGGGCTCCTGCCCGAAGGGGACCTGGGACCGGAAGGCCCATGCGGGGGTGCCCTCGGCCGTGGTGCCGGCGCGGGTGAGGGTCCAGCCCTCGTAGGTCTTCAGGTAGTGGTGGTGGTGGCAAAGGAGGGCCAGGTTGTCGAGCTCGGTCGGGCCGCCCTCGGCGAAGGGGACGAGGTGGTCGATCTCGAGCCCGGTCGTGACCAGGCAGCCCGGGACGACACAGCGCCGGTCCCGGTCGACGAGGGCGGTCCGGAGGGAGCGCTTGATGGTCCGCCCGAGGTGGGAGACGGCCCGGATGTCGCCGGCCCGGTGGAACACCAGGCGGACGAAGGCGTCGTTGGCCAGGTCCCGGGCCATGGGCAGGGGGATGGGCCCGGCCCCTTCCAGCTCGCAGGCGGCTCCGGGCGGCGGCTCCCGGCCGAACAGGGCGTCGAGGTCCACCCGCACCACCACCGAGCACGGTGGGGGCCGGTCGACCAGGGTGAGGGCATCGACCGGGCCCGGCTCCCCGGCCCCCTCGCTCTGATCCCGGTCGCCCGGCTCGAGCTCGTCCGGATCACCGACGGCGTCACCGTCCGGGTCCCCGTCCCGGGACCCGGCCCTGTCCCGGTCACGGGCGGTGGGGTCGGGATGGGCCTCGGGGTCCCCCCGGCCCGGAGGCCGCCCGGTCACCAAGGCGACGAGGGCATCGGCCCGCAGGGCCCGCTCGGGCTCGCCCCGTTCCCCGGCCCGGTGCCGGGCCCGGCGCAGACCCTCGGCCGCCGGTCCGAGGTGGGCGAGCAGCCTCGCCCCCCGGTCGGCCGTGTCCCGCCCCTCGTAGCAGAAGGCCCCCTCGGCATCGGTCCACGACGAGAAGTGGCGCCCGGCATGGATGGCCCGCACCGCCGCCGTCGGATCGGCCGCCGCGGTGGCCGCCCGGGCCCGCAGGCAGCGCTCCCGCACCAGGGCCAGGGGCTCGGCCTCGGCCCCGGCCAACAGGTCACCTTCCCGGGTGGGGTCGACGATGCCGGCCCCGATCAAGGCCCGCACCTTCGGGCCCGACAGCTCCCCCCGGCGCACGGCCGCCTCGGTGCCGGGCAGCTCGCCCAGCCGGTGGCCGACGGCCAGGGTGTCTTTGGCCTGGCCGGTCGAGACCCCCTCCACCGAGGCGAGGAGGGAGGCGGCATCCCGGTGGCCCGACTCCTTCCACACCCCGGACGCCTCGACCCTCGGGGCGAGCAGGGCCTTGCCCGCCAGCACCAGCCGCTCGGCCCGGGCCAGGGACCGGTACCCCGAGGTGGCATCGGCCCCGCTCAGCCGGTCGGGGTCGACCTCCTCGACCACCGAGGCGAGGAGGGAGACGGCCTGGTCCAGCCGGGCCCCGAGACCGGAGAGAGCCGACGCATCCCGGCGAGCAGCTGCCGGTCCACCCGGAGCTGCCCGTCCACCCGGACCTGCTGGTCCACCCGGAGGGACCGTTCCCCGGCCGGAGCCCCTTCCCCTCGTCCTCGCCGACGTCATGGATGAATCATCACAGGAGGGTGTCACGAGACATGAGAAGGATGCGGTTCGGATACAGGATCGCTGGCCGGCCGCGAGTACGGCGGGGTCACGACGGCGGCTCACGGGATGGTCGCCGAGCGGGCCGGCGACGGGCCTCGGGGTGGGCGCCGGTGTGCACCGACGAAGATTCCCGAGCCAAAGCCGGGCCGAGTGTGCCGAGTGGGCCGAGTAGGCCGAGTGGACGGAACAACGACAGAGCAACATGACCCCAGACGGGCGTGCGAGCCGCACGCACACCACGCACGCCACGCACACCACGACCGGGAACCGAGGCCGGCGACGGCACCGAGACACTGCCGTGAACCGGGGCGCTACGCCCACCGAGCTGACCCGCAGGTAATCACGCCGGCCACCACCGCCGTGTCACACTTGTCGGCCACGGCGGTCGTACGCGACCAGAGCAGTCGAGAGGAGTCGGCCGGTGCTGTCCTTCACCTTCCCCGGGCAGGGATCGCAGCGATCGGGGATGGGTCACGCCTGGGTCGAGCACCCCTCGTGGGAGGTGACGGTCGAGGCGTCGGACATTGCCCGGCGCGACCTCACCACCCTCCTGCTCGAGGCACCGATGGAGGAGCTGACCCGGACGGCCAATGCCCAGCTGGCCACCTTCGTGATGAGCCTCGTCGTGCTGGACGCGGTCGAGCGCCTCGGCCTGTTCCCGGCGGCGTGTGCCGGCCACAGCCTGGGCGAGTACACGGCGCTCGTGGCCTCCGGCTCGCTGTCGCTCTCGGACGGGACACGGCTGGTCATCGAGCGGGGCGATGCCATGCAGGCCGCGGCGGACGAGCGCCCGGGGACGATGGCGGCCCTGATCGGCATCGCCGACGACGACGCCGAGGCCGCCTGCCAGCGAGCCGAGGACGAGGTCTGGGTGGCCAACTACAACGCCCCCGGGCAGGTGGTCATCGCCGGTACCGAGACGGGGGTGGCCACCGCCATCGAGCGGGCCCGCGAGCTCGGCGCCCGCAAGGTGCTCCCCATCCCGGTGTCGGGCGCCTTCCACACCCAGCTGATGCTGCCGGCCCGGGCCCGGCTGCGGGCCACGCTCGACGAGGTCGGGTTCCACTCGCCTGAGGTGCCGGTGGTGGCCAACGTGGATGCCCGCGTCCACACCGACCCGGGCGAATGGCCCGGCCTGCTCTCGGCGCAGCTGTGCAGCCCGGTGCGGTGGCGACAGTCCCTCGAGGCGCTCGGGGGCCGAGGCGTGACCGTCCTCGCCGAGCTCGGGCCCGGTGGGGTGCTCACCGGCATGGTCCGGCGGACCGTCCCCGACGTGCGCGGGGTGACGGTCGCCGTCCCCGCCGATCTCGACAAGCTGATGGACACGGTGACCGGGACCGATGAGTGGACGGCGTCCGCCCCGGCCCACCAGGGCGAGCATCTCTATACCTCCGAGCGAGTCATCGTGAGCCCGGCTCCTGGGGTGTTCGAGCCCAATGTGGACCTCGCCGCCCTGGAGAGCACCGCCCTGGCCGAGGCCACCGCCGCGCCGGGCAGTGGCAACGGGGCGGAACCCGGTTCTCGACTGGACGTGGGCGACCGGGTGGGGACCGTCGGACCGAACGACGTGCGCACCCCGTTCGAGGGCATCCTGGTCCGCTGGCTGGCCGTGCGCGGTGAACGGGTGGCCGAGGGCCAGCCCGTGGCCTGGATCCGGACCCCGGGGAGCGTGTCATGACCGGCGAGGACCACGCCCGACCGGACCGGGTGGTGCTGGTCACCGGGGGCTCGCGCGGGATCGGCCGAGCCTGTGCCGAATGGTTCCTGTCCCGGGGGGACCGGGTGGCGGTGACCTCGCGATCCGGTCAGCTGGAGCTCCAGCCCGGCGACGGTCAGGCCGACCGGCTGCTGGCCCTGGCCTGCGACGTGAAGGACGTCGATCAGGTCGACGCGGCCTTCGGCACCGTCGAGGAGGCCTGGGGTCCGGTCGAGATCCTGGTGGCCAACGCCGGAATCACGCGCGACACCCTGGTCCTGCGCATGAACGACGAAGCCTGGTCGGACGTCCTCGACACCAATCTCACGGGCGCTTTCCACGTCGCCCGGAGGGCGCTGGCCAAGATGATCCGGCTCCACCGCGGCCGGATCCTGTTCATCTCCTCCATCGGGGCCTTCATCGGGTCCGCCGGCCAGGCGAACTATGCCGCCTCCAAGGCCGGTCTGGTCGGCATGGCCCGGTCGATGGCACGCGAGGTGGCCAGCCGCTCGATCACCGTGAACGTGGTCGCCCCGGGCCTGGTCGAAACGAATATGCTCGCGGCACTCGGAGAAGAACGGAGGGCCGGGTTCGCCGCCCAGGTGCCCCTCGGGCGAGTGGCCCGACCCGACGAGGTCGCCGAGGCGGTGGGGTTCCTGGCATCAGCCGGCGCCGGCTACATCACCGGGACGGTGCTGCCGGTCGACGGTGGCCTGGCCATGGGCTGGTAGCGGCCGCATCACACTGAGCACGAGCTGGCCGAGGCCGGAATTTGCCAATGCAAGCAACGCCGGACGACCATCACCGGCAGACCAATCGGGACAAAGGAGCGAGAGTGGAGAACGACGAGGCATTCGAGAAATTCAAGGAGTGCGCCGTTGAGGTGCTCCAGGTCCCCGAGGACAAGGTGACCAAGGATGCCCGCTTCACCGAGGATCTCGAGGCCGACAGCCTCGACCTGGTCGAGTTGGTCATGGCCCTGGAGGAGAGCTTCGACGTGTCGGTCGAGGAGACCGAGCTCGAGGGGATCGAGACCATCGGGCAGGCGTTCGACCTGATCACCGCCAAGCTCTGATGCTGCTCGGCACCGGCTCGCAGGGCCCGATCGCCGGCCGGCGGGTGGCGGTCACCGGCATAGGCGTCGTCTCCTGCTGTGGCGTCGGGCGCGAGTCGCTGTGGTCGGGGCTGCTCGGGGACCCACCCGAGGGCGAGCGGCGGGTGCGGGACTTCGACCCCGAGCGCTGGTTCACGGCCAAGGAAGCCAGGCAGGTCGACCGCTTCGCCCAGTTCAGCGTGGCCGTGGCCACCATGGCCCTCGAGGACGCCGGGGAGGTCAATGCCGACCCGGGGCGGTCGGGCGTGGTCCTCGGGACCGGCGTGGGCGGCCTCGAGTCGCTCGAGGAGCAGATCAAGGTGTTCGGCGAGAAGGGGCCGCGGCGGGTCTCGCCCCGCCTGGTCCCCATGATGATGTCCAACGCCGGTGCGGCGGCGGTGTCCATCCGCATGGGCTGGCACGGCCCGTCCGAGACCATCACCACCGCCTGTGCCGCCGGCGCCCACAGCATCGGGTACGCGGCCCGGCTGGTCGCCTCGGGGCGGTGCGACGTCGCCATCGGGGGCGCGGCCGAGGCCGGGATGACGCCGGTGGCCATGGCCGCCTTCGGCAACATGACGGCGCTGTCCACCTCGGGCTGGTCGCGACCGTTCGACATCCGGCGCGACGGATTCGTGATGACCGAAGGGGCCGGTGCGCTCGTCCTCGAGGCCTGGGAGCACGCCGAGGCGCGGGGAGCACACATCTACGGCGAGATCGCCGGCTCGGCCAGCACCGCCGACGCCCACCACATCACCGCCCCCATCCCCGGGGGTTCGGGTGCGGCCGCCTGCATGAGCCTGGCCATGGAGGATGCCGGCATCCGGCCCGACCAGGTCGGGCACATCAACGCCCACGGCACGTCCACCCCTCTCAACGACATCGCCGAGTCGGATGCCATCGCCAAGGTGTTCGGGTCCTCGCCTCCCCCGGTGACCTCCACCAAGGGCATCACCGGCCATGGGCTCGGCGCCTGCGGTGCCATCGAGGCCGTGGCCGTACTGCTCAGCATCGAACATGGCCTTATCCCCCCGACGGGCGGCTACGAGCAGCCCGATCCGGAGATCCATCTCGACGTGGTGGCCGGCGACGGCCGTCCGTGGGAGCCGGCCCCGGTCCTGTCCAATTCGTTCGGCTTCGGCGGCCACAACGGCTGCCTGGTCATCACGCCCGCCTAGCCGCCGGCTCGGCCTTCGGGCCCGACCGGGAAGAACCGCGCCAGGGGAGCTGATGGAGCTGCGTCGAGTCCGGATGGACGACCCCGGGGTCACTCCCCTCCTCCACGGCCTGGCCCGGGAGTACGAACGACGGTACGGCCCGAACGGCGAGATGACGTCGGTGGCACCTCACGAGTTCGAACCGCCCGACGGCGCCTTCGTCGTCCTCGTGGAAGGAGACCTGACGGTGGCCGGTGGAGCCCTGCGGCAGCTTGCGCCGCGGATCTGTGAGGTCAAGCGGATGTGGACGGCCCCCGGTCAGCGCAGAAAGGGGTATGCATCCGTCGTCCTGGACGCCCTGGAAGTGGCCGGCCGAGAGCTCGGGTACTCCACGCTCCGACTCGAGACGGGCTGGGCCCAGCCCGAGGCCTGTTCGCTCTACCGACGCCGTGGCTACCGGGAGATCCCCAGCTACGGCCGGTACGAGAGGGCCACGGCGTTCGAGCTCCAATTCGATGGCCCCACCGACGGGTCATGAGCAACGCAGCCCCCACCCGGGCGCTGACGGCCGCCTCGGCGACGACTCTCGGGGGACCGGGGTGACGGCCGTCGACGGCGAGGGCATCCGGGCGTCTCTCATCCGCCAGTGGCTCGCCGTCGCCGCGGCCATCCCCCGCCTCGATCTCGATCGCCCGAGTCGCGTGATGGGATGGCGGAACCGGGAGGTGCTCGCCCACCTGTATGTCCAGCCCGTCCTGGTGTCCAGATTGGTGGCGAGCGCCTCGAATGAGGATGCCGAGATGGGCATCGCCGCCAACCTCTCCGGGACCGGCGAGTTCTCCGACCTCATCGACACGTCGGCCCGGGGTGGGGCGGCGAGCGGGAAGTTCGACCTCGCCGTCCCCCTGTCCCGGACCATCCCGGTCCTCGCCGAGGCAGACCTGACCGTGACGATCACCACCCTGCAGGGGCGGATCGCCCTCATCGACTATCTCGTCACGAGATGTGTCGAGGCCGTCGTACATGGTGGAGATCTGGTCGACCCGGTCACTCCTGACCAAACGGCGCAGTCGATCGCGGCCGCAGCATTGATGGACGTGCTGGCAACCAAGGCCCCCGAGCTGGTGATCCTGGCGTCGCGGCTCCCCGAGGCCGAATGGATCGCCTGTGCCACGGGACGCACGGTGGCCTCGGGTGACCTGGCCTCGGGCCTGCCCGTGATGACCTAGTGGCGCGGACAGGTGGACGGCCGATGAGCGGGCCGGGCCTGCTCAGTGGACCTCGGCGCCCGGACGACGCACGGCTGCCGGCCTGAACCCCTACCGTTGTAGTCCCATGGTTGACCAACTGGATCGATCCGAACCCGGTGCCACCGGCCGCCTCTCCGGCCGGGCCAACGGCTCGGACCGCCCCGACCTGGATGTCGGCGCCTTCACCCCGCACGGGCCCTGGACGGTGCGGCCCGAGCAGATGGCCTGGCGATTCCCGACCGAGTCGGGCGGGGACATCGACGCCCTGCGCGCCGATGCCGCCGGCCTGGCCCGGGACCTGGTCCGACCCCGCCGCCTCCCGCCGGGAGCCCGGGTGGCCACGGTGAGCTGGCGACTGGGACTGGCGCTGCTGGCGTGGGGCGTGCGGGAGCGGGGCACCCCCACCTCGCGGTCGGGGCTCTCCCGCCGCCTGCGGCCGGCGTTCGAGCACCTCGGGCCGACCTACATCAAGCTCGGCCAGATCATCTCGGGCGGCGAGGGCATCTTCCCCGAGGAGCTGGTCGAGGAGTTCCGCTTGCTGCGCGACCGGGTTCCGCCCGAGCCCTTCTCGGTGGTGCGGCGGACCCTCGAAGAGGACCTCGGCCGGCCGCTCGGCGAGGTCTTCCTCTCCTTCGACACCCGCCCCATCGCTTCGGCCTCCATCGCCCAGGTCCATGCGGCCACCTTGCGGACCGGGGAGCGGGTGGTGGTCAAGGTCCAACGACGCAACGTGGCCTCGCTGGTGCGTCTCGACCTGGCCGCCATGTCCTTCATCGCCCCCATCCTGGTCGGACGGATACCGGTGGCCGCCCTCACCAACCCCCCCGCCCTGGTCGAGCTGTTCGCCGAGACCATCGTCGAGGAGCTCGACTTCCGCCTCGAGGCCCAGAACATGCTCGACATCGCCGCCGTGTTCGCCGGCATCGACCAGCGGTCCGTCGTGGTACCCCGGCCCCATCCCGACCTGGTCACCCGCCGGGTCCTCGTGATGGAGCACCTGCACGGGTTCACGTGGGGCAACGCCGCCGGCATGCGGGAAGCCGGCATCGACACGGCCGCCGTGCTCCGCACCAGCCTCATCGCCTTCCTCGAGGGAGCCCTCCTCTACGGGGTGTTCCACGGGGACCTCCACGGGGGCAACCTGCTGGTCCAGCCGGACGCCACCGTGGCCCTGCTCGACTTCGGGATCACCGGCCGGCTCGACCAGCGCAAGCGCCTGGCCTTCCTACGACTGCAGATGGGCGCCACGTCCAACAACATCACCGTGCAGGTGGAGGCGCTGCGCGACCTCGGGGCCCTGCCCGCCGACTCGGACGTGGAGTCGGTCATCCGCGACCTCGGCCTCGACCGCCCGGCCGTCGACCCCACCACCCTGTCGGCCGACGAGATGGTCGACGAGCTGCGCGAGGTGACCAAGGCGCTGTTGGGCTACGGGGCCAGACTGCCCAAGGAGCTCATGCTGTTCGTGAAGGACATCCTGTTCCTCAACGGGGCCATGGCCACGATGGCCCCGGACGTGGACATCCTGGGCGAGATCCTGGCCGTGGTCACCTACTTCAACGAGCACCACGGCGAGCAGATCGCCCGCGACGTCGGTCTGGAGCTGGCCCGCACGCCGATCGACCTCGACGGGTACCGGGCGGCCATGGGCTTTCCCGACGAGACCGACCCCATCACGTTCCAGGACCTGCAGGAGCGGCGCGAGCTGATCCGTCGGCGACTGGAGCAGCGCAATGCCAACCGGCGTCGCCGGCCGTTGTTCCGGGCCCTGTACCGGGTGCTGCGCCCCGAGCACCCCGAGCGCGCCGAGCGCGGCGGACACGCCTGACCGGCCCCGCCCCCCCGAGCGCGCTCGCTCAGCCGCCGTCGAGGGCTCGGCGCAACGAGGAGACGAAGGCGGCCGCCCCCTCGGGCCCTTCGCCCTCGAGCAGCCGGCGCACGAGGGCCGAGCCGACCACCACCCCGTCGGCCACCTCGCAGACCGCCGCGGCCTGCTCGGGCGTGGACACCCCGATGCCCACGCACACCGGGAGGTCGGTCGCGCCCTTGGTCCGTTCGGCCACCTGGCGAGCCGTGCCGGCCAGCACCGACTGCTCGCCGGTCACCCCCATCCGGGCAACGGCGTAGACGAAGCCCCGCGAACGGGCACAGATGGCTCCGATGCGCTCCTCCGGGGTGGAGGGGGCCACCAGCAGGACCGTGGCCACCCCGGCCCGGTCGGCCGCCTGGGCCCAGGGACCGAGCTCCTCGAGGGCCAGGTCGGGCACGATGGCGCCGGTCACGCCGGACTCGGCCATCAACCCGGCCATCCGATCGTGCCCACCCCGGTAGATGGGGTTGTAGTAGCTCATCACCACGATGGGGACACCGACGTCGATGCGGCTGAGGTCGGCCAGAATGCCGTGGGGCGTGGTGCCCCGGTGGAGCGCCCGGAGCGAGGCCTCTTGGACGGTGGCGCCGTCGATCATCGGGTCGGAGAAGGGGATCCCCACCTCGATGGCGTCGGCACCCGCGTCGGCGACGGCCTCTACGGTGAGCAACCACTGGTCGTCGATGCCGCCGGTCACATACGGCACGAGCAGCTTGCGTCCGGCGGCCCGCCGGGAGGCGAGGGCCGAGGCCAGCCGGTCCACCGGCTGCTGGGCCGGCGCGGCGGCACTGCGCTCCACGGTCACGACCGCAATAGGTCGCGCACCTGGGCCACGTCCTTGTCTCCCCGCCCCGACAGGTTGACGAGGACCGTGGAGCCGGCCGGCAGGTCGTCGTGGCCGGCCCGGGCCATGACCCAGGCGATGCCGTGGGCCGACTCGAGCGCGGGGATGATCCCCTCCAGTCGGGCCAGCGCCTGGAAGGCCTCGAGCACATGGTGGTCGTCGGCGCACTCGTACCGGGCCCGGCCGAGCTCCGCCAGGTGGGCGTGCTCGGGCCCGATGCCGGGGTAGTCGAGCCCGGCCGAAATGGAGTGGGCCTCGAGGATCTGGCCCTCCTCGTCCTGCAGGAGCGCGCTCGTCATCCCGTGCAGCACACCGGGGATGCCGTTCGTCATGGCCGCACCGCCGGCCGCCTCGACCGCCACCAGCGCCGACGAGGTGGCGTCGGCGAAACCGGCGAAGATGCCCGCCGCATTCGACCCGCCACCGGCGCAGGCCACCACCACGTCGGGATCGGCACCGCCGAGCAACACCCGGCACTGCTCGCGGGCCTCGTCCCCGACCACCCGTTGGAACTCCCGGACCATCCACGGGTAGGGGTGGGGCCCCATCACCGACCCGATGCAGTAGTGGGTGTCCTCCACCGACGCCACCCAGGCCCTCAGGGCTTCGTTGACCGCGTCCTTGAGGGTGCGGCTCCCGGTGAGCACGGGACGCACCTCGGCGCCGAGGAGCTCCATCCGGAACACGTTGAGCTCCTGGCGGTGCGTATCCACCTCACCCATGTAGACGATGCATTCCATGCCGAACAGGGCGGCGGCGGTGGCGGTGGCCACACCGTGCTGACCGGCGCCGGTCTCGGCGATCAGCCGGTCCTTCCCCATGCGGCGAGCGAGCAAGCCCTGGCCCACCACGTTGTTGAGCTTGTGCGAACCGGTGTGGGCCAGGTCCTCGCGCTTGAGCAGCACCCGTACCCCGAGCTCCTCGGACAGGCGGGCGCATTCGGTGACCGGCGTCGGCCGGCCGCCGTAGCCGCGGAGCAGGCCGTCGAGCTCGGCCCGGAAGGCCTCGTCCGACCAGGCTGACCGAAAGGCGGCTTCGAGCTCGAGACAGGCCGGCACCAGGGACTCGGGCACGTACCGCCCGCCGAACCGGCCGAACCGGCCACTCGGACCGGGGTCGCCCATGATGGCCGGCGCGCACTACTCGTCCTGCCAGTCGAAGGGTTCGGGCGGGTTCTCAGCCTCGAGGATGTCCTCCCCGGCGGGGTGGGGGGGTCCGGCCCCCTCACCCGACGCGGCGGCCACCGCCCGGGCGGCGCGGTGGGCGGCGGTGATGAACTCGCGCAGCTTCACCGGGTCCTTCACGCCGGGCGCGGCCTCGACACCGCTGGCCACGTCCACCCCCCAGGGATGGAGATGGGTGATGGCCGCCTCCACGTTGTCCGGGCTGAGGCCCCCCGACACGATCAGCCGGCGCGGATCGGCCACCCCCTCGGCCAGGCGCCAGTCGAAGAGCTCCCCCGACCCCGGGCTCGACCCGTCGATGAGCAGCAGGTCGGCGCCGTACTCGGCGAAGCGCCCGATGTTGCGGTGCCCGGCCGGAAAGGCCTTGATCGTCCACCGGGACCGGCTGGCCACCCACCGGGTGTCCTCCACCGACTCGAACCCGTGGAGCTGTACGGCGGTGAGGCCGATCTGGTTGGCGATCTCCACCACCCGTTGGGGCGCTTCGTCTCGGAACACCCCCACCGTCACCGTCTCGTGCGGCAGCCGCTTCACGATGTCGCCGACCGCGCCGGCCGACATCTGGCGGGGGGAGGGGGCGAAGACGAAGCCGACGGCGGCTGCCCCCATCCCCACGGCCAACAGGGCGTCGGCCTCGGAGGTGATGCCGCAGATCTTGACGAAGACCCCGTCCTCCTGGCCGGCGCCGGCGAAGGCCATCATGTGAGGATCGAGCCACGGCGATCATGTCAGGACCCGAGCAGCTCGGCCACGGCCGACCGGCGGTCGGGCGAACGCAGCAGGGTCTCTCCCACCAGGACAGCGTGGTATCCGGCTTCCGCCAGCCGCCGGACGTCCTCCCGCCCCCCGATGCCCGACTCGGCCACGGCCACCACCCCGGCCGGGATGGCCGCGCCGAGGTCGAGGGCCCGGCGATGGTCGACCTCGAAGGTGTGGAGGTCCCGCTGGTTCACGCCGATGAGATCGGCGCCGGCGGCGGCCGCCCGCTTGAGCTCGTCGGCGTCGTGCACTTCGACCAGGGCCACCAGCGAGAGGCGCCGTGACAGCTCGATCAGCGACTCGAGCTCGGGATCGGTCAGTGCGGCCACGATCAGCAGGACGGCGTCGGCCCCCATGGCGCGGGCGTCGCACACGTCGAGGGCGCCGACCGTGAAGTCCTTCCGCAACACCGGGAGGGAGCACGCGCCGCGGGCCACGGCCAGGTCGTGGGGCCGGCCGCCGAAGAAGGCGGTGTCGGTGAGCACGGAGAGGCAGGCGGCTCCCCCGGCCTCGTACTCGGCAGCCACCAGGGCCGGGTCGAGCTCGGGGTCGAGGTCGCCCTTGGACGGCGAGCGGCGCTTGATCTCGGCGATCACCGCCATCCGCTCTGGTGCCGCCGACCGGATGGCACCGACGAACGACCGGGTCGGACCGGCCCGCCCGGCTTCTTCGACGGCCGATTCCAGGTCGCGCTGGTCGAGCGCGGCATCGGCCCGGTGAGCGGCGAGAATGGTCTCGAGGTAGGCGGGCATGGCTGTTCGATGCTACCAACGATGATCTGACGGCCATCCTGGGGGTCGGCCGCCCGCCGCGACGCGGCTCACACTTCCCTAACCTTGCCGGACGAACCGGGCGGAGCGGTGGCAGGCTGGTGCCATGGGCGGTGAAGAGACGCTGGTGGTGATCGAGGACGACCACCATATTTCGGACCTGGTCGCCATGTACCTGCGCCGGGACGGGTTCCGAGTGCTGCAGGCCGACACCGGGGAGGTCGGGCTGGAGCTGGTGGAGCGGGAGCGCCCGAAGCTGGTCATCGTGGACATCGGGCTGCCCGGGGACCTCGACGGGTTCGACGTCTGTCGCCGGCTCCGTCTGGAGTCCCAGCCCCGGCGCGGACTCGATTCGGACCGCGCCCGGGCGGGCGCAACCACCCCGGTCCTCATCCTCAGCGCACGCGACGACGAGGTCGACCGGGTCCTCGGTCTCGAGCTCGGCGCCGACGACTACGTGACCAAGCCCTTCTCGGCCCGGGAGCTGGTGGCGCGGGTCCACGCCATCCTCCGGCGGACCACCCCGGCCGACAGCTCCCGGGCGCCGGCCGTCATGGAGCTCGACGGCATCTCGATCGACACCGGCCGGCGGGAGGTCAGCCGGCAGGGCACGGTGGTACCGCTCGCCACCCGCGAGTTCGACCTGCTGGCCTTCCTGGCCGACAACCGGGGGCTGGCCCTGTCTCGGCGGCAGCTCCTCAACGGGGTCTGGGGCGACGACTGGTACGGCGACGAACGGACGGTCGACGTCCACGTCCGACAGCTCCGCCGCAAGCTCGGGGACGACCTGCCCCTGGCCACGGTGTGGGGCGTGGGCTACCGATTGGGATGAGACGCCGGATCACCATCGCCATTCTGGTGCTCGTGGCCGCGACCCTGGTGGTGACCTCCATCGGGGGCTTCTACTTCATCCGCCGGTCGGCGGTGACCACAGCCCAGCAGGAGTTGGCCGGACAGGCGCTGGCCAGCTCGCGGGCAATCTCCAACGACCCCAACATCACCCGGCCCCAGTTCACGCCGCGAGCTCCGTGTGATCTCCGACGCCGGGGCGTTCGCCGGCATCGACGTGGTGGCGCTCTACCCCAATGGCACGATCCGGGGCACACTCCCCGCCGGGGTCACCACCGCCGACCTCAACATCCCTCTCCTGCAGCAGGGCCGGCAGACCTCGGGCCACACCGCCGGCCTGCTCGGCTACTCGGCCGTGCCTACCCCGTTCAACCGGGCCAAGGGATTCGTCCCCGTGCTGGTCATCACCCGTCAGATCCGTAACCCGGTCAACGGGCTGCGCTACTTCGCCGTCGTCGGGGCCATCGCCCTGGTCATCGCCGCCCTCGTCGCCGCCGGGCTGGCCCGTCGGCTGACCCGTCCGTTGGTGGCGGCGGTGCAGACCACCCGGCGCATCGCCTCGGGGGACCTCGACGCCACGGTGCCGGTGGGACCGGACGACGACCCCGAGTTCGCCCAGCTGGCCGAGTCGATCAACACCATGGGAGCCAACCTGGTCCGGGCCCGCGACCAGGAGCGCCAGTTCATCCTCAGCGTCTCCCACGAGCTGCGCACCCCGTTGACCTCGATCCGGGGCTACGCCGACGCCATCATCGACGGCGCCACCGACGATCCCGCCGCGGCGGCCTCCGTCATCCGGGCCGAGGCGGGCCGCTTGGAACGGCTCGTGCAGGACCTGCTCGACCTGGCCCGCCTGGACGCCGACCGGTTCTCGCTCGAGCTGCGGGCAGTGGACGGCGCCGCCGTGGTCGACCAGGTGGCCGAAGGCTTCCGCCCGCGGGCCCAGGAGCTCGGGCTCGAGCTGGCCGTGGCCGCCGGCTCGGACCAGCCCCTGTGGGTCGAGGCCGACCCGGACCGCTTGGGCCAGATCGTGGCCAACCTGGTGGCCAACGCCTCGTCGTTTGCCGAGCACCGCATCGACGTCGGGGCCGGCGTGGTCGCCGGCTCGGCCGCAGTATGGGTGGCCGACGACGGCCCCGGCATTCCCGCCGACCAGCTGTCCCGCGTCTTCGAGCGCCATTTCGTCTCCGACCGGGTCAGCGGCCGGCGGGTCGGCTCGGGCCTGGGGCTGGCCATCGTGGCCGAGTTGGCCGCGGCCATGGGGGCGACGGTGCAGGCCGAGTCGCCCCTGCCCGGCGGGAGGGGCACGCGGATGGTGGTCTGGCTGCGGGCCCGACCCGGGGCGCCGGGCCTGTCCCTCCCCGAGGCGGTCCCCCTTCCCCGCGGCCCCGGCCGCGCCCGCCCCGCCGTCGGTGCCATCTGGGCCCGCCGCGACCCGCTTCGCCGTCCGATCGGGCCTCCCTGACCGGGAAGCGGTCGCCGGGATGACGGGGGACCGCCGATGGATGACGTCCTCCTCGTCACCGGGGCGTCGGCCGGTATCGGTCGGACGTGCGCCGATCTCATGCACCACGAGGGCTGGACGGTGTTCGGGGCCTCGCGGCGCGGGGTGCCGGCTGACAGGGAACCGCCGAGCGGGTGGCAACCCGTGGTCATGGACGTGGACGACGACGGCTCGGTGGCCACGGGCATGGCCTCCGTGCTGGCACGTCACCACCGGCTCGACGCCGTCGTGGCCTGCGCCGGATGGGGCTTGGCCGGAGCTGTCGAGGAGACGCCGATGGCCGACGCCCGGGCTCAGCTCGAGACCAACTTCTGGGGTGCGGTGCGCGTGGTGCAGCACGCCCTGCCGGTCATGCGGCGTCAGCGCCGGGGCCGGATCGTGCTGATGAGCTCGATCGGCGGAATCGTCGGGATCCCCTTCCAGGCGTTCTACAGCGCCAGCAAGTTCGCCCTCGAGGGCTATGCGGAAGCGCTGGCCTACGAGGTCGCCCCATTCGGTATCGCCGTCACCCTGGTCGAGCCGGGCAACGTGGCCACCGAATTCACCGAGCGCCGGCGCCAGGTCCCCTCCTCGACCGAGGACCCCGCCTATGGGCCCGCCGTGGCCAAGGCGATCGGCACCATGGTGCGGGACGAGGCCAACGGGGTGGACCCCGAGCGGGTGGCGGCGGTGGTGCAGCGGGTGCTCGAGTCCCGGCGGCCGCCCAGGCGGGTGTCGGTCGGCCGCGTCGACGAGCGGGTCGGGATCATGGGAAAGCGGCTCCTGCCGTTCCGGCTGTTCGAGCGGGCCGCCAAGGGAAGTCTCGGCGTCTGACTCCCGTCTCGAGGACGGCTACAACGCGATCCCGGCCCAATAGCTGCCGTCCAGCATGGCCCGTAGCGAATCGCGGTGGATGATCAGGTCGTCGATGTCGTCAGGGGACTCGGTTTCGCCGAAGTGGATCGAACGCTCGGTGACCCGGCGCATGATCACTCCGTGGCGCATGGCGGCAAAGGCGATGTGCCACACGAGGTCTCCGGGTCGACGGCCCGCGTGGGCGGCATAGGAGGAGGCCACGTCCACCGGTCGGAACATGTCGGGAAGCCCGGGTGCGCCCATCTGCACCGCCAGGTCCTGGAAGAAGAGATGCAGGTAGCACATCCACCCGATGTCCACCTCGGGTGGCGCCACCGCGGCCATCTCCCAGTCGAGAACGGCCACCACCCGGTGATCGCGGAACATCATGTTGCCGATGCGGCCATCGCCCCACGAGAGAGCGTCGTCGCCGACATCGGTAGGGACGTTGTCGGCCAGCCAAGTGAAGCACTGGGCCAGCAGGGGGGACGGCCGGTCCTTGACCACCCAATCGTGGTAGTCGCGCCAATGGCGGAGACAGCGGTCGAGGGACGTCGCGCCCGGTTGGTCGAGCTCGAGGAATTCGAGGTCGTGCCGGTCCGGGGTGATGGTCGTGGATCCCGGCCAAGGTCTCGACGGCCGACTCCTGCATGGCCCGGCGTTCGGCGGGGGCTGGCGTCGAACACCCAGTTGTCGCCGAACGTGTAGGGCAGGACGTCGGGGGGCACCAGGCCGTCGATCCGCTCCATGACGAAGAAAGGCCCACCGAGCACCGAGGGATCGGGCTCGTACCAGAAGGTCTCGGGCACCGGCACCTTGGTCTCCGCCCGGACCAGGCGCATGACCCGGAACTGCATGTCCAGGTCGTAGGTGGTGAACACCGGGTAGTCGGTGGCCGGCGGCTCGATCCGGGCCACCAACCGGTGCTCTGTGGGAGTGCCCGCCTCGTCCCACCGGGCCGTGAACAGGAGGGTCTCCGAGGACATCCCGTTGCTCTCGGGACTGGACACGTCGGTGATGGAGGGTGACCCTGCCCGCCCGACCCGCTCGGCCAGCCAACCTTCGAGGTGCTCGGCCATCTCCTGCGGGTCGCGGGTGGAGGTGGTGATGTGCTCGGCATCCATCCCGACGGGGCCCTCCGACCCGGCCGCGTCCGGGTCCGGGCCCTCCACGCTCATGGTGTCAGCGGTCCCATCCTCGTCGGCCATGGGTCGAACCACCCTCCTCCGGTCAGAGGGAAGGTCTAGCACTCCGCCTCGGGCGGAGGCGTCGCCGGCGACCCGGAGGGGCGGAGACCGTCAGGCCACCAACGGCAACGGTCGCGCCTCGGCCGGTCGGCCCGGGTGCTCGGGTGGCGATCCCCAGCGGAGAAGGACGGCCCCGGGAATCTCGACCCGACGATGGACCATGGCCAGGGCCACACCCGCCCCGAGTCCGGGGGACCACGCCACCGAGGAGAGGCGCCCGACCTCGTGCTCGCCATCGGCGGTGAGCACGGTCGCACCGACCGGAGGCAGGTCGTCACCGTCGTCACCGTCCTCACCGTCGTCACCGTCGCCGCCGACGGCCCCGACGACCACCCCGCAGAGGCGGCGGGCGACCTTCGAGCCCCGGGCATCGAGCCTTGCCACCAGCTCCTGCCCCGTGTAGCAACCCTTGGTGAAGGAAACCGTCCGATCCACCAGGCCGGTTTCGGCGGGGATGCTCCCCTCAACCCCGTCCCGGCCGCTCAGCGGGCGGCCGGCCTCGATTCGCAGCGCCTCCCAGGCCTCGTCCCCGCAAAACGCGGTCCCGCCGCCGACCCAGTCCGAGATCTTCCGCGGCGCCGGGCCCATGAGGTCCACACCCACCAGGCCCGGCCAGTCCACCGGCAGGATCATCGTCGGTTCGGCCACGACGACTGCGGATGCATCCGGGCCGCGGACTGCAACGCAGGTCCATCCTTCGATCGGGGCGATCTCGACGCGCGATACGCAGCCGGAAACGCTCGAGACGGGCCACCACCACCGGGCCGAGCTCCCGGTCGGTGTCGATCACGAACCCGCCGTCGTCCGCCGCGGCTGATCCGGATGACGGCTTCGATCTTGCCCTGGGGGCTCAGCAACAACCCCTCGGTGGTGCCTCCCGGATCGAGGCCGACCACATCCTGGCTGCACTGGCCCTGGAGGTAGGACTCGGCGTCCGGCCCCGACACCGACACCATGTCGCGTTCGAGGATCCGCACCACGGCCGACGTCGCGCCGCCGCGTACTGGCCGGCCACCGGGGCTCCATGCCGGGCACCCACCGGGTCTGCATCTCCAGCACCCGCGGAAGGCGCATCCGGGTCGGCCGCCGACGGTGTGGAGTCGAGCCCAGTCACCGTTCGGTGGCGGCTCGGGCCATGGCCACGGCGGCGAGCAGAGCGGCGGCCTTGTCGGCGCACTCGGCGTTCTCGGCCGCCGGGTCGCTGTCGGCCACGATGCCCGCGCCGGCCTGGACCGACGCACTCCCGTCCGGTCCCGACCGTCATGGTCCGGATGGCGATGGCGGTGTCGAGGTTGCCGGAGAAGTCGAGGTAACCGACCACACCCCCGTACACTCCCCGCTTGGTCAGCTCGAGGTCGTCGATGATCTCCATGGCACGTACCTTCGGGGCCCCGGACAGGGTGCCGGCAGGCAGGGTGGCCCGCAACACGTCGATCGGCCCCCTGCCGGGCGCCAGCCGGCCCGAGACCTGAGAAGTCAGGTGCATGATGTGGCTGTAGCGCTCGACCACCATCAGCTCGTCGACCACCTCGGTCCCGAACGAGACCACCCGGCCGACGTCGTTGCGGGCCAGGTCCACCAGCATGACGTGCTCGGCCAGCTCCTTCGGGTCTTCCACGAGCTCGCCCTCCAGGCGCCCGTCCTCTTCAGGCGTCGCCCCCCGCCTTCTCGATCCGGCGATCGGACGTGAGATGACGGTGCCCTCCCGCAGCCGGACCATCGGCTCGGGCGAGGCGCCCACCACGGTCACCTCCGGGAACTTCAGGAAGTAGAGATAGGGGCTCGGATTGACCAGCCGCAGGACCCGGTAGACGTCGAAGGGGTCGGCACCGAGCGCAGGCAGGTCGAACCGCTGTGACAGCACGACCTGGAAGACGTCGCCGGCCACGATGTGCTCCTTGGCCGCCCGTACAGCCTCCTCGAAGAGCGTGTCCGACATGGTGCGCTGCACGTCACCGGGAGGTCCAGCGACTTGCGGAAGCGGACGGGGCCGTTGCTCGAGCGGTCGGAAGCAGTCCTCGGCCAACCGGTCGAGCCGGTCGAGCGCGTCGTCGTGGGCCGCGTCGAGTTGCTCGTCGTCCCACTCCAGGTCGATGACCACGTTGTCGACGAGCACCACCCGTTGGCGCCAGTGGTCGAAGGCCGCCAGCTGGCCGATGACGGCCAGCACGGCATCGGGATGGCCGAGGTCGTCCTCCGGCGGGTTGGGCAGGTGCTCCACCTCGCGCACCACGTCGTAGCCGAGGTAGCCGACCAGCCCTCCATGCAGCGGTGGCAGGTCGGGAAGATCCGGTGAGTCGAAGGTGTCGAGCACGGTCTCGAGCGCGGCCAGCATCCCGCCCGGGCCGCTCACCTTCTGGTCGGTCACCTCATCGAGGTCGAGCGCGCCTTCGTGGTGACCAGGTTGCCGCGGGCGGTGATGGTGGCGAGCGGGCTGCGGCCCACGAACGAATACCGGCCCCAGCGCTCGCCCCCCTCGACGGACTCGAGCAGGAAGCCGGACCGATCGGCTCCGCCCACCATCTGGAGGTAGGCGGCCACCGGCGTCAGCGTGTCGGCCACCAGCTCGCGCCAGACCGGTACCACCCGGTGCTTGAGGGCGAGGGTGCGGAAGTCCGCCGGGCCCGGCCCGGACGGGCCTCTGCCGGCCACGGGGGTCACGGCTCCGCCGAGTGATGGCCGAAGGCGCGGTAGAAGCAGCTGCGGTTACCGGTGTGGCACGCACCCACACCGTCCTGGTCCACCGTCACCAGCAGGGCGTCGCCGTCGCAGTCGTAGTGCACGGCGCGCACGTACTGCCGATCGCCCGACGTCTCCCCCTTGCACCAGAATTCCTGGCGGCTCCGGCTCCAGAACCAGGTCCGTCCGGTCTCCAGAGTCCGCCGCAGGGACTCGGGGTTCATCCAGGCGAACATCAGCACCGCCTGGTCCGAGGCGTCCTGGACGATGGCGGCCACCAGTCCGTCGCGGTTGTAGTCGATCTGGGCCAGCTGGTCCTCGGTGAAGTCGATCGGCGTGGCGGTGAATCGCGTCCGGTGGTGCTCACGACTGGTGCTCCTGGTGGGTTGTCTTCGATGGGCGAGCCGAGCTGTCGAGCCGGTCGCCCGGGTGTCAGAGGTAGAGGCCGGTTCCACCATCGATGCGGGTGGTGGCCACGGCGTGGATGTCGCGCTCGCGCAGGATGACGTACTCGTCCCCTTGGACCTCCACTTCGAAACGGTCCTCGGGATTGAACAGCACGTTGTCGCCAACCTTGACCGACCGCACGTGGGGCCCGACGGCCACGGCCTCGGCCCACGCCAGTCGCCGGGACACCTGGGCGGTCGCCGGGATCAGGATCCCGGCGCGCGAGCGGCGCTCACCTTCGACCTGCGCCACCTGGACCAGGACGCGATCGGCCAGCACGGTAATGGCCAGCTTGGCCGCGCTGCCGTCGCCATTCTGGCTGCTCGACGGGGCCTCCGAGGTCGTGGTGCTCACAGGGGAAGGCTACCGCAGCCAGGATCGGGGCCATTCGACGCCCCGCCTTCCTCACACCGGGCGGACGTCGATCCCGGCGGCCAGCAAGTGGGCCTTGGCCTCACCCACGGTGAACTCCCCGAGATGGAAGATGGAGGCGGCCAGCACGGCGTCGGCCCCTCCGTCGCGCGCCCCGGCGACCAGGTGTTCGAGGGTGCCCACACCTCCGGAGGCGATGAGCGGCACCGGGCAGCGCGACGTCACCTCCCGGATCAGCTCCAGGTCGAACCCGTGGCGGGTCCCGTCACGGTCCATGGACGTGAGCAACACCTCACCGGCACCGAGGGTGGCGCAGCGCTCCGACCAGGCCACCGCGTCCCGACCGGTCGGGGTCCGCCCACCATGGGTGACCACCTCCCACTGCGGTTCCCCGGGGCTGGTCCCGACCCGGCGGGCGTCGATGGCCGCCACCACGCACTGGCTGCCGAACTCGCCGGCCAGCTCGGCGATGAGCTCGGGCCGCTCCACCGCTGCGGTGTTGACCCCCACCTTGTCGGCGCCGGCTCGCAGGAGCTGGCGGGCATCCTCGATCGAGCGAACGCCACCGCCCACGGTGAAGGGGATGAAGACGACCTCGGCGGTGCGGGACACCACGTCCACCATGGTCCGGCGCCGGTCGGACGAAGCGGTGATGTCGAGGAAGACGAGCTCGTCTGCACCTTCGGCGTCGTATCGGGCGGCCAGCTCCACCGGGTCGCCGGCGTCGAAGATGCCCTTGAACCGGACACCTTTCACCACCCGGCCGGCGTCCACGTCGAGGCACGGGATCACCCGTACCGTGCGCATGCCGCCACTCCTTCCTCGACGGTCAGGCGACCGTCCACCAAGGCCTTGCCGGTGACCACCCCGGCCAGGCGGCAGGGGGCAGAACGGGCCGGGTCGGCACCGGTCGAGCCGGTCGGAATGCGCAGCCGGGCCAGCGCCTCGATGTCCTCGACGCGGCCTACCCCTCCCGAGGCGATCACCGGGAGCTCGGTGCGGGCGAGCACGGCGCGCACGCCATCGAGGTCGGGTCCGCCGAGCGTGCCGTCGCGGTCGATGGCCGTCACCACCAGGGCGGCCACCGCCGAGCCGGCCAGCTGGTCGAGCAGCTCGTCGACCGTCCGACCGGTGCCCTGTTCCCAGCCGCGCACGGCCACCTCCGTCCGTCCGTCCCCCCCGATCCGATAGTCGATGCCGACAGCCACCCGCCCCGGGCGGCCCCTGGCGAGCTTCCCGGCCAAGCCGGGGTCGGCGAGAGCGGCGGTGCCGAGGACCACCCGGGCGACACCGCCGTCGAGGAGCTCGTCGACATCGTCGCCGGTGCGTACCCCACCCCCGCACTGCACCGGTATCGTCGACGGCGCCGGCGATGTCCAGCACGATACGGCGGTTGACCGCCCGACCGGCCCGGGCAGCATCGAGGTCGACCACGTGCAGCCAACGGGCCCCGGCGGCCACGAACCGCCGGGCGAGAGCCAGCGGGTCCCCGTAGTCGTGCTGGCGCTCGAAGTCCCCCTGCACCAGGCGGACTGCACCGCCCTCCGTGATGTCGATGGCCGGGTACAGCTCCATCACGGAGGGCCGTCGACGGCCCGCAGGAAATTGGCCAGGATGGCCAGGCCGACCGCCCCGGACTTCTCCGGGTGGAACTGGGTTCCCCACACCCGGCCCCGCTCGGCCGAGGCCACCACCGGCCCGCCGTAGTCACAGGTCGACGAGGTGTCGGCGGTCATCTCCGGGGCGAAGGAATGCACGAAGTAGACCCAGGCCCGGGGCGAGACCCCGGCCAGCAGTCCGGCGCCGAAGCCGTCATCCGAGATCGGCTCCAGCCGGTTCCATTGCATCTGGGGATGCTTGACCCCGGTCGGCAGCCGCCTCACCGTGCCGGCCAGGACGCCGAGACCCGACGCTTCCGGGTCCTCCTCGGATCCCTCGAAGAGCAGTTGGAATCCAATGCAGATGCCCAGGAACGGCACCTCCCGCTCGATGGCGGCGATGGCCACCCGGTCGAGTCCAGTACTGCGTAGCGCTTCGGCGCAACGGCCGAAGGCCCCGACCCCCGGCAGGACCATCCCATCGGCGGTGGCCGCCCGGTCCGGGTCGTCGATGAGCTCGGCCTCGGCTCCTAGATGTTGGAGCGCCTTCTCGGCGGAGCGCAGGTTCCCGATGCCGTAGTCGAGGACGGCGATCACGGCCGGTGGCGACGAGGGAGCCCGGCCGCCAACCGCCTCCGCGAATACGGCCCGGCGGCGATCACAACGTCCCCTTGGTGGAAGGGACGCCGCCGCCCTCGAACCGCACCGCGTCCCGAAGGGCCCGAGCCACCCCCTTGAACGATGCTTCGATGACGTGGTGGGTGTTCTTGCCCGAACGGCGCCGTACGTGCAAGGTGAGGGCCGCGGCCGTGGCGAAGGCCCGCCAGAACTCCTCGGCCAGCTGCGGGTCGAACGGCGGTGACCCGAGGGCCTTGGTGTCGGGGGGGAACTCGATGTCGTACATCAGGTACGGCCGTCCCGACAGGTCGAGGGCCACCTCCACCAGCGCCTCGTCCAGGGGGAGGGCGATCGATCCGAAGCGACGGATGCCGGCCTTGTCCCCCAGTGCGGAGGACAGCGTCTCCCCCAGCACGATCCCGACGTCCTCCACGGTGTGATGGGCATCGACGTCGAGGTCGCCGCGGGCCACCACCGTGAGGTCGAACCCACCGTGGCGACCCAGCTGTCCGATCATGTGGTCGAAGAACGGCAGCCCGGTCGACACGTCGCAGGTGCCCGACCCGTCGACATCGAGTTGCACGTCGACGGCGGTCTCCTTGGTCGTCCGGCGACCGGAGCCCGTCCGGTGGGCGGTCGGGGTCGAGATGGTCATCGGAGGCTCCGGGAGAGTGCGTTCAAGAATCGGTTGTTCTCCGTCGGCAGCCCGACGGTGACGCGTAGGCAACCGGTGACGCCGAGCCACCGCGAACAGTCTCGCACGAGAACCGAGGCGTCGAGCAGCCTGGACCACAGCTCGTAGGCATCGATCGTCAGCGGCCGGAAGAGGATGAAGTTCGCGTCCGACGGCCAGGTCTCCACCGGCAGCTCGGCCAGCGCGGCGGCAATCCGGCCCCGCTCCTCCTTCAACATGGCCACGGTGGTCTCCATCTCGGCGCGGAACTCGAGGGCCAGGCGACCGGCCAACTGTTTCGCCGAATCGAGGTGGTAGGGCAGGGTCACCATCTCGCAGGCTTCGATGACCTCAGGGTCGGCGATCACGTACCCCAGCCGCAGCCCGGCGAGGGACCACGTCTTGGAGAACGTGCGTACCACCGCCATGCGGTCGGATCCCGGACTGCCCCTCCGCAGGAGGTCGAGGGCGGAGCTGGCCGCGAATTGCCCGTAGGCCTCGTCCACCACCACCAGGCCGGAGGCCATCGTCAGGACGGACGAGATCTGGTCCGGTGAATCGGCGATACCGGTCGGGTTGTTCGGCGAGCACAAGAAGGTCATCACCGGCTCGTGGGCACCGATCACCCGCTTGACCTCGTCCAGGTCGAGGACGAACCCTTCGCCCCGGCGGCCGGCGACGACGTCCGTACCGGTGATCATGGCGATGTGCCGGTGCAGCGAGTAGGTCGGCTCGAAGAGGGCCGCGGTCCGTCCGGGACCTCCGTAGGCCAGCAGCAGCAGTTGGAGGATTTCATTGGAGCCGTTGGCGCAGAACACTTGGTCGGGGCGCACGTCGTGGCTGCGAGCCAGCGCCCGGCGCAGCTCGGCCGCATGCCGGTCTGGGTACCGGTTGAAGTCGATGTCGGCCAATCCGGCGCGGAAGGCGTCGAACCACTTCGGAGGAGGCGGCAGTGGGGACTCGTTGGTGTTGAGGCGGACCGCCACCTCCGCCTGGGCCGAGTGGTACCCGGTCAGCGCGTCGAGGTCGGGCCGCACCGAGGGGAACCCCGGTCGGATCGGCTCTAACCCTGCCATCGCAACCTCACCGACTCGGCATGGGCCGGCAGACCCTCGGTCTCGGCCAAGGTCACCATGGCCGGCCCGAGCGCCTCGAGGGCGGGGGCGGTCACGGTCACGGCATGCATGTGGCGGCGGAAGTCGTCCACCCGCAGGGCGCTGGCGAACCGGGCGGTCCGGTTGGTCGGGAGAACGTGGTTGGGACCGGCCAGGTAGTCGCCCATGCTGGCCGGCGACAACGGTCCGAGGAAGACGGCTCCGGCCGAGTCGACCAGGGGCAGCAGGGTGTCGGCGTCGTCGGTCAGGATCTCCAGATGCTCGGGGGCCACGACGTTCGCCACCGCGCACGGCCTGCTCGGGCCCGTCCACCACCACCACACAGCCGCCGGTCCCGAGGGTGGCCTCGAGGTCGGCCCGACGGGTCGAGGCCCGCACCAGACGGTCGACGTCCTTCTCCACCGCATCAGCCACGGTCTCCGACCAGGTGACCAACCAGGCCAGCCCCTCAGGACCGTGCTCGGCCTGGACGACCAGGTCGATGGCCGCCAGCTCGGGCGGGGTGTCCGGACCGGCGATGACCACCACCTCGGAGGGACCGGCGAACGCGGAGGGGATGCCAACGACACCGGAGACCTGGCGTTTCGCCTCGGCCACGTAGCGGTTGCCCGGTCCGACGATGACGTCGACCGCCTCGATCGACTCGGTTCCGAAGGCCATGGCCGCAATGGCCTGGGCCCCTCCCACCCGGTACACCTCGTCCACCCCGGCCAGCGCGGCCGCAGCCAGGGAGGCGTCGTCGATGCGGCCGTCGGCCGCCGGCGGCACGCACAGCACGACCCGGCCGACCCCGGCCACGCGGGCCGGCACCACGCACATCAGCACCGTCGAGGGATAGCGGGCCCGACCCCCGGCGCGTAGCACCCGGCCCGTCCGACCGGTCGCACCAGGTGGCGCACGCCGATGCCACCCGACTCGAAGTCGTCCGGCTCTTTGCCGGCCGACTCGTGGACGTGGTAGGCGAGGATACGTTCGTGGGCCACCTGGAGCGCGTGACGGAGGTCGGCCGGGATGCGCTGCGAGCGCCTCGTCCATGTCGGCCGGGTCCACCCGGAGCTCGTCCACCTCCACTCCGTCGAAGCGAGCCGTCAGGCGCCGGATGGCGGCATCGCCCTCCCGTCGCACCTCGGCCAGCACCGTGGCCACCGTGCCCGAGCACTCGTCGGGGTCGCCCGCCGGGCGCGCCAGGACCTGCTGGAGGCCATTCCGGCCGTCGAGGCCGCGGAGATCGAGGCGACGCAGACCCATGACCAGCCGATCCTACCGGACCACTCGCCGTTTTCGGCCTGCAGCCCGCCCCTCGCGCCCCGCCCGGGATGCCATGATCGCCCGATGCCGTCCTCATCTGCAGAGCTGTCCTCCCTCGCCACCGCCCTCGACGAGCTCACCCGGCGGGTCACCAGCCATGCCGATGCCGCTCACGCGGCCAGGGACGAGGAGACGGCCCGGGAGCT
This sequence comes from uncultured Acidimicrobiales bacterium, assembly GCA_963727075.1. GTDB lineage: Bacteria > Actinomycetota > Acidimicrobiia > Acidimicrobiales > RAAP-2 > Bog-756. The sequence goes on from CAVSET010000006.1 coordinate 835,968, forward strand.
GTTCGCCATCGAGCGCGCCCTCGCCACCGCCAATCGTCGGTTGGCCCGATTGGCCAAGGCCCTCGGACGTCAGTGACCGCCTGAGGTCCGCCGGCGACAGATGCGGCCGAACACGGCGAAGGCACCCCGAAGGGTGCCTTCGCGGGAGCGGGCCGGGCGGCGGATCCCGAACACCGCTCTGCGGAACCAGTTGGCGGGAACCGGTTCCGAGATCTCTAGATCATCATGTTTTCGTGGTCATTACCAGTCGCCCACCACGCGAACGCGACTCGGCCCGAACCCGACCGGCCCCGAACGTCCAGGTAGCAGAGTGTCGCGTCGGTGCCGACGTCTGCATGGTCGCGCATCATCCGGCGTGAGCACCGAGGCGACGGTAGATCTGGCAGTTGTTGCGCCACTATTGACGCGACGCCGATGGTCCTCTCTTCGGGCGGACGACTGCCACAACAGTCCTCACCGGCAACCCCGGTAGCGGGTCGCGACCGTTGGCCGGTTGTCACGAGGCCGGGACGGTGCGGTCGGTGCGAATCCATCAGGCCCGTGGTGAGGACGAGCTTGGCCCGTCCGTCGTCCCGGTCTTTCGCCGAGTTGCTGCGGTCACAACATGAGATCGGGCCCACCCAACGGGATGATCCGGAAAGCGCCGACGTCGTCCTCCTCCCCGACTGCCATTTGCTCCCCGACTGCCATTTCGCCGGCGCCGGCTGAGACCTCCTTGTATCGGGCAAACGCGACGGCGTCTGGCGTCATGCCGGCCGGGCAATGGTTCGAGGCCCGAGCCCGGCAGCAGCTCGCGTCGCTCAAGCCGGTGACCGGCGGGGAGACGCGCCACCGCGACCGGGGTCCGGCAGCGGCCCGTCCGGCATCATCCTTTCGGTGGCCGACGGGCAGAAGTCGGAGAGCACGCAACTCCCACATCGGGGGGTGCGCGCCTGACAGGTGGCCCGGCCGTGCAGGATCAGGCGCAGGCTGAATCCACCGCGCTCCGATGCCGGCACCAGCGGGTTGAGGGCCAGCTCGACCTTGACCGGATCGGTCTCCTCGGTCAGGCCGAGTCGCCGGGACAGGCGTTGCACATGGGTGTCGACCGGGAGGCCGGGGAGCCCGAAGGCCACGCTCCGCACCACGTTGGCCGTCTTGCGACCCACTCCGGGCAGGGTGACCAGGTCGGCCATGGCCGTCGGCACCTCCCCACCGAAGCGGTCGACCACCGCGGTGGCCATGCCGACCAGGCTGGCGGACTTGGCCCGGAAGAACCCTGTCGGCCGGACGATGGCCTCGACCTCGACCAGATCGGCCGCGGCCAGCGACGGCGCGTCCGGGTACCGGGCGAAGAGGGCCGGGGTGGTCATGTTGACCCGCTCGTCGGTGCACTGGGCCGAGAGGATGGTGGCCACCAGCAACTGGAAGGGGCCGTCGTGGTCGAGGGCGCACAGCTCCTTGGCCGTCCCGGGGAAGACGTTGGTCAGTCGCTGGTTGGCGGTCCTGGCGCGCCCGGCCGGGGAACGGGGTCGGGCCATCGCCCGCAGACTACCGGTAGCGTGCCGTCATGGAGGGTCTCGTCCTGGCGGTGGTGACCGCGCCCGGCCCGGCCCTGGAGCGTGAGATCACCACCCTGCTCCATCGGACCTCCGACGCGCGCCGCCATCCGGCCCTCGGTGAGCAGAAGCGCCTGGCCCTGGCGCGGGCCGCCGAAGGGGGCGGCGACACGTCTGGGGACGGCCACGTGTACGTCGGCCTGGTGGCCCGGCAGTCCGACCGGCCGGGGCTCTCCGGGTACGCACAGATCGACGGCGACACCCCGAGCCGGGCCTACGCCGTCGAGATGGTGGTCGATCCAACCACCGAGGAACCGGTGGCCGTCGCCGAGGTTCTGCTCACCTCGTCCGTCGTCGAGGTACGTCGAAGGGGTGGCGGGACCTTTCGTCTCTGGGCCTCGAAGGCCACGGACGGCGACGACGCCTTGGCCGCGGCCCACGGGTTCCGTGTCGAGCGAAACCTCGTGCAGATGCGGTGTGCCCTGCCTCTGCCCGAGCTACCCGCCGACAAGCCCACACCGGCCGTCACCACCCGGCCGTTCCGTCCAGGACTGGACGAGACGGCCTGGCTGGCCACCAACAGCCGAGCCTTCGCCACCCACCCCGAACAGGGCCACTGGGATCTCGATCGACTGCTCGAGCGCGAGAAGGAGCCGTGGTTCGATCCCGCCGGATTCCTCCTGTTCGAGGACGAGGGGCGGTTGGTCGGGTCCTGCTGGACGAAGGTGCATGCCGGCGCCGACCCTCCCATGGGCGAGATCTACGTCATCGGGGTCGACCCCGACTTCCACGGGCGGGGATGGGGACGCGCCCTCACCCTCGCTGGACTGGACTGGCTGGCCGGTCGAGGCCTGCGGATCGGGATGCTCTACGTCGACGACGCCAACCAACCGGCCCGGTCCATGTACCGGTCGCTCGGCTTCACCGACCAGCACGTCGACCGGGCCTACATCGCCGCGGTTGAGCCGGCCTGAGCGACGCCGGTCGCATGGCCGGGGGATCCCCGGGAAGTCAGCCCAGCCCGACCACGTGGCCGAGCGAGTAGGTGACACCGGCGGCGATGCCCGAGATCAGCAATTGCCGGGCGGCCGACCATAGCCACCACCGTCCGGTGAAGTGAGCCAGCGCGGCGCCCACCCCGAGCGCGGCCACGGCCCCGAGCGCCATGGACCATCGAGTCGCCGTGGTACCCCCGGTGAACAGCCAAGGCAGGAGCGGGATCACCGCTCCCAGGGCGAAGCTGATGAAGGACGAGACGGCCGCTTGGATCGGGTTCCCGGTCTGGCCCGGGTTGATCCCGAGCTCTTCACGGGCATGGGTCTCGAGGGCCAGCTCCGGGCTGCGCATCATCTTGCCCGAGAGCTCATCGGCCAGGCCCGAGTCGAGGCCCCGGCTCTCGTAGATGGCAGCCAGCTCCTTGCGCTCCTCCTCGGGATCGTGATGAATGGCCTGGCGCTCGACGTCCAGCTCGCGCTGGAGCAATTCGGACTGGGCGCGCATCGAGACGTACTCGCCGGCGGCCATGGAGAAGGCACCACCGATGAGGCCGGCCAGTCCGGCCAGACGCACCGCGCCGGCCGAGGCGTGGGCGCCGGCCATACCGAGGATCAGGGCCACGTTGGAGACCAGACCGTCGCTCACCCCGAAGACGGCGGCGCGCGCTCCCCCGCCCTGCAGGTTCCGATGGTGGTGCTCGAGGGCCACGGGGCCAGCGTACCGAGCGACCCTCGCTTAGGAGGTGCTGAGCCCGGGTCGAAGGAGCACCTCACCTTGCCAGCGAGGCAGTCCGTCACCAGGGAGGAGACGGCCCGCCGACGGTTGGTCGGCCGGCGGCTCCTCCCCTACAGTCGTTGCATGGCTACCACCGTGAAGGGCATCGACACGTTCCACGACCTGGCCGGGCAGCACCTCGGCTACAGCGCGTGGCACCGGATCGAGCAGGAGCAGATCAATCTGTTCGCCGAAGCCACCGGCGACCACCAGTGGATCCACGTCGATCCCGAACGGGCGGCCGGCGGCCCCTTCGGGAAGGCCATCGCCCACGGCTACCTCACGCTCTCGTTGGCCCCGGTGTACCTCGGAGAGGTCCTCACCGTCGAGGGCGCCTCGATGGGGGTCAACTACGGCTGCAACAAGGTCCGCTTCCCAGCCCCGGTCCCGGTCGGAAGCAATCTCAGGCTCGGTGTGGCCGTGGCCCAGGTCGAGGACGTCTCCGGCGGTGTCCAGGTCGTCCTCGACCTCACCTTCGACACCGAGGGGTCGACCAAGCCGAGCTGTGTGGCCCAGGTGGTCTACCGCTACTTCCACTGACACCCTCCACTGACACCCGCCACTGACACCCGCCCCTGACGCCCGCCACTGACACCCGCCACTGACGCCGTCGGTGGCGTCCGAGCGGCGACCTCCCTCCGGCAGTCCGACCAGGGGCCACCGCCTGCAGCCGGGTCGCCGCTCCGACAATGCGAGCGATCACTCCTAGAATGACGGCATGGACATGCGGGTCGAACAGTTGTCGGCCCGGGCCGGGGTCTCGGTCGACACCATCCGCTACTACCAGAGCAAGGGCCTCCTCGACCCGCCCCGCCGAGCAGGGCCGGCTGGCCTGGTACACCGACGCCCACCAGGCCCGTCTCGAACGCATCCGCACGTTGCAGCAGCGCGGCTTCACGCTGGCCACCATCGCCCGGCTTCTGTCGGGAGACCTCGACGCCGCCGACGAGGCCCTGGTGGCCGAGCTGTCCGGGGCCGGCGAACCGTCGGCGGCCGGTGCCACCGGTGGCGAGCACACCGCCCCCACCTCGGTTCCCGGCGACGACAAGGGCGAGGCGCTCACCCTCGCCGAGCTGGCCGCGGCCACCGGTGTGCCGCTGGCCCTGCTCAAGGCGGTCGAAGCCGAGGGACTGCTCATCCCCCGTCGGATAGGCGGCCACGAGCGTTACACGGAAGAGGACGTGGCCGCGTCGCGGGCCGGGCTGCTGCTGCTCGACTGGGGCATCCCGCTTTCCGCCCTGCTCGACCTGGCCCGCCGTCACCACCGGGCGACCGAGGCGGTGGCCCGCGAGGCGGTGGCCATGTTCTCGGCCTACGTGCGGGAGCCCCTCCGGCAGGGCCGGTCACCCCAGACGGGTACGACACCGGGGCCGGCCCGAACCGGGGAGCCCGACGTGGAAGGCCTCCTCCAGGCCTACGCGGAGCTCCTCCCGGCGGTGAACACCCTCGTCGGACACCACTTCACCCGCACACTGGTCAAAGCGGCCCTCGACCACGTGGAGCACCTCGGGTCGCCAGAAGAGCGCCGGGCCGTCCTCGATCGAATCGGAGCCGAGGCCGTCGATCCTCCCAACGGGCCGGTGGACAGCGATCGGGCCCTGCTCCCGTGAGCGGATCGGACCGGACGACTCCGCCGGGCATCGACGTGGCCGAGCGATCGGGCCGGGCCGGACTCCCGAGCGGTCCGGAGAAGACCGAGCTGGTCCGGACCATGTTCGACACCATTGCGCCCCGCTACGACCTGGTCAACCGCATGATGACCTTTCGGCTCGACCAGCGGTGGCGCCGGCAGGCGGCCCAGGCCCTCGGACTGCCGAGGGGTTCACGGGTCCTGGACCTGGCCTGTGGCACCGGTGACCTGCTGACCATCCTCGCCAGCCTCGGGGTGCGCCCCATCGGTATTGACCTGTCGTCGGGGATGCTCGCCGCCAACCGCACCGCATTTCCGCTGGCTCAGGCCGACGGAGCCCGACTGCCGCTGGCGGCCGGCTCGGTGGACGGCGTGACCTGCGGCTACGCCCTGCGCAACTTCACCGACCTCGGCGCGGTCTTCGATGAGCTGGGACGGGTGGTCAGGCCGGGGGGACGCATCAGCCTCCTCGAAGTAGGCGAACCCGAGCGCGGGCCCCTCCGCGCCGGCCACCGCATCTGGTTCCACCGGGCCGTACCACTCATCGGAGGTCTCGTCTCCGATGCGGATGCCTACCGCTACCTGCCGAAGTCGACCGCCTACCTGCCGACCACGGCGGAGCTGCGATCGATGCTCCTGAGCTCCGGGTTCTCCACCGTCAACCGACACCCCCTGTCGGGCGGCCTGAGCCAGCTCCTGACGGCCACCCGCCGAGGGCTCCGGTGAGCCCGCTGGCCGACGTGGTGGCAGCACGGTGGGCGCTCGACCCGGGGCCGGCGGTCGACCCGTTCGCCCTGGCCGGATCGGAGGGCATCGCCTTCGTGAGCGAGGGTCGGGTCCTCGTGGGCCTCGGACGCGTCGTCACCGTCCCCCTCCCGCACGGGCTCGACAGGCCGGCCGACCTCGAAGCCGCCGCCCGGGGCCTGGCCTCGGTTCCCTGCGACGACCGGGTCGGTCCGCCCACGGGGGTCATGGCCTTTGGCGCCCTCCCCTTCGACCGATCGGCGCCGGCGACCCTCACCGTCCCGGAGGTCGTCTTCGGCATCGAGCCCTCCGGACAGGAGTGGGTGACGCTGGCCGTCACCGATCGCTCGCACCTGCCGGCCGGTCCTGAGGGGCTCCGATCCTGGCTCCTCGCCCACAGCAGTGCCGCCTCCGACCGACGGCCGTCACACCCCGTGATCTCGCCGCTCTCGACCGACGACTCCTTCGAGGCCATGGTGGACGAGGCGCTGGCCACCATCCACCGCGGCCAGCTGTCCAAGGTGGTGCTGGCCCGCCAGGTGGAGCTGACCACCGACGACGCCATCGACGTCGGCGGCCTCCTACGCCGCTTCCACCAGCTCGAACCCAATTGCACCGTCTTCTCCCTGCCGGACGCCGACGGCCAGTTCGTGGGGGCCAGTCCCGAGCTGCTGGTCGAGCGGTGGGGCCTGCGGGTCCACAGCCGGCCGCTGGCCGGGACCGCCGACCGGGCCGCCGCGCCGATCGGGGCGGCCGAACCGATCGGAACGACCGAGGAGAGCATCTTCCCGGCCGAGCTCCTCCGCTCGGAGAAGGACGCCAACGAGCACCGGTTGGTGGTCGAGGCCATCGCCCAACGCCTCGGCCCCCTCTGCAGTGCGCTCGACGTGCCCCCCGGCCCCCACCTCGTGCACCTGCACAACATCGTGCACCTGGGCACCTCACTCACCGGGACCCTCGGCCGGCGGGACGGCGGCCGACCTCCCTCCGTCCTCGAGCTGGTGGGGTCCCTGCACCCGACCCCGGCCGTCGGGGGCGTCCCGGCGGAGGCGGCCCGATCCCTCATCGCCCGTCTCGAGCCGCAGTCGCGGGGCCGCTACGCCGGGCCGGTCGGCTATCTCGACAGCCGCGGTGACGGCCGGTGGATGCTCGGGATCCGGGCCGTCTCCATCCGCGACCGCACGGCGCGGTTGGCCGCCGGCGTGGGGATCGTGGAGGGGTCCGACCCGCGGGCCGAGCTCGCCGAGACCAACCTCAAGTTCAACGCGGTCTTCGACGCCCTGGTGCCAGGCCTCCGCTTCGCCCTGCCCGGCCCGGCGCACCGGCACCAGGCGGTCAGCTGATCCCCTACTGACGCCTCGTTCAACCGATCGGGCGCACCCGCCGGCCAGTGGACGCCGCCGGGGCGGTGTCCCGAATCACCTCGGCCAGGGTGTCGGGGTCGTCACGAGCCACGAAATGACCGGCCCGAGGCACGATGGTGAGCCGGGCACCGGGGATGGCCCGGGCCAAGCTGACCGAAGCCCGAGCGGGCACCACCAGGTCCCACTGGCCGCACACCACCGCCACGGGCAGGTCCAGAGAACCGAGGACGGCGGTGACCGCCGGGAGCTCGTCGAGGAGCGCCTGCTGCTCGATCATGAACGATCGCTTGGCCCGCCCGCGGGCCCCGCGTGCCTCCCCCATCACGCCCGTGTCGGGCAGGGCGGCAGCCACCTGGTCCCGCACGCGGGTCGGCACCAGCGGGAGCACCAGCCCTCTCGCCCAGGGCAGGATCGAACCGATGCCGGCCAGGCCGGCCACCGTGAGGACGTCCCCGACTCCGGGGACGGTGAGCCACCGGTCCAGGGCACCGACGCTGTCGGGAGTGCAGGCCGCCCCGACCAATACCAGGCTGCCCACCAGGGTCGGGTATCGATCGGCTAGCAGCACGGCCGCGCCGCCCGACCAGCTGTGCGCCACCACGGTGGCCGGGCCGGCCCGGCGGTCCCGGAGGAATTCCGCCAACAGCTCAGCGTTGGCGGCCAGTCCCCGAGCCTCTCCGGCCGAGGCCCCGTAGCCGATGCGGTCGGGAGCGAGGACGCGGAACTCCGGTTCCAGTCGCACCACCAGCGGGCTCCAGGACGCACCGGTACCGGGCTGGCCGTGGAGGAGCAGCACCGGAGGGCCGGTCCCCCGTTCAATCGATGCCAGCATCTTCCCGCTCCCGTCCGCCCTCTCGCTCGGCCACATCGTAAAGGGGCAACGCCACCCGGAAGGTCGAGCCCCACCCGAGATCGGTGTCGACCGAGACCCGCCCGCCGAAGGTATGGGCCAGGCGGGCCACGATGAACAGCCCCAACCCGGAGCCGCCGTCGAGGCGGGCGGCGTCGCCGCGGTAGAAGCGGTCGAACACGTGCTCGGCCTGCTCGGTGCTCATGCCCGGACCCCGGTCGGTGACCTCGAGCACCGCCTCGGTCCCCTGCACCGACACCTGCACGTCGACGGGCGTGCCGGCCGGGGTGTGGGTCAGGGCGTTGGCCAGCAGGTTGTGGACCAGCTGCTCGAGCCGGGCGTCCTCCCCGGACACCGCCACGTCCGGCGCCACCCGCAGCCCGATCGGACGGCTGGCGTCGACGGCCCGGGCGTCGGCCACGGCATTGGCCGCCACGGCGGCCAGGTCGACACGGTGCCGGACCGGCTCGGGGCCCTCCCCCTCGCGGGCCAGGACGGCCAGGTCCCCGACCAACGCCCCCATGCGGGCGGCCTCCTGCTCGATGCGGGACAAGGCCCGGTCGCGGCTGGACGGGTCCTCGATCACCTCCTTGCGCAGCAGCTCGGCGTAGCCGCGGATCGAGGTCAGTGGGGTTCGCAGCTCGTGCGAGGCGTCAGCCAGGAAGCTGCGCAGCCGCTCCTCGGACTCGGCCCGCTGGTCCAGGGCCGTCTCGATCTGCGCCAGCATGGCGTTGAGCGCCCGGCCCAGCCTGGCCACCTCTCCCTTGCCCTCGGTCGGATGGAGCCGGCGGGTGAGGTCACCGGCGGCGATGGCGTCGGCCTCTTTGGTCATGTCCTCGAGCGGTTTCAGGCCGAGCCGGACGAGCACGCTCATGAGCACGAACAAGGTGGCCAGCAGCCCGAGCGACAGGGCCAGCTCGATGTTGCGGAGCGAGCGAAGGGTGGCTTCGACCGCGTCGAGCGGCGTGGCCACGACCAACGTCTCCCCCGGGAGCGAGGTGGCCTGCAGGCGATAGGCCGGGCCGTCGGAGACGGCCGAGCCCACCGTGACGGTCCCGGAACGGGGGTGGTAGGCCTGATTCCGCCGGGTCGGCAGATCGGGGTCGGGGGCGGCCCGCACCGGCAGCGGGGAGGGGAGCCGGGGCGACGGGTCGACCTGGTAGGCGGTGCGCGAGGGCCGGGCCAACGACACCTTCCCGGCGGGGTCGACGAGCTCGACGTAGACGTCGGGCCCGACTCTCGACTGGATGGAGCCCTTGGTCACGGTGAACCCGCGCGCCTCGGCCTGCGCGACGAAGGTGGTCAGCAGGCGGGAGGCCCCGTTGAGCTGGGCGTCCACCCGGCCATAGAGGTAGGAGTGGAGCGAGGTGAGGGTGATGATGTCGACCGCGGCGAGGCCGAGTGCCACCAGCAGGATCATGGTGGCGATGAGGCGCCGCCGGAGCCTCATCGATATGGCTCGCGCAGGCTGTACCCCACCCGCCGGATGGTGTGGATGAGCGGCGGGTCGTAGCAGTCGATCTTCTTGCGTAGGTACGAGATGTAGATCTCCACGATGTTGGAATCCCCCATGAAGCTGTCCTCCCACACCGCCGCGAGGATCTGCGCCTTCGACAGCACCTGCCGGCGGTGCAGCACCAGGTAGTGGAGCAGGTTGAACTCGGTGGCGGTCAGCTCGACCAGGTGGTCGCCTCGCCACACCTCGTGGGTGCGGGTGTCCATCACCAGGTCGCTGAAGCCGATGCGGCCTGCGGAAGCCGGTTCGTCCGATGACGTCCGGCGCAACACGGCCCGGATGCGGGCCACCAGCTCCTCGAGGCTGAAGGGCTTGGTCACATAATCGTCACCCTCGGCCAGACCGGTCAGCTTGTCGGCCGTGGCGTCCCGGGCGGTGAGGAAGAGCACCGGGGTGAGGACGTCCTCCGCCCGCAGCCGGCGGCAGACCTCGAACCCCTCGATGTCGGGCAGCATGACGTCGAGCACGATGAGGTCGTAGGCCCCGGACAGCGCCTTTTCCAGGGCCACGGCGCCGGTCGAGGCGTCCTCGCTCACGAACCCCTCGAAGCGAAGCGCCGCCGTGACCACGTCGGTGATGTAGGGCTCATCGTCCACGACCAGGATGTGACCGGCCCCCGCCACCGGTGACCCCATCAGACGGGGGAGGCGGGGCGGGGCCGGCTCCGGAGCGCTCGCCCCATCCGTTGGAGCCCCCACCACGTCACCAGCCCGAAGGCCTCGACGACGATCGTGGTGGACATCTTCGACTCGCCGTCGACCCGGTCGACGAACCGGATGGGGACCTCGACGATGGAGGCGCCGGCCAGCTTGGCCTGGTAGGTCATCTCGATCTGGAAGCCATACCCGTCGGCCAGGATGCGGTCGAGCTCGATCCGGCGGAGCACCGAGGCGGCATAGGCCCGGAAGCCCGACGTCGAATCGGCCACTCCGAGGTCCAACAGGGCCGAGGCGTAGACGTTGCCACCTCGGGACAGCAGCCGCCGGTGCCAGGCCCAGTTCGGAATGACGCCCCCGGGCACGTACCGCGACCCGACGGCCAGCTCGCATCCGGAGGAGAGGGCTCCGACCAGCTCGGGCAGGGCCTCCGGTTCGTGGGAGAGGTCGGCGTCCATCTCCACGCAGGCGTCGAAATGCCGGTCGAGGCCCCAGCGGAACCCGGCCCGGTAGGCGCTCCCCAGTCCGGACTTCTCGTGGCGACGCATGACCTCGATGTTGCCGAGCTCATTGCCGACTGTCTCGGCGATCTCGGCCGTGCCGTCGGGGCTCCCGTCGTCGACTACCAGGACCGTGGCCGCCGCCAGTGCGTGCCGGATACGCCGGAGCACCCGGTCGATGTTCTCGGACTCGTTGTAGGTGGGCAGCACCACCAGCACGTCCATGGCTGCAGCTTAGGAGAACGCCTCTCGACGGAAGGGTTCGGGTCCGGCTGGTCAGCGCTCGGCCAGCGGGGCGACCTCGGCGTTCGGGTCGTCGGGCGGTTCGGCGGCCTCGGTGTGCTGCCAGCCCTCTCGGAAGATCACCTGGATGGCCCCCCCGACCGGGATGGCCACGAGCGCCCCGGTCAGGCCGCCGAGCGCCGATCCGAACACACCTCCGAGATTGGCGCCGATCAGCACCGAGAGCAGTACCCAGAGGGGGTTCATCCGTACCGACCGGCTCATCACGACCGGGTAGATGAAATGGTTCTCGACCAGCTGGAACCCGACGAAGACGATGGCGACGACCACACCGGCGGTCGGCGAGTGGAGCAGGGCGATGACCACGCTCGGCACGCCGGCGATGAGTCCGCCGACCAGGGGGATCATGGCGACCAGGGCCACCCACAGCCCGATGAGCAGCGCGAAGGGAACGCCGAGGATCAACAGGGTGACCAGGATGACCACGCCGAACATGAGGGAGAGGGCAATGGTGCCGAGCACGTAGGCGCTCACCTGCCGGGAGACCTGGTGGGCGATGTCCTCGACCATCTGACGCCGGTTCGGCCGCAGGGAGCCGAGGAAGCTGCGGCGGAGGTTGGGCGCCTCGAGCAGCATGAAGAGGGAGAGGAAGGCGATGGTGGTGAGCGACAGGATGGTCGAGAAGACCGCCTTGCCCAGGTTGGCGCCCTCGGCCAGGGCGGGCTTGCTCAGGTTGTGCGCCGCTGACTCCAGCTTGGGGGCGTTCTTCTGCACCCAGGACAGCAGGTGGAACCGCTGCAACGTGTGGGCCAACCAGCCGTGGCCCTTCTGCAGCTGCTGCACCATGGTGGGCAGGCTATGGGCCACATGGGTGAGCGAGTTCACCAAGGGGTAGCCGAACAGCCCGAGCAGCCCGATGAAGGCCAAGACCGCGCCGGCGAACACGACGCCGATGGCCGATCCCCGGCGCAACCGGTGCCGCTGGAGGAAGTTGACCGCCGGGTTGAGCACCAGGGCGATGAAGGCGGCGATGAACATCCAGAGGATGACCTCGTGCAGCCGGCCGACGAGCCGGTAGAGGACCCAGGTGACGACGACCACCGCGTCCACGGTGAGGATGGTGCGCAGTGGGACGCCCTTGGCCGACGCGGCCGCGAACAGCCGGTCCCGGCGGGGAGCGTCGGGCCCGATCTCGCGGTCGCTGCGCTCCGAGGCCGACTCGCTCACCACGGTGGCAGGCTCCGGGACCGTCACGCGGCTCACCGGCTCCCGCTCGAGATGGTCTGACCCGACCCCCTGGTCGGCACTGTTGCCGTCCACCACCGGGCCGGCGCCGACCCCCGTCGCCTTGTCGACCGGTTCCACCACGCCGCCAGCATGTCAGGTTCGAGACCGGCGGCGTGCCAACATGGAGGAGATGGTGGCCGAGTCGGAAGCTCGACGCGTCCCCGCTCCACCGTCGCTGGTGGCACCGGGGACCGTTCGTCCGCCGGGAGGTCCGCCTGAGCGTGGGTACGGTCCTCGTCTTCCTCTTCGTGTTCTACGTGGCCCTGCCCCTCATGGCCAGCCACCGGGCCGAAGTCAATTCGCTCGCCCACATCCACCTCGGCTATCTGGCCATCGGACTGCTGCTCGAGATCGGGGCCCTGGCCGCCTACACCCAGCTCACCCATGCCGTGCTGCCGCATGACGGGCCCAAGCGGTTCCGGCTGTTCCGGATCAACATGTCGACGCTCGCCCTGAGCCACGTGTCGCCGGGGGGCACCGCTCCAGGCGCGGCCCTCGGGTACCGCCTGCTCACCCAGTCCGAGGTCACCGGTTCCGATGCGGGCTTCGCCCTCGGCACCCAAGGGATCGGCTCGGCGGTGGTGCTCAACGTCATGTTCTGGCTCTCGTTGGTGGCCTTCCTCGTGACCCACGGCTTCCACGCTCCCGGCCAGTCACCACGGGGGCCAGTCCCAGTCGGCGTCGATCCTGGTCATCGTGGCCGCCGGGGTCGGTGTCATCCTGCTCGGCGCCTTCGGCGGCCTCTTCTACCTGCTGACCCACGGCCAGCAGCGGGCCAGTCGGGTCATCCGCCGCATCGCCGGCCGAATCCGGTTCCTCGACGCCGACCGGACGACCGCGCTGGTCGAGCGGTTGGCCGCCCGGTTCGCCGGCGCTCACCGAGAACCGGGCGCTGACCCGACGGGCAATGGGCTGGGCCGCAGCCAACTGGCTGCTCGACGCCGCATCGCTGTGGGTCTTCGTCGCCGCATTCAGCCACTTCATCTCACCGATCGATCTGCTCCTGGCCTACGGCCTGGCCAACATCCTGGCCGCCATCCCCATCACGCCCGGGCGGTCTCGGCGTGGTCGAGTTCGTTCTGGTGTCGATGATCACCGGCTTCGGGCCCACCGCCGGCCAGGCGCTCTCGGGCGTGCTGGCCTACCGAGCGGTGAACTTCTGGCTGCCCATCCCCTTCGGCGGGCTGGCCTACGCGCTCACTCGAATTCGAGCGCCGACCGATCTACCAGCGGTTCCACCGCTTCGTTCACCGCCGGATCGTCCAGGGGGGTCGAGTCCAGGCCGGCGGGCTGGCGGATCCGGAGCGGGGCCGGGGTGGACCGGACGGAGCCCGACCCGACGGCCGACCGAGCGTTCGAACGTGGGGGTCGAGCGCTCCCTCGACCGCCCCCGCCGCCACCATCGGGTGCCGGGTCCCGTGGCGACGGCTCCGGCTCGGCGAGCCGGTTCGGGAGCGGCGCGAAGGCCGGAAGGTCGGCTCAGGGAGCCGTCGTGGCGCATGGCGCAGGGATTCGAGAGCCTGCCTTTCGAGGTGATCCTGCAGGCTGAAGCCAAGGGGTGCCGGATCGGACCCGGCGAGTCGGGTCCAGGCGGCATCAGGCCCGAGCACCCACGAGTTGGCCTCGTCCCGGAGCGCGTCGTCGAGCATCCCGACCACCCGGGCCTGCAGCTCGGGATCGTCGATCGGCACGATCACCTCGACCCGACGGTCGAGATTCCGCTCCATGAGGTCGGCCGACCCGATCCATACCCGGACGGGACGGTCCCCCTCCCCACCGAAGCGGAACAGGCGGGAGTGCTCGAGATAACGCCCCACGATGGAGCGCACCCGGATCCGGTCGGACAGCCCGGGCACGCCCGGCCGCAGGCAGCACCGCTCGCGCACGATGAGGTCGACCGGGACACCGGCCTGCGAGGCCCGGTAGAGCGCATCGATCACGGTCGGGTCGGTGAGCCCGTTGGTCTTGAGCACGATCCGCCCTTCCGGGCCGGCCCGGGCCTGCTCGTCGATGGCCTCGACCAGGCTCGAGCGGGTGGAGACCGGTGAGACCAGCAGGCTTCGGAAGGTCGAGCGGGTCGCCGGAGCCGGTCAGCGGCGTTGAACAGCTCGCCGAGATCGGCGCCGACGTCCGGTGAGGCGGTGAGCAACCCGACGTCCTCGTAGGCCCGCGACGTCCTCGAGTTGTAGTTGCCGGTCCCGATGTGGCTGTAGCGGCGGAGCTCGTCGCCCTCCCTCCGCAGCACCAGCGAGATCTTGGCATGCGTCTTGAGGGAGACCAGACCGTAGATGACCTGCACGCCCGCCTCCTCGAGGGCGCCGGGCCCAGGCGATGTTGGCCTGCTCGTCGAAGCGGGCCTGCAACTCGACCACTGCGGTCACCTGCTTGCCCGCCTGCGAGGCCCGCATCAGCGACGTCACGACCGGGCTGTCGTCCCCGGTGCGGTACAGCGTCTGCTTGATGGCCACGCACGTCGGGGTCGTCGGCGGCCGTGGCGACGAAGGCTTCGACCGAGGAGGCGAAGGACTCGTAGGGATGGTGGACGAGGACGTCGTGCTCGGCCAGCACGGCGAAGAGGTCGCCCCCGGCGGCGAGACGCGGCGAGGTGACCGCGGGCGTTCACCGGCAGGGCCAGCTCGGGCTGCTCGAGCTCGGTGAGGGAACGCAGCCCGCCGAGGTCGATGGGCACGTCGGTCAGATAGACGTTGCTCCTCGGGGACGTCCACCTCGGAGACCAGCATGCCCAGCAGGTCGGGTGACACTGCCCGCCTCTACCTCCAGCCGCACGGCCTGGCCGAACCGACGGCGCCGAAGCTCGAGCTCGACGGCGGCCATCAGGTCGCCGGTCTCGTCCTCTCCACCGAAAGGTCGGCGTTGCGGGTGACCCGGAAGGCATGGTGCTCGGCGATATCCATGTCCGGGAACATGGCACCGAGGTGAGCGGCGATGACCTGTTCGATGGGGACGAAGCGCGCTCCCGTCGGGCAGGACGACGAACCGGGGAAGCAGTGGCGGCACTTTGACCCGGGCGATCCGCCCCTCACCCGTCGCCGGGTTGTCCACCCGGACCACGAGATTGAGCGAACAGATCGGAGATGTAGGGGAAGGGATGGGCCTGGTCGACGGCCAGCGGGGTGAGGATCGGGAAGATGTTGCGGTTGAACACCCCGGTCAGATGGGCCCGGTCCGTCCGGGTCGAGGGAGGCCCACGGGGTCATGGTCACCCCGGTGTCGGCCAACGCCGGGACGAGGTGGTCTCGGAAGACGGCGCCCTGCCATTCGACCAGCCCGGTGACCCGGGCGGTGATGGCCTCCAGCTGGTCGACCGGGCTCAGCCCGTCGGGGGACCGGGTGCGGAGCCCCGCGGCCACCTGGTCCTCGAGCCCGGCCACCCTCACCTGGAAGAACTCGTCGAGGCCCTCGGAGAAGATGCAGAGGAACTTGACCCGCTCGGACAGGGGTATCCGCTCGTCCGCCGACAGCTGGAGCAGGCGGCCGCCGAACTCGAGCCACGACAGCTCACGGTTGATGAAACGGCTGGCGTCGGCCGGCCGGTCGGCCGGGGCATCGGCGCCCTCACCGGCTCCGAGCCTGCTGGCGGCCCAGATCGACCCGGTGCGGCGGGCACCCGGGGTCCGGCTCCCCGGCACGCCCGGCCTCACCGCCGTGTAGTCGCTCACCGAAGGCTCGTCATAGAGATGATTCCACCGCTGCGCATGGTACCGCCGGGCTGGCCGAGGCGGGCCTGGCTCCACCGCCGCCCAGCCGGCCGCCGATAGGCTCGCCCGGGTGCCGGCCATGACGCTGCGGGGCTCGACCTCCAAGCGGGCCCATCGCGCCTTCAAGGCCCGGCGCCGCACCGAGCTCGGACTGCTGGTGGCGGCCTCGATCATCATCATCGCCGCCTACGCACTGATGATCTACGGCAACACGGCCAAGAAGCCCTCCGACGTCGTGCCGCTGCTGGTGGTCATGTTGCTGCTCGGCGGGGTGGCCCACATCGCCAATCGCATCTTCGTGCCCAACGCCCTTCCGGTGATCCTGCCCATCGCCTTCCTGCTCAACGGGCTGGGCTACGTGATGATCCTGCGCATCGACCTCGCCAACAACTCCCCTCGCCATGCATGGAACTTCGCCCCACTGCAGGCGGCGTGGACTGCCGGAGGCGTGGCCGCCTACGTGGTGACACTGATGTTCATCCGCCGGTCCCGCGACCTCGACCGGTACCGTTACCTACTGCTGGGGGCAGGGGTCGTCCTGTTGCTGCTTCCGCTGGTGCCCCATCTCGGCGAGAACATCAACGGCGCCAGGCTGTGGGTGCACGCGGGGAGGTTCTCGTTCCAGCCGGTCGAGCTGGCCAAGATCGTCCTGTGCGTCTTCTTCGCTTCCTACTTCGCCGAGAAGCGGGAGCTGCTCACCATCCCGACGGCGCGATTGGGCAACCGACTGGTCGTCGATCCCCGCGCCCGATGATCCCCATCTTGCTGGCCTGGGGATTCGCCATCGGGGTCATGAGCCTCGAACATGACATCGGGTTCTCCGCCATGTTGTTCACCCTGTTCATCGGCATGCTGTGGGTGACCACCGGACGGACCGGCTACCTCGTGCTCGGGGTCGTCCTGTTCGCCATCGGGGCCTATCTGGCCGGCCGCTACTTGAGCCAGACCCACATCCGGGTGGAGACCTGGCTCGACCCGTGGAAGGTCTTGCCCACTGATCCCGGCGACCAACTGCGACAGGCCTGGTACGCCCTCGGCAGCGGCGGGATCGGTGGATCGGGACTGGGCCTCGGATTCGGCGCCTACCAGATCCCCAATCCGAATACCGACTTCATCTTCGCCGTCATCGGCGAGGAGATGGGTCTCTTCGGCTCCTCCATGGTCGTCGTCGCCTTCCTGCTGCTGGTCGGGTCCGGGTTCCGCATCGCCCAGGCGGCACGGTCCGAATTCGCCAAACTCACCGCGGTCGGCCTGACCATGATCCTCGGGTTCCAGGCCTTCTTCATCATCGGAGGGGTCATCCGGCTGCTCCCGCTCACCGGGATCACCCTGCCCTTCGTGTCCTATGGGGGTTCGGCTCTGGTGGCCAACTACGTGATCATCGCCCTGCTCATGCGGATCTCCGACGAGGGCGGCGCGGCGGCCGATGCCGCCGACCAGGCCGAGTTCGAACAGGGTGAGGAACGTCGCCAGCGATTGCTCAGTGGCGCCTGAGTCCGACCAGAGTCTCAGGAGGATGCCGGGGTCGGACCGGGCGGGGGCACATCCCCGAGCTCTTCGAACAAGCGCCGGTCGATGAGGATGGGCACCGGTATCGGATGGACCATGGCCACGGCCAGCGCATCCGAGGGACGGCACGAGTGCACCGACCGCCCACGGGGGCCCCGCAGGTCGAGCTCGGCGAAGTAGACCGCGCCGCGCCGGCCGACCAGTCGGACGGCCACCACGTCGATGTCGAATCCCCGAAGGACCTCGCCCAGGAGCTCGTGGGTCAACGGCCGGGGGGTCGGGATGCGCCGCATGGCGTGCGACAGGACCACCCCGTCCTGGAGGCTGACCGAGAACGAGAGCTGGCGCCTCGGCGACTCGGACTCGCGGAGGACGACGGTCGGGTGCTGATTGGGTAGCTCCACGGTGACCGCGCTGACCAGAGCCGTGCTGAAGTGGCCCATCGGAGAAGGGCCGGCGTCCCCGACTCCTTCTGCGGCTCGCCGTCTGCGCCGGACACGTGCGCATCCCCTCCGGAGGAGACGTCCCCCGACCCCGGCGGCGGCCCCGCTCCCAGAGTCTCGGCCGGCACTCCCCCCGCTCCCGCCACTCCCGCCGTGGCGGCTTCCTCCCCGACCGACGGGCCGGGTGTGCCCTCGACCGCCTCGGGGTCCGGGTCGGCCATGGCCGCAACCGGGGGGGGCTCGTCCCCGACCACCAGGCCGGTGGATGTTGCGGCCGGTCCCCCGGCGCGGTCGGGCGCCCCCTCGTTCATCGGACGCTCCGCTGGTGCACGTTGATCACGATGCCGATGGCGGCGAAGAACCCGATCATCGCCGAGCCCCCGTAGGAGAGGAAGGGCAGCGGGATGCCGGCCACCGGCATGATCCCCATGTTCATGCCCACGTTCTCGAAGACCGAGAAGACCAGCAGCGCAAAGATCCCGGCACAGAGGAGCCGGCCGAAATTGTCCCGGGCCATCTGGGCGGTACGGAGGACCCGCCACGCCACCACCCCGTAGATGAGGAGCAGGATGCCGGCCCCGACGAACCCGACCTGCTCCCCCACCGCCGAGAAGATGAAGTCGGTCTGTTGGAAGGGAACGTAGGAGAGGTTGGTCAGGGCACCGTGGAACAACCCGCGGCCGAAGATGCCGCCCACCGCGATGGCGTCCTTGGCCTGGGTCACGTTGTAGGTGGCGCTCTGGCTGGCCCCGTTGGGCGAGATGAAGCTGGTGAGTCGCTCGATCTGGTAGTGCTGGAGGAGCCCCACATTGAGGGCGAACAGCACCAGCGCCACTGCGCCCACGACAAGCAGGAGAAGGTACCGCCCCGGCATGCCGGCCGCGGCCAGCATCACCATCAGGATGACCGCCATGACGATGGCGGTGCCCAGGTCGGGTTGCTTGATGACGAGGAGGATGGGGAGTGCGGCCATGAGCACCATCCGGACCAGGTCGCGGAAGTCGAGGCCCTCCGGTCGCCGCGAGCAGTAGGTGGCGATGGCGATGATCAGCACCAGGGTGGCGAACTCCGACGGTTGGAACTGGAGGGGGCCGAGCGGAAACCACCGCTGTGATCCGTGGTGGGCCGGAGTGGCCAGGATCGCCACCAGAGCCAGCAGGATCCCGATGTAGAGCACCGTGCTGACCTGCTCGAAACGCCGGTAGTCGAACACGGCCAGCACGGCCATCACCACCACCCCGATCACCATGAAGGCCGCCTGGCGCTTGAGGTAGTACCTCGGGTCCTCACCGTTCACGGCCAGCCCGCCCCGGGTGGCGGAGTAGATCATCACCAGCCCGATCATCCCGAGGATGAGGGTCGGATCCCACCAGGATGAAGTCGAAACGTGCCGACAGGTGTCTCGGCCGGACGGCGATGTTCGCAGGGGCGTAGTTCACCACGAGGCTCCGGGGCTACAGGTTACCCGTCCCCCCGGAGGCCCTTCCCGCGGCGGGTTCCTCCCCGGCCTCCGCCGTCCCGACCTCCCCCGGTGTCGGGCCGAGGGCGGCCCACATGGCCTCCACCGGCGGGTCGACTCCGGTCCAGGCGGCCAGCTGCAGCGCGGCCTGATGGACGAGCATGCCGTACCCGTTCCCCACCGAGGCACCCCGATCCCGGGCAGCCAGGAGCCACGGCGTCATCGCCGGGTGGTAGACGAGGTCGATGACCGTCTGGCCCGGCCTGAGCAGCCCGGGATCGATCGGCCACACCGGCTCATCGCCGGCCGGGTCATCGCCGGCCGGGTCATCGCCGGCCGGGCCCGCCATGCCGAGCGGAGTGGCATTGACCACCAGATCACAGCCGGCGGCGTCCCCGGGTGCACCCGTTCGCCCGACGGCACCGGCCAGGGCGGCGGCCGACGCACCGCGCCCGGCTGTCCGGTTCACCACCACCACCTCTGCCGCCCCGGCGTCGGCCAGGGCGGCCGCCGCCGCCTTGGCCGCCCCGCCCGCCCCGACCACCAGGCAGCGGCGTCCGTCGGGGTCGAAGCCGGCACCGCGACGCAGGGCGGCGACCAGCCCGGCGCCGTCGGTGTTCTCGCCCCGGGTCCCGTCTTCACCGAAGACGACGCAGTTGACCGCACCGAGGCGTTCCGCCTCCGGAGACCGCCGATCCACCAGTCCGGCCACGGCCTCCTTGTGGGGCATGGTCACCGACAGGCCGCGGATGCCCAGGGCCCGCGCCCCGGCCAGAGCGGCGGCCGCCTGACCGGCCCGCACCCGGAACCCGACCGAAACCCAGTCCATCCCGAGCTCGGCGAAGGCGGCGTTGTGCAAGCGGGGCGACAGCGAATGGGCGACCGGGTCTCCGATCACACCCACCACCGAGGTGGCAGCAGACAGGCGACCCGGTCCGGTGGGCGTCTCGGTCATCGACCCAGTCTGGCCCCGGCTCAGGGCAGGCCGCGCTGCTTGGCCAGGGCCTCGTTGGCCTGCTGCTCGGCGAACGTGTCGGAGAATGCCTCCGTGCCGTCCGCCTGCACCACGACGAAGTACAGCCAGGAGCCGGGCGGGGGGTCGAGGGCGGCCTGAAGGGCGGCCCTCGACGGGAAACAGATCGGCGTCGGGGTCAGTCCCTTGGTGAGATAGGTGTTGTAGGGGGTGACGGTCTGAAGATCCTTGGTGGTGACCGGCCCACCGTCCCGCCCTTCGGCGTAGAGGACCGTCGAGTCCATCTGGAGGGCCATGTTCCCCTGCAACCGGTTGAGGATCACCCGGGCCACCGGTCCGAGGTTCTTCGAGATGACGCCCTCCTTCTGCACGATGGAGGCCATGATCACCACCTGGTAGGGCGTGAGCCCGAGCCGGGCCGACCCGGCGGCGAGGCCGAGCGAGTCAGCCTCCTTGTCGAACCGGTCGATCATGGACGTGAGCAGCTGCGTGTCGGTCTCGCCCGGGACGATCACGTACCGGCCGGTACCGAGCAGGCCCTCGAGGCTGGCCGAGCCGGCCGGCTGCCAGGGAGAGTGGAGAGCCCCTCCGTCGGCGACCGCCAGGAACGCCGCCTTCGAGTGCCCGGGCAGCTGGCCGACCCGGTCCGCCACCTCGGAAACGGTGAACCCGGGCACCACATCGATCGGGAAGACGTTGGGGCCGGCACCGATGACATCGTTGACAGTGGCGAACGACGAGTTCTCATGGAAGGCGTAGGCACCCGTCTGGACGCCGGGCGGACGGTGCAGCTGGGTCCAGATCCGATAGGCCAGCGAGCTGCCGATCACCCGCTTCGCGGCCAGCGTCGAGGCCAGTTGGCTGACTCCGGTACCGGGCTGGACGGTCACGATGACCTGAGGGCCGGGCGGACCCGACGGGTTGGCCTCGCTGTTCACCCACAGATAGCCGCCGATCACTACCGCCAGGCCGGCCAACACGAAGACCAACGCCGCGACCCGCCACAGATGGCGACGGGGCGGCCCGTCCGTCTCGGACTGGTCCTCGGGCGCGGTCCCGTAGATGTGCGGGGCGTCGGCCGGAGACCCGTCGCTGGCCGGCTCGTCGGGAGGTCCGCCGGTCCCGCCCTCGGTCACCGGGCGCCGCCGACGGACTCGAGCCAGGCCGACAGCATGACCGTGGCGGCGGCCTGATCGACCACCCCGCGGCGGTGGCGCTCGCTCACCCCTCCGGCCGCCAGGGCCTGGTGGGCCGAGACGGTGGTGAGTCGCTCGTCGAACAGCCGGACCTCGACATCGTGACCTTCGAGCAGGGCTTGCAGCGCTTCGGCCTCCTGGCGGGCGGCCGATGCAGCCGGGCCCTTCGAGCCGTCGAGCGAGAGGGGTAGTCCGACCACCACCGTCACCACCCCTTCCTCCAGGATGAGGTCGACGAGCTCACCGCGGTCGCGTTCGGAGTCCCCGCTTCGTTCGAGCGTGGTGCGGGGCAGCGCCATGGTGCCGGCCGAGTCGGTCACTGCGATCCCGATGCGTCGCGATCCGAGGTCGACACCGAGGGCGCGGCCGCGAAAGCCCGGGGTGTCCTCGGTCATCGCCGGTCACTCACCGGCAAGGGCTCGTCGAGCCTCGTCGAGGGCCTGGTCGATCCCACCCGGGTCCCGGCCGCCGGCCACCGCCACCTCCGGCGAGCCCCCGCCGCCCCCACCGAGCAACGGGGCGATCCGGCGCACGAGCTCGCCGGCGTGGACCTCGGCCCGGTCGCCGTTGCGGTCGGCCGACACGGCCAGAGCCGCCTTCTCGCCGTCGGGGCTACCGCCGAGCACGACGGCCCGGAGGCCCGCCGACGCCCGGGCGCTCTGGGCCAGGTCCCGGAGGAGGTCTTGGGCCAGCCCGTCGCGGCGGGCCACCACCACCCCGCCGTCGGCGGTGGCGGCCAAGGCGCCCGCCTCGGACTGCAGCTCACGGCTGCGGGCCTGCTCGAGGGACTTCTCGACGGCCCGCTGGCGCTCGAGGAGACGGTCGATGGCCTCGGGCACGTGCTCCGGCTCGGTCCGCAGCAGTGCGGCCGCCTCGGCCAGGAGCCCCTCGCGGTCCATGAACCGCTCGAGGGCGCTCGGCCCGGTGACCGCCTCGATCCGCCGCGTGTTCGACCCGATCGACGCCTCCGACGTCACGGTGATCGGGCCGACCATGCCGAGCGCGGCCACGTGCGTACCGCCGCAGAGCTCGATGGAGTGGGCGCCGGCCCGGACCACCCGCACCCGGTCCCCGTACTTGTCGCCGAAGAAGGCCAGCGCTCCCATCGCCTCCGCCTCGGCCCGGCTGGTCTCCTCGACGATGACGTCCTCGTCGGTCAACACGTCGGCGTTGGCCAGGTCGGCCACCTGCGCCAGTTCTTCGGGGACCACCGACCCGGTGTGGCTGAAGTCGAAACGGAGTCGGTCCGGGGCCACGAGTGATCCCTGTTGGCGGACATGGTCCCCGAGCACCCGTCGCAGGGCGGCATGCAGGAGATGGGTACCTGTGTGGTTGCGGCGCAGCGCATCACGCCGGGGCCCGTCGATGGTGGCCAGCGCGTCCTGGCCGGGGAACAGCTCGCCGGTGATCCGGGCCCGGTGTGAGGTGAGCCCGGGCAGCGCCGACACCGTGTCGTAGACGAACGCGGTCCCGGTCTCGGTGGTGATCGTCCCGATGTCGCCCACCTGCCCCCCGCCCTCGGCATAGAACGGCGTACGGTCGAGGAACACTTCGGCCTGGCCGGCATGGTCCGGATCGAGGTCGGCGAGGACGGCCACCACCCGGGCCGGCGCGGCGTACCCGTCGGGCCGCTGGCCCACGAAGACGGTCCGGCCCTCGGTGTCGAGAACGGAACGGTAGGCCTCGTCACCGGCCGCTTGTCGTCCGGCCCGGGCGGCCGCCCGGGCCTGCTGGCGCTGCCGGTCCATGGCTGCCTCGAACCCCTCGAGGTCGACGGACACCCCGGCCTCGCCGGCGATCTCGACAGTGAGCTCGACCGGAAAGCCGTAGGTGTCGTGCAGGCGGAAGGCCACCTCGCCGGGAATCCGGTCCGCCCCGGTGGCCAGCTGCTCGTCGAGGATGGTCGACCCGGTGGCCAGGGTACGGAGGAACCCGGTCTCCTCGCGATCCACCACGTCGGCGATGAGCCGGTGCTGCTCGGCCAGGGCCGGGTAGGCGGCGCCGAGGACCTCGACGGCCACGTCGACCAGTCTGGTGGTGAAGGGCTCGTCGACTCCGAGCTGGCGGGCCCGCCGTACCGCCCGCCTGATCACCCGGCGCAGCACGTAGCCGCGACCCTCGTTGGCCGGCAGGACCCCGTCGGAGACGAGCATCGACATGGCCCGACCGTGGTCGGCCATGATCCGGAGCCCGGTGTCCGCCCGCTCGTCCCGTCCGTAGGTCCGGCCGGTGATCGACTCGGCGACGTCGATCATGGGCCTGAAGAGGTCGGTGTCGAAGATGGAGTCGACGTCCTGGAGCACCGGAAGGATCCGCTCGAGCCCGGCCCCGGTGTCGATGCTCGGACGGGGCAGGTCCTCGGCGCTGCCGTCCTCGTTGCGGTTGTACTGCATGAAGACCAGGTTCCAGATCTCGACGAATCGCTCGGAGCCACCGAAGGCCGGGCCGCCTTCCTCCCCGTAGGCGGCACCCTTGTCGAAGAAGATCTCCGAGCTGGGCCCGCGTGGCCCGGTGGGCAGCGGGTCCCAGAAGTTCTCGTCCCCGAGCCGCTGGATGCGATCGGCGGGCAGACCGACGGCGTCCTTCCAGATCTGCTCGGCTTCGTCGTCGCTGTCGATGGACGGTGACCCACAACCGGTCACCGTCGATACCCAGCACCTCGGTCACCAGCTCCCAGGCGTACGGGATGGCCTCGGCCTTGAAGTAGTCGCCGAAGCTGAAATTGCCCAGCATCTCGAAGAACGTGCAGTGACGCTCGGTGGTGCCCACCACGTCGATGTCCACCGTGCGGAAGCATTTCTGGACCGAGGTGGCCCGGGTCCACGGAGGAACCTCGTCACCGACGAAGAAGGGCTTGAAGGGCACCATGCCGGCGATGGTGAAGAGGACCGAGGGGTCGTGGGGTATCAGGCTAGCCGAGGGCACCAGGACGTGACCCCGCTCGGTGAAGTAGCCGAGGAAGGCGGCGCGAAGCTGATCGGCGCCGGGCGCCGGGCCGGAGGTCACGACCTCGAACTCTAGTTGCCCAGGTGAAGAGGGAGTTTCGAGGGCGAGCGCCCTGATGCTCCCCCAGCCGCGGCTGCGGCCGGCTCCGAGACGCGACACCCCCGAGCTCACCGGCACCTCGGAGACCGGGTCCCGCGCCACGCCCTGGGAGGCCAGGTCGGCCCAGAGCTCGTCCTCGCGCCGTTGCATCTCGTCCCGTCCGGATGCCACCGCGTCGCGCACCCGTCCGCCGGCACTCCCGGCCGCCTGCCTCGCCGAGCGGCCCACCTCCGCCACCAGGGCGTCGGGTTGCAACCGGGCGGCGGCCTGCTGCACCGACCGACGCAGCTTGCGCTCGGCCCACAAGGAGGTGCCGGCGCCCATGGCCACGCCGGTGACCAACCAGAACGTCCGCTTCGGCATGGTCAGCGACCGCCGGGGCGATGGTTTCGGTCACGGCTCCCGTTGCTCGCCGTTCGATCCGACCCCGAGGCCAGCCGCCGGATGCCCGTCGCGGCGCCGGCCCGGACGGCCAGGACTTTGACCACCGGGTTGGCGAAGGCACGGTAGGCCAGCTTCGAGGCCGAGTCGACAGTGGCGTGGACCGACTCGGTGGACTCGAGCACCGCCCCGACCCGCTCGAGCTCGGTGGCCGCCTGGTCGACCGCCCGGTGGGCGTCGGCGACGAGGGGCACTGTCTGGCGGCCGAGCTCGTCGGCCACGACCTGCAGCGCCCGGGTCTGGCGGCGCAGCGAACCGACCGCCACCAGCACGCCGATCACCGCCACACAGGAGGCGATGCTGGCCACGAGCACGGCGATCTCCCCGGCGGACATGATCCGGCAGCTTAGATCGTCCCTCCCCGGCGGCGGATAGATCACCGGTCCGCGCCCCGGCTTCAGGTGGCGGCCATACCCACGGCCGGCTTGTTGAGCCGGATGGCCCCGGCCGAGCCCAGGAAGGGGGCGTCGCCGAAGGAGAAGATGCCGCCGTCGGAGGCGACCAGCCAGTAGCCGTTGCCGCTGAGGGTGAGAGCCATCCCCACGATGGGCTGGTTGAGCCGGATGGCCCCGGTCGACCCGAGGAACGGCGCGTCGCCGAAGGAGAAGATGCCGCCGTCGGAGGCGACCAGCCAGTAGCCGTCGCCGTGCAGGGTCGCGGCCATCCCCACGATGGGCTGGTTGAGCCGGGTGGCCCCGGTCGACCCGAGGAACGGCGCGTCGCCGAAGGAGAAGATGCCGCCGTCGGAGGCGACCAGCCAGTACCCTCCGCCGTCGGGTCTGGCCGTCATGCCCACGATCGGCTTGTTGAGGCTGAGCGCGCCGGTCGACCCGAAGAACGGGGCGTCGCCGAAGGAGAAGATGCCGCCGTCGGAGGCGACCAGCCAGTACCCACCGCCGTCGGGGGTGGCCGCCATGCCCACGATGGGCTTGTTCAACCGGATGGCTCCGGTCGAGCCGAAGAAGGGGGCGTTGCCGAAGGTGAAGATGCCGCCGTCGGAGGCGACCAGCCAGTACCCGCCGTCGTCCGGCGTCACCGCCATGCCGACGATGGGCTTGTTGAGGTTGAGCGCGCCGGTCGACCCGAAGAACCCGGCATGACCGTAGGTGAAGATGCCACCGTCGGAGGCGGTCAGCCAGTAACCCGGCAGGGCGTAGGTGTACCGGTCGGCGGCAACCAGACGACTCGACCCCCTGGCATTGGCCACGCTGACGTCCACCACTGATCCACCGGGCGGCCCCGGCGGCACCCGCACCGTCAGGGTGGTCGGCGACGTGACGGTGAACGAGGAGGCCGCGGTGGGCCCGAACCGCACCGACGTGGCGCCGACGAGGTTGAACCCGCTGACCTCGACGGTGGCACCGCCTCCCACCGTTCCCTTGGAGGGCCGCACCGCGGTGATCACCGGACACAGCGGTTGCAGCGCCAGATCGAATTCGAGGCGGGCGGCCGATGGCGATCCCCATCCGGTCGCCACGTCGTAGTTGGGCGTGGCCGGATACCGGCCGTTGCTGGCCGGCAGCAGCGCGTTGTCGCCGACGGTCACGTCGTTGAACGGGGACGCCGAGCACGATCCGGCGCCGTAGAGCACCGGGTTCACGAGTCCGGCCGCCGAACCGAGGCCCTGGTCGATGACCGCGGTCATCGCCCCCCACAGTGGTGCCGCCGCACTGGTCCCTCCGATGACCTGCCAGTTGTTGCGGAAGAAGATGGCGTAACCGTGCAGCGGATCCGACGATGCCGACACGTCGGGCACCTCCCGGCAACTCGATCGGCCGAGCGCGCCGCACCGGGCCGTGGCGGCCCCCGCGTTCACTCCCGGCCCGATCTGCCACCCGGGCATGGTCGAACGCGGACGAGACACCGCCGCCCCCGGCTCCCGAGCCGTTGTTCCACACCGTCTCGGCGGGAGCCGGCCCGGCGGCCAGCAGGCTCGTTCCGCCGACGCCGGTCACGTCGGGCTGGTCGGCGGGGTCGTCGACGCTGACGGTGGTGTTGTTGTCGAAGCCGGGCACGTAGCAATCGGTCGATCCCGAGTCACCCGAGGCGGCCACGACGGTCTGGCCGTTCGCCGCCGCCTCGGCGAACAGCTGTGACTCGGCGCCCTGCTGGCCAGGCTCACTGGCGATCTCGGGCTCGCACAGGCCCCAGCTGGTGGAGATGACCTTGACGGTGGCGTCGTTGACCATGGCCGAATAGGTGTCGAGGGGCCCGGTGCCGATCGGGGGGCCGGAGAAGACCTTGATCGACGCCCCGGGGGCCAGCCCCGCGGCATCCTCGATGTCCAGGGCGGCCTCACCCCGCTGCGGACCGGAGGCACCCCCGTCCACGAACACGGTGGTGACCGGGTTGGACAGCCCGTAGCAGGCCTTGTAGCCGTTGATGTCGCCCACGGTGAACGGCTCGAGCTCGAACAGGCCGATGGTCTGGCCGGCGCCGGTCTGACCGCTCCCGTAGAGGGAACTGAGCCCGTAGGTGAAGGCCAGCTGGTCGGCGGTATAGGCGCCGGTCTGGGTGGCGGCGACACAGGGCGCGGGTCCCACATGAGGCACGGTCGCCCGGGCCGAGCCACCGGTACCGGGTGAGTTCGGCCCGGGCACGATCTGGGGCTGGGGCTGGGCCACCGTGCCGAGCCCCACGACGCCCTGGACCAGCGAGGCGATCCCGACCGGCACCGCCGGCGCATTCTCGGCAAAGCGGGCCCGCCGCCCGCTCGGAAGCTGGGTGTCGACCAAGGTCACGTTGAACGTGCCGGCCATCTGGTCCACCGTCCCGGTGACCGGGATGAGGAGGCCGTCGGGCGACGTCGGGCCCGGTCGGAGCCCGGTCGAGGCCAACCAGGCCCGTACGGCGCCGATGGCCGCCGGGGTCGGCCCGAAGGTCGAGGCGAACTGGCCTGGCGCCAGATAGTGGTGGTAGCGGGGCGATCCCGGGGTGGTAACCGCGGTCACGAAGGCGTCGAGAGCGGCCCGGTCCCGGGGCTGGAGCGAGACGTCCACCGTGATGGAGGTCGAGCCGCTGGAGGGCCCGAGGATCGAGGCCCCCCGGGGCAGGCTCGGGGTACCGGCCAGTCTCACCGAGGCACCGATCCTCCCCGCCGGGCCGGCTGCCCCGGCGGCGCCGGCCGGCGCGATGCCGACCACCAGCACGACGAGGGCGACCAGAGCCATCAGCGACGGGCCCGTTCGCTGCCGCGTCATGGCCGACAGTCTGGCCTATTTCGGCTCAACGTGTTCGTCGCCGTCGCCATCATCGGGGCCCGGCGAGGCCCGCCAGCGCGCCAGCCGCTCGCCCACCACCGCTTCGTGGCCGCGGTCGCTCGGCTCGTAGTAGCGATGCTGGGCCACCTCGCTCGGGCGGTACTGCTGGTCGACCCACCCCTCGGGGACGTCGTGCGGGTACTGGTAGCCCTCGCCGTGCCCGATGGCCCCCGCACTCTTGTAGTGGGCGTCGCGGAGGTGGGCCGGAACCGAGCCCCGGGGACCGACCTGCACGTCCTGGCGGGCCCGGCCCAGAGCCACCATCACTCGGTTCGACTTCGGGGCACAGGCCAGGTGCACGACGGCCTGGGCCAGGTTGAGCTGGGCTTCGGGCAAGCCAACGAACTCGACGGCCCGGGCGGCGGCGTCGGCCACGACGAGAGCCATCGGATCGGCCTCGCCGACGTCCTCGCTGGCCAGGATGACCAGGCGCCGGGCGATGAACCGGGCGTCCTCGCCCGACTCCAGCATCCGGGCCAACCAGTAGAGGCCGGCGTCCGGATCGGACCCACGCACCGACTTGATGAAGGCACTGACCTGGTCGTAGTGGTCGTCCTCGCCGTAGTGGTGCAGGCGTGAATGCCGGGCCCGCTCGACGTCACCGAGGGACACCGGCCGGCCGCCGGCCAGGGCGGTGGCCACCTCGAGCGTGGTGAGCACCGCCCGGGCGTCGCCGTCGGCCAGGCCCACCAGCGCGGCCACCGCGTCGGCGTCGGCCGTCGTCCCCTCGGCGGCGAGCCCGCGGTCGGCGACCTCGACCAGCTCGTCCGGTGACAGAGGCTCGAGGCGCCAGAGGGTCGAACGGGACAGGAGGGGGGCGTTGACCTCGAAGAAGGGGTTCTCGGTGGTGGCCCCGATGAGCACCAGCAATCCCTCCTCGACCGAAGGGAGCAAGGCGTCCTGCTGGGCGCGGTTGAAGCGGTGGACCTCGTCGAGGAACAGGATGGTCCCCCGGCCCTGCTCTCCGAGCAGCCGGCGCGCCCCTTCCACCACCTCGCGCACGTCCTTCACCCCGGCGCTGACCGCCGAGAGCGGTACGAAGCGCTTGGCCGTGGCCGCAGCCACCACCGACGCCAGCGTGGTCTTCCCCGTGCCGGGGGGACCCCAGAGGATGGCCGAGGTCAGGCGGTCGGACTCGATGAGCGCCCGCAGGGGCGCACCGGGTCCCACCAGGTGCTGCTGGCCCACGATCTCGTCGAGGGTGCGCGGGCGGAGCCGGGCGGCCAGCGGCGCCCGGCTGGCCAGGCGTTCCTCGGCGGCCCCGGAGAACAGGTCGTCGCCGGACACGGCGGTCCTCCTACTCCTTGGGCGGGATCGTCCGCAGCCCGAGCTCGGCCAGGACCGGCGGCGTCATCGGTTCGGGGGCACCGGTCATCGGGTCCCAACCGGACTGCGTCTTGGGGAAGGCGATGACCTCGCGGATGCTGTCCTCGCCGGCGAAGATGGCCGCCAGGCGATCGATGCCCACCGCGAACCCGGCGTGGGGCGGCGCGCCGTAGCCGAAAGCACCGAGCAGGAACCCGAAGCGTGAACGGGCCTCGTCGTCGTCGATGCCCAGCACGGCGAAGACGCGGCGCTGCACGTCGTCGCGGTGGATCCGCACGCTGCCCGAGCCCAGCTCCCAGCCGTTGAAGACGAGGTCGTAGGCCTGCGAGCGGACCGAGGCCGGGTCGGACTCCAGCCGGTCGAGGTCGTCGGTGTGCGGCATGGTGAACGGGTGGTGGGCGGCCACGGGTGTCCCGTGGTCGTCCACGCCGTCGAACAGAGGGAAGTCGACCACCCACACGTACCGGTAGGGGCCTTCGCTCACCGGCCGCCCTCCCACCTGGAGGCGGAGCTGGCCGAGGACGGTGCAGGCTGGGCGGTACTCATCCGCCACCACCAGCACCAGGTCACCGGGACCGACGCCGGTGGTGACCAGCAGCCCGGCTCGCTCGTCGTCGGTGAGGAACCGGTCGAGCGGTGAGTCGAGGACCGGTCCGGGCCGGCCCTCCCCGGCCGCATCCTCGCCGGCCACCCGGAACCAGGCCAGTCCCTTCGCCCCCAGCTGCTTGGCCCGATCGGTGAGGCCGTCCAGCTTCGAGCGGGTGAAGGTGGCACCTCCTTCGACCACGATGGCCTTCACGCACGGGGCGGCGAACGCCTTCACGCCGGTGTTCTCGAACACCGGCGTGAGGTCGACCAGCTCCATGCCGAAGCGGAGGTCGGGCTTGTCGGTGCCGTACCGGTCGATGGCCTCCGACCACGACAGGCGCGGGACCGGAGGGGGACGCTCGCCGGTGACGGCCTCGGCCGCGTCCCGGACGGCCTCGGACACGAACCCGAGCACGTCCTCCTGGCCGGCGAACGAGGCCTCCACGTCCAACTGCGAGAACTCGAACTGCCGGTCGGCCCGCAGGTCCTCGTCGCGCAGGCAGCGGGCGATCTGGAAGTAGCGGTCGATGCCGGCCACCATCAAGAGTTGCTTGGCCAGCTGCGGGCTCTGGGGCAGCACGTAGCCCGATCCCGGGCTGAGCCGGCTCGGCACGACGAACTCGCGGGCGCCTTCCGGCGTGGGCGCCCAGAGCAGTGGCGTCTCCACCTCGACGAAGCCCTGCCGGTCCATCGCCGCCCTCAAGGCCCGGTTGACCGTGGCCCGCGTGCGCAGGTTGGCCTGCATGCGGGGCCGGCGGAGGTCGATGTAGCGGTAGCGCAGCCGGGTGACCTCGTCCACCTCCGCCCGGTCGTCCACCGGGAAGGGCGGCGGCTCGGCCCGGTTGAGCACGGTCACCGTGCAGTCTCCGATCTCGATCTCCCCGGTGGGGAGCTCGGGGTTGGCCGTCCCGTCCGGGCGCGGGCGGACCACACCCTCCACGGCCACCACGAACTCACTGCGGACGTCCACCGTCCCGGGGATCACACACTGCACGATGCCGGTGTGGTCGCGAAGATCGAGGAAGGCGAGATGCTCGCCGTGCTCCCGCCGCCGGGCCACCCATCCGCAGAGCGTCACCGACGAGCCGACGTCGTCACGGCGCAGCGTCCCGCACAACCGGGTGCGCATCGACGTGGCGAGGGCCGACGGTGGGAAGGCGGTCACGGATAGTCCTTTCGGGGCGAACGTCCCGACTAGCGGGCCTCCGACACAGTAGGTGGCGGATCGGATCCCCCGCGACGGGCGGCCAGGCGGACCGCGTCGACCAGCTCGGCCCGCCCGACCCGGTGCTGGTCGCCGGTGTCGCGCAGCCCACGGAGGGTGACCTCGCCGGCCGCCGCCTCGTCGGGGCCCACGATGACCGCCACCATCGCGCCCGAGCGATCAGCCGATTTGAGCTGGGACTTCATCGACCGTTCATCGAAGGCCCGGTCGGCCCGCAGACCGGCCCGCCGCAGCTGGGCGGTGAGGTCGCGAGCGGCGTCGCCGCCGGTCACGTCCACCACGAAGGCGTCGAGGGCGGGCGGGTCGACCGCGAACACATCCTCGGCGTCACAGGCCAGCAGGAGCCGCTCGATCCCGATGCCGAAACCGATGCCCGGGGTGGGGGGTCCGCCGAGCATCTCCACCAGCCCGTCGTAGCGGCCACCCCCGCCGATGCCGTTCTGGGCCGACTCGAGGGCCCGGGAGGAGAACTCGAAGGTGGTGCGGGTGTAGTAGTCGAAGCCCCGGACCAGCCGGTGGTCGATCACGAACGGGATGCCGAGTGAGTCGAGTCCGGCCCGCACCCGGTCGAAGTGCCGGCGGCAGGCGTCGCACAGGTGGTCGACGAACCTCGGTGCCCCCTCGGTGGCGGCCCGGCACTCGGGACGCTTGCAGTCGAGGACCCGGAGAGGGTTGGCGCCGATGCGCCCGGCATGGTCGGGGCACAGCTGGTCGAGGCGCTCCTCCAGGAACCGCCCCAGGGTGTCGAGGTAGCCGGGGCGGCACTCCCCGTCCCCCATCGAGTTGATCCCGAGGGCGAACTGGCGGAGGCCGAGGGAGCGGAACAGGCCGTCCGCCAGCCCGACGACCTCGACGTCGAGATCGGGATCGACCGGTCCGAGCGCCTCCACACCGAGCTGATGGTGCTGGCGGTAGCGCCCCGCCTGGGGCCGCTCGTAGCGGAAGGCCGGGGTGGCGTACCACGCCTTCCAGGGCAGGGGTGGCCGGTGCTGCACGAAGGCGCGCACCATGGGTGCGGTCCCTTCCGGCCGGAGGGCCAGGGCGCGACCGCCCCGGTCCTCGAACTCGTACATCTCCTTGCCCACGACATCGCTGCTCTCGCCGATGCCGCGGCGGAAGACCCGCACGTCCTCGAAGATGGGGGTGTGGGCCAGACCGTACCCGGCTCGCTCGACGTGGTCGGCGAACCGTGCCAGCAGCTCCTCCCAGCGGGTCGATTCGGGCCACAGGACGTCGTGGGTGCCACTCGGGGCGCGCGCCGCCAGCCGGTCGTCGTCAGGCATCGGCGCGCTCAGTCCCTCTTGCCGGGGAGGATGCGGTAGACGTCATAGACCGCATCGAGGTGCCGGATGAGGTTGAGCACCGACTCGAGATGCGCGGGGTCGGCTAGCTCCACGTCGAACCGCATCCGGCTGATCCTGTCCGCGTCGGTCTGGGTGTTGGCGGAGACGATGTTGAGATGGTGCTCGGAGACCACCTTGGTCACGTCGGCGAGCAGCCGGGAGCGATCGATGGCCACGACCTCGATGGTGGCCACGAACACCCCCGAGGACCGATGGTCCCACTCCACCTCGATGAGGCGCTCCCGGGACCGGCTGGCCAGGGAGGCGGCGTTGGAGCAGTCGGCCCGGTGGACGGACACCCCGCGACCGCGGGTGACGAACCCCACGATCTCGTCGCCGGGCACCGGGGTGCAGCACCGCGACAGCCGCACCATGAGGTCGTCGAGCCCTTCGACGTAGACGCCGACCGCCGAGCCCCGCCCCGGTCGGGAGGCGATGGGCTGTTGACGGGCCGTGACGGGCAGCTGCTCCTCGTAGACACCCCCGCGGAGGTCCCGCAGGACCCGCTGAGCCACGGCGCGGGCCGAGATCCGGTTGTCGCCGATGGCGGCGTGCAGGGCGTCGAGGTCGGCGTAGTTCATGGCCACAGCCAGGTCGTCCAGCGCATGCTCGGCCGCCAGCTTCTGCACGGGCAGGCCCTCGCGCCGCAGCTCCTTGATCAGTTCCTCGCGGCCGAGCTCGATGGCGTCCTCGCGGCGCTCCCGGGAGAACCACTGGCGGATCTTGGTCCGGGCTCGGGACGAGGCGACCATGGAGAGCCAGTCACGGGACGGCCCGGCCGTCGGCGCCTTCGAGGTGAAGATCTCGACGGTGTCGGCCGAGCTGAGCCGGGTGTCGAGCGGCACCAGGCGGCCGTTGACCTTGGCCCCGATGCAGCGGTGGCCGACCTCGGTGTGAATGGCATAGGCGAAGTCGACCGGTGTGGCGTTGGCGGCCAGGGCGATCACCTTGCCCTTCGGGGTGAAGACGTAGACCTCGTCCTCTTCGAGGTCGAGCTTCAGGGCCTCGAGGAACTCGATCGGGTCAGTCGTCTCGTTCTGGAAGTCGACGATCCGCTGCATCCACTCGATCTCAGCGGTGGTGGAGGAGGTCTCCCTGGCCAGGGCGACCAGCTCGGCGCGGCGGTCCCGCCCGGCCCGATGGCCCACCTTGGCCGGGCCTCGCTTGCCGTCACCCTTGGTGGTGAGGTCCTTCGGCGCCTTGTCTCCCCTGGTCCGGGAGGCGGCCGCGCCGGCCGCGCCGTCCTTCACCCCCTTGCCCACCCCGGAGGTGCCGCGGTCGGGTCGGGTCGGGCTCTCCTTGTAGCCCCAGTGGGCGGCGATCCCGTACTCGGCCCGGCGGTGCATCTCGTGGGTGCGCACCTGCACCTCGATGGGCTTGCCGTCGAGCCCGATCACGGTGGTGTGCAACGACTGGTAGAGGTTGAACTTGGGTGAGT
The DNA here is from genome assembly GCA_963727075.1 of uncultured Acidimicrobiales bacterium. Taxonomy (GTDB): domain Bacteria; phylum Actinomycetota; class Acidimicrobiia; order Acidimicrobiales; family RAAP-2; genus Bog-756. Next base: position 870,031 of record CAVSET010000006.1, read on the forward strand.
TGATGTAGTCCTTGAACCGGCCCTGCACCGGGGGCCAGATGGCATGGATCGAGCCGAGCGCAGCCCAGCAGTCCTTCTCCGACTCGACGATGACCCGGATGCCCACCAGGTCGTAGAGATCGTCGAACTCCTTGCCCCGTACCACCATCTTCTCGTAGATGCTCCACAGGTGCTTCGGCCGACCGGTGACCTCGGCGGCCACCCCCGAGGCCGAGAGCCGTTCCTTGATGGCCACCAGGACCCGGGCCAGGAACTCGTCGCGCAGCGGGGCCCGGCTGGCCACCATCTGCTCGATCTCGGCGTACCGCTTGGCATGGAGCGTGGCGAAGGCCAGGTCCTCGAGCTGCCACTTCACCTCTTGAATGCCGAGCCGGTGGGCCAGGGGGGCGTAGATGTCCAGGGTCTCCTGGGCGGTGCGCCGCTGCTTCCACTCCGGCATGACGGCCAGCGTCCGCATGTTGTGGAGGCGGTCGGCCAGCTTGATGATCAGCACCCGCCAATCGTTGGCCATGGCCACCAACATCTTGCGCACCGTGGCCGCCTGCTGGGCCTCCTTGGAGTCGAACTGCAAGCGGTCGAGCTTGGTGACACCGTCCACGATGAGGGCGACCGCCGGGCCGAAGTCCCGTTCGATGACCTCGGTGGTGACCCCGGTGTCCTCCACCGCGTCGTGCAGGAGGGCAGCCGCCACGGTCTGGGCGTCGAGGCCGAGGTCGGCGACGATCCCGGCCACGGCCACCGGATGAGTGATATACGGCTCACCCGACCGCCGGAGCTGTCCGGCATGGGCCACCGTGGCGGTTTCGGCGGCGTGGACGATCAGTGCCGTGTCCTCGTCCGGATGACGGCGGAGGAAGGCCGTGATGACCGGCACCAACAGGGCGGCCACGTCAGGCGGCAGCGAGGACCCGGCGACGTGCTCCTGGCCGGCGGTGGAAGTGCCTCCAGCAGGGACTGGTGTGGCCAACGCCATCCCTACACGGTACCCGTCGTCAGGGCCGGACCAGTACCTTACGCCTGCTCGCGGCCGGCCCGGCGATCAGCGGCGCTTCCCCTTCCCACCCTTGCCCCGACCCTTCCGCGGGCGGGGTGGCGGCCGGTTCCCGCCCGGACGGGTCGGCCCCGAGGCCGGCCGGCCCCCGCCGCCGCCGGTGTGGGCCCCGCCGGACGACACCCCGGAGCGGACCGACTGGTCGGCCGGGGCACCACCTGCTCCGTTGCCACGGCCCCGCCGGGACGCCGCTCCCGGCCGGATGACCCCCGCCTGCTGCCGGGCCCGCGGTGACCGACCACCGCCGGCCGACCCTCCCAGCAGGGCGGCGGAGGCGGGGGTCAGCACGGGGGCCCGCTCCCCCCGGGTCTCGAGCCGCTGCCGGATGGTCGTGTACCGGGGCTCCCGCTCCTTCATCAGGGCAAGGAGCGGGGAGGCGATGAAGATGGAGGAATAGGCGCCACTGGTCAGGCCGATGACCAGAGCCAGCCCGAAGTCCTGCAACGAAGTCGCCCCGAGGATGAAAGACCCCACCACGAGCACCGACAACACCGGGATGATGGCCACCAGGGAGGTGTTGATGGAACGGGCCAGCGTCTGGTTCATCGAGAGGTTGACCATGTCGGAATAGGTGATGCGGCCGGACGCCCCGAGACCCTTGGCGTTCTCCCGTATTCGGTCGAACACGACGACGGTGTCGTACAGCGAGTAGCCCAGCACGGTGAGCACGGCGATCACCGTGTCCGGAGTCACCTGGAAGCCGGTGAGCGAGTAGATGCCTACCGTCACCAGGATGTCGTGGACAACCGCCACCATGGCGGCCACCGCCATCTTGAACTCGAACCGGACGGAGATGTACAGGGTGACGGCGATGAAGAACACGATGAGGGCCTCGATGGCCTTCGAGGTGACCTGACCTCCCCACGTCGGGCCGACGTCGTTGAAGTTCACGTTCGACGGGGAGGTGTGCGCCGCCCGGGCCAGCGCGTCCTGGACGTTGTTCTCGATGGCGGTGCGTTCCGGCACCGGCTTGGAGTTGAGGTCGACCTGCACCTCGATCTGCTTGGTGTGCGTGATCTGGTTGGTGAGCTGGACGACCGTCGGCTGGCTCACCCCGGCGGACTCGACCGCCGAGGTCGCCTCGGCCACGGTCAGGGTCGGCGAGGTGACCAGCCAGGACTGGCCGCCCTTGAAGTCGATGCCCAGGTTGAGCCCACGGGTGCCGAGCGAGATGACGCCCGAGCAGGATGACGAAGGCCGAGGCGGCGAACCACCACCGGCGGTTGCCGATGAAGTCGAACGACGTCTCGCCCCGGTAGAGGCGGACGAAGACGTTGTGGCCCTTCTCCCCGCGCCGTTCGTGCGTCGAGCTCCTCGGCCGCGTACTCGAGCTCCTCGTCGAAGGCCTCCTCGAGCTCGATGGCCGCCTCGTCGGTGTCGGACGCCGCGCCGCCGGCCGTTGCCGTCCCTTGTCGGAGCGAGCCGCGGGCTCACCGGGCCGCCACGGTCGAGACGCCGAGCCCGCTGGCCATGCTCATGGTGCTCGCCTCGCCGCCGCTCCGCCGTTGACCGAGCAGGATGACGAACGGCCGGGTGAAGGTGTAGGTCAGGAAGACATCAAGGACGGTCGAGATCCCGAGGAACAGGGCGAACCCCTTGACCGGCCCCACCGAGATGAAATAGAGGATGGCCGCGCCGAGCAGCGACACGGCGTCGGCGGCCAGCACGGTGCGGAAGGCGCTGGCGAAGCCCTTGTCCACGCTGCTCCGGATGGTGCGGCCGGCGCGCGCTTCGTCCTTCAATCGCTCGAAGTAGACGATGTATGAGTCGACGGTGATCCCGACCGACACGATGATGCCGATGATGCCGGCGAGGTCGAGGGTGGTGCCGAGCGTCTGGCCCATGATGGCGACGATCGTCCACAGCGCGGCCGCCGGTGACGGCCAGGCCGGCGACCACCACCACGCCGAGCAGCCGGTAGTAGAAGATCATGTACAGCATGACCAGGGCCAGGCCGGCCAGCCCGGCCACCAGCCCGGCCTGCAGCGAGGCCTTGCCCAGGGTGGGTGAGACGGTCTGCGACGGTCAGCCGGTCGAGCTTGACCGGCAGGGCGCCGTAGGTGAAGTCGGTGGCCAGGGTCTTGGCCTGGTCCTCGGTGAAGCTGCCCGAGATCTGCACCTGGCCGTTGAACGGGGTGAACGAGCCCTGGGACGGCTGGGTGATGGGGGCCGAGATGACCTGGCCGTCGAGGTCGATGCCGATGATCTGGTGGAACTGCTGCTGGGCCATGGTGTCCCACTGCGTGGAGCCTTCGCCGGTGAGGTTGAGGTTGACCGCCCACTGGCCGTTGTTGAGCTGGGCGCTGGCCGAATGGACGGCGGTGCCGGTGAGGCCGGCCGGACCCAGGACGTAGCGGCCGCCCCCGCTGGCGGCGGTGGCCGGCAGGAGCACTGTCTGGTTCTTGTTGTCGGCGGTCGACGGAGTGGAGGGGAAGGTGGCGAACTGGGTGTCGGGCGGGATATTGCGTGTTGCTGGTGTAGCCGTTGCATGTTGTTGGAATTGGGCGTGACCTGCAGGTTGCCTGGGTCAAGGCGGACGAGGCCGAGCAGGTGGGCAGGGGGCCGGTCGAGGGGCTTGCCCCCTTGGCCACGCTGAAGGCGGGCGCATAGCAGAGTGCCGGGCGGAAGAGGAGCTGGGCGGTGTTGCCCAGGGTGGCCAGGACCTTCTGGGAGTTCTTCTCGCCGGGGATCGACACCGAGATCTGGTTCGTGCCCTGGCTGTCCACCGTCGCCCCGCTGGTGCCGGCGTTCACCCGGTTGTTCAGGATGGTCACGATGGTGTTGAGCTGGTCCTGGTTGACCGGGCGGTGGGTCTGGTACACGACCGACAGCCCGCCGTCGAGGTCGAGGCCGAGCTTGGGCGACCATCCGGCGGCCAGGACGGCGCTCAAGGCGATGACGATGATCGCCACCACCGAGAGCAGGCTGATCCACAGCGAGCGCTTGTTCTTCATGGTCGGTCAGATGATCGAAGGGCCGTCACCATCAGCCGGGTCCTCGCGGGAGCCGGACTTCTTCCGGCGACGCCCCAAGGGCCCACCACGGCCTGGTGCGCTCCCGGACCCCTCTTTGCCGGTGTCCTCACCGGTCACCTCCCCGGCCTCGGCGACGGTCTCCGATGCACCCCTCGAGTCAGCCTCCTCGTGGTCCACGTCATCGTGGCCCTCGACGTCCTCGTGGTGGTCGGCGTCCTCGTGGCCCTCGGTGCCTCTCGTGGTGCTCGCCATCTTCCTCGTCCTCCGCGTCCGGCGTCGAATTCGTCCTCGTCATCGGCCGGCTCCGCCTCCTCCAACCGCCGGATCACGTACTGCTTGAGCACGACGAACGACGCTCCGACGCTGGTCTCCAGGGTGATCCGGTCGCCATCGATGTCGATGACGTGCCCGACCAGCCCACCGGCGGTCAGCACCTCGTCACCCACCTCGAAGGTGTTCGTCTGCTCCCGGGCCGCCTTGGCCTTGCGCTGCTGGGGGCGGTAGATGAAGAAGTAGAAGGCCGCGGCGATGGCGACGAAGATCAGCAGGGTGGGGTTGCCACTACTCGACTTCTTGGCCGGCGCGTTGGCGGCCAACATGACCAGAGCATGTACAGCCATCAGCAACCGGAGGGAGGGGGATTAGGAGACTGCACAGCGGTCCGACACTAGCCCAGCGCTGGCGCGCGATCCGTGGCCGCCGCGGTCAGGCGCTCCAGGCCTTGTCGATCCTCGACCGGAAGGCCTCGAACCGGCCCTCGGCGATGGCCGAACGGGCCTCGGTCATCATGCCCAGCACAAAGGCCAGGTTGTGGAGGCTGAGAAGGCGCCATGCGGTGGGCTCCCCCACGCCCAGCAGGTGGCGCAGGTAGCCACGGGACCAGCGGGCACAGGTCGAACAGCTACAGTCAGGGTCGAGGGGTCCGTCGTCGCCGCCGTGGAGGCATTCCGGAGGTTGAGCCGTCCGGTGGCGGTGAGGATCGCCCCGTGGCGGGCCATACGGGTGGGAGCCACACAGTCGAACTGGTCGACCCCGAGCGCCACCGCCTCCACCAATCCCGACCGGGTCGCCCACCCCCATCAGGTAGCGGGGGCGGTCGACCGGCAGGTGGGGCAGGGTGGCGGCCAGCGCCTCCAGCATGGCCGGCCGAGGCTCGCCCACCGACAGCCCACCGATGGCATAGCCGTCGAAGTCCAGATCGACCGTGCGCCGGGCGCTCTCGGCCCGTAGGTCGGCATCGGTCCCACCCTGCACGATGCCGAAGAGGGCCTGGCCTGGCGGCTTGGCCTCGAGCCTGGCGTGATGGACCCGGGCCCGGGCGGCCCAGGCCGCGGTGCGATCGACGGCCTCCCGCAGCACATCGTCGCGACGCCGGGAGGGTGGCACACACGTCGAGGACCATCTGGATGTCGGCGCCGATGAGGCCCTGGGCCTCCACGGCCGACTCGGGCGTGAGCCGCAGCCGCACCCCGTCGTAGACGGACGTGAAGGTGACGCCGTCGTCATCGACCACCGGACGCGAGCGAGTGCACCTGGTAGCCGCCGGAGTCGGTAAGGGTGTGCCCGGACCAACCGGTGAAGCGGTGCAGCCCACCGAGCTCGGCGACCGTCTGGGCCCCGGGCCGGAGCATCAGGTGGTAGGTGTTGGCCAGCACCACGTCGGCGCCGACCGCTTCGAGGTCCCGGCTGTCGAGCGCCTTCACCACGCCCCGGGTGCCTACCGGCATGAACGTCGGCACCGGATAGGCGCCGCGCGCGGTGTGCACCAGACCGGTCCTCGCCCCCCCGTCGACGGCGGAGAGCTCGAGGTGCGCCGGTCTCACGGGTTCCGACCGGCCGCCCCGGACCGACCACCATGGCGTCCCCGAACGACAGGAACCGGTACCCGCGGGCCAACGCCTCGGTGTAGAGAGCCCTCCATCCGGGACCATAGAACGACTCGACCAGCAACAGCAGGCTCGACCTCGGAAGGTGGAAGTTGGTCACCAGCACGTCGACCACCCTGAACGGGAAGGCCCCGTGGATGTACAGGCTGGTGCGACCGGACAGAACGCCGGTGGCCGCCGCGCTCTCGAGGGCTCGGACGACGGTGGTGCCGACGGCGACCACCCGGTCGGCCGCGGCACACGCCGCCAAGGTCTCGGCCGGTACGGAGTAGCGCTCCGAGTGGATCAGGTGGCCCTCGGCAGTCGGTGCCGAGATGGGGCGGAAGGTGTCGAGCCCGATGGCCAGATCGACCCGGGCCACGGTGGCGCCACGCCGGCGGCACCGGTCGAGCAGCTCGGGGGTGAAGTGCAGTCCGGCGGTCGGCGCGGCGGCCGACCGGTGTCCGAGGTCCCGGGGGCGGGCGTAGACCGTCTGGTAGCGCTCCGGATCGTCGAGGGGATGCCTGATGTAGGGCGGAAGCGGAGGCGTGCCGACCCGCTCCACCACCGAGAGGTCCAACAGGTGGACCAGGCGCCGGCCGTCCACCGACTCCCTGACGGCCGCCCCGACCTCCACGACCGGCGGTCCGCCGGGATCCTCGTAGAGGAGGGTTCCCTCGGGCAGGCGGCGACCGGGGCGGACGAGCGCCTCCCAGGCAAGCAAGCTCGGCCCGGCCGGCTCGAGGAGCAGCACCTCCGCCCTCCCACCGCTGTCCTTGGCCAGTCGCAGCCGCCCGGTGAGCACCCGGCTGTCGTTGAGCACGACCAGGTCACCGGGACGCAGCAGCCCGGGCAGGTCGGCCACGGTGGCATGGGCCGGCTCCGTACTGCCGTCCAGGCCGGGCGCGATGAGCAAGCGGGCCCCGGCGCGGTCCTCCGCCGGCCGCTGGGCGATGGCACAGCCGGGCAGGTCGTAGTCATAGGCGGCCATGGGGACGCCGGTGTCACCAGGCTGTTCGGCGTGGACCTCCGACATGGCCACCATGGTGGCAGACCGGGGTCGAGCGCCCGGCTGACGTCCTGGTCCCCAGTGCTCCCTCACCCGGGTCATGAGAGCTCTGTGGGGAGCCCGGTCTCAGAGAAGGGTGTTCTCCACCGGGGTCAACCCGAGATGGGCCCAGGCGCGAGGGGCGGCCACCCGCCCCCGGGTGGTGCGCTGCACCAGGCCCTGCTGCAGCAGGTAGGGCTCATAGGCATCCTCGATGGTGTCGGGCTCCTCCCCCACGCACTGGGCCAATGTGGTGAGTCCGACTGCCCGCCCGGCGAACCGTCGACAGAGCACGTCGAGGATGGCCCGGTCGACCTTGTCGAGGCCGAGCTCGTCCACGCCGAACACCTCGAGCCCGTCGACCGCGGCCATCGAGGTGATGGTTCCCTCCGCCCGCACCTCGACATAGTCCCTGACCCTCCGGAGCAGCCGGTTGGCGATCCGGGGCGTCCCTCGAGACCGTTCGGCGATGCGTCGGGCACCGTCGGAGTCCACCGGGACTCCGAGGATGGCCGCCGACCGGATCACGATCGCCTGCAACTCGGTGATGTCGTAGTGGTCGAGCCGGCCGACGAACCCGAACCGGTCGCGGAGGGGACCGGCTACGAGCCCGGTCCGGGTGGTGGCACCCACCAGGGTGAAGGGTGGCAGGTCGAGGCGGATGCTCCGTGCCGTCGGCCCCTTGCCGATGAGGATGTCCAGCTTGAAGTCCTCCATGGCCGGGTAGAGGACCTCTTCCACCGATCGGTGCAGGCGGTGGATCTCGTCGATGAACAGCACGTCCCCTTCGTGTAGGTCGGTGAGGAGCGCAGCCAGGTCGCCCGGCCGGACCAGCACCGGCCCGGCGGTGACCCGGAGGCCCACACCCATCTCTGTCGCCACGATGCCGGCCAGCGAGGTCTTCCCGAGGCCGGGTGGGCCGGCAAAAAGGAGATGATCGACGGGCTGGTGGCGCTTTCGTGCCGCCTCGATGACGATCCTCAGGTGCTCGGTGAGCTGACCCTGCCCGATGAACTCTCCCAGGCTGCGGGGCCGGAGACCGGCGTCCTCGGCCTCCTCGGCCGGAGCCGCACCCGGGTCGACATCGCGTACCGGGCCCTCCGGTCCCGGAGGTACAGCTTCGTCCCCCGAGCCCTCCACACCCAACACCTCGCGCCTGGCCCCGGGGCTCATCGACTCCGGGCCAGTTCACGCAGGGCCGACCGGACCATCTCCTCCACCGTGCCCTCGTCGTCGACCGAGTCGAGCACGTCCCTGATCTCGTCGGGCCCGTACCCGAGACCGACCAACGCGGCCCGCACCTCCCCACGTGGCGAGCCGGTGCCGTCGTCGGTCGCGCCGCCGAGGGTGGGGAGGTCGAGTCGCGCCTTCAGTTCCAGCATGAGCCGGGCCGCCGTCTTCTTCCCGACCCCCGGCACCAGGCACAGGGCGTCGAGGTCGTCCTCGAGCACCGCCGTCGAGAGTGCGGCCGGGGACATCGAAGAGAGGATGGAAAGCGCCAGCGACGGCCCCACGCCGTGCGCCCCGAGCAGCGCCTCGAAGCAACGGCGTTCGTCGGCGTGGGCGAATCCGAACAAGACGATGGCGTCCTCACGGACGTGGGTGTGCACATGGAGGAACACGTCGCTTCCCAGACCGCCCAGTGACGCCAACACCGAGGCGGGCACGGACACCCGGTAGCCGACGCCACCGACCTCGACGATCACCTCGCCCGGTCCCGGCCGGCTCAACAGCGCACCGCGCAGCGAGCCGATCACGCCGGCCCCCCGGTGGCCGCCGCCACCGCCCGCCGCAGCGGCTCGGTGGTGAGGTGGCAGGCCGCCAGAGCCAGGGCGTCGGCCACATCGGGCGGCCGCGGTGGCTCGGCGAGACGGAGCACCGAGGCCACCATGCGTTGCACCTGTTCCTTGGTGGCCCCGCCGTACCCGACGATCGCCTGCTTGACCTCGTTGGAGGTGTACTGGGCCACGTCGCAACCCGACTGGGAGGCCGCCACCAACGCCACGCCGGCGGCCTGTCCGGTGGCCATGGCGGTATGGGCGTTGACCTGGAAGAACACCCGCTCGACCACCACCGCCTCGGGCCGGAACTCGTCCACCAGCGCCACAAGCTCCTGGAAGAGGGTGCGGAGCCGGCCGGGCAGTGGCATCGAGGGGTCCGTCGAGATCACTCCGCCGGCCGCAGCGGCCAGACCACCTGGCCGGCGGGTCACCACGCCGTAGCCGCAGCGCGACAGGCCCGGATCAATGCCCAGGACGAACATGCGTTCGACACTAGCGCCACGGGGAGGCGATAACGGGGACCCCCGGAGTGGCCGATCCGGGAGGGCCCGAGCGGAGGACGATGCCGCGATCCGGCGCTACCCGTTGTAGGCGGCCATCACGGCGTCGGGGATGTCGAAGTTGGCATAGACGTTCTGCACGTCGTCGTGATCGTCCAAGGCCTCGATGAGTCGCAAGACCCGTTTGGACTCTGATTCGGAGGTGACCTCGACGGTGGAGGTCGGCATCATCGACAGGTCGGACGAGGCCGGCTCGAGTCCGGCCGCTTCGAGCGCGCTACGCACGGCCATGAGATCGGCCGGTGCGGTGGTGACTACCCACCGCTCGCCATCGTCGGCCAAGTCCTCGGCGCCGGCCTCCATGGCCACCTCGAGGATCCGTTCCTCGTCGAGGCTCCGCGGGAGGTCGATGACCCCCTTCCGCTCGAACTGCCAGCTCACCGCGCCGGGCTCGGCCAGGGCCCCGCCGTTCTTGTTGAACAGGTTGCGGATCTCCGCACCGGTGCGGTTGCGATTGTCCGACAGGCACTCCACGATCACGGCCACGCCCGCAGGTGCGTACCCCTCGTACGAGATCGACTCGTAGCGCACGCCTTCGAGCTCGCCCGAGCCCCGCTTGATGGCCCGGTCGATGGTGTCGCTGGGGACCGAAGCGTCGCGAGCCTTGGCGTACATGGTGCGCAGACTGGCGTTGGCCGCCATGTCGCTACCACCCTCTCGAGCCGCCACCTCGATCTGGCGGATGATCTTGGCAAAGACCTTGGCCCGGGCCGAGTCCTGGGCCCCCTTCCGATATTTGGTCGTAGCCCACTTGGAATGTCCCGACACTGCTCTATTGCCTCTCTGCTTTTGCCATCTCCACGAACAGCCGGTGCAGCCTACGGTCCCCGGTCAGCTCCGGGTGGAACGATGTCACCAGCGCCGACCCCTGCCGGCAGATGACCGGTTCCGAGCTTCGGCCGTGCCCGTCGTGCCCGCTCCGGTCGGCGGGCAGCCGGGCCAGGACCTCGACGTGGGGACCGGCCCGCTCCACCACCGGAGCGCGAATGAACACGGCGTGGACCGCCTCCTCGCCGATGGCGGTCACCTCCACGTCGCACTCGAACGAAGCCGCCTGACGGCCATACCCGTTTCGGCGAACCGTCAGGTCGATCAGCCCGAAGCCGCGCTGGTCGGGACGGCCGTCGAGCACCTCGTTGGCCAGCATGATCATGCCGGCACAGGTCCCGAAGACGGGCAATCCCTCGGCCAACGACTCGGCCAGCGGTTCGAACAGGCCCGCGGACTGGACCAGCATCGACAGTGTGGTCGACTCACCCCCCGGGATGACCAGACCCTGGAGACGATCGAGGTCGTCCGGCGTCCGAACCTCGCGCACCGGCTCACCGAGATCGGCGAGTGCGGCGGCGTGCTCGCGGACGTCACCCTGAAGGGCAAGGACCCCCACGGTCATCGCCGGGCTCCCGGGCCCGAAGGGCCGGCGTACCGGTCACCAACCACGCTCGGCCAGGTGGACGCCGAGCGTGCCCATCTCCTGTCCGGCCATGGCTTCGCCCAGCCCGGTCGAGACCTTGGCCACCAGGTCGGCGTCGGTGAAGTGGGCGGTCGCCTCGACGATGGCCCTCGCCATCCGCGACGGGCTCGCACTCTTGAAGATGCCCGAACCGACGAAGACCGCTTCGGCACCGAGCTGCATGACCAGCGATGCATCGGCCGGCGTGGCGATCCCACCGGCGCAGAACAGTGGGACGGGAAGGCGGCCGGTCGAGGCGATCTCCTGGACCAGGCTGATCGGGGCGGCCAGGTCCTTGGCCCACCCGTAGCGCTCGGCCGAATCGGCCTCGGCCACCCTCCGGATGTCACCGAGAATGGAGCGCAGGTGGCGAACGGCCTCGACGATGTTGCCGGTACCGGCCTCCCCCTTCGAGCGGATCATCGCCGCCCCCTCGGATATCCGGCGCAGAGCCTCCCCGAGGTTGGTCGCCCCGCACACGAACGGCACGGCGAACTCCCACTTGTCGATGTGGTGGGCCTCGTCGGCCGGGGTCAGGACCTCGCTCTCATCGATGTAGTCGACACCGAGCGACGCCAGCACCTGAGCCTCGGCGAAGTGACCGATCCGGGCCTTGGCCATGACCGGGACGGTCACCGCGCCCTTGATCCCCTCGATGAGGGCGGGGTCGCTCATCCGGGCGACCCCGCCGTCGCGGCGGATGTCGGCCGGGACCCGCTCGAGAGCCATGACGGCTACCGCCCCGGCGTCTTCGGCCACCTTGGCCTGCTCGGCGTCGACCACGTCCATGATGACGCCGCCCCGCAACATCTCGGCGAGCCCGCGTTTCACGGTGACGGTACCGGTCGTCCGACCGATGCCGGCAGTAGACTCCTCGCTCACGGGTTCGGGCATGGGCACATCCTACCCCCGGCCATGCAGACGTCCGCCTTGGACCTATGCGGGGAGACCCTCCCGTCCTGTCCATGCAAGGGGGCCGTCGACACTACGGAACGGGGAGGTCCGAGGAGGCTCCGGTGGCGTGGAGATCCCAGTCAGGGCGTCAGATGCATCCCGAGGAGGTCGTCCCCACGGTTGGAACTTCCCCAATCAGCCCTTGGCGTAGTCGGCCATGCCTTGCCAGTCGATGACGACGCAGGGTTCGTTGCCGACGATCCAAGCATCGTGGCCAGGTGCCGCGGTCATGAAGTCTCCAGGACCGACTTCAGCCTCCTCGCCGTCGTCCATGACGATCTTCATCCGTCCCGAGATGACATAGCCCACATGGGCGGCTTGACAGCTGTCGGTTCCCGCCATGGGCTTGACGTGCTCTGACCACTTCCATCCCGGCTCGAATGTGGCCCGAGCCATGGGTCCGGAACCAAGGTCGACGAGCTCCAACCGACCTTTGCCGTCCTTCATCTGTCGAACCTCGTCGGGACTATCGATGTTCTTCTTGGAGAGCCCAGCCATTGAACGTCCTTTCTGTCGCCGCAGCGACCGGTCTCGCCGAGGCGAGGGCGTGCCAGGGGCCTGGAGCGGGGCTGCCTTCCCGCGCTCCACGGGCCCGGCACGTCTCGGCGGGCCGGTCCCCGCCGACTATATCTTGAATGCGGCACATTGGATTGGCCTGAGAAACCGCTCCATGATGCGGCCGGCGCGTATCTCCGGAGTTCGGTCGCTTTCCAGCAGGGATAGTTAGGTAGGGCACCGGTTGCGGTGGGCGGGCCCCATCTTCTGACACTTGGCCCTGGCGGGCACTGATACTCGGTTGCCAATACTGGAGGAATGGCAACCGTCTTGGCCCTGGCGGCCGGTGCAATCGTCGCCCTGTGGGGAATTGCTCATGCGATTCCGACCCGGCAGGTCCTCGTCGGCTTCGTTCACGTCCACGCACGTGGTGTACGCCTCGGGCCCGGTGAGCTCGCCTTGAGCCAACCATCCCCCTGACGCGACGACCACCGCATCAATCTTCAAGTTCCGTCCAAAGAACACGAAGGAGAAGATGCGGTGGAAGTCACCAACACGATGGGCGCGGCGGACCTGCTGCGCAAGTACCTCGAAGAAGCCGACCCCGACCTGCTGCGATCCATGGTCCAGAGCTTCGCCGAGGTGCTGATGAACGCCGAGGCCAGCGGCCTGTGCAATGCCCACTACGGGGAGGTCACCGAGGACCGGGTGAACTCGAGGAACGGCGACCGATCCCGGCGCTGGGACACCCGAGCGGGCACGATCGACCTGGCCATCCCGAAGCTCCGCTCGGGCAGCTACTTCCCGGACTGGTTGATCGAGCCCCGCCGCCGGGCCGAGAGAGCTTTGGTCGCCGTGGTGGCCCAGTGCTACGTGGAAGGGGTCTCGACCAGGAGGGTCGACGACGTGGTGAAGTCGATGGGGATCACCGGCATCTCCAAGTCCCAGGTCTCCGAGCTGGCCAAGTCCCTGGACGAGACGGTGACAGCATTCCGCAACCGGCCCCTCGACGCTGGTCCTTACACCTACATCTGGGTGGACGCCCTGACCCAGAAGGTCCGAGAGGGTGGCCGGATCGTGAACGTGGCCGTGGTGATCGCCACCGGGGTGAACGCCGACGGACACCGGGAGATCCTGGGTGTCGACCTCATCACCACCGAGGACGGTGCCGGCTGGACCGCCTTCCTCCGGGGGTTGGTGGCCCGAGGACTGTCCGGGGTGGCCTTGGTCGTCTCCGACGCCCACCAGGGCCTGGTCGACGCCATCGCCTCGGTGCTGCCCGGAGCCTGCTGGCAGCGCTGCCGGGTCCATTTCGTGCGCAACGTGCACACCCGAGTGCCGAAGACCGCCCAGTCCATGGTCGGGGCCCTCATCCGCTCGATCTTCGAGCAGCCCGACGCCGAACAGGTCCATGCCCAGCATGCCCGGGTGGTCGACCAGCTCGCCGAGCGTTTCCCCGACGCCGCCACCATGCTCGTCGAGGCAGAAGCCGACATCCTGGCCTTCTCCTCGTTCCCAAAGGAGCACTGGCGCCAGGTCTGGTCCAACAACCCCCAGGAGCGGCTCAACCGGGAGATTCGCCGGCGCACCGACGTCGTCGGCATCTTCCCCAACCGCCCGGCCGTCTTGCGGCTGGTCGGTGCGGTGCTGGCAGAACAGCACGACGAATGGGCTGTCGCCCGGCGCTACATGGGGGTCGAATCCATGGCCAAGGCTCGGCTCCGGACCATCGAGGGAGCGAGTGAGGAGGTGGATCTGGCCGAACTCGCCAACGTCAGTTAGAACTACAATCGAAGACCGATGTGGTGGTCGTCGTTACACCACGAGTCTGGACGTGGCCTCGGCTTCAAGCCGATCACTCAAGACAATCGCCGAATTGCCCTTCAGGAGTGGTTAGCCGAAGCCCTCACAATGTGGGGATTGGCCGGAGTCATCGTCACCGTGACGGTGGTCGGTGGTGCTGAAGCCCACTCCAGCCAATGGGTCTACCGGGTTGCTGCCGGGCTATTGATTGCCTTGGCCGTGCTCACCGGCCTCACCGGCGCCCGAACGGGCGTCATCTGGTTCAAGATCTGTCCGATCCTGCTGACTGGCTCCGCCGTTCTTCTGGTGGTTGCAAGTCTCTTGTAGCCACGCAGCTGTAGCCACGCAGCGCCAGCGCTCCCCTGGGGCTTGCCACCATCGTCGTCAGCAAATCGGGCTCGCCGCCGACGGCAGACACCTGTTCAACTGCCTTACGATGAGCTGACGGCCAGGCGGGTCCCCGCTGGATTGAGGTTCAGCCGGCTCCGAGGAACTGGGCATCGCCGAAGGTGAAGATGCCGTCAAGAGCCGGTAACCCCGGCTGGTCGTGGTGGTCGCCATTCCGTTGACCGGCCTGTTGAGACGAAGGGCCCCGGTGGGCCCAAAGAGCGGTGCGCCGAACGAGAAGGGTCCCGCCGTCGGACGGCACCAGCCAGTAGCCGTGCCCGCCCATCGTCGGCGCGATGTCAACCACACCACAGGGGCATTCAGCGGTTGCCCGCCCATTGACCCATAGAAGCCGGCGTCCCCGAAGGTGAGGGTGCCGCCGTCCCCGGCGACCAGCCAGTAGCCGATCCCGTCGGGTCGCGAGGCGATGCCCCCATAGGGTCCCGACGGATTGTTGGCCGACAACCCGATGCTGAGACAGGTGATACACCTCCCCCATGAGTGGTCGGGATTGCTCACGAACACGTTGTAGAGACCGGGGCCGCCACGCCGATCAGGCCTGCAACACTGCCTCGGCCTCGATCTCGATGTCGACCTTCTTGGCCACCACCAGGCCACCCGTCTCCATGACGGCGCCGAACGAGACGCCGAAGTCGTCACGGTTGATCGACGTCGATGCGCTGAACCCGACCCGGTGGTTTCCGAAGGGATCCTTGACCACGCCCTCGAGGGTCACGTCCAAGGTCACCGGGCGGGTCACGCCGCGGATGGTGAGGTCGCCCTCGACCTTCCAGTTGGTCGGGCTCACTCTGGTCACCGACGTGCTGTCGAACGTCCACGTGGGATGGTTCTCCACGTCGAAGAAATCGTTGGTCCGAAGATGGTTGTCCCTCGTCTCGTCCCGGGTGTCGACGCTCTTGGCATCGATGGTGACCGACACCGTCGAATCGGCGGGGTCCTCGGCGATGTCGAGGGTGCCCTCGAAGGTGCTGAACCGGCCACGAACCTTGGATACCGCCATGTGTCGTACAGCAAAGCCCAGCTCAGTATGGGAGGGGTCGATCACGTACGACCCGACGGCGGGCCATTCCGCTCCGTTCACCGTCCTGCTGGTCACGTCGGCCTGTGTTGTCATCTCGCGTCCTCCTGATCTCGTTCTCCCCGGTCGGATGACCGTCCGAAGTTGTTTGTACTAACAACTATAGCACATTTATTTGTTCCTGCAACTATCTTGGCCGGCTCCGGTAAGATGGTGGCCATGGCACCAATCCAGGCCACAGACGACGACCGGCTGACCACAGTCGGGCTCCTCTTCGAGTCCGCCGCCGGCCTGCGCCGGGTGTTCGAGCGCCGCCTCGAGTCGGAGCGGTCCCTCTCCAACCAGGCCTTCGACGTCCTCATCCGACTGGCCCGCACCCCCGGGTCCGAACTGCGGATGAGCGAGCTGGCCGCCCAGACCTCGTTGACGCCGAGCGGCCTGACCCGCGCCGTGGACCGGCTGCAGCAGCAGGGCCTGGTGGCCCGACGGATCTGCCCCGAGGACCGGCGTGGCGCATTCGCCGTGCTCACCCCGGAGGGCCAGGAGCTGATGGACCGAGCCATTCCGGCTCACATCTCCCACGTGAACGAGGTGCTGAGCGATCTCTTCACCCCCGAGGAGGAGGAGATGCTGGCGTCGCTCCTCCGCCGCCTGCGCGATCACCTCTTCGGCAGTGGCGCCGACTGGGGGCTCGCCCCCGAGGACGTCGAAATCTGCGGCGGGGAGGACTAGCCGCCCCGGCGGCCGATCAGCGCAGGGACTGGGCCTCGGCCCGCACTCGGGTGTCGTCCAGGTTTCCCTCGACGGGACGCCCGGGAGCCCGCCCCGCCACCGGGTCGATCCACAGCCAGCGGGTGAGCCCGGCCGTGCGACCGCGGCCCGGCGGCCACAAGTCCGGGGAGCCCGGTCGGGCCACCATGACCTGGAGCGCGGAGCCGATGCCCGGGGGGTAGCGCACCACCGACGCGGCGCGCTGGTCGGCCGAGAACTCCCGCCCCGGACCGACCAGGGAACGGACCTGCTCGGCCGCCCGCTCCACCCCGACCAGGGCGGACCACGGGGCCAAGGCCACCACCGCCAATCCGGCGAGCACGGTGTCGCGGCGCTTGACGTGCACCAGCTCGTGGGCCAGCACTCCTTCCAGCTGCACCAGCGACAGCGACGACTCGAGGGCGGACGTCACGACCAGGTAAGCCGTGGACGGGTCGCGCCCCACGGTCATGGCGTTGGGAACCCCGTGGTCGACGACGAAGATGGCCGGGCGGGGCAGGCCCATGGAGGCGCAAAGGCCGTCGACCAGGTTGTGCAGGCGAGGGTGCCGGTCCTCGTCGCTTGGCCGTCCGCCCACCGCTCGGACCACCCGGGCCGGGGCCGACCGCCACGTCCACCAGCACATCCCCCCGGTGACCACCACCAGGGCGGCCGCCCCGACGACGGGCAAGCCGAGGAGTACGAGCACCACCCCGACGACCACTCCGGGGACCAGCCCCACCAACAGAGCGATGGCCGCGGCCCGTCGGCGATTGTGGTGGGCCAGCCGGTCCTCACCGGCGTCGTTGCCCCGCTCGGCGATGACGGGCGCCGGAGTTCCGGCCGGGGCCGTCGGTCCGGAGTCCGGTGCGGGCGGCCGGCGCGGCGGCCGCCCGCCCCCCGATGCACTCTTCGGCCTATTCCCCGACGGACTCTTCTGCCCGCTCCGAGACCTCGACCGGCCGGTGCCACCGCCCGGCCGCCCGCCGCCGGGCGGCCTCCCACCGTTGCGCTTTCGGTCGGGGCCCCGTTGGGGTTGCCCGCGGGATCCACTCATGGTCCGAGCAGTGTAGGGCGTCTCAGCCTTTCGACCGGGCCACCACCAGGCGGTACCGACTCTCGTACCACTCGGCCAGGCGGTTCATCGACCAGTGCGAGGCCCAGGCCGACGCGGCGTCCAACCACGGCTCGGTGAGGGCCCGGCCCGCCGCGGCGTCAGCCTCGTCGGCCGTGACACCGGCCAGCGCCAGCGATCGGCCCAGCCGCTCCGCCAGCGCCTGCGGATCACCCGGCGGGAACAGCAGGGCGTGGCCGCCGGCCGCGTCCCGGTAGCCGGCGATGTCGCTCGCCACCACCACGGTGCGGGCCGCCATGGCCTCGAGGAGCACCATCCCGAACGACTCGCCGCCCCGCGAGGGGGCGCACAGCGCTCGGGCCGCCACCAATCGCCGAACCTTCTCCTCCTCGGAGAGAACGCCGAGCCACTCGACGTCGGCCGATGGGGGGTGGCGGCGCCTGAGGGCTGCCGTCTGCGGCCCGTCGCCGGCGACCCACAGCACCGGCGAGGCGCCCGCATCCCCGTCGGTGACGGGTCCGGCACGGAAGCGGACGAACGCATCGAGCAGCACTCCCAATCCTTTGCGCTCCTCGTGGCGGCCGAGGAACAGCAGGGCGGGCCGCTCGGTTGGCCACGGCTGCACTGTCCGGAACGAGTCCATGTCGACCCCGTTGAAGCAGACCTCATAGGTGCCCCCGATCGCCTCGAAGGCAGTGGCCCGGGCGGCGTCGGAGACGGCACAACGAAGCTCGAGCCGCCGGGCCAGGCGCTGGGTGATGGGGCGCAATGCGGAGTAGAGCATGCTCCTTCCACTGCGGTGGAACGTAGCCACCACGGGTGGAAGGTGTCGAGCGGCCAGGAGCGCGTAGGGGAGGCCGGGCGCGAACGGCTCGTGCACGTGCACGACGTCGAACCCCCCCGACCGGAGCACCCGAAGGGAGCGCACCACCGCCGGGACCGAGCGCGTGACCGGGGCCACCGAGCCGTTGGCCGGCAAGGACACCGCCCGGCCGGTCGAGACCAGGTCGGCACCGGACGGGATGTCGGCGGTGGACTCCACCGGGGCAAAGACGGTGATGCGGTGGCCACGCCGCTCGAGTGCACGGGCCAGGCCGACGACCTGTCCCTGGACGCCGCCCGGTCGGGACAGGCTGTAGGGACAGACCAGAGCGACCCGGAGCGACGTCGGTTCCCCCGGCTCCGCCTTCTCGGCCAATCGGTCAGTCCGATGCGGAGCGGCGCTGACGGCGCCGGGTCCACTTGACCCCGTACATGGCGTCGTCCGCCCGGCTCAACAGCTTCGAGGGGTCGGTGTCGGGGTTGTCGACGAAGACACCTCCGACCGAGGCCAGCACGGTCAGCGTGCGACCGTCGATCCGGTACGGCCGGGCCAGCGCGGTGGCGATACGGTCCTTGATACGGAGCATCTCATCCTCACCGCTCTCGATGTCGCACACCACAACGAACTCATCCCCTCCCAGGCGGGCGACGGTGTCCGAAGGCCTCACGGTGGCGGTCAGGCGGCGGGCCACCGCGACCAGCATGTCGTCACCCACGTCGTGGCCGAGCACGTCGTTGATCTCCTTGAAGTCGTCGAGATCCAGGAGGAAGACAGCGACTCCCTCGTCACCACCGGCCGTCGACCACGATCCCTCGTCACCGAGGGGCGCTCTCACCGGGGTGCGCTGGGCCATCCGGTCGATGGCCTGCTGCAACCGCTCGGCCAGCAGGGTGCGGTTGGCCAGGCCGGTCAACGGGTCGTGGAGCGCCAGCTCGGCCAGTCGTTCCTCGTTGAGCTTCTGCTCGGTGACGTCGTGCATGGCCACCACCGCGCCGAGCATCCACCCCTCGTCGTCGACCAGGGCCTGGCCGTTCACGCTGACCTTGCGCCGCTCACCGGCTCCCGACTCCAGCACGATCTCCACCTCACGGACGGGTTCACCCGACATGGCCCGAATCAACGGGTTCTCCCGCTGCGCCATCGGTGACCCGTCGGGATGGCGGAGTCCCTGGTCGGAGGGGATCTCACCGATCGGGTCCGAACCGTCGGGGAGCCCGTGGAGCCTCCGGGCGGACGGGTTGAAGACGGTGATCCTCCCTTCGGCGTCGCAGGCGACGATGCCCTCCTCCAGCGTGTCCAGGAGGACCTGGAGGAATTGTTCCTCCCGGCGAAGCTCGGCCGCCGCCTGGCGGGCTGTCGTGATATCGCTGAACGAGGCCACCGCGCCTCGTATGGTGCCGTCGATGTCCCGCATGGCCTGGGCGTTGGCCCTGACCCACATGGAGGGTCGGTCCCTCCGCCGGATGCCGACCACCACGCCGACCGAGCGTCGTCCCCCGCCCAGGCTCGTCGCGATCGGATGGTCCTGGACCTCGATCTCATCGCCCTCGGCGTCGATGAGCTCGAGCCCGAGGGACCGGGCCCCGGCCAGCAGGTCCTCGAGACGACGGCCGAGGATGCGCACCCTGGGTGACTCGAACATCACCTCGAAGGCTTCGTTGACCCGGACCACGGTGCCTGCGGCGTCGACGATCATCACCCCGTCGGTCAAGGACTCGATGATGGTGGCCTGCCGATGGTCGACGTCACGGATCCGCTGCTCGAGGCGCTTGCTCTCGCTGACGTCCCGCAGGTTGACCACCACGCCGCCGATGGGGTCGTGAAGGTGGTTGGCCGCCACGACGTCGAGGTCGAGCGGCCGGCCGTCCGCTCGGACCGTGCACATCTCGAGGGACACCGAAAGCCGGCGGCGGGCCACCAGGTCGTCGAAGAGGGCCCGCACCTGGCCGACGCTCTCCGGGTCGAACAGGGAGAAGGCATCCAGCCCCACGACGTGGCTGATGTCGTAGCCGAACAGCCGCTTGGCTGACGCACTGACGAAGACGAAGCGGCCCGACTCGTCGAGAACGGCCACGACGTCGAATTCATGCTCCCCGAGGGAGTGGAAGCGGGGCTCACCGGCGGAGACGGGGCCGCCGTTCCCGAGATCCGGTACCGGCACCCGGGCGGGGGGCAACGCCTGGTCGTCCCCGAGGACCGACGACCCGAACAGCTCGAAGTCGGGAAGGGACCGGCTCTCGAACTTGGTCATGCCGGATCCTCAGGGCGGTCGACCGACCACAGCGGTTGGAAGACGTGCCACTGTTCGGGGGCGCGCCGGATCCATCCCTCGAATCGGTGGGCGATCTCCTGGGTGATGCGGGAGACGTCCGAGCGCAGGGAACCCTGCCGGGTGGTGTCGATGGGCGGGTCGACGAAGGCGCGGTGGTCGCTCCCCGGTCCGCTGTAGACGACACCGGTCACCAGGGTGGCGCCGGTGCGGAGCGCCAGGGTGGCCGGCCCGGCCGGCATGGTCGTCTTCTCGCCGAAGAATTCGACGTCGACGCCCGTCCCGGCGAGGTCGCGGTCGCTCAGCAGCCCGACCAGGCGGCCGCGTCGCAGGGTGGAGATGATGGCGCTCCCCGACGAGGAGTCGAGCGGGATGATGGTCAACCCCATACTGGACCGCTGCTCGACGAAGAATTCGAAGAGCTCCGCCGGCTCGATCCGTTCGGCCACCGAGGTCATCGGCAGGTCCTGCCTGGCCAAAAATGCGCCCCCATACTCCCAGCTCCCTACATGTGGCAGTGCCATGATCACGCCGTTGCCGGCCGCGATCCCCTCCACTAGATACCGCAGACCCTGGACGAACGTCCGCTGCTCCACCTCGGCAGGCGAAGTGCTCCCGAGCCGGGCCCCTTCGACCCAGTACCGAGCGTAGGCCCGAAACGAACGGCGTGCCCATCGGTCGAGCACCGCCGCGTCATCGACGTCCCCGTCCAGCACTCTCCGCAAGTTGTTGGTCACCATCCGTCGGTGCTCATGGCGCACCCGGAACAGCACCTCGCCGACCACGTTGGCCACACCGTGGGCCACCGGCTCGGGCAGCACGGCCAGGCCGCGACTCAATGAGGTATAGGTCCGGAAGACCACCTGGTCCTTGGTCACGCGCCCTCGTGCTCCCTCGCGTCCGCCGCCGAGAGGCTCAGGAGTGGCGTCGGCCGGCGCGCTGGCGGATGCCCTGGCGCGCTTGCCGGGCGCGCCAGGTCCTTCCGGACCGACTGGCCAGCTCGCCCTGGCGGCGAGCCCGCCAACGCGACGGGGACGTCGAGACGCGGCGGCCGCCGGACCGCGCCGTACTCCGGGCCCGGCGGTGCCGCCGGGGCACGGTCGCCGCCTCGGGTGGTTCGGCCAGCCGCCAGACCTTGACGAAGCGGCTGAACGCGGTGACCAGAGTGAGGCCCAGCATGGCCCAGAGGACAGGGACCAGAAGAACCGCGGAGAGGAAGCCCACCCCGAGCAGGATCATCCGCTCGGCCCGCTCCATCAGGCCCCCGCGAGCGGAGATGCCGAGCGACTCGGCCTTGGCCCGCTGGTACGAGACGAGCGAGGTGGCGCCCAGCACGGCGAAGGGAAGCAAGACGAGATGGCCGGGGTGGGTCGAGACCAGGTACCAGGCCACGCCGCCGAGGATCAGGGCATCGGCCACTCGGTCGGTCACCGAGTCGAAGAAGGCACCCCGTACCGAGGCCGTCCCGGACGCCTTGGCCACCGGGCCGTCCAACAGATCGTGCATCCCGGTGAGGATGAGCAACAGGATGGCCACATGGAGATGGCCGGTGGCCACCGCCACCGCCGTCGCCGTGGCGGAGATGAGACCGGTCGCGGTGAGCATGTCGGCCGTCACACCGAGCCGCTGCAGCCGGCGCCCGACCGGACCGGTGCTCCGGTCCACGGCGCCGCGCCATCGCCCGTCAAACATGGCCATTCCTCCAGAGGGATCGCCCCGACCCTACCATCTGCTTGCTGGAGTTAACACCACCTCGGAAGGGCGGGGTCTTGTCAACGAGGAGGCCGGGCCCTACAGGGCCAGGGACTTAACCGGGGCCATGACGAGGGTCGGATCGGCCCTCCAGTCGACCCCGGGGACGTCGATGTACAGCTCGATCTCGTTGCCGTCGGGATCAAGGACGTAGAGGCTGTGGGTGACCGTGTGGTCGCTGGCCCCGACGATGGTGACCCCGGCCTCCTGCAGCCGGGCCAGGGCCTCGCGCAGCTCCTCGTCGGTGTCCCCCACCTTGAGGCCGAAGTGGTAGAGGCCGGTATGCCGCCCCCGGGGCGGAGGGGCCGCCCCGTCACCCACCTCGATGAGGAGGAGCTCATGGTGGGTGCGCCCCGAGGTGAAGGCGGCCACCGGGGCGCCGGGCACCTCAGGGAAGGCGGGCGGCCACCCCAGCAGGTCGCCGTAGAAGGCCGCCGACCTCTCGAGATCCCTCACGTAGAGCACCAGGTGCCCGAGCTCCTTCACCTGCACGAGCCGTTCCTCCCTTCCCTCCACCACGAGAACACCGACTGGCCGGGGTCGATTCCGATCCGTCCGGCATCAACCGGGCCAGGCCCGATGGACGCGCTCCCAGGTGACGGCCAGCGTCTCGGGCAGGACCCGGGTCCCGGCCACCGCGGTCATGAAGTTGGTGTCGCCGTGCCAGCGAGGGACGGCATGGAGGTGAACGTGCCGGGGGATACCGGCTCCGGCCGCCCGGCCGAGGTTCGCCCCCAGGTTGACCCCGTCCGGCCCGAGCGCCGCCTCCAGGGTCGACACCGCCCGGAGGAGAGCGGTCCACATCTCCGACCCCTCGTCATCGGAAAGCTCGGCCAGCGTGCCCACGTGTCGCACGGGCAGCACCATCAGATGCCCGCTGGCATAGGGGTAGGCATTGAGCACGGCGTAGCTCGCGGCCCCGACCCAGACGACACCGTTGTCAGCCGACGGCGGCCCACTGGCCGCGATTCGACAGAACACGCAGTGCTCCGGGTCGTCGACCACCGGCGAGTCGACCCCGCCGGCCGCCGCCTCGGCCGCTCCGACCGCGGTGACGTACTCCCCCCGCCAGCCTGCCCACAGATGGTCGAGGCTCACGCTGGCTCGGGCGGGGTGCGCTCACCGATCTCGCGCTCGAGATGGTCCACGAAGTCGACCACCGCCACCCCGCGGTCGGGTCGCTCGCTGCCCCGCCGGTTGACTCCGACGGTGCCGGCACGGACGTCGTCGTCCCCCACCACCAGGATGTAGGGCACCTTCACGAGCTTGGCCTTGCGGATCCGGGCCTTCAGATGCTCGTCGGCGGGATCGACCGAGACCCGGGCCCCCACCGCGGCCAACCGGTCCGCCACCTTGTGGGCATAGGGCTCGTGATCGTCGCGCACTCCCAGCACGCGGACCTGCTCAGGGGCCAACCAGGTCGGCAAGGCACCGGCATAGTGCTCGAGGAGGATGGCGAAGAACCGCTCCACCGAGCCGAACAGGGCCCGATGGATCATCACCGGCCGGTGGCGCCCGTTGTCGGCACCCACATAGTCGAGACCGAACCGGCCTGGCTCTTGGAAATCCAGCTGGATGGTCGACATCTGATGGGTGCGTCCGATCGCATCCCGGGCCTGCACCGAGATCTTCGGGCCGTAGAAGGCGCCGCCACCCTCGTCCAGGACCACGTCGAGGTCCATGGCCAGGGCCACCGTCCGGAGGGCCTCGGTCGCATCGTCCCACTCCTCGGGGCCACCCACCGCCTTGCCCTCGGGTCGCGTCGACAGCTCGAGGTGGAAGTCGGTCAGCCCGAAGTCGCGCAGGACCGAGAGGACGAAGGACAGCGCGATCTGCACCTCGTGGCCGGCCTGCTCACGGGTGCAGAAGATGTGAGCGTCGTCCTGGGTCATGCCTCGGACCCTGGTCAACCCGTGCACGACCCCCGAGAGCTCGTAGCGATAGACGGTGCCGAACTCGAAGAGCCGCAGCGGCAGCTCGCGGTAGGAGCGCTGCCGGCTCTTGAACACCAGGATGTGGAACGGGCAGTTCATGGGCTTCAGGTAGTACTGATGGCCCCCGTCCAGCTCCATGGGGGGGAACATCCCCTCGGCGAACCAGTCGAGGTGGCCCGAGGTCTCGAAGAGCCCGGACTTGGTGATGTGCGGGGTGTAGACGAACTCGTACCCGGCCGCCTCGTGACGCTGGCGCGAGTAGTCCTCGATCAGCCGGCGGACGATGCCACCCTTGGGATGGAAGATGGCCAGCCCCGACCCGATCTCCTCGGGAAACGAGAACAGATCGAGCTCCGCGCCGAGGCGCCGGTGGTCACGCCGCTCGGCCTCGGCAAGTCGGTGGAGGTGATCGGCCAAGGCCCGCTGCGACTCCCAGGCCGTGCCGTAGATGCGCTGGAGCTGTGGCTTGTGCTCGTCACCCCGCCAGTAGGCCCCGGCCACCCGCATCAGGGCGAAGTGACCGAGTCTCCCGGTCGAGGGCACGTGAGGCCCCCGGCACAGGTCGGTGAATGTCGGCGAGTTCCAGTAGGTCGAGACCGTCGGGTCGCCACTTCCGTTGGCCGCCGCATCCACCTCGTCCGAACCCGAACCGACCGCCTCGATGATCTCGCGCTTGAACGGCTGTCCGTCGAAGAGCGCCAGGCCCTCGTCGATGGTGTGCTCGTGCCGGATGAAGGGCTGGTTCTCGGCGACGATCTCGCGCATGGTGGACTCGATGCGCTCGAGGTCCTCGTCGCTGAAGGTGGCTCCCCCGGGTAGTTCGAAGTCGTAGTAGAAGCCGTCCTCGATGACCGGCCCGATGGCGAAGTGGGCGCCCGGCCACAGCCGGAGCACGGCTTGGGCCAGGACGTGGGCGCTCGAATGGCGGAGGATGGCCCGCCCCGCCTCGGAATCGGCCGTGATCACGCTCACCTCCGCCCCGTCGGGCAGCGCGGCGCCGAGGTCGACCTGGTTCCCGTCGAAGGTGGCAGCCAGGGCCGCCCGGGCCAGGCGGGGGCCGATCGACTCGGCCAGTTGGTACGCGGTGGTGCCCTCGTCGAACTCCTTGGTCGAGCCGTCGGGAAGTCGGACGCTGACGCCAGCCATGGGATTGCCTTTCTCGTCCGGTCGTGAGGATGGGCCGCCTACTCGGCGGCCACCCGTTGGCCGCCCCGGAGGCCGGGCCGAGCGCTGCCCGTTGCAGTCGGGGACCGGTCGCCCCGCTCCGGGGCAGCCGGGAGGACCGACGGGACTACAGGGTAATGCCCAGGAGCGCCGCCCCCCGGACCACCGGTCGGCCGGCGGCGGCCTCGCCATCGAGGGCGGCCAGCGCGCCGGGGGCGTCGAGGTCGTCGTCGAGGAACGAGCGCACCCGCCTCAGGCCCCGCTCCTCGGGGTCGGAGGCCCGGTCCGGGTCGGCGAGGGGGGCGGTGCGCCAGGCCTCGAGCCGTCGGGATGCCTCGGGCACGTCCCCCTCGGTCCAGTCCCAGTCGGACCGGTAGTGGTGGCCCAGCAGGGCGAGACGCACGGCAGCCGGTTCCCACTCCTTCAAGAGGTCGCCCACGAAGACCAGGTTGCCGAGGGATTTCGACATCTTGGTCCCGTCCAACCCGACCAGGCCGACGTGCAGCCAATGGCGCACGAACGGCTTGCCGGTGACCGACTCGGACTGCGCCGTCTCGCACTCGTGGTGCGGGAAGACGAGGTCCCGCCCGCCGCCGTGGACGTCGATCGTCTCGCCCAGCTCGCGCAGGGCCAGAGCCGAGCACTCGACGTGCCAACCCGGTCGGCCCGGTCCCCAGCACGACTCCCACGACGGCTCGTCGGCGAGTGACGGCTGCCACAGCACGAAGTCCAGTGGATGGCGCTTGTTCGGGTCGTCCGGATGCCCGCCCTGCTCGGCGGCCAGTGCCACCATGGTCGCCTCGTCGAAGTGGCTCAGGGAGCCGAACCGAGGGAACCGGGTGATGTCGAAGTAGACGGCTCCTCCCGACTGATAGGCGAAGCCCGAGTCGAGCACGGAGCCGATCAGGGTGAGGATCTCGGCGATGGCCGAGGTGGCCCGGGGCTCCGACCAGGCCGGGATGAGGCCGAGCGCGGCCATGTCGGCGTCGAAGCGGGCGATCTCCTCGGCCGCCAGGTCGAGATAGTGGACACCGAGCTGCCGGGCCTTTCGAAGGATGTCGTCGTCGACGTCGGTGACGTTGCGGACGCACCTGGTCTCGTGGCCGAGGTCGCGAAGTCGACGTTGCAGGAGGTCGAAGGTCAGGTAGACCTGGGCGTGCCCGATGTGGGCGGAATCGTAGGGTGTGATCCCGCACGAGTACAGGGTGACCACCGGACCCCCATGCAGCGGTGCGACGGCGCGCCTGGCGGTGTCGTAGAGCTGCATCCCTCCCCCTCCCCCTCCTGGGCTCATGGTTCCGACTCCCTCCGGTTCAGCGGTCACCGAGACCGGGTAGTTGGACGGTGGCATGCACCTTGTGCCGGATGTTGACGGTGATGAGCACGGCGGTGAACGCCTCGATCGGTGCGGCCTGGTCGAGGCGGCCGGCATCGACGCCCCGCAGGCCCTCCATGCGGTCGACCAGGGCCACGGTGGCGGCCGACGCGTCCGGGTGGTCGGAACAGACCAGGACGTCGGCCCGGATCGGTGACTCCAGGTTCTCCATCTCGGACGCCGGCAGGTGGTGGAACGACGCCGAGACCATGGAGCCGGGCAGGGCGGCCTGGATCGATGCGGCCACCGAGCCACGCGGCGGCATGAGGGCCACGAAGGCGCGGCCCTCCCTGACCAGGGCATTGGCCATCGACACCACGACCTTGCCGTCCAGGGCCGGAGCCAGCGGACCGACGGTGGCGACCGCACTGTCCCAGGGGGTGGCCACCACCACCAGGTCGCACGCGGCGGCCTCCTCGTTGGAGAGCCCGGAGACCCGGAGCCGACGGTCGGGCCAGGCCGAGACAACGGCGGCGGCAACGGCGGTTGCGCGGTCGGGGTCCCGCGAACCGATGACCGGCTCCTCGCCGGCCACGGCCAGCCGGACCGCCAGTCCCCGCCCGGCCGGTCCCGTACCGCCCAGTATCCCGATTCGCATGTCCACACCCTTGCACACGGCATTCCGGCCAAATGGACGGGTGACGGTAACCTGACTCGGTCATGGGACTCCTCGAGGGCAAACGGATACTGGTGACCGGAGTGCTGACCGACGCCTCGCTGGCCTTCGCCGTGGCGCGGACCGCCCAACGGGAAGGAGCCGAGGTCGTGCTCAGCGGAGCCGGCCGCGGACTCTCCCTCACTCGTCGCACGGCCCGCAAGCTCCCGGTGGAAGCGGACGTGCTGGAGATCGACGTCACCAAGCCCGAGCAGCTGGCCGAGGCCGCCATCACGCTGAGTGCCGGGTGGGACCGGCTCGACGGAATGCTGCACGCCATCGGGTACGCGCCCCCCGAGTGCCTGGGCGGAGACATGTTCCAGGCCGACTGGGAACAGGTGCAGGTGGCCTTGCACGTCTCCGCCTACTCGCTCAAGGCGTTGGTCGAGACGTTCAGACCCCTGTTGGTGGCGGCGGGGACCGACGGCCGGCGCGGGGCCTCGGTGGTGGCGCTCGACTTCGACGCCAGCGTGGCCTGGCCCGCCTACGACTGGATGGGGGTGTCGAAGGCGGCCTTGGAGTCGCTCTCCCGCTACCTGGCCCGTGACCTCGGACCGGATCGGATCCGGGTCAACCTGGTGGCCGCGGGCCCGGTGAAGACCATGGCGGCCAAATCGATCCCGGGCTTCACCACGTTCGAGGACACCTGGGCGGAGCGGGCACCGCTCGGTTGGGACGTTCTCGACACCGATGTCGTCGCCCGAGCCTGCACGGCTCTCCTCTCCGACCTGCTCCCCATGACGACCGGAGAGATCCTCCACGTCGACGGAGGGCTGCATGCCATCGGCGCCTGACAACCCGGACCGAGCAGCCTCGATGGGCTTCTCGGCCGACGGCGCGACCGGCTGAGGGACCAGGGACGTGACCGACGACAGCACCGCGCTCGGCAACCTGATCGCCATGTACGCCGAACGAATCGACGGCGGGGACTTCGACGGGGTGGCCGACCTGCTGGGTGACGCCGGCGTGGGCGATGGCGAGAGCGAGTCCCTCCTCCGGGGCCGCGACGCCCTGGCCGCCATGTTCACCGCCACCACCCGCCGCTATCCGGACGGGACGCCCCGGACCAAGCACGTCACCACCAACCTGATCCTCGAGATCGACGCCGATGCCGGCCGCGCCTCGGCCCGCTCGTACTGGATGGTCCTGCAAGCGGTCGACGGCCTGCCCCTGCAACCCATTCTGGCCGGGCGCTACCACGACAAGTTCGACCGCCCGGAGGGGACCTGGCGTTTCGCCGAACGCCGCTACTTCATCGACTTGGTGGGCGATGTGAGCCGGCACATGCTCGCGCACCTGCCGACCTGAGTCTCGAGGGGCCGGGGCCGGGTGACGCGTCAGCGCGGGCCGGCCAGCGCCATCAGGCGCGGGAGGATCTTCGGGGCCAGATAGCTACCAGCGGCCTCGGTCGTGTGCACACCATCGTTGAACCGCACCGGTCGCCCACCGATCTTCCAGGTGAAGCGGTCGCCAGGGTCGAGGTACCGGTTGAGGGGCACCACGGACACGATGTGCCGGTGCCGGGCGGCGACCGACTCGATGATCCAGTTGAGCCGCTTCACCCGGATCGGCGGGTCCCCGGCTCCGGGCCGACCATCGAGCCAGTTGCCGCTGTTGAAGTACGGCGAGGTCATGAAGACGATGTGGGATCCTTCGCAGCCCAGGACGGAGACGGCTTCCTCGAACCGGGACAGTTCGTAGGCGTCGAATTCGGGATCGCCCAGATGCTGCCATCGCCCCTGGTACGTCCGATCCATCGTCTCCCACCAGCCGACGATGAGCACGACGATCTCTGGACGAAGTTGTCGGACGTCCTGCCGCCAGATCGTCGGCCAACTGGTGCACGGGGCCAACGGATACGTCGGGGTGCCGTGCAATTGGTAGGGCACGGCGGTGGCCAGCCCGCATCCGTCCAACGGCCGTCCCCGGAGCACGGCGCCGTACCGGGGACCGTACTGGGCGACCCAGAACCCGACGGTGAGCGAGAGCGAGTCTCCGACGACAAGGACCTTGACCCTTCCGCCGGTGGTGGGGAAGCTGCTGTATTCGTAGGTGTTGAGGTTCGATCGTTCGGCTTTGGGGCTGAGCAGCACGTTGCCGGCTGCCGCGGTGCCGCCGACGGTGGTCACGAGCAGCACACCCGCCGCGACGACCGCGCCGGCCGGCACCCACGCCCACGAACGCCACCGGCCGAACGTCATTCGGCGGACCGGGATCTCCACCAAATACCACGAGATGACCGCGATGGCGAAGGTGGTGGCGCCGCGCAGGGCGAACAGAGCCCAACCATCCACTCCGGTTCGTGCCTTGTTGAGCACCAGAAAGACCGGCCAATGCCACAGGTAGAGCCCGTAGGTCACCTGGCCCACGAATCTCAGTGGCCCGAACGAGAGCGCTCGAGCCGGTAGCCCGGCGGGCGCCCTGGTGACCCCGATGATCACGCCGATCACCAACAGGTCGGCCAGCAGGAAACCGCCGCGATAGGGCAGCGAAGCGTTGCCGTCGATCCGCGCCCACTCCCAGGCGAAGATGGCCGCGCCGATGGCCGCCATCGAGGAGAACCCAAGCCGGGCACGGCGGCTCGACGCGGGTGCCCGACCGCTCAGCAGCACTCCGGCGGCCGCGCCGGTCAGGATGTCCTGGGCCCGGGTATCGGTCCCGTAGTAGATGCGACTCGGGTCTGTGCCGGGGTGGAAGAGCAGTGCCATCTCGACGGCCGAAGCCAGGACGCCGAGGACGGCCACGATGAGCAGGATGCGGGGCGAGCGCCACAGCTTCAGGACCACTACCACGACCAGGGGCCACACCAGGTAGAACTGCTCTTCGATGGCCAGCGTCCAGGTGTGGAGGAGCGGGGACTGTGCGGAGATCTGGGCGAAGTAGCTCTGGCCCGAGAAGATCTGGTGCCAGTTGCCGATGTAGAACAGCGTGCTCAGACCGTCGGCACGGAGTGCGTCCTGAGTGCCGCCCGGAGCAAAGACCGCCGCGTACACACCGATCCCGCCGAGCAGAACGAACAATGCCGGCAGCAGACGCCGCGCCCGCCGGGCCCAGAATGCCGACAACCGGATCCGGCCGCTCCGAGACCACTCCCGCATCAACAGCATGGTGATGAGAAACCCGCTCAGGACGAAGAAGACGTCCACCGAGATGACCCCGCCGGCGGCCCAGCCGAACCCCCCGTGATTGGCCATGATCCCGAGGATCGACACCGCCCGAATGCCGTCCAGGGCGGGCATATATGCGAGCTGGCTGCCACCCCGCGGTGGGTCCGCTTCGGGCGCCCCGCGCCCGATCGTCGCCGTTCGGCCTCCCCCCAGCAACCGTCCCCCCTGTCCGACCTCTCCCCCGTCCGTCGTCACCTGAGCGTCTCCCAGCCAGGTGACATTGGGATCGGACTATTTGGTGCGGAAGAGGTTACCCAGGGTTTCGCGTCGGAAACGGCGAATGCCGTGCGGGGACGAGCCTCGGCCTTGACCCCACCCCGGCCGGACCCTACGTTCGCTCAGGTCCCCAAGCCGAGGGAGGAGCCCCCGAATGCCTGCCCGCCTGACCGTCAACGGGCCGGACGCGGCGAGAAGCCTCCGTCCGGTGGTCGCCGAAGAGGCCGCCCGGTCCGAACACGAACGCACCCTCACCGGGCGAACGGTCGCGGCCCTGTGGGACAGCGGCCTGATGCAGTGGTGCAATCCCCTCGAGGCCGGCGGGAGCGAGCCGACGTTCCACGACATGATCGAGACATGGATCGAACTGGCCTGGCAGGACGGTTCGCTCGGCTGGATTGGGATCGCCAACCTCCCGTCGGCCGCGACCAGCGCCGCCTACCTTCCCGACGAGGGGTTCGCCGAGGTCTTCGTCAAGCACGACAACCGGATCACTGCCGGGGGTCAGTTCTTCCCCAACGGCCTCGCCGAGAGGGTGGACAGCGGCTACCGCTTGACCGGGGCGTGGAACTTCGGCTCGGGGACCGGCCACTCCGAATACGTCGCCGCTGGCTTCATCCCGACGGTCAACCGCGAGATGGTGGTCGGTGAGGACGGGATGCCGCCCTTGATGGTGGCGCTCATCCCCCGAGAGGAGGTCGTGTTCACCGACGGCTGGTACGTGCAGGGGTTGAAGGGCACCGGATCGTATGACTACAACGTGACCGACCTGTTCGTCCCTCGGTACCGGACCTTCGAGCTGTTCTGCCGGACTCCCCTGCGGGGCGGCTCGCCGGCATTCACGATGGGGCTGATGCCCATCACCGCGGCCGGGCATGCATCGTGGGCCCTCGGCGTGTCGAAGAGCATGATCGACGACGTGACCGAGCTGGCTCTGACCAAGGTGAGGATGGGCGAAGACGCGTCTATCGCCCACAAGGCGTCGTTCCAGCGGAACCTCTCCCATCACCAGGCCATGTGGCGGGCGGCGTACCTGCTGGTCCTCACCACTTTCGGCGAGGTGGAGGACAAGGTGAGGAGCGGCGAGGACCTCACGCCGGCCATGCGGGCGGACATGCGGGTGGCGGCCACCTATGCCACCGAGGCCAGCCGGGAGATCGTGCAGTGGGCCCACCTGGCCGCAGGCACGTCGGCCATCCGTGAGGGAAGCCGGCTGGAGCGTGCCTTCCGGGATATGTACACCGGCACCCAGCACGTCTTCATCGGCGAGAAGACCTACACCGATGCGGCACAGATCCGGCTGGGCCTGATCGACGACCAGCTCGGGTTGTGAACCGGACGGCCGGACGCCTCAGAGCTGCAGGGACTTCACCTCGAGGTACTCCTCCAGGCCGAATGCTCCGAATTCCCGGCCGTTGCCCGACTGCTTGTAGCCGCCGAACGGCGCCATCGGGTTGAACCCACCGCCGTTGATCTCGACCTGGCCGGCGCGCAGCCGGCCGGCGACCGCCCGGGCCCGTGCGGGGTCGGATGACCACACCCCACCGGCCAACCCGTACTCCGTGTCGTTGGCGATCTCGACGGCCTCCTCCTCGGAGTCGTACGGGATGATCGACAGCACCGGGCCGAAGATCTCGTCCCGGGCGATGACCATCTCGGGGGTCACCGAGGAGAACACCGTCGGCTGGACGAAGAACCCTTGGTCGAGCCCAGCAGGCGGCTGGGCCCCACCGGTCAAGAGGCTGGCACCCTCCCCGACACCCTTGTCGATGTAGGCGCGGACCCGGTCCCGCTGTACGGCGGACACCAATGGGCCGAGACGCGTCTCGGAGTCGAACGGATCCCCCGGAGTGAACGAGCGCGCCGTCTCGACAGCCAGCTCCTCCACCTCGGCGAGTCGCTCCCGTGGGACGAGCATGCGGGTGAGCGCGCTGCAGGTCTGGCCGGAGTTGATGTAGCACTTGCGTACCCCGTCCGGCACCGCCTGGGCCAAGTCGGCATCGGCCAGGATGACGTTGGCAGACTTCCCACCCAGCTCCAGCGCCACCCGCTTCACGGTGGCGGCGGCCAGCTCGGCCACCCGCTTGCCCGCCCGGGTCGATCCGGTGAACGAGACCATGTCCACCCGGGGGTGGGCGGCAAGGGCCTCACCCACGATCGGGCCGAGCCCCGTGACCAGATTGAACACACCTGCGGGCAGCCCGACCTCTTCGAAGATGTCGGCCAGGATGAACGCATTGAGCGGTGCCACCTCGCTCGGCTTGAGCACCACCGTGCACCCGGCGGTGAGGGCCGGTGCCACCTTGGCCGCGATCTGGTGCAGGGGGTAGTTCCAGGGGGTGATGGCCCCGACCACGCCGATCGGCTCGCGCACCACGACGGAGTTCCCGACGGGCTGCTCCCAGGTGAAGTCCGCCGCCACCTGGGCCATCGAGCCGAAGGAGGCCATGGGGAGCCCCACCTGTACCAACTGGGAGAGCACGAGCGGCATCCCGACCTCGTGCGTGATGAGATCGGCCAGAGACTCCATCCGTTCGCCGAGCAGGTTGCTGACCTTGGTCAGGATCTCCGTCCGTTCCTCCACCGGGGTGGCCGACCACGCCGGGAAGGCGGCCGCGGCCGCGCTCACCGCCCGGTCGATGTCCTCGGTCGTGCCCTCGGGCACCGTGCCGATGACCTCCTCGGTGGTCGAGTCGATGACATCCAGCGTGCCCGAACCGCTCGATGGCTCCCACTCCCCTCCGATATAGAGCTTCTTGCGGTCCATTCGCGGCATCGACGTCATGACAGAACCCCCTTCGGATCGTCCACACCTTAGGACGGACGAGGCAGTCGCCGGCCCGGACGTGGGCCCCGCCTCTATTGCGTAACGATTCCAATATATGTACTGTGACACCGTCCCCCACGAGAGGCCAGGGAACATGCCCCAGACCCAACAGGAGCGTAAGGCTGAGACTCGTGCCCGGCTACTGGCCGCCGCGGCCGAGCTCTTCGCGGAGCAAGGGATCGACGCCGTGTCGGTCGACGCCGTCGCCGAGGCGGCGGGGAGAACGTCCGGCTCGGTGTACGCCCATTTCGGGAGCAAGCAGGGTCTCCTGCTGGCCCTGCTCGGCTCGTGGAAGGACTCGGTGCTCACCGTCCTGCTGGCTCAGGTGGCCGTGAGCGAGTCGCCCCGGGACCAGCTGGCGGCGGTGTGGGACAACGTGGCCGACGACCCGGGAGTCGATGCCGGGCCCTGGCGGCTCCTCGAGCACGAGCTCTGGCTGCGGGCGGCACGCGACCCGGAAGTGGCCGGTGTGCTGCGGTCGCGTAACGCCGAGGCCCGGCGCTTCACCTCTCGTCATCTCAGCGAGTGGACGTCAGCGGTCGGGGCTCATCCGCCAGTGGACCCGGGCGAGCTGGCCGTCCTGGTCAGGGCGCTGCTGATGGGCCTCGCCCTGCAGCGCAATCTCGAGCCGGCCACCGTCACCGACGAGCTCGCCGTCGACGGGTTGTGCGCCCTGGTCGGTCTGGATGCGACCCCGCCGCCCGCCGCCGGTCGACCTCGGCGTTCGACCACGAAGAAGCACACCACCAAGACCATCCGAAGAGACACACCGACCAACCACGAGTCACACCGATAGAGGAGCTACGCCATGAACACCGAGATCCGTCAGCGGTTGGGTATCGAATTCCCGATCTTCGCCTTCACCCACTGCCGTGACGTGGTGGCGGCCGTCACCAATGCCGGTGCCATAGGTGTGCTGGGCGCCATCGGCTTCGACCCCGAACAGCTAGAGATGGAGCTCAGTTGGATCGATGAGCACGTCGGGGACAAGCCCTATGGCGTCGACATCGTCATCCCGGCCAAGTACGAGGGGATGGACGAGATGGACCCCGACAAGCTGGAAGCCCAGATCCGCGGCCTCGTCCCGCCCGGCCATCGCGAGTTCGCGTTGAAGATCCTCGAGGAGCACCATGTCCCGGAGATCCCCGAGGACGAGCGGCGCACCAATGGAATGATCGGTTGGACGGCGGCCCACGCCGCCGGGCTCATCGACGTGGCGCTCCGGCATCCGAACGTCAAGCTCATCGCCAACGCCCTTGGCACTCCTCCACCCGACGTCGTCGAGAAGGTGCAGGGCGCCGGGCTGATGATCGGTGCCCTGGCCGGCTCGGTCAAGCATGCCCTCAGCCACAAGGCGGCCGGTTTGGACTTCATCGTCTGCCAGGGCTCAGAAGGAGGGGGCCACACCGGCGACGTGGGCAGCATCGTGCTCTGGCCCGAAGTGATCGATGCCGTCTCCCCCATCCCGGTGTTGGCGGCCGGCGGGGTCGGGAGCGGCCGCCAGATGGCGGCGGCGCTGGCCCTCGGTGCCCAGGGCGTGTGGTCCGGCACCCTGTGGCTGACCGTCGAGGAGGCGGACATCCCACCGAAGCAGATGGAGACCTACCTGGCCGCATCCAGCCGTGACACGGTGCGCTCCCGCTCGTTCACCGGCAAACCGTGCCGGATGCTCAAGAACGACTGGACCGACGCCTGGGAGGCCGAGGACACGCCCGATCCGTTGCCCATGCCGCTGCAGATGATGGTGGCCATCGAGGCCGTGTCAAGGGGGCACCGCTACCCCGAACAGGCCAGGGACGTGAATTTCAATCCCTGTGGCCAGGTCATCGGGCGGGCCACGACCGTGCGCAAGGCGAAGGACGTCGTGTTCTCGATGGTCGAGGAGTACATCGAGGCTACCGAGCGCCTACAGGCCGGGGTGACCGTGTGAGCGCACTCAGGCCGCTCCGTCGGCCGGGAGGTCCCCGAAGAACCCAGTGATCCGGGCGATGCGCCCGTCCTCGGCCAGCTCGCCGACACCGAGCCCGGTGAGACTGACGGAGCCGTCGGGTGCGACAACCTCCCAGACGAACCGAAAATGCCCGTTGTGCTCGTCGATCCCACCGGCACGCCGGAAGAGGTGGTCAGGGAACTACGCCTGCAGGGGCAGCGACGGTCAACCGGGCCTCCGCTCGACCGTCCCCGACCCCACCTGGTCAAGGAGCCCGTCCAGACCCTCCGCCGGGCCGAGACCTGCACTAGCTTGACAGAAGCGGAGGAACCTCCGCTCACGCCGCACTAGGCGGAGGACCCTCCGATCAGCCCTCAGAACTCGGAGCCAGTCGGGAATGGCCAAGGGCAGTCCCGGGGCCGGCCGCGCGCCGACGCCCGGCGCAACCGGCAGGCCCTCCTGGCCGCGGCGGTGTCGATGCTGTCACGCTCCGACGAGGACGTGTCGCTCGAGGACATCGCCAAGAAGGCCGGCGTCGGCATCGGCACCCTCTACCGCCACTTCCCCACCCGCGAGGCATTGGTGATGGAGGCCTATGGCGACGAGATCGACCACTTGTGCACGGCGGCCGGCGGGTTGCTGACCACCCTCCCGCCCGACGTCGCCTTGCGGGAGTGGATCCAGTGGTTCGTCGACTACGTGGTGGCCAAGCGGGACATGACCCGGGCACTGCAGGCTGCGGTCGACGGCGGCTCGGGACGGCTGGCCGCGACCCGCCACCGGATCCTCGCCGCCTTGACCACCCTGATGGAGGCCGGCCGGGAGGCGGGCACGATCCGAGACGACATGGACGCTGAGGATGTGCTGGGCGCGCTGCGGGGAGTCTGGATGGTGCCCGGGGGCCGGGAGCGGCCTGATCGGACTCGGCGCATGCTCAACCTCCTGATGGACGGGTTGCGAGCGGGAGTACGGGACGCCCGACCCGACGGCTGAACGGGTCGGTCACCGTGCCGGCCAGTCCGACCAGCCGGTGCGGGTATCACGTACGCGTCGGTCTACGGAACCCCGGCCCGGACGGTACGACCTCGCGCGGGCGAGGTGGTCGCCGATGCGTTGCTGATGGCCGGGCCCAGCGCGGGACGGCAAGGGTGTCTAGTTGATCCCGCGACGTGGGCTCGGCAGGCCGACGGTACCCCGTGACCAACCGGACCAAACATCGGGAACGGGTTCGGGGGCCTCCGACCCCGGTCACCTCCGAGGGGCGGGTTCAACTACCGGCCACCAGCTTGAACTGTGCACCGGTCGGGTCGGTCGCGGTGGCCAGCCGGCCGTACGGGGTGTCCTCGGCGGCCATGACGACCGCGCCTCCGAGATTGACGATCCTCTCGAGCGAGGCGTCGGTGTCGGTCGTCCCGAAGTAGATCGACCAGTGGGCGGGCACCCCCTCGGGGAGGAACCCCGAAGCGTCCATGATCCCGGCCAGCTGGCCTTCCCCTTCGCCGAGGGTCGTGTAGCGGAACTCCGGGGTGTCGCTGACCGCGTGGGCATCCCAGCGGAACACGTCTCGATAGAAGTCGACCGCCTTGGGATAGTCCCGCGTGTGCAGCTCGAACCAGCTCGGAGTGCCCGGCTCGGCGTGGATCCCGAATCCCCCGTGAAGGCCGGGCTCCCATATGCCGATCGCGGCACCACCGGGATCGAGCACGACGGCCATGGTGCCGAGGTCACCGACATCCATGGCCGGGACGACGGTCTGTCCCCCATGGCTGCCGGCGGTGTCGACGGTCGTGCGGGCGTCGTCGGTGGCCAGGTAGACGGACCACACGTCGGGCATGCCGCTGTCGGGTTCGCCCGCCATGCATCCGGCGACCCGAATGCCGTCCTTGGTGAAGTTGAAATAGCCGCCGAACTCGGGGTTCGGCTCTTCCGCCGTCCAACCGAAGAGCTGGCTGTAGAAGGCCCGACTGCCTTCGGTGTCGGAGGTCATGAGGTCGATCCAGCAGGGTGCTCCGATGGGGGCTCGGTCTCGCGTCGACATGTTGTGGTCCTTTCCCGGTCTGAACGGCTTGCACCATCTCTGACGACACGGTGCCACCGAATTCATCGGCGGTACTCCGAGGTCATGCGAGGACGGCGGCCCGACAACACGACCCGGTCATCGGGCCGGCCGGCATCGGCCAGCGTCGAGCGAAGACCCCGGCCCTCGTGGGGTGACCGACGGCGGCCAACCCGGGTCAGGAGTCCGGTGGTCGGGGTGATCACGGTCGAGACATGTCGCTCACGGACCCCTGGCGCTCATCAATTTTGACGGGTTCTTGCCGTTCGCCGGCCCCGACCCCATCAGTGTGTGCCGTCACCAATGACCAGCAAAACAATCTTCGGATACTTGTGCGGTGCGACGGAGCCGATCCGGACGCGTGCTATTCCAAACAAGGGGGAACCCAATCGATGCGACGGATATTGCTACTGGCAGCGGCGCTTGCCATTCCGGTTTCTGGAGCTTCTGTGGCGCTGAGCACCCTGCCGGCGGGAGCAGCCACCACGATCGTATGCATGACGATCAGCGGGAATGCGTCAAGCACCATCGTCGTCAGCGGGTGCACCGGGGGCAACACCGGTGGGGGCTCTACGCCCATCAATGCGGCCGCATTGGCGATCGGCGGACGATCCATTGGGTGAGTGGCAGCACCACCACCATCGGAGCCCCGTCACTGACCTCCACTTCGGCCAAGAAGTGTCCCGATCCCACGGGCTCGGCCGACAAGTTCTCGGCCACGGTCACTGGCGACACCGGAGATGGCATCAAGGTTCCGGGCTCTTCGAAGGGCGCGGTCTGTCGCCAAGTCAGGGGCAATCAGCGCCCTGAAGCCGCTCAAGACCAAGTGATCCGGCGGTCCACATCGATCCCAGCTCGAACCGGCGCGTCGTCGCCTGATCGAACGATGGGTCGGCAGGACCGGCACACGAGCACTGCGACAGGACCCCGCCCTCAGAGCGGGGTCCTGTCGCGCTCGTCGCATTCCAGAACACCGCTGGCCGGCCAGGGCCGCCTTAGGGTGGCCCGAGCACGTACGAGCCGGTGTCGGGATGGTGGTACCAGCCGCTGGCCGCGTGGGTCCCACCGTCGACGTGGATGGTCTGGCCGGTGACGTAACTGGACAGGTCGCCAGCCAGGAAGACCGCAGCCCCGGCCATCTCGTCGACGTGGCCCGGGCGGCCCATCGGAACGGTGTGCCCGAAATGTTGCTCTGATCCGGGCGGCGCCACCGCTCTCAGACCCTCGGTCATGGTGATGTCCGGCGCCAGGGCATTGACCCGGATCCCATGAGGAGCCAGCTCCAGCGCGGCCGTCTTGGTGAAATTGATGACCCCGGCCTTGGCCGCGGCATAGGCGGCGTAGCCCGGCGCCGCCCGGGTGCCCTCGATGGATGTCACACTGATGATGCTCCCACCCCGCCCGGCCTCGACCATCGTCCGCGCCACTCGTTGGGTGCACAAGATCACGTGCTTGAGATTGGCGCGGTACAGGGCGTCCCAGCCGTTCTCGGTCGTCTCGAGCATCGGGGACAGGAAGACGCCCCCGGCGTTGTTGACCAGGATGGTGACCGGACCGAGTTCGGAGACCGTTTGCCGCAGCGCCTCGTCCACCTCGGCCGACTGGCGAACATCCGTCGGGATCCCGAGGCCCCCGACCTCCTCCGCCACCCGGGCGGCTCCTTCGGACTCGCGTTCCCAAATGGCCACCCTGGCGCCGAAGGCGGCCAATCCCCGGGCGATGCCCCGGCCGATCCCCGCTCCGCCGCCAGTGACCACCGCCACCTGATCCGTGAGAAGCACTGAAGCGGGGTCCATGGACACGACGCCGGCAGCATAATAAGTTCGCCCCCGCACGAGCGAATACGGGCCGCGGGCCCGATGAGAGGGCGCGATGCCGAGGATCGAACCGATCCCCATGGATCGACTGGCGGAAGAGCCACGGAGGATCATCGAAGACGGCGTGGCCGACGGCACCTACGCCACACCCGTCCCCCTCCAGATCTTCGCCTACCGGACGGCCCAGATCGTGAACACGCATGCAGCCCGGACCGCCTGGGGCCAGAAGAGCCTCCTCGGTGGACGCATCCTCGAGCTGATCCGGATCCGCAGCGCGCAGCTCGGCGAGTGCCAACCCTGCATGCAGTCACGGAAGCACGACTCGATCACCGACGAGGACGTCGCCTGCCTGGTAACGCCGGGAGCCTCGGACCTGAGTCAGCAGGAGCGCATGGCAGTTGAGTTCCTCGACCTGCTGTCAGCGGACCACCACGCCATCGACGACGACACATACCGCCGGCTCGGTGAGGTCTTCACCGCCGCTCAGATCATCGAGCTCGGGTTCGCCTGCGCCAATGCCATGGGTCTGCACCGATTCATACACACCCTCGACGTCTTCGGGACCGACGAACCCGTGATCGCCTACGACCCGTCGCAGGTCGACGCGGCGTTCGACGGTGCCCCTCAACACAGCCCGACGTGACCGAGACGATCTTCGTCACGGGCGCCACTGGGCTCACCGGGGCCAACGTCTGCAAGCTCCTCGTCGAGCGCGGCGACGATGTGCGGGCACTGGCCCGTTCGGGCGCGGACATCGACCCGCTCGTCGAGCTGGGGGTTGACGCCGTGACCGGTGATGTCACCGATGCCGACGATGTTCGCCGCGGGGCGGAGGGCTCGTCGGCGGCCATCCACTGCGCCGCCCTGCTCGGTGGCGCCAGCCAGGACATGGAACAGTTCAAGGCGGTAAACGTCGATGGCACCAGGCACGTCCTGGACGCAGCCGAGGCATTGGGCATGCGACGAGTCGTCGCCGTGAGCACCGGTACCTTCTTCGACACCAGCACGGGGATCGACCGGGAGGACGCACCCGTCTCGAAGGACCCGAGCCGTGATCCCTACACCCTCACCAAGATGGTGGCCTTCGAGGACGCGATGGCCCGCGCCGCGGCCGGCCACGACGTCGTCACGGCCCATCCCGGGGCCATCTACGGTCCGTCCCCGGTCATCAGCAACGCACTCGGAAGGACCAGCTTCAACCGGGTCCTGGTGGCGGCCCTGCGCGGCCGTCTCGAACGCTATCTGCGATTCCCCATCAGCTGGGTGCTGGGCGAAGACGTAGCCCGAGGATGCATATTGGCTCTCGACCGCGGAGTCTCCGGCGAGCGGTACATGCTCGATGGTCGCCCGGAGGACGTGACGAGCACCGCCGGTGCGTGCAACCGCATCTGCGAGTTGGCGGGTATCGACCACCGGGTGGACGATATCGATCCGACCGACCAACCGGAGCTGGCTGAAGTGTTCGGCCCGACGCTGATGGCAATCGCCCTGAAGGCGGCGGCCCATCCGGAGCCACGAGCTCCCGGCACGAAGACGCGCAAACGGCTCGGGTACTCCCCCGTCAGCCTCGACGACGGCATGACGGCGACGGCCGAATGGCTCCGATCGGCGGGACGTCTCGACTGACTCCGCCAGAGGGAGCGCTGGGCCGAACGATCGGTCGACTCAGGCAGTTCGCACGGATCGCCACGCATCCGAACGGAACGCCACGTCCACGGCGACGTCGCCCTCCACTCCCAACAGTTCACCCAGGAGCCGTCGGGCCTCAGTGATGACACGGTCACGCGCCTCGTCCGGCATGGTGATGATCCAGCTGAGGGTGCCGAGCAGTCCGATGAGCTCGTCGGCGGTCAGGGCCACATCCCACGTGAACACCTGGTGTTCCGGCTGGTCGAAGGTGGCTCCGACCGGGATCTCGAGACTGGACAGAGCCCGCAGGGCGTCGCCCATGATGAGATCGGCGATCCCGCTGTCACCCTCGTCGGAGCCCACACCATCGTCGGTTACCCCGGCGCGATGGGAGCGGTCGGCCATCAGGGCCTGGGCCTGCACCATGAAGGGCCCTTCGGGATCGGGTCCGGTCCACACCGCGCCGAGGACGCCGCCGGGGGTGAGCACTCGGGCCACCTCGGCGAGCGTCGAGTCTCGATCCATCCAGTGCCACGAGGACGAGGCGAGGACGGCGTCGGCGCAACCATCGGGCAGCGGTATCGACTCGCCCCGACCCTGGACGGCCCGAACCGATGGCACCTCCTCCAGGACCGAACGCATGCGATCGTCGGGCTCGATGGCAACCACCTGATCGACCCTCCCGACCAAGAGCCTGGCCAGCGCGCCCGTGCCCGCTCCTAGATCGATGACCGTGCCGGCCTTCCGGGGCAGCATCCAATCCACCGCCGCCATGGGCGGACCCGGACGGTACCGCTGGTAGTCGGCCGCCACACTTCCGAAGCTACCGGAGCGCCGAGCCTTCTCCTCGCCGGCCAAATGGGACAGCGGCACCCGCGGATCGTTGGGATTGCTAAGGGTCACCTGGCCTCCTTCTCGCCCGCGCCAGGGGGCGATGTCCGGATCGGCTCGGCATGTGCTCCGCCTTGACGGTCATCCCCAAGAGCTTACGGTCGCTCTCGTCGAGAGGTCTCGCTGCTAGCACATTCGACGGAGGCCACCGGTGGGTGTCAGGCCGGCTCCATCCCATGCCGTCGCATGAGGGCCAACTCGGCCTCGCGATCAGG
Organism: uncultured Acidimicrobiales bacterium; assembly: GCA_963727075.1. Classification (GTDB taxonomy): domain Bacteria; phylum Actinomycetota; class Acidimicrobiia; order Acidimicrobiales; family RAAP-2; genus Bog-756. Next base: position 911,987 of record CAVSET010000006.1, read on the forward strand.
TGGTGTGGGTGAGGCCCAGAGCTGTTCCAAGTCCTCGAAATACCGATCGAGCCCGGGCGCATGGAGGACCAGTAGGCGTGCCGGCTCCGAACCGGTGTTGCCGAAGGTGTGCGCCTCGCCCGACGCCACCAGTACGAAGGTCCCCTCCGAACCCTCGAAGACCTCGCCGGCGACATGGAACTCCACCGTCCCATCCAGGACGAAGTAAGCCTCGTCGTTCCCGACATGACGGTGAGGGGGAGGCATGCGTCCACCGGCAGGCAGTGTCCTCTCCATTAGCGAGAACCGACCCTCGGTGTCCGAAGCCGTGACCTTGAACCACATCTCGCTGCCACGTGCTTCACGGCGCAGACCTTCACCCCCGCTCCAGCGGAGCATTGGCTCCCCTCTTCCTCGATCGCGCGCTCTGCCTAGCGGGCCAGGAAATCGGTCTCAGGCAGCCGGGGCGTGCGCCAGCCAATAGTCATTGAGACGGCCCTGGATCTTGAAAACCCAGATGATGCCTCCCACGATGGGGAGGAACACCCAAAAACCGGTGAGCCCGGACACAGGCTCGGCCTGACCGGCACGCGCATAGAGTCGTCCGATCTCCGCGGGTAACAGAAACGCGTTGACGATGCTCAGCAGGAAGGCGAAGAGCAGCCCCAGGCCTCCGCCGATCCCTTCGCCCGAGTACGCCTTCAGCTCCTTGAAGGAGGCGTACTGCCAATAGAGGGCATAGATACCGATGGTGATGATGGAGAGGAGTATCACCGCGAGCGGGCTCCTGATCGTTCCTGTTGGTCCCCCGGCCATGGTATCTGCCTCCTTGGGCCTCGAAGTGGCCCGGTCAGACAAGTTCACCACAGTCGGCGATCGCAGTGGTGCTTGTTCCCAGCTCGCGATGGTGTCGACCGACCGATCCACGTCTCTCGGCCGCCTCAGGGCACCTCCGAGCCTGGAGCGGAGAGTACGGATGCGGTCGAGCGCCCGTAGGTCGGCGGCAATGGCCAATCCTGGTGTGGTGGTTCTCGCCGCCCTACCATCGGGACGGAGTCCGGGGATCACGAGATGCCCAAGGAGTACATGGTGGATATCGACGTGCTGTTCGCCGGCATCGCCGTCGCCGACTTCGAAGCAGCCGTGACCTGGTACACCCGTCTGTTCGGGCGACCAGCGGATATCACCGTGAAGGACGACGAGGTGATGTGGCATCTCACCACTGCCGGATGGCTGTACCTGCTCGCCGATGAGCTGCGGGCCGGGCTCGCTCTGGTGACTCTCTCCGTCGCCGACCTCGACAAGGCTGTCGCCGAGGTCGGCGGAAGAGGAATCACGTTCGGTCCGATCGAGACGGTAGGGAGCGCCGGTCGCAAGGCGTCTGTCATCGACGCCGACGGCAACACGCTCAGCTTGATCGACGTGACGACGTCACGCTGAGCGTGACCGGAGGATCTATCCGTAGGTAGTGCTGTGCACCGGTAGCACGCGAAGTCTCCCCGCGGTCCCACCGGCTACCGGATGGGAGCTGGCTTCCGCCCATTCCTTCTGTCGCACTCCATCCGGGTTCTCAGGCTTCTTCTCTGCCACACATTGACGTCCGGCCGAGAACCCTTACCCGACGGCCCGACAACGAGACCTTCCGTTCGGCCACCCTCTGGGCGTCGGTGACTGGTCCCTTGGTAGCCGCTTAGACGGTCCGGAGGTCCCCGGCGTCCCGGTGGACCTGGCCACGGAGGCAGCGACGTCCATCTTGGCAGCTCTAGCTCCTCGACCTCCTCATCGGCTGCTTCCGCCTTCCATCTGAGGGCACCGACCTCGGGAGGCAGGTCGCTGTGAGAGGCAACACCCGTGGGACCGATTTGGGTAGATTCTCACCCAATGGTCGCCGATCCCAATCCATCGGTTCACCATGATGCTCGCAGGCATCATGTCGCGATCGCTGGGACGGGGCGTGCAGGTACCAGCTTTCTCGTGCGCTTTCTGGGTGAATGTGGTCTGGATGTGGGATCGCCATACGGTCATTTCGACGATCGCGCCAGGGCTGGCCTCGAGCACAGTCTCCTCGACGACCGATCTCCCTATGTCGTCAAAGACCCCTGGTTGTTCGCCTACTGCGACCACATTGACGTGGACGTCATCGAGATCGATGCACTTCTCGTTCCCGTCCGAGAGTTGATGGCTGCCGCCACGAGTCGAATACTTCAAGAACGTGTCGCCATGGCAGAAGGGCCGTGGGCCGACTGGCCTCCTAGCGACGTGAACGGCAGCATTACCGCGGGCGCGATCTACTCGCTCAATCCTGTTGATGAAGCTCGAATCCTGGCCGTCGGCTTCCATCGGTTGATTCACTGGGCGACGGCCAAGCAGATACCTCTGTTTCTGCTCGAGTTCCCTCGTACCGTCAACGATGGCGAGTACTTGATCGACACGCTCTGGCCCTGGTTGAGTCACCATTGTGATCGAGAGCAGGCCCGGACCGCCTTTGCGGCAGTGGCGGATCCACAGCTTGTTCGGATAGGCGGTTTCGCCAGCGCAGATTCAAATCAATCTGACTCCGTTGAAGCCGAGGCCCTCGACCGCGATGCAATGGCAATCCTGTTGGAAGAGCGCGACTCGCTCCTCGCGACAACTGAGGACCAACTAGCTGAGGCCCGAGAGCTCTATGCCGGCACCGAGTACCAATTGGCTATGGCCCGGAAGGCCCTCGCGGAGACCGAACGCAGACTGGGAATCACCGAGGCCCAGCTGGCGGAGTCCGAAGGTCTGGACAAGCAGCGCGCCTACGCCATGGGCGAAATGCAAGTTCGCCTGGACGCCATGGCCGCAGAGATCGATGCAATGCGACACACTCTGAGCTGGCGCGTGACTCAGCCGTTGCGCCGGATTCGAGCATTGAACAGAAGGCACCCCTAGGATCGGCAATAAGGAGCCGATTTGGGTGGGGCCGGTAGCCCTGAGCAACTGCCTGATCCGTTCGCAACACCAAAGAGTGCGCACCAGTGGCCCCTACTCTGGGTAGGTATTGCCACTAGGCCTCGATCGCCTCGATCACCGCCGCCAACTGCAGGGCTGCGGGCTAGGCCATTGACGGATAGCTCGGTTGCGTGCTCGGTGCAGGCGTCGACCGTCCACCGCACTCCTGTGGGAATCGGTGAACTCGCCTGTACGGACCGCGGGACTGGGGCAGTGCTGGACGTGGCCGGTGGGTGTCGCACGGACACGGGTGAGGTCGGCGGGCCGGCGTTGTCGCTGGGGCTCATCGACCATGTGGCGATCGACATCGTGCCGGTCGGCTTCGGCCGAGGGAAGCCGTACTTCGGGACGCTCGCTGATGGCCTTCTGATGTTGGAGGATCCCGATGTGGTCGTCCAAGGCGACGGGGTGCTCCAGTTGCGGTATCCGGTGCATCGGTGAGACTAGACGTCACCTCTGGGGCGAGAAGGGAACTGCGATCATGAAACTGACGACCACGACGCAAGTCTCCGTCGATGGAGTGATGCAGGCACCCGGTGGGTCGGACGAGGACCGCAGCGGCGGATTTGAGCGCGGCGGATGGGCCATGGGGCACTTCGACAACGAGGCCATGACGTTCGTCTGCCGGGTCTACCAGCGCGCCGACGCCTTCCTGTTCGGCCGGCGGACCTTCGAGATCTTTGCCGGCTACTGGGGAGTAATGGAAGCGGGCAACCACCCCGTCGCAGATGCCTTGAACGCGCGGCCCAAATACGTGGCATCGACCACGCTCACCGACCCGCAATGGGCGGACACGACCGTTCTCTCCGGTGACGTCGCGGCGGCCATCGGCGAGCTGAAAGCCAAGCCGGGAGGCGAGCTGCAGGTGCACGGCAGCGGCGCCCTGACCCGGTGGCTGCTCGAGAACGACCTCGTCGACGAGATGAACCTGTTCATCGTCCCGGTGGTCGTCGGCCAGGGCACGCGGCTATTCCCCGACCACGGCCAGGACATCGCGCTTGACCTGGTCGACTCGCGAACCTTCCCAGAGGGCACAACGCTCCAGGTCTACCGGCCCACCGGGCGCCCGCGGTATGCAACCGCCACGACCAACTGAAGCACGTACATAGGTGCGGCAGTGCAGTTAGAGTCGGCTTGCTCCCGGAAGGAGTCAAACCGTGCGCGACGTGGCGACGAATTCCCGACAGCGCGGCCCGACTCATCGGACGGGTTACGACGATCCAGCGCACCATTGGCCGACCACCGTTTCGTAGGCCAAGGTTTGGGCAGCCCCATGCTCGATCAGCCGATCCGTCGGCGCACGCCGACGCTTCGCCACGGCCAGAGCGGATCTCGAGCAGATCCGGGCCGTGGGACACGCGCACGACGCCAGCATCAACGACGTGATGCTGGTCGCGATCGGAGGCGGCCTCAACAGGTTGCTTGCCCATCGGGGCGAGCACGTCGATCCCCTGGTCGTCTCTGTGCCCGTCTCCGGCCGGCCTCACGCGTCGGCTCGAGCATGGGGTAACCACGTCGGGGTCATGCCGATCGCCGTGCCGACCGACGGTGGCCGATCACGCGCCTCGAAGCGATCGCTGCCACGACCCGCGCGGACAAGACGCGAGCTGGTGGGGCGTCGGCTGCGATCCTGTCCCGACGTTCCGTGCCGTCGCAGCGCTGCACATGCTGCGCTGGATGGTCAACCACCAGCACCTCGTCCACACCTTCGCCACGAATCTCAAGGACCTGACAGCCTGGTTTCGTCATGGGTGCGACAGTCACCGACATCGTGCCGCTCAACGTGCTGGCCGGCAATGTCACCGTCGCATTCGCCGTCATGTCGTATGCCGGATCGGTGACCATCACAGTCACCGTTGATCCCGACGCTGTGCCGTCCCCGGATCTCGATGTGCTGGTCGAGGCACCCCAGATTGAACTGCACGAGCTAGAGGATCTCGGCAGCACGAACTGGTCGCTCGCTGGCCACGACTCCCACCGCTGACCGCGCTGCGAGAGGGTCCATCTGTAGCCTTGCTACGTCCTCTGGCGTCGTCCTCTCGCCGCGCTTTCGGACACCGTGGAGCATCTGGCGAGCCATCACGAAGTCGGCGGGAACGAGGGCGAGCGCGTAGGCCGTCCTCACCCACCACGGACCAACCCGAATCCGGCTCCGGAAGATGAAGCGCGTTTGACCGTCCCCGAGATCGCGGAGTACGAAGACCCAGGTCCAGTCGATCCAGGCACCGAAGAGTTCCTCCCAGCGCAGCGGTAGATGCCGGGTCGAGTGGAGGACGAGGGCGTGATCTTGCACGAGTCCGGCTACGACGAACTCGCAGTTGGACTCCGGCGGACCGTCCGGGATGCGATCACCCACGGCCAGTTGCTGGAGTTCCGGGAGTAGCCGCTCAGCGCTGGGTTCGTTGGCCGGGAACAGAAGCCGGTCCACCCACCTCGATGTGTACCAGGCGCCGCGGTGCCAGCCCATCTGCACCAACCAGGGCCAGACCCGTTGCGGCGGGGCCTCGATGGTGATGGCATGAGTCATCACCATCATCGGGTTGGGCGTGAACCCATCGCCCGGCAGGGACTCCCGCCGTTCGCTTGAGGTGGCGCCGTAGGTGCGGCCGAGCCACTGGAGACCCAAATAGGTCCCGGTGGCCGCGGCAGCGGCAACGATTGCGTTACGTCGCCGGTTCATGGCGCACCACCTCGTAAGTTCCCAGGGCGAAAATGGTGATGCCGACGAGTCCCATGACGATTTGGAGCGGCGGCGACACGACTACCCAGGTAGCTTCCAGGACGATCCACGGGACAAGGCCTATCCCGACGCAGAAGTGGCCGATGAGCGCTACGGGCATTCGCCGCAGTGCGGCCCCGGCGGCCAGCGCCGGACAGACCCCGACGAAGAAGACCAAGGCGAGACCTGGCCACCGCCAAGTGTGGAACCAGGTGCCTTCCAAGTAGTGCATCGGCATGGCGGCAAGGGGGTTGGTGGCCAGGTAGAGGTCGCCACCGAGCCCACACGCGGCGAGGAACGCCTGGTGGGCGACCAATGCCTTCGCCGCTGGCCGCAGTGGTCGCTTGTCCCCCGCCGCTTCGTCGGCGACGTCGGGCTGTCCAGGTGCGCCAGCTGACGGGCGCTGGCGGCTGATCGTGGTCCTCATGGTCACAACCTCCAGCCCCATCGCGCCGGGCAGGAGGCGTAGGGCCGTTTGACCACGTCCTTCACCCTGGTGACTCCATGGGCCGCCTGTCTTCTGGATAGGGGCATGACCGACGAGCACTCAGCCAACGGCGACACACTCCGCCCGCTCCTTGATGCCGAGGAGCATCCGCCGCATCATGGGGAAGTCACCGAACTCGTTGAGGAGCAGCGAGAGGGTAGCCGCCGCAGGCTTCCTCCAGTCGTAGTGGATCCGGATCCTGCTAACGAGGCGAGTGGTGCCTTCTCCACCCTCGGTGAGTCGCCATGCCCATGTGCTCGTCGGCTGCTTCCACAGCAACCACCGGTTCGGCTCGAAGCCGGCGACCTTGAAAGCGGTGACCTCCGTCGGGGTGGGAGCCATGGGCACCCACTGGCCGATCTCGAGCGTCTGGAACTCGGGCAGGATCTCTCGGGCACTCGGATGTCCAAGGTTGTCGAGGAGATCGTCCGCATAGAAGCCGGCGCGCGGGCAGCCGACCTGGATGAGCCACGGCCATACCGCCTTCGGCCTCGCGTCGATCGTGATGGCGCGGGTGCAAAGGGGCTGGGCCTGCGGTACGAGGTCATCGCCAGGCATCGTCGCGGTCACCTCCGCGTCGCTGGCTCCCCATCGACGATGCCGACGCCGGTGGAAAGGAGCGGTAGCGAAACGGGGAATGTCAGCGGCGACGGCGGCGACTTCGTGGATGAGCTCGGTGCTGGTCGGACGCGGCCTTCGCTGCCGCGTTGTCATCGTCATGGCGTACCTCCCTCTGGCTGCTCTACTGCAGGTTCCGGTCCAGGAACCCGATCACGTGCGCCTCCCACGCCGCCGGATGTGTCGCCAGACCGGCAGTATGGCCGGTGTCGGTCAGCTCCCACAGCTGGACGTTCGCGGGCGACGCGTTGCGCAGGAGCCGATCCCCCTGCAGCTCCGGCTTCCCCGCGATGAGAAGCACCGGCCGTGGGGCTGCCGCCTGCAGCGACGATGCCAGGCTAGGTGGCGTCGGGGCAGACGTGAGCAGCCCTGTCAGAGCCGTCTGCACGCTCAGGGCAGCGCGATCGACGTATCCCGTGAAGCTGTGAGGGAGCCACCCGTCGTCCATCGCGCCGCGCCACAGGGCGCCCTCGGTGACCACGGCGTGGATTCGCGGATCGGCGCCTGCAGCGCCGATCGCCTCTTCGCCACCCATCGAGATGCCGACGACCCCGACCTTGCCGCCGACCACGTCGGGCCGAGCCTCGAGCCAAGTCACCGCGCTGGAAGTGTCACTGTTGCCCCACCAGCCGTTGTCCTGGGCGTTGCCGCTGCTCTGCCCGTGGCCCCGGGCGTCGACCATCAGGACCCCGTAGCGGTGGCGGGCCAGGACGGTTGCCTGGTCGAGGACCGAGGTGCGCGTGGACCCTGCGCCGTGCAGGAGCATGACGGCGGCGCCGTTGTGCGAGGGGATGTACCAAGCCGCAAGGTGCACGCCGTCGGCCGTGGTCAGTGTCACGTTCTGGTAAGCGAATCCGCGATCAGCTGGGGTCGCCGAGCCTAAGGGGATGATGGGCAGGTTGGCGGAGTAGATCGCAACGGAGAACGGCTCCAACACGAACTGGAACAGGACGAAAGCCACCGGTATGGCGAGAAGACGCCACCACCTCGTTGTCATCCGGAACAGGAGCGCAGAGGCGGCCACAAGGAGGTACAGCCCGGCGACCAGGGCCACAAGCCCGGCAATGGCGATGACATCGACATCGGACTTCGCCGCGTGCATCAACCCGATTCCGACGCCGGCGGAAGTTCCGACCAGGCCAATAGCCAGGCCGCCCATACCCCTGAGCGGCCTGCTGTCGCGGTGCTCGAGCCACAACGCTCCGACTGTCAGGGCGATGACCACCGCCATCCGCGTCAGGCGCCATACCGTCGATCCGTGCCAGCCGACGAGGATTATGAAGGAGAGGCCGAGCGCGGCAGTGGCAATATCCCAGTGCTGCACCGCCCGTGACGTCGACCGGGTGGAGGCCGACGCAGTCGGTCGCCCCTCGCTCTCTCGAGGCTGCGTGGCCCCGCTGTGGTCGGGAATCTCGACAAGTGTCTTGCTCATGACGCCACCTCCGCAGCCACGTCGCTCTTCAACTCGAAGGTCGTGCCCACCGAGTTCTGGATGAACGCCTCCGGCACGCGGGCGGCCAGGGCATGGATCGCCTTCCAGCCGGTGCAGTGGGTGGGCACGAGAACCTCCGGGGCGAGATCAGCCAGTGCCGCGCACGTGTCGTCGATGATGGGCTCGAAGAGGGGCCCGTTCAGGTGAAACCCCCCCATCACCAGGTAGAGAGGATCGACCCCCGTGAGCCGGCGGGCGTAGCGGCAGATGTTCACGATTCCGGCGTGCCCGCATCCCGTCAGGACCACCAGGCCCTTCCCGGCGACGTTCACGATCAGCGCCTGGTCGTCGAGAATGAGCGGGTCAGGCTCCCAGGCCCCGTTGCGGTAGGCCTGGTGGATCGGGAAGCCCTGCTCGAACGCCGTCGTTCGGTCGACCTCCCCGGTGACGAGCACCGAGCTCTCGAAGAGGAACGAAGGCTGGCGGTTCTCGATGATATCGAAGCCGCTGTCCTCCAGCGCCCGGCGACTCGTGGAGGGAAACTCGAGGGGCTCGCGGCCCGGGATGGCGATCCGCCGGCGGCTCCAGAACTCCGGATGGATGACCACCGGCAGGTTGGCGGGCCCCAGGACGTCGAGCAGCCCGGAGAGCCCCGTCGTGTGGTCGAAGTGGCCGTGGCTGCAGACGACGGCCTCGAGCTCGCGCAGTGAGAGGTCAAGGCGAGCGAGGTTCTCCCGGCACCCCGTGGGGGTCAGCCCGGCGTCGAAGAGCAGCCGGTGGGTCCGATCGCCCTTCGTGACCTCGACATGGGCTGAGAAGCCCGGCTCGGCGGTGGGCGAATCGATCGACTTGCCGCCCTCGAGCGCGGCCGCCTCGATCAACGGGGGCTCTCCGGGCCGGCTGAGTAGACGGCGCGCCGGTCCCTCGTCGAGCAGCCAGAAGTCCACGATGTTGTCGCAGATGGTCGTGATCGACACGGAGTCGACGGGTTCGAGCGATACGACCTCCCCGGTCCAGCCGCCCTCTTCGACGGGGCGCACGACGGGAGCCGGGTGCTCGCCTGGCCCATTGGTGCACATGGTCGGCTCCTAGGCCGCTTTCTGGGCTTCGGTCGGCCAGAAGGCGATGAACGGCCGCGTGTGGACGAAGTCCCGGGCATTCGCCTCGGAGCGGAGGTCACCCCAGCCGAGGACCCAGGATGCGAAGCGGAACCGCCAGGGGTGCCGGCGGAGGCACTCGGCCACAACGACGAGGCTCTCGTCCTCAGAGAGAAACCGCTGGTCGGGGATGAAGGCGTCCCTGCCGACCTCGATCCGGCTGGCCGGGTGCGCCGTGAGGTTCCTCATCCAGTCGGTCTCGGGGCCCCAGGCCGAGCAGATGACGGCCTCATGGGTGTCCTGGCGGTAGCGCAGGACCATCGCAACGGTGTCATGGGGGTGACCGGTCCTTCGGCCAATATGGGTCAGGAGCAGGAATGTACGCCCGAGGAGCCAGCCCTTCCCGTGGTGGTAGGCGCGGAGAGGCATCCGGAAGAGCACCAGGGCGAGGCGGCCAGGGTGCTGTCGAAGCCCGAACACGGGCCTCGTGCGCCCGTGTACCGGTTGGGTGACGGGATCTGTCACGGGCCTCCACCTCCCAGCGCAATTGACTTCCCGCGACCAGCATGAGTCGATGCTCGAGGGACCGCCAGAGTCGAACGTCCCTAAAACCGCCATACCGAATCAGTAGGGCGGTTCGCGTATACAGACAGAAACCCGACCGCCCCGGACGTCCCGCCTGCGTGTAAGGAGCTGCAAGACGCCCTGGCGACGGAAACCGCACGATATTCGCGACAGTCTGTTCCGACTGGCTCCAGGAAGAATCGCCTGGTTGACGCCGGACCTAAACAGACGCAGGAGGGTTTGAATGCAGGAGGGTTTGAATAGGGAAACGAACACACCTGAGCGACGGGACACGAAAAGTGGTCTCTGACCAGAGGAAACGTTGTGACTCGACAACGAGTGGGCGCTAGAGGACTCGGAACCTCCGACCCTCAGCCGTGTGAATGCGGCCCCTGCCTACGCACTGGACGACGCCGAACGGCGCATAACGCTCTGAACTGGGACGACGGCTGCACCGGACGACCCCCCACTGTGGCCCACGGCGAAGGTTGTGGAGCATTTTGTGGAGCATTTCCGGTGGGATATAGAACCGCACACCGCTTTCGAGGGCTCCTCCGCCCCTCACGACTCGATCTCCGACATCCTCCTTCGAGACCGGGATCATCGGCCGGGCCCAGCTCCCGTCATGACGGTCCGCCGAGGGCAGCCAAGGCCTCGTCGATTCGGAGGTACATGCGCCCTCCCACGTCTCCCTCGACCAGTCTGAATCCGAACTTCGCATAGAAGGCACGGGCTGTTCCATCGATCGGATCGACAGCGATGAACCGTGCGGCCACGTGCGTTCCGGCATCTGCTGCCCGCTCGATCGCCTCGATCAGCAGATCGCGACCCAGCCCCTGTCCCTGTCGCTCATCGGCGATGGCGAAGCGGGCCAGCAGGACCATCCCGATGTCGAACCTGGGCAGCCCTCGCCCATACCGGGTGGGCAGCGCCTCCTTGCGCACTCCCCCCATCGTGAGGGCGTAGTACCCGACCACGCTATCGGCATCGTCCAACAACAGGAACGTCCGCGACAGGTCGCGTCGTTGATTGTCGAGCGCGTGGACTCTCAGCCAATCGTCGAGGTCCTTCACACCACAGCTGAAGTTGCCGAACTCGTGGTGATCCTTGAGGCGTTCGACACGCACTCAGTCGACCCGCTCGAGCCGACGGGCTCGGCGTGCCTGGGCAATCAACTCCTCGGGCGGCCGGACCGGCCCGTCGAGTGCTGCGATGAACCGCTCGTGGTCCTCGTCAGCCAGGCGGATCGTCCGATGTGCTTCCACGAGCTCGGCGGCTTCCGACATCGCTCGATCCAAGAGAAACTCGGAGACGGACACGCCCGCCAACCCGGCGGCCTCGGCCAACAGGTCGTCGTCATCGGCTGAGATTCGAACCTCGCGCCGCTTGTCCTTGACTGTCATCATTCCCTCCTGTCCGTACGATTGTACGGCCCTTCAGCCAGTTGGTCAACTCGGGACCGGTCGGACAATCGGAGGCCCGCAGCTTCAGGGGTTCAGGGCTCGTTTCGAATCAACGTGCACATCAGAATGCGAGGCGACCCACTCGTGCCGGAGAGTGACACTCTCCCGGCGATGTGGGGCACCGTTCTCCGCGGTTCTTCCCTGGGAGTGCAATGCTCTCTGTGTGCCGGGCCAGCTGCACCCCGATGTGAGACCTCTGGCGGCGCTGCTTGGAACGTGGTCGGGGATCGGTCACGGTCAGTACCCGACGATCGACTCCTTCGACTACGAGGAGACCGTCGAGTTCGCCCACGTCGGAAAGCCGTTTCTCTCCTACCGTCAGAGCTCGACTCACGCCGCTGCCGGTCGGCTTCTCCATGGGGAATCCGGATTCTGGCGCATGGCACGTCCCGATTGGGTCGAACTCGTGGTGGCGCATCCAAATGGATTGGTGGAGGTCGCCGAAGGCCCATTGCACGAGTCCACCATCCGTCTCCGGTCAACAGCCGTTGCCCGCACCGGAACTGCCAAGGAGGTCACGGCGGTCGAACGGGACCTCTGGATCGCCGGCGGATCCCTTCGCTACTCACTTCGGATGGCAGCCGTCGGCCAGCAGCTCGGTACCCATCTGGATGCGGAGCTTCGGAGAATCGACTAGCCGGACATACGGTCCATCGCCGGCCCCGTTCGGCGGAACCCCTACGCCGCACCGACGTGTCCGGTGAATGCCGGCAACTACCATGGGGAAGCCGATCCGCTGCGTGTACGGAGTAGCCGCCCGATGTTCCATGAGATCCCGGAGCCGATCTTGGGAGTGATGGCGGACCTGGAGGCTCAAGATTCCGTCGATCGTGAGGATGGAACTCCTCGGCTCCAACGTCTACGTCAGATCCCGCCGGATACTGGGCGCTTCATCGCCCTCCTCGCTGCGTCGGCGCCGGAGAGTGCGTGGCTGGAGATCGGGACCAGCGCCGGGTACTCCGCGTTGTGGCTTACGCTGGCCTGCCGGGAACGAGGGCGCACTCTCACGACGTACGAGGTGTTGCCGTCGAAGGCCGCCATGGCGGCAGAGACCTTCGCCGCCGCTGGTGTGAGCGACGTCGTGGACCTAGTGGAAGAAGACTTCCTTCAGCACGCAGAATCCGTGGGCGAGATTGCCTTCTGCTTCCTCGATGCCGAAAAGGAGGTCTACGGATCCTGCTACGACGCCGTCGTACCGAAGCTGGTGCCCGGTGGCCTCCTCGTCGCCGACAATGCGATCAACCACCGGGCGACCCTCCAACCCATGATCGACGCAGCGTTCGCAGACAGCCGAGTAGATGCCCTCGTGGTTCCGATCGGCACGGGTGAACTCGTGTGTCGAAAGCGGTGAATTGGGACGTGTCCCACCCAACCGGCGGTCGGGGACGCTGCCCAGACATGACTCGCTGAGGTTGCCGCCATTCCGATGCCGGGGGGCGTGTCAGCGGTCTACTGGTTGAGCGCTGGGAGGCGGGGTGCCCACGTCGGCGACTGGACGTGGTTCGTAGGGCTCCCGGGTGAGCCAGGCGTTCCGGATACGATCGGTGCGGAACCAGCGAATGCCGTCTCGCAGGCGGCAGTCGGCCACGAGGTACCAGCGCTCGTTCCCCCAGGCGGCCATGCCTGGTTCAACGGTGCGGCCTGTCACCTTGCCCTCATCGTCTCGGTAGTCGATTCGCAGGGCGTGGCGCTCGATGAGCGACTGTTCAACGGCTCGCAGCACGCTTGGCGCAGCCGGCTCGAAGTGCTGTGAGGGCAGCACCCACACCCGCTGGGCGAGTGCCTCGGCCCGGGCCCGGGCGGACTGGCCAAGCGTGTCGAGCAACTTGTGGGCAGCGTTGGTGGCATCGAGCGAGAACGGGCTGCCGGGCGGGAGCACGGCCAGCGCCACGGCGATTGACGCCGCCTACGACGGTGTGAAGGCAACGGGTGGGAGGCTTGCAGAGGCGTCGAGCACGTACCCGCCTCCAGGGCCCGGTCGCGCCCAGATCGGCGCACTCGTCTGTTGGAGCGCGCCTACGTCACGCTTGATCGTGCGCACGCTCACCTCCAGGTCTTCGGCGAGTCGGGCCGCAGTGATGACGTCGGACCGGGCGCGGCGGAGCGCTTCGCGGATGGCGTGTAGACGATCGGTGCGGTTCATGACGACAACTTCCCCCGAAATGATGACAATACGGTGACACTAAGCTGGTGGAAGATGGAGTCATGAGCAACAAGCACAATCCCAATCCCAGCCGTCCCCGGGCGCCGACTCTCACCCAATCCACGTTGTCCTCGTGCCCGGCTACTGGTTGGGCTCGTGGGCTTGGGAAACCGTTGAGCCCGACCTGCGCGCTGCTGGCTTCTCCACCCATCCCGTCACCCTTCCCGGCCTCCACGGCGGCTCGACCCGCGGCGTCACGCTCGATGACCACATCGGTGCCGTGGCCGAACTGGTCGGCGGACTCGACGGCGACGTCGTACTCGTGGGCCACAGCGGCGGCGGAGCCGTCGTGCAGGGCGTCGTAGACCGCGAACCTGATCGGATCCGCCGAGTCGTGTACGTCGACAGCGGGCCTCTGAAGGACGGGGTGAGCCTGCACCCCGACGCAACGGTCGATATCGAGTTGCCCTCCTGGGACGAGCTCGCCGCCCATGGAAGCAGCATCGACGGCATCAACGAGGCCGATCTCGACCGATTCCGCGAGCGAGCCGTGCCCCATCCGGTGGGCGTGGCACGCGCTCCGATGTGCCTGCGAAACCCCCGCCGGCTCGACGTGCCGGCATCGGTAATCTGCACGAGCCTGCCATCGTCGGTGCTGAGGGAGATGATCGGGGCCGGCCAGATGCCGAGCGAGCTCCTCGAGGTCCATGACGTCCGCTGCATCGACCTCCCCACCGGCCACTGGCCCATGTTCTCCCGGCCAGCCGATCTCGCCGAGGCCATCCGCGCCGAGGTCGCGCACAACGGTCCGACTGGCTGAGTCGGTAGGCGCCGGGCCGGGCCAGCCGAGTCAACTTCAGGGCTCGGCGCTCATGCTCGCAGTCCTGACGCCCTTACCGCGACGGCTCCCGAGGCCTCCCCGAGGAGCCGTTCGGCCGCGCTGCCTAAGCGCCGTTCATGGGCGGTTGGCGGGCTGCAAGCAGCCCCGGGCTGGAATCGCACCCCGAGCCACTGTTCGGGGGCACCCAGATCCGCTGAACGGAATGGAGGGATGCAGATGAACGGGAACGTGCAGATCTCAGTAGTGGATCGGGACCGCTGGCCTGATCTGCAACTGCTTTTCGAATCAAGGGGAGGTCCCAAGAGTTGCTGGTGCATGGCGTGGCGCGACATGCCTGAACGTCCGCAGCGATCTGACGGGCCGAGTCGAAAGCGTGCACTAAACAATCGCATCTTGTCCGGACAGCAAGTCGGACTGTTGGGCTACCTCGATGGCGAGCCCGCAGCATGGTGCTCCGTCGCTCCACGACCGACATACAAGAGACTTGGCGGTGCAACCTACGAGGGGGTGCCCGACGAGTCGGTCTGGTCGATCGTCTGCTTCTTCGTGAAGCGAGCCGCCAGAGGCAACGGAATCTTCGACATGCTGCTTGCCGCGGGAGTCGACTACGCACGGGAGAATGGAGCCGAGGTAGTCGAGGGCTATCCCGTTGATCCCGATTCGCCCAGCTTTCGTTTCATGGGGTTCGTTTCGGCATTCGAGGCGGTGGGGTTCGAGCACGTTGGCATGGCTGGCTCACGCCGGCACGTCATGTCGCTCCGACTGGGAGGTTGAGCAGCTCTTCGGAGATGTGGTGTCCCACCTACCCGGTGTTCTGGGGCACGGGCGACCATTCCAGATCAGCTCAACCGGAATGCGGGCAGAGAACCACTAGGTATCCGTCGGGGTCGCGGCAAATGACAGCTCCAGCGTTGGCCCAGTAGGGATTGTCGTGGCGAACCAGTCCGAAACCGGCTTCACCCAGGCTCGTGGCAGCCGCCTGGAGTTGGTCCTCCGAGACATAGAACACAAGTAGGTCCTCTTCCGTGGGACTCGGGTTAGGCACACCACTCTCGTGGCTTGTGAACTCAATGTGCCAGTCGCTCCCCGCTCGGCCGACGAATGCACCGTCGTAGCCGTTGTGTCCCGCGAACCCACCAAGCTGTTCAAGACCCAGGATGTCAACGTAAAAGCGAAGACTTGCAGGAATGTGACTCACTGGTCGAGCTACTCGCATCGAAGAAGGCGAGAGCAGTCGAGTACTCATGATCTCCACTGTAGAGGTGAAGCCCATGGGTATTCACCCAGCTCCGATGCTGCGGGTACTCCCAGACCCGGGAATCTGGGATACCTAGAGCCGCCCGGTACCAGCACTTTTAGTGCGGTCGAGCTGGCGGCTCAGGATGGTGAGGCCGAACCCACGATCAGTGGTCGGACGACCGGACTGATCCAGCGGAGACGGTTGTGTCTTACCTCGCCGACTTGGAAGGAGCCCGCTCGCATTGCAGAGATGGTGTCACGGTTGCATTGACAGCCACACGCATACCAACCCCAGGGGGTGTTGAGCCTGTCTTGCCACCGTGCGGCCCGAGGTGACGCTGATCGGACGTGCTCAGCAAAGAGAAGCAAGCCGCCAGGACGCAGGACTCTCGCAACCTCGGCAAGCGCCTGCTGGGGATTGCTGGACCGTGCAAAGAACCAGCGTTGACACCACGGTGTCGACGCTGGCGTCGTCGAACGGAAGCTCCTCAGCGGGAGCCTCTACGACCGAGGCATCCCGTGACAAGGTGCCGGCTCGCTTCCGAAGCTTCGCCGCCATGTGCGGATCGGGTTCGGTCAGAAGGAGTTCTGAGACTCTCTCCGGGTAGTGACCCAGGTTCAGTCCGGTGCCAGCGCCGAGTTCGACCACACGCCCCTTCGACTGGCCGACGAGCTCCTTGCGCACATCTCGGAGCCCACGGCGCTCCGCAAGGACGAAGGCCGTGTCATACACGAGAGCAAAGACTCGGCCCCACGTGGCCTCATAGACAAGGCCTGGCATCTCGCCTACCCCCAAACGCGAATCCCACTGCGTAGGCGGGCGCGGCAGCCCGCATCGGCAAGGCCCTGAAAGAGCTGCCGGTGCCAGTTATCCACATGCGCAGCCCGGTGGATTGGTTGTCGCTGGTCATGCCCCTCATTATCGAGGGGCAATGGACTGATGTCAGGCGTAGAACTACCTCAGTCTGGGGCCCTTGAGGCCACCCACCACGTTGCAATCTGCGCCCTAGAACGAACCCCGAGCCTGATCCGGATCCGCTCGACGTGACCTTCCGCGGATCGCTCATCGATACCCAGCCGTTGAGCGATTTCTCGATTCGTCAGGCCCTGGCTGACGAGGTCCGCCACCTCCTTCTGCCTCTTGGTCAGGCTTGGAACAGCGGTCTTGCGCAGAGATGGAAGACCGAGGAAGCGGCGGATCTCGCTGACTAGGGCATCGACGTCACCGATAAAGGGGAGATGCGATCGTCCTGGAAGCTCGACCAGACGCGCACCTCCGATGCGCGACGCAATGAGCTGGCTCTGCTCCAGAGGGACGGCGCGGTCATGTTCGCGGTGGAGGACAAGGGTTGGAACAGTGACCTCTCCGAGGCGATCGATCACATCTACCTCGTAGCAGGCGAGGAGGAGCTCGGCTGCTGTCTCCGCCGACGATGCCTGGCGTTGATAATTGGCAAGTACGGCACGCGTTCCAGCCGATGCCTCCGGAGCGAATATCTCGGTCAAGACGTCTGATCCCAGGCCCCAGTGGCTGCGGATGAGTCCTACGACGTGCTCACGCACTTGTGGAGTCGCGACATCCGCGCCTCGTGCCCAGCCGCCATAGAGGACCAATCGATTGACGGTCTCAGGATGTCGTGCGGCCCAGTCGATAGCTATCGGCACACCAAGCGAGCTGGCTATGAGGTCGAATTTGGTGCCGCCCACTGCCGATATGACGGTGTGGAGCGTGTCCCGCTCGAGTCCAAGTGACCACCTAGCCTCTCTTGGGCGATCGGACAGCCCACAGCCGGGTCGGTCATAGCGCACCAGGGTTCTCCCGACGGCGAGTGCCTCGAGAAACGAGCGTTCCGGGAGAAGAGCCCAGCTCAGGTCAAGATGGCTCAGCCAACCCCCCACCAAGAGGAGGGGCGGTCCCATGCCAGCCGTTGCGTATGCCACTGATGTCCCACCCGGCAAGTCGGCCGAAGCAACGGACTGCTCCACCTACATGTTCCCCCATCCGAGCGCATGACGCCCATCATCTCGCTCGCACTTCGTCCCGGAACACGCTAGCCCGACACTCCGAGATTCTCGCTGACGCTGGCAGGACGCGGCCAGCTCGCACCGACCGCAAATGCCGGCGGTCACTGAGCGGTTCTCCCTTTGCAACCGGGCCTCACCCAGAAGTGCCGGTCGGTCACGGTCGATAACCGACCCGCTCCCGGTGATCAGGGGGCAGGCAAGCATGACTTGCCTCGGTGTAGGTGCGAAGGTGCCTATCGGCTGCGTCATTTAGAGGACTCGAACCTCCGACACTCAGCCGTGTGAATCCGATTCAGGGGTACGAATGGGAAGGCGCCAGACGAGTTATAACCGAAACCTGGGGATGCACCACCTGAACGGAGGCGCGGCGTACCTTCCTGTTTGACACAAACAAGTTCGCCGGCGGTGAGACGCTGGCAGGAAGGAACGCCGATTTTGAGAGTACATGTTGACGAGGCCGCGAGCGCGGAGCTGTCGAGCGGGCCGGACGCCCTGGTGGCCGAGGGGGCAGGGGTGGATGCTGGCCGCAGCGCTCGAAGCCGAGGTCGAGGGCTACATCTCAAGTGTGAACCATGAAGTCGACGAGGACGGCCATCGCCCGGTGGGGCGCAACGGGCACGCCGAGCCCCGCTCGCTGGTGACCGGAGCCGGGCCGATCGAGGTGCGAGCCCACGGGTTGACGACCGCCGGGTCGACGCCGAGACCGGGGAGCGCATGCGCTTTCGCAGCTCGATCCTTCCGCCCTGGGCCGACAAGTCGCCCAAGGTGGCCGAGGTGCTCCCCCTCATGTACCTCCACGGGATGAGCTCGGGTGACTTCGTCCCCGCGCTCGAGGAGTTCTTCGGCTCGGCCGCCGGATTGTCGGCGTCTGTCATCACCCGGCTGACGACGGACTGGCAGCGCGAACGCGACCAGTTCGCCCGTCGCTCCCTCAAGGGTGTCGACTACGTCTACCTCTTCGTCGACGGCATCCACTTCAACGTTCGCCTCCAAGAGGCCCGCCTGTGTGCCCTGGTCATCGTGGGTGTCCGGCGCCGATGGGACCAAAGAGCTCGTCTCGATCACCGATGGCCACCGCGAGTCCACCGAGTCATGGGCCGACGTGCTGCGCGACCTCAAACGCCGGGGCATGAGAGCCCCCGTCCTCGCCGTCGGTGACGGGGCACTCGGGTTCTGGGGGGCGCTCAGCGACGTCTTCCCCGACACGGCGCACCAGCTCTGCTGGGTGCACAAGATGGCCAACGTCATGAACGCGCTGCCCAAATCGGCCCAGCCCGCGGCGCGAGCCGCCCTGTGCGAGGTCCGTGACGCCGAAGACCGTGCGCACGCCGAGAAGGCACTCGACCACTTCGTCAAGGACTACGAGGCCAAGTGGCCCAAGGCGACGGAGAAGATTGTCAAGGACCGCGAGGAGCTGCTGGCCTTCTTCGCCTTCCCCGCCGAGCACTGGATCCACCTCAAGACCACCAACCCCATCGAGTCCACCTTCGCCACCGTGCGGCTGCGCACCAAGGTCACCAAGGGACCGGGCTCACGGGCGGCCGGACTAGCCATGGCCTACAAGCTGATCGAGTCGGCCCAGACGCGCTGGCGGGCCATCAACGCGCCGCATCTCGTCCCGCTGGTTCGTGCCGGCATCGTCTCCGAGAAGGGGGTGATGGCCGAACGTTCAGAGGAGGATGTGAACGAGGTCGCCGCGTAGTCCGACGGGTCTCATCCACAGGTATTGACGATTTCTCCTGCTCGAGCACCTGCACGCACACCTGGCGGATGGCCGGCCCCCGGTCGTTCAGGATGTCGCACTCGCCGTAGCCCCGGACCTGGCCGCCCTGGATGAGTGGCGGCACGGTGAAGGAGTGGCGGAACGGTGAAGGCGCGCCCCAGCAGGAATGGCCGGGATGATGGCGAGGTGGCCCCTCGAGCTGGCGATATTGGCGGCAATCACTAGACCTGCCCCTAGCACGGCTATGAGAATGGCCACCGCATAGGGTTTGAGTGTCTCCGCCATGCTCAGAGCGTACGGTTTGCCGGGAGTTAGACCCAGCGCCTGCACCTAAGCGCACAGTCGGATGGGGACTTTCGGCCCTGTCGCCTCGCGGAGTCCTGTGGGACCGTGAACTGTGAGCGACCGCTCGGAACGGGGGATCATGGGCGACTACGGAGAGGCGCAGGCATTTGAGTACACGACCTTCGACCTCGCAAAGCCGAACAAGGACATTGGGGGTCTCAACCGGCTCGGTCGCGATGGGTGGGAAGCCGTCGCGATGGTGTCATCGTGGGGCGTGGGCTGGCGCTTCGTGCATCCCATCGTTCTCCTGAAGCGAGGCGTCGCGGATGGCGCTCGGTGACGCCGTCCGAGCCGAAGGCGAAGCCTCGACTTCCGCCTCGCTGGTTCATGCGGCTCTTCTGGTTCACCCATCGCCGCCTGTTTCGTCTGACGGGCGGCCGTCTCGGTCTATGGCGGCCGAAGCCCAATCGTTGGGGCGCCATGCATCTCAGCACTGTGGGGAGGCGGACCGGCCTCGAACGCAGCGTCATGGTCGGCTACTTCGAGGACGGGCCGAACCTCGTCACCATGGCGATGAATGGCTGGGGCGAGGGCGAGCCGGCATGGTGGCTGAACCTGCAGGCCCACCCCGACGTCCGGGTCGACCTTGCCGACGGGCCGCGTCTGGTCACCGCCCGGGCCGCCCGAGGCGAGGAGCGGGAACGGCTGTGGTCCCGGTGGCACGAGATCGACAAGAACCTGGACGCCTACGCAGCACGCCGCTCGAAGGAGACCGCGGTCGTCATCCTGGAACCGCGGCCTTAAAGTGGGTACCCCTGAACGCCGGTTGGGTGGAACACCTATCGGGCAGTAGGCGCCGTCGCTCCCGCGCTCTACCCTGGCCTCATGGGGCACTACGCCAATGCCTTCTGCCTGACCTCGGAGAGCTGCTTCCGGCTCATCCAGGCCGAGAACGGGACCGGGCACGCCCAGCACTGCCCCTACCTCACTGTATGGCGAGGTCGGTTCAAGGATGGGGCCGGCCGCTGGCACACCGTGGAAGTATGCGACGGCCACCGGGCCGATCTGGACGCGGTTCAACGGATGCAGTGGCGACCCTAGAGCCGGAACCCCTTAGTCAGCTTCCGGGTCATGCCGTTGGTCGTTCGGTACACCTTCCGCCGGGCCACTCGTTTGGCGTAGGACCCAGGGCCTTTGCTGGCGGCCTTGACGTTGCCGAGGTCTCTGGCGGCGCGGTAGAGCTCGGAGCGGAGTGAACTACGCCTCATAGCACACTGTCTATCAATCCCGGCATGACCTAGTAGTAACTTGGCGCCTGGCGGGCGAATGGGCCTCCGGTTGCGGCCGGAGGTCCTTGTCGCGTGGGGAAAGTGGCTTCCGCCATAGAGTGGGAGAGCAGGTCCTGCGAGCGGTGGATCCGCCGCCCCGCTCCGGGCCTGCGCTTGACCACCTGACTCGAGGCCCCCGGTTCGCCGGGGGTCCTTTCGCGTCCTCAAATCAAGGCCGCGGACAGGACCCCGGAAGTGCCCCACCCAACTGATGTGATGAAGGGGCGGGGCCTCCGCCCCTCGTGAAGATTCGAGCGCCGTGAGCGACACTCGGGTTTCCACAAACACCCTCGACAAGAGGAGGAGGCCCCTATGGAACGACAGTACGTCGGAATCGACCTGCACCGCCGCAGCTCGACCATCTATCGCATGGCCGAAGACGGCGAGGTGCTCGGCTGTACGCGCATCCCGAGCCAGCCCTTCGAACTGGCCCAGGCCATGGCCAAGGCGGGTGAGGCTCCCGAAGTGGTCCTCGAGTCCACCTATGGCTGGTACTGGGCGGCGGACCTCCTTCAGGAGATGGGTGCCCACGTGCACCTGGCCCACGCCTTGGGCAACAACTGGGGCCACCGCCGGGTGAAGAACGATGAGCTCGACGCCAAGGACCTGGCCGCCATGCTCCGGCTCGGACGCTTGGCCGA
The DNA here is from genome assembly GCA_963727075.1 of uncultured Acidimicrobiales bacterium. Classification (GTDB taxonomy): domain Bacteria; phylum Actinomycetota; class Acidimicrobiia; order Acidimicrobiales; family RAAP-2; genus Bog-756. Next base: position 933,547 of record CAVSET010000006.1, read on the forward strand.
GGGCTGGATCGCCCCACCCGAGACCCGTGAGCTCCGAGAGCTCGTGCGTTACCGGTTCTCCTTGGTCCGCCACCGCACCAGCGCCAAAGCCCAGATCCACGGGGTCATGGCGAAGAACGGCATCCTGCCGGTGGTGGGTGAGCTGTGGGGTCCGAGCGGCACCGCCCAGCTCGACAACCTCGATCTCCCGGTGGCCTACACCGTGCGCATCGAGTCGCTCCGGGACCTCCTGGAGATCTATGACCGGGAGATCACCATGCTGGATGGTCACATCCACCGTGCGCTGAAAGAGGACCCCGGCTATCGGGCCCTCGTCAAGCTCCCCGGGGTCGGAAAGGTCATCGCCGCCATCTTCGTGGCCGAGATCGGCGACATCACCCGCTTCGACAGCCCGAAGAAGCTCTGCTCGTGGGCCGGACTCACCCCCAAGCACCGAGAGTCCGACCAGACGGTCCACCGCGGGTCCATCACCAAGCAGGGGTCACCCCTCGTGCGCTGGGCGGCGATCGAGGCGGTCGGCAACTACCGGGCCCGGGGCAACGAGAAGCTGCGGGCCGACTACCTGCGCATCGCCGAGCGCCGGGGCAGGTACAAGGCACGCGTCGCCGTGGCGCGGAAGCTCTTGACCCTCGTCTATTACGGGCTCCGAGACGGCGAGGTCCGCTGTCTCGAAGCCCCCGAGGCCGCGTGAGCGGCGGACACGGTCCGGCGCGAGCTCGACTATCGCCGTGGCCCGCCGCTGCGTGGCGTGGCCGGCCTACCTGATTGAGCCCGCCGGACCGTGGCCGAACCCCATCATGTCGGCAATCGACGAATGAATGGCTGGCTGCTCTGGCACCTGTGACAGGCCCCCTGAACCGTGATGGGAACTGGTAGCACCCCATAGGCGTCGTCCGCTCGAGGATACGCCGCTCGTCACGGCGTCAACGCCGAGTCCTTCGGATGGCTTCGCCAGCGTTGACCCCGGCTCCTCGCCAGCGCGCGCCCTCTTCCAGGACGACGCCTCGGAGACCAGGACAAAAAGAAGAAGGGAAGCTCTTGACACGGCCCCACCCCTTCATGAACGGCGATAGGGGGCAATCGGTCTCGTCAGATCGCCAGGGACGCGGGCCGTTCGGTTGGGTCCTTGTTGATCGGTGCGGTCCACTGATCGCCGGGGAGGTTGGTGCCGAGGACGACTCGGTACGCAGGGCCGGCCAGGTTGCGGTGAAGCCAGCCGGCCGGGGCCTCGAGGCGGCACCCGGGACGCACGTCGGTCACATTCCCATGCTCGTCAGCGAAGCTGCCCGTTCCCGAGATCACAAAGCTGACCGAGTCGAACTCATGCCAGTGCAGCGGTTCATCTTCCTTCAGGTCCTGATCGAAGGCCAGGCCGTGGAGGCTCAGCTCGGCGACCTGCGCAAGCGCCGCTTCCTCAGTGATAGGCGTGCCCGTCTCGAATAGGTAGTCCATGGTCGATCTTGCTCCGGATCTAGGGTCAGTTCAGAGTGATTCGCGGAAATCCACGCCCGCGGCCGCCAGCGCTACGCCTTCGACGATGTCGATGACTGGGATGATCTCGAACTCGTTCCAGGTTACGAACTTCGTGACTTCGGCGAGCAACCCCGCCGGGTTGTCGGTCTCTATCACGGCAAATCCGCTCTGACCGTCCAAGCTGCTCAGGAACTGCAGCCAGTTCTGATCTGCCGGCGCTTGCCACTTGGTGAACGCTGCGAGCAGCGACTTGCCATCATCGTGGTTCTGCTGGGCGGAAGCGCCTTCTCGCGTCCTCCAGGTCATGTGGTACTTCGCCATGAAAAAGTCCGCCCTTCTATTCGATCCCCGCGGTTCGAGGCACTCCGACGATTGTGACACGTATTCGTCTGAGCTGCTGTCAAGCGGCGGTCCGTATCGCCAGGTGTCAAAACCGCCACCGACTCGGCGATTGGGGACAGTCCGCTTCGCTCCTACATGACCTTCCCTGCTGAGCACTTCGACTTGATCTTGGGCTTTCACCTGAGGCCCTTGTTATCTCGAAAACCGTTGAATGAGTGCCGGTCGGGGTGGGCAGTAAGTGCCTCTGACCCGGCGTTCAGGGATACTCCAGATGTAACGCTGTTCAGTTGCCGGTCGTTGATCCCAATGCAGAGAGGCCGGGGTCGTTGGCCCCGGCCTCTCTCTTTGTCCGTGACTTCCAACCTTGAGGGGATGGCGGATCGCGGATCGCCGGGCCCGGAGTGGGGGGCTTGGCGAAGGCCCCAGCTCGACGGAACCCGCCGTGGAGGATCGGCTGCCTCTGCCCGGATCTTGAACGTCAGCGCCGAAATGTCCTGACTACGCCTTCTGTCGGGGCGTCGCCGGCCGTCTGGGGTATGGCATCGATGCCGTTAGGGGGTACACCGCCAGTGGTCATTTGTGCTGCTGCTTGCTCCTGAGCTGCAGCATTCGGAGACGCGCCTGGGCAGTGCGGAGATCAGGCTTTGACCCACGCCGTGCGGCCGTGTCCCACCCAGCCGGCGTTCCGGGGCAGGCCAGGGTCTCAGCCGCTTGCGACGATTGCGTCCTCTGGGGCGTTAGTTGGTTTGCCGAACGCCCCGATCACCGCGTCAGGTGAGCGCCAGCGGAAGCATCATGTAGGTTTGACCACTGTGAATCGCAGGAAGCTCAGGAATCGAGCGGTCCGAACTGCAGAGTTGAAATGGGACGGCGACAACCATCTTCAAGTGGGAAACGCCCGTTTCTTGGTAACGCTCGAACCGAGCGTTTGGGAATCAACCGATCCAGATTCCGACCAGTTCGTTCTCTTGAAGAACAAGCAAATGGTGGAAAATCTGTTGAAGTTTTTGCCGGAACGTGTTGAGAATGTGATTGACCTAGGAATCTTCAAGGGTGGAAGTATCGCCCTTACTCATGAACTGTTCTCGCCGAAGCGACTCGTCGGTATCGATTGGCTTCATGACCGCGCCGAGGTTCTAGATCGATTCGTAACTCAACACCACCTGGGCGACGTTGTGCATCTCTACTACGACACGAACCAAGGTGATCAAGACCGTCTCTCCTGGATTCTCCGAGAAAGCTTCGGAAATCAGCCTCTCGACCTGGTCATTGATGATTGCTCGCACTTATATGAAATGACCAAGGCTTCGCTGAACGTCTTTCTGCCACGCCTTCGCATGGGCGGGCTCTATCTCATCGAGGACTGGGGCTGGGCCCACTGGCCCGGCGACTACTGGCAGGGACCAGCGAATGAGATGATCAACGAAGACACGGCGTTGTCCAAGTTGATCTTTGAACTCGCTATGGTCGTGGCAAGTCGGCCTGGTCTTATCAGTCAAATGACCATAAGGCCCGGCAATGTGTATCTGACTAGAGGCTACGAAGTTGTGTCTGACTCAGGGTTCGACATAGGTGACAGCTACCTAACAGCCGGAAGGCAGATTCTCAGCTAGCGTCTGGGTCGCCGAAGAGCGTAGGTGAGTGTCACCGATGTGCCTGATTGAGACTGATGGCAGACGCGGCAGCGGATTCGTAGCGTTCAGAGGACCCTGGTGGGGTCACTCCCGAAGTGCCTGCCGGCGGCTGGTGCCGTCTGGTTTTCGAACGAAGAGCTCCCCACCAGGTCCTTGCCGTCCAGTGGCTCGAAAGGGGAACTTGCACCGCGATCTGAATCAGGAGTGCCCTGGCGGTTCTAGCCGACGAACCAGGAGGTAGTCGAGCCGTACCGCCCCGAGCAGGGGCCGGATACGGGTTTCGATCTTTCGCTGATTCTCGTAGTGAGGGCGGGGTCGCTGCTTCGTCTCGCCCATTTCGAGCCACCTGTCGAGTAGCTGACTGACCGACCGTCGCCGACGAGCGGTCGAATTTTCCCGCCTCGACCTCGGCCACGAGCGCCCCGAGAGCTTTGGCCGCGGCCCGGCGGGCGCCCTTGACATGCGCGAGGTCTGTCGCGGCTTACCGGTCACCGGGTCTTTACCGATGAACGCCCGCAGCTCCCATCGGCCCGGTGACTTCTCGCGCATCGTCCCGGGCCGGTTGTTGTTGGTCGCAGTGGTCGCCATGCCCCGAGGCCTAATGCTGTAGGGAATCCGTAGGGACGTTCTCGAGCCGGTCCGGTATTTTCGAGAATCTAGCCGGTGACCTGGGCGTTCTGGTGGGCGCTAGAGGACTCGAACCTCCGACCTCAGCCGTGTGAAGGCTGCGCTCTAACCAACTGAGCTAAACGCCCGAAACTGCCGACCTCGGACGGCAACCCCGCGGTCGAATCGGTGGACATGGTAGCCCGCTGCCTTGCTGGCTCCGGCCCGATCGGGGTCAGCTGACGAGCTGACCAGGATTCGGTAGGTGGGCGAAGGCCAATGCCTCCTCGAGTGCCGCCGCCGACCGCAGTACCACCAGGTCCGCGTGCTGAGGCCCGACCAGCTGCACGCCGACCGGAAGACCCGAGGACGAAAGGCCGGCACACACTGTGGCCGCCGGGGAGCGAGTCATGTTGAACGGATAGGTGAACTTCACCCAGTTGTAGTCGGGCATTCCGTTCACGATCCCCTGGCCCCCGAGCGATCGGGGTGGGGGGAGGGCCGCCACCGTTGGTGTGATGAGCAGCCGGACGTCGTGGAACAGTTCTACTAACCGAAGGTTCAGCATGTGACAGGCATCATCGGCTCGAACGACGTCCAGTGCGCTCACCGCCGTTGCGCTCTCGATGGTTGCGGCCAACAGGGGATCCACTCGTTCCCAGGCCGGCGTGCCCCGGATCTCGTCCAGCGTCCGCAAGTTGTAGACACCGGAGAGGGTCAACCATTCACCGACCGGGTCGGCTGGAAAGACCGAGTCCACCTCGACCACTTCGGTGCCCAGCGAGGCCATCGTTTCGACAGCCCGCTCACAGATGGCGAGCACCTCGGCGTCGACCTCGGCGTAGCCCAGCGTCGGGGACCAGGCCACCCGCCGCGGCGGCTTGGGATCTTCGAGGGTGGCGATCCACGACGCTTCGGGTCGCGGCAGCGATCGGAGATCTGTGGGGTCGGGCCCGACCGTCAGATCCAGGGCCGCCACCACGTCCACCAACCGCCGGGCCATCACACCCTTCGTCGAAAGATTCTGCCAGTCGGGAGGCGACGCTCCCCCACCGGGCACACGGCCAAGTGACGGCTTCATACCCGACAGGCCACAGCACGACGACGGAATGCGGATCGAACCGCCGCCGTCGGAGCCGGTGGCCAATGGCACCATCCCCGATGCGATGGCGGCCGCACTCCCACCGGACGACCCGCCCGGCGAGTGTTCGAGGTTCCAAGGGTTGAGCGTCGGACCGAAGACAGGATTGTCGGTGTCGGCCTTCCATCCCAGTTCCGGCGTGTTGGTCTTCCCCATAACCACACAGCCAGCCGCCACCAGACGGGCCACCAGCGGCGAGTCGGCCGCGGCCGGCGCACCGTCGGCAAACGCCACCGACCCATGGGTGGTGATGAACCCGGCAGCATCCTCCAGGTCCTTCACGCCGATGGGTATCCCGGCCAGCGGGCCGGGATCGCCGCCACCCGACACTTCGGTGTCGATGGTCTCGGCCATGGCTCGGGCGCGGTCCTCGTCGACGGCGACGAAGGCGTTGATCGCCGGGTTCAGGGCGGCGATCCGATCAAGGGCGTGATCGACCAGCGCGGCAGCCGAGAGCTCGCCCCGCCGCACTTGCTCGGCCAGCCCCACCACCGATTCAGTGCGGAAGTCCATTGTCCCGACCGTACCGGCGGAACGTCGTGCCCACAACCGAGCTGGGCCATTCCCACCGTTTCGACAACCGGGGTCGATGGCGAGCAATCTTTGCCGGTGCCGGTCGAAACCATCGAAGGGGTCGTCCTCGACCACGTGGCCCACGCCGTCCACCGCTGGCAGGACGTCTGGGGCCGCTATGCCGTTGATCTCGGAGGGGAATGGAGCTCCGGAGGCCTCAGTGCCGGGTTCGCGCCGGCCCAGTTGCAGTTCGCCAACGGTGCCCGGGTCGAGGTGCTGATGCCAAACGACACGGGGGTGAACGATTTCCTCGAGCGATTCCTGTCATCCAACGGGCCCGGCCCCCACCACCTGACCTTCAAGGTGCGCGACCTTTCTTCCGCCATCGAGCAGGCACGGCGAGCGGGATGGGAGCCGATCGGGATCGACCTCAGCCACTCCGACTGGATGGAGGCGTTCATCCATCCCAAGCAGGCCACCGGGGTGGTCGTCCAGCTGGCGCAGGCCCCGGCGGCATGGGGCAGTCCTGCACCCCACGACTACCCGTCCGAGCGCCGGGCACACCCGGACGGGACCGGCCCGGTGGCCCCGGCCTCGTTGCTGCGGGTCACCCACGTCTCGGCCGACATGGACGTGGCCACCGGCCTCTTCGTCGACCTGCTCGGTGGGGAGGTCGACGGCGAGGGTGACCAGCAGGGGCGGCGATGGGTCGACCTGAGCTGGGGAGGCCCGCTGGGCCTTCGACTGGTGGCGCCTGATACGGCGTCCGGCGGCGCCGCACTCCTCGCCTGGCTCGACGGTCGTCCCGGCCGGGTCCACCATCTCGAGCTCCAGGCCGAGGAGCCGGATGGGTTGCCCGGTGCCCGGCCGGTGCGCCCGGACGAGGTGGAGTCCGGCCTCGGGACGGGCTCGGCTCGGCGCTGGGTGGTCGAACCCCAGGCCAACGCCGGCATGCGCCTCGTACTCACCCGATCAGATCGAGGGAGCGACGAGGGTGGCCACGGCCGACAACCGAGAGGAACCCCGGCATCGAAGGCCGATAGCCTTTGAGCCAATGGCGCGCCGCAACGATGGTCCCGACCTGGCTGATGAGCAAGGCGACGATGAGACCGCCGACGACGGAGTGTCGGACGGACCGAGGTCCAAGCCGGCCCGGACCGGAGCCAGGGGCGGTAGCCGGCCGTCGCCAGTCGACGGATCCGGCCATTCCGAGGTGACGAGCAAGTGGGCGATCGACCGGCTGGACGAACGCGAGCGGCAGTTCTCCTTCATCGCCGCGGGCGGTGCGGTCCTGTTCGGGGTGATCCTCTACGTGGTCGAGACGGAGAACTCCAAGTTCCGGCTCCACAAGGGCCAGTTCACCCCCCAGACGGCCCTCATCGTCGGGCTGGTGGCCGGGGGCCTGCTCTTCGGTGCCACCCTCCTCGGGCGGCGCGCCCCGATCGGGTTCCTGGCCCTGTTCACCGGGCTCCTGTTCAGCAATGCCAGCAATTCCTTGATCCTGGCGCTGCCCTTTTTGGTCCTCGCCATCTGGATCCTCTACCACTCGTACAAGATCCAGAAGGAGACGTCCGCCAAGCTGCGTGCGGCCCGGGCTGAGTCGAGGGCGTCCCGACGGCCGGCTCCGGCCCGCTCGGGGACCCTCTCCGCCAAAACGGGGACCGGCTCCACCAAGAAGGGCCGCGCCTCGGGCTCGAGCAGACCGGAGGGCAACAAGCGCTACACGCCCAAACGACCGCCCCCACCCGCCCCGAAGCCATCGCGGCGCGAGCGCAAGGCCACCCGAGCCTCGGACTGACCGCCGTCTACTCGGGCTCGGTGACCAGCGCCGACCGAAGGAGCTCAAGGATCTCGTTCCTCCGCCGAACGAGCGAGCGGGCCGTGGGTTCCTCCCCGAAGGCTCGCAGCACCTCGACTTCGGTGACCATGCCGATCACCGTGGAGTAGATGGCCAGCAGGAGCAACCGCGGCTCGTGCCTCCGCATGTGACCGGCGTCCATCTCCGCCTTCAAGAACTCGGACGCCCGGGCTACGAGTGGATCGAGCGCGGTGACCAGGCGGGTGGCAGCCGGTGTCCCGAGCCGCCCCGTCTCGCGCACCAGGCCGAGCAATTCGGGTCGCCGGGCGGCCAGTCGGAACACGGACCTCACCACCGCCTCGATCCGCGCCCAGCCGGTGCCGGCGGTGGCGAGCGACTCCTCGAGTGCGGCCGAGAGGTCGATGGCACTGCGATCGATGACCGCCTCGAGCAGGACCTCTTTGGAGGGGAACCAGTAGAGGATGGTCTGCTTGCGGACGCCGAGCCCCACGGCCAATGCGTCCAGGGACGATGCCTCGTAGCCCCGGGAGGCGAAGGAAGCCAGGGCGGCGTCGAGGATGCGCTCGGAAGTGGTCGCTCCGTCCGACGTCGACCGGGACCGCGTCGGGCCCGATCGTGGCTGCCCGCGGCCACGCCCGGTCGACCCTGCGTCGATGCTCGACTTGCTCACTTACCATATGGTAGACAGATCCGGTGACCCGCGTCCGTGACGCCCTGGCCGGGCGGCAGTTCTTCATCACCGGCGCCACCGGATTCCTGGGAACGGCCCTGGTCGAGCGGCTTCTGCGGACTGTGCCCGACAGTCGGGTGGTGCTGCTCGTCCGACCGGGCCGGCGGGCGACCCCGGTGCAACGGGCCACCAAGGAGATCCTCAAGAACGACTGCTTCGACCGCCTCCGCCAGGTCCACGGCGAACACTTCGACCGGGCGGTCGCCACCCGGGTCCTGGCGGTCGCCGGCGACGTGTCCAGCGACGGGCTGGGCCTCGACGACGACGGCCGGCAGGCCCTGTCGGAATGCGACATCGTGGTGCACTCGGCCGCCGCCGTCAGCTTCGACTCTCCCCTCGACACGGCGGTGGAGGTCAACCTGCTCGGACCGTCCCGGGTCGCCGAGGCCGTGGCGTCGGCCCGTCGGCGCGCCCAGGAGCAGGGGCGGATCGGACCGCAGCACTTCATTCCGGTCTCCACGGCGTACGTGGCCGGGACCCACCAGGGCGAGGCCCGGGAGGAGCTGCTCGACGGCAATCCCTTCGCCATCGAGGTGGATTGGCGCGCCGAGGTGGAGGCGGCCCGGCGCCAGCGCGGAGACACCGATGCCGCCTCTCGCCAGCCCGGTCGCCTGGCCAGGTTCATGAAGGAAGCCCGCGGCGAACTTGGTGCGGCCGGCCTGCACCTGTTGGCCGAGCGGGCCGAACGGCTGCGTGAGGACTGGGTCAAGAAGCAGATGGTCGAGATCGGACAGGCGCGGGCGCAGTCCCTCGGGTGGCCCGACGCCTACCCCTACACCAAGGCCCTCGGGGAGCGGGCCCTCGTGTCCCAGTTCGCCGCTACGGTGCCCATGACCATCATCCGCCCGTCGATCATCGAGTCCGCCCTGGCCGAACCGCGGCCCGGGTGGATCCGCGGATTCCGCATGGCCGAGCCGATCATCGTGTCGTATGCCCGCGGGCTCCTGCGTGAGTTCCCCGGGGTGCCCGAAGGGGTGACCGACGTGATCCCGGTCGACCTGGTGGTGGCGGCCATCCTGGCCGTGGCGGGCGAGGCGGTCCTCACCCCCGACGACTACGAAGGCCCGACCGTGTACCACGTGGCATCCGGCGTGCGGAACCCGTTCCGGTACGGGCGACTGGTCGAGTTGGTGCAGACGTGGTTCACCGAGCACCCCCTCTACGACACCGAGGGTCAACCCATCGTGGTCCCCGCCTGGTCGTTCCCCGGCCGCGGCCGGGTGCAACGACAGCTGACCCGGGCCAGCAAGGCAATGGAGCTGGCCGAGAAGGTGGCCGGGTCCCTGCCCATCCGCGGCCGACAGGCGGACTGGATGGCCGCCTTGGAGGAACGACACCTCCTGGCCGATCGGGCGCTCGGCTACGTCGAGCTCTACGGGGCCTATGCCGAGACCGAGGCCCGCTATCGGGTCGACCGCCTGCTCGCCCTGTGGGACCGGCTGGACGACGATGACCGCGACGTCTTCTGCTTCGATCCGGGCGTGGTCGACTGGGACATCTACGTGCGGGACATTCACCTGCCTTCGGTCATCGAGCACGCCCGGGTCCGCACCAGTCCGACCCGGTCGCGGCAACCCTCCCGGGCCGAACGGTCCCGCCGGGCCATCCTCTCCCGCGATCGCCATCTGGCCGCCTTCGACCTCGAGAACACCCTCATTGCCTCCAACGTCGTCGACTCCTATGCCTGGCTGGCATCGCGTCACCTCCCCGCCGCCGAGCGGGTGGCGTTCGCCGCCGACCTGGTCAGAGAGGCGCCGTCCCTGCTGGCGCTCGACCGCCGCGACCGCGGTGATTTCCTCCGATCCTTCTACCGGCGGTACGAGGGGGCACGCGTGGACCTGCTGCGCCACGACGCCTGGGAGCTCTTCCATCACCTCCTGCTGGCCAAGTCGTTCCCGGCCGGCATCGCCCGCGTCCGCCACCACCGCTCCCTCGGCCACCGCACGCTGCTCATCACCGGGGCGCTCGACCTGGTGGTCGAGCCCCTGCGGCCGCTGTTCGACGACATGGTCTGCGCCCGCCTGGGCGAGGTCGATGGTCGATTCACCGGGCGGCTCGACGAGCTACCGCCCATCGGCGAGGCTCGGGCCCTGGTCCTGGCCGACTACGCCGAGGCCGAGGGCCTGCGCCTCGAGGAGTCCATGGCCTACGCCGACTCGGCCAGCGACCTGCCCATGCTCGAGGCCGTGGGCTTCCCGGTGGCCGTCAATCCCGAGGCCAAGCTGGCCGCCATCGCCCGTCGCCGGGGGTGGCACGTCGAGCACTGGCAAAAGGCCGACGGGCACGCCGCGCCGACGCTCCCACTCGGGCCGGTCGACCGCCGTACCCCGATCGGGCGTCGCCCGCGTGTGGGCGCCTTCTTCGGCGGGCCGCTCCGCCGCCCGCTCGGAGTGCCGGGCCGATGAAGGCGCTCGTGCTCGAGCGCAACCTTCCCCGGTTCGCCGCGTCGCGGGTGGCCTCGCTCCTCGGCTCAGGACGGGGTGCGGGTGTCGGACCGTTGGAACTGGTCGACGTCGAGGCTCCCGAGCCGCCCTTCGAGGACTGGGACCACCTCCGACCCCTCCTGGCCGGCATCTGCGGGTCGGACCTCGCCACCCTGGACGGGCGGAGCTCGCGCGACTTCGAGGACATGGTCAGCTTCCCGTTCGTGCCCGGGCACGAGGTGGTCGGGGTCCTCGACGACGGGGGTACCGACCATGCCGGCCGGGCCCTCGAGCCCGGGACCCGGGCGGTCATCGAGCCCGTCCTCGGCTGCGCCCCGCGCCACATCGATCCGCCGTGCCCGTACTGCGCCGGCGGACATACCGGCCTGTGCGGCAACGTGGCCTTCGGCGAAGTGGCTCCAGGTCTCCAGACCGGGTTCTGTGCCGATACCGGCGGCGGCTGGTCGGCTGCCGGGTTGGTCGCCCACCACTCTCAGTTCCACCGCGTGCCGGACACATTCAGCGACGAGGATGCGGTCATGATCGAGCCCGCGGCATGCGCGGTGCATGCTGTGCTCTCGGCCGCCATCGAGGCGGAGGCGGTGGTGGCCGTCATCGGGGCCGGAACCCTCGGCCTCGCCACCGTGGCTGCCCTCAATCACCTGGTGCGGCCGCACGCCCCGGGAACGGTGATGGTCGGGGCCAAGCACCCCCACCAGCGACAGTGGGCCGAGACCCTCGGGGCCGACGCGGCCGTGGCCCCCGACCAGCTGGCCCGAGCGGTGCGCCGCCGATCCGGGTCCCTCGTTCTGGCCGGCCGTCTGACCGACGGGGCCGATGTGGTGTTCGACTGCGTCGGCAGCTCGGCCTCGGTGGCCGCGTCCTTGGCCATGGTGCGACCGCGCGGCCGGGTGGTGCTGGTCGGGATGCCCGGCCGGGTCTCCGTCGACCTCGCCCCGCTGTGGCACCGCGAGCTGACCCTGGTCGGCTCCTATACCTACGGGGTGGACCCACCCCCTGACTCGTCCGAGCCGGGGCGCACCTTCGAGCGGGCCATGGGGCTGGTCGCCGACGCGGGCCTCGGGTCGCTCGTCAGCGCCACGTACCCGCTCGAACGGTACGAGGAGGCCATCACCCACGCCGGAGCGGCCGGACGTCGAGGCGCAATCAAGGTGGCATTCGACCTCCGCAACCGGAAAGGAAGCAGCCGATGAGCCCGAGGCCCGGATTCGTCCTGGACGTCGACCGATCCACGCCGCCGACGCTCTTCTGGCGCGGCGAGCGCTTCAGCCTCGAGCGGCTGCCCGAGGGCAGCCGGGTCATCTACGCCCCCGAGCCCATCGAACCGCTGGAGGACGCGGTCGCCGCCGTCAGGGCCGCGCTCTTCAACCCGGTCGGCGACCAGGACCCCCTGCCCGCCCAGCTGCGCGCCGGCATGAAGCTGACCATCGCACTCGACGACATCTCGCTGCCCCTCCCGCCCATGGAACGGCCGGACATCCGTCAGCTGGTCATCGAGCAGGTGCTCGACATGGCCGCCGAGGCCGGCGTGGACGACGTCGAGCTCATCGTGGCGCTGGCCCTCCACCGACGGATGACCGAAGCGGAGCTCCGTCACGCCCTCGGGGACCGCATCTATGACGCCTTCGCGCCGAACGGCCTGTTGACCCAGCACGACGCCGAGGATCCCACCGCCCTCGTCCATCTGGGCCAGACCGACCAGGGCGAGGACGTGGAGATCAACCGGCGCGCCGCCGAGAGCGACCTGTTGGTCTACGTCAACATCAACCTGGTGGCGATGGACGGGGGCCACAAGAGCGTCGCCACCGGACTGGCCAGCTATCGGAGCCTCCGCCACCACCACAATCCGGTGACCATGCAGCACAGCCGGTCGTTCATGGACCAACACCGATCGGAACTGCACTCGTCCAACTGGCGGATGGGGAGGCTCATCGCTGACCGCGGCGTCAATGTGTTCCAGATCGAGACCACCCTCAACAACGAAACGTTCCCACCGGCATTCGGGTTCCTCCAAAAGCGCGAGTGGGAATGGGGCGTGCGAGAACGGCTCGGGTACATGGCCGCATCCAAGGCACTGGAACGCACCCCGTCCCGCTATGCCCGGCAGATCTTCCACTCGGTCAAGGCTCCCCACCGGATGACGTCGGTCCAGGCCGGCGAGGTCGAGGCCGTCCACAAGCTGACCACCGACAACGTCTGGGCTCAACAGGGCGTGGCGGTGGAGGGCCAGACGGACATCCTGACCATGGGCCTGCCCTACATCGGCCCATACAACGTCAACTCGATCCTCAACCCCATCCTGGTGGCCTGTCTCGGTCTCGGGTACTTCTTCAATCTCTATCGTGGGAAGCCATTGGTCAGGGAGGGCGGCGTGGTCGTTATGACCCACCCGACTCCGTGGGAGTTCAACCCGGTCCACCATCCGAGCTACATCGACTTCTTCGAGCAGGTCCTGAGCGAGACGACCGATCCGATCGAGGTCGCCGACCGGTTCGAGGAGTCCTACGCCACCGACCCCTGGTACATCCATCTCTACCGCACCGGGCACGCCTACCACGGGGTCCACCCGTTCTACATGTGGTACTGGTGCGCGCACGCGCTGCAGCACCTGGGAGCCGTGATCATCGTGGGTGGTGACGAGGCGGCGGTGCACCGGCTCGGATTCCGGGCGGCGTCGACCCTGTCCGATGCGCTGGAGATGGCGTCGGACGTGGTCGGCCCGTCTCCGTCGCTGACCCATCTGCACGCCCCTCCGATTCTCATGGCGGATGTCCAGTGACACTGCGGATCGGCACCTCGAACTCGTTGAGGACCCGGCGGTCGGTGCGGACCGACGCCCTGCTCGGGAACGGTGACCAGGCCGGGCCGTCGCGCCGCACGATGTCGCTGCGCTCGCTGGCACCGTCGTCGCTGGCCTCCCGCGTGGGCCGGGCCCGCTTCCCGCTCGCCGCCCCCAGTTGGCCCGAGTCGGTGCCCCGGCCCCCACCCACGCCCGAGCTGGGCGTGCACTACGACACCGCCTGGTCGCGGCGGTACCCGGTGCGACTGGCCCGGGCGGTGGTGCTCGACAACGTCACCCGGACGGTGGCCCGGATCGTGGCCTCGCCCCTGATCCGGGGTGAGGAGGCGCTCAACGGGCTCGAGCCGCCGGTGATCTTCGCCGCCAACCACGCCAGCCACGCCGACACCCCGCTGCTGTTGTCCTGCCTACCCCTGCGCTTCCGTCACCGCACGGTGGTGGCGGCGGCGGCCGACTACTTCTTCGATCGCCGCTGGAAGGCCGACGTCTGGGCGTTCTTCTTGGCGGCCATCCCCATCGAGCGCACCAAGGTGAACCGTCGCTCGGCCGACCTGGCCGTGGAGCTGCTGGCCGACCGCTGGAACCTGGTCATCTTCCCGGAAGGCGGCCGCTCCCCGGACGGCTGGGCCCAGCCCTTCCGGGGCGGGGCCGCTTACCTGGCGGCACGTACCGGTCGCCCGGTCGTGCCCGTCCACCTGGACGGCACGCGTGACATCCTCCCCAAGGGACGCAAGGGCGTGCGCCGTACCCGCACCACCGTCACCTTCGGCACCCCGCTCTGGCCGGACGAGGGGGAGGATGCCCGCCGCTTCGGGGTGCGCATCGAGGCGGCCGTGGCGACCATGGCCAACGAGATCCGCTCCGACTGGTGGACGGCCCGGAAGGAAGCGGCAGCCGGGGCGACGCCGCCTCTCCAGGGCCCTGATGCCTCAGCCTGGCGCCGTTCGTGGCTGCTGCCGCCCACCACGGATCGGACGCCCGGCGACGGCGGAGCCGAGTGGCCCCGACGGGACGGCGTGGGCTGACGTCCGTGGCGGGGCCGGCCTCTGTGGCGGACGGGGGTCTACCGGCGCCGACCCCGCAGGCGACGGAGCAGCCGGACCGGCCCGGCCTCGTCGACAGCTGACAATCGCTCCCGACGGAGGGCCTCCTCGTCCCCGTCGTCCAGCGGGTCGAGCGCCACCGGGGTGGAGCCCGGTGACGAGAGGGCCCATCCGAGCAGCAGGTCGGCGAGGGTGACGTTGCGGGCCAGCACCGGCCCGTGGAGATAGGTGCCGAAGACTCGCTCCGACCAGGCTCCCTCGGTGCCGTCGCCGGCACCGTTGCCCACTCCCCGGATCACTCGGGCCACCGGCCTGGACTGCTGCCCGACCATGGTCCGCCCGCTGTGGTTCTCGAACCCGGTCAGCGGGGGCAGGGACCGCCCCGAGGCGAGCCGAGGCGCATCGGGGATGACCGAGGCCAACAGCTCGCCCACCGCCCGGGCCCCACTGCCCTTCCCCGTGGTGACGTCGAGGAGCCCGAGGCCCGCGTGGGGTCGGCCGGCCCGATCGGGGAAGGAGTGGCCGAGCAGTTGGTAACCGGCGCAGACCCCGAGCACCACCGCCCCCTGCTCCACGGCCCGCCCGAAGCCGGCCTCGGCCCGGAGCGCCTCGGCCGCCCGCACCTGAGGCCCGTCCTCCCCACCGCCGACGCAGTAGAGATCGGCGGTGGGGAGGGGCCGGCCCGACTCGGCCTGGATGAGCTCGGCGTCGATGCCGCGCCACGACGCCCGGCGGGCCAACACCAGGCCGTTGCCACCGTCCCCGTACGTGCCGAGCAGGTCGGGGTAGACCACGGCGATGGTCAGCGACGAGTTACGGTCCATCGGGCTCCAGCCGTGTGCGCGCCTCGGCGAACGCCGTGTAGTTGCCGAGGAAGTCGATCGTCGTCGGGCCGGGGCCTCCTCCCGGATGTGGTCGATCGCCCGGTCGATAGCGGCCACCGGATCGGCCACCACCGTGCACGCCACCCCGGCATAGTGCAGCCGCACGGCCAGATCGAGCCGGCGGTCACCGGTCGCCACCACCGCCCGGCCGGCGAGGCGCTCGAAGGGAACGTCCCACAACCAGCTGGTGTCGAGCCCGTCGGCGATTCGGGCGTTGATCGACAGGACGACGGGAGAACGCGTCGCACCGGTGCTCCTCGAGGAGGTCGAAGATGGCGGCCCAACCGGCCGGATTCTTGGCCAGTAGCAACCTGACGGCGTGCCCTCGGCGGGTGGCCGAGGAGAAGCGCCCCGCCACCTCCTCGACACCGGCCAAGCGGTCGAGGGCGCCCGCCACCGAACGGCTCCAGCCGAGCCCGTCCCCGGTGTCCGGGACGGCGGTGAGCGACGCGGCCACGGCCGCCATGGCGGCATTGGCCCGGTTGAACTGCCCGGGCAATCCGATGTCGAGGGAGTGGCGCGACCCGTCCGCCAGGACCAGGACCGACCCCTCGACCCAGGCCTCCCGACTCGGTCGGGAGAAGCTGCACCGCTCGCACGCCCATCCGCCGTCGACGTCGAACACGATCCGGCCCTCACAGGCGGGGCAACCGACGGCGTCGTTGCGCCACACCTGCCCGGCTCCGACCCAGTGCACCACCGGGGCGGTCGACGGCGGCCCACACCACCATGGGATCGTCGGCATTGGCCACCACCGCCGTCGGGGCCCCGTCCCCGCCCGACCGGGGCGGCGCACCGAGCGCCTCCCGCCACCGCTCCACCAGCATCCGCACCTCGGAGATCCGGTCGAGTTGGTCTCTCGACAGGTTGAGCAGGACCACGACCTGCGGCCGGGTGTCGGCCATGACCCGGCCGAGGTACCCCTCGTCGACCTCGAGCACCGCCGGCGCCTCTCGGGGCGAGCCGGCCATGGCGGCGACATGGCCGGCGGGCATGTTGGCCCCGGTGTGGTTGGAGACGACCGGTGGTCCCTCGCGGTCGGTCAGGGCCGCCACCAACATCCTGGTCGTCGTGGTCTTGCCGTTGGTCCCGGTGACCAGGGCCACCCGGCGGCCCTCGGCCAGCGTGGCGAGGAGCCCGGGGTCGAGGGCCAGACCGACCCGGCCTCCGGCCACGGTGCCGCTCCCCCGGCCAAGCGCCCGCGACAGCCAGTTGGACGCCTTGACCGCCTCGGCGGCCACGGCCGCCCGGGGCGGCAGATCTCGCCGGGCCGAGCGCCTGGCGACGGTGGCGGTCACGCCGGTGGCCGGGTGCGGGCCAGGTCCTCCTCCGTCGGGATCCGCGTCACCCGAGCCTCCGCCGGCAACAGGTCGGCGATGGCCGCCATGAGCACCACGGTGTCGGCCACTGCGTCGGTCAAGCCAAGGGACAAGGGTCGGCCGACGGTGACGGTGACCTCGGGGGGATGATGCAACGCGGTCATGGTCGGCACTCGCGACGACCGGGGCCACACCCGCTCGGTCCCCCACAGGCCGATCGGCACAACGGGGGCGCCGGTCTCGGCGGCCAGGCGGGCCGTCCCGGTATGGCCGTGGAGAACCGGGTCGAAGAACTGCTCGCCCCGCGGGATGGTGCCCTGGGGGAGCACGATGACCACTTCACCGGCCCGGAGAGCGGCCGCCGCCTGGCGCATGGGATCGGCCACGCTGACCGCTCGACTTCTGGTCCCGCTCGACGGGGATGCCACCGAGGGCCCGGGCCAGGCGGCCGACGATCGGGGCGTCGAACACCTCTTGCTTGGCCAGGAAGCGCACCGGTCGCCCCAGGCGGGCGGCGACCAGCCCGATGGCGGCCACGTCGAAGTAGCTGCGGTGGTTCGACGCCAGCAGCACCGGGCCGCGCCTCGGGATGTGCTCCGTGCCACAGATCGAGAACCGGGCGTACGGGAAGGCCTCGGGGCGGAAGAACGGGCGCACCAGGTGGTACGGCTCCAGACCCACGAAGGATGGGACGCCCGGGGCCCGGTCCCAGTTCTCGAGCGGCCACCGTCGGGCCAAGGCCACGGCCACCAGGCGGGGGTCGGCGTTGACGGGGTGAGGATGGCCGACGGCATGGAGGAGGGGCAGGTCGAAGAAGCTGTCGGAGTAGACGTGGGCCGCGGCCAGGTCGGTCCCGCGGTCGGCGGCCCAGGCCCGGGCGGCACCCAGCTTCCCGAGCCCCCAGACGAACGGGCCGTCCAGACGGCCCGTGTAGCGGCCGTCCTGCATCTCGTAGCGGGTGGCGATGACCGCATCGAAGCCCAGCGCGTCGGCCAGGGGGGAGACCATGTCCAGCGGGGAGGTGGTGGCGAGCACCAGGGGTCGGCCCTCCCTGCGGTGGACCGCCAGCGCGGCCAGGGCCCAGGGCTGGACCAGATCGGTCAACGGCTCGACCGCCCGCTTGCCCGCCCTCCGGGTGGCATCGACCGAGCGTCCGCGCATGACCCGGACGGCGGCGCGGGCCAGTCCGATGAAGGGCACCGATTCCCCGAACCGGTTGTAGAGGCTGTACATCAGTCGGTCCCCGGGCAGGTGACGCCCGGGGGCAGCACCCCTTCGGCCTCCATCGCCTCGTGGAAGACCGGCCCGCTGGCCGACCGCAGCAGCGTGCGGTCCAAATCGACGAAGACGGCACCCATGGCATCGGTCATGGCCTCACGCTACCGCCGGGAGGCGAGCCCGGAGCGCTGGCGTTCCGGCCGACGACGACCCCGGACGGGTGCAGCGAGCGAGCCCGTTCGCGCCCGCCCGACACCCGAACGAGCGGACCGCGACATGGCCGAGACATTCGCCAGCCGAGGCATTCGCCAGCCCGCGCGACCAGCCCGGGCGGCCACCCGGCCCTTTCCAACGCGAGGCGGGCCACCGCTCCGCACCGGGCCCGGACGCGGCAAAGGGACCGCCAGGGGGGGAAGGCAGTCCCTTTGCACTGACTCAACAAGGATAGGAGGGGGATTCCTTTGACCCTGTGGTCTCGATCTATCGTATAACAGCCGCGAGCAATCAGTCAAGCAGCTTATTTCGATAACTGCTATCGTGATTAGCGATGGAACTGAGACATCTACAGGCGCTCACCGCCATCAGCGACCACGGCACGTTCTCGGCGGCGGCCGAGCACCTCAACACGGTCCAGTCCAATATCTCGGCCCACGTGGCGCGGCTGGAGCGTGAGCTGGGGAGCCCGCTCGTCGACCGGGCCGACGGCCATCTCACCGAAGAGGGCATGGTGGTGGTGGCCCGGGCTCGGCGGATCCTCTCCGAGCTCGATGCCCTGGTGTCCGACGTGGCGGCCTGCCGGGACGAGGTCACCGGCACCGTCCGGGTGGGGATGATCGGGACCACGGCCCGGTGGCTGGTGCCCACGGCTGATGGACGTGGCCCGCAAGCGACACCCCAAACTCCGCCTGGTCGTGGTGGAGGGAACCACCACCGGCCTCGAACCCCAACTGGCGAGCGGCCAGCTCGATCTGGCCGTGCTCCACCTCCCCCTGACCGGCCGCGACTTGGTGGCCGGCCCGCTCTTCGAAGAGGACCTGGTCCTGGTGGTACCCGATGGCCACGCCATGGCCGCTCCCCGACGGGCCGTCTCGCTCGAGGATCTCGCCGACATGGAGCTTCTCCTCCCCCTGCCGGGAACCGCGTTCCGCGACGAACTGGACGCGGTCACCCGCCCCCTGGGCATCACCTTGCTCCCCGCGGCCGAGATCGACGGGCTCCGCCTCATTGCCTCGCTCACCTTCGAGGGCTACGGGCCGGCCATCCTTCCGGCCACGGCCATCCCCGCCTTCCTGCGGGCCCAGTTCCATCCGGTGGCCATCGAGGGACTGCCCCGTCGTCGGGTCGGCGTGGCCCAACGCAGCCGCGGGCTCCCGTCCGCCCCCACCCGTGCCCTGCACGAACTGTTGAAGACCGTGGTGTCCCTGCCCGAGGACCGGCCCGACGGGGTCCACGTCGAAGCCTGAGAGGCGTCATTTGGCGGCTCAGAGCGGCCAGCGGTTCAGAGTTCGGGCGCCTTCGGCTCGCGCCACATCCGCCAGATGGGTGGGCTCCCGACCTTCGACCGGTGCTCGTCGATGACCTCGAAGCCGAACCGGCGGTACAGGGGCACGTTCCGTTCCTTGGAGGACTCGAGGTAGGCCGGCTCGCCACCTTCGTCCGCCCTGGTGAGCACCGACTGCAGCAGGGCCGAGCCGATCCCCCGGCCCTGGTGCGAAGGCTCGGTCCCGATGGTGGCGAGGTACCAGTGCGGCTCCTTCGGATGGAGCGAGTCGATCTCGAACAGGAGCCGCAGGGCTCTGACCATTCTGGAGCTGGCCAGGAACGGCGCCGTCGGGAGCAGCTGGAGCAGCTCGCGCAGGCCCTGGCGGTGTCGGTCGGGAGGGCCCCAGATCGCCACCCCGTCCAGCTGGTCGGTGGTGTGCACGTGGCCATGGGGTAGGTACTGACGCCGCATCTGCGACGTGAAGAACGAGTGCAGTCCGCGCTGACGACGGCGTTCTCCGGCGAACATGAAGTTGGCCACCGGGTCGTCGGCGAAGGCACGCACCAACATGTCGGCCAGCTCGGGCACATCCGAGGGAGTCGCCGGGCGCACGGCTGGACGGCCGGACGGATAGGAGCTTGACACCGACGAGATGGTATCCCTGCTGCACTCAGTTCACGGTGGGATCGGGAGGGAACCCCGATACGACGGCCAGGGCGCCGCCCTGCCGGCGCAGTACCCTCCGCCACAGCCCTTCCGGGTCGGCGGACACCGGGTCGGGGGCCAAGGCCTGCACCACGTACCACGAACCCTCCTCGATCTCGGCTTCCAACTGCCCCGAGTCCCATCCGGCATAGCCCGAGAACAGCCGGGCGCCCACCATCGACTCGGCCAGCGGGGCCGGATCGATGGCCAGGTCGACGGTGCCGACCGGGCGCTCGGCGTCGACGAGCAGCCGCCACCCCAGCTGCTCTGGCGCCACATCGGCCGAGGTCAGCCGGACCAGCCCGATCAGTGCGTACCGAGCCACGGGACCCCCGACGAACAGCTCCGCCGGCGGGGTGGCCAACGAATCCCACTGGGGCAGCAGCTCGCGGACGGCCACGCCACCCGGGCGGTCGATGACCACGCCGAGGGCCCCGTGGTCGCCATGGTCGAGGACCAGTACCACTCGACGGGAGAAGTTGGGGTCGATCAGGCGCGGCGTGGCCACCAATAGGTGACCGGTCAGCAGCTCGGGGCGCTGGCCGCCTCCATACGGCTCGAAAGCACTGAACGGCTCCATGGGCACGACCGCATGATGGCCCATCCGGGACCGCGAGTGGCGCAGATCGCTCGGGTCGGTGAGGCTGGGGCCATGGCCCTCGTCTCTATCGAATCAGTGAGCCCTGACGTGCGCATTGTCACCCTGGACAACCCGTCCCGGCTCAACTCCATGTCGTTCGCGCTGGTCTCGGACCTCTACGCCGCCCTCGACGAGGTGGCCGCAGACAACAGCTGCCGGGTGGTCGTGCTCACCGGCGCCGGGCGAGCCTTCTGCTCGGGCCTCGAGCTCGAGCACGCCGGGCAGCCACCGGGAACCGAGGGCCTAGGCCGACATCGACTGGGCATGCGGGCCATGGCCTATATGGGTGGGGTCGTCCCGGCCATGCGGTCCATGCCCCAGCCGATCATCGCCGCCGTCAAAGGTCCGGCCTACGGAGGTGGCATGTGCCTGACCCTCGGTGCGGACATCCGAATGGCCGGCCGTTCGGCCGTGTTCTGCGGTGCCGGGATCAGCAACGGATTGAGCGGGACCGAGCTCGGCGTGAGCTGGCTCCTACCCCGGGCGGTCGGCACGTCGAACTCGGCCGAGATCCTCCTCACCGGCAAGAAGGTCGGGGCCGACGAGGCCCTTCGCATCGGCCTGGTCTCACGGGTAGTGGAGGACGATGACCTGTTGGCCGAAGCGGTGGAGACGGCCCAGGCCATGTGCGTGTTCAGCCCGTTCGGTCTGGCCCTGACCAAGGACACCATCTGGGCATCACTCGAGGTCGGCAGCCTCCAGGCCGCCGTCGATCTGGAGAACCGCACTCAACTGCTCGCCGGCCACACCGGGAACCTCGACGAGGCCACGGCGGCGTTCAAGCAACGTCGGCCCCCGGTGTACGTCGAGTAGCAGGTCGGTGGCCAAGGCTCGGCGGCGGAGGCCGCCGCGTGCCTCGTCGGGCTCGACGGGTGGAATGGGACGCGAGCACTGGCGCGCCGACGGGACGGTGAAGACCCGATTCCGCACCGAGGGCGAGGCCAACCAGTCAGCCCTGCGCCTCCGGCTGGAGGAGGGTGCCGACCTCGGTCCCTATCCCTGCAGCTTCTGTGGCGGTTGGCACCTCGGCAACCGTGGCCGGCGCCCGGGCGGCCGGTCCGACCGGGGTGCGGTCGATCGATGATCATGGCGCCCGACTCCTCGGGCCGACTGGTACGCACGCTGACCGCCACGGTCGTCTTCCAGTGGATGGGTGCCACCGCGGTGGTACCGATGCTCCCGGTCTACGTCCGGCACCTCGGCGGCTCCGACGCCCTGGCCGGCGGGGTGATGGCCTCCTTCTACGCCGCCGGGGTCCTCTCCCAGTACCCGGTCGGGCGGCTGGCCGACCGGGTCGGTTGCCGGCCGGTGCTGATCGGCGGGCTGATGACCTACGGCGTGGCCAGCTTCTCATTCCTGCTCCCCATCGAGGCCCACGGCGCCATCGTTCTGCGCGCCTGCCAGGGGGTGGGGGCGGGAGCGGCCACCGTGGCGGGCTTGGCCCTCATCTCGGGTGCGGTCCCGATCGAGCGGCGGGGCCGGGCCTTCGCCGCTGTGTACGCCGGCGAGCTCGCCGGCATGGCCATCGGACCGCTGGTGGGAAGCATCGTGGGTGTCCGCCACATGGGAGCGATGTTCCTCGCGTCCGGTCTCCTCTCGTTCGGAGCATGCATCCCGGCCCTGCGGCTCCGCCCACCGAGCCGCCGCCACCTCCGCACCCGGCGTCATGAGAACGGTGACCTCACTGCGCCG
Organism: uncultured Acidimicrobiales bacterium; assembly: GCA_963727075.1. Classification (GTDB taxonomy): domain Bacteria; phylum Actinomycetota; class Acidimicrobiia; order Acidimicrobiales; family RAAP-2; genus Bog-756. The sequence goes on from CAVSET010000006.1 coordinate 956,033, forward strand.
CCTCGACCTCAGCCCCTCGATGGTGGGAGCGCTCATCTGTGGCGGGGTCATCGGGCTGACCAGCGGCGTCTACGACATCTGCTGGACGCTGCTGCTGTTGGCCAGGGGGGCATCGGGCCTGGAGATCGGCATCTCCTGGACACTCTTCGCCGTGCCCTTCGTGCTGGCGGCCAAACCGAGCGGCTGGCTGGCCGATCACATGGACCGGCGAGCCCTGGTGCTGGCCGGACTCGGTCTCTCCACCGTGCTCTGCGCCGCCTATCCCTTCATCCACAACGTCCCGGCCCTGGTGGCCCTCGGCGCGCTCGGAGGCGATGGGTTTCGCGACGGCCATGCCTGCGGTCCAGTCGCTGCTCACCCAGGGAACCCAGCCGTCCGACGTCGGCCGCATCCAAGGGTTGTTCGCCACTAGCCAGACCGCCTGCACGGCTGTATCCGCCGCCGGAGCCGGCGCGGCTTTCGCCGTGGTCGCCTGGCTGCCGTTCATCAGCGTCGTCGCCGCGGTCACCGTGGCGCTAGCCGCCACCGCCATCGCCTGGAGATCCGTCCCCGGCAGGGTCGGCATGCCTGAGGCGCTGGCCGGACCCACGTTGGCCGAGGTGGTGGGCGAACCGCTGCGGCTCTGAGAGGGTGGAGGAGACGTGCTTGCTACGGCCTCACTCCGACACCGCCAATGGCAGCTCGCTGGCGCAGTACTTGCACTTGGTGGCACCCACCGGAAGGTCCTCCGAGAGACAGTTGGGACAGGTCTTGGTCGGTGCCGGCTCGCCGAAGACTGTTTCGCCCCGCTTCTTCATATAGGCCCGATAGGGGACGACAAGTACGAAGTAGACAACAGCCATGAAGATGATGAAGTAGACGATCGCGCCGATGAATGCGCCGAGGTCGATCCGTTGTCCGTTGACTGTCCATCCGAGGCCGACGGACGTTTTGTTGCCCCCCTGTGCCGCGTTGACCAGGGGCGTGATGATGTTGTCGGTGAAGGACTTGATCAGCGTGCTGAATGCGAGAGCGACCACAAGGCCCACGGCAATGACGATCAGCTCACCTTGCATGAGAAAGTTCCGGAAGCCCTTGAGCATCTAATCCCCTATTCCCTGGTCGGCCCCTCCTCGGCGCCAGTGGGTCACCGTTTCACCCATCTTCTCCCCTCGACCGACGCCGCACAAGCGCCTCGGTGCGCCAGGGATTCGGGTGCCGATCCCTGCCGCATTCGGATGGACATGGGCAGGCGATCTCCTGCCCGGTGCCTCACCTCGACGCCCAGAGACGATCGGCGCCTACGCCGGCCGGGAAAACCGAGATGCGCGCCCCGACCCTTACGCCAGTCCGGCGTGGATCGAGGCGGTCCAGCGGCCGGTGGTCGGAACGGCACAGGCGAAGGTGGCCGCCGCCAGCAGCCAGTCGATCACAGCCCGGTCGTCGGCATCGGCCGGCACTTGGGCCACCAGCCCCCGTCTCGGATGGTCCTGAGTCACTCGCCAGCCATCGGGCAAGGGCAGGCCGATGTCGCGGAGCTTCCAGGCGAGCCGCGGCCCGGCGGCGTGCTGCAGGCCGACCGTCGTCGGCTTCACCGTCCCGTTTGAGGCCCGCCGCCCGGGCATCCAGGTGATGGTCGGGACCTTGTGGGTCGACCCTCCGAGGAATGCGAATGGACCGGGGCCAGGTGGGACGTGCTCGTCTTCGATGACTGGCTCCACGTTGATCCAACCCGTCCGGTGGACGGCCACTTCCGCCATACAGGCGAGGAGCTCCGGGTCGTCGTGGGCGACGAACTCCAACTCGACCGGTCGGGACCGAGTCACGTCTGGAGGTCCAGCACCCCGTCGGCCAGAGCTTCGAGCTCGGCCTGCCACGACGGCGGGGTCACGAGGGGTCGGACCACGAACTTGGAGAATCCCACGTCGAGGAAGGCCTCGATCATGCCGCGGCAGTCCGCTGATGCCCACCGGCACCACCTTGCTCGGGTCCACGCCCCGGCGGAGGGTGGCCAGGGCCTGGGTCTGGCGTGCGTCAAGCGGACCGGCTGAATAGGCGATGGAGACGCCGAAGTGCTCCGGGCTGATGGCCCGGCCGGCCTTGGAGGCCGCGTTGTCGACCACCTCACGGGCGCCGGCCACCTCCTCGGGGGTGCATGCCGACGGGAGCCATCCGTCGGCCAGACGGCCGCAGCGGGTCAAGGCGTCCGGGACCATACCGCCCGTCCAGACCTCGAGAGGTTGCTGGACCGGCAGTGGCGCCAGCACCACGTCGTCGAACCGGCCGGCGTCCCCGTCATGGGTGACCTGCTCCCCCGCCCACAGCCGACGCAACAGGGGGATCATCTCCTCCATCAGACGGGCCTTGTCGGGGCGGGCCACGCCGACGGCCCCTGACTCGTGACGGCGGGGTAGTCCGGGCACGAAGGTGGCGAGCAACCGGCCCGATGACAGCACGTCGAGGGTGGCCAGTTGCTTGGCCAACCGGACCACGTTCCGGCCGGGCAGGAGCACGGTGGTGCCGAGCTTCAGGTGCGGGTTGCGAGCGGCGGCGAATGCCAGGCCGGCCAGCGGATCGAGCGTGGGTGCGGTCAGGACCTCGGGCAACCAGATCGAGTCGAACCCGAGCCGATCGAGGTCGTCGACGATCGCACCGAAGCTCGAGGCGGGAGCCAGCGGAGCCGCCCCCATCCCGACGCCGATCCGGACCTTCACCGGGGGTCCCGGGACGAGCGGAGCGCCACCGGGCGGCGGGTCACGGGGACTCCAGCGGCGGGCCGTCGAATCGGTCCACGGTGGTGAAGGCCTCGACCGGCGCTCGGCGCAGCCGGGTCGCCTGGTGCACTGGTGAACCGAGTGCCAGCACCCCGGCCACGAGCATCGTGTCCGGTATGCCGAGCACCCTCCTCACCGCCGCCTCGTCCCTCACCGCCATGGTCGTCATCACGCCGGCCAGGCCTTCGGCCCGGCCGGCCAGCAAGATGCTCCAGGCGAAGGGATAGATCGACGCCCCACCCACCATGGTGTAACGGCCGGAGTCGCGGTCCACCGCCGCCAGCTTGGTGAGGTCGGCCAGCAGGACGAGCATGGCCGGCACCTGGTCGAAGTGCTCGGCGAAACCGCCCGGACCGTCGGCCGCGGCCCGGGCGATCGCCGGGGCCTCGGTGATCGATCGTTGCTCCAACTCACGATCGGTGACCACCGCCCAGGGAGTGAGCCCGGCCGCCACCTGGGCGAGGTAGTCGTACCAAGCCGGGAGGTAGCTCTCTCGGATCGACCGCCGGAGCTCGGGGTCCTTGACCACGATGACCCGCCAGGCCTGCCGGTTTCCCCCGTTGGGAGCGAACCGGGCGTTGTCCAATAGGCGGTAGAGGGTGGCATCGTCCGGCGGCCTGTCGTCGAATTCACGCACCGCGCCGGTCGTCCGGAGTGCCTCGATCAGTTCCACGCTCACGACGGTAGCGGCCGATCCACTCGAACGTGCCGCCGCCGCCGGACCCCCGCTGGATTGGATCAGGTCTGAGGCCCCGGTTCCCCGACCGGTGGTCCAGGGCCAGCGGCCCGGTTGCGGCTCAAAGGGCCTCCAGAATGGCATCGGCCGAGCTCACGGTGAGACCAGGGCCGGGCTCGACGTTGAGCGCGGTCACCACGCCGTCCTCGATGACCATGGCGTAGCGCTGGGATCGGGTACCCAAACCGAAGCCGCTCCCGTCCATCTCCAGCCCGACCGCTTTGGTGAACTCGCCGTTGCCGTCGGCCAACAAGAGGATCTGGTCGCGGACGTTTCGGTCCTCACCCCAGGCGGCCATCACGAACGGGTCGTTCACCGAGAGGCAGGCCACCGTGTCGACCCCCTTGGCCGCCAACTCATCGTGGCGGATGATGTAGCTCGGAAGGTGGTAATCCGAGCAGGTCGGGGTGAACGCCCCCGGGACGGCGAACAAGACGACCTTCCCGGACCCGAGCGCGGTACCGGTCTGGACGTGGACCGGCCCCTCGGGGCCGGCCGTCATCACTCGGACATCGGGGATCCTGTCGCCGACGGCGATGGCCATGGTGTGCTCTCCAATCCGGGTCCGATTCGGCCGGACTCCGAGGTCCGGCTCCTTGGCAGCCTACGGGTGGGCTGTCCGATGCGGCACCACGGTATCGGGCGTCCCGTCACCACTGCCAGACCAAACTTGGGAGGTGAGCCACGGACCGGGCCCGAGACCGTCGTCGCCTGTGGCGTAGATCGGCGGTGGACCGGTCGGCGGCGTTCCCGCCGGTACTCGGTCAGCCGGAGGGGCGGTCGTCGACCACCTCGGCCAAAAGGTCGGCATCCGTACCGCCTTGCCGTCACCGTCGACCGCGCCATGGACGGTCACCGCCGTGGAGCGGGGCTCCTCCGCCACCTGCAACAGGTAGGCCACCTGGAACGTGGTCCGGGTGAGGTGGCCCACCCGGACGTGGATGTCCACCACTTCGTCGAACCGGAGTGGCCGCCGGTAACGCACGAAGAGCTCGAGGACGGCGAAGTCGATGCCCGCCGCCCGCACCTGGTCATAGGGATGGCCACCCTGGCGCAGGAGCATGGCCCGCGCCTCTTCGAGGTAGGCGGCGTACGCGCTGTGGTGGATCACCCCCATGGCGTCCGTCTCGGCGAAGCGGGTCCGGATGCGATGCACGAACCCGTAGTCGGACGGATCCAACGAAGGGACGAGAGCCAGACGCACTCGACGACGCTACTGTCCGGCGGTCGGGAGATCCGGCTGGTTCCACTCGATCCACCCGGTGCCCGTGCGACCGTCCTCGGCTACAAAGCGCGCCACGGCCCGAGGGAACCGACTTGTCCGGCCGTCCGGCGCCACCAGCATCAGGGGACCGAAGGCCAGCGGTTGTATGAGCAGGTCGAGACCGCCCGGCTCGATCCGCGCCCGGGCGGTGGTGGGCATCCCTTCGTCGCCGCGGACCTCGGTGACCTCCAGGTGGGATACCGGGTGGACCGCGCCATCCGGCGTCTGCACATAGCCGAATGCCACCGGCCGGCCCGGGATGCGGATGTCCGCGCCGTGGACCCTGGTGCCGTCCTCCAGCCGCGCCGCGGCCCAGCACCACCCGATCAGCCACCAGTCCCGCACGCCCCACGAGTGGTCGCGTTGGCCGTGTCCATCCACGGCGATGCGGGCGCCGTCGATGGCGAGCTCGCCGGACACCAAGCAGGGCACCTCGTACCGGGTGGTCAGGTCGTAGTGGTAGGGGGTGCCATCGGTGCTCCAGACCAAGTCGAGCTCGATGGAGATCGGGCGGCCCGGCTCCTGGCGGTAGACAGCGCTCGCTTCGTCGTGGAGGACGGCCGGAGCCGTGCCGTGCACGCTCATCTCGGTCAGGGGATCGTCCACCACGGCGCCCACGTCGAAGTCATCGACGGTCAGCTCCAGCCCGTTCCCAGGAACGAGAGGTAGGTCATAGGCGACCGAGGCGACGACCGGGCGATCCGCGCCGACGATCATGGCGGTCCACCACGTCACCCCCAAGTTGGGATAGAGACCGATGCGGACGTAGCCGGCGACTCCCCCATCTCCCGCCACGAAGTCGAGGTAGTAGGACTCGTTCCACAAGAGCTCCGGACCGGGCGGATGTCGTTGTTCGTCGCCCGGGTCGACATGATGACGGGTGAGATCGGCCATGGCACCTCCTGGGAGCTCGTCGGGAGACAGTCGACCACAACCCGGAGAAGTCCGTTCGGATCTACCCACCGGTGTTGCTCCCGCCTGATATCCGATCGGACCGGATCCCGCCCCTCCTACCGGTGGAAAGGTATGGTGGCCCGAGATCGACCGACAGACGCGGTCGGCGGCGAGGGCGGGAGGTCACCAAGTGCGTAGGGCGGCGAACACCACCATCCCCGGCGCTGTCGCACCGCCCATCCCCCGCGCGGCCGCACCGCCATCCACCGGCCGGCGGCCGGTCCGTGGGACCCTCGGGATCGCGGCGGTCGGCCTCGCCATCGCCTTGACCGGGTGCGGGCTGCATGTCTCCAAGAACGGGGTGAGTGGCAACATCCTCGGCCATTCCTTTTCGGCGTCGAAAGGATCGCTGCCGGCCGGCTTCCCGAGCGCCGTCCCCGTGCCCGATGGATCCCGCGTGCTCGGCGGGGGCGGTGCAGACAACCACTGGGACGCGGCATTCGCCGTGACAGGAGTCATCACCTCGGGAACCATGGCGTACGAGTCCAAGCTCCGGGCGGCCGGGTTCACCATCACCAACTATCAGGCCGGCTCGACACCGGTCACGTCCGCCACCGGCTCGGGCTCGACGTCGACCACCGTGACCCTTTCGGGCGCCACGTTCCAGGCCGGTGACCCGCAGTGGACGGTTCAGGTCGTGTCGGGGAACACCAGCTCGATCCAGGGCACCGGTCTCAAGACCGGCGAGTTCGCCATCGATCTGATCGTCGTGCCGGCGTCGTCGACGACGACATCAGCTCCGTAGCGGGCGGACGACGGTCGCCGGTTCCACGCCCAACCGCTCGGCATAGGCTCCGGGTCCATGTGCGGCCGTATCGCCCTGTACTCGGATCCGCCCCGCTATGCCGCCCTGCTCGAAGCCGGGCTCGACCCCGAGCTCGACGGGTGGCAGCGGCAATGGAACGTCGGACCGACGACCCCGATCCCCGGGGTCACCGAAACCCGAGACGGCGCCCGCCTTCTCCGCCTGTACCGGTGGGGGCTGGTCCCGATGTGGGCGAACGATCTCAATGCCGTCAAGGGAACATTCAATGCCCGGGCGGAGTCGGTGGCGGCCAAGCCGGCCTTCCAGTCGGCGTTCCTACGCGGCCGGGTCCTTCTTCCCGTGGACGCCTTCTACGAGTGGCAGCATCTCGACTCGGGAAAGCAGCCCTACGCGTTCCGACGCGCAGACGGCGATCCGATGGTGTTCGCCGGATTGGCGGAGCGATGGGCCCAGCCCGACGGTGCCATCCTTCGGTCGGCCACCATCATCACCACCCGAGCCGGGCCGGACATGGACGGCATCCACGACCGGATGCCGGTCGTTCTCGAGCGGGGAGCGTGGGACCGATGGATCGATCGCACCGTCACGGATCGCGACGAGCTCGAATCCATGTTGGGCCCGCCTCTGGCGGGAACGCTCGTGCATCATGCAGTGAGCCGCGCCGTAGGCAACACCAAGAACGACGGCCCCCAACTCCTGGACTCCGTCGAGCTCAACCGTCAATGAGCTCACCGTCAATCGTCAAAGAGATGGTGAGAGCCTCGATTCCTCCCACGCCGCCACGGCATCGAAGAGCCTCCTTCTGGCCTTCTTCTCGCCCTTCCGTTTGGCGACGGCCTTGCGGTATCGCTCGGCGGCCTGGGCCACGACGATAAGCGGCTCGAGCAGCTCGACCACCGTTCCCGCTCGAACCGCCGCCTGCTGGCGGGTCGAGGCCTGGAGTCGGCCGGGACGCATGGCGGCAAGCTCATCGACCCTCGACGGTTCGACGCCCATTGCCTCGAGCACCAGGCAGATGACGGCATCGGCCAGCGCGTCTGCATCTCCGGTCGGGCCGGCACCGTCGGCCATCATGACCCTGATCTGGGCGCGGACCGCATCGTTCCGGTTCATCGTGATCGGCGCCCGTACCGATCACGCCTCCACCGACCTGGGCGGGCGAGCTGGCCTGCCGTCACCAGTCGCGCTCGTGCCGTCGTGGATGACGGACCGATTCTCGACAGCCTGGACATGCGGCCCATTGTCCCCCATGTGGCACGACCGGGGCCACTGGGTGTGACGGCCAGATCATCGGTACCGATGCTGGTCGGCACGCGGCCCGCCGGTCCGGACAGGTCTCCGGATCGAGGCCTGACTACGCTGGAGCCCGGGCCTGCACCCTGACCGAGAGGTAGGCATGACCTCGAGTGAACAGCCACACCCGGACGGTCGAGCCGCGAACAAGATAGCCCTCGAAGCCGTCCGGCTCGGGGAGAGGTTGGACGCCAACCACCCTGCCGAACCTGGCGGCCTCCAGTCGATCGGCACCTGCCGAAGATGTGGCTACCTGATCTTTGACTCCCGCGACCGCGGCTGGCGCCATCTGCCGTCGGTGGAGGAGCTGGAGAAGGCACGCTCGTGGCTGGCCATGCACCAGCACGACGCCTGACGCCGTGGATCGGGACCGCCACCGACGGGACCCAACCCGGAGCGGGGGCGACCAAGGGATCGAGTGGCCCCCGCTCGACGGGGCCGGGCCCGTCAGCGGATACCCACTCACGAAGGTCGCCAAACCTGTCCACGGCTGGTCAGCTACGGACCGTGGCCAGCGGGGCCTGCCGCCTGGTGGTGTCCGGGGGGCCGCGGCCGCATACGCTCGACCTCCGGTGAGACCGACCGTCGGGGACCACGGGTGAGTCCGGCCTACAGCGCCGCGTCATGGAGCGAGTTCGCGTTCGGGATCATTGGCGCCGCGGCCACACTGGTCGGTCTGTTGTTCGTGGCGGTGTCCATCAATCTCCAACGCATCCTCCAATTCAAGGGGCTCCCGGCCCGAGCCGGTCAGACGCTCATCTTCCTCGCCACTCCCCTCTTCGCTGCGCTGTTCGTGCTGGTCCCGGACCAGTCGGACTCGGCCCTGGCCGCCGAGATCCTCGCCGTCGCCTTCGTCACCGGGGCCGCCCATCTCCGCATCTGCGTCCAGTCCGGTCGTTCGGACCACGAACCGCTCGGTCTGTGGCTGGCCAACCGGGCCATTCCGGCAGCGGCGATAGCCCTGTGCCTGCTCCTGACCGGAATCACCTTGCTGACGCGGAGCGGCGGAGGCCTGTACTGGATGGTCCCGGGCGTGGTCATCGCCATCGTCGTGGGGATCACCAACGCCTGGGTACTGCTCGTCGAGATACTGCGCTGACGAAGCAGACAGTGTTCGTGACCAGGGAACACTCTCTCTGGTAGCGCGGAGCCCACTCGCCCCGCCACGGGATCGAGACGTCTCGAAGGCTCAAGTTGGAAGGTGAGCGCGTCGTTGATACGGGCGGGGACTCAGAGCGGGAGAGACCACATGCAGGAGAACAGCACTATGGGTGAGACCGTCGTCAGCCGGCGCGCCGCCGCGTATGCCGCCAGAGTGATGACGAGCCCACGGGTGCGTGAGATCACCCCGGCGGACGGATCCGTGGCGCGGCTGGGCGAGCACGTCAGTGTGTACTGCGCTCCGTGCCAGCGATGGATCGATTGCCATGACGGGATCCCACCGGAGGTGGCCCAGAAGCGCCACGGCGAGCTGTTCCACTGATCAACCGGCGGGCCGCCGCCGCGTTGGACGACGGTCGCGCTCAAGACCGGACCCGGTGAATGGCCCGTCCGGTCAGCGCCCCATCATCCGGCGGAGCCAGCCGACCGCCTCGGCCCCCTGTGCCAACTGAAACCGGCGCAGCGTGGGCAGGCCGGGAGGCGGGTCCTCCGTTGCTCCATGGACGAAGAACCCGGCGAGGCCCGCTAACGCGGACAGGACGTGGGTCGGGTCGGCGCCACGTGCCGCCGGATGGCGCCAGAACAGCGTGTCTGGATTGGGACCACCCTGCATGGCCACACTTGGCAGGAAGAACACCAGGTCGACCCAGGGGGCACCGACCCTGGCATGGGGCCAGTCGACGAAGACGACTCGGTCGTTCGTGAGCAGGATGTTGTCGGCCCGGATGTCGGTGTGCAGGAGGGTCGAGCCGGCGTATGACCCTCCCGGGCCGGTCGCGGTGCTCGCCAAGAGGCCGAGATTGGTCCGGATCCAGGGATCGAGTGCGGGCAGGCGATCCAGTCGCGAGACATCGTCGGCCAGCTCACCCCACCAATTGCGTCCACCGGGTACCCCGGCCGGCGGCAAAGCCAACGGGCTCGGGGTGAGATCGCTCGCCAGAGCAGCCATGGCCTCGAGAACCGACCCCAGCTGGCCTCGATCCCATGGCAGGATCGGATGCTGTCCATCCACGTCCTCAAACGCCAGGACGACCCAACCCTCGTCTTCCCAGCTGTCAACGAGCCTCGGGACTGGTGCCCCGTCAGGCAGGAGGGCGGCCACCCGTGCCTCCTGGCGGTACAGCTCCTGACCGCCGGGCGCACCTGACTGGGAATCGGGTGCGATGGCCTTCACGAAGAACTGGTCGCCGTTCCGGAGGGTCAGCCTCGAAGCCAGCGTGGGCGAGAACCCTCGGTGCTGGCTGTCGGCGCGTCCGACGCGACCGCCGAGGTGGGTCTCGACCGATCGCCGCAACCCGCCGGGCACCTCCTCCCACACCAGGCGAGTTTCGGTGACGGCGGTGAGGGTCGGGTCGATGGATCCGTCGGGAGCAATGGCCCATGATCTCATGGGCACAGCCGTTGGGCACGCACGCCTGGAATTCCGGCGAGCGGCCGGGCATCGGGCGGCGCGTCCGTCGAAGACACCCCCGAGGCGCCGCATCGATCGACACCCGGCAAGACGGCCTCCACATGGACGCAGCCGCGGCGAATTGGACGAAGACAACGATCGCTGGATCGAGGCGACTGTGGAGCATTCACCGAGGATCGTGATCGGCTGGGGGTGGGTAGCGGGGCGGCACCCCGCTTCGGAGACCGCCGCCGGGCGATCCTCCGCCGCGCCCGGACCGTGGGGCCCATTCTCGCCTATCGGCGGCTCTGGCGTGTCGGAGTCAACGGCTTCGGCTCGCCACGGCACCCCGGACCGGGCGTCAGGAGGGATGTCCTCCTCCACCCACACCTGCCGACCGATCGCTATCCATGACGGCGCACCGGACCTCCGCCATGGCCCGGGCCAGCCCGATCATCCACCGGGTGGACGATAGGTCGTCTGCTTGGCGACCGCCGCGTCGAGCTCGGCTGGCGAGAGGAGAACGACGGTCCGGACCGTCGCGCCACCCCCACCCGCCACCGCCAGGGCGGCGGCGGCCGCGGCGACGTCGTCCGGGAAGTCCACGACCACATAGACGTCCGTGCCGCCAAAGGCAAAGTGGAAGGACTCGATCTTCCCTCCCAGGCCTTCACAGAGGGCTGTGGCCGCTAACTCCCGGGCCGAACCCCCCTCGGACTTGAGTCCCTTGACCCCTTCGACGGTGTACTGGACTTCGAGCAGGTATTTCGCCATGACGCCCCCTCCTGTCCCCCGCGGCGCGATCATAAGCCCGGGGAATGCCGCCATGCGTCAGACTGGGAACCTCGCGCTCAATCCCGGAGCGCATGGTCGGCCGTACGTGCCGGCCCAGTTAGTGAAGGGCGACGACCTTGCGGTGGTCCTCCGCCGGTCTGGTCTGGACATCGAGAGCCATGCGCACCAGCCTGGCGGCTACCTCGTACCCAACGATCGGACGCAGCCACCGCTGCAGCTGATGCGAAGTGAGCTCGGCTCCATTGGAGATCCATGTTCGACGCAGCACACCCGTTGAGTCGAACATCCCGATCCACCACGAGGGTGCGGAGTCGTCCGAGTCGTACAGACGGAGGTCACAATGGCCCGAGTCGGTCTCGAAGATCACGTGGATATACCCTGCCCCGGGCGGCCCCTCAGCCATAGATATGATTGTATCCAGCGACGGTGACCGGTGGCCACCCTGGCGACGGACCGTAGCCTGCGCGTTACGGGGCGGGGGCACAGTCGGTCTCCCCAGGCCGACTGTGCCCCCGCCAGTCCGACCCGGCTGGACGCGCCGTTCCCCGAATGAACACCCACGTCCGAGTTTCGGGCGTTTACACACTCGATCCCGAAGGAGAGCACTGATCCCCCGGGAGTGGTTGTGCCCTTTGGTCTTGCGTTTCGGCGCGATCCTCTTCTCATCTGGTGGTGCCAGCGCGTCGAGTGTGTGAACCTAAGACCCTGCTGACGAAGTAACCTGGGGCCGGAGCGCCGGGAAGTCTGGTCGGCACGGGGTCGCCTCTGGGGGCTGCCCACCGTGGAGGCCATAGTGACCGAACCGAAGACGATCCCCAGTGCCCGCGGAGTGCAGGCACCCCACAACAATGACAATGTCCCGCAGGGTCCACCGCTTGACTGCTGGTTCTCAATAGCTTCGGGAGCACTGGGAGATTCTGCCTGACTTGGTGTTCTGGGGCGTCTTGTGACGTCGTCGGCTGAGTTCTTCCAGGCGCACATTGACAACGGCACGCCCCGTCTCTGAGGTTGGGTGATTGGTCCGGCTTGCGCCACAAGTCGGACCGCCCGTCACTCCGATCGGGGACGGCCGTGCCACCCCTCAACCGCTTAAGGAAGGAAGGGATGGCCATGACCATCGTAGAAGCCGCGCCCGGTATCACCGGTGGTGTCGACACCCACTTGGACGTCCACCTGGCTGCAGCCCTGGACCCGCTGGGCAGGCTGATCGGGACCGAACCGTTCGAAGCCAACGCCGCAGGCTACAAAGCACTGCTCTCATGGTTCGAGGGCTTCGGTGAAGTGACCATGATCGGGGTCGAGGGGACCGGTTCCTATGGGGTCGGACTGGCCCGGTTCCTTCGTCGACGGGGCATCGACGTGGTCGAGGTCAACCGACCCAACCGTCAGGCCCGGCGCAACCACGGCAAGTCCGACCCCCTCGATGCCATCGAGGCGGCTCGGGCGGCTCTCAGTGGCCGGGCCTCAGGTGCCGGCAAGACCATGGACGGACCCATCGAGGCCATCCGGGTGTTGGTGGTGGCCAGGCGCTCGGCCCGCCAGGCCCGGGTGAAGGCCATCGTCCAGATGCGGCACCTGGGAATAACCGCCCCTGACCAGCTCCATGCCCGCCTGAAGGGTCTGAGCGTCACGGCCCTCGTCGCCGAGGGAGCAAAGCTCCGACCCAGTCGATCTGCCGATCCGGTGACCGCGGCCACCAAGGCATCCCTCTCCTCGCTGGCTCACCGGATCCAGGCGCTCGACGACGAACTCGTCGAGCTGAACGAGAAGATCGAGTCGCTCTTGATCGCCACGGCCCCCGATCTGCTGGGCCTGTTCGGCGTCGGACCCGACACCGCTGCCGCTCTGTTGGTGGCCGCCGGCGACAACCCCGAGCGGCTCCACTCGGAGGCCGCCTGGGCCCACCTCTGCGGTGTCTCTCCGGTGCCGGCCGACTCGGGGAAGAACGCCGGACACCTTCGACGCCACGACGGCGGCGACCGACAGGCCAACAGCGCCCTGTGGCGGATCGCCATGGTCCGGATCGCCCATGACCCCGAGACCACTCACTACTTCGACCGCCGGGTGAAGGATGGAAAGACCAAGCGGGATGTCATCCGGATCCTCCAGCGCTACATCGCCCGCGAGACCTATCGCTACCTCCCTCGCGGCTGAAGCCCCGTGGTGTGGGTCTGGCTCACCCCATAACTGTCGTCCTTCGGGACTGACTTCCCGGCGACCCGCCGACCCACGCCTCGGGCTCTGTTTCTAGAGACGTGTGACTTCGTAAGAGCATGCCTTCGCTTGTCGAGTGGCTCATCATTGTTGTGTCCGCTGTCTCAACCTCGAAGCCCCGTGCAGGGCTTGACATTGATAGGAGCGTCGCCGGCCGGACCCGGGTCCCGAGCTGGCGCATGGAAGCGCTGAGGACCACGTTCTGGGTGGTGCCTACGCTCCTGATCGTGGTGGCCGGGGTGCTGTTCGCCATCACGTTCGAAATCGACTGGGCGGCCTATCACCATCACCTCACCCTGCCCTGGTGGGTGAGGACGGGCAGCGCCGACGCCGGCCGCCAGGTGCTGATCGCCATCGCGGCGGCCATCATCACCACCGTCGGGGTGGTGTTCTCGATCACCATCTTGGCCCTGTTGCTGGCGTCTCAACAGTTCGGCCCGAGGATGATGCGGAACTTCATCCGGAACCCTGGCAACCAGCTGACGCTGGGGATCTTCGTCGGGACGTTCGTGTACTCGGTCCTGGCCCTGGGATCCATCACCAGTCTGCCCGGCACCGGGGACTTCGTGCCCCATCTCACCATCACCGTGGCCGAGGCCCTGTTGCTGGTGGACCTGGCGGTGCTCATCTACTTCATCCATCACATCGCCAAGTCCATCCAGCTCCCCGAGGTCATCGCCGGGATCGCACGCGATCTCGACCGGGCGATCGACGCCGAGTTCCCCGACCAGCAACGGGCCGGCGAGCAGCGAGTCGATGGGTCCTCGGCAGAAGTCACCGATCTGATCGAAAAGCTGAGCCAGCGGGGTGCGGACGTTTCAGCGAGGAACAGCGGCTATCTGCAGTTCGTCGGCTACAGCCGACTCATCGACATAGCCGAGACCTTGGATTGTGTGATCCGACTCGCCCACCGACCCGGACACTTCGTGGTGGCCAACCGGAGGCTCGCAACGGTCTGGCCAGTCGGTGCAGCCGGGCAGGTTGCGACCGCCCTGGAGAAGGCGCACGTGACGGGACCCCATCGGACGCTTACGCAGGATCCGGTGTTTGCCATCGACCAACTTGTCGAGATTGCCATCCGGGCGCTCTCGCCCGCTGTCAATGACACATTCACCGCGCTCACCTGCATCGACTGGATCTCAGCCGGACTCTCGAAGATCTCGGCAAGGACGCTCGACGAAGGTATCTACCATGGGAGGAGCGGCAAGGTCCGGCTCATCGAGTCCGATCCGAGCTACAGCCGGATGGTCAATCGGGCATTCGACAAGATCCGTCAAGCAGCCAGGGGAATGCCGGCGGTGGTCATCCGGCTGCTCGATGCGCTCTCCCATGTGACGGAGAACAGCTCGACCACCGGCCAGCGGGCCATTCTCGTCCGGCAGGCGGAGATGATCCTGCGAGGTGCGGAAGAGGAAGTCCACGAGCCCAATGACTTGGCGGACATCCGACTCCGATTCGAACGAATGATGAAGGCTTCGGCTGCTATGGAAGGCACCTCCCGGGCAGGACCGGACAGCGAGGCTCCAGCCGGACCGAACTGATCCGGGCTCACCTCGATGGCTGGAAGGGGGCCGTGTTGACGGCGTTTCCATTCGGCGGGGTTGGTTGGGCTACTACGGTCGTCGGCGGAGTGCCATCGGGATATGCGAGCACCAGGTACTCCTGTGATTGTCGACACCGAAGGGGACAACCTCGCTGGATCACTTCAGACGCCCACGTGGTTTGGGAGCTCTCACGAAGAGGACCCCGTGATGGGTCGCCAATGCCTTGGATGGCGAGTCCGCAAGTCCATGCCCGAGCACGATAGAGGCCGATCCGCACGGCCGCCACGGTCGGCTCTCCCGACCAGGTGGCGCTAAGTCGTCTTGGCAATCAAGACGTGGCATCCAGAGTTGTGAGCGACACTGTTCGGAACAGATCCGAGGATCCGCCGCGCTCCCTGCATGCCCTTGCTACCCACGACGATGAGGTCGGCACCGACCTCATCGGCAGCGTGAACGATCACATCCGCCGGCGCCCCCGAGCCTGTATGGATCTCAACATCGATTCCTTCGATGCTGCTAGCGGTCTCCTCAAGCATGCGTTGGGCGGCTATGTGTCTATGGGCGGCGCCGGTGGATGGATCACCGACGCCCACCCCACCTATCGGCACCGCAGACTCCGCCAGGGGAGCTCACCGCCGCTACCAAATGCAGCTGGGCGCCGCTCTGACGAGCTAGCTGGACAGCCAAGTCGACCGCCGCGCTGGCCGTGTCCGAGCCGTCTGTTCCGACAACGATCGTTGAGAACATCGCTCTGCCTCCCTCGACGCTGAGACTGCCGTCGGGAAGGCATCGTAGCGGACGCCGAACCCGGTGACCCTGGCGATCTCGGCTTGAGTCCGTAGCCAGAGGGTGCTGAGGTAAGCGGGAGACGGACCCGAGGGTCGCGAGCGGGATCCCGGTCCTGCCACGTCTCGAGACCACATTTCGCACCGAGGGGTCGACGCCCAGATGGATAGGCTCGGTGTGAATCGGGTTCGTGCGAAAGACTGGCCACCGATGGAGCCACCTGAGACCCATTACGCCCACCGAGGAGAGCTTCATATCGGCTACCAGGTGTGGGGCGACGGCGCCACCGACATCTTGGATTTCGGATTCGGCACCTACATTTCGATCGACGAGACCGGCGAACAGTCTCAGTGGCGCCGCTATACCGAGCGCTTGGCTGCGTGCGGACGGGTCATCCGTTTCGATCCCAGCGGAATCGGCCTGTCCGACACACCACCGAGCCTCGACGGGCTCACCTTTCGGAGCTGGGTCGATGATGCACTGGCCGTCATGGATGCTGCCGGTGCGAGCCGGGCGGTCGTCCTTGCGGCCTCCGGCTGGTCCCTGCCGGCCTTCCTGTTCGCGGCCGAACATCCGGAGCGCACCGAGTCGCTCATCGTGGTCAATGCCTCGGCACGGTACATCCGGGCGGACGACTATCCCATCGGTATCCCCATCGAATTGATGGAAGAGTTCCGGGCTGGCCTCGATCCCGATAGCGACGCCGAGGGGACCGATGATTTGGGCGACCTGCGCCTGTTCGCGCCGAGCGCGGCAGATGATCCCGAGTTTCAACGGTGGTGGTCGCGGACGTCGATGCGTGGCGCCACTCCCGCCGTTTCGGCAGCATTCAGTGCGCTCATCGCTGGAACTGACTATCGTCATCTCCTCACCCGCATAGAGGCGCCCACCTTGGTCCTGCACCGGCGTGAGGCGGTGGCTCCGAGCATGCCTCACGGCCACTACATTGCGGAGCGCATTCCCGGAGCTCGCTTCGTCGCGTTGCCGGGTAGCGATGTCGTGCCATTCCTGGGGGACCTCGACGGTCTCGTGGACCAGATTCAGGAGTTCATCACCGGGGAGCGCTACCAGCCAGGTCCGGATCGCGTTCTCGCCACAATCCTCTTCACCGACATCGTCGACTCCACCGTCATGGCGGCACGGCTAGGGGATCGCCGCTGGACCCAGGTCCTACTCGACCACGACGAGCTGGTCCGACGCCAGCTCAATCGGTTCGGAGGTCGATTCGTCAAGGACACGGGAGACGGTGCGGTGGCGACCTTCGACGGCCCGACGCGAGCGGTCCGCTGCGCCCTGGCGTTGCGGGACGGCGCCCGTCACCTGGGCATCGAAGTGCGCAGCGGACTGCACACCGGTGAGATCGAGCAGAGTGGAGCCGACATCCGTGGCATCGCGGTGCATGTGGCGGCGCGGGTGGCCGCTTCAGCGGCACCCGGTGAGGTTCTGGTGTCGGAGATGGTTGTGGAACTGGTCGAAGGATCTGGTATCGAGTTCGAGGACCGCGGCCTGTACGACCTGAAGGGCGTGTCCCGACCCCGCCGCCTGTGGTGCGCACTCGAAGGCTGAGGCGGCTCGAGGTGCGTCGGAGCACCTCTCGGGTTCCTGAACTGCGAGGCCGTACCGGTCGAGACGCCGTGCCGCTGGAGCAGTTCACCGTGCCGCCGACGTTCACATCGACCTCACAGAACCGACACGGGAGATTTCGCAACTGTTCATCGATCGTCCAGCTTCTGGTAGCGCAACGTCCATTGCCCATGGGTACCGCTCGACTGGGCCCGCAGGCCCAGCTGCGTCGGCAACAGCGGACGCTCCAACGGATACAAGCAATGGAGGAGTGGTGACTAGGAGAATGAAGCGGATTGTCGCGGGGACACTTGCGCTCGGCGGCCTGGTATGGGTGGCATGGCGGGCGTCAGCTCGGCAAGCACTCCGGGCATGACCACGAAAGCGATTCCGGACTACCGACACATCGTCGAGATCATGATGGAGAACACCAGCTACGGATCCATCATCGGCAACGCCAATGCACCGCATATCAACGCGCTGGCGAACCGGTACGGCCTGGCCACCGACTACTTCGGAGTGACCCATCCGAGCGAGCCGAACTATATGGCCAACGTCGCCGGAGACTTCTTCGGGGTACAGGACGACAACCAGTTCTACTGCACACCGGCGCTTGCCAGCACCGACCCGAACTGCAACGGCACGACGGTCAACCACACAGTCAACGCGCCGACACTGGCGGACCAGCTGACGCAGGCCGGAATGACCTGGAAGGGCTACTTCCAAAGCCTTCCTCCCACCCCGCCACCCGGAACCCTGGTGACCAGCGGTCCCAATGCCAACGGGCTCTACACGTTCAAGTACCCGAACAGCACCACCGCCCTCTACGCCTCAAAGCACAACCCCTTCCTGGACTTCACCGGCACCCAGGGAGCAATCGCCAATATGGTCCCCGACACGCAGCTGGCCACTGACCTGGCCAACAAGACGCTGCCGACCTTCAGCCTGATCGTCCCCGACCAGTGCCATGACATGCATGGCACTGGCGGTTGCACCGACACCAACTCTCTCATCGCGGCCGGAGATACCTATGTGAGCAACACGGTGTCGGCCATCCCTTCCTCGAAAGAGTGGAAGCAAGGCCGGGACGCCATCGTGATCACCTGGGACGAGGATGACTTCTCCGACCAGGGGCTCCCAGGTACCGGCTGCTGCGGCGCGGACCCGGGAGGCGGACACGTGGCAACGGTCGTCATTGCCAACAAGGGTGACTTCCCGGTCACGGCGGGTGCTCCCTATAACCACTACTCGCTTCTTCGCTCCTATGAGAGGGCTTTCGATCTGCCGCCGCTGGCCCACGCAGCCCACCCGGTGGTGCCCCTCATGACTCCACTGTTCCACCCGTAACCCAGGCCGCGTCGGCCAGCCGACGACGACTGGCGTTGTCTCCCCGGAGGCAACGCCAGTCGTCTCGCGGTATCCAGGAACGTGATGGTGGTTCTCGTCCCTCTTCATTGGCAAACGTGGCAGGCGCCCGCGCTTCGTGCTCGTAGACATATTCTCCCGACCCTCGAGTCAAGGGGTTGTATGTCGTCGACCAGGCGCTCTGTCCGCAAGAATGTCCACGTGAAGGCATCCATTGCCAGAACAGCGTGGCACCGGCTCGAAGCGGTGAACGCGGTGGCCTACTTCTCCCGGGAGTGCCGGCAGGGCTTGAAGGATGCCGGGTTGCCGGGCTTTTGGATGGGCTACTTCGCATGCCGGGCAGCACCGATGGGGCCCGTGACCCCCGGAGTCGTCGAGGCAACGTTCTTCAACTTCCACCCGGCCATGGTCCGCCGGTCTATACCTGACGCGTGGGCCCTTGTCCCACCTGAAGCGGTCTTGTCAGTTCGGCAGCAATCGGCCGCCGCTGTGCTGCTCCGGCTTCTCCCAGGGACAGACGCATCGGTCCACCAGCTACTTCCGATCCTGTGGAAGGCCATCGAGCACGGGAGTGGAGCGGGCCGACCGCTTTTCGCCGCCAACCGTGACGTAAGCGGAACCGATGATCTCGCCGGACTTTGGCAAGCAGCAACGACCCTCCGGGAGCACCGAGGCGATGGCCATGTGGCGGTTCTCACCGAGGCCGACATGGGCGCATGCGAAGCTCACGTCCTGTTCGCCGCCACGGAGGGTTGCCCGCCCGAGCTCCTGAGAGAGAACAGGGGATGGTCCGTCGAGGATTGGGAGACCGCGTCTGAGGTTCTGAAGACCCGTGGCTCGTTGACGCCTTCGGGAGTGGCCACCGACTCCGGACGCCAGCTACGCAGCGCCATCGAGCAGCGAACGGACCAGCTCGCCGTGCAACCCTATCTTGGGCTTTCTGTCGACGAGATCGATGGGGCGATCCGTCTGCTGACCGGGATAGCGAGCAGGATCGTCGATTCAGGTGAGATCCCCTTCCCGAACCCCATGGGCCTGCCCGCACCCAGCGCAATCCGATGAACCCGCCCAATCGCCGATGTGTCCTGCCTTTGACTCCTCTAGTAGAGCGGTGCCAGTTGGGTGTGACGGCCGAGTGGGCATCGACGCCAACGAGGCAGTTGATGGGCAAGACCCCCGCTCATGCGGCCGATGCGAAAGGTTCCTCGTTGGCTCCGTGCCAGTCCTAGAAACAGAGATACGAGCTCGATCTAGTGCATATTCCCTGGTCAGTAGCGGTGGGCCGTGCGGGACTTGAACCCACGACCCCTTGCGTGTCATGCAAGTGCGCTACCAACTGCGCCAACGGCCCGTGAAGGAGGACGATACCACCGCTCTCCTGCGAGACCCTCGTCCGGAACCGGCCAAGCACGACCTGTCGAGCCGAGTCTCAAGGGGTGGTGGTCCCGGCGACCACGTCGAGGGTCGCGCTCGGAGTGGCCCGATCGATGGCGCTCCAGCCGCCGAGCTCGGTTCGACGGGCGATCACGGCCTGGTGTCCTCCCCGCACTCCGAACAGGCGCTTCGCATAGAGCAGGTACACCACGATGGCCAGGTTGATCACCAGCGTCACCACTTTGAACACACTGACCCTCAACGTCAGTTCGTAGATCTCGATGGGTACCAATGCCGTGATGGCGACGAATGTCAGATACTCTGCCCATCTCTTGGAGAACCAGAGACCGACCATCTCGGTGGCCTCGAGGGCCGCATACGCGGTCACCACCAATCCCAGCTGGATGAGGCGATGGGGTGAGTACTCGAATGCCCTGCGGAGGTAGCCGAGCACCCCTCGCAGCTGCGACTCGCCGGGGCTTCCACCCGACAGATCGTCCATGATGTTCACATAGTCGCGGTGGAGGGCTGCGTCGTGACGGGCAAACGTGAACAGCACCACGGCCAGCACCCCGAGGACGACGACATGAATGGCCCGGTCCACTGCGATCAGTCGCAGGACGTACCGGTCACGGAGGGCCGGTCCTCGGGCTGGGACCTCGATCTCGTCCCGGGGCGGGACCCGGTCCCTGGTGGGTCGGAGAGGGATCTCCCTGGCCAGCCAGGCGTCGCATCGGAGGCATCGATGCCACCGGACTCCCCCACGCTCCCGGACCACGGCCGCGTCGGCGTCGGTCACCGTCTTGGCATCCGTGCCCACCAGGAAATGGCCCTTCCATCCGCAGGTGAGCAGCTCGTATCGGTTGTCAGGCCGCATCGACTTCGTGCCGGGCACGTCCGCAGAATAGGCTCGGATACGACTCGTGGCGTGGAGGGATGCGATGGGCACCGATGTTCAAGCTCACATAGACCGGATCGATGACCAGGGGTACAGCATCATCGAAAGCGCCGTCGACATCGACCTGATCGACGCCATCAATGACGACCTTCTCCGGCTCGAACGGGACCTGGGCATCGTACCGGCGGACAACCTGTTCGAGGGAACCCACACCACCCGCATCTACAACCTGCTCGCCCATGGCCCCAACTTCGAGCAGATCCCTGTCCATCCGGCCATTCTCCCGGTGTGCGAGGGGGTCCTGGATGACGGTCTGCTGATCTCCTCCCTTTCCTCCATCGCCATCGGACCGGATGAGACGCCGCAGCCAATACACGCGGACGATCAGGTGATTCCGTTGCCCAAGCCCCATCCCGCAACCGTGTGCAACACCATGTGGGCACTCACCGACTTCACGGATGCCAACGGAGCCACCCGGATCATTCCTGGCTCGCACAAGGCCTCCGAGTCCCCAGACCTCGTCACCCAATACGATTCGATTCCGGCGGAGATGGCCAAAGGCAGTGTGCTCGTCTGGCACGGAAGTCTGTGGCACGGTGGCGGGGCCAACACCACCAGCGAGCGCCGGGTCGGGATCGCCATGAACTACTGCGCCGGCTACATCCGTCAACAGGAGAACCAACAACTCGGCCTCCCCGTGGAACTGGTCCGCACCTTCCCGTTCCGGCTCCAGCAATTGGTGGGGTACGGCATCTATCGAGGGTTGATCGGCCACATCGACAAGAACGTTCCGGCCAACCTGCTGCTAGCCGCGGCCGAGGATTCGCACCTCCTCTGGGACTACGCCACCCCTCCCGCGACCTGACCAGGACTCGACCTCATCGATGGGCAGGAGAAGGCTCCGCCTCGATCGTCACCGCGGCGCCGAGCCCGAGCTCGTGCAGAGCCGGTCGGGTGCGATCCATCTCTGCGGCCAGCTCGGCCAACCACGCCTCCAGCTCGAGCAGGGTCATCGTTCCGTCTGGAGAGGACCGGTCGATCGTGCCGTCGATCGCCGGAGGTTCGTCCACCTCCAGGCGCTCTTGACCCATCAGTGCGTCGGCGAGGCTTCGATAGGTGCGGGCCATGGCGGCCGATGACGCCAGTAGCTCGTCACAGACCTCCGGCATCTTCCTCGCCGCGCCGGTGGCCTTTGGCACCAGCCCCACCACGCTCGATCCGAACCACAGCTGATGCGCCGACGCAATCAGGGAGGACCAGGCCATCACCGGCGCATCGGACTGATGTGGTTCCGACAAGTACTGGGAGAACACGTCCTCCGCGTCGACGGCTGCGATGCACACCTGGTCACGCCGCCTCGCCATGTCGACATCCTCGGGGTGTACACCGACGGAAGGCCTGTCCACCACGTGGCTCACCGTGGCCTGGGCGTAGCCACCGCCGGCCAGGAAGAGGCGACCGACGACTCGAGCGAGCTCCGACGACGCGCCCCGTGGCCAGATGGCCATTCCGATCACCAGACCGATGGTGGCCCCGATCAGGACGTCTTCGAGCCGCACCAGGCCGAGCGTCCACCCTGACGGCTTCAGCAGGTTGAAGAGCACGACGATGACCATTGTGAAGCAGGCCTGCCCGGCAATGAAACTGACCGCCGCAGGTAGGTAGAAAGCGGCAAAGACCACGACGGGCAGCACGATCGAGTAGATCATCGCGTCCACACCGAAGGTGGTGATGAGGACGCTCGATACGGCAAAGCCGATGGCCGTGCCCGACGGCGGCCTGCACCGCGGTCGACCGGGTCCCGGCGGCACTGGTCTTGAGCACGACCAGGGTGGCAAACCCGACCCAAAAACCGTGTTGGAGACCGAAGATGCCGACCGCCAACCGGGCAAGAGCCAACCCTGTGGCCAGGCGGAGGCTGTTCTGCAAATGCACAGAGCTCCACGAGAGGTTGCGGCGTGCTCGTCGAACCCACTTCCCCAATGACGGACCGTCGGTCAATGTCGCCACGAGCGCTGATTGCTCTGATGCCACCGACGCCTCCAGCGGTGCACCGTGCATCGCTCGGCAGTGGATCGAAGCGAGGCTCGTTCCCCAACTGAGTTGCTGGAGCACGAAGTACCAGGCGGCGAAGGAGCGGAGTTGGGCAGGTTCCTCCCCGGCCGCCATGTCGTCGGCGAACCGGCGGTGGCCTGACGCGGAGAATCGCTCCTTGGCCTGTTCGATCCGCTTGGGTTCGGGCAGGGTCCGGCCGTAGGTGGCGACTGCGCTGGCGCATCGGTCCAGTTCCGCCGCGAGGTGGTCGGTCAATCGGCGGCTCGCGTCCTCGAGTCGCGGCACCGGGTGGACCGGCAGGTGGTGGAAGACCCCGATGAGCCCGGCGATCCGCCTGGCCCCTTGCAGCATGTACATCCTGGCCTTGTGCGGACTGGCCAGACCGTCCGGTCGCCACGCGCCCCGTGCGATGGCGCGCTCCGCCTCCAGAATGGACTCGGCCAACCGTCGGTCCGCCTCATCCGGCTCGCCCCCGTCCGGTGACGACAGGCCGTGGTCGGAGGGGCCGGACAGCGCGCGGACCTGCTCGGCGAGGACGCGGTAGACCTTGGCCAGCGCCAACCGACCTTCTGCCGTGGACCGGGAGGGCCACAACCATCCCGCCGCCACCAGCGACAGTGCGCCACCGAAGGCCAGACCGGCCTCGCGAGAGGGGATCACCGACGTTGACCCCTCGACACCAGTGGCCACCACATAGAAGACGACCACGGCGCTCGAGGCGGCGGCGAAGTACCCGCTGAACACGGCCGAATAGCTGACCCCCAGGGTGACCACGAACATGGTCACGGAGGCGGCGGCGGTATTGGTGGAGACCGCGGTACCGACGGCTAGCAACACCGCGCCCACTGCCAGCGTGGCGGCTGTCACCCGGAGCCGCTGGGCGCGCTTCCCCGAGAAATCCGCGATCCCCAGGACCGCTGCCGCAGTGAAGGTGGCCACGACGGCGAATTGCGAGTTGCCCACCACGTGGATCCCGATGAGGAAGCTGGCCGACATGACCAGTGCCGTTCGACCGGCCTTGCGAAGCGAGCGATGGTCAGGGTCGTGAACGATCGAGCCGACCCTCACCGATCGACGGCTCCTGCCCCCGGTGGTTCCGTCATCATCGGAACCATTCAAGCCGCTTTCCCGCCTCAGCTCGATCTGGTTCCGCCCGAATGACGAGCTGGACCAAGACGAGTGAAGCCGGCCGATGGCTGTCGGTGGTTTGGTTCACAGACGGCCGGCCCTGGAGGCGGCGGGCGGAATCGAACCGCCGTAGGGGGCTTTGCAGGCCCCTGCCTAAACCACTCGGCCACGCCGCCGCGGCGTCCGGCGATCCTATCCTCCCCGTCGGGATGGTTGAATCTCTCCATGCGGATAGGAATGATCGCCCCGCCGTGGACACCCATCCCTCCACTTCTGTACGGCGGCATCGAATTGGTGGTGGATCAGCTGGCCCGGGGACTGCAGGACGCCGGCCATGAGGTCCTGCTCTTCGCCACCGGTGATTCCACCTGCCCGGTTCCCCGGAAATGGATCCTGCCCCAAGCCGAAGGTAGCCGGATCGGCATGGTGGTCCCCGAGATCCGCCACGTCATCCACGCCTACGAGGCGGTCCGCGATTGTGACGTCGTCCATGACCACACGGTGATGGGCCCCTTTCACGCCGAGCACTACCCGTCCCTCCCGGTGGCCACGACCATCCACGGTCCGTTCAACGAGGAGCTCACCGACCTGTACCGGGTCAATGCCGAACGCGTTCCGATCGTGGCCATCTCTCACGCCCAGCGCCGGTCCGCCCCCGAGATCCCGATCGCCCGGGTCATCCACCATGGGGTCGACGCCTCGCACTTCCCGGTGGGCGACGGCCGCGGGGACGAGGACGGTCCCTATGTGGTGTTCCTGGGGCGGATGTCCCGGGACAAAGGGGCCCACCGCGCCATCGACATCGCCCGCAAGGCGGGTGTCCGCATCCTGATGGCCGCCAAGATGCGGGAGCCATGGGAGCTGCAGTACTTCGCCGAAGAAGTGGAGCCACTGCTGGGGAGCGACGCTCATTATCTTGGCGAGGTCTCCCACGAGCGGAAGCTGGAGCTGCTGGCCGGAGCTTCGGCCCTTCTCTTTCCCATTCGATGGAACGAGCCCTTTGGCATGGTCATGCTGGAAGCGATGGCCTGCGGTACCCCTGTGCTGGCCTTTCCCGAGGGGGCTGCGCCCGAGGTGGTCGATGACGGGCGCACCGGCTTCCTCTGCGACGACGACGCGTCGATGGTGGACGCCCTGGGGCGTCTCGGCGAGCTCGATCGCCGCAATTGCCGGCTGGCGGTCGAGGGCTACTTCTCGACCAACCGGATGGTGTCGGAGCACATCGAGCTGTTCGAGTCGATCATCACCTGATCGAACGGTCGACGATGACTGGCTGCCCGCGACCACTGCGGACGGCGGCGCTCAGGAGCGGCGGCGGAACATCAGCCTGGCCACCAGTGTGACGAGACCGACCACGATGGCGAGCTTGATCACGAACCAGATGACCCCGGCGATGAAGCCGAGCACCTTGAACGCCACGAACAGGGCGATCAACCCACCGCCGATGATGAGCACACCGTCGAACAGGCTCAACCCCGATCGCTGCTGCTCTTCCATGCCTCCAGGCTAACCGAGCCCTGCCGATGATCGTCGTCGCCCGGGGCACGTCGACGGGACAGGCCAGATCGGCCCAGGGCACGCCGGTGGTACGGTCCGCCCGTGTCCCTCCGAGACCGAAGGCAGGCGCTTCTCGACGACGCCGAGCTGCGGGGGGACGCGTTCTGCCGTGCCTACGCCCGAGCCGCCGACGGGTGGCTGTCCGACCTGTTCGACAAGGCGACCGAGGGGGACAGCCGAGGGATCGCCCTGGTTGCCGTCGGGGGCTACGGGCGGGGCGAGCTGTGCCCCTACAGCGACCTCGACGTCGTCCTCGTCCACCGAGGCCGGCGGAGGATCTCGGCCATGGCCGACCGGATCTGGTACCCGGTGTGGGACGAAGGCATATCGCTCGACCACAGCGTCCGCCGGCCGGGCGAGGCGCTCGAGATGGCGAGCCGTGATCTCCGGGTGGCTCTCGGACTCCTCGACGCCCGGGTGGTGTGCGGCGACCGGAGGATCGCCGAACCGGTCCTCGAGGGCGCCAGGGGCCGTTGGGCCAAGCAGAAGCCGGCGTGGCTCGAGGTGCTGGCCGGCCAGGTGGCCGAGCGGCACCGCTCGTACGGTGACGTCGGGTTCCTTCTCGAGCCGGATCTGAAGGAAGCGCACGGCGGTCTGCGCGATGTGGGCGCGCTCCGAGCCATGATGCTCGCTGTACCGGTTCTGGCCGACTACGTCGACACCGTGGCCATCGACAACGCCCGCGGTGATCTGACCGCCGTCCGCGTCCAGCTCCATCGGCGCGCCGGGCGGGAACAGAACAAGCTCCTTCTCCAGGAACAGGACGAAGTGGCCGCGGAGCTCGGCGAGCCGGATGCCGATGCGCTCATGCGAACCGTGGCGACCGCCGGCCGGAAGGTGGCCTGGGAGGGAGACGACGCCTGGCGGCGACGGGGGGCCTGGTCCCGTTCGCAGGCGTCCGGCCGGCGTCGCCGCCGCGCCACCGACCGCTTCGACTCGACGCTGGCCTCCGTCCCCGGCGAGCCCGACATCAGCGTCGGCTCGGACGAGGTGGTGGTCGGAGAGTCGGCGGACGTGCAGGGGGACCCGTCGCTGTCCCTGCGCCTGGCGGCGGTGGCCGCGGAGAGGAACCTGCCGATCGCCAGGGATGCACTCAACCTCCTCGGTCGCAAGGCGCCGGCACCCGAGGCCCCCTGGCCCGAGGACCTGCGCGCCGCGCTGGTGCGGGTGCTGGCCACCGGTCCACCGGCGATCGCCGCGCTCGAGGCGCTCGACCAGCGACACCTGCTCGAGCGCTGTCTGCCCGAATGGGCCGCTGTGCGCAACAAGCCTCAACGGAACCCGTATCACCGATTCACGGTGGACCGGCACCTGCTCGAGGCGACCGCCCTCGCCGCCACCCGGGTCCATCGAGTGGATCGGGCCGATCTGCTGCTGATCGGAACGCTTCTCCACGACATCGGCAAAGGCTTCCCGGGCGATCACACCGAGGTGGGCATGACGGTGGCTGCTGACATCGCCCGCCGGATGGGACTGCCTGACGAGGACGTCGGCACCGTGGTCGCCCTGGTCCGCCTGCACCTGCTGCTCCCCGATACCGCCACCCGGCGTGATCTCGACGACCCGGCGACGGCCGAGCGGGTGGCCAAGGAGGTCGGCAACCGATCGATGCTCGAGCTGCTGGCTGCGCTGGTCGAAGCCGACAGCCTGGCCACAGGGCCCAGCGCCTGGGGATCGTGGAAGGCCGGGCTGGTCGCCGAGCTCGTCGAGCGGACCCGCCGCCTTCTGGCCGGTCAGCCGGTCGCCCCCGCCATGCCATGGATCACCGACGACCTCCGGGTCGTCATGGACACCGTCCGCACGCATGGGGTGCCGGCCCTGTCCATCGAGGACCCGACGGTGACGGTGGTGGCACCCGACCATGTGGGCCTGCTCGCCGAGGTGACCGGGGTGCTCGCCCTTCACGGGCTCAACGTGCGTTCAGCCGTCGCGGCTGGCGAGGACGGAGTGGCCGTCGAGCAGTTCACCGTCGAGCCCGCCCGGGGTCGCTGGCCGGCTGCGGCACGCCTGTCGGACGACCTGGCCGCGGTGATGCGAGGGGCGCTGTCGATCGAGGACCAACTGGCCCGGTTGGCCCATACATACCGGAGAGAGCGCCGGACAGCCACCCCCCATCTGGTGTCGACCCAGGTCACCGTGGACAACAACGCCTCGGCCGTGGCCAGTGTGGTCGAGGTCCGGGCCGAGGATGTGGTCGGTCAACTCCACCGCATCACGAGGGCCCTGGTCGAGTGCCAGCTGGATGTGAAATCGGCCAAGGTATCGACATTCGGCTCGGCCGTCGTCGACGCCTTCTATGTGAGCGGCCCGGGCGGTACGAAGATCACCGATCCCCAACTCATCGCCGCGGTCGAATCGGCGGTCAAAGAGCGCGTCGGTACGGCCGGCCCCGATGGCCCACCGGTCTGATATCCCCCAGACTCTGCCCCTACGCAGGCACGATCACTCCGCGTGGCATCCTGATCACCTTGCGGGCTGGTAGATTTTCTCCAGCGAGGGAGGCAGATGCCAGTCGGATACGCACATTCGAAATCGCCGCGTGCGAAACGGGGTTCCAAGGGCCGCACACGGTGGGTCATCGCCATCACCATCACGGTTGTGGTCGTGGTGGCCGCGGCGGGAGTCCTGTTCACCGTCCGGGGCCCGGCCAACCGAGCAGTAGCCTCCCCGACATCGAGCCCGGCCCGTCCCGCCACTGGACCATTGACCGTGGTCTCGGTGAGCCCCGTCGACGGCTCGACCGGCGTGCCCAGCGATGCCACCATCTCGGTGCGGTTCTCGGTCCCTCTCAACTCCCACTCACCGGCGCCGGCGCTGACGCCGCCGGTCGCGGGCACCTGGCAGGTGGTGACCCCCGACACCTTCATGTTCGTCCCGGCGGCGCCGTTGGTGCCGTCGTCCGCCGAGACGGTGACGGTCCCGGCCGGCGACACCGGCGTCGTGAGCTCCTCCGGCAGGGTGCTGGCGGTGGGGTCGACAACCCATTTCACGGTGGCCCAGGGCAGTACGACCCGACTGCAACAGCTGCTGGCCCAGCTCGGGTACCTGCCGGTGAGCTTCACCCCGGCCGGCCCCCTGAGCGCCCCCCAGGAGGCCGCCCAGGCCCAAGAAGGATCGTTCAGCTGGCGAGGGATCGAACCCACCTCGCTCCAGAGCCTCTGGACCGTCGGCACTCCCAACGAGGTCACCAAGGGCGCGGTCATGGCCTTCGAGTCCCAGCACAACATGGTCACGGACGGTGCGGCCGGCCCCGGAGTATGGCAGCAGCTGCTGGCCGATGCGGCAGCTGGCACCGTGAACCCGAACCCGTACAACTACGTGCTCGTGAGCAAGGCGCTCCCGGAGACGGTGACGGTGTACAGCAACGGCGCGCCGGTCTACTCCACTCGGGCCAATACCGGTGTGGCGGCGGCGCCGACCGTTTCGGGAACGTTCCCCGTGTACCAGCGCTACCGGGTGACGACCATGTCGGGTACCAATCCCGACGGCTCGAAGTACTCCGACCCCGGTATACCGTGGGTGAGCTACTTCAACGGCGGCGATGCCCTCCATGGTTTCGTCCGGGGGAGCTACGGCACCCCGCAGAGCGTCGGCTGTGTCGAGATGCCCCCGGCCAACGCCGCCGTTGTCTACCCGCTGACACCCATCGGCACCCTGGTCACTGTGGCCTGACGCCGACGAGCGGCTGGACCCGACGCGCCGCGAGCATCGTCAGTGCAGGTGCCGGACGGAGGGGAACTTCGGTGGGCGGTGCTCCTTGACAGCAGCCAGGCCCTCCTTGGCATCGGGCCCGAGGAAGCCCAGCATCTCCAGGGCCAGCGACTCACCGAACACCGAAGCGTTCGACCGAAGCCACTGATTGAGGACTCGTTTGGTCCACTGCACCGCGGTTGCGCTGCCCGAGGCCAGTGACCTGGCCACAGCCAACGACTCGCTGATGACCTCTTCGTCCGGCACGCACCGGGTCACCAGTCCGATGCGCTCGGCCTCGCGGCCGTCGACGAACTCGGCCGTCATCAAATAGTACTTGGCCTTGGCCATGCCGCACAGCAGCGGCCAGAGCAGCGCGGCATGGTCACCGGCCGCCACGCCGAGCCGGGTGTGCCCATCGGAGAGCCGGGCCGACTCAGCCACGATGGACACGTCGGACAGCAGGGCGACGGCCAACCCGGCACCGACCGCCACCCCGTTGACCGCGGCCACAATGGGCTTGGCCGACCCCAGGATCGACTCGACCACCGCAGTGGCGTCACGCCATTGCTCGACGACGGCGGCGTGGTCTGTCGTCATGCGATCGACCATGGCCAAGTCCCCTCCAGCCGAGAACGCCCGTCCGGCGCCGGTGATCACCGACACCGCCACCGACTCGTCGGCATCGACGATCGCCCACACCTGCGACAGCTCCCGATGGAGGCGCTCGTTGGCTGCGTTCAGGACCTCGGGCCGATCGACCGTGATGAGCACCACTCCGGGGTTCGGCCGGTCGAACCGGAGATGCTGGAAGTCGCGGTAGGACGAGAAGGTCAACGTGCCCGAGGCATCGGTCATGACCCGATCATGGCCCGAAACCAGCACCGGGCGTGGAATCCGCTCCCGGGGATGACCGGGCCCGCCGCCGGCGTGCGTCCGAGAAAATCCGGTATGGACCTCCCCAGAGGCTGCGGTTATCGTGGAGCGGCACGATATGGCGATTCGAAGGGTACCGGCGATGACCAGAAGGCGGCGGTCCCCGGTGGGACCAGCGACGAACGACAGCGCCAACCCGCTGGAGCATATGCTCGAACGACCCACGGAACCCCCCAGCGGCACGTCTCCCAACGGTGACGCGGCGCCCGACCTCACCCGCTCGTCCGTGCTCGAGATGACCGTGGACGGGAAGGAATCGATCATGAGCCACACCGGAGCCACCGATGCGTCCTCCACCTCGCTGACCGGCTCGCTCTCTGTCTTCACCCTCTCCGATGTCCTCATGCTGCTGGCCTCGACGTCCCAGACCGGGGAGCTGCACGCCGTCGGGGCAACTGTCGAAGGATGGCTGTGGCTGGCCGACGGCCAGCTGGCCAATGCCCGAGTCGGTTCGGCCACCACCATCGGCCAGGCCGTCTTCGAGTTGGCCTGCGTCACCGAGGGTTCGTTCGACTTCACCAGCGGCGTCGTCTCCTCGAGCGGCCATCCCACTGTGCCGGTGCTGGCCGTGCTGCAAGAAGTGCGCCCCCAAGTCGACGAATGGAGGCAGCTCCAATCGGTGCTCCCGCTTGACGCCGAGGTGAACCTCTCCCCCAACCCGCCCGGCCAGGACGTCCGGATCCGTAACGATCAATGGAGTGTGCTGACCACAGTCGGAAACAGTGGTCTCTCGGTGAGAGAAGTCCTCGACAGGATCGGCGGGGACCAGATCGCCGGCCTCCGCATCCTCCGTGACCTGCACGCTGCCGGCCTCATCGCCGTGGGAATAGCGGACGCACCCGACGAGGGCCATACCGGGACGACAGCCGGCGACGAACCTCGCCCGGCAGCTGACGCCGGTCAGGACCCGCCACCCGACCCGGCCGGTGAGCCGATGGCGCGCGCACAGCCGAGCGACAAGGGCACGTCCACTCCGACCGCCGCTGCCGGTCCACAAGAGGGCCAGCCGGGTGGCCTGGCCGAGGTGGCCATGATGCCACCTCCGATTGCGGTCGACCCTTGGGCGTCGCCGACCGTCGAGGAATCGGGGGGCAACGGCGTCGCCTGATCAGCCCGAGTTGAAGGTGGTCTGGGCGCAGTTCCGTTCTGCTGACAGGTGTGGACCACTGCCTGCGCCACCGGTGTCGAGTACCCAGGGACCTGTTCCGGCGAGTACCGCCTCCCGTCCGAGACCAACCACCACCCCGGCCCTGCGACACATCGCTCATGGGTGGGCCTCCGATGATCCGATGGGATCGAGGCTAGCTGGTCGCTGACAGCACCCCGGGAAACCTCATGTCGTCCGCAGCCGTTCGGCCAGTGCGCGGAAAGCCCGGCCCCGATGTGAGACGGCGTGCTTCTCATCCGACGTCATTTGAGCAAAGGTGCGGCCGCCGTAGCCGTCGGGCACGAAGACCGGGTCGTAGCCAAATCCGGCATCACCGAGTGCCTCCGGAGCGATGGTACCGACAACCTCACCGTCAGCCCAGACCTCGCTGGCGTCCGGAAACCCGACGAATGCCACACACCGGAACGTTGCCCTTCTGCGATCCGGCGTGTCGGCATCGTGCCGTCCCAGTTCGGCGAGGAGCTTCTCGACATTGTCCCGATAGGTGGCGTGCTCGCCGGCGAACCGGGCCGAGTAGACGCCGGGTGCGCCGCCCAGCGCGTCGACCTCGAGCCCCGTGTCATCGGCCACCGCAGCCATTCCTGTGGCCTCCACCAAGCTGAACGCCTTCAGCCGGGCGTTGTCGACCAGTGTGTCCCCCGTTTCCTCGATGTCGGGCACCGACGGCGGCCGGGGACGCAGCAGCAACCCGGGGACAGACCCAAGGATGGTGGTGATCTCGGCGGCCTTGTCGGGATTGGCGGTGGCCAGGACGATCTCCAGGCGATCCATCCTTCAGCGCGGAGTGGGAGGTTGGGCCAGGGTCTCCGTCTGGAGGTCGAGGAGCTGGGCGATCCCATGTTCGGCCAGGCTCAGCATCTCGTCGAGCTCGCCTTTGGTGAAGGGCATGCCCTCGGCTGTTCCCTGGACCTCGATGAACCGGCCCGAGGAGGTCATCACCACGTTCATGTCGACCTCTGCCCGGCTGTCCTCCGCATACGGGAGGTCGAGCATGCACACTCCGTCCACCACGCCCACCGACACCGCGGCCACAGCCTCACGCAACGGGTTCTCCTTCAGGTCTCCCTTCAGCACGAGCCGGGTGAGCGCATCGTGGAGGGCGACATAGGCCCCACAGATGGATGCCGTGCGCGTCCCCCCGTCGGCCTGCAGCACATCGCAGTCCACGGTGACCTGGAGCTCCCCCAGCACCACCATGTCGCACACTGAACGCAGGGAGCGCCCGATGAGACGCTGGATCTCCTGGGTCCGCCCGGAGAGCTTCCCCTTGGCCGCCTCGCGGGTGACCCGTTCCTCGGTCGAGCCGGGTAGCAGTGAGTACTCGGCGGTGACCCACCCCTTTCCTCGGCCCCGCATCCACGGTGGGACCCGCTCTTCCACCGAGGCGGTACAGAGAACCCGCGTCAGTCCCATCGACACCAGCACCGAACCGGGGGCGAAGACGGTGAAGTCCCGCTCGAAGCGGGCCGGACGCAGCTCGTCGATCCTTCTTCCGTCCGCCCTGTCGGTCCGGCGGGCAGCCGTTTCCTCGCTCACAATACGAATTCCTTCCCCGGCTCGGATTGTCCCACTGGGCCTTCGGACCTGGCCCCCAGCCCTCGTGCCACCGGTCCACGCCGTTCATCGTCAGCCCCTGCTGCGTGACCGACGGGAAGCAGGACCGGTGTCGGCAGAGTAGCCGACGGTCGTCACGTCACCGTCGATCCGCACCCTGGCGGGCGTGGCGCCGACGGTTGGCGGGGTGGCCGCCACGAGGGCCGGTCAGAAGAAGGTGATCCGCTTGGCCCGTTCCTCGACCACGTCGAGATCGTCGGTCCAGGCACCGGTGGACAGGTACTTCCAACCGCCGTCGGCGGAGACAACCACCACCACGCCCGAGTCGATGGAGCGGGCGGTCCTCACCGCGCCGGCCAGTGCCGCCCCCGACGAGAGGCCGGCGAAGATGCCGACCTCCACCAGCCGGCGGGTCCATTCGATCGACTCACGGGGTCGGACGATGCGTTTCCCGTCGAGCAGGTCGGCGCCGTGGCCGTCGATGAAGATGGGGGGGATGTACCCGTCGTCGAGATTGCGCAGGCCGTCCACCATCTCGCCCGCCGGGGGCTCGATCGCCCACACCTTGATTGCGGGGTTTCGCTCCTTCAGGTAGCGGCCCACCCCGAGCAGGGTGCCGGACGTGCCGAGCCCAGCCACGAAATGGGTGACCTCGGGGCAGTCCCGCCAGATCTCCGGACCGGTGCCCTCGTAGTGTGCCTTGGGGTTGGCGGGGTTGGCGTATTGGTAGAGGAAGACCCACTCCGGATGCTCGCCAGCGAGCTGCTCCGCTCGACGCACAGCCCCGTTGGACCCCTCCGCCCCAGGGGACTCGATGATCTCGGCCCCCCATGACTCGAGGAGCTGGCGCCGCTCGATCGAGACGTTGGTGGCCAGCACCACCTTCAAGTGATAACCCTTCATCCGGCAGATGAGGGCCAAGCCGATGCCTGTGTTGCCCGACGACGGCTCCACCAGAGTGTCGCCGGACTTGAGGGTCCCGTCCTTCTCCGCCTCTTCGATCATGCTGAGGGCGATCCGGTCCTTGACCGAGCCTCCCGGGTTCTGCCCCTCGAGTTTGATCAGGATCCGCACGTCGGGATTGGGGCTCAGCTGGGAGATGTCCACCAGCGGAGTGTCACCGATCAGCTCCAGCACGGAGCCGTACAGGCTCATGGAAGCCGGGACACCGTGTCCCCACCGGCCGGCCGCCGGCCACTGCGGGCAGGATGGAAATCTCGTCGGCGTCCTTGACCGGGGTGTCGAGCGCCGACAGGTACCGGACATCGTCGTCGTTGAGGTACACGTTGACGAACTTGTGCAGCGATCCGTCGCCGTCGATCACCTGTCCGGAGAGGCCCGGGTACTCCGCGACCAGGGCCGAGAGCACCTCACCGACCGTCGAGCCGTCGGAGGTCACGGTCTTGGCTCCTCCGACGTGAGGCCGCAGGACGGTCGGCAGATTGACTTTGACGGTCACAGGCTCTCCTCTGGTTCGTGTGGTCCCTCACGACGGCCGGGCCCTCGTCTGACGAGCCCGGCCTTCCCGCCGCGGGTGGCCCGCGCCGGATCTGGTCGGGCCATGTTCGCCGCAGCCGGCCCGTCGGCCGCCGGACAAAAGTTGACTTGTTGGGTTGGGATTCTAGTGGGGCGCCAGCCTGATCGGCTCCTCGGCCACCTCCCCAGCCACGATCCGGTAGCTCCGGGTGACCGGCTGGGTGTCGCGGAGGGAGACGATGACGTAGTGCCAGGTCGGATCGGGGGCCTGGCCCACGTCGGTCGACGAGGGGTAGGCCTCGGTGTGCGTGTGGGAATGGAAGACCCCGATGATCGAGTGGCCGGAGGACTCGGCGTCGCGATCGGCACGGAGGTGCTCCTTCGGATCGACGGTGTAGAGCTTGGCCGAGGCGGCCACGTTCCGGGTCGGGTAGCAGGTCACCACCTCGCCCGTCTCCGGATCCCCGCCCAGCAGGCCACAGGCCTCATCGGGTAACCCGGTCAGGCAATGCGCCACCATCTGATCGTGCACCGGTCTGGTTAGGGAGAGCATGCGACATGAGACGCTAGAGGACGGCGGGACCGGACCGGGCGACTACGTTCCCTTGGTATGGCTGGAGGAAAGAAGAAGGGCGGTCGGGCGGTCGGGCGCCCCGGTTCCCCCACGCCGGCCGGGCATGGTCGACCCGAGGCCAATCGGTCGGTGGCCTCGAACCGGCGGGCCCGCCACGACTACGACATCATCGAGACCACCGAGTGCGGGTTGGTCCTGCAAGGCTCCGAGGTGAAGTCGCTCAGAGCCGGCCGCATCGCGCTCCAGGACGCGTACGCCCGGATCATCGATGGGGAGATGTGGCTGTTCGGCCTTCATGTGCCCCCATACGCCCAAGCCAACGGCTTCGGCGCCCATGAGCCGGATCGTCGGCGCAAGCTCCTCCTGCACCGCCGTCAGCTCGATGAGTGGATGGGGCGGTCCCAGCAGCAGTCACTGACCATGGTCCCCCTCTCCATCTACTTCAAGGACGGAAGGGCCAAAGTGGAGCTGGCGCTGGCCCGTGGTCGGCGTCGTTACGACAAGCGCCACGCCATCGCCAGCCGGGACGCCAGCCGGGAGGCGGCTCGTGAGGCTCGGGCGGCGTCCAAGGGGCGGGCCGGCTTGTGAATTTGAGTCGGGTCATCGACGTCCTTGCACCGTCGACCGACTGACCTCAGAGGGCCAGGGGATCCATCCATTCCCCGATTGCCTGCTGCCGTGCCGGGTAGAGACTGTCCCGACTCTAACCTTGTCATTGCCATGAGAGGCCAAGCATGACGATGTCCACCCACCCGGACCAGCACGTGTTCGGCGGTCGCTACCGTGTCACTCGGCGGATCGCCGGGGGCGGCATGGGCGACGTGTGGCGGGCCAAGGACGAGGTGCTGGGCCGATGGGTCGCCATCAAGGTGTTGAGGAGCCAGTTCGGCGACTCACGAGACTTCCGTGATCGATTCCGGGTCGAGGCGCAAGCGGCGGCAGCACTGGCCCATCCCGCAATAGCCACCGTTTACGACTACGGCGAGGAGATCGACTCGAACGGATCGCCTCGAGCATTCATCGTCATGGAGTTCGTCGACGGAGAGTCGTTGGAGGCTCGACTGCGCGAGGCCGGTCCGCTGTCGCCTGCGGAGATGTCGCACACCATCTGTCAGGCGGCCGAAGCCCTCCAGGAGGCACACGATCACGGCATCGTTCATCGCGACGTCAAGCCTGGCAACCTCATGTTGCGACCCGACCGCTCCGTCAAGCTCACCGACTTTGGAATTGCCCGCATCCCGGGTGGAGCGGCCCTGACCGAGGTCGGGATGATGGTAGGAACCGCGCAGTACATGGCACCCGAGCTCGTGAGCGGCTCGACGGCTACACCGGCTTCTGACATCTATGCGCTGGGAGTGGTCGCCTACACCTGTGTGACCGGCCATTCCCCGTTCCCCCATGACGAGGCCGTCGCAGTCGCCGTCGCCCATGTTCACGACAACGTCCCGCCGTTGCCCAGCGGGCTTCCCGTCCCTTTGCGCCAACTGATCGAACAGATGTTGGAAAAGGATCCCCAGCGTCGTCCGGCCACTGCTGGGGAGATTGCGACTCGAATGAGGGTATTCGGCTCCGGAGCCGACCAGGTGGGACCGGTTCAGGTGGCCGCCTCGCCGGTGACGACGCCTATCCAGGCGTCGGATCTTCCGGCGGCCCGGCCCGATCCGGCCACGGCCGTCGGACTGAGCCCTGAGCGCCCTACAGAGCGAGAGGTGCCGACGCAGGCCTCGTCTCCGAGAACCGATCGACTCCTAGTGCCCCCGACAGTTGGTCGCCAAACCTCCAAACATCGCTTGGCCAAGCGGCTGTCCGCCGTTGGAGTGGTCGCGGTCGTGGTTCTCGCGCTGGCGCTGATCCTGTCGTCGATGTTGGCGCCGGCCATGGTGACGGTGCCGGATCTCCAAGGTCTGTCCACCACTGCAGCCCAGGCCAGGTTGGGACATCTGGGCCTGCATGCAACGGTCCGGACCGTCGATGGCACCGTCACAGCCGGAAGAATCGTGTCGCAGAGCCCACGTTCCGGCGTTCGAATCTCGTCAGGCACCACGGTGGTGCTGACCGCGGACAGCGGCTATGTGAACCTGAACTCGGCGACCTTGACCGGTCAATCCGTGGCCCAGGTGCTGGCCTCGATCCAAGACTTGGGGTTGCAGCCGCAGCAACGCCCCTCCATCAGCCCCGAGGCGGCTGGGACGGTATTGGCGGTCGCTCCTTCCGGGCGCCTGAGACTGGGAACAAGCGTGGTGGTGACCGTGGCGACCCCACCTCCGCCGACCACCACCCAACCTGGCGACACTCAGAGCCCACCTTCGACCCCGCGCGGCAAACAGGGGAAGAGGGACGGGGGGAACCACGGCGGGTAAACGCCGACTGACTCAGGTCGAGGACCCGACACCGGCCTCCCGTGCTGAGGACTCCAATTCGGATCGGATGTCGTCCATACTGTCCTCTTCGCTCGGGTCCTCCGCCCAGAACTCGTCGAACGCATAGGTGTCATGCTGGTAGACGGTGACCTCGGTGATCTTCCCGTTGTGGACCTCAAAATCGACTGCGGCGATGACGTCCAAGATCTTGTCATTCTTCACCGCTGTCTCTCGTTGAAGGACCACCGCTCGTTCCGGCTCACTGAGCACGTCGAGGACCTCGATCTTGAACGTGCCACTGCTCCGAGCCTTCAGCTGTCTGAGGAAGCCGAGCACCTCGTGCGGACCCTTGTAGTGACCGGCAAGGCTGCTCCGGCCTGGTTCATGCCACACCACCTCCTGCGCCATGACCACTCCTAAGAGGTCCAGGTCCCCTGACTCGAAGTCCTGGTACGTCCGCCGCACTAAAGACTCATAGGTATTCTCCGGCATCGCGTTCCATCCTTTCCCCTAGGCCAATTTCCCTAGGCCCTTCCCCATTCCCTTCCCCTTGGCTTTTATCCATCTTCGTCTCGGCCGGTCGGATGTCCAGAGGAGAAGGTCACATTCCGACAGGCGGCCGAGAGCTCCGAGTTCCGACAACACCCCTAGATTCCATAGGGCTCGGCCGGCGTAGCAGCGCAACCAGGTATGCACGG
This sequence comes from uncultured Acidimicrobiales bacterium, assembly GCA_963727075.1. Classification (GTDB taxonomy): domain Bacteria; phylum Actinomycetota; class Acidimicrobiia; order Acidimicrobiales; family RAAP-2; genus Bog-756. The sequence goes on from CAVSET010000006.1 coordinate 994,085, forward strand.
CCTGGCGACCCACCCCATAGCAATGACAATGTCCCGCAGGGTCCACCGCTTGACTGCTGGTTCTCAATAGCTTCGGGAGCACTGGGAGATTCTGCCTGACTTGTTGTTCTGGGGTGTCTTGTGACGTCGTCGGCTGAGTTCTTCCAGGCGCACATTGACAACGGCACGCCCCGTCTCTGAGGTTGGGTGATTGGTCCGGCTTGCGCCACAAGTCGGACCGCCCGTCACTCCGATCGGGGACGGCCGTGCCACCCCTCAACCGCTTAAGGAAGGAAGGGATGGCCATGACCATCGTAGAAGCCGCGCCCGGTATCACCGGTGGTGTCGACACCCACTTGGACGTCCACCTGGCTGCAGCCCTGGACCCGCTGGGCAGGCTGATCGGGACCGAACCGTTCGAAGCCAACGCCGCAGGCTACAAAGCACTGCTCTCATGGTTCGAGGGCTTCGGTGAAGTGACCATGATCGGGGTCGAGGGGACCGGTTCCTATGGGGTCGGACTGGCCCGGTTCCTTCGTCGACGGGGCATCGACGTGGTCGAGGTCAACCGACCCAACCGTCAGGCCCGGCGCAACCACGGCAAGTCCGACCCCCTCGATGCCATCGAGGCGGCTCGGGCGGCTCTCAGTGGCCGGGCCTCAGGTGCCGGCAAGACCATGGACGGACCCATCGAGGCCATCCGGGTGTTGGTGGTGGCCAGGCGCTCGGCCCGCCAGGCCCGGGTGAAGGCCATAGGTCCAGATGCGGCACCTGGGAATAACCGCCCCTGACCAGCTCCATGCCCGGCCTGAAGGGTCTGAGCGTCACGGCCCTCGTCGCCGAGGGAGAAAGCTCCGACCCAGTCGATCTGCCGATCCGGTGACCGCGGCCACCAAGGCATCCCTCAGATCCTCGCAATGGCTCACCGGATCCAGGCGCAAGGTGTCACGTGACGAGACGCAACTCGGTCGAGACCTGCAACGAGACAGATCGAGTCGTCGTCTTGATCGCCACGGCTGCCCGATACCTCGGCTGTGGCCTGAATTCGGCGTCGGACCCGACACCGCTGCCGGCTGGGTTGGTGGCCGCTGTGCCGACAACGCGCCCGAGCTGGCTCCACTCGGAGTGCTCGCCTTCGGGCCCAACAGCCTCTGCGGTGTCGGTTCGTGGCCCGGATCGACTGGCCCGACTACGGAGGGATGGAGAACGTAGGCCTGCCTCCCGGGATACAAGCCTTCAGCTTGACGTCCACGACGAGCGGCGATCAGGGGACAGTACGCCAACGGGAGCGGGAAGACGGGGCCTGTGGAACGGTCCAACCGGTCGGACCATGGGCTCCGGATCGCCAGCGATGACCTCGAGACATCGACAATCTGACTGAACCTGCTCGACCGCCGGATGAGGATGTGAAACGACCAAGCGGGATGTCACTCTCGGATCCTCCAGCGCTGACGATCACGGGCCCGCGAGACCTAGTCGCTACCTCCCTCGCGGGCTAAGATCGGCACGGACCGTTGGTGTCGCGGGTTCCTGGCCGTCAAGGCGACCAGAGATCATGTTCGTCCTTCGGGAGCTGACTTCCCGGCGATCCGCCGACCCACGCCTCGGGTTCTCCATGTTTCTAGACGACGATGTGAATGGGAATCAGTGAGAGCGATGCCTTCGCTTGTCGAGTGGCGTCAGTCATTGTTGTGTCCAAGCTGTCTCAACCTCGAAGCCCCGTGCAGGGCTTGACCATTAGACTAGGAGCGTCGCCGGGCCACGTCGACTCACCGGGGCTCCGTCCTCCAGGACCTCGAGCACCGCCTTATACCGCTGTCTTACGAGACCCAGCTCCACTCAGCACGATGGCCTCACTCCTTGGCCATGGACGTGATTGTTCACAGCGAAGAGGCATGGGACGCGGAAAGCGCGGATGCCGAAGTGTCGCCGACCTACCGGAGCCAGTGTCGCCCAGGCACCGGAGCCAGTGTGTCGCCCATCTACCGGAACTTCACACTCACCCTGCCCGGCGAACACATCCACGGTCCAAAGCTTCCCTGCCTGCTCGTGTCCTGGGGGCCTCGGCCCCCTTGACGCGAAACCGCCTGACCTGCGGGAAAACAGGTCAGGCGATCGTGGAGGTGGCGGGAATCGAACCCGCGTCCTCCGGCTTCTCAATGGGCATTCTCCGAGCGCAGCCGGCTATGAGATTGTCGGGAGCGACCCGTCACCGGCAACTGAGTCGCTCCGTATCCGACTGAGATGTCCCTGATGACCGGCCGGACCGATCTGTCAGGTGAGTCCTGCTTGATGTCGCCCGATCCCGACCCGCAGGACTGAGGCCGGTCGGACGTCACTGCTTCTTAGGCAGCGAGCGCGAGCTGAGGCTCGGCATTTATTTTTTGTTCCGGCTCTTTAACGTGGCTCCGGAGACCACGGCTCGCTTCTCCCATATCGACGACCGAAGTCGAAGCCTGTCACCCCCGGGTCTGTTCACGGTCGGGCGGTCTGCCCGGCCGAATCGCCAGTCTAGCGCCCTCTACGCAACGCCAGACTCAGGCCCGCTCGGCGTGGGCGAACACCTCACGCATGTCGAGGGAAAGGGGCGTTACACCGGGCGGGACCCTTCCCCACCAGAGCCGAGCGTCGCTCTCGACCGGTACGATGGTCGACGGACCGTGACTGGCGTTTGGGTGGACTGACCACCGGGGAGCGGTCCCGTCACGATGACGTGAGCCGTACGCCTGGGTGCCTCGATCGACGACCGGGAGGACCAGCGTGCCCGAGGATCCGTCAGCACCCACTATCGCCCGTCGGGCATCGGAAGCCTGGAACGCCGGCCTGGCCGTCATCGAAGCGGTTGAACCGACGGTGGCGCAGGCGATACGGGCCGAGCTCAGGGACCAACGCGCCTCGCTGAAGCTCATCGCCAGCGAGAACTACGCATCGCCCGCCGTCCTGCTCACCATGGGGAACTGGCTCAGCGACAAGTACGCCGAAGGGACCATCGGTCGCCGCATGTATGCGGGGTGCGACAACGTCGACACCATCGAGCGGGCGGCCCGCGACCACGCTCTGGCCCTGTTCGGCGCCGACCACGCCTACCTCCAGCCCCATTCGGGGATCGATGCCAACCTGGTGGCGTACTGGGCTGTCCTGGCCCAACGGATCGAGGCCCCGGCCCTGGCCGCCGTCGGTGCGGGAAATGTCGACGAATTGACCGACACGGACTGGGCTGCGCTCCGACACGCGCTCGGCGACCAGGGAATGATCGGTATGGCGCTCGACGCCGGGGGGCATCTGACCCACGGCTTCCGTCGCAACATCTCCGGCAAGATGTTCGACCAGCGGAGCTACGGCACCGATCCGAGCTCCGGCCTGCTCGACTATTCGTCCATCCGGGCGCTGGCCCGGGAGTTCCGGCCGCTGATCATCGTGGCCGGCTATTCGGCCTACCCCCGACTAGTGAACTTCGCGGTGATGCGAGAGATCGCAGACGAGATAGGTGCCGCCCTCATGGTCGACATGGCCCACTTCGCCGGTCTGGTCGCCGGGGGCGTCCTGACCGGCGACTTCGACCCGGTGCCCCACGCCAATGTCGTCACCTCGACGACGCACAAGTCGCTACGCGGGCCCCGAGGAGGGCTGGTGTTGTGCGACCAAGCTCTGGCCGAGCACGTGGACCGGGGCTGCCCCATGGTCCTCGGCGGCCCTCTCCCCCACGTGATGGCGGCAAAGGCCGTGGCCCTGGCCGAAGCCCGCCTCCCGACGTTCCGCTCCTATGCCCGACAGATCGTTGCCAATGCCGCCGCGCCTCGCCGACGGCTTACAACGGCGGGGCGCCCGGCTCGTAACCGGTGGCACCGACAATCACCTCGTACTCGTCGATGTCACCGACTACGGCCTTACCGGACGCCAGGCGGAGTCTGCATTGCTCGACGCCGGCGTCGTCACCAACCGCAACAGCCTCCCCGGCGATCCCAACGGGCCCTGGTACACGTCGGGGGTCCGTCTGGGCACTCCGGCACTCACCACCCTCGGCATGGGAACGGAGGAGATGGACCAGATCGCCGGCATGATCGTGGGCGTGCTGTCGGCCACCGCGCCCACAGCCTCGGGCGACGGCCGATCGCGAGCGTGCTACACCCTCGACCCGGCTCTGGCGGGAAGGGTGCGTGAACAGGCCGGTGAGCTGTTGGCCGCCCACCCGCTGTATGCCTCCGTCACTCTGGACTGAGCCGGCGGACAGGCCGCCTCGAGCGAACCGGGTAGGGGTCATGCGCCCTGCTGAGGCGCCGGGTCCGGAGCGGGGCGGCGGATCCCCGCTCGACGGACTCGACGACTGAGGCGCCGGGTCCGGAGCGGGGCGGCGGATCCCCACTCGACGGACTCGACGTCCTGCACCGTACCCATGCGGCATGGGCTTGAAACGCCCAATTCCTGGGGCTGACAGATACGGCTCCGCCGATCACGTACCCCAACCCGGCCGCCCTAAACATGGAAATTTTCGGCGGCCGTCCGAGGGCCGACACGAGGCACGTCACGACAGCGGGGTCCGAGGAGCATACGACCAGGCCAGTGGCAATATCCGCCCGGCCAGACCGGCGGGGGAGCAGGCCGACCGATTGATTCCACGGAGCACCGGTGCGACACTCCGGTGGTGAACACCAGGGGGCGGACCCACCCAACCGGCGGCCGACGCTGGGGAAGGGCCATCACTCTGGTGCTCGCCCCGATGGCCGTGGCGCTGGCCTCCTGCTCGAGCCCTCCCCACGGTTGCCTCGACGACCGGGACGATCATCGGGACGACATCCTCCTCTCGAGTCGCCTGCCATCAGCCCACGGCCACGCAGCCGGTGGTGGCGGCACCCGTGGCCGGGGTGCCGAGCGATCGGGACATGACCTCGTTTGACGGCACGTCGATCCGGGCTCCACTGGTTCCCGGCCAACATCTGGCCGGCGGGGGGAAAACCCCCACGGTCCTGATGGGCCCCGGCTGGAGCCTGGCCCGGGGACACCAACACCACCGGCGAACAGGCATCCTCGGCGCCATCCCCATCAAGGACCTGCACCGGGCGGGCTACAACGTGCTCACCTGGGATCCCCGTGGCTTCGGCAGCTCTGGTGGCAATGCCGGAGGTCGACAGCCCGAACGTCGAGGCGCGGGACGTCAGCAGCTTGATCACCTGGGTCGCCACCCAGCCTAGGGGTGCAGGCTGGACGCCGCCGGGGACCCCGGATGGGGATGGTCGGCGGGTCGTACGGGGGCGGCATCCAGTTCGTCACGGCGGCGACCGACTGCCGGGTGGACGCCATCGTCGCCCACCATCGCCTGGCATTCGCTCGTTACCAGCCTGGACAAGGCCGACACCGTCAAGTCGGGTTGGTCCGACATCCTGAGCAACCTCTCGGCCGCCGACCACGTCGACCCCATGGTCGCCGCCACCAAGCAGACCAGTGCGGCAGACGGGGACGATCGCCCCGGCCCAACGGGCCTGGTTCGCCGCCCGGGGGCCCGGTGCCACTGGTGGCGCGGATCAGGCGTGCCGACCCTGATCGTCCAAGGCACCGTCGACACCCTCTTCACCCTCCAGGAAGGGGTGGAGAACTACGAGATCCTCCGGCAGCACCACATTCCCACCTCGATGCTCTGGTTCTGCGGGGGCCACGGCGCCTGCCTGACACCCGCCGGCGACCAGCAGCTCCCGGTCACCGCCACCATCGCCTGGCTCGACCGGTACGTGAAGCGGAACGGGTCGGTGAACGTGGGTGCGGGCTTCCGCTTCGTCGACCAGCATGGAACCGGCTACTCCAGCCCCAGCTACCCGCTACCGGAGGGCACGCCCCTGACCGCGGTCGGACACGGCACCCTCATGCTGACGGCGACGGGAGGATCCGGCCCGCTGCTCGACTCCTCCCCCTGGGACCCAGGTGATCGGCAGCCTGGTCGCGCCCATCACGCCGGCCCGTGCCACCAATGCGGTCGACGTCCCTGTGAGTTTCGGGAGCCGGTCGGCCCTGGTGCTGGGGGCGCCTCAGCTCCAGGTGACCTACCGCGGCACGTCCCCGCCCGGGCCGCGACCGACCCGGGTCTTCGCCCAGCTGGTGGACGAGTCGACCGGGCTGGTCCTCGGCAACCAGATCACCCCCATCCGGTGACCCTGGACGGCCGGCCCCATTCCGCCACGGTCCCCCTCGAGATGGTCGTCTTCGCCGGGCGGTCCGGGGCCCGGCTCGATCTCCAGCTGGTGGCCACCACGGTGTCCTACGCACAACCGCAGCTCGGCGGGTCGGTGGACTTCGCCGGCATCCACCTCTCACTGCCCACGTCGGCGACCATCACGCCCAAGTAGCGCCCCAGTAGGCGGTAGTACCTCGGACGGGTGCGCTTGGCCGGGTCGGCCGGCCATCGGCTACTGCCGGTACCCCTCGACGGTCCCCTCGTTCCGCAGACGCCGCCTCGTCGGGGCTGCGCCCGGCGCCCCGCAAGGCCCGCCTCTGGCGAAGAAGGTCCCAGAGCCGGTCCAGTGTGACCTCGATGGCCTTGAGGCGCTCCTCCTCCTCGGCGGACAAGCCCTCGCCCACGTGCAACTCCTCGAGGCGCTTCTCCTCGTCGGCAAGACTTCCGATCTGGGTGATGATCTCGTGGTCGTCCATGGTCCGCTCCTTGGCTGCGCCGGCGACGAGGTCCGATCGGATCAGCCTACGGCCTCGGGCCGCCCGCCGGTCCCGCCAATGCAGCCGTACCCGGAACGGCACTTCCCCGATCATCGAAGGCGACGGGCCCTTGCGCTTCAGCCGGGATGCCGACCTCCACGTCGATCTGTGGGACGCCCAGCGTCACGCCCAGGCCATCATCACCACGCCCGACGCTCCGGGGGCGCCCGCCTGGTCCCCCCCGGTCAACGGGGAGCACGGGGCAGGCCGAGGCCGACCATGGCGATGATGTCCCGCTGGATCTCGTTGGTGCCCCCACCGAAGGTGAAGATCGTCTGGGCCCGCGAGCTCCGTTCGAGCCTCCCTGCAGCACACAACCGGGTGAGCCTTCGGGGAGGTAGCCGGCCTGGCCGACGATCTCGAGTAAGAAGCCGATAGGCCTCTAGGGCGAACTCGGTACCGAAGACCTTGGTGGCCGAGGCATCGGCCGGGTCGAGGTCCCTTGTCGGCGGCCCACGCCACTTTCCAGTTGAGGAGCTTCAAGTACTCGGCCCGGGCCCGAACCCGGGCCAGATGCACCTGCACCCACTGGAGATCGATGACCCGGCGCCCGTCCGGCAGGGTCGCCCCTTCCGCCCACGCCTGCACCTCGGCCACGTCGCGGAGGATCCCCGACACGGGGCAGATGGCCACCCGCTCGTGGTTGAGTTGGTTGGTGATGATCTTCCATCCCTGGTTCTCGGCCCCCACCAGGTTCTCCACCGGCACCCGGACATCGTCGTAGAAGGTCGTGCTGGTGAACTCGCCGGCTACCGTCCGCAAAGGCGTCCAGTGGAAACCCGACGCGTCGGTCGGGACGATGAACACCGAGAGACCCTTGTGCTTCGGTGCGTCCGGGTCGGTCCTGGCCGCCAGCCAGACGTAGTCGGCGTACTGGATGGCGCTGGTGTAGAGCTTCTCGCCCCTGATCACATACTCGTCGCCGTCGCGCACCGCACTGGTCTGGAGGGACGCCAGATCCGTGCCTGCGGACGGTTCCGTGTAGCCGATGGAGAAATGGACTTGACCGCGCAGGATGCCGGGCAGGAACCTCGATCGCTGCCCGTCGGTCCCGAGCCTCATCAGCGTGGGCCCGACGCTGTTGAGGGTGAGCAACGGGAGCGGGACGCCAGCCCAGTGCGACTCCTCGACGAAGATCATCTGGTCGACCGGGCCCCGACCCTTCCCCCCGTATTCCGGCGGCCACCCGATGCCCAGCCACCCGTCCTCGCCCATCCGCCGGATGTAGCGGGTATAGGAGGGCTCCTCCGTCTCGGCCCCGCCGATGTCGGTGACCAGCGTGGCAAAGTAGGAACGCAGCTGGGTTTGCAAGGCGGCCTGCGGCTCGGTCAATGCCAGGCGCATCGGACGCCTCCCTCTCTGTGGGAATGGGTCGGCGGTCCGGTCGGCGGGTGTGGGGTACGTTCGCTTCCCATGAGCGACAGCCTTGCACCGACGCCCCCAACCGAGCTCTTCTCCGTCTCCGGAAAGATCGTCGTGGTCACCGGAGGTACTCGGGGCATCGGGCGCATGATCGCCGCCGGATTTCTCGCCGCCGGTGCGGAGGTGGTCGTGGCCTCGAGGAAAGCCGACGCGGTGGCCGCCGCCGTCGAGGAGCTGTCCGAGCTCGGGTCGTGCTCGGGCATCCCGGCCGACCTGTCGAGCGAGGACGGAGCCCGCCGGCTGGCGGACGCGGTGGCCGACCGCCACGCCCGAGTCGACGTGCTGGTGAACAATGCCGGTGCGACTTGGGGCGCGCCGCTGGCCGAGCACGACACCGGGTCGTGGGACCGGGTGCTCAACCTCAACGTGCAAGGGGTGTTCCACACCACCAAGTTCCTCCTGCCTCTGCTCGAGGTGGCGTCCTCACCCGACCGGCCCTCCCGAGTCATCAACATCGGCTCCATCGACGGTATCCACGTGCCCGTCCTCGAGTCCTACTCGTACTCGGCCTCGAAGGCGGCGGTTCACCAGCTCACCCGGCACCTGGCCAAGCGACTGGCCCCCCGGATCACCGTCAATGCGGTTGCACCGGGGCCCTTCGAGTCGAAGATGATGGCCGCCACCCTCGAAGCCTTCGGCGACCAGATCGTCGCCGGGGCGCCCATGAAGCGCATCGGTCGCCCCGATGACATGGCGGGGGTCGCCATCTTCCTGGCCTCGCGCGCCGGATCGTACGTGACCGGAGCCGTCATACCGGTCGACGGGGGTATCGCCACCACCGCGTGACCCCGGAGCTGCTCGCCGACCGTTCAGGACCTCAAGCGAATTCGGCCAGCTCGGGAAGCCGGCGGGTGGCCAGGGCCTCCGCCCGGGCGACGAGCTCTTTCCGGTAGGAGTCGTGGGTGAGGATGAGGAAATCCTCGAGCCGGATGGCCGCCAGCACCATCTCCGCCACGTCTTCGGGCGGCATTCCGTCGGCGACCACCTGTCCCGAGGTACTCGGTGACGAACTTCTGATCATCGGTGAAGTCGGTCCGCAGGTGCTCGGGGCGGTGCCGGTCCGAGGCGACGATGTTGGTGGCCACAATGCCCGGGCACAGGACCGAGGCCTTGAGCTTGGACCCGGTGGCCTGGAGGTCGTGGGCCAACGACTCGGTGGCGGCGAAGGCGGCGAACTTCGAGACGGCATACGGCGCCTCGAACGGCGCTCCCGACAGACCGGCCACCGAGGAGGTGTTGACGATGTGCCCTTCGGTTCCCTGGGCCAGCATCCGCGGCACGAACGCCCGGATGCCGTGGAGGATGCCCCACAGGTTGGCCCCCAGCACGAACTCGAAGTCGGCCACCGGCCGGTCCCAGATGAGCCCACCGACGAACACACCGGCGTTGTTGCAGAGCACATGGACCTGGCCCCAGCGGTCGAAGACAGCGTCGGCGAGAGCCTCCACGTCGCCCGCCCGGCTCACGTCGCAGACCTCCGCCACCGAGTCGGGGGCGGGATGGTGGGATCGCAGGAGCGGCGGCGGTCTCGGCGAGCGCCCGGCCGTCGAGATCGGCCACCGCCACCTGCATCCCCTCCCCGGCGAACGCGAGGGCCAGGGCCCTCCCGATCCCGCTGCCGGCTCCGGTCACCACCGCGGTCTTTCCCGTCAACTCCTGCATGGATGAAGTCCTTTCAGCTGTCCCCAACCGAGTCGGCGGGCTCGCCGAGATGGTCTAGGTGGAGGGAGAGGAACGAGCCCACCGCGTCGATGCTCTGGTCGGCCTCGGGGAGCAACGACCCGGGGAACGCCTGAAACACGTGGATCAGCTCCGGCCACACGGTCAGCGAGACGCTACCCCCGGCGTCCCGCAGTCGGCCCGCCAGGCGGGTGGCGTCTTCGACCAGGACCTCGCGCTCCCCGACCTCGATGAGGACCGGAGGAAGCCCGCTCAGATCGTCGGCGAACAGCGGGGAGGCCAACGGCGAGGAGGCCGGCGTCCCGCCCAAGTACGCCGCAGCCATCAGGTCGAGCCCCTCCCGGGTGATCATGGGGTCGAGGTGGCCGAGGGTGTCGTAGGACGTCGCCGCCTGGGTGAGGTCCACCCACGGCGACAGGCAGACGGCGGCGGCCGGCAGCGGAGATCCCTCGTCACGCAGGGCCACCAGCGTGGCCACCGTCAATCCTCCGCCGGCCGAGTCACCGGCGATGGCCAGGTGCCCGGGCCGGGTGCCGCGGGCCAGGAGCTCCCGGTAGCCGGCGAGGGCGTCGGTGAGGGCGGCGGGATAGGGGTGCTCGGGCGCGAGCCGGTAGTCGAGGGTGACCACCGGACCGCCGACGGCCAGGGCGATCCGTCCCGCCAACCCGCGGTGGCTGTCCAGCGAACCGGTGCAATAGCCGCCGCCGTGCAGGTAGAGCACGGTCCCCCGGCCTCGAGCGCCCGCCGGGGAGAGCCGCTCCGCCGGGCGTCCACCGAGGGTCATCGGCTCCACGGTGACCCCGTCAGGCGGAGGGGCCGATCCCACGGTCCGGGCCATGGCCTCCCGCTGTTCGGAGATCGTGCCCGAGACCAGCCCGGACTCCTCCAGGAACTCGCAGACCATCTCGACCCCGGGGTGGCTCATCGCTCCTCCGCTCCTCTGGTGGAGTCCCCATCATGCCCTAGGGTCGTGCGATGGCTCAGGGCCCGGCCGACCGCTTCGGCCGCACCGTGATCACCGACGACGACGACACCATCGCCGCCGCTCTCGAAGAAGTGAGCGTGCCGGCCCTGATGATGTCGGTGGTCCACATGACCGGCGATCCCTCGATCCTCCGTGGCCCGCACCGGCCCACCGGCATCTACCTCAACGAGGTGCAGGGCTTCATGAGCGACGAGGACCAGGTGGCCGTCCGGGCCGAGGCCCTGAGGGTGATCATCGCCTACCGCGACTCGGGCTGCGTGCTCCCGCCGCCGCCCGGCCCGGCGCTGGTCCACGAGATGATGAACGTCCTCGTCGCCCAGGAGGTCCCCGACGAGTACGTGCCCATGCTCCTCGAGGAGCTCGAGCTCGACGGCACCGACCACCGGGACCTTCACTGGGCGGACGGCCTCTCCCGCCAGGACCGGGAAGCCTTCCACGTACTGGTGATCGGCGCCGGGATGTCGGGCCTGCTGGCCGGCATCCGGCTCAGCCGCGCCGGGATCCCGTTCACCGTGGTGGAGAAGAACCCGGGCGTGGGCGGGACGTGGTGGGAGAACCGCTACCCCGGGCTGCCGGGTCGACGTGGGCAACCACTTCTACTGCTATTCCTTCGCGCCCAACCACCAGTGGTCGGAGTTCTTCGCCCGCCAACCTGAGCTCCACTCGTACTTCGACCGGTGCATGCGCGACTACGGGATCGCCGAGCACGTCCGCTTCGACACCGAGGTGGTCGGGGCCCGGTGGCACGACGAGACCGCGCGGTGGTCGGTCCGGGTGCGCCGCGCTGACGGGGACATCGAGGAGATCGAAGCCAACGCCCTGATCAGCGCGGTGGGACAGCTCAACCGCCCGAAGCTCCCCGACATCCCCGGGCGCCAGCGCTTCGCCGGGGTCGCCATGCACTCGGCCGAATGGCTGGAGGGTACCGAGCTGGCCGGAAAGCGGGTGGCCGTGATCGGGACGGGCGCCAGCGCGTTCCAGATCGTGCCGACGATCGCCGATGAGGTGGCCCACCTCAGCGTGTTCCAGCGGACCGCTCCGTGGATGTTCCCCAACCCCCACTACCACGAGCAAGTCGGCGCCGGGTCGCGCTGGGCCTTCGAGCACCTGCCCTACTACGGCCGTTGGTACCGGTTCCTCCTGTTCTGGCCGGCCTGCGACGGTGGCCTTCCGGCCATGCGGGTCGACCCGGACTGGCCCGATCAGCACCGTTCGATCAGCGCGCGTCAACGACGCGGCGCGCGAGCTGTTCACCCAATGGATGGCCGACCAGATCGGGGACGATCCCGAGTTGTTGGAGAAGGTCGTCCCCGACTACGTGTGCCTCGGCAAGCGGACGCTGCAGGACAACGGGAGCTGGCTGTCCGCCTTGGTCCGGGACAACGTCGAGTTGGTCACCGATCCCATCGCCGAGATCACCCCCAACGGGATCGTCGGCCGGAGCGGGGCCGAGTATCCGGTCGACGTCATCGTCTACGCCACCGGCTTCCATGCCAACCGGTACCTGTGGCCGATGGAGATCGTCGGACGTGGGGACGTGACCCTGGCCGAGCAATGGGGTGACCGCCCCACCGCCTACCTGGGCATGACCATCCCCAACTTCCCCAACCTGTTCTGCCTGTACGGTCCCGGCACCAACTTGGCCCACGGGGGAAGCCTCGTCTTCCATTCCGAGTGCCAGATCCGCTACATCATGGGGTGCATCAGCGCCATCATCGCCGGGCCGGGGTCGATCGAGTGCCGGCCAGAGGTGCACGACGCCTACAACCGACGCCTGCAGGCCGAGCTCGACACCATGGTGTGGTCCCATCCCTCCATCCGGCACAGCTGGTACCGCAACGCGGAAGGCCGCATCTACATCCTCTCGCCCTGGCGCCTGGTCGACTACTGGCGTTGGACCCGGTCCCCGGACCTGGCCGACTTCGCGGTGCGGTCCGTCGTGACCGGCGGGCTGACACCGGCCCCCTCCGGCTGACGGACCCCCCGGGGACCACCGGAGACGGGCGTCGCACGCCCAAGCCCTTGCGGAAGGGTCACGCATAGTGGGACGATTGCCACTCGGCGTGCAATTCGAGGGGCAGACGCAGCATGGGGCAGGAACGCAGACGGATTGCAGGCTGGGCCATGGGGCTTTCCTGCCTGGCCTTGGCCGGCGCCCTGGCCGCGCCGCTCGGGACAACGGCGGCCGCCGGGCCGGCGAACGCCCACAGCACCGGGCAGCAACAGACCGACTTCTGGCTGGCCACGCCATCAGGCTCCGTCTACGCCTTCGGGACGACCGACTACGGGTCGCCCGGCGGGCCACTCAACCAACCCATCGTGGGCGCGGTGCCCTCGTCGGATCGAGGTGGCTACTGGCTCGTCGCCTCCGACGGGGGGGTGTTCACCTACGGGGACACCCGGTTCTTCGGATCGACGGGCAACATCCGTCTCAACAAGCCCATCGTCGGCTTGGCGGCCACCCCCGACGGGCACGGCTACTGGCTGGTGGCCTCCGACGGGGGGGTGTTCACCTTCGGGGACGCCACCTTCTACGGGTCCACCGGCAACATCGTCCTCAACCAGCCCATCAAGGGGATGGCCACCACCCCCGACGGGCACGGCTACTGGCTGGTGGCCTCCGACGGGGGGGTGTTCACCTTCGGGGACGCCACCTTCTACGGGTCCACCGGCAACATCGTCCTCAACCAGCCCATCTCGTCCATGGCCACCACCCCCGACGGGCACGGCTACTGGCTGGTGGCCTCCGACGGGGGGGTGTTCACCTTCGGGGACGCCACCTTCTACGGGTCGGCGGCCAACGCCCCCGGCGACCCCGTGCAGCACCTCATCCCCACCCACTCGGGGTTGGGCTACTGGATCGTGCAGCAGAACGGCACCGAGGTCGCCTTCGGCGATGCCGGAGGCACGGTGGCCCCGGCCACCGCCGTGCTCATGGGTGCGGTCACCCCGGGGGACAACGCCGTGCTCTACGCCTTCCAACAGCTCGGCAAGCCGTACATCTGGGGCGGCAACGGGCCGGTGGGCTACGACTGCTCCGGGCTCGTCCTGGCCTCGTGGAGCCACGCCGACGGCATCAGCTTCGCCCGAGTGGCCAACGACCAGTACCACACGGCCGGTGTTGCCGTGCCGATGACCGCCCTGCGCGCCGGTGACCTGGTGTTCTGGGGTTCCAGCCAGACCGACTGGACCACCGTGTACCACACCGCCATGTACATCGGCGGGAACCGGATCGTCGAGGCGACGGGCGACCACGTGCAGCTGAACTCGCTGGGCCAGTGGGGCACCGGCGACCTCATGCCCACCGGGCGCCGCCCCTGAACGGCGGGCCGTCCCTGGCGATCACACCGTGGTCAGGTGGGCGCCGGCCAACCAGCCGGACAGATCGTCGGTCGGGCACGCGCCGATCTCCGAGGCCGGGAGGGGCCGGCCGTAGAGGAAGCCCTGGGCGATGTCACATCCGAGCGAGCTCAGCTGAGCAGCCTGGCTCGACCGCTCGACCCCCTCCCCTATCACGGCCATGCCGAGTGAGTCGGCGAGGGCGATGACCGCTCGCACGATGGCCCGGTCCTCGGAGTCGTAGTCCAGCTGGTCGATGAAGCTCTGGTCGATCTTGAGGATCTCGACGGGCAGGCGCTTCAGGTAGCTCAGCGACGAGTAGCCCGTGCCGAAGTCGTCGATGGCGACGTGCACCCCGAGCTGCCTCAGGTCTTGGAGGGTGGCGGCGGCGGCATCGGGGTCGTGCAGGATGATGCCTTCGGTGATCTCGAGCCAGAGCTGATCAGCGGCGAAGCCCGACACCTGCAGCGCCTCGGCCAGCATCGGCTGGAACAGCGGGTCGGCGAGCTGCTGGACCGAGACGTTGACGGCGATGTTGAGCCGCTCGCGGTCCTGGTGGGCAAGGTCGCGCTCGCGGGCCCAGGCCGCCCCCTGACGGCAGGCCTCCCCGATCACCCAATGGCCGATGGGCACGATCAGGCCCGACTCCTCGGCGGCAGGGATGAAGTCACCGGGCAGCAACAGGCCCCGGGTCGGGTGCCGCCATCGCACCAGGGCCTCGAGCCCGATGAGAGTCAATCGATGGAGGTCGACGAAGGGCTGGTAGTGGAGCTCGAACTCGCACCGGTCGAGGGCGCGGTGCAGGTCGTTGGAGGTCTGAAGACTGTGCACGGTGACCAGCTGGTCTCCGTCGTTGTAGACGGCGATGCGCTCGGGGCCGCCGTCCTTGGCCCGGTACATGGCCACATCGGCTTGGCGCAACAGTGTCGACGCCGCGGTCGTCTCGGGCGACGACAGGGCGATCCCGATGCTGAGCGATACGAATTGCTCTCCGTCCCTCCCGACCAGGGGGCGCTCCATCCCCACCTTCAGCCGGCGGGCGATCTCCACGGCCTCCTCCGCCGAGTCCACCTCGCACAGCACGGTGAATTCGTCGCCGCCGAACCGGGCGAGCAAGTCGGTCGACCGCAGGCTGCTCTGCAGGCGCTCCCCCACCCGCTGCAGCAGGCGGTCCCCGGCATCGTGGCCCAGGCCATCGTTGATCAGCTTGAACCGATCGAGGTCCAGGAACATCAGAGCCACATGGCGGCCGCCCAGCAAGAAGCGTTGCAAGGAGGACTCGAGGCGGTCCATGAACATCACGCGGTTGGGAAGGCCGGTCAGCTGGTCGTGCACCACAGCATGGGCCAGCTGCTCGCGCAGGGCCCGGCGCTCGGTGATGTCCTCCACCTGGGCGATCAGGTAGAGCGGCCGCCCCGACCGATCGCGGGCGCACGAGGCGCTGAGTGAGACCCAGACTTCGCGGCCGTCAATGGGTCGGTAGTAGCGCTTCTCCTGGGTGTAGCTCTCGATGTCACCGGCGAGAAGTGCGTTGATGTTGACCGCGGTGGCCTCCCAGTCGTCGGGGTGGGTGAGGTCCATCACGCGCCGCCCTCGCATGTCGTCCGGTACCGAACCGAAGATGGAGGCGTAGGACCGGTTGACGCGCAGGAGGGTCCCGTCGACCGAGCACAGGGCGATGCCGATGGGCGCCTCCTCGAAGGAGGCCATGTAGCGCTCACGGGACTCCTCGAGGGCCGATTCCGACCGCCGCAGCAGGGTCGTGCCCCAGGCCACCGCTTCGCCGACCATGACACAGCAGGGCACGACGTAGAGGGTGGAGGCCAGGCCGAGCGCCGACTGTCGGGCATCGAGGCCGAGCACGGGCACCACGTAGGCCACGACCATCAACGGAGCGACCCGGAGGCCGGTGCCGCTGGGCTGGGCCAGGCCAAGCCAGACGAACACGATCAGGAAGGTCACGGCATACAGGTAGCCGTTGCCGTTGGCCACCCGGAGATTGAGCCCGATGAAGGCGAATGCCATGGGAACCAGGCAGAGCAGCACCTTTCGGCTCCACCGCTCCCAGGGGACGAACCAGATGGCGACCCCGCCCAGGATGGCCACCCCGCCGACGACGACGCTGCTCACGTGCGACGAACCGGGGTCGGGGGACACAGCCAGCTCGGCGACCATACCGAGCAGGGCCGAGAAGACCCACAGGCCGGAGGCGACCTGGCCTAGCTGCCGGGTCTCCAATCCCTCCTCCGCCATGACGCCACCACCGAGGAGCCGCCCCATGCCCCTCTATCGGCACAATCGGCCCATGGATTGACCCATCCGGAGCCGGTTCTCGGCCGTCCCCCCGGGTCGGGCCCCATCCTGGACCCGGTGTGGCGCCGGTCCGCGCTGGCCCGCGCCGTCCCGACCCGCCGATGTGGGACGGTGTCGGGATGAGCGCAGGCCGCCAGCCACCGGCCGGACCGGGTGCGGCCTCAACGCTCCACTACCGGTCCGGAGCCGGCCGGTGGGTCATCGCGGCCACCGTGCTCGGATCGGGAATGGCGGCCATCGACGCCACAGTCATCGGCATCGCCCTTCCGACGATCGGCCGGGACTTCCACGCCTCGGTCGGCACCCTGCAATGGGTGGTCACGGGCTACACCCTCACGCTGGCCTCGCTGTTGCTGCTGGGTGGCTCGCTCGGCGACCGCTACGGGCGAAGACGGGTCTTCATGATCGGTGTCGCCTGGTTCACCGTGGCCTCGGCGGCCTGTGCCGTGGCCTCGGGCTCGGGCCAGCTCGTGGTGACCCGGCTGCTGCAGGGAGTCGGCGGCGCGCTGCTGACCCCTGGGAGCCTGGCCATCCTCGAGGCGTCCTTCGCGCCCGAGGACAGGAGCGAGGCCATCGGGGCCTGGTCCGGTCTTGGAGGCGTGGCCACCGCGGCCGGGCCGTTGCTCGGCGGCTACCTGATCGCGGCCGCCTCATGGCGCTGGATCTTCCTGATCAACCTCCCGATCGGGGTCCTCGTGCTCCTGCTGTCGTCCCGGCACGTGCCCGAGACCCGAGATCCGTCGTCCACGGGCCACGTCGACACCTTGGGCGCCGTGCTGACCACCGGCTTCCTGGCCGCCCTGGCGTACGGCCTGATCGAGGGACCGACCCGGGGCTGGAGCTCCGCCGCGGTGGTCGGCGCCCTCGCCGCCGGGGTGGTCGGAGCGGTTGGGTTCGGGATGGTGGAACGCCGGTCGAGCGCACCCATGCTGCCCCTCGGGATCTTCTCGAACCGGCAGTTCGCGGTGACCAACGCAGTGACCGTGGGGGTCTACGCCGGGTTGGGCGGGGTGCTCTTCCTCCTGCCGGCCACGTTGCAGGTGGTCAACGGGTACTCACCGCTCGAGTCGGGGATCGCCCTGTTGCCGCTGACCGGGGTGATGTTGGCCTTCTCGGCTCGCTCCGGGCGCATCGCCGCCTCCATCGGGCCTCGACTGCAGATGGCCGTCGGGCCGGTCGTCGTGGGCATCGGGATCGTCCTGTTGGCCCGGGCCCCCGACAGCTCCTCCTATGTGGTCGGCGTCCTGCCGGCGGTGATGGTCATGGGCGCCGGCCTGGCCACCACGGTGGCCCCCCTCACCGCCACGGCGCTCAACTCGGTACCGGACCGACACGCCGGACTGGCCTCGGCGGTCAACAACGACGTGGCCCGTATCGGAGGCCTCATCGCGGTGGCTGTGCTGCCGGCACTGGGCGGGATCTCCGGACTCACCTACCTCCATCCGGCCCAGCTGGCCCAGGGGTTCCAGCGGGCGGTGGAGATCGCCGGCACGTGGTGCATCGGCGCCGGGGTGGTGGCCGGCCTCGGCATCCGCAACCCGGCCGCCCGACCGGCTCGCCGGGCCGGCCGCCGCCGGACGGCCCTCCGCCACTGCGGGCTCGACGCCACACCCCTCAAGGAGACCTGCGAGGGGCCGGTCCAGTAGGGGGCGCTCTACGAGATGACGCTGGCCCCGTAGGAGTCGTAGGGGCGCCCGAGGCGGCTCGCCAACGCCCGACCGGCTTCCCACTGGAACTCGCTGATCCCACCGGGCTCCCACGGTCCGACCGACCCGTGCTCCAGGGCACCCGACGCCTTGGCCCCGACACCGAGGCGGTCCCGGACGTCGTCGACGGGCAGATCGGCGAGCGAGAACCAGTCCAGGCGGAGGAAGTCGATGCTGCCGGTGCACTGCGCACCCCGCCGCATGGCGTCGGCCAGCCGGGTGGCCACGCCGGCGCGCGACAGATGCCCGAGATCGGACTCGAACAGGCCGGCCCCGGTGCGCAGATAGCCCGTCTCGAAGAGCGAGACCACCATGGCCAGTAGCGAGAAGGCTCGCATGTCGTCGTTGGCCCGGGCGATGAAGGCGAACACCTCGAGCTCGCACTCGACCGTGGTGCCGTAGTCGGCCAGGACATGGACCCAATCGTGCTGGGCCAACAGGGGTGGCGCCGAACCCGGGGCGCCGGGGTAGCCGAATCCCCTGGCCCGGTAGAAGTCGGTGACCCCCCGACCGAGCGTCCCGGACGGGAGGTCCTCCAGCTGCTGCCAGCGGCGGACCAGAGCCGGATCGTTGGTCACCGAGTCCCAGGCATCGGCCAAGCTGCGACGAGGTGTGCAGGGCGCGCTCGTCGCGCTCGCTCCACGCCGCGGTGTACCCGTTGCGCTCGAAGTCGATCGAGGCCAACCCCAGGCTGCCGGCCGCGAATCCTGGGCCACGACCAACATGCCCTCGTCGATCCCGCACTGCTCGGCCAGTCGGGTCACACGTTCCACGACGTCGGCCGGAATGGGTCGGAGGACCAGGACCAACAGGATGACGAGCTGGACGACGCGGGTTCGGAACGCCTCATTCCGGCGGGCCAGGGCCTGGGCGAACGCGACCGGGGCGATCGGTGTTTCGCCGGCCCCGAACGGAAAGCCGGTCATGGCCGGGACGAGTGCCTCGGCCAGCAGGCTCTGCAACTCGCTCGGAGGCCGGTCGGGGGCGATGATCCCGAGGATCCCGCGGCTCAGTCCCGCCACCTCCCCGGCGTCGGGAGGGTCGAGGTTGACCGTCTCAGGGTCGGGAAGGACACCGGCACCGATGGCGACGTTATCCTTCACGGGCGCGGGCCCGGTCCTCGACCGGCCCCGCTGGAGGTGACCGACCGGCCCGGACCACCGGGCGGGCGGCCGCTGCAGCAACAGGAGGTCGGTCGGCATGCCCGCCACATCGATCAGGTTCGGGGTGCTCGGCGCGGCTCGGATCGCACCTGCCGCCGTGGTCCGTCCGGCCAGGGCCAACCCCGAGGTCACCGTCGAGGCCATTGCGGCACGTGACACGGGCCGGGCCGAGGCCTTCGCCCGCCGGCATCGGGTCCCACGGGTCCTCGAGAGCTACGAGGCCGTCGTGTCCGATCCGGAGGTGGACGCGGTCTACGTCCCGCTCCCCAACAGCCTGCACGCCGAATGGACCCGGGCCGCCATCGAGGCCGGCAAGCATGTCCTGTGCGAGAAGCCCTTCACCTCCAACGCCGGAGAGGCCCGGGCGGTGGCCGCGGCGGCCGGGGCCACCGGCGCCGGCCTGGTGGTGATGGAGGCGTTCCACTACCGGTACCACCCGTTGGCCCATCGCCTGCACCAGATCGTGGACAGTGGCGAGCTCGGGCGGCTCCGGCACATCGAGGCGTGGCTCTGCGCCCCGATCGTCGACAAGTCGGACATCCGCTACCAGTTCGACCTGTCCGGTGGGGCCATGATGGACATGGGCGCCTATGTGGTGCACATGGCCCGCATGCTCGGGGGCGGGGAGCCGACGGTGGTCGGGGCCGAGGCCAAGCTGCACAGCCCCGGGGTGGACCGGGCCATGCGCGCCCGGCTGCAATTCGGGGCCGGGCACACCGCTACGGTGCACTGTTCGATGTGGTCCTCATCCGTCCTGCACCTGGCGGCCCGGGTGACCGGTGACCAGGGTGAGCTGAGGGTCTTCAATCCGATCGCCCCTCAGTACGCCAGCTGGCTCACCGTACGCTGGGGCGGCACCCGACGGATCGAGATCCCCGCCCGTCGACCGACCTACGCCTACCAGCTGGACGCCTTCTGCCATGCCGTCCTGCGGGGCCGGCCCATCCTCACCGGCCCGGAGGACGCCGTCGCCAACATGGAGGTGATCGACGCCGTGTACCGTGCTGCCAACATGGCGCCACGCGCCACCTGACCCCGGTCGACAAGGAGTCAACCCATGAGCACCTACCCGTACCAAGACCGGTTCGACGTGCACCGTCGACTTCCGGAGTCCGGGACCCCGCGATCGGAGGTCCTGGCCGACGCTCAGGGCCATGGCCACCGAGGAGGACACCACCTGGGAGTCGGGCAAGTGCTCGGGCACCATGTACTGCGGCGACCACGACCACTACCGATTCATGAACGAGGCCTTCGGCCTGTTCGCCCACGTCAACGTGCTGCAGCGGGACATGTGCCCGAGCGCCACCAAGTTCGAGGCCGAGATCATCGCCATGACCCTCGACCTGCTCCACGCTGATGCGGTGACTGACGGCGACCCCGTGGGTCTGGTGGCCACCGGCGGGACGGGCAGCATCTGCCACGCCATGCTGGCCTACCGCGAGCACGGGGCCCAGACCCGGGGGATCGCCCGGCCGAACGTCATCAAGCCGGAGACGGCCCACCCGGCGTTCGACAAGGCGTGCCACCTGTTCGGCATCGAGCTCCGGGTCGCACCGGTCGATCCGGTGAGCACCAGCGTGGACGTGGACTGGGTGGACGGCCACATCGACGGCGACACCGTGGCGATCATCGGCTCGGCCTGCAACTACGGCTACGGCACCATCGACCCGATCGGGGCGCTGTCCGACGTAGCCCTTCGCCGCGGTGTCGGGCTGCACGTCGACAGCTGCCTCGGCGGCTTCATCCTCCCCTTCGGCCAGGAGCTCGGCTACGACATCCCGTCGTTCGACTATCGCCTTCCCGGGGTCACCTCGATGTCGGCCGACACCCACAAGTACGGCTACGCGTTCAAGGGGACCTCGGTGCTCACCTTCCGCGACAAGGCCCTGCGCAACGCCCAGTACTTCTTCCTCACCGACTGGAGCGGCGGCAAGTACTGCTCGCCGGGGATGGAGGGGTCGCGTTCGGGTGGGCTCATCGCCGCAACCTGGGCGGCCATGGTCCAGCTCGGCCGGGACGGCTACCGCCGCTACGCCCAGGAGATCTTCGCCACGGCCGCCGCCATGCAGGAGGCGGTCCGCTCCCACCCCGAGCTGTCGCATCCTCGGGCGAGCCCACGTTCCTGTTCAGCTTCACGTCGGACGAGTTCGACATCTACCACGTCAACGACTTCATGCGGGAACGCGGCTGGCGCTTCAACGGGCAGCAGTACCCGAACGCTCTGCACATGGCGGTCACCCGGCCCCAGACCCAGCCGGGCGTGGCCGACACGTTCGCCGTCGACCTCGCCGACGCCGTCGCCTACGCCAGAGCCCACGCCGACGAGGCGCCGAAATCGGGCGCCATCTACGGCGGCGTGCGCCGGGGGGATGACCGACGAGGCCGACGAGTTCATCAGGACGGTCATGGCCGACATGATGGATGCCCAGCAGGACATCCCGGCCGTGCCTGAGACCCGGAGGTCCTTGTCGGGCGAGTGCGACCCTGCCATCGAGCGGCCCCGAGGGCGCCTACGTCCTGGCCGTCGACCTCGGCACCGGCGGGCCGAAGGTCGGCCTGGTCTCCCTCGCCGGCACCATCGCCTGGACCGGGAGCACCTACCCGTCGTCACCCGATCGACGGCCGGCGGCGGCGCCACCCAGGACGCCGGCGAGTGGTGGTAGCTCGTCTGCCGAGCCGGCCCGGCGGGCTGTCGACTCGGGCGCGGTCGGCGATCGGGGACATCGTGGCTGTCTCGTGCACCGGACAGTGGGCGAGCACGGTGCCGGTCGACGCAGCCGGCCTGCCGGTCGGGCGATTGCCTCATGTGGCTCGACTGCCGGGGCGCCGACCTGGTCCGCCGGGCCGTCGGGGGCCCGGTCGCCGGGTACGCCCCCGGGCCCTGGCCCGGTGGATCCGCCGCAGCGGTGGCGCCCCCTCGACGTCGGGAGCCGACCCGATCGGCCACATCCTCTATCTGGAGCACGAGCTGGCCGAGGTGGCCCGGGCGGCCCGGTGGTACCTCGAGCCGGTCGACTATCTCACCATGCGCTTCACCGGCGTGGCCGCCGCCACCCCCGCCTCCATGGCCGGGGCGTGGCTCACCGACACCCGACGGGCTGACCGCGTGGCCTACGACCCGCTGCTCATCGCCATGGCCGGGGTGCCCGCCGGACAAGCTGCCCCCCTTGGTGGCGACCGGCAGCGTGGTGGGCGGCGTCCTCCCCGGGGTCGCCGACGAGCTGGGGCTCCGCCCCGGCATCCCGGTGGTGGCCGGCACCCCCGACCTCCATTCGGCGGCGGCCGGCGCCGGGGCCGTGCTGGCCCACCAGGCCCACCTGGCCATCTCCACCACCGCTGGGTGAGCTGCCCGATCCGGCCAAGAAGACCGACCCGATCCGACAGATGGCCACCGTGCCCGGGTTCGTCGACGGGACTCAACCTGGTGGCCAACAACCAGGGACTCGGGAGGCGCGGCCTTCGACTGGTTGCGGGGCTGGCTGTCCAGCGGAGACGAGCCCCGCTCCTACGACCAGCTGACCGAGCTGGCGGCCCGGTCGCCACCGGGCAGCGGCGGCCTGATCTTCACGCCGTGGCTGGCCGGGGAGCGGTCCCCGGTCGACAATCGCTCGGCCCGAGGCGGCTTCCACAACCTGACCCTCACGACCACGCAGGAGGACATGGTCCGCTCGGTCCTCGAAGGGGTGGCCTTCAATGCCCGATGGCTGGCCGAGGCCCTCGAACGCTTCGTCGGCCGGCGGCTCGGACCGATCCGAGCCGTGGGCGGCGGCGCCACCTCCTCCCTGTGGTGCTCGATCTACGCCAGTGTCCTGGACCGGACCATCGAACAGGTGGCCGACGCCCAGCACGCCAACCTGCGGGGCGCGGCGTTGCTGGCCGGTCTGGCGCTCGGCCGGGTGCACGCCGGCCAGCTGTCCACGCTGGTCGGCCTGGAGGCCACCCACCAGCCCGATGCCGGCACCCGGCAGGTCTACGACCGCCTCTTCGCCGAGTTCCCGGCGCTCTACACGGCCCAGAAGGGCTTGTTCGCCCGGCTCAACCGGGCCCGATGACGCCGGGACGCGCCGGCCGGCCCAACACTGGCCCTCGCGCCGGCCGACGCGGTGGAGAGGATGCCGCCACGAGACCACACTGACCTGCTCCTTCCTCACCCGGCGGGCCGGACGGCGAAGGTTAGGGTGAACCAGTCGATCGGCCGGGAGGGCGTCATGAATGCAGCCGTGTACTACACGACGGGCGGGCCCGAGGTGTTCCGCTACGAGGAGGTGCCCGACCCGGTCCCCGGCCCCGGCGAGGTGCTCGTCCGGGTCGAGGCGGTCAGCATCGAGGGTGGCGACACCCTCAACCGCCTGGGAGGGGACATCCCCCGTGCTCCCCACATCGTGGGCTACCAGTGTGCCGGCACCATCGTGGCCACCGGCCCCGACGTCGGCGGCCTGGCCGAGGGCGACCGGGTGGTCACGGTGGGCCTGGACGGCTCGCACGCCGAGCTGCGGGCTGTCGGCGAATCGTTCTGCTGGGCCATCCCGGCCGGACTCACGACCGAGGAGGCGGCCTGTGTCCCGGTGCCGTTCGGCACCGCCGACGACTGCCTCTTCGAGTTCGGGCGACTCCAGGCCGGGGAGACGGCCCTGATCCAGGCGGGGGCCAGTGGGGTGGGCATCGCCGCCATCCAGCTGGCCAAGCGGGCCGGTGCCACGGTAATCGCCACCGCCTCGAGCCGGGCCCGCCTCGAGCGACTGGGCCCTTTGGGGCTTGACCACGGCATCGACTACACCACCGACGACTTCGTCGAAGCGGTCCGCCGGCTGACCGACGGCCGCGGAGCCGACGTGATCGTCGACTCCGTCGGGGGGCCCACCTTGCAGAAGAGCCTGCACTGCCTGGCCTACCGGGGCCGGTGCGTCTCCTTCGGCGACGCGGGCCGAGCGGTGGCCGACAAGCTGGACGTCTC
This sequence comes from uncultured Acidimicrobiales bacterium, assembly GCA_963727075.1. Classification (GTDB taxonomy): domain Bacteria; phylum Actinomycetota; class Acidimicrobiia; order Acidimicrobiales; family RAAP-2; genus Bog-756. The sequence goes on from CAVSET010000006.1 coordinate 1,018,325, forward strand.
GTCCATGCGCCCCAACAACCAGACCCTGGTCGGCTACTTCCTCGGGGCCGAGCTCTTCCTCGCCCCCCGGGCCCACGCCATCATCGCCGGGCACCTGGCCGATATCGCCGCCGGCCACCTCCAGGTGGTCATCGACCGCCGCTTCCCGCTGGAGCAGGCGGGCGAGGCCCATGCCTACATCGAGAGCCGACAGGCCTTCGGACGAGTGCTCCTGATCCCATGAGCCCCCGCCCGCCGGCCGCGCCGGCTCAGATCGTGAAGGCCAGGTTGGCCACCAGCCGCTCGCCGAGCTCCCGGTCCCCCGTGTAGACGATCCCCTCACCGTTGTGCTCCGGCCCGTCGTCACGCCCCCCGGTCAGACGGAGGAACAACGTGGCCGGCAGCTCGATGCCCACCGTCGGGGGCTGCCCGAGCGAATCGACCACGGCCGCCCGACCATCCACCTGCACCAGGTAGGTGACGGGCCACCGGGCCGCTCAGGTCGATCCGGACGCTCGACCCGTCGGGGAGGCCGGCCCGGCGGCCCACGATGTAGCCGAGCCCGGTCGAGACCTCCGCCAGAGCCGAGCGCAGGTCGGCCTCGGCCGTCCCGAGGGGGCGCCCCGACCGCGAAGCGGATGTCGTGCTCGTGCATGAAGCAGTCGTAGTGCCTGATCCTCATGAACCGTCCGTAGGTTTCGTCCTTGCCCGCCGGCGTCCACGAAGGGGCATCGAAGTCGGCCTGGGTCATGGCGTCGAGTGCCACCAACCGTCGGCCGGTGACGTGGTCGAAGCGAGCGAGCATCTCCGATCGGCTGAGCGGGCGCATCGACTCGACCCAGGCCTCGTTGGCCTCAGCGATCGGGTTCCGCATGTGGGCGAGATGGGAGACGTCGACATCGGGCAGAGGCTCCCCGCACAGCCCCGACTCGGTGCCGATCACATGGCTGAGGACGTCACGGACCGTCCACCCGGGGAGGCACGTCGGCCGGTCCCAGTCCCCCTCGGGCAGCGACGAGCAGAGCGAGGCGATGGCCTCGAACTCGGTCCGCAGGAGGTCGACGACCTCGACCCTGTCGACATACGTCGGCACGGCTGACAACCGTAGCGGCACCGCCCCGGTGGCGGGCCGGACCGTCAACCCCGGTCGGCCGGCGGGCCGGCTGCTCAACCGTCGCGGCCAACCGGCCGATAGACAAGGCAAGACGGCCGAAGGTGGGCGATGGAGTGACGACGAAGGCGTGGAAGTACGTCCTGGCCCTCGGCCTGTGCAGTGTGGCCGGCTACCTCCTCGCCCCGGGGGCGACACCCAAGGACGCCCTGTTCCAGGCGATGGGGACGGCGTCGGTCCTGTGCATCCTGATCGGGATCCGGCTCCATCGGCCCCATGAGCGGCTCGGCTGGTTCGTCCTGGCTCTCGGCGTGGCCGCCTTCACCGGAGCGGACTTCCTCACCCACGCCGACCACCTCCCGCCCCATGCCGCCCGCCCCGAGCTCTCCGGCGCTCATGCCATGTACCTGGCCGGGTACCTGTGCATCTTCGCCGCTGTCATCCGGTTGGGCCGCGACCCCAATCATTCGCGAACGCGGGAGGACTACATCGATGCGGCCATCGTCTCCCTCGGTGTGCTGGCTGTCTCGTCGCGCCTCCTCATGACCTCCTACGTGCACGGCGGCGCCTATACCACCGAGGGCCGGCTCGTCCTGCTGTCGTACCCGATCCTCGACGTCGTCCTGATCTTCATCGTCTTCCGCTCACTGCTCTTCGGTGTGCTCGGGCGACCATTCCACCGGATCCTCGCCGTCGCCTTCCTCGTCATGTCCGCCTCGGACCTCGTCTACGAGCTACTCGCGCTCCACGGCGTCGACGGTGGCATTGCCTGGGTCGACGCCGGCTTCCTCGTCGCCTACGTTCTCATCGGGGCGGCCGCACTCCACCCGTCGGTCGGCGAGGCCGTACCCGTCAACCCGAAGCCGGCGCCAAGCGTCTACCAGCGAGCGACGAACGGTCGGAGCCGGATCCCGGCGGTCGTGTTCGCCGGTTTCGTCCCGCCCAGCATCCTGCTCGTCGCCAGCTCTCTGGGTGCGCCCGTCGACGTCCCCGTCCAATCCGCGCTCTGTGTCGCGGTCTTCGCTCTCATCTACCTTCGGATGATGTGGCTCATCGGGCGGATCACCGGACAGACCAGCGAGATCGAGGTGCACGCGCGGGCCCTCGAAGCATCGCACCGCGAACGGGACGCCCTCGAGAAGGACCTCCGGCACCTGGCCTTCCATGACGAGCTCACCGGCCTGGCCAACCGGGCGTTGCTCCACGACCGGGTGGAGCATGCCCTGGCCGCCGCACCCCGCACGGGCCGGTCGGTGGCGCTGTGCTTCGGCGACCTCGACGGGTTCAAGACCGTCAACGACACCCTGGGACACCACGTCGGTGACGGCGTGCTGGTGAGGGCGAGCCGACTGCTCTCATCCATCGTCCGCCCGGGGGACACGGTGGCTCGGCTCGGCGGCGACGAGTTCGCCGTTCTCCTGATCGGCATCGAGCACCCCGATGCCGCGGTCGACTTCGCCCGCCGCATCGTGAGCGTCCTGAGGGACGCGCCCGATTTCGAGGGGAACCAGGTCGGCCTGTCGATCAGCGTGGGCGTGGCCTATGGCGAGACAGGCAAGACGACCGAACAACTTCTCAGCGAGGCCGACTCGGCCATGTACGAGGCGAAGGAGCGCGGCAAGAACTGCGTCGAGGTGTTCCAACCGTCGATGCGGTCGCGGATGCTCGAGCGCCTGGACATGACCAACGGCTTCCGCTGGGCGCTCGGCCGCTCCGAATTCTTCCTCCAGTACCAGCCCGTCGTGTCCCTGTCCGACCGCCGGCTCTGCGGGTTCGAGGCCCTGGTCCGTTGGGCCCACCCCACCCTCGGCGAGGTCGACCCCCTCCGCTTCATCCCCATCGCCGAGGAGACCGGCTTCATCGTCCCCCTGGGTCGGTGGGTGCTGGTCGAGGCCTGCGAGCAGCTGGCGGCGTGGACGACCCATTCGGGCGACGGCCTGAGCCTCTCCGTGAACCTCTCGAGGCGACAGCTCGGGTCTCCGCAGCTGGCCGACGAGGTCCGGACCGCACTGTCACTGAGCGGCGTCAGCCCGGATCGGCTCATTCTCGAGGTCACCGAGAGCGTCCTCATGGAGGACCCTGGCCGGGCCACCCGGGCGCTCGCCGAGCTACGGGCCATGGGCATCCGGATCGCGGTGGACGACTTCGGGACGGGCTACTCCTCGCTCAGCCACCTCCAGCATTTCCCGGTCGACATCCTGAAGATCGACAAGTCGTTCATCGACCCGTTGGTGACCGCCGACGAGCCCAGCTCCGCCCTGGTGACCACCATCATCGGGTTGGCCCGGAGCCTCGGGTTGGAGGTGATCGCCGAGGGGATCGAGCACGAGAGCCAGCTGCACCGCCTGGTCGACCTGGGGTGCCGGCACGGCCAGGGGTTCCTCATGTCGCCGCCCCTCGTCGGGCGGGAGGCGGAGATGCTCATCGCCGGCTACCAGGCCAGCGCCGCGGTCAGCTGAACGAACCGTCCCGACCCGGCTCACCTACACTCGGGCCTACCGCACCGGACGCGGTGCCCAGGGGGACGGCGCGATGACCACCTTGCAGACCCAGTTCACCGAGGACGAGCTGCTCGCCGACCATCCGATCGTCGAGCCCCTCCTGGCGGACGGGATCCGTTGCCACGGCGGCTTCGACGAGCGGGGCGACTACGTGTCCCCCCGAACGCTTCACCGGTGGCCGGCGATACGCGCCTGGGAGGAGCAACGGCTGGCCGAATTCGCCACCCCGCTGCTCGACGTCCCGCTGGACACGTGGCCCGAGAACTTCCCCAATGTGGAGCAGTCCAAGTTCCTGATCCGCGTCGGCGCCCCGCAGCCCACCATCTCCGCACTCTCCCGTATCGGGACCCTGGAAGGGTTCGGGGGCCTGCTCCGGCAGCTTCCCGTGCCCGCCTTCGAACAATGCTTCGACGAGGACATCAGCGGCACGGCGATCGCCCATATCGACGGCGGTCTCTTCGAGGCCCACGCCCGGGACGAATCGGGATTCGGCGACCAAGCCGGTCACGACCGCATGTGGTTCGCCGCCCGGGATATCGCCTTCGAGCATCCGGCGGCCGCCGACCAGACGGCACGCATGCTGGCTCGGATGGGCATCGACCCGGCTCCCAAGTCGGAGGCGCACTTGGCCGAGCTCCGCCGGCAGGCCACGGTGTCGCGTGTCCTGCCCAACGACATCGACCTCGTGCTGGAGTCGGTGGTCGGCCGGATGATCGGTCTGCTGCTCATCGAGATCTCCGCCTTCCACGGGTTCCGGTGGGCCGAGGCGGTGCTCGGTGACACGGAGCTCGTGGCGGGCGACGGTGAGGCGGCTCGGCTGGTGTCCTACATCCGCTCGGACGAGACCCCCCACGTCGCCTGGTTGCGGACAGCCCTGTCGGAGATGCGCGACCGGACCTGGGTCGGCACCAGCGGTCGCCGCCACGACGGCACCGAGATGGTCGGTGCGCTCTGGGACCGGGCCATCCGCGACTCGTTGGTGCTCAGGCGCCAGGAGAACCTGGCCTTCGCCATGCGAGAGGTCGAGCACGCCCTGGCCGGCCGGGCTGACTCGGCCGATCTCATCGCCGAGATGCTCTCGCTCGGGTCGGTCGTCCGCGGCGATGACGGCACGCTGGTCGATCCACCCGTCGACCACACCCTCGGCCAGGTGGAGTTGTGAAGTTCGGGATCTTCTACGAACATCAGCTCCCCCGTCCGTGGAGCGACACCAGCGAGCAGCAGCTGATCACCGACGCCCTGGACCAGATCGAGCTGGCCGACCGGCTCGGGTTGCAGTACCTCTGGGAGGTGGAGCACCACTTCCTGGAGGAGTACTCCCACTCGAGCGCGCCCGAGGTGTTCCTCGCCGCCGCCAGCCAGCGGACCCGGCGCATGCGCATGGGCCACGGGGTGGTCCAGACTGCCCCCGGCTACAACCACCCGGCCCGCATCGCCGAGCGCATCGCCATGCTGGACCTCGTCTCCGGGGGCCGGGTCGAGTTCGGGACCGGGGAATCCTCCTCCGAGGCCGAGCTGGCCGGATTCGGCGTCGACCGGGTCACCAAGCGGGAAGCCTGGCTCGAGGGACTGGAGGTGGCCGTCCGGTGCATGACCGAGACGCCCTTCGGAGGCGTCGAGGGCACGTTCGTCTCCATGCCCCCCCGCAACGTCGTCCCGAAGCCGGTGCAACGGCCCCATCCTCCCCTGTGGGTGGCCTGCAGCCGCCGTGACACCATCCTGTTGGCCGCGGAGAAGGGGATCGGCGCTCTCAGCTTCGCCTTCGTCGAGCCCGAGGACGCCAAGCAATGGGTGGAGGACTACGAGGCCGTCCTGAGCGAGCGATGCGTCCCGGTCGGGTTGGCCGTGAACCCGCAGGTCGCCTGCGTGACTCCCATGATGTGCGCCCGGAGCGAGGACGAGGCACTGGCCCGCGGGCTGGAGGGGGCCAACTTCTTCGGGTACTCGCTGGCCCACTACTACGTCTTCGGTGACCACGTTCCGGCGACCACCGACGTCTGGCAGGAATTCTTGCAGCGGCGCGGGAAGATGGGCTACTCGCCCGAGGCGGCGCTGGCCGTCCGGCAGGAGACGCTCGGAGCCAAGGCCGCCGCCGGTGACCACACCGGACTTCGCGGCGCCATCGGCACGCCGGCGCAGCTCCGAGAGTTCCTCCGCCGGTATGAGGACGCCGGCATCGACCAGCTCATCTTCGTCATGCAAGCCGGGCGCAACCGGCACGAGCACATCATGGAGTCCATCGAGCTCTTCGGGACCGAGGTGCTGCCCGAGTTCGTCGAGCGCGACCAGCTCGCCGGCCCGGCCCGGGCCGCCCGGTGGGAGCCGCTCATCGAGGCGGCCATGGCCCGTCGGGTGCGGCACGACCCGGAGATGCCCGACGACTACGTGATGCGGGCCATCCCGAAACAGATGGTGGCGGCCATGCAGAGCGAGCCGGCCGAGCAGTGGCTCGAATCGCTGGCCGACAAGCAGGCCGCCGGCGTGCACGACGAGGAGTTCCAGCGCCTGGTGGACGGCTGAAGGCGCCGCACCAGCCCGGTCCGGTGGGAATTACGCTGGTACGGTGACCTCTCCCTCCGGCTCGGCCTCGCCACGCATCACCGGACCGGGCCGTGACGATGGCTCGGCCACGGCCGAGCTGGCCGTGCGCGGGATGCACTGCGGGTCGTGTGCCACCCTGATCGAAGAGGTGCTCGCTGAGCAGGAGGGGGTGCGTGCCGTCTCGGTCGACCTCGACCAGGGCCGGGCCTCCATCGAGTACGACCCCTCCCTGCTGGGGATGGGCGATCTGACCGAGGCCATCGCCGGTGCCGGCTACTCGGCCGCCCCGCTGGCCTAGGACCGGGCTTCGACCGGTGCTCACTGTCCCGACGGAGGAGGTCCACCCGGCCGGGACGGAGGAAGGGCCGCTCACCACGGCCGAGCTCGAGCTGGGCGGCATGCACTGCAGCGCCTGCGCCACCCGGATCCAACGCGCCCTCTCCCGTCTGCCCGCCGTCGCCAGCGCCGCCGTCAACATGGCCACCGAGCGGGCCTTCGTCTCCTACGACCCCGCCCAGCTCGGTACCGGGGAGCTGTGCCTCGCCGTGTCGGAAGCCGGGTACACGGCCACACCGGTGGAGGAACGGGAGGCGGACACCGGCCGCCGCGACGATCCGGACCGATGGGGACTGCGGGCCGCCATCTCGTGGCCCCTCGCCATCCTGGCCCTGTCGGTGGCACTCCTCTCCCCCGAGTCGGCTGCCGCCGGCTGGACGGTGCTCGCCCTGGCCATCGGAGTGGAGCTCGCCGGGGGCTGGCCGTTCCTGCGGAACAGCGCCCGGTTGTTACGGCACGGTGCCACCAGTATGGACACCCTGATCGCCTTGGGCACACTGTCGGCTCTGGCGGTGAGCGCGGTCGAGGCCATCGCCCTCGGCGGCCGGCACCTCCACCTCGGAGGCAGTGGGGCGTTCGCCGCCCGCCTTCACGGAGTGATGGCCCCACTGATCGTGGCCGTCCTCGTCACCGGCAGGGCCGTCGAGGCGCGGGCCAGGGCCCGAGCCGCCGTGGCCATGCACTCCCTCCTGACCCTGCGCCCCCCCACCGCCCGGGTGGTGACCACCGTGGAGGACGAGGAGGGTGAACTGGTCTCGCCCGAGAGCGTGCCGGTGCTCGCCCTGGTGCGGGTCCGACCGGGCGAGGCCCTCCCGCTCGACGGTACCGTGGTCTCCGGCTGGTCGGCGGTGGACGAGTCGATGCTCACCGGGGAGCCCCTGCCGGTCGACCGTGGCCCGGGGAGCCAGGTCACCGGCGGCACGCGCAACGGAAGCGGCGCGCTCGTCATCCGGGTGGAGACGGTGGCAGCCGAGTCGGTGCTCGCCCGCCTCCAGCGCCTGGTCGACGAGGCACAGCGTGACAAGGCGCCACTCCAGCGGATCGCCGATCGGATCAGTGGCATCTTCGTCCCGGCCGTCCTCGCCGGGGCCGGTCTCACCTTCCTCGGATGGTGGCTGGTCGTCGGGAACCTCGGCCAGGCCGTGTTGAGCGGGTTGGCCGTGCTGCTGGTGGCCTGCCCGTGCGCCATGGGCCTGGCCGCGCCGGTGGCCATGATGGTCGGGTGCGGGCGAGCCGCCGCACTCGGCATCTTCGTGCGGAGCGGGGACGTCCTCGAGCGTCTGGCCAAGGTCGACCGGGTGGTGTTCGACAAGACCGGGACCCTGACCGAGCGCCACGCCGAGGTCACTGCGGTCGCCACCGTGCCCGGCGTCGACCAGGACGAGGTGCTGTCGTGGGCGGCGGCGGTCGAGGCGGAGAGCGAGCATCCCATCGCCACCGCCATCGTGGCTCGTGCCCGCCCGGCCGCCGGTGCCCGCCACGTGCGCTCGCTTCCCGGCATCGGGGTCCGGGGCGAGGTCGGCGGGCACCGGATCGAGGTGGGGAGGACCGTGCCCTCCGATCTCCCCGAGTGTCTCCGCGGCTCGGCCGGCGAGCGGTCCGGGCGGGGTGAGACGGTGGTCCTGGTCACCAGGGAAGGACAGGCGGTCGGGATCATTGCCGTGGCCACACCCCTGCGAAGCGAGGCGCGGGACGCCGTGGGACACCTCCGGTCGATGGGTCTGCCCTCGGGCATCCTGAGCGGCGACAGCGCCGCGGCCGTGCACGCCGTGGCCGGCCAGCTCGGCATCGACACGGTTCGGAGCGACCTCTCCCCCTCCGGCAAGGTCGGGGCGCTGGCAGCCATGCGGAGTGCCGACCAACGGGTGCTGATGGTGGGCGATGGGGTCAACGACGCCCCGGCGCTGGCCGCGGCCGATGTCGGATGTGCCATCGGCAGCGGGTCCGAGGCCGCGCTGGCCAACAGCGACGTGGCCCTGCTCGGCAGCGATCTCGACGGAGTCCCGCTGGCTGTCGGTGTGGCCGGTTCCACCTACACGGTCATCGTCCAGAACTTCGCCTGGGCCATGGGCTACAACGTGTCAGCCTTGCCGCTCGCCGCCTTCGGGCTCCTCGACCCGCTGGTGGCGGCGGTGGCGATGGGGCTGTCCAGCGTGATCGTGGTGCTGAACAGTCTCCGGCTGACCCGGCTCGGCCGGAACGGCTCGACACCGGTCGGGCGGTCGCCGTCCGCTCGGGGACGCCGAGGCGTCGCCGTGTCGGTGCTGCTCCCGGTCGTGCTGTTCGCCGCGCTGACCGGGGTGAGCCAGGCCCTCTCCCCCGCCCGGGGCCAGCCCCTGCTCCCCGAGCTTCCCCCGGTGACCACCATCGCCCTCCCCGACGGCGGCTCGGTCGAGACCTATCTCTCGCCCGGCCGCGTGGGGGTCGACCAGTTCCACATGGTCTTCAGCGGCCCGGCCGGTGATCTCAAGGGAGTGAATCCGCTGGTGACGGCCAGCGGCGACGGCCGCCCTCCTGAAGTGCTCCGCCAGCTCCGGCTGAGCCCTGGCCACCTCAGCGCCATCGTGGTCCTGAGCCCGGGAACCTGGCGGTTCCACGTTTCCGCCACCGTGGCCACCAAGCCGGTCTCGTTCACGGTGACCAGGGCCATCGCCTGACCAGCCCCTCGGGGTCAGGCGACGTGCCCCGGCGTGAGGCGGACTATCCACCGGTCGTGATCGGGCCTCGGGGCGCCACGCCACCGATGGGCTTCCTCTGGGAATCGCCGGTTGCCTTGTCCCCGAGGTCGATGACCCGGCAGCCGCCGGCCGCCGGCGGTAGGATCGCGCCCATGACCTCCCGTTTGACGCGCCTGGTCCTCGTCATTGTCCTCGCCGCGGCGGGGCTCGCCACCGGCGTCCTCACCTCAGCCGCGGGAGCATCGCCCCGGGTGAGCACCATAAAGATGCAGGCCAACCAGGCGTATACGCCGCAGGCACCGACGGGTGCCACCGACGACTACCACTGCACGCTGGTAGACCCCCATGTCGCGGCCAACTCGTTCATCGTCTCGAGCCAGTTCTTCCCGAACAGCGTCGAAGTGCACCACGCCATCCTCTTCCTGGTGCCGCCCCAGGTGGTCAACGCGGCGAAGGCGGCCGACGTCGGCGGCAAGGGCTGGACCTGCTTCGGAGAGACCGCCCTCCCCGGCACGGGACTGGCCTCGCTCGGTGAGACGCCCTGGTTGACGGCGTGGGCCCCCGGCCACGGCAAGGACATCCTGCCCGCCGGGACCGGGGTCAAGCTCCCGGCCGGGAGCATGGTGATCATGCAGATCCACTACAACCTCCTCCGTGGCGACAAGCCGGTCAGGTCCAAGCTCACGCTCAACACGGTCCCGGCGTCGACTCCGCTCAAGCCTCTCTCGCTCACCTTGATGCCGGCACCTCCCGACATCCCCTGCCCGGCCAGCGTGAGCGGGCCGCTGTGCAGCCGCACCGCCTCGCTGGCCGACACGAGCCAGCGTTTCGGAGCGGAAGCGGCCGGGTTCGTCGACACCCTCGAGACCATCTGTGACCGCAACCCGGCCAACCCGCCGACGGGGAACACCACCACGTGCACCTGGGGCGTGAGGGGTGGACAGAACATCGTGCGACTCGGGGTCCACATGCACTTGCTGGGCCGGGGCATGAAGATCGTGCTGGATCCGGGGACCCCACAGGCCCGCACCCTGTTGAACGTGACCAACTACGACTTCAACTATCAGCGCTCGTACACCCTGAAGACACCGATCCTCACCCACCGCGGCGACAAGATCGGGGTTACCTGCACCTACGACCCGACCCTCCGTCAGGAGCTGCCCGCGCTGCGCAAGCTGCCCCGCGCTTCGTAACCTGGGGCGACGGATCCTCGGACGAGATGTGCCTCGGGCTGGTCCAGACGGTGTCCGCCACCGGACGGGCCTCCTACTCGACGGGGGGCAGCTCAACCATCTGACCGAGGGGTGAGGATCCCGACCAGCTCGACGTGGGCGGTCATCGGGAAGAGGTCGAACGCCCGTAGCGAGGCGATCGACCATCCGGCGTCGAGCAGGACCCGGAGGTCGCGGGCGAACGAGGCCGGGTCGCAGGACACATAGGCCAGGGCCCGCGGCCGAGGTCGCAGGGATGTCAGCGACTCCATGACGGCCAGTCCGGCGCCGCTGCGGGCCGGGTCGAGCACGATGAGGTCCGGCGCGCCCAACCGCTCGGCGACCACGGGTCCGGTCACCTCGGAGCGGAGGATCTCGACCTGACCGAGGCCGGCCGCATTGCGGGCGGCGTCGGAACAGGCCCGCCCGCTGCGCTCCACCGCCATCACCGACCCGCCCGATCCGACCGCCCGGGCGCAGGCCACGGTGAAGAGGCCGGCGCCGCTGTAGAGGTCCACCACCCGCTCGCCCGGCGTCGGCGCCAGCCCGTCCAACACGCACCGGGCCAGTACGGCGGCGGCGGCCGGGTGGACCTGCCAGAACACGCCGGCACTCACCTCGAACCGGTGGCCGAGGACCTCGAAGACGGCCCGGCCCGGTGCCTGCTCCACATGGCCGTTCACCACCACCCCGGCATTCACCGGCGGCCGCTCGGTCAGACCCGGACCGTCCGGCGTCCACCGAGACGACTCGGCGGTCCCCCGTCGGGTGACGCCGTCACCTCGACATGCCGGGCTCCTCTCCAGCGGGCCGAGCCCACTCCGACCCCGGTGACGGCGGGGGTGGCGATGGGACAGGCCTCGACCGGTTCGAGGTCGTGGGACCGGTGGCGGTGGAACCCCGGCCGCCCGGTGGAGTCCACGGCGAACCGCACCCGGGTACGCCAGTGGAGGCCGTCAGGGGCGCCCCTCGAGCTCCTCCACCTTCACCCGTCGGTCCACTCCGGCCAGTCGGCGCAATTGCTCGGCCACCAGGTCCGCCTTGAGGGCGCGCTGAGCAGGTAGCGCCACGTGCTGCCAATCGCACCCGCCACAGCGGCCGGGCCCCGCGTGCGGGCACGGGGCCACCGCCCGGTCGGGGGAGGGCTCGATGACCTCCACGGCATCGGCCCTGAGGAAGGACGAGGTCTCGGCGGTCACCCGGGCGAGCACCCGCTCACCGGGCAGGGTGTGGCGGACGAAGACCACCCGACCGTCGTCCGCCCGGGCCACGCACCCCCACCCGAGGCGATGGCGCCGACGGTCAGTTCGAGGGTGGCCCGAGGACGCCCGGTCTCGTGGCTCGGTCGGCTCCGGGATCGGCGATGGCATGGTCCGGTCATAGCACCGGAAGTGGACGGCTCGGCCCCTGTCGGCCGGGCCGGCACATCCCGCCTGCCCGCGGACCGTCGCCGCCGACCCCTCCCCGCTCGGAGCGGTACGGTGGCACGCCCGCCGACCAGGGAGGAACCCGTGGACATCCACGAAGCGCTCTACACCACCAGAGCCATGCGGCGGGTCCGCACCGATCCGGTGCCCATCGACGTCCAGGCCCGGATCCTCGATGCCGCCATCCGGGCCCCCACCGGCGGCAACGCCCAGAACTGGCGGTTCCTCCTGGTCGACGACCCGGCCGTCATCGCCAAGATCGGGCCCCTCTACCGTCACTCGATCGAGCAGCTCTGGGAGACCGTCTACGCCGACCGGCTGGCCGACGGCGGCGGCAGATCCCGAGTCCGAAGTCGAGCATTCAGATGGTCAAGGTCCAGCGGTCCGCCCAGTGGCTGGCGGACCACTTCGAGGAGGTGCCGCTGTTCCTGTTCGGATTCGTGCAGGCCGACCCGACCGGGAGGCTCGATCTTCCCGGCAGTCTGGAGCGCGCAACTGGCGGCACGGGCCGAGGGCCTCGGCAGCTCGCTCACGGTCGTCCTCGGCGTTCTTCCACCCCGACGAGGTCTTCGACATCCTCGGAGTCCCCCGCGACCAGCACTGGGTGATGGCCTGCTGCGTGAGCTTCGGCTATCCGACCGGCCGCTGGGGCGTGGCCCCTCGCCGACCGGTGCACGAGGTCTCCTACCGGAACCGGTGGGGTGCTCCGGCAGGGTTCACCGTCGACCATCCGCTGTGGCCGCCGGGGTAGGCCAATAGCTGCTCCGGCGCCGAGCCCGGACACTCCGACCTCGCTCGACCGGGTGTCCGTCGTGCGGTGCCATACCCTGCGAAACCCCCGTGACATCCCGGGCCATCGGGGTCGGCTGACGAGGCGCGATGGTATATTCGGCGTCCTCGCGTCCCGCGGCTGTAGCTCAATGGTAGAGCCTCAGTCTTCCAAACTGATGACGAGGGTTCGATTCCCTTCAGCCGCTCTCTCGATTCCGTGTTCGAGTTCGCCGACGCCTCCGGGCGCGGCGAGCCGTCACCGCCAGTGGAACGCCCGGCTCGGCCCCGGGCATGAGGCTGACACCCGCTCATCCGGATCCCCATCGGCATCGAATACCAGCCGATGATGACGCAGCCACGGCAAGAAGGCATCGAGCTCCGTTCCCCGAAGCGATCCGGACGCATCACCGGGACACTGGCCGCCCTGTTGATCGGCACGGCCCTGGTACTGGCCGCATGCTCGGGCAACGGTAGCGCCGGCACCTCGACGACCTCGGCGAATGGTCCGCCGTCCGGCCGGGACTCGATCACGATTCGGAACTTCGCCTTCTCGCCAAGCACCCTCACGGTTGCGCCCGGCGCCACCGTCACGGTCACCAACATGGACCAGGTGGCGCACACGCTCACTGCCACCAAGGGCGGGTTCTCGACGGGAACTATCGAGGCGGGTCAATCCAAGACCTTCACCGCCCCGAACACGGCCGGCAGCTATCCCTATATCTGCTCGATCCACCAGTACATGTCCGGAACGCTCACCGTCTCCGGCTGAAGTCCCGACCGAGGCAGCGACCAGATCGCCCGCGACGTCGACAGACGCGCCTCGGGGCCCATCTCCATCCATCAACCCGGGAGGAAGACCATGAGAGGAAGGCTGAGTTCGAGCCGACCGGCACATGAGGAGGGCGCACTCGACGTCGATCCCCGTTCCATGGACCTGCTGATCGAGGAGTCCGAAGACCTCCACCACGACGCCATGACCACCACCGCGACGACCCTCGAGGAGATGGTCGAACGAGGCCACGAGGCTCGGGCCCAGGGGGCCATCGACCTCGACGAGTCCCGCGACGCTGCCGCTCGACGGTCGCAGCTCATGACCGAGGCGGTGTTCGGCGGCGGCATCCTGGCTGCCGCCGGGATCGCCGGTGCATTCGAGACCCTGTTCGCATCGCCGGCGTTCGCAGCCGCGGCAACCGACATTCAGATCCTGCAGGCCGCGGCCTCCATCGAGGTGCTGGCCGTCGCCACCTACAAGACGGCGCTGACCCTTCCCTTCATCGGGGGATCATCCGCCAACGCCGTGGTCAAGGCGTTCGCCACCACCACCATGCAGCAGCACCAGCAGCACCTTGACGCATTCAACGGCGCCATCACCGGCCTCGGCGGCAAGATGCAGACGAATCCCGACCCCGTCCTGGCCCGGGTGGTCCAAGCTGCGGTGCCGGGCTTGACCTCGCCCGGTCCCGTGGTGGCCCTGGCACTGGAGCTGGAGCAGGGCGCGGCCGAAACCTATGTGGCCGATGTGGCCGCTCTGTCCGACGGCAATGCCAAGAAGCTGACCGCATCGATCATGGGAGTGGAGGCGCAGCACGCGTCGATTCTGCGGGCGGTGCAAGCATTGCTGGCCGGCGGTGCGCCCCAGCTCATCGCCCTGCCCCCGAACGCCGCCGAGCTGCCCGCCGCCGCCGGATCCGTCGGGTTCCCCCAAGCGTTCTTCCCCACCGATCAGGCCCGCCCGGCCAGTGAAGGAGCACTCTGATGAGGCGTCGGAAGCGCAATCCCGAAGTGATGGCCATCTCGGAGCACGAGCTCGCGGTCATGACCGACGACCTCGAGCACATCCACCACGACGTCGGTGTGCCCGCCATGCGCGAAGCCGTCGACCAGTGGACCGAGCGGGCCCGCACCAGTCGACGGGGCTTCCTCATCGGGGCCGGTGCCGTGGCCGGCGGAGCGCTGCTGGCCGCCTGTTCGTCCAGCTCGTCGAGTCCGGCGACAACCGCGGGCAATGGATCCTCGGGTATGCCTACCGGCGGCAAGTTGACCGGCGACCTCGCTGTGGCGGCCTTGGCCGCCAGTCTGGAGAACCTGGCCGTGGCGGCGTACGGAGACGTGCTGTCGGCGGCAGCTGCCGGCAAGCTGGGTACCGTGCCCCCGGCCGTGGCCACGTTCGCCACGACGGTCAAGTCCCAGCACACCCAGCACGCGCAGGCCTGGAACTCCGCCATTGTGGCCGCCGGTCACCAAGCCATCACCGCCCCGGACCGGGTCCTCACCCCGGCCATCACGAAGGACTTCGCCAAGGTCACCGACGTGACCGGTGCGGCGAAGCTGGCGTTGATGCTCGAAGACGTGGCGGCGGCGACCTACCAGGCTGCCGTCGGCGCGGTGAAAGCGGCCTCTTCGGTGAAGGTGGCGGCCAGCATCCAACCGGTCGAGATGCAGCATGCCGCCATCCTCAACTTCGTGCTCGGTCAGTACCCCGTGCCCAATGCCTTCAGCCCCGTGGCCCCGGCCCGGCCCATCACCGACTACACGGGATGATCCGAGCCGCCCCTTCGGCTCACAGTTCTCACGGACAGTCAGAGGTCGGACTCGGTCAGGAAAGTAACGGCCTCAACAGGGTCCAAACAGATCGACTGAACAGAGCCAAGGGGTGGACGAGCTCAGCCGAGCGCCGCGCACACCCCGAGGCCATCGACTTGACGCAGAGCGGTGAACGCCGGTGTGGCCGGGCTGCTGTTGAGCTGTTCGTTGACGATGACCACCACCGAGCGCGACCCGCTGGCGTCGGCCGCGGCAAACAGCGTGTAGCCCGGGATGTTGCCGGTATGGCCGAAGACTGTGCCGCAGGACGTCTCGTATCGGAAGATGCCGAGCCCAGCCGAGTTGTCCCCGGGACCGGGCGGTCCCGAGCTCCCGGCGACGAACTGCAGCTGATCACGTTGGGTCGCCTTGCCGAAGAGTTGACCGGCGACATAAGCCCGGATGAACGCGTTGAGCTCGGTCGTGGTTGAGTTCATGCCCCCTGACGCCCAGGCCAGGCCGGGGTTGAGCGCCATGCTGACGTCCTGGGTCGGCTTCCCCGGCTCGACGTCGTAGCCCCGGACGTAGGGCTCGGGCAGGTCCGCATTGACCGGCAACATGGTGTGGCCCAAGTGCAGTGGCGCCGTCACGTGCTGGGCGAGCTCGGTAGTGTAGTCCTTGCCCGTGGCCGCCTGCACCATCAGCCCGACGACGATGTTGTCGGAGTCCGAGTAGTCGTATCGCGAGCCGGGTGGGAACAACAAGGGCTCGTTCGCCACATAGCCCAGCAGCTGCTCGGGTGTGAGCACCATCTGGGGGTCGGCTTGGAGGGCGGCAATGAAGGCCGGGTTCTTGATGTAGTCGGGAAGTCCGCTGGTGTGATGGAGCGCTTCGGCCACAGTCACCGGGGCCCATGCCGGGGGAAGGCCCGGAAGCAGCCGGCCGATGGTGTCCGACAGGGACAGCACCTTATGGTCGACCAGTGCGAGGGCCACTGCGCCGCTGAACGCTTTGGACACACTGGCCAGGCGAATCGTGTCGTCAGGGGCGATCGGGCTCCCCGTGGACAGGTTGCCCGTGCCCGCCGTGTCGACCAGCACTCGGGATCCGATTTGGATCAGGGCGATGGCACCCGGTGGGCCGCCCGAGGTGGACACCAGCTCGTCGAGGGCCTTCTTCAATGCGGCCACCTTCGCCGGATCGGAAGAACTGGCCGTGGTCGATGTCGTGCTACACGAGATCAGAAGAACACTGGCAATGGCCAATACCGTGGTCGTCCACGCCAATCTGCTCTGTCGCCACATGACGGGCAATATATGCCACCTCGGACACCACCATCTCGATGGCAGCCCTTGCCCTCAGCCGAGCGCCACCTCCAGCTGGGACGCCGCCAGGCCACGGCGCGGCGAGATGATGTCGTCGATGAGCCCGTAGTCCCTGGCCTCTTCGGGCGTCATGAAGTAGTCGCGGTCGATGTCGTCGGTGACCTGGTCCACGGTCCGGCCGCTGTGGTGGGCGATGATCTCGGCCATGCGCCTGGTCGTGGCCAGCACCTCCCGCAGCTGTATCTCCATGTCGCTCGGAGCACCCCTGGTCCCCGCGCTCCCCTGGTGGATCATGATGCGGGCGTTGGGCAGCGCCAACCGCTTGCCGGGCGCACCGCCGCACAGCACCATGGCGGCGGCGGACATGCCCATGCCCACGCAGATGGTCGACACATCGGGGCGGACATGTTGGATGACGTCGTAGATGGCCATGCCGGCGTAGGCGGCACCTCCGGGCGAATTGACATAGAGCGAGATGTCCTTCTCGGGATCCTGCGCCTCGAGATAGAGCATCTGGGAGATGATCAGGTTGGCCACCTGGTCGTCCACCTCCTGGCCGAGGAACACGATGCGTTCGCGGAGCAGAAGGGAGTAGATGTCGAACGCCCGCTCGCCCCGACTCGACTCCTCGAGAACGGTAGGGATAAGCGACTGCTGCAGTGCCATGGGTACCTCCGGTCGTCCCTCCCCGGCGGGTTCTCCACCGGAGCTATATCAATTATGATATCTCTATCTTGAGGTATCCTCGACCAACGGGTGGCTGACGGGCGGGGCCGGCCGGCGACGGGCACAGGAAGAAGCACAGTGGGTGAGTGCAGGAGAAGGTGTGATGGGCGAGCGACGCCACCAACCGGTGTTCCCGGGGTTCAAGGAGATGTCCGATCGTCGCAAGGCACTGACCGACGAGTTGGTCGACCGGCGACGTGCCCTCGGACTGTCCCAGACCCAGGTGGCCGCCCGCATGGGCACGTCCCAGTCGGCCGTGGCCAGGCTGGAGACCGGCGCGTCCGACGTCCTGATGTCCACTGTGGACCGCTACGCCTCGGCCCTCGGCCGGAGGCTCGAGTGGACGCTGGAGGAGGGACCGTGACCGCCATCGGCCGGTGGCTCGGGGATCGGCCCGACGGTGCCGACCCATGGTCGGTCCCTTCACTCAGCCCACTCACGGGTCAGCCCTTCCCGGTCGGCGACGGGGGCGACCCGATTGACGCCCAGTCCTGGATGCGTCAGCAACTGTTCGAGCGTCGGATCGTGCTCCTGTCGGGAACACTCGACGACCAAGCGACCAATGACGTGGGTGCGTCGCTGATGACGCTCGACGCCATCGGGGACGACCCGGTCCAGCTGCAAGTGGACAGCGGTGACGGGACCACCGCCGCCGCCCTGGCCCTCATGGACATCATCGACCTGTGCGGCGTCCCGGTGCGCGCCACCGGCATCGGGTTGGTGGCCGGACCGGCCGTCGGGGTGCTCGCCGTCTGCGCCCGGCGCACGATGTCACCCCATGGCCGGCTCCGCCTGTTCGAACCCGCGGTCGAGGCCGAAGGCCATGCCCGCCAGCTCCAGCAGCTGGCCCAGGCCCACCTGGACCGATGGGCGGCCTTCTGCTCGCGGCTGGCGGTCGCCAGCGGTCAGCCGGAGGACCGGGTGCGCGAGGATGCCGCGGCCGGACGCTTCTTCTCGGCGCAGGAGGCCGTCGAGTACGGCCTGGTGGACGAGGTGGCCTCTCCCAATGCCCGGATGCTGCGGTTGCCCGGGCGTCCGATCGGCTTCGATCCCCGGTAGTCGCCAATGATCGTCGACCACGGCGGTCATCTACAGTGCCCCCATGTCCGAGCCCGAGACCGTTCACCGGCCCACCCCGGACGTCCGCGTCCTGCCCGACACGGACTCCCTGGCCCGGGAGGCGGCCGACCAGGCGGCTGCGACCATCCGGCAGGCGGTGGCGGCCAATGGAGTGGCCCATGCCATGTTCGCCACCGGGAACTCGCAGCTGGCCTTCGTCGATGCGCTGGTTGCCCGGACCCACGACGTCCCCTGGGGTGATGTCGTCGTCTTCCATATGGACGAGTACGTCGGCATCGGGCCCGAGCACCCGGCCAGCTTCCAGCGATGGATCCGCCAGCGGATCGTCGACCCCACTGCCCCCCGCGCCGCCCACTACCTGGACGGCAGGGCCGGCCCCGAGGCGGAGTGCCGGCGCTATGCCGACCTGCTGCGACAGCACCCGCTCGATCTGTGCTGCCTCGGGATCGGCGAGAACGGCCACCTGGCCTTCAACGACCCACCCGTGGCCGACTTCGACGATGCATTGGACGTGAAGGTGGTCGTCCTCGACGAAGGGTGCCGTCACCAGCAGGTCAACGAGGGCCACTTCGCCACCGACCGCGACGTGCCAGAACGGGCGATCACCGTCACCATCCCCGCCCTGCTCCGAGCCCACCGAGTGCTGGTCGTTGTACCCGAGGCACGGAAGGCGGGGCCGGTACGGGCCGCACTCGAGGGCCCGGTGACGACCTCGTGCCCGGCCTCGGCCCTCCAGCGGTCGGCGCACACCACGATCTTCCTCGATTCGGACTCGGCCCGACTGTTGTCACCGACCACCTGATAGCACCCGGTCGCCGCCGCCCGGGTGCTCACCCCGGCACGTCGGTCGGGACTCCCAGCCGGTGCTCGAGGAAGGGATAGGCGCGGTCGCCGTGCCACTGGTGTTCGCCGTCGAACGGGTCGTGCTCCACGCAGTCGGGCGCACCCAGGTGGTCATACACCCGGCGGACCCGGGCCACTGCGTCCTCCGCCGCCGCCAGCGGGAAGAGGAGGTCGTCGCGACCCGACACGACCAACAAGGGCCGGGGGGCGACAAGTGCGCCCAGGTCGGCGTGCTCGATCTGTCCCAGCATGCCGAAGAGCACCTGGGAGCCGCACATGTTCCAGGGCACCTTGTGCGACTCGGCCCACGAGGAGAAGTACCCGCTCACCACGGCGGCGGCGACCCGCGTGTCACAGGCCGCCAGGAACAGCGCCAGCGTCCCCCCGTACGAGAACCCCGCCACACCGATGCGAGCGGGGTCGACCAGTGGGTGGGCGGCGAGGACGTCGAGTCCCCGTTGGAGGTCCCAGAGGTTTTGGGTGAGCGGGTTCCACCCCGCCATGACCTGGTGGACCAGGTTGGTGTCGCATCCGTAGTGGTCCGGCGGGTTCCAGTCGGCGCGCTCGCCGAAACAGCGCATGTCCGGTGCCAGTACCACGTGACCCCGTCGGGCCAGCTCGGCGCCATAGTCCTCGCCGGGCTCGGCGTCGGCCTCGGTTCCGCAGATCCGCGATTTGCCCGGACCGTGGCCGTGGATGGCCAGCACGGCCGACCCGGGCCGGAGCCGGTCATCGGGGACCAGCAGGTAGGCGGGGACCGACATCGTCTCCTCGGAGTCGAACACCACCCGGTGCCGACGGTACCCGGGGCAGGCCTCCTCCTCGTGCATCTCGAGCTGCAGGGGAACCGGAACGGGCCAAGGTGCCATCAGGGTCCGCAACCGATCGCGGCACCGTTCTCGCCACGACTCCAACGCGGCCAGGTCGTCCACTGGCAGCGGGTCCACTTGCTCGGTGGCCATCAGACGACTGATGGCCTGGAACCAGGGCGAGAAGTTACGGGTCGCGGTCTCGATGGTCATGGCCTTCCTCGGGGTCGACGGCATGACGCCGCGGCGAGCTCGGAGATCAGGTTGCCACAGTCGGCGCCAAGGTGGTCATGGCGCCCTGGTTGAGGCCGAGGGCCAGTTGCGGCACTATGGGTTCATGGTGAGGACTCCATGTCGGTAACGACCGGTCTCGTGGTCAGCCCGTTGTCTCCGTTGATCGGAGCCGAAATCCACGGGGTCGACCTCTCCGAGCCATTGAGCGAGCGGGCCGTGGCCGAGGTCCGCCAGGCGCTCAACTCCCATCACGTGGTCTTCTTCCGTGACCAGGAGCTCTCCCCCACCCAGCAGGCCGACTTCGCCCGGCAGTTCGGCGAGGTTACCGAGGGCCACCCGGTGATCCCGGCCATCGAAGACAACCCCGAGGTATTGGTCATCGACAGCCGCGAGGACCGGGCCAGCTGGTGGCACACCGATGTGACATTCCTGCAGACGCCGGCCTTCGGTTCGATCCTCTACATGCTGACCGCACCCGAGGTCGGGGGCGACACGATGTGGTCCAGTCTGCAGGATGCCTACGACCGGCTGGCCGAACCGGTCCGTTCCATGTGCGAACAGCTGATCGCCATCCACTTCGACCCCTGGTTCGCGGCCGAGGTCGACGCCCGCGGTGGCTACGAGTGGCACGGTGAGTGGCACGAAAAATTACTGCCTGCCCTCCATCCCGTCGTACGCACGCACCCCGAAAACGGCCGCAAGGGCCTCTTCGTGAATCCCCAGTTCACCCAGACGATCCTCGGCTTGTCGAAGAACGAGAGCAATGCAATTTTGGACATGCTCTACCGCCACTGCGAGCAGCCCGAACTGACCTGCCGGTTCCACTGGCGTCCCGGGTCGGTGGCCTTCTGGGACAACCGGGCCACCCTGCACTACGCCCTCGACGACTACGGGGATGCCACGCGCATTGCCAACCGGGTCACGTTGAAGGGTGACGTCCCCTACGGCCCGGCCATGCCCAAGCGCTGACAGCTCCATCATCCCGGCGGCCTCCGGCTCGCCGGGCTCTTCATGAAGGCCGGGAATTCGCCCACGGCGTCCGATGTAGCTCGCGGGCCACGGACCGTGGCAAACCAAGCCCAGGTTGCACGGCCCAGCACTAGCCCTCCGGGCCACCCCCTCCGGCCGGAGGCGTCTGGACAGGGACGGCGCCCGAAACGGTCAGCGCCTCGTCGCTGGCGCCCAGGTAGGCGGCGAGGGCGCGAGGGTCGCTCCGGACGAATTCGGGGACACCGGCCGAGACCACCCGTCCGGTCTCCATCATCACCACCTTGGTGCACAGCTCGAACACCAGAGGTACGTCGTGTTCCACCAGGACGATGGTGGTGTCCACCACTTCGTGCAGCCGGCGGAGCAACGGGACGAAGGCCTCCGCCTCCCGCTGGGCGATGCCGGCGGTGGGCTCGTCGAGCAGCAGCAGGCGAGGATGGGCCAGCACGATCGAGGCGAGGTCCACCACCCGCCGGGTACCGGTCGACAGGTGGGCGATGCGATGGTGCCGGAAGCGCTCGATCCCGAATGCCCCCATGATCTGGTCCAACGCCAGCCGCTTGGCCCGCTCGGACCGGGTCGCCCAGGGTAGGCGCAAGGTGGAGGAGAGGACACCGACCGGCCGCTCGGCATCCTGGGTGAGCAGGAGGACGTCCTCCACCGACAGCTCCGGGAAGAGCCGGCAATCCTGGAACGACCGCACCAGGCCGAGGGCGCCGCGCTCCTCAGGGAGGTACTCGACCAGGCTCTCGCCGTCCAGCACCACCGACCCCTCCACCGGTGTGACCAGACCCGAGATGACATCGAGCAGCGTCGTCTTGCCCGACCCGTTGGGCCCGATGAGGCCGACGATCGCTCCGGGCTCCGCCGACAGGTCGGCATGGTCGACAGCCAGCAGGCCGCCGTAGGCCACCACCACTCCCTCGACGTCGAGGCGGGCCGGGCCGGAATGGGCCCTCTCCGGCGGCACGGTCATCCGGCCACCTCGTCGACGAGCGCCTTGGGCTCCGGCCCCACCTGGCCGGGCATGGGCGGGATGTCGCGGCGTTGCTGGATCTTCTCGATGCCCAGTGTCACCGCATCGGCCAGTTGGTGGAGAAGTTCGGCCAGCCCCCCCGGGAGGTAGAGGACGAAGGCCAACAGGCCGAGCCCGCTGGTGAGGAACTGGATGGTCGGCGTGGTCCCGAACATGGCCGGCAGGCCGACCAGGTACAGGGCCCCGAGCACCGCACCGGTGATGGAGTCGAGCCCACCGATGACCACCATGGACACCACCAGGATGGAGAAGGTCGGGTCGAAGGTGGTGGTCGAGATGCGCTCGGTGGCGAACGCCAGGCACACGCCGGCGTACCCGGCCATGAAGCCGGACAGGGCGAATGCCAACAGCTTGCTCCGGGCCAGAGGGATGCCCATGGCCCCCGCCCCCACCTCGTTGTCACGCACCGAGATGAGCCGCCGCGCCACACCACGGTCGCGCCACAGCCTGACCATCAGCAGGGACAGCACCAGCACGCCGAGCGAGAACCAGGCAAAGGCCCGCTCCGAACCGAGGCCGATGCCGAACAGCGTCGGCCGCTGGAGCAGGGTGGACTGCGGGTTCGGCAACCCCGTGCACAGCTGGCGGTTGACCAGGGGCACGCTCCAGCACGGAGTGGCCAGCACCGAGCCCATGAACCAGACGCTGAACGCCAACGTGCTCACCGCCAGGTAGAGGCCTCGCACCCGGAGGGCGGGCAGCCCCACCACCACGGCGATCATGGCGGTCACCGCCCCGGCGAACGGCATGAGGAGGACCAGCGGCACGCTCGCCCCGAGGTGGGCCGCCATGAGGGCCCCGCACGCCACCAGGCCGAACTGCCCGAGCGACACCTGGCCCGCCCACCCGGTGAGCACGGTCAGGGAGAGGGCGACGACGGCGTAGATGCAGATCTGTGACAGCAGGAAGGTGCGGCCAGTGCTGAGCACGAACGGCAAGAGGACGGCGATCACCACCGTCAGGGCCACCCCCGTGGATCCGACCCGACGGCGGAGGGCGCTGGCCGGCCCCAGCTGGCGCCGGGCGCTCTCGAACCACGAGCTGCGCTCCCCCCCACGCGGCCCGGTCCGGAGGGCGGCGATCCGGATCAGCAGCACGCCCAGGACGATGGCGAACAGGACCAGATCCACCTGGGTGGTACTCGACAGGTTCCACACCAGGATCTCCTGGACGATACCGACGCCGATGGCGGCGATGAACGACACGGTCAGGTTGACCATGGCGCCGACCATGGCGGCGGTGAGGGCCAACAACAACAGCTCCGGACTGAGCACCTGGGTCAGCGTCGAGGTCTGGCCGGGGGAGGCGAGGATGGCGGTGAAGGCTGACAGCACCCCGGCGAGCGTCCAGGCCACCGTGGAGGTCCGGCGCACCCACACCCCCGAGAGGCGGGCCGAGTCGGCGTTCTCCGCCATGGCGCGCATGGCCAGCCCCCAGGGCGACCATTTGACGAAGGCGGCAAGGCCCATGGCGACGATCGGGGCGACCACCAGGGTGATCACCTGGCCCGAGGTGAAGAGGTAGGTCCCGATCCGGAAGGAGACATCGACGGGCACCGGAAAAGGGCGAAAGAGGCTCTTCGGGCGGATGAACGGCAGGGCGGTGAAGACGAACAGGACCTGGCTCAGCCCGATGGTGGCCACCATCACCAGCATCCGGGGCCGATTGAAGAGGCGACGAAGGAGCAGTTCGGAGAGGGCACCGATCGATGCGGCCAGAGCCAACGCCAGGATCAGGGCGAACCAGTAGTTGAACCCGAAGTCGTAGTAGCACTTGACCATGAAGACGGCCGCCACCACCCCAAGTTGCCCCTGGGCGAAATTGAGGACCCGGTTGGTCCGGTAGATGAGCACCAGACCGAGCGCCAAGAGCCCGTAGCTGAGGCCGGTGATGACCCCGTTGACCAGGACGAAACTGGGTACTGACACCGGTCCCCGCTAGCGCAGCCCGGTGGCCGCGGCGCCGAGGAAGACCGGGCGCAGCAGGTCGTCGCGCTGGAGCAGGTCGGTCGTGAGCCCGTCGAAACGTACCTCGCCGCGCTCGAGGAAGAGCGCCCGCTCGGCCAGGCTCATGGCCCGGTTCACGCTCTGCTCGACCAGGACGACCGTCGTCCCCTGTTGGTTGACCTCGCGCACGATGGCCATCAGGCGGTCGACCGACTTCGGTGCCAACCCCAGCGCTAGCTCATCGATCAGCAGCAGCTTGGGCGCCGTCATCATGACCCGGGCCAGGGCCAGCATCTGCTGCTCACCCCCCGACAGCGTGCCGGCCGACTGGTCGAGACGCCCGGAGAGCTCCGGAAAACGGTCCATGGCCTCGTCCAGTGCCGAACGGGCCCGGGACCCCTGGTGTCGCATCGAGAAGCTGCCGATCCGGAGGTTGTCCCTCACCGTGAGCCCCGGGAACGTCATCTTCCCCCCCACCAACAGGGCGACGTCCTGATGGATGATCTGTTCGGGCTCGAGATAGGTGCAGTTGGTCCCGTAGATCCTGATCACGCCGCGGTGGGGGTGCTCGAGCCCCGAGACGCCCGCAGCAGGGTCGACTTGCCCGGCTCCGTTGGTGCCGAGCAGTGCGACGATCTCCCCCTGGGCCACCTCGAGATTGACGTCGAAGAGCACCTGGTTCGGTCCGTAGAAGAAATCGAGGTTGTGGACCTGCAGGGCGGGGATGGCCGCCCCGGCCTGGCGGCGCTTGCCCTCGGCATAGCGCTCGAGCACGTCCTCGATGACCAGGGTGATGTCGCGCTTCACCTAACGTGAGCCGATGAAGAGCAGGAGGCCGCCCAGGGCGCAGACCGGGCCGATGAGGGTGAGGGCCACCGTCGGCCCATTGAGGAACCCCACCGCATCGCTGACCGCACCGAGGATCACCGCGCCGGCGAACCCGCCGAAGACCAACGAGTACACGCCGAACATGGCGAAGCAGATGGTGCGCATCTCGGGCGGGGCGGTGGCCGCCAGGGTGAGGAAGATGCAGATGGCGAGCGGGGAGATGGCCGCAGTGGCCAGGAACTGGAGGAGCACCACCATCCACAGCTGCGGCATGTAGAGCGAGCTCACGAACAGGGCCCCGTAGGCGGTGATGCAAAGCCCGGCGATGGCCAGCGGTCGTTCCGGCGCCCGGCGGAAGAACCGGTCACCCAGCACGTAGGCGACAGGCAGCCCGAGGAAGGCGGCCAGGCCGATGATCGAGTAGATCTCACTGCGCTGCGCGGTGTCGAGCCCCCAGCGCCGGACGAAGTAGAGATTGCCGAACAACGGCGCCCCGGTGCCGGCGAACCCGAGGATGGCCACCGCCACCAGCTCGTAGTAGATGGAGCGGATCCGCAGGAGGCGGGTGATGGCCGAGCCCAGCAGGACGCGGGGCGCCTCGCCCTGCTGGGTGTGGAGGTCCATGCCCGAGGACTTGAGGATGTGACTGGACTCGTTGGCCCCCTTTGGCGGCTCGCGCAGGCTGAAGAGGGCGAACCCGATCGGGATGCCGACCAAGGCGGTGAGGGTGCCGTAGCGCCAGTTGTGGGCCACGGTCACGATGTACCCGAAGATGAGGATGCCGACAGTGTTGGAAAGTGGATCGGACAGGTTGTGCCAGCTGAACACCCGCCCCCGTCCCTCGGTCGGGTAGGCGTCGGCCAGGTACGAGTTGTGCACCGTATTGTTGACCCCGTAGCCCACGGCAGCCACCAGATAGAGGAAGGTGAACGCCCACACGTTGGGTGCGAGACCCATCAACGGGGCGAAGACGGAGAAGATCAGCAGGGCCACGGCGGCGACGACCTTGCGGCTGCCCCGGTCGGCCCAGAGGGCGAGGGGCACCGCCCACAGCAGCTGCGCCACCTGGGCGACGAAGGTCACGGCTCCGAGGGCGGCGTCGTGGATGTGGAAGGAATGCTCCAGGTTGTTGCCGATCAGGGTGATCCCGCTGTTGAAGCTGCCGGGGACGAGCGCCGCCGCGGTGAGCAGCACCAGGGGGGAGTAGCCGCTCTTGCGGAGGATCCCGATCAGCGGCGGCGGCTTGCCCTCGCCGGTCCCGGGCATCACGTCGATGTCGGCGATGGCCTCGGAGTCACGGCTCTTGGCCACGACTTCTTCGAGGAGCTCGTCGGGAACGGCGAAGTCGAAGAGCGCCTGGTCGGCCATGGAAGTCACACACTATCCATGACGTGGCCGTCAGACACGGCCAAGGCTGCTTACCGGACGAGGACCTCGTCGCCAGGCGTGGCCACGAGGAGGGGCCCTTGCGGAAGGACGCAGAGCCGCGCACCGGGCCCGTGGCCGAGGATCGCCTGGCGCACCGAGCCGTCCAGATCGTGCACGGGCCGCAGCCATGCCGACCGCACCGTGTCGTCGGACAGGCCGCCCGAGTACAGCCAGACCTCGGCGCGCCGCAGCACGCGACCGAGCACCTGGGCCTGCCAGCCGTCCTGGCGGGCCGGACCGTCCGGCCGGACCAGCTCCTCCGCGCTCGAGCTGTCCCTGAGGATGCGGGCGAAGGCGCCCTCCGGCACACCGTCGTCGCAGGCGGCCGCCATGACGATCACCCCACCGTCACGGACCACCCGCTCGGCCGCGGCCATCCCCTTCACCGCCTGATAGAGATTGCGGTCGAGCGGGTACCCGCCGTTGGTGGTGAGCACCACGTCGAAACGACCCTCGACCGGTTGGGTGACGCGGCTGGCGGCGAACGTGCAGGCCTGGCGGTGACCGTCCGGGAGCGGACCGGCGAAGACGCCGGTCAGGCGACGACCGCGGTCGATGGTCACGTCCAGTGAGAATGCGGGTGGGCACAGCGCGGTGGCCGCCCTCACGAACTGGTGAACGGGATTGCCCTCAGTCGTGAGCCAGGTCGAGTCGACATCGGCGATGCGCGCCGGGCTGTGGGCTTCGAGGATGGTGGAGGTGGCGGCCAGGCCGGGACAGGCCCCCTTCGGCCCACCACTCCATCCGGCAAAGAAGTGCGGTTCGACGAACCCTGTGAGGATGCGCAACTCCGCCTCCACGTAGTGGCGGTCGAGGAGGATGGGCGTGCCGCCGACCTCACCCACCCGGACGTGGTCGCCGTCGTCAGCCCGATGGTCACGGATGCGATAGCGCGCCACGAGGTCCGGCCCGATCAGATCGGCCATCTCCGCCGGCGTGGCCTGGCGATGGGTGCCGGTGGCACAGAGCAACTCCACCCGGTCGGGGCCCGCCCCCGCCGACTCGAGCTCGGCCAGCAGCGGTGGCAACACCGTCGTGTTGGGCATGGGTCGGGTCAGGTCGGGGAAGACCACCACCACCGGTCCGGTGGCCGGGACCAGTTCATCGAGAGGCGGCCCGGAGGTCGGTGAACGGAGCGCGGCGATGACCGCTCCCCGCTCGTCCTCCAACGCCACCGTGTCGCTGCCCCTGACGACGGTGGCGCCATCGGGCACCTCCATCTCGAGGCCGGCCGCCCCATAGGCCAGGGTCACCCGCATGGTGGTCCCTCGGTCGGGGCGGGGTCCAGCGCGACCAGCGTGGCCGCCACCGAATCGGCCCGGGCCCGGAGCTGGCGGTAGCGGGCGGCGCGGTCGGGCCGGGGATCGGTCCGCCCCGCCACCGGGTCGAGGACGTCGAGGGTCCAGTCGAGGCCGATCGCTCCCGCCGCCAGCCGGGCGGCACCGGCCGATGCGGCCTGGCCCGACCGGCGGTGGGTGGCCGGCACGCCGGCGATGCCGGTGAGGACGTCGCGCCAGACCGGCATGGACGCCCCCGACCCGGCGAGAGTCAGCCCGGCGACCGGTGGGCCTCCGGGACGGCGCATCGCCATGGCCTCCAGGGCCCGCACGACGTCCCAGGCCACCGACTCGAACAGAGCCCGGGCCATGTCGGCTGGTCCATGGGCCGGGCCCACCCCGACCAAGCCGGCGGCGGCACCCGGGCGCCACCACGGGGCGCGGGCTCCGTCGAGCCAGGGAGCAGCCACCACCCCGCGAGCCCCCGGGGGACTGGTCCGAGCGGCGTCGGCCAGCTCCTCGGTCGGACGACCGGTGAGCCGCGACAACCAGGCCACCAGGGCTCCGGCCGCCGACAGCCCGCCCTCGAGCAGCCAGCCCCCGTCGGCCGCCCGGGAGGCGACGATGCCCGGCGGTGGCACCGGCCTCGCGGGTACGGGCACCGAGACGTTGGCCGTGGTGCCCCAGCTCACCATGGGACACGCCTCCGACGCGCCCCGAACCGAGCACCTCACAGGCCCGGTCGCCCGCTCCGATCACCACCGGGACCCCGGGGACCAGGCCGGTGACCGCCGCCGCCCCCCGGCTGAGCGAGCCGGCCACCTGCTCGGAGGGCGCCACCGGCGGCAGCTTCGCCGCCGCCGCGCCGGCCAGGTCCTCGACGACGGATCCCTCTTCGTCGTAGAGCCCCGAGCGCGAGGCCATGGAGGCATCGGTCACGACCGTCCCGGTGAGGTGCCACACGATGAGGTCACGTGGGGCCATCACCCACCGGCCCGCCCGGAAGAGATCCGGCTGGTTGTCGGCCAACCAGGCGAGCTTGGCCGCCACCGAGGCGGCGTCGAGCACGATCCCAGCCGGCGAGGGCGCGCCCGGGTCGATGCCGAGCCGGGCGCAGAGCGCCGCCGCCTCCCTTTCCGCTCGCCGGTCCGACCACAGGATCCCCGGCCCGACCGGGGCCCCGCCCTCGCCGAGGAGGGCGAAGGTCTGCCGGGCGCCGGTGCACCCCACGACGTCGACTGACCCGATCGCCGCCGGGGCGCGGCGGCCGAGGTCGTCACAGGCGCTCACCACCGCCGTCCACCACGCCGAAGGGTCCTGCTCGGCCCAGCCGGGGACGGGATGCCGGGTCTCGATCGAGATTGCCGACGCGGCGACCAGCCCGTCCCGGTCCCAGATCGCCACTTTGGCGACGCTGGTGCCCGCATCGACGGTGAGGATCACGTGGCGTGCACGATCCCGGCCAGCTGGGAGGCCATGTCGGCCGGCGACGGCTCCTGGAGGATGGCCCGACCGATGGCCAGCCCAGCACCTCCCCCGGCCATGACGTCCCGGACCTCGTCCAGCACCCGGTCGGTCCCCCCGTCGACCTGCGGCCCACCGAGAAAGAGGACCGGGACACCGACCGCAGCCACCACCCGGTTCACCGCCTCGACCCGGGCGCCTCCCGCCGGGACGTCGGGGACCGGCACCTTGAGGAGCGGGGCCCCCATGTCATGGGCGATCACCGCGGCCAACACGATGTCAGCAATGTCTTTGGACATCGCCCCGTGGCGCCAGAGGATGGGCTCGATCAGTGCTTCGAGCCGGAACGCCCGCGCCTCCTCGAGCACCCGGCCGAGCAGCTCGAGCGCGGCGGCTCCGTTGCGGTCGTCGAGGTCGATGCGCGTCATCAGCTTGACGCCGCTCCAGCCGTCGGCCGTGGCGCGGCCCACGCTGGCCACCAGTCGGTCGTCGAGCTCGAAGGCGGAGCCGGCCAGGCCGGTGCGGTTGAGGGAGAGGTAGGTTCGTTGCTCGGGACCGATGGCGCCGACCCGGGCCAGGTCCGTCAACGGTTGCACGCTGGCCAAGATGCCGTCGCAGTGGGGCAATGCCTGGGCGAGGGCGTGGAGGTAGTCCGTATAGCGCTCGGTGGTCATGACCCCTCGGGCACGATGGTCGGCCGCCAGCACGAGAGCCGGGACCCCGAGCGGCCGGTCGGTCGGGCTGCCCGGGCTCATGGCAGTCCGGACAGGGCCAGGATCACCTTGGCCACCGCGGAGAAGTCCTCACGACCGTACCCGGCTGTGACCGCGGCGGTGAGGGCCTGGCGGGCGGTGGCCGTGCTGGTCAGGGGCACGCCGACGCTCGCCCCGTACCCGAGGGCGAGGTCGAGGTCCTTCGCCATCAGATCGGTCATGAACCCCGGCCGCCACCCGTTGGAAGCCGGGCTGTCGGGCACCACGCCGGGGACCGGGAGGCGGGTGCGCACCGCCACGCAGTCCCCCGTTGAATGCAGCAGCACCTCGAGCAGCTTGTCCATGTCGACCCCCGACTTGACGGCCAGCGCGGTGGCCTCCGGCGTGGCGAGCATCTGCGCGGCGTAGATCAAGTTGTTGCAGAGCTTCACCACCTGACCCATGCCGGCCGCGCCGACATGGACGATGCGGGCCGCGAAGGGATCGAGGGCGGGCGGGCCGCCTCGAGTGTCGACGCCTCACCCCCGACCATCACCGTGAGGGTCCCGGCCTCGGCTCCGGCGGTGCCCCCCGAGAGCGGGGCGTCGAGGAACCCGGCGCCGACGCCGGTGACCCGCTCGTGTTGCGCCCTCGACACCTCCGGGTCGATGGTGGAGCAGTCCACCACCACCTGGCCGGCACGCAATGACGGGAAGCATGGCGTCGATCACCTCGACCACCTGGGGCGAGCTCGGGACACACAGGATCACGATGTCGCTCGACTCGGCCACGCCGGCCGGGGCGAGCCGCCGCGTTGCGCCCCGAGGGCCACCGCCTTGTCCACGGACCCCGGCTACGCGAGGCCACCGTCACCTGGTGGCCTGCCTCGAGCACGTGACGGGCCATGGGCAGCCCCATGGCTCCGAGGCCGATGAAGCCGAGTTGCATGGGGGTCCTCCTCAGGGCGCAGCGGTATCTCCGGGCCGGGCGACCGGACCGGAGCGGGATCAGAGCTTGAACTGCGGGAGCCACACGGCCGTGCCGGCCAGGAGCTCGCCGATCATCTCGTCGGTCTGATGCAGGTCTCCCCGCCCGGCCAACGGATCGAGGAAGAAGGCGGCCTCGGCCAGGGCCCGGTCGCCGTCGAGGGCGGCGGCCACGGTCAGCTCGCCCACGGCCACGTGGCGGCGGACGAGCTCGGCATAGGCCGGAGGCAGTGGCGCGACGTCACGGCCCCGCACCCCATCGGCGTCGATCGTGCAGATCGACTCGACGACGACGTCCGCCGGGACATCGGGCACCTGTCCGGCGTTCGGGATGTTGACCGGCAGGTGCCGCGGGGTGCCGGTGAGCAGCGAGTCGATCACCAGGGCGGGGAGCTCGCCCGACGGCCAGGTCTGCAGGTCCTTGGTGCCGCCCAGCCAGGCGTCGACGTCGGCGATGTACCCCTGCTGGTGCTCCTCCCGTCGGGCGATGGACGTGAGCTCGATGTTGTAGTCGGCACCCCAGCCCGACTCCTCGGTCAGGACCCAGGGGAGGAATTCCGATATGTGACGGTCCCCGGCCGCCGGCAGCGCACCCCACTTGTCCAGCAAGGTGAGCTTGAGCACGTGGCGCTGGACGAAGTCGAGGCGCGAGAACGGGTCCGCCTCGGGTCGGCCCGGGGTGGGCGCCAGAGCGGACAGACCCCCGGCCTCCTCGACCATCGTGGCCAGAATGGCGAACCCGTCTTCGCCGTCGACATCCAGGGTGGCGACCACCGGCAGGTGGTTGACGCCGGCGACGGTCGGCCGGACCGATTCGGCCGGCCGGCCGAGGGCGATGGCCAGGTCCATGGCCCAGTTCCCGACTTCGTGGCACAGTCCGACGGCCTTGATCCCCGTCTGGCGGCAGACGGCCCGGGTGAGGCAGGTCATGGGATTGGTGATGTTGAGCATCCAAGCGTCCGGGCACACCTCCTCCATGTCCTCGGCCACCCCCACCAGTACCGGAATGTTCCGGAGCGAGCGGCTG
The DNA here is from genome assembly GCA_963727075.1 of uncultured Acidimicrobiales bacterium. GTDB lineage: Bacteria > Actinomycetota > Acidimicrobiia > Acidimicrobiales > RAAP-2 > Bog-756. The sequence goes on from CAVSET010000006.1 coordinate 1,050,094, forward strand.
ATGCCGCCGGGCCCGACCGTGTCGCCCACCGACTGCCGGATGCCGAAGCGGGCCGGCACGTCGAGATCGACGGCCATGGACTCGAAGCCACCGGTGGAGATGGTGACGATGACGAAGTCCGAGCCTTCGAGGGCGGCACGCTGGTCGGTGCTGGTGGCGAAGGTGGCGTTGGCATCGAGTGCCTCCCCGACCATCCGACCCAAGGCCTCCATCTTTTCCAGCGGCTTGGGGTCGATGTCCTCCAGCACGATGTGGCTGCCCCGCAGCGACTCGGTGCCCAGGAGGTCGGCCAACAGCTCGGGGGTCCACTGGTAGCTCCCGCCGCCGATGATGGTGATCTGCACGATGGCGCTCCTCGAGGTGACGGGCGTCGGTCCCCGACACGGCAGTCACTCTATCCAGCACCCGCGTCCGGCCGCAGCGGAGGTCACCCCGAGGGAGGGGGCCCTGCCGCGCCGTCCCGGGCCCAGTCGATGAGCCGCCGGTAGGCGCCGGCCGAGTCCCGGCCCTCGGCATCCGTCTCCAGCCAGCGGAAGCCCCGGGGACCGCGCGAGCGGTCGATGCCGAAGATGCCGAACCTGGGCTCGTAGCTTCCCCACTCGTAGTTGTCGACCAGGGACCAGTGGAGATAGGAGGTGACCGGTACCCCCGACGCGATCGCATCGACGACCGCGGCCACGTGCTCGCGTAGGTACCTGGGCCGGTTCCACCCGTCGAGCCGGGCGTATGACCGACCGTTGCGGACTCGATTGCACAACCCGTTCTCCACCACCCACAGCGGGAGGCCGGGGAGCAGCCGGCTCTGGTCGCCGCACCACCGGGTCATGGCGCCCGGGTCGGGGACGACGTCCCAGATGGCCCGCGACGGCTCCCAGTGCCTACCGCCCGAGGACCGGTGGCCGGGGAGTCGGGTGGCATGGCTGGCGACGGGGTCGTACCAATCGAACCCGCTGGCGTCGAGCGGGCGTTCGTGGGGCCCCTCGTACACCGCGTCGAGAACCCGACGCGGGGAGGGCCGGCGACGGCGCGAGCGGATGGCGCTGTCCACGACCGACCGGTGCCGGCCGGGCTCCCCGTAGGGAGACGCCGCCTCGAACAGACGGCGCAGGAGGGACTCGCCCACTCCTCCGGGAGGGAAGAGATCGTTGTGGATGGCTCGTCGCTCGTCGACCCAGGCGTCGATGTCCGAGCGCGACACCCCGGCAGACCGGGCCGTCAGCAGGTCGGTCAGCAGTCGGTCGTGCTCGTAGAGCGAGGATGAGCTGGTGTTGACCGTGACCATGGCCTCGGGCTGGGCCTCGTGGATCGCCTGGTAGGCGAGTACGTGGGCGGTGAGCATGTTGTCCAGGACGGCGAAGGCGTCGTCCACCGCCATCTGCCGGCCCGGTGGGTACGCCCCCTCGATCCATCCCATGAGGGCCACGATGTTGGGCTCGTTGATGGTGACCCAGGTATGGCACCGGGGGGCCAGCGCCGGGACCACCCGGGACACGTGCCGGGCGAAGCGATCGGGGGCATCGCCGTCCAGCCAGAACTCGTCGCCCAGCCAGGACGGGTGGGTGAAGTGGTGCAGGCTCACGACGGGCTCCATGCCGCGTTGGCGGCACCCGTCGAGGATTCGCAGATACCCGTCGAGCGCATCGCCGTCGAAGTGGCCCTCCTCGGGCTCGAGCCTCGTCCATTCGACCGACAGCCGGAAGGCATTGCACCCGATCGATGCCGCCCGGTCCAGAGCCTGCTCCGGCTCGACCCAGAACCCGCAGGCGTTCCCCGAGGGTTCGATGCGTCCACCGGACTCCCATCGCGCCCAATTGTTGGCCGGCTCGCCCGGTCCGTTGTAGCCCCCCTCGACCTGGAACCCGGCGGTCGCCACGCCGAAGGTGAAACCGTCCGGAAGGGCGACGGAGTTCGAGCGCGGCGTCACCGAGAGGTCACCCGTCCGGTCGTCCGCTGGCGCATGTGAAGAGTATGGCATCGTCGGCCGAACCATCCGGGGCCCGCCGACCGAGAGCACCGACGCGGGCACGGCCGGTCAGGCCGGCGGGACCTGCCAGTGGACGAGATCGGTGCTGCGCGCCACGCCGATGTCGGCATGGCCCCAGCCCCCGAACTCGCTGAGCTCCTTGCTGCCGGCGTACAACAGGTAGTAGAAGTGGCCGGGCCGGGAGCTGGCATCGCAGATGAACGCCGAGTTGGCATGCTCGAACCCGACGCTCGAGATGCCCGGGCCGGTGTTGAACGGCTCGGACGGGATACTCAGCTGGTATCCGCCGGTCCAGTGCAACCACCCGGGTGCAGAAGCGGGATCGCCGGCCAGGGTGAACAGCCAGGGCTGGTCGAGGGTGTTGGACGTGGCCACCAGGTGCCATTGACCCGCCAGCTTCACGAACTCGTAGTTCTCGATGGTGTCGCCGTTGACCGCGATGTCCGGCCGGCCGACCAGCACCCACGGGCCTTCTGGTGTTCCGGTCGTCGAGCGGGCGATCTCGAAGACCTGTGGCTGGGTGGGTGACGAGTACTTGAAGCCCAGCAGCAGTTCGTGGCCGGCGAACGCCAGTGCGCCGTCGATCATCCGGTCGCCGGGCGCCGGAGCCAGTGATGCCGCCAGGGGCTGGGGAGCCGACCAGGTCCGGAGGTCCGCCGACGTCCGGTAGAAGAGCCGGTCCTCGACGCCGGGAGACCCGGTCGACCCCGGGTCGGACTGATAGGTGACCAGGTAACCCCCGGTCGGGCTGCGCACCACGTCAGGCGAGGCCACGCCCAGCACCCCGGGCTGCCGGGGCCACGCCGACACCGGCGACCAGTGAACGAGATCCGGGCTGGTGGACGAGGCGATGTCCCACTGCGCCCCGCCAGTCACCGAGGGGTCATCGGTGACGTAGCTGAACAGGAGGTGCCAGCGGCCGCCGGCCCATACGACGGCCTCATCCTTCACCGCGCCGTGGGCGTCCGAGAGGATGGGGTTCCGAAGGTTCGACCAGTCGACGCGTACCACGCCCCTTGTCCCGACGATGCAGGCATGATCGCCGCCCTGCGACAACTGGGCGGTGCTCAGCACCGGTGTCGCCTGACCCGACGCCGACCCACCGGTCGCGCCGCTTCCACACCCCGCGACGAGCATCCCGACCACCACCAGGGCGAGGCGACCGGACCCGGCCGCGCCCCGCCGCCTAGGGGACCGGCCGGTCGGCACCGGGCCGGTCACGACGATGATGCGCTGTGGATGCGATAGGTGCCGGCGCCGACCTCCAAGCGGGCGGAGCCGTCGGCCACCCCGAGGACACGGATCCCCCGCACCTGGTCGAGCGCCTGCCCTCCCTCGCTGATATCGCTCAGGCGGTTGGCCGGCACCGTCGTCATGGCCACCGTGTTGGCCGGCACACCCACCGTGAGGGAGAAGCCGTGAGCACCCGGCTGCAACCGGCTCCACGCCACCGAGATGACGCCGCGCGGCGTCGGCACCGTGCCGTTGGCCATTGCCAGCCCACCGCTCGGCGGGGACACCTCGAAGAGGGCGAACCCGGGTTCGAGGGGCCTCACGCCGAGCAGCGAGCGCTGGATCTCGAGCGTCACCGGGGAGCCCCAGCCGTGGGACATGCTGTCGCCCGCGATGTCGGAGGGTTGCCACACCTCCCACGTGAACGTGCCGCCGCGGGCGAGGATGTTGGCCCACCCGTCGCCCTGGGCATCCAGCAGTCGAGCCACCAGGTCACCATGGAGGCCGGCTAGGTCCATGGTGCGCAGGACCTCCGCCGCCGTCTGCGGCGGAGTCTGCATGCCGAGGCTTGTCACGTACTTGGCCACCGCACTGACCCGACTGGCTGGCGCCACCTCGTAGCTGACCGCGCAGGCATTGGCCGTCTGGGACGTCGTCGGGATGGGGCTCCCGTCTTGGGCCAGGCCGTCGATGTAGATCCCGTCGGCCCGCGTGAGGCGCCGGTTGACGGCCGCGGTCAGCACCCGCTGCCGACGCCGTTGACGGCTGACCTCCTCGTCCGGTCGACCCAGAGCCTCGGCAACGTCGGCGGTCCGGCGGAACACGTTGACACCCAGGACGTTCAGCCGGGTGACCACGGGATAGGGGTAGTAGACGTTGGTGGCGGGTAGCGCCGTCACCAGGCCACTGAGCTTGGAGACCGAGCGTTGGACGTAGTCCGAGATGCGGACCAGCACCCCGTAGACAGAGGAGAGAAGCGCCCGGTCGCCGGTGTTCATCCAGTACTGCCACACCCATTCCGGGTAGATCTCCGTCGACTCGTTGATGTCGAGCGCGCCCAACCCCGTCGGGTAGATCTTGTTGACGGCGCCGTTCGGCCAGTACCGGGCTTGGGACTGGGCGAACTCGAGCAACGACTTGCGGGTGAGGTTCTGCTCTCCGAACGCGGCCATGGCGGTGCGCGACTCGTTGAATCCGTCGAACAGCCAGGGACCCTTCTCCCGGGTCGGGGTGTCGAGGAATTGCTCCTGCGCAGTGAACAGGGCCGAGTGCGCCCCGAGGTCGAACACCGAGTCGACCCCGGGCTGGTCGGAGGAGAACGAGGCGGGCGCTACCGGAGGCGGGGCGGTGTGCCGGATGCGGGCCACGATGTCCGCCGGAGTGAGGGTCTCGCCCGGGTTGTCGATCTGGAAGTACCGGAAGCCGAGGTAGTCGAAGGGGTGGAACTCCTCCGGCCCGCCGCGCTGGACGTAGCTGTAGCTCATATTGGTGTGTTGCGTGCCGTGCGTGGTGGAGACCTGTCCCGGCACGCCTGTGAACGGCTGCCCCGCGACGGGCTCGTCGAGGAGGTATCCCGCTCGCATCGTCACGGTCCGGCCGGCCTGGCCCCGATGGAACGTCACCGTCGGCACCGCGGCGTACACCTTGCCGAAGTCGGCCACCAGCGCGCCCGACGACAGGGTGGTGAGCGACACCGGCAACACCGGCTCTTCGACGATCCGGGTGCGTACCGGGACGAGGTGGGTCCAAGGTTGGGTCGGCGCCCGCCCGAGGACGGTCGCCGGCGACCAGGCCCGGTCGTCGAAACCGGGGAGCTGCCAGCCAACCGGTTCGGCCGGGCCGTCGATGTTCTCGGTGTAGTCGACGAGGTCGCCTTCGAGATCCCGCTGGGTCCCGGGAAGCCACGGCCCCTTGAGCACACGCCACCGTGCGTCGGTCACCAGCTTTTCCGCCCGGCCGTCGGCGTAGTGCACGTTGATCTGGGCGATGACCCCGGGCTGACCGGCCGGGTGGCCCTTGGTGGGTCCCTGCCAGTTCGTGACCAATCCGACGGCGTTGGCCGCGCCCGGGCGCAGGAGCCCGGTCACATCCAGCGTCTCGTAGTACATCGAGTCCGGGTAGCTGTAGGCCTGACCCTTACCGGCACGGACCCCGTTCACGTACAACTCGTATTGCTGATCGCCCGAGACAAAGGCCCGGGCCCGGAGGACCGATCCGGGCCGCAGCCTCACCTCCGCCCGGGCGTACGTGTACTGGTCGGGCTCGGCTGTCTGGCTGGCCTGCCTCCCGATCCACCAAGCCCGCCAGTCGTGGTTGCCGAGGCCGGTCTCGAAGGTGGACGGGGATGACTGCGGGCCAGGGGCGCCGTCGCCGTCCCACGTCTGCACCGTCCATCGGTAGGCGGAGTCCGGGACCAGCTCAGGGCCTCCGTAGGCCACGAAGGCCTGGTCGGAGGTTGCGACCTTCCCGCTGTCCCAGACGGTGGCGGCCGCCCCCGCGGCGGTGATCGGTCCGGACACCCGGATGCGGTAGGCACTCTGGCGCGCCCCCCGACGGGTGTCCCCCACCTGCCAGGCAAAGTAGACGTCATCGGGGGCCAGCCCGATCGGAACGGCCAAGCCGTCGACGACGAGCGACAGCGGCGGCCCGGGCCCACGGCGGTCTCCCGCCTCGGCTCCACCGGCAGCACCTGGCGACGTCACCGCGCCCACGGCCAGGCCGGCCGCGCCCACCACGCCGCCCCCGAGCAGTTGGCGCCGGCTCAGGGTCCACGGGCGCGGCGCACCCGGAGCCTGTTCGACCATCTCTGAAACACTAACGGGTGCGATCCCCGGGCGGCGGGCCCGGCCACCCTCGCCCGTACTGCAGACGGGCAGCGCCACGGCATGGGTAGGCTCCCCTCCCATGGCGCCGCCGACCCTGTTGTACGTGACCCAGGTCGCTCCCTACGAACACGGACCGGCCGGCGTACACGGAGTGCTCGACCAATCGGCTACGGCCGTGTCCGAGCTGGCGGAGTCCGCTGGTCTGGACTTCCGCCGGGTGCCCGACGTCCGTGCCCTCGACGCCGCCGACCTGGCCGCGGCGCGTGTGGTCGCCCTGTTCACCATCGGTGAGACTCCGTGGTCGACTGACCAGCGCGCCGCGTTGCTCGCCGGGGTTCGGTCCGGGGCGACCTCGGTGGTGGCGGTCCACTCGGCCACCGACGCCTGCTACGGCTGGGACGAGTACGCCAGCCTGGTCGGGGCCCGGTTCGACGGCCATCCCTGGACGCAATGGTGCACCCTGGAAGTCACCGACCATGCCCACCCGGCCCTCGCCCATCTCGGTCCCACCTGGCACTGGCGCGACGAGGTGTACCGGTTCCGCGATCTGCGGCCCGACGCCGCGGTGCTGCTCCGCGCCCCCGAAGGGGAATTGGATCCGGAGGCGGCGGCCGGCACGCCGGCACCGTCATTCGGCTACCCACTCGCTTGGTGCTTCACCGAAGGTGGCGGGCGGGTCTTCTCCACCTCCCTCGGCCACTTCCCTCAGGCCTGGGAGAACCCGGACTATCTCCGTCATCTGGCCGGTGGTCTCGATTGGTCGATGCAGGCGGCCGCATCCGGCTGAACACGAACGGCCCGGCCCGCCGACCGGTCCGTCTCGTCGCGTTCGACCACAGCCGCCCCCCAACCCGGCAATCGCATCCGCCCGCCCACCCGCCGGCCGTCGAGACGGCGGTCCGACGCGATCCGGACCGTCCCGTCGACCTGCTCGAGCTCGCCGTCGTCGTCCGCCATGTTGGCCATGACGACGATGTCCCTGCCGCGCTCCCAAGCCCAGACCCCCGGCGAGGCCTCGAGCGACCGGTAGGAGCCGCGGCTGAGGTCGGGGCACTCCGACCGCAGGGCGATCAGGTCCCGGGTCAGGTTGAGCATCGAGCCCGGGTCGTCTTGTTGGTCCTCGACGTTGCAGGTCTCGGCGTCCCCCAGGGGCAACCAGGGTTCGACGCCGGCGCCGGTGAAGCCGCCACCAGGAATGGCTCGCCACTGCATCGGCGTCCGCATGGTGTCGCGGCCGACATAGGCAGGCCAGTAGGCCACGCCCAGCGGATCACGCAAGCGGTGATGGGGCACGGGGACGTCGCAGAGCCCGATCTCGTCCCCTTGGTAGAGGACCGGTGTCCCGCGCAGGCCGAGGAGGATGAAGAGGCACAGGCGCGCCCTGGTCGCGTCACCCGCCGCCCACCGGGTGGCAAACCGCGACAGATCGTGGTTCGAGCCGGTCCAGGCCGGCCAGCTCCCCGCGGGCAGCGCACTCTCGGTGGCCTCCACGATGGCTCGCATGGCTCCGGGCTCCAGGGGTGCGTTGATGAACGGGAAATTGAAGGCCAGGTGGAGCTCATCCCCCGAGCCGTAGTACTCCGCCAAGGTGCCGAGCTCCGGCACCGGGGTCTCGCCGATGAGCACCCCCCTCGTAGCCCTCGACGATCTGCCGCCAACCACGGATGACGTCGTGCACCTCCGGCCGGTTGCTGTTGTAGACGGGACGCTGCCCGAAGATGCGGACGTCCCACGGGTCGGTCTCCTGTGACGGCGGGTTGTCGCGGAGCTCGGCGTCCTTGACGATCATGGTGCAGACGTCGATGCGGAAGCCGGCCACGCCCCGGTCGAGCCAGAACGAGATGATCCGATCGAACGCCTCGCGCACCTCTTCGTTCCACCAGTTGAGGTCGGGTTGCTGGCGTAGGTGGTTGTGCAGGTAGTACTGACCTGTCGCCTCGTCGAGCGTCCACGCCGGTCCACCGAAGCTGGACACCCAGTTATTGGGCGGCGAGCCATCCGGTTTGGGGTCGGCCCAGACGTAGTACTGACGGTGGCTCGCCTCGCGGGCCGACCTGGCGTCGACGAACCACGGGTGCTGCTCGCTGGTGTGGTTGGGCACAAGGTCGAGGAGGACATGGATGCCGCGCCGGTTCGCTTCGTCGACCAGCCGGTCGAGATCGTCCAGCGTGCCGAGATCGGGATCCACCGCCACGAAGTCGGCCACGTCGTACCCCCAGTCGGCGTTGGGCGAGACCGTGATCGGACTGAGCCAGATCCCCTGGATGCCCAACCATTCCAGGTAGTCGAGGCAGTCGATGATCCCCGGGAGGTCGCCGGTGCCGTCCCCGTTCGAGTCCCGGTAGGACCGGGGATAGATCTGGTAGAGGACCGCCTCCTTCCACCATGGCCCGCCCTGCGTCGTGAGCTGGTCGTCCACCCCTGGTTGGCCCTGGAACTCGCCGGCGGCCACGTCCCTATGTCCCGTTCGGTTGGGCCGCCGCCTCGCGCCACGGCGTCATGTCGAGGTGCGGGTACCGGGCTGCCACACCGTGCAATGTCTCCTCCGTCCAGTAGGGGTGCCCGGGCTCGGGGAACCCGAGCAGCACCAGCTGCCGCAGGGTGGCATGGCGCACGAACCGGTTCCAGGCCGCTCCCTCGGCATGGAAGGGCCACGCCTGGTAGCCGAGCCAGTCGGTGGCGACCGGTTTGTAGGCCACATGGAGCATGAACCGGGCGGCGCCCTCGGCGGTCAGCGACGTGCCCCGGTGGTAGACGTCCGGACGGTAGGCGAGCACCGATCCGGCCGGGCCGGTGGCCGGGACCTCAGCCTGGTAGACGGACGCGTACTCCCCCAGGTGCAGGTACATGCGCTCGACCGGGATGTCCACCGTCTGTTGCCGGGAGACCATCCGGGTGGCGGCGGTCTCCGGCGTCACGTCGCTGAGGTAGACGAACAGCTCGAGGTGCTGAAAGCCCACGTCGGCTCGGGGAACGACCAGAGTGTGGTTGCCGTAGTCGACGTGGAGGAGCTGCTCGTAGTCGGGGGCGCCGCCGGAGTACTTGGCGCTCGCCATCCCCTGGTACATCCTCACCTGGTCCGTCTCGAGCAGGTCCTCAGCCAGCCGGATGAGCTGCTCGTGCACGGCGAGACGATTGAGGGCCTGGCCCTCGAACGGGAAGGTCGGCTTGTCCGTGTCCCACCGGAGGTCGGTGCCGGCCGGGCCTCCGACACGCAGCTCCTTGGCCACGTGCTCGGCGGAAGGGAACAGGTGGGCCAGGTCCACCTGGGCCGCGACGACCTCGTCGTCGGGCAGGATGCCTTCGAGCATGCACCAGCCGTCGCGGTGCCAACGCTCCCGCTGGTCGGCGTCGAGAAGGTCCCCGTCCACTCCCGTTGGTATATCAGCGCTGACGCGTCGGCTTCGTCCCCGACGGCCACGTCATCCGGTGGGCAGGGGCACGAAGGGCCGCACGTTGACCCAGCAGGTGAGCTGGGGAATGCTGTCCTTGGGCAGCTTGCACTGGGACGAGACCGGCGAGTTGATGTGCAGGCGAACGACCTGGTACTCGGTCGGTCCGTAGCGCTTGGTCGGACCGAAGCTGAGTACCGGCGTCCAGGCGCCCGGATAGTCGGTGATGTTCGACATGGCGGTGACGAACGTGCGACGGTTCAGGTCAGGGCCGGCGGCGCGTGCCGCGGTGGCGAACAGCCGCACCGCCTGGCACCACCCGGCCACCGGGCCCTGCTCTTCGATATAGAACGACATGTTCCCCGGCGGGATCTGCGGATATGCCTTGTGCCAGGTGGTGAAGCAGCTCCGCACCCCCGGGTCGTAGCCGCCCTGGGCCTGCGGTCGGTCATCGTCGATCCCGCTCAGCGTCTCGGTGGTCACCCCTTCTTGACCGTCGAGCGCCTGGGCGTAGGGAGTGGGCAGGAGTCCGAGTGCCACCTGGATGCTCGACTCGTAGTCGCTCAGCAGGAGCCGGGGGAAGTACCGCTGCGCCGTCTCCGCCTGCAGCAGGGGGAAGAACACGTTGAAGGGGATCAGCGGGATCACCGAGTCGACGCCGGCACTGCGAAGCGCCTGTATCACCAGGGGTGCCTCGGCGTTGGTGGTGGCCGTGTTGGCCGGGTTGGACGCGATGGTCTTGACCACCACCGGGGTGATGCCCGCCCGTTGGAGATCGGGCAGCAGGTAATTGTTCAGGGCCACCTGGTCCGAGGCGCGGTCCCCGGCGACGATGCCCACCTTGCGCTGACCGCCGAGCAATTGGGCGCTGAGCCCCCAGCTCACGGTGGCCCGAAGGACGGCCGCCTGGTCGGGGCCGGTCCACCACAGATAGGGCGAACCCAGATCGGTCCAGTTGGTGACCGTGGTCCACTGGCCGACGAATGGAGTACGGCCCTCCTGGGTGATGCACAGCTGGTTGTCACCTGTCCACGTCCCGACGCCGTCCACCACGGCGAACGCGGCCGGAGACCCCTCGGTCCAGGTCTTGCACAGTGCCCGCATGGCCGACTCGCTGGCCGGGTCGAACGTGGTGATGATGGGGTTGATCTTCCGCCCGTTGATCCCTCCCCCGTCGTTGATCTGATTCACGAAGAGATCGATCGCCTTCTGCTGCTCGCCGAACTCGGCATCTTGGGCGAAGCCCTGCTGGCCGGCCAGGGACGAGAGCGAGACGACGGGGAAGACGACATTGATGGACTTGCCGCTCACCCCACGTGTCGAGGTGCTGGCCTGTTGGACGCCCAGGCCGGAGCCGGCGCCGTTCCCTCCTGACAGGCCCCCGGTCGGCGTGGCCGCCGGCGACGAGCTCGATGGAGCGGTCCCCACCCATACCCCGACACCGACAAGGACGGCGGCCACCACCACCAGCGTGCGGAGCTGGGTCGATCGTGGCCGGCGGACGAAGTGGCCCCACGAACGAGCGACCCCGGTCAGCGGGTTCCAGCGGCTCCTTCCTGTCATAGGCGCGGCCCCGGCGGAGGGGCGGCCTCGGTGCCGGGCTCCTTGCGCCTGGTCATGGGGTGGTCTCCTTCCCACTCGGATCGAGCCGGGCCGCGCCGACCGGACGGAGCGGTGTTCTGCTGGTGCCGGTGCGGTGAGTACCGTACCGCTGCCGGCGTTGGCGGGGCCGGCAGGCCAGCGGTCCGGCCCGGGCGGGCTCGCCTAGCGTCAGGCACGACACGAACCGACCCGCCGGGCGCGGTTCAGCACGGAGGGAGGGAGGCATGGGGATGGGACTGCTCGACGGCCAGCTTGCGGTGGTCACGGGCGGTGCGTCCGGCATCGGGCGCGCCACGGCCCGGCGGATGGCCGAGGAAGGCAGCCGGGTGGCGGTCATCGACATCAACGGTGAAGCGGCCCGCCGGTGCGCCGAGGAGATCGGCGGTACCGCCCACCAGGCGGACGTGACCGACCCCGACGGGCTGCGGGCCGCGCCGTCGACGAAGCGGCGACGGCACTCGGCGGCATCACCACCCTGTTCAACAACGCCGGCATCGGGAACCAGGCGCCGCTCCACGACTGGGACCCGGAGGAATGGAACCGGTTGCTCGGAGTGAACCTGACCGGGGTCTACCTCGGTTTCCGGGCCGCCATTCCTCACATTCGAGCCGCCGGCGGAGGCCGCGTCGTCTCCACGGCGTCGATCAGTGGGGTCCGGCCGGCGGCGGGCGAAGCACCCTACGCCGCGGCCAAGGCGGGGGTCGCGGCGCTCACGGCCAGCGCGGCCCTGGAGTACGGCCCCGAGATCCGGGTCAACTCGGTGTCCCCCGGCATGATCCTCACCGCTCTGACCGAGCCCCTGCTGCAGTTCCTTCCCCACGAGCGGGAGCGGTACGAGCGGACCACCCCGCTCGGACGCATCGGGGAGCCCGAGGACATCGCCGACGTGGTGGTGTTTCTCTGCTCGGACCTGGCCCGCTTCATCACTGGGCAGAACCTCGTGGTCGACGGGGGCATGATCCTGCACGGGTCGGGTGTCGACGGTGATCTTCGAGCAGATCTTCCCCCCGCGGCGGACAAGCGAGGGCGGCCGGTGAGGGCGGCCGGACCGCCGGGCCGGCTCAGCCGGACCACCACGGCCATGTCGTATTTCCGCTAGCTCGCGGCTCTCTCGTGGGAGAGAGTGTTCCTGTGATCGAGGACTTCGAGCGCTGCTACCGGGCTGTGCAGTCGCGGGATCCCCGTTTCGACGGGTGGTTCTTCACCGCCGTGACCTCGACACGTATCTATTGCCGGCCGAGCTGCCCGGCCCGGACGCCGATGCGAGCCAACGTCCGCTTCTACCCCACGGCGGCCGCGGCCCAGCGAGCGGGTTTCCGGGCCTGCAAGCGCTGCCGGCCCAATGCCACCCCCGGTTCACCCGAATGGGATACGCGGGCGGACGTGGTAGCCCGGGCCATGCGTCTCATCGCCGACGGCGTCGTGGACCGTGTCGGGGTGCCCGCGCTGGCGGCCCAGCTGGGGTACAGCGTGCGCCAGCTCGAACGGCTGCTCACCGCCGAGGTCGGGGCCGGGCCCATCGCCATCGCCCGGGCCCAGCGCGCCCAGACCGCCCGCGTCCTCATCGAGACCACGACCCTGCCCATGGCCCAGGTAGCGTTCGCCGCCGGGTTCTCGAGCATCCGCCAGTTCAACGACACCGTACGGGCGGTGTTCGCGATCGTCCCCGACCGGGCTCCGTCGCGGGTGTCGGGAGGTGAGCGTCTCCGGGCCGACGGCGTGGCGTCACTGCGACTTCGACTGCCCTTCCGGCAGCCGCTGTCGCCGGAGAACCTGTTCGGGCATCTGGCCGCCACGGCCGTGCCCGGGATCGAAGAGGTACGCGGTGGGACCTACCGGCGCACGCTGCGCCTGGCCCACGGGCCCGGGATCGTGGAGCTCACCCCGAACCCGGACTTCATCGGGTGCCGGGCCGTGCTCTCCGACCTCCGGGACCTCACGACGACCATCACCCGCTGCCGCTGGCTCCTCGACCTCGACGCCGACCCGATCGCCGTCGACGGGCAGCTGGGCTCGGACCCCGTCCTCCGTCCGCTGGTGGCCAAGGCCCCGGGACGGCGGGTGCCCCGTTGTGCCGACGGCCCCGAGCTGGCGGTGCGAGCCGTGCTCGGCCAGCAGGTCTCGATCGCCACGGCCCGAACACACGCCCACGACCTGGTCCGAGCCCTGGGCGAGCCGGTCGTGGACCCCGACGGGACGCTCACCCATCTGTTTCCGACGCCTGAGGCGCTCCGGCACGCCGACGCGGCACTCCCGGCCGACCGGCGGCAGACGCTCGAACGACTGTCCGAGACGCTCGACCGAGGCCTCGACCTCGGACCCGGTTGCGACCGGGCCGAGGCACTGTCGGTCCTCGGTCGCCTACCCGGCATCGGTCCCTGGACCACACAGACCATCGCCATGCGGGCCCTCGGGGACCCCGACGCCTTCCCGTCCACCGATCTCGGTGTGCGCCGCGGGGCGGCGGCCATCGGCCTGCCCTCGACCCCGGCCGCGCTCACCCGACGCGCTTCCGGCTGGCGGCCGTGGCGGGCCTACGCCGTCCAGTACCTGTGGGCCGACAACGATCACCCCGTCAATCGTTGGCCGCCGACCCCATCCCTGCCAATCACCGACTCCGAAGGAGCGCCATGAGAGAAGCGACAGTCACTACCACCATCGCCAGCCCGGTCGGACCGTTGACCCTGAGGGGATCGGCCGGATGTCTCACCGGAATGACGATGCACGACCAGCGGCACGCGCCGGCCCCGGTGCCGGGCCAGCGGACCGACGACCGCTCATTCGTCGGCATCGTCCGCCAACTCGAGGACTACTTCGCCGGCGGGCTCACCCGCTTCGACGTCCCGTTGGAGCTCATCGGAACCGACTTCCAACGTCGGGTGTGGTCCGCCCTGCAGGAGATTCCCTACGGCGAGACCATCAGCTACGGCGAGCTGGCCCGGTGGGTGGGGAATCCCGCCGCGGTCCGCGCCGTGGGTTTGGCCAACGGGCGCAATCCGATTGCCATCATCGTCCCCTGCCACCGGGTCATCGGCGCCGACGGCTCGCTGACCGGCTACGGCGGCGGCCTCGAACGCAAGGCCTGGCTCCTCGAGCACGAGGCGGCCCACCGCACCGCGGCCGCCTGATCCACATCGGACCGCTGGTGCGCGCCGATGCCACGGCGTGCACGGCTCCCGGCAGTTCGATCAGGCGCACCACGCGGATTCCCTTTCCGAGCGCCGGCGGACCCTCGCGGCACGGTGCGGAATTGTCACCCTCCAACGCTTCGAGCCAGCCTGTCAGTCGGAGGTCAGCGCGCACCGTGATGGGCTGGAGTAATGGGCCCGTCGACGTCTTTCGTCGGGGGCTAGGGTTACCGGAACCGAAGGAGCCGATCGGTCGGGGGTAGCCGGTCCTCGGAAGGGGGAGATGCCATGACCCGTATGAGCGCCGCCGGAAGAACCATCCGCCGAGGGGTAGTGCTGTTGGCCGCCACCGCCGCCCTGGCCGCCTGCGGCTCGTCGGGCTCCTCCAGCCCGAGCACCAGCTCCCCGAGCTCCGGGGGGGGTGGGGGGGCACCCTCCGCCACGCTCCAGGCGGCAGAAGCGGCCACGAACGCTGAGTACGCCGGCACCAGCACCAATGTCGACCCGACCCCGCGTCCGGCAGCCAAGAACAAGTCGATCATCATCATCTCGGCCGCTCAGGAGACCAAGAGCAGCCAGATCCCCGCCCTCGGCGCACAGGAAGCGGCCCAGGCACTGGGTTGGAACGCAACGATCTATGACGCCAAGCTCAACCCGTCCAACTACGCCCCGCTCGTGCGCCAGGCGATCGCGGCGCACCCGGACGCCATCGTGCTCGACGCCGTCGACTGCGCCTCGGTCGAGCAGCCCCTCCAAGAGGCGAGGGCCGCCGGCATCGCTATCACCCCGATCTATGCCTTCGACTGCAACGACGCCCACGCCGGTGGTGCGAAGAAGAGCCTGTTCAGTGTGATCACCAGCTACGGGCCGCAGCACCCCAATATCGACGCCTTCACCGAGTCCTACGGAGCGGACCAGGCCAACTACATCATCGCCCATTCGCACAACACCGCCAAGATCATCGCCCTCCAGGACCCCGAGTTCACCGTGTTGTACTGGACGCTGAAGGGCTTCGGAGACCAGATCGCCGCATCGAAGGGCTCCCAGATCGTCGACACGGTCAGCTTCACGGCGGCGGACCTGCTCAACGGCAACGCCAAAGCTGCCATCCAGGCGGCACTGCTCAACCATCCGGAGGCCACCTGGATCAAGAGCCCCTACTCGTCGGCGACCACGCTCGCTCTGGTCCCCGCCCTACAGAACCATCAGGGCCACATCGATGTGATGGGGGGCGAAGGCTTCAGCGACGAGATCGACTACATCCGCTCGGGACAGGTAACCGCCACCAACGCCATCTCCTCCACCTGGAGCGGCTGGGCAGCCGTGGACAGCCTCAACAGCTACTTCCTCCATCAGAAGGCGGTGACCAGTGGTATCGGCTGGTCGATCGTGGACGCCACCCACAACCTGCCTGCCCAGGGCCAGGACTGGACGCCGCCCATCAACTTCAAGGCCCAGTACAAGAAGGCATGGGGAGTGGGCTGATGTCGCTCCCCGGGTCGTCGGGGAACACAGCCGGGCCGCCGGCCCAGAGGGGAAGTGGACGCCGGATACCGCTGACCGTCCCGGAATTGAGTGACTCCGGCGTTGCCCTGCGGATCAGCCACGTGTCGAAGACCTTCCCGGGCACCCGGGCACTCCGCGATGTGTCGTTCGACCTGGACGTCGGGCAGATCCACGCCCTGGTCGGCGGCAACGGGTCAGGGAAGTCGACCCTCATCAAGATCCTCGCCGGCGTCTATCACAGCGATCCGGGCGGGCGCATCGTGGCGAGGAACACCGAGATTCCATCCGACCGCATGACCCCGGCCAAGGCCCGGTCGATAGGACTGCATTTCGTCCACCAGAACCCGGCGGTGTTCCCGGCCCTCTCGGTGGCGGAGAACCTGGCCATCGGCAACGGATTCGACACCACCGCCTTCGGTTCGATCAGATGGCGGGCCTTGCGCAAGCGGACCGCAGCGCTCCTCGAGCGTTTCGACATCCCCGCCCGACCCGACACCCTCGTGAGGTCGCTCCGACCGGCAGAACGAAGCATGGTGGCCATCGCCCGCGCCCTGCAGGACCAAGAGGGCCAGCACAGCGGAGTGCTGGTTCTGGACGAGCCGACCGCATCCCTGCCGGGCGCCGAGGTCGGGCGACTGCTCGGCGCACTCAACCGCTTCGCCGCCGCCGGTCAGACCATCCTGTTCGTGAGTCATCGTCTGGACGAGGTCATCGAGATCGCAAGCGTTGTGACCGTTTTCCGTGACGGGCAGATCGCCGGGACATTAACAGGTGCCGGGATGACCGAGGACCACCTCATCGAGCTCATCGCCGGTAGGACGATCGAGCGGCTGTACCCGGATATGCCGGCCGTCGAGACCGAGTCCTTGGCCCTCGAGACCCGTGCCCTGACGGGGGGTCCGCTCCGCGGCGTCGACCTGCGGCTTCGGCGGGGTGAGGTCCTCGGTGTCGCCGGTCTCAACGGCTCGGGTCGCTCCGAGCTGTTGAAGATGATCTTCGGCGCCTACCGCATCCGTTCGGGTGAGGTCCTGCTCAAGGACAAGCCCGTCCACTTCCGCGACATCGGCGACGCCATGGCGGCCGGTGTCGCCTACGTACCCGAGGACCGGGGCGGGGAAGCGGCCTTTATCGACCTCACGCTGGCCGACAACCTGGTGGCTGGGTCGATCTCCCGCTACTGGCGGTCCCTCCACCTCGATCATCGGGCGATGCGGTCGGACGCCCGGGGCTCCATCAGGCGTTTCTCCATCCGCGCCTCCTCGGATCGCCAGAAGATGGGCACTCTTTCCGGTGGCAATCAGCAGAAGGTCGTACTGGCCCGATGGCTCAGCCGGCGTCCAACCATTCTGTTGCTCGACGAGCCGACGCAGGGCGTCGATGTCAATGCACGTGCCGAGATCTACCAGCTGATCCGCCGGGCGGTGGCTGAGGGATGCTCCGTGCTGTTGGTCACGAGCGACTTCGAGGAGCTGGCCCACGTGTCCGACCGAGTGGTGGTCCTGACCAACGGCCGGATCTCGGCGGAGGTGGCTGCCCCGGACATCGAAGCGGTCCGCCTCACCGAATTGGCGTTCAGCACCGCGGAGATGGAGGACATGACCCGATGAGCATCACCACTGATCCCTCGGCCGGATCCGGGGAGTCCACCGCCATCATCCAAGGCCCCACCCCCGGCCACGAGGACACGACAACCGACAACTGGAAACTGCGGGTGTTGGACTTCATCGAGCGCTACGCCCTGGTCATCGCCTTTGTGGCCATGATGCTCTTCTTCAGCTTCTGGTCGAAGACCTCCAACACCTTTCCGACCTCGACCAATATCAAGAACGTCCTGGGCAACCAGGCCGTGATCGGCCTGCTGGCGCTGGCCATCATCGTGCCGCTGGTGTGCGGGGAGTTCGACTTCTCAGTCGGATCGATCGCCGGCCTCACCCAGGTCCTGTGTGCGGGATTCATGTCGAGGCTGGGCTGGCCGGTATGGCTGGCCGTCCTGGTGCCGGTGGCCATCGGTGCCTTCGTCGGGCTCAACAACGGCAACACGGTGGCTCGTATCGGGGTCAATTCGCTCATCGTGACCCTCGGCGTCTCCAGTCTGCTGCTCGGGATCACCGAGTGGTACACCCACGGCCAATCGATCATCACCGGCATCTCACCAGGGCTCATCCAGGCCGGATCGGGAAACTGGCTCGGCATTCCGCGCACGCTCTACTACCTGGTGGCCGCGGCGATATTGGTGCACTACATGCTGGAACACACCCCATTCGGCCGCTACCTCTACAGCATCGGCTCCAACCGCGACGCGGCGCGCCTGGTGGGGCTCCGGGTTGAACGGATGGTGCTCTACGGCTTCGTCGTGTCGGGCACCCTGTCGGGGATCGCCGGCATACTCCTGGTGGCTCGGAACGGTAGTGCCAGCCCGCAGGTCGGTACCGTGGTCGACACCCTACAGGCACTGTCGGCGGCCTATCTTGGGGCGACGGCCATCAAGCCCGGGCGCTTCAACGTCATCGGCACCATGATCGCCATCTTCTTCCTTTCGTTCACCGTCACCGGGCTCTCCCTGGCAGGCTTGGCCAATTGGATCACCGATGCCTTCTACGGAGGGGCGCTCTTCGTGGCGGTCCTGGTGTCCACCATCGTCGGGCGTAAGCGGGCGGGAGCCACGTGATCTAACCGGCGGGCTTCTCCCCGGTCCCGAGTCGAGGGCCGCCAACCTAGTCAGTTAGCCGGCGGCTTCGGCTAGTCGGCGGCGATGGCTTCCAGGACGTCCAGCTTGGCCGCCCGCCGGGCCGGCCAGGCGGCCGCCCCGAGTCCCAGCAGGGCGGCCAGCACCAGGAACACCACCAGGCTGGCCACCGGCACAGCGATGTCGGTGATGCCCTGCTGCTTCAACGACGCGGCGAAGGCGGTCCCGAGGGCTGTGCCGACGACGATGCCGATGATGGCGCCGAACACGGCGATGATCACCGACTCGGACCGGATCATGGACCGGATCTGCCGCCGCCGCATGCCGACCGCCCTGAGGAGCCCGATCTCGTGGGTACGCTCGAACACCGAGAGCATGAGGGTGTTCACGATGCCGATGAGGGCGATGAGGACGGCCAGGGCCAGCAGGGCGTAGACCAACCCGAGGAGCTGATTGACCTGGGCCTCCTGCGCCTTCTCGAATTCGGCTCGGGTCTGGATCTTGATGTTCGGATAGGCGGCGAGACCGCGGTTCACCGCGCCGGTGATGGTCGGGCCGCTGGAGGTCCGCAGCAGGACGGCCACGGGGAGCGGGTTGTTGAAGTGGGACAGGAAGAAGCCGTCGCCGACCAGGTAGCTGCCGATCAGGGCGTTGGGCTTGAAGATCCCGCCGACCCGTAGGGTGCCGTCGCCGGTCTGGGCGAACTTGACCGGCACCGGCGAACCGACCGACAGGTGCTTATTGTTGGCCGTGGTCGTGTCGATGAGCAGTTGGCCGGCGGCCAGTGCCGGGGCACCCGACCCCGAGTCCATGCGCAGGATGACCGTCTTCGACAGGTTCTCGGTCGACACGGCGGTCAGGCTCGACACCGAGTGCTGGAACTCGAACTGACCACTGAAGACGGTCGAGACGGAGCTGACTCCCGGCACGCTGGTCGCCGCCGTGGCCACCGAACGGCTGAACCCACCCTGGCCGTTGCCCGACGCAGTGAGGATGTAGTCGGCGCTGATGGCGTTCTTGACGCTGCTGGTCGCCGACTTGGACAGGGAAGCGCCGAAGACGGCGATGGTGGACACCAGGGCCAGCCCCACCATGAGCGCTGACGACGTCTGCGCCGTGCGCCGGGGGCTGCGCATGGAATTCTCCCGCCCGAGCCGTCCCGAGATCCCGAGCATGCCGGCCAGGGGGCGGCCGAGCACGCTGGCCATGGGGCGGGCCACCACCGGCGCCAGCATCCCGATGCCGATGAAGGCACCGACGGCACCGAGGCCGACCAGCTGGATGGCCGGCTTGGTCAGGCCCACTGTCAGCAGTGCGACGCCGACCACGGCGAAGGTGGTCCCCACGGTGAGCCGGCGCCGGGAGGACTCCGTGGTGTCGCTCTGGTGGTCGGCCAGGGCCGCCACCGGGGCGATGCGCACTGCCCGGCGCGCCGGGCTGATGGCCGAGACCATGGTCACGCCGACGCCCACGATGAGGGCGACGATGACCGTCCGCGACTGGAAGACCAGCGAACCCGAGGGCAGGGTGAAGCCGAATGCACTGAGCAGGGCCTCGAGACCCACCGCGGCCAGCACGCCGAGGCCGATGCCGACCAGGGACGCCACCAGCCCGAGGATGCCGGCCTCCAACAGCACGGAGCGGAACACCTGTCGCCGGCTGGCGCCGACGATCCGCAGGAGGGCGAGCTCGCGGGTCCGCTGCCCGACCAGGATCGAGAAGGTGTTGAAGATGGTGAAGCCGCCGACGAACAAGGAGATGAAGGCGAACACCAGCAGCGCCGTCGAGAAGAAGCCCAGAAAAGCCTGGTTGATGTTGTTGGTCTGCTCGTTGGCCACCGTCTGGCCGGTGACGACCTCGACCCCGGGAGGCAAGACCTTGGCGATGCCCCGCTGCACGCTCGCCTTGTCGGCCCCGGGTTTGGTCAGGACGTCGATGGCGTCGTACTGGCCGACGAGGTTGAAGAGGCTCTGGGCGGTGGGCAGGTCGAAGGCGGCGATGGTGGCCCCGGCCAGGTTGTTGGCGGTGCCGAACTTGACGAGCCCCGAGATGGTGAAGGTCTGAGGTGAGCTGTTGGGCAGCAGGATCCGGACGTGGTCGCCCACCACGAAGTGGTACTTCTGGGCCGTGCCCTCGTCCATCACCACCTGATTGGGTGTGGTGGGGGCGGTGCCCTGGGCCAGCTGGAGGGACGACAGCTGCGGGTTCGGGTCGAAGGAGAGCCCAATGGTGGGCGCCCCCCCGGTACTGATGGCCTTCCCGTCCTTGGCCACGAACTGGGCCTGGCTGCCGACGTTCCCTGCCGCATAGGCCACGCCGGGGACGCCGCGGACCGAGGTGATGATCGACTCGGGGATCGGTTTGCGACCGGTGCCCCCGCCCGGCGCGTTGCTGTTGAAGGCAGCCTTGGCCCGGACCTCGTAGTCGACGTGCTGGTAGATGTGGCCGAAGAGGGTGTCGAAGGTGCTGTGCAGGGTGTCGGTCAGGACGAGGGTCCCCGAGACGAACGTCACGCCCAGCACGATGGCCAGCCCGGTCAGCGCCAACCGGAGCTTGTGGGCGAGCAACCCTTTGACGGTGACCCTCCACATCTCAGGTCCCCAGCTGCTTCATGTGCTCCAACACCGAATCGGCCGTCGGGGACAGAAGCTCCCCCACCACCTTGCCGTCGGCCAGGAACACCACCCGGTCGGCGAAGGCCGCGCCTCGGGGGTCGTGGGTCACCATCACGATCGACTGGCCCAATTCGCTCACCGAGCGGCGGAGGAACGCCAACATCTCGGCCGAGGAATTCGAGTCCAGGTTGCCGGTGGGCTCGTCGGCAAAGATCAGGTCCGGCCGACCGATGAGCGCACGGGCACAGGCGGCCCGCTGCTGCTGCCCGCCGGACAGCTCGTTGGGCCGATGGGAGAGCCGGTCGGCGATCCCCAGCTGTGCCACCAGGTAGTCGAACCAGGCCTGGTCCACCTTCTGGCCGGCCAGGTCGGCGGGCAGCGTGATGTTCTCGCCGGCCGTGAGCGTCGGGACCAGGTTGAAGGACTGGAAGACGAACCCGATGCGGTCGCGCCGCATCCGGGTCAGGCCGGTGTCGTCGAGCAGCCCGATCTCCTGGTCCCCGACGAACGTGCGCCCCGATGTCGGGCGGTCGAGCCCGGCCATGCAGTGCATCAGGGTCGACTTGCCGGAACCCGACGGGCCCATGACCGCGGTGAATTGGCCCCGCTCGAACTCGACGTTGATGCCGGCCAGGGCGTAGACCGCGGCATCGGCCTTGCCATAGACCTTGACGAGGTCGATGGCTCGCGCCGCCGGTGGTGCGGCCTGAGCTTGGGTTCCGGGGACGGTCTGATCGGTGATGGCCATGGCGTTCCGTTTCTTGAGGGCCCCGCAGGGGCAGCGGCGGTCGCTCCTACACGGTCCGCACTGAGCGGTCGGGGTCTCGGTTGTGGGGCATGGTTCCGCCGGGAGGGCAGGTCGAGCAGATGTCGGTGGCGGTGGCCTGGTCTAGGGGGATGGCCTCCCGGGCTCTACCGTCCAGGGCTACCCCTCGCGATAGTACTGGTCCCCTTCTCCGGGCGCGTGCAGCCGGTGACGGTGCCAGCCGACGCGGCGCCACAACAGCAATCCCAACACCACCAAGAGCACCCACGGGACCCGGATCATCGGCTCCACCGAGCCGGCGACGACGGCGGCCAGCACCAGGAAGACGAGCACCGGGACGAAGCGTCGGCGCCGGCGCGGCGGCGGCCCGTCGTCGGGGAGGGGCGGGAGGTCGTCGAACAGGCCGTGGAGGTCGCCCCGGGTGGTTGCCCCCATGGCCCGGTCGAGCCGTGCCTTGAACTCGGTCTGGTCGAGCCGGCCATCGGCAAAATGGTGTGACAGCCGGTCTGCCACTTCGGTCCGCTCGGCGTCGGAGGCTCGAATGTCGGCATCGGCGACCGCCGGGGCACTACGCGAGGAGTCGGGGTAGATCGGGTCCCGGCGGTAACGCATGGCGTGTCCTCTCGGCTCGGTCGGGATGTGGATGCGGTCAGGCGGTCCGGTCGCGGCCCAGCAGTTCCTCGGCCACCGAGCGGTCGGATCCCTCTTCGGGGATGAGGAGCCAGCCGGCCAGGTAGAGGGGGACGGCCAGCCCGCCGAAGAGGGCGAGCGCCACGAAGCCGACCCGGACCAGCGTGGTGTCGATGTCGAAGTAGTCGGCCAACCCATCGGCCACGCCGGCCAGCATCCGGTGGTCACGGCTGCGGTGGAGCCGGTCCGGCCCGCTATGGGCCCTCGGGGAGCCCGCGGCCGGCCCGGCGGGCTCCGGTGGCGCGGCATCGGTGCTGGTCTCGGTTCTTTCAGCGTTGGCTTCCGGGCTGGCGATGTTCATGCCGACATCTTGAGCTGCCCGGCCCGGGATGGGTATCGGGAATGACCCCAGTCGCACCCTGACACCGGCCGTGGCCGATCAGGGACATCCCTGATGGCCCCGGCTGTTCGGGGTGCGCGATCATCGGGTATCGCCGAATCCACCGATCCGCGCACCGCTGTACCCGGCGCACCCGAAGGCGAGCCTGCGGCCGAGCGAGGCCCCAATCACCGCGCCGGCCGGGACCGTCCTCGCCGTCCGTCGCCGGGACGGCCCGCCTACCCCGAGTACTGGGGCTGGCACGGGCATCGGGGTCATCGGCTGCGTCGGCGCTTCCGTGGCCCGATCCGCCGCAGTACCGGCACCCGGGTGGTGGCCGGCGTCTGCGGCGGGCTCTCGCTGGCCACCGGCATCGACGTCACTCTGGTCCGGATCGGGTTCGTACTGCTCTCCCTCGGGAGCGGCATCGGCATCCTGGTGTACGCCCTGGCCTGGCTCCTCCTCCCCCTCGAGGGCGAGACCTCCAGCATCTTCTCCCGAGCGGTCTCCGACTGGCGGGGCATCCGGCTGGTCATCGCCGTCATCCCGGTGCTCGTCGTCGTCCAGGTGCTGGCCGCCGCGGTCCATGTCGGCTATCTGGGCTCGATCAGCTGGCCGCTCTTCCTGGCCGCGGCGGCCGCCATCCTCATCCGGCGCAATGCCAGTGCCGAGGAGCGGGTCTGGATCAACGAGGACCTGGCCCCCATGTTCACGACCGGCAGCGCGGGCCGGTCCCGCTGGACCCTGTCGCTGCGCATCCTCGCCGGTGTGCTGCTGGGCGTCGGGGGCCTTCTGGTCCTGATCCTCGGGCACCCGAGCAGTGCGGCCTTTCGCCCGGTCGCCGGCTCGCTGCTGGTCATCGCCGCCATCGTGGTGGTGTTCGGCCCTTGGTGGTTGAGCCTGGTCCGGGACCTGATGGCCGAGCGGCAGGCCCGGGCCCTCGCCGAGGAACGCACCCAGATCGCTGCGCACGTGCACGACTCAGTGCTCCAGACGCTCGCCCTCATCCAGCGCTCGGCCGACGACCCGAAGCACGTGGTCCGCCTGGCCCGGGCCCAGGAGCGCGAGCTCCGCTCATGGCTCTTCGAGGGACGGCCACCGGGCACGGTGGGCGGAGAGGCGGCCACCCTGGCCGAGGGCATCGGCGCCCTCCAGCGTCAGGTGGAAGCCGACCACGGCGTCACCGTGCAGATCGTGGTGGTGGGCGATTGCGGCCTGACCGACGGACTGCGCGCCCTGCTCGAGGCGGCTCGCGAGGCCACCGTCAACTCGGCCAAATGGTCCGGCGCCACCCAGGTCTCGCTCTACGCCGAGGTCGAAACGGACGCCGTCACCTGCTTCGTCCGCGACCGGGGCCGGGGGTTCGACCCCGAACAGGTCCCCGAGGATCGCCAGGGGATCGCCCAGTCAATCCGGGCCCGAATGGCCCGTTTCGGCGGGGTCGCCCTGGTCCGATCGTCGCCGGGCGACGGTACCGAGGTCGAGCTGAGCATGCCCCGGCAACCGCGCGCCAAGGGAGCTCGCGCCCATGAGCGATGACCGCCGCCTGCGTCTGTTCCTGGTCGACGACCACGCTGTGTTCCGGTCGGGAGTGCGGGCCGAATTGGGCGATGCGGTGGAGGTCGTGGGCGAGGCCGATGAAGTCGACGCGGCCATCGAGCTGATCAACGAGCGGGTCCCCGATGTCGTGCTGCTCGACGTCCACCTGCCCGGGGGTGGCGGCCAGGCCGTGCTCCGTGGAGTGCATGCCCACCATCCCGAAGTCCGGTTCCTCGCCCTGTCGGTCTCCGACGCCCCCGAAGATGTCATCGCCGTCATCCGGTCCGGAGCCCGGGGGTACATCACCAAGACCATCTCCGGTCCCGAGCTGGTCCAAGCGGTGTCACGGGTGGGGGCCGGTGATGCCGTCTTCTCACCCCGACTGGCCGGCTTCGTCCTCGACGCCTTCGCCACCAGTGGCGACGACGGGGTCGAGGTCGACCGGCTCGACCCGGAGCTCGACCAGCTCTCGCCCCGGGAACGCGAGGTGCTGCGCCACATCGCCCGCGGCTACACCTACAAGGAGGTGGCCCGAGACCTGACCATCTCGGTCAAGACGGTGGAATCTCATGTCTCGTCGGTGTTGCGCAAGCTGCAACTGTCGACCCGGCACGAGCTCACCAAGTGGGCGACCGACCGGCGCCTGGTCTGAGGGCGCGGGGACGATCGGGGGCGGCGCCGCACGGTCCTCCCGGAGCAGATAGGTTCGCACGGTGGCCCGCAGCCCCAATGCCGGTAGCAGGCCCGCCTCCGACCCGTCTGGCGTCGGAATCGGCGACTTCGGCGGCCCCGGCACCTTCAGCGCAGGAACGGGAACCGCACGGGACGGGCCGGTCCGTTGAGCGACACTTCGTCCGCACCGGCGGACGCCACCACCGCGGGGACTGCCCCTCGGGCCGGGTCGATCGTCCTCTTGGTCCTGGCCTCCAGCCAGTTCCTCATGACCCTGGACACCTCGGTCATGAACGTCTCGATCAAGTCGGTGGCCAACGACCTCGGGACCACGGTGTCCGGCATCCAGACGGCCATCACGCTCTACACCTTGGTCATGGCCGCCTTCATGATCACCGGGGGGAAGATCGGCGCGCTCATCGGCCGCCGACGGGCCTTCGGCATCGGGCTGGCCGTCTACGGGGTCGGGACCCTCACCACCGCCCTGGCCCCCAACCTCACCGTGCTGATCATCGGCTGGTCGGGTCTCGAGGGGCTCGGGGCGGCGCTCATCATGCCGGCCATCGTGGCCCTGGTGGCCGGCAACTTCCCGGTGGAACGGCGCTCGGCCACCTACGGGCTGATCGCCGCCGCCGGGGCCATCGCCGTGGCCGCCGGCCCACTGGTCGGCGGGGCCGTCACCACCTTCGCCTCGTGGCGCTGGGTCTTCGCTGGCGAAGCCGTGATCGTGGTGGCCATCCTCTTCTCGTTGCGCAAGGTGGCGGACCTCGCGCCCGAGCGGCGGGTGGCCTTTGACTTCGTGGGGGCTGTCTTGTCGGTGGCCGGTCTGTCGTTGACGGTCCTCGGTGTCCTCAACTCGGGAGTGTGGGGATGGGTCAAGCCCAAGCCGAACGGGCCGGCGTGGTTGGGGGTCTCGCCCGTCGTCTGGCTGGTGCTCGGCGGCCTGTTGGTCATCGGGGCCTTGTTGATGTGGGAGAGCCGCCTGGAGGCCCTCGAGCGCGAGCCGTTGTTCCGACCGTCGATGTTCCGCAGCGTGCGGCTCTCCGGTGGTCTCATCGCCTTCTTCTTCCAGTTCCTGATCCAGGCCGGGATCTTCTTCACCATTCCCCTCTTCCTCTCCGTCGTCCTGGCGCTGAGCGCGCTCCAGACGGGCATCCGGCTGCTGCCCCTGTCGATCACACTGCTGATCGCGGCCGTCGCCATCCCGAAGCTGTTCCCGAGAGCCTCGCCCCGCCTGGTGGTGCGGATCGGGATGTTGTGCATGCTGGCTGGGGTGCTGGTCCTCGTCGGCGGGCTGGACCCCGCCGCCAACGCCGGCATCGTCCTCATCCCCATGGCCCTCGTGGGCCTCGGGATCGGGGCACTGGCATCCCAGCTCGGCGCCATCACCGTCTCGGCCGTCCCCGACGAGCAGAGCGCGGAGGTCGGTGGTCTCCAGAACACGTTCACCAACTTCGGCGCCTCGCTCGGCACCGCCCTGGTCGGTGCGGCGCTCATCGGCAGTCTCACCACCAGCTTCATCCAAGGGGTCACCAACAATCCGGCCGTGCCTCCCGACGTGACGGCCAAGGCCACGGTCGAGATGAGCAGCGGCATCCCGTTCATCTCCGACGCCGATCTGCAGGCCGCGCTGAGCAAGACCGACCTGTCCACCGCCACCCAGGACGCCATCGTGGCGGAAAACGCCACCGCCCGGCTCGACGGCCTCCGCAGCGCCCTGTGGCTGGTCGCCCTCCTCACCGTGGTCGGACTGTTCTTCACCGGCATGCTCCCCCGCCGGGCGACGGGCTCGAGCTCGGGCTCGACGAGCCCCCCTCAGTCCGAGTGACGCCCGGCCGAGGAGGCCGACGGCCGGCTCGGCGTGGGGGTCGACCCCGTCGTGGGGCGGGTCGTGGGGCGGGTCGTGGGGGCGGGTCATCGGGGCGGGTCATGGGGGCGGATTCGTGGGACCGTCGTGGGGGTCGTCCGGCGCATGCCTCGTGATGATCCGGAGCCGGCACTAGGGGTGAGCCTTCCGGGGCGAAGTAAAGGACCGGTCGGTCGGGGCCGATAACCCGTGCGTGAGGTTCGAACGAGCCCGTTCCACTCAGCAGGTCCGCGAGGCCTTGGTCTCCGGTCAGATCGCCGAGCTCATAGCCCTGCCCGTGCTCCTGGCGGTGGTCCTGGTCGACCACAGGCAGCTCCGGTGGGGCTACCTCGCCGGCGCGCTGGCCTGTGTCTTCGCCTCGCTGCTGTACTTCGCCCTGTTCGTGGCCCTCACCCGGGGCAAGGCCAGTATCGGATCTCAGGTGACCACCGGATTGGTCATGGCCGGCCTGGCCATCGCCATGCTCGGCCTCCTCGAGCTCGGAACCTCCGACCCGTTCGGGACGTTCATTCCCGGGGCCATGGTGGCCGTGGTGTTCGTGAGCATCATCGGCGATCTGCGGACACGCCTTGCCATCGATGCCTATGCCATCGCCGTCGTCGTCGCGGTGGGGTGGGCTGCGGGCCTCCGTGGGAACCAGCTGGCCGCCCCGGCGATGGTCTACGCCTCGACCATCGCCCTCGTCACCTGGCTGACCTCCCGGGCCGTCGGATCGCTGGCCGACCGGGTCAGCTTCCGCCGCTCGGTGAGCACGCTCAACGACGCCCTCAACGACGTGGGGTCCGGCGAACCCACGACCAACTCCGATCTGATCCAGGACGTGCTCCGTCGGGGCCTCCCCCTGGTGCCCGACATCCTGGCCGCGGAGCGCATCACGGTGTTCGCCCGGCACGGGCGCCTCGGGCGGTTCGTGTCCCTGGCCAACTGGCCCGACGGTGCGGCCGACGTGTGCCCGGACCCGGGTGAGCTACCGGAGCTGGCCGAAGCCCTGCGCACCGACTCGGTCGTCCACCGTGACCCGCTCTGCGTCATCCCGATCGGCTACTGCGCCGAAGGCGAGCTGGCCATGGTGGTCCAGCAGGCACCCGACCGGCAGGTCGACGATCACACCCCTGACGCGGCAGAGGTCCTGGCGGCGGCCTTCCTGAGGGTGACCAGCCGGGCGAACTTCGTGAGCGGCCTCCAGACCGGCAGTCGCACCGACCCGCTCACCGGGCTGGCCAACCGCCGGACCCTCTACGAGCGGATCCAGATCGAGATGGAGCACGCGCTCCGTTCCGAGTCACCCCTGAGCGTGGCCATGATCGACCTCGACCACTTCAAGGAGTACAACGACCGCCATGGGCATGTGGCCGGCGACACCCTCCTCCGGTCGATCGCCGCGCTGCTGGTCTCGAACATCCGGGGCCAGGATCTGGTCGTCCGCTACGGGGGCGAGGAGTTCTGCCTGGTCATGCCGGACACCGACATTCTCGGCGGCCACCATCTCCTGGACAAGCTGCGCGCCGGGGGGAGGGAGGCCACCTCCGAGTTCGGTGTCACCCTCTCGGCCGGCCTGACCAGCTGGGACGGGATCGAGGACACCACGTCGATGATCGAGCGAGCCGATCAGGCCCTGTACCGGGCCAAGGAGTCCGGCCGCGACCGGGTGGTGTCGATCCAGTCCTTCACGGAGTTCTGACCCCCGGAATCGCCCTCCTCGGCCACGCACCGCACCTCCATGGCCGGGTGTCGGCCTCAGCATGCGGCTCGGGCCGTCGGGTCAGGGGAGCGATCGGCGCAGGACGAGGTAGACGTTGTCGTCGACGGTGAACGAGTTGACCAGATCGAAGCCTTCCCCGGCGGCGGCGTCCAGCTCCGCCTCCAGTTCGAGCCGGCGCTCGGCCACCACCAGCCGCCCACCATGGACCCGCAGCACCCGATGTGTCGTCATGCCGGCCCGGTGCCGTCGTGGGCCGGGACGCTCCCGTCCGCCTCGAGCATCAGGGCCGTCTCCGTCGGGCCCTCCCCGGAGGATGCGGCCTCGGGACGCACCCGGATGTACCACTCCCGTCCCCAGACCATCGAGAACACGTCGTCGGGCATGGAGAGGAAGAAACTGGTCTCGGGGATCTGACTGGCGTGGGCCCGCATGGCCTCCCGCTTCATCTTGATCCAAGGAGTCACGTCGACCGCGGTCGTGAGGCGGCTCTCCGGCTCCCCCATGGTGTCCATGCCGTCGGCGACATCCTCGGGAGGTTGCCATCCCGCCCCTTCGCCATCCCCGGTCGGATTCGGCTGAGAGGCCTGGGCGGCCAGATCGGCCATGAAGTCACGGTTCATGGTGGCCATGTAGATGATGGGCGTTCCCGCCAGGTCGGCGGCCCGCATCCCCACCCGGTGCACCTGCACGTGGTCTGGGTGACCGTACCCGCCGTGCTCGTCGTAGATGACGAGCACGTCCGACGCCTCCTCGGCCAACAGCCGCGCCAGCCCCCCAGCCGCTTCGTCGAGGTCGGCCGAGGCGAAGCTGCCGGGATGGTCATTGCTCGGCTCGCCGGCCATGCCGGAATCGAGGTAGTCGAGGAACACCTGGCGGTCCACGCCGAGGATGCGGCACGCTTCGGACAACTCCTCCCGGCGCCGGTCCACCAACGACTCCCCGGCGACGAGGAGGCCTTCCGGCGTCTCACCGAGCTCGCCCTTCGTCGCCGTCACCAGGATCACCCGGTGACCCTGGGCGGCGAGCCCGACCATGGTCCCTCCGGTGGCGATGGCCTCGTCGTCCGGATGGGCGTGGAAGAAGGTGATGGTCGCCATCACCGGCACCCTATCGGCGTCCGACTGTGGTTCGATCCGGGCCCGGGGCCGGCTCGAACCGGCACGTGAGCCGACCTCCGATCGGTCGGTGGCGGCGGATGCGCCGAAGGCCGGCGCCTCGGCGAGCTCGGTCACCCGAAGGGAAGCTGGGGGGCGTCGGCCAGGGAGGGCTGACCGACGACGGCCCGGTCGGGGCTCCGCCGCGTCCCGCGGGCCCCGCTCACCGCGAAGATGCGGTGCGGTTCGAACGACCGGAGCTGGCGGTCGCCGGCCCGACCCCCGACCACCTCGATGGACTCGGTCCCGTTGCGGCGGTTGAGAACGTGGGCCCGGAACTCCCAGTCGGCTCCGCGGATGCGCAGCCCGGAGACGATCACCGGGTCGCCCGCCCGCAGACCATGCCAGGCCTCGGAGCGCTCCAGATGATCGGAGGCCTCGACGGCGGCGCGCCGCGCCGAGGAACGGGCCGGGGCACGGCGCGGTGGGCTCATGGCGCCCGCCCGAGCCGGAGGTCGGCCGTCGGGCCGGTCACATCGGTCAGCCGACCTTCCCGACCTGGACAGCCTGCTCGGAGCACGCCACGGCCGACACCGCCCCCGGTCTCCAGAGAGTGCTCCATCAGGCATCCATGTCTACTCGGTCCGGTCCTCGGCGGGGCGAACCCGCCACCGGTCCCGATCCGCCGGTGTACCGTCACCACCGTGAGCACGGTCGATGACACCGATCGGCCGAGGCAGACCCGGTGCCGGACCCCCGACGGCCTCGGCATCGCCGTCTATGACTTCGGCGGCCAAGGACCGGATCTGCTCCTCGTCCACGCCACCGGCTTCTGCGCCGAGGTGTTCACCCCGCTGGCCCGCGCATCTCGCCGGCAGCTTCCACTGCTGGGGCCTCGACCTGCGGGCCCACGGCAGATCCGATCGTCCGCCCGACGGCAACTTCGCCTGGTCCGGGTTCGCCACCGACGTGCTGGCTGTCATCGACCACTTCGGACTGGTGGCCCCTTCGGGCTTCGGCCACTCCTGCGGCGGGGCGGCGCTGCTGCTGGGCGAGCAGTCCCGGGCCGGCACCTTCGGATCCCTGTACTGCTTCGAGCCGGTCGGTCTGCCGGTGGCAGCCGGCCGCGAGCCACCCTGGTTCGAGGACAACCCGCTGACGGTCGGAGCCCGTCGGCGCCGCGACTCGTTCCCTTCGGCCGAGGACGCCTTCGTGAACTTCTCCTCCAAGCCGCCCTTCTCCGACCTCGATCCGGAAGTGCTCCGCTGGCTACGTCGAGGCGGGCTTCGAACCGGTGCCGGCCAGCCGAGGGCGGCGACGGCCAGTCCATCCGGCTCCGCTGCCGCCGCGAGGACGAGGCCATGATCTACGCCCACGGCGCCTCCCACGGCGCCTACGCACATCTCGGAGAGGTCGCCTGCCCGGTGGCCTTGTCCTGCGGGGAGCGTACCGACGCGTTCGGCCCCTCGTTCCTCGAGGCCGACGCGGCCCGACTCCCCCGATCGACGATCGAGATCATCCCGGTCCTCGGCCACTTCGGCCCGTTGCAGCAACCGGCGGTGGTGGCCACATCCGTGATCAAGGCTCTGAAACCCGTTTCTGGCACACCCTCGCCGTAGTCTGTACCCGTGGCACTCGAGACTCCGCGGTCCCTTTCCCCGTCCAAGGTCACATCGTTCCGCGACTGTGCGTTGGCGTTCCGTTTCAGCGCCATCGACCGGCTCCCCGAGGAACCGACGACCTGGACGGTCAAGGGCACCCTGGTCCATCAAGTCCTGGAGCACCTGTTCTGGCGGCACGGACACGGAGCGCGCACGGTGGCGGCAGCCGCGGCTGAGCTGGACGTGGTCTGGGCGGGGATGCAGACGGACCCGGACTTCATCGCTCTCGCCCTCAACTCCGGCGAGGCCGATGCCTTCCGCGAGGAGGCTTGGTCCTTGGTGCAGAACTACTTCGCCCTGGAGGATCCGAACGAAGTCACTCCGGTCGGGGTCGAGCTCCTCCTCGAGGCTCGGGTCGGCGATCTGCGTCTGCGCGGCATCATCGACCGGCTGGATCTCACCCCCGACGGGGAGCTGGTGGTCGTCGACTACAAGACCGGGCGGGCACCCTCCCCCACCTATGAGCAGTCCAAGCTGATCGGCGTGCACATCTACGCGCTCCTGTGCGAGGAGGTGCTCGGACGCCGCCCGGCCGAGGTGCGGTTGCTCCACCTCAAGGAACCGATCACCATCACCACGGCTCCATCGGAACAGTCGCTCCGCGGACAGCGACAACGGGCCGTGGCCGTGTGGGCAGCCATCGAGCGGGCCTGCCGCGACGAGGACTTCCGGCCGCACCCCTCCCCCCTGTGCAACTTCTGCCGGTTCCGCGAGTTCTGCCCGGCCTACGGCGGCAATCCCGAAGACGCCGCGCTGGCGCTGGGTGTGGGGGTCGGTGGCGCAGCGTGAGCGGGCCACATGCGGCTCGAGAGGACGGGACACGTCGTTGACCCGGTTGTGAATGTCGTGGCGGAGATGATGCGGCCTGATCGATGTGGGTGCGTCGTGACCGAGTCAGGTGTGAAAGAAGTGGAGTCGTCGTGACCGACTCATCGCGTCGGGCGGGCGTCGGGCGGGCGTCGGGGGACCGGGTGACCTCCGGCCCGGTCCTACCCGAACCGGGCCGGAGGTCGGCGGAGCCCGACGCGTTCCTGACCTATTTGATGCACCACCGGAGGACGATCCATGGTCGGACTTGCGTGCCGCCGTCGAGGCATTCGACCGCCACGCCGAGACCTGGTTCGAACCCCTCCGAGGGCGGACGTCGCTCGACGGGGCGGCCAAGCTGATCACCGGCCTCGGCGACCACGGCTTCATCTGGGCCGTCACCACCGCATGGCGGGCTCGACGGCCGGGTCCGGAGCGGGTCCGGGCGGTTCGGGCGCTCGCGGTCGCCGGTGTCGAGTCCAACCTGGTCAACTCGGCCCTCAAACAGTCCATCGGGCGCTCGAGACCGGACCGCACCGGTCTCCGGGTGGCCGAGGGCGGAGTGCCGGTCCGAGAGCCGACGACGAGCAGCTTCCCGAGCGGTCACACCCTGGCCGCGTTCTGCGCCGCCACGGTGATGTGCCGCCCGGACGACCCGGTGGGAAATGGGCTGCTCCTGACCGGCGCCACCCTGGTCGGGCTCAGCCGGCTCCACCTCCGGGCCCACCATGCTTCGGACGTTCTGGGCGGGGCCGCCATCGGCACCGTCCTCGGGCTGGTGGGCCGCCGCCTCGTCTGAGGTCGGGCCGACCGGCGGGGGATGCGGGTGGATGGATGGGCCTGCCCGGTCGGGGCGGGTGAGGACTTCTGACAGGAATGGAACGTCCACCCCAGGGGTTCTACGACCATGACCGCGAGTTCAACCTTTGCCGTGACCTGGGACTACCGCTGTCCCTTCGCCCGAAACGGGCACGAGCACCTTCTCGACGGGCTGGAGGGCGGTGCCCCGTGGGACGTGGCCTTCGTCCCCTTCTTCCTCAACCAGGCCCATGTCCCCGAAGGGGGGACCCCCTCGTGGGAGGACCCGGCCCAGCAAGCGGACCTGTTGGCCCTGTCCGCCGGTGTCGTGGTGAGGGACCGCTACCCCGAGGTCTTCCACCCGGTTCACCGCGCCCTGTTCGCCGCCCGGCACGATGAGGCCGGGGACCTTCGTGATCGGGCGGTCGTGGCCAAGGCGCTCGACCGTGGTGGGGCCGACGCCGATGCGGTTCTGGCCGAGGTCGACGCCGGATGGCCGGCCAAGGTGGTGCGCGACGAGCACGAACGGGCCGTGGCCGAGCTCGGCGTCTTCGGTGTACCGACATTCGTCTTCGGGGACCGGGCCGTCTTCGTTCGCCTCATGACCCGGCCCCGGGGCGATGCCGACCTGGCCCGCACCACCATCGAGCGCGTCGTTGGGCTGATCACCGACCAGCCGGAGCTGAACGAGTTCAAGTACACCCGCATCAGCTCCTGACCGGGCGGGAAAGCCCGGCCGACCCGGCTATCCAAACTCTAACCGTAACCCTCTACTAGATGGTTAGACCAACGAGGCCAAGACCTCGATCGAAGCCTTGATCTGATCAGCCGACCCGAACGGGGCCCCGCAGAAGTCCGTGGCTCCGATGTCGGCCAGGTGCCGCACTTGCGCCTTCACCTCGGACTCGGTCCCCACGATGCCCACGTCGGCCGGTCCCGCCGCCCCTTCCCGGTCGAGCATGGCCCGGTAGGAGGGGAGCTGTCCGTAGATGACGAAGGTCTCGGCCGCCGCCGCCCGGGCCGCGGGCACGTCATCGGTCACGCAAACCGGCAGGCCCACTCCGATGCGCGGCTCCGGGCGGCCGGCTTCGGCGGCCGCGGCCCGGATGGTGGGGACGATGTGGGACTCGATGGTGGACGGCCCGGTCATCCAGGTCACGGTGCCTGAAGCCATGTGGCCGGCCAGGGTGAGCATGGTCGTCCCCAGTGCCGCCACCAGCACGGGCGGGCCGGACGCCTTGATCTGCAGGGGTCCGAAGGTCGACGCCTTCAGCGTCTCGCCGGTGAAGTTGGCCGGCTCCCCCTCGAGCAGGGGTATCAGGATGGACAGGTACTCGCGCATGTGACGGGCCGGTCGCTCGAAGGACATCCCGAAGACGTTCTCGATGACCACTTGGTGGGAAAGCCCGATACCGAGGGTGAGTCGACCGTCGGTCGCCGCCTGCGCGGTGAGTGCCTGCCCAGCCAACATGACCGGATGCCGGGGGTAGGTGGGCACGACGGCCGTCCCGAACTCGATCCCTTTGATCTCCCGGCCGATGGCGGCCAGCGCCGTCAGCGCGTCGTAACCGAAGATCTGGGACGCCCACGCCGCCTCGATCCCGGCATCCCGCAGCAAGCCCACCTGGTCGACCATCCGGTCGAACGGCTGCTCGGTATCGAACATCACGCCGATCTTCATGAGGTCTCCTTCGATGTCTTCACTGTTCGAGCAGAGGCTTGGCGACCCGGTGGCTCGGTCAAACCGTACTGGCCGCCGATGGTGTCCGGGGCGGAACGGGTCGGACCCGAAGGTGACCGGTTCCCCGGGGTCGGGCAGAATGCAGGGATGTCAGTCGCCATCATCATGGGAAGTTCGTCCGACGCTGCCATCATGGACGACGCCGTCCAGACCCTCCGCTCGTTCGGCGTCGACGTGAAGGTGCGGGTGCTCTCGGCCCACCGGACACCCGATGACACGATCGCCTTTGCCCGGGGAGCGGCCGACGAGGGCGTCCGAGTCGTCATCGCCGCGGCCGGCGGGGCCGCCCACCTGGCCGGGGTGGTCGCCGCCGCCACTCCTCTGCCGGTCGTCGGCGTTCCCATCGCGCTGGCCAACCTGGGCGGACTCGACTCGCTCCTGGCCATGGTCCAGATGCCCAAGGGCATCCCGGTGGCCACGGTGGCCGTCAACGGGGCACGCAACGCCGCCCTGCTGGCGGTGAGGATCATGGCGCTCTCGGACGACCGCTTGGCGGCCGAGCTGACCCGCTTCGGCCAGGACCTGGCCGACCAGGTCAAGGACCAGGACGCAGAGATCGTCGCCCGCTACCGGGTGGACTGACCGGCCGTCGGGGATGCCCGGGCACGTTCGGGATCCCACGGCGGTGCCAGCCCGGCCACCGCCTCCTCGAGCGGGACACCGAGCGGGATGACCGCCATCGCCGGTATGTCGATGCCGTTGGCCATGTAGCGGCCCACGTGGGCCCGGCACTCGTCGTAGGAACCGTGGACCACCAGGGCGTCGACCACCTCGTCGGGGATGGCGGCGAGCGCTCCCTTGCGATCGCCCGCCTGCCACGCCGACCACATCGGTTCGAGATCGGGTCCCCGTCCGAGCCAGCGGTGGAAGGCGGCGTACACACCTACGTTGAGGTAGGCGGCGATCATGCGCCGGCCAATGGCACGGACCGCTTCGGTGTCCTCCGAGGGGCAGACGAAGATGCGGGCCGCAGCTGGGATGTCCGCGCCCAGCTCCGGCTTGACCGTGCCGACATCCTCGGCCGACAGCCAGTTGAGGATCACCCCGTCGGCCTCACGGCCGGCGAGTCGCAGCATCCCCGGCCGCAACGCGGCGAGAAAGATGGGGGGCGGGTGCTCGACCGGGCGGGCCAAGCGGAATCCCCGGACGGTGAAGGTGTCGTAGGCGGTGTCGACCTTCTCCCCGGCCAAGGCCGACCGGAGGAAGCGGATGGTGTCGCGGGCGCGCCGGTAGGGCTCGTCGAACTCGATGCCGTTCCAACGACTGACGATGACGTCGGAGGAGGTTCCGAGGCCCACCGTGAAGTGGCCGGGTGCCGCGTCGGCCAGGGCCGCCACGCTCTGGGCCAACAAGGCGGGTCCCCGGGTGTAGACCGGGATGATGGCCACCCCGAGCTGCAGCTCAGGGGTCCAGGCGGCTGCCAGGGCCAGCGGGGTGAAGCCGTCCGCTCCGTCGGTCTCCGCCGACCAGACGTCCGTGTAGCCGAGTCGGAGCAATTCCTCGTACCACCTGCGGTGATCCGACAGTGCCACCCCGTCGAAGGGGACGGTGATCCCGTATCGGGGAGGGGTCGGGTCGGTCAGCTGTCCATCAACCATGGCCTCCGTAATACACCCTCCGGGCATGATGCACCCATGGCACCGGCTCGCAGACAACGATCCCGAACCTCTCAGCCCCAACTTCCGCTACGCGTCCCCGATGCCGGGACGTGCACCGCCCGCACATCCCCTCGGTCGACGGAGGACTGGCGGCTCGACGAGCACACCCGCCGGGTCGGCCGTCAGGGCATCGCCGCCGCCCGGGCGCAGCTCGGCTTGATTGCGGCGAGGGACGCGGGCGTCGCCACCGATGGCGACCACCAACCAACGGGCCGTGCCGCCTGACATCGGCGGGCGCTACGGTCGGGTGGATGCCGACTGTTGCCGAGCGCCTCGGATACGGACCTGACGCCAAGCTCCTCATCGTCAACTGCGCCGACCTCGGCTTCTGCCATGCGGCGACGGTCGGTGTCTACGAGGCACTCCGCGAGGGGATCGGCACCAGTGCCTCCCTCATCGTGCCGGCCCCCTGGGCGCGGGAGTCGGCGTCGCGGTTCCGCGGGGACGACGTCGGAGTCCGCCTCACCCTCAACGCCGAGCACGACCTCTATCGCTGGGGGCCGATCACCCAGGCCCCGTCACTGCTGGACGGGGACGGGGGGTTCCCCCGCACAGTGACCGATGTCTGGGACCACGCCGACATCGATGAAGTCCGGCGCGAATGCCGGGCCCAGATCGAGCGGGCCGTCCTGTGGGGGTTCGACATCAGCCATCTCGAGGCCCACCTGGATGCCCTGTTGCTACGGCCCGAGTTCTTCGACGTATACCTCGAGCTGGCCGTGGACTTCGCCCTGCCCTTGCGCCTCCTCGGCGCCGAGGACGAACCCAACGTGGGGTTCCCGGTCCGCCGGCTGGCCGCCGAGGAGGGCGTGCTGTTCGCCGACCGGTTCGCCACACTGCCCACCATGGGTATCCGCCAGGCCTTTGTCCAGCTGGTGACGGACCTCGAGCCGGGCGTCACCGAGTTGACCCTGCGGCCGGCCATCGACACGCCGGAGCTGCGGGCCATCGACACCGGGTGGAGGGAGCGGGTGGCCGACCACGTGCTGCTGGTGGCCGACCGCGGGCTCGACCGGGCGATGGACGAAGCCGGGGTCACCCCCATCGGATACCGCCCCCTCCGCGAGGCCATGCGGCGGAGCTGACGCACCACCTCCCGCACCACGCCCCGCACCATCCGGCCCCGCACCATCTCCGGTCCGCACCATCTCCGGCCCGCACCCTCTGGTGCGGCGGGTCCCGCCGGGAGCACCTGTGGCGGGTGCAGCGCCGGTAGCCTGACGTCACGGATGGGAGACGTTGTGGCTGAGCGACGCCAGTCGAAACCGAAGACCGCGAGCGACTTGATCGCGTCGGTCGGTGCGGCCGCACCCTCCGGGCCGGAGCTGCGCCTCGACGACCTCATCCTCTTCGACTCGGCCGGGAACGACCCGGTGACCATCGAGGCCATCGTCTTCACCGACGACGGCATCGGGGTGATCAGGACGCCAGGCAGCCAACCGCGAGTCCTCCCCTGGTCGGCGGTGTCGGCCCATGTCGTCGAGCGATGGCCGGGCGGGGTCGTCCCGGCCTGGTGGGTCGCCCCACAGCCCCGACCCCACGGCACAGCCCCCGCCGGCGACCAGGTCAGGTCCCAGGACACCGGCCGACCGCTCCCCCACGCCGACCCTGGTGCCGTGATCGCCATCCAGACGCCCTTCGGCACCTACCGCTTCCTGCGGCCCGACGCCGACGCCATCGAACTGACCAACCGGATCACCGACTTCGCCGTTCGCCACCAGGGATTGTCGGGGGTGTCCTCGATGACACTGGTGGCCCGGCCCCGCCGGGGCAATGACCGTCGACAGGGCAGCCGATCGCGCCCGACCGCGTCCCGATGGTCACAAGCCCGGCCTTATCTGGCGGTCGCCCTGGTCGTCCTCATCGCCGCCGCAGTCACCCTCATCCTGTTGCAGAGCGCCGGCGTCATCCATCTTCCCTACCTCGGCGGCGCCGGGTCGGGTCGGATCACTCCCAACAGGATTCTCGGTAGTCGCTGAACAGAACGGGGCGGGGCCACTGATCAGGGTTCTCCGAGCTCGCCGACCGCGGCGATCCCTTCCCGCAGCGCTCGGCCCTCGGGCGTGTTGGCCAGGGACAGGAGCTCGATCATCACGCCCATCGAGCCGCTGACCTTCATCCGCCCCTGCATGAAGGCCACGTTGGGATCGAGGTCGCCTCGCAGCACAGCCACGGCGTCACCCCAGCTCAAAGTCAGGGTGACCTCGGCATCGGCAAGCCGGCCCCCGGAACCGGACGTCACCCGGCCGTCCTCGAGCACCCAGTAGCAGGAGACGTCTCCGTCCGGGCCGCCGGTGATCTCGCACTGGACCCGCCCGGACACCTCGTCCAGCCCGGGCCCGTCGGCCCCGACCTGGCGGGCCCGGTCGAACCATTCCGCCGACAGGCACTCGGTCACGCGCTCGACCATCTGGTCATGCGCTCACCCAGTGAGTCGTTCATCGTGTCGGACGCCGGTGAACAGGTCGGTTTCGACAGCCTCGGCCCGTCCCCCGCCTCCGGGGGTCGGTGAAACGGCCTCGATCCCCTCCGGCCCGGCCACGGCGGCCAGCCGGTAGTCGTCGACCGGGTGGATCGAGCGCATCACATCGGGAGGCAGACCGAACCAGAACCGCGAATTGGGGTCGACCTGGGTGGCATGGGCCAACAACGCCTCCCGGCGCACGTCGGCGAAGTCCGAGATGTCGATCGATGTCGTGATGGGGTCAGGCGGGATGTCCTCCCACCGCTTGCGCCACTCCTCGTCGAAGGGTGATTCCAGTCCCAGCTCCTCGAACTTCTGATGGATCTCCCGGAACCGAGCCGCCGAGAAGACCGTGTAGTACAGCTTGGTGGGCTGCCAGGGCGGTCCGGCCTCGCGAAAGCGTTCGGGGTCCCCAGCCGCCTCGAAGGCGATCACGCCGACTTCGTGGACCCGCAAGTGGTCGGGATGGGGATACCCCGACTGCTCGTCGCCGTAGACCACCATCACCTGGGGCCGGGTACGGCGGACGATGGCCACCAGACGGCCGACGGCGTCGTCCCGGGGGGCCTGAGCGAAGGAGCCCGGGTTGGCGTTGGACTCCGTGCCGGGCATGCCCGAGTCGCGATAGCCCAGCATGACGACCTCGTCGTACCCGATGATCTGGGTGGCCCGGGTCAGTTCCTCGATGCGGATTTCGGCGATGCGGTCGCGCACCTCGGGGATGTCGAGCGCCGGGTTGAGGATCTCCCCCTCCTCACCGCCGGTGCAGCAGACGAGGACGGTGTGGATACCCTCGGCATGGCAGCGGGCCACGGTTCCGGCGCCCTTCGACGACTCGTCGTCGGGGTGGGCATGGACGGTGAGCAGGCAGAGCCGGTCGGACACGCCGATCACGCTACCGGGCAGGGAAGCCCTAAGCTTCACTGCGGAGAACGAGGAAGGGTCTACCAGCATGAGCGTGATGAAGCGTCTGTCGGGGATTGTCCAGGCCAAAACCAACAAGCTGCTCGACAAGGCCGAGGATCCGAGGGAGTCGCTGGACCTCTCATACCAGAAGCAGCTCGAGAGCCTGCAGAAGGTCCGCCGGAGCGTGGCCGACGTCACCACGGCCAAGAAGCGGATCGAGCTCCAGGCCTCCGGGCTCCAGACCCAGGCGGACAAGCTCCAGCAGCAGGCCAAGGCGGCCCTGAGCCAGGGCAACGAGGACCTGGCCCGGGAGGCCCTGGGACGCCGCGAGGCCCTGGCCGAGCAGCTGACCGACCTGCAGTCCCAGCACGAGCAGGTGGCGGCCCAGGAGGCGAAGCTGATCGCCACCGCCCAGAAGCTCCAGTCCCAGGTCGACTCCTTCCGCACCAAGAAGGAGACCATGAAGGCCTCGTACACCGCCGCCGAGGCCCAGACCAAGATCGGCGAGGCGGTCTCGGGCATCTCGGAGTCGATGAGCGACGCGGGCATGTCCATGCAGCGGGCCCAGGACAAGATCGACAGCATGCAGGCCCGGGCCGGGGCCATGGACGAGCTGCTCGCCTCGGGGGCGCTGACCGATCTCACCCATCCCGTCGACGACATCCAGGCCCAGCTCGACAAGGCGTCGACGACCTCGGCGGTCGACGCCCAGCTGGCGGCTCTGAAGGCGGAGGTCGGCTCGGGTGGGTCCCCGGCCCCCGAGCTCGGTGCGGCGGCGCAGGCGCCGGTGGCCGGACACGAGGACTCGGCGTCGTGATCGTCCGGATCCTGGGCGAGGGCCAGTACTCGGTCCCCGAGGGCCAGCGGGGTGCACTGGAGAAGCTGGATGCCGCCCTGGGCCAGGCGGTGGACAACGACGACGAGGAGGCGTTCGAACGGGATCTCGCCGCCCTCACGACGGTGGTGCGCAAGGTGGGCGAGCCCGTCGCCGACGATGCCTTTGCCCCCTCGGACTTGGTGGTGCCGTTCCCGGACGCCACCTTGGAGGAGACCAAGGTTCTGCTGGCCGAGTCGGAGGACAGCGGGAGAAGGGACAGCAACCGGGACTGATGTCATGAGTACGGCACGCAACATCCCAAACGACCGCGGGCTGACCTTCCGCATGTTCACCACCGGGCTGATGCTGGTGGTGCTCTACGGGGCCGTCATCGGGCTGCTCATCGCCTTCGGCATCTCCTATGCGGTGGTGCTGGTGATCGCCGGCGTCATCCTGTTCGCCCAGTACTGGTTCTCCGACAAGATCGCCCTGTTCGGCATGGGCGGCCACATCGTCACACCGGAGCAGGCACCCCAACTGCACGGAGCGATCGACCGCCTGTGCGCCCTGGCCGACATGAAGAAGCCCCGGGTGGCCATCGCCGACACCGACGTGCCCAACGCCTTTGCCACCGGCCGCAGCCCCAACAGCGCGGTGGTATGCGCCACGACCGGGCTCATGCGGCGGCTCGACGAGCCCGAGCTCGAGGCGGTCCTGGCCCACGAGCTCTCCCATGTGGCCCACCGGGACGTCGCCGTCATGACCATCGCCAGCTTCCTCGGTGTGGTGGCCGGCCTGATCACCCGCATCATGTTCTGGACCGGGATGATGGGCGGCTTCGGGGGCAACGACAGCAACAACAACGGCAACGACAATGCCGCCCTGATGGAGCTGGCCGTGCTGGTCGTCTCCGTCGTGGTCTACGCCATCAGCTTCCTCCTGACCCGGGCCCTGTCCCGCTATCGCGAGCTGGCCGCCGACCGATCGGGAGCACTCCTCACCGGCCAGCCGTCTGTGCTGGCCTCGGCCCTGGTCAAGGTCACCGGCGAGATGTCCCGGATCCCCACCCGCGACCTCCGCTCCGCCGAGAGCTTCAACGCCTTCTACTTCACCCCGGCCATCGCCAAGAACGGCGTGAGCCTGTCGACGCTGTTCTCGACCCACCCGTCGCTCGACCAGCGCCTGGCCCAGCTGGCCAAGCTCGAGGCCGAGCTGGGCCGTCCGTCATGAGCGAGGTCCGGACCGACACCGGATGCGGCTGATGGGTCGTTGAACCGATGGGTCTCCTGAACACGATCCTCGGTCGGACCAAGCCCGTGCAGTCGAACCTGGACGCCTTGTTCGCCCTGCCCTCGGCCTCTATCACCTTGCAGAGTGCAGCCGGCATGTCCTGCTCAGGCCACGCCGGGGTCTGCTTCAAGCCCCCGACCGGGCAGGGGTTCGAGGACATGCAGGCCGAGGTGATGAAGCTGCTCGCCATGGACGACACCGGCGGCTTTCGCAAGGCTCAGGACACCTACGGCTACCACTGGCTGGTGGTGGAGAACGCCGACATCGAGGAACTGGTCACCCAGATCCATCTGGTGAACTCGTCGCTCTCCGACTCCGGATGGGGCCCACAGCTGCTCTGTTCGCTGTTCGGGCTGGCCGAGCTGCCTCGTCTGGGGGAGACGCCGGAGCTCGGAACCGGGGACGGCGCCGCGTCCGCTCCCTCCGACACAGAGCCGGCGGCGGCCACCGGCCCCGACGTGATGCCCGACGCCACCGCCGGGCCGGGCCGGGTGATCCCGTCGACCGCCTACCTGGTCTACCTGTTCAAGCGGGGCACCTTCTACCCGTTCGTGCCCGACGGCAAGGAGCACCGGGACCTCGAGCAGGAGCTCAAGCTCAAGAGCCTGATCGCCGACGACCTGACTGTCGAAGCCGACCTCGATCGCTGGTTCCCGCTGTGGGACCTCCCGGTCGGGTAGGCGCGACCGCCGGTCGGGTCGACCCGTCGAGTGATCCAGAAGACATCCCGACGGAACCTTCGCCATTGGCGGTCGTGGCCTCATGCCGTGGCTGGCCCGCCTGACAGGCGCTATGGGACAGGGGAGGCTACGAAGTGCCCGAGCGGAACGAGGCTGAGGGCCACCGGGTACCCGCTGCCAAGTGAGTGCTGTTGCAAAACGCTCTCACGTGTCGCCGATCAGCTCTATCCATAAGTAGGTGCAGGCCGGTCCTCTGTGTTGATGGCTGACGACGAATCCCGCTGCCGGGAATCGCCCCACCCTGCAATGATGCGGAAATCGAACCTAGCCGAGACCGCTTTGTGTTTGATCATGTGACCGTTGCGGGCGATCAACGGCGACGGCTCGACGATGCCTGCGGATCAGTGCCCTGGGATGGGGTAACGGTCCTCGTGGGCCCATCGGGCTCGGGAAAGTCGACCTTGTTGCGGTGCTGCAACCGGCTGGAGGCGCCGATTACCGGACGGGTATGGTTCGGTGGAGACGACGTCGCCGGGCTTGACCCGTTAGGTTTGCGGAGACGGGTAGGGATGGTGTTCCAGCGTCCGACGCCATTTCCCGGCACGGTGCTCGACAACCTTCAGGTTGCCGAACCGGCGCTCACCGACGACCACGCGGTGGCGGCCCTTCAGCAGGTGGGATTGGAAGCCGCTTTTCTCAATCGAATGGCCGCCGAGCTGTCGGGCGGGGAGGGCCAGCGGATGTGCCTGGCCAGAACGCTGGTCACCGGACCTGAGGTCGTGTTGATGGACGAGGTCACGTCCTCAGTCGATCCGGCCCAACGCTCCGGGCTGGAAGAACTCGCCCGATCACTCGCATCCAGTGGTGTAGCTGTGTTGTGGGTTACACACGATCTTGCCCAGATGCGCCGGGTTGCCGACCACGTGCTCGTCGTCATCGAGGGCCGGATCGCCCATGTGTCACACCCCGCCGATGTCGATGCCAACGCCCCTGCGTCGGTGCGTGCCTTTCTCGCCGGGAAGGTTCCATGACGACCCAAGCCTTCGATCAAAGTAGGAGGTCCTCAGCGTGACAAGCATCGGATGGTCCGGGTTCGCCCTGTCGTTACTGCTGGTCCTCGTAGCCATCGTGGTATCGCTGTGGAAACAACTTGGCTTGGAACGCAGCATCCTCTGGGCTGCGGTACGCGCCGCCGCCCAGCTCTTCGCCATCGGTCTTCTCCTCCAGGTGCTACTTCGGCCGGGGGTCTCGATCCTGTGGGCCTGGCTGTGGGTGGCCGTGATGGTCGTCGTCGCTTCCTTCACCGTCCGTCAACGTGCGCCGGAAGTTCCCGGATTGCTCCAGCTCGCCCTGATCGCCTTTGGCTGCTCAGCAATCCTCACGCTCGGCGTTCTCTTCGGCCTCGGAGTATTCCAGCTCAATGTTCGCACCCTGATCCCACTGGCTGGACTCATGATCGGAAACTCTCTGGCGGCGACCGTGCTCGTCGGCAGAAGGCTCGTCGAGGAACTCCGCGACAAGCGCGACGAGGTCGAGGCCCGTCTCGCCCTCGGACAACCCGCGCACGTCGCCGCAAAGCCGTATGTGCGCGGGGCGCTCCGCACGGCTCTCATCCCCCAGATCGAGACGACGAAGGCCGTCGGCCTCGTCGTACTCCCTGGTGCCATGACCGGCCTGATCTTGGCGGGCGTCAGTCCGCTCAATGCCGTCCTCGTCCAAGCGGCCGTCATGTACCTGGTGCTGGGTTCCGTGGCAACGACCACCACCGTGATCGCCCTTGGCGTGCAACGCCGACTCTTCACGACC
Source organism: uncultured Acidimicrobiales bacterium (assembly GCA_963727075.1). Lineage (GTDB taxonomy): Bacteria > Actinomycetota > Acidimicrobiia > Acidimicrobiales > RAAP-2 > Bog-756. The sequence continues at coordinate 1,094,342 of CAVSET010000006.1, forward strand.
GACCACCGACTCCTCCATTTGACCTCAGCCCCCTCCGGTCGCTGAGTGCCCTGCCATTGCTGGGTGGTTTCGAACCCAAGAGACTGGAAGGGTTCTTTGCGCTTGGTGCCGGGCATTGGTGGGATAGCCGACCCATGACGTTCTCGACCGCCCATATCGCTCTCACAGCGGCTATCACCGGGCTCTGCTCTATTCCGCTGACCTACTGGCTTCTACGACCGCGGACATGGATCGACGTGGTGGCCATCGCCCTCGTGACAGCGGCTTCCGTCTTCTTGTGGCGCAAGTCGGCCAACATGGGACAGCTCAACGATGATGGACTCAGCCCCCTTAGTGCCAACGATTGGCTGGCCCCGGTACTGACCTATGTATTCCTCGGGGTCTATGCCGCCCTCCGACAACCGGCCGACCTGCAGAGGTTCGGCCGGCTCCGGGCAGTGCTCACCATCGTCTCGCTCGTTGTCAACGTTGTAACGATCTAAGTCCCAGAAGTGTTGCTCAGGGGCGGTCGGCTCCGTCAGAGGCGAGCCACCCCGAGTTCTGATGTCTCACCGTCGGCCCGACTTCCGGTGGACCTACCTCAGCGAGGGTCAGGGAGCCCGGCCCGGACCCCGTCGATGGCTCGGGCCAGGTCGAAGTCGCGCCGGGTGATGCCGCCCGAGTCGTGGGTGACCAACGCCAAGGTGACCGTCTTGTAGCGGATGTCGATGTCGGGGTGATGGTTCGCCGACTCGGCGAGCCGGCCAACCTCGCCCACGAAGTCCAGGGCACCGGGGAAGCTCGCACACATGACCACCTTGACTAGCTTCCCGCCCATGAGCTGCCACTGGGGCCCGTCGGGCGCGTCCAGCGCCGCCTGCACGTCGGCCTGTTCGAGGACGGGCTCCTTCATCCGATCGCCGGTCCCATGGCTAGCCCGATGCTCCCACCGGAGCGGATGGGGTGAACACCACGTCCATGGTCTCATAGCCGGACACAAAATTGGCCGCTCGCTTGGGCGGCTCGTCCCCGTCGGCCAGAGCCAGGTCCGGGAGGCGGTCGAGGAGGCGGTCGAACATCACGTTCAGCTCCAGGCGGGCCAGGCGGTTGCCCAGGCAGAAATGGGAGCCGAAACCGAACGCCATGTGGTCGTTGGGTGACCTCATGATGTCGAACCGCTCGGGATCGTCGAAGACCTGCTCGTCCCGGTTGCCCGAGGGATAGAGCAGCAGCAGCTTCTGGCCGCGCCGGAGCGTCTCACCGTGCAGCTCGGTGTCCTTGGTCATCTGGCGGGCCATGTTCTTGATGGGCGAGACCCAGCGCAGCATCTCCTCGACGGCAGCCGGCATGAGCGCCCGGTCGTCACGGAGCGCCTCGAATTGTTCCGGATGGCGCAGCAGCTCGAACATGCCGCCGCTGATCACGTGCCTGGTCGTCTCGTCCCCGCCGATGAGGATCAACAGGGACTCGTAGATGATGGAGGACCCATCCAGGCGGTCCCCCTCGATTTCGGCGTGGACCAGGGTGCCGACGAGGTCTTCGTCCTGGCCGTCCCGCCGGCGTTGCTCGGCGACGGCCGTGATGTAGTCGGCGTACTCCATGGCCGCCAGCGCGGCCCGGTCCATCGCCCCGGGATCGGGCGAGCCGAGTGCTTTCAGCATGTCGTCCGACCAGCGGAGCAGCTCGTCCCGGTCCTCGGGCGCGACACCCAGCATGTTGCCGATCACGATCATGGGCAACGGCGCGGCGATCTCCGAGACGAAGTCGGCCGTGCCCCGTTCGCAGACGCGGTCGATGATGCCGTCGCAGATGGAGCGGATCTCGTCCTCGCGCTGGCGGATGCGCCCCGGGGTGAACCCCTCGCTCACCAGCCGCCGCCGACGCACGTGCTCGGGAGCGTCCATGTCGATCATCATGGGGAGGGCGTCGCTGTCGGGGCGGATGCCGCCCGCGTTCGAGAAGGTGTCGGGGTCCTTGGAGATCTCCTTGATGTCCGCATAGCGGGTGATCCCCCACACCCCGGACGACTCGTCGTAGTAGGCGGGGGCGTGCCGGCGCATCCAGGAGAACGCGGGAAAGGGGTCGCCGCCATAGAACGTGCCGTCGGTCAGTCCGATGGCGAGGTCAGTGGGCGGAGTGGTCATGGGCTCCCTCGGTTGGTGCTCCGGGTCGTCGGTATCCCGGATGGTTGGTCCTCCGGGCGTCCGGTGGCCCGGCGGTGCTGGCCTGCCCGCCGGTGCCGCCGGGTGGGTCGGCGACATGGGCTGGTCGGTCCAGTTGGTGCGGGGGCGCGTTCATCCCGGGAGGATGCAGATCGTGACCGGAGTATACGGCCCCATCCTGTGGGCGTTCTGGGGGCCCGGTCGCCATGTGCCGGGGCGTCATGTGCCCCGGCGCGGCCGGAACGTCATCGGCATGTGCCACACCCCGGCGTGCTTGTTGGTCCGACCCCGCTCCACCGGCCCGGTCAACTCGAAGCCCTCCAGGCGGTCGAGGAGCTCGTCGAGGATGACCCGGATCTCCAAGCGGGCCAGGTTGGCCCCCATGCAGTAGTGGGTCCGGTGGCCGAAGGTCAGATGGGGGTTGGGTGTCCGCCGGATGTCGAACCGGAACGGTTCCTCGAACACCGACTCGTCCCGGTTGGCCGAGGGCCACCAGAGCGTGACCTTGGCGCCCTGCCCGATGGCGTGTCCGCGGAGCTCGGTATCGCGGGTGGCTGTGCGCCGGTTGTAGAGGGTGGCGCTGGTCCATCGCAGGATCTCCTCCACCGCCGTGGGAGGTCGAGGTCGGTGAGGTCGAGGTCGGTGAGGTCGACGGTGGCGAGCACTGGCTCAGGGATGGGTCATCGACTCCGGCTGGACGGCTTCGTCGAACTGTTCGCCGGTCAGGTAACCCAGCGCCACCACCGCTTCGCGGCAACGTGGTCCCCTCCCGGTAGGCGCGCTTGGCCACTTCGGCGGCCTTGTCGTACCCGATCAAGGGGTTGAGGGCGGTGACCAGCATCAGGGAGTTCTCGAGATGGCCACGGATGCGCTCCTCGTTGGGCGCCAGTCCCTCGATGCAGAAGCGGGTGAACGAGTCCGATGCCTCGGTCAGCAACCTGATCGAGCGCAGGAGGTTGTGGATCATCACCGGCTTGGCCACATTCAGTTCGAGGTTGCCGCGTGAGCCGGCCATGGCCACCGCTGCGTCGTTCCCGAACACCTGGATGCAGACCATGATCATCGCCTCGCACTGGGTGGGGTTGACCTTGCCGGGCATGATGGAGGACCCGGGCTCGTTGGCCGGGAGGATGAGCTCGCCCAGACCGCTCCGGGGCCCGGATCCGAGCCACCGGATGTCATCGGCGATCTTGATCAAGGATGTCGCCAACGTCCGGAGCGCGCCGCTGGCCATCACCAGGGCGTCATGAGCGGCCAGCGCGGCGAACTTGTTGGGCGCGGTCACGAACGGCAACCCGGTGAGCTCGGCGATGGCCGACGCCAGCCGCACGCCGAACTCCGGGTGGGTGTTGAGCCCGGTGCCGACCGCCGTCCCGCCGGCGGCCAGCTCGTAGAGGTCGTCGAGGCTCAGCTCGATGCGGTGCACATCGGCGTCGAGCTGGGCGACGTAGCCCGAGAACTCCTGCCCGAGCGTGAGAGGCACTGCGTCCATGAGATGGGTGCGGCCGATCTTGGTGATGCCGGAGAACGCCTCCGACTTGACGTGCAGCGCATTGCGCAGGTGCCGGATGGCTGGCAGCAGCCGGTGGGTGATCTCCTCGACGGCGGCCACGTGCATGGCGGTCGGGAACGTGTCGTTCGACGACTGGGACATGTTGACGTCGTCGTTGGGATGGACCGGCTCCTTGGAGCCGAGCACGCCGCCGGCCATCTCGATGGCCCGGTTGGCGATCACCTCGTTGGCGTTCATGTTGGTCTGCGTACCACTCCCGGTCTGCCACACGCTCAGCGGGAAGTGCTCGTGGAGCTTGCCGTCGGAAACCTCGCGGGCCGCGGCCGCGATCAACCCCGACTTCTCCGGCGGGAGCTTGCCCAGGTCGGCGTTCACCTGGGCCGCAGCTTCCTTCATGATCCCGATGGCCCTGATCACGGGCTCGGGTATCCGATCGTCCCCGATGGAGAAGTGCTCCAGGGACCGCGCCGTCTGGGCACCCCAGTACCGGTCAGCGGGAACCTCGACAGGCCCCATGCTGTCGGTCTCGGTTCGGGTCTCCCTGGTCATGGTCTCGTCCTTTCGCTCCGGCTCTCGATCGGAATCCCCCATGGCGCGCCCGGCGACCCTAGCGTGAACCGGCCCCGGCGGCCGTCTCCCGCCCGCCGCCCTCCGGTCCCCGGTGGCACGGCCGGCTCACCGACCTCATCCACGCCAATCCGTGGAGCGGGCCCGCCAATCCGTGGAGCGGGCCCGGCCGGATCTGCGCCGCCCGTAAGCACCCCGACGACGACTGGCCGGGCGTGACTCAACCCGTCGGCTGGCAGGCCGGGCACAGGCCGACCAGGTCGAACTGGTGTCCGGTCACGTTGTAGCCCTGCTCCTCGGACACCACCCGAGCCGCCTCGGCCATGGCTCGTTCCAGGCGCGGTGAGGGCGCCACGTCCTCGACCTTCCCGCAGCTGCCGCAGGCGAGGTGATGGTGATGGCCGGCGAGCTCCTCGGCCAGCTCGAAGCGGCCGTGGTCGTCGACGCCGGTCACTCTCCGGACCACGCCCGCGTCGATGAGCGCGGTGACGTTGCGGTAGGCGCTGCTCTGGGGCAGATCGCGGTTGGAGTCCAGGATCTCGGGGATCGACAGGGGTCGGCCTGCTCCGGCCAGCGTGGCGACGAGTGCCCGGCGGGTGGGCGTATAGCGCTGCTCGAGCCCGGCCAGGCGAAGAGCAGCCTGCTCGTGGACGCTCGGAGCGGGACTCGCGCCGGAGAGAATCACGCCCGAGAGACTACGGCCGGACCGGCCCCCGGATCGATCATGACCGGCTGCCGGTGCCGACTCAGGTCCCGGCTGCGTCCCAGGCTCGGGGCTCGGCTCCGTCCCAGGCTCGGGGCTCGGCTCCGTCCCAGGCTCGGGGCTCGGCTCAGACCGCATCGAGCTCACCGTGACCCGTGGCCAGGGTCGTCCGGCCGCCACGGTGGCGCCGGCCAACGGTGGCGGCGAACGCCAACAGGTAACTACCGGTCGATACGGCCAGGATGCCGAACGACGGTGGGATCCGAGGATTGAGATAGGCGATGGTCAACCCGATCCACACCGAAGCCACGGCAATGCCGGCCGAGACCCACATGGCGGCGAAGGGTCTCGAGACAAGGCGCTGGGCGGCACCGGCCGGTGCGGCCAGGAGCCCGAGCAGCAACAGGGCACCCACCGCCTGGGTGGCCACGCCGGTGGTGACGCCGAGCATGATGAAGAAGGCGTAGCCGAGGGCCCGCACCGGCACACCCCGGGCCCGGGCGACGTCGGGGTCGAGGCTGGCGAAGAGCACGGGGCGGCCGATGGCGACGACCAGTGCCGCCACCACCAGAGCGACCACCCCGTCGGCGAGGGCCTGGCCGGTGGTCAGACCCAGGATGGAGCCGAACAGGACGTTGACCCCGGCGTTGCCGCCGGCACCGCCGGTACCGCTCTGGGACGTGGTGAAGACGGACAAGAAGAGAGCTCCCAGCCCGAGCACCCAGGCGAAGACGCTGCCGATCACGGTGTCGTCGGCCGTGGCTTTCCCACCCAGCGCCGCCATCAGCACGGCGAAGACGATGCAGGCGCCGTAGAGGCCGGCGCGGAGGTCGATCCCGAATGCCAGGGCGGCCAGGGCGCCGGTGAAGGCCACGTGCGAGAGGGCGTCGGCGGAGAAGACCTGGCCGCGCAGCACGAGCACGTAGCCGACCAGTCCCGCGGCCAGAGCGAGACAGGTCCCGGCGATGAAGGCCGAACGCAGGAAGGGGTGGTCCAACATGTGGGCGATCCCGACAAACGGGTTGACCGTGGTGGCCATGGTCAAGCGCCAACCGCCACATCGGGACGGACGAGGAGCCCGGGCGGCGACCGGCGTCGGAGATAGTTGGCGAGCACCCGTCCTGCGGCGGCCAGCACGTAGACCCCGAAGCCGAAGGTGGAAACGTAGAACCCGACCGGATAGCGAGGAGTAGTAGGCCACCCCGAGCGACACCCAGGTGATGGTGAGGGCGAGCACGACCGACAGGACCAGGCTGAGCCCCGGACGGGCGGTCATCTGCTGGGCGGCGGCCGCCGGCATCACCATCAGCGCGAACACCAGCAACGCGCCGGTGATCTGACTGACCTCCGCGGCCGTGCCGCCCATCAGGACCAAGAAGGCAACCGAGAGCCATCGGACCGGCACCCGCCGGGCCGCGGCCACGTCGGAGTCGACGGTGGCGAAGAAGAGCGGCCGGGCCATGAACGCCAGCACCACCAGCACCACCACCGCCACCACGGCGAGCGTCAGCACCTGGCTGTCGGAGATGCCGAGGAAGGTCCCGAACAGTAGTCCGGTGAGGCTGTTGAGGAACCCACCGTACAGGCTGACGAACAGGGCCCCGGTGGCGAGCGCGAAGGCCTGGACCGTACCGATCACCGCGGACTCCTGGCTGCGGGCGCGACCCGATGGCGAACGCGGCACCATGGCGATGACCAGCGCGGCCGCGATGCCGGCCGCGAAATAGCCCGCGGTGGCACTGATCCCGAGCCAGATGGCGGCGGCCGCCCCCGGGAACGACACCACGGCCAGGGTGTGGCCGGCGAAGCTCTGGCGCCGTAGCACCATGAACCACCCCACGACGGCCGCCATGACCGCGACCACCGTGCCGGCCCGGAACGCGTTGACCATGAAGTGCTGGGCGAACAACGGGTGCAGGTCGACTCCGAGCCATCATCGCGGGGTGAGCGACCGGTGTGCCGGTCGGCGTGATGCGCCGGCGGGTCCGGTTGCCCGACCACGACCATGCGGCCGTCCGACGTGTGCAGGACCTCGATGGGCGCCTCGTACAGCGCGGTCGAGCGTCTCGGAGTTGATCACCTCTTCAGGTCGACCGCTCACCGCGCCGCCCCGGGCGACATAGACCACGCCGTCGAGGTAGGCCACGATCGGGTTGACGTCGTGGGCCACGATCACGACCGCGATGCCCCGGGCCTGGCTGATGTCGGAGATGAGCCCGGCCACCGCGGCCTGGTTGGGCAGGTCCAAGCTGTCCAGCGGCTCGTCCAGCAGCAGGATCTTCGGGCTGCGCACGAGGGCCTGGGCGATCAACAGCCGCTGCTGCTCGCCTCCCGAGACCTGGCCGATGGGCCGGTCGGCATAGACGGTGGCCCCGACCAGGTCGATGACCTCCTCGACCCGCTGGCGTTCCTTCCGGCGCGAGGCGAACAGCGACCCACCACCGGGGAGCGGGAGGCCCCATCGGTCGCCGTCGCTGCCCAGTCGCACGATGTCCCGGCCCCGAACCCGCAGATCGGGGTCGAAGCTCCGCCGCTGGGGCAGGTAGCCGATGTCCCGGCCCGCCTCTCCCGGAGGCCGGCCGAGAACGGTGGCCCGGCCCGCCGACAGGGGCAACAAGCCGAGCATCGCTTTGATCAGCGTCGACTTCCCCACTCCGTTCGGCCCGAGCACGGCCACGAACTCACCTGGCGCGACCTCGAGGCTCACGTTCGACCAGATGGTGCGGCCACCCAGCCGGACGGCGGCCTCGTCCAACCGGATAGCCGGGCGGGACGACGGCTCGGCACCCGACCGAGGCGGGACCGGCGCGGACGGGCCCCTGCTTCATCCACCGGCGCGGTCAGTGGCGCCGACTGAGGCGGGGCCGGTGGCCCGGGCCGCGGTTCAACCATGGACATCCGCAGACGGAGCGGGCCGCCGCTCGACCATGAGCGCCGGACGACGTGAGTGCGGACTCGATGCCGAGGAGTTCTCTGGTCTGCCACGCCTGATAGGTGGCGCTGGCCGGCTGCATGGTCTCGGTGATGGTGGCGTAGGGAATGTGCTCGGCCTTCACGGCATTGAGCTGGACCTGGACGTCGGGGGTGACGTTCTGGCTGTTGTAGACGTAGATCTTGATCTGATGGTTCCGGATCTGGCTGTCGATGGTTTCCTTGTCGGCGGCGGACACCTCGGTCCCCTCGGTGGTTGCCTTGAGGAACGACGGTGGGGTGATCAGGTTGAGGCCGAGTGCCGGGGCCAGCATGGCGAACGATCGACTCGGATGCGCCGACCGGGGTGCCCGCGTACCTGGCCTTGATGGCGGCAATTGCCGCGTTGTAAGGCTTCAACGCCACCGTGTCGAAGCGGGCCCCCTGGTGGGCGAAGTAGGCGCGGTCGGCCGGGTCGAGCTTCTGGTAGTTCGCCACCAGCTGCTTGACGACGATCTGGACGTCACCGGGGTTGTACCAGCGGTGCGGATTGTCCCCATCGACCAGCCCGAGCCGGGCACCGATGTCGAGCGTGGTCGGAGACCCCGGTCGGCCGACAGGAGCTTCGGGACCCACGGGTCGTAGCCCAGGCCGTTCTCGACGACCATCTGGGCCTGGGCCAGCAGCCGCGCATCGGACGCGGTCGGCTCGTAGGCATGGGGATCGGTGTTCGGATTGGTAATGATGCTCACGACGTGGGCGTGCTCGCCCCCGATCTGGCTGGCGATACTGCCCCAGAAGTTCTCGGCCGCCGTCACCTGGACCACGGTGCCTCCCCCGGCCGCCGTCGTTCCACTTCCCGAGGGCGTACTGGACCCACAGGCCGCCAATGCCCACGTGAGGATGGTCAGAGAGCCGACGACGGCCACTCGCCTGGTCCTCCCTCGTCTCGAGCCCGACGGTGGGCGGACGGGACCACCGGTGTCGCTCCGGGAGGGTGTACTGCGTTCGACCACGACGGGAGCAGTCGTCATGCTCCTACGTTATTCGAGAATGGTTCTCATTACAACCATTCGGCGACTCGTCCCGGCCGCCGGTACCCGACCCCGCCCCGGCCACCGGTACCCAACCACGCCCCGGCCGGCGATCCTCAGGATCGCAGGGCCAAGCCCTTGGACCCGAGCTCGCGGACCAGGGCCACGTCCTCGGTCCGAGGCCCTTGGCCCACGCCGGGAACCTCGAGGACGGCGGCGAGACCCTGAAGCCTCGGGTGTCCCAAGAGGGCGGCGAACCCCTCCTCGCCGATCGCACCCACGCCGATGTTCTCATGCCGGTCCCGGTTGGCTCCGAGGGGAACTTTGGAATCGTTGACGTGCAGGCATTGCAGCCGGTCGAGCCCGACGGTGTCGGCCATCAGCTCGACCAGCGCATCTGCTTCGCCGACCGTCCCGAAGGACACCCCCGAGGCCCACAGGTGCTGGGTGTCGAGACAGATGCCCAACCGCGGGTCCCCGTCGGCCGCGTCGATGATGGCGGCCAGCTCCTCGAACGAGCGGCCGGCGGTATTGCCGGCTCCGGCTGTGTTCTCCAACAGGATCGGTGATGGGCTCGGAGCCGACTCCACCCCGTCGAGGGCCTCGACCAGGGCGGCCACCACTCGGGGGACCGACGCTTGGAAACCCGCGCCCCGATGGCTGCCGACATGGAGGACCAGCCCGGCCGAGCCCATGCCCGACGCCGTGACCAGATTGGCGTCGAGGCACCGACGGGACTTGGTCGCCAGCTCGGGATCGGGGGTGGCCAGATTGATCAGATAGGTGGCGTGGCAGTAGGTTGCCTCCACCGACGGGTGCTCGGACTGGGCCTGCCGGTAGGCATCCAGCACCTCCGCGCCGTACTGCGACGGCCTCCACATCCGGGGGTTCTGGGCGTGGATCTGGATGACGTCTGCCCCCACGTCAGCCCCGTGTTGCAAGGCCGGGAGCAAGCCCTTCCCCGCCCTCACATGGGCTCCGAAGCGCACCCTGCGCAACGTAGCAGTGGTGCACGGAGCGCCCTACTCGTGTCCTGTGGCACCCCTCCTGGGGTGATGCCTGCGTGACCTCTGCCTGCGTGACCTCGGCGAGGACGAAGGAACGGGCTCCGGCCGGGGACCAGTCCCTCCGGGTGGACCGGAGGCCTGGTGGACCGGTGGCAGCTCGTCGGGATGCAACTGGAGCATCCGCAGCAGAAGCGAGCGAGGTCGGGCAACGCTTCCCTGAGTTTCATTGACAAGGCACCGCAGAGGATGGGTCGTCGGCCCTACTGAGCCGGGTGGCGACTAGGTAAGTTCGCTTCGTGGCTAGTGCTACGGCGGGGGTTGGCGGCCCCGGGCAGCCGCCGTGGCCAGCCACATCCGTCAGGGCTCAGGGCTGGGTGCGATGCTGCCGCAGCCAACCTTTCGGTCACCACCTGCTCCGATTCCGGTGGCGGTTCGTTGCGCAATGCTGTGGCGAGCGGGGTCGGTCAGGGGACTCGGGCTTACCAAGCCAGGTCCCCCGCGGGCACCAGGTTGGCCGCGACTCGGCGAAGCGCCCACATACGACCGTCTGGTCAAGTCCTTCCCATGCGGTCGCCTGAATTGTCGGGCGGATCGGGCATTGAGCGATGGCCTGCTCGCAAAGTGCATCGAGGTGAAGAGTCGGATATCAGTCTGAGGTCTCGACTGACCGCTCCTCCCGAAGCACGAGGACCGGACACTTGGCATTCGACACGCAGTGTTCACTCACCGATCCGAGCAGCATGCCGACGAACCCTCCGTGGCCACGGCTTCCGACGACGAGAAGATCCGCCCCACGAGAAGCTTCGACCAAGATCGGTGACGGATGACCCTCGACCGCACGTGATTCGAAGGTCACATCCGGGTGCTCCTTGCGGATCGGTTCGAGCACCTGTTCCACGATGGTTTCCGCATCTTCATCCGGGCGAAGAGGCGCAAGGGGTATGCCCCATCCCAGTGCCATAGGCCACTGCCAGGCTGTCACCACCAACACGGAAGCATGCGTCAGCCCCGCCTGGTGGATCGCCCAATCAAGCGCTTGCATCGATGAATTCGACCCGTCAACGCCGACGACGATCCGATGGGATGAAGGTGAACTCTGGTCAGTAATGGCTACCTCCTTGGCGTTCATGCCGACTCCATCCGTCATTGGCACCGCTCCCTCGGGAATGGACTCGACCTTCCATTGTCTTCGCCAAGACGCTGACGGCGGGCATTCAAAACGACTTCCTCAATCCGCCGCACGGGAGGAACACATTAGCGTCCAACGATTGACGCTGACCCAACGCACGGTTAGCTTGCTCAAAGCGAGGGAAGTAGGCCGTGCAAGCTGGAAGGGTATGACGACGATGTCAACAGGACCCGAAGGTCGAGCGGAATCAACCAGTTCCAACCATAGGATTGTGGTCGGCGTGGACGGGTCGGACTCGGCGTCGAAAGCCCTGGATTGGGCGGCAGCTGAGGCTGACCGGACCGGCGCAGTGCTGGAAATCCAAACCGCCTATGAACCCGGCTATGTCCACGTCACCAAAGAGGAAATCCAAGACAGTATGGACAGCCTCATCGAGGAGGCCAAAGCCCGTGTGGCCAAGGTAGCGCCTCGGCTGACCATGATCAGCGAGACACACGAGGCGCACCCAGCAACGGTGTTGCTCAATGCCAGCGACGGGGCCGACTTGCTCGTCGTCGGCTCCAGGGGCCTTGGTGGGTTCAAGGGACTCTTGCTTGGCTCCGTCAGCCAGCAGTGCTCCCTCCATGCCAAGTGTCCAATCACCATCGTGCGCTAGCTACCATCGTGCGCCGGACACTCGTTTCGTGTGCCCCTCGACACTTCGCCCACGTCACCTGGGATCGGACCTTTTCCCCAGTCTGACGGGAGCCTGCTACAAGGGCCCCCTGAATTGCGCCAGAAGCCGATAGTGATCCGGTCCATTCGTTCCCACTAGGTCGCCGATGTTCAGGCGCCCTTGCCTGAGTCGCTCAGCGCTTCTCGGCTCGTCTGCACGATTCGTTCGGCAAGCTGGGTCGACGAGCCAACGAGTTGCTCCGTCATCTTGAAGGCCGAATCGATGATCTTCTTGCGAGGCCCGCCGTCCTCACTCACATCGGGGAACACGCTGTTCACCGTGTTGAGAAACATCCGCACCGACTCAAGCGCCGAGTTCCCTGCGTCATTGAACGACTCGATGATGCGATCGGCACTATGGGTGTCTGTTCCAGCAGTAGCCATAATCTCCTCGATTCCTCTCGGCCCTCGATTCGCCTGGGTTCCGGCTAGGAACATGGTGTGCGCTGGAACACGATCCGAGTAGAGGCTTTGGTCACCTTCATTCCCTCGAGGGGCTGTCCCCTGCTCAGCTCGAGTGCAGACCCTACAGAGGAGCGTTCCCGACATAGGAGCGTTCCCGGACCTTTGACCCTGGGAGAATGGACGGTCACGGGCTGACACCCGGCATTGGTGCTCTTTGGCCCTAGTGACAAACAAGGTCTCGGCGTACTCTCGATTCGTGGCTGGTGCTACGGCGGGGGTCGGCGGCCCCGGGAAGACACCGTGGCCAGCCACATTTCGCGAGGGGCAGCAGGTGGGTCACCTGTGACGGCGAGGGTGATCATCCATGCAGATCGGGCACTTCGTGTTCGTGGCGCTCCTAGCGGCAGCAGGTCCACCGGCGGCAACCGCTATGAAACCGTCAGCCAGTGGCGCCGAGGCGGCACGGAGCCCCTTCTCATGTCCTGTGACACCCTCCTGTGATGATTCATCCATGACGTCGGCGAGGACGAGGGGAAGGGGCTCCGGCCGGGGAACGGTCCCTCCGGGTGGACCAGCAGGTCCGGGTGGACGGGCAGCTCCGGGTGGACCGGCAGCTGCTCGCCGGGATGCGTCGGCTCTCTCCGGTCTCGGGGCCCGGCTGGACCAGGCCGTCTCCCTCCTCGCCTCGGTGGTCGAGGAGGTCGACCCCGACCGGCTGAGCGGGGCCGATGCCACCTCGGGGTACCGGTCCCTGGCCCGGGCCGAGCGGCTGGTGCTGGCGGGCAAGGCCCTGCTCGCCCCGAGGGTCGAGGCGTCCGGGGTGTGGAAGGAGTCGGGCCACCGGGATGCCGCCTCCCTCCTCGCCTCGGTGGAGGGGGTCTCGACCGGCCAGGCCAAAGACACCCTGGCCGTCGGCCACCGGCTGGGCGAGCTGCCCGGCACCGAGGCGGCCGTGCGCCGGGGGGAGCTGTCGGGCCCGAAGGTGCGGGCCTTGATCGGGGCCGGCATCGTCGACCCCACCCGGGAAGGTGACCTGTTGGCCGGGGCCGAGGCCGAGCCCCTGGCCCTGGTGCGGGAGCGCTGCCTGCGGGCCCGGGCGGCCACCGCGGCGGCCGATCCGACGGCGGCGGTGCGGGCCATCCATGCCGGGCGCCACTTCTCGTCGTGGACCGATGCCGAGGGGGCCTTCTGCTACGAGGGGCGGGACACGGCCGACCGGGGGGCGAGGCTGCTCGCCCACCTCGGACCGGCGGCCGAGGGTCTGCGCCGGGCCCGGCACCGGGCCGGGGAACGGGGCGAGCCCGAGCGGGCCCTGCGGGCCGATGCCCTCGTCGCCTTGGTGACCGGGCGGCCTCCGGGCCGGGGGGACCCCGAGGCCCATCCCGACCCCACCGCCCGTGACCGGGACAGGGCCGGGTCCCGGGACGGGGACCCGGACGGTGACGCCGTCGGTGATCCGGACGAGCTCGAGCCGGGCGACCGGGATCAGAGCGAGGGGGCCGGGGAGCCGGGCCCGGTCGATGCCCTCACCCTGGTCGACCGGCCCCCACCGTGCTCGGTGGTGGTGCGGGTGGACCTCGACGCCCTGTTCGGCCGGGAGCCGCCGCCCGGAGCCGCCTGCGAGCTGGAAGGGGCCGGGCCCATCCCCCTGCCCATGGCCCGGGACCTGGCCAACGACGCCTTCGTCCGCCTGGTGTTCCACCGGGCCGGCGACATCCGGGCCGTCTCCCACCTCGGGCGGACCATCAAGCGCTCCCTCCGGACCGCCCTCGTCGACCGGGACCGGCGCTGTGTCGTCCCGGGCTGCCTGGTCACGACCGGGCTCGAGATCGACCACCTCGTCCCCTTCGCCGAGGGCGGCCCGACCGAGCTCGACAACCTGGCCCTCCTTTGCCACCACCACCACTACCTGAAGACCTACGAGGGCTGGACCCTCACCCGCGCCGGCACCACGGCCGAGGGCACCCCCGCATGGGCCTTCCGGTCCCAGGTCCCCTTCGGGCAGGAGCCCGGACTCGGGATCGACACCCCCGAGGGCCGGATGGACTGGCACCAGCGGGAGTGAGGGGCGGGGGCCGGACGGTACCCACCGTCAGCGGTGGCCGCGGCACGGCATGGCTCCGCCCCGACGGCGCGGGCCGTGTGCTCCCCCCGCGGCGTTGACCGCCTCCAGCGACTGCGGGGTTCCGGCCGTTGACGGGAGTCCGTCTTGGGATTGCGACATCGCCAGCATGGGTGAGACGGCCACCGAACGCCGAGGTCCGGCCCGACCACGTGGTGATGCAGTCGGAAGCGTGACGGCATCGCCGGCGCAATCAGCACTCGGCCTCCACGGCCAGCTGCCATCGCTCAAGTTCGGTCCCCTGAGCTGCCGATCCTCCATGGTACGAGGGGAGGCGGCCATGGACCACGAACGACGGGCGGTCGGAGGGTTGCGCATGGCGGACGAGGACGGGTTCTCGATGATCGCCACCGTGCTCAGTCTGGTGGTCGCCGCCCTGGCGCTCGCCCTGCTGCTGGGTACCACACTGCATTCGAGCGGCAGGTCGTCGACCGGCGTTGCCAATGCCCCCGGTGTCGCCCAGGCCGACCGCATCCAGGCCCAGCAGTCATTGTCCCAGGGATTGACAGCCGCACAGACGTTGGCGGCAGGAGCGGGCGGCTTGTCCGGTGTCACCCCCTCGGGGCTGGGGTCGTCCAACCCCTCCATCGCGTTCGTGTCCGGCCCGTCCTCGGGCCCGACCACGGTCAGCGTGGCGGTCACTTCGGCGGGGGGTGGTAGCAACGCAGCTGGCGGCACTCCAGGAGGTGGCACATCGGACGGTGTCGGGGGCATCGCCGGCCTCGCCGGTGCGGCCGGCCAAGCGGGCGATACCGGTACCGGGACCAGTGGAGGTACCGGCAGCATCACCCTGGCCGACCGGTCCTCCGACGGTGTCTGTTGGCTGGTCTGGAGTTCGGGCGGCACGGCCACCTGGTACGGCGCCCAGACCGGTCTCACCAGCTGTACCGCACCGCCGCTCTCGGCCGCACCGACTCCCGGGCCCGTGTCATCGACCGTCATCGGCTGGCAACAGGGACGCTTCCCCTCCCCGTGAGCTACGCGGTCGACCACCACCCGGCCCCCGAACGGAGGACGCCCCGCTCCACCAACCGATCACAGGCCTCGGCCGCTTCGGCAATGGTCAGGTCGGTACGGATCAGGATGGTCTCGAACGCGGTCGGTGTGGCATCGACCGCCTCCAGGAGGGCTCGTTCCGGTGCTGTCAGCGAACCGGCCCGAAGAGCGTCGACCGTGTCGTCGTGAGTGGCCCTGACCTTTCCGGACCTCTCCGAACCACCGGCGGCAGCCCGGCTCGACCGCTCCTCAGGTCGACCGGGGCGTCCACCATCGGGCAGCGCAGCCACACACCGGGGACGGGTTGCGCGGCGATCCATACCTCGGAGGGGAGTTAGGTCTTTCCCCGCCCGGGCCAGGGACAGCGCCACCATGACATCCTCCGCGTCACGTACCGGGATGCACCCGTCGACCAGTAGGGCGTTCGAGCCCCGTGAGGCCCGGCTGTGCACTGAACCGGGGACCGCACACACCGGGATCGAGCGCCGGGCGGCGGCCTCGGCCGTGTACAGGGCGCCTCCACGGCCATGACACTCGACCACGACCACCACATCGGACAAGGCGGCAATGATCCGGTTGCGGGCCGGGAACACCCCAGGATGTGGTGGGGTCCCGATCCCCGATTCCGACAGCACCAGACCGCGCTCGGCCACCAGCCCCCACAGCTCCCGATTGGACGTCGGGTACACGACATCCAGTCCGGTGCCGACCACAGCGACGGGCGGTGCGATGTCCGCCCCGGTGGCCCGGAGCGCGCCAGCGTGGGCGGCGGCGTCGATGCCCGCGGCCAAGCCGGACAGCACGACGACGCCCTCGGCGGCGACCGCACCGGCCAGCTCCGATGCCACCCTCCGGCCGTAGTGGGTGGCCGACCGGGTGCCGACGATGGCCACCCGGGGCCGATCATCGAGCACCGCCGGGTCGCCAAGGGCGAAGAGGGCGGCCGGGGATCCGGGATCGCCGACGAGGGCCGAGGGATAGTCGCTCTCTCCGGGCAGAAGCACGCGTATCCCGAGCTTGACATGGTGACCCGCGACAGCTGACACGTTCGTCCGGCGGGCTGCGGCCGCGAATCGCCGGGCGGGATCCCCGGGATGGGTACCAGCTTCGACGGCCCGCCACGCCATCACCGGCTGGAAGCCGTCAAGCAACTTGGCCAGCCGCCTCGGATTCATGCCCGGCAGACCGGCCAGGGCGGCGGCGTGAGCCTCGGACGGTGACAACCGGGTCACTGGCCCGCTCCCAGCAGGAACTCACGCTGGCACCGCAGCAGCAACGCCTCTCGGAGGTGGTCGATCTCGATCACGCCGCAGCCAGTGTCGGCGGCTATGTTCCCGACGTCGGCCGACCCATCGGCCAACCCATCAGCCGACCAGCCGGCCGACCCACCGCCGGCGTGCTCCCCATCGGGTACCTCGCCGAGCGCGGCGAGATCGGCCACCGTGCGAGCCAGGCGCCGGACCCGATCGAGCCCGCGGGCGCTGAGCGCGCCTGATCGCACCCGCCGTTCGAGCAGCGTGGTCGCCGCCCGGCTCATGGGCGCCACCCGGTCGAGCTCGGCCCCCGAGAGCTGTGAGTTGATGCCGCCGCTCCTGGCGACGGCCCGCCGCCGAGCGTCGGCCACCCGGGCCGACACCGCCGAGGTGGACTCGGGGGGAGCGCCGCGAAGAGCTCGTCGACGTCGGGCCGGTCGATCCGGACGGCGATGTCGAAGCGATCGAGGAGCGGCGCCGACAATCGTCTGGCGTACCGCTCCCGAGCCGGGTCGGTGCACCGGCATGCCCCCGGGAAGCCGCCCTCCCCGCACGGGCAGGGGTTCATGGCCCCCACCAGGATGAACCGAGCCGGGAAGGTCGTCGAGCCCCGCGCCCGGCTCACCCGCACCACGCCTTCTTCGAGGGGCTGGCGGAGCGCGTCGAGCACCGGGGCGGGGAACTCCCCCATCTCGTCGAGGAACAGGACGCCGCCATGGGGGAAGGTGGTCTCCCCTAGCCCGCTAACCGGCGAACTGGGACAGCCTTGGACCCGTCCGAAAACAGCAAATCTCGACCGGTCTCTCAACCCAGGACGGTGAATAACCTCCAGGTCCCCGGGACGCCTTTCAGCTCGCGCTCTCCTCTGTCCTCGACCTCAATGCCCGACCCCGCGATGAGGTCAACCACCGTTCTGGACACCAGGACTTCACCGGGCTCAGCGACGGACTCGACGCGCTCGAGCGAGGTGGACGGCGATCCCGCCGATGTCGTGATTTCGTGCTTCGACCTCGCCGGTGTGGATGCCGGTCCGGATCTCGATGCCGAGGCCGCCGACGCCGTCTCGGATGGCGGCCGCACACTGAATGGCCCTGGCCGGTCCGTCGAAGGTGGCCAGAAACCCGTCTCCCAGAGTCTTCACTTCCTGGCCCCGGAAGCGATCGAGTTGCCGACGAACGAGGGCGTCATGGGCATCGAGGAGCTCACGCCAGCGAGTGTCGCCGAGTTCCGCGGCCCGCTCGGTGGAACCAACGATGTCGGTGAACATCACGGTGGCCAGGATGCGCTCGGAAGGCGAAGGACCGCGGACGCCTGTGAGGAATGGCTGGATCTCGTCAACGATCCGATCGACGTCCCCCACGTTGATGAGGTGGTCGGAACCGGGAATCTCAACGTAGGTGGCGCCCGGGACGTGCTCGGCAAAGTACCGCCCGTGGGCTGCCTCGACGAGCGGGTCGTCCGTGCGGTTGAGGGCCAGGGTAGGCACCGAGATGGTGGGCAGGACGGCCCGGATGTCGATGAGGGTGATGATGCGCAGCAGTTCGATGGCCGCAGCGGGGCTGGCCGACAGTCGGTGGAACTGCGCGAACCAGGCCCGGAAACGGGGATCGTCGGCGACACTCGGGGCAAAGATCGCCGTGTCCTCGGGGATGTCCTCCTGGCGGCCCCAGTCCTCTTCGATCCGGCCCTCCCAGATCTCGATGATTTCGGGAGTCACACCCCAGGGGTAGTCATCTGCCCGCATGAACCGCGGCGCACAGCCCGCGGCGATGAGCGCGCTCACTCGTTCGGGATGAGAGGCGGCCAGCACTGAGCAGATGACCGCGCCGTCACCGTGGCCGAACAGAGCGGCCCGCTTCGACCCGACGGCGTCCATCACGGCGGCCACGTCGTCCATCTGCTGATCGATCGCGGGCAAGCGTGTGGCCCGGTTCGAGAGGCCCGTGCCCCGCTTGTCGAACCAGATCAGGCGCGAGAACGACCCGAGGCGCCGCAGGAAGTGGGCATACGTCGGATCCTCCCAGGCCCACTCGATGTGCGATACCCACGAGGGTACGTAGATCAGGTCGATCGGCCCGTCGCTCACGACCTGGTAGGCGATGTGGGTTCCGTCAAGGGTCTTGGTGTATTGCGTCTTCGGGAGCTGGGCCACGGCATCAGTCTGTCGGACCGCTCGGAGTGCCGCTCACTGAGTCGACACATTTCGTTGATGCGGCGCTCTTGCTGGCAGAGATTGACCGTCCTTCTCGTGTGCAGAGCGCGCTTTGCGAGCGAGTGCCTACTCCCAGCTAACGCCCACTATTGCCGACAACCGTTCTGCGTGCCGGGGCGTTCACCCTGCCCCAGTCGTGCCGGTCAGGGTCAGTACATATCCGGCGATCGGGGGCAGACTGACAAATCGCTCTCGGTAGGATCAAGCACGTGAAAGTTGACGAGTTCGACAGCCTGATCCTGTACGTCGGCGACCTCGGCCAAGCGAGAGCCTTCTACGTTGACCTCCTCGGGCTCCCCGTGCGTTTCGAGGACGAAATTATTGTCGTTGTCGGAGGACCCTCCGGGCAGATCGTTCTGCATCGTAACGACCGAGGTCACGACGAGCGAGGCATCTTTCCAGCGGGGATCGGAGCTGGAGCGGCTTCCGTTCGCTTCAAGGTGGAGGACCCCGACACCTGGGAGAAAGAGGCGAGGCGGTCTGGTGTGCCCGTTCTCTGGCCCACCCAGGAGGCCACTTGGGGGCGATTCCTCGTTGTGGCAGACCCAGATGGTCGACCGGTTGCGTTGGCCAAGATGACCACCCTCTGAGCTAAATGGCGATCCTCAGCTCTTAGGCCGAGCTGCCCCACCGAACCGGCGTTCAGGGACACCTTTGCGTTGAGGTCGGCCAGTCCCGGCTCATAGTAGGCACCGGCGCACCCGCCACATGCTGAAGGCGGCCAGCGTCAGCGCCATGACGACAAAGATCCCAGCGCCGATCAGGCTGGATGATGTCCGCCCCCAGAGGCCCCCGGTCGGGAGCCGGCATATTCGAGCGGTTCGTCTCTCGGCGGGCCCTGCCTGTTCCTTTGTCGCTGCCTCGGGCGAGTCAGTAGGGTCCGGGTGGTGAATGCCAAGAGGACGGAGTCGGCACGAGCTGCCGGTGAGGACGCGGTCGACGCGCTGCGCCATCTCCTCGCCCGGAAGGCGGCCGAGGTCATCCGAAGTGACCCCGAGGAAGCGGCCACCGCTCTCGAGCTCGGCATCATTGACCGTCGTTGGCTAGATGACCCGGTCAATCAGCCGATTTCGCCGAGCAAACCGACCGAGATCCTCGAGCACTTCCTGGCGCGATCGGTGGAGCGCAAGCCGTCGCTCCTCTCGGCAATGGGCCTCAACGCCGTCCAGCTCCTGGCCTCTCACCGGATCCACGGGACCGGTGAAGTCGAGGTGGTAACGGTCGCGTTTACGGATCTTGAGGGGTTCACGTTATTTACCGACACCCACGGTGACGGCGCGGCAGCGGCGCTGCTCAGCGAGCACTATCGGGCGGCCGGCCCCGTCGTGCGCCGCTGGCGCGGGCGCATTGTGAAGCATCTGGGTGACGGGCTGCTCTGCACCTTCCCCGACGCCAACAGTGGAATCCGAGCTGCGCTCGAACTGCTCGAGACCTCGCCCTCTCCGCTGCGCCTTCGAGCGGGCCTACACGTAGGAGAAGCAGTGGTCAGTAAGGACGACGTTTTCGGTCAAGTCGTCAACATCGCTGCCAGGGTCGCAGAGATGGCCAAGGGGAACCAGGTCGTGGTGACCGCGGAGACTTCAAGGGCGGCCGGTGCGATTGCCGGCGTTGAATTCCGGCACCTCCGCAAGCGGCGCCTCAAGGGCATCTCTCAGCGCGTGGAGTTGTGCGAAGCGATTCCGGTGCCGACGCCGCCCCCACGATGAGCCAGCTAAACCCGTCCGAGACCTGCCAGATCAGGGACGAAATGGCTCTCGCCTCGGGTGCTGGGCAATGACACCTTTCTTCGCCCGGCTGACCATCACAATACCGCGGCCAATTTCGGGTAATCGGGCACTCATGGGCGGTTATCCACACGCCCACTCGTGCCGGTAGGGGGCACCGGACTCAAGTGACATTAATCCACCCCACCGTGGGAGAAGCTGACCTTCTCCGAACGTCCGATACCAGTGGTCAGGTGTCCCACCTACCCGGTGTTCGGGGGCGGTGGGACGCGTTCGATGGTCGTAGGCTTGTGGGGCAGTTGATCTGAACTGTTCCAGACATGAGCCCATCGCCGACTGCTATCAAGTGCCCCGGCCGAACCGAAGGGGATCATCATCATGGCTAACTCGCGCTTCGGTCGTATCCCCGCTGACCAGCAACTCTCTCTCAGGCGCTCCATCAGCGAACTCGAAGATAGGTTCAAGGGTGTCTTCGGACACGAGACCATCGAACGGGTGCTACTGGATTGCTATGGGAGCCTGCTTCCCACCGCGAAGACCATCCTCTACCTACCCATCATCGCCGAGAAGTTCGCCCGGGAGCGCCTAAACGCCATCGGCAGAACCGAAGGGTCCATTCCTTCGTTGGTGCCCGGGGTTCTGTTTCTCTGCGTGCAGAACGCTGGGCGTTCGCAAATGGCTGCCGGGTGGCTCCGCCATCTTGCCCGCGACTCTGTCGTCGTATGGTCCGGGGGTTCGGAACCGGCCTCCGAGATCAACCCCGCTGCCATTGCTGCGATGGAAGAGGTCGGAATAGACATAACCGCCGAGTTCCCTAAGCCCTGGAATGATGACATCGTTCGCGCCGCCGACGTGGTCGTAACAATGGGCTGCGGAGACGCTTGCCCGGTTTACCCCGGCAAACGCTACGAGGACTGGAGTCTCGACGATCCTGCTGGCTTGGATGTCGAAGCGGTTCGGCGCATTCGTGACGAGATCCGAGCACACGTCGAACTGCTCATCGTATCTCTGGGCATCGATTCGGCCTGATCCTTCGAGCCACTGCGCTACGACCTAGGTGGAGGTGATTCGAGCCGTGAGAATCACGTATCCCATAGGTGCCGGTAGGTGACACCCCAAAGCGTTCTTTACCGACGCCCACCTGGACCCTCTTCAAGTGACATTCCGAAACCCCGCCGTGGGCCAGACTGATCTCGCCCGGCCGCATCCATGGGGTGCCGCCCCCGATCATGGCGACGGGCGAGGCGCCATGGTGCGGGGCGCGGAACGGTGGTCGGTCCATGAGTCCCGCTTCGACCCGCGCCAGGCCGGCGACCGAGTGCACCCGGGTGACTTCCAAGGCCATCGGCCGGGGCAGCGGGGGCAACAGGCGGGGCAGCCGGGTGGCGAGCATGGTCTTGCCCGAACCGGGTGGGCCGACGAGGAGGAGGTGATGCCCACCGGCTGCGGCGATCTCGAGTGCCCGGCGGGCCAGGCGCTGCCCCCTGACCTCCGACAGGTCAAACCCACAAGCCTCCGACAGGTCGAACCCAGCGGCCAGTTCCGAGGGCGGGCCCGACGCCACCCCGCCGGCGCCGATGGCCACGGTCGGAGGCCATGGACGGCGGCCCTGGAGGCGGTCGACCAACTCCCGCAAGGTGTCGGAAGCTCTGATCTCGCCCACGCCGGCGAGCAGTGCCTCCTGGGCGCTCTCGGCGGGCACCACCAACCGGTGTTGGGCGAGCGCATCAGCCAGGACCATGACGCCGGGCACGCCTCGCAGCGAGCCGTCGAGGCCGAGCTCACCCAGGAATGCCATTCCATCGATCGAGCCCTGGTCGAGCTCGCCCGAGGCAACGAGCACGCCGACGGCGATGGGCAGGTCGAGCCCCGATCCTCCTTTGCGCATGCCCGAGGGAGCCAGGTTGACCGTGACCCGGCGAAGCGGCCACGGGAGCCCGCTGGACAGCAGTGCGGCCCGCACCCGGTCCCGGGCCTCCCTGACAGCGGCGTCGGGCAGGCCGACGACCGTGAACCCGGGTAGGCCGTTGGACACATGGGCCTCGACCGAGACTTGCGTCCCGGCGATCCCGATGAGGACGGCGGAGGGAATGGCGGCGATCATGGCGTCTCCGATCGAACGTCCCTGCCCAGCTCGGACCGAGGGGCCAATCGAGCCCGAAGAGCCCGGCGGCAGCCCGAAAGGCTCGATCCAGCCAGTCAGGGATTCTCAGCGTGGGGAGCGCCGCAGTTCGACGGTGCGGGCGGCCGCTCGAAGCACCGGCGCACACCCTAGGAGGACGCTGTCACATCACCCGGCACCGCGGACTACATCATCGGGGCGCAGACCACCCAGGGGCGGTCAGGTCAGCGGCCCTGGAACTCCGGATCGCGCTTCTGGACGAAGGCCGCGATGGCCTCGGCCGTGTCCTTGGTGCCGAAGTTGACCGACTGCGAGCGGGTCTCCTCTTCGAGCGCCTGGTCCATCGAGATGTTGAGCGAGTTGTTGAGCATGGTCTTGGTCATGGAAAGGGCCAGCGGGGGCCCGGCGGCCAGGCGGCTGGCCCACTCCCCCACGAATTCGTCCAGCTGGTCGTCGGGCACCACCCGGTTGACCACACCGAACTCCGCCGCTTCGTGGGCGCTGATGATGTCGGCGAAGAAGGCCAGCTCCTTGGCCCGGTGCATCCCGATGAAGCGGGGCAGCAGCCAGGACGCACCGAAGTCAATCGAGAGTCCGCGCCGAGAGAAGATCTGCGAGAACCGGGCCGACTCCGATGCCACCACAAGGTCGCAGCCGAGGGCCATGCTCATCCCCGCACCGGCGGCCACGCCTCCGACCTTGGCGATGGTGGGCTTCGGGATGCGGTGCAGCCGGAGGGCCACGTCGCCCAAGGCGCGCATCTGGACCAGGTAGGGGTCGCCGGGTCGGCCGGCCACGTCGCTGGCGTCCCCGAGGTCGGCGCCCGAGCAGAAGGCACCCCCGGCCCCGGTGAGCACCATGACCCGGTCGTGGCGATCGGTGGCCACGTTGTCGAAGGTGGCAAGTAGTTCCCGCCACATCACGCCGTTGGCTGCGTTCTTGCGGGCCGGGCGGTTCATGGTCACCGTGACCACGCCGTCCTTCCGGTCCACGATCAAGGTCTCGAGCTCAGTCGGCATGCGGGAAGCCTAGGAGAAAGCCGATCCGGGCTCGGGACCCGGAGGGATGGACCAGACCAGCTCCAACTGGCTCCACTCCGGGAGGACCGCCGGCTCCACTCCGGAGGACCGCCGGCTCCACTCCGGGAGGACCGCCGGCTCGCGCCCGATCAGCTCAGAACGCTCCCTCGATGACCTCGACCCGGCCGGATGTGATCGAGACCACGTCGAAGCGGAGCTCGACCCGATCACGGCCCGATGCCGGAACGAGCTCGGAGAGCCATCGAGTGGCCAGGCGACGGATCCGGCGCTGCTTGGCGGGGAGAACCGCCTCGGCCCCGGTCCCGAACCGGTCGCTGGAGCGGACCTTGACCTCGCAGAAGGCGACCGTCCTCCCCTGCGCCACGATGAGGTCCACCTCGCCCTCCCGACGGCGCCAGTTCCGTTCGAGCACGTCGTAGCCGTGGTCCTCGTACCAGCGGGCGGCCAGGGACTCCCCGTGGGAGCCGAGGGCCCGACGGGGGTCGCGGGACGGACCGGGGTCCGAAGGGCTCGGGCCCGGGCCGGACGAGTCCCTGGGCGGGCGCGACGAGGCGCCCGCGGTCACAGGTCCTTTTCGGGCAGCCGTTCGATGTTGACGTCCCGAAAGGTGAGGATCCTCACCGACGGCACGAAGCGGGCCGGCCGGTACATGTCCCAGACCCAGGCGTCATCGAGCTGGACCTCGAGGCAGGCCGGCGTGGAGTCGGAGCGCACCGTGACCTCGACGCGGTTGGCCAGGTAGAAGCGGCGCTCGGTCTCGACCACGTAGGAGAAGAGCGGCAGGACCGTCCGGTACTCCTGGACCAGCGCCAGCTCGATCTCGGACTCGTAGCGCTCCAGGTCCTCTTCACTCATGGTCACTCATGGCAGGCGGTCCACATCGACCGAGGGTACCGGCGGCCCGTCGGGGACCATCCGCCCGGGCCCCTCAGGGGTGGGCCCACCGCGCCACTCAAGGATGCGCAGCCCGGCGCTCCTTGATCTTCGCCGCCTTCCCGTGACGATCGCGCAGGTAGTAGAGCTTGGCCCGGCGGACGTCGCCCAGCGAGACCACCTCGGTCCGGGCGATGACCGGGGAGTGGACCGGGAAGGTGCGCTCCACCCCCACGCCGAAGCTGACCTTGCGGACGGTGAAGGTCTCGCGCACCCCGGTCCCCTGGCGCCGCACCACCGCGCCCTGGAAGACCTGGATCCGCTCGCGGGTCCCCTCCACCACCCGCACGTGGACCTTGACGGTGTCCCCCGGGCGGAAGTCGGGGACGTCATCCCGGAGGCTGTCACGATCGATGGTGTCGGTCGGGTTCATGGGGCGCGTCTTTCCACGGATCGGTCGAACTCTCCTCCGTCGGGCGCCACCACCCGGCCGCTCGGGCCCGGGCCACGGACGCCGGTCCGGGATGGGCCTTCGCCGCAGGACCGGTCTCACCGGCGCCGACGAAGCTCACCAATGGTAGCCGTGATCCCGCAACAGGCGCACTTCACCCTGGTCGGCGAGGAGGGCGACCTCCTCCTCGGTCAACCCGCCCCGGGCGGCGATCAGGTCGGGCCGACGTTCGAGGGTGCGGGCCAGGGCCCGGGACCGCCGCCAGCGCTCGATGTGCCCGTGGTCCCCCGAGCGCAGCACCTCGGGCACCCCCCAGCCGCGGAAGGTCGCCGGCCGGGTGAACTGGGGGTACTCGAGCAGCCCGGAGCTGAAGCTCTCGTCCGTCGCCGACAGCTCGTTCCCGAGCACCCCGGGGCGCAGACGGGTCACCGACTCCACCACCACCAGGGCGGCCAGCTCGCCGCCGGCCAGCACGTAGTCCCCCACCGACAGCTCCTCGTCGGCCAGGTGGTCGGAGACCCGCTGGTCGATTCCCTCGTAGCGCCCACACAGGAGCGAGAAGCCGTCCGGCCCTCGGGCGAGGTCGTCCGCCACCCGCTGGTCGAACAGCCGCCCGGAGGGCGACAGCAAGATGAGCGGCCGGGGCAGCCCGTCGGGGTGCGATGCCACCTGCTCCACCGAGCGGAACACCGGCTCGGGCGCCAGCACCATGCCGGCCCCCCCTCCGAAGGGGGCGTCGTCGACCGACCGGTGCGGGTCGTCAGCCGCTTCCCGCAGGTCGTGGGTGCGGAGGTCGATCAAGCCCTGTGACCGGGCCCGACCGAGGATGGAGGCCTCGGCATAGCGCTCGATGACCTCGGGGAAGATGGTGAAAACGTCGATCCTCATGGGGTGGGCGACGGCGCAGGTGGCCGGGGAGGCATGACCGGCGCCGCTCAGGCCAGGTCGACCAGGCCGTCGGGGACGTCGACGACGATCCTCTGCCCGGGCTCGGAGCTGACCACGAACGTCAGGGGGATGAGCACTCCACCCTCGAGGACCAGCAGGTCACTGGCGGGGTTGGCCTCGACGGCCTCGACCGTCCCGAGCACCCGACCGGCCACGTCCTCGACCCGGCTGCCGATCAGCTCGTGCACCCAGAGCACGTCGGGGTCCTCCAACGGGGCCGCGAACAGCTCGGTGCCCCGGAGCGCCTCGGCGGCATCGATCCCGGTGACCCCCAGGAAGCTGACGATGAACCGCCCCCGGTGCGGCGCGGACCGGTCCACCCGGAGCTCCCGGTGGCCGGCCCGGAGCACCGAGCCCGGAGCCACCCGCTCGTGGCGGTTGGTGGTCAACGCCACGATCACCTCCCCGCCCAGGCCGTGCGGCTTCACGATGTGCCCGACCTCCAGCAGTTCGTGGCCTTCGGCCACCGGACCCGGGGCGGCATCGCCGCCACCGCCGTGACGGTGGGCGGGGTCAGGCGACAACTCGGTGACCTCAGTCGTCTTCGATGTCCACGTTGGTCCGAACCCCGTCGCGGGCGCCGGCGGCGGCCACCACCGTGCGGATGGCCTGGGCCACCCGGCCCCGCCGGCCGATGACCCGGCCCATGTCGTCGGGGGCCACATGGACGCGGAAGCGGACCGAGTCCCCGCGCTCCTCGGTGTTGATGACCACGGACTCGGGATCGGTCGTGATGGAGCTGACCAGGTAGCTGACGACGGCCAGCGGCGTCCCGCCCGACACCCGGTTGCCGGCGTCGTCGTCCTCGTGGCCGTCCAGGTCGTCGATGGTGTTGACGTCGTCCGCCGAGTCCACCGCCATCTCGTCGGTCACTTGGCCGCCTTGGCCGTGGCGAACTCGTCCAGGGCACCGGACTTCTTGAGCAGCTTCTCGACCCGCTCGGTGGGCGTCGCCCCCTGGGAGAGCCAGTGGACGGCCTTGGCGTTGTCGATCTCGATGACGGCGTCGGGCTCGGCCGCCGACTTGCCGCGGGGGGCGTACGTGCCCACGATCTCGATGAACCGGCCGTTCCGGGGCGAGCGGCTGTCGGCCGCCACCAGTCGGTAGGTCGGTTGCTTCTTCTTCCCGATCCGCACCAGGCGGAGCTTTACGGCCACGGTCACTCCTCTGCATTCTGTCGATTGCGCCCGACAGTCTCCCACCAAAGCCGGGGCGGCCTGCAATCGGCCCCGGCGAGGGCGGCGGCAGCCTCGGTGGAGGGACGGTTCCGGGCTCGGTTGCCCGTCTCGGAGAGCGGTCAGCGGGCCTTGGGGGTGACCCGCCCACCCCCTTTGCCCTTCTTCCGGCCCTTCCCCTTCGCCTTGGACGCACCCCTGGTCCCTCCGCCGTTGCGGGCACCGGGAGGAGCCATCCCGCCGGTGCCCATCGCCCCCGCCCCGAGAGCCCCGGCCTCACCGGCCATCCCCGGGAACCCGCCCATGTCGCCGGCCGCGCCCACCCCGGCCAGCTCGTCCAGAGCCCGTGGCGACAGCTTGGGACCGCGCCCGAGCATCCCGCCCAGGGCCCCGCCCATGCCGCCCATGCCGCCCTTGCCGATCCCCTTCATCATCTTGCGCATCTCCTTGAACTGCTTGAGGAGGGTGTTCACGTCCGAGGTGGCGGTCCCGCTCCCGTTGGCGATGCGGACCCGGCGCGAGCCGTCGATGATGGCCGGGTCGACTCGCTCGGCCGGCGTCATGGAGCGGATGATGGCCTCGACCCGGCCGATCTCCCGGTCGTCGATCGACTCGGACGCCTGCTTCAGGTCCTTCGGCATGCCCGGGAGCATGGAGAGCATCCCCGACATCGATCCCATCTTCTTCACCTGCTGGAGCTGCTCCAGGAAGTCCTCGAGGGTGAACCGGCCCTCGAGCATGGCGGCCGCCCCCTTGGTGGCGACCTCCTTGTCCATGGTCCGCTCGGCCTGCTCGATGAGACTGAGGACGTCACCCATCCCGAGGATGCGGTCGGCCATCCGGTCCGGGTGGAACAGGTCGAAGTCGTCGAGCTTCTCCCCGGTCGAGGCGAAGGCGATGGGCCGGCCCACCACCTCTTTGACCGAGAGGGCGGCGCCACCCCGGGCGTCGCCGTCGAGCTTGGTGAGGATGACCCCGTCGAGGGAGAGGGTCTGGTGGAAGGCGACCGCGGTGGACACGGCGTCCTGGCCGGTCATGGCGTCGATGACCAGGAAGGTGTAGTGGGGGTCGACCGCTCCGGCGATCCGCCGGACCTCCTCCATCAGGTCCTCGTCGATGGCCAGGCGGCCGGCCGTGTCCACCACCACGACGTCCCGACCGAGACGACGGGCCTCCTCGACGCCGGCGGCGGCCACGGCCACCGGGTCGCTCGGCTCGCTGAACACGCTGATCCCGGCCTGCGCCCCGAGCAGCCGGAGCTGTTCCACGGCCGCCGGCCGCTGCAGGTCGGCCCCGACCAGCAACGGGTTGCGACCCTGCTGCTTGAACCAGCGGGCCAGCTTGGCCGACGTGGTGGTCTTGCCCGATCCCTGTAGACCGGCCAGCAGCACCACGGTGGGGGGCCGGCCGGCGTAGGTGACCCGGAGCGTCTCGCCACCGAGGATTCCGACCAGCTCCTCGTTGACGATCTTCACGACCTGCTGGCCGGGGCTCAGTGCCTGGGAGAGCTCGAGCCCGACGCACCGGCGGCGCACGGCCTCGGTGAAGCCCCGGACCACGCCGATCTCGACGTCGGCCTCGAGGAGAGCAGTGCGGATCTCGCGGAGGACCTCGTCGACATCGGCGTCGGTCAGCCGGCCGCGGTTGCGGAGCCGGGTGAGGATCCCCTCGAAGCGATCGGTCAGGCTCTCGAACATGAGTGCTTCAGGCTACAGGAGGACCGGTGGGACGGGACCGCCCCGACCGCTTCGGCGGGGACGTTCGGGGAGCCGGGCTCGGAGGTATCCGGGATCCGAGCAGCCGGGGTCAGAACAGACCGCGTCGACGAACGCCACCGGATCGAAGTCGATCAGGTCGTCCACTCCTTCGCCGAGACCGACCAGCTTGACCGGCAGGCCCAGCTCGCTCTGGATGGCGACGACGATCCCGCCCTTGGCCGTGCCGTCCAGCTTGGTCAGGACCACACCCGACACCTCCACCGCCTCGAGGAACACCTTGGCCTGAGCCAGCCCGTTCTGGCCGGTGGTGGCGTCGAGGACAAGGAGCACCTCCCTCACCCGCCCGGGATGACGGTCGGCCACCCGCCGGATCTTCTTCAACTCCTCGATGAGGTTCACCTTGTTGTGCAGCCGGCCGGCGGTGTCGGCCAGGACCACGCCATGGCCCTTGGAGGCGGCCCGCTGCACGGCGTCGAACACCACCGCGCTCGGGTCGCCGCCCTCCGATCCACGGACGATGTCGGCGTCGGCCCGGGCGGCCCACAAGGACAGCTGCTCACCGGCGGCCGCCCGGAAGGTGTCCGCGGCCGCCAGGAGCACCCGGGTTCCCGAGGCGGCCATCCGGTTGGCCACCTTCCCGACCGTCGTCGTCTTGCCCACCCCGTTCACGCCGACGAACAGCCAGACGTCGACCGGGCGATCGTCGGCTGCTTCGGCTCCGTCGGCTGCTTCGGCTCCGTCGGCTCCCTCGGGGTGGCCGTCCGACCCCGGGCCGCCCGACCCCGGACCGGCCGCCGAGCCCGTGCCGGGCAGGGCGAGTGTGGCATCGGCGGTGGAGAGCAGTGACACCAGGTCGGCCTTCAGGGCCTCGACCAAGGCGTCGGGACCGACGATCTCGCCGCTCTTGACCCGGGCCCGCAGGTCGTCGAGGAGCGTGTCGGTGGCACCCACCCCGACATCGGCCCGGATGAGCGCCTCCTCCAGGTCGTCCCAGGTGGCCGTATCGACCTTCCCTCTCGACCTGACCGAACCCAGGTAGCCCGAGAGCAGACCCCGGGCCTTGCCCAGCCGGCTCCGGAACGAGGCCGGCTCGACGGGCTCGGCGGACGGTGCCGGCTCGGGCGGCGCCATGGTCTCGGGCGGAGCCATGGTCTCGGGCCGAGCCATGGTGTCGGCCGCCGCCACGGTCGCGGCCGGTTCGGTCGGCTCGACCAGGTGGGTGGCCTCGGCGCTCCGGGCCAGCTCGATGTCGGTGGGGACGTCGCTGACCACCTCGCCCGGTGGGACCCGTTCCCTGACCCCCCTCCCCCGCACCCGCAGTCCGACCACGACCCCCCCGCCCACGATGAGCAACGGGACGGCGACGACCAGACCGATGATCACGTCCGAGCCGGCGGAGGCCAGCAGGGACATCACGCCTCGACTCGGCCGACCGGCTCGACCTGGCGCGCCTCGGGTACCTCGGGAACCGGCCTCGGGTCGGGGACCACCCCTTCCTCGCTGTCGGGCCGAGGCACCCGCTGGCTCACCACCTTGGAGGAGCCGCCCGGCGCCATGGTGACGCCGTAGAGGGCATCGGCCGCCTCCATGGTCCGCTTCTGGTGGCTCACGATGATGAGCTGGGCCTCACCCCGGAACTCGTGCACCAGCCCGAGGAACCGCTGGAGGTTGACGTCGTCGAGGGCCGCCTCGACCTCGTCCATGAGGTAGAAGGGCGACGGCCGGCTCCGGAAGACGGCGAAGAGGTAGGCCAGGGCCACCAGGGACCGCTCGCCTCCTGACAGGAGCGACATCCGCCGCACGTTGCGGCCGGCGGGACGCACCTCGACCTCGACCCCGGTGTCGAGCAGGTTCTCGGGGTCGGTAAGGGAGAGCCGACCGGTACCCCCGGGGAACAGCGTGGTGACGAGATTGGAGAAGTGCTCGTTGACGTCGGCGAAGGCGGCGTCGAACACCTGCATGATCTCCTCGTCGAGCGTCCGGATCACATGGTGGAGCTCACGGCGGGCGGCGCGGACGTCCTCGACCTGGGACTCGAGGAACTGGTGCCGCTCCCGGAGCTCCGACAGCTCCTCGAGCGCCAGCGGGTTGACCGGCCCGATGGCGGCCAGCTCGGCCTCGAGCTGGCTGATGCGGGCCATCGGGTCGGCTCCGTCGGGGAGGTCGGGTACCGGAGCGTCCAGCGCTTCCTCGGGGACGCAGGCCAGCTCGCGCCGGAGGGCCTCGACCACCGACTCGCGACGGATAGTGGCCTCGACCAGATCGACCTCCACCTTCTGGAGCCGGCCGCGCGCCGCCGCCAGCTCGTGCTCGGCCGCCGACCGCTCCCTGCGCAGCTCCTCGAGACGCGCCCCGCCGGCCCGGACCGCCTCGAGCTGGAGCCGGTGTCGCTCGCGCAAGTCGGCGAGGGCCGTGTCCAACCGCGCCCGGGCCGAACCCACCACCTCGAGCAGCCGTTCGACAGCCGTGGCGTTCGCCTCCAGGCGGCGCCGGCGCTCGGCGGCCTGGCGGCGCTCGTCGGCGTGCCCGGTCAGCCGGCGCTCGACCTCCTGCAGCCGCTGGTCGAGGACCCGGCGACGCTCGACCAGCCCCGCCGAGCGCACCTCCCACTCGCTCCGCAGCCGGGCCGCCTCGGCGATGCGCTCGTCGATGCGGCGGCGTTCCTGCCGGGCCGCCACCGCCCGCTCGGCGGCATCCACCCGTTCGGCCTCGAGGCGCGGGAGGTCCTCGCGCAATTCGGCGGCGCGGGCGGCGTCGCGGGCGATGCGCTCGTCGAGCTCGTCGCGCTGCCGGTGGATCTCCTCGAGTTCCGCAGCCATGGATGCGACGTCGTTGGCCAGCCGCTGCCGGGCGATGCGGGTGGTCTGGTGGGCTGCCTCGTTGCGGTCGTCGGACCGGACGGCCTCCGCCGCCGCCACCCGGGTGGTCTCGACCGCGGCGTGGGCCGCGGCGCGTTCCTCGGCCACCTCGGCCGAGGTGGCCGCCGCCTGCACGGCCCGGGCCCTCGCCTCTTCGACCACCGCCGCGGTGACCACCCCGCCGCCGGCCCGCACGCGCCAGCCGGTGGAGGAGAACCGGTCGCCGTCCCGGGTCACGACCACGAGATCAGGTCGGGCCAGCGCCAGGTCGATCGCCTCCGACCAGCTGCCCCGGGCGCAGCAGGAGCCGGACAGGAGCCGGTCGAGCACCGCCCCGAGTCCAGGGAGGTCGCGACCCCCGCGGTGGGGACGGACGTGGTCACGGATCGACTCGGTCCCGGGGGGGACCTCTGGTTCCCCACCGGTCCATCCCCCCTCGTGGCGGCCGCCGCTCGATCCGGTCCCGGTCTCGTCGGCCAGGACGCCGTCGGTCAGGGCCAGGACCGCGCCGGTGGCGCCCCCCTGGCGGAGCCGGGACAGTGCCGCCTTGGCCGGCTCGCGGCCCGAGACCACCACCGCCGCCACCGAGGCCCCGGCGGCCGCCTCGAAGGCGTGCTCCCAGCCCGGGTCCACCTCGACCACGTCGAGCAGGGTGCCGACGACCCCGTCCACTCCGGCCAGGAGCTCGGCACCGGCCGCACCCCGTGCCTCGTCGAAGGCCCGCTCGAGGGCGTCGGCCCGGGCCGTCGAGCGATGGAGCTCCTGCTCCGACTGGCGAAGGGCTTCCTCGGCCGTCTCCAGGCGACGGACGGCGTCACCGTGGGCCGCCTCGGTCTCGGCCACGGTCGTCTGCAACAGGTGGCGGGCCAGCTCGAGCTCGGTCAACCGCTCATCCAGCTCGCGGTCCTCGCCCTCCAGGAGCGCGGCCCGCCGCTCGGAGGAGGCCAGGCGGGTGGCCAACTGGTCGAGGGAGCGCCGATCCCGCTCGAGGGCGTGGTCGAGGGAGTTGAGCTGTCCCCGAGCCACCGTCACCGCCTCTTCGGCCTGTCGCAGCCCGGTGCCGTCCCCCCAGGCCTCGAGATGGCTCTCCAACTCGGCCAGGGCGGTGGCCTCGCTCATGGCCACCTCGTCGTGCTCGGGCGCCAGGGTGGCCGCCTCGGTATCGGCGTTCTCCAGCTCCTGGGTCAGCCGGGCACCCTCCGCCTCCAGGGTGGACACCACGTCGGCGTCGGCGGCGGCGTCGAGCGCCAGGGCCAGTGACCGTTGCCGCTCGCGCAGCACCCCGGCCAACCCGCGGGCCCGTTCGACCATCCCTTCCGCCCGGGCGAGGGCGGAGGCGAGGTCCGACTCTCGCTGGGCCGACATCTGGCCGGCCGTGTGCTCGGTCTCGGCGTCGAGCCGGCCGAGTGACTCCTGGAGCTGGGCCTCGGCGGCGCGCTGCTCAGTCCGGGTCTGGGTGGCCAGGCGGTGGCGCTCGTCGAGCGACGTGAGCTCGACCCCGGCGACGTAGAGCCGCACCGCCCGGAGCTCGTCGGCCAGCCCGGTGTAGGAGCGGGCCGCGGCCGCCTGGCGCTCGAGGGGCCGGATCTGCCGCTTGACCTCTCGGACCAGGTCGAAGAGGCGCTCGAGGTTCTCCTCGGTCGAGGCCAGCCGCCGCTCGGAACGCTCGCGGCGCCGGCGGTACTTGAGCACGCCGGCCGCCTCCTCGATGACCGCCCGACGCTCCTCGGGACGGGCCTCGAGGATGGCGTCGAGATGCCCCTGGCTGATGATCACGTGCTGCTGGCGCCCGACCCCGGTGTCGGAGAGCAGCTCCTGGATGTCGAGCAGGCGGCACGGCGCCCCGTTGATGGCGTACTCGCTGTCCCCTGAGCGGAACAGGGTGCGGGTGATGGTGATCTCGGCCAGGTCGGTGGCCAGCTTGCCGGCCGAGTTGTCGATGGTGAGCGCCACCTCGGCCCGCCCGAGCGAGGGGCGGCTGGCCGTGCCCATGAAGATGACGTCCTCCATCTTGGCCGAGCGCAAGGTCCTCGGTCCCTGGGCGCCGAGCACCCAGGCCACCGCGTCGACCACGTTCGACTTGCCGCTTCCGTTCGGGCCCACCACCACGGTGATGCCAGGCTCGAATTCGAGGACGGCCGGGTCGGCGAAGGACTTGAAACCTTTGAGGGAGAGGGACTTCAGGAACACCGGTGGCTCACCCTACCGGCCGGTGCCGGCCACCGTGGAGGATGGCGCGGCAGACTCGGGGCGCTGGCGCGGGTGCGGCGCGGGGTGCGCGCCGGAGGGGCGGGGGCGTCGCACCCATGCCGCGACATGATGGTGCTCATGTCCCGACGAGATGGCGCGCCGGCAGGTCCGGGGCTGTCTAGACCTGGCAGTGCTCGCAGAAGTAGGTGGATCGGCCGCCGGACTTCACCTTGACGATGGTGGCCCGGCACCGCCGGCAGGCCTGGCCCTCGCGGTCGTAGGCCTGGTGCTGGTCCTGATAGTCGCCGATCTCCCCGAAGAGATCGCGGTACTGCTCGTCGGCCAGGGACGAGCCCCGCCGCTTGACCGCCTCGGCCAGCGTCTCGACCATGGCCCGGTACAGGCGGCGCACCTCCTGGGAGGAGAGGGAGTTGGACAGGCGGTCGTAGCGGAGCCCGGCGGCGAACAGGATCTCGTCGGCGTACATGTTGCCGATGCCGGCCACGAACTCCTGGTCCATCAGGAGGGCCTTGAGCCCGCTCTTGTGCTGGGACAGCAACACCCAGAACTTCTCCCAGCTCATCACATCCTCGAGCGGGTCGAACCCGAGGTGGGAGAGCTCAGGCAGCGCCCGCTCGCCTTCGGCCGGGGCGGCCGAGACGAACAGCTCCCCGAAGGTGCGCGGATCCACGAACCGCAATTGTCCCCCCTGGGTGAAGGTGACCACGGCGTGGGTGTGCGGGGTCTTGGGCTCTTTTGCGCTCTTGGCCCGTTGCAACTGGCCGCTCATGCCCAGGTGGACGACCAGCGTCTGCCCGTCGTCGAGGCCCAGGAGGAGGTACTTCCCCGCCCGGTCGATGGACTTGATGGTGTGGCCCTCCAGCCGGGCGCGGAAGTGCTTGGCACTCGGGTGGCGCCTGACGGTGCGGCCGTTGCGGACTTCGACCGACTTGATCTTCCGACCCACGACCTCGGTCTGGAGGTCGCGCCGGATGGTCTCAACCTCGGGAAGCTCAGGCATCCCCTCCGCCTCTCTCGACTTCCAACGATCCGAACGCCGCGTGGGCGGCAGCCTGCTCGGCGTCCTTCTTGGACCGCCCCTCCCCCGTTCCGAGGCGCTGGCCAGCAACGTACACCGTGGCCAGGTATCGCCGGGCGTGGTCGGGCCCGAATCCGTCGACCTCGTAACGGGGCACGCCGCGGCCCAGGCTGACCGACCGCTCCTGGAGGCGGCTCTTGTGGTCGGACTCGCCCGGTTCGCCGACGGCGGAGGCGATCCGGTCCTTGAGCAGGGAGAAGATCAGGCGCTCGGCCTCGGCAAGACCTCCGTCGAGGTACACGGCCCCGATCACCGCCTCGGTGGCATCGGCCAGGATCGACTCCTTGGCCCGACCGCCCGAGAGGTCCTCACCCCGACCCAGTCTCAACTCCTCGTCGACGCCCAGCTCGAGTGCGACCTCGGCCAACACCCGCGTGTTGACCACCGAGGCCCGGACCTTCGACATCACGCCGTCCGACAGCTCGGGATGGTTCCGGTAGGTGTACTCGGCCACCACCAGGCCCAACACCGCGTCTCCCAGGAACTCCAGCCGCTCGTTCGAGGTGAGACCACCCTGCTCCGCGCACCACGACCGATGAGCCATGGCCTGGTCCAGCAGGCTCGGGTCGTCGAACCGGTAGTCGATCCGACCGACCAGGCGCTGGTTCCCCCCGGGCGTTCCCGAGACGGTCGAGGGCGCCATCGGGCGCCTCAGCTCCCTCCGAGCTTGGCGCAGACGTAGTCCACCGCGTCCCGCACGGTGCGCAGCTCTTCGAGGTCCTCGTCGTCGATGCGGAACCCGACCGAACGCTCACCGAGCTCCTCCTCGAGGCCCTCGACCAGCTCGATGAGGGCGAGCGAGTCGGCGTCGAGGTCCTCGGCGAACGACGACGACTCTCCGATGGCCGAGGGCTCGATCTCCAGGATGTCGGCGAGCAGGTCGCGGATCAGCTCGAGGACTTGGCTCCGGTCGAGCGGACCCTGTTCCACGTGGGTCTCTGCGGGCACGTCTTCTCCTGTGTGTCGGGTGTCTGATGTCTGGGTTCTGGATGTGGCATGGCCCGGTGCGGACCGCGTCAACGGCTGGCCGGCCGGGACCGAGCCCTGGGTGAGCCGGGTCTCGACCGGGCGGCGGACCATCCTGGCCGGCACGGCCGACCGCATGAGAGCCGCGGTCGCCTCCGTGCCGGGTCGTCATGTTGGCCGGACCGGCCCCGGTCACCGGCAGGGATGTTATCGGACAGGGACATTCACCCTGGCGAAAGGTGGTGGGCGGCACCGAGAAGGACCGAGACCGCATCAGCTCGGCCGACCGGGCCGGCATCGGGTGTCCGGAGCCGGTCCCGAGTCCACGGGAGGGCGCGAGCCGGGACGACACCCGCTTTGAACAGGGATGTTGTCAGGCCGGCGTGTTGATGAGGCTTCGGGCCGCCATGGCCAGGTACTCGAGCAGCTCGGCCTCGTCCTCGGGGGGCAGCTCCGCCTCGTGCACCGCGGCGGACATGTGGCCGAGCCAGGCGTCGGCCTGGGCCGGGCCGATGGCGAACGGGGCATGGCGCATCCGCAGGCGGGGATGGCCCCGCTCGTCGCTGTAGCGCCGCGGCCCGCCCCAGTACTGCATGAGGAACAGGGCCAGATGGGCCTTCGGATCGGTCAGGTCCTCCGGGTAGAGGGGCCGAAGGAGCGGGTCGGTGGCCACGCCGGCGTAGAACCGGTCGACCAGGGCCACGAAGAAC
This sequence comes from uncultured Acidimicrobiales bacterium, assembly GCA_963727075.1. GTDB lineage: Bacteria > Actinomycetota > Acidimicrobiia > Acidimicrobiales > RAAP-2 > Bog-756. The sequence continues at coordinate 1,130,922 of CAVSET010000006.1, forward strand.
GGCTCCCCGCCCCACCGCTCGAACGCCGTCTGCTCAGGTTGGCGCCCCAACTGCACGTCTCGACTGTAGGCGGGCCGCGGATAGCCTCGGGCCAACCGACCGGACGAAGCCCGAGGGCACTGGGGGTCCGCCATGTTCGAATGGTCCGATGAGCAGCTGATGGTCCGGGAGGCGGTCCGCCGCTTCCTCGACGCCGAAGTGGTCCCGAACATCGAGGCCCTCGAGCACGGGGACATGCCTCCCTACGACATCATCCGCAAGCTGTACGCCACCTTCGGGATGGACCAGCTGGCCCGGGACCGCTTCAAGAAGCAGGTCGAGCGCAAGGAGACGGGGAAGGCCGGGCGAGCCGGCCGGGGCCCAGGCCGAGCGGCAGGGTGACGGCGGGGCCGCGGCCATGACGCTCATCCCCATCATCGAGCTCTGCCACTACTGCCCGGGCATCGTGACCGCCATGGGGGTGAGCATGGGATTGGCCGGCGGCACCATCATGAAGCAGGGCACGCCGGCGCAGATGGAGCGATGGGGGCTCGACCTGCTCACGGGCGACAAGGTCGGGGCCTGGGCCATCACCGAGCCCGATTCGGGTTCGGACGCGCTGGGCGGCATGAAGTCGACGGCCCGGCGGGACGGCGACGAGTACGTGCTCAACGGCAACAAGACCTTCATCACCAACGGCCCCTACGCCGACACCATCGTCTTCTACGCCAAGCTCGACGACGGCTCCGACACGCCGATCCGCGACCGGCGGGTGCTGACCTTCGTCCTCGAGCGCGGCACCCCCGGGCTCGAGCAGTCGAAGCCCTTCCGCAAGATGGGGCTGCACTCCTCGCCCACCGGCGAGTTGTTCCTCTCCGACGTGAGGGTGGGACGGGACCATCTCCTGGGCGAGACCGAGGAGGAGCGGCCCGGGAGCGGACGCGACTCGGCCAAGGGGAACTTCGTCACCGAGCGGGCCGGCCTGGCCGCCATGGCCCTCGGCGTCATCGAGGAGTGCCTGAAGCTCTCGGTCGACTACGCCAACAACCGGTTGCTCTGGGAGCAGCCCATCGGCGAACGCCAGCTGATCCAGCTCAAGCTGGCCAACATGGAAGTAGCCCGCCTCAACGTGCAGAACCTGGTGTTCCGGCACATCGAGCTATCGGCCGCCGGCCGGTCCCTGACGCTGGCCGAGGCCTCGGCCATGAAGCTCTATGCGGCCCGGGCCGCCACCGAGGTGGCCATGGAGGCCGTTCAGCTGTTCGGCGGGAACGGGTACATGGCCGAGTTCCGGGTGGAGCAGCTGGCCCGCGACGCCAAGGTGTTCCAGATCTACGCCGGCACCGACGAGATCCAGGTCACCCACATCGCCAAGGACCTGCTCCGGCGCTGACTGGCCCGGTGCGCCGGCCCACGGGAGGGCGGGCTCCACCGGGAGGCCGGCGCCCTGGCCCTGGTCGGGTCGGTGGCGGGCACCGGTACAGTCAGCCCATGGCCACCCGCACCCCGGCCCGTCGGCCGGTCGAGCCCGCACCTGATCTCACCGTTCGCCGGTCGTTCGAGGCCCGCTACGGGGAGGGGGTGGGGAGGGGCCTCTGCCTCGGTGGCGGCGGCTTGTTCTTCGTGGCCTGGCAGGCCGCCTACCTGCAGACGCTCGCCAGCCTCGGCGTCGATTTCGACTCGGCCGACCGGGTGGTCGGCACGTCCGCCGGCTCCATGGTGGCCTCGGCGCTGACCTCCGGCCGGCTCAAGCGCCTGCACACCCAGGTCTCGCTGCTGGCCCGGGTCCCGGCCCTCGTGTCGGCCCTGGCCCCCGCGTCGGACCTCAGCGCCAGCCAGCAGCGGGCCCTCGAGCTCTTCCTCAAGGCCACCGACGGCGAGCCCACCACCGTGCAGGAGATCGGCTTCGCCACGTTGGCCGCCTCGACGCCGTCGCCCGGGGCCATGCGTCGCAACATCTCCATCGTCCTCGGGCGGGTGCCGTGGAACTCGGAGTCGTTGCAGATCACCTGTGTTGACACCTACACCGGCGAGCGCTGCGTGGTGACCCACCAGAGCCGCACCACCATCCCCCGGGCCGTGGCGGCGAGCAGCGCCGTCCCGGGCGTCTTCCCGCCTCAGCCGATCGGTGACCGACGCTGCATGGACGGCGGCGTGAGCGGGACGGGGACCCACCTCGACCTGCTGGCCGGGGCCAGACGAGTGGTCATCCTGGCCCTGACCGACGGCCGCGACATGAGCGAGGGGATGATGACCACCCACCCCGATGCCGGCCAGCAGGAGCTCGACGACCTCGAGGCCAGCGGGACTCGGTGCTGCTCCGCACCCCGGCCGAGGTGGACATGCTGGAACTCATGTCGCCGTCCGCCGTGCCGGGGGCGCTGGCGATGGGAGCCCGTCAGGCCACAGACGACCTCGGGCTCCTGTCGGACTTCTGGGCCTGAGCGGTCCGCGCCCGGTCGGAGCGGGACGGGCCCGACCGGTCTCGGCCGCCGGCGGCTCAGCTCGGCGCGCCGACCGAGGTGATGGAATCGGCCACCGCGTCGACCAGCCCGGCGACGGCCAGATCGTGGGCGACCGTGATGGCGTTGACGATGGCCACCGCCGAGGACGATCCGTGACTGATCACGCACACCCCGTCGACCCCGAGGAGCATGGCCCCCCCGATGTTGTCGGGGTCGAGCTTGGCGGCCAAGGGGAGGAGGTGCGGGAAGAGGGCTTCGGCCGTGTCGTGGAGCTCGGGTTGGCCGAGGATGTCGGTGAGCGCGCCGATGAGGAAGCGCAACGTCCCTTCCATGGTCTTGAGGGCGACGTTGCCGGTGAAGCCGTCGGTGACGACCACATCGGCCGATTTGTCGAAGAAGTCGCGACCCTCGACGTTGCCGACGAAGTCGAGCTCGGGGCCGTCGGCCCTCTCGGCCAGCAGGGCGTGGGACTCCTTGACCAGCGGGGACCCCTTCGACTTCTCCTCCCCGATCGAGAGCAGGGCGACCTTCGGTCGATCCACGCCGTAGCGCTTGCGGGCAAAGGCTGCCCCCATCTGGGCGAACTGCACCAGCATGGGCGCCGTGCACTCGGCGTTGGCCCCGGCGTCGAGCAAGACGGTCGGCCAGGCGCGTTCCAGGTTGGGGACCGGGGTGGCGATGGCCGGTCGGATGACCCCGGGGAGCCTTCCCATCCGCAACAGGGCGGAGGCCATGGTGGCTCCGGTGTTGCCCGCCGACACCATGGCCATGGCCCGCCCGTCTCGGACGGCCTCGGCCGCCCGGACCAGCGACGAATCCTTCTTCCGGCGGACCCCCTGGCCCGGGTCGTCATCCATCCCGATGACCTCGCTGGCCGCGATGCACGGCAGGTCGCCGGTGTCGCCCATGTCTCCCGGCCGGCCCACCAGGGTCACCCCGATGCCGGCCTGCTCCACCACCTGGCGCGCACCGGCCACGATCTCACCGGGAGCCCGGTCCCCTCCCATGGCGTCGACCGCCACCGGGAGTGCGGCGAACGCTTCGCCAGTCGGCCGTGCGTCACGCCGCGCCATGGTCGGCTAGTCGACGTCGAGTGCTTGCCGGCCCTTGTACCAGCCGCAGTTCGGGCACACGACGTGGGGGAGCTTGGCGGCAGTGCACTGCGGGCAGACCGAGCGAGCCGGGGTCTTCAGGACCCAGTTCGAGGCGCGGCGACTACGGCTCTTCGACTTGGAAGTCTTCTTCTTCGGAACGGCCATAGGCCTGGCATCCTAGGCCAATCCGCCGTCCTCGGGATCGCGCAGGATGTCGAGCGCCGACCACCGCGGGTCGCCGGGGGGGACGCAGTCGCAGGTGGCGAGATTCCAGTTCGCCCCGCACCGCGGGCAGAGGCCTCGGCAGTCGGGCGCACACAGGGGGGCGAGCGGTAGCTCGAGCATGACGGCATCACGGACCATCGGCTCGAGGTCCAACTCGTCACCGGTCATCGGGTAGGCATCCTCGTCGAGGTCGGTACCCCCCTCCGGGGTGAAGCGCTCGCGGACCTCGACCCTCACGCTCGAGCCGATGGCGCCGCCGCAGCGTCGGCACTCGCCGACCCACGGTGCGCTCACCACGCCCCGGACCTCGATCCCGCCGGGGTAGGAGGTGAGCGTGAGGTCGGCCACCACCGGCTCACCCTCGGCCATCCAGACGCTGACCGCTCCCAGCCCCTCGATCGTCCCCCGGCAGACCTCGGGGCGGGAGGCCCCGACGGTGCGGCGCAGGGCGGCCACCGGTACGACGAAGGGGCGGGACCGGGCGGGGCCGGCCGATGGGCGGGGCACCCCGGGTTCGGGGCCGGGTGGGGTACGGGCCGGCTCGGCCGGGTCGGTCGGGTCGGTCGGGTCAGTCGAGGTCTTGGTCGAAGAAGCCTTCCGGCTCATCGGTGCTCCTGCCTCCCGCTCCGAGCACGGTCGGTGCCAGGCTGGTGCTGCCCCCCTCGCCGATCTCGATCTTCGGGACCGGGGTCACCTGCAGCTTCTGCCGGCCGGCGTGCACGGTCTTCATGGTCCGGTCGAGCACGATCTCGAAGCTGGCCAACTTCTGGTCGGCGTAGTCCTCGGCTTCGTGACGGAGCCGCCGGGCCTCTTCGTTGGCGTCATCGAGGATGCGCTGGGCGACGTGGTTGGCCTGCCGGACGATCTCGGTGCGCTGGACCATCCGCTCGGCCTGGACCCGCACCTCCTCGAGGAGCGCCTCGGCCTCCCGCCCCTTCTCGGCCAGGAACTCGTCGCGCTCCTTCAGGAGCCAGCGGGCCTGGCGGAGCTCGTCGGGCATTCGATCCAGCGCCGCCTGGAGCAACTCGGCCAGCTCCTCCCGGGACACGAGCACCGAGGCCGACAGGGGCATAGCCTTGGCCGTCTGGACGATGTCGAGGGCGGTCCGGATCAACGCCTCGGCATCGTGCTCCTCCCCGGCGGCGCGCTGCTGCTCGAGATCCTCGAACAGCTCACTCATGTCCGTACTTCTCCTGCAGCCGGAACTTCTCTTGCAGCCGGAGAGCCACCACCTTCGGCACGAACGCGGTCACGTCGCCGCCGAAGCGGGCGACCTCGCGCAGCAGGCGCGAAGCGATGAACGAGTGGGCCGAGCTGGTCGGGATGAACAGGGTCTCCACCCCCGACAGCTGCTTGTTCATCTGGGCCATCTGCAGCTCGTTCTCGAAGTCGGACACCGCCCGCAACCCCTTGACGATGGCGCTGGCGCCGACCTCGTGGGCCACGTTGACCACCAGCGTGGAGACGGAGACGATGCGCACGTTGACCAGGTGGGAGAGGGACTCCTCGAGCATCTCCTGGCGCTCGTCCAGGTCGAAGAGGGCCTCGCTCTTCTGCGGGTTGCGCAAGGTGGCCACCACCACCTCGTCGAAGAGCCGGGCGGCACGCTCGATCACCTCGAGGTGCCCGTTGTGGACCGGATCGAACGATCCAGGGATGAGCGCAATCCTCACGAGACACCTCTCTCCGTGACCAGTTCCGGCGAGGCCTGCGGTACCGGTTCCGGCCGGGCCCCGGTGACCGGTTCCGGCCGGGCCACGGTCACGATGGTACCTCCATAGCGCTTGGACTTTACGATTTCCCACCCCGGTGCGGGCGCGATCGGCGCACCGGATTCGAGGACGGCCAGGTCGCCCGGCAGGCGGGCGACAAGGGTGCTCCACGCCGCGTAGTCGTAGGGTGGATCGCACAGCACGAGGTCGTACGCGCGAGGCGGTGGTGGTCACCCACGAGTCGGCATCGGCCCGGATCACGGTGGCGTCGCCGCTCCGCTCGGCGTCGGCCAGACCCACCGCGGCCAGGTTTCGCCGGACCGCGTCGATGGCGCTCGGCTCCCGATCGACAAAGGTGACCGAAGCCGCACCCCGCGACAGGGCCTCGATGCCCAGCGCCCCCGAGCCGGCGAAGAGGTCGACCACCTGCATCCCGTCGACGCCGCCGAGGCTGTAGAGGATGTCGAACACCGCTTCGCGCACCCGGTCGGAAGTCGGCCGCACCGAGGGACCGGCCGGTGCACTCAGCCGCCGGCCACGGAAGCTCACCAGCGATCACTCGCACCGATCCAGCCTACCGGCGAGCACCGACCCCTGGCCGCCGGCGCTCGGACGGGCTCAGCTCTTGAACAGGAACTCGGCCTCGGTCTCGTCGATGAAGATGCGCAGCTCGTCGACCAGCAGCTCGTGCCGCGACAGCCCGGGGTCCTCGGCGACCAAGCTGCTCGGCCGTGTCGCGGGCCATCGACCACCAGCTCCCGGTCGGAGACCAGCCTGGCCAGGCGCAGATCGCTCCGGCCCTTCTGTCGGGCGCCGAGGATGGTCCCCTCGCCCCGCAGCTCGAGGTCGACCTCGGCCAGCTCGAACCCGTCGGTGCTGCCCTCCATGGCCGACGAGCCGGGCGGCGGCCTCGGGCGCCTCGCTGTCGGACAGCAGGTAGCACCACGCCGGGTCGCTCCCCCGGCCCACCCGGCCCCGCAGCTGGTGGAGCTGGGCGATGCCGAACCGGTCGGCGTCCTCGACGACCATCACCGTGGCCTCGGGCACGTCGACGCCCACCTCGATCACGGTGGTGGCGACCAGGACGTCGAGGTGCCCGCTGCCGGAACTCGGCCATGGCGCGCTCCTTCTCGGCCGGCGGGCAGCTGGCCATGGAGGATGCCGACCCGCAGCCCGGAGAGCTCGGCCCCGGCCAGGCGCTCCGCCTCGGCCACCACCGAGGTGGCCTCGACCCGCTCGGACCCTTCGACCAGCGGGCAGACCACGAAGGCCCGGTGGCCGTCTCCACTTCGGATCGCACCCGCCTCCATGCCTGCTCGGCCTGCGACGGGCGGCGGACCCACTGGGTGGCCACCGGGAGCCGGCCGGGCGGGAGCTCGTCGATGATGGTCATGTCGAGGTCGCCGAAGACCACCATGGCCGCGGTGCGGGGGATGGGCGTGGCCGTCATCACCAGGAGATCGGGATCCTGGCCGAGGCCGTCGTCTCCCCGGCCCTTGGCCCGGAGCGCGGCCCGCTGCTCCACCCCGAAGCGGTGCTGCTCGTCGATGACCGCCACGCCGAGGGAGCCGGAAGGCGACCTCGTCGGTGAGGAGGGCGTGGGTTCCGATGAGGACGTCGACCGAGCCGTCGGCCAGGCCGGCGTGGATGCCGGCCCGGTCGGCCGCCGTGGTCTTCGAGGTGAGCAGGGCCACCCGCAGCGGCCGTTCGCCCGCCAGGGTGGCCGGGTCGGGGACGGACAGCCCTTCGACCAGGGCCCGCACCGCCGAGGCGTGCTGCTCGGCCAGTACTTCGGTCGGGGCCATCAGCGCCCCCTGGTGACCACCCTCCACCGCCACCAGCAGGGCGGCGACGGCCACGACCGTCTTGCCCGAGCCGACGTCCCCCTGGAGGAGCCGGTGCATGGGGAGCGGGCCCGGCCAGGTCGTCGCGCGATGACCGCCATGGCCCGCCGCTGGGCCCCGGTCAGCTCGAACCCCAACCCGGCGACGAACCGGTCGACCAGGGTGGGCTCGGCGTCGTCACGGACCATGCCGATGGCGGATGCCCCGGGCGTCCTCCTGCAACCGGTCCTTGCGCAGCACCAGGGCCAGCTGCAGCCGGAAGAGCTCGTCGAAGGCCAGGCGGCGACGGGCGGGCTCCGACTCGTCCAGGGTGGCGGGCCGGTGGATCTGGTTGAAGGCCGCCGATGCGGTCGATCAGCCCGAGCCCGGTTCGGAAGCGGTCGGCAGGCAGCGGATCGGCGAAGAGACCGGCCCGGTCGAGGGCCTCGCCCACGTACCGGCTGATGCGGGCCGAGGTGAGCTTGGCCCGTTCGGTCAGCGGGTAGACCGGGAAGACCCGGCCGGACGCCCCGAGCGATCGCGTGCCGTCGACTCATCGGCCGGGTCCGTCGTCGTCGGCGCCGGCGGCCTGCAGGACCTCGGCGGTCGGGCTGGCCATCTGGAGCGAGCCCCGGTAGGTGCCGATGGCGCCGAAGAACAGGGCGACGGTGCCCACCGGCAGCTGCTTCGCCCGCCACGACTGGTTGAAGAAGACCACCGCCAGGCGACCGCTGTCGTCGGCCACCTCGAGCTCCACCCGGACCGGAGACCGCCGCCGGCCCCGGCCGTAGCCCGAGGACGGACGGCCCACCCGGGTCACCCGGCCGAGCACGGACGCCTTCTCCCCCGGGGCCAGATCGGCGATGGGGACGAGCCTGGTGCCGTCGATGTAGCGGCCCTGGCGCGGGTAGTGGGTGATCAGGTCGAGGACGGTCTCGATGCCGAGCTCACCGAGGTCGCGCTCGACGGCCGAGCCCACCCCGTTGAGGACCGAGACCGGCAGCTCGGCCAGCTGGCGGAGCTTGCGGCCGGAGACGCCGGCCGGCGGGGGCGGGCCGGGTCGGTGCTCGGTCGGTCGGCGGCGAGGCGCTCAACCGACGCGTGACTCGGCGGCGGGGCCGCGCCCGGTGGAGATCCGGCCCGCTCACTCGATGGAGAAGAGATAGGGATAGAGGGGCTGCCCGCCGTGATGGACCTCCGTCTCGACGTCCGGCCGGCGGTCTCGGAGCCATTCGGTGATCCGGCGGGTGTCGGCCGCCCCGGAGCCCTCCCCCTCGATGATGGTCACGAGGTCGTGCGTATCGAGCACCAGCACCTCGAGCAGGGAACAGGCCGCGGCGGCCAGCGTGTCGCCGCACCACCTCGATCCCGTTGCGGGAGAGCCCCAGCCAGTCGCCCTCGTGGATCGGGCCAGCCTTGCAGTCCGAGTCGCGCACGGCCCGGGTGACCTCACCCGGCACCACCTTGAGGGACGAGGCCTCCATGCCCAGGGCGTTCACGTCGCCGTGGGACTCGGGGTCGTAGGCCAGCAGGGCGGCGAACCCTTCGGCGATGGTGTCGGTGGGGACGACCCAGACCGACTTGTCGGTGAGGTCGTTCACCCGGTTGGCCACCGGGCCGATGTTGCCGTTGTTGGGCAGGATGACCACCTCGTCGGAGCGCAGGGCCTCCACCGCCTCGACCAGCTCGGCCGTCGACGGGTTCATCGACTGGCCACCCGAGATGAGGCCCTGGACCCCGAGCGAGCGGAAGATCCGCCCGATCCCGTCGCCGGTGGCCACAGCCACCACCCCGGTGGTCGGGGCCGGCCCGGGGGGCGTCTCGGCCGGGCCGCTGCCGACCCGGCCCGCCCCTTCCCGCACCCAGCGCTCCTCCTCGACCTGCTCGAGCAGGTCGGTTACCCGGATCGAGTGCGGACGACCGGCATCGAGCGAGGCCTCGATAGCGGCCCCGATGTCATCGGTGTGGATGTGACAGTTGAAGGTGCCGTCGCCGCCGACCACGACGATCGAGTCCCCGATGCCGGCCCACACCTCCTTGAACGACGGGATGGTCTCGTCCGGGGCTTCGAGCAGGTACATCACCTCGTAGCGGAGGCCGGCCAGATTGTCCTCAGCGTCCTCGCCGTCGACACCCGTCGAGAACGCCGTGCCGGGGGCCTCGGGATTGAGCGGGCCGAAGTTGGTCTCGGGCAGGTCGGGAGGGGCGGGCATCGAGCGCCCGTCGAGGACCGAGAGCAAGGCGTCGAACATCAGCAGGTAGCCGGCGCCGCCGGCGTCGACCACACCGGCCTGGGCCAGCACCGGGAGCAGCGACGGGGTGGCGGCCAGCGCATCGGCGGCGGCCGCCCGTGAGGCTTCGGCCACGTCGACCAGCGACTTCCCCGCCTCGGCGGCGGCCCGGGCGCCTTCCGCCGCGCTCCGAGCCACGGTCAGGATGGTTCCCTCCACCGGCCGCATCACCGCCTCGCGGGCGAGCCGGTCGGCGATGGTCAAGGCCTCCGACCACTCGGCGGGCCCAGGGCGGGCCGAGGGGCAGTTGAGGCCGTCGGCGATACCCCGAAGGAGCTGGGAGAGGATGACCCCCGAGTTGCCCCGGGCCCCCATGAGCGATCCGTGGGCGATGGCCCGACAGGCGGCGTCGAGGTCCGGCGATTCCAAGCCGGCCAGCTCGTCGGTCACCGATTCGAGGGTGAGGGCCATGTTGGTGCCCGTATCCCCGTCGGGCACCGGGTAGACGTTGAGACGGTTGATCACTTCCTGGTGGGAGCGGAACCCGTCGCGGTAGGTGGCGACCAATTGGCATAGCTCCGCGGCTCCGAGCGCGTCGAGGACCACCACGACCAGGATGCTAACCTTTGCGGCTTACCCGACGATCGGAGAGGAAGCCCGGAGCGTCATGGCAGCGGTGTGTGAGGTGTGCGGCAAGCGACCGTCGTTCGGAATGAGCATCAGCCACTCCCACCGGCGGACCAAGCGCCGGTGGAACCCCAACATCCAGCGGGTCCGGGCCATGGTGGACGGGTCGCCGAAGCGGGTCAACGCCTGTACGTCGTGCATCCGCGCCGGCAAGGTCGGTGAAGCGACCCACCCGGGACATCCCGGCCTGACCGCGCCTCTCCCGGCTGAGCCAGAGGATGGGCTCCCGGCCCACCGAGACCTGAGCGCCGGCCCTCTGACCCGTCCGGATCAGCTCCTCGCCGTCGCTCCCCCGCCCGTGACGGGCGCGGCTCGCTCCGATGCGGACGCGTCGGGCATGGCACCCCTCCGGCCGGTGGCGAGGACCGGGACCCGCACCTCGAAGGTGCCACCCGGGCCGGGCCGGGCCGTCACCACCCCGTCGTGGGCCTCGACGACGGCGGCCACGATGGCCAGTCCCAGGCCGGCGCCGCCCGACGAACGGGTCCTCGACGGATCCGAGCGGTAGAAGGGGAGGAAGATCCGCGCCGCCTCCGCCGGGTCGATGCCCGGTCCGTCATCGTGGACGGTGAGCACGGCCCAGCCCTCCTCTTCGGCCACGCCGACCTCGACGGGCGTGCCGGGGGGGGTGTGAGTGACGGCGTTGACCAGAAGGTTGTCGATGACCTGTCGCAGGCGGTCCTCGTCGCCTTGGACGAGCACCGGTGACGGGGCCGACACCACCACCGACCGGTCCGGTGCCGACACCCGGACACTGGCTGCCGCCCGTTGGGTCAGCGCGGCCAGGTCGACCTGGTCCCGCCGCAACGCTCGCTGGCGGTCGAGCTGGGCCAGCAGGAGCAGTTCGTCCACCAGGGTCGCCATGCGGCTGGCCTCGTCCTTGATGTGACGCATGGAGGCGGCCAGCTCGGCGGGTCGCTCCCGGATCCCGAGGTCGAACAGCTCGGCGAAGCCCTGGATCGAGGTGAGCGGGGTGCGTAGCTCGTGGGAGGCGTCGGCCATGAACCGCCGGAGCCGATCCTCGGAGGCCGCTCGCTCCTCGAAGGCCACCTGGATCTCGTCGATCATGGTGTTGAACGCCAGCCCCACTTGGCCCACCTCGGTCCCTTCGTCCACCTGGGTCACCCTCGGCGAGAGGTCACCCCCGGCGATGGCGCCCGCCGTCTCGGTGATCTCCTGCAGTGGTCGCAGGTCGCGCCGGACCATGACCCAGGACACGAGGCCGAGGCCCACGAGCAACACGGCCGACACGATCACTTCGATGAGCAGCAGCTGGCGGAGGGTGGTGTCGAGGTCGGTGAGCGGCACGGCGATGACGATCACGCCGCTCGTGCCGGCCAGGGGCTTGGCCACCGCCCGGTACGAGACGGCACCGGTGCCCGAACTGGAGGTGGTGAAGTAGTGATCGGCCCCGCCGGGCAGCCCGGATCCGGGGACCCTGCCCGGGATGGCCGGGGCGCTCGGCGTCTTGCCGCCGTAGCTGAAGAACAGGTGGGCCTCGACCTTCCCGGTCGCGCTGCGCAGCACCCCGAACGTGCCCGGCGGCACCAGCACCCCTCGATCGGTGCGGCTCGGGGGACCGAACAGGACGCCACCGGTCGCGAACCGGTCCGGCGGGACGCGGGGGCTCCCCGGGTCGCGGCCCGGGGTGGACCGGGAGGATTCCGGCGGGACCAGCGGTACCTCAGGCCCCAGTCCCGACGACGAGAGCAGCGCCCGGCCGACCGGGAACGCGGCCACCTCGAGCTGCTGGTCCACCCTGGTCAAGAGGAAGGCGCGCAGGGCGTTGTAGGTGACCACATCGGAGATGACGAGCCCGGCGGCCACGATCCCGACCGAGAGCAGCAGGAGGCGGAGGCGGAGGGTCATGGCCGAACCTCCGACGACGAGGCCGCCGGCTTCGGGGCCTGCATGCAGTAACCGATGCCGCGGACCGTCCGGATGAGGGGAGGTCCGTGGACATCGAGCTTCTTGCGCAGATAGCTGATGTACACCTCGACCATGTTCATCTTGCCGTCGTAGCTGTAGTCCCACACCTGGTCACGGATCTGGGCCTTGGACACCACCCGGCCCCGGTTGACCATGAGGTAGTGGAGCAACCGGAACTCGGTCGGAGTGAGCACGACGGGCTCGGATCCCCGCCACACCCGGTGCTTGTCCTCGTCGATGACGACATCGCCCACCGACAGCCGGGTGCCCAGCTCACCATTGGCACTGGTCCGTCGCAGGATGGCATGGATGCGCAGCAGCATCTCCTCGACACTGAACGGCTTGGTCATGTAGTCGTCACCACCGAGGTCGAGGCCGCGCAGGCGGTCCTCGAGCTCGTCCCGGGCGGTGAGGAACAGCACCGGGACCCCGGTCAACCGGCGTTCACTGGTCATCCGCTCGAGCACGGTGAACCCGTCGAGGTCGGGGAGCATCACGTCGAGCACGACCAGATGCGGCCGGAACGAGGTCAGGGCCCGGAGGGCGTCGGCGCCGGTATGGGCGACCTCCACCTCGGCTCCCTCGAGGTGGAGGGCCATCGCCACCAGGTCGGTGATGGCCCTCTCGTCGTCGACCACCAGGATCCGGTGCTCAGCCGTCGCCATGCCCCCATGCTGACCCCCGTTTCTGGCAGTTCGCTGAGAACCCGAGGGCCGGCCTCGGCCGGACGGTCAGAACCGGTGCTCCCAGCCCCCGTCGGGCAGCGGCCGACCGTCGAGGGTCACCTCCCCCGGATCGGCCGTGCAGGTGCCGATGGGCAGCGGGGCCCGCAGGCCGGCCCGAGCGAAACACTCCTCCAGACGGTCGGGGTCCCCGGTGGCGATGACCAGCTCGTAGTCCTCGCCCCCTCGGAGCGCCTCGTCGGCCGTGGCCCCTTCGGCCACGGGAAGATCGGCCAGGGAGATCCCGACCCCGGACGCCCGGGCCAGGTGCCGGGCGTCGGAGGCCAGGCCATCGGAGACGTCGATGGCCGCGGTGGCCCCGGCCACCCGGGCCGCCTCACCCTCGTCGAGCCGGGCCACGGGCCGGCGGTGGGCCCGCACCAGCTCGTCGGCGGCCGGCCCCGGGACGGCGTCGCCGGTCAGGAGGCGCAACCCGGCCGCCGAGCGACCGAGCGGTCCGGTCACGAGCAGACAGTCGCCGGGGCGAGCCCCCGAGCGCAGCAGGGGCCCTCCGTCCGGGCTGGTGCCGAGCGAGCCGAGCACGGCGGTCGAGACGACGAGGGTGGGCGACTGGGAGAGGTCGCCCCCCACCACGAGGCAGCCGGTCTCGGTGGCGGCGACGGCCAGGCCGGCGCTCAGACCATCGAGATCGGTACCGGGGGGGCCGGCCACCGACACCAGGGCGTAGCGGGGCCTGGCCCCCATGGCGGCCAGGTCGGAGAGGGTGACCATGAGCGCCTTGTAGCCGGCGTCCTCGGCCGTGCAGTAGCCGAGGTCGACATGGACGCCGTCGACCAACAGGTCCGTGGCCAGGAGGACCTGGCCCGGCCCACCGGCGGGGTCCAGGCTCACGACCGCGGCGTCATCTCCGATCCAGGTGTCGCCGGCAGGCGGCAGCTCCCTTCCGGGCCAGGCAGCTCGAGCGGCCGCCTCGAACCGGCCCTTCAAGGCGTCGATGGCCGCGAACTCGCCGGTCGGCCCGTCTCGGCCCGTCCAGGCCTCCCCGGAGTTGGGACTCTGCACCCACCTTGCCTACCATTGACTCGAATCGCCGCCAGTAGAATCGGTGGAAAACCCGTGGACAGGCCGAGCTGGTTCAGGACGGTCCGAGGGTTGGACCCGATCCGGAACACCGAGGAGGACACGCCCACCCATGCCCCCGACCGAGAACAAGACGTTGATCGCATGGGTGGACGAGATCGCCGCCCTCACCGAGCCGGATCGGGTGGAATGGTGTGACGGATCGGCGGAAGAGTACGACCGGCTGTGCCAGCAGCTCGTCGACAGCGGCACCTTCACCAAGCTGTCGGAGGCCAAGCGGCCGAACAGCTACTGGGCCCACTCCGACCCGGGCGACGTGGCCCGGGTCGAGGACCGGACCTTCATCTGCTCGACGCTCGAGTCGGATGCCGGGCCGACCAACAACTGGCGGGACCCGGTCGAGATGCGGGGCGTCCTGACCGATCTGTTCCGCGGGTCGATGCGGGGTCGGACCATGTACGTGGTGCCCTTCTCCATGGGCCCGCTCGGGTCCTCGATCGCCCACATCGGGGTGGAGATCACCGACTCGGCCTATGTGGCGGTCTCGATGCGCATCATGACCCGGATGGGCCGCGGCGCCCTCGAGGTCCTCGGGGCCGACGGCGACTTCGTGCCCTGCCTCCACTCGGTCGGCGCCCCACTGTTGGACGGAGCGACGGACACGCCCTGGCCGTGCGACTCGGAGAACAAGTACATCGTCCACTTTCCCGAGACCCGCGAGATCTGGTCCTACGGCTCGGGCTACGGCGGCAACGCCCTGCTCGGCAAGAAGTGCTTCGCCCTCCGCATCGCGTCGGTGATGGCCCGAGACGACAACTGGCTGGCCGAGCACATGCTCATCCTCAAGCTCACCTCCCCGGCCGGTCAGACCCGCTACGTGACCGGTGCCTTCCCTTCGGCCTGCGGCAAGACCAACCTGGCCATGCTCATCCCCACCCTGCCCGACTGGAAGGTCGAGACGGTCGGCGACGACATCTGCTGGATGAAGTTCGGCACCGACGGCCGCCTCTACGCCATCAATCCGGAGGCCGGGTTCTTCGGCGTCGCCCCCGGGACCAACATCCACACCAACCCGAACGCCATGCTCACCCTGGCCGGCAACACCATCTTCACTAACACGGCGCTGACCGACGACGGCGACGTGTGGTGGGAGGGCATGACCGACGAGGCGCCGGACCATCTCACGTCGTGGAAGGGCGAGGAGTGGACGCCGGACTCGACGACCACGGCAGCCCACCCCAACGCCCGGTTCACCGTCCCGGCCTCCCAGGACCCGGCCATCGCCTCCGAGTGGGAGGACCCGGCCGGCGTTCCCATCGACGCCATCCTCTTCGGCGGCCGCCGGGCGTCGGTGGTCCCCCTGGTCTTCCAGTCACGGGACTGGGACCACGGGGTGTTCCTGGGATCGATCATGGCCTCCGAGACCACGGCGGCGGCGGCGGGGGCGGTCGGGAACCTGCGCCGTGACCCCTTCGCCATGCTGCCCTTCTGCGGGTACAACATGGCGGACTACTTCGCCCACTGGCTGCACATCGGCGCCTCGGCCGATCCCGGCAAGCTCCCGAAGATCTTCTACGTGAACTGGTTCCGCAAGGACGAGGACGGACGCTGGCTGTGGCCGGGCTACGGGGAGAACTCCCGGGTGCTCGAGTGGGTGTTCGAGCGGGTCAGCGGGGCCGGCGAGGCCACCGAGACGCCGATCGGCTACGTGCCGGCCCGCGGCGCCATCGACACCGACGGCCTCGATGTCTCCGACGAGGACATGGACAAGCTGCTGGCGGTGGACGCCGAAGAATGGCGGGCCGAGCTGCCGAGCATCCGCGAGCACTTCGCCCGGTTCGGGGACAAGCTTCCCCGCCCGCTGGCGGACGAGGTGGACCGGCTGGAGCGCCGACTGGGCTGAGCCGGGCCGGCCGCGGGCTCAGCGGCGCTGGCCTTGGGCCCCGTGCACGGCGCGGCGTGAGCTCATGTAGACGACCGCTCCCACCGCCGCGCCCACCGCCATCACCAGGTTGCCCGCCGCCACCGGCAGGGACAGCACCACGGGAACGAACGAGCCGACCACCCACATCAGCTGGAAGCGGGTCTCGAACCGGGCGAATGCTCGTCCCTGGTTGGACTCGCGCACGTGCCGCTGGACCAGGGCGTCGAAGGAGGGCTTGGCCACGGCGCCGGCCATGCCGATGCCGAAGGCCACCACCGCCAGGTACCAGCGGGAGGGATAGAAGGCGCCGAGCGTGGTGACGGCCACCACCAGCCACAGCGAGCCGGTCAACATCTGCTGCTCGCCCAACAGCCGGCGGATCCAGGCCACGAGCAGCACGCCGACGAGCGCCCCGGCGGTGAGGCTCCCCAGGACCAGGCCGAACCACCAGGTGGCCGCCCCCGAGCGGCGCAGGCCGAACGCGAACAAGAAGGTGGCGAACCCGACCAGGGCCTTGAGCACGGACATGGGCATGAGCGCCAGGATCACCTCGGTGTCGGCGATGGGCCGGAAGGCGGCGAGATCGCTCTCGTCGTCCGCCCAGGTCGGGTCCATGTCGGGCGCCCACTCCACGGTGGCGGCCGGGACGGGGGCCCCGACGGCACGGCCGGCCACCCGAGCACCCCGCCGTCGCCGAGCGACCGAGACCACGAGCCGGTAGGGAACGGGCAGCCTCGCCCCGGCGGCGACGGCCGCGGCGAAGACGGCCATGGTGACCCACAGGACGGCGGAGGCGTTCCCGAGCTTGAGGACGGCCACGGCCGGCAGGGCGAAGGCGAATCCCGACAACGAGGCCAGCAGGCCGAGCCGGGCATTGAGGGTGGCCAGGTCGGCCTCGATCCGGGGTGTGCCCGTGGCCGGATCGTCCACCCGTATCACCGGGGTCCCGTAGGGCGGGGTGGGGTGGTGGCCCTCGGCGGTCGGCTCGGCCCTGACGGGTGGGGGCGAAAGGGCCTCACCGGCAGCCGGGGCGGTCGTCGTCTCGTCCAGCAGGCCGAGGGCGGCCATCTCCGGCACCAGCGCGCCTTTGGTGACGAGATAGACCTTGGACAGCACCAGCATGGCGAAGGCCTCGGGGAACAGCAGCAGGGAGTGGATGTCCCGGGCCAGGAACGGGCAGAGCACCGCCCTCCCGAGGGCGGAGGCCACCACCATGGCCCGGCGCGCGCCGCGGCTGCGATCGATGACCGGTCCCAGAGCCGGGGCCACCACCGCGAACGGCCCCATGGTCAAGAGGAGGTACAAGAGCACCTTGTCCTTGGCCGCGGTGGGCGAGATCGAGAAGAACAGCGAGCCGGCCAGTGAGACGGCGAACATGGTGTCGCCCGCGGTCATGAGCACATGGGTCAACGCCAGCCGTCCGAAGGGCCGGCGTTGGTCGAAGAGGTCGGAGAGGGCCGACCGCACCAAGCGGCGGACCTGGTCGATCCGCTGGCGAACGCCCACACGGACAGGGTATTGGTCCCGGCCGGGTGGGGATAGCATGCCGCGGTAGCCCGTCCCACCGCCGCCGGGAGTGTGCCAATGCCGGTCAACGCCTACGTGCTGATCCAGACCGAGGTCGGAAGGGCGGCCACCGTGGCCCGCGCCGTGGTGTCGCTCGACGGCGTGGTGGCCGCCGAGGGCGTGACCGGGCCCTACGACGTCATCGTGCGGGCCGAGGCGGAGACGGTCGACGAGCTGGGCCGCATGGTGGTCGGGCGCATCCAGCTCATCGAGGGCATCACCCGCACGGTGACCTGTCCGGTGGTCAATCTCTGAACGGGCCGGCCCGGCCGAGTTCCCGGGGGCCCCGCCCCTTCGTCACGGCACCCGGAGCCTGGTCACGGCCACTCAGCGGATGGCCCCCGACGACCGGAGGTCCCCGATCTCCTCCTTGGCCACCCCCCAGTCGACCAGTGCATCGTCGCCGTGCTGGCCGGGATTGGGCGGTGGCCGGCGGATCGAGCCCGGTGTGCCCCCGAAGCGGGGTGAGGGCGCCGGTTGGGTCACGCCGGCCACCGTGGCGAAGGTCTGGCGAGCGCGGTTGTGCGGATGGTCGGGCGCCTCGCGGGGCGTGAGGACCGGGACGGCGCAGGCATCACTGCCTTCGAAGATCGCCGCCCACTCGTCCCGGGTCTTGGTGGCGAAGACGGCGGCGAAGCGCTCCTTCATCGCCGGCCATGCACCCCGATCGTTCTGGTCGGGGAGGTCCTCGTCGGCCAGGCCCATGAGCGCGATGAGCTCGGCGTAGAACTGCGGCTCGATGGCCCCCACCGCCATGAACCGGCCGTCGGCGGTCTCGTACACCTCGTAGAAGTGGGCCCCGCTGTCCAACAAGTTGGTGCCGCGCTCGTCCTTCCAAATGCCGGCTGCCACCAGGGTGTAGGTCATGGTCATGAGCGAGGCGGCGCCGTCGACCATGGCGGCGTCGATGACCTGGCCGCGGCCGGTGCGCTGGGCATTGAGCATGGCCGCCACCATGCCGTAGGCCAGCAACATGCCGCCGCCGCCGAAGTCGCCGACCAGGTTGAGGGGGGCGTAGGGCCGCTCACCGGCCCGCCCCATCGGCTCGAGCGCCCCGGACAGGGCGATGTAGTTGATGTCATGGCCGGCCGCGGTCGCCATGGGGCCCGCTTGGCCCCACCCGGTCATCCGGCCGTAGACGAGCCTCGGGTTCCGCTCGAGGCAGACGTCGGGCCCGAGCCCCAGGCGCTCGGCGACGCCGGGGCGGAATCCCTCCATGAGCCCGTCGGCCTTTTCGACCAGCCGGAGCATGAGGGCCACGGCCTCGGGATGCTTGAGGTCCACCGCCACCGAGCGACGACCCCGGTTCAACAGGTCCACATGGGGTTCCTCCGCCGGCGGGTAGGTAGCCCGGTCGGCACGGTCGACTCGGATGATGTCGGCGCCGGCGTCGGCCAGCATCATCCCGGTGAAGGGTGACGGACCGATGCCGGCCAGCTCGATGATCCGGATCCCGGCCAGCGGGCCGCTCATCCGGCACCGACCGGGTACGTCGTCCGGGCTCGATCCGGCGGCACGGTGCGGTCAGGGTCACCCGCGGCGATGGTCATGGCCGGATGGTGGCCCGCGTGCCGCCCCGGGGTCAAATGGGTTCGCCGTCCACCGAAGTAGCCTCCCCGTCGACGGGTCTTCGATCGGGTGGCCCGGCGAGTCCCACAAGGAGCCCTGAGGTGCCACTCCTCCGTCGGGCGATCGGCCCTGGTCGGGTGAATCTCATCGGGGACCACACCGACTACAACCAGGGCCTGGCCCTGCCCATGGCCATCGATCTGGGCGTGGAGGTCGAGCTGGCCCCCGCCGACCTCGGCTCTCTCACCGTGACCTCGACTGCCTTCGAGGACCTGGTCGAGCTGCCCCTCGACCCCGGGGCCCGAGCCGACCCGGCCGCCGTCGAACCCCGCTGGGCCCGGCTGGTCGCCGCCATGGTCGCCCTGGCGCCGCCGCCCACCGGGGGACTCCTCCGTATCGACAGCACCCTGCCGCTCGGCTCCGGGCTGGCATCGAGTGCCGCCCTCTCGGTGGCGCTGGCCGAGGTGTTCGGAGCGGCCGGGACGCTCGAGTCGATCGTCTCGCTGTGCCAGCGGGCCGAGCACCTCGGCGGGGTTCCGGTCGGGGCGATGGACCCGCTCGTCTGTGCCGGGGGTCACCGGGGCCATGCCCTGCTCATCGACTTCGCCACCATGGCCGCCGGCCCGGTTCCCATCCCAACCGAGGCTGACGTGGTGGTGGTGGACTCGGGCCAACGTCGGACCCTCCGGGACTCGTCCTATGCCACCCGGGTGGAGGAATGCCAGGCCGCCGGGGCCATCATCGGGCCACTCGGGTTGGCGGACGAGGCCGACCTGGCAGCGGTGGGCGACCCGCTCCTGCGCCGGCGGTGCCGCCACGTCATCACCGAGTGCCGGCGGGTCCGCCACGCGGCCGAGGCGTTCGAGTCGGGCGACCTGGCCGCGGTGGGTGGGCTGATGTCCGAGAGCCACCGGAGCCTGGCCGCGGACTTCGAGGTGTCGACTCCAGTCCTCGATGCGCTGGTCGACCGTCTGGCCGGCACGCCCGGCGTCCTCGGGGCCCGCCTGACCGGCGCCGGCTTCGGTGGCTGTGTCGTGGCGTTGTGCCGGCCGGGAGCGGTCGATCTCGAAGCGCTGGACACCCCGGCGTGGCATGTCGTGCCCACCGACGGCACCGTGGCCCGGCGAGCGGCCGCGGCCTCCTGACCGCACCCACAGCCTGCTCGTCATCCGGTTCGGACCTCGCCGGCCCGAGCGGCATTGGGCCGGTCAGCTCAGCTCAGCCGGTCACGAGGGGTCGGGCTCCGATGGCCGGAGACGCCGGTTGATGACCCGGCGTAGGATGATCGGCTTGCGCACGTCGTCGAGGACCCGGAGCTCGTCGAAGCCACGGACCTCGAGCTCGAGTTGGCCGGTTCCGATCAGGCGACGGCCGAAGGACTGCACGGCGGTCACCGACTCGATCTCGGCGAGCCTGGTCTCCGAGTGGCGCCAGGAGAAGACGCCCCATTGCTCGATGAGCCGCAACGAGGTCAGCACCAGGCTCGTCGTCCGCCACCGCACCACGCGCACCGCCAACCACAGGCAAGGGACGGCGACCACCAACCCCTCGACCCAGTGCATCGCCACCGAGGTGTGAGGGAGACCCACGTCCAGTGCCACGCCGATGCCGATGACGACGAAGGAGACGACCAGTGGACCGGACAGGCACGACCAGTGGGGCCTGATGTCGATCAGAACCTCCTCGCCCGGCAGGAGCTGGAGCCGGTGGGCGGCCAACCGCCTCAGCCCAGCTTGCCCGCGATCGATCCTGCCGAGCGGAGGACCGACCCATCGGCGCCCTCGGCCGAATAGGCGTGTGTGGGTCGCTCCCGCGCTTCCGCCAAGAGGTCGTCGAGCAGGGTCGTGAACGGGAGCGGCGGAGCCACCCACAGGTAGCGCGCCAGCGAGCCCGGCACCGTGTTGACCTCGTTGACCACGATCTCACGGCCGTCGGAGAGATAGTCGATGCGGGCCATGCCGCGGACCCCGGCCAGGTCGGCGATCTTCTCGGAGGCGAGCCGGATCGCCTTCTCGAGCTCGGAGGGGATGTCGGCCGGCAGCTCACGGGGGGCGCCGGCCATGCCCTCCCCGGCCACGTACTTGTCGCGGTAGTCGAGGATGTCGGCCGAGCCCTCGTTGCGGAGGGGGCGCTCCACCGCGGACAGCTCGAGGTGGGGCCACGTCCGCACCGCCACCTGCAGGTCGGTGAGATCGGGGCGGTAGGGCTCGAGGACGGCCCCGGGCCGGAGGTGGCGGTTGACCCCCAGACGGGCGCAGGCCGTGGCGAAGTCCTCGACGACCTCGATGCCGATGGACGAGCCCCCGAACCGGGGCTTGACGATGTAGGGGCCCTCGAAGGACGGCGGGTCAGCCGGTCGGAGGAGGATGCGCGGCAAGGCAGGCAGGCCGGCCGACCTCACCAGCGCCCCGAACGCCAGCTTGTCCATGCCGATGGCCGCACCGGCCACCGTCGGGCCGGTGTAGGGGATGGCGGCGAGGTCGAGGGCGGCCTGCAGCGTGCCGTCCTCGCCGGGCCCGCCGTGGCAGCACACCAGGGCGGCGTCCAAGGCCAGCGACCTCCCCCGGCCCCGTCGACCCTGTTCGGCGAACCCACCATCGGGAACGGCGGTGAATTGCAGCCTGGTCGCGCCGAGCGGCACCCCCTCGAGGAAGGCGTCGGCTTCGAGACCGGGGTCCACCTCGTACCAGTCGCCCGTCTTGGACCAGAAGAGGCATCGGACCGTCGGCCCCGGGCGGTCCGTCCGTTGGACCAGCGCCCGCGCCGCCTGCAGGCCAGTGAGCACGCTCACGTCGTGCTCGGGTGACGGGCCTCCGAAGATGACGGCGACTTCGGGCACGGTGGGTCAATCCTCCGATCGACGAGTGTGTGGGCTCGGCCGCTCGACCTGGGTGGTCCGGCGGTCGGACGGGTTCAAGGGTAGTGGTCCGGCAGATCGTTCTCGTACAGCACGGCGTCGCCGGGGCCGAGGTTCTGGCGCACCCAGGCCACGGCCTCGTCCCGCTGTCGGACCGAACGCACGGCCAGGTGCGAGCCGGCCACCGAGGCCGCCCCGGCCATCAGGGCGTCCCGGTTCGTCCGGCCCACCACGAGCAGGTCCGTCGCCGCCCCGGCGCAGGCGGCGGCGAACCGGCGGTTCTCGGCGCCCTGGCGCGGCCCGAGCTCCACCATCCCCGGCGTGACGACGACTCGCCGGGCGGCGTCACCCCCCTCGGATGGGGCACCGCCGGCGGCCCGCTCCAGGACGGCCAGTGCCTCCGCCGCCCCGGCCGGGTTGGCGTTGTAGGTATCATCGAGGATGGTGACACCCGACGGGGCGCGCACCGACTCCAGTCGGTGCTCCACCGAAGGGAGGTCGTGAAGGCGCCCGGCGATGACCCCGGGCTCCACCTCGAGCACCAGGGCGACGGCGATGGCACAGGCCAGGTTGGCGGGCTGGAGCCCGGGACGGACCTCCACGCCGTCGGCCAGCGGCCGGCCGAAGGCGGTCACCGACAGTCGGTGCCCGTCGGCGCTCCGCACCACGCTCACGTCGGCGCCGGAGTCGACCGTCGAGCAACGCAGGACGCGCTTGCCATCGGCCGCCGCTCGATCGGCCAGCGCCGCCAGTCGTTCGTCATCGACCGGGAGCACGACGTCGCCGGCCGGTTCGAGGATCTCGGACTTGGCTTCGACGATGCGCTCCTCGGTGCCGAATCGCTCGAGGTGCACGGGCCCGACGGCGGTGATGACCGCGATGTCCGGCCGACACCATCGACACAGCTCGGCGATCTCCCCGGGCCCGTAGGTGCCCATCTCGGCCACGAACACCTCGGTGCCGTCGGCCAGGTGCTCGTTGACCGCCCGGGCCAGGCCGGCACGGTTGTTGAAGCTGGCCGGCGTCACCACCACGGTCCGGTCGGGACGGACCAGGTGGGCAAGGTGGCCCTTGGTCGACGTCTTGCCATAGGAACCGGTGATGGCCACCACGACGGGGTCGACCCGCCGGAGCCGGGCCGCGGCCGCATCGACGAAGGAGGCCGACAACCGTCGCTCGAGAGGCGCGGTCACCGCGCAGGCCAGGTCCACGAGGGCCGGCACCGCCAGGGCGGCGATGGCAGTGAAGAGCGAGACGAGCCCGGTCGCCACTCCGAGGCCCACGACGACCACGACGCCGGCCGCCGAGGCGGCGGCCAACGTCCGCAACCGTCGGGTCCAGGCCAGGGCCGAGGTCCGCCCTCGCAACGACAGCCCCAACGGACCGAGGGCGACCACCGCGGCCGTCGCCACGGCGATCAGGGGCCGGGCGGCCGAGGCCACGGCGGCGGCCACGGCCACCACGGCCAGCGACGCGTTGGCGAGCGTCGACCACCACCAGCGGGCGGCGAACCGGATGACCGATCCGGCCAGGTAGTGCTCTCGCTGGGCCACCCGCAACCACCGGAGACCGGCCGGTACGCAGGCGGCTGCGCAACAGCCCACCGTGACCCAGGCTGCACCGGTGTGGAGACGGGTCGGGCCCACCAGGGCCAGCGGGAGCAGCCCTCCCCTCGCCGTCACGAAGCGTCGCGGGTCGGGTCGGCGATGGCGCTCCCCCGCGGCCGGCCGCGGCACGATCCGTCGCGTCCCACGATCACATCGCGGAGCGCCGCCGGGGCCTCGATCGGGGTCAGGTGGCCGACGCCGGGAAGGGTGAGGAGCGTGGCCGAAGGGACGAGGCGCTCCGCCCGGATGGCCACCTCGAGCGGCACCTCGGTGTCCTCCTCGCCCCAGACCAGCTGGACCGGGCACCCGATGGTGGCCAGCTCCTCGGCATACTGCTCGTCCAGCACCTTCACGAACACGTCCCGCATGACCCCCTGGGCGGCCCGGTAGTCAGGCGAGCCGTACCGCTGGCGCATGGCCTCCATACGAGTCTCACCGATCAGTCCCAGCCGATGGAGCCGGCGGACGAACCGGTAGGCGGCGGCTGGCCTGGACCGCCGGCCGGCGCGGTCGAGGAGCGGGACCCCGCTGAGCACCAGCCGTTCGATGCGGTCGGGGGCGAGGCCGTACAACCGGACTGCCACCCGGCCCCCGAAGGAATGGCCGACGACGACGACGCGGTCGGCGAGGATCCCCGGCTCGTCGAAGAGAGGCAGCAGCTGCTCGGCGTATTGCTCGGTCCCCCACGGCTCGGGAGGAGGAGGCGTGGCCCCGAATCCGAAGAGGTCGGGGGCCACCGCCACGGGCGCTCCGGGCCGCCCCTCGCCGAAGACCGGGGCGAAGTCGTGATGGGTGCGGCGCCAGCCGTGGAGCGCCAGCACCGTCGCCGTGCCGGACCCCCAGGTCCCGCCGAACAGACGGCCGTCGGCGAACGACTTCAGCACCGGCACACCCTACCGATAGCCTCAGCCCCCGTGGAGCCACGGGAGCAAGGTGGACGCGAGCCGTCCGCCGACCGCGCCTTCGACCTGGCCCTCTCCGATCTCACCGACCACCAGCGCCACGCGGTCGAGTCCCCGTCCCGCGCCCTGTGCATCATGGCCGGGGCCGGCTCCGGGAAGACCCGGGTGCTCACCCTGCGGGTGGCCGGCCGCATCCGGGGCGGCTCGGCGGAGGCAGACCACACGGTCGTCTGCACGTTCACCCGGAGGGCGGCCCGCGAGCTCCGCGACCGGCTGCAGCACTACGGCGTCCCGGTCTCCACCCCGGCAAGCCGAGGGGGGCCGCCCGGCCCGGGCGTGCGGGCGGGCACGCTCCATCAACTGGCGCTGACCCTGCTGCGCCGGCGGGCCCTCGACGCCGGTCAGCCGCCTCCCGTCGTGTCCGACCGGCGGTACGGCCTCATCCGGGACATCGTGGGTGACCCGGCCCTGGCGTCGGCCCTCGACACCGAGATCGGATGGGGGAAGGCCCGAGGCCTGACACCCCGGTCGTACGCCGAGGGGGCCGCCCAGGCCGGCCGCGCCGTGGTGGTCTCCCCCGACCAGGTGAGCGAAGCCTTCGAGGCCTACCAGCGAGCCCTCGACCGGAGGCGGGCGATCGACCTCGACGACCTGCTCAGCCTGGCCGCCGATGCCCTCCTCTCCGATCAGGACTTCGCCCAGGCCTCGTTGTGGCGTTACCGCCATCTGTCGGTGGACGAGTTCCAAGACGTGAACCCCAGCCAGTTCCGCCTCATCCGCGCCCTGTCGGGCGATCGCAACGACCTGTGCGCGGTGGGCGACCCGAACCAGGCCATCTACGGATGGAACGGGGCGGACCCGTCCTTGTTGCACCGGTTGCCCGGGGAAGTGCCCGGCATGGAGGTCCTGCGGCTCGATGAGAACCACCGCTCGACACCCCAAGTGGTGCGCGCCGCGGCCGAGGCGCTGGGGCGGGTGGCGGTCGTCACCCCCCGGTCCACCGCCGTCGACGGGGCGATGCCGGTGGTCACCGCCTACGACGACGATGACGCCGAGGCGGAAGGTGTCGCCTCCCTGCTGTCCGACGCGGCGGGTGGGGTTAGGGCCTGGTCGGAACAGGCCGTCCTGGCCCGTACCAACGAGCAACTGTCGTTGGTGGCCCGGGCCCTGGCCCGAGCCGGCATCCCCTACCGGACGGCCCCGGGGCCCGAGGAGTCAGCCCGGGCATCCGGAGGATCGGCGACGGGAGCGCCGACGGGCCGAGCCACCGGGGCCCGGGCCGACGCCGTCGAATTGGCCACGTTCCACCGGGCCAAGGGCCTCGAGTGGCCCTCGGTGTTCGTGGTGGGCCTCGAGGACGGGTTCGTCCCCATCGCCTACGCCGACACCGACAGTGCCCGGGCCGAAGAGCGGCGGCTCCTCTATGTGGCCCTCACCCGGGCCTCCCGCGAGCTCCATTGCTCGTGGGCCCGCGTCCGCCGCGCCGGCGACGGCCGCCGGAGGGAGCGGCAGCCCTCGCCCTGGCTCGCCGCCGTGGCACGGGTGTCCCGCGCCGGCACGGGGCGCCCGGCGCCCGGGCATGCGAGCCGCCGGATCGCCGAGATGCGGGCCGGCCTCCGTCGTTGAGTAGCGCTCCGGCCGCTATCAGGACGCCTCGCCCGGCGGGCGGGCGGGCCGGTCTCAAGCGGAAGGGTCGCCGCTCACTCCAGGTCGGTGTCGATGAACATCGGGGCGTGGTCCGATGGCTTCTGGCCCTTGCGAGCGTTCCGGTCGATGAGTCCGTAACGGGCCCGGGCCGCCAGCCCTTCGGTGAGGAGGATGAGATCGATCCGCATGCCCCGGTGCTTGTGAAAGTTACCGGCCCGGTAGTCCCACCAGGTGAAGAGGTCATCGTCGTCATAGAGACGGCGAAAGGCGTCCACCAGGCCCCATGACAAGAGGTCCCCGAGGGCGGCCCGCTCGGGCGGGCTGACGTGGGTGGCCCCCTCGAACTGGGCCGGGTCCCAGACGTCGCGGTCCTCGGGCGCCACGTTGAAGTCACCGCACACGGCCAGGGGTCGATCGGGAGAGCTCGTCTCGTCCAGCAGCGCTCGCAATCGCGCCAGCCACGCCAGCTTGGCCGGGTACTGGTCGCTGTCCAGGCTTCGCCCGTTGGGCACGTAGACCGACACGACGCGAACCCCGCCGCAGTCGGCGGCAACGAGCCGGGTCCCCTGGGCGTCGTCCTCGGAGCCCAAGCCGGACGAGACCTCCGACACCCCGACCCGGCTGGCGATGGCGACCCCGTTCCACCGCCCGTCCCCGTGGTGCACCGTCTCGTAACCGAGGGTGGCGAAGGCACCATGGGGAAACACCGCGTCGGCCTGCTTGGTCTCCTGCATGCAGAGGATGTCGGGCCGGGCGTAGGCGAGCCATTCCTCCACCCGGGCCAGCCTGGCGGTCAGGGAGTTGACGTTCCAGGTGGCGATACGCACGATATGGATGCTCTCAGACCGGCCCGGCCGCGGCCGCGTCCACCAGGACGAAGAGCAGCTCGGCCTGGCAGGCGAGATCCCCGTCGACGCTGGCGCGTCCGGTCCCCTTGCCGGCCCGGGCCGACATCCGGCCCAGGGTGACCTCGAGATCGAGCCGGTCCCCGGGGACGACCTGGCGGCGGAAGCGGGCGTGTTCGATCCCACCGAACAGCGGGAGCTTGCCGGCGAACCGGGGATCGGCCAGCACGGCGACCCCACCCAGTTGGGCCAGGGCCTCCACCATCAGCACGCCGGGCAATGTCGGACGCCCCGGGAAGTGGCCGGCAAAGAACGGCTCGTCACCGGTCAGATGCCAGCTGCCCGACGCCGACTGGCCAGGTTCGACCGCCCGCAGCTCCGACACGAAGAGGAACGGTGGGCGGTGGGGGAGGTAGTCCTCGGCTCGCACAACAGCCGAGGATATCGGCCACCGGGGTCGGAGCCGCCCGGGCCGGACCGGCGGCGATGCACGGGATCAGCGCGGCCCGACGCCGGGCAGTGCGAGCTCGGCGCGGCGGTGGGCGGCGTCGAGTGACACCAGCACGAACGGGCGCGTCTCACCCTTGGCGAGGACCTGCCGCGCCCGGGTCGGAGGGGGGTCGGCCAGGCCCCGGAGCGGCACATGGCAGAGCATCCCACCCACGTCGACGTGAGCCCCATGCGAGGTGAACGAGACGACCGTGCCCTCGAGGGTGCTGCCCACCGGGTGATCGGCCACGAAGGTGAGGAAGGTCACGGGGTCGTTGAGGGCGGACGGAGCCGGGTGGCCACGGCTCCCCGTGGGGGCGGCGGCGGCCGGTGGAGTGGCGGTGAGCTGGGAGGACTTGGCCGGCTTGGCCGCTCCGTCGGCCTTCTTGGCCTTCGCCGGCTCGGCCGCTCCGTCGGCCTTCTTGGCCTTCGCCGGCTTGGCCGCTCCGTCGGCCTTCTTGGCCTTCGCCGGCTTGGCCGCTCCGTCGGTCTTGGTCCCCTTTGCCACCTTGGTGGCCTTGACCGCCCCGTCTTCCGACCCCGCTGCCCGGTCGCCCTGGGCCATCGAGGTGGCCTTCCGCGACTTGGGCTTCATCGTGGACTCGACATCGTCTTCGGG
The DNA here is from genome assembly GCA_963727075.1 of uncultured Acidimicrobiales bacterium. Lineage (GTDB taxonomy): Bacteria > Actinomycetota > Acidimicrobiia > Acidimicrobiales > RAAP-2 > Bog-756. The sequence goes on from CAVSET010000006.1 coordinate 1,158,855, forward strand.
GCTGGCCGCGGTGGATGCTGTGGCCGACTTCGCCGCTTTGGTGGCCTTGGTCGCCTTGGTGGCCTTGGCCGCCTTGGTGCCCGCCGCCTTGGTGCCCGCCGCCTTGGTGCCCGCCGCCTTGGTGCCCGCCGCCTTGGTGCCCGCCGCCTTGGTGCCCGCCGCCTTGGTGCCCGCCGCCTTGGTGGCCGCACCGTCGGCACCGTTGGTCGCCCCCGCCGGCTCAGTGGCCGACGAACCGTCCCGCCTCGACCGGGTGACCGACCGGCTCCGGACCCCTCGGACCGGGGTCCGGGGTGTGAAGACCCACCCGACACCCGGGACCGGCTTGCCCCCGATGAGCCGCCCCGGCTCGAACAGCCAAGGGCGTTCGGCATGGAATTCCTGGAACGAGTCGTTGGACAGGACCAGGGCACCCGACTTCTCGGCGATGCGGAGGATGAACCCGTCACCCCTCCCGACGGCACCCGCCGGGGGCGTGATCATCTCACCGTGGTCGATGGCCTGCTCGAAGGCGGCCACTTCGGACGGATCGATACGGTGGCCGAACGAGGCGTCGACCACCACGGTGACATCCGTGGTGGAAAAGCCCTGGTACTCCTCGAGGAAGCTCCGGATCGCCTCGTCCAGCTGGGCGAGGCTGGGGAGGGTCCGACCCTCCGTGGCGATGTTGGACCCGTCGACGACGATCCTTCGGCGCTCCTGTCGGTCCGGTGCCATACAGGGTCACAGTCAACCATCTGCCCAGGTGGGGGTAGACCATCCCCTCTCCCTCGCGCTCCCGTCGGCCCGGGACCGGCCGTACGGCCAGTTGCATCCCTAGGATGAGCTGGTGACCGACGAGCAGTCCCGGGCGGGTGAGGCCACCGAGCTCCTCCAGCACCTCATCCGAAACCGGTGCGTGAACGACGGGACGGTCGCTTCCGGCCAGGAACAGCGCAATGCCGACCTGCTCCGGGACTACCTCGGCGGGACGGGGCTGGACATCGAGACCTACGAGCCCGAACCGGGTCGGACCTCGCTGGTGGCCAAGCTCCACGGTTCCGATCCCTCGGCACCGTCGCTCACCCTTCTCGGCCATACGGACGTCGTCCCGGCCACAGCCGGCGACTGGCACCACGATCCGTTCGGTGGCGAGCTCATCGACGGCGTCGTCTGGGGTCGGGGTGCCATCGACATGCTCGACCTCACCGCCACCATGGCCACCGGCCTGCGTCACCTCGCCCGCCAGGGGTTCCGCCCGGTCGGCGACCTCACCTACGTGGCGGTCGCCGACGAGGAGGGACTCGGAACGCACGGGGCCGAGTGGCTCTGCCGGCACGTGGCTGACGAGGTCAACGTGGACTACGTCATCACCGAGTCGGGTGGTTTCCCCATGGATGCCGTCGACGGGGCCACTCGCCTGCCGGTCATCGTCGGTGAGAAAGGGGGCTTCTGGTGCAAGCTCGACGGTCCAGGGGACCCCGGGCCACGGTTCTCAGCCCCTCCGGACCGACAACGCCCTGGTCAAGGCGGCCGAGCTCGTCCGCCGTATCGACGAGTACCGGCCCCGAGGCCCAGATGCACGAAGCCTGGACCCGGTTCATCGAGGGGATGGGGTTCCCGCCGAGCTGGCCGAGCCGTTGCTCGATCCCGAACGCATCGACGCGTTCTGTGCCGAGCTCCCCTTCGTCGGCCTGGCCCGCCAGGCCCATGCCTGCACCCACACCACCCTGGCGGCCACCACCGTGCGGGGCGGCAGCAAGGTCAACGTCATCCCCGATCGAGTGGAGCTCGAAGTGGACATCCGGTCCCTTCCCGGCTGGGACGCCGCCGATGTGCGTGCCATGCTGGACGAGGTGGTCGGCGACCTGGCCGGTGACGTGGCCATCGAGTTCGGATCGGAAGACGAGGCGACGACGTCCCCGATCGACACACCCCTGTGGGATGCGCTGCAACGGGTCAGCCGGGTGTTCTACCCCGAGGCCCGCACCGTCCCCTTCCTGACGGCCGGGGCTACCGACGCCCGGTTCCATCGGGCGCTCGGCAGCGTGGCCTACGGGTTCGGGCTGCACAGCCGGGCCATCGGGTTCGAGGACTACGGGGCCATGTTCCACGGGGTCGACGAGCGGGTCGACGTCGAGTCCTTGCGCCTCTCGACCGAGATGTGGATCGCCCTCGCCCACGATTTCCTGGCCTGACCGCCTGCGGGCCCGGGGTGATGCCTGGGTGGCCTCCCAGATCAGCTGACCGGGTCGAAACCACTCGACGGGGTCCGACCAGGCCGACCGGAACCACAGGTCGAAAAGGAGCTACCCGATGGCCCGGGCGAGCAGGTCGTCCTGCTCCAGCCGATGGAGGGCAACGCTCCCCGAGGCCGGGCTCGCCGATTCCGCCCTGCTCACGTGGCGCAGGACGTGGGTCTCCCGCAGCAACCCGGTGCAGCCGGCCGTGGACGAAGTTCCAGGCCCCCATGTTCTCGGGCTCCTCCTGCAGCCACACCACCTCTCGCGCGCCGGGGTAGCGGTCGAGGATTCCGCTGATGGCCGAGGTCGGCCAGGGGTACAGCTGCTCGAGCCGCACCACCGCCACCTCCCTGCCGGCGTCACCCAGCTCGTCCCGGCGGCCGATGGCGTCATAGGCGACCTTGCCGGCGCACAGCACCACCCGCCGCACGACGGCGGGATCGGCGTCCTCGTGACCGAAGGACGGATCGTCCAGCACCTCGGCGAACGAGCCGGTGGTGAAGGCGTCGACCGGGGAACGGGACTGGCGTGACCGCAGAAGCGACTTGGGGGTCATCACGATGAGCGGTCGGCGCACGGCCCCCCTCACCTGGGAGCGGAGCAGGTGGAAGTACTGGGCCGCGGTAGTGGGCTCGGTGACCCGCAGGTTGCCCCGGGCACAGAGGGTGAGCAGTCGCTCGAGGCGGGCCGAGGAATGCTCGGGCCCCTGGCCTTCGTAACCATGGGGCAGCAAGAGCACGAGACCGGACCTCTGGCCCCACTTGTCCTCCGCGGCCACGAGGAAGTTGTCGACGATGATGGCGGCGCCGTTCCAGAAGTCGCCGAATTGGGCCTCCCAGGCCACCAGGTCATCGAGGGCCTCCACCGAGTACCCGTATTCGAAACCCACACAGGCATACTCGGAGAGGAGTGAGTCCAAGATGGTGCACCGCCCTCCCCCGAGCGAGGCCAACGGCACGAACTCACGTCCGTTGGTGACATCGACCAACACGGCATGCCGCTGGGAGAAGGTGCCTCGGCGGGTGTCCTGCCCGGTCAGGCGCACATTGGTCCCCTCGGCCAGCAGCGATCCGATCGCCAGGGCCTCGCCGAGAGCCCAGTCGATCTCGCCGTTGGCCACCATCTTGTCCCGCTGCTCGAACTGGCGGGCCAGCTTGGGGTGGACGACGAAGCCGTCCGGCACGGAGCGAACCGCCTCGGCCACACGGGACAGCAGTCCCGCATCGATCCCCGTCGGCACCGCCGGGAGCTCGAGGTCGGGGACGACGTACTGGGGAAGCACCGGGGCCGGTTCACCCCCTGACTCGGCTTCGGCCCTCGTCTCATCCAACGCCGCCTGCAGGCGGGCGGAGAAGTCGTTGAGGGCCTGCTCGGCCTCATCCAGCGAGATGTCCCCCCGGCGGACCAGCGATTCGGTGTAGAGCTTACGGACCGAGCGCTTGGCCTCGATCAGCGAGTACATGAGCGGCTGGGTGTAGCTCGGGTCATCGCCCTCGTTGTGCCCATGGCGCCGGTAGCACACCATGTCGATCACCACGTCCTTGTGGAAGGCCTGGCGGAAACCGAATGCCAGCCGGGCGGCCCGTACGCACGCCTCGGGGTCGTCGCCGTTCACGTGGAAGATCGGTGCCTGGACCATCTTGGCCACATCGGTCGGGTAGACGGAGGTCCGGGCGGCCTCCGGGGCGGTGGTGAACCCGAGCTGGTTGTTGATCACGAGGTGCACGGTGCCGCCGGTCTGGTAGCCGGGTAACCCCGAGAGATTGAGGGTCTCGGCTACCACCCCCTGGCCGGCGAAGGCCGCATCCCCGTGGACCAGGACGGACAAGACGGGGAACGCGCCCTCCGGCCCGGGCTCGACCTCGAGGTCCGGGTCTCCCCCACGGCCACCACTCAGGGCATCCACCTTGGCCCGCGTCATGCCCTCGACCACCGGGTCGACCGCCTCGAGATGGGACGGGTTCGAGGCCATGGTGATCGGGATCGACCGTCCCGAGTCGGCCACGAACGACCCCACCGCGCCCTTGTGGTACTTCACGTCGCCGGAACCCTGCACCGACTCGGGATCGAGGTTGCCCTCGAACTCCTCGAAGATCTCGCCGTAGGACTTGCCGACGATGTTGGCCAGGACGTTGAGCCGGCCGCGATGGGCCATGCCCATCACCGCCTCGTGAAGTCCCTCGGCCACCGCTTCCTGCAGGATGGTGTCGAGCAGGACGATGGCCGACTCCGCACCCTCGAGGCCGAACCGCTTCTGCCCCACGTACCGCGAGTGGAGGAACCGCTCGAAGACCTCGGCGGCGTTCAACCGGCCCAGGATGTGGCGCTGCTCTTCGGGCGAGAGCACGGACGGCACCCCTTCGAGATGCTGCTGGATCCATTTCTTCTGCTCGGGATCCTGGATGTGCATGTACTCGACGCCGAGCGTCCGGCAGTAGGCGTCTCGCAGGATGTGGAGGATCTCGTCGAGGGTGGCCATGTCCTTGCCGGCCAGGCCGTCGGCCACGAACTGGCGCGGCAGGTCCCAGATGGTCAGCCCGTAGTGAAGCGGGTCCAATTCGGGATGGAGGTCAGGAGGCTCGGCATCCAGCGGGTCGAGGTGGGCGATGAGATGGCCACGGACCCGGTACATGTTGATGAGGGTATGGACGTGCACCTGCTTGATCAGGCGGGAATGACCCTCGAGGTCGTCGTGGATGGCGTTGGCATCGACCTCCCAACGCACGGGCTCGTAGGGGATCTCGAGGGACTCGAAGACATCGTGGTAGAAGCCGTGCTTGCCGCTGAGGCACTCGGAGACATAGGCGAGGAAGAGCCCCGACTCCGCTCCCTGGATGATGCGGTGGTCGTAGGTGGAGGTCAGGGTCACCGTCTTCCCGATCCCCAGCTCGGCGATGGTGCGGGGGTCGGCGGCCTCGAATCCGGGCGGGACGGTCAAGGCCCCGACTCCCACGATCAGGCCCTGGCCCGGCATGAGCCTCGGCACGGACTGGACCGTGCCGAGGGTGCCCGGGTTGGTGAGGGTGACGGTGGTGCCGTTGAAGTCGTCGGGCCCGATCCGGTTGGTGTGGATCTTGCGCACCAGCTCCTCGTATGCGGCCACGAATCCGCGGAAGTCCAAGGACTCGGCATCGGTGATGCAGGGGACCAGGAGCGTGCGGCTGCCGTCCGCCTTCTCGACGTCGACGGCCAACCCGAGCCCCACGTGGTGGTGGCGGACCACACCAGGCGTGCCTTTCCCGTCCGCGTCGGCCACGAACGAAGCGTTCATGGCCGGCACCGCCGCCAACCCCTTGACCACGGCGTAGCCGATCAGGTGGGTGAAGCTGACCTTGCCTCCGGTGGTGCGGAACAGCTGGTTGTTGACGATCCTCCGGTTGACCTCGAGGAGCTTGGCCGGGACCACCCGCACGCTGGTGGCGGTCGGGACGGACAGCGACGCTTCCATGTTGGCCACGATGCGACCGGCGGCGCCGCGCAGGGGGACGGCGGGTTCCGATCCGGCGGCCGTGGTGGGCTGGCCATCCGGCCCAGCCACCGAACCCCGGCCGGCCGGTTGGGCGGGCGCGGGGGGGCGCTCCGGCCGGACCGAGGTGGTCATGGAGGACGGAACCGCCGAGGGCGGAGCGGCCGAGGTTGACGATGCCCCCGGCGTCCGGCCACCGACCGACGTGGCCGGCGGGAGGGAGGGCGCCGCGGTGTCGGCGGATTTGGCGGCCGCCGGGGCCGACACCGCGACCGGTCGATAGTCGGCAAAGAACTCCCGCCAGGAGTCGGAAACCGACGTCGGGTCGGCCAGGAACCGCTCATACATGTCCTCGACCAGCCAGGCGTTCGGCCCGAACGCACCGGCACCGGCAGCGTCTCGCGTCCGGTCCGGCCTCGTCGAGCCGTCACCGTCGTCGCTGTCCTGCATCCGTCTCAGCCTACCGGGGCGGCCAGGTGGCAACGCCCTGCCGCGCTGCTGCACGCGTCCCGGGTTGGCCGGGCGTTCCCGGGGTCGGTCCCAGCACCGGAGGAGATGATCGGAAGGCGACCGGTCCGTCAGGCCGGTCGCCGGGCGATCGGTCGCCTGTGGCCCGGGCGATCCGGGCCACAGGCGAGGGTTCCTACTTGGCCGCGGTCAGCTTGGGGGCCGGAGCCTTGCCGTTCACGATCTTCTTGAACGAAGCCCCGGCCGACACCTTCGGGCTCTTCGACGCGCCGATCTTGATTGATTCGCCGGTCTGCGGGTTGCGACCGGTCCGCGCCGCGCGCTGGGCTCGATCGAACGTCAGGAAGCCGGTGAGGACCACCTTCTCGCCCTTTGCCACGTTGGCCACCACGACGTCCTCGAAACCTCCAAGGACGGTGGCAACGTCCTTGGAGCTCGATCCGGTGTGGGCGGCCACCGCCGTGATCAGGTCGGATTTGGAAATGGGCACAGTCTCTCCTTCGCATTCGGAAGCCTAAACAATGCACGATCGGGGGCCCGGATGGGTGCATTTGGCGGATGGCGTGGCTGCGGACCAGCTGAAAGGCTGTGTCGCCGTGACCCGGACAGACCAGCTCGCCGTCACCGAGCACGTGCCGGATGGCCGGGCCGGGCCGCCGATGGTGGTGCTGGTCCACGGGTCCCTCGATCGCTCGGCCAGCTTCACCCGGGTGGTGCGCCGGCTCGACGACCTGCACACCGTGGCCTACGACCGGCGCGGCTATCACCGGTCGCGTGACGCCTTGCCCCTCAATGCCACGCTGGCAGGCCATGTCGACGACCTGGTGTCGGTCATCGACGGACGACCGGCGGTCGTCGTCGGGCACAGCTACGGAGGAGACGTGGCCATCGCCGCAGCCCTCCGGCCGGCGTCGCGACCTTCGATCCTGGCCGTGGCGGCCTACGAGCCTCCGATGCCGTGGTTGGACGTGTACCGTTCGGCGCCCGACGCCGCCCCACGGAATTCGCCGGTCGACAGCGACACCGGCGACCCGGAGGCCGCGGCCCAAGCCGCGGAACGGTTCTTCCGTCGGATGGTGGGAGACGCCTCGTGGGAACGCCTGCCCGAATCGGCCAAGGCCGCCCGCCGAGCTGACGGGCCGGCGCTGGCTTCCGAGCTGCGAGCCATACGTCTCGCCGAGGCCCCGTTCGACGTGGCCAGGCTCTCGGTACCGATCATCTACGGGCGCGGGGAGAGGTCGGCCGCCCGCCATCGCCGATCGGTGGCCTGGCTGGTCGAGCACACGCCCGGAGCCGAGTTGTTCGAGATCGAGGGCGCCTCGCACGGGGCCCACCTCACCCATCCCGATGCCTTCGCCGCCATGGTGCGCTCGGCCGTGGCACACGCCCACCGGCCGACGGGCCCCGCCGGATGAACGTCCTAGTGGCCGGAGGCTCGGGCCTGATCGGCACCGCGCTCGGCGATCGTCTGCGGGCCGACGGCCATCAGGTGACTCGCCTGGTACGCGGCCCGAGTGGGGACCGGCCGAAGAGCGACGAGGTCGCCTGGGAGCCGGGCCGGGGGGCCGTGGACATCGGACGGCTCGAGCGGGCCGGACGGATCGACGGAGTGGTCAACCTGGCCGGGGCTGGCATCGGGGACCGGCGCTGGTCCCGGTCCCGCAAGGAGGCCATCGTCAACAGCCGCCTTGACTCCACCCGGCTGCTGGTCGGCACGTTCGATCGCCTCTCGGCGCGCCCGACCGTGCTGGTCAGTGCCTCGGCGGTCGGGTTCTACGGCGATCGGGGTGACCAGGTCCTCACCGAAGCCTCCCCGGCCGGAACCGGGTTCCTCGCCGCGCTGTGCCAGGCGTGGGAACGGGCAGCCGAGCCGGCGGCCGACGCTGGCACCCGAACCGTGCTCCTGCGATCGGGAATCGTCCTCGCCCGGGCCGGGGGGGCGCTCGGCAAACAGTTGCCCCTCTTCCGTGTCGGGCTCGGTGGGCGGACGGGGTCGGGCAACCAGTTCCGCAGCTGGATCTCCCTTGATGACGAGATCGGCGTGATCGTGCGCTGCCTGGAGGACGGTGGCCTGTCCGGCCCGGTCAACGCCACCGCCCCCCACCCGGTCACCGATGGGGAACTGGCCAAGGCCATCGGCGCCGCCCTGCATCGTCCGGCCGTGGTGCGCGTGCCGGCCTCCGCCCTGCGGCTGGCGCTTGGCGCCGAGATGGCCGCCGAGTTCGTCCTCGGGGGCCAACGGGTGCTGCCCGCCGTCCTCGAGGCCCGCGGGCACCGGTTCACCCATGCCCACGTCGGAGCGGCGCTCCGGGCCGCCCTGTCGAGCCGGCCCTGACCAGCACCTGCCCGGTGGCGGACCTGCCTCCCGCAGCCGGTCGAGGCTGGCACGGTAGCCCACGATTACCATGGCGATGCCTCGGGACAGCCGGATGCCGGAGCAGAACGCAGAAGGGGGCTCATCAATGACCGATGCCGCCGTCGAGGACGTCAGTGGCCCGTCAACGGCCGAGACGATCAGCCTCGACCAGTTCGAGCGCGAGGCGCGCGCCTTCCTCGACGCCAATGCCGCGAAGCGGCCGCCGGACACGTTCGTCTGGGGTGAGGGCTCGGACCACGTCGGCCTGTTTCCCGAGCGCACCCCTGAGCAGGCCCGCGCCGACCTGGACCATGCCCGGGCCTGGGCCCAGACGACATTCGACGCCGGGTTCGGCTGGATCACCGGGCCTCCCGCCTACGGCGGTCGGGGCCTGACCCGCGATCATCAGCGCGCCTACAACGCCGTGGCGACCGACTACAAGATCCCGTCGCAGGCCGTCTTCGGCATCGGCCTCGGCATGGTGGCACCGACCATCCTGGCCCACGCCACCGAGGAGGTGAGGGAGGCCTACCTGAAGAAGATGTACCGGGGCGATATCGTCGCCTGCCAGCTGTTCAGCGAGCCGGGCGCCGGCTCGGACCTGGCCTCCCTCCAGACCAAGGCAGTCCGCGACGGCGACGAGTGGATGGTCACCGGCCAGAAGGTGTGGACGTCGGGGGCCCAGCTCTCGGACATCGGTGAGATCATCTGCCGCACCGACCCGGACCTGCCGAAGCACCGTGGGCTCACCGGATTCGTGGTGGACATGCATGCCCCCGGCGTCGAGGTCCGGCCGTTACGCCAGATGACCGGGGGTGCCTCGTTCAACGAGGTCTTCTTCACCGAGGTGAGGGTGCCCGACTCGCACCGGCTGGGCGAGGTCAACGGCGGCTGGACGGTGGCCCTCACCACCCTCATGAACGAGCGCGCCGCCATCGGCGGGGGCGGTGGCGGCGTGGGCCTGCCCACGTCGACGCGGCTGGTCGAGCTGGCCAGGGTGGCGGGGCGTGCCGATGATCCGTTGGTCCGCCAGGAGCTCGCCTCGATCATCATCCACGAGCGTGTAGCCCGCTATGCGACGTTGCGGTCCATGGCCGCCATCGCCGCCGGCCAGCTCCCGGGGCCCGAGATGTCGATGGCCAAGCTGTCCCTCACCGCCAACATGGTGCGCACCAGCGAGCTGTTGGGCTCACTGCTCGGGCCGGCCCTGGTGGCGGACACGGGCGCCTGGGGCACCTACGCGTGGTCCCAGTTCCTCCTGGGCGTCCCGGCCATGCGAATCGCCGGCGGATCGGACGAGGTCCTCCGCAACATCATCGGGGAGCGGGTGCTCGGCCTCCCGAAGGAACCGGCTCCGGCCTGACATCCGGCCGGCCGGGGGCCAACGGCGCCCCTGGCCACGAAGGACCGGCCCTTCAGCGGAACGCCATGTTGTCCACGAAGGCCCACGACCGGCGGTGTACCGAGGTCAGGCCGAACCCGGCCAAGGCGGTCCGGTGCACCGGTGAGGGGTATCCCTTGTTCCGGTCGAAGTCGAACGCCGGGAAGCTGGAGGACAGCGTCCGCATCATCCGGTCTCGGGTGACCTTGGCCACGATGGATGCGGCGGCGATCGAGACGCAGTGGGCGTCACCGCGGACGACCGTGCGCACATGGGGCGGGTCGTGGGGCAGGCCCGGCACGTCGGACATACCCGGCAGCTGGGAGGCGTCCGAGGGGTCGCTCACGTAGTCGAAGGCACCGTCCATCAGCACGGCATGGGGGGGTCGTCGCAGGCCGGCGAGCGCTCGTCGGGCGGCCAGTCGAAGTGCGATCGTCATGCCCAGCCGGTCACACTCGCCCGGGCCCGGCGTGGGCGACCGACCACTCCGTGCACCAGCCGGTGATGAGGGGGTAGAGGGTCTCCCGGCGCTCCTCGGTGAGCATCTTGGAGTCGCGGAGCCCCTCGGGAGGCGGGACGTGGCTCGGGAACACCACCACGCCCACCGACACCGGGCCGGCCCAGGCGCCGCGGCCCACCTCGTCGAGGCCGGCCACGATCCCGAACCCCTCGTCGCCGAGGGCCCGCTCGAACCGGTCGTCCGGCGAGAGCAACCGTTCGACAGGCTCGGGGACGGCCTTCTTCGCACCGCGACGGCGGCCCCCTCGGGATCGCTTGTCCATCACCGGGCAACCTAGCCGCAGGCTCATGGCCCGAGGTGGCCCCGGAGCACCTTGCCGAGCGCATTGCGAGGCAGCTCCTCGACGATGTGGACCCGTCGGGGCCGCTTGTAGGGGGCGAGGGTCGCTTCGGTGAAGGTGGCCAGGTCGTCGACGGACGGCGGCGCCCCGTCGGCCACGATCCAGGCGGTGACCACCTCGCCCCATTCGTCGGACGGGGAGCCCGTCACCGCCACCTCGGCCACGCCCGGATGGGTGACCAGCACGTCCTCGACCTCGGTCGGGTAGACGTTGAACCCCCCGGAGATGATCGTCTCCGCCGAACGTCCCCTGATCACCAGATACCCGTCTTCATCGACACCCCGATCGCCGGTTCGGAACCAACGACGGCCGTCGTCCGCCGTCAGGAAGGCCTCGGCGTTGGCCGCCGGTCGCTCCCAGTACCCGTCGAAGACGTTTGGCCCCTGCACCGACAGCTCGCCCTCGTCGTCCAGTTGCACCTCGACCCCGGGGAGCGGGAAGCCGACCGTCCCGGGACGGCGGGGCCCTTCGTAGGGATTGGAGACGCTCATGGCGGTCTCGGTCATCCCGTAGCGCTCGAGCACCGTCGAACCCAACGCGGCCTGCATGGCGCCGTGCAGCTCCTTGGACATCGGGGCCGAGCCCGAGACGCACAGCCGGAGCCGGCGCAGCTCCGAGGCGTGGCCGGACCGGACCAGGCGGTGGTACATGGTGGGCACACCGAAGAAGAGGGAGGCGTTCACGGCGGTGGCCGTGTCGGCCACGGTGGCCGGGTCGAACCCGGGCAGTAGCACGGCCGAGGCCCCGGCCAACAGCGTGCCGTAGACACCGACGCACAGCCCGTGGGCGTGGAACACGGGAAGGGCGTGGACCAGCCGGTCCTCCGCAGTCCATCGCCAGGCGATCCCCACCGACTCCGCCGCCGCCAGCAGGTTCCGGTGGCGGAGGACCGCGCCCTTCGGGGTGCCGGTGGTGCCCGACGTGTAGAGGATGAGGGCGGGGTCTCCGGGCTCGGCCTCATCGAGCATCACCTCGTCCCCATCGGGGAGATCCACCTCCGGCCCGACGACCACGAGGTGCTCCGGGGACGCTCGCCGGACGGCCTCCTCCTGGTCCGGACGTTCCACGATGGCGGCGGCGGGGCGCGCGTCGGTGACGATGTGAGCCAGCTCACGCTCGGTGTAGGCGCGGTTGGCCGGGACCACCACCAGGCCGGCTCGCAGCGCGGCGACGTGGGCGACCAGGGCGGCGATCGACGAACCGGTCGACCACAGCACCCGGTCACCGGGCTGCAGGCCGACCCCCCGGAGCCGCCCCGCCAACCGCCGGGTGGCCTCCTCGAACTCCCCGGCCGTCCACCAGTGGCCGCCATCGTCGGAGCGTTCCATCCAAAGGGGAGCGCGGGGAGCAGCCCGGCAACGAGCGGACCACGCCGCCAGCAGCGTGCCCGACGACCCGAGGTCGTCGACAGCCAGCTCGACGCCGGCCGGAAGGTGATCATGCCATGGACGCAGGGACTCCTCCCCGTTTGGATCGGGCCGCAGCACCTGCGGGGGCCGGGATCGGACGACGTCCAGTCATAGCCGACGGCGTCGGTGCCGACGACCCCGCCGGCCGCGGGCCAAGGGCGGCGTTCGGGGCCGGTCAAGTTCTGCTACACCGGTGGGGCAGGGCGGAACATCGTCCGGTACCGGCGGCTCGCCGACCCGGCTCACAGAAAGGAGCAGGCGATGGGACTGATGGACAAGGTCAAGGCATCGGCTGAGATCGGACTGGCCAAGGCCACCGAGGCCGGGAAGGCGGGACAGGCCAAGCTCGACGCCGCCCAGGCCAAGCACAAGGCCGACGGGCTCCTCCGCGACCTCGGCGCCGCGGTCTATGCCGAGCATCTCGGACGGGGCACCGATCAGACCACCAAGGAAGCCGAACGGATCGTCGGCGAGCTGAAGGCCTACGAGGCGGAGTACGGCCCGATCGGGTCGTGAGCCCCGGCGAGGAGCCCTCGGACATCGCCGGATCGGAGACGACGGGGGGCGGGGTCGGGTCGCGCCGCATCGCCGTCGTCCCCCACACCCATTGGGACCGCGAGTGGTACGACCCGTTCCAGACCTTCCGCCTCAAGCTGGTCCATCTCGTCGACGACCTGCTGGACCAGTTGGAAGAGGACGGCGCCTACCGGAATTTCCTGCTCGACGGCCAGGTGGCGGTCATCGACGACTACCTCGAGATCCGGCCGGAGAACGAACGCCGGCTCCGCGACCTGGCCGCCGCCGGGCGGATCACCGTCGGTCCCTGGTACATCCTCATGGACGAGTTCCTCGTCTCGGGGGAGACGCTCGTCCGGAACCTCCAGGCCGGCGTCAACCGGGGCGCCGCCTTCGGCGGGGTCATGCCCGTGGGCTACCTGCCCGACATGTTCGGCCATGTCGCCCAGATGCCCCAGCTCCTGACTCTGGCCGGGATGCACCACGCCGTGGTGTGGCGGGGCGTGCCCTCGGCCATCGACCGGACGGGGTTCTGGTGGTCGTCCCCCGACGGTTCCCGGGTCAGGGCCGAGTACCTGGTGGCCGGCTACGGCAACGGCGCCGCCCTGCCGGACGACGCCAAGGCGCTGGTGCGCCGGCTCCGGACCCATGTGGAGGAGCTCGCCCCCTTTCTCGGGGCCGGCGGTCCGCTGCTGCTCATGAACGGGACCGATCACCAACGTCCGCAGCCCTGGCTGGGGCAGGTCGTGGCCGAGGCGAACCAGATGCAAGGCGAGCTGACACTGGCCATCACGTCACTCCCCGAGTACCTCGAGCGGGCCCCCGACCGCGGGCTCCCCGAATGGCAGGGCGAGCTCCGGTCCGGCGCCCGGTCCAACCTGCTCATGGGGGTCGCCTCCAATCGAGTCGACGTGAAGCAGGCGGCCAGCCGGTCGGAGCGGGCCCTCGAACAGCTGGCCGAGCCGCTCTCGGCGCTCTTCCTGCCGGCCGAGGCCTGGCCCGGCCCGTTCCTGGACCTGGCCTGGACCCTGATGATCCGCAACTCGGCCCATGACTCGATCTGCGCCTGCTCGGTCGACGAGGTCGTCGACGCCGTCCTCCACCGCTATGCCGAGGCTCGCCACCTCGGGGAGGCCCTGGCCGGGGAGGCCCTCGGCGCCCTGGCCACCTCGATGGCGGGTCCGGGCCCGGTGGTGGTCAACCCGACGGCGGTCGACCGGAGCGGCGTGGTCGAGGTGGTGGTGACCGCCACCGGCGAGCCCGGTCCGGACGTGCAGGTGTTGTCGGAGCGGACCGGCCTTCCCGGGACGATCACCCTCGACGGGACCACGGTCCGCAGCCTCCTCGGGCTCATCCAGGGCGCCCGGATCGACGTGGACACCTACATCACCGACGTGGCCATGACCGAGGGCGAGACGGGACTCGACCTCACGGTGGTGATCGGCACCGAACCCCGAGAGGGGGTCCCGGTCGAACAGATCAAGCGCGAGCTGTACACCCGGCTCACCGCCCGACCCGAGACGGAGGTCCGCCTGGCCCTCGACCAGCCGCCGGTGCGACGCATCCTGGCCCGCCAGCACACCGTCCCCGGGTTCGGTTGGGCCCGGTTCGCGCCGGTCCCCATCCTCCACCCCGTCGAGGTGACCGATGAACCGACCGGTGCGGTCACCTTGGCCAACGGCCTGGTCACCGTTGCAATCGACCCGGCAGACGGCACTTTCAGCATCGACGGCATCCCCGGCTTCGGACGCCTCGTCGACAGCGGGGACCACGGTGACACCTACAACTACTCACCGCCGCTGGTCGACTCGTTGGTCACGTCGCCCGTCTCGGTGTCGGTGGCGCTCGGCGAGCGGGGCCCGGTCCGGGCCACCGCATCGATCACCTCGACCTACGCCTGGCCGGCGCGGGTCGACAACGTCGCGAAGGCCAGGGAAGGTAGCCACGAGGTGCCCGTGCGGACGACCGTCGAGCTGCACGCCGACGAGGCGGTGGTGAGGGTCCGGACCGAGTTCGACAATCCGTCGAGGGACCATCGCCTGCGGGTCCATCTCCCCCTTCCGAAACCGGCGGCCACGTCCCGGGCCGAGAGCGCCTTCACCATCGTCGAGCGAGGACTCACCGCGGAGGGCAGCAAGGACGAGGTCGGGACGCCCACGTTCCCCTCTCGGAGGTTCGTCTCGGCTGGAGGCCTGACCGTCGTGCACGAGGGCCTGCTCGAATACGAGCTCGTCGATGTGCAACCGGGCGACGGAGGACACACGGACACCGCCGCCACGCTGGCCCTCACGCTCCTGCGGTCGACCGGCATGCTGTCCCGACTGGGTATGAGCACCCGTCCCCTCACCGCCGGCCCCATGACGCCGCTCGAGGGCCCGCAGCTCATCGGACCGATCGACGTGCGCTACGCCATCGCCCTCGGTGACGTCGACCCCTACCGGATAGCCGAAGACGTGCTGGTCCCCCTGCCGGTGGTGGCCTCGCTCGGCGGTGGCGAACGCGCCGATCGCGGGTCGGCGCTCTCCGTCCGCGGGGCTGAGGTCTCGGCGGTGCGCCGCGAGGCCGGGCTGATCGAGGTGCGGGTGTTCAACCCCCGACCGGTGGCCACCACCGTCGAGATCCCCGAACACACAGGCTGGCTGGTCGATCTACGGGGACAGCCGGTGGCTCCCTTCCAGGGGTCCTTCGAGCTCCGGGCGGAGGGTATCGCCACCGTCCGGCTCGACCCCGGCTGAGCGGGGCCCCTCCGACGGGGCCGGGTCGGACGCACGCCTCATCCGCGCCCGAGCGCCGGGATCCGCTCCGGACGACGAGCTTCTCGCCGCGCTCACGCAACTCGTCGAGCTCCCGCAGCACCACCCCGAGGCGCTCCCAGCGGACGTTGCGCCGTCGATCGGCACCGGGCTCGGCTCCGGCCCGGGACAGCTTCCAGGCCTGGACCCGACCGATGTCCTTCAGATTGCGGGGTCGGAGCGCCCGCAACTCGAACCCGCTCACCCCGGTGCCGAGGGCGGTGCGGAACTCATCGGACACGAGCACGGTCCCCGGATGGGCCACGCCGACCAACCGGCTGGCCAGGTTGACCACCGGACCATAGAAGTCGCCGTCCTGGACCAACACCGGACCGACGGCCAGGGCCACCCGCACATCGGACAGCAGCTCGTCGTCGGCATAGGCCTCGGCCAGGCTCAGCCCGATCTCGGCCGCGCTCGTCGCCGTCTGAACCACGAACATCACCTCGTCGCCGATCATCTTGACCACCCGGCCGCCGAGGGCGACCACGGTGTCGTGGGCCACCTCCTCGAACCGGGCCACCACGGCGCCCAGCTCCTCGTCTCCCAGGTGTTGGCTCAGCACGGTGAACCCGACCATGTCGGCAAATCCCACCGCGGTCACCGGGCTCATTCCCTCCTCGGGCCGGCGGGCCCGGAGGAGCATGGCCCGCCGGGTGGCGGCCTGCAGGTGGCGCCGCCAGACGTACTCGAGCAGCCGGGCCATCGCCGGCAACACCGTCTCGGCCTGCCGGGCGAAGTGGTCGGCGTCGATGACGCTGTCACCCGACGTCGCCAGGATCGGGGTGGACCCGAGGGACGTCTCCGCCTCGGCAATGCGAGCCATGGACGATCCGATGACACGGGCGGTCTGGACGGCCGAGTCGGTGTCCACCAGTCCCATGGCCATCATCGACTTGAACAGCCGGACAGCCTCGATGTCCATGTCGGTGAAGACACGATCGTCTTCGCCCACGTCGAGGAAGCCCAGGGCTCGCCACAACCGTTGGGCCGCCTCGATGGGGATGTCGGCCAGCTCCACCACCTCGGTCTGGGTCATGCGGCGCGATGCCGGCACGAGCATCCGGTCCACGACCAACAAGTCCACCGTGTCGTCGACGATGGCCCGCTCGATCTCCTCGTCGGAGCAGCCCAGATCAACCAGGAGCGAGCGCACCCGCACCAGGGCATCGTGGCGCAGTTGGGCGTCGGGGCGGCTCGGCTCGGACACGGCCACACCCTATGCCCCGCCTCCGGTATCCCAGGAGGACGCTCGGCGCCGCCGCGTACACTGTGGCGGTGGCAGCCCCCGACCGGTCCTCGCTGCCGGGCCACCCGTTGCACCTCGGGCCACGGGCGGTGCTCATCCCGGTCAAAGCCTTCGATCTCGCCAAGCGCCGGCTGCATCGAGCCATGAACGAGCGCCAGCGTGCCGAACTGGCCCGGGCCATGGCCGACCGGGTGGTCAGCGCGGCGTTCCCGCTGCCGGTGGCGGTGGTGTGCGACGACACCGCCGTGGCCGAGTGGGCGAGAACACGCGGCGCGTTGGTGGTGTGGGAACCGGGCCGAGGCCTCAACGGTGCGGTCGAAGCCGGGGTGAACCGCCTGCGGTCGGGAGGAGTGACGGAGGTGACGGTGGCCCATGCCGACCTCCCGAGGGCCTCGGATCTGTCCGACGTGGAAGGTGACGGTGGCGTCACCTTGGTGCCGGACCGTTACGGCAACGGCACCAACGTGATGGCACTCCCCACCGATGCCGGGTTCCAGTTCTCCTACGGCCCGGGCTCGTTCGCCCGCCACCGGGCCGAAGCCCATCGGCTGGGACTGACGGTCCGGGTCCTGGACCGCCCCGACCTGGCGTGGGACATCGACGAGCCAGCCGACGTGGTCCCGGTGGCCGCCCCCGGTGCCCCGCCCCGATGACACCGGGGCCCGACGACGACGATGAGGTCAGAGGCCCTCCCGGAGCGAGCGGTCTCCCGGTCGGCGACCTGCTGACGTCTGGGCCGATCACCAGCGACCTCTCCACCCCGGAGGTGGCCCTGGCCGTCGGCGCGCACCCGGACGACATCGAGTTCGGCTGCGGCGCCACGCTGGCCAGATGGGCATCGAACGGGGGCCGGCTCCACTACGTGGTGCTCACCGACGGGTCGAAGGGCAGCTGGGACGCCCGCGCCGACCGGGCCGAACTGGTCTCGGCCCGCATGGACGAATGTCGGGCGGCCGCGGCGGTGGTGGACGGGCAGGGGGGTCGGGCCCCGTCCGACCGGATCCTCTTCCTGCAGCGGGTGGACGGCGAGCTCGAGAACGGCGTCGACGAGCGCCGGGCGCTGACCGACATCATCCGGCAGATCCGACCCACGGTGGTTCTGGGCCACGACCCGTGGAGACGGTACCGGCTCCATCCCGACCACCGGGTGGCCGGCTTCCTGACCGTCGACGCGCTGGTGGCCGCCCGCGACCACCATTTCTTCCCCGAGCTCGAGCTGGCCCCCCACCGTCCCCGGTCGTTGTTGCTGTGGGAGGCGGACGAGCCCAACCACGTTGAATCGGCCGGAGGCTTCGAACAGACCAAAGTCGATGCCCTGCTGTGCCATCGGAGCCAGCTCGAGTCCACCATGGGCATCTCGGGTGGCCGGCCCGGAGCGCCCACCGATGGTGGGGCCGATGCGGCGACGGCCGGGTTTGCCTCCAAGGTGCGACTTCAACTGGCCGCTCACGGATCCGTGGGCGGCCTGCCGTCGGCAGAGGCCTTCCGGCTCATCACCGATCTCTGACCCGGCGCGGCGTCAGCGGGGGCCCGAAGGCCCCCGCTGGCCACACTCGAAGACGGCGCGGAACGCCGTCCAGTGTCGTTACGGCAAGCGGCTACCGCGAGCGGCGAACCGTCCGCTTTGCCGCCTTGCGGGCCGGGGCCCGCTTGGCGGCCGACTTCTTCGCCGGACGCTTCTTGGCCGCAGTCTTGCGGGCCGGGGCCCGCTTGGCGGTGCGCTTGGCGGCCGACTTCTTCGCCGGACGCCTCTTGGCCGCAGTCTTGCGGGCCGGGGCCCGCTTGGCGGTGCGCTTGGCGGCCGACTTCTTCGCCGGACGCCTCTTGGCCGCAGTCTTGCGGGCCGGGGCCCGCTTGGCGGTGCGCTTGGCGGCAGACTTCTTGGCCGCGGACTTCCTGGCCGGGGCCTTCTTCACCGCCCTTTTGGCCGTCGCCTTGCGAGCCGCTGTCTTCTTGGCCGGCCTCTTACGGGCCGGCCTCTTAGCTGCTGCCTTCCTCACTGCCATGGATGCTTCCTCCTTGGGGTTCAACGCCGATTTGAACGCCGAACCGGTGGCGAACCGGACACCCTTCGACGCTGGGATGGGTACCACTGCGCCGGTCCTCGGATTCCGACCCACACGGGGACCACGGTCGATTGGATTGAACGCGCCAAAACCGACCACCGTGACCTTCCGTCCGGATCGAACCTCGGTGACGATCGTGTCGAACAACACATCAACAACGTCTTCCACAGCTTTGCGAGTCGATGTCGTCGACCCACTCACTGTTTTGACGAGTTGAGACCTGTTCACGATCACCTCCGCAGCGATACGCAACCTGTACCAGCAAAATGGGTTTTTTGCGCCAGGTCAAGCACCGTCGCGCTCGAACGCGACCCATCGCGGGTGTCGACCACACGTTGCATCGGCATGCACGGCACCGTGCAACGCCATGGTTCTGATGCGAGTCACTCACGCCTATGGACAAGAAACTGTTTGATTGCAAGGATTAATTGCGGTGGTGCTTCGTTTGCCACAATTGCGGGATTCGCCTTCCGCCGCAGCTGCGAAGACGAATTGGAGCGTGAAACCACCGTGAAAGATTTTTTTCCACCAACGCCCGAATTTCCCCTCAGAGCGCACCATCGCGCCGTATTGTCCGCTTCCGCCGGCGCAGGCTACGGGGCGTATCTCGGACACAGTGAACGCGGCTGGTGCTTCGTCCGACCCCAACATTCGGTGATGGTCCTCGGGCCGCCGCGCTCGGGCAAGACGACATCGTTGATCATCCCCAACGTGCTGGCGAGCAACGGACCAGTGGTCTCCACCTCCACCAAACCCGACGTGCTCGACGCCACGCGGGCCGCTCGCTCGGCACTCGGTCGTTGCCTCTTGTTCGACCCTACGGGATCGGTCGGGCAGAACCGCGGACTCCACCCGCTGCACTGGTCTCCGCTGCAGTCCTGCACCTCGTGGACAGCGGCGCTCTCGATGGCCCGTTCCCTGGTCGAGGTGGGCTCGGCCGTGGGCGGCCAACGGGCCCTCCGGGCCGACAATTCCCACTGGACCGAACGGGCCCAGGCGCTGCTGGCCCCCCTCCTGCACGCCGCCGCGCTGGACGGCAGCGACATGCGCACCGTCCTGAACTGGGTCGATCGTCGGCGGGCCCTGCCGGCGCAGCAGATCCTGGCCGGTGACCCGGGTCGTCCCTCCGAGCTGGCTAGGAACCTCCTCGACGGCCTCGTGGCCACCGACGAGCGGGAGCTCAGCGGGATCTGGTCCACCGCCTCGGGAGCACTGTCCGGGTTCCGCTCCGATCCGGCCCTCGAGGTCACCTCCGACCCTGACTTCGACCCGGCCCGGTTCGTGCGTTCTGCGGACACCATCTACATCGCCGCGCCCGCCCACCGCCAGGCTTCGGTGGCCCCGATGGTGGTCGGTCTCATCGAGGACATCCGGCACGCCGCCTATCGCGCGCCGCGCCGACGAGCCCACCCGCTCGGGCCCACCCGTACTGTTGGCCCTCGACGAGCTGGCCAACATCGCCCCCATTCCGGACCTTCCCTCGATGATCAGCGAAGGGGGCGGTCAAGGACTGGTCACACTGGCCTGCCTGCAGGACCTGTCCCAGGCCCGCCATCGCTGGCCGGACCAGGCCGACGGCTTCCCGTCGCTCTTCGGCACCACCGTCGTGCTTCCCGGCATCGGCGACGTGCGGACCCTCGATGCCCTGTCGACTCTGGCCGGCGAGGACGAGATCCCGACCCGTTCCGTGTCCTGGGGCGCAGTCGCCACCGACCATCCGCTCGCCGACATGATCAGCGGCGGGCGTCCACAACGCAGTGCGAGCCTGTCGACCCAGTGGCGACGTCGGCTGCCCGTCGACGTGATCGCCCGCGGGGCGACGGGTCATGCGCTGGCCTTCGACGAGCGAAACCGGGCGGCTTGGATCCCGCTGGCGCCGTCCCATGCAGTCGAGCCGTGGCGAACGCTGTCCGGTCGGCAACGCGCTCGAGAGCAAGTCCACAGCCCACCGCTCGCCCTCCCTCTGGCTCTCGAGCCCCGATTGGAGAGGTGACGCACCCGCTGGGTCAACATCCGGGGTGCCGGGTCCGGGCCAGCCCCCGGCCCGGATCCCAGGGTCGGAGATCGTCGGACGCCCGGGTCCGACTGCGGTCGGCCTCTGGCGGGTCCAGGACAGCGCGGTCCAAGACTGCGCGATCCAAGCCAGCGCGATCGGAGAGGGAACGGTCGGGCCCGGCTTCGGACCCCTGCCCAGGCACAACAGGACCCACTCGATTGGCGTCCAGGGCACGAGCCACGTCCTCGGCCCCGCAGCGCGCCTCGACTCCGGGGCTTTCACCCCGCACACGAGCCGCCCGGCCCGGGCCCGACGGGTTCCACGAGGCGGCGGAGCCGCCGGCCGCCTCGATCAGGGCTGCTGCCGTCGACTCGATCTCTCGCGGCCGAGGCCCCGACGGTGGAGGCCGATGCGACCACGGCGACCAGATCGCGCTGGGTCACGGATCGCCCCTGGCCGGCCAGGCCTTCGAGGGCGGCTCCCAGCCGGGCACGGTCGACCGGGGTGGCGCCGTGGTGGACCTCCCGCCGGCGTCCGACCACCGAGGTCAGGTCACCGAGGTCGAACCCGAACGTGGCGGCCCGGGCGTGCCACTCGGCCCGCAGGGATTCGACGGTGCAGGTGTGGTCCTTCTCCGGCCGGGTGGCATGGAACGTGCCGGCCGAGGGCCGACCCCACTCCCGGTCTCTCGCCCGCCGGAACCGGTACTCGTCCATCGCCGCCGATCGCTGGGAGAAGAGCCGGCGCAGACGACGGTCGACGCCAACGACGTCGCCCAGACCGGACGGAGCCACCTCGCAGGCGCCGCCCAGCCGCTCCCCGAGCTCCAGACGGAGCCGGGCGTGGTAGACAGCCTGGGCCGCCGGGGCATGGGCAAACACCCTCCGGCTGTCCAGTGCCGACCATCGCCCGTCCACCCCCAGGGCCACGTTGGCCGCCACCACATGGGTGTGGAGATGGGGATCGAGGGCGCGACTGGTCCGGTGGAGGAAGGCTCCCGCCACCAGTCCGGTGGCCGACAACCGGGTGATCCGGCCCGTTTCGGCCCGGCGCACGCCCACGGCTGACCGCTCGAGATAGCCAAGGGCCTCGTCTACCGCCGCCCGGTGCGCGGCACCACTCTCCTCGGCGATCTCCCGGGAGCCCAGCAAGTGCAGCAGGCTGACCGATTTGGGCGCGCAGAACGCGAGGTCGTACGCCGACACGCTGCGATCGCCGCGGCCGGCCCGGAGCGGCACACCGGAGACCGGGTCACGCCCGGCCAACACCTCGGCAAAGGGCGCCACCTCGACCGGGCCGAACAGGTGGACGTCGGCCGCACCGGTGCCTGACCAGAAACCCGGCTCCTCACCGGCGACGAGGGTCCCCTCGGCTCGACCGGGGACCAGGTCGTCGACGTAGTAGGCGTGGCCGCCGTCCCGCACGACGTGGATGCGCAGCACCACCGCCCCTCACATCCCGAGGGCCGGGAATTCGGAGGTGGGCCTGCGATGGACCGGCACACCGGAGGTATGGCAGCGCCGGCGATCATCGACCTTGCCCGGGTCCTGCCCAGTCCCGAGCCTGCCCGCCCGGCCCGGTCAGCGATAACGCTCGAGCACCCGGGCGGCCGCCTCGGCCGCCAGGGTCCGGTACTCGGGCGGGTCGACGATCCGAGCCTCGGGTCCGAGGCGGAGCAACAGGCGTTCGAGCCAGGCATCACCCCCGACGAAGACCTCGATCTCCACCCGCCCGTCGACCGTCTCCGCCGGTCCGGCCACCGGGATCGACTCGACCAACCAGGCCGTCGCCGGGCCGAGGGAGATCCGCACCTTGTGGCTGTCGGGACCGGGGACATAAGGCTCCAGGTCGCGGGGAACCGTCCCGGCAGCAACCTCCGACGCCATCCCGACCGGACCGGTCCCGTCCCCACCTGTCCCGTCCCCCTCAGACCCTCGGCCCGGTGCGGCGCCGACGGCCTCGGCGGCATTGATGCGATCC
Source organism: uncultured Acidimicrobiales bacterium (assembly GCA_963727075.1). Taxonomy (GTDB): domain Bacteria; phylum Actinomycetota; class Acidimicrobiia; order Acidimicrobiales; family RAAP-2; genus Bog-756. Next base: position 1,181,616 of record CAVSET010000006.1, read on the forward strand.
ACCCGGAACCGGCGCAGATCACCGGCGGTTGAGCAGTGGGCGTCGACGTACCAGTGGCCTTCCGAGGCGAACACCCGGATGGGGGCGATCTCACGATCGGAGACCCGGTCGGTCGAAGCCGAGTAGTACGAGATGAGAAGATGCGTCCCGGTGTCCACCGCCTCGCGCACCGCGGGTAGCAGCGCGGGAACATCCAGCTCCACACCGACCTGCTCGCCGCCGAGGGCCCGGTCGAGCTTCGCCAGTGCAGTCGACAGGGCTCCGCTCTCGTCGCTGCCCGCCACGGCGAGCAGGGCTCGCGCCGACGCGGCCAAGGCGAAGCCCTCGGCGGGGCTCAGCCGGCGCGGCCGGGCGAGGGCCGTCCCCACCCGGGTCGACACCGTCGTGTCGGTGACCACGATCTCCATGAGCTGGTCGGGCGTGTACGGAGGCACACCGCAGCACGCGGCCATCTCCAGCTCGGTGACCAGTGCCTCGGGCGTGAGCTCGAACCGGGCCGCAGTCTGGTCGATCGGAGCCTCCCCCACCTGGGCCAACCAGGCCAGGATGGCCAGCAACCGCCGCAAACGGGCCGCCGTGTCCACCGCCGCGCTCACCGACCGTTCGCCCTAGGAGGGGCCCAGGCTTGAAGGCGCGCCACGGTGGCGGCACGAACCGACGCCGGCGAGATGACCTCGGCGTGGTCCAACAGGTCGAGGACCCAGAGGATCAGCGCATCCTCGTCGGTCACCAGCAGCCGCACCACCACCGCGCCGTCCGCCCGGTGCTCGACCACCGCCGGCTCGCCCAGCTCGGCTACCACCCGGCCCGAGACAGCCCCGTCCACCAGGACGTCGACCTCGACCTCCTCTCCCCCACCGAACTGCCAGGGATCGCGTGAGAATGCGGCATCGACGTCGAATCCGGGCGGGACCCGGGCCGATTCGGGCGGGCCCACCTCGGGCGCCCCCTCGATGCGGTCCACCCGGAAGGTGCGGGCCTCACCCCGGTCGCGATCGAACCCGACCAGGTACCAGCGACCTTTGCGGAACCGGAGCCCGGCGGCGTCCACGTGGCGACGATCGCCCCGGTAGGAGAACTGGACCACCGCGCCGTGGCGGATGGCGTCGAACAGGACGGGTAAGGCCGGTAAGCCGTCGACCGAGCGCAGGTCGACCAGGGGCGCCGACGACGAGCTGAGGGGCGACTCCCCCCCGGCGCCCAGCTTCAGCAAGGCATCCCGACCGATAGGCTCACCCAGGTGGACTCCGGCGACGGCCAAGTTCAAGGCGGCCTGCTCCTCGGCCTCGAGCCCCAGGTCGGGAAGGTAGTAGGCGTCGGGGTCCACTCGGTACCCGAGCTGTTCCTCGCCATCGATGGGAACCACCAGTACGGGGACCCCTTCATCGCGCAACAGGCGCTTGTCCCGCTCGAAGGCCTGCCGGCGGGCGCCGTGCGTGTCGGGGTAGCCCGGCACCCGATCGGCGATCTCGCGCAGGCTCAACGGGCGCGGTGTGTCCAACAGTACCAACAAGAGGTCGGTGACCCGCTCGAGCCGATCCAGACGCTGCATCAGGGTCAATCTAGGACCCAGAAGGCCGGTTCCTGATCGTGGGGGCAAATCCCGGTCCCTATGCGTGGCAGCCGCACCTGGTGTCCTGGGCGGTCCTGGTTGCGGGTTCGACCCTGGTGGTCGTCGGCCATCGCCGGCTGCTCGCGGTCCAGCGACCAGCCCATCCTCTGGACGCGGCGACAGATCGGATGCTTCGCCGGGGCGGTGGCCGGCTCGCTGGTGGCGCTGACCTGGCCGCTGGCCGATCTCGCCGCCCGCTGGTCGTTGGCCGCGCTGGTCACGCAGCGACTGATCCTCCTGCTGGCGGTGGCGCCGCTCCTGCTCCTCGGGGTTCCCTACGACGTGCTCCGCTGGCTCACACGACCGGCAATCGTGGACGGCGTGCTGACCCGGCTGCAGCGGCCGGCCGTAGCCGTCGTCACGGTCACCGTCGTGGTGGTCGGTTCGATGACCCCCTCCCTGGTCAGGGCCCAGTCGAACTCATTGCTGGCCCGAGGGGCGCTGGATCTGGCGATCGTGCTGGCCGGGGTGGTCCTCTGGCTTCCCGTCCTCGGACGTGTCCCGGGCATCCTCAGGCTCCGCCCGATCGTCCGCTTCTGCTACCTGGTGGTCCAGGCCGTCGTGCCCGGGTTCCTCTCGTTCATCTACATCTTCTCCAATCACCCGCTCTACCCGCAGTTCGCCTCGTCGCACATGGCCATCGGGTTGCGGCCGCTCAACGACCAACAGATCGCCGGGTTCATCTCGAAGCTCACCCTCTTGCTGGTGCTCCTGTCGGTCGGGGGCGTGGTCCTGGCACGGGCACCGGTCTCCGAGGATGAGTTCGGCGGGGGCGATCCACTGGTGTGGGCCGACGTCGAGCGCCAGTTCGAGCGGGCGGATCGACGCCACGGGCGGGGGGTCCCGACCGAGCCGGGGCCGGCGGTGGGACGGGGGTCGGGCCCCGATGGTCGGCCCGGCAGCCGTGACCCACCCCCGTCCTCGGGAGTCGACCAGGGCATGTCCGGTCGTCCCTCGTCCAACCCGTCTACCCAGCGGGAGCATCCCGAAGCGGAACCGCCTGAGGCGCCGGGTTAGGTGGTCCCCCTCACCCACGCTCGGCTCCGTACCATGTGTCGGTGACCCTCCGGGCTCCCCCTGGTCCTATCTTCCGGCGGCTCGTGACCGGGACCGTCCGGGCCGGGGTCGAGGAGCTGGCCGGGCGGCCGGCCATGGTGGTACGCACGGTCTCGTCGCTGCGGCGCGGTGCCCTGTCCACGGAGGACGGCAGGACCATCGCCGTGGCGGCGACCGCCGCCCTGAGCTTCCGCATCCCGGTGGTCCTGGTGCTGTCCTCGAGCGGTGCCGATGTCTCGGACGGCGTCGCCGCCCTGCACGGGTGGGGGCAAGCGGCCCGGGCCCTGACCCAGTGCTCCGGGGTCGTGCCGGTGGTGGTCGTGGTCACCGGGCCGGCCCTCTCGGGGCCCGCCTTCCTCCTCGGGATCGCCGATCTCGTGGTCATGACCACCGACGCGTTCGCATTCGTGTCGGGTCCGGCCATGGTCGAGGAGTTCACCGGCATCCGCATCGGGATCCACCAGCTGGGCGGCACGGCCATGCACGCCCGCTCGAGCGGCCTCTGCTCGATCGAGGTGGCCTCCGAGTCCGACGCGCTGGCCCACGTGGAGCACCTGCTCGGTCTGCTCCCCGCCCATGCCGACGAACTGCGCTCCCGTGATGCGGGCCGGGGACCCGGTCGATGGCGAGGTCGACGAGCTCCGCGAGCTCATTCCCACCCGAGCGACCAGCTCCTACGACGTCCGCCGGGTGGCGGCGGCCCTCGCCGACGAGCACGACGTGACCGAGCTGTGGACCAGATGGGCGCCGCAGCTGGTCACCGCCCTCGGCCGCATCGACGGGCGCACGGTTGGCTTCATCGCCAACCAGCCCCAGGCTCTGGCCGGGACACTCGACATCGCCGCCTCGCAGAAGGGTGCCCGGTTCGTCCGTTTCTGTGATGCCTTCAACCTCCCGCTGGTGACGCTGGTCGACACGCCCGGCTTCCTCCCGGGCAAGGACCTCGAGTGGAGGGGCATGATCCGCCACGGTGCCGAGCTGGCCTTCGCCTACGCCGAGGCCACCATCCCGCGGGTGTGCGTCATCCTGCGCAAGGCGTTCGGTGGCGCCTACATCGTGATGGACTCGAAGGGGCTGGGCAACGACCTGTGCTTCGCCTGGCCCGGCGCCGAGATCGCGGTGATGGGTGCCGAGGGCGCCGTGCAGATCCTGCACCGCCGGGTCCCTCCGGAGGAACGTGCCGCCCTGCAGGACGACTACGCCGAGCGCTTCCTCACCCCGTGGCAGGCGGCGGAACGGGGGTTCGTGGATGCGGTGATCGACCCGGCCAGCACCCGAAAGGTGGTGGCCGATGCGCTCGGGGCGCTCACCACCCACCGGGAGGTACTCCAGGGACGGAAGCACACGGCGGGGCCGCTGTAGGCGTGCCACCACCTGAGCCTCGCCCATGTGGATACTCCCGGCGAAATCCGGGATGCGACCGGTTGGTAGCCGGAGGCTGAGACAGGCAGCAGCCTTCCGGATATCGACCGACCTGACGGCAACGAAGCGGGGCCCTCCGAAAGGAGGGCCCCGCTTCTTACCTCACTACCTGGAAGCCGACTGCGATGGCTCCCCTATCCCGCCGGACTACAGCGCCGGGAAGGCAGTCTGCGACCACCGGAAGCCGGTGCCGCCATAGGTGGGAGCAGACGACAGGCAGTGCGCAGCCGTATCTCCCTTGGACTCCGCGTAGATCGTGCCCGTAACGGTGGCCGGCCAGAGGATGGCCCCCGCCCCTGGCGTCGCTGACGTGTCGACTGCGACGGTGGTGCCATTCACCGTCAAGTTGCCGGCAGCGGCGAACGGCACGGTCGAAGGAGCCGTGTTGCCACCCGGGTTGTCGACCTGGTACCAGCAGTTGTTGGAGCTGGTCGAGTACGCAGCCAGAACGATGGCCATACCGTCAGCCGTCGGAAACACCGACACCGTGCTCTGGTTGGGCGAGTTCGTCGCCACGAAGGCGACGTTCGGCTCGATGCCATGCAGGTACGCGGCGGTGACTGGGTTCGTGCCTTGATAGGTCTGGCCATTGGACTGGTACGCAGACTTCGCGTTCAGCATGGCCGTGTTCAGGTTGGACTGCGCCGCCCGGTCGTTGGCCGACTTCGTCACGCCGAGAAAGGTCGGAATGGCGATCGCCAGCAGAATGGCCAGGATCAACAGCACCACCATGAGCTCGATGAGGGTGAAACCGGCATCGCTGCCAGCGTCACCCGCACCGTCACGCCTGGCATTCAGGCGCTCCATTGCGGATGAAAACATTTGTTGCCTCCTCGTGATTATTGATGCATCTATATGGACACATGGATTTCGCGTCCATCACTGATGTCGTCAGAATCAAAGGAAAGCTTTAGCGATCCCGAGTATTGACCACTTACAGTGACGGGAACGCAGTCTGGGACCACCGGAAACCGGTGCCGCCATACACGGGAGCCGATGCGACGCAGTGCGCAGCCGTATCTCCCTTGTCTTCGACATACAGCGTGCCCGGGACAGTGGGCGGGAAGGTGATGTTTCCCGCAGTTGGTGTTGCCGATGTATTGGCTGCGACGGTCGCACCGTTGACCTGCAGGTTGCCTGCGGCGGCAAACGGGCCGGTAGAGGGGGCCGTAGTGCCTCCCGGGTTGTCGATCTGGTACCAGCAGTTCTCGGAGTTGATCGAGTACGCGGCCAGGACGATGGCTTTGCCGTCAGCCGTCGGGAACACCGACACCGTGCTCTGGTTGAGCGAGTTCGTCGTCACGAAGCCCAGGTTCGGCTCAATGCCATGCAGGTAGGCCGCGTTAACAGTGTTCGTGCCGGTGTAGCTCTGCCCGTTGGAGTGGTACCCGGATTTCGCATTCAACATTGCCGAGGTCAGGTTGGCCTGCGCCGCCCGGTCGTTGGCCGACTTCGTGGTACCGAGAAAGGTCGGAATGGCGATGGCGAGCAGAACGGCCACGATCAACAACACCACCATGACCTCGACGAGGGTGAAGCCAGCGTCTGTCTGGGTGTCCGCTTCATCCAATGAGCGAAGACTACGTCGACGGGTCAGCCAGCCAGAAACGTCCCTGGGCATGACCTATCTATCGGCGAGAGCAGGTCGAGACTTGAGATTCCCACTAATTGTGAATGAGTTTGATGTAGTCGAACATGGGGAGATAGAGGCAAATGACCATCGCGCCCACGCCAGCACCCATGAACACGGTCAAGAGCGGTTCGAGCAAGGCGGTCAGGTTGTTGACCGTCACCTCAATCTCTTGGTCATAGAACTCGGTCACCTTCTTCAGCATCCCGTCGAGTGCACCTGTTTGCTCACCCACCTCGACCATCTGGACAACCAAGGCCGGAATGACCTCCTCGTGTTCGCGCAATGGGTCAGCCAGGGGCCGGCCGGCGCGAACACCGTTCTTGGCTTCGAGCAGCACGTCCCCCACGGTTCGGTTGCCGGCAATGTCCGAGCAGATGTCCAACGATTCGAGGATTGGCACACCTGAGCTGATCAACGACGACAGAGTCCCGGTGACGCGAGCCAGTGCGACCTTGTGGAACAAGGACCCAAACACAGGTGGCTTCAAGATCAAGCGGTCCCACTTGCGCCGCCCGTCTTCCGTCGAGATCCACTTCCGCAAGCCGATGATGCCACCCACCACGACCGCAATGATGAGCAACACCCATGGGCTCGTGATGATCTGGGAGATCTTGATGAGCACGCGGGTGGGAAACGGCAGCTTGCCACCCAAAGACTTGAAGAGGTTCTGAAAGACGGGGACGATGAATACGATCATGGCGGTGAAGATCACCACCATCACTCCGAGCACCACCGACGGGTAGGTCATCGCTGATCGAATGGTGCGATTGAGCTGAGCCTGCTTCTCGATGGTGTCGGCCAAGCTCTTCAGGACCTCGTCGAGGTTGCCGCCCACCTCACCGGCTTGAACCAGGGTGCAGAAGAGATGCGAGAAGATCTTAGGGTGCTTGGCACAGGCGGCAGAGAGCGAAGAGCCGTGCTCGAGGTCGAGGCGCACCTCGCCGAGTACCCCAGCAAGTGTCGGATTGTCGACCTGAGATACCAAGATCCCCAACGACCGAACGACAGACAGACCCGAATCGACCATCGTCGAGAGCTGTCGAGTGACGACCGCGACCTCGCGCAGCTTGACCCTATTTGAGATCCCGGGGATCTTGATCTCGGTCTTGAGGTTGACTGCCGACTTGGGCGTGACCGAGATGGGCATGTATCCCATCTCGCGGAGTCGCCTGACGACGAGCGCCATGCTGTCGCCCTCGAGTTGTCCCTCGACCAGGCTTCCGCCCCGGTCACGGACCTTGTAGTCAAATGTCAGTGCCACGATGCCCCGATTCCTCGGTAGTTGGAATGATCAATCTGAATTGAGGTGATTTCGGAGGTCCTCCTCGTTGGAGGAACGGTCGAGGGCGATGCTCTCCGAGATGATGCCTTCCTTGACCAACTTCGCGAGCCCCTGGTCCATCGTCTGCATGCCGAAGGACGCGCCGACCTGCATCAACGAGTAGATCTGGTGGGTCTTCGATTGGCGGATGAGGTTCCTGATCGCCGAAGTGCACATCAATACCTCGGCACAAGCTGCTCGCCCGGTGCCGTCCGTATTGACGACCAGCTGCTGGGTGACCACACCCTCCAACGTGGCCGCCAGCATCACCCGGATCTGCTCCTGTTGGTTGGTCGGGAAGACGTCGATCACCCGGTCGATGGTCTGAGGCGCATCCTGGGTGTGGAGCGTGGCGAACACGAGGTGACCGGTCTCGGCGGCGGTGAGCGCCGTGGAGATGGTCTCGAGGTCCCGGAGCTCACCGACGAGGATCACGTCCGGGTCCTGCCGTAGCACTCGCCGCAAGGCCTCGGCAAAGGACGCCGTGTCCTCGCCGATCTCTCGTTGCGTGATGATGGACCGCTTGTGTTCGTGCAGGAACTCGATGGGGTCCTCGACCGTCACGATGTGGAGCGGTTTGGTGCGGTTGATGATGTCCACCAGTGAGGCCAACGTCGTCGATTTCCCCGATCCGGTTGGACCCGTGACCAGCACCAATCCTCGGCGGAGATCGGTGAACGACTTGATGGATTCGGGAAGGCCCAAAGTGTCGAACTCCGGCATGTCGTGAGGGATGGGGCGAAGGGCAGCGGCCACGGTGCCCCGCTGCAGCGAGACGTTGACACGGAAGCGGCCCACGCCGGAGATGGAGTGGGATGTGTCGAGCTCCAGCTCGGCCTCGAATCTCTCCCTCTGAGTCGCCGGAAGGATGCCGAACACCATGTCCCGGATGGTCTCGTTGCCCAGGACCGGGCAGTTCTCGATCTGACGGATCGCACCGTGCAGACGAATGGCCGCTGGCTGTTGTGCCGTCAGGTGGAGGTCAGAAGCACCTACCGCCACCGCATAGCGGAGGAGGTCGTCGATGTGGAACGGGGTGTCGTCCACTCGTTGGGGAAGGCCACGCTCCAACAGTCCCTCGACGCCGGACGCCGGACGCACCTGTTCGGGCTCTGGACCGGCGGCATCTCGGTGCGGGTCCGGCACTCGATCGGGCATCTCACCCGGGACCGGAGCAGGGGCAGCGTTCCCATTGCCGCGGAGCGCCCCGGCGATGACCACCGGATCTGCCAGGACCGGGTTGATCCGGCATCCGAGCCTCGACGCCAGAGAATCGAGGTCGTGCTCGGAGGGAGGCTCGCCGAACGCTACGGCCAGGACATTGCCGTCGAGCTGGACGGCGACAGCTTGGTACTCGTCAGCCACGTCCTCCGGCATCGCCGCCTGGGCGTCGGCGCCGATGTCCATCACGGCCAGATCGACGGCGGGAAGTTGCGCCAGATGGGCCAGCGCTCCGACCACCACGCCTGGCAATGCCAGCTGGCGGCTGATCAGGAGCTCGGCGAGGGACTGCCCGGTGGCCCGCGATTCAGCCATGAGGGGCGCAATGTTCGCCTGGGTCTCGTAGCCACCCTGAACGAGTGCCTCGGCCAAGCGGGTCGACCATTCGACACGCGTCTCTGCGGTTAGCGGGCTCATGCGACGACCCTCAGCACCTCTTCGAGGGTCGTCTCGCCCTCGATGGCCTTGCGGAGCCCGCTCTGGCGCAGCGTCATCATCCCCTGCGCCACTGCGATCCTATGGATTTCTTCCACCGATCCTCCCTCGATAATGGTGCGTTCGATCTCTTCGCTCATGGGGAGCAACTCAGCGAGCGCCTTGCGTCCCCGGTACCCGGTGTTGGCGCATGCGGAGCAACCAACCGACCGGTACACCTTGGACATCCCGCCAACCTCCTCTACTTCATCGGGTTTCCAGCCCGCAGCTTGAATGTCGGCCTCACTGGGCTCGTAGGCCTCCTTGCAGTGCGTACACAGCCGGCGCGCCAGGCGTTGCGCCAGTACGCCGGAAAGGGCCGACGTGACCAGAAAGGGCTCGAGGCCCATCTCGATCAATCGCATGGGAGTGGCGGCGGCGTTGTTGGTGTGCAGCGTGGCCAGCACCATGTGGCCGGTCAGGGCCGCTTCGATGGCGATGACCGCCGTCTCCTTGTCGCGGATCTCACCGACCAGAACGATGTCCGGATCGGATCTCAGGATCGATCTCAACGCTGAGGCGAACGTCAACCCAGCCTTCGTATTGAGTTGCACCTGGTTTACGCCGCGAAGCTGCAGCTCGACCGGGTCCTCGACGGTGATGATGTTCTTCTCCGGCGAGTTGAGCGCGGTGAGCGTCGTGTAGAGCGTGGTGGACTTCCCTGAGCCTGTCGGCCCGGTGACCAGGATCGTGCCGTACGGTTTGGTGTAGAGCTGCTCGTAGGTGGCAAGCAGGTCCTCGTCGAACCCGAGATCGGCAAAGCCCAGCACGACGCTCGACTTGTCGAGCACCCGCATCACGACTTTTTCGCCGTGAATGGTCGGGAGGGTCGCCATGCGGAGGTCAATGCCCTTGGCCCCCACATTGAGGGAGATACGACCGTCTTGCGGTATCCGGTGCTCGGCCACGTTCATGTCGGCCATGACCTTCAGCCTCGTCGTGACCGCCGCCGAGATGGCCCGAGGAGCAGTGGACACGTCGTGGAGCACTCCGTCGATGCGGTACCGGATCCGGAGCTCCGCTCCGGTGGGCTCGACGTGGACGTCCGATGCCCGCTCGTTGAGGGCCTGAAGGATGAGCAGGTTGACGTAGCGAACGATGGGCGCGTCCTCGGTGATGACCTGGATGTCGTCGACACCGCTATCAGGGGACCCGGATCCATCGAAACCGAGCGACGCCTCCACGGCCATGTCGGCGGCATCGGCCCCGCTGTTGAAGGCCCGACCGATGTATGCGCTGATCTGAGACCGCGTGGCCACGACCACGGTGAAGTTGCGGCCCATGATGGTGCGAAGGTCGTCCATGGCGAAGACATCGGTGGGATTGGAGGCCGCGACCACCGGCGTGCCGTTGTCGTTGGCGATGACGACCACGTTGTGATAGCGCGCCGTCGCCTCGGGTATGGTCCCGACCTCGTTGAAGTCCACCCCCACGGCGTCGAGATCGACGAATTCGAGCCCCATCTCCTGGGCCATGCCCCACATCAGGTCGGCCTCACTAACCAGCTTCTGGGCAGTGAGGATGCGGGCGACACTCTGCCCGCCTCGGTCATGCTCCTCCAGGACGGCCTTCATGTCTTCCAGCGAGACCCGTCCCCCGTCGACCAGGGCCTTGGCCAGCGGAGGGAACAACGCGGTCTCGACCGACTCGTCGCCTACATGAGGCTCTGGTCGGATGTCGTCATCATGCTCACCTTGCTGCTCCTGATAGGTGGCGACCGCTTCAGCTACCAGGTCAGCGGCCATCTCGGTGGAGTCGGCATCTTCCTGGACCTCGTCGTCGATCGTCACCGACCGGGCCAATTCCGCCAGCCTGTCAGTGCCCACCATCGGCTCGGGCGGCCCGGGCTCGACCATCGGGATGCCCATGGGGGGCTCGTCCGTCGTCATCGCTTCGCTCGCCGGGCCCGGGGTCGTAGACGGTGGTGGTGGTGGTGGTGTGTCGTCCGGCAGAACGCCGGCGTCCCCCGGGCTCCCTCCTTCGGTGATGGCGCCCTCTGCGCTGACGACGTCCGCGCTGACCACCTCGGTGTTGGCTGTCTGACCTCGGTTCTTGTCCTTCTTGCTCCTCGGCACCATCTCCGAGCGATCGGCCCGCGGGCTGTCGAATGGGCCGCTTCCGGCAGGCGCCTCGTCGACCTGGTGGTGGGACGGCTGTTCGTCGCCCGTCGACCCGAACAGCTGGTCCAGGTAGTCACCGATCTGGTCTCTGGACGCGACGACGGAGATGAAATCCCGGCCGATGGACTCCCGCAGCGTGTCCTCGGCACTGACATCGTCCGGATCCGAGGTGGCGATCACCGGAGTGCCAAACCGGCGCTTGATGACCACCACGTGGTGGCGGCGGGAGAGCGACTCAGGCAGGATCTCGCCCGCGGCCGGGTCCACCCCGTAGGTGTCCAGATCGACAAACTCGAGGTCGTGCTCCCTGGCCATCACGCGCGTGGCATCGACATCAGGCATCAATCAACCATCGGCAGACTGGAGCCTGAGATTGAATGCCAATCCAGGGGCTCCCACCCTGCTCGCGACGGGGTGGGAGCTTCGTCGGGCTCCGGCATCGGCGCCGCCCCGGACGCAAGAACCGGGCATGCCGAGAGGGATCTGCTTGACTGAGAATGGCTCCGGTGACTGACTCGGCGCCGACACCCCGGGCAGCCCGCGTCGCTCCACCGACAGGCTCGGCCTGCCGGCCTTACCGCAGGTCCCCGGCCATGTCACGCCCTGCTATTTGGTTAGTTTCGAGTACCTACCATGATCTCCAGCGATGCCCCACGACTCGTAGCCACCGTGTTGTCAGCCGGAGTGATCGGGCTGTTCGTCGGGTCGTTCCTCAACGTCGTCATCTACCGCACCCCGCGGCGTCTCTCCGTCGCCGGGCCCCGCTCCTTCTGCCCGACCTGCCGGCACCAGCTGAGCTGGTGGGAGAACGTGCCGGTGGTGTCGTGGATCGCCCTGCGCGGTCGATGCCACACCTGCGGTCAGCCGATCTCGGTTCGGTACCCGCTCGTCGAGCTGGGGACCGCCGTCAGCTTTGCCCTGGTCACATGGGGTTGGCGGGGCAGTCTCGTCTCCGCGGGGTACTGCGTCCTGGCCGCCTCGATGATCGCCGTCAGCCTCATCGAGTACAGCCGGGTCCGGGCTCCGTTGTCCGTCGCCGCCATCGGTACCGCCGCCGCCGAATCGCTGCTGGTGGTAGCGGGCGGTTGGCAGCACCACTGGCGCATCGTGGTCGGATCGCTCATCGGAGCCGGTATCGCCTTCCTCACGCTCTCCGTGCTCCGGGCGGTGGATCCGGAGTGCCTCGATCCCCAGGGTCATGGCCGCACTGCCCTTCTGGTGGCCGGCTGTTGGTGTGGAGGGCTGGGTGCCGTTCCCGCCGCCGTCGGCGTCGCCACCTGGATCGTCGCCTACTTCGCCTGCGTGGTGGGCGCACGATGGGCACACGATCGCCGGGAACACGAACCAGGCCCCGCATCCGCCGGTGGCCCGGTTCTGAACACACCACTGGTCTCGGCGCTCGTCTTCGCCATGGTGGTGTCCTTCATTGTGGGAGCATGACGAACCTACGATTGGGGAATGAGCATCGTCGAACCTCGTGGACGCGATGCACCACCGGGTCACCGGGCCGCCGCGTCCGAGCACCCGGCCCCCCACCGAGTGGTCGTAGTCGACGACCATGAACTCCTGCGAGCGGGGACCCGGCGCATCCTCGACGAAGCCACCGGGTTCACGGTGGTGGGAGAGGCGGCGGACGGGAACACCGCGCTGCGAGTGGTCGGTGATCTGAAACCTGATGCCGTCCTGGTGGACATCCGGCTCCCGGACATGAACGGCATCGATCTGGCCCGCCAGATCTTGCGGGACCATCCCGACACCACCGTGCTCGTACTCAGCGCGTATGACGACCAGACCTACGTACGGGCCGCCCTGGCGGCCGGGGTTGCCGGCTACCTGCTGAAGACGGCGCCAAGCGGGGAGCTGCTCCGCTCTCTTCGGGCCGCATGTGATGGCCAGACGATCGCCGGTACCCATCCAACAGGGCGTGGGGAGAAGGATGTCGCCTGGTCTCCTGGAGACTCGGTGCCTCAATTGACGGCGCGCGAGCAGGACGTCGTGCGCCTGGTGTCACGGGGGATGAGCAACAAGGCCATTGGCCACGAGCTCGGCATCAGCCCCCGCACAGTCGAAGGCCACCTCAACCATGTGTTCGACAAGCTCGGCGCCACCTCCCGCACCGAGCTGGTGCACTACTCCCTAGCCAACAAGCTGTTCGCCACCGCCTCGCCGGACGACCCGGGTTCACCATGAGGACCAGGGCGGCAACGGATGACTTGAAGCTCATGACCCGGGACGATCGGTTGAGCCCCGGGCCCGCCCGTCCGACTCCGGATCCGGCTCCGGAACGGCCAGATCCGGTCCCCTCCGACTCGGCCGAACGACCCTGGTCTCAGTCAGCGTTTTGGACTCTCCAGCTCATCGTCCTGGCTCTCTACCTCGGCCGACTGGCCGCAGTGGTCGCCTTCCACCTCGACACCACATCGGTTGCCGTCGAGTTCTCGACCCTTGCCCTCTTTCTCGTGCCGGTCGTCTATGCCGCCCTCAACTACGGCATGAGCGGTGCCGTGGCCACGACGGCATGGATCTCGGTTCTCGCCGTACCGAGGTTCCTCTCCTACGCAGGCGCTCACCAGTACGTGGCGGCGTGGGCGGAGCTGTTGCAGATCGTCCTCCTCAATGCGCTGGCGTTCCTCATCGGGCAGAGGGTGTCGGCCGAGCGGGAGGCCCGCCGGTTGGCTGAGTCCGCTCGCGAAGCCCACCTGAGCGCCGAGGCGCTGTACCGCGACCTGTTCGATTCCAACCAAGCGCCCATCCTCTTCGTCGATTCGAGCGGCCAGGTCGTGGAGGCCAACGCCGCCGCCCTCCGCGCCTTTCCCCCTAAGGATCATCCCTTCCGACCAGCAGGTTCTGCGGTTGCCGGCCCCATGCGCCTTGTGGACATGATCGGGCCCGATGCTGCCGCCCAGGTGCTCTCCCAGTTGGTCGCCCGACCAAGTCCTCGAGACGGGGATGGAGCTGCCAACCCGTCGGTGACCGACCTGGTCGAACCGGTCGCCTTCGAGGTCGACGGGCAATCGGTGCTCTATCGGCCGGCGGTCACCAAGGTGGGGAGGACTGAGGACGACCGGAGGATGCAGGTCGTCTTCGAGGACGTCACCACCGAGACTCACCGTCACGATCGGATGGAGGCCTACGCGGCACGCGTGGTACTGGGTCAAGAGGAGGAGCGTCGTCACATCGCCCAAGAGCTTCACGACGGACCCGTCCAATCGCTCATCCATCTCTGCCGCCAGATCGACGCCATCTCCGGAAAGAGCGTCGATGATGTCGCGGCTCGTTCCTTGTCCGAGTTGCGCCAGCTGGTGGAGCAGACGGTCGGCGAGCTTCGAGCCATCGCCCGGGGTCTGCGACCCTCGATACTAGACGACCTCGGATTGGAAGCCTCGATACAGCAGATGCTGGTCGAAGCGGGGGCTCGGCAGGGTTTCGAGACCTCGTTCGGCATCACCGGAGCCGAGCGGAGGCTGCCGCCCACCACCGAACTGGCCCTCTTCCGGATCACCCAGGAGGCCCTCTCCAACATCGAGCGCCACGCGGCACCGAACCGGGTGGCGGTGGGGATGGACTTCGAATCGGGCGCACTCCGACTACTGGTCAAGGACGACGGGGTGGGCTTCGATGCGACGGATGGGCCCTCGAAGGCGGGATCCCAGTCACTCGGCCTCCCGGGGATGGTCGAGCGGGCCCACCTGATCGGCGCCCGCCTGACCATCCACTCGAGCGTGGGCGGCGGGACCACCGTTGATGTCTGGGTTCCGGCAACCAGTATCGAATAGTATCGATGTTATTACCGCGATTAGCGTGGCGAAGATCCAATTAGACAACGAATATGTGACTTTCCCGGTTCCGACGGAGTGGAACGAGCCGAAGCAACTGTCACTCAACCGACATCAAACGGAAGGTTTCCGTCTCATCAATTCGTGGGATACTGGAGCCGTGGAAGAGATCATCATCGAGTCCTGCCATAGCACCTGGATCATCGATATGGAGAACTCTCGGTTCCGCAGGGTGGTGAAGGGATCCAACAACCATTCCACTCCGGCATCGACCGAATGGCAGGCGTGCTATGGCGTCGAGATCGATCCATTGTCGGAGTCCTTCGTCGTGCTTCTCAATCCCGAGGGGACGCGGCTCCTTCGCAGTTGGCGGCACGTGGAGCACTGCTCGCAATGCGGCGGCGAAGCCACCTCGGAGCTCTCCCTGCGGGATCTGCGCTCCGCAGTGCGTGGCTGATCAGGGCTCGATTCGCCCTACTGACCGGCCGACCGTACACCCCTGACACCTCGGCCGATCGGCCACCGGGACGAGATATTCGGGTCCCGCCGCGAACCTCGGTCAAGTATCTGCCGGTTCGTGACGATCCATAGTGGATATGGCCAAGAGGTGCTCGAGCGCTACCCCACAGGTATGGCCAGAATTCTTTGTTCAGGGCGCGGTCGATGAACAGCCAAACAACGGATCTCCACGGCAATGAACCAGGAACACACTTCTACCGAGATCGACGCGGAGGAACGGCCCTTGTCAGAGACTGATGGAACGGGGACCTCTGACCGCAATCAGCTCCCGCCCCCACCCCCCACGGCGCTGAAGGGGACCAACTTCGCCGCGTCGGCGGCGATGGTCAACGACATCCTCGCCGCTGGGCCAGCTGAGAAAGTCCAGAACGTCGGGCAAAGTGTTCAGGCTCCGGATGACGCGCCCTCATCGGGGAGCGACGAGGCGCCCGAGTCCTCGGTCAACGAGACATTCGTGGGCGCCACCAGTCCTGATTTCTTTGCCAAGCCGCTGCCCAAGTCGAGCTTCCGGACATTCCGGCCCAATTCGAGCGTCGCCAAACCCGAGCCGAAGCCGCGGGCCGCTAAGCCCGAACCGAAGTCAAGCTTCTGGACATTCCGGCGCAAGTCGAGCGTCGCCACACCGGGGCCCCAGTCGAGCGTCACGACACCCGCACCCAAGACGAACGTCGCTAAGCCCGAGCCCAAGCCGAGCTTCTGGAAGTACCGGCGGAAGTCGAGCGTCGCCAAACCCGAGCCGAAGCCGCGGGCCGCTAAGCCCGAGACCGAAGCCGAGCTTCTGGACATTCCGGCGGAAGTCGAGCGTCGCCACACCGGGGCCCCAGTCGAACGTCGTCAAGCCTGAACCCAAGTCGAGCGTCGTTAGATCCGAGCCCGAAGCTCGCAGCGCTCGCTAGAGTTCCGAGCCCAAGCCGAGCTTCTGGAAGTACCGGCGGAAGTCGAACGTCGCCAAACCCGAGCCGAAGCCGCGGGCCGCTAAGCCCGAGCCCAAGCCGAGCTTCTGGAAGTACCGGCGGAAGTCGAGCGTCGCCAAACCCGAGCCGAAGCCGCGGGCCGCTAAGCCCGAGCCCAAGCCGAGCTTCTGGAAGTACCAAAAACGCTCGGCGCGCCCCGGGCGGGAACGCACTCAAAGAGCAGGTGACCGCTTCCACACCCCGGAGCTGCCCCCCGTCTTCTCCCACAGCATGAGCTGACCGATACTCATGGTCCGATCGGTGGTCTTACACATGTCGTAGACCGTCAGGGCGGCGACGGCGCAGGCGGTCATGGCTTCCATCTCGACACCGGTCCGGTCCACTGCCTCCACCTTGGATTCCACTTCGACGAAGTCATCGCCGATGGTGAAGTCGACGTGCACGGCACCGACCAGCAGCGGGTGGCACATCGGGATGAGGTCGGCGGTCCGCTTGGCCGCCTGTATGCCGGCTACCCGGGCCGCGGCCAGCACGTCGCCCTTGGTGATGGCGTTGTTGGCCACCTTGGCGGTTGTCTCGGGCTTCATGGCCACCCGGCAGCGGGCCAGCGCCCGGCGGTGGGTGGCCTCTTTGGGCGACACATCGACCATGCGGGTGCCGCTAAACGGGTCAAGATGGCTGAGGCTCCGGTCAGTCATCGTCTCCACCGAGGATCACGGCCCACAGTGTAAAGGAGGCCAGGGCCCTCGGACATCATTGGCACTCTCTCCGGTAGACTGCTAGTCACCCAGGACCGAGCCGGAGAGGACTTGCCCGCTTGCCAACGTACGAATACCACTGCGACAGCTGTGACCGGAACTTCGACGAGGTGCAGTCGTTCCACGACGATCCGCTCGACACCTGCCCCACCTGCGGCTCGCCGGTGCGCAAGGTGTTCGGCAGTGTCGGGATCGTCTTCAAGGGAAGCGGCTTCTACAAGACCGACAGCCGACCTGCTGCGACGGCGAAGGCGGGTGACGGGTCCTCCGCGTCTGGCACGGGGTCCGAGGGAGCTCCGTCCGACGGCGCAAGCTCCGACAGCGGGCCAAGCTCCGGCAGCGGCTCCGGCGACAAGGCAACACCGGCCTCGACGCCGACCAAGAATGAGCCCTCCACTCCGTCCCCCAGCACTTCTTCCTCAGGGAACGGGAAGCCATCGGCCTCGAAGGAGTCGGCCAAGACCTAGCATACGGCGGTGGTATTCGCCCGACCGCTACGTCGAGCGAACGGCCACGACCTGATCGTTGGACCACCTCGAGTCAGGCGTCATCTGTGCTCGATTGCGCAAAACCCTCGCCAATTCCGCGCCCGCGCCCGTACAATGCTCCTTGTGGACCGAGCTGATCTCGATCGATTGCTGGTGCAGTTGGCGGAGCTGGATGGCTCCGACCTTCACATCAAAGCAGGAGGCCCGCCACGGATGCGCGTCGCTGGCGCCCTGCGCACGGTCGATGGCGAACCGGCGTCCACCGCGGAGGAGACCCAGCAGATCGCCGAGGAGATCATGCAACCTGCCGCACTCGAGACCTTCCGGGCGCATCACGAAGTCGACTTCGCCTACAGCCTGGCCGGGATTGGTCGGTTCCGCGTGAACGCCTACTCCCAGCGATCCTCGGTCGCCCTGGCCATGCGCCGGGTACGGGCCAGCGCCGCCACCGTCGGTGAGCTGGGGCTTCCCGAGGCGGTAACGCGTCTGGCCCAGGAGATGCGTGGGCTCGTGCTGGTGACCGGCCCAACCGGTTCCGGTAAGACGACGACGCTGGCCGCGATGGTCGACCACATCAACCGAACCCGCTCCTGTCACGTGGTGACGATCGAGGACCCGGTGGAGTACCTCCACACCGACGACCTGGCCGCCATCGACCAACGGGAGATCGGGTTCGACACCGATTCGTTCGCGTCCGCCATGCGGGTCGTGCTCCGGCAGGACCCGGACGTCATCCTGGTCGGCGAGATGCGCGACACGGAGACGGTGTCTGCGGCCTTGACCGCCGCCGAGACCGGCCACCTGGTGTTCTCGACGTTGCACACCATCAACGCCACCGAGACGATCAACCGGATCGTCGACTTCTTCCCGCCGCACCAGCAGTCCCAGACTCGAGTCAGCCTGGCCGGATCGCTCAAGGGCATCATCTGCCAGCGGTTGATCCCGACGGCCGATGGAAACAGCCGGGTCCCGGTCCTCGAGTTGCTGGTCGTCAACGGACGGATCCAGCAGGCGATCATCGATCCGCTGCTCACCGGGGACATCGGTGGCATCGTGGCCGACGGCGAGTACTACGGGATGACGACGTTCGACCAGTCGCTGGTCTCCCTGATCCGTGACGGGACGATCGACCTGGCCGAGGCCATGAACACGGCCACCAACCCTCACGACCTCAAGGTGATGCTCGAGCGGGAAGGCATCCTGCAGACCGGCCAATTCCTGGCGGCCAGCATCACCTGAGGCCGATCGGGTCCGGGAGGAGTGCTCCTCCCACCGACCGTCCCGAGCTGCCCCAGTGCCGGTTACGCGGAGGGGCCAACGCGCCGGCCCGGCTGGCAAGGTCCCGTACGCCCCTCCGAGGTACACCAGCCGGGACTGCGCCCAGAACGGCTCGGACGCCCGGTCAGAGAGACCTCAAGCTCACGCCATTTCGGTCCGATAGACCCTCGTACAGTCTGGTGCAGTCTCAGGGCCGCACCAGTAAGGCGAGGGTCGCCATCGGCGATCACCAAAGGGACCGGAGCATCACCGTGAACATGGCGACAACGGCTGGTGGTGTCCGAGGAGCACTCAGATGGCGCAGCTAGTCGTAGGCCTCGACATCGGCACGAGCGCGGTCCGGGCGGCCGAGCTCGACGTGAGCCACTCGCGCCCGGTGCTGCTCACCTACGGCCAGGTTGGTCTGCCCCCGGGCTCGTTGGTCGAGGGTGAGATCCGCGACGGCTTTGCCGTCACCGAGGCGCTCAAGCGGCTGTGGGCGAACGGGCACTTCTCGAGCCGGTCGGTCATCGTCGGCATCGCCGGGCTGCGGGCCATCACCCGGGAGCTCGACCTGCCGTTCGTACCTGACAACGAGGTCGACAGCGCCGTCCGCTTCCAGTCGGAGGAAGTCATCCCCTTCCCGCCCGACCAGACCATCCTGTCGTCGCAGATCCTGGCGGACTACACGTCGCCGGAGGGTGACAAGATGCGTCGGGTGCTGGTGGCGGCGGCCCACATCGACCTGGTCAACGGGGTCATCGATGCGGTCGACCACGCAGGCCTGACCGTCGAGGGCGTCGACCTGATCTCGTCGGCGCTGGTCCGTGCCATCGGGGGGCCAGAGGAGACCGACCGGCCCGAGGCCATCGTGTCGGTAGGAGCCGGCTTGACGGTCGTCGTCATCCACCAGCAAGGCCGGCCCCAGTTCGTGCGCACCATCGGTTCGGGCGGCAATGCTACGACCGCCGCCATCTCCGCCGCCCTCGATGTGCCCGTCATCGATGCCGAGGGGATGAAGCGACGCATCGGCGATGAAGACGCTCAATTCCAGTCGGCGGAGCGCGCAACACAGTCCTCCATGGTCGACCTGGTCGGAGAGATCCGGAACTCGATCCAGTACTTCGCCTCGCTCCCCGGCCGGCTTCCCGTGTCCCGGGTCCTGGTGACCGGCGGGGGATCCGGGCTTGCACGGGCTCATCCCGATGCTCGAGGCCCAGGTCCACCTGCCGGTGCTGACCGTCTCGCCCCTTGCTCGGCTCGACACCTCGAGGCTGGAGCTCACCCAAGCCCAGGCCGAAGAGGTGCGGCCGGTGCTGGCCACGCCCATCGGCCTGGCATTGCCGGAGCCGGACAAGGCGGTCAAGAAGTTCAACCTGTTGCCGCCCGAGGTCATCCAGCGGACGCGCCTCAAGCGGATCCAACAGCGGACGCTCGTCGGCTGCGTCGCTGTGGTGGTGGTGTTGCTGGCCTTCGGGATGTGGAAGCTCCTCCAGGTCCACAACGCCCAGAACAACGTGAGCGCCCTACAGTCCAACATCAACGCGCTCAACGCCCAGGTTCCCAAGTACGACCAAGTGGTGGCGGCCAACCAGGCCTACACCGCCGGTCTCACCCGCCGGGCCTCGGTACTCAATGCCGCCATCGACTGGCCCCTCGACCCTCAACAACCTGATCTCGATCACACCGGCCGGCGCCCAGGTCAAGTCGTTCAACGGGACGGCGACGACCACCACCGGCTCGGGCGCCGCCGGCGGGACCGCGTCCACGTCCACCGCCACCGCCGCTGCGTCCCCAACCAGCGGAGGATCGAACGCCACGACCTCGGCAGCGATCGGCACCGTCCAGCTGGCGGTCACCGGACCAGGGCCGCACCTGTCCATCTCGGCGGCCTGGATCGACGCCATCGCCGGCTCCCAGCTGTTCGCCAACCCGCTGCAGGGGCCAACGACGGTGAATCCGGACTCGACCATCTCCTTCCCGTTCACGGTCTCCATCACACCCAATGCCAGCCTCAGCAAGAATGCGAGCCTCAAGTGAACGTCGCCCGTGAATACCGCGCACCCCTTCTCATCGGGGCCGGCACCCTTGTGGTGGCGCTACTCGTGTGGGTGGCGCTGATCGCACCTCAGAATTCGAAGCTCACCAGCCTGCAAGCCCAACAGACCCAGCTGCAGACGCAGGAGACCACGCTGCAGGCCAAGCTGGCGACGCTCCGGACCGAGCAGCAGAAGCTGTCGACCAGCTGCGCCGACCTCCAGAAGATCACCACGCAGATCCCGAGCGTCCAGAGCCCGACCGACGTCGACGCCGAGGAGTCCTCGTTCGAGAGCCAGTTCAACGGGCTCGACGTCCAGTTCGGGGGTCTCCCTGACCCAGTTCAGCGGGTTCGCCCCGGCAACGTCCACAGCCGGCGCTGCGCCGCCATCAGCCACCCCGACCCCGAGTACCGGTGGGGTGTACGGCAGTGCCGACCACGCTGGCGGTCACCGGCAACTATGGGCAGATGATGGCCTTCGTCAACGGCCTCGACACCTTCCCTCGGCTGTTCGTGATCCACACGTTCGTCCTGTCCACCGGGGCAACCTCATCCAGCACCAGCCGCGACGACACCGTCTCGTCCGGATCGGCAGCGCGGGCGCCGGAGGGACTCCCCTGTGGACCGGTGGGACGGCCACCCCGGCCTCGGCCGCGCCCGTACAATCTGGCCATCACCGGCTCGATCTACTACACGTCGACGCCGAACGCCCTGGCGGCCTGCACCAAAGCCACCGCCGAGGTGAAGAAGGGCTGAGCCTCGGGCCGAAGCTCGGCCGAGTGCGATCAGGCGCCGCTGAGCTGCATGTCACCGACGGCCAGGGTCTGGCCGGCGGCGATGCCGGGGAGCCATTCGACGTCGGCACCCACCGCCACCAGTGACTGCAGCATGCGTTGCAACGTGGAGGCCACGGTGATCTCCCGAACCGGCTCGGCCAGCCGGCCGTCGCGGATCATCAGGCCCTCGGCCCCGACCGAGAAGTCGCCACTGATCGGGTTGACCCCCGAGTGGACCCCGGTGAGGGACTGCACGAAGAGCCCCTCGCCCACCGCGGCCAGCACGCCTGTCCTCGTCGTAGCCCTCGGCCGCCCGGGAGCCAGGGTGAGGGCCCGGCAGCCCGGGCCCGGCGTGCCCGTGTAGCCGCCGCGGACAGCCGAGCCGGTGGACGACACCCCGGCCCGCGAGGCCGGCACGGTGTCGTAGAGGAACGCCCGCAGGACGCCGCCATCGATGAGCACGTTGCGGCGGCAGGCGAGTCCCTCGGCGTCGTAGGTCGAAGCGCCGTAGGCCCGCGGGATCGGTGGGATCGTCGACCAGGGTGAGGGCGGCGTCGCCGACCGATCTCGCCGATCCGTCCGGCGAAGAACGAGCGGCCCTTGATCACCGCCTCGCCGGAAAGGGCGGAGGACACCACCGACAGGAGCGTGGTGGCGACCCGGCGGTCGAAGACCACCGTGGTCCGCCCGGAGGGGCCCTTGGTGGCCCCGAGCATGCGTACCGCCCGGGTCGACCGCGTCGGCCGCGGCCTTGCTCGGGGTCGAGCCCGTCGAACCCCCGCCCCACGCTGAAGCCGCTTCCGGTCTGGCTGGCGTCGCCGTCGCCGGCGATGACCCCGACCGACAGGTAGCCCGACGTCTTGCGGCTCGAGGCCCGGATGCCCGGTGGTCGAGACCAGGGCCACCTCCACCGACCCGTCCCCGTAGTCGGCGTGGTCCACCTGGCGGATCCGCGGGTCGGCGGCGCGGGCGGCGGCCTCGAGACCGAGGGCCATCTCCACCTTGTCGGTGGTGGGCACCGAGCCGAGGGCGTCGTCCCACAGGTCGAGGTCGACGGCGGCCACCCCGTCGGGCCGGCCAGACCGGACGTGCTCGTCGGGGGTGGCGAAGGCGGCGTTGTCCCGCGCCTCGGCCAGGGTCTCCTCGAGCACCGAGCCTTCGAGCGAGCCGGCCCAGGCGAAGCCGAGCCGGTGCTCGTTGACCACCCGGATGCCGATCCCGGCCGAGGTGGCCGAGGTGAGCGACTCGACCTCGCCGTCGTAGGCGCGGATCTCGGTCTCGTCGCCCCGGGCCACGTAGACCTCGATGTCCTCACCGTCCCGGGCCCACCCGGCGACCCGGTCGGCCAGCGTCGAACAGCTCGTCGGGCTCCGCCGCCCGGTCCGCCCCGGGCGCGGCGGTACCCGTGTCGGTGGCCGTGCTCACTCGGCCGTCCCGCCGATGGTCACACCCGTGACCCGCAGGGTGGCCTGCCCGCAGCCGACCGGCACGCTCTGGCCGTCCTTCCCGCAGGTTCCCGGGGTCATGGCGAAGTCGGTGGCGACCGCGTCGATGCGTTGCAGGATCTCGGGGCCGTTGCCGATGAGGTTGGCGTCGCGCAGCGGCTCGGTGATCCGGCCGTCTTCGATGAGGTAGGCCTCGGTGGTCCCGAAGACGAAGTCGCCGGTGGTGGTGTTGACCTGGCCGCCGCCGAGCTTGGCCACGTAGACCCCGTTAGGGGTCTGGGCCACGATGCTCGTCGGGGTCCTCCTTCCCGGGCAGCAGGAAGGTATTGGTCATCCGCACCATGGGCAGGTGCTGGTAGGTCTGACGGCGGCCGTTGCCCGACGAGGCCCGTCCCTCCTTCCGGGCCCGGAGGTAGTCCCACAGGTAGTCGGTGAGCACACCGTCCTCGATGAGGACGTTGCGCTGCGCCGGTCGACCCTCGTCGTCGACGGCGTAGGTCCCCCACTCGGAGCCCACCGTGCCGTCGTCGACCAGGGTGACCAGTGGGCTCGCCACCAGCTGCCCGACCTTGCCGGTGTAGACGGAGGCGTCCTTCACGATGTGGTCGGCCTCGAGCCCGTGCCCGCAGGCCTCGTGGAACAGGATGCCGCCGCTCCCACCGGCGAGCACCACCGGCAGCTCGCCCGAGGGGGCGGGTCGGGCGGTGAGCTTGGCGAGGCCCGGCGGGCGGCCAGGGTGGCCAGCTCCTCCACCGAGACCTCGTCGAAGAGCTCGAACCCGAGCGTGCGGGCGGCCGACTCGAACCCGGTCTGCAGGCCGGTGTCGCCGGTCGCCACGCACGACACCGAAAAGCGGGTGCGGGCCTGCTCGTCGCTGGCGAGCAGACCCTCCGAGTTGGCGATGAGCACCTGCCGCCGGGATCCCCCGCAGGCCGCCTGCACCTGGGAGATGGCATCGCCCGAGGCCCGGGCCGCATCGTCGGCCCGGCGCAGCAGCTCCAGGGTGTCGCCCTTCGAACCGAGGGTGGGGGCGGCCAGCCCGTCGCCCGACGGCCGGGTCCCGCCATCGGCTCCGGCACCGAGGGCCACGGTGCGTCGTACCTCCGCCACCACTCCGCGCGACGGCCGACGCGGCTTCGGCCGCCCGCAGCAGGCCGGCCTCGGAGAGGTCGGCGGTGTGGGCGAAGCCGGTGGTCTCCCCGGACACCACCCGGATGCCCGCACCCCGTTCCCGTCCGGAGGACAGCTCCTCGACACGGCCGTCGTCCAGCAGGGCCGACGAGGTCGAACGGTCCTCGGCGAAGACCTCGGCGAAGTCGCCGCCGCGACGGAGCGCGCCGGACAGCACCCGCTCGAGCACGGGGGTTTCGATCACTGCGGCCTCCTCGCTGCACCGCCGGCACGTTGGCCGGCGCCTGCTGCGTCACGTATCGTACCGGCGTGACTCCCCGGACCGGCCTGTCCGCCCGAATCGAGATGCAGGTGACCGAGGCGGACACCGCCGAGGCACTGCGGACGGGGTCGGTACCGGTGCTGGCCACGCCCCGTCTCATCGCCCTGTGCGAGGAGGCCAGCTGCAAGGCCCTCGAGGACGAGCTCCCCGAGAACTGCACGTCGGTGGCCAAGCGGGTCCAATTCGACCACCTGGTGCCGGTGGGCGTCGGGGGCAAGGTCTGGGCCGAGGCCACCCTCGACCGGATCGAGGGCCGACGCCTGGTCTTCACCTTGTCCGTCTCCGAGAGCGCCGGGCTGGTGGCGGCGGGCAAGCTCATCCGGGTGGTCGTCGACCGGAAGGCGTTCCTGGCCAACGTGCGCTGAAGCCCGGTCGGACGGGCCGGGGCGGAGGCAGGAACCTGGGCTCGCCGGGCGGCGGGGGTGCCCCGGATCAGAGGTTCTTGCCGATGATCCCGCCCAGCACACCGCCGATACCGGCATCGGCCGGCCGGGTGGTCGTCCGTCCCCGGCAGGTAGGGGGCGACGGCTTGGGCCAGGACCGGGACGGGCATGGACTGGAGCCAGATGTTCCCCGGCCCGGTCAACGCCACCAGGTGGAACCCGTCGCCACCGAATGCCAGGTTCTTGATGCCCTGGAGGCGGGTGATGGTGAAGCTCACCCGGTCCTCGAACAACCCGACATGTCCGGGATGGACCAGCATCGTCTGGCCGGCGGCCAGCTCGTAGTTGGTGATCTCTCCGGACAGCTCGATCCAGGCCTGGCCCTGACCCTCGAGGCGCTGGAGGATGAACCCGTCGCCGCCATACATGCCTCCCCGGAAGGTCTGCTGCATGCCGACTGGTCGGCACGATGCCGTCGGTGCCGCAGACCCAGCCGTGCCGATGGACCAGATAGCCCTGCCCGTGCAGCGATGGTGACCGGGAAGATGCGGCCGGGCAGCTTGGCCCCGAAGGCCACCATGCCTTGTCCGCCCTGGGCCTCGTACTTGGTCAGGAAGATCCCGCCACCGCCCACGGCCCGCTTGAGGCCGCTCATGATGCCCTTCTGCCCGCCGGCGTTGGTGGTCTGGGTCAGCTGCACGTTGCTCGACATCCAGGACAGCTCGCCATGGGCCGAGATCACCGATTCCCCCGGTTCGAGAACCATCTCCAGCAGCGGAAGGGTGCTTCCTTTGACTTCGGCTTGCATCGGCCTCCCTCCCGGCGGGTCGGGAGCCCATGGTTCGGGCTCCGGCGGCTTGATCGCCCAGTCTGCCCGGTACCGGACGGCCAGAACCGGGATCCCGGAGGTCGGGTGGCCGGTTGTCGGACGTCCGGCGGGTGCGCCGCATCCTTCCGGCGGGCGCCCGGGCATTCCTTCCGGCGAGTATCCCGGCACTCCTGGGTATGGCCACCGTTTCGGACCGAACGGATATCGAGCGACGGTGGCGACCACCTCTCCACCGGGCTCGGTGTCCACCCGGTGGGGCGTCCGAGCGAAGGGGGTTGAGCCGGGCGGCTCGGTCGCCCGCTGGTAGCCTGAACGGAAAGGCCTCCTCCCCCATGATCCTCGAACACATCGACAGCCCCGCCGACCTCCGCACTCTCAGCCCGGAGCAGCTGGCCATGCTGTCGGAGGAGATCCGTGGGTTCATCGTCGAGGCGGTGACCGCCACCGGGGGGCATCTCGGCTCCAACCTCGGCGTGGTCGAGCTCACCCTGGCCCTCCACCGCACCTTCGACTCGCCGAAGGACGTCATCCTGTGGGACACCGGCCACCAGGCCTACGTGCACAAGCTGGTCACCGGGCGCCGAGAGCAGTTCTCCAAGCTGCGCCAGGCCGACGGGCTCTCGGGGTACCCCAACCGGGCCGAGTCCGAGCATGACTGGGTGGAGAACAGCCATGCGTCCACCATCCTGAGCTACGCCCATGGGCTGGCCAGCGCGTTCGAGATCCAGGGGATCAACCGGCGGGTCGTCGCAGTGGTCGGCGACGGTGCGCTCACGGGGGGCATGGCCTACGAGGCGCTCAACAACCTCGGCCACTCCGGCAAGCAGGTCGTCATCGTGCTCAACGACAACGGCCGCTCCTACGCGCCGACGGTGTCGCGGCTCTCCCTCAGCCTCACCCATCTGCGGCTCAATCCCGCCTACATCCAGGCCCGCCAACGCATCCGCCATCTCATCCGCGAGCTGCCCGGTGTCGGCGACCTGGCCTACTCCGGCGTGCACGGCCTGACCAGCGCGCTCCGCGAGGTGGTCACGCCCCACACGTTCTTCGAAGCGCTGGGCATCCGCTACGCCGGACCCATCGACGGCCACGACATCGCCGGCGTCGAGCAGGCACTGGCCAACGCCTCGGAATGGCCCGGACCGATCGTCGTGCACCTGCTGACCCAGAAGGGCCGGGGTTATGCGCCGGCCGAGGAAGACGATATCCAGCGCCTCCACGACGTGAAGGTGATGGCGGCGGGCGGGGTGGCAACCGATCGTTCCGGGCCCACAGGACCGTCCGACTCCACCAGCCCGGGGGCGTCGCCGGCCGGCCAGGACGGGATGCCGGTCGACGTGGAGATCGACGAGACGGCCGACCTGCCCGTCACCACCTTCACCGACGCGTTCACCCGGTCACTGCTTCGCCACGCCGACATGGACCCCCGCATCGTGGCCATCACCGCGGCCATGCCCGGTCCCACCGGGTTGCTGCCCTTCGAGGCCCGCTTCCCGGACCGGTTCGTCGACGTGGGCATCGCCGAGCAGCACGCGCTGACCTCGGCGGCGGGGATGGCGATGGCCGGCATGCGCCCCGTGGTCGCCGTCTACTCGACCTTCTTCAGCCGGGCCTTCGACCAGGCCAACCTGGATGTGGGGCTTCACGGCATGCCGGTGGTGATGGTGCTCGACCGGGCCGGCATCACCGGCGACGACGGCCCCAGCCATCACGGCGTGCTGGACCTGGCGCTGGCCCTGTCCATCCCGGGCGTCACGGTCTTCGCGCCGTCGTCGGCTCCCGAGGTCGAGGTGATGCTGGCCGAGGCCCTGTCCCTCGACGGCCCATCGGTCATCCGCTTCCCGAAGACGCCCGCACCGTGGACGGCCCCCGGCGCGGTGGGCTCGGGCCGGCAGGCCCGCCGGGTCCGCATCGGTGACGGCTCGGCCTGCATCCTGGCTGTGGGCAAGATGGTCACGTCGGCCGAACAGGCTGCCGTCGAGCTGGCCGCCGAGGGGATCGAGGTCACCATCTGGGACGTCCGAGTGGTCTCGGACCCCGACCCGGCCATGTTGGCCGACGCCGCCCGGCACGACGTGGTGGTGACGGCCGAGGACGGCGTCCGCCAGGGCGGGGCCGGCATGTACCTCGCCGACGCTCTCCGCCGGTCATGTCCCTGCGGTGCCGCTCCCCCGGTCATCTCCCTCGGGATCCCCCGGGCCTTCATCCCCCAGGGCAAGCCCGACCTGATCCTCGCCCGACTGGGGCTGGACGGCGCCGGGCTGGCCCGTTCGGTGCGCGAGGCGGTGACCACCGTGAGATCGCCGGGCGGGTCGGCCGCGGCCGATCTGGAGGCAGAATCGATCGGTACGCCGGTTCCGGCACCGGCCAACGGTCCGACCTCGATCCCGGTCGTCATGACCGCCGAGGAGACCCTCGACTGAGCTGGTCGGGAATCCGGCCCTGGTCCGGTTCCGGTCCGGCTCCGGATGTTTGCCGCCCGAATAGAAACGTGTTCTACTGACTGCCCGATGACGACGTTCAACCTCGCTGATCTGTTCGAGGCGGCCGTCGACGCCTTCGGCGACCGCGAGTACCTGGTGGCCGCGGGTGAGCGCCGGACCTTCGCCCAGATGGAGGAGCGGGCCAACCGCCTGGCCCACTTCCTCGCCGACCAGGGCGTCGGGCCCGGGGACCACGTGGGCATCTACTCGCTCAACAGCGTGGAATGGGTGGAGACGGCCTGGGCGGTGTTCAAGCTGCGGGCGGTCTGGATCAACATCAACTACCGCTACGTGAAGGACGAGCTGCGGTACCTGTTCGCCAACGCCGACCTGGTGGCCCTGGTCCACCAGGCAGAGTTCGGCCCGCGGGTGGCCGAGCTGCTGCCCGAGCTGCCCGAGCTCCGGTTGCTGGTGGGCATTGACGACGAGTCGGGTGAGCCGCTGGTCGAAGGCACCATGGCCTTCGAGGAGGCGGTGGCTTCGGGCCGCCCCGAACGGGACTTTGCGCCGCGATCGGGCAGTGACCACTACATCCTCTACACCGGGGGGACGACCGGTATGCCAAAAGGAGTGGTCTGGCGGCACGAGGATGTCTTCTACGCCCTCGGCGGCGGGGTCGACCCCCATACCAACACCCGGGTGCAGCGCCCCGAAGAGATGGTCGAGAAGGGGATGGGCGGCCAGATCACCCTGTTGCCCATCGCCCCGCTCATGCACGGCGCCACCCAATGGTCGGTGATGGGCCAGAGCTTCGTCGGCAACCGGACCATCCTGGTCCCCAGGTTCGACCCCCACACCGTGTGGAAACTGGTGGAGACCGAGGGTGCCAACTCCATCATGATCACCGGCGATGCCATGGGCAAGCCCCTGATCGAGGCGCTCGACGACCCGGGCGCCTCCTACGACCTCTCCTCCCTCATGGCCATCACCTCGTCGGCGGCCCTCTTCTCGGCGCCGGTCAAGGACCAGTTCTTCAAGCACCTCCCGAACATCCTCATCGTCGACGCCATCGGGTCGTCGGAGTCGGGCAACAACGGCATGGTCACGGTGGGCAAGGACAACACCGCCATGCGCAGCGGGCCGACCGTCTCGGTGCTCGGGAACACCGTGGTGTTCGACGAGGACCTGAAGCCGGTGGTCCCGGGCTCGGGGGTCATCGGCAAGATCGCCCGCTCCGGGGACATACCGGTCGAGTACTACAACGATCCCATCAAGACGGCCGAGGTGTTCATCAACGTCGACGGCACCCGCTACGTGATGCCGGGCGACTTCGCCACCGTGGAGGAGGACGGCTCGGTCACCCTCCTCGGACGAGGATCGGTCTCCATCAACTCAGGGGGCGAGAAGATCTTTCCGGAGGAGGTGGAGTCGGCGGTGCGGTCCCATCCCGACGTGTTCGATGCCATCGTGGTCGGGGCGCCGGACGACCGCTGGGGCCAGCGAGTGGCGGCCATCGTCCAGCCGAGAACCGACAAGCAGCCCACCCTGGACGACATCCAGATGCATTGCCGGAACGCCATCGCCGGGTACAAGGTCCCCCGCCAGCTGCACGTGGTCGGGACCATCGTGCGGTCGCCGAGCGGCAAGCCCGACTACCGCTGGGCGTCCGAGATCGTGGCCGAGGTGCCGGAGGAGACCGACACGGGAGGCGCCCGAACGTCCACCGGCGGGTGATCCGGTGGCTGCCCGGTCATCGTGAGAGGTCGGGGCCGTGCCGATTGAGCTGAGCGACCTGGCCGCTCCGGCCTCCTGTGCGGTGCTGACCATGGAGATCCAGCGGGGCGTCATCGGCGATCTGACCGCGTTCCCCCAGCTGGCCGAGGCGGCCCGCCAGGTGGGGGTGGTCCCGCACACGATCCGGCTGCTGGCCGCGGCCCGGTCCCACCGGATCCCGGTCATCCACTGCACGGCCGAGTTCCGGGCCGATCGGGCCGGGTCGACGGTGAACTGCCAACTGATCGCGGCCATGGTGCGCAACCCGGACCACCTGCTGGTCGGCACCCCCCCGACCGAGCTGGTCGAGGGACTGGGGCCGGAGCCCGGTGACCTGGTGGCCTCACGACTCCACGGAGTGTCGCCCTTCTCGGGCACCTCGCTTGACACCTGGCTGCGCAGCCTCGGGGTACGGACCGTCGTGGCCACCGGGGTGTCGGTCAACCTCGGGGTGCTGGGCCTGGCCATCGAGGCGGTCAACCTCGGCTACGGCGTGGTGGTGCCCCGTGATGCGGTGGCCGGGATACCCGCTGAGTATGCCGACGCCGTGCTCGACCAGACGTTCCCGTTGATCTCCACGGTGACCACGGTGGACGCGCTCCTCGACGCCTGGGGGCCGGCACCACCGGCGTGACCGCCGGGCCGACATCAGGCTCGGCCGGTCCGGGGCGGCTCGGCGCCGCACCGACGGCAGTGGTGGGCCCTACAGGGTGCGGGTGCCGTCCAACTGGATCATGGCGTTGGTCGGGAGCTCCTCCACCGTCACCTCGGGGACGGGGAAGTTGAAATCCTGGTACCTGCGCTTCGCCGTCTGGCGGTACCGGGTCGTCGAGTGCAGGGGATCAGAGTCGAACTGCGGGATGACCTTGGAGCCGAACACTTCGAGCATCTCGTAGATCTCGTCCTCCATGAAGGAGTCGGAGGGGAGCCCGAAGACCAGCTGATCGCACCCGACGGTCTGATACCGGGCCACCTGCTCGGCGACCTCGTCAGGCTCGCCACAGAGCAGCCACCCGCCCTCGATCAGGTGGTCGAGCATGCCCTCGTCGGTGATGGTGTGGGGCCGCTCGGGCCAGATCGGGACACCCTCCTCGTGGGGGATGGTGTCGTGATAGTTGCACACCAGGGAGTAGAGGTAGCCGCGACCACGACGGAGGGCCACCTGGCGCGCCTTCTTGCGGTCGCTCAGGCAGATGACGGCGTTGGTCATCATGACGTTGTCGTTCTTGAACTGGCCGAGGGGCTCGGTGCAGTTGGCGATCCCCTCCTTGTACGCCTCGATCCGGCCTCGCAGGTTGAAGATCGGCTCGAAGTTGAAGGCGATGGCCCCGA
Source organism: uncultured Acidimicrobiales bacterium (assembly GCA_963727075.1). Classification (GTDB taxonomy): domain Bacteria; phylum Actinomycetota; class Acidimicrobiia; order Acidimicrobiales; family RAAP-2; genus Bog-756. The sequence continues at coordinate 1,212,639 of CAVSET010000006.1, forward strand.
TGCCCAGCTCGCCGGCCTGGGTGAAGGTCCCGGGATTGCCGCATCCGACCCAGATGGGGGGATGTCCCTGACCCTGATACGGCTTGGGCAGGATGTTGTGGGGGTAGGGGACGATGAAGCTCTCCCCCTCGTACATGTAGTCCTTCTCCTCCCACATGCGTGGGATCTGGCGGATGACCTCGTTCCACTCCGCCTTGGTGGAGTTCTTGTCCAGGTTGTTGAAGGTGGCGATCTCATGGCTGCCCGCACCCCGGCCGGTGCCCCACTCGAACCGGCCTTCGAGGACATGGTCGAGCATGGTGACCCGCTCGGCGCAGCGCACCGGGTGGTTGACCCGCGGCGAGAGGTTCATGATGCCGGTGCCGATGTGGATCCGATCGGTGGCATGGGCCAGGTACCCCATGATCACCTCGGGAGACGACATGTGGCTGTACTCGGTCAGGCAGTGGTGCTCGCCCACCCAGGCGTACTTCCAGTTGTACTTGTCGGCCTCGATGACGTAGCCCATCTCACGCTTGAGCATCTCGTGCTCGCAGGTGGGGTCATGGGCGGCCGGGCCGGGTACGTAGCCGTTGAGAAAGACTCCGAACTCCATGCGGTGCTCCTCTCGCTCGGCGCTGGCGCAGGTTCACGGTAACACGCACTTTTGATAAATTGCAACGCGTTCCAGATTTGTGCCTGGCTGACCCGGGACAACGCGGATCGACCTACTGTTCGGCCCCGGAGATGGGGCCGAACCGGGCCGTTCGGGCCGGCCCGGTGCCGAGGCACCCCCGCCCAGTCCAGAGGGCGCCCCCGCCCAGTCGAGGGCCCGACATGAGGAGCCCATGCAGACCGTCGACGAGCTCATCCGATCCCAGGCCGGCAACCAGAGGGTGGGGCTGGTGTTCTCCGACCGGACCTGGACCCACGACCAGGTGCTCCGGGCCCAGGCCGAGCGGGCCGCGGCACTGGCCCGCCTGCGGGTCCCGGGCCCCTTCCACGTGGCTCTGCTGCTCGACAACGTGCCCGAGTACGTGTTCTGGATGGGTGCCGCCGCCCTGGCCGGTGCGGTGCTGGTCGGTGGGAACCCGACCCACCGCGGTGACGAGCTGGCGCGAGACCTCTCCCACACCGAGTGCCAACTGCTCATCACCAGTGCGGCCTACCGGCCGCTGGTCGAGGGCCACGACCTCGGTCCGGCCCTTCCCCCCGAGCGCATCCTGGTCGTCGACGACCCCGCCGGGGACACCCGCTCCGATAGGTCGGGGGACACCACGTACCGGGACCTGCTGGCCGGAGTGGCGGGCGCCCCGCTCCCCGACCGCGGCGACGCCGCGGTGACCGAAGAGACCCTCGGGCTCCTGTTGTTCACCTCGGGGACCTCCGGAGCCCCCAAGGCGTGCCTGTGCAGCCAGGGGCGGCTGTCCCGCATCGGGGCCATCGTGGCCCAGATGTTCGAGCTGACCCCCGACGACGTCTGCTACCTGGCCATGCCGCTCTTCCACTCCAACGCCCTGATGGCGGGGTGGGCCCCGGCTCTGGCCGGGGGGGCCGCCGTGGCGTTGCGCGAGCGGTTCAGCGCCTCCCAGTTCCTCATCGACGTCCGGCGCTATGGGGTCACCTACTTCAACTACGTGGGCAAGCCGCTCTCCTACGTCCTGGCCACGCCCGAGCTGCCCGACGACGCGGACAACACCCTGCGGCGGTGCTTCGGCAACGAAGCGGCCGAAGCCGACGTGGCCCGGTTCGCCGAGCGATTCGGGTGCACCGTCCAGGATGCCTACGGCTCGACCGAGGGCGGGGCGACCGTCCAGCGCACGCCGGACACCCCCCGGGGGGCGCTGGGGAGGGCGGCTCCGGGCACCATCATCATCAATCCCGAGACCGGTGAGGAGTGCCCGCGCGCCGAGTTCAACGAGGAGGGGCGGCTGCTCAACGCCGAGGAGGCGATCGGCGAGATGGTCGCCCAGTCCGGAGGGGCCGGCTTCGAGGGCTATTGGCGCAACGCCGAGGCCGAGGCGACCCGGGTGCGGAACGGCTGGTACTGGACCGGGGACCTGGCCTACCGGGACGAGAACGACTTCTTCTACTTCGGGGGGAGGGACTTCGACTGGCTCCGGGTCGACGGTGAGAACTTCGCCGCCGCCCCGGTCGAAGAGCTGCTCCAACGGCATCCCGACGTGGTGCTGGCCTCCGTCTATGCCGTGCCGGACACCGTCGTCGGCGACCAGGTGATGGCCACGCTGCTGTTGCGGCCGGGCCGCTCGTTCGATCCGGCCGGGTTTGCCGCCTTTCTGGCGGGACAGCCGGACATGGGGACCAAGTGGTCACCCACGTACGTCCGCATCGCCCACGAGCTGCCGGTCACGGCGACGACCAAGGTGATCAAGCGGGTCCTCCGCGCCGAAGGATGGCGCTCGGAGGACCCGGTCTGGTGGCGGCCCGAGAAGGGGGCCCCCTTCCGACGGTTGCTCCCGGCCGACGCCGATGCCCTCGACCGGGCTGTGGCCGAGCGCTAGCCCTTCAGAGGCTGCCCCGGCCGTTGGGTCGCCGGTGGGAGTACTTGCCGGGGAGGGTTTGCGCGAGCGGGCGGATTCGTGACCGCAGGGCCTAGTTCGTCACAGTGACGATGATCGGAGCACTTGCTCCCGACCGGCCCGTTCCAGTGTGGACAACGCTTCGAATGCTGAGGGAACCGTCGGGAACGGTTTGCGAGTTCCAGAGTCCCAGCCAGCCGAATTCGGTATTCGTTGCCGAGACGAGGACAGGACGACGACCACCCGCCACCAATACGAATTGCACTGCGGACACACCGAAGTCCAGATAGACACCGGACGTCTCTGACAACCCCGAAGCCGCGGCCAGCAAGGTCACCGTTCCCCTGACCAATGTTCCAGACCTTGGGAGGACGACAGACGTGCTCGGTAGCGTCCTGCCGATGGGCAGACCCAGTCGACGTTCGACATGCAAGTCCGTGTCGAACAGGCTGAGCTTGTGGATCTCGGCCTGTCCGGCGAGGGCGCGTAGATACTCCCCGCTGAGGTAGGGGTTTGGGTACAGAGAGCTGACGACGAGTTGGTCTGGAGCCGTGCCGATGTTGGCCGCAACCGCGCCGGCATTGATCGCTATCTGATGCCAAACCCGGAGGCTCTTGAGGCCCCAAACCGTTCCGAGGATGATCTGCAAGCAGATAGCCATCGCAAGCACCACCCGAATGGCAGCAACAGATGACCGGCGTCGTCGACCGGTGGACGTCGGCACAGGGTTGCTCAAGAGACACAGATAGCAGCCCACCCAGACCAAGAGCTCGAACGGCGCGTATCTGAGGGCGACCGAGGGACCATAGGACAGCCGACCAACGGTGATAAGGGCAGCACACACGAGCCCGAAGACAATGATTGCGACCCCGATTGCCGCAGGATCCGAAGGATCGCGCCGAGTTGCATAGTGAACCACGCACCAAGTCGCAATTCCCAGGATCACCGCGCCCAGCACAGTCACGGCAGGATTGCCGAAGTGCCCACTGGGAGGCGCCTGAAGACCAATGACATCACCGACTATGAACAGGTAGAAAGCGGCCGCCTCGACGAGGTGATGAACGACATAGGCCAAGTCACCCTGCTCGGTGTGGAAGTTGTAGAAGAACAGGGCAAACGTGAGAGAACCCGCCACGATCCAAGCGATGACCAATCCTCTCGTCCGGGCTCGAAGCCAGAGCAGGACGAGCGCGCTCGGCCAGATCACGAGTCCCTGCAACGAGGAGTAACTTCCGACGACCGCGGTCGCGATGGCGCCGACGAATGCGAAGCGGCTGAGTCGCGGTTGGTCGAGCAGGATGAGGGTTCCGGCCAGTGAAACCAATACCAGGTACCAAGAGAGCTGGAATCCCCAAATCGCGCTGTGACCCTGGACAAAGGAAAGCAGGAGGAACACCACAGGGGCATATGCGATCCACGGGGAGAGATGTGATCGCCGCTTGTGGGCCAACACGATGAGGCCGGTGGCGACGAGAAGCAGGATTGCGTTCAGGTACTCCTCGAAAGCAACGTTGAAGTGGGTCGTGTGTGCGAGAGCAAGAACGATGAGGTTGGGAAAGAGTATTCGGTTCTCACCATGCACCGCCCACAGTTGGCTCAGGCTGAGTCCCGCGTACGAATGGGAAATGAGGCGGATGTCGTCCCAGTTGTCTGCGTAGATGACGTTCAGACTGTACTGGTGAACGACCCAGGCGTAGGCGCCCACAGGCACGGCCAAGCTGATGACGGCGAGAACGCCGAGGGGGGTCCGCACGAAGGTCCTCGGAGTGTGCTGAAGGCCAGGGGTCACACCGTCGACACTGACCTCGCTGGGCCCATTCACCGTCGCAACAATACGTCGCTGGCTCTCAACAAGTGCCTCTGGCGGGGGCGCTGGCCATCAGCTGCCGGCGTCGACTGGATCGCGTGGCGTCGGCCCGATGGACGAGCGACTTCCTTCGTGACCGACAACGAGCTCGTGGATGCCCTCGATCGTGCGTTCTCGGCCCTGACCGAGTTGACAGAGAAGGACTGTGCATAAGGTCGCTTGACTGGTCATGTTGGCAGACCATCGACCATGCAATTGATTGTGTCTTCTCCTTCGCCCTCCAGATTGCAGCCAACGCGATTCTAGCTTGGGGCCTCAGGGGCGTCTCGGCTCTCTTCCTGGCCATCGCCCGTACTTCCCCAGAGGAACGGGTCGCATCTGACATGGCCCTTCTAACATCGCCGACTGGCGCGCCCGAACCGCCTTGTGCAAGACCGAGTCGCGGGTACCGAAGCCAGTCAAGATAGATCTCTCACTCGTCCGCATGGCCCGTCGAAAAGTGGTTCTCACTGTCCTCACGGACTGACACTAGGAAGTCGCGGCGCCATCGGTTTCGGGCGCCGCCCCTTCGGGCGCCGATCAGACCGCGTCAGCAGATCAGGGCCGCTTGGCGAGGGTGAGCTCTGTCCCCGGTTACGCCGGGAGGTGGACGGGCAGCCCAAAGTAGGGGAACAGCCGATCCGCCTCGAGGAATGAATGGATCCCTTGGACCCGGGGTCCGGATAGCTCGAGGACCACCAGCGCCCACGGGGCCAGCCCGCCGGCCGGGTCCGGCTTGTAGTGACCGAACGCCGGCAGCCCGTTGGCCGCGGTGGGCACCAGTTTGGAACCGCGGCACCCGATGCCGGGGCCAAGCATGAACCGGCCGATGTCGGCCGACCCCTGCAGCCACATGGCGTACGGTGGCATGCTCTGGATAGCGTCGTCATGGAGGAGGGTCACCAGGCTGTCGATGTCGTAGCGCTCGAAGGCGTCGACGTAGCGGGCCAGCAGCTCCTCTTGGTCGGCGTCGACGACGGACGCCTGCTCGCCGAGGTCGAGCGAGGCCAGCGTGGCCCGGGCCCGTTGCAGGGCGCTGTTCACGGCCGCGGTGCTGGTGTCCATGAGGTCGGCGGCCTCGGCCACCTGCCACCGGAGCACCTCGCACAAGATGAGGGCCGCCCGTTGCCGGGGCGGCAGGTGCTGGAGGGCGGCGACGAACGCCAATCGAACGGTGTCCCGGGCGGCGGCCACCTCGGCCGGGTCGGCTTCGACCGGGAGCACCCGCTCATCGGCGATGGGCGAGATCCACGCGCCGTCCGGCAGCACGGCCTCGAGGGAGGACGGGACGGGGGGCCGTGACGGGCCGATCTCCATCGGTCGGGCTCGGCGCTGGCTACCGCGGAGCAGGTCGAGGCACACGTTGGTGGCGATGCGGTACATCCAGGAGCGGACCGAGGACCGCCCCTCGAAGCCGTCCGCCGCCCGCCAGGCCCGGACCATGGTCTCCTGCACGGCGTCCTCGGCGTCGAACCCCGACCCGAGCATCCGATAGCAGTAGCCGGTGAGCTCCCGCCGATAGTGCTCGAGGTCCTCGGCCCTGATGCCCTGGGTGCTGACGGTCACCGCCGGCGATCCTAGCGGCTCGGTGGCGCAGGCGACCGTGGCTCCGGCCACTTTCAGGCCTCCCCGACCAGCTCGAGGCCGTTGCCGTCCGGGTCACGGAAGCTGAACATCGGGGGGACACCTTCCCAGCGCAGGATGTCGTCCACCTCCACGCCTTCGGCCTGCAGCGCGACGTGGTCACCGGCAACGTCCGTGCTGACCAGCCGGACGCCCGTCTCGATCCCGGTCGGCAGGTCATCGTTCGAGGCCACGAGGGCGATCGTCGCCGTCCCCGCCGGCGGGGCCACCACGATCCAGCGCTTGCCTCGGCCGATGGGGACGTCGAGCCGCAGCCCGAAGCCGAGCGTCTCGACGTAGAAGCGCAGAGCACGGCCCTGATCGGTCACCGGAATGCCGACGGTGAGGACCTGCTTGACCTGGATCGTGGGTGCCGATGTGGACATCGCGCCTCCTTCTCTCCCGTGGTATGACGAACGACTGTCCCGAGAATCATCGGACCGGCCACCCGCCGGTCCCGGCCCGACCAGCTCGACCACGCCGGTCAGATCGAGCAGCCCCGCCAGGATCGGGCAGACCTCCTCGAGGTGCAGCTCAGCGTGGGCCCGGCGGGCGGCCAGCACCATCCTCGCCACCAGGTCCACCGTGGACAGATCAGGGGACCGGTCGCTGACCAGCCGGGTGACGGCCACCGTGCCATCGGCCCCGACCAGCACCACCTTGGCCACCAGCGGAAGGTCATCCATCGATAGGGAGACGAGCTGGATGCGCCGAATTCACCGGTGCACTCACCCGGGGGTGGCAGTTCGACACCCTGGCCAAGGCGGTGGCCTCGATCGTCATGGTCGACCTGCTGGTCGGAACGGGAAACCGCCAGCTCGGTCATCTCAACGGGTGGGCGTCGCTGATCGTGGAGCGGTCAGGTGGGCGGCACGCCAGTGGCTCGGCGACAGACCGTGGGTGCGTTTGAAGGCGCGGCTGAATGCTTCTTCGGAGTCGTACCCGATGCGTCGCGCGATGGTGACGATGCCGGCGTCAGTGGTGGCGAGGAGGTCCTCAGCGAGGTGCATGCGCCATTCGGTGAGGTACCGGATCGGTGAGCGGCCGAGCATCCGACGGAAGCGGTCGTCGAGCAGCGAGCGAGACACTGCTGAACGCGACGCTAGATCGGCAACGGTCCACTTGTGGTCGGGTGACGAGTGGAGGTGGGAGAGCGCCGGCGCCAATACCGGGTCGCGTAGCGCAGCTAACCACCCGCTGTCAGCCCCGGGTGCGGTGGCCAGATGCGAGCGAAGCACTTCGATCAAGACAAGCTCTGGCAATCGCGTGGTGATCGGATCCGGGCTCGCGTTCGTCGGAACGGCGTGCTCGAGCGCGTACGTGATGCTCGCTTGAACCCAGCCCGACCCGGCGCCGTCGGGAAGCTGGACGACGAAGGCTGACGGAAGCGCCCGCATAGCTGGGTCGAAGAGTGGATCGTCGGAATACAGGTAGCCGCAGACCAGCTCGGTGCGCGCTCCGCCTCCACCGTGGCGCAATAGCGGCAGGTCGGTCCATGGTAGGGGGTCGAGTAGCGCCTGGATGGGTACCGACTCCACCGATGCCCTTCCCCCGATCGTGTGGCGGTCACCGTACGGTAGGACGATGATGTCGCCGTCGCTCGCCCAGTGGCGCTCGCCATCGACCGCCTGAACCCAGCATGAGCCGCCCGCGATGATGTGGAACAGGATGAGTCGGTCGGCTCCCGGGTGGAGCGCGTCGGCCATGGCCAGCGGAGTGGACTCGAACGCGAACGGTTCGGATAGCTCGGAACGGAAAAAATGGCGCCGGCCAACCGCAGCTGCCCGAGCGCCGACGCGAGCAGGGGTGGGCTCGGCTCGGCGCTGGCCAGCCCGGCTGCGTCGAGCCCACTCATGGTCGCAACTCCGGTTTCGCGGCTAGCACTGTCGGCGTCTCGGTCATGGCCAGTCACTCGGCAGGGATGGATACTGGCTAGACGATAGTCAATCAACAAAAATCCCCGGAAGGATGAGACATGATGACATTCCCACCGCTGACCCACGTGGCATTGACCGTTCGCGACCTCGCGATCAGCGTGCCCTGGTACGAGGGGCTGTTCGACGCCAAGCCCGTCATCGATGAGGACACCGACCCCGATCTTCACCACACGGTCTATCTGATCGGCAATGGAACGCTCATCGGTTTGCACCAGCACAAGACACCGGCACCGACGGAGCTGTTCAGCGAGTTCCGAGTCGGCCTCGATCATGTCGCGTTCGGTTGCGCCAATCGCGCCGAGCTCGAGAAATGGGCGAACCGCCTCGATGAGATCGGCGTCCAGCACGGTGACATCAAGGACGCGAGCTACGGATCGGGTGTGAGCTTCCGAGACCCAGACGGAATCGCGCTCGAGTTCTTCGCCCCGCCCAGCTAGTCCTCCGACCTGTCGGTAGTGGTGCTCGCGACAGGTCGTCGCGGGTGCCACTGCCGTCTGGGAGAGAGCCCGTGGCCGCTCCAGTCGTCGGGCGAATGTGCAGCAAGGGGCTCGACCTTGAGGTGGACCTCACCCCGGGCAGACGCGTGCTCGCTCGCCGCCGGCCTCGAATCCCGGATCCCGATCACCACGACATCACCACAATTGCTCGACCCATCCCTACCACTGGAATACCTGCAATGGAACCATTCGTGATCATGGCCCTCGTGCTCTTCGAGGTCGCCCTGTGGCAATGGCGCGTCGCCATCACGGTCCGCGGCAACGTCCTCGGCGGCGCACTGCTCGGACTCATCGGCGCTGTCGTCCAGATCACCGCGATCTCGCGAGTCGTCCACGACATGGGAAACGTCGCCGCCGGATACGCCTGTGGCGTGGGCATTGGCGTGCTCGTGGGCTGCCTCATCGACCGGTACCTCTCGGCGTCGCACGTATCTGTTCGAGTGTTCGCGCCCGAGGACCCGGATCTCGCTCCTACACTGCGCGACCGCGGGTGGCCCGTCACCGCAACCAGCGGGCACGGGCACGAGGGTCCCGTCGAAGTCCTCTATCTGGCGATCGACCAACGCCGGGCCGCAACGCTCCAGAGTGAGCTCCATTCACTGGCTCCGAACGCATGCTGGACCGTCGAGCGAATTTCGGCCAGCCGCGGGTTGCTCGCTGCCGCTCCGGCCTAGCCACCCGACAACGTGCTCCGAAGGGGGGATCGTCCTGCGCTACTCACCCGTCACTCCATCGAGTAGTTCGCGAGTGGCGTCCCGCGTGACTCGACGTGTCGGGCCGTCTCATTGATCAGGTGGATCAGGACCCACCGGAGGTCCGTGCTCTCCCCCACCGGCACCGGGTGTCCAATGCCATCGAACGAACAGCAGCATCGGTGGCGGCCGCCCGGTCGCGATAGGCCAGGATCGCTTCCTCCACCAGGAGTTCGGCACCCGGGCTGAACTCCTGTTCCGTGCGTTCCACCTCCCTGCCCAGCATGCCTCCCTCGATCCATCGCCACTCGACGTGGGTCAGGTGGTTCACGATTCCGAGCAGAGAGATCAGCGCGCTATCCGGCCTCCACCGCGTCTTCCTCCTCGGAGAGCCCCGGCATCTTGCGCAAGACCGAACCGCAGAGGTAGCGGAGCCAGTCGAGGTAGGTCTCTCGGTCGTCCCCATGGCCCTTCGGAAAGGGGTTGCCACGCACAGGATGAGGGCCGCCCGTTGCCGGGGCGGCAGGTGCTGGAGGGCGGCGACGAACGCCAGTCGAACGGTGTCCCGGCCGGCCACCTCGGCCGGGTCGGCCTCGACCGGGAGCACCCGCTCATCGGCGATGGGCGAGATCCACCCTCTGCGTGGCCGCCCTGCAGGGGCGGACCTGTCGAGGGTGAGCTCCGACGACCGGTTGGGTCAGCCGTCGGTCCCGAGGATGAGACCGCTCGTCGGTACCCCCGTACCGGCGGTGACCAGCGCGTGGCGCACGTCGGGGACCTGGTTGACCGAGGTGCCCCGCACCTGGCGGACACCCTCGGCGATCCCGTTCATGCCGTGGAGATAGGCCTCGCCCAGCTGGCCTCCGTGAGTGTTGACCGGTAGCCCCCCACCGATCTCGATGTTGCCGTCTCGCACGAACTCCTTGGCCTCGCCCCGGCCGCAGAAGCCGAGCTCCTCCAGCTGGTAGAGCACGTACGGGGTGAAGTGGTCGTAGAGGACGGCGGTCTGGATGTCGGCGGGCGCGAGGCCCGAGGTCTGCCACAGCTGGCGGGCCACCGACGCCATCTCTCCCAGCCCGCAGAGGTCGCCGACGTAGTACGAGGTCATCATCTCCTGGCCCGGGCCGGAGCCCTGGGCGGCCGCCTCGATGACGACCGGCGGACCGGGGAGGTCCCGGGCCCGCTCGAGGGAGGTGACCACCAGGGCCTGGCCGCCGTCGGTCTCTTGGCAGCAGTCGAGGAGATGGAGCGGCTCGACGATCCAGCGCGACGCCTGGTGCTCCTCGAGCGTGATCGGCTTCCCGTAGAACCAGGCCTTGGGATTGGTGCCGGCGTGGCGCCGGTCGGCCACCGCCACCCGGCCGAGGTCCTCGGAGGTGGCCCCGGCCATGTGCAGGTAGCGCTGGGCGGCCATGGCCACCCACTGGGCCGGGGTCAGCAGCCCGACCGGCGCGTACCAGGCGAAGTTGGCCGTCTCGGCGTTGGGGATGGGAGGGCGGTCCTGCACACCCGCACCGAAGCGGTTCCCCGAGCGCTCGTTGAACGCCCGGTAGCAGACCACCACATCGGCCACGCCCGACTGCACGGCCATGGCCGCCTGCTGGATGGTGGCGCATCCCGCCCCCCCGCCGTAGTGGATGCGGCTGAAGAAGGAAAGCTCGCCCATGCCCAGGCTGCGGGCGATCTCGATCTCCGGATTGGTGTCGGAGCTGAAGGTCACCAGCCCGTCCACCTCGGCCGGCTCGATGCCGGCGTCACGCAATGCCAGGTCGACGGCCTCGACGGCCAGGCGGAGCTCGCTCCGGCCCGACTCCTTCGAGAACTCGGTGGCGCCGATGCCCACGATCGCCGTGTTGCCGGCGTAGGCGTGCTGCATCCCGCTCACCGGCTGTTCCCCCCGTTGGAGCGGGCACGGCCAGCCGGAGCGGAGCGGGACGGGAGGCGCAGTCCCACCGTCCCGGTCACGTGGTCGCCCAGACTGTTGGCCCCTCGCAGGGTCACCTCCACTCCCCCGTATCCGTCGGACCCCACCGACTCGTCTTTGGCGGTGACCGAGCCGGTCAGCGTCATGGTGTCGTCCGGGTAGTTGGGGGCGCCCAGTCGGATCCGGACGTCGGTGAGCACGCTGGCCGGTCCGGACCAGTCGGTGACGAAGCGCCCCACGATGCCGTTGGTGGAGAGGATGTTCATGAAGATGTCCTTCGACCCGCGTTCGACGGCCAGGACCGCATCGTGATGGACGTCCTGGTAGTCACGCGAGGCGATGGCGGTCGAGACGATGAGCGTCCGGGTGAGGGGCAGCGCCAGCTCGGGGAGGGCGTCCCCCACCGTCACCTCCTCGAAGTGCAGGGTCGCGCTCATGCCAGCACCGGCCGGCCCGCTCGCAACTCATCCACCACCTGGTGCCCGAGACGGGCCAGGTGGGCGCTCGGCGCACCGAGCACGAGCTCGATCTGCTTGCCCCAGAGGAAGTAACGATGGATCGGGTAGGAGATGTCGGCGCCGACGCCGCCATGGAGGTGCTGGGTGGCGAAGACGGCACGTTGCCCGGCTTCGGCCGCGAACCACGAGGCCACGCTGACGGCCAGGTCCGCGTCCAACCCCCGGTCCAGTCGCCAGGCCGCCTGCCACATGGTCACCCGGATCGACTCGGTGTCGATGGCGGCGTCAGCCGTCCGGAGCATCGTCCCCTGGAACGTCGACAGCGGCCGGCCGAACTGCTCCCGCGTGTTGAGGTACTCGGCCGTCTGGGCCACCGCCGCCTCGGTGACCCCGACCTGGATGGCACAGAGCCCGGTCCAGGCCCGCTGCAACATCCAGACCACGACCTCGTGCCCTCGGGTCGGATCACCCCCGGCCAGCAGGTCGTCGGCCCCGACCTCCACGCCGCCCAGGTGGAGATGGGGATGGATCTCCCGATTGGTGGTGGTGGTTCGTTCGACGGTCACCCCGTCCGCCCGGGGATCGATGGCGGCCACCACGATGCCGCCGTCGGGTTCGCCCTCGACCGAGGCGGGGACGAGCACCCGATGGGCCACGTGGGCCGACGGGACGGCGAAGGCCGTGCCCGAGAGGGCCAGGCCGCCGTCGACCGGCCGGGCGGTCGACCGACGGCCGGCCCGGACCGCCGGTGGCGACGTCGGCGGCCACGTCGGCCAGGGCCGCCGAGAGCACCGTGTCGCCCGAGGCCACCCCGGCCAGGAGCTCGGCCTTGAGCGATTCGCTGCCGAATTCGGCGACCGGCATGGCCCCGAGCACCAGCGTGGGCAACACGGGCACCGGCGCCACCGTGCGGCCCTGCGCCTCGAGGACCAACGCCACCTCGACCATGCCGCACCCGGCTCCGCCGAAGGCCTCGGGCACGGGCAGCCCGAGGAGGTCGGCCTTGGCCAACTCGGCCCAGAGCTCCCGGTCGAAGCGGTCCTCGCCCGACTCCACCGCCTGCACCCGGTCGGGGCTCACCAGGCCGGCGAAGAGCCCGTCGGCGGCCTGCTGGACGGCACGCTGCTCCTCGTCGAAGGTGAAGTCCATCAGCCGCTCCTCCGCCCATCGGTCGGCCGGGCGGCGGCGACCGGGGATGCGTCGGGATCGGGGCGGAAGACCGGCAGGGTGAGCTCGTCGTCGAAGTCCTCGAACCCGGCCACCACCGGCATCCCGATGGACACGCTCTCCGGGGTGATGCCGGCCACGTTGGCCACCAGCCGGGTCCCCTCCTCGAGCTCGACCAGGGCGATCACCAGCGGGTAGTCGAAGGCCGGGACCTGGGGGTAGTGGTTGACCACGTAGCTGTAGATGGTCCCGCGACCCGAGGCAGTCACCGTGTCCCAGTCGAAGGAGCGACAGGTGGCACAAGCCGGCCGGGGTGGGTGGCGCAACGCGCCGCAATTGGTGCATCGCTGGATGAGGAGCTTGTGGTCCCTCGCCCCCTCGAAGAAGAACCGGTTGTCCTGGGTGAGCGCCGGCCGCGGCCGCTTGGGCCGGGCCGGCTCGCCGGAGGGTGCGAGAGCGGCGGCGGCCTGGTCAGCACCACCGGGGTCGGCCGCGTCGGCGCCCGATGGCCGAGGCCGGAACTTGAGGATGCGGAACAACATGGTCGCCACCGGCTCACCGTGCTGGTCGGTGAACTCGAGCCGGGTGGTGACGAAATGGCCCACGCCGAGCCCGGTGTTCTTCTCGGAGGAGACGGCGTCGATGACCGACGAGACCTCGATCCAGTCCCCCGGCACGAGCGGTCGCGCGATAGTGCTGGTCGCAGTTGGTGGCCACCACCGAGGTGAATCCGGCGGCATCGAGCGTGGTCATCAGGCGGTCGATGGGTGAGTCCCCCGCCTCACCGTCGGCCCGGGCCCGGTCCGACTCCTGCGAGGCCCGCAGCCCCCGCATGATCCACGCCTGGAGCATGGTGGGTGGGGCGATGATCCCCGGGAACCCCGCCTCCCGGGCGGCTTCGTCGTCGACGTACACCGGATTGTGGTCACCCACGGCCTCGACCCAGTGCCGGATCATGGCCAGGTTGACGGGGTCCTGCCCCCGGGAGGGGGGCCCCGACGCCTGCCCGACGAACGACTGCAGACGCTCGTCGAGCGACGACCCCGGCACCGCGGTGTCCACCCCGGCGGCGGGGCTCACCGCGACGCCCGCTTCATCCCCAGGCCGGCCGTGGCCAGGATCTCACGCTGGACCTCGTTGACTCCCCCGCCGAAGGTGTTGATCTGCGACTGGCGGCCGGCCCGCTCCAGCTCACCCTGGAGCACCGCCCCGGCGGAGCCGGGGCTCAGGTAGCCGCCGGCCCCGACCACGCCGAGCAGCCGCCGGTAGATCTCGACCGTCGACTCGGTGCCGAACACCTTGACCGCCGACGAGTCGGCCGGCCCGAGGGTGTCGGCAGCCACGGCCGCGGTCATCCGCCAATTGAGGAGTTTCTGGGCCTCGAGCAGCGCGTAGGTGCGGGCCAGGTCGGCCTGCACCCAACCGACGTCGGCCACACCCTGGTCGAGGGCCCACTCGGCCGTCTCGACCCACATCCGTTGGGCCAGGGCACTGACGGCGGCCAGCCCCACCCGCTCGTGGTTGAGCTGGCCGGTGATCAGCCGCCACCCCTCGTTGAGCTCGCCCACCAGAGCAGTCGTCGGCACCTTCACGTTGTCGTAGTAGGAGGCGGTGGTGGCCACGCCGCCGACGGTCACCAGCGGAGTACAGGAGAAGCCCGGCGCCGACGTCGGCACCAAGAAGATGGAGATGCCCTTGTGCTTGGGAGCGGCCGGGTCGGTCCGGGTGGCCAGCCAGATGTAGTCGGCCTGGTCGGCGCCACTGGTGAAGATCTTGTTGCCGTTGATGGTCCACTCGTCGCCGTCACGTTCGGCTCGGGTGCGCAGCGACGCCAGGTCGGTGCCCGCCCCCGGCTCGGTGTAGCCGATGGCGAAGTTGATCTCGCCGGCCAGGATGCCCGAGAGGAAGAAGCTCTTCTGCTCGTCAGTTCCGAAGCGCATGAGCATGGGGCCCACCGTGTTGAGGGTCACGAACGGGAACGGGGCCCGGGCCCGCTGCACTTCGGTGAAGAAGATGAACTGATCCGACGTGGGCCTTCCCTGACCGCCGTACTCCTTCGGCCACCCGATCCCCAGCCAGCCGTCCTTGCCCATGCGGCGGACCAGCGAGCGGAACACCTCGCCACCCTCGCTCTCGGTGTCGAGCGCCCGGCGGACGTCCGGGGTCAGCAGATCGGCGAAGTAGGCCCGCAGCTCGCGTCGGAGCGCCAGCTGCTCCGAGGTCTCCTCGAGGTACATGGCTCAGGTTCCCTTCACTGCGGTCGTTCCAATCGGCGGACGTTCCCGTGGCCGATGGTGAGGTGCCGGGCGGGGACCTGCCCCGGCGCCGGCACGGCCTCGCGACCCGCGTCCGTGGCACTCCCGAGGGCAACGACCGACCCAACCATCGACCCCAGGACCCCCTTGCTCGACTCCGGCACTCATCCTTGCGCACCGGCACAGCTGTCGAGGCTCTGGGCGCGGCTGACCTATGATAACTGATACGCGTTCTAGAAAGCTCAGGGCACGACACAGGACGCATGGTGGGGGCCAGACGGTGCCCGCCACCGACGCTCCGGGGGAGACACTATGGAAGTAGCCGACATCGACCTGTGTGACCCTGACAGTTTCGTCGAGGCCGTCCCCCACGACTGGTTCGCCCTCCTGCGCCGTGAGGAGCCTGTCCAGTGGCATCCCGACCCCCACGGCTTCGCCGAGGGGTTCTGGTCGGTCACCCGCTACGACGACTGCGTCAACGTGAACCGGGACTACGAGCACTTCTCGTCCTATCGGTCTGCCGCCCTCTTCACCGACATGGACGAGGAGGCCCTGGCCCAGCAGCGCATGATGATGCTCAACATGGACCCGCCCATGCACACCCGGTACCGCCGCCTGGTCAACAAGGGCTTCACCCCCCGGATGATCCGCGATCTCGAGGACAAGGTCACACGGTCCACCGACGCCATCATCGACGGTGTCTGCGAGGAGGGCTCCGCCGACTTCGTCGAGCAGATCTCGGCCGAGCTCCCCCTCCAGGTCATCGCCGAGCTCATGGGTGTGCCCCAAGAGGACCGCCACCTGGTGTTCGACTGGTCCAACACGATGATCGGCTCGGAGGACCCCGAGTACCAGGCGAGCGCCGACGCCCCGGCCCAGGCGGCCATGGAGCTGTTCGCCTACGCCGACGAGCTCTGCGAGAAGAAGCGCCTCGACCCCCACGAGGACCTGTTCAGCGTGCTGACCCAGGCCGAGATCGACGGCGACCAGCTCTCGCAGGTGGAGCTGGACCTCTTCTTCCTGCTGCTGTCGGTGGCCGGCAACGAGACCACCCGTAACCTCATCTCGGGAGCGATGGTGGCCTTCTTCGACCATCCCGACCAGTGGGAGCGACTGCTCGCCGACCGCTCGCTGCTGCCTTCGGCCGTGGAGGAGATGCTCCGCTACGTGTCCCCGGTCATGCACTTCCGTCGCCAGGCCACCGGTGACGTGGTCATCGGAAACCAGAAGGTGTCCGAGGGGGACAAGGTGGTGTTCTGGCACGTCTCGGCCAACCGGGACGAGACGGTCTTCCCGGAGCCGAACCGCTTCGACATCGGCCGTTCACCCAACAACCACATGGCCTTCGGCGGCGGTGGCCCCCACTTCTGCCTGGGCGCCAACCTGGCCCGGATGGAGATCAAGGTGATGTTCGACCGGCTCCTCGACCGGATACCGGACATCCGCCTCGACGGCGAGGTCCAGCGGCTCCGCTCCAACTTCATCAACGGTGTGAAGCATCTCCCGGTGGCGTTCGCCCCTTCGGCGCCCCGGGGTCGCTGAGCGAGCCCGGCCGAGCTCCGAGCCGGCCCAGCCATGCGCTTCCACCAAGCGGTCACCTTCTTGCCCCTCGAGTCGGCCATCCACCTGTCGGTGGCCTGCGACGACCTCGGCTACTCGGGGATCTACCTCTCCGACCACCTGTTCAACCCCCGCGACCTGAAGTCGCGCTACACCTACTCCAAGGCACCGGACGGGGCACCCTTCTGGGAGAAGGAGACGTCGTGGCCGGACCCGATGTGCCTGATCTCCGCCCTGTCGTCGGTCACCACCCACCTGACCTTCACCACCGGTATCTACATCGCGCCGGTGCGAGACCTGATCACCGTGGCCAAGTCGGTGGGGACGGCCGCCGTCCTCTCCCACAACCGGGTGCGGCTCGGCGTGGGGGTGGGGTGGTGCGAGGAGGAGTACGTCCAGACCGGCCAGGACTTCCACAACCGGGGCAGGCGGCTCAACGACATGATCCCCGCCCTCCGTGCCCTGTGGCAGGGGGGCTGGGTCGAGTACCACGGGCCCTACTACGACGTGCCCGCCTGCCAGATGAACCCCTCGCCCAGCCAGCCCGTGCCCATCATCGGCGGGGGTGACTCGCCGGCCGCCCTCACCCGGGCCTCGACGCTGTGCGACGGCTGGGTCAACACCGGGGCGGCCGCACCCGACGAGGCGATGCAGCAGGTGGCGAGGATCAAGGATGCGCTCGACCGGGCGGGCCGCCAGGAGGAGCCTTTCTCGATCTACCTCGCCGTCCGGGCCTTTCCCGACCTCGACCTCTACCGGCGCCTCGAGGACGCCGGGGTCACCGACCTGCTGTGCGCCCCCTGGATGGCGGTCCGGGCCGAGGAGGGGGACACAGCCGAGTCGGTCCACCGGGCGCGCCTGGCCGCCTGCGAGGGGTTCGCCGAGCAGTTCATCGCCAAGATGGGCTGACTCGAGCCGGCAGATGGCCCGACCGGCGGTGGCGCGTCGAAAGGGGGCCGCCGGACACTAGGAGGCCACCGAGGTGGTAGCGGCCACGTGGTCCGGCTCGCCGGGGGCGGCCATCGGCGGGTTCGGAATGGCCGGGTGGGCGGCCAGCCGGCGAAGGGGGTAGTAGAGGGCGCCGGCCACCACGAATCCCACCACAAAGGAAATGTCCGCACCGTCCAGGGCGTCGGCCGCCGGACCGACCAGCAGCCCGGTGTCCATGAACGGGACCATGGCGCCGAATCCCACCACCAGGGAGAGGAGAGCCGGCCATCCCGACCTGAGGTTCTGCCACCGGAGCATGTGGACCAGCGTCTGGCGGTTCACCTCGCTCTTGCGGTCGCGCCAGTCGATCACCACGATGGCCAGGAACGGGGCGATCCAGTAGGCGGTGAACAGGAGCACGTTCTGGAACTTGGCCGACAGGTTCCCGGTGTGCAGCCAGAGGATGAGGAAGAAGGCGATGACCGTCCCGAACGCGGCGGAGATGTGCCGCTTGACCCGGACCCCACCGGCCTGGGTGGCCAGGGATCCGGAGTAGTCGTTCATGGCGTTGCTGGTCACCGCACCGAAGCCCACCGCCACCAGCGCCAGGCTCCCGAGCACCCCGCCGCCCATCAGCGCCTTCACCCCGGCGGCGGTCTGGTCGCTCAAGGACCTGGCCCCGAGCAGGCCGATCGTGTACACCCAGAGGAACGACCCGGCCAGCCCGGCGAAGGTGAACCAGAACAGTGGCCGGCGGGGCGTGTCGGTGGCCATGTAGCGGCTGTAGTCGGCGGCGTAGGTGGCCCAGCTGAACCCGCCGCTGAAGGCGATGGTCATCATGAGGACGAACGTCCCGACCGCCGCCCCACCGTGGACCGTCCCGTGCACGGGGAAATGGCCCCGCTCGATGACCTTGTAGGTCAGGATGGCGAAGAGCACGGCGAGGATCCCGGCCCCCCAGGCCTGCAGCCGGTGGACGAACTCATAGCCGAGGAACCCGATCAGTCCCTCGAGGGCCAGGACCACGAGCACGCCGACGGCGAAGGGCACGTGGAAGAGGAGCTGGGCGGCCTCGCCCCCGAACAGGCCGACCAGCCCGTCCCAGGCCACCGCCGACAGCCACTGCACCAGGGCGGGGATGGTGATGGCCTTGCCGAAGGGGAGGCGGGCCAGCGGGAGCTGGGCCATCCCGGTCTTCGGGCCCCAGAGGCACAGGGCCGCCACCGGGGCGGCGCCGAGCAGCACGCCGATGATGATGGCGGCCAGGCCGGCTCCCAACCCCAGCCCCAGCGTGGCGGCCAGGGTGCCGGTGAACACCCCGGACAGCTCCAGGTTGGGGGCGAACCAGACGGTGAAATTGCGCCAGTTGGCGCCGTAGCGGGCGTCCTCGGGGATCGGGACCATGCCCGCCGTCTCGAGGGTCAGGTCACCGGGTCGGGTCGGCCGGTTCCCGTCGAACACGCTGAGCTCTGACGTCGTCGTCGTCACCTCTGCCTCTTCCCTGTCGGCGGCCACCGGGTGGAGCCCGATTCGGGGCGCACCGCGTGTACACCTCAGCGACTCACAGTAACCGGCCCTCGGCACGGTCACGGTGGCCCGACTGGAGCCGTCACGCCATCGGGGGCGGGGCTACATTCCGGTCATGGCGCCGGCGGCCTTCCAAGACCAGATGGTGGGGAACTACTGCTGGGGCTGCGGTGCCGACAACCCGGACGGCCTCCACCTCAAGAGCCACTAGAAGGGCGAGACGGCCGTCGCCGCCTGGAGTCCGAGCCCGGTGTTCGCCGCCGGCCCCCGCCACATCCTCAACGGCGGGATCATCGCCACCCTCCTCGATTGCCACGGGGTGAGCACCGCCGTCGCCGACGCCTATCGCCGGGAGAGCCGGGACATCGGTTCGGAGCCCGAGATCTGGTACGCCACCGCATCGATGTCGGTCGAGTACCTGCGCCCCACGCCGATCGGGGCCTCCATCCAGCTGAGCGGGGAGTTGGGCTCGGTGGAAGACCGGGTCACCGTCGTCGAGTGCACGCTTCGGGCGGCGGGAAAGGACCGAGCCCGAGCATCGGTGCGGGCCATGCGGGTACCGGAGGAGTGGCGGCACGGAACGGCTTCGGCACCACGGCCGAACGCGGCCGGGTAGTCCCCGGACCGATCGGCGGACCGCCGGACGGTACTCACGTCCAGGGCGCGGTTCGTTCGACGTGGTGCGCCCTTGGCTGGTGTGCTGTGCCCAGAGGGCAACGCTAGGGTCGAAGGTCACGCCCAGGCGTCAGCCGCCGTCTCGGAGGAGGACCTGATGAAGGACATGTTGCTCGGGCTCCAGCTCGGCTATTGGGGCTCGGGACCGCCGGCCAACGCACCGGCCCTGGTCGCCGAAGCCGAGAGGCTGGGGTTCGATTCGATCTGGACGGCCGAGGCCTACGGGTCCGATGCGCTGACCCCGCTCAGCTGGTGGGGGTCGCAGACCAGCCGAGTCCGACTGGGCACGGCCCTCTGCCAGCTGTCGGCCCGCACCCCCACCGCCATGGCCATGGCCGCCCTCACCCTCGACCATCTGTCGGGCGGTCGGTTCGTGCTCGGCCTCGGCGTGTCGGGTCCCCAGGTGGTCGAGGGATGGTACGGCCAGTCGTTCGAGAAGCCATTGGCCCGGACGACCGAGTACATCGACATCGTGCGGCAGGTCCTGGCCCGGGAGGCACCGGTGACCAACGACGGTCCCAACTACCCGCTCCCCTACCCGGGCGGCACCGGACTGGGCAAGCCCCTCAAGTCCATCGTGCATCCCCTGCGCCGCGATATCCCCATCGTCATGGGGGCCGAGGGCCCGAAGAACGTCGCCCTCGCTGCCGAGATCGCCGACGGGTGGTTCCCGATCTTCTTCTCGCCCAATGCGGTCAAGGCCTTCGAGCCCGCATTGGCCGAGGGGTTCAGCCGCCCCGGCGCCAGGCACACCGCCGAGGACTTCGAGGTGATCGCCTTCGCCCCGACCATCATCGATGACGACATCGAGCGCGCCGCGGACAGCATGCGGCCCTCCCTCGCCCTCTACATCGGGGGCATGGGGGCCAAGTCGATGAACTTCCACTTCGACGTCTTCTCCCGCATGGGCTACGAAGCCGAGGCCACCAAGATCCAGGAGCTGTACCTGGCCGGCCACAAGGACGAGGCGACGGCCGCCGTCCCCACCTCGCTCATCGAGGACACCGCCCTGATCGGCCCGAAGGAGAAGATCCGCGACGACCTCGAAGGGTGGCGCGAATCGATCGCCACCACCCTGCTCGTGGCCGGCAGCACCGAGACCCTCCAGACCATGGCCGAGCTGGTCCTCTAGGCCTCGGACCGTAGGCCGACAAGATCGATCTCTGAGACCTCAGGAAAATGGATCGAGGCGCCTTCTGCGGCTGAGCGAACGGTAGAGCGTCGATGGTGGAGGGATGGATCGAGTCGAACGGCTCGACGTCGTCGGCCACCAACTTGATCAGCTCGCCCATGACCGCCTCTACCCCGGCCGGATTTCCCGACACGTCGGCCGCCCTCATGAGCATGCGGTACAGCCGTTCGTCGTATGGGCTGACAAGGAGTCCCTTGCGAGCCGACCATCGCGCGTCCTGCGGTCTGTTGGCCGCCAGGCAGGCGCCGGCGAAGCGGCCACTCAGGTCGACCACCGCAGCCTCGATGGCAGGGCCGATCCCCTCGAGGATGGGCCAGTCGGCCGATCGGAGCCCTTCGAAGGGCCTTCCCCGAATCAGTTCGAGCGCCAACCGCCACCGCTCCGGGTCGGACGTGCCCGCCAGGGCCACGAAACGATCCCAGTCCGTTCCGACAGACCGGGAGAGCGCTAACCGGCCGTGCGACCGTGGCAAGTGGTCCTGACCGTCGGCCGCCTGTCCGAGGGAGCGCCGGGCCACCGACGCGGTGGAGTGAAGGCTCGAAGGCGCCATCACCCGATCCGGCCACAGCGCGGTCGCCCAGGACTCATTCGACGCTCCGTTCGGATGCATGGCCAGGTAGACGACCAGTTCCTTGGCCCAAGCCCTCGTGAACTCCCGAGCTGCACCGCGGATCTCCACCGGTCCGAGCACAGCCACCTCGACGGTCGGGCTCTTCTCTTCCTGGCGGTCTGGTCCTCCGACCGCCGGAGCCGCCGCGTCCCATGAGCTGCCCTCGATCATGCGGAGCCGGTCGACGCCGGAAGGGGACGCAACGTCCTCCGGTGCGGGAAGTGGAATCGGCAGGCTGACATACGGCTCGGCGGACGAAAGCACGGACTGGCGGCGCGATGCGGTGTCCAGCAGAACGGTCGCCGCGCCCAGCTCCTCAGCCTCGACTCGTTGCGGGAAGACCACCGAGCTGAGCAGGGACAGCGATGACCCGAGGTCTGGTCCGGTCAGACTCACGACGTGGCCACCCCCGGCCCGGACTCCGCAGAACACAGTGGCAGCACCGGTCCTGGGATCGGAAGCCACATCGAGAAGGTCCGCCACCTCGCCTTCCTCCGTTGCCGGACCGCAGAGAACCACGATCGGATCCCAGCGGCCTGATCCATCGGCGCAGCGCGCCTCGGAGAACGACTCGAATCCGAACGTTCGGAGCAGCTCCTCAGCGTTGAGGCGCCGGCACCACAGGTTGTGTATCAGCGCCTGCACATCCTTCTCGGCGCTGACTCGTTCGAACCGCTCGAGCTCCGCGCCGAAACCGACCAGCACCAGCTCGAACTGCCCCGACCAGTGGGAGGTGGCGAGCTCCAGCGCAAGTGCTCGGAGTACATCGTCACAGGCCGCCGGGGTTCCGTTGACAGCCAGCGATCCGAGCGCCTCCAAGTTCACCATGACCACGCCGGTGTCGCCTTGGCCAGCCGTCACCAACAACGGTGCCGGTGCCCGGTCCTCCTGAGTCGGGATCACCGGATGCTCCACGTGTGCCGTCGTCGGACGGTCGATGAGGAGAGACCGCCCATCGTCGGCCAGGCGTACATGGTCGGGAACGGCGATCGGAGCACCACGGCTCTCGACCACCATCTCGATCGTGTCCAGGCCAACCTTGATCCCGCTGATCGTCGGCGTGCTCTGTCCCACCGAACGACACCAATCCGAAACGAGACGCAGGGATCGGTCGACATCCTGGACGATCGTCGAGCCATCACCCACTCGGAGCCGCTGCTCGAAGACGCGATGTTCCTGATCGGGCAACCCGATGTACGCACCTTCGCGGCGGTGACGTTGCTGTGCCCGCCTCATCCGGTCAAGGATGTTGGCGACACCGGCTCCGACCACGCCCGCACCGACCGGGTACGACCGGCGTGGTCGGGCGTGTCGGCACGACCGGCGTGGTCGGGCGGGTCGGCGCGGCCGGGGGGGTTGGCGCGGTCGGGGGGGTCGGGTCCGCACCGGAGCTCGACGGGGCGGGGTTGGTGGCGAAGGATGGTCCCCAACCATCGGCGAGTAGGTCGGCCCGAGCACCAGCCGTGGCGGGACCGGAACTGGCCTCGGCCGGGTCACCCAGTGCTCTCGACGGGAGTGTCAGCGTCCAGCCCGGGCATATCCAGTGGTCTTGGCCCAGTGCCCCACCATCAGGCTGCCGTACGCCGTAGTTGAGCTCGGCCAGCTCCTTCCAGCGCAAGGCCGATCCCAGCCTGACGTTGGCGATGGACCACAGGGTCTCCCGAGGAACAACGTGGTGCACGTCCCGTGACTGCGGTGCATGCTCCAACGGCGACACCATCCGGACCGAAGCTCGCCCACCGCCTTCGCCGACGGACCTTCGCATGGGGCTGCCTCGGTTGGGCCGGATTGGCCGCGCCAGGGGTCCGCCGCCGAGAGACGCCGCGACCGGGCTCGATCCGCTCGCACCAGCGGCCGACTCAGGTCGGCCAGGGGAAGAGTTGAACGAGCGACAGACCCCACCGCATCGAGCTCCGCACCGGGGCCACTGCGAGGTGGGCAAACCGGCATCGGATCATCGAGCACCCTCAGCTCTCCCAACGAAGTCACCGTGTGACCGTTGGTGGTCCTCGTGGTCAGGCCGGCCGTCACACGTTTGTTCGTCGATGCGCCGCGGCCGATCAGCGGACACCGCGAGGGCTGTACCGACCAGGCACGCCACCACAGACTGCATGGTGCGGCTGACCGGTAGCTTGGCTGGAGCCCGACCGGTCAACCAGGACTTGAGCTCGAAGAATGACGCATACCGTCATCCACGCCCAGGAGATCCAGGCGAAGCGCAGCGCTCCCCAAGTCAGCCAAAGGATAGCCGGTTGGAGGTCGTCGGACCGGCGGGACGCCGACAAAACCCGGTTGGCCCGGGTATAGCCGAGATGATGGAACGGTGACCCTCCCAGCGCGTACAGGATGATCGGGACGACTACGACCACGACTCCCAACGCGGCTATCGACAGCCAGGCCAGCAGGTGCATCTGCCGACGGTCCCGACGCGCTCCCCATCGGCTCATGGCGACGCCACGGTCACGCCCGCCACATTGACGGCCGAAGCCGACGCCGACACCGGAAGTGATGAGATCCCGACGAGGCCCAGCACCTCCGTCTGGATGCGGTAGTGGATCTCGACCCTGACGACTCCGTTGGATGCCGTCGCCGTACCCGGATGTCCTGCCGCCACGGTGAACGCTTCGGCCGCGGCCACCGCCGCCTGCGGGTCGAGCTGCACGGTTCCGGTCCGTAGCGCATCGACCGACAACCTGCCGGCGCCGGCCCGCGCGGCCTGCTCAGCCTCGTCGAACGCAGATTGCTGGGCGTTGATGGCCGAGCCCCCATCGAGCACCAGGCCCATGAGCACCACCATCGCCACCAGGAGGAGAGCGACGAACGCCGTGACCGATCCTTCGTCGAGCGACCTCCCCTGATGGGTTCCCCTGACCCGATGCGGCGTCGTGCCCCGCTCGCCGGCGCGGCATGGGCAATCACCCATCCGGCACCCGCCTGGACATCACCCAACCGACCGGTAGGGATCGATGGGCGCGGTCGACGATGCTCGAATGGTGGTCGTTCCGGGTATCCCCGGAACCGACAGGTCCGAGAACCCCACCTCGCAGGTGACCGTGACCGTCACGGACCCTCCCGGATAGAAGTGGTCGAGGTCTGTACCGATCTGCGGGTGCACACAGGAATGGCCCCGACCAGCAACTTCGACCGTGGCATCGAGCACCGCCCCTGCAGCCGCACTGGTCGGGTCCGGGCTTGTCGCCGCAGACTCTGCTCCGGCTCTGGCCGCTTCGGCTACCTGCTGCCGCGACTCGGCGACCCGACCGAAGGCGATGATCGTCAGGGCCACGACGACCAATGCAGGCATCAGGAGAACGAACTCGAGCGTGAGGCTCCCACGGTCGTCCCGGCGGTTGCGAGTGATCATTCCGTTGCTCGAAACTCCTGGACAGGCCCCGTCTGCGTGGCGGAGACCGTCAGCACCAGCCAGGGCAGCAATGCGAGCGCCCGGCCGCTCACCGTCACGCTGATCCGGTCACCGGGCCAGACCTGGGCGACCGCATTGGCCGATTGGACATCCGAGCCGGAGGCGGAAAGGACGGCCCTTGCTCGGGTCTCGCCGGCGGTCGATCCACCCCCCGAAGAAAGGGCGGCCCGATCACCCTCGGACGCGGCCAGCTGGGCCGCCTGGGCAGCATGTGCCCAAAGAGCCATCTGAACCACCACCAAGAGGACGAGCATAATGATGGGGACCATGATCACCGCCTCGACTGCCACCGAGCCGCTCTCGTCTGTACGTCGAGGCCGCCCGTCCTTCAGTTGAGGTTGATCGAGTTGGCCTTGGTCGTGACCTTGGCCACGATGATGGCGCCCACCGCGATGGCCAGCGCCACGAAGATCGCTGTCAGGATGACCTTCTCCACCACGGTGCCCGCCTCGTCCAGTCCTCCCGACACTCCCGCCCGGGCTCGCAGATAAGCCCACACAGCCACGATCTGGTTCGTCATCATCAGTAGTTCCTTTCGGTTGCATGGTTGTCGTGTTCGATCGAGTCCGTGAGCTCGCCACCCACGCTGTCGGCCTCATCAGAACCCCCCGAGGATCCGGCTGAACGCCGGATAGCCGACGAACAGCAGGAAGCCGACAAGGAGGAGTGCGCCGGGTAGGAAGAGTCGCTCGGTGGTCGTGTTGGCCGCGGTCTCAGCGTCGGCTTGCTCGTGCCGGCGCAGGGCCACCGCCCTGGCGCTGAGTGACTGCCGGACGCGAGATCCCTCCGTACCGGCCAACTGGAGGCTGGCGGACAGCTCGACCAGCTCCGGCACACCGATCTCGTCCCCCAGGTTGCTCAGAGCAGCCCAGGATGACTGGCCACTGTCCCGCGCCTTCAGGAGGGAACGCGAGATCCGCTGAGCCGCCCAGTCCGGACTTACCTGGGCAGCGGTGAGCAACGCGCTTTCGATGCCCATTCCACCGGCCAGGTTGAGGACGACCAGGTCGACGAAGGATCCGACGACAACGCGCACGTGGTGCTCGACACGCTCGGGCCCGATTCACGAGATCCACTGCCGGGAAGACGATGCCGAGCGGCGCGGCAACGAGGGCTACCACGACGGCGATCCCGACGGGGACGGTCACAATTCCGGAGACCCGGCAGACCAGCCAGACAACCAGCGGGGCCAATAGTCCTGCTCCCCCCAGGACCAGCATGTGCGACGCAACCCGGTCGGGCGAGTCCCCCGTGATGGCCAGGTACGGACCGAGAGAGCTCCACCTCTGTCTGGTCAATGGATTTCGGTCGATCAACCCGGTCACCGCCGCTCTTCCCAGTTGAGCGGAGAGCCGAGTGCGCCCGTCGGTCGAGCTGTCGGCGTCGAGACTCTGTTCCAGCTCGAGTGCGATGGCGTCAAGCGTGGGTGGCGAAGGTCTGAGGCCCCGGAGCACACCGAGAAACCCGATTCCCACCATGGCCCCGATGATGATGGGCACGCTCATCAGGTGGCGACCCGGTGACCGATCAACCGGATCGGGGCGGGCGGCCGGGCAAGTGCCACCATCAAGGACAAGCCCGACACGTAGAGCAACCCGACCAACAACAGCACCGCCTGTCCAGAGCTGGTGCCGAAGGGTGCCAGATAGCGGTGACCGAGGGCGGCTAGTCCGACAGCGAATGCGATGGAGAACACCAGTACCGTTCGCACACTGCTTCGCACCGAGGCTCGAGAGGTCTCGATCCGCAATCGGAGAGCCACCTCGTCTCTGGTCGAATCAGCCAGCGCCACCAATAGGTCGCCCAGCCGCTGGGCGCGTGACGAAGCCGCCAGCACCAAGGCGCAGACCACCCGGTCGGCACAGGGGTCATCCAGTTCGTCGGCATACTGGACCAGCGCATCACGGGGATCCGTCCCCGAGCCCAGCCGGGCCGAGAGGCGCATCGTGGCCTCCCGGATCACCGGGGGGCTCAGCCGGGAGGTCGCCATGATTGCTTCACCCAGTTCCTGCAGAGGCCGCCAGCGTCCCCTGCAGCATCTCCGTCCAGGCGGCAATGGCTTCGATCTTCGCGATCGACACCGAGCCGGACGTCTGGCCGAACAGCCCGGGAACCCCGTAGACCGCGGTGCCGACCAGCAGAACGGCAACGGGCCATCCGGTGAGAAGACCGGCCACGACACCGACCACTCCGGCCAGCGCCAGCAGCGGGAGCCGCAATCGTCGTCGGGCGAAACGGGACAGCCCGATTGCTCGGGGTTCTGGTCCGAGCCTCCGCCAACTGGCCACGATGCCGGCCATACCGAGGCCGAAACACAGCCCAGAGACGAGGGCGGGAGCGTAGATCATGCCATCCCACCGAGACCGCTCGAACGGGGCGGTTCGTATCCAAACGCGGTCAACTCCCGGAGCGTGTCCGGCCGCAGCGGGGAGGCCAGGACGGCACGCCGGTCCGGGCCGGGTCGGTAGACCTCGTTGGAGATGACCTGGACACCCTCGGCGTCCACTACCTCTCGGACTGACGACACAAACCGATCACGTGCGGCCCCCGACCGGAACACCCGCAACTCCCCCACTCCAGCGTCGGACCCGACCCTGGCGTCCGACCCGACCCTGGCGTCTGAGTCCACCCCACGGTCCCAGTGCACGCCGGCGTCCGAACCGACTGTCTGATCGCCCCATCGGTCCTCATCGGTAAGGCCGTCCCACGGCTCGGAGTGGGCCGGGCGATTCAGCGGATCATGCATCTCGGAGTCGAGGTGGACGACGAAATGGATCGCGCCGGCAATCAACAGGTTGCTTGCTTCGAGAGGCAACCGCTCCGGGGCCTGCACGGCGTACGAAGCCATCCGACGGAACACGCCGGCCGACGAATCAGCGTGGATACTGCACATCGAACCGGACCGCCCCTGGCTCATGGCGTTGAGCATGGGCAGCACCTCGTCCCCGAGCACTTCGCCGACGATCACCCGATCGGCATTCATGCGGAGTGCCCGGCGAACCAGGTCGGCCACCGAGATCAGGCCGGCCCCCTCCATGTTGGCCTGGCGGGCCTCAAGGGCGACCATGTCCGGGTGCCGACCGGAGGCGCTGTCGAGGCCCAGCTCGAAGGCCTGTTCGATGGTGACCAATCGCTCGCGGGGCGGAATCTCGGCGGCCAGGGCTCGGAGCAGGGTCGTCTTGCCGGGAATTCATGGCGCCGGACACGACGATGTTCTTGCGGGCTCGGACGGCTGATCGGAGCAGTGACGCGAGACCCTCGTCGAGCGAGCCGAGCGCCCGGAGATCGGACAGTGACAGATCGGAGAATCGGTGACGGCGGATGGATACAGCCGGACGGGCCGTCACAGCCATCAGCGCCGAGAGCCGACTTCCGTCAGGCAATCGGAGATCCAGTTCGGGCCGGGCCATGTCAAAGCGCCGCTCGGACAGGCCAAAGCGGCTGGCGGCCGAGCGTACGAGGTCGACGAGCTCTTCATCCGAGTCCGCCACCGCCGGCATCAGACGTTTCGAGCCGTCGGCGAACGTGGCCCACACCCGGTCACACCCGTTGATGTCGATGTTCTCGATATCGGGGTCATCGATCAACGACTGCAGTCGTCCCATGCCGAACAAGGCATCCAACACTGACTGCGCCAGCCGCCGCTCGTCGCTGCTGCGCCTGCTGCGAAGGCGCCCTTTCGCCAGGTGCCCAAGCGTCGCCAGCTCCCGCAGTGAGTAGGTCGAGATGGGCGAAGATCTGTCGACGGGCGAACTCGCGACGATCCTCTCCCACCAGCGGGCCGCGTCGGGCGAGGCCAGGTCTTCGGCCACCCGTTCCCGGATGGCGCTGGCAAGGAGATTCGTCACGGTGAGACCTCCTCCACCAAGGCGTCTGGCCGGGACTGCCCGCTCTTGGTCGATGGTTGGAGCGGTTCTGGTTGGAGCGGTTCTGGTTGGAGCGGTTCTGGTTGGATCGGTTCTGGTTTGACCGGTTCGCCCGTCCGCGATTTCGGGCGGGCCTTCAGTCCCGCCCCCCTGGCCGAGCCCCGATTCTGGCGCCAGCGGTCCCTCCGGGTCGTCACCGGTACCTTCGGTTCAACCCCACCCTCGGACCGTGGCCATGTCACTGGCGCAACCCCATCCCCGCCAGGCAGCACGAAGGGATCGTCGCGACTCAGAGTGATGGCCAACCTCCACGACGACATCACCAGGAGAGACCGCGACAGTCGACGCGGGCTGCTTGGCTGGCCTCCCGGCTGGCCCCCGACGATGAGCGCGGCGTTCGGGTCATCGGGCAGATCGGCAAGTACCGGTATGCCCGTGAAGCGTCCGATCTCCTTGCTGGTGAAGGAACCAGCTCCAACGATCACGAGTCCGACCCGACCGGAACAAATGGACTGGAGCATGTCCACCCGATCGCGCACGTGCAAGATGGAGGCGGCGTCGCGACGCAGGACGATGACTACCACTGTCGAACGCTCCAGCCATGGCTTGACACCACGGGCCCCAGGCATCAGCCGACCGATATCGGCGATCACATCCCGTGGCCCGTCAACCTGCGAATCCGCGCTCACCAACAGTGAGGCGATCGTCTCTGACTGGTCGACCGGATCGAGGGACTTCGCTCCGATCGTCACATCCAGTCCGCCTGGGAGTTGCTGGACGTGCGGCCCGATGGCCTCATTCCCGTCTAGACGGCGACTGGCGGCCGCGAACGATGACCACCCTCGCCTGGTGGACAGTCGGAACCGAGCCGCAAGGTCCCCACCGCTCGGGTCGCCCTCCACAAGGACGACATCTCGCTCATCCGGCCACGAGGCCGCGACCAGGCACGCAAGTGTCGTCACCCCAGGGGCACCCTTCACCGATGCGATGGCAGCAACGGTCATGGTGCCGCGGCCCCGTTTCCCGGTCCATGAGCGCCGGGTGCATTCGGAAGCAGCACCAGACTCACCTGATTGACCGCGGCCGCGGTGGACACCGTCGGAGCGAGTGTGTCCGACACCTCGACCGACACCAGTTCTGACTCTCCGCCGGACAGCGCTCGATTGGTTCAGCGGGCTCTGGTTGGTGGATGGGATTGCCACCTCGAACACCCTCGCCTGCGGCACGAGAACTCCGGAGTCGGAGGGGGCATCGGCGCTGTTTCCGGTCGACGACTGCTGTGACGCGATCGGGGTACCGGGGGTTCCGGTTTCGACCACCATGACCTGGTCGCCCGGCTGCACGCCCACGGAAGGAAGCTGGCCCGGCTTCAGAGCCAAGCCCACGACGGCGTAACCCGACGGGATCGGTTGCCCATATGTCGTGTCGCCGACGGTCAACAGGGAGCCCGACGGGATGGTCACAGCCGCCCGGCGACCCGACAGTACGGATACATCCGACACCGGGATCGGGACGACACCACCCGAGATGGCCGCGCTCGTCTGCCCGAGGTCCTGAGCCAGGATGGGTTGCCCCTGTTCGATGGTGTGGGTGATTATCAGGACAGCCTCCTGGTGGCTCGCAGATGCGTAGACCGTGGCGAACACGGCGATGCTGACGAACACCAGCAGCGCGGAGAGCACCACCATCAGCGGCCTCCTGCCGCTCGGGACGACCGGCAACCGAGAATGCTCGTGGGGATCATGCGGTGACCGGTCAGCCGGCAACCTCCGCTCGAGGGTCGATGTCACAGGACTGGGCCCAACACGAATGGGAGATGCGCACCTACGTCGGCATTGGTGAAGATGCTCTCCACCTGTTCGACACGGAGGCTGGTGGATGAAGAGGTGGTGAGCATTGGGAGGGAGCCGCCACCGGAAGCACCCTGGGCAGTCCATTGCACCGACCACGAGATCCTGGCCGACACGGTGAAGGCGCCGTGGTCCGGGCGGCCGTCGCGAGCGGGTTGGGCCGCCGAGGAATGTCGATAGATGTGGGCACACGAGGTCGTCTGGAGGGATGCCGGCCTGCTCGAGTCGAATGGCACGCCGGGACCGCAGGAGACGACAGTTCCGTCCCCCATCGTCCAAGTGACGGACATCGGCGCCGCCACCGCCGTGGCGCTTACCGGCCCCGCCGATGCCGTGACGGAGTATGGGTGCCACATGGCACCGTCGATCCAGAGCCACGTCGGGAGGTTGACCACCGACGACCCGGACGGATTCATATGGATCACCGGTGACGGGAGATCAAGGGTTCTCTCGGCCTCGAGGGCGAGCGCACGAGGATCGACCGCTGGTGTCGCCGGACTCGTCTGATCGGGTATCCACTCGGTTTGGGTGACGGTCGCCCCGGTGGAACCGTTGTTGCATGTCACGGAGTACCAGCTGCCCGGAGTCGGACCACCTGGGGCGATGCCGCCCTCGTCGTTGAGCACGAGCTTCATATAGGTGCAGGTCCATGTGCCAGTGCTCCCTCCGGTGCCAACACCGGCGCTGCCCGGGCCACCCGAGGCAGGCCCTGACGATCCGCCGGTCGAGGCCCCCACCGAGACCGTCCCTCCTGGAGCGTCGCTCCCCGCAGCCGCACCGAATGCGGGTCGTGCGCTGATCGCCAGCAGGGTCATCACCCCCACCCCAGAGACCAGGAGATTCAAGAGCCGTCGCACTGGCCGACTCCCACACTCTGGGTCATGAGCTTCCAGCCGGTCCCTGTTCTCTGCATGGTCGACGAGAAGAGCTCGTAGTCGACCTGGCCAGGCACCCCCGGTACCGGCTGGCCGGACGATGCGGAGACGACTATCTCCCCGTCGTGCTCGCAGGACTGGACCGTGGCGACCTCGCTCCCGAGCGACAGGACGCTCGGATGCCCGTGGGCGACCGGCCCGCGCGCCACTTGGCCTTCAGCCCTCATCCGCTCAAGGAGCAGTGCGCGGGTCCATTCCAACTGGGGCGAAATGGTGGTTGCGACCAAGCTCGGTTCGTCCGGATTGGCAGTCAGAGCCGCCGTCTCGAAGGCCAGCTCCGCTGACATCCAGGCTGATGCCACTTCTGCGGCGACCGGCGACGGCGCTTGATCCGACGCTCGGCCAACTCCCTCACCGGATCCCTGGCCGGATTCCCGCTTGGAGCTCGGTGAACCGGTGAGTGTCCTGACCCCCGATCCGCATGGCGACCGCGGCATGGAGACACCCGAGGGCGACTGCCGCCCTTCCGTACCTCGTGCCGGGTGCGAACCCCCGCCAGTGGTCGGTAGATCGCCCACCCGAGCGCAGCTGGACGCCAGTAGCGCTGTCACGGCGACGCAGAGGAGGGCTTTCCCCACTGCCCACTGACGCCATGCCAAGTCAGCGCCGGCCCTTGGAACCATAGGGACCGGACGATAAGAGTGACCCCAATTCGGCGCAAAAGTAGTTGCACTGTCAGTGCAACTACTTTGGACCAATCGCGCCCGGAGCAACTCGATGTCGTCTCTTTCCTCCCGAGGAAGGTCCATCCGCACGGACACCTACCGAGTGTCAGGCCTCCTCCTTGCTCGGCTCCTTGATCAGTACCTTGCACGAATGGATTTGCGCTTCAGGCGAACCGTCGGAACCGACAGTTACAGCGTCGAAATTCCATTGGTGCAACCGGGTTTTTCGATGGTCGTCGGGTGTTGGAAGTAGTTCAACAGCACAGACGGAACGCTCGTCAGTCGGGTCCCAGCGTCGACCCACGGGAACGGCGATCCTCTCCGTCTCCAACTCGCTCCGAGGGACGGCCAGCGACAATTGTCAGGCCATTTCTTGCACGACGCAGAGTGGTGGAGATCGCGCCATCCGTGGTTCGACTTTCCCGGCAGGACGTCGTCAAAGGCACGGGCCGGACCACTGGTGAGCCCGTCACACCCCTGCGGCAGCGTGTTGCCATGGCACGCATGCGACGCTCCGCCGGCGAGTTTGACCGGTCCTCCAATCCCTCTGGGCCCGGGTCCTTGCCTGGTCGGACAGAAGGCGGCGCAGCCGGTGGGCCAGCCGGTCGGACCATTGGAGGGACAGCGGGGAGGGCTTCTGGAACGGACGCACTTGCCGGTGCCATTGAGGTGATCGCAAGTATTCGTTTCGAACTTCGAGCCGGGTCGGTACAGCGGAGATGACGCCAGCACCCTCGTATCCTGGTTCTGTCGAGCTGAACGACTCTGTGGAGCGGGAAAGACCCTGGCCGCGACGAGAGTGGCCAAATCTCACCGACCCGAGCAGTCCGGCCATAGAACGGCAGCGGACTGGTTGGCCTCGGTAACCGGACAACCGCTGGGTCAGGCCATCGATGAACTGAAACTCGGCACGCCGCTTTCGCAACAGCCCGACCTCGATGCCGCCTACCGGGGTGGCCGGTTGTCCCGGCCTGGGGCGACCTTGGTCGCCGGTGCCACGACGGTGAATCCGTCCCGGGGCGAGGAGCTCGTGCGACGCGCGGAACACGATTCCTGGCGCCAGTTACGAGACCGGTGTCTACGTGCACGAGCCGAAGGACGATCGGCCGAGGAGGCGGCTCAGAGGGCGGCTGTCATCCACAGAGCTCGACGGTGCAGAACCTGGACCGATGTCGATGGGTCGTTTCGCCTCGATGCGACCCTCACCGCCGAGGCCGGCGCCGCCCTCTCCGCCTCGCTGTCCAAGGAGTCGGCCCGATTCTTCGATCGGGCGCGACGGGAGGGCGTGTTCGAACCTCGGGATGCGTACACGGCCGATGCCCTGGTCGCTTTGGTCACCGGACGGGGGATCGTCGGCACTGGGACCAAGGAGGGCCAACGCGCTCGGGCCGGTTCGGTTCACCGATCCGAAGGCTTTCAAGAGGTGCGCGCACCAGATCCGAAAGCCATTGTTCACCTCAGGGTCGACCTTGATGCGCTCCGCCGCGGGGAAGTAGGAAGAGGTGAGACGTGCGAGATCCCAGGGGTTGGCCCGGTACCGATCGACACGGCCCGGAATCTCATGGGGGACGCTCTGGTCGACCTGGTCATAGCGAACGGTGTCGATGTGACCACGATCTGCCATCTCGGCCGATCCATCCCGACCGCCCTACGTACTGCCCTCGTGGAACGGGACCGGACCTGCGTGGTTCCGGAGTGCGACGTTGCCCAGGGCCTCGAGATCGACCATTGGCGAATCTCATTCTCCGAAGGGGGGCCGGCATCCCTGGCCAATCTGGCCCGCTTGTGCCCCCATCACCACTACCTGCGTACCCATCAGGGATTCCGGCTCAGCGGTGGTCCCGGTCGATGGGCATGGGAGGCGCCCCCTTCTCCCAAGACGCGCGCCAAACGGGCCAAGGGGAAGACCGTGACGAGGGCACGACCGATGGTCCACATCCAGTACACCGCTGTCACCAGGATCGACGCGATCGCACGCCGAGCACATGCGAGCAACGGACGGGACCGGCGCCCCCGACCCCACCCTCCCAGTGAGGCTGACGACGAGCCCGTTTCCCTCTCGGGCATTGGTCGCTGAACCCAGTTGATGAACAACGGCTGGACGATCGCCGGACTGGATTCGGCCAGCGACTGCTACGGGCTCGGGCTGATGGGGGCTTGAACGTCCAAGGCTTCTCCGTCATCAGTGCTTCCGCCCGCGGCGAGCTTGGCACTCATCTTGACGGCCTTGACCGCGCTCGTCGCGCCCGTCTGGAGCACGACCGCGATCACCAGCATGATGACAGCGAGGAAGCGGAAGGTGGCGGACCCGAGTAGCAGGATGGCCAGCCGGCCCAGCACGTACGGCGGCGAGCAGACCATGGCACCGATGGCCCCGCCGACGGCCGACGCCGTCAGCTTGTCACGCCTGGAGTGGTGGGCGGCGCTCACGCCGACGAGTCGGCCGGGAACCGCCACGTAGGCGACCATCATGATTGCCACCACGATCCCCAGCGTCAGCCCGAACCAACGGATACCCCATCGATTGGTGACCATGGTGGCGAACCCGAGGGCGATGCCGATGACGAAACCCCATCCCAGCACGGTTGTCTTGTGCACTCTCGCCTCGGCGAATGCGGGCCGGATCTGAGGTCGGCCCGGTGCAGCGATGGCAAAGGCAAACACGGCATTGAGGAAGAAGCTGGCCGCCGTGATGGCGGCGATGGCGAGGACGATGGGGATCAGCCACGGGCCGTACAACGGGTGGAAATGCTTGCCGCGCAACACGTGCGCTTTGAGGTCGAGCATGGCCAACCAGATCCACATGGCCGGCAGGATCTGTACGAGCGTCAGTCGCCAGTTGGTGAACAGCAGCTTGACCCCTTGGAACAGCATGGCGAAGGCCCCCACCACCAGGGCCAGCGGGGCCAGGAGTCGGCTTCGCCGACTGAGCGTCATGACCGCGCTCTCGACCATGCTCTCGTCCCCGTTCCGGATGGCCACCACCATTCGGGAGATCTGGGCGGCCGCCGTGGCGCGGCGGGTCCGATGGTCCGTCATCTGGGTCTCGGGCCCTTGGCTCGGGGCTCGGCCGGGGATTCCAGGGGCGGTTCCCGTCGTTTCCGGCTGGGAGCCGGCAGTCATGAGTGGGTGCTCCCGGTGGCGCTGAACTCGGCGCTTCCATCCGTGAGGCACCACCCACGCCCTTTTCCGGGCCACCTTGGTCGGTGGGTCGCCTCGAGCACCGACCACCGCGGGTCCACGCCGGCGACAGCCCGACGTCCGGGCACCTGCTCCCCGGAGCCATTGCCGCTGTGGAGGCCCCGGGTCGTCATCGCGGCCAAGGCTACTTACACCCGTGCCCGTCCCACGAGGCACGGTCACCGGCATGCGACTCCCAGGCCTCCACACCCGTCGCCGCATGACCGGACCCGGCCACCTGACACACTGGTCGGTATGGCAGCCCAGTACATCTACACCATGCGTGACCTGCGCCGGTTCTATCCGCCCGACCGGGAAGTGCTGAAGGGGATCAACCTCTCCTTCTATCCGGGGGCGAAGATCGGGGTGATCGGCTCCAACGGCTCGGGGAAGTCCTCGTTGCTCCGGATCATGGCCGGCGAGGACGACGGGTTCACCGGGGAGGCCCGCCTCACCGCCGGATTCACCGCGGGGTTCCTGGCCCAAGAACCCGGGCTCGACCCCACCAAGGACGTGCTCGGCAACGTCTCCGACGGTGTGGCCGAGATCAAGGCCATGGTCGACCGGTTCAACGAGGTCTGCGCGGCCATGGGCGAGCCCGATGCCGACTTCGACACGCTGCTCGCCGAGCAGGCCGAGCTGCAGGACAAGATCGACGCCGCCGGTGCGTGGGACCTCGAGCGCACCTTCGAGATCGCCATGGACGCGCTCCGGTTGCCCCCCGGAGACGCCACGGTTGCCACCCTCTCGGGTGGGGAGCGACGACGGGTGGCGCTGTGCCGACTCTTGCTGTCCAAACCCGACCTCCTCCTCCTCGACGAGCCCACCAACCATCTCGACGCCGAGTCGGTGGCCTGGCTCGAGCGCACCCTGCAGGACTACCCGGGCACGGTGGTGGCGGTCACCCACGACCGGTACTTCCTCGACAACGTGGCCGGCTGGATCCTCGAGCTCGACCGCGGCGCCGGCATCCCGTGGGAGGGGAACTACTCGTCCTGGCTGGAGCAGAAGCAGGCCCGCCTGGCCGGCGAGGAGAAGTCGGACCGGGCCCGCCAACGGGCCCTCGAGCGCGAGCTCGAGTGGATCCGGATGTCACCCCGGGCCCGCCAGAGCAAGGGCAAGGCCCGCATCAACGCCTACAACGACCTGGTGGCCAGGGCCGAGGCCGACGCCGGCGATCGTCGGGCCGACGGGTTCGACATCGCCATCCCGCCCGGCCCCCGCCTCGGTGACCGGGTGGTGGACGCCGACAATCTCACCAAGGGTTACGGCGACCGGCTGCTCATCGACGGGCTGTCGTTCCTGCTGCCGCCGGGCGGCATCGTCGGCGTCATCGGGCCGAACGGGGCGGGCAAGACCACCCTCTTCCGCATGATCGTCGGGGAGGAGAAGCCGGACCGCGGGACGCTGGAGATCGGCGCCACGGTGCACCTGGCCTACGTCGACCAGTCGAGGGAGGAGCTGGCCGGGGAGGCCACGGTCTTCGACGAGATCACCGGCGGGGTCGACCGCATCGTGGTGGGCAACCGTGAGCTGCACGCCCGGGCCTATGTGGCCAGCTTCGGCTTCACCGGGAGCGACCAGCAGAAGAAGGTCGGCCAGCTCTCCGGCGGGGAACGGAACCGGGTCCAGCTGGCCAAGGTGTTGAAGAGCGGTGGGAACGTGCTGCTCCTCGACGAGCCCACCAACGACCTCGACGTCGACACGCTCCGGGCCCTGGAGGACGCCCTGATCGAGTTCCCGGGCTGCGCCGTGGTCATCAGCCACGACCGATGGTTCCTCGACCGCATCGCCACCCATGTCCTCGCCTTCGAGGGAGACTCCGAGGTCCGCTGGTGGGAGGGCAACTTCAGCGACTACGAAGCGGACCGGAAGAAGCGGCTCGGCGTGGACGCCGACCAGCCCCATCGGATCCGGTACAAGCCACTCGTCCGCAGCTGAGCCGTCTGCGCCGGTTGCCACCCACATCGCCCCGCCCGTGACCGAGACCCGACGTTCCTTCGCCAGTGACAACTGGTCCGGCATCCACCCCGACGTGCTGGCCGCCATCGTGTCCAGCAACCGGCGACCATGTGCCCTCGTACGGCGACGATCCCGTCACCGCTCAGGCCATCGCGCTGTTCAAAGAGCACTTCGGCCCGGACGCCCAGGTCTTCCTGGCGTTCAACGGGACCGGGGCCAACGTGGTCGGCCTCCAGTCGCTGCTGCGACCCTTCGAGGCGGTCATCTGCGCCGCCGGCGCCCACATCTACGTGGACGAGTGCGGCGCCCCCGAGCGTTTCCTCGGCAGCAAGCTGATCCCCGTCGCCACGGAGCACGGCAAGCTCACTCCCGAATTGGTGCGAAGCCGCCGCCGAGGGCATCGGCGACGAGCACCACGTCCAGCCCCGGGTGGTGTCGATCACCCAGGCCACCGAGCTCGGGACCTGCTATCGAGTCGGGGAGATCGCCGAGCTGGCCCGGTGGGCCCATGACCGGGCCATGTACCTCCACCTGGACGGGGCCCGGCTCTCCAATGCCGCCGCCTTTTTGGGGGTGGGGCTCGGCGAGCTCGGGGCCGGCTCCGGGGTGGACGTGCTGTCGTTCGGCGGGACCAAGAACGGTGCCATGGGGGCCGAAGCGGTGATCTCCTTCCGACCTCCGGACGACGGGTCGTTGCGCTACATCCGCAAGCAGTCGATGCAGCTCGCCTCCAAAATGCGCTTCGTGTCGGCCCAGTTCGTCGCCCTGCTCTCCGATGGCCTCTGGCGGTCCAATGCCGAGCGGGCCAACGCCATGGCCAGACGGCTCGCCCAGGGCATCGGAGCGCTCAGCGGGGTCTCGATCATCCACCCGGTGGAGGCCAACGGTGTCTTCGTCGCCCTCCCTCCATCGGTGACCGAGACCCTGCAGCAGTTCTGTCCCTTCTATGTCTGGGACGAACGCTCCAACGTGGTCCGCTGGATGACCTCGTTCGACACCACCGAGGACGACGTCGACTCGTTCGTGGCCCTGGTGGCCGAGGCCATGGCGGCGCACCGGTCACGATCCGATCGCACCTGAACGCTCACCCGTGGTCGTCATCCGTGGTCGTCATCCGTGGTCGCCGGATTCAGGCCTCACGCCGGCGAGGGGGGCGGCCCGGGCCGGGCGGCCCGGCGAAGGCCTGGGCCAGGGACATCCACTCCATCGCGTCCTGCCCTTCCACCACCAGGGAGGTGTCGGCCACGTTGCGCCGCTGGGTGACCACCAGGCAGAAGTCGACGGCCGGCCCCTCGATGCGCGATACACGTCCACTGCCCTCTCCCTCGTCGCCGACCGGCCACTCCCACCGGGCGCCGGACGGTCCGATCAGCGCCACCTCGATACGGCCGGGAGGAACGTCCCG
The DNA here is from genome assembly GCA_963727075.1 of uncultured Acidimicrobiales bacterium. Lineage (GTDB taxonomy): Bacteria > Actinomycetota > Acidimicrobiia > Acidimicrobiales > RAAP-2 > Bog-756. The sequence goes on from CAVSET010000006.1 coordinate 1,251,338, forward strand.
ACCCCGGACGGCATAGGAGAAGGGTCGGGCCCTCACGCCGAGGTGGGCCACATGGCGGAGCCGGTGGGTGGCCCCCCGCTCATGGTCCAGCGCGTCAGCCACATCCTGACCGTGCGCCCACGTCTCCATCAGCCGGGCCGAGATGAAGGACATCACGCCCATGGGCGGCCCGTACCAGGGCAGCCTGAGGCCGGGGTCGACACCGGACACCGCCCGCACCATCCCGGTGTGCGCCTCCTTCCACCACCCGAGGAGCTGGTCGCCGTCCATCGATCGCCCCATGGCCAGGTGGGTGGCCATCGGGTCCCCCGGTTCGGCCATGGCCGCCTCGGCCTCGCGGGCGAACGCTTCGGGCTCCTCCACGGCCCGGCGGCCGGCGTCATCGAAGAAGGCCAGGTGGCTGATCTGGTCACGAATGGCCCACCCTTCCGCCGGGGTGGCCCGGTCCCAGGCCGGGTCGTCGGCCCGGAAGGGCGACACCAGGCCGAGGAGATCGGTGTACTCGCCCTCGAGATCGTCCAGCAGTTCGGGAAGGGTGGGCATCGCCCGAGGCTACGGGACGAGCCGCCCCGCCGCCGTCCCCCGCCGCCGACCCCGGCGCCCCGGCGGGTACCGGTGCCGGATCAGGCGCCCTCGGCCTGCCGGGTCGACCGTCGATGGTGTCGCTCGTCCGCCGACCTCCAGGCGTCGGCCCGGTGCATCAACACCTCGAGCAGCTCCGGGTCCCGATGGTGGAAGCGGGCCGAGCCCACCGTCATCGACAGGCCGAACGTGGCCCGCTGCAGCTCGAGGTTGCTGGCCGCCACCGCCGAGCGGAGACGGTCGGCGATCTGCAGCTCGCTCCCCTCGTAGCCGGTGAGGAGGGCGGCAAACGCATTGTCTCCGATCCTGCCCACCACGTCCGACGACCGGAAGGTGTCGGCCATGGCCGAGGCGGCCAGCTGGAGGAGCTGGTCGCCGGCGGCGCGACCGCCGCGCTCGTTGACCATGTCGAGTCCGTCGACCGTCGCCACGACGACCAGGGCGTCGACCTGCTGGCGTTGGCAGAACGCCAGCACCTGGCCACCGATCATGGTGAATCCCCGATGGTTGACCAGGCCGGTCAACTCGTCGTCGACGGACAGCCGGGTCACGGCGATCTCGTGCTCCACCATGGCCGCCAGGTCGCGCAGCGCAGCCAGGTCGTCCTCGTCGAGGACCCGTGGCCGTTCGTCGAGGAGGCAGAGCGTGCCGATCACCGCTCCCTCGGGGCTGGCGATCGGGCAACCGGCATAGAAACGGATCCTCGGTTCCCCGACCACCAACGGGTTGTCGGAGAAACGCGGGTCGATGGCCGCGTCCGGGACCTCCAGGACGTCACGGGCCAGGATGGCATGGCCGCAGAAGGAGATGTCCCTGGCCGTCTCCAGGGCTTCGGGGCCCTGTCGCGACTTGGGCCACTGCCGGTCGATGTCGACCAGGCTCACCAGTGCGGTGTCGACACCGAACAGACGGCGGGCAATCCGGGTGATGCGGTCGAACCGCTCCTCGGGCGCGGTGTCGAGCAGTCCGAGCCTACGGAGCGATCCGACTCGGGCCAGGTCGTCCGCGGGGATGGCCGGTGCCTCCACCAGATGACTATCGACGGCCGGCCGGGCCCACTTGAGCCGGCCGGCCCGGACCCGACCGCCCGGCCGCTCCGACCTGGGCTCATCCGCGCCGATCGCGGCACGCCGCTCGACCTTCAACGGCCCGTTCCCTCGACCATCCGGACGAGGTCCGACCACCCGAAGCCGACCGTCTCCGAGACAACCGTACGGGTCGCCGCGTCGACCAGGACGAGGAACGGGTAACTGAGCACGCGGTAGTCGGCCCAGGCCCCGTCGCTCATGATCACCGGGACGCCGGTGCCAGCGGCCAGGCGCCCCACGTCCGTCGCCGCCGTGCTGTCCGGCCCCCGGGTCACGATGACGGCCGTGACCGAAGGCGGCAACTGGCGACCCGCCTCGGAGGCGAATCCCTGCCAGAACTCGCCGCAACCGTCGCATCGGGTGGCCAGGAACGCCACCACGACCGATCCCTCCACCTCACCGATCCGGACCTCGACCCCGTCCCCGGTGGGGCTCACTCCGACGATGTCGGGGGCCGGCAAGCCGGCTGAAGGCTGGCCCGCCCCCAGACCCACATCGGCCGGGATGGGCCGCAACCCAGCTACGAAGGTCGGATCGGACAGGGGGCGGCCCGTTCCGTCGGAGCCGGTGGGCACCGAGTCCGGGTCCAGGCCTAGTCCCCGGCCGGCGCTTCGTCCGTGAGGACCTCGATCGTGTCGCCATGGCCACACCACCGGCACGACACCTCCTCCACCGCCTCGTCCAACACCTCGGTGTCCTCGACGGACAGCTCGCCCCCGACCGAGAAGTGATGGAACGCCCTGGTCCGGCGTTGGGTGGTGACGTCGAACCGGGTCAGGTTGCCGCAGGCCGCACACCGGTAACGGGTGACCGCACCGGCGCCCTCGGCACCAGCTCCAGCCGAACGGGGGCGAGCATCCCGGCCGGGGGCCGGGACTGCGGGCGATTCGCCGGTCACCAGCCCAACGTAGTCGCCCGGGTGGCCTCATCCACCTGAAAACGAACAGGTGTTCGCTACAGTGACCCCCATGGTGGTCGCCAGCCCGCGGTCGTTCGACGAGCTCGGAACCTCCCTCAGCGATGTGACCTTCGTGGTGGTGGACGTCGAGACCACCGGCGGATCGCCCTCCACCTCCTCGCTGACCGAGGTGGCGGCGGCCCGCTACCGAGGCGGCGAGCTGCTCGGCACCTACCAGACCCTGGTGCGACCGGACCGACGGATCCCCCCGTTCATCAGCGCACTCACCGGCATCACCGACGCCATGGTGGTCGACGCCCCGACCACCGGGATGATGCTGCCGTCCTTTCTGGAGTTCGTCGGCGGCGCGGTGCTGGTCGGTCACAACATCCGCTTCGACCTCTCCTTCCTCGACCACGCGCTGACCTCGACCGCCCGAGAGCCCCTCGCCAACCACGCGGTGGACACCCTGGCACTCGCCCGACGCCTGGTCCGCGACACCGTCTCCGACTGCAAGCTCGGCACCTTGTCGGCGGCGCTCCGCCTACCCCACCAGCCCTCGCATCGTGCCCTGGCCGACGTCCTGGCCACCGGCGACCTGCTCCACGCCCTGCTCGAACGGGCCGGTTCCTTCGGGATCCTCGGGCTCGACGAGCTCCTTCACCTCCCCCGGCTGGTCGGCCACCCCGAGGCCCGCAAGCTTCGACTGACCGCCCGGCTCCCACACGCCCCGGGCGTCTACTGGTTCTGCGATGCCGCCGGCCATGTCCTCTATGTCGGCCGGTCGGACGACCTTCGGGTCGGGGTGCGTTCCCATTTCCGACGCGACAGGCGCTCCCCCTCGACCCGCCTCCTGCGACAGCTGCACACCGTCCACCACCGGGTGTGTCGCGGCCCTCTCACCGCCTCGGTGTTGGAAGCACGGCTCGTCCGGGCCTGGTCCCCGCCCTTCAACGCCACCCGGCCGGCGCGGCGCAAGGCCTCCGGAACGACCCCCGCCCCACCGTCGGAGCCGGCCTCCTCACCGACCCGGAGGCGGCGGCAGACCTGGCCAGCCGAGGTGCTGGCCGGCGACCCGACCGACCTGCTCGAGCCTTTGGCGCTGGAAACGGACGAGCTCTGCCGGCAGCAGCGTTACGAAGAGGCGGACTGGGTCCGGCACGATGCCGAGCGGCTGCGCCGGCTGGTCACCCGGCACCGTCTGGCCCGGTCGCTCATCGATGTCGGCCGAATGGTGCTGTTCATCGAGGGCGAGGGAACGGTCGTGATCGAGGAGGGGAGCCTGGTCACAGACGATGCGCCACCGGCCCGGGATCGGGCATCGGCTTCGGGGCCCCCCGTCTCCACGAAGTGTCGGGGCGGCTCGGTCCGCATCGTGGACGACGGCCACCGCCACGAAGCTGTCGTCGTCGCCTGCTGGCTGAGTGCCAACGCCGCCCGCGCCCGAATCCTCGAAGTGGAATCGGACCGCGGCCTCTCCGTGCCGGCCGACCGCATCCCCCGCCTGGCCGACCTCTGCGCCACGGCCGGACCCGACACGCCCGAAACGCTCGAAATGCCCGACACGCCCGAGGCACCGGCTCCCCCGGCGCCGACTGCGCTGGCAACACCGGGGCCGGGACGGCCCTACCCGGGTGGTTCGTCGGCGGCGGCGGCGACCGAGACTCGGATCAGCGCCTCGAGCACCCGCTCGGCTCGGCCGTCGTCGATGACCTCGCAGGCCAGGGCCACGCCGGCCGGGAGGTCCGCCACCTGGCCGATGACCAGCAGCGCGGCGGCGGCATTCAGCACCGCGATGTCGCGGTGGGGGGAGGCCTGACCGTCGATCACCTGCCGAATGGCCTGGGCGTTGAAGGCCGCGTCCCCACCCCGGAGCTCCTCGATGGTGGCCGGAGCGAGCCCCAAGTCGCCCGGGTCGATCCGGTACCGGGCGGTCTCGTACTCCCCCGCCTCGTCGACCACGAGCTCGTGCACGGTGGAGGGCCCGGTGGTGCTCAGTTCATCCAGGCCGTCGTCCCCGTAGACGATCATCGCCCGCCTCGCCCCGTTGGCGGCGAGGACGCCCAGCATCGTGTCGGCCATGGCCGGATTGCTCACACCCACGACTTGGAAACGGGCTCGGCCGGGGTTGGCCAGGGGCCCGAGGTAGTTGAAGACCGTGGGGATCCCGAGCTCCTTGCGCACCGGGGCGGCGAACCGCATGGCCGGGTGGAACCGGGGGGCGAAGCAGAACCCCATGCCCACCTCGTCGATGCACCGGGCCACCCCCCTCGGACCGAGGTCGGCCACCACCCCGAGGGCCTCGAGCACGTCCGCCGCGCCCACCGCCGACGACGACGCCCGCCCACCGTGCTTGCACACCTTGGCGCCGGTGGCCGCCACCACCAGGGCGGCGATGGTCGACACGTTGATGCTCCGCAGCCGGTCACCCCCGGTTCCGCAGGTGTCGACCATCTCGACCCCGGCGGGCAGGTCGAGGGGAACGGCGTGGGCCACCATCGCCCGCACGAACCCGGTCATCTCCTCGACCGACTCGCCCTTGGCCCGCAGCGCCAGGGCCAGGGCGCTGATCTGCGCCGGCGTAGCGTCCCCCGACAGGATCTCCCCGAAGACCGTCTCGGCTGCCGGCGTGGTCAGGGAGGTCCCGTCCAGCAGCCCGGTCAACACGCCCGGCCATCCGCCGAGCTGGTCGAAGCCCGGCTCGGGACCGGTGGAGCTGGCGCTGGTGGGGCCGGGGCCTCGACCGGTCGAGCCGGCTCGGGTGGGCATCAGTCCCACCACAGGTCGTGGGCCAGCACGCCCCTGGCGATCAGGCCCAGCTGGACCTGCGAGGTCCCCTCCACGATGGTGAGCTGTCGGGCATCCCGGTACCAGAGCTCGGTCGGGATGGTCCTCCATGTAGCCGGCCGCGCCGAGGAGCTGCACGGCCAACCCCGAGGCCCGGACGGCGAGCTCGGTGGCGTAGTACTTGGCCATCGAGAGGAAGGGCACGTACTCCTTGGTGAACTTGCCCTGGTCGGCCAGCCATGCCGACCGGTAGGTCAGCAGCCGGGCGGCCTCGATGTCCACCGCCAGCTTGGCGATCTCCCACTGGATGCCCTGGAAGTCGGCGATGGTCCGGCCGAACGCCTCCCGCTGCTGCACGTACTCGGTGGCGTACATGAGCGCGCCCTCGGCCAGTCCGATGCCCCGGGCGGCGACGATCGGGCGCATGGCGTTGAGCCCCAGCATGGCCAGGCGGAAGCCGCCCACCTCACCGATCACGTTCTCGGCCGGCACGTGCACATCGTCGAGCACCAGCTCCCCGGTGTCGACACCCCGGACACCCATCTTGTGGTCGGTACGGCCGACCGACACGCCGTCCCAGCCGCGCTCGACGATGAAGGCGGTGATCGAGTCGTGGGCCCGGGACGAGGGGTCCCCCGTCTTGGCGAACACCGTGTACCAATCGGCCTCGCGCACTCCCGACATCCAGCACTTGGTCCCGTTGAGCACCCATCCGCCGTCCGCGCCCGCCCCGGGGCCGGGCACCGCCCGGGTCGCCATACCGGCCACGTCGCTCCCGGCCTGGGCCTCGGAGAGCCCGAAGCCAGCCCGCAGCTCGCCGGAGGCGATGCCCGGGAGGTACCGCTTCTTCTGTTCCTCGCTGCCGGCGATGAGCACGGGACCGACGGGCAGGCGGGTCAGTAGGAGCATGAGCGCGGCGGCGTTCGAATACTTGGCCACCTCCTCGATGGCGACGGTCAGCCCGAGGATGCCCGCGCCCGAGCCGCCGAGCTCGGTCGGCAGGCACAGCCCGAGCAGGTCGGCCTGGCGGAAGGCGTCGAAGATGTCAGTCGGGTACTCGCCGGTGGCGTCGATCTCCCTCGCCCGCGGCTTGACCTTGTCCTGGGCCAGACGCCTCACACTCTGCTGCAGGGCGGCGAGCTCGGGCGAGAGGTCGAAGTCCACGGTCGACGAGGCTACCCGAGGTGTCTCGGACCACCGTCGAGCCGGTCGAGCTGGTTGAACCGGTCGGGTGAGCCCGGTCGAGCCGGGTCGGGTCAGCCGGCTCGGCCCGAACCCGCCGGCACGCGGCGGCCTAGGCTCTCGCGCCATGACCCCGCCGGGCCTCAGGCCGCCTCCCCCCACCGGCGCGTCGGCCCTGCCGGAGGGAACCTACGAGGGTCGGGTGGTCATCGTGACCGGCGGTGGCACCGGTCTCGGGAAGGCCATCGCCACCGAGTTCGGCCGGCTCGGGGCGTCGGTCGGCATCCTCAGCCGCGACGAGGCCCACCGGGCCGCCGGAGTGGCGTCGGTCGTGGAGGCCGGCGGACGGGCCCTCGGCGTGGCCTGCGACATCCGGCAGCCGGAGTCCATCATGTTGGCCTTCGACGAGGTCGAGGTGGCCCTGGGCCACATCGACGTGCTGGTGAACAACGCGGCGGGCAACTTCCCCGTGCCCGCCGAGGACATGAGCCCCAACGCCTGGCGCACGGTGGTCGACATCGTCCTCAACGGGACCTTTCTCTGCTGCCGTGACCTGGCTCGCCGCCTCATCCCCACCAGGAGGGACGGGGCCATCGTCAACGTGGGTGCCTCCTATGCCTGGACCGGCGGTCCCGGGTTCGCCCACTCAGCCGCGGCCAAGGCCGGCGTCAAGAACCTCACCGAGACCTTGGCCGTCGAATGGGCCCCCTACGGGATCCGGGTCAACGGGCTCGTGCCGGGGCTGATGCCCCACGAGGACGAGACCGCGGCCATCGCGGCCGTGCCCGGCAAGTACGAGGGCCAGGACTCGAGGGTCCCTGCCGGGCGGGTGGGCTATCCCCGCGAGCTGGCCTGGGCGGCCACCTATCTCTGTTCGCCCTATGCCGCCTACATCAGCGGGCACTCACTGGTCGTGGACGGGGCCAACTGGCAGCGGCGCCACGCCGTGCAACCGCCATTCGTCCCCGTCCGCGAGCAGCTCGAACGACCGCCGTTCGGCGAGCAAGCAACCCTGAGCCAGACCGGGACAGCGCCGGCCCCGACCGACCCCGACGCCACCGCACCATCGCGAGGATCCGAACCATGAGCGACCTGAACGAAGAGGAACGCGACCTGGTCCGGCTGGAGATCGACGGACCGGTCGCCATGATCACCAACAACCGACCCGGCAAGCACAACGCCATGAGCGACGAGATGGACCGGCGTCTGTGGGAGGTGCTGGCCGAGGTGCACGGGATGCCTTCGCTCAGGGCCATCGTCTGGCGCGGCGAGGGCCGTTCCTTCTCGTCCGGGCGCGACACCACCCAGTTGGGGCTGAGGACCGAGGACATCTCCGATCTCGAGTTCATCGAACGGGGCCACCGGCCGACGCAGATGTTCCTCACCATGCCCTGCCCGATCGTGTGCGCCCTCAAGGGATGGGTCATCGGTGGTGCCTTCGAGCGGGCGCTGCTCTGCGACATCCGGGTGGCAGCCGTGAGCACCCGGATGGTGCTGCCCGAGGTGGCCCACGGGGTCATTCCCGACTCGGGTGGAGTGGCCCGGTTGTTCCAGATGGCCGGCCACGGCCTGGCCGCCGACCTGGCTCTCACCGGCCGGGTCCTCACCGCCGAAGAGGCACTGACCCATGGGGTGGTCAGCCGGCTGGCCGCCGACGGGGACGAGGTCGACGCCCTGGCGCTCGAGATCGCCCACCGGATCGCCGAAGCACCGGCATTCACCGTCAAGATGGCCAGGCGCACCCTGTTCAACCTGGGCGCCGCCGAGGTGCAGCGCTCGATCGCCGACGAGGCGCTGGAGCAGTCCATGGTGTTCGCCTCGGGCGACTATGCCGAGATGAAGGCGGCCCGGGAAGCGGACCGGCCCCCGGTCTACCGCCGGCGCTGACGGGCAACCAGCAAGAAGTTCGGCACGGCGGCCGGCACGGCGGCCGGCACGGCGGCACGAAGGTGCGGGGGCGGCGGGCGGCGGGCGGCGACTCGTCCTGGCACGGGCGGCGACTCGTCCTGGCACGATCGGTGGTCCATTCCCGGTAGACCGGTAGACCGGTAGACCGGTAGACCGGTAGACCGGTAGACCGGCAGACCGTTCAGCAGCCGGGAGCCACCTGATCGGGTCAGGTCGGGTCCAACTGTCCCGAGGAGGCACCATGAGCAACTCGTCCACAACGACCGATGTCTCGACCCGTCCCGTGCTCTCGAGCGGGACGTTCAGCCTCGGTGGTCTGGAGGTCCACCGGCTCGGGTTCGGCGCCATGAGGCTGACCGGCCCGGGGATCTGGGGCGAGCCGGCCGACCGACGGGAGTGCGTGGCGGTGCTGCGCCGGGCTGTCGACCTAGGTGTCGACCTCATCGACACTGCCGACTCCTATGGCCCCGAGGTGAGCGAGAACATCATCTTCGAGGCTCTGCATCCCTACCCCGATGGCCTGGTCATCGCCACCAAAGCAGGCCTGACCCGCCAGGGCCCTGGCCAGTGGGCGCCGGTGGGCCGGCCGGAGTACCTCCGCCAGCAGTGCGAGTTGAGCCTGCGGCGTCTCGGGGTCGATCACATCGACCTGTTCCAATTGCATCGGATCGACCCGGAGGTCCCGGCCGACGAGCAGTTCGGACTGCTTGCCGACCTGGTGTCCGAAGGGAAGGTCCGTCACGTGGGGCTCTCGCAGGTGAGCGTGGCCGAGATCCAGGCGGCCCGGGCGGTCGTCCCCATCGTGAGCGTGCAGAACCTCTATAACCTCATCGACCGGTCCTCTGAGGACGTCCTCGAGCACTGCGAGTCCGAGGGGCTGGGCTTCATCCCCTGGTACCCGATCGCCTCCGGGCAGCTCGCCCGTCCCGGTGGCGCCGTCGACCACATCGTGAAGGAGACCGGAACCACGCCGTCGGTGGTGGCACTCTCGTGGCTGCTGCACCGCTCACCGGTGATGCTCCCGATCCCCGGCACCAAGTCGGTCGCCCACGTCGAGGAGAACTGCCGCGCCGCCACCCTCGGGCTCACCGGCGACCAGCTGGCCTCGCTCGACGCCGCCGCATAGGCGGCCCGGGCATCGGCGGCGGCAGGGGATCCCGGGATCCCCGGCTCAGGCCGCGCCGAACACCATCGGGGCCGAGCGCACCCCGGCGATGACCGGGGAGGCGGACCGCACCACCGGTCCCGCCCCCTCGACCGTGCCGAAGCGGGCAAGGAGCTCCTCCATCAGAATGCGGCCTTCGAGGCGGGCGAGGACGGCTCCGATGCAGAAATGGGGCCCGAACCCGAAGGCGACGTGGGGATTGGGATCACGGGCGGCGTCGAATTGGTCGGCGGTGGGACCGAAAACCGCCTCGTCCCGGTTGGCCGAGGCATAGAGCATGAGCACCGGGTCGCCCTCGTCCAGCTGGCATCCGGCCAGCTCGACGGGTCGGGTGGTGGTGCGCATGAACGACACCACCGGCGTCGTCCACCTGAGCATCTCCTCGATGGCGATGGGGACGGCCCGGTTTCCGGGCGTTCCGAGCCTCTGGCGCAGGGCCGACCACTGCCCGGGGGAGCCGGCGAAGCCGAGCAGCCCTCCGGACATCATGTTGCGGGTGGTCTCGTTGCCGGCCACCAGCAGCTGCACCAGGAACATGGCCAGCTCGGCGTCGGTCAGCCGATCCCCCTCGACCTCGGCCCTGGCAAGCTCGGAGATGATGTCGTCCCGGGGGTTGGCCCGCCGGTCGGTCGCCGCGGCCAGTAGGTAGGTGACCATCTCGCCGCTCAGGGCGGCCCGTTCTTCCTCCGGCCAGTCGGTGGCTCCGGGGATGACCGCTTCGGACCAACGGAAGAACCGCGGCCATTCCTCTTCGGGGACCCCGAGCAGATCGCTGATCACCTGCAGGGGGAGGGGGACGGCCAGCTCGCCGACGACATCGACCGCGACGCCGGGCTCGATCCGGTCGACCAGGTCTACCGTGCGCCGGCGGACGCCGTCTTCGAGGGCGCGCATGAACGAAGGCCGGAAGCCGGGCTGTACCAGGCCGCGGTAGCGGGTGTGCTCCGGGGGGTCGGTGTGCATCATGGTCGGAGGGGTGGCGTACTCGCTGCCGATCTCGAACACCATGATCCCCCGGCGAGAGCAGAACGTCTCCGGATCGCGGGAGATGGCCACCACGTCGGCATGCCGGCTGGCCACCCAGAACCCGACCGTCTCGTTACGGACCAGCGGCGCCTCGGCCCGGAGCCGGGCATACAAGGGGAAGGGGTCGCCGGCGTAGAACTCCGGGTCCACCAGCGGTGCGGTCAGGTCGACCTCGTCGTCGAGGTGGGTGGCGGTCAACGGCGATCCCTCCCTTGTTTGGTTGATTGGTAGGGCCCGGCGGCCCCATCGGTCGACCATCGGCTCTGGGACGGGGGTCCCCGACCGAGTGGCTGACCAGGGCGGTGCGCCGATCCGGGTCAGTAGGGGCCGATGCGCTGATCGGGGTTCGTGTCGATCAGTTGGTGCCCGTCGATCGAGACCTGCGAGGTCCACTGATGGCCGTCCCACCAACGGAAATGGAACCTCCCGCTCGGATCGGGGTGCCAGGCCGGGGGCGAGGACGTCCAGGCCGGGGGGTGCTCGGCGGCGTCAGCGGCGGCGGCGGGAAGGGACTGGCCGGCGGCATCGGCGGGGTGGGGCTGGCCGGCGGCGGCCGGTTGCTGGTCCGCTGGCCCCGACTCGGACGACGGAGCGGGTGCCGGGTCGGGTGGGGGCGGCTGCAGGTTGGCCGGTTGCGGGTAGGCGGGGAACTGCTCGGCCACGGTCAGGGCCCGCGCGCTGCTCGCCGGGCGGCCGACCGGCGGCGACCCTCCCGTGCCCGGGTAGGCGGCGGGCGAGCCGTGCTGGGTCCGGCGCACCTCGCTCGAATGGGCGATGAGATAGAGGACCAGCCCCAGCAGCAACGAGAGAAACCAGAACAACGCCCAGACCAGCGACGGGAGGCCCCAGGGCGTCCGGCCTAGGGTGCGACGATCGTTCTCGGAGAGCCTGTACCCCACGACGGCGCCCACAACGGCGAGGACGATCCCGATGGCCCACTCGCTCCCAGTGAGGTGTGGCACGACCAAGACTCTACGCCCCTTGCCCCCAGAGGGGTGCCCGGCGCCCGACGGAGGTGGCATCGGGCCGACGGCAGGCACCTGATGTGCCTGATCGGACCAGCATGGTCTCGTCGTGATCTGGGCACGGTGAGCACCGCCTGGCCAGAGGGGTGCGCGGAGTCAGCTCATCGAGGCAATCGGGTGCTTGGGCGGGAATGCGCCGAACGTCGAGAAGTGGCTGGCGATGCCGCTGGTGAAGCTGTCGATGTAGGCCAGCTTCCGGATCATGTAGCTCCGGCTCTCCTTCGGGTCGAGATAGAGGTTGTACAGGCGCCCGTGGGAGTACTTCTGGGTCACGCCGGTGAAACCACCCAGGTTGAGGCAGTCCCGGTCGTCGTCGGATGTGGACGCGACCATGAACTTCCATTCGCCCACCCGCAGGGCGGAGAACACGTTGGTCAGCCAGTAGTAGAGGTACTTCCGGTTCGAGTAGCCGTCGGGATCGAGGAGGAACGAGGTCTGGTCGACCCCGTCGACGTAGCGGTCCTCGGGTACGGCCGCCCCGGCACCAGCCAGCGTCAGCACCGTGTTGAACAGGTCCATCTGCGAGAAGAGGCCGTCGGAGGCGCGGTCGGCGGCGATCATCCCGGGCCAGGTGACGATGGCCGGCACCCGCTGGCCACCCTCCCAGGTCGATCCCTTGGCGCTGCGGAACGGCGAGTAGGCGGCATCGGGCCAGGTCTCCATCTCCGGCCCGTTGTCCGAGGACACGAAGACCAGCGTGTCCTCCATCTGACCGGTGGCCTCGAGCTCGGCCACCAGTCGGCCCACGATGTCATCGAGCTCGATGATGGTGTCCTTGTACGGGTGCTTGGCCGGCGAGGAGCCAAGGAACCGCTCATGCGGGTAGTTGTCGAAATGGGCACCTCGGGTGCAGTGGTAGAGGAACCAGGGCTTGCGGTCCCCGCTCGGCTCGGCGCCCATGCGACGGATGAACTCGAGCGAGTAGGACGCCCATTTGTCGTCCAGCAGGGACAGGACCGGGATGGTGACCTCTTCCACATTCTCGGTGTCGCCGCCGCGCTCGGCGTGGACGAAGCACTTGTTGAACGGGAGGTTCTCCACCCACCGGGTGCGCTCCTCGCTATAGACGATCTCGGGGAAGAAGTTGGGGTCCCGCCACTCGGTGTACATGTCCGACACCGACAGGAACCCGTAGAAGTCGTCGAACCCGACGTGCTGTGGCTGGGACTCGACGTTCTCGCCGATGTGCCACTTCCCCACCGCCTGGGTCACGTACCCCGCCTCGGAGAGCAGCCGGGCCAGGGTCACCTCTCCGTCGAGGCCACCCGGCTGGCCGTACATGGGCGGGCGGAGCAGCCCGTGGCGCATGGGCAGCCGGCCGGTCATCAGCGACGCCCGGGAGGGCGTGCACGACGGCTCCGAGTAGCACGAGGTGAGCAACATCCCGCGCCGGGCCAGCGCGTCGATGTTGGGGGTCGGGGCCCCCACCGCCACGCCCCCGCCGTAACAGCCGAAGTCACCCCATCCGACGTCGTCGAAGAGGATCACCAAGACGTTGGGCTGCCTCCCGCGGCCGCCTCGGAAACGGGCCAGCGCCCCGGCCGCCCGCTCCTCCTGCTCGGGCAGGGAGAAGCGCGGCTCCAGGCTGTCCCGCCGCCGCGTCGTCTCTGCCACTACCGGATCGTGGGCCATGTCCGTCGCTCTCCCCTTTGAAGTGGGGCAGATGCTAGCCAGGTCGGCCCGGAAGCCTCACGACCAGGGGCACAGCTCCGGAAAGCCCGGCGGGCGGGTGCGTCCGTACAGCCACGCCAGCCGCTGGCGGTCGTCGACGGCACCCACATCGGGCATCGTTCCTCCCGGAGTCAGCCGGTCCCCTGCGCCCGCCTCGAGGCGCGGCAGCCAGACGGCCACGAACTCGGCCGGCCAGTCCCGGTAGGTCACCGGCGTCCGCAGATCCACCAGATGGACCTCGAGCTCCTGCCACCGCCGGCCCGGCAGGGCGGACAAGGGGCGCTCACGGCCCCCGACGTCCCGGGTGATGTGGGCCCACGCGCCCTCGGGCATGCCGTCCCACGCCGCGGCCAACGCGGCGGAGGAGGAGGACAGGTCGTCGAGAAGGGCTCCGGCCGGGCGGGCGGCGCCCTGTCCGATCTCGGCGGCTCGCCCCTCGAACCCGCCGGGGTACTGGTCGACGACCTCGCCCCGCTCGGCCGCCTCGGCCCGCCGGAGGTGGCTGTCGGCGTTGCGGGCCACGTGGGTGAGGACATGTCCGACCGTCCAGCCCGGGAGGAGCGACGGACCGGCCACGTCCGCATCCGAGAGGCCGCCGGCGAGCTGGAGGAACCGCTCGGTGGCATCGGCGACCCGTCCAGGTCGGCCACCGGGACGTCGGAGGCCCGGCCCGACCGGCTACGCCCCAATGCCCACCATGGGGCGGTTGAGCCGCACGGCGCCCATCGACCCGAAGAAAGGGGCATCGCCGAAGGTGAAGATGCCCCCGTCGGAGGCGACCAGCCAGTAGCCGCCGCCGTCCGGGGGTGGCGGCCATGCCCACGACGGGCTTATTGAGCCGGATGGCCCCGGTCGACCCGAAGAAGGCGGCATCCCCGAAGGTGAAGATGCCCCCGTCGGAGGCGACCAGCCAGTAGCCCCGACCGTCGGGGGTGGCGGCCATGCCCACGATCGGCTGGTTGAGCGCGGATGGCCCCGGTCGACCCGAAGAAGGGGGCATCCCCGAAGGTGAAGATGCCACCGTCGGAGGCGACCAACCAGTAGCCGCCGCCGTCGGGGGTGGCGGCCATGCCCACGACGGGCTTATTGAGCCGGATGGCCCCGGTCGACCCGAAGAAGGCGGCATCCCCGAAGGTGAAGATGCCCCCGTCGGAGGCGACCAGCCAGTAGCCCCGACCGTCGGGGGTGGCGGCCATGCCCACGATCGGCCGGTTGAGGGCGGTGGCCCCGGTCGACCCATAGAAGTGGGCGTCGCCGAAGGTGAAGATGCCCCCGTCGGAGGCGACCAACCAGTAGCCGCCGCCGTCCGGGGTCTGGGCCATGCCCACGACGGGCTTGTTCAGGGTGAGCGCCCCGGTCGAGCCGAAGAAACCGGTGCTCCCGAAGGTGAAGATCCCACCGTCGGAGGCCACCTCGTCATAGCCGGGCCGGGTCACCGGGCTGGTCAGCACCATCGGCTGGGGGAACCCGGCCGTGTCCGCCTCCTCTCCCACCGCCACGCAGAAGAACCCGGCGGCACAGGAGATCCCATGGATCGAGTCGGCCAGCGGGCTCTGGCTGCCGGGCTGAGGGGTGGTCCCGAGCGACCACGACGTCCCGCCGTAGGTGAGGACCATGGAGGGCCCGGTGCCGAGGCCTTGGTCGGCCTGGCCGCCGAGCACGCACGAAGTGGGGCCGAAGCAGTCGACCGCCGCCGGAAATCCGACGCCCGGTGGTTGGGGGTTCGGGGCCGACTGCCGCGTCCAGACCGAGCCGTTCCACTGCTCGACGAGGTTGCCGCTCGAGCTCCCGTGGCTTTGGAAGCCGGCGGCCTCGCACATCGTCGGGAGGGCGCAACTGACCGACGAGAACGACGTCTGGATGGCACCCGAGACGGTCGGGGTGGCGGCGATCGTCCAGGACGTGCCGTTCCAGAGCTCGGTGAAGGGGACCTCGGTCCCGGCGAAGCTGGTCCCGACGGCGGCACAGAACGTGGTGGACAGGCACGACACGCCGCTCAGCTCGGGCTGCAGCGACGACGAGGGGGCGTCGGTGACGAGGGACCAAGAGGTGCCGTCCCAACGCTCCACCACGGCTTCGGGCGTGCCGGTGGCGGCGTCACCGCCCACCGCCAGGCAGTAGGTGGGGCGCACACACGAGACCCCACTGAGGGATCCGTTAGCCGTTGTGGACCGGTCGGGTGTGGTGGTCATGGTCCAGGCCGTCCCGTTCCAGATCTCGGCGAAGTTCTGCTGGAAGGCGCCGGGGAACTGGAGCCCGACCGTGGCACAGAACGCCGGTCCGGTGCAGGACACGCCGGTGAAGTAGCTGCCGTTGCCCCCCGAGGGCATCGGCACCGACATGATCGACCAGGTACTGCCGTTGAACCGCTCGACCAGAGGGGCATCGTTCCCGCTGGCCTGGGTCTGTCCGGCGGCCATGCAGAACGTCGGCCCCACGCACGACACCCCGTTCAGGAAGGTGAACATGGTGGGGTCGGTGGCGGGGGTGGAGGCCGTGCTCCAGGCGGTCGGCACCACCAACGCCGGTCGGTCGGCCGGACGCGCCGCGCGCGCCGGCCATCTGATGCGGACGGCCCCACGGCGACGAGCACGAGCGCCACGACGAGGGCGGTGCCCGCCCCCGAGGCCGCGATTGACACAACACGCTTCATGACGAGCCCTCGCATCCCATGCCCCTTCCTCGGTCACACGCCAGGTGATCGGCCAGCGCGACGGTTCGACTCTACCGACCCGCCGCGCCCCGATGGCGCCATGCCCGACGGCGGGTGGCGATCCCCCGCAGATCGCCGTCCTCGTCCGACCAGGCTTCAGCCCGCTCGAAGCCCGATGCGGCCAAGGTCGGGGCCAGCAATCGGTCCTGGCCGCCGCCCAGTTCGAGCAGGAGCCATCCACCCGGCCGGAGGAGGCGGGCCGCCGACGTGACGATCCGGCGCACCAGATCCAGTCCGTCCTCACCCCCGTCGAGCGATCGCCGCGGCTCGTAGCGCAGCACGTCGGCCGGCAGGAGATGGAGCTCGCCGGTCGGCACGTAGGGGGCCACCGCAGTCACGAGGTCGAACGCCCCGGAGCGCAGCGGCGGATCGAGGTCGCCCAGCACGGCCCGCACACCGTTGCGCCGGGCACAGGCCACGGCTCGCCGGTCGTCGTCCACTCCGACCACCCCGGCAGCCGGTCGAACGGCCATCAGGTGGACGGCGACCGCGCCGGCGCCGGTGCACAGGTCGACCGCCCGGGCCGTCTCGTCGGCGGCGAGCCGCCGGGCCGCTCGCCCGGCCAGCTCCTCGCTCTGCCGCCTCGGCACGTAGATCCCCCGGTCGACATGGACCGCGTGACCGCAGAACGAGAGGCGAGCCGGTGATCCAGGCCAGCGGTTCCCCCTGCTCGCGGCGGCACACCCACGCCTCGAGCGCGGTCTGGTCCGGGGCCGACGCCATGAGCTCGGCCGCCTCCTCGCCCGCCGCCACGCACCCGGCGGCGCTGAGGCGGGCGGTCACCTCCCGGGTCATGGTCTCGTCGTCCGCACACCGACCCAGTGTCGCCGGCTCAGCCGGCCAGCTCGCCGGCCGGCGGACGGATCCGGATCGGCGCCTCCCGCAGCATGCGCAACACCTGATTCTCCCGGCCGTAGGCCAGAGGCGTGAACAGGAGGGTGTCCAACGGGTACCAGAGGCCGACCCAGGTGAGGACCCAGCCGCCCGTGTCGAGGAGCACGTTGACATTGCCATTCGTGCCGGCGGCGCGGGCACCGAGGATGGCGACCAGGATGCCGATGACGGCAACCGGCAGGCCGATGGTCAAGGAGGACAACCCGTCGAGCCGGACCGCCCGGCGCTCCCGTTGGTTGTAGCTCAGGCGGTGGTCGCAGTAGCGCCGAAGCGTTCGCTGCACCTGGGCCTCGGTCTGGTGGTCGATCTCCGAGCTGGGCAGCTCCAGTTCGAGCCGCACCGGCGCGCGCCTCGAGCGGCTGCGGAGTTCGCTGATGCAGTAGTCGATGCCGGTGAGGAAGTTCCGGTACTCGGAGAACAGATCGGTCTGGGGCATCTCGAACATGTCTTCGGCGCGGCTGAGCCGAAGGTGCAGTGTTCGGTGATCGTCCTCGTGTCCCATGCGTCCCGGTGTTCCGTCAGTGTCGTCAGTCATCCAGGCCGGCCGGTGCCGCGCCGTTATGAACCGATCCAGTTGAACTCTAGAGCGCCGCGGCGTCCAAACGGCGGTTATGGAAGCCGGGTCGACGTGGACGGCGACGCCATCGGGACACGGGATGCGGCCAGGGGTCCGCGCCGAGGTTCACCACTCGAGCCTTGGCTGGGCGTCGGTCAGGTTCCCCTCGATCGATGCACGACGCAAGGTCGAAGGGTGGGATATACGACTAGGCACGCTCCACCGGTGTGGCCGTCATCAGTCCCCACTCGGCCCAGGATCCGTCGTAGACACGGACGCGTTGACGGCCCAGCAGATAGCGGAGCGCGAACCAGGCCGTGCTGGCCCGACCGCCGATGGTGCAGTAGCAGGTCACTTCGGCATCGTCGGGGAGATCAACCGTGCCGAACTGTCTCCGCACGTCGGCTGAGGAGCGAAAAGACCCTCGCTCGTCGAACAGTGACTCGATCGACAGGTTGAGGGCGGACGGGACATGACCGGCGCGCCCGCCAGCCTGCTGTCCGCCGGAAGGCCAGAACCGCTCACCGGAATACTCGAGGTCGCTCCGGACATCGAGAAGGATGTGGGTCGGCTGGCCAATGGCATGGTCGACGTCGAGACGGTCGGCCCGGATCGAACTGTCCTCATCGGGTAGCGAGTACCCGGTCACCGCAGGCGGATGAGCGACCGTCGTCCACGGTCTTCCTTCTCGTAGCCACGTTTCCCGAGCCGAGTCGAGGATACGGACATCGGCGTGACCGTAGAGCTTCATGAGCCAGAAGCCCATGGCCGGGGCGTACCCATAGAACACCAGGGTCGAACCTTCGTCGATCCCGGACCGGCGAACCAGGACCTCGATCGACGCCCTGTCGACCGGCCGGTACTCGGCGTCCTTCAGGTCACCGTACACATTCCAAAGCACCGCCCCGTCGATGTGCCCCTCTGTGTAGGCGGCGGGGCTCACGTCCACCTCGACCAGTCGGAGCGTGGGATCGGCGAGGTGCCCCTCCAACCACTGCGGATCGACCAGCACGTCGTTCCGTGTGAGCCGGCGTCGGCTCGTCGTCGTTCCTCCAAGAGACATCTCCGACCTCCTCGTCGTCTGGGCTATTCGACCTGGATCCAACCGAGTAGGTCCTCCCGACCGACCGTCTCCAGCAGGGCCGGGTGGTCGGTGGTCAGGTGCCCGCGGATGGCGTTGACAACCTCGTCGTCGGTGTCACCACGGGCCACGTACCCACACTCACATCGGATGATCCTGGCCACGGCATCCTCCTCATCGGTTGTACGTCAACTGTGTTGACAGAATGTTGGCGTGACCTTGGTGCCACAGCCACTGACCAGGATCCAGCTCTGCGGGCCCACCGTGGTGGAACGGGGTGGCGAGCGCCTCGAAGGGCGACTCCCCGGGCGCCAGGGCCGGCTCCTGCTCGCCTATCTCGTGCTCCGGCGCCATCGGCCGGTCGGGCGTGAGGAGTTGGTCCGTGCCCTGTGGCCTGACCAACTTCCCGTCGCCGCCGACGCCGGGCTCAATGCCCTCATCTCCAAATTGCGGAAGATCCTGGGTTCGGGAGTCCTCGCCGGCCGGTCGAGCTTGCAGCTCCGGCTGGACCACGATGCCCACGTCGACGTGGAAGCGGCCGTCGAGGCCGTGCACCGGGCTGAGTCCCAGGTCGCCCTCAGGGAGTGGAAGAGGGCCTGGGGCCCGTCGCTCGTCGCGCTCTTCGTGTCCGAGCGGGAGTTCCTGCCCGGAGAGGATGTCTTCTGGGTCGACGAACAACGCCGCCATCTCGAGGAGATCCGGCTCCGGGCGCTCGAGGCCCATGCACTCGCCGCCCTCGGCATCGGCGGAACCGAGCTTCCCGGGGCGGTGCGAGTCAGCCGCCAACTCGTCCGTCTGGCGCCGGTGAGGGAAACCGGCTATCAGGTTCTGATGCGAGCGTTGGCCGACGAAGGCAACGTTGCCGAGGCGCTCCGGGTCTATACCAACCTGTGCGACTTCCTCCGAGATGGGCTCGGGGTGACCCCGTGTGCGGCGACGCAAGCCGTCTACGATCAACTGCTCCAGTCCTGACCGCGTCCCCTCCGTGTCGGCCAGATCTTCGCCTCGAGCCTTGACGGGACAAGGATCTGACAGATCGAGGTGGTCGGCGGTGGCCGCCACACAGAGACGGATCGGGGTGACACTCGAGCTCGGGCAACCATCGACCTGGGCCACGTATCGTCAGCAGTGAGCCGGTTGTCGGTGGTCGGCGTCCCGGACAGTGCGGGTAGCTACGCGGTCGGGCAGGACCAGGCACCTGCTGCCCTGCGGGCGGCCGGACTGATCGATGCCCTGGTCGCCACCGGGCTCGACGTCCACGATGCCGGCGACCTCCCGGAGCAGTTATGGACACCCGACCGGGTGCACCCCTACGCGCAGAACACCGAGCAGGTGCTGGCTTGTGTGCAGGGGCTTGCCGAACGACTCGGTCCCTTGCTCGAGGTCGGCGACGCCGTGCTGGTGCTCGATGGCAACTGCACCATTGCCCTGGCGGTCATGGCCGGGCTCCAACGGCTCGAGGCCGGGGTGCCGGGACTGCTCTACGTCGACCGGCACTTTGATCTCAACACGCCACTGCGCACTGCGGACGGCGCGCTGGACTGGATGGGCCTCGCCCACGGGCTCGCCCTCCCCGGATGCGTCGACGTCCTGGCCGACGCGTTGGAGGCCGCCCCCTCCTCCACCCCGAGCAGATGGCGTGGCTGGGCGTCGATGCCAGCCTCGCCACGGAATGGGAGCGCGACCAGGTCGCCGGATTCGGTTTGCATGTATGGGCTAGCGAATCGCTGTCCACCGATCCGTCGGCGGCGGCGGCGGAAGCACTCAGGGTGCTCCCGTCCGGACCACTCGCCATTCACGTCGATGTGGACGTGTTGGACTTCACCGACGCCCCGCTCGCCGAGAACACGGACGGCCGGAACACCGGACCGACGATCGACCAGCTCGGTCAAGTCCTCGAACAAGCGGCCCGTGACCCACGACTGCGGGCATTGTCGATCGGCGAGCTCAATCCGACCCGCTCCGCAGGAGACCCCAGTCCCATGCTCCGGTTCGTCGAGGTCCTCGCCGCCGCCCTCAGCCGCACACTGCACTGAGCTTGACGATTACCGGAGCCACGACGCCGTCGAGATTGGTGGGGACGGAGGGGGTCGAACCCTCACTGGAGGCGGTTTAAGCGCCCTGCCTCTACCGATTGGGCTACGTCCCCGTGATTGACCATGCCGGCCCTGACCATCACCGGCCGCGACCCGGCGTGCCTGCCCTCAGACACTAGGTCCACCGGCGGACGAACAGCCGGGACCAACCCCAGCCCGACCCGGTGGTAGTCCCATGCCGGCGTCGGAAGGCCCCACTTCCCCATCCCCCAGGCCGAAGGGAGCACCACCACTGTGCCTGGAGGCGGAGCGGACGACGGGATCCGTCAGGGACACGACGGAATCCGTCAGGAACAGGGACAACACCAGCGCCTCGGGGTTAAAGCCGGACCGGCGAACGGTCGATAGGCAGAGGAGGACTGGCGAGGACGGCCGGACCGGGACGGGACTGTCGGGGCGCAGGGCAGGCGTCCCGGTGGTCGCCGGACGGACACCCGGAGAGGGTCACCGGTCGGCCCGACGGGGATGGCTGCGGAACAGAGAGCGGTGCGTGGTGAGTGAACTGATGCACGGGGCAGCGCAGAGGTCGGCCCTCGGACCACGGCTGAGCAATGCGGCGGGAGCTGGACTTGGACCCGCCCTGGGACAACTGTCGGACCCGCCGGAGGGCAGCAGCTCCTCACTCGTGGCGGCCACGGTGATCGGACGCCCGATCACCACGGTCGTGGCGGCCCTGATGGCCGTTCTCGTGCTGGCCGCGGGCATGGCTCTGAGCTCGGCGGCGTCGCCGCACTCCACCACCCCGCTCCACCAGAGCAAGGCCCAGCGAGCCAATCCCATTGTCGACATGGCCCGGACCACCGGTGGGCACGGCTACTGGCTGGTGGCCACCGACGGCGGGGTGTTCACCTTCGGTAACGCCCAGTTCTACGGCTCGACCGGGGCCATCCATCTCAACCGGCCCATCGTCGGCATGGCGCCCACCCCCGACGGCCGGGGGTACTGGCTGGTCGCCTCCGACGGCGGCATCTTCACCTTCGGGGACGCCCAGTTCTTCGGTTCGACCGGCGCCATGGTCCTCAACCGGCCCATCGTCGGCATGGCGCCGACTCCCGACGGTCAGGGGTACTGGCTGGTCGCCTCCGACGGCGGCATCTTCACCTTCGGTGACGCGACAGTTCTTCGGTTCGACCGGCGCCATCGGTCCTCAACCGGCCGGTCGTGGGCATGGCGCCCACACCCGACGGCCGCGGGTACTGGCTGGTCGCCTCCGACGGCGGCATCTTCACCTTCGGTGACGCCCAGTTCTACGGTTCGACCGGAGCCATCGTCCTCAACCGGCCCATCGTCGGCATGGCGTCCACGCCCGACGGCCGGGGGTACTGGCTGGTCGCCTCCGACGGCGGCATCTTCACCTTCGGTGACGCGCCGTTCTTCGGTTCGACCGGGGGAGCACCACTCGACGCGCCCACCGCGGCCATCGCCACCGAGTTCCCGGGCACCGGCTACTGGACGGTGACCAGCAATGGCAACGTGTCCAGCTTCGGCGGGGCTCCCTCCCTCGGGTCGCTGGTCAACGCGGCCTCGGGCGGCCCCAGCGCGGCCAACCCGCAGCAGAACATTCCGCCCAACCCCAACTTCCTGAGCGCCTGCTACCCCCACAACACCGGGCCGAACTGCATGTCACAGGTCAAGCAGGCCACGGCGGCGGCGCGGGCGGCCGACGGCCTCGGGCCCATGAACCTGCCGAGGAACTTCCTGGCACTGAACGCGGCCGAGCAGCTGTTCGTCATCACTAACATCGAGCGCGTGGACCGCGGGCTGCCGCCCTTCGTGGGCCTGGTCGATGCCTTCGACGCCGACGCGCAGGCCGGAGCCCAGGGGAACACCGACCCCAGCCCGAGCGCCGTACCCGCCGGGATGCGTGTCATCGCCTGGGGCAGCAACTGGGCCGAGAACGGGAACCCGCTGGGGTCGAACTACTTCTGGATGTACGACGACGGGCCCAACAGCGGCAACATCGACTGCACCGCCGCCGACCAGCCGGGGTGCTGGGGCCACCGGGACAACATCCTCTCGCTGAGCGACTACCAGTCGCTCTACGGGGGCACGCTGCTGATGGGAGCGGCCGAGGCCTACGGCACGTTCAACAACCAGTGGGCGTCCGATGCCTCGCTCATGGTGCTGGCATCAGGGCCCCTCCCACCTCTGGCCTACACCTGGGCCGACGCGGTGGCCGCCGGGGCCAGCTGAGTCACCTGAGTTCAGCCGACCCAGGCTCAGCCTGCCGGGTCGACCCGGCTGCCGACCGGAGCACCCGTGATCCGGCTCAGGTGATCCGGGTCCCGCTGGCCGAGGCGACCGCCTCCAGCTCTTCGTCCCGAGGTGCGTCGACCTGGCGCCACAGGCCATGGCTGCCCGGCCACGGCCCGAACACCATGGTCGGGCGGCGCCCTGGGTCCCACTCCGACCACTGCCCCGCGGTGCCGAATGATCCGGCAGACCTTGTCGACGCCGACCTCGCGCGAACCGACCCCGAGCCGGGGTCTCCAGGCGACCCGGACCGGGCGAATGCCACCCAGGCCTGGCGCATGGCCGCCGACAGAGCGAATGCATCCTCGCCGGCCCCGGAGAACGGCTGGACCCCGGGCAAGTGCACCGTGCCGAACACGAAGGGGATCTCGAGGGCGTGGCACGACCCCAGGTAGCCACCGAACACCGGGGACTCCCACGTGAACAGGTAGCAATGGGTGCTGACTCCGGCCCCGGCGGCCGACGCATGGGCATTGGCCAGCCGGATGGTCGGCCAGCGGAAGAGGAACTCGCTGGAGATGGCCGTCCACAGGTGCCGCGGGGTGGCGGCTTCGCCACGCTCGAGCCGGGCCCGCTCCACCTGGGCGATCACCGCGTCCACTTCGGCCGGGTCGGGGATCAGCAGGCCGACCCAGGCGCGTAGCCCCGCCTCGTCGAGCGCCGCGTACCGGCCGTTGCCCACGGTGAAGAAGGAGGTCTCGTCGCGAGTGGTGCCGATGAGCAGGGCGACCTCCGACGCCGATCCCGATGCCACCTCGACCTCGGGCAGCGACGAAAGGAGCCCACCGTCGATGACCGGGGTCATCAAAAGGCCTGACTGGCCACGGCCGTCTCGGGCCTGTCCCACTTCCGCGGCGGCAGCCACGAGCGCATCGGCCGGCACCCGCTCGAGCGCGCCGCGACGCACATCCTGCCCGAGATGTGCGGCCAGGTCCTCGGCCCGCACGATCGCGTGGTCGGCGAAGTGCGTATAGGGGGGTCCGCTCTGCACGATGGCCCGATGGAACAACCCTCGGGCCGCCGGGACACCGAGGAGGGCCGAGATGCTCATGCCACCGGCTGATTCGCCGAACACGGTCACATTGTCCGGGTCGCCCCCGAACAGGGCGATGTGCTGGCGTACCCAATGGAGCGCGGCGATCTGGTCGGCGAGCCCCCAGTTGCCGAACCCCGTCCACTCCTGGCCGTCGAGCCAGGTCTGGCCCGGGTCCTCGAGGGCCGGGTGCGCGAGGAACCCGAGCAGTCCCAGGCGGTAGTTCAGGGTCACCACCACCACGTCACCCTCCCGGGCCAGCAGGCCGCCGCGATAGAGGCTGCCCGATCCCGAACCTGAGAGGAACGACCCTCCGTGCACCCACACCATCACCGGGCGACGACCGGCGTCGGCAGCGGGCGTCCAGACGTTGAGGCTGAGGCAGTCCTCCGAGTGCTCGTCGGGCTCGCCGCCGAGGGACAGCTCCACCAGCCCCGGTGACTGGGGGGCGATGGGGCCGAACCGGTCACAGACCCTCACTCCGGCCCACGGCTCGGGTGGTTGCGGCGGCCTCCAACGCCTGGCGCCGTCGGGAGGCGCGGCATAGGGGATGCCGGAGAACGACCACACCCCATGGCGCCGCACTCCCTGGACCCGACCGCTCCGGATCTCGACCACGCCGTCCACGATTGAGACCTCCAGTTGACCCTCGAAGCTGCCGATACAGACAGGCAACTTACCGACTTGGGCCGGGCGGGCAGCCGTCGGCGACGGGCAGACGCCGATCCGGGGTGACAGCACGCGCCACCGTGCTCCCCGAGCCGAGATCCGAGGAGCCGAGACAGACCAACCGATTGACGGCGACGAGGGGCACGAAGGGGCAGTCGATCACGGCCGGTGGCCAGCTCATTCACCCTTGGAACCCGGCAACACGGGCGCTAGCGTGAAGGGAGTGGCCGAGGTGGAGAAGGGGCGATCGGTCATAGCCGGGCGAACGCGTCCGCGCCACCATCACGGATCCCGTCGTACCGCGGGCCGCTGGCCAGGCACAGGGACGGACAGGGCGATGGGCAAGACCCGGACCGACAGGTCTCGGACCATCATGGCGACGGCGACGTCGGTGCCCCTGCTCGCCGCGCTCTTCCTCGGTCTGGCGCCAGCCGCGGCCGGAGCGGCGGGACCGAGCCCGACCACCGCATCAACCGCCGGTTCCTCCACCACCTCATTACCCGCCAGCGCGTCCTCCACGGCCGGGTCCTCCTCCACCTCGTCCACCAGCACGACCGGATCGCCATCGGCGATCGCGGCCACCGAAGCCCAGGTGGCCAGCCTCGAGGCTCAGATCTCCCAGCAGCAGCAGGTCCTCGACAAGACCGACGAGCAGTACAACCAGGCGGTCGTGAACCTGACCCAGACCCAGACCGCGCTCCAGACCACCACCACCTCCCTCGACGCGGCCAAGTCCCAGCTGGTCGGTGCCCGCTCGCGTCTCCGCGCCGACGCCGTCAATGCGTACGAAAACGATTCCGCTTCCTCGGCGGTCGCCTCGCTGTTCGCCGCCCCGACCGGCGCAGCACAGACACGGACCTTCTACCAGCGGATCGGCGCCAACGACCTGGCCGTCGACGTGGCCAAAGTGCAGGCCGGACAACGCCAGCTGAGCGCCACCCAGGCCAAGCTCCTGGCCGAACAGCAAGCCGAGACGCAACAACTAACCATCGAGCGCCAGGCCCAGCAGGTGGCGGCGGCGGCCAGCGCGCAGTCGGAGGCCACCCTGGCCGAGGTGAAGGGAACGCTGGCCCAAGAGATCGCCCAGCAGGCTGCCGCCCAGGCCCAGGCGGCAGCCCAAGCCGCGGCTACCGCCTCCACCCCGGCGGCCGCCCAGGCGGCCGCGGCCCAAGCCTCTCAGGCCGCCCAGGTGGCCAGCACGCTGAGTGGAGGAAGCGCGGCCGCCGTCGGGGCCACCACCGCGGCCAACCAGGCCGCGGGGTCGGCCGCCGGTGCCGGCGGGGGGGCCAACCTGTCGAGCGGTGGCAGCCCCCAGGCGGCCGGACTGGCGGCGGTGCATGGGGCCATGAAGTACCTGGGCGTCCCCTACGTGTGGGGTGGCGAGAGCGCGGCCGGTGTGGACTGCTCCGGACTCACCGCACTGGCCTGGGCCAACGCCGGCGTGTCGTTGCCGCACTCGGCCGCCGACCAGTACGCCATATCCCCGCACGTGAGCCTCAACCAGCTCGAACCGGGCGATCTTCTCTTCTACGACTTCGGCGGCGGGGCCATCGATCATGTGGTGATGTACGTCGGGCCGACGCTCGACGGCCAGGCCACCGCCTACGGGAACAGCACCATCATCCAGGCCGCCCACACCGGCACCGTCGTGACCTTCGACCCCGTCTGGTACCAGGGGTTGGTGGGCGCCGCTCGGCCGTAGGACCCGCCCGGTGCCCCAACCCGAGCCGGCCCGACGCCCGGGCCCCACGCTCCTGCGGGGGACCCGACCCGAACCGCCGATCGGTCACCGATAGGGTCACCATCTCAGGCTCATGACACCCGATCTCACCATCATCGTGCCCGCCTACAACGAGGCCCACCGGTTGCCGGGCGGGATGGAGCGCTTCGATGCAGCCGTGGCCGATGAGGCGGTGGACGTGAAGCGCACCGAGGTGATCGTGGTGGACGACGGGAGCACCGACGCCACCGCCAGCACCGCCCGCTCACTGCTCGCCCACCTGCCCCACCACCGGGTGGTCAGCCTTCCGGCCAACGCCGGCAAGGGAGCAGCCGTCCGGGCCGGCGTCGCCCTGGCTCGGGGGGCGTGCACGGCGTACATGGACGCCGACATGGCCATCGACCCGAGAGCCGTCCCCCTCCTCCTCGACGGTCTCCGCACCAACGACCTGGCCATCGGGTCGCGCGCCCTGCCCGATTCGATGGTCGACGGCACCTACGCCCTCCGAGCCGTGATGGGGCGGATGTTCAACTGGATGGTGACCACCGGAACGGGGCTCGGTCTGCACGACACGCAGTGCGGGTTCAAGGCGTTCCGGACCCCGGCCGCCCGACTCCTCTTCCACCTGGTGCGTATCGACCGATTCGCCTTCGACGTCGAGATCCTGGCTCGGGCCCGGCGTCTCGGCCTGCGCGTCACCGAGGTCCCAGTGCAGTGGAAGCACGTGCCGGGCAGCACCATCCATCCCCTGTACGATTCGATCACCATGCTCGAGGACGTCTACCGCTCACGGTTCGGGCTGTTGCC
Source organism: uncultured Acidimicrobiales bacterium (assembly GCA_963727075.1). GTDB lineage: Bacteria > Actinomycetota > Acidimicrobiia > Acidimicrobiales > RAAP-2 > Bog-756. The sequence goes on from CAVSET010000006.1 coordinate 1,278,492, forward strand.
CGCCCCTCCCCTCCTGAGCGTGGCCGTCGTCGATCCCTCCACGGCCTCTCCGTCCGACGAGATGGTCGGGCGGGTGTGCTCGGTCGTCTCCCAGTCGCTCGAGGGCGCGCCCGTGCCCGTGGTGACCAACGGCTCGGCCGTCACCGTCCTCCTCCCGCTGGTCGATGGCGAAGCGGCGGCCACCGTGCTCTCGGCCGTGCGGGCGGAATTCGGGTCCTGGCGGGTGGTCCGGCAGTCGGTCACCGTCGGTCAGCTGGTGTCCTTCGGCCCCCTGTCGGGCCGGCTCCGGGCTGCTCCGGCCCCGGATGGGACGGGGTGAGCACGGCTCCGATCCGGTCGGATCGGGCCGCCGGGCGACATGTCCCGGGCCACTACGATGCACCGGTGACCGATGAACCGCCGGACACCACCCGGACGGCGGCCCGCCCGGAGCGGGCGGTCGAGAGCGAGTCGATCGAGACCACGGCGGTGGGCAGCCCGGCCCGGCGCCCGAGCCCGCACCCTGAGGCGAGTCCGTACCCTGGCCCGAGCGCCGATCCGAGCCCGATCGAAGGTCCCGGTCCCGGGCCCGGCGGGATGGCCGGGCCGGAGACTGCGCCGACGCCACCATCCCGGCTCCCGGTCGCCGTCGGCCCGTCGGACGACCGTGCCCCGGTCGACCCGAGGCGGTCCGACGTCGACGAGTGGGGCCGCTCCGAGCACATGCGCTCCCTCGTGCGACGGCTCTACGACCCGATGTACCGGTACTGGTTCCGGGTGGAGTGGGACGGCCTGGATAAGATCCCGCACGCCGGCGGCGCCCTCCTGATCGCCAACCATGCCGGTGCCATCCCCTCGGATGCGCCGGCCATCATGCACGGCATCGAAGAGGAGCTGGGCCGGCCGGTCTACGGCCTCGCCGACTACTTCTTCCGGACCATCCCGTTCGTCGGCACCATGTGGTCGAGGACCGGGGGCGTGCCGGCCCATCCCGACAACGCCTACCGGCTCCTCCACGACCAGCAGCAGCTGGCCCTGGTGTTCCCCGAGGGCACCAAGGCCACCTCCAAGACCTACACCGACCGGTACCGGCTCCGGCGGTTCGGGCGAGGCGGCTTCGTGGAGATCGCCATGCGGGCCGGCGTGCCGATCATCCCCATCGCGGTGGTCGGCGCCGAGGAGTCCATGCCCATCCTGTTCCGCCTGGGCGGCGTGGCCAAGGTCTTCAACCTCCCCTACTTCCCGGTGACGGCCAATTCCCTGCTACTGGGTCCGCTGGGGTACGTGACCTACTTCCCGGTGAAGATCAAGCTGCGGGTGCTCGATCCCGTCACGTTCGACGTGGAGCCCGGGCTGGGGCGGTACTCGCGCAGCAAGGTGATGGACGAGGCCGAGAACATCCGGGCCAAGCTCCAGGATGCTCTCCACGACATGCTGCGAGAGCGCCGCAGCATCTGGTTCGGCTGAGCCGATGGGGCGGCGCGTCCTGATCACCGGGCTCGACACTTTTTGGGGCGGGCGCATGGCCCAGGCACTCGAGAACGAGCCCGACGTCGAGATGATCCTCGGCCTCGGGGCCAACGAGCCCAGGGTGCCCCTCGAGCGCACCGAGTTCGTCCGGTCCGACCAGAAGTACTCGATCCTGAGCCGCATCGTTCGGGCCACCCAGGTCGACACCATCGTGCACACGTTCCTCGAGACCAACTCGGTGAACATCCCGAGCCGCGTGCTCCACGAGATCAACGTCATCGGCACGCTCAACCTCCTGGCCGCGGCCGGCTCCGGAGGATCGTCGGTCCGCCAGGTGGTGGTGAAGTCCTCCACCCATGTGTACGGAGCCGCCGAGAACGACCCGGCCTGGTTCCGTGAGGACACCAAGCGCCAGAGCCCGGTGCGCACCCGCCTCGAGCGCTCGCTCATCGAGGTCGAGTCCCTGGTGCGGGACTTCACCTTCGACAACCCGCACCTGGTGGTCTCGGTCCTCCGGTTCGCCAACGTCCTCGGGACCGACATCATCACCCCCATCAGCCAGAACCTCCGACGCCGACTGCTGCCGTGTATCGCCGGGTTCGACCCGCTGGTCCAGTTCATCGAGGAGGACGACGTCGTCCGGGCCCTCGAGTACGTCACCAGGCACCGGGTCCCGGGCGTGTTCAACGTGGCCGGCGCGGGCAAGCTGCCCTGGAGTGAAGTGGCCTCGATCAGCGGTGCGTACCTGCTCCCGCTGCCCCCCATACGGCCCCGAGCCTTCGTCGCCCCCCTCCGCCAGCTGGGCCTCGTCCAGTTCCCACCGGAGATGGAGGGCGTCATCCGCTACGGACGAGGGGTGGACATCTCCCGGCTCCTCGAAGCGGGATTCCGCTACCGCTATACGAGCGCCGGCGCGGTCGAGAGCTTCGCCCGGGCCAACAACCTGCGCCGGTCCACCGGACCGGAGGGTCCCGCCTACCGCTACGAACAGGACGTGGAGCAGTTCTTCCGGCACTCCCCCGCCGTGGTCCGAGGCGTCGACGGCTGATCGACGCGTCGTCATTATCATCGCGTCGTCACCTGTCCGCGTCGTCGGTCGAGCCCTGACCGGACGTCTCGCCGGTGCGACCGGACCCACTGATCTGCCCACCCGTCAACGAGCCCGGTGCTGGTCGATCCGCCGTGGATCGGCAAGCTCAGACGATCGCACACCGAGTGCCGAGGGTCTCGAAACCAGGGTTTCCGGCCCGGCTACCCGGGTAGGGCCGTCCCTAGGGCACCGACGGCAGCGGGTTGTGTTCGTAGGCCGGCGCCGAGTCCGGCGCCAGCTCCCCGAGCCGACCCTGCTGGACCATCGGCAACCACTTCCAGGCGATCGCCGAGGTCAGGCTCGGGAACACGTACGACTTGAAGAGCTGCGATCGTTTCGGCTCCGGTATGCGGCTGAGTTGGACCACGACCGTGTCTCCGGCTTTGATCTGTTGGTTCCATTCCTTCGCAGTCCTGAGGCCGACATCGGTCGACATGGACGTCTGGACGCCGATCAACAAGACCACCCCGACCACGAGAGCCGAGGCCACCGAAAGCTTGGACCGCTTCCGTCGATGGGCCGGCATCGTCCGGGGCATCGCGAAAACGGTGATGGCGAGGGCGATCACGATCAGCAGATTGACCATGGTGTACCGGCTGGAGTAGCCGACGGTCACCACCCCGAAGCTCACCCGGCCGATGGCCACGGTCAGGTCGAACAGGAGCGCAAACACGATGAGAGCGGCCGGCAGAGGCAGGGCGGTGGAGGACTTCCAGGACCGCACCGAGCTGGTCAACGCCCCGACGGCCAGGATCAACAGGGCTCCGCCTATGGCCTCGTGAAGGACCGGGTCGGAGAACCTCGTGGGGAACACACTGCCGATGAGTGCCAGCGCGAACTGTCCGGTCTGTCCCAGATGGTGGAAGGCGAACGACGTTGAGCCCCCACCCGTCGTGGAGGTGGTAAAGCTGAACCCGCGGAAGTAGACGACGAACGCGGCGATCGAAGCGGGGATCCACACGGCAAGGGGGAACGCCAGTTGACGAGTGCCCCTGACCCGCCATAGCAAGCACAGCAGACCAACGGGCCACAGAAGCAGGCCCTGCAACGAGGAGAAACTGGCTATGGCGGCAACCGCCACAGCCATGACCAGGCCGACCTTCGAGACGTTCTTGCGACTCAGGATGAAGAGAAGGGCCATGGTGCAGAGCAGCACCAGGTACCAGGCGATTTGAAATGCCCACAATGCGTTCTGGGTGTCAACGATGCTGAACCACACGAGACTCAACAGGATCGTCTGCCAAAAGGTGATCGACCTTCCCGAGTACGACGGATACGTGCCCAGCAACAGCACGAACGAGATGATGAACAGGGCGGCGCTGACGTAGACGATGGTGGCTGTGTTCAGGTGGGTCAGAAACCCGATTCCGGCAACCAGGAGGTAAGGGAACAGCTCCCTGTTCTCGTTGTGTTGCTGCCACAGCTGACTCCAGTCAAGATGATGGTGCAGCGCATTGTTGACGATGGGGACGAAGCTCCAATCGTCCCAATAGATCCCGTTGCGCACAAAATGAGCCACGAAGACCAGGTACAGAGCGGCCGGTATGGCGGCAGCCGCGGCGACGGCGATGCGCCGCTTCCAGCTGGACGTTCCCGGGACAACCGCAGGGGCTGCATCGGGGGCGCTGCCCACCGGCGGATCCCCGCCCATGTCAGGGGATTCTCGGGCGGCGGTCTCTTGGGCCTGAACAGACACCACGGTCAGAGGTTCCTCCTGGTCAGGCCCACCGGTGCAGGCCCGCGACGACCTGCCCTCCCACACGACCTACACACCCAGCACCTTGACCTGCATGTCCACTCTTTCCACTGTTGGCCTTGTTGACCTCACGACATCGGGCGCGGCCCCTCGATCCCGTACGGATCTGAGAGGTCCCGAGCTGTCGACCTGAGCGAGCTAGTCCCTCTTCAACCAGACCATCCGTAGCTCCGGACCGCGGATGGACCACTCCTCACTGGTCATGGCGTATCGCAGGTGGTCCTCCCACTCGCCATTGATCTCCAAGAAACCAAGGGCCACACCCTCGTTCCGCAGCCCGAGCTTTTCGACCACCCGGCGGCTCGCCGCATTCCGAGGGATGATGGCGATCTCCACGCGATGGAGCCTGAGGGTCTCGAACGCAAACTGCAGCACCACGACGACGGCCTCGGGAATGAGACCGGAGCCAGCCATCTCCTCATCGATCCAGTAGCCGATGGACCCGTTCTGGAACGGGCCGCGTTGGATCGAGGAGAGGGTTATCTCACCGGCGAAGCGGCCCTCGACGAAGATCCCGAACCCGAAGCCGCTGCCGAGCTGGCGCTCCCGCTCCCGCATCCCGCACCGAGCCGCGAAACTGGCGGCGTCCTCCGGTGCCAGTGGAGCCCCCTTGGATCTCGGCTCCCAGGGCACGAGCCAGGTGCGACAGCGGGTCCGCACCTCCAACCACGCCTCGTAGTCGCTGTCCACCAGGGTCGCCAGCCGGATCCGCCATCCCTGCAGTTCGAGGGACCTGACCGTTGGGGCACGCAGGCTGGGACTCATGGCTGCTCAACGGCCCCCGCCGCGGGACCGCCGGGCGCGGTAGCCACCGTCCGGCCCAGGGGACGCCCGGACACCGTCCCGTTCGTGCCGGCCCCTCTCGGAGCAAATAGGAGCACGCAGGCATGGTAGTTACCTCCGGCTGACAAGGCCAGAACCTGGGGTTTCATGCCGGTCATCGGACAGAGGCGGCGGCCGGGCCCGGGTTGACGGGCTCGACAGTGAACCGTGGGCGGAGCTCACCGGTCCAAGCCGCGGAGTCCACGCAGCCGCGCGTAGAGTTCGGCGCAAGCCCGCGCTGTAGCGAAAGAGCCTCGTCGATTCGATGGCCGCAACCTCGGCTTCCAGCCTCGCCATCTCACCCATGACCCGGCGATGGGCCTCACTCAGCTGAACAATCTCCCGATCGCGCTGGAGCAGGTGGGCCTGGTGCGCCAGCGCATCAGCATTCCGGCCCCGCTCAGCGTCGTGCACCGCTTCGGTCAGCTCGTCCGCACGGGTGATGCTGGCGTGATTCTCCATCTCGAGCGTTCTGACCCGCTCGGCATACTCATTGATGGTTGCCAGCAACTCCTCACGATCACTGATGAAACCGTCGAGCACCTCCTGTGCCTTCTTGCTGGATCGCCACGCATACTGCTCATAGCCGATGACCGAGTCGATGAGATCCGGCGAGCCGCGCCTGAAGAGAACGGCGTCCGGTGACAAGTACGTCGCGTCATATTCGAAGTCACGAAAGAAGTGACTGGCAGCGAAGAGTCGAGCCCAGTGGTCCGGAGTCCGGACGTTGATGTGGGTCGCCTCCTCGAACCCTTCGGATGTCGACGAGAAGAGAACGGACTCGGCATGGCACGTTAGGTTGGCGATGACGAATCCCGCCACTGACTCAGGCATGTGCTCGATGACTTCGATGATGGTGATCAAGTCGAAGTGACCGTCTATCTCATCGGTGAGTGAGGCAACCGAGCAGTAGGGTGCGACCGACGGTGGCACGTGGGCGATCGCCCACTCCGATACGTCGATGCCCCGAGCGTCGATGCCGCGATCGCGCAATGCCTCGACCAGAAATCCTATGGCGCAGCCGGCGTCGAGGACGGAGGTCGGTTTGATCTCCTCGTTGATCCTGTCGGCCACGTTCGAGAAGAAGGACGACCATTGTGGCTCACCGGGAAGATACGGGGCGTCGCCCTCGTTGCCATAATGGGCGTAGTACTCCTCGTCGTAGTAGTTGGCGAACTCTTGGACCAGCTGGTCGCTATCCACCGAAGCGGCAAGGTCCAGTTGGCTCAGAGCCCGATGGAGGACGAGGTACCGGTTCGGGACCTCTCGCTCTGGACCGTCAGGGCTGGATTGTCCGAAGCCGTGGAAGGATTGCTGGGCGGCGAGGATCTGACCGTCGGTCGGGACGATGTCGAATCGGCGGAGATGCTTGATCAGCTCGGCCAGTCCGAGCGCGAGATCGCTCTCGAAGGCTTCGATTCCGATGACAATGCCGGGCAGATCCTCCCAGAGACTCAGTGCAGAGCGGTTGTACTCGTCCCAGAGCACGAGTCCATCCTCGAACGAGAGATGCTCGTCCTCGGACAGCGTCTGTGCCACGTCAAATGGATGGCGGTGGACCAGGACGATTGACGGCGAGATGCCGAGGGCTTCGATCCAAAAGGGAGCCAACATGGCGTTCCGGGGATCGGCCCACGACCAGGAGCCCCCATCCGCCACATCACCCGACTTCACCCCAGAAACGCTGGCAAAGACCCGGCGGGCCTCGTCGTAGTGGTCGCCCAGTCGATTCCGCAGATCGAGGCGGGAGACGAGCGCGGGCTTCTTCGAACTTCCTCCCAGTTCGGAGAGGAGTCGGTCGTTGAACCGAGTGAGCCCCTCGGGCGCACGGGCTGCTCCAGATGCCGATGTCGACCGACCAATGTGAGGAAGTCCCAGCTGACTGAGCTGCTCGGCGATGAGCTCGAGCCCACTGTGGTGCATTCCGACGATGAACACACCGTGTTGGACATTGACCTCGGGCACCGCCACGGGGCTGTCTGCAGCGCGATCCCGACCCGTGTGCTCAGACCGCTGCACGCGATCCATCATCCGCTGCGGTCTGACCTGGTTCGGAGTCTTGTTCGAGAGGGTCCGCCGCGATGAGGCCGGTGAGCAACTTGAGCCACCGCTCATCCTCCTCGGGTGAACGCACCGGACAGCGCGCATCAAGACGACTCAGATTCGGATTGTAGAACGGATCACCCTGCACCAGGAGATCCATCCATCGGCCCAGGAACTCCTGGACATCGCTGCTGTAACCCGAGTAGCCACGGCTGACAGATTCGTAGTGAGTCAACTCAGCGTGGGGGGTGTAGAGGATTCTGTACCCGGCCTTTCCGAGGCGGATACAGAAGTCCACATCGTTGTAGCCCACGGCGAGCGCTTCGTCGAAACCACCGACCTCTTCGAACACTGTGCGCCGCACGAGCATGCACGCCGCCGTGACCGCGCTGTATTGATGAACCATCTGGTCCCATCCGATATAGGCACGCAAACCCTTCGGCAACCCGGTGAAGATGTGACCTGCTGGGCCACCAAATCCAAGGACGACACCACCATGTTGCAACTTCCCGTCCGGATAGATGAGGCGAGCGCCGACCGCGCCGACCTCTGGCCGCTGTCCCAGCTCGGCGAGGGCGTGCAACCACCCGCCAGTGGTAGCCTCGATGTCGTTGTTCATGAAGAGCAGCATGTCCGACTCGCTCCTGGCTGCCGCGGCATTGTTGATTGCCGACCAGTTGAACACCCCTGGATAGTCCATGAGTCGGATGTCGGGACGCTTTGCGAGCTGCCGGCACAGGACACGGGTCTCCGGATCGGTGCTCCCGTTGTCCACCAGGATGATTTCCTCGATGGGGTAGCCCGGATCGGCGTTCAGTGAATCGAGACATTTCGCCGTCAATCCCGCTTGATCACGAAATGGGATGATGATGCTCACCGTGGGTGCGCCGCGGATCTTCCGGCGGACGTGATATGCGCCCTTGAACGGGCCACTCTCGACGGAAGCGTCGATTCCCCTCCGCACCACCGCGTCTTCCAGTGCCTTCCTGCTGGCGAGATGGGCCCACGGCTTGGCGTCCTCGGCCAAGGCGGCCGACCCGGCAACGGCGCGCCAGTGGTACAGGACCCTCGGGATGTGCACCACCTTCCGGGCGAGCTCGGTGGCCCTCAGCATGACGTCATAGTCCTGGCTTCCGTCGAACTCCGGGCGAAAACCACCGATGTGCCTCAGCAGGTCACTGCGGATTGCCAGCAGATGCCCCAGGTAGGGATAGACGAGCAGGAGATCGGCGTCCCAGTCGGGCTTGAACATGGGCAAGTAGCGGCGATGCAACTGGTCGAGCTTGTCTTCATCGGAATAGACCACGTCGACATCGTGTGCTCTGGCGATGGCCGCCACCACTTCGGCCAGGGCGTCCGGTTCGAGGACGTCGTCGTGGTCGAGAAGGGCGACGAACTCCCCGGTGGCGGCAGCCAACGCCCGATTGGTCGCACGTGAGATGCCACCATTCCGCTCGAGGGCCATCACCTTTATCCTCGGATCACCATTGGCGAACTCGGCCATGGCCGCGGTCAGCTCCGGGTCCTCCGATCCGTCATCGCAGAGGCAGAGCTCCCAATTCCGATAGGTCTGCTCGAGCACCGAGAGCACGCACTCCCGGAAGTACCAGAGGAGCGGCTTGTACACGGGCACCACGATGCTGACAAGTGGGCCCTCCGATGGGACCTGAAGTTCAAGCACCTCGTCGGCATGCTCGGCGCGGTACCGGTCCCATGAGTGGAGCCAATGCCAGTAGCTCGTTGAGGACCACCCGCCCCCGACGCTCCAGTCCTGTTCCGGAAGAGCGACCGGAGCCTGCTCGGTTCTGGCCTCCGCCAGTTGATCGGTCAGCCAACCCAACGCATCGACCACGGACACGTCACGGCGGCCGTCGTCGACACCCGAGCCCGTCGCGTCATTCGCCTGTCGCGACTTGCCAACGCCCGACACCCGGGTCCTCTCAATCCGTGAAGCCTGCCGACAACTCCGTGTCGGTCGCCCATCGATCGGGACCGGCACCTCATCCATCGCCGGACAGCCCAGCGATCCCTCGCACGACGGGCCCTGACATTACCATGCTGGTGCATCCAACCGTGCGATCTCGCAGGTCCTTGGAGGTTGCCGGCCGGAGGTATAGTCAGGGCCGCGGACCTTCGTCGTGGTGTAGCCGTGACCCATTGCCCATTGTCGGTCCTTGGTGGTCTTGGCCGAGTCCTCGACCCTCTGGTCGGACACGGGCTCGTCGAGTTGCAGGCTGGCCAGCTGACCAGTTGATCCCAGGGAAAGCAGCAAGACTTGGGCCGATGCCAGGAGTTGAAATCGTGGAACCTGAACCACTCGATCCGGAGGAGATCCTCAACCGGCTGAGAGACGAGCACAAGGTGTTGGCATGGGCGCCACTCCCCCCGGACGAAGAGCCGGTCTCTGGGGACGAAGTAATCCGCAACCGAGACTCCCTGGAGTACCTCCATCACCACTGGACCCTGCCCGATTCGTTCGATCCCTCGGATGCCGGGACGGGCATCCGAGGCAGGCTCGTCGCACTCTTCGGCCGTTTGACCTATCGAGTGCTCGGGCGTTACATGACCGAAGAGCGCAACCTGCTCGCCCATGTCGTGCAGGTCAACGAGGCTCTCGAACAACGCTGTAACGAACTGAGCTTGCGATGCGAACAGATCAGCACGAACATCCTCAACCGTCAGGCGGCTGAGGCCGCCAATCAGGCGAAGCTCGCCCTGTGGCTTCACCTTGATGGTTCATCGTTGGCCAACCCGGAGGGGTCAGATGGCGAGAGCTTCGAGGCGGGCGACCTGTCCTCACCGGCGTGAACTCGTCAACCACGATGACACGACCCATGGGAGCCGTGCGGGCATGACCGGGTCGTCGCGCGCCTCCCCGCCGGTCAACGCTCCGGTGGTGGCAGTGCTGACCACGCGATGGGAAACCAGCACCGAAGAGGGCTGGATCACCCGCCAGGTCGCCGGCGCCTTGGCCAACGTCGCAGATGTGCATATCCTCACCACAGGAGGTGTGGCGGGGGCCTGCACGAGCGACAGTGTCTTCGCCGTTCATCACCTCGGGTTGCCGATCGAGCGATCATCGGAGCTCCGGCGGGACCTTCTCATTGAGGCGCTCTCGCAGACCGGGATGACCGGTCGGCTCTCACCAGGGCTGCAGGCGCTCGTCGATCGAGGCCTTGTCCGCCCGTGGCAGGACGCATCTCGGCTTCTCGCGACGCTTCGGCCCGACGTCATCCTGATCGCTGGACATCAGAACGTCGGGGGACTGGCAGCAGTGGATGAGTTCGATCCCGAGGCTCCGGTGCTGTTGCTCGCTTTGGGATCGAACGCCGACAGCCTGCGGTTTCCCCGATTCGAGCCCGTGTTCGAGAGGGCCAGCTCGGTACTGGCGGTGACTGAACTCGAGCGCCAGTTGATCGCATCCGGTCAGTCCGACCCAACAAACGTTCACCGGATCGGGGCACCGCTCGCCGCCAACACCAGCGCCCTCACCGAGCCCAATCCCTGGGTCGGGTCGACCGCCTATGTCTTGGTTCTGTCCGCCGGCGCCTCCTACGAGCGCAGCCGGGCCGCCGAGCTCAGCCGACTGGTCAGGGTCCGGTTCCCCGACGAGCACGTCGGTCTCGTCCATACCGATGCGTTCTCCGTCTGGCATCGGGGTCGCAACAAGTCCGGTTGGCCCATCGAGCGGTCGAGTGACATGGCCAGGCTCCTGGCGTTCGCCCGGATGATGATCGACCTGCGTCCGGGTCGGCTGTTCGCTCGGCAATCCGTCGAGTCGCTCCTGTACGGAACGCCGATCGTAATTCCCCATGACAGCCGGTCCCGAGAGCATGCCGAACGGGGAAAGGGTGGCCTGTGGTTCGACGGTCCGGCCGAGCTCACCTGGTGCATCGAGGCCATGCTCGACCCCGTCACCCGCGACGCCTTCGGCGCCCAGGGACGCTCGTACGCGGAGGAGGAGTACGGTTCGACCAACCGGTTCATCGACCGGGTGATCGCCGCCTGCGGCCTCCCGGCGACCGGGTCGCCCGTCGAGGTGACGGCCTGACCCTCGGGGCTGACGGGGCAGATCACCGCGGCGGTTTGCCCCGAGGTCGCCGGCCTGCCGCTCGTGATCCTTGGCTCGTCGGAGAACAGCGAGCTGTCTCGAACCACCGGCTCATCGCTTGCCGTCGGAGTGGCCCGTCGATCTGCTCGGCACCAGGAAGACGAAATAGAGGACAGGGGGCAAGAGCGTGGCCGTGCCGATCGCGGCCCAACCGTAGGCACTTCGGTGACGGGTCGGGCCTTCGCCGGCCACCGCATCGGGGGCGGCGGGATGCATCTCCATCTTGACCGTCGCGGGCCCGGCCGGATCATTCATCGCCGCAGCCGACGGGGCGTCCGGCCACCGCGCAAACGCAGCCACTGCCGGCGGGCGACGTCCAGGCACGCTGGGGCCCACTGACGAGTCGCACCGGATCGAGCCGCCCCTGCCGTCCGGCAACGGGCCGCCGCGATGGACAAGGGCCGCCGATGCCGATCGGGCCGGTACTAGATCGTGCCCTCGGCGATCGCCTTCTCGATCCAGGGCACCACCTCGTGAAGGATCTTCTCCAGACCGGTGGTGGCCTCGAAGCCCAGGACCCGCTTGGCCTTCTCGACCGCGGGCACCCGCCGGTTGACGTCGTGCTCGAACGGAGGATCGGAGACCCAGTTGAGGGGAACGCCGGGGCCCTTGACCGTGCTCCAGATGGCCTGGGCCAGTTCGAGGACCGTGGTCGACTGGGCCGTCGACAGGTTGAAGTCCTCGTTGAGGGCGTCGGGATGTTCCATGGCGGTCACGATCCCCTCGGCCAGATCGGCACCGTAGGTGTAGTGGCGCACCTGGGTGCCGTCACCCAGGATGTGCAGAGGGTCCTGTCCCTTCAGCACCTTCTGCACCAAGTCGGGAACGACATGGCTCATGGCCAGGCTCACGTTCCCGCTGAGGATCTCGACATCTCCGAGGGCCCGGCGCTCGCCGATGCCGACACAGTTGAATGGTCGCACGATGGTATAGGGCAGCTGATACTGGTCGAAGGCGGCCCGGGCGAAATACTCGACGGCCAGCTTCTGGAAGCCGTAGGACGACACCGGCGGGGGGATCTCATGCTCTTGGCCCTCATAGGACGGCCACGAGTCGGCCGACTCGAAGACCATCGATGAGCTGAGATATGTCACCTTCTGCAACGTGCCCTTCTCGTGCGCCTTGATGGCGGCGTCACACGACGAAGCGATGATCCGTTCGTTGGCAGCCAGGAGGTCGTAAGCGTAGGTGTGGAAATAGGAGATGCCACCGATGAGGGCCGCCCCGGCGATGAAGTGGTCGCACCCGGCGAGCTCGGCGGCGAGGAGATCGACGTCCCGCGGATCGGCCTCGACGAAACGGTAGCGCTCGTTGTCGTCATAGGAACGCTTGACTGGCCCGTACTTCGAGTAGTTGTCGACGCCCACCACGCTGTGGCCCCGGTCCAAGAGCTCCTTTACCACGTAACCACCGATGAACCCAGCGGATCCTGTCACGAGAACGGCGGTCATTGCTTTCCTTTCGGGCAAGTTTCAGCATGGATCTGCTCAATCGTCAGTCGAGGACCGAAGGCGAATCGCCACCAGCGCAGGTAGTGCGGAAGCCAGCTCACGACCTTGAAGTTCGACACGCCGTGATTGCGTTCCAGCCAGATGGTAGGCAGCTCCGCCACCGGCAGCCGGGCCCGGCGGGCCTTTGCCACCAGCTCGATGCCGATCTCGAAACCTGAGGACGAGGCAATCCCGACCTGTCGAACGAAGTCCACGTCGTAGGCCTTGAACGAGTTGGTGGCGTCTCTCGTCCCGACCCGGGCCAGCAACCAGAGCGAAAGCCCAGCCAGACGCGACATCATCCCCTTGATGAACGGTCCACCCACTTGCTGTCCGCCCCTCGAGTACCTCGATGCAGCCGCGACGACGACGCCCCGTTCCACCAATCGCACCAGCTGGTCGATCTGCTGCGGGTCGTCGCATCCGTCGGCCATGGTGACCACCACCACATCGGCCACCGCCCGATCGATCCCGTACCGGATGGCCGGGGCGGGCCCCGGTTCCACATCATTGACCACCGCCCTGATCTGGGGGTTCTTCGCGGCGTACTTCTCCACATAGGGAACGGTCGAGTCCTCGGGTGTATCCACCACAACGACGATCTCCGACGGGAGCTGGACAGCCTCCACCAGCCGGCTGAGCACATCCTCGATGTTCGAGCCCTCGTCGTAGGCGGGAATCACCACCGACACGCGGGGCTTCACACCACCACCCCGTCACCACGAAGGTTCCAGATGTCCACCACCGGCTGGCGAACGGCGATATCGGCGTAGTCGGCATGCGGGGCGCCGATCACGACGATGTCCGACCTCTCGAGCACCTGCTCGAGCGGAGAGAGGCTGTCGTCCACGGTTACGAAGGGGTCGGTTGTAAGGACTTCCTTGGCGCGGACCTTGAGCACTCGTTTCAGCTTGTACGAGAGACTGGAACGGTTGTCGTCGGACCCGCCTTTGAACGCCATCCCGAGTATCCCGACCGTCGACGTGTCGAGCTCGAAACGGGCCGCCATCCGGGACACCAGATAGAGGGGCAGCCCCTCGTTGATCTGCATACTGGCCTGCCCGAGTGCGAAGTTGTTGTTGTTGAACGCGGCGAGCTGCATCGTGTCCTTCAGCAGACAAGGCCCCGCCGCAAAGCCGGGGCCCGGGAGGTCGGCCGCCCGGGGGTAGTCCTCCACCACGGCTCGGCGGATGCGCTCGTAGTCGAGCCCGTAGTCATTGGCCATCATGTACAACTGGTTGGCGGCCGCGAACTTGATGTAGCGGTAGGAATTGGTAAACAGCTTGGCCAGTTCGGCTTCCTCGGGCTCCACTCGGACGATCGTCTCGGTCAGGTGGCCGAAGAGCCCAGCGGCCCTCCGATAGGCAGATTCGGTGCGGCCCGCCACGATCTGGGGAAGGGACCGCAATTCCTCCATGGCCTTGCCTTCGGCGATCCGCTCTGGGCAGAAGGCGACGTCGATGGACTTGCCGAGCCGATCGATCAACCGCTCGACCATGCGGGTCACACCGGGGAACACGGTCGAACGCAGGACCAGCACCTGGCCGTCCACCAACTGGTCGCCGACCGTTTCGAGCGCGGTCACCACCGCTTGGGGATCGGGGTTCAGGTGCTCGTCGACCGGTGTGCCGACCACCACCACCAGGTATTCGCTCGACCCGACGGTGGACGGATCCGACGATGCGGTCAGGGTGCCGTTGGCCAGCGTTGCCGTCAGCACCCCGGGCGCGCCCGGCTCGAGATGGGGCATCTTGCCCGATCGGACCTTGTCGACCGCGGCCAGATTCGTGTCGTACAGGGTGACCCGCAGGCCGGAGTCGGCCAAGGCCAAGCCGAGGGGTAACCCGACGTGGCCGCAGCCACCTAGGACCGTAACGTCACTTTTCCACAGTACCGCCACGGCGGAAAGGCTAGCCAAGCTCGCGCCCATGGGAAAACACCTGGCCGACGCCACGACGGCTCTGTCGATCTGAAATGAGATAATCATCGCCCGGGGCGACATCCGATGGTCCCCCCGGCCGGTGCGGCGAGCTCAGCCTCGATCCCCGCGGCCGGACTGGCCCGTTGTCACGACCGAGCGAGCAGGTCGGCCACCAACCCATCGAGGATGTCGGCCTCCGACACCAGGCACCGGTCGAAACCGAACCGGCGCATGACCACGGCCAGGATCATGGCGCCGGCCACGATCACGTCCTCACGGCCGGAGACCATACCGGTCCGACCCAGCCGGGCCCGGTGGTCCTCTCGGGCCAGGGTGCGGTACCAGTGCTCGACCTCGTGGGCCGACAGCTCGGCATGGTGGATCCGGTCAGCTCGATAGGTCTCGAGCCCCAGGTTGAGCGAGGCGAGAGTGGTCACCGTGCCGGCCAGTCCGACCAGCCGGTGCGTCCGGAGGAACTCCGGGTGCTGGGCGACCGCAAGGTCCAACGCGGCGCCGATCGCCGCCTCGGCCTCGCCCAGCCCGGTCGGGGATGGTGGATCCGAAGGCAGGTAGCGCTCCGTCAACCGCACGCACCCGATCTGAAGCGATACCACCGCCAGTCCGGGGTCATTCGGCCCGGACCCGCTGACCAGCTCGGTCGAGCCACCACCGATGTCGAGGACGAAGAAGGGACCCTCTCCAGGGTCGAGCTCGGCGACCGCCCCGGCGAGCGACAGTCGGCCCTCCTCGTCCCCCTCCAGGACCTCCGGCTCGAAGCCGGTGATCCGGCCGGCGGGCTCGAGGAACTCGCCGCCGTTCGACGCGTCGCGGACCGCCGAGGTGGCCACCAACCGTCCTCGGACCACCCCGAGGCGGTCCATGACCCGCCGGAACTCCGACAGCACGGTGCTGCAGCGCTCGACGGCGTCGGGGGCGAGCTTGCCGGTTGCGTCCACGCCCTCACCGAGCCGGGTGATCCGCATGAGCCGGTCGAGCGGCTGTCCGTCACGGCCGGCGACGAGCAGCCGGGTGGAATTGGTCCCGCAGTCGATGGCGGCGACAGGACCGGCCGGCTCCATGGTCCCTTGCTACCACGGCCGCCCCGGAGCAGACCAGGTCGACAGGTGGCGGTCTCTACTGTCTCGGTCTCTGCGGTTTCGGTCTCTGCGGTCTCGGTCTCTACTGTCTCGGTCTCTACGGTTTCGGTCTCTGCGGTTTCGGTCTCTGCGGTCTCGGTCTGTCGGTGGTGGTCTCGCTGGTGCCGCTCAATCGCGTTGCGCATCATCAGAGGGTCTGAGACCGATGCGGTGCGCAGTCCACTCCCCGATCGGATCGTCTGCTCCGGTGAGCCACCAGGCCAGGTGGGCGTGAAGGCATTTGACCCCCTGCCTCGTCCCACCCACACCCCCGCCGGGAACCGGGCCCGGGTGGTCCGGCCCGATGAGCGCGTCACGTTCGCGCGCATAGCGGGCGTGGGCTTCGGCCACCCGATCGGCCGGCACCTCCGCTTCCGCCTGCCGGACGCCACCGGCCGATTCGAGACGGCTGACCGCCTCCCGCAGGCCGGGGTCGACCAGCCAGTAGCGGGTTGGCATGGGGGTACCGTCGAACAGGAACGGGGCATTCTCGATGACCGCGGGAGTGCCGTCGCCGGCTCGGACGACGACGCTGAACTCGCCGGCCGGTAGCCGGCCGAGGAGTCGGGAGACGGCTTCGAGATCGGCGGTGGAAACAGGTGGTAGCTGTCCGGCCCCCGGCCCCACGTCAATTCCAGAATTCGAGTGAGTTGCCCACCCGGGACCAGAAGGTGGTGGGGCCCGGTGGACGGCCGGATCCCGTGGATGACGGGCTGGAGCTTCCCGCCTTCGGTGCGGAGGCACCGCCACCGCCGGACCCCGCTGCATTCGAGAGGTTCGGGTCGGGCGACAGGTTCGGGGCGTTGGCCGGTGCCACCAACGGTTGGTTGCCCGGATCACCGCTCGTCGGCGCGCCTGGCGTGGTCGTCGCGGAGTGGCCTCCCGGAGGGAGCACGTTGTAGAGGGTCTGGCCGGGCGACACCAACTGGTAGTCGGCCCGGGCCAAGCGCTGGATGTCGGCCTTGGAGTTCAGCTGGCGTTGCTGCTCGGCGAGAGCCCGGTTGGTGCGGCGGAGCTCACTCAACTGGGCGGCGGCGGCCGAGAGCTGGCGATGCTGCGAGAGCAGGCCGGCCAACGGAAAGCTGGTGGCCAACACGGCGACGGCAAACACCGCGGCAACGGCAACCGGGACCCGGTGCCGTCGGGCGGACGGCGATAGGTGACCACGACCCTCGGTCGGACGCGATGAGGACGGAGTGGACGTGGGGGTCTGGCGACGTGAGTCAAGAGCCGGCCGCCGTGCCGCTCGGCCGGTGAGTCTCAGCCTGGACGCCGGCGACTTCGCCGTCGCCGACTTGCCGGCATTCGACCCCTGGGAAGCCTTGGGTGGCGCCGTCAACCGCACCGCCTTCGGCGCCTTCGCCTTGGTTGCCTTGGTTGCCTTGGCTGCCTTGGCTGCCTTGGAGGATCGGCTCGATGCCGCTGGCGTCACCGACTTCGACCGCCGCGACGACGGAGCGATCCTCGAGGTCTTGGGCTTGGTCACCGGCCCGGGCGGTCCCGCCGAGATGGTCCCTCCGGCCGGATTCGAGGACCGGGGAGACCGGGCGGCGCTGCTGCGGTTGCGGCCCTTCGAGTGGGCGTGGGGGCTCCGGCTCACTGTGACGGCCTTCGGGCGGACAGGGCGTCGCCCCCACGGAAGGCGGCCGACTCACCGAGGGTCTCCTCGATGCGTAGCAGCTGGTTGTACTTGGCCACCCGGTCCGACCGGGCCGGTGCGCCGGTCTTGATCTGCCCACAGTTGGTGGCGACGGCGAGGTCGGCGATGGAGGTGTCCTCCGTCTCGCCCGAGCGGTGCGACATCACACAGGCATAGGCGGAACGGGTGGCGAGCGACATCGTCCCGAACGTCTCGGTGAGCGTCCCGATCTGGTTGACCTTGACCAGTACCGCATTGGCGGTGTGGCTCTCGATGCCGCGCCGCAGTCGATCCTCGTTGGTGACGAACAGGTCGTCGCCGACCAGTTGCACCTGTCCACCGAGCGCTTCGGTCAATGCATGCCAACCGTCCCAGTCGTCCTCGGCCATGGCGTCCTCGACCGACACGATGGGATAGCGCTCGACCAGATCGACCCAGTACTCGACCATCTCGGCCGGGGACAGAGTCCGACCCTCACCGGCCAGCACGTATCGCCCGTCCTTGTACAGCTCGCTACTGGCCGGGTCCATGGCGATGGCGATGTCGTCGCCGGGGGTGCGCCCGGCCGCCTCGATGGCCTCGACCAGAATGCGTACGGCGTCCTCGTTGGACGGGAGGTCCGGGGCAAAGCCTCCCTCGTCCCCGACAGTGGTGGACAGGCCGCGCACCCGCAGCACGCCGGCCAGAGAGTGATAGGTCTCGACCCCCCATCGGAGGGCCTCCGAATAGGAGGCCGCCCCCACCGGCATGATCATGAACTCCTGGAGGTCGATGGAGTTGTCGGCATGGAGGCCGCCGTTGACCACGTTCATCATGGGTACCGGCAGCACATGGGCATCAGCGCCTCCGGCGTAGCGGAACAGAGGAAGGCCCAGCTCAGCGGCGGCGGACTTGGCCGTGGCCAGCGAGACCCCGAGGATGGCGTTGGCCCCCAAGCGGGCCTTGTTGGGTGTGCCGTCCGCATCGATCAGGGCCAGGTCGACGGCCCGCTGATCGAGGGCCTCCATGCCGTCGAGCTGGTCGGCGATCTCACCGTTCACGTTGGCCACTGCGCCCAGGACGCCCTTGCCGCCGAACCGGTCGCCGCCATCACGCAGCTCGACCGCTTCGAACGAGCCGGTCGATGCGCCGGACGGCACGATGGCCCGTCCCACCGCCCCCGATTCGAGGAGGACCTCGACTTCGACGGTGGGATTGCCGCGGGAATCGAGGACCTCACGGCCGATGACCTGTTCGATGGCGCTCACGTTGGCAGTCACTCCTGTTGCCGGTGTGGGAGAAGTTAGCACCCAGGACCCCACGGACCTGGGAATTCTCCGACGCCGCGACCAGGCGACCCCGCCGGCCACGCTGGCGGCGGGCTCACCCGCGCACTTCGACCGACCTCCGGAAGGCAGCGGCCCGGGCCCGCAGCGCGGTCTCCGGGTCGACGCCGAGGGCGCGCGCCATGTTGACCACCGAGAACAACAAGAGGCCGATCCCGGTGGCCTGCTCGGACCGACCACCCTCCCCGTCCACGGTCCGGTACTCCCTCCCAAGGCCGGTGGCCGCCTCCGCCAGCCTCGACACGCCGTCGGCGACCCGGACCGCCTCGTCGGCCAGGACCGGCAGCACCATCCCCACGGCCAGCGCCTTCCGCTGCAGCTTGGCCGCCAGGGCCAGGGCCGGCAGCGCGGCCGGAATGCCCTCGGTGACGCTGGTGCGGTTCTTCTCCGACAGCTTCCGTGTCTCCCACGCGGCCGCGACCTCGCCCGGGGTGTCCGCCTGCACGTCCCCGAACACGTGGGGGTGGCGGGAGACGAGCTTGTCGTGCACGCCGCGGGCCACGTCGGCCAAGGTGAACCGCCCCGCTTCGGCCGCCAGCAGCGCATGGAAATAGACCTGGAACAGCAGGTCGCCGAGCTCCTCCTCGAGATGGGCCACAGCGCGCTCCTCAGAACCCGGGTCTGGCGACCCCGGACCGTCCGGACCGTTACCATCGGGGCCACGGTCTGCCCCGCCGGGACGACCGCGGTCGGGGTGAGGGGTGTCGACGACGGCCACCGCGTCGATGGCCTCGAGCACCTCGTAGGATTCTTCGAGGAGATGTCGAGCCAGCGAGCCGTGGGTCTGCTCGCGGTCCCAGGGGCAGCGCTGGCGCAAGGTGTGCACCAGCTCGTCGAGTTTCACCAGCTCGGCCGCCACCGGCGCCTCGAGGTAGGGGATCCAGAGGGAGGTCAAATGATCGGGGGCGAACGATCGGTCGAGCTCCTCCCAGGCCAGCTCCCAGATCCGCTCGTCGTCGAGTCCCAGGTGCCAGAGCACCGTCACCGGTGGGGGGTGGACCGCCTCCACCGATAGCTTGATGTCGGACAGGATGGTCCGGCTCCAGCACTGCGCCACCAGCAGCGGTCCACGCTCTCCGGCCGCATCGACCGAAAATGACGCACCATCGACCAGCCGGATCCCCGAGGCCACCGGGTCGATCCCCAGCCGGGCACAGGCCACATCGACGAAGGAAACCGCCGGGTGGACCCGCACGGCGACCTCCCCGGCAATCACGGCGGCATGGGACGTCAACCTGGCCACCGAGGCCTCGGCCACGGTCGGTGACCCCGGGACGGCATAGACAACGGTCCCCGACCGCTTCGCCTCGACGACCAGCTCGTCGGCCATGGACCGGTAGACGCCGTCGAAGGTCTCCCCGCTCTCGTAGTGATGGTCGAAGGTGCGAGCGGAGGGCGCAACCGCGGCCGACGGGTGGCGTCCCGTGCGGAGGACCACTCCCCCAGCCCGACCGAGGAGCTCGAGCGTCTCGGCGGTGATGAGCTCGGGACCAGCCGGGCCGAGGCCGACCACGTCGATCGACGGGATCACCGGCTCGCTGGGTGGCATCTCCGACCTCGCCGGTCAACCGCCGCTTGCGCCAGACGCACCCGAGGCTCCCGAACCCGTGCTGCCCGGGCCGAGCCCGGAGGACGGGCCGCCGGTTGGTGGCGACGCGGTCGACGCCGCCGGCAACAAGTACTTGTCGGGAGGCCCGTGCGGGGGGACGATGGTGAGCGCCTTCCAGGTCCCGTACTTCGGGTCGACGGAGATGTCGGAGCGGCGGGCGAAAGCCACGATCTCCTTACTCACCCGGTTCACGTTGCCGGTGGCCTGCAACAGCTCCTGGCGCACCAACGCCCTCGCTGCCGACAGCGGCTCGACCGACTGGCTGGTGATCTCGTAGATCACCCACCGACCGGTGCTCTGGTCCTGCATGGGGCCGAGCGGCCTACCCACCGCCACGCTCTGCACCTGGAGGGCCTGTTCCACCTGTGTCTGCGTGAAGTTACAGCCCAGCGCGCCGCCGTTGGCCGCGCTCTGTGCGTCGAGGGAGCTGGCCTTGGCCACCGAGGCAAAAGAGGAGCCGGCGTTGAGTTGGGCCAGCAACTGTTGGGCATGGGCCTGGCTGTCCGTGGCGATGTCGCTCACGCAGTCGAACGTGAACTGCGCCTGGTTGGCCGCGTAGTACTGGGTGACGGCGGCGTCGGAGAGGTTCGCCCCGTTCGCCAGCAGTCGCTCGTCCACGGCCTCGTTGCGGATCTGCGCCTGGCGGACCGAGGCGGGCAGGCCGGTCAGCAGCTGGGCCCCGGTGATGACCCCACCGGTGGCGGTCTGGCACAGCGAGAGCGTGCCCGACCCCTGCGACTGCTGCACCGCCGAGTTGATCTCGCCGTCGAGGATGGCCTCGAAATCGGACGTGGCCTTGGTGAGGTCGGATGAGGAGATGGTGATCCCCCTGGAAGTGGCGTACTGCTCCGCCAGCAGGTTTCCCACCTGGTTGTTGAGCACGGCGTCGGTGAACGACATCGTGTAGGTGCCCGGCCCACCGGATCCCTGGGTGGCCTGGGTGGTGAGCTGTGGGTTCTGCAACTGGAGGAGGCAGCCGCCGGCCGTGGTGGTCTCGAGGGTCCGCAGCTCGGTGTTGAGGGTGGCGGTCGAGATGGTCGCGCCGTTGGCCGAGGCGGCCGAAGGGGCGACATCACAGGCCGAGCCCAGGACGCCGGCCGCGACGAGGACAAGGGCCGTGGCCCCCGGGAGTCGGCGATGCACGGCGGCGATGCTACTGGGTTGGACCCGGGCACCGGCTTCGGTTGGGCCCGGCCTCGGCCCCAGGCCAAGGTTTCGAGCCGGCCGTTGTCCGGCGCTCCCTACGCCTCGGCCGGGACCAGCTCGGCGAGCAACGCCACCAGCCGGGGGGCGTAGGGGCCACCGGGCTCGGCGGGGGCCATCGGGACCAGCAGGCGGTGGAGGTCGGGGTGGTAGGTGGCTCCGGGTGCCAGCCGCCGCAGGCGGACCTCGGCCGACGCAGGCAGGGTGACCGGCGAGAGCTTCACCGTCGCCCGCAGACCGGCGGAGGTTCGGTGACCGGAGGGGGCCAGGCCGCGCCCCGGCTGGCTCACCGACACGTCGGTGATGCCGAGGCGGAGACATTGGACCCGGAGGCGGGCCACGTCGAGCAGGGCGGTAGCCGGGCCCGGAGGGGACCCGAAGCGGTCCTCCCACTCGGTCCGCACGTCCTCGACCTGGTCCATCGTGCGAACGCCGGTCAGCCGACGGTAGGCCTCGAGGCGGACATCCTCGGCCTCGACGTAGTTCGGCGGCAGGTGGGCGGCATCAGGCAGGTCCAAGGAGAGCTCGATCGGCTGGGGCCGGGGATCGCCCTTCAGCTCGGACACCGCTTCGGAGACCATCTGGACGTACAGGTCGTAGCCGACGGCGGCGATGTGGCCCGACTGATCGCGGCCGAGCAGGTTGCCGGCCCCACGGATCTGCAAGTCACGGAGGGCGATCTTGAATCCCGAGCCCAGCTCGGTGTGGTCGCCGATGGTCCGTAGGCGCTCGTAGGCCTGCTCGGTGAGCACCCGGTCGACCGGGTGGAAGAGGTAGGCATAGGCGCGCTGGCCAGCCCGACCCACCCGGCCCCGTAGCTGGTGGAGCTGGCCGAGGCCCAGCAGGTCGGCCCGGTCCACCACCAAGGTGTTGACCGTCGGCATGTCGATCCCCGACTCGATGATGGTGGTGCACACCAGCACGTCGTAGCCACCCTCCCAGAAGTCGAAGACCACCTTCTCGAGGGTCCCCTCGTCCATCTGCCCGTGGGCCACCGCGACCCGGGCTTCGGGGGCCATGCGCCGAACCCGCTCGGCCACGGAGTCGATGTCACGGACCCGGTTGTGCACGTAGAAGACCTGGCCTTCGCGGAGCAGCTCGCGGCGGATGGCCTCGGACGCGGCCCCCTCGTCCAGCTCACCCACATGGGTGAGGATGGGGCGCCGGGCCGCGGGCGGTGTGTTGACCATGGAGAGGTCGCGGATACCGGTGAGGGCCATCTCGAGGGTTCGGGGGATGGGGTTGGCGGTCAGGGTGAGCACGTCGACGCCCTCGGCCAGGGCCTTGATCGACTCCTTGTGGCCCACCCCGAACCGCTGCTCCTCGTCCACCACGAGGAGGCCGAGCTTGCGGAAGGCCACGTCCCCGCCGAGCAGCCGGTGGGTGCCCACCACCACGTCGACCGATCCGTCGGCCAGGCCGTCGAGCACCACCTTGGCCTGGGCGTTGGTCAGGAACCGGCTCAGCAGCTCCACTCGTAGCGGGAAGGGCGCGTAGCGATCGGCGAAGGTCTGAAAATGCTGACTGGCCAGCAACGTGGTGGGCACCAGCACCGCGGCCTGGTAGCCGTCCTGGACGGCCTTGAAGACGGCCCGGATGGCCACCTCGGTCTTGCCGAAGCCGACGTCGCCGCAGACCAGCCGGTCCATCGGCAGGGGCCGCTCCATGTCGGCCTTCACGTCCTCGATGGCCCGCAGCTGGTCGGCCGTCTCGACGAAGGGGAACGAGGACTCGAGCTCGGCCTGCCAGGGCGTGTCGGGCCCGAACGCATGGCCATCGACCTGGAGCCGGCGGCGGTACAGGGCCACGAGCTCCTCGGCCACCTCGTGCACGGCGGCGCGGGCCTTGGAGCGGGCCCGCTGCCATTCGGAGCCGCCCAGGCGGTTGACCGTGGGCGAGTCGCCCCCGGCGTAGGGGGTGAGGAGCTCGATCTGGTCGGTGGGCAGGTAGAGGCGGTCGCCACCCCGGTACTCGAGGAGCAGGTAGTCGCGGGTGGCGCCCCCCATGGTGCGGGTGACCATGCCGCCGTAGACGGCGACCCCGTGCTGCCGGTGGACCACGAAGCTGCCCGGGGCCAGGTCGTCGAAGAACCCGTCGACCGGGCGGGCCCGGGTGCGGGCCTGCCGGTGGGGGCTGCGCCGCCCGGTCACGTCGGACTCGGCCAGCACCGCCAGGCGCGCCCCGGGCAGCACGAAGCCCCGATCGACGGCGGCCACCACGATGCTGGCCCCGGCTCCGGTGAGATCGACCGAGCCGCCGGACCGCTGGTTTCCATCCGGGCCCGGAGCGGGCCCGACCACCGGGACGGTGATCCCCTCCTCGGCCAGGACGCCGGACAGGCGGTCTGCTCCCCCCGGGGTGGACGAGCACAGCACGACCGAGTAGCCGGCCTCGACCAGAGCCGTGACCTGACCGGCCAGCTTCGACCCGTCCCCGAGGATCGGCTCCCAGCCCCGGCTCTCTACCACGGGGATCTCCGGTCCTTCCGCCGTGGGCACCAGCGAGACCACACCGGCACTGGTGTCGGCCAACATACGGTCGAAGGGGACGTGGAGGCGGGGTGCCTCGGAGCCGGCCTCGAGCCCCCAAGTCGACGCCAGGGCGGCGGCCAGAGCCGACTCCTCCTCCAACAGCTCGGCGGCCCGGTCGCGGACCCGACGAGGCTCGACCAGCACGACGAGGGCGTCATCGCCCAGCAAGTCGGTGACGAGCTCCTCGGTGTCGGCCAACCATGGGAGCCACGACTCCATGCCGTCGAATTGGTCCCCGTCGGCCAGGCGCTCCCACTGGTGGCGCCCCCACGGGGCCGATCCGACCAGCTGGGCGCTGCGCTTCTGCATGGTCTCGTCGGTCACCAGCTCGCGGCAGCCGAAGAGCTCGACGCGTCCGAGGTCGCCGGTCGAACGCTGGTCGGCCACGTCGAATCGGGTGAGCCGGTCGACCTCGTCACCCCACAGATCGATGCGCACCGGGTCGTCGGCGGTGGAGGGGAACACGTCGACGATGCCGCCCCGAACGGCCAGCTCGCCGCGGTGCTCGACAATCGGCTCGCGCCGATAGCCCATGCCCACCAGTCGGCCCACCAACTCGTCGATCTCGATCCGGTCGCCCTTCCCGACCGCGACTGGCCGGGCGGCGGTGCGGAAGGGGCCGAGGCGTTGCAACACCGCCTTGACCGGAGCGACCACGATGTCGGGCGGCTCGCCGTTGCCGGTCAGCTGCCAGAGCAGCCGCAGCCGGTTCCCCATGGTCGAGACCTCGGGGCTCACCCGCTCGAAGGGAAGGGTCTCCCACGCCGGGAAGACCTCCACCCGCGGCGGGGCGTCCGGCCCGGTCGCCGGAGTGGCAGTGGCGGTACCGGGGCGGGGGCCGGGGCCGACGAAGGCTCGGAGGTCGTGGGCCAGCTGATCGGCGGCCGACCCGGTGGCGGTGATTACCAGCACGGGGCGCCGAGCGCCCAGGTGGACCAGCCCGGCCACCACGATGGCCTGGGCCGGCGACGCCACCGCCAGTGTGGCACCGGGCGCGCCGACCACCCGCGTCATGGCCGGTTCATGGCGCAACAAAGGGGGAAGCGAGCGGAGGCTCACGTCACCGAGGGTACCGGGGCGCCCCGCGGCCAACGACGGAGGCGGCCGCGGTCACACCGGCGACCCCCGCTCAATCGGTGCCGTTGACCCGGGTCATGGCCCTGGACACCCCTTCGGTCACGATCAGCTCGACGGCATCGGCCGCCCCTTCGACAGCGGCCGACAGCACGTCGCGCTCGGCGGCACCCGGGCGCTTCAGGACATAGTCGGCAGCCCGGCTGGCGACCGGGCGGTTTGCCGATGCCCACCCGCACCCGTAGGTAGTCGTTGCTGTGCAGATGGCTGTGGATCGACTTGAGACCGTTGTTGCCGGCTGTCCCCCCGCCGGATTTGACCCGGAGCCGGCCGGAGGGGAGATCCAGCTCGTCATGGACGACGATGAGCCGTGACCCCGGACCTGACGCCGCACCCCCGTCAGCCGGCGACCCCCGGTCAGGAGAGCTGCCGATCCCGGCCCGTCGCACCAGCGGGACCACCGCCGTGCCGGACTCGTTCATGTAGGTCTCGGGGATGGCCAGCATGACCCGATGCCCGCCCACCTCCACGAGGCAGGCCGTGGCGTGGAGACCCTTCTCGGGCCGCAGACGGCCACCGTGGCGCGCCGCCAGCCGCGCCACCGCCTCGGCCCCCACGTTGTGACGGGTGCCCGCGAACTCGGGCCCGGGGTTGCCCAGCCCGACGACGAGGAAATCGACCGCGGCCCCGGTACGGGGGCCCCGACCCGCCCGCCGCCGGCGGAGCAGGGCCTACTCCTCGGAGGGGGCCGCGGGCGGAGACTCGGCCTCGCCGGCCGCCGACGATGCGGCCTCTTCGCCGCCCTCGGCCGCCACGCCTCCTTCGGCCTCGGCCACGGCCGCGGCGGCGGCTTCCTCCTCTTCGCTGACCTGTACCCGAGGGGGTTGCCCGGCCACGACGGTGGTCTCCAGGTCGGTCTCGAGCTCGACCCCACGCGGGATGGGGATGTCCGAGACGCGCAGGGAGCCGCCGATGACCAGCTCGGAGATGTCGATGTCCACCGACGGCGGGATGTCGGCCGGCCGGGCCCTGATCTGCAGTGTGAACAGTTGCTGGTCGACGATGCCGTCGCCGTGCTGCACCTCGATCGCCTCGCCGACCAGGTTGATCGGGATCTCCGCCGAGATGACCTCGTCCCGCCGGACGATGAGGAAGTCGACGTGGCTCACCGTGTTCCGCACCGGATGGTGCTGGATGTCCCGAGCCAGGGTGAGGTAGTTGTCGCCGTCCACCTCGAGCGAGAGGAGAGTGTTGAGCCCGGCCTCGCCCGACAGGGCGATCTGGAAGTCCCTGGCGCCGACGGCCACCGGAATGGGATCGGCGCCGTGACCGTAGACCACGCCGGGGATCCACCCCGCCGCCCGCAAGCGGCGTGTGGACCTGGTTCCGGTGTCGCGGCCGGACTGGGCGGCCAGGGTGACTTCGGGCATGCGGGAGCTCCTCGGAAGATGCCGACAACTTGGGCCGCGGTTCCAGAACGGGTGGCGGGACGGTGCCCGTGGCCGGGCGCCGCGGCTGACGGGCGACCATGATAGACGAGCCCCTGGTGGGCCACCAGCAGGGGCGGCCGCTCAGCCCGATGACGCGGGGACGACTGGGCGCTTGCCGCCCGGCGTCAGCACCAACAGGCCGTCGGGCGACCCCTGCGACGAGGTGCCCGTGCCGAGCACCAGGGCGTCGCCCACGGTGGCCACGCCCGACCAGCAGTTGATCGGGAGGGCCGTCTGGTCGAGGAGCGCGCCGCTGGCCGCCGAGCGGACCTGCACCACTGCGCCGAAGGCCGGGCAATTGAACGTCATCGAGCCGGCCACGGTGGTCGCCCCGAACGACGCGGCCTGCGATGCCTGCCAGCGCACGGCGCCGGTGCTGGCATTGAAGGCGTGTACCGACGGCTCCTGATTGGGGGTGTCGCGCGGGTTCCCCGGGTCACAGTGGACCTGGCCTGCGCCCTCGAAGCGGCCGTAGTCGCCGAGCGCGGTCGAGCCGAAGACGTGGCTGCCGTCGTAGGCGGTGGTGGCGATGAACCCGCCCGAGAAGCCACCGAACACGACGTTGGTCGACCACCGCAATCGCCCGGTGGTCGGATCGAGGGAGTAGTACGTGCCGTCCTTCGAGCCGACCCCGAGGAACGTGGCCTTCCCGCCGGCGGTGATGCCGGCGTTGGCCGAGCCTCCGAAGTCCAGATCGCACTGGTTCTGAGCCCGGGTGGGCCGGTACATCCACGCCAGCCGCCCGGTGGCGATGTGCAGAGCCACCACCGACTCGGACGTCGGCGGCGGGTCGGCGAACTTGCAGTCGGCGCTGTCGAACACCACCAGGCCGGCGGCGGGCAGTACCGTCCCCGACGACCAGATGTTCCCGCACCCGTTGTTGAGGACGAGCCCGCTCGGGTCGACGTCATCCTGGTACTCCCAGAGCGGGTCACCGGTGGCCAGGGAGGCGCTCACCGCGTACCCCCGCGACTCCTTCTGGCCGTCGGTGTCCACGCCGAAGAGCACCGACTGGCCCACCACCACCGGAGAGGAGAAGATGCGGGTCCCGTCGTGGTTCGGGTCGGGTGGCTGATCGGGACGTCCGGTGTAGTCGTGCTTCCAGTACAGCCGGCCGTTGTGGGCGTTCAAGGCGTACAGCGTGTACCCGCCTCCGAAGATGACCAGATCCGGTCGGGCCGGGCCGGTGCCACCGGTGGCATGTGCCGCCCCCGGTTCGAACCAGGCCGACGACGTCACCAGCCCCCCGTCAGAGGTGCCGTCGCGCGGCTTCTGGCCGGGGTACGGGGTCACCGCGCCCTGCGCCTGCAACTGGTACTTCCAGTGGAGCCGGCCGGTCACCAGGTCGACGGCATAGAACCACCCGTCCCACGAGCCGACGTAGACCGTGCCGCCGACCACGGTGGGTGTGGCGGTGACGGCGTCGCCGGTCGGGAACTGCCATGCGATGGCCAGCTTCCTCACCGTCCTGGGCGTGAGCAAGGTGTGCCCATGACCGGTGTGCTGGGCATCATGGGCATAGGTGGGCCATTCCCACGACTGGATTCGCGTTCCGCCGCTCGCTGTACCCGTCCGGGGCTGAGGCGCGGTCGCCGACACGTCGGTGGCCGAGCCGCACCCGGCCAGGGCGGCGACCAGGCACCCGACCGTGATCGCCGCCAGCCCGACCCGCCAGGCCGGCCGGACGGAGCGGGTCCGGTCCGGGTGGACCAGGGTCAATGACCGAAGCCGGCGGTGGCCGGGGCCGTGGTGTAGGGACCTTGGCCGTGCTCGGGGTTCTCCGACGGCCCCGACGACGGCGGCTTGATCGCCCCCTGCGGATAGGGGCAGTTCTGGTGGGCGGGGACACACACCGTCACGCTGGTCGGGAAGTCGAACCCCCCGATGACGGTCGTCGGCGGCCCCGGCTGACCGTTGGCGAAGGTGACCTTCATGACCCGTCCGCCGTAGCTGGTGGGTCCGCACTGGCTGAGCTGGTTGTTCTTGCAGGTGATGTGGATATCGACGAAGAAGAGGGTGCCGTCGGGGGCGAAGGCCAGGCCGAACGGGTTGTAGCCGGAAGGGTTCTGGCCGAGCTGGGCGATGGTCTCACCGGGGATGGTGGCGTGCCCGGCCACCGGCGTCCCGTCCTGGCCGACCCAGAGCACGGACGGGTTGCCGAAGTAGCTGCTGATGGCGAAGCAGTCACAGGTGGGGTCCTTGGCGATGCCGGCCGGGAACGGCATTGTGGTGCCGTTCCCCTGGAAGAAGACGGATGTCTTCAGGTGCCCGGGGGGGTACTGCCCGCCCGAGCATGCGGAAGGGCCGGAGGGGAGGCTGGTGTGGTCGACCCGGACCACGCTCTGGGTGCCGGCCACCGGCATGAGCACGTCCCCGTTGTCGGCCAGGGCCAGCATGCCGGGCTGGCTCAGTCCGCCGGTGCCGTCGACGTGGTGCGGCCCGGTACCAGCGGCAGTGGGCCCGTCCACGATGCAGGCCTGCTTGTAGGAGGGAGCGAACCACTCGACCAAACGCCCGTCGGCGGGCGGGGGGAAGGAGCCCTGGGCGGTGGCGATGTCATCGGCCAGCAGGTTCCCGTGCTGGTCGAAGACGCAACCGGTATACGTGCTGGCCGAGTTGAACGACCCGTCGGGCGCCCGTGGGGAGTCACCCCCGATCGTCTGGCCGGCGTACTTGTAGGGCCCCGGAACGTACAGGTTCTGCCCGCTGAAGGAGCCGTTCGGCCGGTTGAGCTCCTCGCCGATCGGGGGCTGCTTGTACGGAAGGAGGCTCCCCGGGTTGTCCTGGCCCGGTTGGGTCGGGTCATAGCCTCCGACGAACCGGGCCGACCCGTCGGGAAGCACGCACATCTGACCGTTCAGGTCCCACGGCGGCATGAGGACGCCTTTCGTCCCGGAGGGCATCGAGAGGAAGTCCACTTCCTCGTTCTGGTCCCAGTAGACGAGGTAGGTCGGACGCGTGGACACGACCATGGCCGCGGTGCCCGCACCACCGGCAGAGGTCGTCGTGCTGGTCGAGCTGCCGCTCGACGAGCAGGCCGCGACCAGCCAGGCGACGAGGACGAGCAGGGTCAGGACCCCCAGGGCCTGGCGGTTGCCTCGCATTGTTCCCCCTATCGGCCCCCGACCGATGCCCAGTGCCACCCCGATCGGAGTGGCGCCATTATCCCCAGCGCCGGGCGCCGGGTCAACGAGCGTTCGTTCGGCAGACCGACGAGCCCCGGCGGGCCCGGGAGGCTCAGGCCAGGTTCTCGCCGCCGAAGATCTCCGACACCGAGGTGTCCTCGAAGACGGCATCGATGGCGTCGGAGATGAGCTTGGCCACCGAGAGGACCTCCAGCTTGTCGAACCGGCGGTCCGGCGGGATGGGCAGGGTGTTGGTCACGACCACCTTGGTCAGGGCCGAGTTCTTCAGCCGGTCGACGGCCGCGTCGGACAGGACGGCGTGGGTGGCCATGCACCACACCTCGGCCGCCCCTCGCTCGGCCAGGAGGTCCGCCGCCGCCACGATGGTGCCCGCGGTGTCGATCATGTCGTCGATGAGGACGCACTGGCGCCCCTCCACGTCGCCGACAACATGGAGCGCCTCGACCTGACTGGTGGTGCCGCGCAGTCGGCGCTTGTGGACCAGGGCCAGATCGGAGGTGAGGTGCTGGCTGAACCGCTCGGCGACCTTCACCCGTCCGGCGTCGGGAGCCACCACCACCAGGTCGTCGCTCCGCTGGGTGCGCAGATAGTCGACCAGCACCGGGGCGGCGGTCAGATGGTCGAAGGGCACGTCGAAGAAGCCCTGGATCTGCCCGGAATGCAGGTCGACGCTCACCACCCGGTCGGCGCCGGCCACCGACAGCATGTCGGCGACGAGCTTGGCCGTGATCGGTTCGCGGCCAGTGGCTTTGCGGTCCTGCCGCGAATAGCCGTAGTAGGGGCAGACGGCGGTGATGCGCTTGGCCGAGGCGCGTTTGGCCGCGTCGATCATGATCAAGTGCTCCATGAGCGAGTCGTTGACCGGGCCGCAGTGGGTCTGGATGATGAAGACATCGCTGCCGCGGATCGACGAGTCGAAGCGGCAATGGATCTCGCCGTTGGCGAACTCGCGGAGGTTCGCCTCGCCAAGCTTCACTCCCAGCTGGTCGGCGACGTCGCGGGCCAACTCGGGATGGGAACGCCCGGACACCAGCTCGAGACGGCGGCGCGGCGGTGAATTCCATGTGCACGACGCTACCCCGCCCCGCTGTCGGCGTCCCGGTCCGCCGGGCGGATCACCCCGACGCCCATTGCCGGACCGACGGCGGCACCGGGCGGCACCTCGGCTCCTTCGTCCAGTACGGCAAAGGGACCAACGCGGGCGTCGGCCCCGATCGTCGAACGGCGGCACACGCTCGAGGCGACGGTGGCGCCGTCGCCGACCACGGTGTCGACCAGGTGGGTGTGGGGGCCGATCTCGGCGTGGGAGCCGATGACGCAGGCTCCCTGCAGGATCACCCCGGGCAGGAGCACCACGTCCGGCTGGAGATCGACGTCGACGTCGACATAGGTCCGCTCGGGGTCCCACATGGTCACGCCCCGCCGCATCCAGCGCTCGTTGATCCGGTCCCTGAGCTCCGCCTCGGCCACGGCCAGCTGGGCCCGGTCGTTCACGCCGGCCACCTCCATGGTGTCCTCGACGACCACCGACCCCACCTTGTGTCCGGCCTCATAGAGCACCTCGACCACATCGGTCAGGTAGTACTCACCTTGGGCGTTCGCCGGGCTCAACCGCCTCAGGGAGGGGGCCAGCACGCTGCGCCGGAAGCAGTAGATGGACGTGTTGACCTCGTGCACGTCGAGCTCGTCTTCGGAGGCATCGCCGTGCTCGACCACCCGCGCCACCAGGTCGTCACGGCCCCGCACCACCCGGCCGTACCCGGTCGGGTCGTCGAGCAGAGCGGTAAGTAGGGTGGCGGCGGCATCGGTCGCACGGTGCCGCTGGACCAGGGCGGCCAGTGTGGCCGGACGGAGCAGCGGGGTGTCGCCGGGGAGGACCACCACGTCCCCGTCGTCGGCGTCGTCGTCGTCGGGCAAGCCGGTCAGGGCCACCGCCATGGCATCGCCGGTCCCCCGGGCCTCGACCTGCTCGACGAATTCGATGGACATGCCCGCCGGGGCATGCTCGATGAGGGTCTTGGTGACCCACTCGGCCCGGTGTCCGACCACCACCACCACCCGGTGCACTGACAGCTGGGCCAGGGCGTCGAGCACGTGGAGCACCATCGGGCGTCCGCACAGCCGGTGCAGCGGCTTGGGCCGAGCCGACCGCATGCGGGTGCCCTCACCGGCGGCCAGCACCACCGCCGAGACCGGGCGGCCGGACCGGTGGGCCGGAGCGGTCCCGGGGCCAGCCCTCGGAACCGGGCCGGCCCCGCCCGGGGGGTCGGTGTGGATCACCACGGAGCGCTCCAGCCGTCGAGGTCCCGACACCGGCCGGGCTCCGGGCGCGCTGTGTTGGTCATGGCGCCTATTCTTCCCACGTCGGCGCGGGCAATGCGACCCGCCCCCCGGCCGGCCGCCTCCGGCGCGGCGACCCACGCCCGTATGCCCGTCCTCACCACCACCATCGACCCGAGCTCCGAGGTCTTCCGGGCCAACGAGCAAGCCCTCTCGGAAGCGGTCGACCTGGTCGACGAACAGCTCGCCGCGGCGCGTGCCGGTGGCGGCGACCGCTATGTGATGCGTCACCGAGAGCGCGGGAAGATGCTGGCCCGGGAGCGGATCGAGCTCCTGCTGGACCGGGACACCGCTTTTCTCGAGCTGGGCGCCCTGGCCGGCTGGGGCACCGAGTACATGGTCGGGGCTTCCTCGGTCACCGGCATCGGCCTGATCGAGGGCGTCGAGTGCCTCATCTCCGCCCACGACCCCACCGTGCGGGGCGGGGCAATGAACCCGTACTCCTTCCGCAAGGGAGCCCGCGCCTCGGATATCGCGCTGCAGAACCGACTCCCCGTCGTCAACCTGGTCGAGTCGGGCGGCGCCGACCTGCCGGCCCAGGCTGAGCTGTTCATCCCCGGGGGGCGGGCCTTCCGGGACCTGACCCGCAGCTCGGCCGCCGCCCTTCCGACGGTGGCCCTGGTGTTCGGCAACTCGACGGCCGGTGGCGCCTATGTACCGGGCATGAGCGACTACATCGTGATGATCGAGCAGCGGTCCAAGGTGTTCCTCGGCGGCCCGCCGCTGGTCAAGATGGCCACCGGGGAGGAGTCGAGCGACGAGGAGCTCGGCGGGGCCTCGATGCACGCCCGGGTGTCCGGCCTGGCCGACTTCCTGGCCGTGGACGAGATCGACGCCATCCGACTCGGGCGCCAGATCGTGAGCCGGCTCAATCACCGCAAGCTGGGGCCCGGGCCCACCCAACCGGCCGACGAGCCAGTCTACGACCCCGCCGAGCTGCTCGGCATCGCCTCAGCCGACCCCAAGGTCCCCTTCGACCCGCGCGAGGTGTTGGCCCGGGTGGTCGACGGCTCGCGCTTCGACGAGTTCAAGCCCCTCTACGGCGCCAGCCTGGTCACCGGCTGGGCCTCCATCCACGGCTACCCGGTCGGCATCCTGGCCAATCATCGGGGCGTGCTGTTCTCCGAGGAGTCCCACAAGGCCACCCAGTTCATCCAACTGGCCAACCAGATCGACGTGCCCTTGGTGTTCCTGCAGAACACCACCGGCTACATGGTGGGCAAGGAGTACGAGCAGGCCGGGATCATCAAGCACGGCGCCATGATGATCAACGCCGTGTCGAATTCATCGGTCCCCCACCTGACGGTCAACATCGGCGCCTCCTACGGGGCCGGCAATTACGGCATGTGCGGTCGGGCCTACGACCCCCGCTTCCTCTTTGCCTGGCCCAATGCGCGCTCGGCGGTGATGGGCCCGGCCCAGTTGGCCGGCGTGCTATCCATCGTCAACCGCCAGTCAGCCGAAGCCCGGGGCGTGCCCTTCGACGAGGAGGCCGACGCCACCATGCGCGAGCTGGTCGAGGCTCAGATCGAGGCCGAGTCGCTCCCGCTGTTCTTGAGTGCCCGCCTGTACGACGACGGCATCATCGACCCGCGGGACACCCGGACGGTCCTCGGCATGTGCCTGTCGGTCATCGACAACCAACCGATCACCGGGACACGCGGGTACGGCGTGTTCCGGCCATGACGATCGACGGCGCGCCATGAGCACCGAGGAACCGACCATCACCCCCATCCGCACCCTGCTGGTGGCGAACCGCGGCGAGATCGCCCGGCGCATCATGAGGACGGCCCGAGCCATGGGCATCGCCACCGTCGCCGTCTACTCCGACGCCGACCGGTCGAGCCCCCATGTCGAGGAAGCCGACCTGGCCGTGCACCTCCCGGGTGTAGCCCCGACCGAGACCTATCTCCGTTCGACCGTTATCCTGGATGCGGCCGGGCTGGCGTCGGCCGACGCCATCCACCCGGGGTACGGCTTCCTGTCCGAGTCCGGTGACTTCGCCCGGGCGGTACTGGGGGCGGGGCTCGTCTGGGTGGGCCCGCCGCCCACCGCCATCGACGCCATGGGCTCGAAGATCGGCTCGAAGGAGATCATGCGCGCCGCCGGCGTCCCGACGCTGCCATCCGCCGTCATCGACGGCGATGGCCTCCCCGACGCCGACACCCTGCGCGGTCTCGGGTGGCCGCTGCTGGTCAAGGCCTCGGCCGGCGGCGGTGGGCGGGGCATGCGGGTGGTGCCCAACCCGGGCTACCTTGCCGAGGCCGTCGAAGCCGCCAGGCGGGAGGCGGCGGCCGCCTTCGGGGACGGGACGGTCTTCCTCGAGCGCTACGTCGCCGACCCGCGCCACATCGAAGTACAGGTGCTGGCCGACGCGTACGGCGAGACGGTGGCGCTGTTCGAGCGCGAATGCAGCATCCAGCGCCGGCACCAGAAGATCGTGGAGGAGGCACCCAGCCCGGCCGTCCCCCCCGATCTGCGCCGCCGCCTGATGGACGCGGCGGTGGCCGCGGCACACGCCGTCGGGTACGTCAATGCCGGCACGGTCGAGTTCGTGGTGGACCGGAACGGCGAGCCTTTCTTCCTCGAGATGAACACCCGGCTCCAGGTCGAGCACCCGGTGACCGAGGCGGTCACCGGTCTCGACCTGGTGCGGTTGCAGCTCCTGCTGGCCGGCGGCACCCCCATGCCGGGCGAGGTGCACCAGGCGTTGACCGTGGGACCGCAGGGACACGCGGTAGAGGCCAGGATCTACGCCGAGGACCCGGCCCGCGACTGGCTACCGTCGACCGGGACGCTCCACCGGTTCGACCTCGCCTCCGCCGGCACGCCAATCCGGGTGGACAGCGGGGTCGAGTCCGGCTCGGTGGTCAGCCCGCACTACGACCCCATGCTGGCCAAGGTCATCGCCCATGCGCCCACCCGGGCGGAAGCGACCGCCACTCTGGCCAGTGCCCTGGCCCGAGCCCGCATCCACGGCATCACCACCAACCGCGACCTGCTGGTGCGGACCATCCGCCATGCCGGTTTTGTGGCCGGCCATACCGATACCGGCTTCCTCGAGCGGCACGGCCTGGACCAGCTCGCCGCCCCGCTGGCCGACGAGGACGCCCTTGGTCGCCACGCGGTGGCCGCGGCCCTCGCCGGCCAGGCTGACCGGCGGGCCCGTGCCCGGGTGCAGCGGACCATCCCGTCAGGGTTCCGCAACAACGCCTTCCGCCCTCAGTTGGTCACCTACGACATCGGCGGTCGGCCGTTGACGGTCGGATACCGGATCGACCGGTACGGTCGTTCACCGGCGCTGGTCGAGATCGACGGCCGGGCCGTGCCCGTCGAGGCGGCGACCGTCGGGGCGGGAGCGGTCACCCTCACCACCGGCGGCGTCACCCGCCGATACCTGGTCGACCGGGTGGGGGCGACCAGCTTCGTGGACGGGCCGGACGGCAGCTCCACGCTGGTCGAACAGGTGCGGTTCCCACGGCCCGACCAACGGGTCAGCGAGGGTTCCGCCCTGGCCCCGATGCCCGGGACGGTGGTCCGGGTCGGGGTGGCCAAGGGCGAGGCCGTGGGGGCGGGACAGGTGCTCGTTGTGCTCGAAGCCATGAAGATGGAGCATGCGGTGCACGCCGCCTCGGCCGGGACGGTGGTCGAGGTCGACGTGTCCGAGGGCGACCAAGTCGAGACGGGGCGGGTCCTGGCCGTCGTCGAGCCCGATGAACACGGTGACGAGGATGGGAACGGCGCCGGTTCAGCCGACCGGGAACCGACCATCCGGCGCGGGAATGACGCGTGACCGAGCCGCTCCGCATCGCCAATTGTTCGGGGTTCTACGGCGACCGCCTCTCGGCGGCGCGCGAGATGGTCGAGGGCGGGCCCATCGACGTCCTGACCGGCGACTGGTTGGCCGAGCTCACCATGCTCATCCTGTGGAAGGGCTTTCGGCGCGACTCATCCAAGGGCTGGGCCCATACCTTCCTCACCCAGATGGAAGAGGTCCTCGGGACCTGCATCGACCGGGGGATACGAGTGGTGACCAACGCCGGAGG
The DNA here is from genome assembly GCA_963727075.1 of uncultured Acidimicrobiales bacterium. Lineage (GTDB taxonomy): Bacteria > Actinomycetota > Acidimicrobiia > Acidimicrobiales > RAAP-2 > Bog-756. Next base: position 1,314,713 of record CAVSET010000006.1, read on the forward strand.
ACTCAACCCGGCCGGCCTGGCCGACCAGGTGCGCCTCCTGTCCGAGCGGCTCGGCCTGTCGGTGTCGGTGGCCCACGTCGAGGGCGACGACCTGCTCTCCCGCCTCGGCGAGCTGGAGAGGACCGGGCACCCCCTCGTCCACCTCGACACCGGCCGTCCGCTGGTCGAGGCGGCCGGTGAGGTGGTCTCGGCCAATGCCTACCTCGGGGGCTGGCCCGTCGTCGAGGCGCTCTCGGGCGGGGCCGACGTGGTCATCTGCCCCCGCATCACCGACGCCTCACTGGTGGTCGGGCCGGCTGCGTGGCACCACGGGTGGTCGCCGACCGACTGGGACCGTCTGGCCGGTGCGGTGGTGGCCGGCCACATCATCGAGTGCGGCCCCCAGGCCACCGGCGGCAACTATGCCTTCTTCACCGAAATCAGCGGCGCAGACCATCCCGGATTCCCCATCGCCGAGGTGGCCGAGGACGGCTCGTCGGTGATCACCAAGCACCCGAGCACCGGCGGCGAGGTGTCGATCGGGACGGTGACCGCCCAACTGCTCTACGAGATCGGTGGCCACGACTACCCCAACACGGATGTCGTGGCCCGGTTCGACACCATCCACCTCGACCAGCAGGGCAAGGACCGCGTCCGGGTGGCGGGCGTGCGCGGCGAGCCGGCGCCACACGACGTCAAGGTCTGCCTCAACCTGCTCGGCGGCTGGCGCAACAGCATGACCTTCGTGCTCACCGGGCTCGACATCGAGGAAAAGGCCGCGCTCACGCTCCGCGCCCTGGAGGTGTCGCTCGGCGGTACCGGCAGTTTTGCCGAGTTCGACGCCCGGCTCATCCGCTCCGACAAGCCCGATGCCCCGGTGAACGCAGAGGCCACCGCGACCCTGCGGGTCACCGTGAAGGACGCCGACCCGGACCGGGTCGGCCGCCGTTTCTCCGGGGCGGCCACCGAGCTGGCCCTGGCCGGTTACCCCGGCCTCCACCTGACCGGGCCGCCCACCTCGGCCACCGACTACGGCATCTACTGGCCGGCCCTGCTCCCGGCCGAGCTGGTCACGCCACGGGTGGTCCACGCCGACGGCCGGGTGGTGGACGTGCCCCACACCGCTCATGCCGGTCGAGCGCGAACAGATCGTAGATGCCTCGCCCGATCTGGCCCTGGCCCCCGACGCCACGATGGCGGAGGTCGTGCCGGCCGCGCCGACCCGGACGGGCCCGGCCGGCGACGCGGCCGCCACCCGGCGGATGCCCCTCGGCACCGTCATCGGGGCCCGTTCCGGCGACAAGGGGGGTAACGCCAACGTCGGACTGTGGGCCCGCTCGGCCGAGGGGTGGCACTGGCTCGTGTCGTACCTCACCATCGACATGTTCCGCACCCTGCTGCCCGAGGCGGACGACCTCGAGGTCCGGCGATTCGAGTTCCCCAACCTCTACGCCCTCAACTTCGTGGTCGTCGGCCTGCTGGGCGAGGGCGTGGCCTCGTCCACCCGGCCCGATCCACAGGCCAAGGGCCTCGGCGAGTACCTTCGGAGCAGGCTGGTCGACATTCCGGTCGACCTGCTGGCGACCCACCGCGAGGAGTAGCGCCATGGACTTCATCGAATCGGACGAGATGCAGATGCTGCGCGAGGCGGTGGGCGCCATCGCCTCCAAGTTCGGGCACGACTACTACGTGAAGAAGGCGCACGCCGACGAGCGGACCGACGAGCTCTGGAACGCGGTGGCCGAGCAAGGGTTCCTCGGCGTCAACGTGCCCGAGGAGTACGGCGGCGGTGGGGGCGGGATCAGCGAGCTGGCCGCGGTGCAGGAAGAACTGGCCGCGGCGGGCTGTCCCTTGCTGGTCATCGTGGTGTCCCCGGCCATCTGCGCCACCGTCATCGGCCGATTCGGCACCGAGGCACAGAAGCAGCGGTGGCTGCCGCGGTTCGCCACCGGTGAGCTCAAGATGGCGTTCGCCATCACCGAGCCCGATGCCGGATCGAACTCCCACAACCTGTCGCTCACCGCCACCAAGGACGGCGACCTCTACCGGCTCAGCGGCTCGAAGTACTACATCTCGGGTGTGGACGAGTGCGAGGCCATCCTGGTGGTCACCCGCTCGGGGGTCGATCCGGACACCGGTCGGGGCCGCCTCTCCCTCTTCGTGGTGGACACCGATACCCCCGGGCTCGACGCCCAGGTGCTCCCGGTGGAGATCACCGCCCCGGAGAAGCAGTACACCCTGTTCTTCGACAACGTCCAGGTGGAGGCGGACCGGCTCATCGGCGCCGAGGGCGAGGGCCTGCGCCAGGTGTTCGTCGGCCTCAACCCCGAGCGCATCCTGTCGGCAGCCACGGCCAACGGCATCGGCCGCTACGTGCTCGGCAAGGCGGCCGAGTACGCCAACTCGCGAGAGGTATGGGGTACTCCCATCGGTCGACACCAGGGGATCTCCCACCCACTGGCCAAGGCCAAGATCGAGGTCGAGCTGGCCCGGTTGATGACCGACAAGGCGGCCTGGCTGTTCGACAACGCCGGCGACACCGCCGCCACCGGGGAGGCGGCCAACATGGCCAAGTACTCGGCGGCCGAGGCGGCGCTCGCCGCGGTCGACCAGGCCATCCAGACCCACGGGGGCAACGGCATGTCCACTGAGTTCGGCCTGGCCGACATGTGGGGCATGGCCCGACTGCTCCGCATCGCCCCGGTCAGCCGCGAGATGATCCTCAACTTCGTGGCCCAGCACTCCCTCGGGTTGCCCAAGTCGTACTGAGCCGGGGGCCGAGCCTGCCATCGCCGGCGGGGCGGCAGGAGCACCGCCCCGTGGCCACCATCACTGCAGTTCCAGGTGGAATTACGCGTATCTAAGCGCCTACCCCCGGGCTTACCGTGCCATTTAGTCCCATGGAACGTTCCACCCCCCCGAGCCGGTCATACTCCCCCACCGAGGACCCCACGCGCACCAGGGGCAGGCATGAGAGGGATGAATTCCCTATAGGGAACGCTGGAAGAGGCCGACATAGAAGGCCTGTGAGCCCGTATCGAACCCCCCGCGCCACAGCCCCCGGTGGAGCCGCGCCCGGCGTGGCGACGACGGCGTCAGCCTCATCGAGGTGGTGGTGGCCTTCACCGTGCTCATGGTCGCCCTGGTCCCGCTGTCCTACCTCTTCACCACCTCGATCATCCAGGCCGGGCAGTCGAAGAACCAGCTGCAGGCCATGTCCATCGCCGAGAAATGGGTGGAGATCGCCTCCAACGTCACCCCACCGGTCAACTGCAACGGCGAAGCGGTGGTCGACCAGAGCGTGCCACCGGTCCCCCCGACCGCCGGCTCCACCACCGTCGCCTCGGGCTCGAACGGCCAGAACCTGGCCGCCCAGACCACGGTCAACGTCGCCTCGACGACCGGCTTTATGGCCGCGCCCCAGACCGCCCTCATCGCCACGACCACCGGTCTGCAGACCGTGACCTACACGGCCAAGTCCGCCACCACCCTGACCATCCCGTTGAACTCCGGCACGGGCACCATGTCGACCGGGTGCCCGGTCACCCAACCGACGACCACCGAGTCCCGGGGTGGTGTCACCTACTCGCTCAAGGCCGAGTACGAGTGGACGACCGCCCAGAACGCCGGCGTGGGCGCCACCACGATTGCCGCGGCATCGAACAACGTGATCCTGTCCGGGGCAACGACGATCAACGTCGTGTCGACCTCGACCTTCGCCGCCGCCTCGGTCGGCAGTCCCCAGACGGCGGTGGTCGCCACCACGACGGGGGCCCAGACCATCACGTACACCGGCCTGACATCGACCTCGTTCACCGGGGTGAGTGGGGCGACGGGGTCCGGGAAGATGGCCACAGGTGGTGCCGTCTCGCAGAACTCGCAGCCCGACCTCTGCACGTCGGGAACCCCACAGCTGTTGAGAATGCGGATGCAGGTCGGATGGGGCCCCAACTCCGACTCGAACAACGTGGGGGACAGCATCATCCTCAACTACCCGCCGAACGGGATCCAGACCCTCGGCTTCATCGCCCTGCAGTTCACGGGCGACACCACGGCACTGGACAGCCAGGGCAACCCCTGGAGCGAGCGGGTTCAGGCACCGCCGGTCACCCTCACCCCGAGCATCGCCGGGCAGCTCCAGTCGCTCACCATCTACCCGGACAGCTACGGATGTGCTTTCGCCCAGGTGCTGCCGACAGGAGCGGGCACCGGGACCTACACGGTCAGCGTGGCCAACGCCTCGAGTGGGGTCCCGGCCGGAAGCACCTACGGCTCACCGTCCTTCGTCTCCAACGGCACCGGCACGGTGACCAACCATGTGCTGCAACAGCCGGTGGCCCAGTCTCAGTCCGGTGTCACCGTCAACATCGGTGCGACGACCAAGCTGGCCGCCACCTACCCGCTGGCCTTCCCCGGCTACGACCAGGGCAGCATCGTCAACCTGTCGTACCCTTCATCGACCGCGGTGGAGGACGGTCTGGCCTGTCCGGGCGTCGGCCAGATCACCTGCATCTCGACCGGTCAGAGCGCCTCCGGAGCAGTGCTCACCTGGGCCAACCAAGCCAACTGGAACAACGTGTCCCTGCCGACGGCGGCCACCCGCATCGCCTCGGTGGCCTGTGCCGGCACCGTCGAGTGCGAGGGGGTCGGCTACAACCTGGTCGGGGGGGTGAGCTCGGCCGTGATCCTCGACGCCAACCCGTCCACACCATCCTTGGCAACGGCATCGACCGGCACGGCCCTCACCGGCGTGACGTCGCTCACCCAGATCGCCTGCCCGTCGGCGACCAACTGCGTAGCCATCGGCACCACCGCGACCGGTGCCGTGGTGCTCACCGACACCATCTCGTCCGTCGGGGTCGACTCGTGGTCGGCCGCCACCATCCCGTCCAACATCACCGGGCTGTCCAGTCTGGTGTGCCCCTCGGCCGGCACCGGTTGCGTGGCCCTCGGCACCACCAGTTCGCCATCGAACGGGACGCCGATCGTCATCTCCGGTGGCTTCGGCTCGGTCGGGGTCCCCGCGGTCTGGTCGGCGCCCTCGTCGACGAGTGGCTTCACCCTCAGCTCCCTGTCCTCGATCGCCTGTCCCTCGGACACCGGCTGCGTGGCGACGGGGGTCGGCAAGATCGGTGCAGGGGCGAGCGGGCCCATCGTCATCGCCGGCCAGGCCCTGGCCGGGCTCGGCGGCACGGCTATGGCGTGGACCGCCGATGCGTTCCCGGCGGGCACCACGGTTGCCTCGATCAACGGCTTGAACTGCGCCTCTTCCGCGGACTGCTTCGTCCTCGGGACGGGCACCAAGGGAGCAGGCACGGTGCCCCTGCTCATGTACGCCGCCCCGGCCGCCAGCGCCACCTTTGCCAACGACACCCTTCCGACCGTGTCGGGCAACCCGGTCACATCGCTGTCCCAGATGGCCTGCCCCTCCCCGACAGTGTGTCTGCTCATCGGGGCCACGGCTAGCGCGCCGGCCATCCTCACCGCAACGTCGGTGACCTCACCGACCACTGCTGACACGTGGACGAGCGCGGCCGTCCCATCCGTCGGGTCCGGCGCCACGCTCTCCCAGGTCTCCCAGCTCATCTGCTGGTCGGTCAGCTCGTGCGGCATCACCGGGACCGGCACCAACGCCAGCAGTCAACCATCCGCCTTCCTGCTGGCCAGCAGCGGTGGCGTCACCACCTGGAACTCGGTGAGCCTGCCGACGGCCACCCCGGCCCTCTACCTGAGCGACATCGACTGCACCACGTCCGGCTCGCCGACCTACTGCTCGGCCGCCGGGGCCAGCGCCACCGGCGCGGTCGAGCTGGCGTCCAGCAACGGCCCGGGGGGGGCCTGGTCCGACCAAACGCCGTCCGGGCTCACCGGCAATGCCGCTCAAGGCGTTCCCATCGAGATCAACAACTCCAACCTTCTGCCCAACCCGTACGCCAACGCCGTGACGGCCGGGGCCAACCCCAACGCGCCCTCGCTGCCTGACCTCTACCCCTTCAACGGCGGCTACGGGCTGTTCGCCGGCGACTGCTCGACCGAGCTCGGAGCCGGGAGCTTCAACGTGAGCCAGGCCCCCACCACTCCCGGGGGCAGCTCGAACGTGACCGTGCCGCTCGGCCTCATCTCCGTGCAGGCCTTGCACGCCTCAGGAGCGTCGGTCGGCCTGCCCTACGCCGGAGCCACGTTCAAGCTCACCTCCACCTCCGCCGCGCCCTGTGGCGCCGACGTCTACACCCTGCAGACGGCGGGTCCGGACGGCCTGAGCCGCACCGAGGTTCCCTACGGCAACTACACCCTGTCGGTGACCGGGACGTCGACCACCACCCAGGCGGTCGTCGTGGGTGGCAGCTCAGTCGTGGCCGGCCTCACCAACTACCAATTCCCCGCAGCCGTCCCGGTGAGCGTCAGCTGATGCGAGCCCCGCTGTTCTCCGACGCGCCAGGTAGCCGCTCACCCCGGTTCGGCCGGAACCGTCCGACGCGCCTGTCGATCGGGCACCGAGCCGCCATCAAGATGGAGCAGCGCCGACGAGGCGAGGCTTCCGACGAGGGGCTGACCCTGGTCGAACTGCTCGTCGCCTTCTCGGCCCTGATCATCCTGATGATCCTGGTGGCCACGGCGCTCACCACCTACCTCAACGTCGGCACCAACGTGGTGTCCTCCTACAACGCCACCGGGCAGCTGCTGCCGGGCTCGATCATCATCCAACGGCTCATCCGGAGCGAGGTCGAGCCGGCGCCGACCCCTTCAGCCACCAATGTCCCCCTCCCCGCCTTCGTCCTCGGAAGCGTCGGGACCGTGTCGACCACCTTCTACGCCAACATCGGGGATCCGAACGGCCCGGCCAAGATCGTGATGGCGTCGAGCGCTCCATCCAAGTGCGGAGGCTGCTCGTTCTACGCATCGCAGTTCACCGTCTACCAGTACGTGGCCTGCCCCAAGACCCCGGCGGGCAGCGTCCCGTCCGGCTGCGCGTCCAGCGGGGTCACCGGGTGTCCCTTCACCACCATCTCCGCCAACACCTGCACCTGGTCGACGAGTGGGCTAGCGCTCGTCATAATCAACGGTGTCGTCAACGGACAGACCAACCTCGCCAACGCGTCCACGCCCATCTTCACCTACAACACCCTCGATCCCTATTCGAGCGCGTATGTGGCCGGAGCGGGTGGCACACCCAATGCTTCGGGAATCCTGCCTAACTTCGGCGTCGGTACCTGCGCGGCCCCGACCCTCACCAACGGGAATCCGAGCCAGTCCAACTGCCTGGCCGACACCGTCCAGAGCGTGGGTGTGGACATCCAGGTCCACGTGGCCGGTGCTCCTTTCCAAGAGAACTCCTTCGTCGTGTACCGGCTGTCCTCCGCTTCCTACCTCTACAGCACCCTGGTCGGTTGAGGTGACCGTGATGTCCAACCCCACTGCACGCGTGAAGCGATTCGACCAAGGTCGGCATCGGTCCGATCGGGGGCAAGCCGCCTTGGTCCTGGTGATCGCCTTCACCGTGATGCTCACCGTCTTCGGCGGGGTGATGGTCAACTCGATCGTCACCAATTCCCCGATCCTCACCCAGGCCGCCATCCAGCGCTACGCCTACCGGGCCTTGGCCTCGGGGCTCAACGCCTACCAGAACGCCATCAACGCCAACCCCTACCTGGCGGCCTGCAATGCGTCGACCAACAACACCGGGCAGTGTGCGGCTCTGAGCTACCAGGACTGGAGCCTGGTGCCCGGCACCGATGTCGGCAACGGGGTCATCCCCGAATGGTACAAATTCGACAACCCGCAGCAGGTCAAGGACTCGACGACCAGCGCCATCACCAACCTCGAGGTGCAGATCGTGGGGGCGGCCGGCTTCCCCGGCAACCTCGTGTACTACTCGACGGTAGCCAAGTTCGTCCCGCAGAACGGGTTCCTCAACTCCGTCTGGTGGAGCAATTACGAGTCCTCGGAGTTCCCCACCGGCACCGCCGCCGACTGTCAGTACTTCTGGAGCGCGAGCGTCGGTCGCGACACCAACAATCTCAATCCGTGCAACATCGTGGTCTTCCAGACGGGGGACAAACTGGTCGGCCCGGTCTTCTCCAACGACTCGATCGACATCACCGGCAGCCCGACCTTTGGCACGCCAGACGCCGCCACGCCCGGTGGCGCGGACGGTGGCACGGTCACAACGGCCGATCCCCACTGCCTCTTCGTGAACGACGGCACCGGGGCGATCGACAACAACTCCTCACCGACCTGCGCCAGTCTCAACGGCGGGGTGAAATACACCGCAGCCGGGAGCTCCTTCGGGCACCGCCTCGAGCCCCTCCCCACCGATAACTCCCAGCTGGCCGCCATCGCCAAGCAGGGTGGCTGCTACTACGAGGGGCCTACGACTATCAGCTTCTCTACTGCCGGTGGCATCGGCCAGGTGAGCGTGGTCAGCAAGCAGACCACCAACTCCGGTGGTGTGGACAGCATGAACCTCCCGGGTGGGGTGAACAACAGCACGTGCCGCACCGACGGAATGGCGACCGCACTCCCTCTCAACGGAGTCATCTACGTGAACCAGTCTTCATGCGTCGGTGCCGCGTGCGTGGCGGGAGCCAATCCTTTCGACCCCAACACCAACAACGCATCACAGGCGTTCAACTGTCCGAGCTGCTACTACGGCCAGAGCGGTAGTCCCGACAAGGAGGGTGACGCGTTCGTCAGCAATGCCACCTCCAATGGCGGGCTCTCCGGTCAGCTGACCATCGCCGCCTCCAACGACGTCATCATCGACGGCCCGATCACCTACAAGGACTGCTCGTGGGTGGGCACCGCCTCACAGAGCCTGTGCAACTACAACAACTCGTCGACCGGCACCAACGACACACTCGGACTCATCGCCAACAACTACGTCGAAGTCAACCGGCCCGTCTACAACAATACGGCCCCCTTCTTCCTGCGGGGAAACCCCTTGCCGGCCTGCGGGAGCGGCGGGGCCCTGGCCGCGCCCTTGTGCGACCCGTCCACCAGCACGGGCAGCCCCACCGGTGGACAAGGTCTGACCATCGACGCCACCGTGCTCGGGCTCAGCCAGTCGTTCGTGGTCAACAACTACAGCACCTCGGGCAACGAGGGCCAGTTGACGGTATACGGTTCCATCCAGCAGGACGCCCGAGGACCGGTCGGGCTGGTCGGGGGCACCGGGTACGTCAAGTACTACGTCTGGGACCCGCGCCTCACCCTGTACGGGCCGCCGTTCTACCTGACCCCGGGCACCCCGTCATGGGCGCTCGACTCGTCGGCCGAGAGCTATACCGGCAAGTGCCCCTACACTCCGGCCATCCAGACGGTCCCCTCCACCGTCCAGCCGACCTGGCCGGTGGTGTCGACCGGGTCCAACTCCTGCACCGTGCCCTAGCCGGGCGCGCCCCGGGGCCCTGGCCGCCGAGGTCGGTCCGGGCGGCGGTCGGCGATCCGCGAGCGGGCCGGTAGCCTGCTCAGCCCATGGCCACACTCACTCGAGACGACATTCGCAACGTAGCGATCGTGGCCCACGTCGACCACGGCAAGACCACCCTGGTCGACGCCATGCTCTGGCAGTCGGGCGCCTTCCGGGCCAACGAGTCGGTCAACGAGCGGGTGCTGGACTCCGGTGACCTGGAGCGGGAGAAGGGCATCACCATCCTGGCCAAGAACACCGCCGTCGTCCACCACGGGGTGAAGATCAACGTCATCGACACCCCGGGCCACGCCGACTTCGGGGGTGAGGTGGAGCGAGGGCTCACCATGGTCGACGGTGTCCTGCTGCTGGTGGACGCCTCCGAGGGCCCGCTGCCCCAGACCCGCTTCGTGCTGCGGAAGGCGCTCGAATCCCGGCTGCCGGTGGTCCTGGTGGTCAACAAGGTCGACCGGGCCGACGCCCGCATCGACGAGGTGGTGCACGAGGTGGAGGAGCTCTTCCTCGACCTCGGTGCCGATGAGCACCAGATCGACTTCCCCATCCTTTTCGCCAACGCCCGGGCCGGCTGGGCCGCCACCGAGCCGGGCACCGAGGGGACCGACCTCGAGCCGATGTTCCGAGCCATCCTCGACCACATCCCCGCCCCACGATTCGATCCGGAGGCGCCCCTGCAGGCCCTCGTGTGCAACCTCGATGCCTCGCCCTACCTCGGTCGCCTGGCCCTGTGCCGGGTCCACAACGGCACGCTGCGCAAGGGATCGGCCGTCGGTTGGTGCAAGCTCGACGGGACCGTCGAGCGGACCAGGATCACCGAGCTCTACGTGACCGACGCACTCGATCGGGTGGACGCCATCGAGGCCGGTCCAGGCGAGATCGCCGCCGTCGCCGGCATGGCCGACATCACCATCGGGGAGACCCTGGCCGATCCGGACGATCCCCGTCCCCTGCCAAGCATCACGGTGGACGAGCCCAGCCTGTCCATGACCATCGGGATCAACACTTCACCGCTGGCCGGTAACGACGGGTCTCGCCTCACTGCCCGCCAGATCGCCAACCGGCTCGACGCCGAGCTGGTGGGCAACGTCTCGCTCCGGGTCCTGCCCACCGAGCGCCCGGACACGTGGGAGGTCCAGGGTCGGGGCGAGCTCCAGCTGGCCGTGCTGGTCGAGACGATGCGTCGCGAAGGGTTCGAGCTGACCGTCGGCAAGCCCCAGGTGGTGACCCGCCAGATCGACGGCAAGGTCCACGAGCCCACCGAGAGGGTGGCCATCGATGTCCCCGACGACTACCTGGGTGTCGTCACCCAGCTCATGGCCCAGCGTCTGGGATCGCTCATCGAGATGGTCAACCACGGGACGGGCTGGGTCCGAATGGACTACCGGGTGCCGGCCCGCGGACTCGTCGGCTTCCGCACCCAGTTCATGACCGAGACCCGCGGCACCGGCATCCTCCACCATGTCTTCGACGGGTGGGAGCCGTGGCACGGCGAGCTCAGGACCCGGCGCAATGGCTCGATGGTGGCCGACCGGCGTGGGTTGACCACCGGCTACAGCCTCATGAGCCTGCAGGAACGCGGGATCCTGTTGGTCGGGCCGGGAACCGAGGTCTACGAGGGCATGGTGATCGGTGAGAACGCCCGCGACGAGGAGATGGACGTCAATCCCACCAGGGAGAAGAAGCAGACCAACATCCGCTCAGCGGCCGCCGACGAGGCCATCCGGCTGACTCCCCCGCTGCTGCTCTCATTGGAGCAGGCGCTCGAGTTCATCACCGACGACGAGTGTGTCGAGGTGACCCCGAAGGTGGTCCGGTTGCGCAAGGTCGTCCTCGATGCCGCCACCCGCGGTCGCCAGCGAAGCCGGGCCCGGAAGGCCGACGCCTGAGCAGGCAGCTGGTTGGCCGGTGACGCCGCCATCGGTTCGAGTGGGATGGGGATATGCACCTCGCGGCGTGCATGTCGCGCCGGCAAAGGCATGTTCGGGAAGATGGACACCGCCAACAGGATGAACAGCGGTCCGGCGTTGGGGTCGGTCCCGAGCCCGGTCATGACACCACCGAAGGACTGGCCGAGGACCCAGAAGTCGAGGGAGAGCGCGGCCCCGACGACCAGGTAGAGCGTCGGCTTGCGACTCAGGACGGGGCCGATCCCGATCCAACACGACACGACGGCAAGGGCGACAGCCAGGCCCGTGCCGCCGCCGGAGGTGACATGGGCCGCGGCCAGCTGCAGGTGCGCGAGCCATCCCGGCTCGCCCGAAGCCGCCGAGCGGAGGGCGGTGCTCACACCGTCGGTGCTGCGGTTGGCCGGCAGCAACCACAGAGCCCCCATGGCCAGCCACAGCCCGGCCCACACGATGCGGGCCCCACGCTCGCCGATCGGTCCGGCCGGCGCGGCGGCCGCACCGTCAGTGCTGTTCCAGCGGGGCCACACGAGGACCGCGACGACGGCATAGAGGACCACGGCACCCGGCGCCCCGGTAAGTGGACTGGCCTGGCCTGAAGATCATGCCGAAGCCTTCGCCGACCGCCCAGACCCCGAGCGACCACACGACCGAGAGCACCAGGGCCGGCTTGACCGTGTCCCGTAGGAGAAGCCCGACGCCGATGAGCAGCTGCACCATCCCGAAGACCGCGTCGAAGGCGGCCGGGCTGGTCGCGACCAGACGGTCGACGCGGGGGAGGGGCCAGGCGATAAATCCGGCTCTTCGCGTCCACGCGTGGGTCGGTGATCTCAGGTGACCCGCCCATAGGCATCCACCCATAGGGCCCCGTGGCCCCCGATTCTTGCGGTTGAGAGACCAGCGAGAACGGAGGACACGGGACATGGACGACGGTAGTGGTGGCTCGACCGCGCTGTTGGGGATGGCCGGCTTCGCGGTGCTGTCCCAAGAGGAGATCGAGGGCGAGCTGTGGCTCCTGGTCGAGACGGAGCGACGGCCCACTGGGTGTCCAGGCTGCGGCGTTCGGGCCGTCGGCCATGGGCGCAGCACGGTCCAGGTGCGAGATCTGCCGATGGGCGGGAGGCCGGTGCGGTTGGTCTGGCGGAAGCGCCGCTGGCGCTGTCGGGACATCGATTGCGAGACGAAGTCCTTCACCGAGTCGAGCCGGCTGGTCGAGACGGGCGCCCTGACCAGACGGGCAGCCAAGGAGATCTGCCGACTGGTCGGCGAGGAGGGACGAAGTGTGGCCGAGGTGGCCCGCACCTTCGGGGTGGGCTGGCACTGTGCATGGAGAGCCGTCTGGCGCCACGGACGGCCGCTGGTCGATGATCCTCGTCGGATCCACGGGGTGCGGTCCCTCGGCGTCGATGAGCACAAGATGTTGGCCGCCGGTCCCAAGCACCACACCATCTACGCCACCCAGCTGGTCGACATCGACCGTCACCGGCTCTTGGACGTGGTGCAGAATCGCAGCGCAGCCTCGGTGTCCACCTGGCTTGCCGCTCGCACGAGGTACTTCCGGGACCATGTCGGGGTCGCGGCCATCGATCCCCACGCCGGGTACTTCAAGGCCCTGTCCGCCTCGTTGCCGAAGGCCACGGTCACCGTCGACGTCTTCCACGCCGTGAAGTTGGCCAACGCCTGTGTCGATGACGTCCGCCGACGGGTCCAGCGAGAGACGACCGGGCACCGGGGACGCAACGTCGACCCGCTCTATGGGGTCCGGCGCCTCCTCACCCGAGGCTACGAACGACTGAATGATCGCCAGCGGGACCGGCTCACCGAGGCCCTGCGCACCGGGGACCCCTTCGACGAGGTGGGCGGGGCCCTGGCCGTCAAAGAGCAGCTCCGGTCGGTGTACGCCGCCGGGACGATGGTGGCGGCCCGACGGGAGCTCGCCATCTTCTACAGGCTGGCCCGCACCGCCGGCACTCCCGAGGTGTTGCGCCTGGCCCGGACGATCAAGCGCTGGGAGCCCCAGGTTCTCAGCTACTTCACGACGAGACGCACCAACGCCAGGAGCGAGGCCATGAACCTCACCACCGAGAAGGTCCGCCGTGTCGCCCACGGCATGCGCAACTTCGAGCACTATCGGCTCCGGTTGTTGCTCCACTCAGGCGTGCAATGGCACACTCAACCAACTGCTCGAATCAGGGGCCGACTCCCACGCCTCGTCGCGTAGAGCCATGAATCCCGGCTGGCCCTGGGGGGGCAGGTTCGAGAACACCTGTGACGAATCCGGGACCTAACATCTTCGGCTGGAGCCGGAGGGCTCCGTCGAGCAGCCATACCAAGCCCAACCCGATCTGGACGGCACGAGCAGTGACGCGGAACGGTGGCCTGTCGACTCGGTCGACGCGGCTCACGCTTGGCCCGTCCGGTCGATCAGTTGGAACACCGAAGGCGGCAGGTCGGTCTGGAACTGGTACTGCGACGCGATGGTCGGTGCCGTCCACACGTGCAGCATGAAGTAGGTGGAGGCATTGTGCATTCCGCTGGAGCACTCACCGGTGCTGCCCGTCCGACCTACGACCTGACCCCCCGAGAGGCACAGGTTGTCGTGGGCGTGCCACTGGGTCAACGACCCGCCGACGTCCGGACCGGGCTGGCAAGGAGTGGGGCCGAGGAACATGGCGCCCAGCAGGACCGGCCCGTTGACGGTATTGGCGAACATCAGAGCCGAAGGGTTCTGCGGGTCGAGCACGTCTCCGGACCTCACCACCTGCGGGTTCAGGTAGTGCGTCATCGGGCCGTTGGCCCGGGTGGCCGGCCGGTAACCGGCGGCCTCGGCCGCCGCCAGGCTCGCGTACTTGGCGATGCCCTGGTCGACGCCGGCCACGAGTCGGCCGGCCGCGGCCTGTTGCTGGGCCGTCGGTGCGCCCGAGGGCAGCGGAGCCATCACCATCCCGTTGGGCATGACGGTGGCGCCCTGGACGTTCGGGCAGATCCCATCGGCGGCCGTCGTGGTGCCCGTTCCGTCGCCGGCGCCGCCGCTCTGTCCTGAGGAAGTGGAGCCCGATGACCCCGACATCCCGGGCATCGCCGGTCCATTCGGGCCCGACCCGCTTGAACTTGAAGGGGTCGTCGCCTTTACTGACGCGCCGTCAGAGGCCCCGTTCGGGTGAGATACGTTGGGGCTGACCGCGGCGGCCGTCGTCACGAGGAGAGCGGCCAGCCCCAGGCTGGCGATGGCCGACCACCAGAGGTGCCCAGCCACGCCTTCTCTCGACCATCTGCTTCTGATCGCTCCTACCAGGTGTCCCATGGCATCTTCCCCTCACTCCCCGGCCATGCCGCCTCCGTGACAGCCTGGGCGGAGTTCATGAGGTGCCGGTCATCGGGTGATTAGGGATCTGTAATCATCCCGAACGGAACAACGGGAAAGGCTGGTGGATGACACGACCGACACGCCCGTTCGCCGAGCGGCTGTGGGCCGTCGGGGCGGTCACCGCCGCAGGTCTGGCCTATGCCACGCTGGCCTCGATCACTCACCCATTCACCGAAGGTGCCGAACTCGTCACCGCGGTTCCATTGGTGACGGCCGTGGTGGCCATGGCGGTTCGAACGGTGACCACCAGACGATCTGCCGTCGCGGTTCGGTCGGTCCAGATGCTGCCTCAACCGGACACCGGTGCGAACCGTCGGTCGCTGGCCTGGATCACCATGCTCGTCGTCATCTCCGGTTGGGAGGTGTACTGCTACGCCAGCGCACCCCGATCGGAGCATCCCACCTTGAGCACATTCATCGATCTGCTCGATTCGACCCGTGCCGGCAAGGCGGTGGGGTTCGCCTTGTGGCTGGCGCTCGGGTGTTACCTGGTGTGGCAATGAGCCGACTGGAGACGCTGATCGTCTGGGCGCTGCTCGGGCTCGGTGTCCTGGCCGGGCTCGTCGCCGCCATGCTGTCGAGGGGACGGTTTCCGACGCTCGGGGCGCTGGTGAGGCGGGTGACGACGCACCCGGTGGGGCACTGGTTGTTGGTGCTGGCCTGGATGTGGCTGGGTTGGCACGCCTTCGCCCGCTGAACAACTGGGCGACAAGGGCGCGGGCTGGCGGCCCGATTGCATCTGCCAATCGCTTCGGCGCCACGTACGAGAACGCTCGAGCCGGGCCACCGGACACTGGTGTCCCGGGGCCAGCTGGGGCACCGGATGCCCACGGCTCCGAGGGGAGGGCTCGAACCTCCAACATCTGGCTCCAAAGGCCAGCGTTCTGCCAATTGAACTACCTCGGAATGGTGAGCCGACAACCATTCGGCACCTCGGCAAGGCTACCCCCGCACCGGAAGCAATCGGCTCGATCGGGCCTTGTGGGTGAGCCTCCACTCCCTCGTGACCAGGCGTTCAGTCGGTTCCGTGCCACGGAAGAACGAGATGATCCCGATAGGCTCCGGCCCCGATGAGGGTGCTCGTTGTGGACGACGATCCCGCGGTGAGCGGCGCGCTCAATCGAGCCCTCCGGCTCGAGGGCTACGAGGTCGGACTGGCCGTCGACGGGCCGGAAGCCCTCGAGGAGATCGCCATCCGTCCTCCCGACGCGGTCATCCTCGACATCGGACTGCCCGTCATCGATGGACTCGACGTATGCCGGCGGTTGCGCGCCGCCAACAACGACACGCCCGTGCTCATGCTCACCGCCCGTGACGCCATCCACGACCGGGTACAGGGGCTTGATGCCGGGGCCGACGACTACCTGGTCAAGCCGTTCGCCCTGGCCGAACTGCTGGCCCGCCTCCGGGCGCTGCTGCGGCGACGGCCCGAGGATGCCAGTGAGGAGCTCCGATTCAGCGACCTCAGTCTCGACCCCGTCACCCGGGAGGCCCGCCGCGGCGAGCGGCGCTTCACGCTCACCCGCATCGAGTTCGATCTGCTCGAATTGCTGTTGCGCCACCCGCGCCAGGTCCTCACCCGCGAGGTCATCCTCGACCGGGTGTGGGGGTACACCTTCGACTCGGGGACCAACTCGCTCGCCGTGTACATCGGGTACCTGCGTCGCAAGACCGAGGCCGGCGGCGAACTCCGCCTCATCCACACTGCCCGGGGTGTGGGTTACGTCCTGCGCGAGCCCTGACTCGTGCCACCCCACGCGACTCGACGATGACCTTCCGGAGCCGGCTGGTGATGGCGGCCACCGCCGCGGTGCTGGTGGTGGTGGTGCTGGCCTCGTTGGCCACCTATCTCGTGGCCTACCACTCGTTGGTCGGTTCGGTGGACGCCACCCTCAGCCCTCAGTCCCACGGGCTCGTCAGCAACCAGGTGATTCCCAATCTGTGCAGCAACACCGCGCCCGGCGAGTGCTTCCAGGTGGCCATCGCCGGCGGGACCACCAACCAAGGCAATCAGCCTGTCCTGCCGATCACCGATGTGGTCAAGGCATCGGCGGCGAGCGGGGGTCGGGCGCCCGACACCTTCTTCTCGACGACGGTGAACGGGACGGCTGTCCGGGAGATCGTGTCGGCACTGCCGCCCGGCTACGAGTACCAGTCCAACCTCGGTCCGGCCGTCATCCCGGCCGGGGGCGGCGCCCTCCAGGTCACCACCCCCCTGACCGGGGTCAACAAGCAGCTCCACCACCTGGCCGAGGAGCTGTGGGTCATCGTGCTGGTGGGCGTGGCCGTGGCCGTGGCCCTCGGGCTCGCCATGGGGCGGACCGTCCTACGCCCGCTCAACAGCCTGACCGGGGCCGTCGAGGAGCTGGCCGAGACCACCGACGTGGCGGCCGGACCGCCCAAGCGTCTCGATCCCGGGGGTCCGGACGAGCTCGGCCGCCTCCGCCGGGCCTTCAACCATCTGCTGGTCGCCCTGGATGCGTCGAGGGACAGCCAGCGCCAACTGGTGCTCGACGCCTCTCATGAGCTCCGCACCCCGTTGACCAGCCTACGCACCAACATGGAGGTGGCCCGCCGGCTCGAGGAGCTCGAGCCGGTCGAGCGCGAAGTGCTCATCAACGACGTCCTCACCCAGCTGGACGAGCTCACCACCCTGGTCGCCGACCTGGCCGAGCTGGCCCGGGGCGAGCAGCCCCGGGTGACCGCCGAGCCGTTCCGGTTCGACCAGGTGGTCCTCGAAGCCGTCGAGGTGGCCACCACCCATGGGCGCAGCCGGGGTGTGGCCTTCGAGCCCCGGGTGGCCCCCACCTGGGTGTCCGGTTCGCCGGCTCGCATCGGTCGGGCGGTCGACAACCTGCTCGACAATGCGCTCAAGTGGAGCCCGGACGGTGGGGTGGTGGAGGTCACCTGCGCCGACGGTGTGCTGGTGGTGCGGGACCACGGACCCGGGGTGGACGCCAGCGACGTCGACTTCATCTTCGACCGTTTCTACCGTGCTCCGAGTGCGAGAGGACGCCCCGGATCCGGCCTTGGGCTGGCCATTGTGGCCCAGGTGCGCGCGACGAGGGTGGAACGGTCAACGCCTACCAGGCTCAAGGCGGCGGGGCCCTGTTCCGGTTCAGCCTGCCGGTGGTGCCGCCGCCGGACGATGCCGGCACCGGTGCCTGACCCTCCGACGAGGCCGAACCCCCCTATGGCGCAGAATTGCCTGGTCGGCTAGGGTCCCCGGTCGACATGGGATCCCTGATCAAGAAGCGGCGCAAGCGCATGCGCAAGAAGAAGCACAAGAAGATGCTGAAGGCCACCCGCTGGCAGCGGCGGGCGGCGGGCAAGTAGCCGGCGCCCGACGCCGCGAGGCACACCCAACGGGGTCCTCGTCACGGCAACGGGCTCAGCGCGGCGCCGAAACCGTCCTCACCTCGACCAGCCGGGCCCGCTCGGCGCCCAGCTGCACGAAACGATCGGTGAGGCCCAGATCGTCCGGGGTCCCTTCGACGAACCAGGTCGATCCGCTTCCCGCCAGCCGTGGCGTCCGGCCGCTGGCCGAGGCAGAGGCCCTCCTCCATTCGGCCAGCCGGGGTTCGATGTGCACGGCCGCCCCTTCGAGGTGGTTGGCATCGTCGCCCGCGTTCGACCCGTGCCGCGACCCGGCCATCTGGTCCCAGGCCCGGTAGACGGCGGCGGTATCCATGCCGAAGGGCAACAGGAGCAGGGTGAAGGACCGATCCTCGTAGGGCAGCGCCTCGACGATCTCGCCCACGCCCCGGACCAGGGCCCGCCCGCCGGTCAGGCAGAACGGCACGTCGGCGCCCAACCCGAGCGCCACCCCCACATCATGACAGCCGGCCCAACGGAGCACGGCGGCAGCATCGGCCGAGCCCCCACCGAGGCCGGCTCCGGCGGGGATCCGTTTCACGAGCTCCACCCGGGCGCATCGTCCCACCGCGCGGAGGGCCCGACTCACCAGGTTGTCGGGCCCGAAGGGAACGGGCTCTCCGTCGGGCTGGTCTCGTTCTCGTGTCCGGTCGGGGCCACCGGGAGCCATGGAGACCGTGAGTCCGTCACCCGCCCCGATCACGAGCGTGTCGGCCAGGTCCAGGCTGACCATCTCCGACTCCAACAGGTGGTAGCCGTCCGGGCGGACGCCGACGATCCGCAAGGACAGGGTGAGCTTGGCCGGGGCGGCGATCTCGACCGGCGCCGGGTGCCCTCCCCCGTCGGCTCGGGCGCATCTCGGCTCATGGTCCGCCGGGCCCGGTGCCGGGTGCCGGCTCGGGCTCCCGACCGGGACGCCGCGGTGGCCAGGCCGCCAGCCTCGCCCAGGCAGGGAGAGCCAGCTCCTCGGCCCGGGCCGTCGGCCGAATGCCGGTGGCCTCGAATGCCTCGGGTGAGACCACGCCCTCGAGGGACCGTCGCAGCATCTTGCGGCGATGGGCAAACCCGGTCCGAACCACGTGGAAGAGGCGCTCGTAGGCCCCGCTGCCGGGGCCGGACGTACCAGCCCCGGTCTCGGGCGGCGCCCGGCGCTCCAGTCGCACCAGCACCGACTCGACCCGCGGCCTCGGGATGAACACCGAAGAGGACACCCGACCGACCAGGGCGGCGTCGGCCCAGTAGGCCACCTTGACCGACACTGCCCCATAGGCCTTCTCCCCCGGACCGGCGGCCAGGCGCTCCCCCACCTCGCGCTGGACCATGACCAGCAGCGAGGAGACTTGTGGTGCCTCCTCCAGCACTCGGATGACCAGGGGGACGGCCACGTTGTAGGGAAGGTTCGCCACGAGCGACCACGGACCGCGGTGCTGGTCCAGCAGCTCGGACCAGATGAGGGTCAGGGCGTCCGCCTCGACCACCCGGACACCGAGCGGCTCGACCTGGGATCGGAGCACCGGTACCAGGCGCCGATCCATCTCCACCGCGGTCACCGAGGCGCCCGTTTCGGCCAGCGCCAGCGTGAGCGACCCGAGCCCAGCTCCCACTTCGACCACCGGCCGGCCCGAGGTGACTCCCGAGAGCCGAACGACCCGTCGCACGGTGTTGGCGTCGGCCACGAAGTTCTGACCGAGGGCTCGGCTCGGTTGCAGCCCGTTGGCCGACAGCAGCTCGTGGATGGCGGCCCGCCCATGCGTCACCTGGTCAGTGTGCCATCCACCACCGCCATCCCGGCCCTCACCACGTCTCTGTCCCGGCCCGGAGGACGGGGCGGCAGTGCCGGACCTGACGGCGATTCCCCCTGCACGACGACGCCACGGGTGCGTCTCCGCTGGTCATGTGCGTTTCCGAGGCACTGTCGGCGGGTACCGTCGATGTTCCGCAGCCGTTTCGGGGGCTTGTGGATCGATCGCCGCGACGCTCACGACATCGTGGCGGAGCGCGTGGTCCGGGCCCATGCTCCCGAGGCCCCTGCCCCGCCCCGCTCGAAGCCGTGGGAGGAGCTCGTCCCGCTACCTATACGCGCCTCCGTGCGCCGACACGTGGACCAGCTCTCCTCCAACCACCATTAGGTGAAGGCGGACAGCCCGATTCAGACTCGCTCCCGACGTGGTCATAATGGGCCGAAGCGCCGATCTCCTCATACTCGACCCGAACCGTGCGGTCGATGCGATCGCACATCTCCTCGACCTGGTCGTAGCGGCCGGCAGAACCGTAGACGCTGAAGACGAACTCCTCGAGGCCCAACTGCCAGTTGACCACCTCCCCCGGCAGCCGGTTGATGGTGACCTCGTGCACACCGGGAAGATCCTTGAGGTGGTCCTGGCCGGACATGGCCACGATACGGTGCGCCCATACCGGCGGCGTGACGATACGGCGGTATGCCACGTTCGAGAAGCGAAGAGGCAGCTCGAGGCTCACGGGCATCCCCAGTGCACGCTCCATCCCGAATCGAAGCAAGTCGATCTGGCCGCCGGCGAGCGCCAGCAATTCGGGGATCCCACCGCCGATGCGACCGTTGACTTCGACGATGCAGGGCCCGTGGGAAGTGAACTTGAGCTCCGTGTGGACACAGCCGTGGCGCAGACCCAAACCGCTGATGGCGGCGGTCGCCACCTCCTCGGCCGCCTCGGCGTCGGCGGGTGAGATGTCGCTCGGGAGTACGCTTCCGGTCTCGCGGAACGGGTCGGCGAACGGAAACCGACCCGTGACGGCCAGATGGTGGGCGGAACCGTCCAGGACGAAGCTCTCGACGGAGACGACGTCGGCGAAGCGCGAGACAGCCTGGTCGGAGCCACCGAGATAGCCCTCGACCATCCAACCCGCCGGCTCGACCAACAGCTCGTCACGGCGCCCGATGAACCGAATGAGCTCCTCGGCGTCTTCGACCAGCCGGACCCTTCGGCTTCCGTCGCCCTGCCGGGGTTTGAGGACGGCGGGAAACCCGACCTCCGCCGCCAAGGCCTCGGCCCGCGGTGGGTCGAGTGTTCCCGGGATCTCCCAGAAATTGAGGCACGGCGACGCCTGCCTCCCGCAACGCCTGACGTTGGACCTGCTTGTCGGAGAGCCGCTCGGCGACCGCCGGCGAATGGAAGTCGAGGTCGAGACCGGCGGCGATGGCGGCCAACAGCCCCAGATGGGAATCGGTCACCGCCATGATCCCGGTCGGTCCGACAGGGCGAAGCACATCGATCGTCTGGGTCACCGACCGGCCGGCCACGTCGACCACGGTGCCCATGCGGCGGAGCAGGCGCGCGCTCCGGGCCATGACGGCATCCGACAGATCGACGAGCCAGATGATCTCAGCCAGGCCGGCCGCGGCCTCGTTCAGGGCGAAGACCGAGGTCGTCGCGGCGTCATAGGCAATGACCAGGCGATCAGCCGCCTCACGGCCCATATGACGGTCCCGCTCGCCGGCAGTGAGCCACATTGAGACATCGACCCACTGGCGGTCCTCCTTTAGTGTCGGTTCAGCGTCGGACCACGCCGGCCACGCCGGACCCGCCGGGATCGCCGGGATCGCTGGCCACGCCGGGATGCGTCGAAATCGCAGGTCCCGGGGTACGATCGCCTCGATGCGCATCGGGGTCCTCACCGGGGGCGGTGACTGCCCGGGCCTCAACGCGGTCATCCGGGCCATCGTGCGCAAGGGCGTCCAGGCCTACGGCGACGAAATCGTGGGGTTCCGTGACGGTTGGCGGGGCCCCCTCGAGGGGGACGTGATGACGCTGGACGTGGCTGCGGTCCGGGGCATCCTGCCGAAGGGCGGCACCATCCTCGGGTCGAGCCGGACCAACCCCTACGCCACCGCAGACGGTGAGCGGCGGATCCTCGACACGGTGGACCGCCTCGGGGTCGAGGCCCTGGTGGTCGTCGGGGGTGAGGACACCCTGGGCGTCGCGGCCAAGCTCGGAGCCGCGGGCCTGCCCATCGTCGGCGTGCCGAAGACCATCGACAATGACCTCGGGGCCACCGACTACACATTCGGCTTCGACACGGCGGTGACCATCGCCACCGAGGCCATCGACCGGCTGCACACGACGGCGGAGAGCCACCACCGGGTGCTGATCGTCGAGGTCATGGGCCGTCACGCCGGCTGGATCGCCCTGCATTCCGGTCTGGCCGGGGGAGCCAATGTGATCCTGATCCCGGAGCGGCCCTTTCACATCGACGCGGTGTGCGCCTTCATCGAACGGCGGTTTGCCAGCCACTACGCCCCCATCGTGGTGGTGGCCGAGGGCGCCCATCCCGAGGAAGGCACCCTGCCCGGCCGGGCCGGCGAGGTCGACGAATTCGGGCATGTCCGCCTGTCAGGCATCGGGGCGCTGCTGGAGTCGGAGATCGCCCAACGGACGGGGAAGGAGGCTCGGGCCACCGTCCTCGGCCACGTGCAGCGCGGGGGGAGCCCCACCGCCTTCGACCGGGTCCTGGCCACCCGGTTCGGGCTCCATGCGGTGGACGCGCTCCACGCCGGACAGGTCGGTCAGATGGTGGCCCTGCACGGTACGGCCATCGAGCTCGTGCCCCTGGCCCAGGCCACCGCCACGCTCAAGCTGGTGACACCGGATCGGTTTGCCGAAGCCGAGGTCTTCTTCGGATGACGGCCGCCGGACGGGCGACGGCGCTACCTCCGATCACCAGCGGAGCTGGGCGTCGATGACTCCCTGGGAGAGCGGGGCGAGCTGGGCGAACGTGTCCGTGGCCAGGTCGATTGACCGGGCCGTGTCGGCCTCGCGGTCGTTCACGACGCAGCTGACCGAATAGCCGGTGGCCGGGTTGGTCACCTGGACCACCGTCCCGAACGAGAGCCACGGACTGGCACAGGTACCGGCGGGATGGTCGTAGTAGGTCACCTGCCCGTAGTGGACGGATCCGGTGGCCGCCGGCGGGGCGGTCGTCGTGGTGGTCGGAACGGGCGTCGTGGTGGTGGGCGCCGCGACCACTCGCTGGGTCACCACGTTCGCGGCCGCGGCGGACTGCACCGGGTGGCGGCGGGGTGGTGGCGCCGGGGCTGGTCGGGGTCGGAGTGGTGGCGCCGCTCGAGGCCGGACCACCGGTCGCGGCGCCGGTCGGTGGGGTCCGCTTGGTCTCGGATGCGAGCCTCCAGCGAGGTATCGGGCGAGACGCCGGCAAGCCGCGGTGGTGGTCGGGTGCCGTCCCGGGTGGCGAGGCGGACGCCTTCGGCTCACCTTGAATCAACACCAGCGGCACGACAAGCAGTGCTCCACAGAGGAGGAGTGCGGCGCCGGGCCGGCTCCCCCGTTCGATGCTCGTCCTCAGGACTCCACGCTCCTTGTGGGGATTCTCTGGCGGCACCCGCGGGCAGGCCCCTCGGGCACGGATCCATCCCCGAAGGGAATGGACGGGACCGGCTCCTCCAAGCCAGTCCGACGAGTGCGTCCGACGACCGCACTCGGTACCGCAACAGCGAACTGCGAACGGCAATGAAAAACGACCGCTAATACAGCGGCCGCAAGCGAGAGGCTAGACAGGGGGCGCCGAGGAACGCAAACCCAGGAAGCCCAGGGCCGAGACCTCCCGTCCCGAAGGCGGCCGGCGCCTCCGTCACGCCCGCTCGCCCGGGTCGTCCTACCGCTGTGACCTGGTCGACCGGGCTGGTGTCGGGCGTCTCCGGCTCCCGCTCGGAGGGACGGTGGAGCGAGGAGCGCACTGCCGGTCGCTCGAACGCCAGCCCGGCGCATCGTGGGCGCTCTGGCCCTCAGCGGGAACCGAGCTGGATGCCCGCGGAACCAGCGCTGGACCTCCAGCGGCCACTTCATCCGACGGGCGTCGCCGCCGACCTCGACCTTGAATCACGAGACCAACGATCAACGCCACGACGGCAATGGCCGCCACGACGAGGCCAACGGTGAAGGCCGTCGGCCGGTAACGCAGCACAATGACGTGGTGGCCAGCAGGTACCCGTGCCTGCGACATGATCTCGGAAAGCGGTCGTAAGGCAAGAGGCTGGCCATCGATCGAGGCCCTCCAACCGGGTACGTCGATTAGGTGGATGCGAAGCACCTGGGGTGTAAGGCGTTGGTGGTCATTGTCCAGTGGGCGATTCCCTCTTCCACCCGGCTCGGGACTGGCGAGGGGGACGGAGACGCATTGCTAGCCGACAACGGTCCGCCGCCTACCTGTCCCTTGCCGGAACCTATCCTCGGTAACGGCGCGGTGCCGTGGTCCCGAGGGGATCACACGTGATCTGGCCACGTTGATACTGTCCCACCTTGGTCACCGTCTTGCTGGTCCGGTGTCCAATGCCGGATCGGGCCCGTTAGCCCGAGGATCAATAAGGGGCGTCGGTTCAGATCAGGTCAGGGCAGCAACGAGGCGAACCGACTGCTTCTCGAGTTCGGGAACCCCTGCGCGCCGTCGGCCGGGGCGTCACAGCCCGAATGCGGCTCGTGCATTGTCCGTCGAAGCTCGGGCCACTCGGGCCGTCTCCATCCCCTTGACCTGAGCGATGGCCGCGCCCACCAGCGGCACCCTCGACGGCTCGTTCTGGCTCCCGCGGTGCGGCACGGGGGCCAGAAACGGGCTGTCGGTCTCCACCAGGAGGCGGTCAAGGGGACAGAACGCCGCAGCCGCCCGCACGTCGTCGGCGTTCTTGAACGTCACCACACCGCTGAAGGAGAGCGATGCCCCGAGGTCAAGGCACCGGCGGGCCTCGTCTGGCCCACCGGTGAAACAGTGGAGGATCGTGCGATCCGGCAACCCGGCACCGGCCAGGACGTCGATGGTGTCCGGCCAGGCCTCCCGACTGTGGACGACCAGGGCCAGGCCGTGATGGCGAGCCAGCTCGACCTGTCGGCCGAACACCTCCCGCTGGCGGGGTCGGGGCGAGCGGTCGTAGTGGTAGTCGAGGCCGCATTCCCCGACCGCCACCACAACTGGCGCCGTCCCCCCCTCACCCGACGCGCCCGAGAGCTCCTGAACGAGCAGCTCCTCGACCGCCTCGACGCCGTCCACTGCGTCATGGGGGTGGAGGCCGATGGTGGCCCACACCTCGACGCCCTCGGCCCTGGCCACCGAATCGGACCGGCGCATGCCCTTCCCCAGGGCCACCGCCTCACGGGACGAGGTCGCGCCGGTGCCGACACAGACCATCCGGGTCACCCCGGCCTCGGCGGCCCGGGCCATGGCGGCGGCGAGCCGAGTGGCGTGCGGACCCCCGGTCCCGCCGCCGACCTCGGCGAACTCCTCTTGCAGATGGCAGTGGGAGTCGAACCACTCGACGACGGCGTCGGCCATCGCGGCCCAGCTAACCCTTGCGCCGGGGAAGAGCGGTGCCCCCTTCTCCACCGGGCGCCCGGCCCGGTACCCGCCCCAGGCCCCCGCTTCGGGCAGGCGCTGGTCGGCCGGGGACCCCTCGAGCCCGATCCGCCGCCAGATCTCGGTCGCGGTGGACGGCATGGCCGGGACAATCAGGATCGAGACGATGCGCAGCACCTCGAGGGCGCTGCCGAGCACGGCATCCACCTCGGCGCCCGGCTCGGACTTCCAGGGCTCGGTGGCCTCGAGCTCGGCGTTGGTCTCGCGGATGAGCCGCCACGTCGCTTCGAGCCCGGCATGGGGCAGGCCGGCCAGCCACGCCTCGGAGGCCTCGGCCAACACGGCCGCCGCCACTCCGGCCAGGCGGCTGTCGTCCGGGGGCGCCGTGCCGATCCCTCCGCATTTGGATCCGATGACCGTCGCCACCCGCGACACCAGGTTGCCGAGGTTGTTGGCCAGGTCGGCGTTGTAGCGGCTGACAATGGCTTCGTAGGAGAATTCCCCGTCACTACCCAGCGGGACGTCGCGGAGGAGGTGATAGCGGACCGGGTCGACGCCGTACTCAGCAATCAACTCGCCCGGCGTGATTTGGTTGACGCTCGAGTTGGACATCTTCTCACCGCTGAGCAGAAGCCAACCGTGGACCTGGATGTGCGCCGGGGGTTCGATCCCTGCGGCCATGCACATGGCCGGCCACCACACGCAGTGGAAGCGGATGATCTCCTTGCCGATCAGGTGATGGACCGCCGGCCACCACTTCACGAATCGGGCCTCGTCCTCCCCATAGCCGATGGCGGTGAGGTAGTTGACCAGCGCGTCGTACCACACGTAGAAGACGTGCTTCTCGTCCCATGGCACCCGGACGCCCCAGTCGATCGACGTGCGGGTAATGGAGATGTCGCGGAAGCCGCCCTTGATGAACCCGAGGGCCTCGTTCCGCTTCGACTCAGGCACGACCGAGGTCGGGTTGGCCGCATACCAGTCGATGAGGGGCTGCTCGAAGGCGCTAAGGCGGAAGAAGTAGTTCTCCTCCTCCAGGTGATCGACGGGCGTGCCATGAATCGGGCAGCGCGTGCCGTCAACCAGCTCGTCCTCCGTGTAGTACTGCTCGCACGAGACGCAGTAGAGCCCCCGGTAGGTGTCCTTCAAGATGTGACCGTTTTCGTAGATCCGACCGAGGAAGTGCTGGACGGCCCGGGCGTGGCGCGGCTCGGTCGTGCGGATGAAGTCGTCGTTGGCGATATCGAGTTCGGCCCAGGCTTGGGCGAACCGCGGGGCCAACCGGTCGGTCCAGGCGGCGGGTGTGAGCCCCTGCTCCTCGGCGGCCCGGGCCACCTTCTGCCCGTGCTCGTCGGTACCGGTGAGGAAGAAGACATCGTCACCAACCAGCCGGTGCCAGCGGGCTAGGGCATCCGCATTGACCGTTGTGTAGGCGTGCCCCAGATGGGGCGCGTCCTTCACGTAGTAGATGGGGGTGGTGACATAGAAATCGGGCACTGTCCGGTAGCGTAGCGATCAGCGGCGGCGGCCCCGTCCGTCTCGCCGCCGGCCGGATGGATCAGCGACCCGTCTCGTCCGCCCTAGGCTCCACCGACATGTCCCGCTGTCCACGGCCGAGCCAATCCCGCCTGTCCACCGTCATGCCCGACGGGTCGCAGCGGTAAGGGTGGCGGAGGGCGGAGCGCCGGTGGGACAACGACAGCGGGTGGCGGCCTACGGCCTGTGCCACGATGGCGAGGGTCGTGTGCTCCTAGTTCGGGCCGCCGCCTTCCTGACCGTAGCCGGCCAGTGGTTCCTACCGGGCGGCGGACTGGAGCACGGCGAGGATCCGGTGGCCGGTCTCGAGCGGGAGTTCGCCGAGGAGACCGGCCTCGAGGTCGAGGTGGGTCCGCTCCGCGACGTGATGTCCGACACTTTCACCCTGCCCGACGGCACGAGCCTGCACACCGTCCGGATCATCTACGCCATCGATTCCTTTACCGGCACGCTGCGGGACGAGGTGGACGGGTCTTCGGACATCGCCCGGTGGGTCCGGAGCCGGACGAGGCGCAGGCGCTACCGCTGCGACCCTACGTCCGGCGCGCCCTCGACGAGTGGTATCAGCCCGATCCCAGCGATTGAGCAATCGCCCTGCGGTCATCGGCGTCCGTCGATGCCGGTGCGGTGGCGTCCGTCGATGCTGGCTGGGTGGCCTCCCTCGGGACCGGCTGCGCATGCGGTTAGCGGTTATGCACCACGACAATGATGGGAGGACTGCGGGCTTCGCGCGTGCCCGGCGCGGACAAGGACACTCTGTAGCAGGTAGCCGCCGTTGGCCACGGTTCTGGTGTCCCAGCGCGCGATCCACCCGTCGATGGTCTGGCGGCCGACGCCCACGAGAGCATCATGCAAGCTCCCGCCGCTCACCCGGAACTGCACCGTCACGTTCGTGTCGGAAGCCGTGTAGGCGTCGAGGACCGCTGTTCCTGACAGCCTGGCCCCGTCAACGGGAACCAAAACCCTCGTCAACAACGATGGGGTGATGCCGAGGCGCTGATCTTGGACGAACAAGGAGGTGTCGAACAGGCTCAGGCGTTCGGACTTCGCGAAGGCGGCCAGCGATCGGACGTACTGAGGAGGGTAGTTGCCGAGATAGGTCTGCACCAGCGAGTCGGGCGCGGTGGCGATATTCACCGTCAGATCGGCGATGACGAGTTGCTCGGCGTGCCACGCTGAGGCGTCATCGGCTCCGGCACGGGTCCCGGACACCACCTGGCCCACCATCAGACAAAGCAGCACCACCTGTGCGACCCACGAGATGACCCGAGTTGGCGGAACGGGCTCGAGGCTCTCCGGGAGCTTACGAACTCCGGTGAGGTGATCGAGTCGGGCCAACAGGTTGGAGCGTGTTTCAGGAGTCCAGTGTCCCGGAGGCTCGAGTAGACGCCAGGTAGGCGCCGATCCAGATGGTGATGATGAAGATCACGTAGCGAGAGGAATTTGCGATCCCTAGCTGACTTCGTCCGTAGGTGGCCGACGCGACGAAGACGAACCCGTAGCAGATCAGTGCCACACCGATCGGACCACCGCCGGATGGCCCCCTGGCGATCACGCGTATCGTGGCCCAGATGGCGATGAGGGAGACGACCACCCCAACCACCAGGAGGGTGGTGTCCCCGGCATTCGGCGTGGGGAACAACGTGCCGAACACGTTGCCGATCAGGGTGAAGAAGTACCTCAGTGCCGTTCCCGGATGGTGGAAGACGGACGATCCGCCGCTCGCCTGCGAGAAATCGAAGTTGGCGAAATAGACGATGGCGGTGGCGACGGCCGCCGCCACCCAGGCGAGCATCATGGACCTCGACCGGCGGCGCAGTGCCATCAACACCAGGCCTGCCGGCCAGATGTACAGGCCCTGCAGCGAGGAAAAGCTGCCGAGGACAGCGAATGATGACGCCCCTGCCAGTCCCAACCACGTGAGCTCGGTTCTGTCCAAGAAGTAGAGGCAGGCGGCCAGAGCAAACAGGGCAAGGAACCATATGAGGTTGAACCCCAACAAGGTGCCTGTGAGCGAGATGAACGAGAGGGCCACCAACGCCACTGGGCAGTACCAGATCCACGCGATCGTCGGTGAACGGCGCTTGTGGGCGAGGATCAACAGTGCCACAGCCGCGCACGAGAGGAAGCCGTTCAGGTAGTCCTCGACCACCAGGTTGAAATGGGTGGTGTAGGCAAGCAGCAACACCACGAGATTGGGGAAGAGAATCCGGTGCTCGTTGTGCTGCGCCCACAGCAACCCGAAGGACAGCGTGCCGGCGTGGGCATGCCGGATGAGATCGATATCCGTCCATTGGTCGTAGTAGACCATGTTGACGGCGAACCGGTGGATGAAGGCAAAGGTCGACACCCCGACGGCCAGGAATATCAGCGCCGCCAGGACATCGAGCGCAGTCCGCCCGTTGAGGAACCGCCTCCTGGCTGGCGGATGGTCCGCCGGGACTGGTGGAGACGGGCGGTCTGTGGCGACCTTCACTGGCTGTTCATTTCCGGCGTTCAATAGTCATCAACGCGCCCCCGGTGGCGCCGGCTACCAGATTGGTACACACCGCTCGACAACGATAACCGAGCAGACGCGCCAAGGACAACATGGCAACAGGGCTCGCTCGATGGGCTTCACCCGTGGGTGAGCACCCGTCTTCGGGCTGGTGCGTCAGCTACAAGCAACGAGACCCTCATCATCCAGGCTCTCATGCACATGGGAAGCTGCGCCCTCTACCAGTTGGCCACGTGGCACCCGCCGATCCCGGTGCGCTCCGTATAGCGCTGGTGGTACTCCTCGGCCGGCCAGAAGGTCGAGGCCGGCGTCACCTCGGTCACGATGGGCCGCTTGAACCGGGCCTGGTAGTCCTCGAGGGTAGCCCGCGCCTCCTTCTCCTGCGCGTCGGAGTGGGTGAAGATGGCCGAGCGGTACTGGGTACCCCGGTCGGGACCCTGCCGGTTGAGCGTGGTGGGGTCGTGATGGCGGAAGAACTCCTCGAGGAGCTGGCCGAAGGTCACCCGCGCCGGGTCGAATGTCACCAGCACAGCCTCGGCGTGGCCGGTCGCACCCGAGCAGACCTGCTCATAGCTGGGGTGGTCGACCGCACCGCCCTCGTAGCCGGAGATGGCGTCGACCACCCCGGTGACAGCCCGGAAGAACTCCTCCACACCCCAGAAGCACCCGGCGGCGAAGGCGGCCCGCTCCGTTCCCTCGGGAACCTCCTCGGGGCCGATACCGGGCGCCTGGGTCTTGTCCAATTCCGCTCGTCCGAACACGTCAGCTCTCCTTCCTACCGACCACCGTCACTCGTCTGGACGCCGAGCTTCGTCACATCGACTGGACGCGACGAGTCGCTCATTCGAGCAACCGACGTATCCGACCGATGTGGACATTCCGAACCCCGACGACGGTTGCCCCATTCCGGCCCAGCGGCCCGTCATTCCGGGCCGGTGTCCCGATGCTCGCCGGACGGGTGGGCGCCAGCCCTGTCAGGTTCGGCCCCCTGTGGCGCTGACCCGGAAAGCGCCAGCGCGTAGACCCGGCGGCGCGGCACGCCGAATGCCTGGGCCACCTCGTCTACGGCCCCTCTCCGGCGCTCCCCGGCTGCCAACCGCTCGGCCAGGGCGGCGAGGAGCTGGTCGTCGTCGACGTTCCGCACATCCGTTGGGGGTGCGCCGGCCAGGACCAGCGCCACCTCGCCGCGGAAGGCTTCTGTCTCAGCCCTGGCCGCGGCATCGTCCAGCGTACCTCGCCACACCTCCTCGTGGACCTTGGTCAGCTCCCGGGCCACCGCCACCCGACGGTCCGGCCCGCACGCCGCGGCCAGGTCGCGCAACGTGGCAGCCACCCGGCCGGGCGCCTCGAACAGCACGGAGGTACGCGGCTCGCCGGCCAGCTCCTCCAGACGGGCCCGGCGCGGCCGGCCCGAGCGGGGCAGGAACCCCTCGAAACAGAAGCGGTCGGTGTCCATCCCGCTGGCCACCAGGGCGGCCAGCGCGGCCGACGGGCCGGGGACGACGGTCACGGTGACGCCGGCGGCCGCCGCCACGCTCACCAGCCGGGCCGGGGGGTCCGAGATGCCCGGCATGCCGGCGTCGGAGACGACGGCCACCATGCTGCCCGCCACCGCCGCCTTCACCACCTCGTCGACCCGCTCGGCCTCGTTGTGCCGGTGCAAGGAGCGAAGGGTGGCGCCGACCACCCCGGCGTGGGTGAGGAGCTTGCGCGAGTGCCTGGTGTCCTCGCAGTAGATGATGTCGGCGGCTTCCAGGGCCTGCACGGCCCGGGGCGACAGGTCACCCAGGTTCCCGATGGGCGTGCCCACCAGCACGACCGTCCCGGGCCCGGTCATCCCCGGAGCTCGAGTCGGTCGCCCACCTTGAGTCCCCACCGCTCGAACGCTCCGGCCTCCGCCTCGATGACCGAGCGACCACGGCGGCGGGGCACGCTCATCCGCCAGGGCCGCAGGGTCGTCACCCCGACGACCACCATCTCCTTGTCACAGAAGGCCACGTCCACGGCGAACTTCATGCCGAAGGTGTGCACCGATCTGGTCCGGGGCAGCACCATCGCCCCCTCGTAGCCGGTCTGCCCGAGCAGTCCCTTGGTGCGCTCGGCGCGGCCGGTGAGCACCTCGGCCCCGGCCAGCACGTCACCTTCCCGGAGCAACCAGGTCATCGGCGACGGCCCGGTGGCTGTTCGGCCCGCAGACCGGTTAGTGTCTGCGGCCTGTGTCGAAGCGAACCAAGAAGCGCAAGCTCCGGGCCAAGAAGAAGGCCAACCACGGCCGCAAGCCGAACTGCGGACGGGGCTGACCCCACCGCGGTCACGGCTACGGTCGCCATCCGCAGCCGAGGCGACCGAGGACCCCGACCAGGGCAGTGGGGCGATCGGTGATGATCCCGTCCACCCCCAACCGGCAGAGGCGCTCCATCTCCGGCTCCTCCTCGATGGTCCAGACATGGACGGCCAGGCCCTGGCCGTGGGCGGCCCGGACGAACGCCTCGTCGACCAGGGCCACCCCACCGTAGGTGGCCGGGACCTGCAGGGCCACGTGGCGCATGGCCGCGGGTTCCTCACCGGCCCGCACCGACTGGAAGAAGTTGGCCACCGCCCCGGTGCCGGCGGAAGTGGGGATCTCGGGCGCGAACGACGAGAACACCTCGGTGGCCCGGTCGACGAAGGAGGCCACGATGACGTCGTCGACCCGGTCGAACCGGCGAAGCATGGCAGCCAGCGCCTCCTCGTACGGGGCGACGGCCGGGGCGGTCTGCTTGATGTCGAGGTTGAGCACCACGCCGGGGAACTCCTCGAGGACCGCCTCGAGCGGGGCGATGCCGAAGCGCGGATCGGCTGGAGCCCGGCCTCGGAACGGGTAGCGGTCGGGCTCGAGGCCGGGTGACACATCGGCCCCCGGCGCCCACCAGTAGGCGTTGTCGAGGGTGCGGAGCTGGGCAAAGGTGAGCTCGGCGATCCGCCCGGAGCCGTTGGTCGTCCGGTCGACGGTCGGATCATGGCACACCACCAGGCGCCCGTCGGCCGCGGCGTGGACGTCGAGCTCGATGCCGGTGGCGCCGGCCTCGAGGGCGGCGCTGATGGCGTGGAGGGTGGAGGACGGAGCCTCCCAGGCGCCGCCTTGATGGGCGTAGGCGATGACCCGGCGGTCGAGCCACGTCGACTGATCGGGCGGCGCGGGCGAGGCCATGGGAAGACGGTAGCCTCTGCCCCGCCATGCTCGACCACGTGTTCGCCCAGCTCGTCACCGCTCTTCGGGGCTCGTTCGAGGCGGCGCTCTTGCAGCGACAGGCCGTCGAAGAGCGCTTTCAGGTGGACGTGTTCCTCGGCGACGTGAGCTTCGAGACCTCCTACAGCCTCCCCGGCGAGGAACGACCGGCCCGGATCCGGGTCG
Organism: uncultured Acidimicrobiales bacterium; assembly: GCA_963727075.1. Lineage (GTDB taxonomy): Bacteria > Actinomycetota > Acidimicrobiia > Acidimicrobiales > RAAP-2 > Bog-756. Next base: position 1,347,527 of record CAVSET010000006.1, read on the forward strand.
ACCTCAGCCTCGACTGGCCGACCTGGAGCCAGACCTCCTACCGCAGCTGGGCCATCGGCGAGGAGCCCGAGGAGCTTCCCGAGGTGCTGGTGGAGATCGCTTTCCGCGTACAAGGGCTGAACGGCCTCCCCGACACCGGTCCGCTCATCGAGGTCTTGCCCCCGGACCTCGATGTCCTCGGTGTGGATCCACTGGTCCAGGGGTCGACCACCATCGAACAAGTGCTGGCCGGCAAGGGGGAGGAGGCGCCCGAGTGCGCTGTCGAGGTCTCCTACGAGGGGTCATGCTCGCTAGAGGAGGCGATTCTGGAGGACCCGGGCACGTTGGAGGAGGCGCTCGCCCCGCTCGGCCGGGCGGTGGCCTCGGTGCTGGTGCGTATCGGTGACCTTCCCTTCGACTTCCGGCCGGTCACGAGCCCGCCGGACTGACCCCGCCCTTCAGGGCCGCAGGCCGGCCTCGACCGCCAGCCGGCGGAGGTCCGCCTGCGGACGGGCCCCCACATGGGAGATCACCTCGGCGGCACAGACGCCACCCAGTCGGGCGGCGTCCTCAGGTGCCAGCCCGTTGGTGATCCCGTGAAGGAAGCCGGCGGCGAACAGGTCACCGGCCCCGGTGGTGTCGACCACCTGGTGCACGGGCGCGGCTGGCACGGCCAAGACCCCCGCCGGCGAGACCACCACGCACCCCCCCGGACCGCGCGTCACCACACCGAGGATGCCCGTCTCACCGATGGCCTCGACAGCGGCATCGAAGTCCTCCGTACCGAACAGGAGCTTGATCTCGTCCTCGTTGGCGAACACCAGCTCGAGCTCGCCCTGGACCAGATCGAGGAACTCGCGCTGGTGGTGCTCGACGCAGAAGGGGTCGGAGAGGGAGAGTGCCACCGACGCGTCATGGTCGTGGGCCACCTCGATGGCCTCCCGCATGGCCGCCTTGGCCGACGGCTGCTCCCACAGGTAGCCCTCGAGGTACACGACCTGGGCCGAGGAGAGATGGCCGTCGTGGAGGTCGACGGACCCGAAGTCGGAGGCCACTCCGAGATGGGTGGCCATGGTGCGCTCGGCGTCCTCGGTCACGAGCACCAGGCAATGGCCGGTCACCGCCTGACCCGCCACCGCCGGGGTGGGCGTGGGGTCGAATGCCACCCCCACCGAGCGGATGTCGTGGATGAAAGCCTGCCCGAAGGCGTCGTCCGCCACCCGTCCGAGGAATGCGGCCCGTCCGCCCAGGGCGGCCACGCCCGCCGCCGTGTTGGCCGCCGAGCCACCCGAGGCCTCGATGGCCGGCCCCATGCTGGCGTAGATCGACGCCGAGCGCTCCTGGTCGACGAGGGCCATCGAGCCCTTCACCAGGCCGGCCGCGACCACCTCGTCATCGGTGGCCGAGGCCAGCACGTCGACCAGTGCGTTGCCCACCGCCACCACGTCGATGTTCTGTCGGGCGTCCCGCGCCACGGAGGCGACGCCCGGGGACTGACCGGTGACGGCGGGGGGTTCGGAGGCTCGGCCATCAGTGTGCACGGCCCGACGGTAGCCTGCCCCACATGACCGCTCCGACCACCGGCACGAACGACCGCACCGAGACCACCTCCTACCGGCTGCCCACATCGGTCCGGCCCCATGCCTACCGCCTGGTCCTCGTGCCCGACCTCGCCTCGGCCACCTTCACTGGGGATGTCGAGATCGACGTGACCATCGTCGAGCCGACGAGCACCATCACCTTCAACGCCGCCGAGCTCGAGTTGACCTTCGCCGAGCTCAACGACAGCGATCCCGACAAAGGGTACGCCCTGGCCCCGGTCGACATCGCTCTCGATGCCGAAGAGGAGCAGGCCACCTTGACGTTCGCCGAGCCGTTGGCCCCTGGACCGGCCACCCTCCACCTCTCCTTCACCGGCATCCTCAACGACAAGCTGCACGGCTTCTACCGGTCGACCTTCACCGACGAGGACGGGGTGGAGCACATCATCGCCACCACCCAGATGGAGTCGACCGATGCCCGCCGCGCCTTCCCGTGCTGGGACGAGCCGGAGCTCAAGGCCACGTTCGAGGTGACGCTGGTGGTCGACGACGCCCTGGCTGCCTACTCCAACGGGCCGGTGGTCGAGGAGTTCCTCCAGCCCGAGGGGAAGCGCCGGGTGCGATTCGCACCGACCATGATCATGTCCACCTACCTGGTGGCCTTCATCGTGGGACCCCTCGAGGCGACCGCGCCGCTCCCGGTGGACGGTGTGCCGCTCCGGATCGTCCATCCGCCGGGCAAGGGCCATCTCACCCCCTTCGCCCTGGACGTCGGGAGCCATGCCCTCCGGTTCTTCACCGAGTACTTCGGGTTGCCCTACCCGGCCGACAAGCTCGACTTGGTGGCCATTCCCGACTTTGCCTTCGGCGCCATGGAGAACCTCGGGTGCGTGACCTTCCGGGAGTCGGTGCTCCTCGTCGATCCGGCCCAGGCCTCGCGAGTGGAGCTCGAGCGGGTGGCCGACGTGGTCTGCCACGAGATCGCCCACATGTGGTTCGGCGACCTGGTGACCATGAAGTGGTGGAACGGCATCTGGCTCAACGAGGCCTTCGCCACCTTCATGGAGGTGCTGGCCGTGGATGCCTTCCGGCCCGAGTGGCAACGCTGGGTGAGCTTCGGGGTCGAACGGGAGGCGGCCATGGCGGTGGACGGGCTGCACTCCACCCGGCCGGTCGAGTTCCCGGTGGGGCGACCCGAAGAGGCTCAGGGCATGTTCGACGTCCTGACCTACCAGAAGGGTGGCAGCGTGCTCCGCATGCTCGAGCAGTTCGTCGGACCCGACGTCTTCCGCGACGGCATCCGCGACTACCTGTCCACCCACCAGTACGGCAACACCGAGACCGCCGACCTGTGGGACGCGCTCGAGCGCTCGAGCGGGCGGGCCGTCCGCTCGATCATGGACACCTGGATCGACCAGGGGGGCTACCCACTCCTGCGGGTGGACGAGGACGGGTCACTCGCCCAGACCGCCTTCTCGTACCACGGGGAGCCGGGTGGGGCCATCGGTCACGCCTGGCAGGTACCGGTGCTCACCCGCTCGCTCGACGACCGCGGTGCGGGCCCGGCGTCCGTCTTGATGGACACCATGACCCTACCGACCGGAACGGACGGAACCGACGGTGCCCACCTGCTGGTCAATGCCGGCGGCTCGGGCTACTACCGAGTCGCCTACTCGACACCGACGGTCGAGCTGCTGGCCGGCCGGGTGGCCGAGCTCGCCCCGCTGGAGCGCTACAACCTGGTGTCGGACACCTGGGCCACTGCCTTGGCCGGCCGGGCCCCGCTCGCCGACCTGGTGCACCTGGCCCGGGCCCTGGCCGATTCGGCCGAGGACGACCCCAGTGTGTGGTCGGTCGTGCTCGGCGCGGTCGGCCTGTTCGAGCGGGTCATCCCCGAGGGAGACCGCCCGGTGCTGGCCACCGCGGTGCGATCCCTGCTCGGCCCGCTCCACCGCGGGCTCGGTTGGGACCGGCGCGACGAGGACGGCGAGCGGACGCCGTCGCTTCGCGCCTCGGTGCTGCGCACCCTCGGGACGGTCGGCGACGAGCGAGAGGTGCAGGACGAGGCCCGGCGTCGCTTCACCGGCGGGGAGGCGCTCGACCCCGACACGGAGTCCGCCATCCTCGACATCGTGGCCGTGACCGGTGGCGAAGCCGAGTACGAGTCCTATCTCGCCCGCTACCGGTCGCCGGCCAACCCCCAGGAGGAGAACCGCTACCTCTATGCGCTGGCCTCGTTCAACGACCTCGCGCTGGCCACACGCACGTTCGAGCTGGCCACCTCCGAGGTGCGCACGCAGAACGCCCCCTTCCTGATCCAATTGCTGCTGGCCAACCGGGTGATCGGGCCCCCGATCTGGAATCGGGTCACCGAGGACTGGGACGCCCTCGTCGCCACCTTCCCCTCCAACATCCTGCCCCGCATGCTGGAGGGTGTCCGCGGCCTGTGCAATCCGGCGGCGCTGGCCCAACGGGTCACCCGGTTCGTCGAGGACCATCCCCTCCCGGCCGGGGGTAGGACGGTGGAGCAGATCCTCGAGCGGCTGGCTGTGAACGTCGCCTTCGGGGAGCGGGAGGGCGCCGGGCTGACCGGCACGATGCAGCACGGCCTCGGGCTCCCGGGAGCCTGAGGCCCGAGTACCGGGTCACTCGCCGTGCGGCTCCGACACCGGTGAGTGTGCACCGGGCCGGAGAACGTGATCCGTCGCCCGGGCGAGAGTAACTTTCCGGCGTGGCCCAAGCAGAGTTGGTTGCCCGTGCCGCACCGTCTGTCGCGCCGGGCCAGGATGGGCCGCGTCTGGCGGGCTTGGACGGGCTCCGGGCGGTGGCGGTGCTCGCCGTCATGGCCTTCCACTTCGGCGCGGGGTGGTTGGTGGGCGGATTCTTCGGCGTCGACATCTTCTACGTACTGTCCGGCTTCCTCATCACCGGCTTGCTGCTCGACGAGTGGGGCCGCTCCGGCCGCATCCGGCTGGCTCAGTTCTGGGGCCGTCGGGCCCGCCGGCTCCTTCCGGCCCTGGCCCTGGTCCTGGTGGCGGTCACCTGGTACGTCCACTTCGTGGCGGCACCCGGAAGCTATCCGGGCTACCGCATGGACGCTCTCTCCGCACTGTTCTATTACTCGAACTGGCACCAGATCGCCACGTCGGCGAACTACTTCGTGGCGACCGGACTGGTTTCGCCCCTGACCCACTGCTGGTCGCTGGCCATCGAGGAGCAGTTCTACCTGGTCTGGCCCCTCGTGCTGATAGGCGTGCTCTCGGCGGTCAGAGACACGGTCAGGGCCACGCGCCTGACCTTGGTGCTCTGCGTCGTCGGTGCGGCGGCCTCGGCCGCATGGATGGCCTGGCTCTTCGCCGCCGGGGCCAGCACCACCCGGCTCTACTTCGGGACCGACACCCATGCCCAGTGCATCCTGGTGGGCTCGGCGCTGTCCTGCGGGCTCAGGCTGCGCCGGCCGGGGTGGCGGACCGGTAACCGCCCGACCGCGGTGCCCGGCCCGGCCCGGTGGCTCATCGACGTCGCCTCCCTCGGCGGGTTGGCCGGCATCCTCGTGATGGCCCACCTCCTGACGGGCGACTCGGCCCTCACCTACCAGGGGGGATTCCTGGTCGTGGCGGTGGCCGCCACGGCCATCATCCTGGCCATCGTGGCCGTGCCCGGCGGGATCACGGCCACGATGCTGGCCCTCCCGCCCCTGCCGTGGCTGGGTCGGATCTCCTACGGGATGTACCTCTGGCACTTCCCCCTGTTCTTCTACCTGTCGCCCGGCCGTACCGGCCTGGCGGGTGCCCCCCTGGCCGCCGCCCGGGTGGGAGCGACCATCGGGTTGTCGGCCCTCAGCTTCTACGCCGTCGAGCGACCGGTCCTCGAGCACCGGTTCTGGCGCTCGGCCCGGGCCCTGGTCCCGGCCGGCGCGGGCGCGCTGGCGGTGACCGGCATCATCGTGGCGGCAACGGTGGGCGCCGGGACGTCGGAAGCGAGTGCCGTCCGCTTCCGGCCCAATCCCGCCAGCGCGGCCGAAGGGGCCGGCAGGCATCTGCCGGCGAGGGTCGTGGTGCTGGGTGACTCGACGGCCCTGACCCTCTTCTTCGCTCTCGAGGCGACCGCGCCGGCCGGCACCGAGGTGTCCAACGGTGCCCTCTTCGGGTGCGGGTTGGTCATCGCCACCGGTATCTCCGCCTACCCGCCGCACCTCGGGCTCACCCTGCCCCCCGCCTGCAACTCCTCGTCTCCGGCCGATCAGCTGTGGCCGGCGCTGGACCAGCAAGCCGTGGCCCACACCGCGCCAGGGGACGTGGTCCTGTTCCTGGCCGGGCACGACGACACCCAGGACACGGTGCAGCATGGGATCTGGACCGGCATCCTGTCGAGATCGTTCCAAGCGGCAGAGCGATCGAGGTTGCAGCTGTTGGAGACGACCGCCACGGCGCACGGTGCCCACCTCGACCTGTTGACCATGCCGTGCACCGATATCAACTACGAGCTCGGGAGCCCTCCGGCGCCGACCGACTCGACGTATCGGCGGTCCATCTTCAACGGACTGCTCAAGCACACGGCCGCAGCACACCCGACGACCGTGAGCATGGTCGACTACGGCTCGATGCTGTGCCCGGACAACCGGTTCACCGAGTACATCGGCGGGGTACAGATCAGAACGCCGGACGGCGTGCACACCCCGGCCTACGCGCCGAACAACCCCTATGCCGGCAATTCCTCGGCCGGCGCGGCGGCGCGCTTCTACTCGTGGCTCGCCGGTCGGATCTGGCCGAGGATCCTGGCCACCGCCGGTACCACCGTGGGATAGCCGCACACCGTCGCCGACTCGACCGGAGGCACGAATGCCCGTGGCCGAGGAACCGGTCCCTAACATGCTTTGAGTGAGCCTGGGGACCATCGCCACCGTCTTCGCCCTCATCTTCGTGGCCGAGCTCCCGGACAAGACGATGATCGCCACGTTGGTCATGGGCAGCCGCTACCGGCCCGTCCTGGTGTGGCTGGGCGCCACCGTCGCATTCGGCCTCCACGCCGGCCTGGCCGTCGGGGTCGGGCAGCTCATCCAACTCCTGCCCCATCGTTGGATCGAAGCCGTCACCGCCCTGCTCTTCGCCGGTGGTGCCGCCTACCTGTTGCTGGTCCCGGAACGGGTGGCCGAGGAGGAAGGAGTGGCCGAAGCCGACGCGGCGAGCATGCGGCTCAAGACGGTCGGAACGGCCTTCGCCGTCATCTTCGTCGGCGAGTTCGGCGACCTGACCCAAATCCTCACGGCCAACCTGGCCGCCAAGTACCACGATCCGGCGTCGGTCTTCATCGGCGCCTTCGTCGCCCTGGCAGCCGTCGCCGCGCTCGGGGCGTTCGGGGGGAAGGCCCTGCTCCGTTTCGTGCCCCTGGCCGTGATCCGCAAGGCCGGTGGCGTGCTGCTCGCCGGTTTCGCCATCTATTCACTGGTGACACTCATCCGGGGTTGAGCATGAACCCCCCCGGCCAGTTGAGCAAGGAGTCGGCCTCACCCGGTGCGAGGACGGCTGTGCCAGGCTTGGGTCATGCAGACCCACGCCGGTCCGGATGGAAGCCCATCGAGCGACGAGCGGGTGGCCCGTCGCCAGCACCTCCTGTCGCTGGCCCGGAAGGCCACCGGCTTCATGCCCGACGACGAAGGGGAGGCGCTCTACCTGGCGGCGCTGCGCGCCGGCAGCTCCTTCGAGGACGGCACCATCGTCGAGGTCGGAGCATGGTGCGGCAAGTCGACCCTGTACCTGGGGGCCGCGGCCGAGGAGACCGACGCAGTGGTCTTCAGCATCGACCACCACCACGGCTCCGAGGAGAACCAATCCGGGTGGGAACACCACGACCCCAGTCTGGTCGACCCGGCCACCGGAAGGATCGACACGCTCCCGCGCTGGCGCGCCACCGTGATCGGTGCCGACCTCGAACGGTCGGTGGTCGGCATGGTGGGTGACGGTCCCACCATCGCCTCGCGTTGGTCGACGCCGCTCGCCCTCTGCTTCATCGACGGCGGCCACGGTGAGGAGCCGGCCTGGGCGGACTATCGGGGGTGGACCCCCTGGGTGGCCCGGGACGGATGGCTCGCCATCCACGACGTCTTCCCCGATCCGGCTGATGGCGGACGCCCCCCCTACGACATCTGGCGTGCCGCCCTCGAGTCCGGAAAGTTCGTCGAAGACGGTGAGTGCGGGTCGCTGCGGGTTCTGCGCAGAGCCTGACCCCGGAGCACCAGATTCCCTGGCCCAAGGGGACGTGGGAAGCTCGAAGCCCGTGTGCCACACTGTAGGCCGCCGCCGGAGGGACACCAGGCGAGGAGGGGCAGGATCCGGACGTGAGCGTGCAGCAGGAACGGCGGGAGGCGGACACCTCGGACGCCGATGCGCGGCTGGTCCGGGCGACCACGACCGCCGTCCTCGACCCGCAAGCGGACGAGGCGGGGACGGCTCCCGAGGACCGGCAGTTCCGCCCGGACATCCAGGGACTGCGCGCCATCGCCGTCCTGCTGGTCGTCCTCTACCACGGGGGGCTCGGAGCCCTCAGCGGTGGGTACGTCGGCGTGGACGTGTTCTTCGTGATCTCGGGCTTCGTGATCACCGGCGTGCTCTTGCGAGAACGGGCATCGCTCGGCCACACCTCGTTGCTCAGCTTCTACGGGCGGCGCTGCCGCCGGATCATCCCCGCCTCGACGCTCGTGATCGTAGTGGTGGTCATCGCCACCTATCTGGTCCTCGGTGTGGTGTACGGCGCCCCGACCGCGGTGGACGCCCGCTGGACGGCCGCGTTCCTGGCCAACTTCCATTTCGCCGCGGCCGGCAGCAACTACCTGTCGGCCAACATGCCGCCCTCGCCACTGCTCAACTTCTGGTCACTGGCGGTCGAGGAGCAGTTCTACATCGTGTACCCGACCGTCTTCCTGGTGGTCGCCTCGCTCCGGACCCGGTGGTCGTTGGCCCGGCGGCTGACGGTTGCCCTGGGCGCGATCATCGTCGTGTCGTTCGTGCTCTCGGTGGTGCAGACGGCCTCGAACCCGACGGCGGCCTACTACTCACCGCTGACCCGGGCCTGGGAGTTGGCCCTCGGCGCCCTGGTGGCGGTGGCGACGCCGAGACTGCTCCGGTTGCCGGCGACCCTCGGTGCCGCCATGACCTGGGCCGGATTGCTCGCCATCGGCGTGGGGGCCGTCGCCTTCGATACGCAGTCTGCCTACCCGGGCTCGCTGGTGGCACTCCCGGTCGTCGGGTCGGCCCTGGTCATCGCCGGTGGCGCCCCGGCCCCTCGATGGGGCGCCGAGTCGTTTCTTCGGCATGCTCCTTTCCAGTGGTTCGGGAAGCTCTCGTACTCCCTGTACCTCTGGCACTGGCCGCTGTTGGTCCTGGCGGCGGACTCGGCGGGGCAGGCCAGTCTGCCGTTCCGGAAGAACCTGGTCTGGCTGGCGGTGGCGCTGGCCGCATCGGTGGTCACCTTCCGGCTCATCGAGAACCCGATCCGCCACTGGAGGTCGACCGCCTTCCGCCGCTCAGCGCCCATCGTCCTCGGACTCGCGTTGATCGCCCTCACCCTGATCGTCTCGACCTGGCAGCTCAATGCCCACGCGGCCGCGCCGGCCCGGCAGGCCCCCGCGGCCGACAAGAAGCAGGGCGCCACGGATGTCGCCTCGGCCTTCGCCGCCTTCCTGCGCAATGGGATGGCACCCGATGAGGCCGCCGTGACCAGGGCTGTTCGGGCCGCGCCAGCCATCAAGACGCTCCCTCACGATGCCACGCCGTCCTTGGCCGCGCTGCCACAGGCCTTCGGAGGCCCGTTGGCACCATGCTGGCCCGACTTCGGCCAGACCAGTATCCCGGCCACCTGTGTGTCCGGCGACCTGCAGGCCAACCGGACCGTCGTCCTTTACGGTGACTCACACGCCGGCATGTGGTTCGACGCAATGTCTCTGGCTGGCAACCTCTACGGCTGGAAGCTGGTCGACCTCGGCAAGGGCGATTGCCCGGCCAACGACCTCCCCTACGAGAACCCGTCGGGCTGGGGTCGATCCGGTGCGCTCTTCACCGCCTGTAAACAATGGCACCAGTTCGCCATGCAGCGCATACGGTCACTGCATCCCGACCTGGTGGCGATTACCGAGGAATTCCGCTTCCGACCCGGTGGCGCTCCCTACTCCCCCCGAGCGTGGCGGGCCGGTCTGGCTCGGACCATCGGAGAGCTCGGCGTCCCCAAGGCCCACGTCGCCATCCTCGGCAACATGCCGATACTGCCGCACAGCCCGCCCGGATGCCTGTCGCGGCACCCGACAGAGATCCAGCTGTGCTCCGCCCCCTTGCCCGAATACCTCACCGAGTACCTCGACGCCGAGCGCAAGGCCGCCTCCGACGCCGGATCACATTACGTGAACGTCATACCGTGGTTCTGTTCCGACATCTGTACCCCGGTCATCGGCCGATACCTCCCATACTGGGACAAACTCCATGTCGCCCTGCCGTACTCGATGTACCTCACCAAGGTGCTGGCCCAGTCGCTCGGCATGGCTCCCCGGGCCCGATAGCTCGGTCCGGCCACCGGTCACCGGTGGCGCCACCGCGGCCAGCCGCTCAGCTCGGCCGGGACGAACCCGGGGCGGGCGCGGCGGGCTCGACCGGAGAGTCCGGGTACGGCTCGGTGAGGTCGAGATGACTCGGAAGCCCTTCCCCGCGGAAGATCCCCGACGCCGGAGTGGTCCGGCTCAGCGCGTCGGCGGCGAGGATCATGGCCCCAGCCGTGTAGGAGGAGCGCTCGAGGGGCGGATAGGTCGCCTCTTCGGGATAGACCATGCCCGTCCAGTAGGAACCGTCGTCGTGGCGCAGGGCCTGGGCCCAGGTGAACAGCCGCAGGGCCGCCTCGTCCATGCCCAGGGCGTCGAGCGCCAGCACGCACTCGGCCGTCTCGGCCGCGGTCACCCACTCGCCGGTCGACACGCACCGCACCCCCCGTCCCTCCATCACGAAGACGGGCCAGGACTCCTCGATGCGGCGGCGGGCCGCCTCGCCGGTCAGCGCTCCAGCCAGCACCGGGTAGTACCAGTCCATGGCGAATTCTTCCTTGGGGGCGAAGGCGGCAGGCTCGTGGGCCACGGCGTGGGCCAGCCGACCGGCGGCGAACTCCCAGTCCGGCCGCTCGTGGTCCAGTCGCTCGGCGCAGGCGATGGCACACCGGAGGCTGTGGTAGATGGAGGAGGACCCGGTGAGCAGGGCGTACTCCTCCAGGAAGCCCGACGGGTCCAAGGACCACCGGATGGATCCGTCCAGCCGGGGCCACCGGAGCACGAAGTCGATGGCCCGCTCCACCGTGGGCCAGAGCTTCTCCATGGCGTCGACATCGCCCGTCGACACGTACCGGTGCCAGGCGCCGGTGGCCAGGTAGGCGCAGACGTTGGTGTCGAGGCGCGCATCCTTGATTCCGGTGGCCAGGTAGTAGTTGAACCAGCTCCCGTCGGGGAGCTGGGTGTCGACCAGCCATTGATAGGCCCGGTCCGCCTCGGCGTCGAACCCGGCCGCGGTCAGGGCCATGGCCGCTTCCACGTGGTTCCAGGGGTCGCAGTGGCCCCCGGGGAACCACTCGATCATCCCGTCGGGCCGCTGGAGCACGGCGATGGACCGGCCGGTGGCGAGCACCTGGGCGGCGGACATCACGCCGGGGACGTCGGGGACGGACCTCACGCCGCCGCCCCGTCCCCGACCACGGCCTCCTCGTATGGCACCCGAGGGCCCGGGCGCGCCGCCGCCGGCTTCTCGAGGTAGACGACCAGGCTCTTGCCCACCAGGGGGTTGAGCAGCCGATCGGCGTAGCGGGTGAGCTTCGGAGCCTTCTCGATGTCCCAGACCAGCAGCCGGTGGTAGGTGGACACGGCTCGGTGGGTGTCGTTGGTCGGGCCGACCAGGCAGCGCAGCCACCAGTACGGGGCGTGCAGGCCGTGGGCGTGGTGGCTCTCGACGGCCTTCAGGCCGGTGCCCTGGAGCCGGCCGACCAGCTGGCGCTGCCGGTAGATCCGCACATGACCTCCGGGCACGTCGTGGTACTCGTCGGAGAGGACCCAGTTGACGAATTCGGGGCCACAGCGGGGAACGGTCACCGCCATCGATCCGCCGGGCCGCAGCACCCTGGCCAGTTCGGCCATGGCCCGCTCGTCGTCGGGAATGTGCTCGAGGACCTCGGAGGCGATCACCCGGTCGAAGGTGGCCTCGGCGAAGGGCAGAGCCAGGGCATCCCCCTGCACCGCGCCGACACGGGCGGTCTGGGCGTCGAGCTCATCGGCCACGGCCATGGCGCCGAAGGTGGCGGCCACGTTGTGGACCTCGTCGGCGCCGGCATCGTAGGCCACCACGGCCGCACCCAAGCGGGCCGCCTGGTAGGCGTGGCGCCCGAAGCCGCATCCGAGGTCGAGCAACCGGTCGCCGGGCCGCACCCCCAGCCGGGCGTAATCGACCGTCAGCACGGGGAGGCCTCGCCCGGGGCGAGGTCGGCGAGCAGGGCACGGTACTCGGCGGCGGTCCCGGCCGCGGTCACCGGCCAGGTGAACCGGCCGAGCACCCGCTGGCGGCCGGCCGCCCCCAGACGCCGGCGCAGCTCGTCGTCGTCGAGCAGACGACCGATGGCCGCGGCCAGGGCCCCCGGGTCATCGGGCGGCACCAACAGCCCGGTGTCCCCGTCCCGGCCGACCACCTCGGGCAGCGCCCCGCCGGTGGTGGCCACCAGGGCTACCCCGCAGGCCATGGCCTCGATCGCCGGGAGCGAGAACCCCTCGTAGAGCGACGGCACCACCGCCACCTGGGCCCGGGCGTAGTTGCGGGCCAGCTCGTCGTCACTGATGCCGGAGACGCACCGCACCACCGGCCCGAGGTCGAGTCGGTCGATGGCCCGGGCCACCCGACCGTCGGGTCGGGGGTTGCCGATGACCACCAGCTCGATGTCGCGTTCGGTGCGCAGCTTGGCCACCGCCTCGAGCAGGGGGACGAGCCCCTTCATGGGCACGTCGGACGACGAGGTCACCATGATGCGGCCCGGCACGGGCTCCACGTCGTCCCGGGGACGGAACACGTTGTGATCGACACCCACCGGTACGACGGTCATGCGGTCGTACTCCACGTTCATGTGGGTGGTGATGTCAGCCTTCGACGACTCGGACACGGTGACCAGGCGGGGCAGCGCTCTGGCCACCCGTTCCTGCATACGCAGGAATCCGAACCAGCGGAGCTGGGTGAAGTACTGCCACGGGTTCGAGGCATGGCTCAGGGCCAGCTGGCGGTCGACCGTGATCGGGTGGTGGAGGGTGGTGAGCACCGGCCAGCCGTCCTCGATCATCCCGAGTATCCCGTTGCCCAGACACTGGTTGTCGTGGACCAGGTCGAACTGGCCGCGCCGAGCGGCCAGGAGGCGCCGGGCTCTCAGACTGAAGGTCCACGGCTCGGGGAAGCCGGCGGTGCACATCACGCCGAACTCGAGCGCGGCGATGGCCGCGGTGAAGGAGTTGCGAAACTCGCGGGGCATGGGGATGCGGAACGGGTCGGGCTCACGGTAGAGGTCGAGGCTCGGGACCGGGGTGAAGCCAACCCCTTCGTCCACCTCGGGCCACGGCTGCCCGGCGAATACTTCGACCGAGTGGCCGAGGGCCACCAGCTCACGGGTCAGATGGCGGGTGTAGACGCCTTGACCGCCACAGCGCGGGTTGCCCCGATAGACGAGGAAGGCGATCCGGAGGCCACCGGGAGAGGGGGGGCGGGGGATGATGCGTTCGGGGACGGGGGGCGGAGTGGCCGGGCCCTTCACCTTGTGCCGCCTCAGCCCGAAGCTAGGCATGAACAACCGAGGCGTACTGGCACATGGAAGACAGATACTCCCCCGGCCAGGTACTTCGGCGCAAACCGTCGGGTCTGCACAGTGCCCGACCCGGGGTTTCGAGCCGGCGGGCGCCGGCGACGCCGCGGGGATCGGCACGACGACGTCGGCCGGTCGGCTAGTGGTGGAGCCCGAGCTCGATGGCTTTGACCAGCAGCATGAGGACGGCGGCCACGAGGTAGATGCGCAGCGCGTACATCGCCACCAGCCGACCCCGGGAGAACGTGGGCCGGTCCAACAGATTGAGGGCGGGCATGCGCCAGTTGGCCCGCTTGGCCATGGGCGTCGGGGGGGGAGGTGGCTTCCGCCTGAGGGATCGGGCGTAGAGGATGCCGCCCACGATGAAGACGACCACCAGCACGCCGCCCAGCACCGCGGCGAGCCGGGTGACGTTGATCTGGCTGAAAAGGGTGGTCGCCATCAGGACCAGCGACATCATCAAGAGCACCGAGACGATGACGGTGGACAGCACATTGAGCCACGGCCGATTGACCCATGGTCCGAGCACGTCCTTGTCGTTGCAGAGCATCAGGAGGAACACGGTGGCACTGGGCAGGAGCACCCCGGCGAGCGCCTGAACGCTGGTGGTGATCAGTCCCAGCGGAGCTCCGGGGATGATCACGATGCCGGCAGCCAGGACCACCATGGCGGCGAACGCGCCGTAGAAGAACTTCGCCTCGCGCCAGGTCCGGTGGAGTGAGTGTCGCGCACCGAAGACATCACCGAAGGCATAGGAGGTGGAGAGCGTCACCGAGGCAGCCCCGATGATCGATGCGTTGAGGAGAATGATGGCGAAGAGGGCACCGGCGGCGTGTCCGACCTCACGGTTGAGCCCGGAGGCCACTCCGCCGGCGTTGGTGAACTGACCGGCGAGCGGGGTCCCGGTGAACGCGGCGGCGACCACGGCCATCAACAGGGAGGCGGCGAACACGGTCACCAGCGAGCCGATCACGGTGTCGGCCCGCTCGTAGTTGATCCAGCGGGGGGTGATCCGCTTGTCCACGATGTTCGACTGCTGGAAGAACAGCTGCCAGGGAGCGACCGTCGTCCCGACGATGGCGATGATGAGGAGGACGGAGGTGGAGTTGAACCCGCCCTTGACCCCGGGGACGACCAGGCCATGGAAGAAGGGGCCCGCGGCTGGATGGCTGAACACAGCCAGCGGGATGACCAGGAAGTTGGCCACGATGAAGGTGAACATGAAACGCTCCCAACGCCGGAAGCTGCCGGTGGCGGTCATGGCAATGAGGAGGATCGCGGCGATCGGGACCGAGACATACTCGGTGACCCCGAAGTAGCCGAGGGCGAGACTCACCCCGATGAACTCGGTGGCGATCGTCAGGAAGTTCAGGATGAACAGGTCGCCGACGGAGAAGGCGCCCCAAAAACGGCCGAAGCGCTCGTTGATGAGCCGGGCGTGACCCACACCCGTGACGGCTCCCAGACGGACCACCATCTCCTGGTTGACAATGAGGACCGGGATGAGCAGCGGCAAGGTCCACAGGAGGGTGAGACCGAAATTCTGTCCGGCCTGGCTGTAGGTGGCGACACCGCCGGCGTCGTTGTCACCGACCATGACGATGAGCCCGGGCCCCATGATGGCCAGCAACGTGAGCAGGCGGGCGCCCCACGAGCGTCGAGTGTCGAGATCGTGCTGACGGATCGTGCCGAAGGCCCCCTTGATGTCACCCACATGGGCCTGGTCCAGCACGGCGGTGGAGGGTTCGATCTCGGCGGCCTCTTCGGGCATGGTTCACCTCCTTCGGTGTGCTCGACTCTGTTGCGGGGGTACTCGGTCAGATCAGGTGACGGCCGGCAACGGCGGCAGGCCGGCGCCGTCGGGGGCGTCGACCGTGTCGAGTCCGGCCCAGTACGGCTCATCGAAGTCGGTGCCGGGCGTCTCGGGGCCATTCGAAGCTGGACTCGTTTCGGAGCCTGCGCTCGGCGGCGGTCGCTTGCTTCGGGGTGTCGGCCCGGCCAGCCCAGGGTTCCGACACCTCGAGGGGTGGGGCGGCCGCTCAGGGATCATGGGCCGCTCGTCTGCCACGCCCGGTGGCAGTGCCGGGTTTTCGTTGGCGGAGCACAGCTCAGTCCTCCACCGCGGTCCGGCCGAAGTCACGTCTCCACCCCGTCGGGAGCAGGAGCTCGAGCACATCGTCGACCGTGACCACACCCAGGATCTGATCGTGCTCGGGATCAAGCACGGGAGCGACGATCATGTTGAAGTCGGACATGGTGCGGACGATCGCTCCGAGGTCCCAGTCCGGGTGCACGTGCACGGGTTCGTTGTGCCCGACCGTCCCCACCGCGACGTCCGGATCGGCCTGCACGACGCGGACGGCCGATGCCGACCCGACCAGATGTCCGTCACCGTCGACGGCGAAGACGACGTTCAGCGCCTCGGGCGGAGCCGTGCTGCGCCGCAACGCCTGGAGGACGTCGGCGACTGGCATGTCGGCCGGAACACTCAAGAAGTCGGGGCTCATCAAGCCGCCCGCCGTCTCGGGGTTGTACCGGAGCAGCGTGCGGACCTTCCGCTGCTGGGGCTCGGGCAGGAGCCCGAGGATCGGGAGACGACGATCCTGTTCGACCTCGGTGATCAGGTCGGCGGCATCGTCGGGAGCCATGGAGGCCAGCAGGCGGGCGGCTTCGGCATCGGACCGGCTCCGGATGAACTCGACCTGATGCTCGGTGTCCAGCTCCTCGAAGACGTCGGCCTCGAGCTCGCGGTCGGCTCCCACCGCCTCGATGATCTCCTCCCCCTCGTCGTGCGAGGCGGCCTCGACCAGATCGGCGATCTGGGCGGGATGGAGCTTGGCCAGCTTCCGGTAGGGGATCCGGAGCCGCGAGGTGGGCACGTGGGCGACGAATGGCTCGATGCTGGCCCAGTCGACGATGGCGCCGGGGTCCGCGTTCCGGCGCTTGTAGCCGGGGATGAGGCGGCGGAGTACCGGTCGCCGCGAGGGGTCGACCGCCACCACCTCCCACTCGCCGTTGACCTTGGCCAGCTCGATCTCGTTGGCCCGGATCAGACGGCCACCGACGAAGTTGATCAGATGATGGGCGAGCAGGTCCCGGGCCAGCAGGAGCTCGCCGGGGCGACGCTCGAAGCGCCGCAAGTCGACCCGACTCCCTTCGAACAGCACCCGGCCGGCCTCGAACGCCGCCACCTTCCGTATGGGGACGAAGAGGTCGCGGCCACCGATGTCCACCACCAACCCGACGACAGGAGGATGGGGGGACTCTCCGGCTCGGACGATCAGGTCCTGGACCTTGCCGAGTCGATCTCCGGCCGCATCCACCAGCGGCCGCTTGATCACGCTCGACAGATGAAGGATCTCCGGTCCTGAGCCCGTCTCCGTCGTGTGAACGGTCATGACGGCACCAGCGTAGACGGGTCCCTCCGTCCGGGTCATCGAGCCGGCACCGTCACCGGCGTGCGGCGGGGTCGTGCGGCGGGGGTCGTGTGGAGGGTCGATCGATCCGAGCCCCCGGGCCCGAACGGTTAGTGTCGGAGCGTGGACCTGAGCTATCCCGTGGAGACCGAGGCCTTCCGGGCCGAGATCCGCCACTGGCTGACCGACAACCTCCCCGAAGGCTGGGGGACGTCGGGCTTCTCGATGACCCGCCAGGAGAAGAAGGCCTTCAACCGGGAGTGGACGAAGACGCTGTTCGAGGGTGGATGGATCTGCGCCTCCTGGCCGAAGGAGTACGGGGGGAAGGGGCTCTCGCTGATGGAGTCCGTCGTCCTCAACGAGGAATTCGCCCGGGCGGAGGCCCCGCTGAGGGCAGACTTCTTCGGCGACACCCTGGTCGGCCCGACCATCCTGCAGTGGGCCACCGAAGAGCAGAAGCAGACCTTCATCCCTGGCATCCTCAGCGGCTCCATTGCCTGGTGCCAGGGCTTCTCCGAGCCCGACGCCGGCAGCGATCTCGCCTCGCTCAAGACCCGGGCCGAGCTCGACGGCGACGAGTGGGTCATCAACGGTCAGAAGGTGTGGACGACCCAGGCCCAGTTCGCCGACTACATCTTCCTGCTGGCCCGCACCGACCCCGATGCCCCGAAGCATGCCGGCATCTCCTACCTGCTGGTGCCGATGAAGCAGCCGGGGATCGACGTCCGTCCCATCGAGCAGGTGGACGGGAGTGCCGACTTCAACGAGGTCTTCTTCACCAATGCGCGGTGCCCGAGAGCCAACGTCGTCGGCGGTGAGAACAACGGCTGGAAGGTGGCCATGACCACGCTGGGGTTCGAACGGGGGTCGTCGGCCACGACAGGGCACCGCCGGTTCCACCGCGAGCTCGACAGCATCATCGCCACGGCCCGGGCCACCGGTCGCGCCCGTCACCCGCTCATCCGACAGCGCCTGGCCGCGGCATGGACCAAGGTCAAGATCATGGAGATCAACGGCTACCGCTCGCTGACCGACGCGCTGAACGACACCCACCATGCCGCCGCCCTCGGGGCCTGCAACAAGATGTTCTGGTCCGAATGCCACCAAGAGACGATGGATCTGGCCATGGACATCCTCGGGCTCGAGGGTCAGATCCTCACCGGCTCGCCGGCCGACATGGTCGACGAGCGATTGCGTCGGGGCCGGGACGACTATCCGGTCAGCGAGCTCCAGGCCTCCTTCTTCTTCTCGAGGTCCGAGACGATCTGGGGCGGTACGGCTGAGATCCAGCGCAATATCGTGGGTGAGCGGGTGCTGGGGCTGCCTAAAGAGCCGAAGCCCACCACCGCCGCCACTGCCTGAGCCACCGACCAGGTCAGGCGGCGTCTGTCCCCACCGGCTCGACCGAACGGGCCTCGATGGCCCGGGCGGCGACGTCGGACGGGTCGAACCGGCGCCGGCCGGCCTCATGCCGCCACATCAGCAGCCCGGCGGCGACAACGGTCGCCACCGCCCCGGTGAGGATGGCCACCCGCGGGCTGGACCACTGGGCGATGGCCCCGACCAGCGGGGCGCCGATCGGCGTGGTGCCGAGGAAGGCCATGGCATAGAGGGCCATCACCCGGCCGCGCATGGCCGGTTCGGCCCCCAGTTGGAGGCTGGCGTTGGCGGTGGCGATGAAGCCGATTGAGGCCGCTCCCATCAACACGATGAGCACCGAGGCCACCGCCAGGGTGGGAGCACAGGCCACGGCGGCCATCAGGCCGCCGAAGACGAGGGCCAGCACCTGCAGGAGGCGGGGGGTGGGCCGGGCCCGGTGGGCGGCGACAAGCCCACCGACCACCGCCCCGAGAGCCATGCACGAGGTGAGCAGCGAATAGGTAGCTGCGCCCCCGTGGAACGTCCCCTTGGCCAGCAGGGCCAGCGTCACCGTGAAGTTGTAGGCGAGTACGCCGATCAGGGCGATGGCCAGCAGCGTGTTGCGCAGGCCGGGGGTGCGCCAGACGTAGCGGAACCCCTCCCGGATCTGCCCGGTCGCCCTCGACACCCGCTCCGTCGGGTGCAACTCGTCGGTGCGCATCATCGAGAGCCCGATGATCACCGCCACATACGAGGCGGCGTTCACGAAGAAGCACGTCCCCAGCCCGAAGAGGGTGATGACCACGCCGCCGATGGCCGGCCCGATCACCCGGCTGGCATTCATGACCACGGTGTTGAGGCTCACCGCGTTCGGGAGGTCTTCCCGCCCGACCATCTCCATCATGAAGGTTTGACGGCCGGGATTGTCGAACAGGTTCACCACCCCGAGCAATGCGGCCAGCACGTAGACCTGCCAGAGGTGCACCTGGTGGCTCACGACCAGAATGCCGAGCACCAGCGCCAGCAGGCCGCCGGCGCTCTGTGTCACGAACAGGAGGCCCCGCTTGTTGACGCGGTCGGCCGTCAACCCTCCGAACGGGCCGAACAGCAACATGGGCAGGAATTGGAGCCCGACCACGATGCCGAGGGCGACGCCGCTACCGGTCAGGTGCAGGACCAACCAGGCCTGGGCCACCGACTGCATCCAGGTCCCCGAGACCGAGATGAGCTGGGCGGTGAAATAGAGGCGGAAGTTCCGTATCCGGAGGGACCGGAAAGTGCGCCGCCCGGCCGACTGCAGGGCGGTCACTGCTCCTCCAACGATGCCAGCCGCTCGAGCAGCACGGTGAGGGCGGCGAGCGCCTCACGGTCCTCGGGGGCCAGTCGTTGCAACTGGGCCGCCAGGTAGGCGTTCTTACGCGAACGGCTCCGGCGCAGAACGGCGTGACCCTTGGACGTGAGGGTGACCCGGGCCACCCGCCGGTCCTCGGGATCGGGCAGGCGGGACACATTGCCGGTGTCTTCGAGCGCGGCGACGATGCGGGTCATCGAGGGCGGCTGGACCGACTCCCGGGCGGCCAGTTCGCCGAGCGTGGGCGAGCCCAGCTGTCCGATGCTGGTGAGCGCCGAGGCCTGCGACGGGGTCAGTCCGCCAGCCGACTGTTGCCGCAGCCTCCGGTGGAGCCGGGTGACGGCCACCCGCAGCCGGGCGGCGACCTCCGTCTCGCCGGCGTCGGCCGACGCGACCCGGCCGGGCTCTCCGGTGCCGGCGAGGAGCGGTATCGGGGTGGGAGCGGTGGTCACGCCGTCCATATTAGTTAGTTTTGCTATCTAATGGAACCCCCTGTCCCCCGGACCCGCCATGTTGGCGTCAGACGAGCGGCCGGGTGAGGCCTCGGTCAGAAGCCGTCCGCCCCGACCGAGGTGCGGGGAGGCCGGTTCCCATAACCGTCTCGGCCCTCTGGCCGGCTCCGAACGGTCACTACAGTCCGTCTGGTGACTGGCGCCGTGCGGGGACCATGACGGTCGAGCTCGGGGCCGACCCCGCCTCTCGACCTGACAGCCGGCGCGTCGATGCTGGGGCCGGTGCGACGCCCGAGATGACGACGGCGGCCCTGCGCAGAGAGCCGGGCGGCCACGTCGCCCTCCTCCACGTCGGGGTGTTCGCTCTGTACCTGGCGGTGTCAGTCGGGCTGTGGTGGCGGGTATGGGTCACCGGAGCCCCGTCGACGACAATCACCAGTGGGTGGGGAGACCCGTCTCAGGAAGTGTGGTGGTTGGGCTGGCTCCCCTGGTCCATCCTGCACCTCCACAATCCCTTCTTCACCCATGCCATGAACGCCGGCATGGGTGGCGTCAACGGGCTGGCCAACCCTTCGATCTACCTGCCCGCGCTGGTCGTGGCCCCGATCACCTTGGTGTCCGGCCCGGTCCTCTCGTTCAACGTGATGGCCACCGTCATCCCCGCCTTCTCCGGTTGGTGCATGTTCGTGCTGTGCCGGCGACTGACCTCGTTCGTGCCCGGTCAGGTCGTGGCCGGTGCCCTCTGGGGGTTCTCGCCGTTCGTCGTCACCAACCTGCCACTCGGCCATCTCAACCTGGTGACCGGGTACTTCCCGCCGTTGGCCGCCTTGGTCGCCGTCAACTTGGTCTGCGGTCGCCGTGGTGGCAGCGGTTCGAGGCGCCGTTCCGTCCGTCGGCGATTCTCGGAGCGCGACGGTCTCGAACTGGGCTGGCACTGGCTGGGTTGGTCATCAGCCAGTTCTTCGTCGGGACCGAGATGCTCGTCGATGCGGCCCTGATCGGAGGCATTGCCGTCCTGGCCATCGTGGTCCTGATGCCCTCCGCCGTGTGGGCCGCCGGCCGGCGCATCGCCACCGGCCTCGCCGTCGCCGGCGTCGCCTCGGCGACCGTGCTCGCCTACCCGGCGTGGTATGCGATTGCCGGACCGGCCACCGTGAGCGGGGACATCTGGGGGAACAACGGCCTCGGCCTCGACGGGTCCACCGTGCTGCAGCCCGGTCCGCTGGTGCACCGAACCGGTGTGCTCACCGCCCTCGTCGGCTACCTCGGACCGAGCGGTCCGAGCTACCTGTACCTCGGGATCCCACTGGTGGCATTCCTGGCCGTCTCGGCGGTCGTCTGGTACCGGCGCAGACCGGCATGGGTCCTGGTAGTGACCGGCGCGGTGGCGTTCGCTTTTGCCTTCGGCCAGCCCCTGGAGGGCCCGGCTCGACCGTGGGGCAGGTGCCCATCTTCCAGAAGGTCCAGCCCCAGCGCTTCGCCGACTTCGTCATGTTGGCGGCGGCCCTGCTCCTGGCCATCTCTCTGGACGGCTGGGCCAAGGCGGCGGGCGGCACCGTGGCCAGGAGAGCCACTGGGGGGCCGACCCCGCGCTCGACGGCCACCGGTCATGGCACTATCGCCACCGATGGCTGGTACCCGCCGTCCTGGCCGCGGTGGGCGTGGCCGTCCTCGTTCCGATCGCCGCCACCTACACCGTCTTTGTGGCGCATCCCCAGGCCATGCCGGACTGGTACCTGACGTCGGCCCGGGCTTTGCCCGAGGGCACCCGGGTGCTCACGGTTCCCCTGCCGGTCCTCTTCCCCACCAGTGCCATGGAGTGGCAGGCCCGGGACGACTTCCGCTTCGACATGGTCGGGGGCTACGCCATCGTGCCCGGAAGAGACGGGCACACCGACTCATTGCGCTCGCCGTTCCTCGGGCGCGACGAGAACGGTGCAGGACCTGTCGTTCGCGGAGGCCGACCTACCGTCCCAACCGAACGTCCAGACCCTGCAGGTGCGCCAGCAGTTGCGCCGTTGGGGGGTGGACGTGGTCGTGGTGTCGCCACCGACCCTCCGGCCCGCGTTCGCCGCCTCCTACCTCGCCGCGGTGATCGGCCGACCGCCCGCCTACGTGCGGGGGGCATGGGTCTGGGTCGGGCTCGGAACGTCGTCACCCCGTCCGCTCGCCGCCGGGGTCATGCGCGCCTGCGCGGCCCGGGCGCAACGATCGCCGGACCCGATGGCCGGCCCGAACTGCGTGATGAGCGAGACCCATCCGTGACCCGGGCGCACGACAGGGGCCCGGGACCGACGCCCCGGTTCCGTCTCCGTTCATCGCCTTCCCGTTGCCGACCGGGCCGTCAGCCCCAACTGGGCCACCGTCGGCAGGATCTGAGGCTGGAGCCACTCACCTCCCGGCTTGGAAATGTGGATGCCGTCAGCCCACCGGACGGCGACTCCATCGATCACCGATCGGAAATGACCTCCGGGGTCAAGCAGCTTGTGGAGATCCACCACGGTGACAACTCTGCTGTGCTGTCTGGCCACGTCGGCCAAGATGTCATTGAACTCGGTCACCCGGTTCGGATCGTTCTCGGGATAGGTCGATCCATTCGGTGCTTCTTGCGGTGGATCGATAGCAGGCATGGTGAGCACCACGACCTTGGCCCCTCGCGCCGAGAGTACGTCCACGACCTGATTGATCTCCGCGGTCAGGTGAGCGTTCCATGCCGGTTGGCCGATGTGCACGATGAGGCCGTCGTCCAGATGATCGGTGATGTCCCAGCGGCCGACGAGCAACCCCACCACATCAGGATGGTTGAGCGCGACCTCGCTGGCAAAAAACGTCCTCCAGTCCTTGCAGGCCGAAACCGGAGAGGTGATGTTGCCGTCCGCAATGGCCTGCAGGTCGTCGAGATCGCATCCGAGGTCTCCGCGGTTGATGACCTGGACCCCGAAGCGCTCCACGCTCCCCACCTGGAGACCGACCCCCAGAGTGAGTGCCACCGAGTCACCGAGGAGCAGGAACCGCACCGGCTTGGTGGTGAATGCCCCGGCGGCGGTGAGTGACTGGCGCTCGGCGATGGGCATCGAGTCGGCCACTCGCACGGCGGCCGTGGCCGGCACCACGGTCCCGGCCACGACCACGGCCACGGTGGCCACCATGAGGGCGGTGGCCGGGACGGCGGCCCTCAGGCTGCGCCAGAAGGTCCCGTACATGACCGGCCGCTCGACCAGGTAGTAGCTGGCGGCGGCGAGACCCAGGGTGGCGGCGAAGCGGATGGCCAACAGGGGCAGGCCGGCCCGCCCGGTGCGGGCGGCATCCAGGTACACATAGACCGGGTAGTGCCAGAGATAGGCGCCATAGGAGATGGTGCCGATCCACACCATGGGCCGGAGGGACAGACCCCAGGCGATGGGCCCGGTCGGCACGCACACCGCCCCGATGATGATGGCCGCCGCCGACAGGGCCGAGAGGAAGAACCCGCCCCGGTAGTCGAAGGCGGCCGTGCCGATCTGGCGGTAGGTGAGGGCGAGGGTGCCGGCCAGGCCGCTCAGGCCGACGACCACCAGGGCCGCCCGGGCCAGGGCCGAGCGGGCGACCGGGGCCATGCCGTCGTTCCCCCGGTGCATCTGGACGAGGGTCATGGCACAGGCCATGGTCGCCCCGACCAGGATGGACTGGGCGTGGGTGTCGGTGCCGAAGTAGAGCCGGGTGATGTCGGCCCCTGGGTGGTACAAGAGGGCCATCTCGGCGGCCGAGGCGAGGGCCCCGGCGGCCGAGACCAGGAGCAGGGCCCGGAGACCCCGGGCGAAGCTCCGGGCGAGGACCATCACGGCCAGCACCACCAGCGGCCAGACCAGGTAGAACTGCTCCTCGACGGCCAGGGACCAGGTGTGGGTGAGGGGGGAGACCGCCCCCGTCGCCACGAAGTAGTTGCCGCTGCCGGCGATCTGGAACCAGTTGGAGAAGTAGAACAAGGCCGACAGGGCGCTCATCCGGAAGTCGGGGTAGAGACCGGCCGGCTCGGCGAAGCGCACCAGCACGGTGACGGCCACCAGCACCACCACCAAGGCGGGCAGAAGCCGGCGGGCCCGGCGCAGCCAGAAGGCCGACAGCTTGATCCGGCCCCTCCTCCGGTACTCGCCGACCAGCAGCCCGGTGATCAGGTAGCCCGACAGGACGTAGAAGATGTCCAGGCTGAAGAAGCCCCCCCGGAGCCACCCCAACCCGAAGTGGTAGCCCATGATGATGAGGAGGGCCAGCGCCCGGAGGCCGTCGAGCGCGGGCACCCGCTCCCTGCCGGTGGCCGACGAGCGGGCCCTCGGCGTGCCCGGGTCGTCATCGGTCCGGCGGTCGACGCTCACGGGGTGCGGGCCGCCATCCCCAAGTTGGCGACCAGGGGGAGAATCGCAGGCTGGAGCAATGCGCCGCCGGCGAAGCTGATGTGGATGCCGTCGCTCCATCGCACGGTGAAGCCCGGATCTGCACTGGTAGTGCCCGGCCTGGGTCGAGCAGCCGGTTGAGGTCGACCAGGGTGACGATGCTCCGGCGGCGGTCGCGCAGCCTGGGCCAACAGGCGGTTGAAGTCCTGGAGCACGCGAGGGGTCGTTCTCCGGGAACGGCGAGCCGTCGGCCGCCTCATTCGGAGGGTTCATAAAGGGCATGGTGAACAACACGACGCGGGCGCCGTCCGACGAGAGGACGTCCACCGCCTGGTCGATCTCGGCGACGAGGTGGCGTCCCAGGCCGGTTCGCCGACGTGCACCCACTGGCCCTGCCAGAGGTGGTCGCTCACCTCCCAGCGACCGATGAGCAGCCCGACCACATCGGGACGTAGCCGGTCGATGCCGGCCCGCCAGGACGTCCTCCAGTCGGCGCATCCCGGAGTGGGCGGATCGACGGTGCCGCTCAGCCGGACCTCGACGTCGTCGAGGTCGCACCCGAGCGTCGCCCCGTCGTACACCGCGGACGCCGTAGTGCCCGACCGATTCGGCGGCCAACCCGACACCGAGGGTCAGCGCCACCGAGTCACCGACGATGGCGAAGCTGATCGGGTGCCGGCCGAAGGCGCCGGCGGCCGACAGCGACTGCCGCTCGGCCGTAGTCAGCCCTCTCCCAGCCGGCCCGGCAATCGACGGGGTGGCCGGCCCCACGGTGGCGAGGAGCACGACGGACGCGGTGACGGCGGTCGCCACCGCCGCGGAGGTCAGGCCGGTGCGGCTGCGGAAGAACCGACCCCGCCGGACGGGCTCCTCGAGGGCGAAGAAGGAGACGGTGGCCAGCGCGAAGGTGGCGGCCAGCCGGGCGGCCAGGAGCCCCGGGCCGTCCAGCCCGGTGTGGGCGTGGTTGATGACCAGGAAGAGCGGCCAGTGGTAGAGGTAGAGCCCGTAGGAGATCCGCCCGATGAACACCAGTGGGGCGAGGGAGCAGAGCCGGGGCAGCGGTGAGGTGGGCACGGTCACGCAGGTGACGATGACCGCGCCCGCCGCCACCGCCACCAACAAGAACCCACCCCGATAGAGGAAGGTCTCCTGGCCGACCAGGGCATGCCAGGCCCACACCAGGAAGAGCGCACCGATCAGCCCGGGCAGCGACCACCACCGGCGCTGGCGGAGCGTGGTGACCCACCGGTCCGGCACGATGGCGAAGGTGCTCCCGGCGCCCGGCCCGACCGCCCCGAGGAACGACCCGACCAGCAGGGCCTGGGCTCTGGTGTCGGTGCCGTAGTAGAGACGGTCCACCGACAACCCGGCCCCCCACAGGGCGACCATGAGCGCGGACGAGGCGATGGCCCCCGCCGCCGCGAGCCACGGCCAGCCGCGCCACACCCCACCGCCGGACCACGAACAGCGCCACCAGCGGCCAGACCAGGTAGTACTGCTCCTCGACCGCCAGCGACCAGGTGTGCAGGAGTGGTGACGGCGCGGCGGCCTGATGGAAGTAGCCCTGGTCGGAGAGGATGAAATGCCAGTTGGCCACGTAGGCCAGGGTCGAAAGGGCGTCGCCGCGGATGGCGGCCACGTCCACCGAGCCGGCAAAGACGGCGGCATAGGCGGCCACGCCGAGCACCAGGACGAACAGGGCGGGGAGGAGGCGGCGGGCGCGCTGGGCCCAGAACCGGCCGAGCCTGACCGAGTGGCGGGTGGCCAGCTCCCGGCAGAGCAGCGTGGTGATGAGGTACCCCGACAGCACGAAGAAGACGTCGACCCCGAGCAGGCCCCCACCCATCCAGCCGATGCCGAAGTGGTAGAGCAGCACCGCCATGACGGCGAAGGCCCTGATGCCGTCCAGGGCCGACAGCCGGTATTCACGGCCGGACCGGGTCGGTGAGGACGGGACAACCACTGCCACTTCGGGAAGCACCCGGCTGGAAGGGGGGACGACGCTCGTCACGGTGCGGCCACCGGAGCGGACAGTACACACCCGACCGCCTGGGCGATCGAGGCCACGCCCCCCACCGCCGGGCCTTGCCCGCACGTCGAGAGGGTGGATGGGGACCGCTGGAGCGGTGGCCCCGCCCGGTCCACCCCGGTCCACACCCATGCCCCGGACTGGCGCTCGGGTGCCTGCCCGGTGGCGACGGTCATGAGGAGCACCGTCGAACGGACCCGGTGCACCTGCTCGTAGACGGGGAGGTGGTCTGGGTCGGGTAGGACGACGCTTGTCACGCCCCACCCGTCCAGGGCCTGCCGGACGGGGGCGATGTCCGCGGGGGTGACGACCTGGGGTCCTCGGGAGATGGAGAACCGGCCGATGACGGCCTGGCCGGCACCCTCGCTCCCGGCCCGCTCCGGGATGGAGTTCGGACCACCGCCCCCCACCATCGAGAACCGCATGCCGTCGACCGCCTGCCAGGTCATCGCGCTCTGGAGCAGGTCGAAGGGAACCGGGAACACCAGAAGGACCTGATGGGCGGGCAGACCGGGGGCGACGGAGCGGAACCAGGGCGGGAGCACCACCGAGGTGGTGGTCAACGGCAGGCCGTCGGCATCGTAGGCCACGACGGGCGCGATAGCAGCGGCGGCCACCGCCACGGCGGCCACCCCGGCGACCAGGCGTGCTCTCCGGGAGGCGTGGTCCGGGTCCGAGACGGGACCGGACGTGGCCGCCCCCTTCCATTCGAGGACAGCGTTGCGGACATGGTCGACGATGAGCCCGAGCATGACGGCCACGGCCAGGTACGTGACGATGAGGAAGCGACTGGGGATGACGTTCTCCATGAGGGGCAACCGGACGAAGAGCCGCCAGAGCGTCCACGAGTGGAAATGCAGCCCGAAGGAGAGGGGCACCGAGACAAGGCCGACTGCGGCGAACAGCCAGAGCCGGCGGTCCCGGCGCCAGAGCACACAGCCGAGGACGAGCACGGCCGTCATGCCGAGACCGATGTACTGACCGGACAGGGTGGGGGCCTGATAGCCGCCGTAGTGCTGGCCGAGTTGGGTCACGGCACGGGAGGGGGCCTGCGGCCAGAGGTACCCGGCGACGTTGGTGCCGCCGTAGCTCACCAGCGGCGTGCCCCAGACGCTGCCGGCCAGCCGGGCCGGGCCGTCCAGGGCGAACCACGCCGGGTAGGCGAGCAGGGCCACCGAGGTCACCGCGGCCACCGCCAGACCGGCGACGGCGTGCCGGACACGCGCCGCGAGGGCCCGCCGTTGCGCCACCACCCCGTAGAGAACCACCAACCCCACGCCGAGGGCGGCGGCCACCACGATGATGACGAGGACCTCGGTCCCGACGAAGAATTGCACGGCCATCAGGACACCGAGCGCGACTCCGATGACGACGGGCCGGTGGCGCTGACGGATGAGGATCTCGTCCAGGCAGAGCACCACGAGGGGTGGGACGAAGGCGG
Source organism: uncultured Acidimicrobiales bacterium (assembly GCA_963727075.1). Taxonomy (GTDB): domain Bacteria; phylum Actinomycetota; class Acidimicrobiia; order Acidimicrobiales; family RAAP-2; genus Bog-756. Next base: position 1,375,318 of record CAVSET010000006.1, read on the forward strand.
CGGCGAGCATGAGATGGGCATCGGTGAGCGCAATGAGGACGAACGGGGAGAAGCCGTAGAGCAGGCCGCCGACGAATGCCGCCGGAGCCCAGTCACACCAGCGTCGGAGGAGGACGAACATGGTGAATGCCGAGAGGGCCGGGCTGAGGGTGAGGGCGACGTTCAAGGTGGCCACCGGTCCGAACAGCCAGGTGACCGGAGCCAGCACCACGCCCATCCCGACCTCGGCCGTATTGGCCAGCAGGTTGACGCCGGTCGGGTGGAACAGGGCCGTCGAGTACAGCGGGTTGATCCCGTGGGAGATGGCATAGGCCGGCCAGGCCAGGAACCAGGTGAACAGCGAGCTGTCACCGCACCCGCAGGTGGTGACCGAAGTCGGGTGGCTCGACCAGACGTGCCACCACAGGAGCACGGCGAGCGCCAGGTAGACGGCACCGCTGATGACGAGGGCCCTCCACGTTCCAGGCCCGGCCGGGCCGCGGGTGGGGCGGTCCCCCTGCCGCCGCCGCGACGGGGTGCCGCCCGGCACGGCCGTCGTGTCGCCGGGCCGGGACCGCTCGCCGGTGACCACCACGACACCGGCGGGGGCCGCGAGCTGCTCCGGGACGGCGGCGAAGGATTCGCTCACGACGACACCGACCCGTGGACTGGGCCGCCCCCTGAGAACTCGCATCTGACTTCGATGGGGCATGTTAGGGGGGCACGTCGGTCCCGGTCCATCCTCCCCAGACCCTTCAGCGGGCCGACGTCATGACACAGGGAGCCGCCGCGGGCGCGGTCAGCGACGTGCAGGCTTCGAATGCGGCCGCCGAAATGGTCACCGGACGCCCGTTCACCGGCACGGCGCGCCACACCCACGCGGCGTGGTCGTAGGTGGGGGGCCGCCCCAGGACCGCCGTGAACAGGGCCAGGGCGTAGGCCGTGCTCCGACCCTGCTCGTAGAGAGGTAGCCGCGACTGGTCGGGGACGACTATGACGGTCACGCCCCAGTCGGTCAGGGCGGAGCGCACGGCGGCCAGGTTCGAGCGGCTCGGGCCCGGGGCGGCCCCCACCGCGAACGACGCCGCCAACAGCACCTCGAACCCGGCACGGGCCCGGCCGGCCCGGCCCGCCTGGCCCTCGGGCCCCCCGCCGCCAGCCTCGGCGTAGCGCATCCGGTTGACCGCCTGCCACGCCTGGGAGGACTGCAACCCGGAGAAGGGAACCGGATAGGACAACAGCACGTTCCCCGGGGGCAGCGATGCCCCGACCTCCGCATACCACGCCGGCAACACCACCGCCCGGGTGGTCAGGGGTACCTCGGACCGGAGGGCCAACACCGTCGGGAGGAGCACAGCCAGCGCCAGCACGACCGCCGCCAACGAGCCGTGGCGCCCGATCGGCTGCCGGCCGGCCAGCCAGGCGCGCGCCCGATCGAGCGTCACCGCCACCATGGCACTCGTGCAGAGCACGACGACGATGGAGAACCGCACCTCCACGACATCGCCGACCCAGGGTATGTGGCGAAGGGCCTGCCAGGGCACCCAGTAGCCGGGTCCCGGCCGCAACGAGACCGCCGCGGCGATCAGCCCGACCGCTCCGAAGAGGAGGAGCCGGCGATCGTGACGCCACAGGATCACACCGGCCACCGCCACCACGATCACCCCGGGCCCGAGGTAGCCGAGGACCGGGAGGATCGGTCCCTGGTACCCGCCGAAGCGGAGCATCACCTGCTGCAGGTGGGCGAGCCCACCGGTCGACCAAAAGCTGCTGAGCGTGTTCCCGAACTGGCTGATCGACCCGTTGGACCAGATCGGTCCGGTGAGATGGGCCGGGCCGCGGAGGAGGAACCACGCCGGGTAGGCGAGCACCACCGTGGCAGCACCGACGCCGGTCGCCGCGCCGCGGAGCGCGTGACCTATCCGGCGGCCGACCGCCTCGGGCTGGGCGCACCAGACGTAGCCCACGACGAGCAGCACGCCGACCGCGGCGAACAGACAGGTGATGAGCAGCACCTCGGTGCTCAGGAAGAACTGCACCACCAGCAAGACCGTTAGTGCCGCGCCGAGCGCGGTACGGGGAGCGCCGCTGCCGGACCAGGAGCTCGTCGAGGACCAACACCAGCAACGGCGGTACGGCCAGAAAGGCCAGGTTCAGCTGGTTGAGGGCCAGCTCGGTGATGACGAGCGGGGAGAACCCGTAGGCCAGGCCGCCGATGAAGGCGGCCGGGCCCCAGGCCACCCATCGCCGGAGGAGCACGAACATGGCGAAGGCCGATGCGGCGGGTGCCAGGGTCAGGGCCACGTTCATGGCGGCGACCGGTCCGACTGCCAGCGTCAGCGGGACCAGGGGCACGCCGAGAGCCAGCACGCTCGTGTCGTTGAGCAGGTTGATGCCGGTCGGGTGGAACAGCCACTGCGAGTAGAGCACCGTGTGGCCGTGGGTGAGGGCGTAGGCCGGCCACTCGAAGAACCAGATGAACCGGGCGGCGTCACCGCAGCCGCACGTGGTGGTGGTCGTCGGGTGCTGGCCCCAGATGCCCCACCACACGAGGACCGACAGGACCAGGTAGGTGGCGAGCGCGACCCCGGTCCCCCATCGACGGCGGACCCGGAGCGGGTCCGCCGTCGGGCCCACGAGCCCGAGGGAGGTGAGCCCGATGGTCATCGGTGAGACGTGCCGGGCGAGGGGGGGCCACACAGCTGCTGGGCGGCGACCCGCGGGTCGGCGCTGTACGACAAGGCCGTGAAGCCGAACGAGTGGCCCAGGTTCGAGAGGGCCCGGCCGAACGTCCAGGGAGAGGTGATGGCATGGAGATACGAGCGCAGCGGATCACAGCCGAGGGCGGCGCGGGCCGAGGCCACCGACGCGGTGGTCGGGCCGCCGGGGACGTATGTCCACCCGGGGGTGCCGAAGCGGGCCACCATCCAGGCCGGCCCGACGTACTTCTCGTGCCCGGGGCGGGCATGGCGGACGACCGAGGTGTGGCTACCGACCGGGTTGGCCAACGAGAACTCGTCGTAGAGGTAGACCCGCGGCCCGGCCACATACCCGAGGACTCCGATGGCGGGCACGTTGACGGCCACGGCGAACGGCAACGGCGACGTTGCCCGCTCCCTCGACCAGGTGCCGAAGGGCGCGAAGGGATCAGTGACCACCACGAGCTGCTGCCCACCGGGTGCGGTCCTCCGGGCCAGGACGCCCAGCCGGGTGCCGGCCCGGCCCGACAGCGCGTCGCGGTAGTCGGCGGCGGTGACGGGGTGCGCACGGTGGGTGGCGTCGATCCAGCTGTTGCGCTCATTGGAGATGAAGACGGTCTGGGGGTTGAGGCCGGTGACAGGGGGTGGGACGAACCGGAGCCAGACGGCGGCCACCGCGGCCCAGGCCACGATGCCGGCCAGGGGGACCACCAAGGCGGTCCGGAGCTGGTGGCGTGCCACCATGACCGGGAGACAGATGGCGAAGAACGCCGGCAGGAGCAGGCGGGCGTGCATGTAGTCGCCGCCCACGTAGACGACGTAGACCAGATCGGCCAGCCCGGCCGCGATGGGGGCGACCAGGACCACCACTCCGGTTCGATCGCCGCGCGCCCACCAGGTGGACACCCTCACGGCCACGAACGGTACGGCCAACAGCAGCGGAAGCCACAGCGTGTACGGGGCGACGAAGTTCCAGAGGTAGGTGAAGCCCTGGCTCCACCAGGCGGACCCGGCCGCCTTGGCCAGGCCGGTGTTCGGGGCGAGCAATGCGAAGTAGGACATACGGAACAGCTGATAGGCGAGCGGAACGGCGGCGGCGGCGACAAGCACCCCAATCCCGCGACCAACCCGTCCGCGGCCCGATGCCCATCCCGGGGCGCTCACCACGACCAGGAGGGCCGCCAGGAGCACCACCGACATGAGGGCCAGCTCGGGCCGTATGAGGACGCCGAGTCCCAGCAGCAGTCCCACCGGTGCGGCACGGCGCCGACGCTGCTCCACCCGCACCAGCGCGGCAAAGGAGAGCCCCAGCCACAAGAAGACCATCGACATCTCGAGACCGGATGTGGCGAACTCCCAGACACCCGCCACCGCCGAGACCATGACCAGACCGAGAGGGAACACCCAGCCCTCGTGGCGGGATCGCCCGAGCCGCTGAGCGGCACGACCACCGGCGACGAAGCCCCCGGCGGTACAGAGCAGCCCGAGGATGACCGACAGCCATTCGAGTGACACGAAGGGGATCACCTCGTGCAAGCCGGTCAGTGAGAACAGCCAGAGGGGATCCGATGTCACCTCGACCCGCTCGCCGACGTTGAAGACGAGGCCCTGTCCGGCCACCAGGTTGTCGATGATGCGGAAGTCGATGAATGCGTCCTCGTCCACCCACCGATAGAGCCACGCCCCGACCACGACGACGACGACCGGCACCACGACCGGCCACCATTCGGAGATCCAGGGCGGCCGGCGGGGTTCGACCTCGGACCTGTCGGCAGCAGCACTGTCGCCACCTCCGGCCAGTCCCGGCCCATCCGGCAGCCGGACGGCCCGGCTCATTCCCGGGCCGGAACGGACGACGCCTCCATCGGCCGCCGTCCCGGCGCAGACTCAGGCAACGGGGCGGGCGTGGGTGGCCCGGGCCGGCCCGGGCGCCCGGCCAGCGCCGGTGCCCCGCTGGCCACCACCGCCCAGGTGGCCACGATCCACCAGCCGGCCAGGGCCGGGAACTCGCTGATCCGGTGGACCGTCGTGTCCAGCCATGGCACCACCGTGCCCGAACCGGTGATGACGGCTCCGGAGACGGCGACGAGCCCCCACACCAACGCGACCCAACCCCATCCGTCGTTGGCCGCCCCGCTCAGCCGCCGGGCGGACCGGAACACCAGTCCACCCACCACAGCCACAGGAACAGCCAGGACGAGCACATGGAGGTAGGGCGCCATCCCGTCGTAGGTGGCATGAGCGCCGCGACGTCCACTGCCCCACCGGCGAGAAGGTCGCCGAAGCCCCTCGGGCATCGATCACCCGCATGAGGAGCGGCCAGGCGCCGACCAAGGCCAGCTGCGACGCACCGAGGGCCAGAGGGCGCCAGCCATGGTGCCTTCGCTCCCCCGCCGGCATCGTGAGCAGGGCCCGGCTGGCCACCAGCGCGATCAGGACGACGGCGGTCGCCGCCCCCTCCACCTTCGACATGCCGGCCACCAGCAGGAGGACGGTCGTCGCCGCCTGCTCGGACCCTCGTAGGGGCGCCTGCAGGCCGTAGGCCACCGCTCCGACCGCGGCCAACGACCAGATCGGGTCGGCGTAGCCATTCGTCATGAACGGCTCGGTGATACCGGAGGCCACGAACACCAGCAGTGCTGCGCCGATCACCCCGACCATCATCGGCGCCATGCGCCCGGCGGCGTGAACGGGATCGGACCCCACCTGCGGCCGGGCGCCGGTCCGATCATCGGCACGGGAGAGCCGGACCGAGAATCGGCGGCCCAGCTCGACCAACGAGAGGGCGGCGGCGGCCAGCGCACAGACGTTGAGCGCGGCGATGACGATGACTCCCAGCCGGAACGAGTGGTCACCGGTGACACTCCAGGCGACCGCATTGGACGCGCTGACCAGGGGCGGATAGGCAGACTGGATGATGACCGCGTCCTTGACCCTCATGTCGACCAGCAATTGATGATGCGGCTGGAGGAACCAGCCCGATCTCATGAGCCACACGGCGCGCGCGTCGAACCCCACGGTCGGTGTCGACATACCGCGGAGGCACCATGCGCAGGACGCAAACACGGTCAACGCGCCGATGGAGCCGAAGAGACGGGAAGCGCCGCCGTGAGCAGTACGGTGGCGCAGGCGCCTTCGCCAGGGTCGCCGATCGGGCCGAGCCCCCCAGTAGGCGACTGTGACCGTCGCCCCGGTCACGGCCAGCGCCACGAACCACCCCATGAAGGCTCCGCCGAGGGCCAGGTAACCGGTGGCAGCCAGGGCGGCGACCACGGCGCCGCCGAGAGGGACCAGCGGAACGGCGACCCAGCGCACGCCCACCGCCGCCACCACGGGGAGGAGACCGGCCGCGGCCAGGACGGCCAGCGAGACGAGGACGGCGGGGCCGGTCGTCATCGATCGTCCGTGATGGCGGGTCCGCTCACAGCGGTGTCGGAGGCGGTGGGCCGTGGCCGGCGACACTCGCCCCGGTGCCGACGCGCTCGAAGACATCATGACCGGGAGCCCCGTAGCGGGCGACCACCACGGTGCCGAGGCAGGCGCCGGCCCCTGCCACGTGGTTGCGCAGCGACAGCCGGGCCACCGCGTTCGAGGGGGGATCGGCAATCGTGATCCAACTCCCGACGCCCTTCAACAGCGTGATGTCGTCCTCGAGGTTGTCGCCGGCGAGCAACACGGGCTGTCCGGGGGACACCAGACTGCGCGCCTGGACGTCGATGCATCGATAGTAGGAGTCGTCGAGGCCGGCGTCCCTCACCGTGGCCGCTCCGAGCCGGCCACTCACGGTCCGATTGGCCCTCACCGCCTGCACCGTCATCGCGCTCATGGTCACGGCGACCAGTGCGACGGCCGCCACCCTCAGCAGCGGTTTGCGGAGGCTGTGACGACCGGGCACCCGTGCCGGCGAGCCGTCTCCGTTCACGACCGGCGAGGCTACCAGGGGCCATCGGCTCCGATCGGGCCCCTCCGCGCTGGACAACGCCCTGGCCAACCGATGTTCAGCCGTTGGACCGGGGCGCTCGGCTCATTCGGTCGCCGGCGCGACCGAAGGGGCCAAGACCGGGCTCGGCGGCACGGGGTGCAGTGGCGGCTCCCGGCAAACCGGTGCAGGCGAGGCCGGGCGGGCCGGTTGGTCCCCGTCCGGTGGCACCCGACCGGCCGGGTCGAGCCGACTCCGGCGCCATTTCATGAGGGGCTTCTCCATCAGGTACCAGCTGGCCACGGCGATCGGCATGATCACCGCCAGTCGCACGAGCTCGGTCTTCGTATAGGACCATCGCACCGTATAGGGACTGATGGCCACATAGATCGGCCAGTGGATCAGGTAGATGGTGTACGACATGTCACCGAAGAACACGAACACCGACAGCCCGGTGAGCCGGGTCCCCCATCCCGTCGGGTGGATGAGGAAGTAGACGATGACCACGGCGGACGCGACCTCGCTGACCGGCAGCCAGAACAAGGGGAGAGACCGGGGGGCCAGGTCGACATGGAGGACGATCCAGACCAGGATCGCAGTGGAGCCCAGGGCTGCCACCACCAGCACCCGTTTGGCCCAGGGTCTCCACCGGCCCAGATGTCCGCCGGTGGCGAGGAGCCCGAGCAGGCACCCGAGGAAGAGCGCGTCGGCTCGGGTGTCGAAGGCGTAGTAGACACGCGCCACGCTCACCGGGCCCCAGTGCTGGTCACCGAGGACCAGCCAGACCCGGTTGGCCGCGCTGGCGGCAATGCCGGTCAGGGCCAGGGCATAGGCGAGCCGGCGGTTCCCGAACTTGAGCGCGGCCACCAGCAAGACGGCCCAGATCAAGTAGAACTGCTCCTCCACCGCCACGGACCAGCACTGGGCGAGGAAGCCGAGGTTCGGCTCATGGGAGAAGGCCGACCGGTAATCGGACACGTAGAGCAGTGCCGAGGCCGAGTCTCCCCAAATGCGATTGCCGGCGTTGGCGACCGGGACGATCAGTGCGTAGAGGGCGAGGAGGCCCACGGTCATCACCAAGGGAGGCAGCAGGCGGACGGCCCGCCTCGAGTAGAACGCGCCCAGACTGATGGCTCCGGTCCGCTGGTGCTCTCGGGCCAGCATGGTGGTGATGAGGAACCCGCTCAGTACGAAGAACACCCCGAGGGACACCCACGCGCCCGGGAGCGTCCGGAAGTTGGAATGGAAGACGAGTATCAGCGAGAGGGCGATGGCCCGGATGCCCGTCAGCGCCGGGCGGTGGCCCAACACGAACGGCTCCGGCGAAGTGGCACCATCCTCCGCCGGCCGATCGTGGGCAGGTACGACCGCCCCCCGGGGAGACCCCCTCTCCGCATGCATCCGGGCCATTCTGGCGCAAAGAGCCCAGCCGGTCACCTATGGCTGCTGCCCGAGTCAGTCGGGCGGACTGGCCGGTTCGGCCGGCGGTCCGTCTAGCGAGAAGTCCGTCATGCCGTCATTCGATCGTTCGAAGCCGTCGGACGTCAGCCGCATGATCCAACTGCCATGCGACCAGGCGCCCAGAGGCAGAAGACTAGGGTCGCCGAGATGGCCCACGTGAAGAAGAGCGGGTGGTTACGACCCCGCTTCGGACCAACGCGCGGCTCGGGAGTCCAGTCAGGGGCCTCGGAACTGGAATCTCCTGGGGATCGACGGCGGTCACGCACCTATCTTGATCGACCGCTCCAGCCCTCAGCGGGAGGACCTTCAACGGCGCAGGTGACCAGCGCACGAGTTGCTTTGCCTCGGTCATGACGAACTCTTGACGACAGGCGACGAACTCTTGACGACAGGCATGGTGGGGCGCACGGCTGGGGGCTGGTGTCACTGATCCCAGAGACCTCCGCAACTCCTAGCCGGGAGCACCGGCCTGTGATCAGTTCCATGTCCTCGGGAGCTGAGAATCGAGCTGCTCAGGGGAGTGCCCGACGCGGGCCGAGGGTCTACCTCGTGGCCGGCGGCGCCTACCTCGTTTTGTCCCTGGGGGTGTGGTGGCACCTGTTAGCGCGCCCGAACACGGTGACCACGTGCGGGTGCGGTGACACTGCGCTCACCCTGTGGGTGATCAAGTGGCCGGCCTACGCGTTGAGCCACGGCCTCAACCCGCTCTACTCGTCCAAGATCCTGGTCCCCCACGGGATCAACATGGTGCCCAACTCGCTGGCCCTCGGCCTGTTGGCCGCGCCGATCACATGGCTCTCCGGCCCGGTGGCCGCGCTCAACGTCATCGACGTCGTCTCACCCCCCCTATCGGCCCTGGCCATGTTCTGGCTCCTTCGGCGGTGGGTGAGCTGGAACCCGGCCTGCTTCGTGGGCGGGCTGTTCTTCGGGTTCTCGCCCTTCGCCATGGTGAGCCTGGCGCTCGGCCATCCCAATTTTGGCCTGCTGGCACCTGTCCCGCTCATCATCGGGTGCATCGACGAGCTCTTCGTCCGTCGGCGTCACCCGCCGACCCGGACCGGAATCGTGCTGGGCGCGCTCATCGTCGTGGAGTTCTTCGTCAGCGTCGAAGTGCTGCTGCTATTCGTCCTGTTCTCGATGTTCGCTGCGGTGGCCGTCGGGGTGTGGGCACTCGTGGCCAGGCCACCGGGCGCAAGGGCGGCCCTCAAGGCGGGAGCGACCGGGACAGTGGTGGCGGCGGGCTCGGGGGGAGTGCTCCTGGCCTACCCCCTCTGGTTCTTCTTCAAGGGCCCCGCCCACCTGGTCGGACGGGCCTGGCCTGACTCGCCGGCCGGCACGGTGGCCACCACGCCCGGCGACTTCGTCAACGGGTTCATCGGGCGCCCCCTGACCGGAATCATGCACCTCTTCGGCGGGTACCAGGGTCCGAGGTTGCCCCTGCTCTCCTACCTCGGGATCGGCGTGATCATCGTGGTCGTGGCGGGCACCCTGGTCTGGTGGCGCGATCACCGCCTGGCGCTCTTCGGACTGCTGGGACTGATCGGCTCAACGCTGTCACTCGGGGTGACCAACGGCCAGCTCTCGCCGTGGCGGTTGTTCACCCATGTCGCCGTCCTCGACAACGTGGTGCCCGTCAACATCAGTTCGATCATCGACACGTGTGTGGCGGTGATGCTGGGCGTCACCATCGGGCACAGTCGAGCCGCCGCCGTCCGCCTGGGCGACCGGAGGGCGACACTGGCCGGAGCGGGCATCGCCGCGCTCGCCCTGGTGCCCGTGACGGTGGCCGTCTGGCCCAACCTGCCGATGACGGTGCGTCCGGTGACCGTCCCCGCTTGGTTCACCGCGGCCAACCCCCTGCCCGCCCCCGCTGAGGTCGTGCTCCCCTATCCGGCGTCGCTCGGCGGCATCCAGTCATCCCTCTGGTGGCAGGCCTCCGACGACCTCACCTTCGCCATGGTGGGCGGCGGCGGACCCGGCATCAGCCCGTCCCGGGCCGGCGTCGAGCGAGCCGGGTTCGATCTACTGGCGCGGGCCTCACTCCCGCTCGGACCGGCTCCCCTGCCCACGCCGACCGATCTGGTCGCCATCCGGTCCGCCCTGTCCGGTTGGGGGGTGACCACCGTGGTCGTCCCGGACCAACCGGGCCTTCCGACCTACGACCGCGGCCGGAACGTTCCCTACGCCGTCGGGCTATTCACCGCGGTGATCGGAAGGGCACCGACCAACCACCGCCGGGCCTGGGTCTGGACGCATGTCGGTAACCCTGCCCCAGCCGTCCCGATGACCGAGCCCGCGTTCGTCGCCTGCACCCCGGTGATCGGAAGACAGAGCTCCGGTGCCGCCGTGGCCGCGTGCGTGCTGCGCGCCGGCCAGGTCCCGGCCAGTTCGGGTTCGACCGTTCCGATACCGCCGCGCCCGGCGCCTCCGCCGCCCGCAGGGAGCCCATCGTCCTCCAGGAGAACCGTCGAACCGGTGCGGTAGAGTCCCGTCGATGCAAGCGCAGCATCGGCCCTCACCCACGGTGGTGGTGGACGACGATGCATCCCGGACGACGTCGGTGCCCGAAGAGACGAGCGATCGTCCTCGATCCACCGAGTTCCGCCTGGGCAACCGTCCACCACTGACGGGGATCCGCGCCCTTGCGCTCTTCACCGTCCTCGCCTATCACTCCAACTTCAAGACCTTGCCCGGAGCGTGGGTCGCGTTACAGGTCTTCTTCGTGCTCAGCGGGTTCCTCATCACCGCCATGCTCGCCGGCGAGGGCCGGAGGAACGGCCGCATCAGCCTCCGAGGGTTCTACTCGAGGCGAGCCGCTCGGCTGCTGCCTCCATTGGCCCTGGCCATCGGCCTGCTCGCCATCTACGCGGCCTTCGTGCATGTGGCGGACGCCGCGCACCGGCTGTGGGGCGACAGCGCGGCCGCGCTCTTCTACTACGCCGACTACCGCCAGGCGCTCGGCCACGCCCCGTACTTCGGGTATTTCGCCCAGACCTGGTCGCTCTCGGTCGAGGAGCAGTTCTACATCATCTGGTCGGTGCTGATGGTGGCCGCCGTCGCCTGGCACAAGCGACGCGTGGCCTACGGGTTCGCCATCGCCGGCATCGTGTTGAGCATCGCCGACCGACTGTGGCTCTCGCTGAGCCCGCACCACTTCAACGACGTCGTGTTCACCCGCGTGTACTACGCCTTCGACAGCCGGGCCGACGCCCTCTTCCTCGGTTGCGTCCTCGGGCTGCTGGCGGCCGACGGCCGGTTCAACCGGTGGCCGCGCTGGGCGGTCCGGTCGGTGGCCGGGGCCGCCCTGGTCTCGATGGCCTTCATGGGCTGGATCCTGTTCAGCGCCCCGCTGTTCCGGGAGAACCTGGCGGTGTGGTGGCTGCCGGCCACCACTCTGGCCTCCGCCGTCATCATCGTGTACCTGGTGATGTCGCCGGCCGGGATAGGAGCAAAGTTCGCCGGGCTCGGCCTGTTCGTCTTCATCGGTGACCTCTCCTACACCGTCTACATCTTGCACTTTCCGGTGTACCTGGCCCTCGAGCCCGGGGCAGCCGGAACCCATTGGCCGTACTGGCCGACCGAGCTGGCCCGCCTGGCCATCATCTTCGCCATCGCCATCGCCAGCTGGTACTGCATCGAGAAGCCGCTGGCCCGGTGGCGCGCCCGGTCCGCGGCGCGGTGACCCGCCCGGGCGCGGTTCCGGCCACTCCCCGGACGGGGGGCGAACCGCCCCCCGTCCGTATCCCGTCCCTCGACGGAGTCCGGGCCATCGCCATCATCCTCGTCCTGCTCTTCCACGGGGGTTTCGGCTGGGCCGGCGGCGGGTTCTTCGGTGTCGACGTGTTCTTCGTGCTCTCCGGCTTCCTGATCACCGGGCTGCTCGTCGCCGAGTTCGGCCGGAGCGCCGGTATCGGGCTCACGCGCTTCTGGGCACATCGGGTCCGGCGACTGGTACCCGCCCTGCTGGCCGTGCTGGCCGCAGTCATGGTCTACGCAGCGTTCTTCGCACCACCGGACACCCTCGGCCAACTCCGCGGTGACGCCGTGGCCACCCTGCTGTACGGGAACAACTGGCACCTGGTCTCCGGCGGCTCGGGCTACTTCGCCGATCTCAACACGCCGCGGCCGCTGCTCCACACCTGGTCCCTGTCGATCGAGGAGCAGTTCTACCTGGTGTGGCCGCTGGCGGTCGTCTTCCTCCTCCGTGTGACCCGCTCGCTCAGGGTGCTCCTCACGGTGGCGATCGGCGGGGCGGTGGCCAGCGCCGTCGCCATGGCCGTTCTCTTCGGCGGGGGTGCCGGCGAGGGCCGCGCCTACTACGGTGCCGACACCCGGGCCCAGGCGCTGCTGGTCGGGGCGGCCCTGGCCATCGTGCTGGCCCATCCGCTCGGGGATCGCCCGGCGGGGCCGGTCAGCGCCGGAGCGGGGGCGCTGGTCCGCCCCGTGCGCATCACCCCGTTGATACGGGTGTCGCTGGTGGTCGTGGGCGGAGCCGGCCTGGCCATGCTGATCTGGATGTCGGTCACCACTACCAGCGCCACGCATTGGATCTACCGGGGCGGGTTCGCGTTGGTGGCCCTGGCCGCGGCGGTGGTGGTGGCCAGCGTGGCGCTTGTCCCCACCAGTCCGTGGGCGCAGGCCCTGTCACTCAGGCCGGTGCGCTATGTGGGCGCCATCTCCTACGGCCTCTACCTCTGGCACTGGCCCGTCTTCGTCCTGGTGGACAACGCCCGTACCGGTCTGGAGGGCTGGCCCCTGTTCGGGCTCCGGGTGGGGGTGTCCGTGGCCGTCGCCGCCCTCTCCTTCCATCTACTGGAGATGCCGATCCGGCGGCAGGCCCGGCGCGGCTGGCACGGCTGGGTCGCCGCCCCGGTGGCGGTCGGAGGGACCGCCGTCCTGGTGGTTGCCGCCACCGCGGGAGCCGCCCCCGGCCTCGCCACCCAGAGTGTGTCGAGCACCGTCACACCACCCCCGATGTTTCGGGCCGCGCACTCGAGTGAGACGGCAGGGGTGCCGGCGATGACCCAGGGCGCGGGTGGGCCCGTCCGTGCCCTACTGGTCGGGGACTCGGAGGCCAGCTTTCTCGGCTTCGGGCTCTACCCCAGATCGGCCGCGTTCGGGGTCGACTACGCCGGCGACGGGGTGTTCGGGTGTGGTCTCCGTCACGGTGACACCCGGTTCCACGGGGCGGTCGTCGAGGGGACCCAGGGCTGGCGCGGTGGGCGCCAGGGGGTCTCGTGCCTGACCCAGCTGGCCCGGTGGCGAGTGGACCTGGCCGCCTACCACCCTGATGTGGTGCTGATGTCCGAGGGGGAGTACGAAGTGCGCGACCAACGCGTGGGTGACACCTGGGCCCACATCGGCGAGCCGGTGTTCGACCGGGCCGAGCTCTGCGCCCTGCACAACGCGGTGGCCGCCCTCCGCTCGACCGATGCCACGGTCGTCCTACTCACCGCGGTCTACTACCACCAGCCGGAGCAGTCGAACGGTGCGCCATGGCCCGAGGACGACCCCAGGCGGGTGGACCGCTTCAACGCCATGCTGAGGCAGGTGGCGGCCGGATCCGGCAACAAGGTCGTGGTCGAGGACCTCAATGCCCACCTCGACCCCGGCGGTCGCTACGCCCAGACCATCGATGGAGTGAACGTCCGATACGCCGACGGTGTCCATGTGGAGCCGGACGGGGCCGCGCTGGCGGCACCGTGGCTGTTGACCCAGGTGGACCGGCTGGGTGCCGCACACCGGGCCGCGCCGAGGTCGGCACTGTCCACTGGCACCAACTGGCACGGTCCCACATCCTGACCGCCGGCGGGTGGTCTGATCACGAGGCGCTCGGCGTCGCCTCCACGATGAATTGGTAGCCGAACATCGTGGGCCACACGGCCAGCAGCACCTGGTCGATCAGACGGACCACGTGCCCCTTGGTGCCCTCGATCCCCATGGCGTCCAGCGGCAGCCCCACCGGTTCGATCCGCTGGATCGTGAAACCCTGTCGTTCGATCAGCTTTCGGATGCTGCGGCGGGTGAAGAAGCGGAGATGCGTCGAGTCGAGGATCCCTCGCTGGTCATAGTCGAACATCCCCAGAGTGGATCGCGTCCTCGGGTACCAGTGGGCGACGTTCGGCACGCAGAAGAGAGCGACCCCGTCCGGGGAGAGGACCTCGCGTGCCTGGGCCATCAGCGCTCCCGGATTCAAGAGGTGCTCGAGCACATCGGCGGCGAGCACGACGTCGAACCCGGAGCCGACCTCGAACGGGATGCCCTCGTTGAGATCCGCCTTGAAGAACGCGTCAGTTCGGTCGTGCACGCCGGCGATCTCGGTCACATCGACTCCGGTCACGTGATGCCCCATGGCGCGGAGCCGTTTGGCCAGACGGCCACCGGAACAGCCGAGATCGAGGATCTTGCTCGGTGGACGCGCGCTCAGCATGGCGGAGATGCGACCATGCGAGCTGTCCTCGCTCGGCTTCAGCTGGTACTCCTCACTGAGGGCGATGCGACTTCCGTCGCCGAATCCGGCCTTCTGAAGCCGGTAGCCGACCACATCCCTGGTGACGTCGCGGGCGTACGCCAACCCGTCGACGTAGCAGATCTCGTCTCCGTAATAGGTGGGGATCGGGACCTCGACGATGCGCATGCCGGCGTCATGCAACTGGATGATGATCTGGGTATCGAAATTGAAACCGTCAGAGTTCTGCTCGAATGGGATCTGCCGGAGTGCGCTGACCGAGTAGGCGCGGTAGCCCGAGTGGAATTCCGAGAGGTCGGTGCCCAGGGCGGCGTTCTCGAAGCGGGTGAGGATGCGGTTGCCGACGTACTTGTACATCGGCATGCCTCCCTTGCGGGCGGCCCCCTTGATCATGATGCGAGAGCCGAAGACGGCATCGGCTTTGCCGTCCAGGATGGGAGCGACCATTTCGGGAAGTGACTCGGGGGCGTACTGGCCGTCACCGTGGAGCATTACCACCACGTCCAGGCCATGCTCGATGGCCAGGTCATACCCGGCCTTCTGATTGCCGCCGTATCCGAGGTTGGTGGGCTGCCTGATCAGCGTGATCGGCAGGTCCGAGACCTGTTGGTAGCCCAGACCCACCAGGTAGGTCGAGTCCTGGCTGTGGTCGTCGCTGACGATCACCTCTTCGATGTCCGGCCTGATCGCCTGCGGAATCCGGTCGAGGACCTTGGCCAGCGTCGCGGCCGCGTTGTAGGCCACCACCAAGACCCCTATGCGGGCCTCCTTCACTGAACCCATTGACCCGACCCCCGATTGCTCATTGGTGCCTTCCGCACAGCGTATTCGCCAATCGGGAAGAGGGAAAGAAGGGAGCCGGCATGGCGTACTCGCAGGTCGCGGGCCCGCCTCCGGCGTGTGGGCGCCCACGGCGGCGGCCACCTCCTCCGGGCGGCCGGTCGAGCCTCGAAATCGGGCCGGTCCTTCGACCTACACTGGGCCTGACCAGGTATTTCACCGGTCTCTGGTCAGGAAGGCCCGGCGACTGCCTTTGGCCTCGGCGACAAAGGGCAACGGTGCTCGCCGGGCGCTCTCCGGGCGGGCGGCTCATTCGGAGCCGTCGACATTCATCGAGGGCGGAGCGTGCGGGTCACGACGGGTACCAGGGATCACTCATGTCGCAAGAGTTTTGCGACGATGAACAAGGCGATGGCAACGGTCAGATGGGCAGGGCGGGCTACGGTCGAGTCGCCTGGACCGAGCGGAGTGGGGACGGCAGGCCACGCCCGTCGATCCTTCAACCGGTGCACCCGATGAGGTGGACCGACGACGAAAACCTGCAAGTCGGAGACACCCACTTCTTGTTGACCGTCGATCGGGGCATGTGGGAGTCGCAGGAATCGGGTCCGGACCGTTTCGTGCTGCTGAAGACGCGCCGGATGCTCGAGTCGCTGCTCAGGATGGCGCCAGACCCCGTCGAGACGGTTGTCGACCTGGGAATCTACAAGGGCGGCAGCATCGCCCTGCTGCTCGAGGTCTTCGCGCCGAAGCGACTCCTCGGCATCGATCACGTCATCCAGCGTGAGCAGGCCCTTGATCGTTTCGTCGCCGAGCGGGCGCTGTACGACGCAGTCCATCTCTACTACGGCACGGACCAAGGGAACACGAAGCTCTTGACCAGGATCGTGGACGATACCTTCGGGCACGATCCGCTCGACCTGGTCATCGATGACTGCTCCCACATGTACGAACCGACCAGGGCGTCGCTCAACGTACTGCTCCCCCGCTTGCGCCCGGGGGGGGTCTATGCGATCGAGGACTGGGGCTGGGCGCACTGGCCCGAGGGGTACCGGGAGGGCGCGGCACGGCAATTTGTCGACGAGCGGACCGCCTTGTCCACGTTGATCCTCGAGCTCGTCATGGTTTCGGCCAGCCGGCCGGGCCTGATCGAGGAGGTGTCCTTCGTGGACGACAACCTGTACCTGGTGCGCGGCACCGAGGAGGTCACCGACCCGGACTTCGACATCTCCGCGTCGTATCGCACGTCGGGGAGGAAGATCCTGGCCGAACGCCAGACCGGCATCGTCTGGCGATCCGCCCGACGAGTCGATCGCCTGGTCGAGGGCCTACGCTCTCGCCCCCTCCGGCCTGATCCAGCTGAGCCAGTGGGCCGATCCACCCGATCCGTCGGTCGTTGACCCGAAACCGTCGGTCGATCACGCCCGCGGCGCACGTGGGCCCGAGGCGCTGACGACAACGGCGATGTCGCCCACCCTCCCTCGGTAGCCGGGCTGCGCGCCAGACGACGGCGTCCAGGTTGACAGCAGGACCTCTTGGCTGTCGTGCCCTGTCGTGACATAGCCCGGCCCGAATTGCGCCTTCCACAGCTGGTTGACCGTCGGCCGGTACCCACGGGCGTCGAGCTGGTTCACCAACCCGATGAACTCTTCGGTGTCGATCAGGCCGGTGAGCTGGGAGCCGGCCCCTTCGTCCCCGACGAACACCGTGCCTCGGTGGTCCAGAGCGGGGATCACCGAGGAGGTGAGCTGCGCCACGTACGGGTCGGACGCGGCCGCCAGCGACGGGAGCATCATCACCCGCACGGTCAGGACGACCGCGACCGCCAGGGCCAAAGCGGTGAGGACCAGGCGAGCAACTCCGGGCGACGAACCGGCCCGCTGAGACGCCCATGGGGCACGCCGGGGCAAGGGCACCATGCCCGCGCCGATCAGCGCGCAGACCGGAAGGACGACACCCCAGATCACCAGGTAGCCGAAGACAAACCCGACCACGTGCGAAACGGCGATCACCAGTGCCACGCATCCGACGAGCGTCAGGCTTCCCAGCCCGGCGGCGAACCGGCATCGGTACCGCACACCGGCGGCAGCCGCCACCCCCCCGAGGACGATCGTCCCGACGGTCGCCACGATCGCGGCTACCACGTGATGGGGCGTGCCGCCGAGGAGGGAGCTCATGATCTCCGCCGGCCCCACGACGATCACGCCGAGGGCCGAGACCACCGACCACAGGCTGGCATGGAGCGACTGGCCCGGGTGGACCGACGTGAAGAACCGGTAGATGAGGGTCATGTTCCCTGGTTGGTTGGTGACCTGCTGCACGAGCGGCGGCATCCACATCAGTGCCAGCACCACCAGCCCGGCCCCGGCCCAGGCGCGGTTCCGCCAACCCGGCGAAGGCCCGCCGCCACGCTCGGCCGGGCCCTCGACTATGACGGGCGAGCCATCCCGGGGCGACGGACCCGCCTTCTTCCTGTCGCCCAGCACGGTCAAGCTCCAGATGACCGTCGCCACCACCAGGACGGCAGCGGCGAGAGGCAGCACCGAGATATCGGTCTGTACGACGAAGGTGCCCACCACCGCCGCAGCCACCAGCGAGAGACCGGAGCGGTCGATGGCGGCGCCGCACAGCAGGACGAGGAGGAGCAGCGGGAAGATCACGACCATCGGGTTCCAAGGGCTCAGGAGGGCGCCGAGGGCACCCTCCGAATAGGTGGTGCTGCCAGGCGAGACGGTGGCCAGCAACGAGGCCAGGACGCAGATCCACAGCGCGGCCCACAGCGTCCGGGCCGGACCCGATCGGCGGCGCACCACTTCGACGCATCCCACCGCGGCGAGCCCGTTCAACAGGGTGGCGCCCACGAACAGGGCCTTGGCCCCAGATCCGAACAGCCGGTAGCTGACCGACAGCAGATAGAAGTAGGTAGGGCCCGGGTGGTTCCAATTGTTGTGGTCGAATACGCCCAACTGCTGGCGCCAGGCCAGTGCCCGCCGGGCGTGGAGGTCGATGAGGGCGAGATCGTCAGGGAGGTAGAGGTGGGCACCGGGGGCGGCCAGCAGCCGGCCCAATGCGACGGCAAAGGGGACGGCCACGATGCCGAACGCCAGCCAGCTCATCCAGGCGACTGACGG
Source organism: uncultured Acidimicrobiales bacterium (assembly GCA_963727075.1). Lineage (GTDB taxonomy): Bacteria > Actinomycetota > Acidimicrobiia > Acidimicrobiales > RAAP-2 > Bog-756. Next base: position 1,393,756 of record CAVSET010000006.1, read on the forward strand.
TGGCCGATCGGCGGGCAACCCAGCAGTGGGCCGATGGTCGGGTCCGGGCTGCGGGTCGCCTGACGCCGCCGGGCTCTCCTCCAGGATCACCTGTTGGTGCGGCTCCGGATCCACGGGCTGAATGATTCCACGGCTACCGCCCGGAGCGTCGCCGTTGTCACCGGCCCGATCGACGATCAGAAGCTCGGTACGTACCCGCCGCGGCCCATCGCTTCACTCTCGAACGGATCGACGGACTCGTCCACGCCCCCCTGGACCTCGGTCACCCACGGCAGCCGGTCGCGCAGGATGCGCTCGACGCCCCCCTGGAGGGTCGAGGCGCTGATCGCGCAGGAACTGCACGCACCCTGCAGCTGCACTTCGACCACCCCGGTCTCCGTGTCGGCCGCCACCAGCAACAGGTCGCCTCCGTCGGCCTGGACCGCCGGTCGCATCGAGCTCAATGAGGCCGTTGAGCTGGGACAGGCGCTCGGCGCGCTCCTCGGTCGCCCAGCGCCGGACCGCCGTCGGCATCGTCGGCCGGTGCTTCCTCGGTCTGTTCCCTGTCCATGCCTAGCTCGTCCACAGCCGATCCCTCCGGATCCACGGCACCTTCCCCTCGGGACGACCCGAGCCCGGTGCCGTGCGGCCCATGCCGTACCCCAGTCTGCCGCATGGCGCCGGAACTCCGTACATCCTGGGTGATCGGTGGCCCGCGACGCCGTCCCGATGGCGCCGTCGGCCCACGGTGGCGGATACGATGCCTTGTGCCCATGGTTCGACCTGCCACCCCCCCGGCGGGGATCGGACTCATCCTCCCATCCTTCGTCCAGGACACGGTGCCGGCGTGGGTCGATGCCGCCCGAGCAGTCGACCGGGGGTCCCACCCGTGTCAGCGCTGCAGGAGACCTGCCGCCGGGCCGAAGAGCTGGGAGCGGGAGCCCTGTGGACCTGTGACCACCTGTTCTGGCATGGGCCCTGCCTCGAGGCCATGATGACCTTGGCCGTGGCGGCGACGGCCACGGAGCGAACCACCCTCGGGACATGCGTGGTGCAGCTCCCGCTGCGCCAGGCGCCCGAGGTGGCCAAGCAGGCCGCCACCCTCCAAGCCTTGACGCTCGGACGGTTCGTCCTGGGCGTGGGGGTGGGAAGCCACGAGGGCGAGTACCAGCAGGCCGGCGTCGACTTCCACCACGCGGGGTCAACTGCTCGATGCCGGCATCCGCGAGCTACGGCGGTCCTGGGGGTCCGGGCTGGGGGCCAGCCGATGCGACACCGAGGCAGTCGGCGAGGCGCGCTATCGGCAGCTTCCCGAGCCGTTGCCGGTGCCGGTATGGGTGGGTGGCTCGTCGGAGGCCGCTCTCCGGCGGGCCGCCGGATTGGCCGATGGGTGGATGCCGTTGTTCCTGACCCCGGTCGCCTACGAACAGGCGCTCGAGCGGCTGGCCAAGGAGGTCGACGGGCGGGCCGTCCCGTCGATGCGGTCACCTCGTCCATGGTGCTGTTCGTCTCGATCGACGACGATGCCGCTCAGAGTCGGCGACGCGGGACGAGATGGATGTCGTCGCTGTACGGCATTCCGGCCAAGGCCTTCGAGCGGCACTGGTCTCGGGTACCGCTGATGAGGTTGCCGGCGTCGTAGGCGCGTTCGACACGCGGGTGCTCGCCACGTGGCGGTGTACATCACCAGCGACAGTCCGTTGGACCAGTTCGAGCAATTGACTGGCTGCCATGCCGAGCTCGGGCAGCGACTGGGGCGTAGGGCACCGTGGACCGAACCCCGGCGATCGTGGGCACGGCCACAACCCCCATGTACCGGAGGGACTGCACGGCAGAGGACATGGCCCACCAGGTCGTGGCCGACGCGCTGGCTGATGCCCACATCGACCCGGCCGGTGTCGACCTGGTCGTCTTCGGGAACGCGACCGCCGGTCGGCTCCTCGACCAAGGATGCATACGCGGCCAATCCTTCCTCCGCCAGGCCGGGCTCCGGAACGCCGGCATCGTGAACGTCGACAACTCGTGTGCCGGGGGTTCATCCGCCCTGCACCTGGCAGCACTGGCCAGTCTGGGGGGGACCCGGACCGTGCTCGCCGTCGGCGTGGAGAAGATGTGGACGGGTGACCGGCGCGAGACATTGGCCGGCATCGAGGACGGCGTGCCGCTCAGTGACCGGGTCCGGATGCACGACAAGATGGAGAACCCATCAGGATCCGTGCTGATGGCCCTCAACGCCTCGTGGGCCGATGCCCTACTGGAGCGCGGTGCCACTCTCGATCAGTTCGCCGCCGCCGCCGTCAAGGCGAGGCGGCATGGCGCCCTCAATCCCAATGCCCAGTTCCGGACCGAGGTCACGAGCGACGAGGTGCTTCACGCCCCCGCCATCGTTGCCCCTCTCACCCGTTTGATGTGCTCCTCGTTCACCGACGGTGCCGCCGCCGTGGTGCTGTCGTCCCTGCCGATGACCGGAGCGCCGACCATCCGGGCCAGCACGGCTCGCTCGGGCAACGGTGACATGGACTATCACGATCGACTGGCGGAGACCGCCGTGGCGGCGTGGGACGCGGCCGGGGTGGACCCGGCCGATGTCGACGTGGTGGAGCTCCACGACGCCACCAGCCCCGAGGAGCTGTTCGCCTTGGAGTCGCTCGGGTTCTTCAAGCCGGGAGACGCGGGACCGGCCACCGAGGCCGGTGACACCGGCATCGGGGGCGAGAGCTGACCGTCAACACCAGTGGTGGCCTCGTGGCCAGAGGGCATCCGCTGGGAGCCACGGGTATCGCCCAGGTGGTCGAGCTGGTGGCCCAGCTCCGGGACGAGGCCGGCCCCAGGCAGGTGGAAGGGGCCCGATTGGCCGTCGCGGCCAATACCGGTGGCATGATCGGGTTCGATGGTTCACCGACCGACGCCGCCTTCATCGGCATCCATGTCCTCGAGGCGGGCTGACGGATGAGGTCTGCCCGGGGAGGCGTGGTCACCGGCTGGGGCATTGCCGTGCCAGACAAGGTGGTCACCAACGAGGACCTGTCAGCGTCGATGGACACCAGCGATGCCTGGATCCGGGAACGGACCGGCATCCGTGAGCGACGTATCGGAGGGACCACGTCCGGCCTGGCCATCGATGCCGGATTGGCCGCCCTGGCCAATGCCGGCCGCCGACCCGACGAGATCGACGGGGTGATCCTGGCCACCACGACGCCCGATCAGATCGTGCCGGGTACCTCGGCCACTGTGCAGGACGGGATCGGGATCACCGGTGGCGCCTTCGACGTCAACTCGGCATGCTCCGGGTTCGTCTATGCCCTGGCAGTGGCCCACGGCATGCTGGCCATCGGTGCCGAGCGGCTGCTGGTCATCGGCTCGGAGACGCTCAGCCGCATCACCGACTGGGACGACCGGTCGGTGGCGGTGCTGGTCGGCGACGGAGCCGGGGCCATCGTCCTGGAAGCGGTCGACGGCCCCGGCCAACTGTTGTCGTGGAACCTCGGATCCGACGGCTCGCTGCGGCATCTCCTCAAGTGCGACCACGGCGGCTATCTCTACATGGATGGCAAGGAGATCTTCCGCAAAGCGGTACGGGCGGTGGTCGAGTCGGCGGAGCAGGCCATCGCCGAGGCCGGGCTGACCGCCGATGACATCGATCTGATGGTCCCCCACCAGGCCAATCTGCGGATCATCACCGCCGCATGCCAACGACTCGGGATCCCAGAAGAACGCGCTGTCATCGTCATCGACCGCTACGGAAACACCTCGTCGGCGTCGATCCCCTTGGCGTTGGCCGACGCCCTCGAGACCGGTCGACTCAGCGCCGGTGATCACGTCCTGCTCACTGGGTTCGGAGGCGGGATGACCTGGGCCAGTGCCGTGCTTCGCTGGGGAGGCTGACTACCCTTATCGGATGGCTGGAGTGGAGCGGATGGTGGCGCCCGCACACGGTACGACGGTGACGCAACCCCTGGCGCATGCGCCGGGACAGCGGAGGGTACGCCTGGTCGACAGATTGGACCCCAGGCTGGTCAATGTCCTCACTGCGCTCGGGTTCGGCCTACCGCTCGCCGGCTACTTCTCATTCCTCGGCCGGTACAGCGTCAACGTCGTAGTCGGCGACCAGTTCGACGACCTGACTGTCATCCAACACACCTACAAGAACCTGTTCGACTGGGGGGCCCTGTGGGCCCAACACAATGAGAACCGAATCTTCTTCCCCAACCTCATCGTCGTCCTTCTGACTCGCACCACGCATTTCAACATCCAGGTGGAGGAGTATCTCAGCGCGGTGATGCTCGTGACCGCCGTCGGTCTCATCATCTGGGCCCACAAGCGACGATCCCCAGAAACGCCTTGGCTCTACTACTGCCCCGTCGTGATCCTCGCCCTTTCCATCGTCCAGTTCGAGAACACCCTTTGGGGCTTCCAGATGGCCTGGTACCTGGTGCTGCTCTCGCTGGCCGTGGCGCTCGTGCTCCTCGATCGTCCGACCATGACATGGTGGGTCATGGTGGCGGCCATCGTTGCAGCAGTCGTGGGCAGCTACTCGTCCCTGCAGGGACTGCTCATCTGGCCCGCTGGTCTCGTGCTGCTCTACCACCGCCGCCGAAGACCAGCGTTCGCCGTCACATGGATCACCGCTGGGGTCGCCACCGCGGCCCTCTACTTCTACCATTTCGACTTCAGCTCAAGCTCGGGGATCCTCCGCATCGGCTTGGACCACCCCCTCGGCGCTGCCCGGTTCTTCCTCTTCGCCTTGGGCGAGATCGTCGGCTTTCGAGTCGACCGGCTCGACAGCGGCAACCGCGCTGTCTCGACGCTCGGCCTGGTGATCGTCCTCCTCGCCCTTGCCGTCCTCATTCTCTACGGGATTCGTCGCGACTCGACGGACGGTGGGCCCATCGGTGTGGCACTGATCTGCGTCGGTTTGCTGTTCGCCGCGATCATCGGCGAGGGTCGCGCCTACTACGGCTACTCGGGCGCGGGCTCTTCTCCGCTGCACCACGTTCGACCTGCTGGTTCCGATCGGCATCTACCTGGCACTCCTGCACCGTCCGAACACTATCGAGCCAGGGACGCTCGAGCCCGGGCAATGGCTCGTCGCAGCGATCGAGGTGCACGACGCTGCGAGCGGGTCAGGAGGCCATTCCCGCGTGGGTCGACCGGATGGGTACCCGCGGCGCGATGGCTCCTCGCCGCCGTCATCGTCCAAGATACCGTTCGGCATCCACTACGGCCTGGAGGGCGCCAGACAACGTATACGGCCAGCTCGTGGCGGACCGGGTGCTCCGCAACTTCGGCCCCCACGCCCGGGGGGGCATCGACGGGCTGTATCTGTCCCAGCCAACCCATTCATCCGCCATCAGGTGTACATAGCCGAGAGGTACAACCTGAGCCTATTCGACAGCGGGAGCACGAACCGGTGACGAAACCATTCCGCTGGCCGGGCTCGATCCAGTCAGGACTACGGGCCAAACGCCCGAAGATTCCCATCTTGGTTGCCGATATATAGCGAGTCTCCGGCAAACGTCGGGGGGGCCCAGAACCAGTAGGGCTGGCCGTAGCCATTTCCGGTGTCATGCCCTGACCGGGGTTCCGTGTAGGAGAACAGCATCGATCCCGTAGAGCTCGACAGGACATCGAGAGCCGTAGCCGCTCCCACTGCCACCAGACCCGGCGCCTCTGTCACTGCTCCTTGGACCGTGCCCTGGAGAGGTACTTGCCATTCGGGCGTGCCGGTTGCCGGGTCGAGCCGGCCAACGTCCCGATGCATGAGGACCCGCTGGCGGCCAGACCCGCGACCATGACGGGCGCCGAACCGGCCCAGGCCGAAGACGAAATGGTGTTCTTGTCCGAACAAGCCTCGCTGGCCAGGGCGGCATCGTTCTCGACCACATAGTGTCCAGACTGGACCGGCGGCAAGGTTCCTGGCGGTCGAAGGCGTAGTACACACCGTTCTTCGACTCCCCGCCCACCAGCTGTCGTGGCCCTTCCACCGATCGTGGCCGTGAACAAGCGTCGGGTGTGGCTCCGAAGTCGGCGTCGATGACGAGCGGGTTGCCCGGCGCCTGCCACTGCGATTGGACCGCCATGGTGGTGGGATCAAGCCGGAAGATCGAGTTCTGAACGGGTGAATTGCAGTCATCGTTGCCGGAGGTCACAAACAGGGCATTATGACGTGCATCGACGGTGGGTGAGGTCCAGATGCCCCCCCCGGCACAACGACCCTTCTCGGGTGAGAACACTGCTTGGATAGCCCCGGTGGCGGCATCGATACGGAACACCTTGCCATAGACAACACCGGGACAGTCATTCCACGAGGCGACGCCTTCATAGATGCTTCCCTTGTACAGCGCCGGGGAGCTCCACAGAACGTTCTCGGGAGGGGCGCCGAGCTTCGTTCGCCAGATGATCGCCCCGGTGGTCGCATCGAGGGCATACAGGGTCCCGCCGCCGCCGCCCACCCACAACATGGTCCGGCCGCTGTCCACTCCGACGGTGGCGGTACTGGTGACCCCCAGGTCACCGAGGGGAAAGGGGCAGGCCGGAGGCTTGGGAGCTCGCCCGACGAAGGTCGACCAGTTGGCTTTGCCGGACGTGGATGCCACCCGGTGTTCGAAGCCATTCCAGTCGCCCCAGTAGACGAATCCGTTAGCGACGACCGCTTGCGCCGAGATCGTCGATGTCCCTGGTATTGCCCATTTCTGCTTGAGCGAACCGGCGTTCTGGGGGGTGATCGACGTGTCCGCCCAGTACCCAGTCCGTGCGTTGTTGCCGTGGTAGGTCGCGAGCAACTGGTTGCTGGCCGAAGGCGAGCTGCACGCGGCCAGTGCGGCAACGGGCACGAATGCCAACCATGTTGCCCATCGCGTCCATCGCCACTGGTGCATATTCGCTCCTTAACGGACTCGACAACGGATGGTCCCAGTGCGGATCACAGGGCGACCTGGCCGAGCGGTCGGACAGCATTGTGCCCCACTGGGAACGTGGATGTCATGCCAGCGTCTGGCTGACCCGACCACATCAGGTAAGTCCACGAAGGATCATTTGTCGACCAAAGTCACGCCAGTAGAGAGATGGTGTCGTCAGCTTCGGCTGGACGACGACACCGGGGGCCCAGCCGACCGCGAGAGACGGACCCGCAGTATCGCCCGCAGCACGCTCCATCCGGCCTGGGTTGTCAGCTTCTTGCCCTCGTCAACGCTTCGCGGCTCGTAGGTCACTGGCACTTCGAGGATCTCGTATCTATCCCTCAACAGGCGACACGTGATCTCTGCATCGAAGTCGAAGTGGTCGCAGCGCAGGTCAAGGGATCTCACCACGTCCGCCCGCAGCACCTTGTAGCAGGTGAGGATGTCAGTCAGCCTGGTGAGGAAGAGGATGTCCGTGGTCCACGTGAACAGCATGTTCCCCAGGTAGCTGACAAGCGGTGTCCTGCCGCGACCGCGGCCCTTGAAACGCGAGCCGAATACGACGAGAACCCTCTCCGCCAGGAGAGGTTCGAGCAGACGTGGTATCTCGGCCGGATCCAACTCGAGGTCGGCATCCTGCACCATCACGATGTCGCCAGTGGCTCGTTCGAAGCCTGTGCGAACGGCCCGTCCCTTGCCTCTGGCCGTATCCTCCAGCACCAGCACCAGGTCATTTCCCGCGGCAAAGTCGATCAGTGCTTCGCGCGTACCGTCCGTGGAGGCACCGTCCACGACGATGATCTCCTTCGGCATACCGCAGTCCACCGCGCAGACACGCTCCAGCACTGACACGATGGTGCTCTGCTCGTTGCGGACCGGGACGACGATCGAAAGCTTCACCACGACCTACTCGTTCGCAGCCCGTGCCGCGTCCTCGAGCTGATCCATCCGATCGATAGCCAGCCACAGTCCCGTGAACGGGTAGGCGACGACGTCGAGACCGGACTTCGCCGCGGCGTTGAGGAGATCCGGCATCTCATAGGAACGACCGTCCGGTACCAGGTCGAGCGTGGACCATTTGAACACATACACACCGGCGTTCACCGTGTCGGTGACGGCCGGCTTTTCCACGACGCTGGAGATGCGGTTGCCGTCGAGCTTGATGACCCCATACGGATGCCTGAACTGGTATTCACGGGTCACCACGGTGATGTCATGCCCACCTTGCTCGTGAACGTCGATGAGTGCTGACATATCAAGATCGGTGAGCAGGTCGCCGTTCATCACGAGCAGTGAATCGTTGTTCTTTGCCGTGCCGCGAAACTGAGACCGCACGAGTGCCAACGGACCAGCCGTTCCCAGCGGCTCCGTCTCATGTGCGTATTCAATACGAACACCGAGCTGCGATCCGTCTCGGAAGTACGTCTCGATCAGCTCAGCGCGATAGCCCACGGCAATAACAAGATCGCGCAGACCGTAGGAACGCAGACGAATGATGATCTCCTCGAGGATCGGACGTTCACCCACCGGGAGGAGCGGCTTTGGAATGGTGTAGGTCAACGGGCGCAGGCGAACTCCCAATCCGCCCGCCAACAGCACGCTCTTCATACGGCGTATTCCTCGGTTCGGTACTCGTCGAGGTGTGCACGGATCCAGTCGACGGTCCGGCCCAGCCCTTCATCGAGTGACACCTCTGCGCTCCAGCCAGCCAGCTTCAGTGCCTTCGAGCTGTCCGCAAGGAGGCGAGACACCTCACTGTTCTCGGGACGCAGCCGACGGTCATCCACCGCCACCTCGAGCTTGTGCCCGACGATCTGCTCGACCTTCATCACGATGTCCCCGATGGTGACCTCGGTGCCCGAGCCGACATTGACGACCTGTCCGACCGCGGCGTCGGATGCGGCCACGGCCACGAACCCCCTGGCCGTGTCCTCGACGAACGTGAAGTCCCGGCGGGTTTCGAGCGTTCCGAGCTGTAGGATCGCCCCGGTCAACGCCTGGCTGATGATCGTGGGGATCACCGCCCGAGCGGACTGGCGGGGCGCCGTAGGCGTTGAACGGCCTCACGATGACGACCGGAAGCCCGAACGCCCGATTGAAGCTCAGCCCGAGCGCGTCCGCCGCAATCTTGGTGGCGCTGTAGGGCGATTGCGCCTGCAGCGGGTGGTCCTCATCGATCGGCGTCCGCAGGGCTGATCCGTAGACCTCGCTGGTCGAGGTGATCACCACGCGTTCCAGACTCGTCAGTTCCTTCGCAGCCAGCAGGACATTGGAGGTCCCCAGGATGTTGGTGTCGATCACTTCCTGTGGGTGCTCGTAGGAGTAGGGAATGCCGACGAGCGCAGCGAGATGGAAGATGGCGTCGGCACCGCGAGCGACGTCGTGTAGTGCGTCGAAGTCACGGACATCGCCGAGTATGACGTCGACTTCACGCAGGACCTCCTCGGGGATGTCCCGCAGGCATCCCCGCTCGGCTCGGGAGGTGTAGCGGAGCATGGCCCGCACATGGGCGCCCTCGGCGACGAGACGTTCGACCAGCGCACTGCCGATGAACCCCCCCGCCCCGGTCACCACCACCGTCTTGTCTCCGAATTGCATGGGCATCCCCTCGATGGCTGGCCGGAGTGGACCGCGAGCGCGGTCCGAGAGACTACTACGTGTAATCTCAGCGAGCATTCCCGGCTGTCGATGGCACCTTTGCGCCAATGGCTGTCGACCTGAGGGCCATCGAGGGATGCAAATAGCCACTGACCATTTGATCACGGAATGAGCGATCTGACGATCGATCGAGCCGGTCTTCCCGAACCTGTCCCGGGTTTGGTCGGATCAGAACCGCAGGCAGGCGAGATGACAGTCACAAATCCGACGACAGGTGTGGACCGGCATCCGACCCTGTCGGCGCGTCTGTGGCAGGCCGCGAGGAGGTTCGCCGATCTTCCCAGCGCATTCGCCATATTGGCCTTCCTCGTCGGCTCGTTTCTCGTCTTCGCCCAGCCACCCGGCCAGGGCCTTGACGAGACCGCCCACTTCGACCGGGTCTGGACGCTGTCACAGGGAAGCCTCGTCGTACCGGTCCACCATCAGACACCGGGTGACTATGTCCCAAAGTGCGTCAGTCAGTATCTCAATACGTTCTCAGCAGAAGCCTCAAAAGGGACTCCCTATTCGTTCAGTGAATACTGGAAGAGCCCGGCGTCCTGTTCACGCCTCGTGTTCACCGGTGTCGGGACGGCCTCGGCCAACAATCCGATCTCCTATGCGCCATCGCTTGTGGCCGTGTCGTTCCTGCGGGCGATCGGTGCATCACTGCCGCTGATCTTCTTCGGAGGAAGATTCGCCTCCCTCCTGGCATTCATCGTCCTCTTCTACCTCGCCATCCGACTGATACCGATCGGGAAGCAGGTGCTCTTCGTCCTCGGGCTACTGCCGGTCACCCTTCTCTTGGCCGCCAGCTATTCAGCTGACCCCATGACCATCTCCCTTTCCGCACTCGCCGTGGCCCTGGTCTTGCGCTGCCGGCTCTCGGCCGGCGCCAGCCGGCGCACCGCCGGCCTGTTGGGCATGGTGCTGGTCGGCTTGTGCTTGACCAAGCCGACGCTCTTCGTCTTCGCCCCGCTGGTGTTCATGGTGCCCGACCGTCTCATCGATCGGATGTGGCCGCCCATGGTCATGAAAGCCGGTGCCTTTGCGATCATCCTCGGATCTGCAGGCATCTGGTATCTCGCCGTGCGTCACGAGACCGGGTTCCCCGTACCGCTGTTTGCGCTGAACTCCCATGTTCAAACCCGATACATCCTCGATCACCCCTTCGGCTACATCGAGGTGCTGGCTCGCACGTTCTTCGTCGGCACCGGAGAGGAGAAGTGGATTCCGGGCCTGTTCTTCTCGACCGGCTACACGCGAACGGACAACCCCTATGCACCCGTGGGCTTGGTCGTGGTCGGATCGCTCACGCTCTTCTACGCCTATCAGCTTCAGGTCGGCGCAAGACGGGTCCTCGACCACGGATCCCGCGCCCTGGCCTGGGTACCTATTGGCCTCATGGCTGTCGGCATCCTGCTGGTCGAGACAACATTGTTCGTCTATGGGACGCCAGTAGGAGCGCTCGTCACGGACGCAGAGGGTCGGTACTTCATCCCCCTGCTGTTCCTCCTACTCGCTTCCATTTGCCTCCTGCGGCAGCCCCGAGCCCAGCTGAGGTCCACCCGCTGGATCGTGCTGGGCGTGGTGGTCATGCTCGTTTGGCTGGTGCTCAAGATATTCGTCCACGACTACGCGCTCTGAGGCTCAGAGCGAGAGCTCGAGCCCAATCATCAAGTTCAGGTCGGGCGAGTGCACGACCAAGGGATAGAACGTCTGCCGTCGTATCGAGAACCGGCATCTCAGCTCAGCCAGCACCTCGCGAGCAGTGTTGCAGTGGTCCTGTCGAATCATCCAGTCGTAGGACACTCCGTAACGCTTCTCGAATATCCGCTTCGTCGTGAAATGGCGTCCGACCGAATAGAGCTGCCCACCTTCACAGGGAATGACGACCGAGAACACACCTCCGGGGCGAAGCACACGGGCGACCTCGTCAAGGGCTGCCGGGAGGTTGTAGAGGTGCTCGAGCAGATGGATGGCAATGACCCGATCGAAGGTGGCGTCATCCCACGGCAGCCGCGATTCGCAGTCCCCGACGACGACCGACAAGCCGTTTCGGCGCGGGATCTGGGCCGCCAGGTCGGGAGAGGCTTCGAGGGCCACATAGTCGCCATCGGGCTCGAAGGGAATATGGGCTCCGGTCCCGGCACCGATCTCGAGGGTGTGCTGCCCTGTCGCATAGGAGCGAAGGGCAAAGCGGTTGTCGAACCCTGTGAGCCACCCGAAGTGCGACGGCTTCACCTCGGTGAGGAACTCGTTGATCCAATCGGCCATGATGGCTGATTGCTCATCGGTGAGAGCTGGACGCTTCTTCGGCCATGTCATCTTCTGGAGATCCCCATTGTTGTCGGTGGCGTCGGGTGGTTCGCTAGCTCGCATCGAGCGGAGGTCCTTGATCGGCGACACGACCCAGATACGCCTGGAGGTCCAGCAATCCACCGGGAGATCCGATCTCGTAGAATCGTTCACTGGCCTCGTAGCCGGCAAGATCGCCCGCGGAGCTCAGAGAGGTGAACAACGTGGCCATGTCGGCAGATTCGCCCGGCCTGACCATCACCTCGATGACCTGACGCTGCCAGATCGAGAGCCCATAGTCGACGTAGCACATATCAGGGGGTGGATCGACCAAGCCCTTCTCGTAGCGGGTCACCATGCCATCGCGGAACACCGCGTTGGGATGCTCGAGGCGTCCCGGGTCGCGGAACACGGTCATCAGCACCGGTTTGTTGCGCTTGACAGTACTCGGCTTCAACCGCGTCCAGGTCGATGGTCAAGTAGGAATCGCCGTAGAGGACGAAGAACGTGGAGTCGAGCAGCCCTCGATCAGCCGCCAGGCGAAGCGCGCCGGCCGTTCCCAAGAGGTGGTCACCCTCGTCCACGTAGTCGACTTCGAGACCGAAACGGACACCGTTCCCGACGTGACTCCGGACCAGATCACCTCGAAAGCCGATGCTCAAGACGACGCGGTCGACTCGCTGATGGGCGAGCCAGTCCAACTGCCAGTCGACAAAGGGCCGGTCGACCACAGGCAGAAGGCACTTCGGCACGCTGTCAGTGGCCGGCTGCATCCTTCTTCCGAGACCACCAGCCAGGACGACGCACTGCATGTCAATCGCGCACGAGCACGACCGCACCGTCATGGTCGAACTGGAAACGCACCTCGGTCAGGCCCTCGGCGGCAAATGATCGGCGGAGTTGGTCGGTGTCCTTGGCATAGAACAGCAAGAACCCACCCGATCCAGCACCAACCAGCTTTCCGCCGAGCGCGCCATTCTCCATTCCGAGCTGTATAGAGGGAATCGATGGCGGTGTTCGACATCGTTGCCGACCGTCGCTTCTTCTCTTCCCAATGCTGATTCAACAGAGGCAGCAAAGGCAGCGGTGTCTCCTGCCTCCAGCGCCTCGAGACTCGACTGCCCGATCGCCTTCACCTCGTGGAGGCTCTCGAGCATGTGGCTATCACCACTGGCTCGACTGACTCCGCTGTTCCTCGAGGATCTGGTCGGCGCGCCGCGAATAGCCGGTAAAGAACAGGCACAAGTGCTCCTGCAGGTCGTGGAGGGTCTGGGTGGAGACGGCGAGAGACGCCACCGACACGCGGCCCTCGGAGTCGATCGTCAGCTTCTCGAGACCACCGTACGAGGAGGCGTACTGGTCTTGCTTGCCCACGGGACGATCGAGGATGTCCATCTCGATGTGACATGCCTCCGATGCGAGCTGCTCGGGTGTCACAGCCTGACGCATGTAGGCGTAGATGCTCTTCAGAAGCCCCACGGTGAAGGTGCCCGATGATCCCAGCCCCGTTCCAGCCGGAATATCCGCCACGCTGACCAGTTCGATCGAGGGGCCGATCGGATGTAACCGAAGAGCCTCGCGGATGATCGGGTGCTCGATGTCCTCGATCTCATGGACCCGTTCGAGGGCGGAGTACTTCAGGAAGTAGTCGTCGGTGAATGTCCGGTTGATGGCAACGTAGACGTACCGATTGATGGCCGCGGTCAGGACCAACCCCCCAAACCGCTCGTAGTACGAAGGCAGGTCGGTACCGCCTCCACCCAACGTGATCCGGAGCGGAGTGCGGGAGATGATCACTGCGCTGCTCGACCGGAACGGTGGGCCACAGCCAGAAGTTGCCAGCCGAACACGGAGGAGTCGAGGTTGTGGCGAAAAGCTCGATCGAAGAACCGGAGTGCCATACCCGAGGCGCCGCCGTCCTGCACTGTTCCCTCGGAACGCTCCACGTCCCCAATCAGCCGCTTGCCACGGGCAATCACCACCAACCGGTACAGATCGAAGAACGGAAACCCGGCCCGCGCCACCGTCACCCGCTCGAACCCGGTCGTTTCGAGCAGGCGCCGGAGGCCGCGGTCGCAGTGAAATGCCGTCGATGCCCGATATGGCGGTCGAATGCCGAACGAGGCCCACCGGGGACCGTCACGACCAGTCGGCATCCAGGCGCCAGGTACTGTGCGGCATTTCTCAAGAGCACCTCCGGGTGGTCAACGTGTTCGAGCACCTCCGAGCAGATCGCCATGGTGGCGTGCTCCCGCTCCCCTTCGGATGGCTCTTGCGGCGTCATCAGATCGCGCTGAGCGAACTGGGCTGATAGGCCCCTCCGGGCGGCAGCTTCGTTTCCACGGCGCACTCCTTCGGTGCTGACGTCGATGCCGCGCACCTCAGCCTGGGGAGAAAGCTGGGCCAGGCCCAAGGCGAATTCGCCTTGTCCGGATCCGATCTCGAGCACCACTGCCCCAGGAGGGATGGGCCCTAGCATCTTCAGGATCAGCCGGCTGCGATAGGCGGTCGCTGGGTTGCCAGCTACTGCGTCGCCAAAGGCGCTCCAATGCCCGTCCCAATCGTCGTGGACCAACGGCTCACCGGCTGATGTCACGGATACGGCCCACTCACAGCAGATAGCCGGAATCGACAGCATCGCGATGGAACATGCGAACCGTGTCGAGCGACACCTCCTCGAGGCTCCGATCGAGGCCGTCCAGCTTCTTCAACAGGTCAGGGGTAATCGTGATGATGTGGCAGCCGATGGACTCGGCCTGGCGCACATTGAGGACCTCGCGGGGGCTCGCCCACAGCAACTCGAGCGCAGGGTGCGCCGAGAGGATCTCGATGGCTGCTGCCATCAGGGGAACCGGATCGCGGCCAGTATCAGCAATTCGGCCGGCAAAGACCGACACGACCCCGCCTCGGCTGGCGGCCAGCGCATCGGTCACGACCCGGACCTGATCCAAGGAAAGCAGGGCGGTGATGTTGAGGCGAAGCCCGTCGGCCGCCAGGTTGGCAATCAGTGGCGCAGCGCTGTCCCCGTGCGTGTTGGTCACCGGGATCTTCACATGCACGTTCCCGCCCCAGGAGGCGATGCGATGCGCCTGAACATTCATCTCGGCGAAGTCGTCGGAGATCACCTCGAAGAACACGGGACGGTCGGTGATGTGGTCGAGGACCTTTCGGGCGAAGCCCTCGTAGTCGTCGACGCCGGCCTTGCGCATGAGCGTCGGATTGGTGGTAAAGCCCGAGATCAGAGGATTCTCAGCCAACTCGAGGATGCTGTCGAGGTCTGCCCCGTCGGCAAATACCTTGATACTCGTCTCAGCCACTGGTCACCCCCTCGACCTACCACTAGATTCTCGATCCACCGTACCGCTTCGGCAAGGCCTCCGGCCACGAAATCGGGGGATTCCGGGGTCCGCTCACGGTAGTGCCGGTCGATGTGCACCGTCCGACAGCCGGCTCGCTGGCCGGCCTCGATGTCGCGCCACCTGTCCCCCACCAGGATGCTGCTCCCCAAGTCGAGGCCGAGATCGCGCACTGGCGGCCAGCAAGAGACCCGGCGCCGGTTTCCGGCAGCCGCAATGATCGGCATCGTCGTGTGGGCACACATACAGCCCGTCGATGACGATTCTGCCGGCGCAGCGCACGGTGGATGGCATCGAGGGTCTCCAGATCGAGCTTGCCGCGGGCAACATCAGGTTGGTTGGAGACGACCACGACGGAGTACCCCAGCTGGCGTAGGCGGGTACAGGCCTCGTCAGCCTCGGGGTACAGCTCGAGCTGGTCGACCGAGGTGGGAGTGCCGGGCCGTCCGTCTCGCATGAGGGGCAGATTGAGGACCCCGTCACGATCGAGGAAGACTGCCGGCCGCAGGGCGGGCTGTGGTCCGGTCATGAGAGCCGACCCGAGCGTGCGTCCTCCACCATGGACTCGAGCGAGGAGTGCAATGCCTGATACGAGGACATCGAATTGCTCCAACCGAGGCGCCGAATGCGGCTGGTGTCCAGCCTCACCACGGGAACATCGCCCTTCCAACCGCGGTCGGTGCCGCTGAACTCGAACACCGTTCCGCCCGGATCGAAACCAGCAACCTCGACCGCCATCTCCGCGATCTCGCCCACCGTGACGTAGTCGCCCGTGGCAACATTGAACGTGGCGACCGGCGCAGGCGCGCAACGCCGCCAGCAGCACCGCGTCGATCACATCACGGACGTGCACGTAGGACTTGCTCTGACGTCCGTCGCCCAGGATCCGGAGATGGCTCGGGTCCTTCAGGAGGCGTCGGATGAAGTCGAACCCCACCCCGTGGGTCTGGTGGGGGCCGACGACATTGCCGAAACGGAACACGCAACCGGTGAGTCCGAACATGTGGGCGTACGCAGAGATCAGTGCCTCGCCGGCCAACTTGCTCGCCCCGTAGGTCGAGATCGGGAGCAGCGGACCGTGGTCCTCGTCCACGATCAGATCGCCCAGGTCGCCGTACACCCCGCTCCCCGATGCGTAGAGGATGCGCCGTGCACCCGACAGCCGCATCGCCTCGACAACCCGGTGGGTGAGGAAGGTCCCGGCATCGAAATCGATGGCCGGCTCGGTCGTGGCTCGGGCGATGTCGGGATTGGACGCCAGATGGATGACTGTCGCGCAGCCCTTCATGGCGTCAACCAAGGGGCGCGAGATCCGAGGCTTCCCCCCGCACAACCTGCAACCGGCTGTCATCGGTGTGATGGGCCAAGTGCCATTCCCGCCCCGACGAGAAATTGTCGAACACAGTGACCGCTTCGGTGCGTCCCTTCGGCCAGCAGCCGATCGACGAAGTGACTGCCGATGAATCCGGCTCCGCCGACAATGCACACTCGGGCCAGCACCGGGTCTCTGACACCGCTCATAGGGTCGACTCCCACTTCGCCGGATTGGCGGCCAGTGCAGGATGGGTCACCAACAAGTGCCAGATGACGGCGCAGAGTCCCTCCGTGTGAGGCGTCACGTGCTCGGGAAACAGGGGCGGGATCACAATGGAGGTGTCGGCAACCTCGGCGGCGAAGCCACCGTCTCGCCCGACGACGGCGTACACCGAGGCGCCTGTCTCCCGAGCGAGCTCCATGGCGTGCACCAGATTGGGCGACACCCCCCGGAGTCGGTCTCCGCCTCCGACCGAGAACACGAGCAGACCATCGCGGCGGTCGAGATTGGATCCGCGCAGCCATTCACTGAATGTCGTCTCCCAACCGTCGTCGTTGATGCGGGCGGTGAGCTCTGACACGTTGTCCGTCGGGGCATACGCCTCAAAGTTGCACAGCTTGCGGAAGTCATTCACGGCATGGGAGGCGTGAGCCGCCGATCCACCCACCCCGAGAATGAAAAGCCGGCCGCCACGCTGACGGACACCGGACAGCCCGATGGCACAGTCCTCGATTGCGGACTGGTCGACACCTCGCAAGACGGCGACCGCTTCCTCGATGTACTCAGCGCTGAAGGTCACCGGGGCCTACCTCGATAGTCCGGTGAGCCCACCTGGTCAACTTCGGGCGCGGTCAAGCTTGGTCCGCGGACCATATCTGACTCCGGTGGAGTGGAGCAGAAGCGTGAAGCAGAAGGTGGAGAACCCCATGATCACGAGCAGAAACCCGGTCACCGCAAGGTGGTCGAGGACTGAGGATGGGCCAGGCAGCTTGTGACCCAATACCAGGTACTCGACGGCCAAGGCACCCAGCAGGCACAGGCCGATCACGAATACCACGAAGCCGCACAGCACGGTTCGTGTGTAGCGAAATCGAGTCTTCCAGCGGGTGCCAGCCCTCCCCGAGTAGTCAACGAACACCTGAGCCAGAATTCCGGAGAACAGGCTCTGAAGACCGAGCACGGCCAGGGTCACCCCGAGTAGCTGCCAGTACAGACTGAAGGTGTACGACCCGATTGAGATCGAGCCGAAGCTCAACGGAAGCGTCAGCAGCAAGCCGAGCGCCAGCAGGACGATCCCTGGCTTGAGTAGGAAGAACTGGGCTCGGAAGACGAACATGATGCGGAGATTGATCCAGGCCGCGAGGAACGGCGAGAACCATCCAGCCCGCTTGTGGTGCGACATCCGGCCGTGGCGGTCGCTATAGAACGTGACGGGAACCTCAGTGGTCCGAAGATCCATCAGGACCGACTTGAGCACCATCTCCGAGGCGTATTCCCATGACTGGGACGAGAGCCCCATGCGCTGCAGTGCGTCGAGGGTGATGCATCTCATCCCGCAATGGATGTCGGTGAAGCGGCTTCCATAGAGGCGATTCAGCATCCACGTCGTGATCGGAGTACCGACGTAACGGTGGAGGGGCGGCATGGCACCGTCCTCGATCGTTCCCAGCCATCGGGAGCCCATGGCAAACTCATAGCCCTGGCGGAGCTTCTCCACGAACGGAGCGATGTCACGGAAGTCATAGGTGCAGTCGGCGTCACCCATCAGCACATACCGGCCGCGGATATACGAACCGGCGTCGATATAGGCCCGCCCGAGGCCACGCTTGGGCGTCCTCAGGACCCTCGCGCCGCCGGCCAGGGCGAGCTCGGCGGTGCGATCGGTCGAACTGTCGACGATCAGCACTTCCCCGCGCACTTGGGCGGCGTCGAGGCCCTGCCGGCACCACGAGACGAACTCGGTGATCGTGAGCTCCTCGTTGACGGCGGGCACCACGATCGACACCTCAGGATCGACGACGTCGTCCTCAGGAATGAGGAGGTCTATCTCGGAGTCTCCGCCCTGGTCACGCCGATTCTTGCCATTCTGACCGGTGACCGGATCGACCTTCGACACGCTGCGCACCCCTGACCAAATCCCATGGCCCCTCTCCATGATGGAGGGCAATGTTTGGAGCATCATAGCCACATCCTCCGGCCCCTGCCCCGGCGTGAACTGACTGCCAGCTGCTGTTCACCCTGGTCCTGGCGGTGCCGCTGACGCTCGCCCCCCGGCAGCTGGCCGCCCTATGCATCAGCCACGACGACCGTCGAGCGAGGTGACTCGGCAACTCGTCCGCCGGAGCGGCTGGGACGGCCTCGGTGACGGTGGGGTGGGGCTTGGGAAGCAAGGCGTCGAGGGCAACCGCTGCCAGCAGCACCAGGGGGACCTCCGCGGCGGCTCGATAGCGGACGTCGCCGATGGTCGGCGCCACGGCGAAGAAAGCCGTGGCCACAAATGCCAACAGCGGGTAGATGGCAATCCGGCGACGCCGGAGAATGACCCCACCGGCCACGGCGGGCACCAGCAGGACCCAGTAGCTGGTCATGCCGAGCCAGGTCACCCCGACCCAGGAGCCCATGAATTGGGCGTCGAAGTTGACCTGCTGGGACGGGTTCCAGTACCCGAAGGTGCGACCCTCCCGGGCGAAGAGCACCAGGGGAACCCGGCTCAGATGGTGCTCTGCATAGGTGAGGGCCGTGTGGGCATCCTCGGTATCCTGCACCGACTGGTCACCGGGAGCGAAGACGGGCACACAGCGGAGGTCGCCATAGCCGATTTCGGAGCCGTAGTAGGTGAGGTCGCAATTGCCGGTGGCCGCCGCCCCGCCGAATCCGTTGGACAACAGGACGGGACGCTGGAATCGACTGAGGTTGAAAATGGTCCACGGAGCCACCACCACGAGCATCGCCAGTGTGGCGAGGGCCAGCCAGACAACCCGACGTCGCCGATCCACACCCCTGGCGCCGACGATGAGCGGCAGGATGAGCAGGGGCAAGATCAGAACCTGCTCCGACCGGACCATGGCCAGCACCCCACACATCCCCCCGAGCACGGCGGCCCCCTGCAGCGAGGGCCGATCGCGGAACCGGTAGGCGAGCAGGATCACGATGGAAATCGCGACGAGAAGCAGCGTCTCCGAGAGCAGGGCTCGCTCGAATATCCAGAAGCCCGCGTACACGGCGGCGATAGCCGCGGCGATGAGGCCCACTCGGTCGCCGGCCATCCGTCGGGCGGCCAGCCCGACCACCGCTACGGTGGCAGCACCGATCGCACAGGCCAGCAGCTGCTGACGGAACCAGTCGTGCTGCCCGAACCAGGCCCAGACCGTCAGTACCACCGCCCACCCCGGGGGTCGGAGAGCGGTAGGGCGAAGGTTGAAGGCGCTCACGAACCAGTGGCCGGCGGCGTTGAGATTGCCCTGTTTGCTCCATTCGTAGCCATCGCCATTGCACGCGCTCACCGTGCGACAGCACCACGACGATGATCCGGAGCCCCAGTCCACATGCGGTGATCAGTGCGAGCCAGCGGCCGAAGCGGGGAACCCTGACGCCCCTCCCCTGGGCACCTGGCTCGACGTGATCACGCCCGATGGATTGCATGCACCCTCCAGGCCGCGGTCGCATGGACTCAGCTGGCCTTCGATCTCTTGGTCAACAGGACCAGTGATGTCACCGGAGCAACTGCCCACGAAGTGGGACCGAAACCCTTGACCAGGCACTCTAGCTCCCACTCAAATGGGATGATGTCGCGACCCGCCCCAGGGAGACCCGACCCCGACCTGTTCCATCGAACCCACGCGGTTGGAGCCCGATCTCACCCGCTCAGGGTCGGAAGCGCCACCTGCCATCGCGGCCGAGTAGCTGGGTGACACCTCCTCTTGTCGTGCTGGCCGCCGGCATGGCCCGCAGATACGGCGGATGCAAACCGTTGGCCCCGATCGGGCCCAACGGAGAGGCGGTGATCGACCTACTGGTCTCCGACGCCCTCTCATCGGGCTTCAGCCAGATCATCCTGGTCGTTCATCCAGAGACGGCGCCGGCCATCAAGTATCACGTCGAACGGTGCTGGCCCACATGGGTGGACGTTTCATTCGCCGAGCAGCGGCTGCCGCTCGGCACGGTTCACGCGGTGATGGCGGCCAAGGACCTACTGGGACCCGATCAGCCATTCGCCGTCTCCAATGCGGATGACGTCTACAGCGAAGCTGCCATGGGCGCTCTGGCCCGAGAGCTCGGCTCGGGGCGGAAGGAACATGTCCTCATCGCCTACCGCCTGCGGGCGACCGTGGCCACAGACGACCCCGTCACCAGAGGCATCTGCCGAGGTGGACCCGGACGGATACCTGGTCGCCCTCACCGAGCGGCGTCAGATCATCCGACAGGGCGATGGCGAGACCTTGAGAAGCGAGGACGCGACCGAGCCGGCCGAGCTCGCCGGCGAACTTCCGACCTCGGTCAACCTGTGGGGGTTCCAGCCGGCCGTTTGGGAGCTGTTCGGCACGGCGATGGACCATTCGGGCCTCGACGAAGCCGCCTTGCTCCGCACGGTGGCGACGGGTGGCGAGATACCCAAGGTAGAGGTGCTGCTCCCCGAGGTCATCGCCGACGCGGTGACCGCCGGCGTCGGGCCGCCGGTCCGGGTCGTCACGACCGACGCCAAACTGTTGGGCGTCACCCACTCTGCCGACTTGCCGGCGGTCAGCGCCGAGCTGGCCCGACAGGTGGCCTGGGGGATCAGGCCGAGCCACCTCTGGCCGATCGGGTCTGAAGGGCCTGGCTAGACCGAGCCGTCTACCTGCCCGCGGTCGAGATCGGAGCAGAGGGAGCCACCAACGCCCGTTCGGCCGCAGTGACAGAACCGGCTCAGTCGCTGTGCCGGAGCCTTCAGTAACGGCCCCAATCACCTCGTCCAAACAGCCCGTCCGGAACGTCAGTTCAAGCGCGAACGGCTGAGCGCCTGCCAGTGAAGCTGCGAACCACAGCACGGGTGAGAAAGCGCACATAGCCATGGGAGAGGACCTCATCATGGCGAGCGAACAGATCAGTCTCGGCCAGTTGCCGATGCAGCTTCTTCAACCCTCGGTACGGAAGGGTGGGAAGCACATGATGCTCGAAGTGATACTCCATCCTGGCACCCACCCAATGGTTCTGCAGCCAGCCCGCGTAGCTCGTCCGCGCCGTCCACTGCACGTTGTTCGGGTCGCGCAGGGCCGGATCGTAGTGCTCGGTGATGGTCTTCAGGCGGAGGATCATCGGGTACATGCAGACGATCGGCACCAGCCAGAAGACGCCATAGAACAACACGCCACGGGGGAACCCTTGGAACGCGAGGAATTGTCCGAGGACCACCAGTTGGGTGGCCAGCTTGCCCACCAGCAGCTGTGGTCTGGTCAGCAGGCTTGCCGGCGCTCCAGACGCCTGCGAGGTGCCCGAGATCCGGGTGGTCGCCCTCCGGAACGCCGTCAGACCCACGAGATCCTGCACCAACAGGCTCGTCAGCGCCCCTCGCCGGGGCGGCACCAGATAGAAGACGCGATCGGGATCGCGCTCTTGCCCAAGGTAGCGATGATGGAGACGGTGAGTCGGCCGATACTCCTCCACCGAATTGATGGTCCAGAACGCGATGATCCAGTTGCACAGCTGGTCATTCGCCTTCCGCGACTTGGCGAGGAAGCCGTGTGAGCCCTCATGGAGGATCACCCCGAACGCGTTCATCCTGAGCCCCATCAGGAGAACGATGAGGATCCCGGCCGGGACGGCCCAGGCGAGGGGGAGAAGCGGGAGGAGGTTGGCGCCGACGAGAAGGGCGATCACTTCGATCCACAGGACGGTCACGGCGGCGAACGTGTCCGGGAGGGACTGCTCCGACAGCGAGCGCAGCTCGTCCGGATCTACGAACTCTTCGAGCTGCTTCTTCCAGATTCGCTCGCTGTGTGGCTGATGCCGCTCGCTTGTCTTGCATCACCATCGTTCGAGACCCTCCCCCGGTGGACTGTACAGTACCAATCGGGATCAGATCAATGGGAAAAGGACCAGCTCATGAAGGCGCAACCCGGCCCAGCAACACCCGCCTCGCAGGCCGCTGAAGCCCAGGTCGGCCACGGGGATTCAGCCGAGTGCCCCATCTGTGGGTCCGGCCATACCTGGCAATACCGGAGTGACGTGGTCGACCTGGAGTATTTCGTCGAGCCACCCCGTGATTTCAACATCCAGAAATGCCGATCGTGCGCCTCCGAGTTCCTGAGCCCCCGTCCCACCGAGGCGGAGCTCCCGCCCTTCTATCCGAGCGACTACCACGCCTACAACGAGAATCACGGACGAGTGGCCAAGTTGCTCGTAGAGGCCAGGGCCCGATCGCGCGCCCGGTTCTACGGCCGGCTGATCCAGAACCGGCCAGGCCGCCTCTTCGACGTCGGGACCGGAGATTGCCGGCACTTCGACGAGCTGCGCCGGTTCCTCGATCTGGAGTGCGCGGGTATCGAGATCCAGCCTGAGGTCGCAGCTCAGGGACGCGCCCGGGGATACGAGGTGCTCGAAGGGACCCTCGAGGCGGCCGACATCACCGATCACCTCGGGATGTATGACGTGGTGTCGATGAATCACGTCCTCGAGCATGTGGTGTATCCCCGCACCATGCTGGAGCGCGCCCACGACCTGCTCCGCCCCGGCGGCCACGTCATCGGGCAGCTGCCCACGGTGACGTCATGGGAGAATCGGCTCTTCGGGCGAAACTGGGGCGGCTACCACTACCCTCGGCACCTCCAGATCCCGTCGAGGGCCGGCCTCCGCACCCTGCTCGAGGAAGTCGGGCTGCGCAATGTCCGCATCCGCTCCGCACCCCACATCCAAACCACGATCTCGCTCCAGAACTCCCTCATCCGGCGGGGCTGGCGCCCCCGGATGAAGAATGGCAAGACGCCGATTTACACCGAGCTGCTGCTTGCCGCCCTGCCCTATGAGACGGTGGCCTGGCTGTGCGACGAGGGCGGGATCATCGACTTCCAGGCCCAGCGACCGGTCTCCTGACCACTACCGGCGGAGGGAACCGATGCTCAGCGGATCAGGCTCTGGCAGAGCGATGGGCCCGGTGTGGACGCGGTCAGGTCCACCACGATCAGGGCCGGTGGCACGCCCGCAGTCTGCCTAGCGGCGGCCGGGCCGTAGATGGGCTCGCCGGTCACCAATGACCTCGACATGAGGAGGACCCCGTCCATGGTCACCTCGACCAGGTGCTTGACCGGGTCGGTGATCACCACGACCTGATGGGTCGTGCCCGGGTTCTCGTACGAGGAGAGCCCGTACTGCGGCCGACCGACCCCGTACAGACCGAAATCAACACGCACCTGGTGGTGAAGTCGGGTCGGCGACACGCTGACTGAGACCGATGTTCGGGCCTGCCCTCACCAAGCCAACCGACTCCGTGGTGTTCTGCTGGGGTCGGTTGAACGTCATTCGGAAGGTGTGCTGAAACGAGTGTCCGTACTCCACGGCCATCCACGTGTTCCGCTGGTACTGCTGGCTGGGCACCGCCGAGTAGTACTCGCCGTTCGAGATGTACAGGCCTTGGCAGTCACCGATGACGTACAGCTGTTCGGCCGGACCCCACGGAGGCAGCGATCCGGCCCGCACCACCCTCGAGGCCAAGGGGTGTCCGGTGACGTCGCTGATCGACTTCTGGGTTTCGACGTAGTGGAGGAGCTGGGTGCTGTTCCACTCCTCGTTCGGCGTGATCGCCGATCCGATGTTGGCCAGGATGCTGAATATGGCCAGCACGGCGATGACCACGACCGCTCCGATGCGGACCGATCGTTTCCTCCCTTCGAGCCGGCGCCAGACATCGGGCAGGGCGACGGCGCTGCCGAGGACGACAAAGGGGATGAAGTCGGCAAGGTACCGGGGCGCGATGTAACCCCAGATGAAGAGGGCAGCGCCGGCGATGCCGGCGGCCAGGAGCAAGATGCGGGTAAGCCCCGCTCGGCCGATCGGTTTGGGCCGAAACGCGGTGACCACCCCCCAGCAGCTCAGGAGGAAGAGCAGGGGCATCGAGGCCGGGAGGCTCGCCGTGCGGTACCTCCTGTCGAAGAGGACGCCGGACAATGCCCTCGGGGGCACGGCCGGAAGGGTGATGAACGGGAAGACAGTCGTGAGACGTATGCCGTCCGGTCGTAGATAGGCCAAGAGGTTCGTCGGTATGAAGACAGTGCCATATTCCGAGTTGTGATTGGCGGCGAGAAACTTCCTCCGGTAGGCATTGACCATGGTGAACACCTGGTCGAAGTTCGACACACCGAAGGGAACACCGAACTTGGCATAGTTGACCGCGCACCCGACCAATAGTGGAACGAGGCCCGCACCGAGGACCGGGAGACACCACCGGCGTTGGTCCTTCCCAGCACGCCCCAACCCGAACCACGCCGCCATCAGGACGGCAGCGATGACGAGTGCCCAACCCGTCGTGACACGTCCGAGGTTCGCAGCCAACAGGAAGACGAAGCTGGCGGTGACCCGACCCCATGACGGCCTTTCGAGAACACCGAGCAGCGCGAAGATGCCGCCCACAGTGGCGGCGATGCTCCAAGCGAGGTCCTCGTTGAACACGTAGGGGGTTGCTGCCAGAAACACGAAGACAGAGCCGCCCATCAAGGTCAGCATCACCAGCCCGTAGGAGATTGCCTCGGCGCGACCCAAGGCCACCGGGCCACGGATCAGGAACCGAACTCTCCAAAGGAGAAGGGATGCGAACAACCCGGTGAGCAGCCAGGCCACAAGCATGAAGGGCGCGGTGAGCTTGCCGTCGAGGCTGTGCGTCACGAGCAGGATCGGCATCCTGATGATGGTCGGGAAACAGGTTGAAATAGGTGTAGCTGCGGCCATTGTGGATGAACGCCTCGATGCCAATTCCGGGTTTGAACAGCCAGAAGTGGCCATGGAACATGGCTCGTGCTTGCAGGTCGTAGAAGTTGTCCTCGTAGGCCGTCTTGCGAATGGGATTGGGAGACTCCCAAGGCCCCCACAGGATCCAGAGGAATGGACTGGCGCTGACTGCGATGGCCGCCACTGACGGCAGTCGTGAACCGTCGGCGGCCGGCGTTCACTGCCGGATCCAGATCTAGTGCGGAGCCCCCCGGCTGAGCCGGGATCACCCGCATCAGTTCCGGTCGGAGTTCCCGAGTCCTCGTAGATAGTCGCAGTTCCCATAGACCGCTTGCTGCCCTCCCCTGTCCCGACGGAGTGTAGGCCAGCCGGACGGACTGGAGGGAAGCACGCCCCGGTAATACTTCCCTCTATTCAGAGCGGCGGGCCTCGCCAGACCGCCCCGTTCAGATGGACGTGGGTTCGGCCGGTCTCTTGAGTTCCTCCGAGGGAACGCCAAGGCGTGGAGGCCAGATGCGAATGACATAATCGGTGGATATGGGACCGAAGGGATGAGGGGTCGTCCGCGGGCATGAAGGGAAATCTTCACCTCGACACACAGCGCTTTCTGCCCTCAGGTGACGAAGCGGGCACCGCACCAGAGGACAGAGCCTTCCGGCCGGACGTGGAGGGACTCCGAGCCGTTTCGATCGTACTGGTCATCCTTGTGCATGCAGGAGTTCCCTACATGCAAGGCGGAACCGTCGGGGTCGATGCGTTCTTCGTCATCTCCGGGTTCGTGATCACGGGACTGCTCCTCCGAGAGCACACGTCCACCGGTGGGGTGTCCTTCCTGCCCTTCTACGCCCGGCGCGCTCGCCGAATACTGCCGATGGCGATCCTGGTGATCGTCGTGGCTGTTGTCGTCATCGACATCATTGCCAGTCATCGTGATGCAGTTGACGCTGCAAGCGACGGTCGATGGTCGGCTCTCTTCGCTGCCAACCTCCATTTTGCGAGGGTCGATCCGAATGTGCTCGTCCCGCGTCAGTCTCCCTTCGGCCAGTACTGGTCGCTGGCCGTCGAGGAGCAGTTCTACCTGGTATACCCAGCCTTCTTCGCCGTACTGCTCCTTCGCGCCCCCGGAACTCGATCCGGAAGCGATTGGGGATCGGCCTCGCCGGCGTGACCATCGCGTCCTTCATTGCTTCGGTGATCACATCGAACGTCGGCCAGCTGGGAGCGTATTACTCGCCGTTCACCCGTGCTTGGGAGCTGGCAATCGGAGCCCTGGTGGCTGTCGGCACGCCGTACTTCATACGGATTCCCACATCCCTCGCTGCCGTGATGACGTGGGCAGGGCTGGTCGGACTGGTGACCTCGGCCGACCGTGATCACGGTGACTACTTCCTATCCGGGGTACGCCGCGACCCTGCCGGTGCTGGGTGTCGCGCTCGTGGTGGCCGGCGGAACCGCAGCCCCTCCCTGGGGAACCGAGGTCCTGCTCAGAACCCTTCCGTTCCGATGGATAGGGCGCTGGTCCTACTCGTGGTACCTCTGGCACCTCGCCGTCATCGTGATGGCTGCCGAGTACGCGCACACCCTCTACGGATCCCTTTCCGTCAGCCTACGTCTCGCCCTCGCCTTGGTGGCCCTGGGTGTCTCCGTTGTCTCGTACTTCCTCGTCGAGAACCCGATCCGACACTCTGCTCGGATAGCGCAAAGCCCCGGTGCCACTCTCATCGGTGCAGCACTCCTTGCCGGGACGTGCGTCGCATTCACTTTCGTCGTATAGCCGGCTACGGGGACGGGTCGCGGACGATTCTCAGCTCAGCCGAACTGCTGACCGTCCTCGCAACATCACCATCACGGATCAGCCAGTGAGCCGGTTTGTAGCTCCTTACCCGCTTCGGACTGCTTCTGGTGACCCACGGCTGGACTCCCATACCGCTTCGCCTCGAGCCGCTTGCTCCATCGCATCAGCGGACGCTCTAGAAGGAACCAGGACGCGATCGTCAAAAGAAGCGTGACAAATACGGCGACGACTACTCGTACCACATCATTCCAGTGCGGGTCGAAGTACCGAACCGCAAAGAACACCGGCAGGTGCCAGAGGTAAAATCCATATGAGACTATCCCGAGGGCAACAAACGGCTTGAGCTCGAAGAGGTGCCGACCCGTCCATCTGCCGTCGAGAATCGCCAAAAGAAGGACGGCCACGGCGACATCGATGCCTATAAAACCTCCTCGGTAGATAAATGGACCGTCCTGAGTGGCGAAAGGGAGGCAAGCCAAAAGAAAGGCGGACGCTACCCAAGCGGCGATTCGCAAGCCCTTTTTTGGTTCCTTGCCCCGGATCCAAATATGGGCAAGAAGCGCTCCCCATAGAATCGAGTCGGCAC
This sequence comes from uncultured Acidimicrobiales bacterium, assembly GCA_963727075.1. Classification (GTDB taxonomy): domain Bacteria; phylum Actinomycetota; class Acidimicrobiia; order Acidimicrobiales; family RAAP-2; genus Bog-756. Next base: position 1,421,537 of record CAVSET010000006.1, read on the forward strand.
GTGTGTCGGTGCGATAGAATAGTGACCACCACCGGCCGCTATCCTGATACAGAATGAATCGGTGGATCGCGATCAATGCTAATGAGGGAAATAAGCACGATGATCACCGTTCGAAGTCGCACGCGGATGGTCAGCAGAGCAATGGTAACAAAGGGCCAGATGAAGTAGAACTGTTCTTCGAATGACAACGACCATAAGTGTTGGAATCCGGAAGCAAGCGCCGGATTAAATGGACTAGATGCTGAAGCGGTGTAGTAGTTAGAGTAATAGAATAGGACCGACAATATTGATGGGACTTCGGTGTGCAACCATTGATGACTGGCGTAGGCAAAAAGCGAATTTGCGAGAACGACAACGTAGAGGGCAGGTAGGAGACGGAGAACTCTTCGCCGATAAAAAGGAACGATCCCGATACCACCTCTGCGTGCTTGCTCCCTTAATAGCAATGCAGTGATCAGAAAGCCGCTCAGAACGAAAAAAGAATCGAGAGAAACGGTGGCTCCAGGGACAACGAGGAGCGTGGGAATCGGTAGAAATACGTTGAAGTGCGCCACAAAAACAATAAGTACTATGACGCCTCGGAAGCCGTCAAACCCCCGCACTTGGCCAAAGCTGCGAGATGGCAACGAAGGTGTTTGATTCGGTGTGCGAGCAGGTTGGTCGGAACTCGGGATCTGGTTCATGGCCTTTCTTCCTGAACCGGCAGTTGTTGCCGTGATCGAAGACTCTACAACCGCATTGGTGAGTGAACCTTCGTCTTCGGTGCACGCACTCGTCGGCTGAGTCACTGTCAACGAGATAGCTCACTTGGAGCTGAGGCCAGACCATCGCTGAGCGCTAGCCAACAACATATCAAGGCCCCCGTTCAAGACGGATCCCGACCACGACGCCGTGAGCGTCCCGGTCCGGGTGCTCAACATCATCAATGCGTTCGCCCCGGTGGTATCCGACATGATCTGCTTCCAGGCGGTGAGCCCGGGCCCTGGGGAAGGATGAAGATAGAGGTCCGATAGGCGAAGGCGATGTCCCCAGCGGGGACCGGTGCGCTGGTCGACAGACGGGGAAGGTCCTTCCCGAATGTTCGATCGATCAACGGTCCGTACCTTGAGGTGGCCGGGAGGTTGGCGAACTCGAGGAGCAGGCAGGCGAGCTGCTGGCTGGCGTTCGAGAAGGTCGCAGTAAGCGTGGTAGGACCTCCGACCGCCGAATCACAGACCCAACAGGCGATGTTGATCCCAGTGTGGTCATCGGGTCCTGACTCCCCCGCTTTGTACCACTTCCCCCCGGCCGAGTCGGTCACCGACACGATGGAGCCGCAATCGATGGTCGGGTTGTAGATCGACCCGTTCATGAAGGTCACCAGCGTGCTCCCCGGCTTCGGGTTGACCGGGTAGGCCTGCGACGTCCAGCTGGCGTGACCCATACCGGCGGGGAGGATGGCCGAGTCGGTATAGCTGGACTGCAGGAGACGCCGGCTGCTCGCTGAGACTCCCTTGGGCACGAACGTAGCCAGATGGCGGCGCCCTCGTCCCTCCGGTGAGGCCAGTCCAGTGGGCGGTGAGCCGGACCCTACTCGACCCGACCCGTGTCGAGGTTGTCGGCGATGAAGCACCCCTGATGGGCGGAGTCACGACGGAAGTTCCACTGTTCAGGAACAACAGCGGAGGTCATGTTGCCCACGATGGCGGAAATGGCCAGCTCGTGGTTGGCGGTGAGGTCGAAGTTGGTGGTCGCCTTCACCGAGGACCCCTTGACGGTCGCCTGGCATATCTGTCGCACAACTCGAACCCGGATGCACCCGAATACTCGAGAAGGGCCATGTTCATGCTTTGAATCCGGGCAGCGGTGGTAGTCGAGGCCGGTGCCGGTAACGGTCGGTCGACTCCCACCCATGGCCGATTCGCAATACCAGAGGTCGACTCCGTAGTGGTTGCCCGCGAAGTACTCGACAGCTTGCCGCCAGCGATTGCCTCGGTCGTCAGTGACCTGGCCGATGGTCGGAGCCAATTCACGCACCGAAGTCCGCCACACGATGGCGACGAGCAGGCTCCCCGCCGTCACCTTGCGCTCATACCGAGCCGAAATCGTCCGTCCCTGAGGTGACGGGAACACCCACGGTTGACTGGAGCAGGGCGAAGTTACCCTGGCTCGAGTCACTGGTCGAGTCACTGCACGCACCGAGCAAGCCCGCCCCGCCATTCCCACCCCCATGCCGAGTAGCTGTCGTCTGGTTACCTTCACACCCAACTGCCCCTTGACCCCTCTGCCCCGTGAAATCGTGCGAACGATACCCGAGTCTTTCTGCGGCGTGGGCGTCGACGCTCCATTCGCCTCGGAGGGACCTCGTTAGCCTGTGCGCCAGTAGTCGAATTGGGCGTTCCCAACTCCCCTGCATCGCGGCTGAACGTTGCTGTGCCCGATACGGTTGTCGCCGATACCGGGCACGCCTGCCGCCGGACACACTGGGAGGGGCTGGCCTTGGCTAGTGGGGACCGACTTGCTGTGGACGCATCGCCCAACGTCGCGGCAGGAAGCATCGCTCGAATCTCTATCCCCGCCGCCGAAACGCGGGGTACGGGCTGGGTCGCTGGACGCATCTCATCGCCATCATCTGGCTGGTTGCCCTGGCCGGGGCCGTCTCGCGCCCGCGCTATCGCGTGGTGGTGGCTCCTTTGGCTCCTACGACCTCCTGTCCCAATTCGGCCTTCTGAGAACACCCCGGTGTCGTCCTCCACAACGTGCAGGCCGGGGACCAGGCCGATCAGATCATCCCTTGGTCCACATTGGCCTGGACACAGGTGCACCACGGCCAGCTGCCGCTGTGGAATCCCTACAGCGCGTTGGGAATGCCGCTCGCCTTTGACTGGCAGTCGGCCTCCTTCAGCGTTCCGGCCGTGGTCGGATATCTCTTCCCGCTCCGCTTGTCCTTCACCGTCGAGGTGTTCCTGACCCTGGTCATCGGAGGCACCGGAGCCTACGTGCTCGGCCGGGTGCTACGACTGGGCGCGGTGGCGTGCATCTTCCTAGGCTCGGTCTTCGAGCTAGCGGCCCGATGCTCGGATGGTTGGGGTGGCCGGTATCGGCGGTGTTCTCCTGGACTGGCTGGCTGTTCGCCGCAGCCCTGCTGGTAGTCCGTGGTCGCCATCGAGTTCCGGTACGTCTCCTTCTTCGCAGTGGTCCTCGCCGCCATGATCTACGTGGGCCAGGCCGAGATCCTCACCATCATCGCCCTGGCACTCCTCGTCTTTCTCATCGTCCTGCTGCTCCAGCGGCTGCCCGTGTTCGGTGGTGAAGGCCCCATCCGGCGCCCGATTCTCGACCTCGCGCTGGCGGCCATGGCCGGTAGTGCGCTGGGCGCTCCACTCATCCTTCCCGGCCTTCAGGTCATCTGCGGGTCACAGCGTGCCGTCCCTGGCGGGGATCCAGCCGAGCTGATTAGGGGAAACCCGCCACTCCCGCTGCACAATCTCATCCATTTGGCATTCCAGGGATTCGAGGGCTGCCCATCGCAGGCAACACCTGGTTCGGTTACGTCGAGGGATATTCCGAGACTGCTGCCTACGTGGGCGTGATCGTGCTGGTGCTGGCCGCCCTCGGAGCGGCAATGCGCCGACGCCGGCCCGTAGTGATTGCCTTCGCGGCCGTCGTTGTGTCCGCTGGGGCAGCTGCGTTCGTGAAGCCGGTGGTTTCGGTTCTGTATCGACTACCGGTTGTGGGAACGATCCTGTGGCAACGAGCACTCCTCCCGCTCGTGTTCGCTTTGATCGTGCTGTCCGGCTTCGGCATGGACGTTCTGGTGCGCCATCACGATCGCAGGAGGGTTCGCAGGTGGGCCGGGGCTGGCTTTGCCGTTGCCGGAGTCGTGCTCGTGACTTTGTGGTTGGTGGGCCGGGGCCATCTACCACCGGCGAGGCCGCCATCCGCAACACCAGCTTCGTCTGGCCGTTGGTGGCGACCGCGGTGGGACTGGTGGTCGTCGGAATACTGGCTCTCGTGGATCGGAGGGTGAAGAGGGGTTCGCGTGGCCGGGCCTCTTCGGCTGCGGTCGGTCCCCTTGCCGGAGTCTCGTTGCTGTTGGTCGAGACCGCTTTCCTCCTAGCCTCGGGGACACCTCTGTGGACCTCGAGCGCAACTCCCTTCGCGCCGACCCGTCCGTGGCGGCTCTCAAGAGCGCTGTCGGCAATTCAGTCGTGGGCTTTGGAGCTCCCCTGTGCTTCTTCCCACCAGGGCTGGGAATCCTTCCCAACACCCAGCTGGCCTTCGGCGTCCAGGAACTCGGCCTCTACGACCCGCTGATCCCAAGTGCCTACTTCTCCTCGTGGACTGCACTCACCCACACGTCGGCCGGCAATCGCCGTGATTTCCTGTACTGCCCATCGGTGACCACCGCTGCCCAAGCCCGGCTGTACGGCGTTGGATTCGTGCTCGAGCAGAGGGGTGCAAGAGGTCCACAGGGCGGCGTATACGACACGACGATCGAAGCAAGGCCTCTACAGGATTCCCGGAGCGGCACCGGCAACCCTCTTCCCCTTCAAGATCGGGCTTGTTCCCCCAATCGATGCCACGGGCGGCCGGTCGCCGTAAGCCATCCCAATCCAGCATCGTGGCGACTCGTGACTGAAGCCGACCGAACGAGCATGCTCAGGCTGCGCCTCACCAACATGGCCGGTTGGCCCCGACGATCGACGGTCGGTCGGCACCACTGAGTCGATTCGCGGGGACGATGTTGCAACTGGAGGTGCCCGCCGGGCAGCACCTCGTCGAGCTGGACTACTGGCCCACCACCTTCACCGTTGGGCCTCGTCCTGGCCGGCTGTGCCGTGGTCGGGCTGGTCACCGCATCTGTGCTCAGCTGGGTCCGCACACGTCGGATCCGCCGGGCAGGAACATAGCAGGCCGAACCAGGCTGAGGCGAGCCTCATCAGACACCAGGAGCCCCCGGTGGCTCCCTGCCACCACCGAAGGACAAGGTAGCCTTCTGAATCGTGAGGGACGCTGTCACCCGCTTTTGGCGGTTCTGTCGTACGCCCCGAGGGGCTCAAGCTGATCAAGTACACCATGGTGTCGGCGATCTCCGCAGCCACATCGCTGCTCATCCTGACGATCGTCTACGGCGTGCTCCGGCTGTGGGACCGAGGTGATCAGCGTCCTTTTCTCCAACGTCATGGCGGGTATCCCCTCCTACTTCCTCAACCGGCAGTGGGTGTGGGGGAAGTCGGGCCGGTCGCATATATGGCGAGAGGTATTGCCCTTCTGGGTCATGTCACTGACCGGCATCGGATTTGCACTCTTCACCGCCAACGTGGCGCACAACTATGCCGACGCCCACCACCTGCACCATCTGGTCCGCACCGTCCTGGTGGTCGGGGCCAACGTCGCGGCGTTCGGGATCCTTTGGGTACTCAAGTTCCTCATTCTCAACCGGCTCTTCGCCGAGATAGCCGACGCAGAGGTGGGAGCCGAGGCCTGAGCGGCGGGTGGTTGGTGGTGGGAAACGGGGTGGACACCACCATCGGGAATGATCCCTCCACGGTCCTTTCCGGGCAGCTCGAGGTCCGTGGATCCCACCTGAGATGGCAGGCGCCGCCGGCAGGTACAGTCTTCGGGGACCAGGGGAGGCGCTCCGTTACGCATGCCATCCAGCTGGCGAAGGGGGTACGGTGACCAGGACTGTCGTACGAGGTGCGTCGGGATCGGCCAACCCGACCCGCCTGATGATGTGGCCTTCAATGCGGTGGATCCCGCGTCCCGGGTCGGAGATATCTCATGGCCGCCGACGACCATTTGGCCCGGTAGCCATCCGGCACGAGGGCTCGGTTACGCTAATCCCCCGGGACTACCGTTTTTCCACGGGCGCCACTCAGGTCGGGCAAGGTCGACATAGGAAGAATGCGAAGCGGGTAATGGCATGACCGTTGAGGCTACGAACGAGACCAACTCACCCCGTGCTGGACATGGCCCGGCTCGAGAGCGATCTGGCCCGCCTTCGTCCGAGGTATCAGAGGGCAGATCCCTACCCTCACGTCGTGCTCGACAACTTTCTCGAGCCCCTCACGGTCGAGGCGGCAATAGAGGAATTCCCTCCCATCGATCCCGATCAATGGACCAACTACCTCCATACGAACGAGCGGAAATTCAGCAACACGGCTCCCGAGACCTGGGGACCTACCCTCCGACGCATCCTGGAGGAGCTCAACTGCCCGCGTTTTGTTCGCTTCGTAGGCGAGCTGATCGGTGTCGATGAGCTCATAGCGGACCCCTCGCTGGAGGCGAGCGGCCTCATGGGTCGACGACCGGCGGGTATCTCAACGTCCATTCCGACTTCACCGTCCACCCCCACAACCGCACATGGCGCCGCCGTGCCAATCTCCTCCTCTACCTCAATGATGAGTGGAAGTCCGAATACGGCGGCGACCTCGAGCTGTGGAGCGCCGATATAAAGCGGTGCGTCGAGAAGGTCAGCCCGGTGGCCAATCGGGTGCTCATCTTCACCACGGATGTCGATTCCTTCCACGGCCACCCCGAACCGATGCGGTGCCCTCAAGGGGTGACGAGACGCTCGTTGGCGCTGTACTACTTCACTGTCGAGGAAGACCCGGTGGTCCGGTCGACCGAGTATCGCGCCCATCCGGGGGACGGCGCCCGGTCGATCATGATCTATGCGGACACCCGGATGCTGCGGGTCTACGACTGGGCCAAGCGCCATCTCGGCGTGTCCGATCAAACCGGCAGCAAGATTCTCGCGTTCCGCGACCGCTTCCGACGGAAAGGCCATCAGGAGTAGTGGCAGATACGGCCACCATTACCCGGCAGCCGGACACCCAGAAGGCGACGGACCCTCCACCGGTGGCGGAGCGACCCCCTCGCCATCGGTCACCGGCCGACCTGAGCCGACGACGATTCACGATTGGCGTCGTCGTGGGCTGTGTGATCGTCCTGCCTCCCCTGCTGTGGGTGCTGTGGGACCTCTGGTCGGGCTCGCTGAACCCGCTCCGAAGCGTACCTTACGACGATTTCTACGATCTCCAGGCCCGGGCGATGTTCCATGGTCACCTCTATCTCCCCAACGGGAGAATGGGCATCGAGGCCTTCGTGCACAACGGGAGGCAGTACACCTACTTCGGCATCTTCCCTTCGCTGATCCGCATGCCCATCCTGCTGGTCACCAGCCGCCTCGACGGGGAGATGACGGCACCTCCCATCCTGGTGGCGTGGATGCTGACGGCGCTCTTCAGCTCACTGATGCTCTGGCGTCTCCGTATCCTCATGCGCGGACGAGCACTCGTTGGCCGTGCCGAGGCGGTGTCGTTCGGAGCGTTGATGGCCACGATCATGGGTGGATCCGTGATCCTATACCTCGCGGCGACTCCCTTCGTCTACAACGAGGACTTCGCCTGGAGCGTGCCGCTCACGATCGGGAGCCTGTTCGCTTTGCTGGGGGTACTCGAGCGGCCCTCACGGCGTCGGGTCCTGGCCAGTGGTGTGCTCATCTTGGCCACCAACCTCAATCGATCGCCGGCTGGCTGGGCGTGTGTCATCGCTGCATTCCTGGTTGCAGGATGGTTCTCCATCGGTACGAGGTGGCCCTCCAATCGCCGTTGGGCCGGTCCGCTTGGTGGTCGGGATCGTTCCCTTGTCGTCAGCTGCGCAGTCACCTATGCCAAGTTCGGTATTCCGGTCGGTCTTCCGATGGCCGATCAGATCTGGGCTTCGGTGAACGCGCACCGGCGGATCTTCCTGGCAACCAACGGGGGCAAGGCCTTGAGCTTCGGCTTCTTTCCCAGCACGCTGTGGGCGTACCTCCAACCGTTCGGCCATACGCGTTCAGCGGCCTCTTCCCGTTCATCGCACCTCCGGGTGCTCCGGCCTCGTGGCTGGGCGGGGCCGTGATGGACCAGAGCTACCCGACGGCCAGCTTTACGGCTACATCGCCCTTGCTCCTGGTTCTCAGCTGCTGGGGGGCCGTGACCGCCTTCCGGCCCAAGGTCGGTTGGCCAGGTACGGCTTGCCCGGCATCATGGTGATCGGAGCAGCTGCGGGTGCCGGCGGCGTGCTGCTGTGGGGCTATATGTCCGCAGCGGTATCTCGCCGACCTCATGCCGTTCTTCATCATCGCCAGCGGGACGGGCCTGATCGACCTATGGCGTCGCCATGGGGCGACGCCTCGGCGAGCGAAGAGGCTATCTGTCATCACGATCGTCCTCGCCGGCTATTGCATCGTGGCCAACCTCGCCATCACCGCGTTTCCGGTCACCCAGTGGACAGCCGTCCAGAACATTCGTTTCGTCACCCAACAGGAATCCCTCAGCATCGGCTCGGTAGCGAACAATGTGGAAACGGGGCATCGTGCCCTACTGGGCGCCGGCGGGACAGTTGTTCGCCATCAACGATTGTTCAGGTCTCTATCTCTCATCCGGTAACGACATGAAGGATGTACCGGGTCAGCAGATCGAGCACTACACCTGGCGGCCCGTCGAGCAGAGCCCCACCTTCACCCATACCATCGGTTTCACGTTCAATCGACCCACAGAGCAACCTCACCGGGCCGATCCCGCTCTGACCTACGGGCAAAGCACGCTGGTCATCGGGCCGGCGCGCAAGGGCTACCTGCACCTGCAGATCCTGAATTCCGGCACCTCGATCAACTGGCCACCCGCCACGGGATGGCCGTTCGCCATCACGCCGGCGTTGGTCCACAAGCAATCCAGATCACAGTGACGATTGATCCGAACCTGCAATCGATCGACGTCGTCTGGTACGGGTCGCAGATGCTGAATCATTACCTGGCCGGCACCGGGCCAGCCGTGGTCCAAACAACGGGGACTTCAACCTCGGGCGTCCTCCCTCTCATTTCGGTCGCTGACGTGCCGGTTGCCCCGACCGCAGGCTCCGGCACGAACCTCTGCCGGAGCCTGACGGGGAGCCGCTGACCCCTGGTGTCCCCGGCTTCGAGTAGATCGGAGAACCCGTCTGATCCTTCCGCCACCACGCCCATCGGCTGCTTCTCCTGCGTCGTCGATGACAAACCTCGATTCCACCTCGAGGCGCTGCGTTGGTTCGCCTCCCTGACCATCGTGGCCGGGGTGAGCCCCTCCGACCTCATCATCCACGTGGTGGGTTCTGAGTCCTCAGAGATTCTGGACCATCTAAGGACTCAGGGTGTCCTCGTTCGAACCATCGATCGGTTCGATCCCCGTTCGCCCCATTGCAACAAGATCTCGGGCGCCCTGCGGCTGGCGGAGGACCACCGGGACGGAACCTTCGTCTGTGTGACACCGACATGGTCCTCCTCGAGGATCCACGCCAGCTGGCAATTCCGCCCGATGCCATCGCCGGCAAGCCGGTCGACGCACCCGTCCCACCTCTCGACGTGCTACTTGACATCTTCAAGGCCGCCGGCGTGGCCGAGCCCACGACGGTGCCACTCCCTGGCCCGCCGGCCAATCGACGGTCAGCGGGAACAACAACGGCGGGCTCTACCTGGTGCCCGGCCCCGTCCTGGCCCGGGTGGCGGCGGCGTGGGCCCGATGGGCCCTCTGGCTCCTCGATCGGGCCGAGTTGCTCGGCGAATGGGCCGTCTACGTCGATCAAGTCTCAATGGCACTGGGACTGGCGGATGAAGGGATCCGTTCGGTCCCCCTTGCCGTTGAGTGGAATACTCCGACCCACGACTTGAGCCGAATCCCCGACGATGCTCCGAAACCCCTCGGCATCCACTACCACCAAGAGGTGGACGCCGAGGGTCGGATCCGGCATACGGGCAAGGGGACCATCGATGTCCAGATCGACGTTGCCAACGCAGCCTTCGATCACTTTCGGCGAGAAGCCACCCGACCGGACGAGGACGAGGGGCGGACCCGGCTCGCTGATCTGCTCCGCATCCTGCGACCCGAGTCGGTCCTCGAAGTCGGTTGGGCCCCGGGAGCTCTCCGGACCTGTCCTTACAGCGCTGGGAGGGACTTGACTCGTGGACCGATGACGGCGTGCGTCCAGCCGGGGACCACCGGTCGACGGTGAAGACCTCGCCGGGACGATCGGGACCATCCGCTGGAGGCGGACGTCACGGTATGCCTCGACGTCGTCACGACGACAAACTGAGCGATCCGCTTACCAGGATTGGTCGTGCAGCTCTGGAGCTCGGCAAAGCATGGGCTGGTGGTCTCGGGCTTCGACGCCCCTCCGTCGCCGGTGATCCCAGCATCCGATCCTTTCATGAGCCCTGTCAATGACCCTCCAAGATTCGCTCCTGCTGCAGAGATTTACCCGGTCGCTGACGATGAGGCCTGGTTACCTTCGTCGTGCTCAGGCCACCGGCGAGGGCACGCGACTACACCAGCTCCACGCTGATGCCGCTGATAGGACGGCATCCGGACCCGATGTCGCTGATGGCCTTGCGCTTGCACGCCCGGCGGACAACGGGCTTCTATCCTGATCATGCACCCCGGCTGTGGGAATACCCGGTCGTCGCCGATTGGTCATGGAACACCTGCCTTCGGGAAGCAAGCTCGTCGACGTCGGGAGCGGCGTCACTCCGTTGGCTCCGTTCCTGACCAGCCATGGCTACCTCGTCGACACCGTCGACCCATCGGAGAACCGTCGCACGTGGCCGCCTCAGCCCGACTGGAACGAATGGGACTTCCTTGACTACGGAGCGGCGGGGCTGGCCAATAGATCATGGAATTGCATCCTCGGTGAATTGCCCTTCGACCGCGGTACGACGGCGTCTATTCGGTGAGCGTGATCGAGCACGTACCCGCCACCGTTCGCCGGGACCTGCTGTCAGAGATCTCCACCCGGACTCGACTCGGCGGAGTGGTTGTTCTGACCATCGATCTGATGCGGGAACAGGAAGCACTGTGGAACCGCAACCTCGGCGTTGAGGTCGAAGACCCTGCGGTGCACGGTACATTGCAAGACGTTGTCGATGAGGGCTCTAGGGTCGGTCTCGAGCTCATCCACCAGGAGATCGTCCGAGGATGGGGGGAGACCAATGTCGACATCGGACTCCTGCTCATGCGGCAATCGAGGGAGCACCCGATCCGCGCCAGAGGGATAGCGGGTTGGATTGGTTCGAGGCGTCAAAGGATCGCGCACTGAGCCCGCTGGTCGCCCGGAGCTGCGGTCGGGTTCTTGCTATTTTGCAGGAAGGCTGTCGGCGCCCACCGGGGGAGGACTGGCCGACGCCCGGGTCTGCCGATTCCACCAGCTGATCCTGCCCTTGAAGCGCAATATCGGTCGTTCGAGTCCGAAGTAGCTCGCCGACACGAAGGCGATAGCCAGACCGAGCACGGCGCTCGCCAGCAGCCAGAAAGCCACCATGCCGGCGTGCCAACCCGTCCATTTCATGAACTGATTGATGAGATCCAGGTGCCACAGGTAGATCCCATAGGAGATGACACCCAGGCTCGCCATTGGCCAGGAACGTAGCAACCGCCGGATTGGCGAGCGCTCCTGAGGCCCGAATACGGCCGGTAACAGAAGTAAGAACGCGAAGGCGCCGTAGAGTTCCTGTCGCTCCAAGTTAACGCGTGCCGTAACGAAAGGCAGGATGTCATGGTTGCTCATGACATGTGAGACGACAACGAACACTACTGCCGCACCGGCCCAGCTGATCCAAGGCATGAACCAATTCGACAACCAGGTCGGCTCGGACTCCCGCTCGGTGAACCAGACGCTGAGGACAGCCAGAAGCATTCCGAAGGCAAAAAGGTCGAGGTAGGCTGGCAGCCAGTCCACCATGAGGGCCGGGTAGATCGCCCTCGTCGCGCAGTTGGGGGCACAAAGAGCCACGAACTTTCCGTTCTTGACGGTCAAGATCGGAAGGTGCAGGACCCAGTATCGGAACACAAAACTGATGATGCACAGCGCGGCGAGACCGGCCAATTCCCAGACCAGCTGACGCTTCTGCGGTCGCCGACGAAGACCCACCAAGGCCGCATACAGGGGAGGAATGAGATAGAAGCTCATCTCCGTGCACAGAGACCACGCCTGGGTGATGCCCAAGAATGGGGCGGTCGGAAAGTAGATCTGGAGAAACAGGTAGTGGATCGCCACCCCCTGCCACCCTGGGCCCAACTCGATGATGTGGAACACATAGGTCAAGACGGTAAGGGCGAGCCAATAGGCCGGTACGATCCGGAGCAATCGACGCTCCCAGAACTTGCGCACGTTGACCGAGGGACGTTCGGTCAGGTGAGACACGGCGAATGGCCGGTACAGCAGGAACCCGGAGATGAGGAAGAAGACCGACACACCGATCTCGAGACGGCTGGTGTAGGCACCCAGCGACGAGCGGCGGGTGAATCCGGAGACCCATGCGGTGTGGAGGAGAAGCACCGATACTGCGGCTATGGCCCGCAGCCCGTCGAAACAGGCGAAGTGCCGGGGCTTCACGGTCGCTTGTTCGACACTGACCATGTCGGCCGTGGCGGAACCTGACAGCTCCTGAGTGCCGTGCCGCTTGTCTGGCTCGGTATCGATCAGATCTGTTCGTGCTCCACGGCTGCCTCTTGGTCGGAATCGATCAGATGATCGTCGTCTCGAAAGCAGGCCAAGCGACTGGCCTTGCCCTATGCCCTGGACCATCATTTTGGCACGTGGATTACACGCCTGCCTCGTTCCAAGGCGCTGTCGGGCGGGGCCGGTGCAGGCACGTCGCGACCGGCTCTCTGGGCGCGCCCATATCGCCCCGCCCGGCGCATCGCCAGGTCCGCATCCACCCCACTGAGCCACCGATGAAGCGCCGTATCCAGAAGACGCTCACCGCGGATGGACAACCGCCGGGATCGAGTGGGCCATCAATGTGGAATACGGACACAACCATCTCCTTGAACACGTAGGTGGACGGTCCAACGATGGATCAGCTTGCACGTTGGGGTCCTGCCCGACCCACCGCACCTCCTGGGAAGCGCCACTGTGATCGTGATCACGTCACCGTAGCGACCCACGTCGACCACCCGGCGAAACTCACTGCAGCTGACGATCGGTGAGAATCCTCCGCGAGACTGAGTGTTCCCCAGGACCTGAACGTAATTGGATTCATCGGGCCCATCCAACGGGTACGTATCGTTGGAGAAGTAGCCGGTGATCGCTATTCGGGTGTGTTGGACATGCTGAGCCCATGCGTAGAGCGGAGCCAAGGGCGGGGTGTTTTGATACCGGTCGTGTTGATAGAGAGTGCTGGAGGCCGAAGGCTATGGCCACCCAAACAATCCACCCACAAGAATGGCCGCGGCCGGTAGGCGCCGAGATAGCCAATGCCGCCGGTGCAGGATCATTGCTGTCCCGATCGCGAAGCTGAAAGCTCCAACAAGTACTCCTAGCCCGGCGTCCATCCCGCGTACGGCGGGCGCAAACTGTTGCGAGAAGATTGATGATGGCCAGATGGTCGAGTCAACTTGGGTCACAACACCATGAGCCCACTCGCAACCAGGAGTCCCCACTGCACTCGGGCACTACCGGCATATCCGAACAATCGGCAGCAGGAGAAGCCCGATGATCAGAGCGGCAAATGAGTAGCGGAGGTTGTACACAAAGTTGTATGGCACGTTCGGATAAAGGAGCGGAACGGTGAGGGGCTGGGGTGTGAACACAAATCCGATACCCGTGGCGATGCCGACCAGCGCCAGCATCCGGTGGATGTGGCTGCGGGGCGTCCAGGCGCCCAGGATCAGACCGCCGACGACCAAGCCCAAGGACGGCCCACCAGGCGGGTCCGAGCGACTCGCGAAATCCGGGAAGAAAGAATCCCCGCCAGTCGCTCCACTTGAACAGGAACGTGGCAACGCTCGATGCCGGTGAGAGGTCGGGCGGCCCGGGAAGGTCGATCGGACCTAGATGAATGGCATTGGGAAGTGGATTGCCAATGACCAAGACGTTGCGCACGTACCAGAATCCCCCGGTGAGCAACACCAGCGAGAGCCACATGAGACCGTGGCGTGCACGCAATCCCCGCGGGGCGATCGCCCACACGCCAATTGTCAGTGCGGCAGCAGGTACGACAAAGGTGAACTTCGTTCCCAAGGCAAGTCCAGTGGCCAGCGCGGCTATGCACATCGCCGGTAGTCGAGCGTTTGACCGATCACCCGATGGGCTCGGCAGGTCCGAATTCACCAACAGCGCCACTGCCGCAGCCAGCAGACCGAATCCGACAACATCCGTGTAGGCCCCACCGGGTTGGGTTGCAACAAGGCCAGGGGTGCCATGAGAACCGCTCCACCAGCCAGCGTGACGGGCCCGGCACCGAAGGGTCGGCCTACACACCAGGAGGCCAGAAAGCACCAGAGCAAGCCAACCCAAATTGAGGACGGAGAGAGAACGTCATTGCCAAGGAACACGATGCCTAGTGCGTGTACAAGCTCTCCGTTCTCCGGATAGAAGGCGATGCTCGAGTGAAAGTCAACGAAGTGCAGCGCAGTGATGGAGCCGGTCTGTGCAAACCGCGCCGCGAACGGCATGTGATACCAGATGGTGTCTGGAGTCGTCATTCCATGATGCAGAGCGTCGACCGTCCGGGAGCTCCAATCGGCGACCACCACGCTGGTCAGAGCCAAAGCCACAAACAGCCTGGCCGGAGCGTTGCGTGGCACAGCGGCATGGGAGGCCGATGATCCTTCTCCGCTCAACGCCCTCAGCCCCTGCCGGAAGCCAACCGTGCGATCGGCGCGCCAAGAGCCAGCAGACCCAGCCGACAAGGACAAGAGACCCGGTCAACGGGACAAGTCGAAGGAGCCCCACCGCCCCCAGTACCTCAGCGGTGAGCACCACTGTGCTCAGTACCAGTACGACATCGACCAAGACAGCTGGAGCGCCGGACCATCGTGGTAGAAGACGTCTTCGCCAGCTGGACGCCGCCCAAACAACCGGCATGATGGCAACAACGGCAAGAGCCAAGCCGAGCAGGAATCGGGCAGGATTCGACACAGCGACCCACGACGAATTCAGGGAGAAATGTCATGGCAGGCCAAGACGACCGGCCACGCATTGAACTTGTCAGTCTGCACCTTCACCAGCTTGTTCGGAGAGGCGCTGATGGCACGTTGTCGCCTTGGCAAGGGTCAAAGCGGCCGACCATCGGGGGCTCTCTGATCGATAGTTGGTCACTGAGAAGCCGACGATCGTCACGATCACCACCTGCATGACAAAGAGGGGCCGGCCAATCCGAGCGATCCAATGTGTCGGCTCGCGGGTGGGGTCTGCCACAAGGATCGCAATGGCACTCGCCAGCAGTAGCTCTGGGATCACGCTGTAGCGGGGAGCCGCATCGCGTCGGCTCCAGGCTGGGAGCACGAAGGTAATGACGGCATAGGCGACGAGCACCACTGACAGGAGCTGACGCTGCCGATCCGCACCAACCATCAAGAGAGCCAGTATCGCTGCAGCACAAGAGGATCGGATCCGCCGGCCAGCGCGTCGTGTTGGGTCAGCCAGGGCGCCGAGAGCACCCTTGTTCCCGATCAGAAATGTGCGCAAACACATGCGCGCCCGCTGCGTCGGTGATCCCGCGTACGCTCCGTTGGACATCGAGGAAGCTCTGGGGGATATAGGACACGACATCCTTGGTATGCAGTACCACGGCACCCTGAATCGCCAATCCACCGAGAAGAGCGGCGCCACGATCGTGGCTGCCCTGGTCCTTCGTATGAGCGCAAAGGCGACTGCCAGGGGGAAGAAGAGAAAGCACAGGCTGGTCGAGGTGGCAGCAAGAAGGGCGACGGAGCCGCGGGCCGCTACGTCACGAGGTCGTTCGGACAACGAGACCAGCGCCCAAGGAGCCACGGCAGCAAATACCCAGATGACATTGGTGATGTTGGCGGTGTTCTCGATCCCCAGCACGGGCATCAGGACGACCAGGGAAGCGAGTGCCAACCTGACGGGTCGCGAAGGAATCCACTCGGTCGACACGGTACAGGAACCAGCCGAGGAGAGCGCCAACCAGCGTCCCCGACAAGGCCAAGATAGATCGAAAGTCCCTAATCGGGATGTAGGTGGACCCGGCCGCAAGCAGCCTGGGGGGCAGCTGCAGATAGCCCCCGTAGCCGCGGAACAATACTGCGAACCCGCCATGCTGATGTGCCTGTTGGAAGTACTCGAACCCGTCTTCGGCCCAGATGGTCTGCCAGCTGCGGGCACCAGTTTGTCGAACAGTGGAACGACAACCGCGGCCACACCAAGAGCGACCCCCAGATGAGTGGCAGGGGGGAGACACGTCCACGGCCGGACGACCACCCATCCTGTCGAGCTTGAGCGACACTGGCCCGGGGACTGGTCATACGGTGAGAACCGTCATGATCAACCGCGATGAGACCAATACCCCCAAGGACGCTGACCCAAGGCGACCGGATCAGGAAGCGTGAGTGGCGGATCGGGTTTTCAACCAAATAGTAAGTGGCGGCGGAGAGGACGACGGCCAGCCGCGGCGAGGAGCAGGTTCGTCGCCACGCTGGCGTACGCCCCCAGTACTGCCCGGCGACGATGAGGATCGGGTAGTGCCAAAGGTAGATGCTGAATGACCAGAGACCAAGCAACTTGAATGGCGTCAGAGCGAAGTAATGCCTCGGCTCCCCATCGAGGCGCAGCAGTACCGCCGGCGATGATCAGGCCGGTAGCGGCCACTGGCCAGACGGCGACATACCCCGGGTATCCGCTTGCCCCCGGACCTTTGATCGCAACGGCGGCCCAAGGCGAGAGCGCCGAGACCGATCCATGTCACGAGTCGCCGCCAACGGCATCGGCAATTTCAAGAACCAACTCCCACCCAAGCGCCAGTACCCCACCGAAGGCAAGCTCCCAGGCGTGGGTGAAGGGTGAGGCATAGGCAACCACAGTCCCCGCACCAGGAGAGGAAGTGACAGACCAGGCGAGTGAGGCAGCGAAGATCAGCCACGAGGACGATGCCCAGCTTGACCCGGAAGCTGAACCTTCGAGCCATCGTGGCTACAGCCAGCACGATCAACGGGTAGACCAAATAGAACTGCTCTTCGACCGCCAAGGACCAGTAGGCGCCCAGCGGATTCGGAAGCGGGTGGAAGAAGTTCCCGTTGTCGTGCGGGTAGTTGGCAAGGAACACCACGGCCCACCTAGCCTCACTCGTCACGTAGTCGGCGACGCTGGTGCCTATGAGGACGCGTTCGGCGACAACGGCAACGACGAGGACCAGCATGGCGGCAGGAACGATTCGCCGAACCCGACGGGCGTAGAAGCCGAGCAGGTCGGTCCTTGCGGAGAGACGACACGCTCCCGAAGGTAGGAGTCCAGTGATGACGAAGCCGGAAATGACGAAGAATACGTCGACGCCGATGAAGCCACCGAGCAAGAACCCGACCTGTGCATGCACCAGAACAACGAGCAGGACGGCAACGGCCCGCAGACCGAGGACGTCGGGTCGAAATGCGCGGTCACTCGGGTGGGGTACCGGCCTCATCACCCGATGGGAGAAAGCGTCACCCTCGGCGCGGCACCGTCGTCGGCACGGTTTCGCTGGCTGCTTCGGGGAGCTGCCGGGGTCCGGGCAGGACTCCCGATGACCTCCTCTACGGCACCCGAGGATCGAGGCTGGTCGCCAGGCGGCATCGTCATATGATGGCCGATTGATCTTCTGTCGGCCATTGGAGGCGATCGCTGAACTCTGAGCGGGATGTGACGCCGAGATCTCGTGTCCGGTGTCTCGGACGTCCCTGACCCAGAGGTCGAACGGGCATCTTGTATGGTGATCCCGTCCTGCGCAGAGGGGAATGGGGTCGGTGACACTAGGGCGCTATGTAGAAGGCCTTCTGTACATGGCCCTCGCCTTCATTCCCGTCGGCATGGCTTCGTACGCCTGGCGGGCACGACTGCTTCCCACTTGGCGAGGTGCCATCGGGCGCCTGGCAGAGATCATCATCGCCTTGAGCGTCGTCATCTGCGTGTCGGAGGTCTTCGGTTCGGTGCATCTCTTCCGAACGGCTGCCATCGTGCCGGCACTTGCCGTGGTCGGGCTCGCTGCCTGGTGGGTAGGCCGTCGGGGGATCGACCGGTCGAGCGCCGACCTGGAGACTCAAGGGTACGTGGAGACGCACCCAGCCCGCTCTCGTCCAGGGCATCAGTCGTTGCGCTGGGCGCGACCAGCGTCCTCGTCGCCGATTGGAGCACCCGGACCCTCGACGCATTTCGCCATGGGATGACCTCGGCCGACACACTTTGGTACCACATGCCCTTTGCCGCTCGTTTTGTGCAGCAGGGCACCATCACCCGCTGCACTACATCGACTCCGAGCCGGTGACCGTATTCTTCCCGGCCAATTCGGAGCTGTTGCACGCATTGGGGATCATGTTCACAGGCAACGACTGGTTGTCCCCCTTGGTGAACCTGGGCTGGGGGGCGGTGGCATTGCTCGCCGCATGGATCATCGGCCGTCCCTACGGGGTTGCGCCCGTCACCCTCACCGGGGTGCTGCGCTGCTGGCCACCCCGGGACTGGTGGCGACGCAGCCCGGTGGCGCCTACGACGATGTCGTCGGGTTGGCGCTTCTCCTCTCCTGTGCCGCCCTCCTCATTACGTCTGCCACGGCCGGCGAGCAGAGTCGCCTTGCGGGTCAGGCTATGGCCGCTTTGGCTGCAGGGCTCGCCCTCGGCACGAAGTTCACCTATATCGCGCCGGTCGGGGCTCTCACGATCGGGGTCTGGGTACTGGCCCGACGCGGGAGGCGACTCTCCGAGGGAGCCATCTGGCTCTGTTCTCGTCGCCCTTCCAGGAGCGTTCTGGTATGTGCGCAACCTGGTTGCAGTGGGCAACCCCCTCCCGTCACTCAATCTCAAGATCGGGCTGTTCGCCCTGCCCGGTCCGGCGATAGGGACGCCAACGCCCACGGTGGCGCACTTCCTTTTCGACGGGACGGCATGGCGACGGTACTTCCTGCCGGGACTGCGCCTCTCCTTCGGCCCGGGCTGGTGGCTGCTGCTCGCCCTCTCCGCAATTGGACTGGTCCTCGGGACAGTTCTGGGGCCAGGTCGGATGCCGCGGATGCTG
Organism: uncultured Acidimicrobiales bacterium; assembly: GCA_963727075.1. Lineage (GTDB taxonomy): Bacteria > Actinomycetota > Acidimicrobiia > Acidimicrobiales > RAAP-2 > Bog-756. The sequence continues at coordinate 1,440,542 of CAVSET010000006.1, forward strand.
GCATGGGTCGGACTGGCTACAGCGGCGGCGTTTGTGGTCAGTCCCCAGTACCTGGCAATTCTGGGGGCTCCGGTGAACTTCGTCTACAACGTCCGCTATGCCGATCCCGCTGTAGCGTTCGGCCTGGTCCTTCTCCCAATCATCCCGGCTCTTCGTACGGCTCGGCGAGCTTGGGCGCTTCTGGCGGGATACGCCGGGGTGCTGCTTGTGACGCAGCTCGACGGGACGATCTGGCCTATTGACCTGATGACTCAGCGCTTTGCGGACCCGATCACCGGCACGCCCGTATGGGTCGGGCTGGTGCTCGGAATATTGTTCTTTGGCATCGGAATGGCGGTGCTCCGCCATAGGCAGCTTCACCCGGGGTGGCGACCGGCGGCCCGTGTCGTCGTCCCGGTGAGCATCGCGTTGGTGGTATCTGGCTTCGGCGTTCAGCAGTTCTATCTCGGCAATCGCTACACCTCCTCGAACACACCGTCGTATGTCGTGTGGGCGCAGCACGTGAGTAATGTCCGCATAGCCGTCGCCGGTGAATACACGCAGGTCCAATACGAGCTATACGGGAAGGATCTGACCAACTACGTCCAGTATGTGGGGCAGCCCGAGCCTCACGGGGGCTACGGTCCCATTGACAGTTGCGTCCGTTGGCGGCGGCTTCTCAACACGGGCCGATACGGCTACGTATTGGCCTCGACCGGACTCGTCTCCAATCGCGGCGACGTGTTCAGGACGCCCTTCTCGTACACGGCATGGACGGGCACCGATCCGGCATCGAGGCTCATTCGTCGAGACATTCTGACGATTCCGGGCGTGCCGGGCTACCCGGGGCGCACCCAATACGTCGGGTTCTCTCTCTTTCAGCTGACGGGCCACCTCGACCCCGCCACCTGCCCTCTCTCCGGGGACCACTCGGTCACACCGACGCCGTCTTGATGTCTGGTCGGCATCCCGGTGAGCCGAATCCAACCTCTCGTCCCGGCCGGAGCGACTCGCGGGCAAACCGAGTACGCTGCATTGCTACTCAAACTGGCATGAGACCTATTCCGACTGGGACGATATTCCTGATTAACTTCGCAACCAAGGGGCCGTTGCTTCTGTGCGAACCATGACTGTCGACATCGCACTTCCCGTGCTCAACGAAGAGTGCGCTCTGGAGACAAGCCTGCGCGTCCTCCAAGCACAACTCACCTCGCAATGCCCCTACAACTGGTCGCTCTCCATCGTTGACAACGGAAGTACTGACTCGTCCTGGAGGATCGCCAGCCGCATCGCCCGTACGGAACCGAACGTTCGAGCTCTCCGGCTGGCAGAACGGGGCCGTGGAGGGGCGCTCAAAGCGGCCTGGACATCCAGTCCGGCGGACATCTTGGCCTACATGGACATTGACCTCTCGACGGACCTCGAGGCCCTGGGACCGGTGCTCGATCCGATTGCTGCAGGAGCGGCGGACATCTCGATCGGCTCGCGACTCGCGTCCAGCTCCCAGGTGACGAGGAGCGTCCAACGAGAGGCAATCTCCCATCTCTACAACCTGATCGCGCGGGCCATGTTGCGCTACTCCGTGCGGGACGCTCAGTGCGGATTCAAAGCGGTCAGCCGACACGTGGCCCAGACGATCGTGCCGCTGATTCAGGACAACAGCTGGTTCTTCGATACCGAGCTTCTGGTCCTGGCCTCGCGCTGTGGAATGCGGATCAACGAGGTGCCCGTTCACTGGGTCGAGGACAACGATTCGAGGGTACGAATCGTAAGCACCGCGATCGATGACCTTCGCGGCATCTGGAGATTGTCCTGGAATCACTCGCCCGGAGCAACCAGCGCCGTCGCCGACACGCAGGACCGAATTCGGGCGCTGGAGACGGTCTCTATGACAAGCCCGACGGACGACGGTTCGCCGGTCATCGGGCCGCCAGGGCACGACGAGGGGGCCGCCTGACGGTCATCGGGAGCGCAATATCAATCGATCGACAGCTCCCCACCTAGCCACAGTCTCCGGCCCCGCGTCCATATCGGCGGTAGTCGTCGGCTGATCGGGAGTCAGATCACCGACCCGCGCCGCTGGCGAACAGGCTGAGATGGTGCAACTCGGCGATTCTGGCCTGGTGCCGGATGAGCGATGCTGGCTGTAACAGGTACAGGTAGTACTCCACCTCGGCATCGGGAGTGCGATCGATGTTGCGGAGCACGCGGGCGGCATGGGCCTGGTAGGTGTGATCGGAGCTGGCGCCCGTTGGCCCGTAGTGGAGCCCGAACGAGATCTGCACAACGATGACGACGGCGGCGACCCAGCGGGCAGCGGGCATGAGGACCCGATCGATCCAAACGGGCGCTACAGCTCTCGCCGGCACGGGTCGTCCGAGGAGAGTCAACAAGATCCCGCTCGGGATCAACAGGTCATAGGTGGTGTAGCGGGAGGCGCTGGCCCCCAGGTAGCCGAAGCGAACCCGGCCGACGGTCACGATGGCGACGAACAACAGGCCCACGCAGATGAGGGCAATCCCGACGGGCCCCCCTCCAGCCTCGTCACGGCGGAGGCCATAGGTCACCAGAACCAGCCCAGCCAGAACCAGAATGACCAGACCGAGCAGTAGGACGGCATTGCTCCCCGGGCCGTTGTACTGCCGGGGCAGGCCCACGATATCGCCTACCGCAAAGACATAGAACTTGATCGCCGCCATCGGATGGTGCAGCACGTATCCGTGGCTCGGTGAGCCGGACGTGGCGCTGGTGTTGAAGTTGTAGAGGTAGACGAACAATGACACCGCGGCGGCGGCGATCCACGCCACCACGAAGCGGACCGCCCGACGCCGGTGGTAGAGAAGCACCAGGCCGGCCGGCCAGATGAGCAGCCCCTGCAGCGATGAGAAGCTCCCCACCACGCCGGCGACGATGGCACCGGCGAGGGTCAACCAGGTCAAGGTTGGTCGGTCGACAAGGACAATGGCCGTCGCCAGGGAGAGCATCACCAGGTACCAGGCCATCTGGAATCCCCACAGCGAGTTCTCGTACTGAACGGTGGAGAAGGCCAACAGGGCGACCGGGCAGTAATAGAGCCAAGGCGTCGAGGTAGCCCGCCGCTTGTGGGCCCAGATGAGGAGACCGGTGGCCACCACCAGCATGATGGCGCTCAGGTACTCCTCGACCTGGATGTTGAAATGGGTGGTATGGGCCAGCAGGACGACGATCAGGTTGGGAAAGAAGATCCGGTTCTCGTTGTGCTGGGCCCACAGCGATCCCCAGTCGAACAGGTGGGAATAGGAGTGCCCGATCACCGTCACGTCGTCCCACTGGTCTCCGAAGATCACGTTGACGCTGTACCGGTGGATCATCCAGAAGTACCCGGCGACGGGAAGTGCGAATCCCAGCACGGTCACGACGTTGACGAGTCGCGGGTCGAACCGGTCGATGATGCGCTGGCCGGGGTGGTCGGGCAGGACGGCACCCCCAGCCGGCTCCTCCCCCACCACCTCGGTCATGCTCGCCGGCCCCGTCATCGCCGGCGGGAGCGTCTGATCCCGAGGAGTGCGACATCCCAAACGGCGGCCAGGCTCCCCGCCAGGCTGACCTTGGATCCGCTCACGTCGCTCCACTCCTCCAGTGGCACCTCGAGGAAGGATTCCACCGGCAGGCCGGGCACCTGGGATGTGCCGTCGAACAACCGCTGGCACAGGAGGACGTCGAAGGACCATGCCGAGCGGAACGGGCTTCCCACGGCGGCCTCGAGGGTCGGATTGACTCGAAACACCTTTGCTCCGCACTGTGTGTCGTAGACAGCCACCCCGAGCGCCATAGAGGCAATGGTGGCGAAGACGCGACCGGTGTAGTGACGAAAGGCGCTGCGCTCGATGTGGCTGCCGAGGCGGGCGACTCGCGATCCGAAGACACCGTTCAGCCCCTCGTGGGCTTCCAGCACATGTATGAGTCGGAGAAGCTCACTGGTCGGGGTCGCCAGGTCAGCGTCAAAGTACCCGACGATGTCGGCACCATTCTGAATGGCCCGACACATTCCGCGACGGACGGCTTCGGCCTTTCCCAAGTTGTGGGGAAGGTGCTCCACCTCAATCGCGTCCGACTTCAGAGCCAGCTGCTCCAGGATCCCACCTGTACCGTCAGTCGACCCGTCGTCGACAAAGAGCAGTCGGGTGCCCCCGGATCCGACCAGGTCCAGAAAAGCCAGATCCTCGAACCGACGTTGCTCGTTGAAACAGGGAACGACCACCACCGTGCCGGATCCATCGCGGGCATGCTGGCGGGTCGTCATCCTGGTCACGCTACCGGCGAGTCGGGCCGAAGTTCAGGCCGGTCCTCGGCGGACGCCGCTTCCGGAAGGTCGGTCCAGACCAGCAGTCCGAGCAAGGAAGAGTGCGCTGATGAGTGCCAGGACGATGCCTTCGGTGAAGGCCTGGGGCCAGTACCGGACGACGATCGAGTGCGTCCCTTCGGTACGCGGGCCTGCAGCATCATGCCGGCATAGGGCTCGAGGGCGAGCGGTCGCCCGTCGACGGTAGCCCGCCACCCGGGCACGTCGGTCAGATGGAGGCGCAACGCAAGCGCCACCGGCGACGACGTCTCGATCCGCCACTCGGACGGGCTCGGATGGCGAACGGCCACCGGCGTGCCCACCACTCGATCCGGAGGTAGCGACCCGCCCGCCAGCGGCGCTATCGGCTGCCTCTCCCGAACCCGGGTATGCGGTACAGGTCCTCGTCGGCCAGCCGCCGAACGAAGACGCTCCCGGTCGGACCGGGTCGACCGGCGGCCTCGAGGATGTAGCCCACTCCGTACTCCCGGGCCACGGCGACAGTGGTCACCGCCGGGCAGAATATGTAGAGCCCCGGCACGCCGCTCGGCGTGCCAGTGTTCGCTACCCAGTCGGGAAGACCGCCTTCGGGATGATCGGGTCGTAGGCAGCCAGTTCTCGAATGCCATAGGCGTCGTTGATGTTCGGGCCCGATGCCGTATTGGCAACCGACCGCCAGCCGTTGGCCACCACGGCCGATCCCACTTCGGCAGCGTAGGCTCGGATGGCCGGTGTCTCCGGGTAGGATTGGGACTCGACTCCATCATCTGGGCGCCGGCACTGACCAGAAAGGCCGTCTGAACGGCCAGCAGCCCGAGACCGGCGATGGCCCCTGCCCGTCGGAACGAGGACCGGCTCGCCCCTCTCCGGTCCGTCCGGCGCCGTCCTGGTGCCTCAGGAGCCTCCGTCGCCGGTTCGCCCAGACCAGGAACCCGGCCACCGCCAGCCCGACGAGCGTCTCGACGACCGGCCAGATGAAGCTGTGCGCTCGGATCGATGCCGCCAACGGGGGAAGTCTCCTCGACCGAACAACCACAGGCCGAGGAGGCCCACTGCGGCGACGGCAAATCCCGCACCGAGCCAGCGGGCGACGGCTCGGGTCCCCGCCTTGCGAACGATGAAATCCATCCCGTAGCCGGCCAGCACCGCAATGGCCAGCGCCATCGGCATCTCCGCCCGAAGCCAGCTGACCTGGCCCAGAAGGGGCAGCTCGTTGGCCAGGGAGACGACGGGGGGAACGAAGACGAGCGCCAGGCAGAGCACAGTGACGACGGCAAAAGCCCGAACCTCGGGTCGGCGACGGTGCAGGATAATCCCGAGGCCGCCCAGGACCAGTGCGCTCACACCTATGTACATCGCATTCTCCGTATAGAAGTACGAGTACAAGTCGAGGACCAAGATCTGGCCACCCTCGATAGATCGGCAGGCCACCGAAGCTCTGGAACGCCAGACCAGAGGAGCACGTGCGGTGGAAGGGCACTGCTTCCCCCCGACGAGCCACGGATCGATTGCCGGGCCAGCTGCAGCCCGGGCAGGGCGAACGGAGCGGCCAGCGCCATGCCGGCGACGGTGACCCACGACCAGGTCCACTGCCGGCCGGAGTATCGGACCGGAGCCGCCCAACCAACCGGCGCGCAACAGCAACATCACCGAGAAGAACGCCGCCACGGTCAGCATGAGCACCGCGAACCCCTCCGGAGCACCTCCGAAGAACGAGAACGCCACGCACACCGCGATCGCCACGACATAGCCGGCCCGGTGCCGTCCTCGCAGAAGGAGCAAGCCGAAGGCGAGGATCCATCCGGCCCAGCTCATCACCGACGGGAAGGGATAGCCCAGCCAGGCGGTGATGGGGCCACTCAGCTCGAACACCGTGCCCACCGCCGGCGCTGGCCAGCGCACTCATCCCGAGGACACGGCCCAGCACATAGGCACCGGATCCAGCCACCACGATGTTGACGATGACCCCGACGGTGAACGCATACCGCAACGGGGTGCACGTAGCCGACGAGCGCCGGAAGGCTGAAAGGCGCCGACTGCCAGTTGAAGGCCAGCGGCTCCCCTAGCCCGGCGTAGGGGTTCCAGATGGGCAGATGACCTTGATGCACCTGCTGCCAGACCAACGTCCACCAAGGGATGAGCGAGTTGGCGAGGTCCGAGTTCTGCGCGATGTGCGGAGCGACGCCTGGCTCTCGGGTCAGACGGTTCTGGACCGCCAGATCGATCGGGCCGAAGATGTGCCCGTGGATCAGGAACGGCACCAGCACGGCGATCCCCGAGAACAGCACCCAGGCCATCCCGAACGATCGCTGCGGCTGATACCCCGGGCCGGCGACTGCTGACACGCCGATCTCCACCGGTACCCCGGTCGTGGACAAGAGCGAGCGCGGACGGCATCGAATCCTGCCCTGCCGGCAGGTAATCTTTCTGCACCGGGGAAGAGTAACACCGGGTTGCGGATTTAGCTGGTCAAGCTGGGCAGGACGACAGCACTAAGGGTCGCGCCGGGTCGTCGCCCCATACCACTGACGGGCCCTCGGCAAGTATGGGAACAGGATCTGGACGAGGGTCGGCAGATTGACGACGAGGAGGTGGGGCGCATCGTCGCCGACGCGAACCACGATGCGCGGATCGGTCGGCACATGGTGGACGACCACCCGGTGGACCTGCCCGTTCCGGCCCAACTCACCGACACTGGTGAAGGAGTTGTAGCTGATCGGGAGGGCCACCAGCGTCGGCCCTCTGCACCTCACCGCATACGTCTGGTGAAGCGACTCGAAGTTGGTGCCCGATCGCTCGACGACGGTGCACGGCACGGAAGAGACGGACGCGTCCCGTCCCTGGTCGGCGTGGAGCTTCTGGTAGAGCGATGAATCACTGGGCAGCACTTGTCCATTGGGCCCACTCACCTTAGGGAGGTACTCGATGAACATGGGGCCGAACTCGACGAACCCCCCCGGGTACGCCTGGACGCTTACCTGGGAAGGTGCCGTCAGCGCGTCTACCGGAATAAAGGGTGCGTCAGGGGATGAAGCTGGTCGACGATGGGGGCTCGTGGGCGGTGACCGGTGAGAGCAGGACCAGCAGGGCCAGCCATACCGCAGCCAGGCATACCCGGACCCCGAGCAATCGGCCGGGCCACCGCTGACGGGCGAGCCGGAAGTACCAGTCGGCGACAAGCGCGGCCAGCAGCAGCGCCAGGGGGGTGATGAACGTCATCATCCGATAGGGGAAGGTGATGACCTGGAACGGTGCGAGCACGTCGTAGACGGATAGTGACACCCGGAACTGCAGGAAGAGGTAGGCCGCCAGGCTCAGGGCGAGCACGGCCACCACCGGTCGGTCGAGGCGACGGGTGACCGGCACCCGTTCCGAGCGCCTGAGCCATCGAACCACACCGTGACGAGTCCGGCGGCAAGCACAGCGGTGATGACGAAGTCCAATTGGATGTCGAGGTTGATGTTCGTGTTGGGAAAGCCAGTGGTATGCCGGCAGGTAGAGATAGCCCCACCACGGAGTGACGAAGTGATGGGCAACGTCTGCTCCGAACTTCGTGATCTTTGACGCCGGGTCGTAGTCGCGGCTCATCTTCAGCTCCGCGATGAGCATCGGAGCGAGGATGACCGTGGTCGCCACCAACGGCAACGATCAGCCTTCGGTAGACGGCCCGAACGCCCGCCATCCCGTAGGTGGCGAGGAAGGTGAGGCCGGTGATGGCGATCGACGACCGTCGAGACCAACGCCACCGCGCTGTGGGCATCGACCAGGACGACCATGGCCGGAATGATCGACCCACGAGACCCGCTGATACTTGACCAGGGTGAGGCACCAGTACAGAAGCCAGGGGACCACCATGAGGGCAGAGAACTCGGCAAGGTCTCCGCGGCTGAACCATTCGGCGAAGGCCCAGTTGGTGAAGGGGGAAACCGAGTCGACCCGACCACCTGGAGGACCCGCTCTCCGGTGATCACGCTGAGGGCCATCCGCATCCCATAGGTCCCGACGATCATGAAGATGGTCAATGTCGCGAGCAACGTTGCCTTGAGCGCGCCTCCGAGGAGTATGTAGATCACCCCCCCGACGATGAAGAACGCCTTGTGATAAAAGAGAAGGACCGGAGTGCCGAGACCGTAGGCATCACTGCTCGACCACACCGGAAACAGATCCCCATGGCGGAAATGGGCGGCGTAGATCTGCACCAAGAGGGGGTCCTGGCCGAACGTCTGGCCGACGGGCCAACCCGGACGACGTCCGGCCAGGGAGAGCGCAAGTGCGGCGGCGGCGACCGTGGCCAAGAAGTAGGCGAGCTCGAAGGCCAGGCGACGGCGGGGAACCCCGGCGAGCAGGCCCCGGCGCCCGCCGGAGGCCGGGGCGGTCACCCCGGATGGTTCGTCTACCAACTCCGCCAGCGTCGATCTGACAAGGTCTATCCCTCTCGCCTTGCTCCGGGGAGGAGCGAGCGGCAGAGCGGTGTGTGGGGGGCCCGCTCGACCGGCAGCCAGACCGTACCGGTTATATAAAGGCCGGCGGGCCTGTCCCGGTACGAAATATAGAGCGCTCGGCAGTCACCCATGATGAAGAGCTGGCCCATCGAGAACTGATCTGGGAAACCCTCGCCTTGGACGACCGTTCCTGCAATCGGGTCCCCGATGTGATCGCTGATCGCCCGCTGAGCTTGGACATAATGCAGGGTCTGCTGCTGCGTCCAATCGCCGTTGGGAACGATGGCAATTCCCATGTTGGCGACGAAACCGAAAATCGCCAGCACACCGATGACGACTGGCGACAACGATGCGCACGGTCCGACGTTGCCCGTCCAGCCGAATCCAGACATCCGCGATCCCGATCATGCCCGCGAAGAGCACGAGCGGCATGAAATCGGCGAGGAACCGCTCGAGGACCCAGCCGAAAATGGCTACCGCCCCGGCGCTGACGGCCGATGCGACCAGCAGCACCCGGAGCGATCGGACTATCACTCGGCGATGCGGCCGGAACGCGGCGATGACGCCCCACAGGCCCACTCCGAAGAGCAACGGCATCGACGCCGGCAGACTGGCGGTCGGCCCCCTGGCGAAGAGCATGGGTGCCGATCGGAATGTCCGAAAGAGTGAGGTAGGGGAACTCAGGCGTCACTCCCAAGTTGCCGGGCGACAGGTAGGCCACCAGCGTGCTGGGTAGGAAACGGAGGCTGAAGTAGTGGCCGCCGTTGATGTTGCCGAGCTTGAACCCCTGGTAGAGCAGTTGATCCGCGGCGGGCACGCCGAAGAACAGATTGAACTTGGCCTGGTCGATGGCACAACCGGCGATCAGTGGCACCAACCCGGCCACCAACACCGGCAACGCCCATCGCTTTCCGTTCCGTGCCCGCACGCCCGAGGGCGAACCAGGACGCAAGCAACAGGGCGGCGATGACGCACGCATAGCCGGTGGTGGCCCGGTTGAGGTTGGTGAGGAGGATCAACAGGCCCGCCAGTGCCACCCGGGCCCGCGACGGCTGCTCCGCCACCCCGAGGAGAGCGAACAGGCTTCCCGTGCAAAGGGCCACGCTCCAGGCCAGGTCCTCGGAGTACATGACGGGCTCCGAAGCCAGGAAGACCAGGACCGAGCCCGCCAGGATCGAGGCGAGAAGGGCCCCGTACGAGGCTCCCTCCGCCCATCCGAGCGGCGCATCTCCTCGGAGGATGACGCGAACCCGCCAGAGGAGCAGGCTCGCAAAAACGGCGGTGACCAACCACGACGCCACGATCGACATCGCAGTCAGGCGGCCGTCGAGCGAGTGGGTCACCAGCAGGACCGGGATGCGGATGAGCGAGGGAAACACCCCGAAGTAGGTGTACGTCCGCCCGTCGCGGATGAATGCTTCGAGACCGATGCTTCCCGCCGGAAGAGAGAGATGGCCGTGCAGCATGGCTCGAGCCTGGATGTCGTAGACCGATCCGGGTCCATTGACTCGGAGTGGGTTGATGGATCCGCCCCAAAGATCCCATGCCACCCAGAGATACGGCAGCGCTACGGCCAGTACTGCGACGAGCACGACGATCTGAAATCGGCGGACTCCGCCAGCCGCTGACCTGTCGCTCCGCTCCGGGTGGGGGACATCGTCGGCTGCCGCCGGCCCCGGGACCCCATCCACGGGCCCTGTCTATCGGTGGCCGCTATCGGAGTGCAAGGAAGGGCTGCCGAGGCACGAGAGATCGCTCGCCGAGGGTACCTCGTCGCTTCTCATTGCCACAATGATGGCCATTCAGCAGGACGAAGCGCCACCGGGTCCGGCTGACGCTCGGTGAGCGCCCAGCACCGCGTCTGCGATCGTCACATCTCCGGTCTGCCAGGTCGAAACACGGGCCTATTTGCGGCAAACGAACCAATAGTTCGCTAGTCTTCACCCCCATGAAGTGGATATGGGTAATTCTCCTGGTCATCGTCGGCATATTGGCTTCGATCGTGGCGATCGAATACCTCACAGTGTCGATCCATGCGCTGCCCAGCTACATCCCTGGTCGTAAGGCTGGGAGGGGTCACTACAACAAGCGAGGAGCGGGTGCCGCCCTCGTTGCCTTCATCGCGTTTGTGGCTGCCGGCTATCTGACCTATCGCAATCTGCGGACGCAGCCGACCGCCTCTACCGCTTCCCCCACCCCAGCACCGCCCGCCAGAGGTGCCTCGGCGGATCAGCTGTTGTCCAATCCCGCTTCCGAGCCTGGAGCATCTGAAGACAGCTAGCTGCGTTGGTTCTGGCCGGTTCTTGAAATCACTCGCCGAAGAACCAACGCCCCGCCCGACTTGTGTGGGCGACGACCCGGTTGGCCCTCACGGTCCGCAGTACTGTGCGTCGCTGTTCGGAAGTGGTGAGAAGGCTTAGCCCCAGCAGGATCAAGGCCGTGCCGGCGATCGTGAGGGGCCGGACGTCCATTCCGGTGAAGGGCAACGTCTGCTGAGGCGCTGGCACGGTCTGGGCGTCGCCGGTAAACGGGAGCTGATCGGAGGCCGGTACCGTCTGTGCCGCGCCGGTGATGGGATTGCAATTTGCCGCTTGGGTTGCGGCCTGGGTCGTCGTTGTGGTTGTCGTCGTAGTGGTTGTCGTCGTAGCGGTCGTGGCCTTGTGATTCGCCGGAGCCCGCCGGGCGGATGCATGACCCCCCGTTGACCGCCGAGTCGTATCCTGGCTTCTCGCCTGGGATGGCCGGGTCGCAGCCTCGTGGCCAGAGCGCGTTTGCCGGGCAGCGGACGCATTTGCTTGAGCTGGTGCCGTAGATGCAGCTGGTGCCGTAGATGCAGCTGGCGCCGTTGACTGGGCGAATTGGCGTCGCGCTACAAGTGCAATCTCCGGTTTGGATCGAAGCCCGGTGACCGAACACAAATCGCCATGAAGAAGGCCCGACGAGTACGTCCGCTTGGATCACGCCACAGAAGTTCGTCGGATAGGCAACGGTCAACACCCCCGATGTTCCCGTGGCCAGGCCGACGACTGTCTGAGTGGGAATGTCAGGCTCGTTGACCCAGAGCATCCACGTACATCTCGGGTTGGTCGTGGGGCACATTGCGGGAGTGTTGAGCGTGACCACGTTGTACTTGTTCCAGAAGGTGATGATGGCGTGGGCTCCGGCCAAGGATGAAGCCGCCGCGACGCCCGCAGTGAGGGTGAGGGCCCCGGTGAGGAGACAGGCAACACCGGCGCGCCGCCACCGCCTCGTTCGCCCCCCTTGCTCCTGCATGTCGCCCCCTCCGCCTCATCGGCGGCCCTGCTATATACCCCGGCCCTGCTACTTCTACGCTTCTTTCTACGTTGCGACCAAGTCTTTCGGACGGATCCGAAGGGCCGCATGACCAAATTTCGGTAAATTTCACCGAAAATTCGGTAGACCGCCGGCGCATTCAGTCTACGTAACCTCCACACCCGGCGGGAGAAAGGTCCCCCGGAGACGTCGTTCGACCGCTCTCAGAGGTCAGCGCGACGGGACGCCCGGAACCGGGCCGCTCAGGATTCTGCTGTGCGCTTGAGGTGATGCGCAGCCTCGGAGCGGTTCAACTCGGTCAGGACGGCCTCGACCGAGTCGGCCAGCGCCGCGCCTGGGTGGATGATCACGTCGGGAGCAACCGGCACCTCATAAGGATCGTCAACCCCGGTGAAGGAGCCGATCTCGCCGCTCGACGCCTTGGCGTAGAGCCCTTTCGGGTCGCGGCGGGCGCAGACATCGACTTGCGCGGCCATGTACACCTCAACGAACACCAGGCCTGCCTGTGCATGGAGCTGCCGGGCACGACGGCGGGACTCAGCGTACGGACTGATCAGGGCGACCACCGCCACGGTCCCGGCGTCGGCGAAGAGCAAGGCAACCTCGGCGGCCCGTCGGACGTTCTCCTCCCTATCGGCCTTGGTGAACCCGAGGTCGCCGTTGAGCCCGGTCCGCAGGTTGTCCCCGTCGAGTCGATAGGCGCTCCGACCTTGCTCGACCAATCGCTTCTCGATGCCCGCCGCCACGGTCGACTTCCCCGAGCCGGAGAGGCCGGTGAGCCACAAGGTGGCTCCCCGCGTCCCTAGGCACCGAGCCCGGTCCTCACTGCTGAGGTGGCCGGAGTGCCAGGTGATGTTCGATTCCGCCATCTCAGATCTCAGTCTGGGCCGTGCAGCATGCCGGCGCCGACCGTCACATTGTTGTCCTCGGCCGCCAGGATGAACGATCCGGTCTGCCGGTTGCGGCGGTAGCTGTCGTAGAAGAGTGGCTGGGTGACTCGGAGGCTCATCCGCCCGACATCGTTGAGACCGAGGGATGTCACCGACTCGTCGCGGTGCAAGGTGTTGACGTCGAGCCGGTAGTGGATGTCCCGGACCACGGCCCGAACCCAGCGCGTGGTGTGCTTGAGGGCCAGGAAGTCCCCGGGCTGAACCGGGCGCTCCGTCATCCAGGCCACCATGGCGTCGAGGTCCTGGCCGACCGTCGGCTGGTTCATCGGTCGACAAATCAGGTCGCCGCGCGACACATCGATGTCATCGGCCAGCCGGACGGTGACCGACATGGGTGGGAATGCCTCGTCCACCGGACCATCGAACGAGTCGATCGCCGCCACGGTGGTCGAGAGCCCCGAGGGAAGGACCAGCACTTCGTCGCCGGCCTTGAACACTCCACCGGCCACCTGGCCGGCGTAACCCCGGTAGTCGGGCTGGCTCGTCGTCTGGGGCCGTACCACCCACTGCACCGGCAGGCGGGGATCGATGAGGTTGCGGTCAGAGGAGATGTAGACCTGCTCGAGATGGTGGAGCAGCGACGCTCCTTCGTACCAGAGCATGTTGACCGATCGTTGCACCACGTTGTCGCCTTGCAGTGCCGAGATGGGGATGAAGCTGAGGTCGCCGACATCGAGCCGGCTGGCAAAGGCGGCGAATTCCTCACGGATGGACTCGAAGACGTCGCGGTCGTAGCCGACGAGGTCCATCTTGTTGACGCACAGGAGCAGGTGGGGAACCCGAAGGAGGGAAGCCAGGAACGCATGCCGCCGAGTCTGCTCGACGATGCCCTTTCGGGCGTCGACGAGCACGATGGTGAGATCGGCCGTCGAGTTGCCGGTGACCATGTTCCGGGTGTACTGGATATGCCCGGGGGTGTCGGCGATGATGAACTTTCGGGCGGGCGTGGCGAAGTAGCGATAGGCCACATCGATGGTGATCCCCTGCTCTCGCTCGGCCCGCAGACCGTCGGTGAGCAGCGCCAGGTCCGTGTAGTCGTCGCCGCGCTGTCGACTGACCCGTTCGACCGATTCGAGCTGGTCCTCGAAGATGGCCTTCGAATCGAAGAGCAGGCGGCCGATCAGCGTGCTCTTGCCGTCGTCGACCGAGCCCGCCGTGGCCAGGCGCAGCAGCTGCATCAGAAGTATCCCTCGCGCTTGCGGTCCTCCATGGCCGCCTCGCTGACCCGGTCATCGGCCCGGGTGGCGCCACGCTCGGTCAGGCGTGAGGCAGCCACCTCGCGGACGATGTCCTCAGCGGAGGTTGCGCTCGACTCCACCGCGCCGGTACAGGTCATGTCGCCAACGGTCCGGTACCGAACGGTCGTCTCGAAGATCTCCTCGTCGTCCCGGGGAGCAACATAGGGACCGACGGCCAGGAGCATCCCGTCCCTTCGGAACACCTGGCGCCGGTGGGCGTAGTAGATCGACGGCAGCTCGACCTGCTCGTCGACCACGTACTGCCAGATGTCCAACTCGGTCCAATCGGAGAGCGGGAACACCCGAATGTGCTCGCCGGCCCGATGACGGCCGTTGAACAGTGACCACAGCTCGGGCCGCTGGTTCTTCGGGTCCCACTGTCCGAACTCGTCCCTGAACGAGAACACACGCTCCTTGGCCCGGGCCTTCTCCTCGTCCCTGCGGGCGCCTCCGAAGACGGCATCGAACCGATGCTCGCTGATGGCATCGAGAAGCGTCCGCGTCTGGAGCCGGTTGCGCGACGGGATTGGGGCCCGCCTCCTCGGACACCCTCCCGGTATCGATCGAGTCCTGAACCGAGGCAACCACCAGCGTGGCATCGACCGCACTGACACATCGGTCACGGAATTCCAGTACCTCGGGGAAGTTGTGACCGGTGTCGATGTGCATGACCGGAAATGGGATCCGACCCGGCCAGAACGCCTTCTGAGCCAATCGGAGCATCACCACCGAGTCCTTCCCCCCCGAGAAGAGCAGCACCGGGCGCTCGAACTCAGCCGCAACCTCGCGGATGATATGGATCGACTGGGCTTCGATGTTCTGCACCTGGGACAGCTGGTACTGACCTGATCCCGCGATGCCCCTGCCCCGGTCCATGATCTGCAAATATAGTCGAAATCCCGCCAATTCGGAGCAGGTCGTAGACTCGTGGCCCAGATGCGGCGACCGGCTACCCACCGTCCGGCCACGCCGCATGAGGTCGGGGAGACGACGATGGGGCCGAACGGAGAAGGACGCCGGACGCCACCAGCCGGCTACCCCACAGGGCCGCAACGCCGACGACGGCTCGCCCGGGATGGACCAGACCGGCGGCGCCTCGGCGATCACGGTACGCCAGGCCACCGAGGCGGATGCGGCCACCGCCGCCGACCTGCACGCCCGAGGGATCTCCGAGGGGTTCCTGTCCCTGCTCGGACCGGACTTCCTCCAGCCTCCTCTACCGGCGGATCCGGTCTACACCCGGGCTCCTTCCTGCTGATCGCCGATGACCACGGGCGCGCCGTCGGCTTCATCGCCGGCTCGACCGACGTCGGCCGGTCTGTACCGGTCGTTCCTGTGGCACGACGGGATCGTCGTCTGCGTGGCGCGCCGTGGGTCCCCTGGTCCGGGGGTGGCGGCGGGCCCTCGAGACGCTTCGCCACGGGGCTCGGGGCGGGAACGGTGCGGCTCGAGGGGCCGAGCTCCTGTCCGTCGCCGTCGATCAGAGCTGGCGGGGCCGAGGTGTCGGCCGGTTCCTGCTGGCATCGTTCCTCGATGAGGTGGCCGCCCGGGGATGCCCGGCCGCCCACGTGGTCGTGGGTGCGGCCAACGTGGGGGCGGTCGCCCTCTACGAGCGGGCCGGGTTCGTGAGCTCGGAGCGATTCGAGCTCCACCCGGGCACCGAGTCCCTGCTCATGCCGTGGGAGGCCGCCGGCCCGTCGCCGGGGAGTGCCCCACCGCATGAGCGGATGGTCGATCGCTGCCATCGCGCTGGCCGTCACCGTGGCCGTGACCACCCCGGTGGCATCGTGGTCGCCACGCGGCTCGGGGTCGTGGATCGACCCGGGAGCACTGAAGCCCCAGGCGACACCGGTCCCATACCTCGGTGGCGTGGCGGTGTTCGTCGGGGTCGCCGTCGGTGCCGCGGCCGGCCGCCCGTCGGTTCTGGTGCCGCTTGGCCGCCGCGCTCTGCCTGGGCGTTTCCGACGACCGGGCCGACCTGCCGCCGGTGGTGCGGCTGGTCGGCCAGGTGGCCGTCGGAGCTCTGGTGGCGGCCACCTGCCCCCTCCATCTGCCCGGGGTGGTCGGCGCACTCGTGGCTATCGTCGTGACGATCGTGGTCGATCAACGGAGTGAACCTCATCGACGGGCTCGACATGCTGGCCAGCGGAGTCGTCACGGCGGCCGCCGTGGGGTTCGCCGCAGTGCTCCACGGCCCGGGCCGGCAGCTGGCCGTGGCATTGGGCGCTTCGCTCATCGGTTTCCTCACCTTCAACCGCCCCCCGGCCCGTGTCTACCTCGGCGACGGCGGTGCCTATCTCCTCGGGACGCGCTGGCTGTGCTGCTGGCCTACGCCTGGGCACCGGGGGTGACGACAGCCGTCGGAACGGCTTCGCTTGGCCCTGGTGGCGGTGGTCGTCGGCTGAGGTGGCATTCGCGGCGGTGCGGAGGATTCGGGGGCGCCAGTCGCCGATGGCCGGCGATCGCGGCCATCCCTACGACCGGCTGGTGGCCCGAGGATGGTCTCGGCCAGCAGCCAGCCTCGCCTACGTCGGGGTGGAGGCGGTACTGGCCTCCGGAGTGGTGGTCGCGGCCCATCTCGCGTCATGACCGCCGCCCTGGCCGTCGATGTGGTGGCGGCGGTCCTGGTCGTGGCGGCCGCCCTGGCCACCGGAGCGCTCACCCCCGACGAGGCCCGGCGATGACCAGGATCTACCTGTCCCCACCGGAAGTCGGCGCCGAAGAACGACGGATGCTGCTCGACGCATTCGACTCCAACTGGATCGCGCCGACCGGGCCCGATGTCGACGCCTTCGAGCGGGAGCTCGCCGAGCGGGTCGGGGTCGAGCACGCCGTCGCCCTTTCCAGCGGAACGGCGGCCCTCCACCTCAGCCTGCTGCTTCTCGGAGTGCAGCCCGGTGACGACGTGCTCGTCCCGTCACTCACCTTCGTGGCCACCGCCTCGGTGGTGACCTATCTCGGCGCCAATCCCGTCTTCGTGGACTGCTCGCCGTCGACCTGGACCATCGATCCCTCGCTCGTCGCCGAGGAGCTTGCCGATCGGGCCCGGAGGGGACGGCTCCCGGCGGCGGTCGTGACCGTCGACCTCTACGGCCAATGTGCCGACTACGACGCGCTGTCGCCCCTGTGTGACGAGTACGGGATCCCACTCATCGAGGACGCGGCGGAGGCCCTCGGAGCGACCTACCGAAATCGGCCGGCCGGCTCCTTCGGCCACGCCGCCGTTTTCTCGTTCAACGGCAACAAGATCATCACCACCAGCGGTGGCGGCATGCTGGTGGCGCACTCGGCCGACCTGGTCCGGCGGGCCCACTACCTGGCCAACCAGGCCCGCGACCCGGTCCCCCACTACGAGCACTCGACGATCGGGTACAACTACCGGCTCAGCAACCTGCTGGCCGCACTCGGACGAGCTCAGCTCAAGGGGCTCGACAACCGGATGTCGCGGCGACGGAGGATCAACCGTGCCTATCGGTCCGCCCTCGGTGACCTCCCGGGCATCTCATTCATGCCCATCGCCGACTATGGGGAGCCGAACTGGTGGCTCACCTGCATCATGATCGATCCCGAGCAGTTCGGAGCCGATGCCGAGCAGGTCCGCCTGGCGCTCGAGTCGGTGGACATCGAATCCCGACCGACCTGGAAGCCGCTCCATCTCCAACCCGTGTTCAAGGGGATGCCGACCGTCGGGGGAACGGTGTCGGCCGACATCTTCGAGCACGGGCTGTGCCTACCGAGCGGGTCCGCCCTTTCGGATGGAGACCTCGGCCGAGTCGTCGAGAGGATCCGGACGGCCGCGGGATGATCCGCGCCGGCTCTCCACGGGGGGCGGCCTTGCATCCACAGCGTCGGTCTGCCGTATCATCGTGGCCATGACGGCTCAGGGGGCGGGCGGTGAGGTGAGGAAGAACACCCCGAAGGCGCTGGCCTTCTACCTGCCACAATTCCACCCGATCCCGGAGAACGACGAGTGGTGGGGCCAGGGTTTCACCGAGTGGACCAACGTGACCAGGGCTCGGCCGCTCTACCCTGGCCACTACCAGCCACACGTGCCCACCGATCTCGGGTACTACGACTTGCGACTGCCCGAGATACGGCAGGCCCAAGCCGACCTCGCCGCCACACACGGGATCTCCGGATTCGTCTACTACCACTACTGGTTCCACGGCAAGCGGCTGTTGGAACGTCCCTTCGACGAGGTGCTGGCCTCCGGGTCGCCTGACTTCCCCTTCGCCCTGTGCTGGGCCAACGAGGAGTGGACCCGCAACTGGGACGCCCAGACAGGTCGGGTCCTGATGCCTCAGGAATTCAGTGATGCCGACGACTTGGCCCACATCCGGTGGTTGGCCACCGCGTTCGCCGACGACCGCTACATCAAGATCGACGGCAAGCCGTTGATGTTGATCTACCGCGCCAAGCAGCTCCCCGATCCCAAGCGATCGACCAGCATCTGGCGTGAAGAGGCACAGCGCCTCGGATTCCCGGACCTCTACCTGTGCTGGGTGGAGAGCTGGGGACCGCCGCCCGGTGGACCGGAGGCGTTCGGTCTCGACGCCAGCGTGGGGTTCATGCCGTTCTCGGGAGATCAGCTCTTCCTTCCTCTGGAGGGTGCCCGCGGTCATCGGATCCTCGACTACGAAACGGCGTACCTGGCCGAGCTCCGCAATCCCGCCCCGGCCTGGAAGCGCTTCCCTTCGGTGATGGTCGGCTGGGACAACACGGCCCGTCGTCCCTTCGGTGCCACCATCTTTGAGGGGGCCACCCCCGAGGCCTACGAACGCTGGCTCCGACACGCGGTCGATTCGGTGTCCACAGTGCGGGAGGAGGAGAACTATCTCTTCATCGTGGCTTGGAACGAATGGGCCGAAGGCAATCACCTCGAGCCCGACCTGCGCTACGGACGCGCCTTCCTCGACGCCACCCAAGCTGTGATCCTGGGATCGGAGAAAAGCGGATCGGCCCGCCCGGGAGAGCTGAAGCCACCGGCCGGTAAAGGTGCAGACGGAGCCCTCGACTCCAGCTTCGACTACGTCTACCCCTTCCAGCACGAGAGCGCCGTCGGGCATGCTGCCGGTCTCGTTCGATCCCTCGCCCTCGATGAGGACTCAAGAGTGGTCGACCTCGGGGCCGGGACGGCCGTGGTCAGCCACGCACTGCGGCAGGCGGGGATCGCCTACCACGGCCTCGAGCTCCATCCGGTGGCCGTCGATCTCATGCATGCCGCCGGCATCGAGGCCACCCAGTGCGATCTCACCGATCTCGACGTCGTTCAGGCCACGCTCGACGAGCTCGGCGACGTCGGTGCTCTGATGCTCCTGGATGTCATCGAACATCTGACCCAGCCTCAACAGCTGCTGAGTGCCCTGTCCGCATGGTCACTGAAGCACGGCGAGCCGGCCCTGATCACCTCGGTGCCCAATGTGTCCCATTTCGATCTGGCCCTCCGGCTGCTCTGCGGTGACTGGATCCTGTCCGACACAGGCATGCTCGACAGCACCCACCTCCGCTTCTTCACCGAGGAGACACTCGAGCGAATGTTCAACCGGTGCGGTTGGAGGGTGGTCGACCGCAACGACTTCTACGCCATCCGTACCGACCAGTACGACGACGGCCTGAACGACGGACTGCCGGCCGAGATGATCGGCGCGCTTCGCACCCTGTCGGAGACCTACAACCCCAATACCACCGTCCAACAGTTCGTCTGGGCCCTCAAGCCCTTCCCGGTCAAGAGCCCTCCTGACACCTACCTACAGGCTGTGGGGAGACAGGGCGACGAGGGCGACGAAGACGTAGCCCTGACCGCCGAGCGGGAATGGACCATCCGCCACTACATGAGGTCGGTCGGCTTGGTTGCCAGTGAGCACAGTCGCAGGGCCGTGGCGAGCGGTACGAACTATCTCCCGGAGTTCATCCAGTCGGATGCGTTGCCGGCCTGGAAGCGTCGGGTCCTCGAGATCGCCTACCGATCGCCGCGTTCGTCAGCCATCTTTCAGAAGATCTACCGGCGGTTACGTTGAGCCACTCGTGACGGCAATGCCCGCGGGTCCGTGGGTGCTGGTCGTGGGTATGCACCGTAGTGGGACCTCGGCGATTGCCGGGTCCCTGGGGGCGCTGGGGTTCAATCTCTTTCGGCCGGAGGACCGCATGGATTGGCCCGAGAGCAACCCTGAGCACTGGGAAAGCCTGCCCCTCGGACTGCACAACGAGGGACTCCTCAACCGACTGGGTGGCAGCTGGGACGCTCCGCCCGATCTCGTCCGGCACTGGGTGCACAGCGCCTGGATCCTCAGCGGTGACGATTCCGGCGCGGTGCTGGCCCAGTCGTACCCATCGCCCGGACCGGCCGTCTGGAAGGACCCGCGGCTCTGCCTCCTGCTCCCCTACTGGCGGACGGTGCTGCCGACGCCGACCGTCGCACTGTTCGTCTGGCGTAAGCCGATGGCGGTGGCCCGCTCGTTGTACCGACGCGACGGCATGCCACTTGCGGTCGGCCTGGCGCTCTGGGAACGGTACAACCGGTGCGCCATCGAGGGAATGAACGGCATGGACACCTTCGTCGTCGACTATGACGCCGTCGTCTCCGATCCGATGGGTTTCGCCAGGGAGAGCGCCGGGTGGCTGGGCTCGCTGGCTCAGTTCGCGTCGGCACATTCCGGCTGGGACCCCGACCGGTCGGCCCAATCGATCTCCCAAGAGCTCTATCACCGGACGGAACCACCCGGACGGGAGGATGCCTCTTTGCTCTCGCCGGAACAACTGGCGCTCGGCGACACCCTCATGGAAATGGCCGGTGGCCACCGCCCATTGCGTCAGCCGCTCCCGACGGGTGAGACCGCCTGGTCGACGGCGCTGATCGCCAACCGCCGAGACGTCTCCCTGCTGGCAGCGGCGGCGGCGGCCGCCCGGCAGCGCTTCTGGACCACCCGCGGGCAGCTGGCGCAAGCCAACGCGGACCTCGCGCAAGCCAACGCGGAGCCTCGACGCAAGCCAACGGACGCCTTGACGAGATGCGGTGGCAGCTCGACGCGTCCGCGACAGCAACTCGAGGCCGCCGAACAGAGTCTGGCCGACGTCACGGCTCACCTGGCAGAGATGCACGAATCGACCAGCTGGCGGATCACCAAGCCTCTCAGGTCTTCGGCGTCCATAGTGGAGCGCTGGGTCCGACAGACCGAAGCCCGGTGAGCAGTCATCTGTGGTGCTCCGTGGAAATGGGGCGACGACGGATCGGGCCCCCGTGAACGTGGGCGCACTGGCTCGCTCGACCTTCCTCGCCCTGCCGGACTCCGTACAGGTACGCATCCGGCACCGCATGGGACGCTTCGCTCCCTGGGAAGACGGGCATGCTCCGCCAGCACCCCCCTGCCCCAGCGGCATGGCCATCGGACCGCCCGACTTCGTCGGCGTGGGCGTCCCCAAGGCCGGAACGTCGTGGTGGTTCAACCTCATCCTGGCCCATCCGGATGTTCACGGACCGATCAAGAAGGAGGTGCTCTTCTTCAACCGGCTCTTCTTCGACCGGTTTCGTGACCGGCCCTGCACCGATGAGGACCTGCATCCCTACCACGAATGGTTCCCGCGACCGACCGGTGCCACCATCGGTGAATGGACACCCTCGTACCTGTTCTCCTATCGGCTGCCGCCAATCCTTCGCCGGGCCGCACCCGGTGCCAAGGTGCTCATCTTGCTTCGTGATCCGGTCGACCGGTACAAATCGGACATCTCCCGGCGCATGCCCAAGCGACGTTTGCGGAACGTCCGATACCGCGGCTTGGCCCGCGGCTTCTACGCCGCCGAACTGGCACCATGGGAGGAGGTGTTCGATCCGTCGGAGCGACTCATCCTGCAGTACGAGGCCTGTACCCGGTGGCCGGCGGAACAACTGGCCGCCACCTACCGCTTTCTCGGCCTGGACGACTCGTTTCAACCCGTCGACCTCCTGGCGCCGGTGAACAAGACCAAGAGAAAGCGCAACGTCGATGTCGGCCTCGAGCGCCTTCTGACCGAGCTGTACGAGCCCGACGTGGTGGCCCTCGTCGCCCGCCATCCGCAGATCGACCTGCGGCTGTGGCCCCACTTCGCCCATCTGGCCGTCGTATAGCACGCCGCCCCGTCGACACAGCGGGAGTGCAAGCATCCCTCCCGATCACGGCGAGCGCTCACTCATGGGCTCGACCGGGTACCGGATCCCCAGCTTGCCGCGCGCCCCGTCGGATATCCCTCGGACGATCACCGCCAGCCGGCGAGACCGTCCGTCCTTCTCCCGGAACAGGCCCCGAGCGAGCAGTCTGGCCATGTTCCGTGGGTAGCGGCCGCACCCGGCGCTTCACGTGGAGGTGCACGTACAGCATGTTCCGGGCCTCGTAGTAGTACTTCCACAGCGGCACGTCGTCACCCTGCCGGATCCCGACATGGTTGACGATGGCGTCGTTCACGACCTGCCGTCGATACCCCCGCTGGGGTATCCGATACTGCAGGTACTCGGTGTCCTCGGCCCACCAGAAGAGCTCCGCCATGGGAAGTCCCACTGCCTCGACGATCTGGCGGGCGAGGATGAATCCGCACCAGGATGGCCACCAACTGAGTGAGCCGTCGGGCTGACGGGAGATCGGAAAGACAAAGGCGGCCTCGGGATCCTTTTCGGCGACGGCCCACAGGCGGTCGAGACATTCCGGCTCGGGGTGCATGTCGTCGTCGAGCACCCAGGCGTGCCCAAACCCAGACTCGAGGAACTCACCCAGCGCCAGGGCGTAGCCGCCGGCCGGCCCGGTGTTGACCTCCGATCGCACCACGGTGGTGGCGAGCGAGCCTACGGGGAGACCATCGGGCCGCGACCGGTGGGGAGCTGGCGTTGTCCACCACCAGCAGGGCCTCCGGTGGGACGGTTTGGCCGGCGATGGCCCGGACACAACGTTCGAGGGACTCGGGGGCATTGTGGGTCAACACCACCGCCATGATGCGCCGATCCGTTTCATCCACGTGGCTCCCCCTCGATGCTCAGGGCCGGTGCGCCAGGATGAACCAACCGGTCTCGTCGCGGACTGCGTCCACGACCAGGCCAGCCTGGCTGAACCACGGGGCGAGGTCGGCCCACACATAGCGGTGCTCGACCGGGGCGCTCAGGCGGTCGAACGTGTCCAGGGTCAGGCTTCGCAGCGGCTTTCCTCGGTACGCACCCATCGGCAGCTGAGAGAGTACCGCCGATGCCCCGGCGCTCCCCGAACGCCCCGGGAAGGACCACCCCGGAGTAGAGGAGGACGGCGATCGGTGCGCTCACCGCCTTCAGGAGCCGATGAGGCAGGCGAACGGTCACCGTCCGTAAGGCCGCGGCCAGGCGCAGGGCCACCGACCTGACCCCGAAAGTCCCCGGCCGGCTGTAGAGGTAGACGAGCATCTGTCCCCCGGGGGCTAGGTAGGTGACCAGCTGGTCGAATCCGGCTCGAGGGTCGTCGAGGTGGTGCAGCACCCCGAGGCTCGAGATGAAGTCGAAGGTCTGGGGGGCAAAGGGGGCCGCCCGCAAGTCGGCCTTCACCACCAGCACCGTGGGGAACGGGGCAAGGTTCCGGGCGGCTGCCTGGACGGCAGACGAGCCGTCGAGAGCGGCTACCGCGCCCAGGTGCTGGGCGAGGAACCGGGTATAGCGCCCCTTCCCACATCCGGCGTCCAGTCCGCATTTGCCATGGAGGCCGGCCAGATCGACGTCCCTGAAGTAGACCTCGGCGAACTCCTCGTCCTCGTCACGTACTTGGTCGAAGCTGTTCCACTCGAAGCCGAAGCTGGCGAACGTCCTTTCGGTCGATCCTCCCTGTGCCGACTCCCGCGAGCAATCGAGGTACCCGTCCGTGATGTCGTATCGATGACCAGTTTGGCACTGGACACCGTCGTCGCCGCATTCCTTGACCGATTCACCGCATGCCGGGCAGCGCAGACGCTGCACGATCTGCTCTGGGATCACTCAGACTCCCCCCTGGGCGGCGTCAAACTCGGTCACCAACTCACTTGGCCCGGCTGAACACTACTGCGGCCGGTCACGGTGCGATCCATCGGCGAACTCCGGCCACAACGACAAGTCGAGACCCGGCACCAGCGAGGCCAGTTCGGCCACATCACCCGCATACACGCCGACGAGCCGGTCCCGTGCATCGGGATCGATGGTCGAGCGGGGCGCGGGGACCATCGAGGACTTCGTCCGGGGGCTCGACGGTCGGTGTGCATCGTCGAGGCCCAGGTGACGATAGGTCGCCGCCAGCTGGTCCATCGTGTCGATCAGGCAACGCTCGTACTGGAGCACGAGCACCTGCTCCGCGGGGAAGAACTCGAGGACCCGCCGGAGCTGAGCCCCGTAGAAGCCGCGGTCGATCGCATCGGCGATCTGGGTTCCCCGCTGCATCCCTTGGCCCCCGGCTGCCTGGGCCAGGCCGAGGAGGAACCGGTCGATCGGGTTGCGTACCATCAGGAGCAGCCGAGCATCCGGCGCCGCACGGGCCAGCAGCTCCGCCACCCAGGGAAGCGCGGCGTAGGACGGAGTCCACTCGCCGGTTATGGTCCCTGGCCGACGAGGGAACCATCCGTGATACTGGTTCACCTCGTCGGCACCGAACCGACCGGTGGCGAAGTGGGCGAGGAAGTGGCGCGCCACCGGAATGTCGGCTCGGGACGAAACGCCCGGATGATCGGCGATCAACTCGTACCAATGACCGACACCGGCCATCGTCACGCCGATGCCGACGAACTCGGGCGAGCCGACCACTTCTCCTCCGTGGCGGTGAGGAGGCGACAGATCGGTGCCCGCCTCCCAGGGTCGATACCGGCCCAATCGTTGTCGCAGGTCGGCGCGCTCCTCGGGTGCGAGCAGAGCGTGGACGCTTGTTGGCAGCCGATGGAGCCCCTCTGCCACCATTCCCCGCCAGTTCACAGGCGCGAGCCTTCACGGACCCGGGGGTGAGGAGTCACCCCGTGCGACCGTCGAAATTCGGCCACAGCGAGGGGTCGATGTGAGGAAAGAGCGAGATGAGATCGGTGACATCCGGGGCGTAGAGCTCGGTGAGGCGCCGACGGGCGTCCGGGTCGACCGGGATCTTGTCGCCCGAGACGTTGATGGGCCGGCGGAGGTCATCGGGTCGGTGAGGGGGGAGTCCGAGGAATTCATAGGTGGAGTCCAGCTCGCCCTCTGGATCGATGGCACAGCGTTCGTACTGCAAGACCAGGATCTGCTCTGCGGGGAAGTAGTCGAGGAACCGGCGGAGAGATCTGGCATAGAAGCCCCGTCGGACGGCCTCGGCCGCGGTGGCCTCGGTGGCGAACGCGCCCTGGCTCAGTCGGAACGACAGTCCCGACCGGAAGCGCTCGACGGGATCCCGGAGGATCACCAACAGCCGGGCGTGGGGCGCCGACCGGGCCAGCAAGGTGGCGACCCACGGGTATCCGAGATAGTCGGGCGTCCATTCGCCAGTGATGGTCCCCGTCTGACGGGGGAACCATCCGTGGTAGGTCCGAACCTCCGCGGCTCCGAACGGCTCGCTACCGAAGCGGGACAGGTAATGGCGCTCCTTGTGGATGTCGGCTCGGGAGGTGACACCGGGATGCTCGGCAATGAGCTCGTACCACCAACTGGTGCCGGCCTTCTGCACGCCGATCCCGACAAAGTCGGGTGGCCCGGCGATCTCGCTGGGACCCAGTGCCGGAGGGGTGAAGTCGAAGCCCTCCTCCCAAGGGGCGAAGCGACCCATCCGATGGAGCACCGCGCTCCTGGTCCTCGGCGAGCACCTCCGAAAGGCAGCCCGGGCCACTCGGGGAGGGCGCATCGTCTCACCATGCCACAGAGATTCGAGAACCGACAAGGACCGGGACAGACCCATGTTCGTTATCATGTCCCATCGTGAGGGGGTGGTTCGATGAGCTCGATGCCCCCGGGTGGCATCGCTCCGGTTGTGTGATCAGATGACCGCGGCCCGTCCGATCGTCGTCGTCGGGCTGCCGCGATCCGGCACGACATGGTCCCTGAGGGCCCTGGGCAGCGCGGCGGGGACCGCCGCCATCCTCGAACCCGACAACGAGGACAAGTACCCGGCCGCCATCCACGGCAAGCACGCCGTCGGTCGCTACCCGGTCCTTCGGCCCGGCGATGAGGCCGGCCCCTATCGCGCGCTTTGGAACTGGATCCTCCACGGCGCCCCCGAGGACCGCCGGGCCCGGCTGGCGCGCCACCTCCTCGGTCCGGGGGCGGTCGGGCGCATCCACCAGGGAAGGCCCGATCCGGTCACCTGGCTGGCCGGCCAAGTGGCCCGGGTCGCCGCGCCCCGCCCGGACAGCAAGCGCTCCGAGCACCGGTGCCCGCATCGTGGCCAAATCGATCCATGCCCAGTTGGCGGTGGAATGGCTGGCCGCCGAATTCGACATCGACGTGCTCCTCTTGATCCGTCATCCCGCCAATGTGCTGGCCAGCTGGATCGAGCTCAACCTGAAGGACGCCCGCAACTCCACCCTCGAGACCCGTCGGGAGATCCGGTCCCGCTACCTCGAACCTTGGGGGATACCGCTCCCCGGTCCTGATCCGGTCGAACGGATGAGCTGGAGGATCGGGCTGCTTCTCGCCGCCATGGAGGATGCCGCATCCCGTCATCCCGAATGGCACCTCCGCAGCCATGAGCAGCTGTGCACCGATCCATCCGCCGAGTTCCAGCAGCTCTACGCCACCTTCGGCCTCGAGTGGACCGGGACCGCGCAGGCCTTCCTCGACAGCCACGACGCCCCCGGTTCGGGCTTCGTCGTCAAGCGGCTCGCCTCCGAACTGTCCGACTCCTGGCAGCGACGGCTCGACGATCGACCAACTGGCCACGCTACGGCGGACGCTGGCCCTCTTTCCCATCACGACATGGACCGATCGCGACTTCCTACGGGACGGATCGGGCTGAGCCCGCCGGCACCCGAGTGGCCGGCTATGCCCCCGCGGCCGGTTCGACGCCCTCCGGCGGCACGGTTCGGCGACGAAAATGGACGACGAATCCGGCCCGTCCCAGGCGGTGCAGCCCGGCCACCTCGAGGCCGGCCTTTGCCGCCAACTGATCGAAGCCGCCGGCCGTGTAGCCGTGGACCCCGACACCACGGAGGCCGTAGCGAACCTTGCGCAGGATCAATCGAAACCCTGGGGCCGGAAAGGAGCCGAGGACATGGCTTGCTGCCCGCCCCATGCGCGCCAGCAGGTCGGCGGGCTCGCGCGACATAGTCGAAGACACCGAGAGCGACGGCCATGTCGTACGCATCGAGCTCGTCGAGCTCCTCCCAGCCGCGTTGCTGTACCTCGATGAGGCCGGGGAACTCGGCCGCCTGCTCCGTCGCCAGTGCCACCATGGCCTCGGTCGGGTCGATGCCCACGACGTGGATCCCACGAGATGCCAGGGGAGCGAAGAGGGGCCCACTCCCACACCCGACGTCGAGCACCCGCCTCGCCGACAACTCCACGGCGGTATCGACGGCCACGCGCAGGCGGTCGAACAGAGGGCCTCGCCCGAGCAGCCGGGCCACCGGCTCACTCGAGTAGAAGGCTGCGAAACGGCTCGCCCGCAGTTGGAAGTAGGTCTGGAAATCACCGTCCGACATGACCGCACGCCTCGCTACCGAACCGGTTGAGAACCCGGGTGAACACTTTTGCCACCCTCCCCCGCCCCACCAGCTGCTTGGCCACGGCCAGTGAGCGTATGGAGCCGACGCTCGGGAGTGTGGCGCCGAAATCGTAGGAATGGTAGTAGAGCACAGCGGGCCCGCTTGCTGCGCCGACTACTCCCGAGGTGACCGCGGCCGGGAGCAGGCGCTGATAGCTGCCCCCGCCGATGGGGACCCCATGGGTGGTCAACACCGGTAGCTCCCGCACCGGTGCCCCCTGGCCGAGGAAACTGGTGTCGGACACATAGTCGAAGCCCGCTTCGGCCACCAGCTCCCGGAATCGGGCCAGTCCCACGTTGGCCGGCACTTCGAACCGCGGGGACCTGAAGCCACGGACCGGCGCCTGGACGAGGTCCTCCACCATGGCCCGTCCCCGTCTCAGCCACTCGACGAGTGCGGACGGATCGTCGGGGATCCGTCCGTGATCGGGCCCATGGCTGGCGATCTCATGACCACGGGACGCCAACTCTTCGAGCTCGCGGTGGACCGTCTCCGCATAGTTGCCCACGACGAACAAGGTCACCATCGCCCGGTCTCCCGCTGCTTCGAGCAACCCGGCCAGACCATCCAGTCCGCTGTCGGCCTGACGCGGACGCTCGATCGGCTCGCCCAGCACGGCCATGCCGTCATACCAATCCTCGACATCGATGGTCAGGCACACCTGGCTCGTCACACCGGCTCCTTGACCACCGAGGCGTAGGTGGCGCGAAGGCGTTCGATCACCAGGTCCTCGGAGAACCGGGAGACCACCCATTGGCGACACTGCTCTCCGAGCTCGGCGCGCCGGTCGGGATCCTTCAACAAGCCTTCCACGATGCCGGTCAGGGTGGCCCGGTCGCCGCGAGGAGCAAGCAGACCGAGTCGGGGCTCGATGACCTCCCGCACCCCCCGTATGTCGTAGGCCACCACCGCACAACCCATAGCGGCCGCCTCCATGGCCACCCGCGGGATCCCCTCCCGATACGAGGGGAGCAAGACCACCGCGGCCGAGGCCAGATAAGGGCGGACATCCTCAACCGGTCCGACGAACGACACGGTGCCGCGGTCGGACGCCTCCCTGATCTCGATGTCGGAGAGGGCGTCGCTCTGGTCGTGCTCGAACGGGCCCACATGCACGAACTCGGCCTGCCCGGCCAACGTCGCGGCGATGTCGAGGAAGTCGGCGCATCCCTTCTCGTGCACCAGTCGGCTGATCATCAGGACGATGGGTCGTTCCGACTGCAGCGCGGAGGGAACCGGGGCGACGAAGCGGTCCATCATGATCCCGTTGCCCACATAGGCCAGCTTGCGACGGGGACAGATGCGTGCCTTGGGCAAGGCTTGCTCGTCCTCGCGACTCTGCACCAGCACGCGGTCGGCCCACAGGCAGCACCAACGCTCGAACAGCCAGCCCAGCAGATTCGCCTTCCTGCCGTTACCGGCGAAGTAGAGCGAACCGTGGATGGTGTAGATGGCCACACTCCCGGCCAGTCGCGCCGCCGGCAGACCCAGAAACGAGGCCTTGGGCGTGTGGGTCTGCACGAAGTCGAATCGTCGGCGGCGCAGGTAGCGCCACAGTCGCACGCACGAACCGAGGTCGGAGAGGGCGAACTCCCGTCGGATGGGGACGACCTCGACGTCGACGCCATCGGGCGGGTCGTTGTAGGGATCACCGCTGACCACCGTCCAGTCGATGTCGGTGAGGCATCGCAGCTGGTTGGCCAGCAGCACCCGAGCCGTCAGTGACGTCGTGACGACCCGACAGCCTGTCGTCCGGCGCGCCGGCAATTCGGTGACGGCGTTGGACCTCGACGTCATCGCTACCCCCCACCCTCTTCCGAGACCCAGACGTCGGTGGCAGGACCGGTCGACCACCGCTTCCGTCCGTGCGCACGTTTCAAGAGGATCACACTATCGCCCGCGTTTCGGTCGACGTTCGACCGCGGTGAGATGCCTCGATCTACCGCAGGGTGGGGAACCAAGCGCGGCTCCTTCGAGGCGATCGGGAGGGCGGTCCATCGCAGTCATGGTCGTTCCACGCCTCGAACGTGCCATCGAGCCGGCAGGCCCGACGCACCGAGGCGTGCGAAGCGGCACCGACCTCGGATGGGGCACTGGAGAGTCGCCTTCACCAGACGCCCGATCGTCGGATGCGGTTGGTCGGTGGTGAGAACTACCTGGTACATGCCGCATTGCTGGGCGGGTCCGTCCCGGGTTCGAGATCGGTGTCACCCAATGATTGGTCGCTTGGTGCCCTCGTCTACGCTTGGCCGCCTGTCGGCTGGATGCACAGCGTCGCGACGATGGAGTGGGCCTCGTGTCCACCGGGTCGAATCCGGCGCCGTGGTCGGCACTCATCGGAAGGGGGGTCGAGCGTGCCCAGCATCGAAGAGAATGTCGACAAATGGAACGACGCCTATGACTGGCGCTTGCGCGGCGACGCCTGGTCGAAGCCGTGGGGCGGCGCCGAGTCGCAGTGGTATGGCAGCATTTTCCCTCGGATTCGTCGCTTCCTCCCAGCTCAGGCCGTGTTGGAGATCGCGCCAGGCTTCGGGCGCTGGACGGAATTCCTGCTCCAGCACTGTGAGACGCTGATTGGTGTCGACGTCGCACCCAAGTGCACCGAGGGCTGCCGCCGGCGTTTCGCCAGCTGTCCTCAAGCCAGGTTCGAGACCAACGATGGGCGCACGCTCCCGATGGTGGAGGACAACTCCATTGACTTCGCCTTCAGCTTCGATTCGCTGGTACACGTCGAATCGGACGTCCTGAGTAGTTATCTCGCCGAGTTGGCTCGGACGTTGAAGCGCGATGGGGTCGCCTTCCTGCACCACTCCAACTACGGAAGCTATCGACGCTCTGCCAATGCCTTCGCTCCGCTGCAGACCACCCTGGACCGTCTGCCCACATTCGCTCGCGCCGGTCTGATGCGCGCTGGCATCTACCGAGGCGCCCACTGGCGAGCGTCAAGCGTTTCGGCCGCAAGCTTCGCAGAGCTCACCGAGGCGGCCGGGCTCCACTGTATCGGTCAGGAACTGGTGAATTGGGAGGGTGGCGTGGTCCTTCTCGACTCGATGTCGGTCGTGACCCGGCCCGGCTCACGCTGGGACCATCCCCACAGCGTGGTCAAGAACCGACTGTTCCGGCTCGAGGCTCGGTCCATCCGGACATCCGGCTCCGTGTTTCCACCTTCCTGAGCCCACACCGCGGCGGGACGTGGGACGGGCGGGGAGAGCGAGGGCTTACCGGCCCGAGCCGGGTACCCAGCGCTCCATCCACGCTTGAAGCGCGAGCACGTCCCAGAGCTCATAGCCCAGGTCGCGACGGCCGCGTATGTGCTCCCCCCAGGCCTGGCGGATCGGTTCCGGATCGAGCAGGCCTTGGCCGGCCAGGCGCTGTTCGTCCAGCAACTCTTCGGCCCAGGGTCGCAGTGGACCGCGGAGCATGGTCCCGATGGGAAAGCCGAATCCCATTTTCGGTCGCTCCACCAGTTCGGACGGAACGTAGCGGTACAGCACCTGACGGACAAGCCATTTCGTCGCTCCATCGCGCAGCTTCATCGACAGGGGCAGTCTCCACGCAACGTCGAAGACGGCGCGATCGAGGAACGGTACGCGGGTCTCGAGCGAGGTGGCCATGGCTGCCCGGTCCAGCTTGGTGAGGATGTCATCGGGCAGGTAGCCGACCAGGTCCAGCCACAGCATCTGCTCAGTGATTCCGTCGAGCTCCGGCCATTCTGAAGGCCGTGAAGCCACCGATGTCGTCCGACCCGCGCCGACAACCATCGACTCCGCATCATCCCAATACGACACCAGGGACAGATAGGCATCCTCCGTTCCGGACGCGGCCAGCACTTTGGCCACCTTGGATACCTTGGTCGACGGGTTCCTGACCTGCATCCGGGCGGGCAAGAAGGCTGTAGCTCGCGCCGCGCTGTCCACCCAGGCCGGTGGGATCCGCCCGAGCGTCGCTCCCGCCCCCCGCCGAATGGGCCCGGGGAGCACCGACGATCGTTGCCACAGTCGCTCGAGCCAGGCGTGCCGGTTGTATCCGGCGAACAGCTCGTCACCGCCGTCTCCCGAGAGACTGACGGTCACCTGGGTCCGGGCAAGCCTGCTCACCAGGTGCATGGGAATCTGCGATACGTCACCGAAAGGCTCATCCCAGATCTCCGGCAAACGGGGAATCACCTCGACTGCTTGGAGGTCACTCGCCTCCAGCCGCGTGTGATCGGTTCCCAGGTGGGCGGCGACGGCAGCAGCCTCGGCCGACTCGTCGAAGGCCCGATCGGCGAATCCGACCGTGAACGTGTGCACCGGCTTCGAACTGTGCCTCTGCATGAGCGCAACGACCAGACTGGAGTCGATTCCCCCCGACAAGAAGGCACCCACCGGCACGTCGGCCACCATTCGGGCCGCCACCGAGTCCGACAGGGCTACCTCCAGCTGGTCGGCGAGGGCCGCCGGAGAGCCATCCAGGGGTCGTTCTCGAGCCTCCTCGATGGCCTGGCGAGCCGACCAGTAGGATCGAACCAAGGGCGCTTCGCCCGCTCGAGCGTCGATTCCGAAGGTGACCAGTTGGCCCGGTTCCAATTTGGTGACCCTCCGGTAGATGGTGTGCGGCGCAGGGATGCAGTTGTGGCGGAGGAACAAGGCCACCGCATCGCGATCGATGTCCGCATCGAAATGGGGCAATGCGCAGAGGGCTTTCAGTTCCGAAGCAAACGCCAAGGACCCGGCCACCCAGCCGTAGTACAAGGGCTTCTCGCCGAACCGGTCTCGCACCAGGTGCAGCTCCCGCTGGTGGCGATCCCACAGGGCCACGGCAAACATGCCCTCGCAGGCCTCCAGCGCGGCGAGAAGCCCCCACTGCCGCACGGCGCCCACCAACACTTCCGTGTCCGAGCCTCCCCGGAAGTCCAGGCCCTCGCACTTCAGCCGGTGCCGCAGCGCGCGATGGTTGTAGATCTCGCCGTTGTAGGTGACCACCCACCTCCCGTCATCGGAGTGCATGGGCTGACTTCCCTCGGGGCCCAGCTCGACCACCGACAGCCGGCGATGTCCGAAGAAGATCCCGTGGTTGGGGTCCGACCAGTATCCGTCGGCATCCGGTCCACGATGGGCCAGGGTCGCGGTCATATCGACGATCTGCCGACCGAGAGCCTCAGGTCGACTCACCTGGTTCGGATCAAACAGTCCCGCGATGCCACACATCGGCTCATTCCCCTGCCGGGGGCGGCCGGAGGATGGTGCGGGCGGCCAAGTGGCGCCCCGCCCCGCCCCGCTCGACCATCGGGCGATCATCGACCGTACGAGGAGTGGTGTCAAGAAGGAGTGGCGTCAAGAGGTTGCCCCGCGTCGAGGCCGAGGGGCGGATCCCGACCAGGGTCCGCGTTGTCGAGGGGACATCGACGCTACGTGGCCGTCGAGGATCTCGATGCCGATTCACCGGTCCCGTCGAACTCTCCCAAGTCGCGGCCGTAGCGCGGGTGTTCGCCCATCCGACCCCGGGCGCCGTCCCAGAGGCCATGGGCGATGGCCAGACGGTGCGCCCCGGTCGGCGCCGCTTGTAGATGCCGGGCCGAGTAGGCCAGGTGCCAGGCGAGCCAGCTGGCCCGACCATGCCGCCGGGCCAGAGCGAACGAGTTCCGTGAGTGGTAGTAGGCACGCCAGGCCTCGTCGTCGTCGGTCGGTCGGCGTACTCGAAGCGCCTCGTCCCGACCCTGGGACGTCTGTTGCCCCGCGACTCGACGGGCGGCGACGTCGTCGACGAGCACTTCGAAGTCAGCCTCGCGCACGCGACAGAAGAAATCGACATCCTCGAGGCCGAAGAACCACTCGGAGTCGGGGAGAACCCCGGCCTCGACGACCGAGCGCGAGAGCAGAGTTGCTCCCCAGCACGCGACGTCCACGGCAGTGAAGCCACTCGGGGATCCGGGTGCAGGGACGATGTTCACCGTATGAGCTCCACGGCCCACGAAGCTTCGTCCGTACGCGACGACGGCTCCCAACGAGGGGTGGTGGTCCCCTCGAGCGGCAATACGGGCCATGACGTCGGCCAGTCGGGGTGCGGGCAGAGCGAACAAGCCGATGTCGTCCTCGCACAGGTAGGCCCATCGAGTGTCCGGATCTTCGAACGCCTCGATCAGACCGGCCCGAAAACCGCCGGCGGGTCCGGTGTTCCGGCCCAGCCGAACCATCCTGACCCTCGATTCGAGCAGCTGGTCATCGAGGCCCCCTTCGCCATTGACCACCACCACGATGCGGTGGGCAGGCAACCCTTCGACGTCCAGCAACGACCGGACGACGTCGCCGGCCAGCCCCGGCCTCATATGGGTCAGGACGACAGCCGTGACGCCGTCGGGAGCCGGCGGCGGAACGACTTGACCCCTCGGTGTGCGCCTCGTCTGCGCTCATCGTGCCCTCACGAAGCTAGGCTAACCGCTGGATGGTCACCGGCCACGTCGGACAGCGCGGGCACCGAGGGCCGGCGGCGCCCATCGGGAGGCGGACGGCGTGACGAGCGGGCACACGCCAGGGAACGGGTGCTCGTCGGCGATCCATCCAGTGATCAGCGTCGTCATCCCGGTCCTCGACGGCATCCCCTGGCTGGAGGAGCAGCTCCATGCGCTTGTCGACCAGCAATGCGCCGACGAGTGGGAGCTGATCATCGCCGACAACGGCTCGAGGGACGGGAGCGTTGGTGTGGCCAGAAGGTGGGCCGACCAGCACGATCGGATCCGATGGATCGATGCCTCGACCAGGCGCGGGGCGCCCGCGGCCCGTAACGCCGGCGTGCGAGCGGCCCAAGGCCAGATGCTGGCCTTCTGCGACGCCGACGACATCGTCCAGCCTCGTTGGCTGGCGAGCTGTCTCAAGGCTCTGGGTGACGTCGACGTCGTGGCTGGGATCTTCGACTTCTGGTCGCTCAACGGCCGGCCGACATCGTCTCCCATTCCGGCCGCCATGCGAGCAATTCGGCTTCCTGCCGGCGGGTCTGAGTGCCAACCTGGCCGTCCGGCGGGAGGCGTTCGAAGCCGTGGGAGGCTTCAGCGAGGAGCTGCATGTCGGCGAGGACATCGATCTGTGCTGGCGCCTACAGCTCGCCGGATTCCGGTTCGTCATCGAAGCCGGAGCCGTGGTGTCCAAGCGTGAGCCAACTGACGTCAGGCAGGTGTTCCGGCGAGCATTCGCCTATGGCCGCTGTGGCCCTGTGTTGTTCAAGAGGCACCGCCGGGCCGGCGCCCGGCGTGACCTGGCCGGTGCGGCCAATTCGTGGGCGTGGCTGTTCCTTCGACTGCCTCTCTTGGTGAAGCGAGGGTCAGACCGAGGAGCCTGGGCCCGCGCCGCCGGCATGCGGATCGGCCGGCTGGTGGGTTCCATCGGGCAGCGGGTCTTCTACCCCTGACCTCAAAGGCGTCAACCCGCCTCCACCCCGGGATCAAACGGTCCCTCGATTTCGAGCACCGCGCTCAGTTGACTTCCCAGTCAGCCCCCACGTAGACCGGTGACATCACCATGACCCCTTCGGGCAGGCTGTAGGACTCGGGACCCATCACGTCGAAGGACATCACGGGCCTCCACGGCAGCAACGGCTTGCCCTTCCCGCCGGCGTGGCCGGACATGGCGGGCCAGATCGAGTAACGACCTTTGGCCAGCGGTACGTGATGCAATCGGCACTTGAGCTCGAAGTCCCCAGCCGGGAATGCCCCGCTGTAGCGGACGATGAACATCGGAAACGCGCTGCCTTGCGAGACGCCGATGAAGAAGTTGGCTTCGTAGGGTTCAGGCGAGTTGAGGGTCAGCCGCACGTCCAGATCGCATTCCGAGCGGACCTGCCCGCCGTCGGCCGCCTCGATCTCCACCTTGAGTACCTCGACTGCACCCTCCGTCGACGTGGTCAGCGCGGCGTTCTGCTCTACGGCGGCTCGGTACTTGGCCACCACGTCCCTGGTGGGTCCCGATGCCTGCACCACCGCGTCGGCCAGCCACACAGCCTTCTCGCATGAGGCCTCCACCGAGGCCAGGTCATGGGACACATAGATCAAGGTGGTTCCGGCTCGGACGATCTCCCCAATGCGCTTGAGGCACTTCTGCTGGAAGTTGGCGTCCCCCACCGACAGCACCTCGTCAACGAGGAGCACGTCAGGTTCGAGAAACGCAGCAATGGTGAATCCCAGCCGCATCTGCATTCCAAGCGAGTAGAACTTGACCTGACGGTTGACCGCGTCGGTCAGCCCGGCGAACTCCACCATCTCGTCGTACTTGGTCTTGATGTTCTGGCGACCCATACCCATGACCGCGCCGTAGAGGTAGATGTTCTCCTTTCCGGTCAGTTCGGGGTGGATGCCGCTCGTCACACTCAGGAGCGCCCCGATGCGGCCCTTGACGTCGCAGCGGCCCGCCGATTGGTAGGTGACCTGGCTGACGATCTTGAGCATCGTGGTCTTGCCCGAGCCGTTGATGCCGATCAGGGCCAGGGTGCCACCGGGCGGCACTTCGAAGCTGACATCCTTCAGAACCCAGCGGAAATCGTGGCGAGCGCCGGTTCCGATCGACTTTCCGAACCTCTTCATCTGGTCGTAGAACTTCGGCACCGTCTTGTCGGCCCGGAACTTCTTCCAGACCTGATCGACCTGAATGGCACCATTAGGCAATGTCGGCAAAGTTCTCCTCCAACCGTTTGAAGATCCGGTAGCCCAGGGCCAGGTAGCACAGGGCGCCGAGCGCGGCGATGGCGGTCAGGGCGAAGTTCGGCGCGTGCCCGAGCAGCATGGTCGTCCTCGCACCGTCGATCACCGGCCCGAGCGGGTTGACGAACCCGTACAGCATCTGCAGGTTGATGGTGATTCCTCCGACGATGTGGTGCACCACGTGGCCGTGGGCGGTGATGTGCGTGACCTGATGCCCTCCCGCCAGGTGGTAACTCGTCGGGATCGACGAGAACGGCCAGATCACCGGGGTGGCAAAGAGACCCAGCGAGGTGATGAGGGGCAGGACCTGCATGAGGTCGCGCATCTGGACGATGATGCTGGCGACGGCCATGCATATTCCCGCCGCGAACACGACCTCGATGACCATGAACATGGGGACCCAAATGGTCGTGAGCTTCGGAGCACGACCGAAGATCACGAACAGGAGGGTCAGGGGGAGCCATGACAACACGGTGTTCAACGCGTTGACGCACATGGTCTCGAGAGGAAAGCACTCTCGCGGGAACTGGGTCTTGTTCATGAGGGCTTTGTTCGAAAGAAGCGACTGCCCACCGTTCCCCAGCGCCGAGGCGAAGAAGCTCCAGCACAGGATGCCCACGAAGGCATAGAGGGGATACGGCAGGCCCTCACTGCCGAACCCCTTCACCTTGGAGAACACCACGACGAAGATCACCAGGGTGGCGACCGGGCTCAGCAACGCCCAGACGACGCCCAGCGACGCCTGCTTGTACTGGGCGCGGAAGTCCCGCTCGGCCAGCGTGTAGATGATCTCCCGATGTGCCCACAAGTTGCGGATCGACTCGAGATAGTGCACCTTGTGCTGGTACACCAGCTCGGGAGGGGGTTCGGGCGGTATCGAAGCGGGGTCGCCTTCGACGAGCGTGTTACCGAATGACGTACCAAATGAGTCAAGCACTGCCATCGGCCGACACCACTCCCTGGCCCGCAGACCCGAGCCGATCGCACTTCAAACCGTGCTCTACGATATCGCGTTGGGCACACATTCGGGCGCGCCACGTCCGGTGGCCCCACCGCTATCATCGGCCCGTGGCCGCGTCCGCAGAGCCCACAAAGGCCAGGTCACAGACTCGGACGCGAGTCCTCGTCGCGATCAAGAGCCTGGGGCACGGTGGAGCCGAGCACCTTCTGGTCGACACCGTGGCCCACGGGGACCACGAGGCCTTCGACTACGAGGTCGCCTTCGTCCTCGAGGCCGAAGACGCTTTCGTCGGCCTCATCGAGGCAAACGGGACCAAGGTGCACGGCCTCGGGGCCCGTGCCAATCTCGACCTCCGGTGGATGGCCGCGTTCCGCCGCCTGCTCATGGGGAATGACTTCGACGTCGTCCACTTCCACCTGCCCTATACGGCGGCGCTCGGACGGCTGGTGATCGCCTCGCTGCCGCGGCGCCGGAGACCCGTGACCCTCTACACCGAGCACAGCCTGTGGAACAAGGTCTCGCCCCTGGTCAAGCTGCTCAACCGGGCCACCATCGGCTTCGACGGGGCCCTGATCGCGGTGTCACCGGCGGCATACGACGCGCTCCCCCGTCGCCTCCAGCCGCGGGCCGAGGTCGTGGTGCACGGGATTGACATGTCGACCTCCCGGGACATGGTCGCTCGACGGGACGAGATCCGACGCGCCCTCCGGGCCGAGCTCGGCATCCCGCCCACCGACCTGCTGGCCGTCACGGTTGCCAACCTGCGCTCGGAGAAGGGGTACGACACCCTCCTCGACACCGCCCGGCTGGTGGTCGACCGAGGACTGCCCATCCGGTTCGCGGCCGCCGGGTCAGGGTGCGCTCGAGGAGGAGCTGACGGAGCGCCACCGTACGCTCGGTTTGGGCGAACGATTCCAGTTCCTCGGCCACCGTCAAGACGCCCTGCAATTGCTCACCGCCGCCGATGTGGTGGTGCTGGCATCCCATCAAGAGGGTCTTCCGGTCGTCCTCATGGAGGCGGGCAGCGTGGGTGCCGCGGTCGTCGCCACCTCGGTCGGAGGCGTGCCCCAGGTGATCATCGACGGCGTGAACGGACTGGTCGTGCCCCCCGGCGCGCCGGTACGACTGGCCGATGCGCTCGAGCTGATCAGTGCCAGTCCCGAGCTTCGCTGCCGCCTGGGACGACAGGCGATGGCAGACAGCGCCCAGTTCGACGTCGCCCGTGCCAGTCGCGAGATCGAGGACATCTACCGCCGATTGCTCGGAACTGGGGTTGACCGGCCCGGCTGATGATCAGCTGGCCGGACCGTGTGCCCTCAGGAGCTCGCGGGCCAGCGCCTCCAGTCGTTCCTTGCCGAACTCCTGGTCGGGCTCGAGGTAGTTGCCCTCGGCCCACTCGTTCCACGACTTGATGACCACGATCTGCTCGTCGCGGGGGTTGGTGCGAGCCAAGCTCGATGGCCCGCCGGACGTGGGTGGCGAAACGCTCGGGGGTCGCGCCCGTCGCCACCACGCCCCGTCGACCCAAGCGCGGCGTGTTGTCCCAGTTGGGATAGACACTCGGAAAGATGCGTCCGCCGAGCGCGGGTGGGTCAAGGGGCGCATCAGGGTAGGGATAGTGCCTGGGGCCCGGGGAGATCCCCTTGGCGAACAGGTGCTCCCGGACCCGGGCTCCCAGCGTGCGTTGGAAGGGAAAGGCATAGTGGACAGCCGCGTCAAAACCGTCCTCCACGTGGGACCGATAGTCGGACTCTCCCAACGAAGCGACCAGGTACAGCCCGCCCAGCCCGGCGTCATGAGCCATCTTCTGCCACCGTTCCACGAAGCGCGCCGGTTCGGGGAGCCCGGCCGGTTGGTAGACGAAGAGGACGGGGCGACCGGCGACGGTGATGTACCGCGGGTCCTCGAATGCCCTCCTCAGGTACTCGAAGTGGTCGAGATCGTCGGCGACGCCCGGATAGGTCTGCTCGATGAGGACCTTGTTGGGTGCGCCGTGCCAGATTCCCGACCAGCTCTGATTGGCCCAGGCCACGCAGAACGGGAAGTCAGGCGATCCGGAGGCGAGCACCTCGTCGAGGGGTCGTTGGAGCAACCGGTGCCCAGCGAACCAATAGTGCCAGTAGCAGAACCCGGTGACGCCGTGGCTCGTGGCCATGTCGGCCTGCGCTTCCCGGACCTCGCCGACCCGCAGATCGTAAAATCCCAGGTCAGCAGGCAAATGAGGCTGCACGTGGCCGCGGAACATTGGACGGGCCCGAACCACGTTGGTCCATTCGGTGAAGCCGGGGCCCCACCACCGGTCGTTCTCCGGGATCGGGTGGAACTGCGGTAGGTAGAGGGCCAGGACTTCCATCGGCGATCATGTTACCGATGGGGCCGCCCCGGCCCTCGGTCGTGAACGTGATGATCAGGGTGGTGGCTGCCCGGCGACCTTGCCGGCCAGGCTGGCGATGCCCTCCTCGATAACGTCCGTGCGAAAACGAGCGGAGAAGAGGGCGAGCGCCTCGGAGGTGATCGTCTCTCGCAACCGAGGTTGTCGCAGGATCCGAGCGCAGGCGTCGGCCAGGGCGGGTGGATCGTCACCGAGCAGGAGATGGACCCCGTCCACCACACCCAGGCCCTCGGCACCCAGGGTGGTCGACACCACCGGGATCCGATGGGCAAATGCCTCGATGATCTTCACTCTGGTCCCGCTGCCGTAGCGGACGGGGACCACCACCACGTCGGCCCGAGCGAGCTCGGTGGTGATATCGGGAACCCGGCCCACAACCGTGACCCGGGGCGGATCGTGCAACATCATCAGATCGGGATGGTGCTCGCCGACCAGCCGGATCTGCACCTCGGGGACCAGGGCCCGCAATGCCGGGCCGACCTCGTCGGCCAGCACCTGAGCCGCGTCGATGTTGGGGGGATACCGCAGAAGCCCTTGGAAGAGAACCGTGGGGGGTGAACCGACGGCGGATCTTCCGACCGGTTTGTCAACGAATCGGTACCCGTTGGGGACGACGACGACCTTCGCCTCGCCACCGAGCTCAGCACGCTCGGCATCGAGGCTGCTGCACACCGCAATCGCCGTGGCCCGCTCCGCGGCCCTCCGGTGCAGCCGTCGCCATCGACGGATCTCCTCGTGCGCGGCCACGATGCTGCCCGCCCGCCGAATGCGCACCGGCCAGCTTGACGGAGACGGCCGCGGCACCGACAGCCGGGCCTCGATCTTCCGGTCCTCGAGATCGTCGAGGTCGAGGATGGTGGGCGCGAAGACCGGTTCCCCGGCCAGGACCCATGGCCTGGCTCCGAAGACCCAGACAAGGTCGTACCGCCCCGACATGAAACGGGCCAGGGCCCTCTGGACGGTCGGGCGATCCTGCCAGGCCAAGGCCAACGGCATCGAGGGTCGCCAGAGGGTCGCCGCCAAGCCGATGCCGGTGGCCGTCCGGTTGTCGAATCCGACCCGGGTTACCTTCGCCAGCCCGAGCGCTTCGTCGGGCTCATCGAAGTCCGTACGGAACTTCGAGATCACCGAGCAGAGCTCGACCGGCCCGCAACGTCGCAAGGCGCGGAGCACCATGGCCAGCCGCATTCGGGGCCCTCTGTCCTCAGGCCACGGGTAGTCGCCGGCAATCACCAAGGTTCTCATCGACCCTCCTCACGCGAGCGGCTGTCATCTGAAGGATCATCGCCCGGGAAAGCCCGCCGGCCCTCGCAGAGTCAGACGATGGTAGCGGAGGAGGCGGACGGGCCGGACTGGTAGGGTCTCCTGGCCGAGTGGCCGGTAGCGGTGGAGGGGCGCCGATCGATGATGGATGAATTGCGATCCACTGACGTGCCCTTGGTTCTCCACGTGATCCCCACCTCGACAGCCAGGGGCGCCCAACGGGAGGCCCGGGCCCTGGCGGACCATCTGGATTCGCCAGACATACGACTGCATCGGGTGCTCAGCCTGTTCGGTGGGACTGGTCTGTCCCGCAGAACCGAACAGGTGCCGGTCGATGCGTCCCTCGGCTATGGGAGAAGTCACGCTCCCGCCGTCGGATTCGACCCGCGGGTCGTGCTCCGGCTTCGTCCGGCACTGGATCGTATGGACCCCGAGGTCGTCGTGGCACACGGAAGCGAGCCATTGAAGTACCTGGTGCCGGCCTTGTTCGGCCGTCACCGGCCCATCGTCTACTACGCCATAGGCACCTATTCCGGCTCGGACAACCCGATTCAGCTCCGTCTGTGGCGGTACCTGATGGGGCGAGCCGACGTGGTTGCCGCGTGCGGGGAAGAGGTGCTCGACGAGTGCGTCGATCGGATGGGCGTGCCGACCTCCCGAGTCACCTTGGCCGCCAACGGCCGCGATCCCGAGCTGTTCCACCCACGACGGGGTGAACCCCGGAGGGTCCCCGTGGTCGTCTTCGTCGGCGCCCTGACCGAGGGGAAGTGCCCCCACCATTTCGTCGACATGGTGGCGGAGCTGCGGGCCGGCGGGGCCTCCCTCGAGGCCCGGGTCATCGGAGACGGCCCGCTCCGCCCGGCGCTGGTCGGGCCGGCCGAGAAAGCGGGCGTGGCGCTGTTGGGCTCGCGGTCCGATATGGCCGATCAGATGCGCAACGCTGACATCCTGGTGTTTCCCAGCCGTCCGGCCGGAGAAGGATTGCCGGGCGTGCTGATCGAAGCAGGTCTGTCGGGGCTCCCGGTGGTGGCCACCGCAGCTCCGGGTGTGCGCTCGATCGTCGCGGATGGAGCGACTGGCCTGGTGGTTCCCGTCGACGACCTGTCGGCCATGGTCTCGGCCACAGCCAGGCTGCTCGACGACCCGGCACTTCGTGCATCGATGGGCCACGCCGCTCGGCGGCACTGCGAAGACAGCTTCAGCCTGGCTGCCGTGGGGCCGAGTTGGATGGCCATCCTTCAACCCCTGCTCGATTCCCGGGCCAACGGCCGTCATTCGACCGCTGAACGGCTCAAGGGGCTCCCTGGGCGAGAATGTGACGGGCACGTGCCCGGTAAGTGAGGTTCCAGCCCAGTGAGAAAGACGTGGTGCGATCAGTGACCGTCCCTCCGACCCCGAGACGTCGGGGTGCGCCCCCGCCATTGGATGGCCCGCCCGATCCGAGGGGCAGGCGCCAATGGACAAGCGTGTACGTGTGGTCGGCCGTCGCGGCCCGGAAGAACCCCGACTTCTCGGAGCTGGAGGGCTTCTGCTTCTTCATCGGCTACGCCCGCAGCGGCCACACGCTGGTATCCACCCTGCTCAATGCCCACCCTGAGGTGGTGATCGCCCATGAGCTCGATGCCGCCCGCTTCGTGAGGCACGGA
Organism: uncultured Acidimicrobiales bacterium; assembly: GCA_963727075.1. GTDB lineage: Bacteria > Actinomycetota > Acidimicrobiia > Acidimicrobiales > RAAP-2 > Bog-756. The sequence goes on from CAVSET010000006.1 coordinate 1,483,358, forward strand.
TTCCGGCGGTCGCAACTCTTCTCTCTGCTGCTCCAGCGCGACCAGCAGTTCGGCGAGAACGGTCGAACCTGGTCCGGCTACCAGTACGAGGTACCCGGCCAATTCCAAGGCCGGTTCGAGCGCCTTCGGGTCATCGGGGACAAGCGGGCCAGGGCCACCGTTCTGCAGATCGCCCAGCAACCGAGGCTGTTGGAGCGGGTGCGACGGGTGGTCAGGGTCCCGATCCGGGTGGTGCATGTGACCCGCAACCCGTTCGACAACATTGCCACCGAGGCGCGGCGGCACAACATGTCGCTGTCCCAGGCGACGGCCTGGTATGAACAGATCTGCCGTGCGGTCAGCGTGGTGCGGCCGCTGCTCGACCCGTCAGAGCTCGTTGACCTTCGCTACGAGGACTTCGTTGGCGACACGGCGCGCTCGCTGGAGTCGCTCGCCGGGTTCGTTGGTGTCCGGCCCGAGCAGGCGTACCTCGAGGCCTGTGCCGGCATCGTCTGGCCGAGCACGAACCGCAGCCGCGACAGCGTCGACTGGTCCGAAGCCGAGCGGCGGGGCGTCGAGCGCCTCATCGAGACCTACGACGTCCTCGGCTCCTACACGTTCGACTCATAGCCTGCCCACCACGGTTGGGGCGCGGCCGACCTCAGGATCTCGAGCCCGGGGTCCGGTACAGGGCCCGGATGGCATTCTGCCGCTCGGCCGCCTGACGCAGGGCCAGGCGGGCGCGTCGCCGAAGCTCCCATTCGTAGCGGGGCGGCGCCCGCCGAGGCCCCCGGGGGATCGACAACAGGACGAACAGGAAGGGGATCATCATGGTCCGTTCCCGCTCGATGAGACCCAGGTTCCCCAGGGCGGCGAAGGCATAGATGAAGGTGGTGGTGTAGACGAGGCAGAGCATGACATAGGGCCGTGCGAAGGCAGCCCGAACGACCATGCGGAGGTTGCGCAGCGACATCAGGATCAACACCAAGATGACGGTGTTCTCGAGCGCAGCCACTCGCTCGCCGAAACCATGGGAATTGAAGGGTAGGGGGTTGAACAGCACCTCGTAGATATCCCGTGGGTAGTAGGCAAAGCTGCTCGAATAGGGCACACCGCCACTCGACCCGGTGATCGAGTTGTCGGCGTTGGTGGTCTGGAGCGAGCCCGTGTTCACCCCGTGGTGCAGGTACTTGACCGTGACCGCCAGAGACAGGTACACCAGGGCCCCGGCGAAGGCCAGGCTGATCAGGCGTCGGACACCGCCGAGGCTCTTCCGTGCCCCGGCCGTGGGGAGCATCATGGCGACGACGAAGCCGACCACGATGAGAAGCAGCTCGTTGGGGCGGACATAGGCACCGATGAAGACACCGGGCGCGACCAATAGGAATCCACCCCGCTTGCGGGCCAGGAACTTGGCCGCACCGAAGGCCACCATCCCGAGCGCCAGCATCATGAGCGATTCCTTGCTGATGTCGGCCGTCCAGAAGATGAGCGACGGCATCAGGAACAGCATCAGCGCATAGCGGCGGTGGTCGCCCCCGGCAAAGGTCAGGGAAAAGGCCCGGTAGAAGAAGATGGCGCCGACGAACGAGAGGAAACTGAGGACGAGGAACGAGGCCAGTTCGTTGACCCCGACGATAGCCATCACGATCCCCTCGGCAATGCTCACCGACCCGTCGTTGACGATCTGGCGCACGTCGGCATTGGCCGTAGTGAAGTTGAAGTGGCGGAAGTCGGACGACAGCAATGCGCCCTGGTGCACGTAGCGATTCCAGTCGGAGATGCCGTGGTAGAAGTGGTTGACCACGAAGATCTGGCTGGGCGCGGCCAGAAGGTGGAGGACCAGACTGACCGTCAAAACCCTCAGCAGCCAAGGGTTGGCCTCCGCGTAGGCCACCCGCTTGATGATGAGGCGGCCCAGGGCGAACAGGGCCGCCGCCACGATCAAGGCGACGATCGGCTGAGAGGGAACCCCTTCGGCCGCAATCAGCATGGGAATGGAACGATCGGTTCTGGATTAGGCCCGAGTCTGCGTCGCCGGTCCCGACGAGGCGCCGACCCCGGCGCCGATGGCGGCGAGACCCTCCTCGTCGCCATCGACCTCCTCCGTGGCGGCCGACGGACGGGCCAGCGCGGCGGGACGGATGTCGGAGCGGTCGAGGCGTACGCCGGTGAGCACAACGCCCAACACCGGCGCTCCCATCCGGCGCAGCAGATCGCCGGCCCGTCGGGCGTGGTCGAAGGTGGTGTACCGGCATTCGGCCACCACCAGGACCGCGTCCGCCACGCGGACCAGCGCCTCGGCGTGGTGCACGGCCAGCAGCGGAGGGACTTCGACGATGATCACGTCGGAGACGTTCCGCGCCGCTTCGAGAATGGCCGGGACCCGGGTCACCAGCTGACCGCTGCGGGAGATGAACGGTCTCAGCGGAAGACGTGACACGTTCTCGAGCCTCGACGGCTCCAGATGGGTCTCGATGTCCTCCGTCCTGATCTCCCCGTTCACGCTGGCGGTGTGGGTAGATATGGACCCAGCCTCGATCTCCCCCGTGCTGATGACGACCACCCGATCTCCCGCCTCGGCATAGATGGCGGCGAGGTTGGCGGCGACGTATGGGCGGCTCGGCTCGGTTCCGGCGGATACGACGAGGACCACATGACGGTCACCGACTTCTCGCAGTGGGCTCGCATCCGTCCGCTGGTCCGCCTGCGCCAGGCCGCCATTGCTGGAGTCAAAACCCAGCGCATACGGGTCGGTGGGACCCGACAACGAGGCCAGGCCTTCGAACATCACCGACATACGGAGCATCCGGTAGGCCTCCGCCCCAGGCGAATCGGGTTCCCGGATCACATCGACCATCGGAGCCAGGCCCGGGAGGTTCGATCCAGGACCAAGCACGGCCGATGGGATCTCCACCACGACCGGAAAGCCGAAATTGGCCTCCGCCCTCGCCGCATTGCGAAGGCGCTTGTCGAGCAGTTCCCGCAACAGCACGATGGAGGCGCCGACAACGGCGCCGATGATCAGGCCGGCGACCAGGCGAACCTTGCGACTCGCCCCTAGGCTGGCCTTGGACTTGCCGGTATGGCCGGCACTTTGAGCGCTGCGCACGATGGTGTACCCGGTGTACGCGGTGGCGCCTGCTGCGACCTCCGCCGGGTTCGACAGGCCCGACTTCGGGTTCTGGGACTGTTTCGCCGTAGCCGCGTCGGCGATGACGGTCTGCAGTGTGTTGGCATACTGGTTCGCCAGTGAGACGGCCGCGGCCGCGGTGGCCGCATGCGCCGTGAGCTGGACCACGGTGGGCGTGTTCCGCTTGATTGCGCCACCCTGCGCAGGCGCCCCGGTGCCGGCGGCGCCAGCGGCAACCGTGGAGGCCGACAGGTACTCGGACAGCGCGTAGTCGGGGATGTCGAGGCCTGCCGCTTCGACGACGGCTCGCTGGTTGTCCGTGGTGCTGGCCAGGAACTGGATCTGGTTGCTGGTGACCGCACCGTTCAGGGGGCTGATCGGGCCGTTGGGCGCCGTACCGACCAGGGCGGTGGCCGTGTAGGGCAAGCCGGACTTGACCTTCTTGGCGTGGCCCACCGGGACGACAACGGCGATGATGGCGCCCACGATCGCCAGCGCAACCAGCAGCCGCCAACTGCGCCGGAGCGCACCTCCGTAGTCAATTGGCTCCATCGTTGCTCCCGTTTCCTGCCCGACGTAGACGTCAATCCTACACCGGGGCCTGCCCCACCGAACAGCACCACTACCCCACGGCCAAGAGGCTAACCGCCACCGATGCGGGTGCCGTCGCGGTCGCCTCGTTCGAACCGGGGAGCGGGGGCAGCCAAGGGCACTCGAGCGCCGGCGGTACCCTTCGGCGCCACCCGTCCGGGCCAAATCAGCCCTGCCGTCCCGTGGTGCTGCAAGGTCAACCCACGGTGCTGCCGAGTCCCGTCAGAGAGATGGGCAATACCCAATTTTGGGGATGCCCGGTTGACGACCAGGCCGTATGTAGCCTTCGATGCGAGTAGCGGGGGGAAATCGAACGAGCCTGGGATTCGGCCCCCCGAGACTTGACGGAACACTCTCGGGGGATGAGGATTGGCGAACCGCGATTTTTGATGTCGGCGCGGAATCCGGTGGTCACTGCCGGCGTCAATGAGTGCAAATACGGGGCGGAGGTGAGGTCAGAATCGCTGCGCTGACAGGCTGGTGTCAGTTGTGCCCGAGGTGGGCACGCAGGGAAACAAGTGCGCTTGGGCGGAGAGCGGTCGGGACTTATTGACCAATGGGGGGCCTAATTGCATGGGTGACACTGAGTCGGAGACAGAGCTCGATGGCCGGGTGAGGCCGAAGGTCGGCCCTTCGTCGGTCGATCCCCACAGAGCCACTGTCGCCGTCAGGGCCAGCCGGGTCCGGTCCCGTCTGGTGTTCACCCTGCTCGACGCCATCTGCGTCGTGGCCGGATACGGCGCCGCCCAAGTCATCTACTTCCGTGACAAGGCGCCAGGTCTCTACTGGCAGCACCTTGCCACCTTCCTCCTCGCCGCCCTCATCGTCACGCTCGTCGCCAACCACGTCTTCGGGCTGTACGGGCGCATGTGGCGGCATGCCGGCGTGGAGGAGGCCCGACAGCTGATCCTCTCGGCGGCGGTCACCGTGTCGGTGTTGGTGCTCCTCTACCCGCTCGGGAAACGGTGTCGGGTTCGAGCACGTCCCCCTGGCCGTGATCGTGGTCGGATGCATGTTCGCCACCATGGGCATGGGGGTGTTGCGATTCCATTCGAGGCTCTTCGCCTGGCAGCGCGGTGCGCGCCGGGTTGGACTCCGGGTCGCGGTGGTGGGCAGTCGGGATGCCGGGGCGGCCGCCATCCGGGAGATGCTGCGCAGCCCCGGAGCAGGACTCGTGCCCGTGGCCGTCTTCGACGACGACCCACGGGCCCACGGACTGTCCATGGTCGGGGTCCCCGTGGTCGGCTCTATCGGCGACATCCCGAACGCGGCCAGCCGGTACACGCTCCAGCAGGTCCTGCTGACGATTCCCAACCCACCCCGGGAGACGGTCGAGAAGGTCCTGCTGGCCTGCGAAGAGGCCGGGCTCACCATGAAGGTTCTTCCCGGCGTCAGCCATATCGTCGAGGGCACGGTGCCGGTGACGTCGTTGCGCCAGGTGCGTGAGCCTCGGATCGAGGACCTGCTGGGCCGCGATCCGATACCGATCGACCTCGCCACCGTCAGGCGCACCCTCGAGGGGAGGCGTGTGCTCGTCACCGGAGCGGGCGGTTCCATCGGTTCGGAGATCTGCCGCCAAGTGGCCGAGTTGAACCCGTCGGTCCTCGTCCTCCTGGATCATGACGAGACCCACCTCCACGACACAGTGGCCACCATCCCGGCTCCAGTCGAGCAGGCACTGGTCGACGTCACCAACCGCTCGGCGGTGATCGAGGTCTTCAAGCGATTCCAGCCGGAGGTCGTCTTCCACGCGGCCGGGCACAAGCACGTTCCCGTGCTCGAGGAGCATCCGGTGGAAGCCGCTGCCACCAACGTGTTCGGAACGCTCAACGTGGTATCCGCGGCCACGAGCGTCGGCACCCAGCGGTTCGTCCAGATCTCGACGGACAAGGCCGTGCGGCCCTCGAGCGTCATGGGGGCGACCAAGCGGCTGGCCGAGCAGATCGTGCTGTCACACGCACCGCTCGGTGCTTCCTACTGCACCGTTCGTTTCGGAAACGTCCTCGGCAGCCGGGGCAGCGTCATCCCGACCTTCGCCCGACAGATCGCCAACGGCGGGCCGGTCACTGTCACCGACGCCAGGATGACCCGATTCTTCATGAGCGTCGAGGAGGCGGTCCAGCTGGTACTGGAATCGTCGGTGCTGTCAGACGGCGGTGGTGAGGTCTTCATGCTCGAAATGGGAGAGCCGGTCCGCATCCTCGACTTGGCCGAGCGGATGATCCGGCTCTCCGGCTACCAAGTCGGCGTGGACATCTCCATCGACATCGTCGGGGCCCGGCCCGGTGAGAAGTTGGATGAGGAGCTCCGTACACCCGAGGAAGAGGTCCTCACCACCTACCATCCCTACATCAACCAGCTGATCCCGATCACCCCCTCGCCGGAGCAATTCGCCGCCGATCTCGAGCGGCTGCGCCAGGCCACTTCGCAGCGGGATGCCGGGTCGGTGAGAAGGCTGTTGTTCGCCATCGGGACATCGGGCTCCTCGGCGTTGCCCCAACACGCCAATGTGCCATCCGATGGTGAGGTGCCCCCGGTCGATCCGGAGCATGCGCCGACGGCCGATGCCGGCTCCCATGGGAATGGCAACGGCAAGGTCGCCTTGGAGGAGCCGACGGCGAAGGATTCTCCCGCAGCCAGCTCCGAGCAAGTCCTGGCGTGAGCCTGCTGCCGGCCGTCACCACGTGAGCTCAAACGACGGGCCTGTCCGGCTCGTCGTCGTCGGTCAGGGCTATGTCGGCCTGCCGCTCGCTCTGCGAGGTGTGGAGGTCGGGTTCGATGTCGTGGGGTTCGATGTCGATTCCGAGCGCGTCAAGCGGTTAGCAGCCGGCGACTCCTATGTAGGGGACGTTTCCGATGACCGCCTCCTCACCGCCCTGGGATCCGGCCGCTATCAGGCCACCGACGATCCGGACCGCATGGCGGGATTCGACGTGGCCGTCATCGACGTACCCACTCCGTTGCACGACGGGGTCCCCAACCTCTCCTACGTCGAGCACGCAGCTGCCCTGGTGGCCCGCCACCTCCGTCCCGGCAACACCGTCGTCCTCGAGTCGACCAGCTACCCGGGAACCACCGAGGAACTGGTCGCCCCCCTCCTCGAGAGGGGCTCGGGACTGGTGGGCGGCCGTGACTTCCACCTCGGCTACAGCCCCGAGCGAATCGACCCGGGCAACCGCGACTGGCGGCTCGATAACACGCCGAAAGTGGTGTCAGGCGTCAATGCGGCTTCGTTGGAAGCCGTTCGAGCGTTCTACGGCCAGCTCGTCGAGCAGACGGTGTCGGTTTCGGGCACCCGCGAAGCCGAGCTGACCAAGCTCCTCGAGAACACCTTTCGGCACGTCAACATTGCGCTCGTCAACGAGCTGGCGATGTTCGCGTCGGAGCTCGACATCGACGTGTGGGAGGCCATCGACGCGGCAACGACCAAGCCCTTCGGCTATCTGCGCTTCACCCCGGGACCTGGTGTCGGTGGTCACTGCCTGCCCATCGACCCGAGCTACCTCTCGTGGAAGGTGAGGCGGAGCCTCGGCCAGCCGTTCCGCTTCGTCGAGCTGGCCAACGACGTCAACGACCACATGCCCGACTACGTCGTGCGCCGGCTGGCGCTGGCCTTCAATCGCATGGGGCGTCCCGTCAACGGCTCGCGGGTCCTGCTGCTCGGCCTGGCTTACAAGCGGAACACCGGCGATCCCCGTGAGTCCCCCGGCACCACCATCGCCCAGTCGCTGACCGCCCTGGGCGCCGAGGTGCGCGTGGCGGATCCTCACATCGTGGGCGAGCTCATGCCCTATCCGTTGGTCGAGCTGAATGCCGAAGAGGTCGGAGCGGCAGACGCCACCGTTATCATCACGGATCACGACGTCTTCGACTACGACCTGGTCCTGGCCCACGCGTCGTATGTGTTCGATTGCCGGAACCGTCTGGATGGGCCGACGATCGAACGGCTGTAGGGTTCGGCGGTGACTGGCCTCCTGACGCCGCCCGAGCGGGCCCGACCGTGAAGGTGGTCGTGACCGGCGGGGCGGGCTTCATCGGTGCGAACCTGTGTCGGGCGCTCGCGGCCGACACCACCGTTGACGAGGTCGTGGCGCTGGACGACCTCTCCACCGGATCTCGCCACAACCTGGCATCCGTCGATCGGGTGACGCTGGTCGAGGGATCGATACTCGACCGAGCGTTGCTCGACCGGACCTTCGAGGACGTGGACGCGGTCGTCCACCTGGCCGCCCGCCCATCGGTTCCCCGATCGTTGGCCGATCCGATAGCCAGCCACCTTGCCAATGCCACCGGCACCATGGAGGTGCTCGAGGCCGCCCGTCGGGGCACGCGTCCCCTGGTCATCGCAGCATCTTCGTCCTCTGTCTATGGCGCCAACCCGGCCTTGCCGAAGCGGGAGGACATGGCAACGATGCCGGTCAGCCCGTACGCCGCCAGCAAGCTGGCGGCCGAGTCCGCCACACTGGCCTACGGTCGGTCGTTCGGCCTTCCGGTTCTGGCGTTCCGCTTCTTCAACGTCTTCGGTCCGCTGCAGACCACCGACCATGCGTACGCCGCGGTTGTGCCCACCTTCGTCGCCTGTGCGTTGCGTGGGGATCCCCTTCCGGTACACGGCGACGGTCGGCAAACCCGCGATTTCACGTACGTGGGCAGTGTGGTCGCGGTGTTGCGCGAGGCCGTCCGCCGCCGGGTGAGCGACCCCGATCCGGTGAATCTGGCTTTCGGCACCAGGATCTCGCTCCTCGATCTCATCGACCTGCTCGAGAAGGTGGTGGGCAAGCCTCTCCACCGCCTCCATACCGAGTCGAGGGCAGGTGACGTGCGCGACTCGCAGGCCGATCAGACCCGCGTCAGGCGCCTGTTCCCCGACATCGAGCCGGTGACACTCGAGGAGGGCCTGCGGGCCACGGTGACCTGGTTCGAGGGCATCCTCTGAGTCGCTCGTCGTCGCTCGTCATCGGGCACCCCCGTATCGACACCGGACGGCGGAGGCCCGGCCGACGGAGCGGGACTGGACGAGGCTCTCGACCGGCTGGCGTGCTCATCAAAACTGACGAGAACGTGCTTTCCGAGATCATCCGGTACGACTACAATCGAGGTCAGAGGGGCCGTGTGAAGGTGCCCGGCCGATGGGAGCGGGTCGTGCAGAGGGGGCAGGGGAAGATGGCGAGCAAGGTGCCGGTGGGCCGCAGGGACTCTGGTGGGCAGCACGTTCAGATGGGTCGGACGGTGGCGCTCGTCGATCTTCGGCATCACCCGAGAACCACGCCGGGTGCGAGGACCAACGGTTCGGCAACTGCGTTCGATCTGGCCCTTCAGAGGATCGAGCAGGCCGTGCGGAGCAATGACCGCGTGTGCCCGTTCGGGATCTCCCGGGTGGCCATCGCCTTTGGTCCGGACGCAGACGCGGTAGCGCCGAAGGTGCTGGGCCAGCGATTGGCACGTGCGGTCCGCCTGAGTACGGCATCAGAGGACGAGGCTGAGGGACAACTGCAGGGAGGGGTCAGCGAGATGGATGACACCTCCCTCCGCCCGCTCGCCTTCGGTCCCTCCGCGGCCACCGTCACCGTGGACAGGATGGCGGACAGAGCGCCGTCCTCGAACGGCACCGAAGACGACTCCACCGTCGCCAGTCGAACCTCAGACACGCCCCGACCGAACCTGTGGTTGCGAACAGTCGTTCGCTGCGCCGCGGGTGGCTTTGCCAAGTACGGAACCCGTCGCGGCGATGAGCTCGTCCCTGGCGACAGAGGAACCATTCTGGTAGTCAGCCCCAGCCGCACATCAGGGGGTGCCCCAGGCTTGTCCGCCATGGCTGCCTCCGCCATTGTCGAACGTCTGGGGTTCGACGGGAGCGCTGTCTCACTCTCGTGCGAAGACGAACTCGTTCTCGACGTCCGCGGGGCGGCCGTCGACCTTGTCGTCCTGGTGGTCGAGGGTGAGCGAGAATCGGCGAGTGATCTTGCCACTTGGACATCGAGCACCTGGCACATACCTTCACAACTGGCGGCAAGGTACTACTCGAGGGGGATCGGGGTCCTCGCCGTAGGAGCCGGAGGTGGGGCCGGGGCGCTGGCGGGTTGTGTCGCCCAAGGCGCCACGGTCGTCCTGGACCTCGACGAGATGCAAGCCGAGCTCAGTCATCTTCGTGACGTCCCGGGAGCGGACGAATCGTGGGTCCCACCGGGTGGAGGTGGTCGCATTCCCCCACCGATGGAGGCTCTCCTGCTGTTGACGGCCAGCGAGCGCCGAGTCCTGTTCTACCTGACCACCGGGCAATCGGCTCAGCACATCGCCGATGACCTGGTCGTATCGGTGACCACCGTACGATCCCACATCCGCTCGATCCTGCGAAAGCTGGGGGTGCGGTCGCAGCTCGCCGCGGTAGCCATTGCCAACAGCCAGGACTTCGGGCGCCACCACCCGGGAGGGACGGCGTCAGAGGCTCAGCGAGAGTTCGAGACCCCGGGCGTGGCCTAGTAGCGGAGTAGTGAACTCAATGTGGGAGGAATCCACGATCGAATCGACGCGATTCGAGTTCAACCCCGTGGGCGGGATTCAGGTCGGCTGTCCCGAGCGGTTTGTCAGGCCGAGCTCGTAGCAAGTCGCGGCGAGCCGTCGGGCTATGGACCTCTCAAGATTGGCGTTCTGGGCCGCAATGGCCGCTTCCATGGCGTGCGCCTCATTGCGGAGTGCATGATTCGAAGAGAGCCCAACCTCACCCATAAGGCTCTTCAACTCCGCGCTCGAGGTGGTCGAGCCATGGAGGATGATCTTGTCGCTGACGTCATGGCACGCGGTGATGTCCGCCGTCGTCACCGAAGGTTTGGGTGCCGCCTGATTGTCGGCGCACCCGCCAGCAAGTAAGGCGATGAGGGAACCGAGCGCTGCCAACTTGGTCAGTTTCCGCATGCCATTCACGTTAGCAAATGAGGGCAAGCTGCTGCTGGAGGACCGCCAGCCGAAACGTCGCAGATCTCATTCGGCCACCGGAACCGCATCGATTCCGCTGATCCCCCCCGCTCGGAGTCGACGAAGCAGTTCATACTCGGGATCCAACCTCGATCGGAGTCGCTCCATCTGCTCGTCGGACAGGGAGGACCGGCATTCCGTCACTCGAGCCCGCTGGACTTCGAGCGGCAGTTCCAGACGTCGCCCCAATCGGGCCAGGCCCTCGCCAAAGCCCTCGGTGAACAGGACACTCGAACATGCGGCGATTCGATCGGTCGCCTCAGACACATCGAAGCGTTCGGAGAACATCGCCAGCTGGTTCAACAGGTCCCAGGCCGGGACCCGATCCAGGAAGGCGTCGAATCCGTCCGCGGCCATGCGTCGCTGGCGATCCGAGACCCGGCCCGGCAAGGTCGGCTGGTCACCGGCCACCAGATAGTCGAAGTAGGAGTGAACTCGCGCCACGGGATCCCTGAGGATGGTCACCGTGAACGTCTTCGACGGTAGCGGTTGACGGGCCGCGGCGCGGTGCGATCGTGCAAAGAAATAGGCACCCTCGGCGATGAGCCTCCGATGGTTGGAAACATAGCTGTACCCTCCACTGATCGTTCGAGGCAAGCGCGACGCGGTGATCCGGCGCCACACATCGATCGGGTCCTCACCGCCCAGGGCCATGAAGCTCCAGTAGAGACTGGTCCCGGCCGTCTTGCGAAGGTGGTGGCAGTAGATCCTCTGGCTTCCATCAGGTAGCTCGAATGACCTGGCCAGTTGACGATAGGAAGGGTCCGTGCGAATCTCCCACCGGTCACGGAGGTCTCTCTTCATCCGTCGTAGATGCAACTGGACTCGCCGTGTACTCATCGGTTGTCGATTCACTCCCGACGGTCCGTTGACGAGCTCGCCGGCGCCCAGAGCTGCCTCAGCTTGCGTTTGAGGCTCACCGGCACAACGCTCTTCACCCGCCTCCACAGAGTCGGCCTCGGGACCGGGAAGAACGGCTGGTTCAGCTCACCTTCTACCAAAGGGCCTTCGGACAGACGACGATAGGCCATCCATTTCCCCGTTGCCACCAGCTTCTGCCAGCGATCGTCGCGCTCGACAAACGATTCGATGAGTGACCTGACTTGAGGGAGCTGGATGTCGTCGAACACCACGATGCCTCCTCGACGGAGTAGCCCCGCTCCGTAGAACCAATCAATGATCGGCATGGGAAATCCGTGACATCCATCGATGAACACGAGGTCGAACTCCTCCGAGCCCGCCAATTTGAGGTAGGGCCACTTCCGACGGCCGGAGGTCGAATCGAAGTGACTCTGTTCCGATCCCCATCGCCGCGCAGTACTGGATGATCGCGTCTGCCTCGTTCTCAAATGGGACGACAGCCAGATGATCACACCCCCAGGCCGCAAAGAGCACGGTCGACATCCCGCCGCCGGTTTCCAGCGTGCGCGAACCGGGTCGAACTTGATCGGCCATGAACTGGTAGCACGTCATTTCCGTGCTCCAGACGGCACCATTGATTGCCTCCGGGTGGACCACTGGAGGGGATTCGGCCACTCGCTCCACCCATGCCTGGCGCTCGACAACCTGCCTGTCCAACGGCACACGCACAAGGTATCAGTTGTCGATTCCAACACCTGGCTGCGGCTGCGAGCTGAGCTGATCGGGCCGATACCATGAGGAGGTGGAACTGGACGTATTGGACCCCGGGGATCCCGCGGCCGAAGGTCTGTCCGCACCGGTCAAGATGATCGTGTGGGACCTCGACGAGACGCTGTGGACCGGCACCCTCAGCGAAGGACCGGTCCAACTGGACCAGTCTCGCATCGACCTGGTCCGCACGCTGAACCGGCGAGGGATCGTCAACGCGATCTGCTCGAAGAACGAACCGGCCGAAGCCCGCGCCCGTCTCGAGCAGGCCGGTCTGTGGAGCGAGTTCGTCTTTGCCCGAGTCGACTGGTCACCGAAGGGCCCCCGAGTCGCCCAGATCGTCGAAGACGCCCAGCTGCGGCCGGAGAACGTCCTCTTCATCGATGACCTGCCCCTGAATCGGGCCGAGGCCCGCCACTTCTCGCCCCGCCTACAGACGGCTGGTCCCGACATCCTTGATCGCCTACTCGGGCTGCCCGAGCTCTCGGGGAAGGACGACCGTGGTCTGACCAGGTTGCGGCAGTACCAGATGCTGGAGCGGAAGCTGACCGATCGCCAGGCTGCGCCAGTCACCACCGAGGCGTTCCTGCGGTCCTGCGACATCCGAATCGGTGTCTACTACGACACAGAGAGCGAGCTGGACCGACTCTTCGAGCTGGTGGCCCGCACCCATCAGCTCAACTTCACCAAGCGCCGGCCCGACCGAGAGCAGTTCGAGGCGATGATCGCCGATCCTCGGCATGACACCGGCTACATACGGGTCCGCGATCGCTACGGGGACTATGGGATCTGCGGGTTCTACTCCCGCTCGCCCGACGACGGTGCGCTGGAGGACTTCCTCTTCTCCTGTCGGGTCCTCGACATGGGGGTCGAGCAATGGGTCTACGAGCATCTCGGGCGCCCCGCCCTATCGATCGTCGGTGAGGTTGCCTCCTCGCTCGATGGGACGGTCGACTGGATCACGCTGGACACCGAGGGGTGCGATGCCGACCGGACGGAAGAGCTCGGCCTACCGACGAGCGAGGGCGGGGCGGCGTCCCAGCCCAACAAAGTCCTGATGGTCGGGGGATGTGACCTCACGACGACGGCTCAGTTCCTCGGTGGCCGGATCGCCACCGACTTCGCCCGCACCGGGCCCACCGGCACCTTCTTCCACGTGGGTCACACCGAGCTTCTCCGGCAGTCTGGGGCAGGCCTCACCCGCGCACAACGCGACGTGGTAGACCGCATCCCCTTCCTCGACCAACAGGTGTACGAATCCCCGGTGGTCGTCTCTCCCGACTACGACGTGCTCGTCTACAGCGTGCTGACCGACTACACGCAGGGTCTGTACCGTCACCGCCGCCTCGGTCTGGTCGTGCCCTGGCACCAACTGCATGTAGACGCCACCGACGCGGCTCTGTGGCCGATCCTCGAGGCGAGATTCGGGCGGGAGGGCATCGACCGCGAGTTCCTCGGCTGGTTCGCCCGAGAATTCGAGTTCCTCGGTGGCATTGCCGAAGATGCCTTCCGGGACAACATCCGCTGGTTGTCCGGGTCGATCCCGCCCGGCACCCAGCTCATCCTCCTCAACGGGGCGGAGGTGCCGCTCGACAATCCCCGAGAGCCCGACCGTCACCTCCGTCACCGGTCCATGAACGCCGCTCTCGACCAAGTCACCGCCACCCTCCCGAACGCGACCATCTGCGATGTGCGAACCTTCGTCCTCACCGAGGACGATCTCACCGACAGCATCCGCCACTACCGGCGCCACGCCTATCTGCGCATGGCGGAGGAGATCCGCGCCGCCAGCACTTCCGAGCTGCTGGTGCAGCATCAGGGCCTGGTCTCCCGGGCCTTCACCGCCTGCTACCGGTTCGCCGGCCGCCGCCGGGTGCAAGTGCGGAGGCTGGCCAGGCGGTTCGGCTGGGCTCCCCGCTAGTCAACAGGAGCGCTCGAGTACCAGCGCCTTGGTCAAGGCACCCCACTCGTAGACCACGTCGTAGGCCAGGTGAGACCGCGGGTCGGTGACCGGGACCATCTCCAGGTGCACCGCCGTGCACCTCTCGAACAGCAGTCGGGCGCGGGTGGCCTGGCTCCGCTCCGGGACCACGATGATCCGATGCCAATGGCGACTGGCGGTCAGCCGGGCGACGAATTGGGCCTCGCCCCGGGTGTCCAGCGGATCGGCCCGAAAGCAGATGATCGACACACGGGGCACCGGCTTCGGGCACGGGACCGGCTTCGTCCCCCCGAGGGAGATCACCGCCACCGGCGCGTAGCCCGCCCGGGCCAGTTTGATCGCCTGCTTGGCCCGCAGCTGTCCCGTGTCGCCACCCAACGCGATCACCGCGTCCGCCTTGGAAGGGCTGTCAGTGGGGGGCCAGATGAACAGGCGGGCCGTCGCAATGGGAAACAGCACCAGCAGCACGACGACCAGCACGACGAGGGTCACGGTCAACCACCGACGTAGCCTGGGCCTCCGTTGGCGCGTCACCGTGGCAGGTTATCGGCCACGAGTGGGGCCGGGTAGGCTCGGCACCGAGGGATGGGCATGACACGCACACGACGACTCGCCATCGGCCTGACCATGAATGCCGGGCTGGTGGTCGCCCAGTTCGTGCTCGGTCTGATGGCGCACTCAACCGGCCTGCTGGCCGACGCCGGGCACAATCTCACCGATGTGGGCGCGCTCGACCCTCTCGATAGTCGCCGTGCGGTTGGCGTTGCGTCCGCCCGACGCCGAACGCTCCTTCGGCAGCCATCGAGCCACGATCCTGGCCGCGCTGGCCAATGCGTCGCTCATCGCCGTCGTCACGCTCTTGATCGTGATCCAGAGCATCTACCGGCTCGGTCATCCGGAGCACGTGCACGCCGGGCTGGTGGTGATCGTCGCCTCACTCGGGTTGGTCGTCAACGGACTGGCGGCTCTCGTCCTCCGCGACGGATCCTCCGATCTGAACATGCGCGCCGCGGTGTTGCACATGGCGGGGGATGCCCTGGCGTCGCTGGCCGTGATCGTCGGCGCGGTGGGTCTGCTCTTCCTCCCCTCGGCAAGCTGGCTGGACCCGGTGTCCGCCCTGGTCGTCGCGGCCATCATCGTCTACCAGGCCACGAGGTTGTTCCGCGGCAGCGTGGCGGTGCTGCTCGAGTCCACTCCGTCCGACGTGGACCTGATCGAGCTCAGATCGTCCATGGAGGGCATGCCGGGGGTCGGTGAGGTGCACGATCTCCACGTCTGGAGCCTGTCCAGCGAGATGCGATTGCTCTCCGCCCACATGGTGCTGACCGGTCATCCCACCCTCGAGGAGGCCCAGGCCGTCGGCGATCGGGTGAAGAAGGCCATCGCCACCTACCTTTTCCATCGCCCACAGCACGCTCGAGCTCGAATGCGAGCGGTGCAACGAGGACGATGAGGACCCCTGTCGCATGGAGGCGGCGGCGGCGGAGGCTCGGTCGGCACACCTCCATTGAGCTGCTCGGTGGCCGGCGGTCCCGAACGCGCCCGAACGCGATGCAGCCCCGAGTAACCGGACGGACGAACCGCCCGAGCTCCTCGGGGCCACGCTCGCGGTAGGGCCCGGCCTCACCCGCACCGAGCCGTGTCGGACGACTCGGGAACGGGTACCGAGCCTCAGCACTCCGAAGAGCACCTTGGCCCGTCCCCGGACCACCATGTCGGTCACTTACTGCTCCCCGCCCCTGCAAGTCGACCCTCGGAGGGACCCTTCGGCCTCCCCCTCCGGCCTCCTCCGGTCTTCGGTGGAGCTTCAGCTTTCCGAACAATTGCCACTGTGAAGGGTGCATATCCAAGGGTCAAGAGGCCCGTATGAAATCCCTATGTTTTCCTCCACATTTCTCGGTCTGTCCCCAGTTGGGGGTGAGATGTCCACCATTCGTCCCCAAGGGAGGCCCGGACGGTAACCTTGTCAGTCCCATGAGTCCTGGAGCGCAGCCGGCGACCCCCGGCGACGGACCGAGCGGCCTCCGTCAGGCATGAGCGGCGGAACCGGCGAGGCGACGGCCGGGCCGAGGAACCGAACGTCTCGGTGGGGGCGCCTGGCCGGCGCTCTGGTCGTCGTGGCCGCCATCGGGATCGGCGTGGCCGCCACCCAGGGCGGGTCGGCGCCCCGGGCCGCCCCGCCCCGCCCGTCGGCTCCTGGCCCATCCATCCAGAGGCCGGCGCCATCGGACCCGTCGGCCGCGGCGTACTCGCCCCCGGCGACGTCCACCCCCCTCTCCCCCGGCCAGCCCGTCCCCTCCGGCCAGAACCAGTCGGACCCGGTCCTCTACGTGTTCGGCGGCCGCTACTTCCTCTTCACCAGCGGGGAACCCGGGCCGCCGGCCGTGAACGTCCCGGTAGCTTCGGCCACCCGGTTCACGAAGTGGAGCCCGGTGGCCGATGCCCTGCCCGCCCTTCCGTCCTGGGCGGTGGCCGGATTCACCTGGGCCCCTGACGTCCATCGGTTCGGGTCGACCTATGTCCTGTACTTCACCGCCCTGGTGCAAGGCTCGTCACCCCCGATGGAGTGCATCGGGGACGCCACCGGGCCGGCCCCGGACGGTCCGTTCACGTCGGAGCCCAACCCGTTCATCTGCCAGCGGGACCAAGGCGGCTCGATCGATCCCCGCGTGTTCACCGACACCAGCGGCGCCAACTGGATGCTGTGGAAATCCGACCAGAACATCGGGGGGTCGACCACGCCGACCAAAATGTGGTCTCAGCCGCTGTCAGCCGACGGGTTGAGCCTCACCGGCTCGGCCGCGGACATCATGCAGCCCGACGAGGCCTGGCAGGGCAGCATCGTCGAGGCTCCGCAGATGCTGAAGGTGGGCGGTACCTACTGGGTCTTCTACTCGGGCAACTGGTTCAACCACGACGCCTACGCCATCGGCGCCGCCCGCTGCAGCGGACCGGCCGGGCCGTGTGCCGACACCTCCACCGTGCCGTTGCTCGGCTCGAACAGCCAGGGCCAGGGGCCCGGGGAGGCCTCGGTCTTCGAGGACCAGGCCGGCGTCTGGATGCTCTACAGCCCGTGGCGATCGCTGGCCCCGAAGCCTGACATCCCGCCCCGGCCCGTCTACATCACCCGGCTCGGCTTCGCGCCATCGGGCCCCTACTTGGCGGCCGGAGGGCCGCCCCCGGCCCTCGACGCCTCAACCACGTTGCCCTTCTTCGTCCCCTAATCCCCGCGGTCGGCGGGGCAGTCCCTTCCCTCGGCCGGGGCGCGTCATCCCCGAAGGCGCTGCAGCTCGGCGGCCACCGCTTTGCCGTCGGCCTGGCCTCCCGTCGCCTTCATGACCATGCCGGTGAAGAAGCCGGAGAGCTTCTTGCGCTCGCCGTCGTCGCCCCGGCAGAATCGGTCCCACTCGTCGGGATGGGCGTCCACCACCGCGGCGACCGTGGTGACCAGCGAGTCCTCCGACATGGCCTCGAAGCCGTGGGCGGCCGCGATGGCGGCCGGGTCGCCGCCCCCCGCGGCCAGTAGCTCGGTCAGCACCGCCTTGGCCTGGGTGGCGGTCAGCGACCCGTCGGCCTCCATGGTCAGGAGGGCCACGTAGGAGTGCGGCTCCAACCGCCGGGCGGCCTCGGCGTCGGTGGCGGCCTCATTGGCCGTTCGGGCCAGCGCCCGACCGGTCGGGACACCGGCGGCGACAGCCGCCACGACCAGCTCGTCGAGGCCCAGGTCGACCACCGTGGTGATCTGGTCGGCTTGCGCGCCGGAGGCACCGCCGCCAGCGTCGAGCAGCTCCATCAACCGGGCCCGCCTGGCCCCGGGCATCGGGCCGATGGTGTCGCCCACCGCCCGGATCCACTCGGCGTCGGGGACCAATGGCACCAGGTCGGGCTCGAGGAAGTAGCGGTAGTCATAGGCGTCTTCCTTGGAGCGCAGGGTCACGGTGCGGTCGGCTTCCTCGTCCCAGTGCCTGGTCTGCTGGGTGACCTCGCCACCCCCCTCGATGAGAGCGATCTGGCGGTCTGCCTCGAAGTCGATGGCCCGGCCCAGTGAGCGCATCGAGTTGAGGTTCTTGATCTCGCAGCGGGTGCCGAAGGGGTCGGCGGCGGACCGACGGACCGACACGTTGGCGTCGAACCGCATCGAACCCTCCTCCATCTTGCCGTCCGAGGCGCCCGAGGCCATGAGCACGCCGCGGAGCTCGGTGGCATAGGCGCGAGCATGGGCGGACGACCGCATGTCCGGGGCGCTCACGATCTCGACCAGCGGGACCCCGGAACGGTTGTAGTCAACCAGGGAGTAGTCGGCGCCGTGGATGCGGCCCGAGGCTCCGGCATGCGAGGTCTTGCCGGTGTCCTCCTCCATATGGGCTCGCTCGATCCCGACCCTCGTCCCGTCGGGAGGTCGAGCCAACCGCGCCGGTTGATCGGTTCGTCGTACTGGGTGATCTGGTAGTCCTTGGCCTGGTCGGGATAGAAGTAGTTCTTGCGGTGGAAAGTCGAAGGGGCGATCTCGCAGCTGAGCGCGGTGCCGATGGCCATGGCCAGCTCCACCGCCCGCTGGTTCACGACCGGGAGCGATCCCGGCAGTCCCAGGCAGACCGGGCACACCTGGGTATTGGGCTCACCGCCGAAGGCGTTCGGACAGCCACAGAAGAGCTTGGTCGCCGTCTTGAGCTCGCAGTGGACCTCGAGGCCCACAACCATCTCCCACCCGGGCTTCATACACTGCCCCCTGCCGCCAGCACCGGGGTCGGCAGGTCGGGTGCCGCGTCCTCCACCACCGCGGCCACCTTCAAGATGGTGCCTTCGGAGAGGGCCGGGCCGAGCACCTGCACCCCGACCGGCAGCCCATCCTCCCCCGGACCGAAGGGGACGCTCACGGCCGGGTGGCCGGTCAGGTTGGACGGGATGGTGCAGACATCGGAGAGGTACATGGCCAGCGGGTCGTCGGACTTCGCCCCCATGGGGAAGGCGGTGGTCGGGGCGGTGGGCGCCAGCATGACGTCGCAGCGGCGGTACGCAGCCTCGAATCCCTCGATGATCCTGGTCCGGACCCGCAAGGCCTGGTTGTAGTAGGCGTCCACGTACCCGGCCGACAGCACGTAGGTGCCGAGCATGATGCGGCGCTTGACCTCGTCGCCGAAGCCGACCGACCGGGTGACCGTGTTCATGGCCACGGTGTCCTCGGCGTCGACCCGCAGGCCGTAGCGGACGCCGTCGTAGCGGGCCAGGTTGGACGAGGCTTCACCCGGGGCAATGAGGTAGTAGGCGGACAGGCCGAGGACCGCTTCGGGGACCGAGACCTCCTCGACCCTGGCCCCGGCGGTGGCGCAGGCCTCCGCCGCCTCTCGGACCCGGGCCACGACGTCGGGCGAGGCGCCCTGCATCAGCTCGGTGAGCACTCCGACGGTGAGACCGGCGACGCCGTCGTCGAGCACCGAGAGCACGCGGGGCGTGGGCCGGTTGAGCGACGTGGAGTCGGCCGGGTCGTGGCCTCCGATCACGTCGAAGAGGAGCGCGGCATCGGCCACCGTGGTGGCCAGCGGCCCGATCTGGTCCAGCGAGCTGGCAAAGGCCACCAGTCCGAAGCGGGACACCGTGCCGTAGGTGGGCTTCATACCGACCACGCCGCACAGGGACGCCGGCTGGCGGATCGAACCTCCGGTGTCCGAACCGAGGGCCAGGGGGACGAAGCCGGCCGCCACCGCGGCCGCCGAGCCCCCGGACGAGCCGCCGGGCACCCGGCTCGGGTCGTGGGGGTTGCGGGTCGGTCCGAAGGCCGAGTTCTCGGTGGACGAGCCCATGGCGAACTCGTCCATGTTGGTCTTGCCCACCACCACTGCCCCCGCTGTTGTCAGGCGGGCCACCACGGTGGCGTCGTAGGGAGGGCGCCAGCCCTCGAGGATCCGCGAGGAGCATGTGGTGGGCACGCCCCGGGTGCACAGGTTGTCCTTGAGGGCCACCGGGACGCCGGCCAGCGCGCCGGGGTCGTCTCCGGCGGCCACCGTGCGGTCGACCGCGACGGCCTGGTCCCGCGCCCGGTCGGCCGTCACCAGATTGAAGGCGTGGATGTCGGCGTCGTGGGCCTCGATGGCGGCCAGGTGCTCATCGAGGACGTCCACCGCCGACCTGGCCCCCGACCGAATCGCATTGGCCAGGAACGTCGAAGGCCGGGCCGAGGTCACGGGGCGTCCCCGAGGATGCGGGGCACCCGGAACCGGTGGCCCTCCACCGACGGCGCCTGGCCGAGCACCTCGTCGCGGTCGAGACAAGGCTGCGGCTCGTCGGGCCGGAGCACGTTGGACACGGCCATGGGGTGGGCGGTGGGCTCGACGCCGGTCAGGTCGAGCGAGGCCACGTCGGCGGCGTGATCGAGCACCTCGGCCAGCTGGCCGGTGAACAGCTCGAGCTCCTCCTCGGTGAGCGCCAGGCGGGCCAGCGCGGCCACGTGGGCCACGTCGGCCCGGGACAGGCGGTCGGGTGCGGCCATCAGGCGGCGACAGTGCCCGGCCCGCCGAGGACCTCGGTGGCAAAGGACACGACCCGCGCCTCGATGAGGGGGGCGTCCCAGTCGAGGGTGGCCACGTGGAAGCTGCGCTCGAGGTGGACCCGCTCCACTGGCCCACCCACCGAGGCGGCCAGGACATCGCCGGACTCCGTCGCCACCACGTGGTCCTCGCGGCTGCTCAGGATCAACGTGGGGCAGCGGATCTCAGCCAGCCGGTCCCGCACCGCGGCGACAGCCTCAAACAGCGACAGGACGGGGGCGAGCGGGGTGCCGGCGTAGGCGGACTCGACCGACCCCTCCTTGGCGATGTCCGATCCGATCCCGTCGATCACCTCGGTTCCCGCATCCAACAGGGCGCTGATCCCGTCCAGGAAGTCGGCCACCGGCGGTTCGACCAGAGGGTTGACCACCGCGATGCCGGCGATCTCGGGATGCTGCTCGGCCAGCCAGCAGGCCAACGTGCCGCCCATGGACAGCCCGGTGACCGCCACCCGGGCGCAGCGGGTGGCCAGGTCGGAGTAGGCGGCCTCGGCCGCCTCGGACCAGTCCTCCCACCGGGTCGGGACCATGTCCTCCACCGAGGTGCCGTGGCCGGGGAGCAGGGGGAGGTCGACGCTGAAGCCGGCCGCGGCGACCGCCCGGGCCAGCGGCCGCATCGACTGGGGGTTGCCGGTGAACCCGTGGAGGACCAGCACGCCGTGGGATCCGGCCTCGGTCGACCACGGCTCGGCACCTGGGATGGTGGGAGCAGCCATGGGACCGGATGCTATCGGCCGGGCCCGTCGCCGAGTGCGGTACGGCGCCCCGAGGGTGGTGTGGCGACCGGATTAGTGTGTCGGCCAGACGACCGAATCGAAGGGCAAGGAGCAACACAGGCATGGCCACCTATCAGTTCCTGAGCGAAGAATGGCTGATCGAGGCCCGCTCCATCCGGGCGGAGTACGACGGCAAGGGCGCGATCATCGACCAGTCGATCCGGATGAACCTGGTGATCGGGACGGTGCCCTTCGGCGAGGGGACGGTCCAGGCCCACGTCGACACCAGCAGTGGGGAGCTGGTCCTCGACACCGGTCACATCGAGGCGGTGGACCTCACGGTGACACTCGACTACGACGTGGCCAAGGCCATCCTGGTGGAGGGCAACCCGCAGGCGGGCATCCAGGCCTTCATGTCGGGGAAGATCCGGGTCGAAGGGGACATCGCCAAGCTGATGGCCCTCCAGACCATGACCCCGGACCCGGCTGCCGTCGAGATCGGCTCCCGCATCATGGCCATGACCGAGTGACGGTCACGCGGCCGGTCCGCCGTGCGGTGGGTGTGGGGTGGCCGGCCTGGGGGTGTCGCGCATGAACACGGCGCACACCCCGGCCAGGACAGCCACTACCGCCCCCACCGCGTAGGCCCGGTGGAACGAGGTCAGCGACCCGACCCCTCCCTTGCCGCTGGCCTGGACGGTGACCATGACCTGGATGCCGGCCACGACGCCGATCTGGGTGATCAGCTGCTGCGCCGCGCTCATCACGCCGAGCTCGTCAGGGGCCACCTCGTTGGACGCCGACGCGGCCGTCGAGGGAGTGGCGAGGCCGATGCCCACCCCGGACAGAGCCAGGGCGACCACGATGACCCCCAGGCCGGGGACCGGCCCGAGCTGGGTGAAGAGCACCATGGAGCTGGTCAGGACCAGGGCGCCGGCGACGACCGACAGGCGCTCCCCCACCTTGACCGCGGCATACCCGGCAATGGGCGCCACCAGCGAGAACATCAGCGGACGGGCGGTGGAGACCAGCCCGGCCCGCGTCTCGCTGTAGCCGTAGACCCGCTCGACCAAGATCGGGAAGAGGAAGAACCCGCCCATGTAGGAGAAATTGACAAACGTCCGGGCGCCCAGAGGGAAGACGAAGTTCCGCATCCTGAAATAGCGGAGGGGGATGAGCGGAAGAGCAGCGCGGCGCTCGCGCCAGCACGAACAGGATGCCGGCCACGAGGCTCACTGCCGCCACACCGAGGGTAGCCGGGGAGGTCCACCCCCACGAGGGGGCCTCGTTGAGGGCCAGCAGCGCCGCGGTGACCGAGACGGCCAGCGTCCATGACCCGGTCCAGTCGAGCTGCCCCCACGGGCTGGGCGGGCTCGGGTCGGCGCCCGTGACCGGGTGGCCGGGCGGAGCGGGCGGTGGCCCGGCCGCGCTCGTATCCGCCGCCTGCCCCATCGTGGCGACCGGCTGGCCGGGGCGGTCCCGGGTGGGCAACACGATCACGGCCAGCACCGCGGCCAGCGCCATCAGGGGAAGCTCCCCCCAGAACAGGGCGCGCCACCCGAGGTACTGGATGATGGGGGCGCCGATGGTGACCCCGAGCACCGGCCCTCCGGCCCCGACCAGGGCCCACCAGCCCATGGCCTTCACCCGGTCCTCGTGGGAGAAGGCCTGCAGCACGAGCGCCATCGACGCCGCCCCGGTGGCCGCCCCTTGGATGCCGTCGAAGAGCCGGGCTGCGATGAGCACCCCGGCTGTAGGCGCCGAAGCGGTGAGGACCACGCTGACCGCGGCCCCGCTCAGCCCCCACAGGTACAGGCGGCGGTAGCCGCGCAGGTCGCCGAGCTTCCCGAGCACCGGTGCGGCCACCCCGAAGGCCAGCAGCGGGCCCGTGGAGGTCCAGGTGAGCGTGGAGACTGATGAGTGGAGCTGGCGGGCGACCTGAGGCAGGGCCACGACGAAGACGGTGAAGGTGATGTTCACCGAGAGCAGGCCGGCGAGCACCGTCCACAGCACCCACCACTGGTAACGGTCCGAGCGGGCCACCCGGCGGTGCAACCGGTGCCGGAAGAGGACCGGCCAAGGGACGACGATGCCGCCCTCGGCACCGGCGCCGGTGCCGCTCAACATGGCCTCGGCCTCGATCGACTCGGAGGTGTCGAGGCGGGGGTCAGCCGTGGATCGACCCGGCCCCCTCATCGGGGACACCGCTCAGGCTCCGAGCCGGTGCATCTCCGCCTGCAGCTCGGCGACCGTCCACCGGCCGTCCTTTTCGATGGTCTCGGTCATCGTCCAGGGCTGGAACAGCCGGACCTGGCCGCCCTGGACGAAGAAGACCGTGCCCGAGGCGGGACAGGCCTCGGTGGCCAGGTAGGCCACCAGAGGAGAGATGTTGGCCGGGTCCCAGCTGTCGAACACCGAGGCGTCGGCCGGGGCCTGCACGATGTCGGAGAGCCCCGGCGTCTGCTCGGTCATGCGGGTGCGAGCCGCCGGGGCGATGGCGTTGACCCGGACCCCATAGCGAACCAGCTCGTCGGCGGCGATGGTGGTGAACGCGGCAATACCGGCCTTGGCCGCGCCGTAGTTCGATTGACCCGGGTTACCGAGCAAGCCAGAGGTGGACGAGGTGTTGACCACGGCCGCCCGGACCTCGGTCCCGGCCTTGGTCTGTTCACGCCAGTAGGCGGCGGCATGGCGGGTGGGCACGAAATGTCCCTTGAGGTGCACCCTCACCACCGAGTCCCAGTCGGCCTCGGACATGTTGACCAGCACCCGGTCACGGAGGATTCCGGCGTTGTTGATGAGCACGTGGAGGCCGCCGAAGGACTGGACGGCGGCGTCGATGAGGCGCTTCCCGCCTTCCCAGTCGGTGATGTCGTCGGTGTTGGCCACCGCCTCACCCCCGGCCTTGACGATCTCGTCCACCACCACCTGGGCCTGAGAACGGTCGTCGCCCGAGCCGTCCACGGCGCCGCCCAGGTCGTTGACGACCACCTTCGCCCCTTCGGAGGCGAACAAGAGCGCGTGTTCGCGTCCGATACCGCGACCGGCCCCGGTGATGATCGCGATGCGCCCGTCCAGTGCTCCCATGTCGTCGGTTCCCCCGTTTCTGCCGCGTTGGGTTGTCGTCCGCCCATCCCGGGTGGCAGGCGGTCTCGGCCCGACCACGTTGACAGGGCCCCGACAACTCGGTCAAACCGGCACGGTACCCCTCGGGCGGTGGGCGACAACCGGAACCGGGCCGTCAACGGCCAGGCCCAACCCGGCGACGACCACCGCATCGACCATCGAGCGGACCCGGCGGCGCTCCCCCGCCACCAGGACGTACTCGGTGTTGCGGACATGGGACACCCGGCCCACCTTGTCACCGGCCGGGTTGTGGATCCCGATGCGGGCCCCCACGTAGCGGGCCGAGTCGAAGGCGAGCACCGCCACCGGTCCGCGGACGGCACAGAGGTCCCTCAGCTCCTCGAACGTCAACCACGACTCGTTGTTGTAGCTCAGGAGCACCACGTCGGCGGCGACCGACGCCACCACTTGGCCGAGCGCGAGGGGCATGGTCCGCCGCCCGTTGAAGACACTGCGGCGGTCGGGGTCCCGGAGGTCCGCCCGCTTGCAGGCCACTCCGTAGTGGGTCGGGGCGTCCCAGGCCACGATGGTCTCCCACACGTGATAGTTGGAGTCGTACCGATGCTGGTTGTACGGAGGGTCGAGATAGGCGATGTCGACCTCGCCCAGGTCGGCGGAGCCGGCCAGCCGGCAAGCGTCGCCCCGCACGGCAACGCCGGGCCCGGCCAGCAGCTCGGGCACCCGCAATTCCAAGGGCCGGTCGGCACGAGTTGCCCAGCGCTTGAGGTAGGCCATCTGGACACCGGTGGTCGAGTCGACCCGGTCGGCCGCCTCCAACAGGCTGGTGACCAGCACCGGCCATAGTGGCGTTCCGGCGTAGTCGCGTTGGATGGCCTCGCGCACGGCGTCGATGCGCGCCCCGTTCGCGGGCCGGAAGTACCTGGCCTCGTGGCAGAACGTGGTGGTCACGTAGCCGGGCTCCCCCTTCAGGGCGTTGAGCCCGGCCACCGCGTCGGCGACATCGGCGATCAGGCCGGGTGGATTCGCCTTGTCGGTGGCCACGTAGCAGCGGGCCAGGACGTGGGCGGTCCGGGCACTGTCGACGGCGGTCACGGTCAGGCCCAGCCCCTTCCAGGCCTGGGCCACCCGGGTCGTCCCGCAGAACAGGTCGAGGCCGGTCCGGGCCCCAGACGCTCGGGCCAGGGCGGTGAGGGCGGGGACCAGGCGACGCTTGGACCCCAGGTACTTGATCACGGTCGGTGGGCGGCCGGGCCGGTCAACGCCGGCCGAACCGGCGGAACCACCAGTTGGGGTCCCGGGCGTGCGCATGGAAGTGGTCCGGGATCTGGCGCATCACCCGATCGAGTGACCACCCCCCAGGACCGAGGCGGGCGTCCGCCACCGCAGTCAGCCGGGACAGCATGTGCTCCAGCTCCCCGGCCGGGGGCTCGCTCCCGTGTTGCTTCCACACCACCATGGGCACGTCGCACACCTCACAAGCGGCCACCCAACAGACGTCGTCCTCATGGAACCACTCGGTCAAGCGGGACGCCTCGCACAGGTCGCACCCGGGCTCGATGAGGGTCACGGGGCAGGGACCGTTGTCACAGGGTGTAGAGGTTGACGGTCGTCCCCGGTTGCACCGAGGTCCCGGCCGAGGGGTCGGTCGAGAGCACCTTGGTCGACCCCGGCGGACCGTACGGGCCGGCCACCTTCAAGCCGAGGGCCTCGAGGGCACTGGTGGCCGCGGCCACCGTGCTGCCCGACACGTTGGGGATGGTCACGGGCCGGGGGCCGAGCGACACCACGACGGTGACGCTCGACCCATAGGGCTGGGGACCGGCCGAGGGGTCGGGTGAGGTGCCGATGACCTGGCCGAGGGGCACGCTCGGGCTGTAGTCCTGGCCCTGCGCCGGGACGAAGCCCAACGCCGAGAGGGCGGCGGCGGCGGCGGCGTAGGTGGTCCCCGCCGCGTTCACCGGCGGGATGGCCACAGGGGCATGGCCCTTGGAGGTGCTGATGGTCACGGTGGAGCCGTAGGGGGCGGTGCCGGTCGGGTTGTTGCCAATCACCGCGCCGACCACGACCGTCGAGCTGTACTGCTGGGCCGCGGCCGGGCACGCGCCCACGAGATGCACGGCGGCCAACGCCTGGACGGCGTCGTTGCACGTCGAGAACTTGGTGAGATCGGGGATGGCCACCGGAGGCAGTCCGGCCGAGGTCACGACACCGATCACGGAACCTTCCTTGATGCTGACCGGCTTGCCCCGCGAGCGGGGGGCCGGGTGCTGGCTCACGATGAGACCGGCGGCGGCGGTGATGCTGTAGGTCTGACCGGTCTGGCGCACCTTGAAATGGTCCGCCCGAACGGCCCGCTCGGCGGCGGTCACCGTCTTCCCGACCAGCAGCGGGACGGGGTGGCTCGGCGTGAAGAGCGTGCTCCGGGTGGCGAAGAGCACACCCGCCGAGACCAGGGCGGCGACCACCAGCACAACGGCGGCGATCCACCGCCATCGGCGCCTCGCCCGAGGTGGGCGGTCCTCGTCCCGGGGGCCCGATGGGACCTTCGCCGTCGCCGCCTTCGTCTTGCGGTCCTCCTCCTCGAGCAGGGCCGGCGTGCCGAGCTCGGTGAAGTCCTGCTCGTCTGGGCGACGCAGTGGCCGCCGGGTCGGGCGGACCATGGCGCCGTCCACCTCGTCCGCCTCGTCGCCCGGGACGGCATCGACCACGGGAAGCGGGGTGGGCTTCGGCAAGGCCTCGGCCAGTTCCCCGAGACTGAGGCCCAGCTGCGACGCGTCGTAGCGCTCGGCTGGCTCGGGGGCGGCGGCCCACTGGAGCACCTCCCCCAGGGGGCCCAACGCCTCGTGCTCGGGGAGGAGGGTGTCCATCCGGGCCATGAGCGTGGCCACGGTGGTGTCGCCCACGAAGGGGCTCTCGCCGGTGACGCCTTCGTAGAGCACCAGGGCGAGGGCGTAGACGTCGGCCTTCCCGTCGAGCACCAGCCCCTGGACTTGTTCGGGAGCGGCGTACCGGGCGGTTCCGAGGATGGCGCCGTCCGGTTCGGTCCACGACGCCTCGGCCAGGGCCCGGGCCAGCCCGAAGTCGGCGATGCGCAACCGGCGGTCGGCGTCGAACAGCAGGTTGGCGGGCTTGATGTCCCGATGGACCAGCCCTCGCCGGTGGGCGTAGTCGAGCCCGGCGGCGGCCTCGAGGCCCACCTGCACCGCCTGCTCCGGCGTGAGGAGCACGCCGGTGTCGTAGATCTGGCGGAGACTGCCGCTGGCCAGGTACTCGAGCACCAGGTACGGCACCCCGTGCTCCTCACCCCAGTCATAGACCTGCAGGATGCTCGGGTGGTTGAGCGCGGCCACCGCCCGAGCCTCGGCCCTGAAGCGCTTGAGGAACGCCTCGTCGCCGGCCAGCGCCGGGTGGAGGACCTTGATGGCCACCCGCCGGTGAAGGGTGACGTCGTCGGCCAGGTAGACGTGAGCGGACGCACCGGTACCCAGGGCAGTGACCAGTCGGTAGCGGTCGCCGAGGACACGCCCGATGGAGTCGGTGATACTCGGCATCGTTCTTCCTGCTCCCAGGCTACCGATTGGGCCGGCACGGTAGGTGGAGGGTGGGGGGGCCTCGCCACCTTCCCTACGTCCAGGTCCAGTTGGCGCCCCGGGGCCCGAACGATGCCCGAGTCCCCAGTGATGATGCCCCGAGTCCCCAACAGATCGTGTGGGACCCGTTTCGGGGGTGGTCGGCCGGACGCGACGAGGACGGGGCCGTGACCCCGTCCTCGTCGTTACCGCTCGCCCGATGACTCGGGCGTCACTATTCCCTTACTGCAGGGTCAATGGGTTCCCGCTGGAAGGATTCGGAGGTGGATGGTGCTGATGCCAGCCCCACCACACTCGCCACCAAGCGTACCGACCGTCTCGACCGTGTCCGAGACGGAGCTGCTGGTCTTGCCCTTGTCGGAACCGCCGAACGAACCCTTGAACTTACCGTTCAGCATGAATTGCGCCTGGGATCCGTCGACCCCGCCGGTCACCGTCTTGACCCCGATCGTCGTGGCCGCGACGCCCGGACTCGAATTCCAACTCGTGGTCACGGTGCCCTTGTTCTTCGAGGTACCCAACAGACCGGTGCACTGGGCACTCGGGTGCTTCGTGCTGCCTGCCTTGCCGGCAAAAGTCCCGGAGATCGTCCCGCTGGTGACCGTCACCGGGAAGGGGCCGGAAGCCGTGCAACCGCTGACGGTGGCATTAGCCGTCGAGGTCTCGACGCCGCCCGTCGTATTGCCGGCATTGGTCAGCGGGATGCTGAACGACACGGTGCCGGTGATGTTGCTGCACACCAGAGTGTCCGTCGCAGCGGATGGTCCCTTGGCCGCACCAGCGGTCGCGCCGGTGACGGCGACCCGACAGGAGTACCTTTCCCCCGCACGAAGTCATGCTGACCCGGCACCGCCAACATAACGAGGGGCATGGGCCAGTTCAAGCGAGTCTGCTCAAGTCTGAGGAATCGCTCGAGGGATGAGCAGGCACCCCCAACATCCTGGAGTATGGGTGGATGGTCCAGGCTGTCCGCCGACTATCCGGACGAGCGTGAGCACCGGATCTGCGGGTGCCCCGGGGCCCGCTGGCGCACCGTTCGATCGGGACCGCGGCGGGTTTGGTCGGCCGCGCTCTGGCTGAACTCGCCACCCGACCGGAGAACCAGCCGGATCGGGCCTGCCCGACCTACCGCCGATGGCTGGACGAGACGGCGTCCCACGAAGATGTACGGGTTGATTGTGCGGGTTGATACCGAGTCATCGCGACATCGAATCACCGACGCCGCTGTCCCCGATGGCCGGAGGCGCCGCCCAGTCCTCAAGCTTTCGGTCACCGGCTCAACGACCCGTCGACTCCTCGCAAGGACAGCACAGAGGCGCCAAGAGGAAACCAAGCGAGAAGCACTAGTCTTCGGATGTTCGGCCGAAGCAATTTGACGACGGAGACCAGGGTGCTAAGGCGCTGAGTGACGCTCGTTGGCAGAGCGCGTGGATCCGCCCCAATGATGCAGAGGTATTGGGAGGCATATGAGCACGGTCGCGCGCACCGACAGCTGTTGGTCCGATCGCTCCCTCCGACCTGGAGGAGAGACAACTCGACGAATCGGGTTCGGATGGCGTCCGCCCTCTTCCCTGGGCCCGCCGATTGTGGCCCGCCGCAGTTTGCTTCGGTATCTACGGTGCTCTGGGTGCACTGGTCCGTGGTCATCTCGATGCCCTGGGTCCGGGAACGATGACGGGACCTCGCAATGCCGATGAGATCGCCCAAGTGTGGTGGCTGGCCTGGGCCCATTTCGCCCTCGTCCATGGCCACAGTCTCTTCTTCACCGACTGGCAGAACTATCCCGTCGGCCTGAACTTCGGCATGAACGGTTCGATGCTCTTCCTGGGATTTGTCGCTTCCCCGATTACGGCAACCTTTGGCCCAGTCGTCACCTGGAACGTCCTCCTCGGCGTGGCTCCGGTCCTTTCGGCGTTCTCCATGTGCCTGGTGTTGCGTCGTTGGACTCGCTGGTGGCCTGCAGCCTTTGCCGGGGGGCTGCTCTATGGCTTCTCTGCTTACGTGATCTTCAACGCAGGGGGATACCTCTTTCTCGCGTTTGTTCCGCTTCCCCCGGTCATACTCCTTCTGCTCTATGAGATCCTCGTCCGCAAGCAATGGAATCCAATCCGCACTGGCGTCATCCTGGGTTTGGTCTGCGGCGTGCAGGACCTCATCTTCCCTGAGATCCTGGCCAGCACCGTCCTGATGGGCGCTCTCGGCGCTGGCCTCTATGTCGTTGTCAATCGGAGGACGTTTTCGCTCAAGGACTCGTATCTGAGAGCCGCCGGCGTCTCTACCCTTGTCACTGGTTTTCTCGCGCTCGTGTTTCCGCTGGGGTTCACGTTCTTCGGGCCCCAACATGCCAAGGGACCGCCGAACTCACCAAATGCACTCGCGGCGCTCCACGGCGACCTGCTCGGTCCCTTTGTGCCCGGGTATCTCCAGCGGTTCACGACCCCACAGTTGAATTCGCAGTGGTCCCAACACCTCACCACCTCTCCCATGATGTACATGGGAGTTCCCCTCTTCATCACCGTCGTGCTCCTCGCCATTCTGATGCGCAGACGAGGCATCGTCGTCTTCTGTGGCGCCATGGCGGCAGTGTCGTTCGTCCTCTCGCTGGGCTCCCCCTTGTACGTCAATGGTCACGACACTCAGGTGCCCCTGCCATTTGTCGTACTGGCGAACCTTCCCATCACGGAGGGATTTCTATCGACTCGCTTCTCCCTCTTCACGATGTTGTTTGGGGCCGCAATTGTCGCCATCGGCATCGACGTGGCACACCAACGACTCTTGGAATCTCAACTCCTGGCGTCAGCGTCAAGACGCTGGAGGGAGATGGCCGTAGCCCTCGTAGCGCTGTCAATCGTCATCGTGGCGCTACCGTTGCTGCCCGCCCATACCCAACCGACGACTCCGACAGGCGAATCGGCTTTCTTCGCGTCCAAGGCAGCAGATGGCATTCCCACCGGAAGTGTCGTGCTCGCCTACCCCTATCCAACGGCGCCATTCCTGCCGTCGGGTCCGCACTTTTCGTTCGTCTATACCTATGGCCCGATCAACAATGTGCTTGTGGATCAGGCCGTCTCGGGAATGCGATTCAAGCTCGTCGGCGGATACGGATGGCGGCAAACCAAGGGAAGGTACGGTACGCCGAAACCCTCACGGCTCTCGCCTCCATCCGTCGAGACGCTGTTCACCGCTTCGTTCGCCGGAGTGGCCAGCCCGCCCGAGTCCCGGCTGTTGAAGACGGCAGATCTCCCAACAGACCTCCGGAAATTCCTCCTCAGATATCACGTGTCCACGGTGGTGGTTCTCCCGCTCGGTCATTATCCATACGATGTCGAGGGAGTTGTCACCTCCGTCCTCGGGGCACCAGTCCACGTGTCGAAGGCCGCAGTCTGGTTTCAGGTTCAGCATCGGCTGAGGAGCCGGTCCCTGCGTTGACGTGGCATCGGTGGTGGGCTCCACGAGGACGGATTGCCGGCCGGGTCTACTCGAAGGGGCCCCGAAACGGGGACTCGACCGCACTCTGATCCGTCTTCAGCTGGAGCCTGCATCTGACCCGTCCTCAGCCGGCAGCGCTCCGGTCTCCAGGAGATGCGCGAAGTAATCACCGCCGAGGATGGGCACGCCGAGTTGCTCCGCTCGGGAGACCTTGGCGGCCCCGGGTGACGTCCCCATGACCAATGCATAGGTCTTCTTCGACACCGATCCCGGTGACTTGCCGCCGTGAGCCAGCACTGCCGCTTCCGCTTCCTCCCGGGTGTAGCCCTCGAGGGTCCCGGTGACCACCACCGACTTCCCCGCCAGGGACTGGGGCACGTTCGCGCCGGCCTCGATTTCCTCGAGACCCGGTTCCACGAGGTTCACTCGTGCCGCCCTCAGTCGTTCGACGACGGACCGGTTCACCGGCGAGGCGAACCACCGGCTCACGCTGGCGGCGATGATCGGGCCGACTCCGTCGACGATGGCCAGGCTCTGCTCGTCCGCCGCCATCACCGCGTCGATGTCACCCATGGCCCGGGCCAAGGCGACCGATCCGACCTGGCCCAGATGGCGAATGCCCAGCCCGATGAGCACCCGGTGCAGCGGTCGACGGCGCGACGTGTCGATGGCGCCGAGCAAGTTGGCGATGGAAAGGGCCCCGAACCCCTCGAGACCCTCGAGCGTCTCTGCGGTGAAGGAGTACAGGTCTGCGACGTCGTTCAGCAGCCCGAGCCCCACGAACAGCTGCACCCGCTGCTCCCCGAGACCCTCGATGTCCATGGCCGAGCGCGAGGCGAAGTGGGCGATGCGCTGCACCCGCTGGCGCGGGGCAGTCCAGATTGGTGCAGAAGGTGTCACTCTCGTCGGGCAGACGGACCAAGGGCCCGCCACAGCTCGGACAGGTGGTCGGGAACATCCATCGGCGGCGGCGTCGCCCCTTGCCGTCGCGCACCGGCCCCACGACTTCGGGGATGACATCTCCGGCTTTGCGCACCACCACCATGTCCCCGGGGCGAACGTCCTTTATGCGGACCTGATCCTCATTGTGCAGCGTGGCCAGTGAGACGGTGGACCCTCCGACGAATACCGGTCGAGAGCATGGCGAACGGCGTGGCCTTGCCGGTGCGGCCGATGGACACTGCGATCGCATCCAGCTTGGTCGTCCGTTCCTCGGGCGGGAACTTGTAGGCGATGGCCCAGCGCGGCGCCCGAGAGGTCGCTCCCAATTGACGCTGGAGCCCGAGGTCGTCGACCTTGACGACCACCCCGTCGATCTCGTAGTCGAGCTCGTGGCGACGTTCCTCCCAGCCCCGGCAGAAGGCCAGCACCTCCTCCATGCCGTGGACCAGGGTCCGTTCCGGATTCACCGGGAACCCGGCGCGCTCCAGCCAGGCCAGGGTCTCGGCGTGGGTGGAGGCGATCTGGATCGGCGAAGAAGCGCCGTCGTCCGGTGGGGCGGCATCCCCGCTCATCTCGAGCTCGCCCACCTGGTAGGCCCAGAACGAGAGGGCCCGCGAGGCGGTGATGCCGGGGTCCTTCTGTCGCAGTGATCCGGCCGCCGAGTTCCGGGGGTTGACGAACAGCCGCTGACCCGCTTCCTGCTGCCGTCGATTGAGGTCCTCGAAGGCCGACGCCGGCATGTACACCTCGCCACGGACCTCGACCACCTCCGGCGGCGACCCGACCTCGTGGCTCAGACGGTCGGGAATGTCGGCGATGGTGGCCACGTTGGCGGTCACGTCCTCGCCGGTACGGCCGTCTCCCCGCGTGGCCGCCTGTACGAAGCGCCCTTTCTCGTACCGCAACGAGATGGCCAATCCGTCGATCTTGAGCTCACACACGTAGGCGGTGTCAGGGGGGACCTGGCGGGCCAGGCGGGTGGCCCACGCCTGGAGCTCCTCGGGCGTGAAGGCGTTGTCGAGGCTCATCATCGGGACCCGGTGGAGCACCGGATCGAAGAGCCCCAAGGGCGCGGCGCCGACCTCGGCGGTCGGGGAGCCCGGCACGGCTAGGTCGGGATGGTCGGCCTCGATGGCGCGCAACTCGCCGACCAGTTCGTCGTAGTCGGCGTCGGGTATCTCGGGATCGTCCAACCGGTGATAGCGGTCGTTGTGGTAGCCGATGAGGGCGCGCAGCTCTTCAGCACGCGCCACCGGATCGGGCCGGGCGGGATCGGGGCTCATGGCAGCCACGGGTCGACTGTTCCCCATCCTCCCCGAGTCACGCCGCGATTCCCGATCCGACGACGCGGTCGCTGTGGTCGAAGTCGTAGAGAGCGACCGTCTGGCCCGGTGCGACGCGACGCTGCGGGGCAGAGAAGCTGACGGTCAGCAGATCGTCCTCGACGGGCGCGTCGCTCAACATGGCGGCCCCGTGGGCCTGGCTCGGCACGGAGCGGCCGTGGGCGCTGCACTGGGCCAGGACCCTCAGGCCCGACGGCCAACCGTCGTCCACCCGGCCACCGACTTCCCCGGCGGGTGGGCCGTCCACCCAGGTCACGGTGTGGAGGACGACCCGGTCGGTGTGGGCCGCCCGCGTCGGACCGAGCGTGACCCGCCGACCCACGACGTCGACCGCCGTCACGAACCTCCGTCGCCCCTCCGGATCGTGCCCCATGCCTCGTCGCTGCCCGATCGTCACCAGCTCCACCGCATCGACCGGTCCGAGGTCCCGTCCGGTCTCGTGGTCCACCAGCCGGCCCGGATGGAGCGGCAGCCGGGCCCCGAGGAAGCCGGCTCGGCCCTCGTCAGAGCGGATGAAGCACACGTCCTGGCTGTCCGGCTTGGCCGCCGTCCGGAGCCCGAGCCGCCGCGCCTCTTCTCGCACCTCCGCCTTGGTAAGTTCCCCAACCGGTAGCAACGTGCGAGCCAGCTCCGTCTGCCCGAGCATGGCCAGCACGTAGGACTGGTCCTTGTGGGGATCTGCCCCGCGGCACAAGCGGTAACGCCCGCCCGGTGAAGCTAACCGCCGGGCGTGGTGACCGGTGGCGACGGCATCGAACCCGAGCGCCCGCGCCCGATCGAGGAGCCGATCGAACTTGATATGGCGGTTGCACTCGATGCAGGGGTTGGGCGTGCGCCCTTCGGCGTGTCCCCTGACATACGGCTCGACCACCCGCTCCTCGAATTGGGCGGCGAAGTTGAACACATGGTGGACCAAGCCGAGCTGGTCGGCGACCCGCCGGGCATCCTCGACGTCGGCCACCGAGCAGCACCCCGAGTCCGAGGGGCCTCCCCACAGCTTGAGCGTGGCGCCGACGACGTTGTCCCGTCCGTACTGCTCGGCGACGATGGCCGCCGCCACGGACGAGTCGACCCCTCCGGACATGGCGACGAGGACACGCACCGGTTCAGTCTCGCAGCTGTGCCACGGCGGCCGGCACGGCGGCCAGGGCGCGATCGATATCGGTGTCGTCGGTGGTGGGGCCGAGAGAGAACCGGATCCCGCTGGCCGCCTCGTCGTGCCCGAGGCCCATCGATGTCAGGACATGGCTGACCTCTGCCGCGCCGCTCGAGCAGGCGGCCCCGGCCGACGCGGCGATCCCCACCTGGTCGAGCCGGAATACCAGCGCCTCGCCCTCCACCCCGGCAATGCGCAGATGGAGGTGGCCGGGGACCCGCTGATGACGGTCACCGGTCTCCACCGCTCCGGCCACCGAGGACAGCAGGCCATCGGCCAGACGATCGCGCCTCGCCGTGACCTGGGGCCCGGCGAGCGCCCGCTCGGCCGCGGTGGCGGCCAGGGCGGCGGCGGTGGCCACGATGCCCGCCACGTTGACGGTGCCGCTCCGCCGCCCACGCTCTTGACCCCCACCGCTGACGAGTGGCTGCAGGTGGACGCCGGGCCGGACGACCAGGATCCCGACCCCCTTCGGTCCGCCGAACTTGTGGGCACTGGCCGCCACCAGGTCGGCCCCGGCCGTGCGCCGCGCCACATCGAGCCAGGGCACCGCCTGGACCGCGTCGGTGTGGAGGACGGCCGAGGGCGACCGTCGGCGGACCCGCTCGGCCACTGCGTCCAGCGGCTGCACGATACCGGTCTCGTTGTTGACGCACATCACCGACACCAGAGCGACGTCGGAGGTGCACGCCCGGTCCAGCGCGTCGAGATCGATGACGCCGTCCTTCCCCGATGGCACCACTCGTAGCTCGGCGCGGCCCCGCTCGGCCAGTGACCGGCAGCTGGCCAGCACGGCATGGTGCTCCATGGCCGAGCAGACCAGCACCGGCGGCCTGTGGAGCTCGGTGCCCAAGGTGTCGACGACCCCGACGATGGCGAGGTTGTCCGCCTCGGTCCCGCTACCGGTGAAGACGATGTCCCCGAAGTCGGCGCCCAGCAAGGCGGCAACCTGTTCTCTGGCCTCGTCGACGGCCAGCCGGGCGAGTCGGGCCTCGTGGTGGAGACCCGACGGATTGCCGTACTCCCCCGACAGGTACGGCGCCATGGCCTCGATCGCCTCGGGACGCATGGGGGTGGTGGCGGCATGGTCGAGGTACACCCGCTCGTGGCGATCGTGCTCCGTCACGGCCGTCCCCGTCACGGCCGTCCCCGTCCAAAGGTGCACGGGCGTCGGAGTGCCGTACGAACACTCACGCGACCCACACCGACTTGGCGTTGCAGAACTCGTGCAGGCCGTGCGCCCCGAGCTCACGGCCGAACCCCGAGCTCTTGATACCCCCGAACGGCAGCTGGGGCATGGAGGAGACCATGCCGTTGACAAAGACCTGTCCGGCCTGCAGTTCGGTGATGAACCGTCGCTGTTCGTCGGCGTCGTCGGTCCAGAGGCTCGACCCCAACCCGAAGTCGGTGCCATTGGCCAGGTTCAAAGCCTCGTCCGCGTCGGCCGCCACGAACAGCAGGGCGACCGGGCCGAACACCTCCTCGGTGGCTACCCGCATCTCCGGCTCGATGCCGGTGATCACCGTCGGCGCGTAGAAGAACCCCGGATGGTCCGGTCCCCCGGGACCGGTGACCCGCTCGCCACCACACAGAACGGCCGCTCCCTTGGCCCGGGCGTCGTCGACCTGCGCGGCGATGGTGTCACGGGCTGCCGCCGTGACCAGGGGTCCCACCTCGGTGGCCGGATCGAGCGGGTCGCCCACCGAGAGGGCATTCATGCCGGCCACGAACCGGGAGGTGAACTCGTCGGCCACTCGCCGGTGGACGATGAAGCGCTTGGCCGCGATGCACGACTGGCCGGCGTTCTGCACTCGGGCCTGGATCCCTACGGCCACGGCCCGGTCGATGTCGGCCGACGGGAGGACGATGTACGGATCGCTGCCTCCGAGCTCGAGCACCGTCTTCTTTCCGACGGCACCTGCCTGGGCCGCGACGGCACGCCCAGCCGCCACGCTGCCGGTGAGGGTCACCGCCGCCACCCTGGGGTCGGCGATGATGGCCGGTACCTGGTCGGTCCCGACCAGCAGCGTCTGGAACACGCCATCGGGGGCGCCGGCCCGCCGGAACAGGTCCTCCAGCAACAGGGCGGTGCGCGGCACACTCGGGGCATGCTTCAACAGCCCCACGTTGCCGGCCATGGCGGCCGGTGCGATGAATCGGACCACCTGCCACAAGGGGAAATTCCAGGGCATGATGGCGAGCACGGCGCCGAGCGGCTGGTAGCGGACCTGACCGAGCGCCGCATCGACGGTCACGTTTTCGTCGGCCAACAGGCCTTCGGCATGCTCGGCGAACCACCGGAAGCCGCTGGCGCACTTGGACACCTCGGCCTTGGCCTGTGCGAACGGCTTTCCCATCTCGGTGGTGACCACATGGGCGATGTCAGGGAGCTCACCCTCCAGCAGCTCGGCCACAGTGACCAGCAACCTCGATCGCTCGACGAACGGGCTCGCCGCCCACCCCGGTGCGGCGGTCGCCGCCTTGGCCAGGCGGGCCTCGACTCCAGCGGCATCATAGGGCTCGAACGACTCGAGGAGGTGTCCGTTGACCGGGTTGATGGTGGCGATCGGAGGGCCGGAGTCGACGGGGCTCACCTGCCCAGTATCCCTCACGCCGCCGGCGCCACCGCCAGGGCAACGCCCCCTGCGGACACTACAGACGGTGCTGTCGGGCGGACCGAGCGGGGTCCACCATGCCCGGTCTCAGCCCGGATCGATCAGGACAGGGATCCTGTTCCGCTGGAGCTTTCCGGTCGCCGTGCGGGGGAGCCCGTCCAGCACCACGTACTGCTTTGGCCGCTTGTACCCGGCCAGGCGGGCGGCGGCCAAGGCGGCGACTCCGTCGAGCAGATGGTCGGCTGACAGTGGATTGGGTGATGCAGTCGGGACGACGGCCGCACAGACTCGTTGGCCCCACTCC
The DNA here is from genome assembly GCA_963727075.1 of uncultured Acidimicrobiales bacterium. Lineage (GTDB taxonomy): Bacteria > Actinomycetota > Acidimicrobiia > Acidimicrobiales > RAAP-2 > Bog-756. The sequence continues at coordinate 1,521,330 of CAVSET010000006.1, forward strand.
TCGTCGTCGAGACCGAAGACCGCCACGTCGGCCACGCCCTCGGCCTGGCTGAGGACCTGCTTCTACCTCGACGGGGTAGACGTTCACACCCCCGGTGATGATCAGGTCGTCGCGGCGGCCGTCCAGGAAGAGGAAGCCGTCGTCGTCGAGCCTCCCGATGTCCCCGACCGTGAAGGAGCCGTCCCGCCACGCCGATTCGGTCTTCGCCTCGTCCCGCCAGTAGCTGAATCGGGTGAACTCGGGGCCTCGGCACCAGACCGTGCCGTCGGGATCGACCGTCACGGTCCGCCCGGGACGGGCCCGGCCGACCGTCCCCGGGTGGGAGGTCCAGTCGTCCGCGGAACAGACGGTGAACTGGCCCTCGGTCGAACCATAGAACTCCCAGAGGACCCCGGGGCGAACCTGCTCGAGGGCCTGGAGCTTGAGCGGGACCGGACAAGGCGCGCCGGCGTGTACCAACAGTCGTAGCGAGTCGAGGGACCGGTCGTCCCGTTGCCGGGTCTCCAGCAGTCGTCGCAGGACGGCCGGGGCCATGAACGTGGTGTTCGGCACGGGCCCGTGCTCGCCGCGGAGTACATCCCAGGCCAGGGCGGCGTCGAACCGATCGAGCACCACACACGTCCCGCCGCGGAGGAGGGTCCCAGCAGCGAACCGGATGGACACCGAGTGGTACATGGGCGAGCAGACCAGATGCACGTCCCCGGGGCCGAACGACCACAGGTCGGCCTCGTCAGCTAAGGCCGCCTCGGCCATGGCGGGGTCCCACAGGCCGGACCAGACCCCTTTCGAACGGCCGGTGGTCCCCGAGGTGTAGTGCATCGGCCGGGCCAGGGGTTGGGGTGCCACCTCCACCTCGGCTCCTCTGTCCAGATTGGCGAGCTGTGCCGGATCGCCGATCACCATGCTCGGTTGGGCATCGGCAATGAGCAGGTCACGCTCGGCCTCGAGGAGTGTGGCGTTCAAGAGGACGGGTACCACTCCGACCCGGAGCGCCCCGAGCACTGCGCACAGCAGCGCGGCCGACGAGGGAAGGCAGAACGCCACCCGGTCGCCCGGACCGAGGCCGGCGGCAAGCAGCGCCCCGGCCATCCGTCGCTGCGATGCCTCCGCCTCATTGGCCCGCAGCACCTCGACCGGCGCCGGTTCGTTCATGGGACCTCTGCGGCGGGTACGACACCGACCGGCCCGATGACCTCGGGCGGGTCGCCGAGGGCGGTGAACACCGACGACCGGAGCAAGGCCAGCAGGGCGAGACCGCCCCACAGGACGACCGCGCCGGCCACGGTCACCGCCCGCACACCGATGTGGTCGGCGATGGCCCCCTGCAGCACGGCCCCGATGGGGTACACGATCCCCAGTCCCATCATGTAGATGCTGAGGATGCGCCCGCGGGCTTCAGCCGGAGCCCGGAGCTGTACCACCGTGTTGAGACCGGCCAGCACGGCGATGTAGCCCGCACCGACAGCCAACAGGGCCAGCGCCGACAGCCAGAGCGCCGGGGCCAAGGCGTACAGCACCAGTAGCGCCGGCAGTCCGAACAACGCGCCCTGCAACATGGCGCGCCGCCCGATGCGCTCGGCCAGTGACGGCAGGACCAACGCCCCGGCGACGGCCCCGATCCCCTGGGCCGTCACGAGGATGGCCGTGCCGACCGGCGCGGAGACGCCCCCACGGTGGAGCATGCCGGACATCGCCGGGACGAGGGCGATGAACGGGGAGGCGAGGAGGGCGACAAAGGCGATCAGACCGATGGCCGATCGGCATCCCGGCTCGGCCCGGGCCGCCCTCACCCCTGCCGCCATCCGCGAGACGATCCCCGCGCCCGGCTGGCGCGCCACGGGCTTCGGCAGCCGCACCATGGTCAGCGCCACCACCACCCCGGCGAAGGAGGCGGCGTTGACCCCGAACACCAGCCCGTAGTCGTGGGTCAGCAGGACCAGGCCGGCCAGGGCCGGCCCGATGACTCGCCCCAGATTGAACTGGGCCGATGAGAGGGACACCGCGCCCAGGAGGTCCTCGGGCGGGACCAGATCGGGCACCATGGCCTGGTAGGCGGGGAACCCCACGGCTCCGGCCGCTCCACCCAGCAACGCCAGGACGACCAGCGCGGCAGGCGGGTCGTGGCCGGTGGCCGCCAGGACGGCCAGCACCGAGGCGAAGACCATCTCGCCGAGGGTGGTGACGATCAGCCACCGCCGCCGGTCGAGCCGGTCGGCCAGCGCGCCCCCGATCGGGGCCAGCAGGCCGATGGGGATGAATGCGGCCGCCGCCACCAGGCCGGTCCAGCCCGGCTGGCCGGTGCGGGCGTACACCAGCACCCCGAGAGCAACGGTCTGCATCCACGAGCCCACGTTGGACACGAGGGCGGCGGACCAGATGAGGGCGAAGTTCCGCGATCGGAGCGGGCGCAGCGAGGCCAGGGCCACCGAGCGAGGTTACCGGGCAGGCCGCTCCCGACCGGCGGCCGTGGTCGCGACCGGGGAGGGAGCCCGAGGCTCCCTACTGGTCGCCGTCAGCCTGGTGGTCTTTGACCTTTCGCCGGGGCCTCAGGGCGAACCACCAGATGCTCGCCATGGTGGCGAGCACACCGAAGGCGGCGGCCGGCTTGGCGAACCTGCGGGAACCTTCTGACATGCGGGTCACGTTACCCGGGCCCGACGGACTCACGGAACCGCCCGGCGTCGTCGGGCCAGTGCCCACCCCGGGGCAGGCCCAGCCCGTCGGAGGATTCTTCGGATTCTCATATCCACCGGCTCCGGGGGAAGCGGCAGCAGGGGGGTGGGTTCCCCTTCTGACCCTGAGGCCGGTCCCCGGCACGGTGTCCGTCTCGTTCCGGCTCAATGGCCGGGCGACTCATCAGGCACCCGAACCTGCACGGGCAGGTCGTCCCGGTCCCCGCTCGTCCCAGAGCCGTCGACCAACCGGTCGAGGATGAATCGGGCCACCTGAGAGGGATGGTGGAGGCGTCCCTCGGCCGCCAGCCGGCGGAAGCGGTCGCCTTCGGGGAAGTCGTCCGGGCCGCTGCTCCGGATGAGCGCCTGCATGGCGGTGTCCACCACCCCCGGCGCCAGGGCGAACGCCCGCAACCCATGGCTCCTCTCCTCCCGGGCGACCACCTCGGTCAACATGGCGACGGCCGCTTTGGAAGCGCAGTAGGCGGCCCAGCCCTCGTAAGGCCGCGCCGCCGCTCCGGAGACCATATTGACCAGCACACCTCGACCCGGTCGTGCCCGGACATGGCGGGCGAAGATGGCGGAACCGTAGACAGCCCCGAGCACATTGACGTCGATGTTGTGGTGCGCCGTCTCGAGGTCGGCGTCCACCAGGGGGCCGATCGGCTCGAGAACGCCGGCATTGTTGACCCAGAGGTCGATGTGGCCAAAGCGCTCGACGGTGGTGAGCGCGAACCGGTCGAGTGCGTCGGCGTCGGTCACGTCGACCGACCCGGTGACCGCATCGGCCGCGCCCGGTGGCCGTGGCGGTGGCGTACGGGCGCAAAGCCCGAGACGCACACCCCGGCCGGCGAAAGTCTCGGCCAGACCGGCCCCGAGCCCCCGGCTGGCTCCGGTGACCACGGCCACGAGCTCGGAGCGCTGCGTCAATGCCACCCGCCGATGCCTTCGACCACTCAGCCCGACGTGGACACGAAGACGTTCTTCACGTCCGTGTACGAGGCCAGGGCCTCGAGCCCGAGCTCGCGTCCGAATCCCGACTGCTTCATCCCGCCGAAGCTGGTCTGGACCCGTACCGAGCTGTTGGAATTCACCGAGAGATTCCCGGACCGAACCGCCCGGGCCATCCGGAGGGCACGGGCGCTGTCGTTGGTCCAGATGGAGCCGGAGAGCCCGTAGTGCGTGTCGTTGGCCAGGCGAACGGCCTCCTCCTCGTCGTCGAAGGGGATGACCGCCACGCACCGGCCCGAAGATCTCCTCCCGGGCCAGGCGCCACTCGGCCCGCGCCGGGGCCACCACGGTGGGCGGGAACCAGTAGCCAGGACCGCCGGGCACCGTGCCGGCTATCCGCACGGCCACCGGCCCACCATCGGGCTCGCCCATGCCCGGCGCCAGGAACCCCTGGACCACCTGGCGGTGGGCGTCGCTGGCCAGCGGGCCCATCCGGGTGGCCGGGTCGGTCGGATCCCCGACCGTCCAGTCGCGGACGGCTTCGTCCAGCCGCGCCAGAAACCGGTCGAACACCGGGCGCTGCACCAGCGCCCGGCTCCGGGCGCAGCAGTCCTGCCCGGCGTTGGCGAACACCCCCCCGGGAGTGGCGGCGGCGGCCCGCTCGACGTCGGCATCGGCGAAGACGATCGAGGCCGACTTGCCCCCCAGCTCGAGGGTGAGACGCTTGATCGTGCCCGCGGCCCGGGCCATGACCTGGCGTCCGACTTCGGTCGAGCCGGTGAAGGCCACCTTGGCCACGTCGGGGTGCTCGACCAGGCGGGTCCCCACCACCGAGCCCGGGCCCGTGACCACCTGGAACACCCCTTCGGGCAGGCCGGCCTCGAGCGCCAGGTCGGCCAGGCGCCGGGCGGTCAGCGGCGTGCTCTCGGCCGGCTTGACCACGATGGTGTTTCCGGTGGCCAGGGCGGGCCCCACCTTCCACGAGGTGATGGCCATGGGGAAGTTCCACGGGACGATGGCCGCGACCACGCCGAGCGGCTCGTGGAAGGTCATGTCCACCCCGCCGGCCACCGGGACCGTCGCCCCGCGGTGCTTGTCGACGGCACCGGCGTAGAAGTAGAGCACCTCGGCGACCATGCCCACCTCGTCGCGGCTCTCCCCGATGGGCTTGCCCACATTCTCGGTCTCGAGCAGGGCCAGTTCCTCGCCGTGCTCCTCGACCCGGGCGGCGAACCTCCGCAGCAACCGGGCTCGGTCGGCCGGCGCCACCGCCCGCCAGGCCGACCCGACCTCCATTCCGCGCGCCACGGCTCGGTCGACCTCGTCCGCGCCGTGCGCCGCCACCACGGCCAGCGTCTCCTCGGTGGCCGGGTTCACCACCCTGGTCGTCTCGCTCACGACCGGGCCCCGGTCCCCACCGGAGGGTCGGTGTCAGATCGGGCCGCGGCGACCAGTGCCTCGAACAGCCGGAGGTCACCGTCCTCCTCCGGATGCCATTGCACGCCGACCACGAAGCGACGGCCGGGCAGCTCGACCGCCTCGACGACCCCGTCGGCGCTCCGGGCGGTGACCACCAAACCGGGGGCGACGGTGTCGATGGCCTGATGGTGGCTGCACGAGGACCTCGGCGCACTCGCCGAACAAGCGCTGCAACCGTGCTCGACGGCTCGGTCGTCACCCGCACCGGACCGAACTCGCCCGGCTGCGGCTGATGGGTCGGCCCGACCAGATCCGGCAGGTGCTGCACGAGGTCGCCACCGAGCGCCACGTTGAGCACCTGCAGGCCGCGACAGATGGCCAGGATGGGCAGGTCGCGGCGCAGGGCCTCTCTCGCCAAACCGATCTCGAGATCGTCCCGGCTTCGGTTGGTCCCGGCGTTGCGGGGATCCGGGGGCCGGCCGTACCGGCCGGCATCGAGGTCGCCGCCCCCGATGAGGATCAGCCCCTCGAGTGCGGCGAGCAGCCGGTCGAACCGCCCGGTCGGATCGGTCGCCTCGCTGAGGGCCCTCCCCGGCGAGGTCGGGCGGCACGATGAGGGGCTGACCCCCGGCGGCGACCACCACATCGAGATAGGTGCCGGGCACCAGGGCGGCGTCACGCTCCCACGACCACCAGGCGGTCGTCTGCCGATAGGAGGTCAGCCCGATGAGGGGTCGCAGGCCGGCCGTCGGCATGGTGGGCAGTATCCCACCACGCCGGTGGCCACCGGTAAGGTGCGGGCTGGCGGTCCACCTCCCGAGCCGGCCCGTCCGGTGCCCCGCCCGGGCCCACCGGGACCTCGGGACCACCGCCGAGGAGGCACGTGGGACGACTCGACGGCAAGGTGGCGGTGATCACCGGTGCCGGCAGCGGGATCGGCCGGGTGGCGGCATCCCTGTTCGCGGCGGAGGGGGCGGAGGTGGTGGTGGCCGACGTGGCCGCAGACCGTGCCGAAGCGGCCGCGGCCGACATCCGGTCGGAAGGCGGATCGGCCATCGACATCGGCGTCGACGTCACCGACCCGGCCGCGGTCGACTCGATGGTCGCGACCGCGGTCTCGAGGTACGGCGGCCTCCACGTCCTGTTCAACAACGCCGGCATCTTCCCCGGTGACGACGGAGGCGTGCTCGACACCCCGCCGGAGACCTGGAACCGCGTGATGGAGGTCAATCTGAAGGGGGTCTGGCTGGGGTGCCGGGCGGCCGTGCCGGCCATGCTCGACTCCGGCGGGGGCTCGATCGTCAATGTCGCCTCGTTCGTGGCGCTGGTCGGCGCGGCCACGGCCCAGATGGCCTACACCGCGTCCAAGGGCGGGGTGCTGGCCATGACCCGCGAGCTGGCCGTCGAGTACGCCCGCCGGGGGATCAGGGCCAACTCGATCTGCCCCGGCCCCATCGACACACCGCTGCTCGCCGAGCTGTTGGCCGATCCGGCCCAGCGGCAGCGGCGCCTGGTGCACATCCCGCTCGGGAGGTTCGGTCGCCCCGACGAGGTGGCCAAGGCCGCCCTGTTCCTCGCCTCCGACGACGCCTCGTTCGTGACCGGCTCGGCACTGGTGGTCGACGGCGGCATCACCGCTGCCTACGTCACGCCCGAATAGTCGCTGGACGGTTCCGAGCCCCTGGGCCAGAGTGCTGGGATGCTGACCCTCGAGACGCTCCCCCACCAGATCCAGTCGGGCGACATCGACACGGTGGTCGTGGCCTTCCCCGACCTGCAGGGACGCCCGGTAGGCAAGCGGGTCACCGGGGCCTTCTTCCTCGACCACGTGCTCCACCACGGCATCGAGGTGTGCGACTACCTCCTGGCCTGTGACGTCGACATGCAACCGCTCCCCGGATATCGATTCGCCAATTGGGAGACGGGTTACGGCGACCTCACCGCCGTCGTCGACCCGCGCACGGTGCGACCCCTTCCCTGGACACCGGGCAGCGCCCTCGTCCTGTGCGACCTGGTGAGCACGGAGGGCGAACCGGTCGAGGTCTCGCCCCGGCGGATCCTGCGCCGCCAGATCGAGAGGGCGGCCGCACACGGCCTCGAGATCAAGTGCGCCACCGAGCTCGAGTTCTATCTGTTCCTCGATACCTTCGCCGAGGCGGCCGGCAAGCACTGGCAGGGCCTGGCCCCCCACTCGGACACCATCGAGGACTACCAGCTGCTGCAGACCTCACGGGAGGAATACATCATCGGCCGCATCCGCAACCTGATGGTCGAGGCGGGGATCCCCGTCGAGTTCTCCAAGGGTGAGGCGGGCACGGGCCAGCACGAGATCAACATCACCTACGGTGATGCCCTCGAGGTTGCCGACCGCCACCTGGTGTTCAAGAGCGGGGTGAAGGAGATCGCCTCGGGGCACGGCCGGGCCGCCACCTTCATGGCCAAGTGGTCCATGGACACGGCGGGCTCGTCCTGCCACATCCACACCAGCCTGTGGGACGCGTCCACCGGCGCGCCGCTGATGGCCCCGTCCGACGGGTCGCCGCCACCGTCCGGCCTCTCCCCCATCGGTCAGCAGTTCGTGGCCGGCCAGCTCCAGGCGGCCTACCAACTGGCGTGGTGCTTCGCGCCGTACGTGAACTCCTACCGCCGCTTCGTCCCCGATTCGTGGGCCCCGACCGCGCTGGTGTGGGGGGAGGACAACCGGACGTGTGGCTTCCGCATGGTCGGGGCCGGGGCCGGGCGCCGGGTGGAGAGCCGTATCCCTGGGGCGGACGTCAACCCGTACCTGGCGCTGGCCGCCACCATCGCCGGCGGGCTGTGGGGCATCGAGCAGGGGCTCGAGCTCGAGCCGGCGTTCACCGGGAACGCCTACACCGCCACCGGGGTGGCCCGCATCCCGAGCACGTTGGCCGAGGCCATCGACGCGCTGGCCTCGAGCGAGGTGGCGGCGGCCACATTCGGGCCCGAGGTACACCATCACCTGCTCAACACGGCCCGCCAGGAGTGGGCCTCGGCCAACCGGGTGGTCACCGACTGGGAACTGGCTCGCAACTTCGAGCGCATCTGACCGGGTCCGGCGGTGGCCGCGGTGACGGCGCCCGGGTCGGCGCCAGGCATGCCCCTGGCCGAGCGGTCGGGGGCGGCTCGCTGTAGTGTGCGCACAGTGGCCGGTGGCGATGGGCTCCAATCAGGCAGGAACTATGTAGTGGTGTCGGCGGACGCCCACGCCGCACCGGACACCCTCGACGAGTTCCTCGGCTACGTCGACCCTTAGCACCGGGAGGCGGTGGCCTCCTTCGGCGACCTCTCCTCGGTGGCCATCCCCATGTTCGGCGGGGTCGACCCCGGCGAGATCGACGACGCCGATGCGGTCCGGGCCGTGGCGACACGGCGGCTGGCCGGGATGGGGGTGGACACGGATGCGGCCGCGGCGTGGCTGGCCCGCTACGGGACCGACTGGGTCTTCCCGTCGGATGCCGGAGGGCGGCGGCTGGCGGTGCTCGAGGAGCAGGGCATCCACGCCGAGGTGGCCTTCCCCGGCCCGTGCTCGCCGGAGGCCTGTCGCCGGCCATGTACCTCGGCGCGCAGACCTCGACGGGCTGGAGGTGGTCTGGCCGGCGCTCCACGCCTACAACCGGTGGCTGGCCGAGTTCTGCGCGGCGGCGCCCGGGCGACGGACGGGGTGCATCCCCATCGACCTCCATGACATGGACCGCGCCGTGGAGGAGATCACCTGGGCCCGGGGCGTCGGGCTCTTCGGCGGGGTCATGCTCCCGGCCATGTCGCTGGCTCGAGCCTGCCCGGCTACGCCGACGACTACTACGAACCGCTGTGGTCGGCCTGCGAGGAGAACGACGCTGGTGGTCAACCTGCACACCGGCGCGTCGGGCACGGCCACCGACGCCAAGCAGCTGTACGACAAGAAGCACGGCGGCTACCTCGGCCTGTACGAGGTGTTCGTGTTCACCCGACGCCCCCTGTGGTTCATGATCCTCGGCGGGGTGTTCGACCGCCATCCGAATCTCAAGGTGGTCGTCACCGAGAACGGCGTGCAGTGGCTGCCTTCCCTGATCCGGGACATGGAGTCGTTCTTCGACACCCACGGCGGGGCTCCGGTCCGCTCCTACCTCAAGCTGCGTCCCTCCGAGTACTTCGACCGGCACGTGTTCCTCGGTGGGTCGCTCATGAAGCGCTACGAGGCCGAGATGCGCGACGAGATCGGCGTCGGCCGGATCATGTGGGGAGCGGACTATCCCCATCTGGAGGGGGCGGCCCCGGTGCACCGGATGATCCTGCGCCACGTGTTCGGGGGGATGCCCGAGGGGGACGTCCGCCGCATGCTGGGCGGGAACGCCGTCGACGTGTTCGGGTTCGACGCCGACCGCCTGCAGGCGGTCGCCGATCGAGTGGGCCCGACCGTCGACGACCTCTCGACCGCCCTCGCCCTCGACGACATCCCCGAGACCTTCAGCTGGAGCCTGGCCCGACCGGTACCCCTCTCGGCACCCAGTGCCGCCGTCACCTGAGACCGGCGTCCGACTGAGCCGGTGCCGATAGGCGCCCCGATGAGACGCACCGCCGACCTGGTCATGGCGAGCCTGGCCCGGGTGCTCATTCATGTCTTCTTCCGCCAGGTGCAGGTCGAGCAGGCGGACCGCCTCGGCTCATCCGGTCCGACCGTGCTGGTGGCCAATCACCGCAACGGGTTGGTGGACGGGCTGTTGCTGATGGCCACGCTGCCGCGGTTCCCGAGGTTCCTCGGCAAGTCCACCCTCTTCCGGATCCCCGTCCTGTGGCCCTTCCTCAAGCTCGGCGGGGTGGTACCCGTCTACCGTGCCCAGGACGGCGCACCCATGGCCCGCAACCGCCAGACATTCGCCCGGTCGGGCCGTCTGCTGGGGGCGGGTTGCTGGCCATCTTCCCCGAGGGGATCAGCCATGACGAGCCGGCCCTCCAGCCGATCCGGACCGGGGCGGCCCGGATCGCCCTGGCCGCGGCCGACGAGGGGGTGGCCGGCGTGACGACGGTCGCCGTCGCCCTGGTGTACGACGACAAGCAGCGGTTCCGGTCCCGGGCGTCTGATCGAGTTGCGCGATGGCCGTGCGGCCTCCGGGCTACGCTCGGCTGCCGCTGTCGCCCCGACTATCGCGCGTAGTCCGAGGCCTGCTCGCCGAGCGGCCGGATCAGTCGGGCCGATCGGTCCCGACGTCGACTCCTGGGCGGCCACGCTCGCCGTAGGGTGGCCGACATGCCGGCCTCGAGCCGCCACTGACTCCCCGTGACGTGGACCTCCATGACCGCCAGGCACCGGTCGGCGTTGGCCAGACGGCGGCCGTGCCAAGTGGTCCGGCCCTCGCGCCGTACTCGGCGTGACGCCATCGTCCCGTCGTGCCGGCCTCGGGTGGCCGTCCAGGTCGAACGGCTGAGCGCTGGATCCCCAGCAACGACGGGATGCGGGCCACCTGAGTCGTCGGTGCTTCTTCTTGTTCGTGGCCTTCGGCCCCGGGTTCGGACTGCTCGCCTCGCTGCTCGCCCCGGCCTGCGGCTACACCGCCGTCCGGCTGGCCGAACGGATCCACCGCATCGGCGGCGCCGCTCGACGGCTACCGAGAGGCCCGGCGGCGGAGCCCCGTCCTGGACTCGGTGCTGGCCGCCCGGGCCGACGGTGGTGGCCACCACCTCGGCGGTCACCGGCCACCTCCCGACCCCTGGGAGGCCCTCGGCCACCGGGGGGCTCCCGGACGCCGGCGACACGGCTCGTCCGAGCCCCCAGGGCGCGTGACGACACGTCCTTGACGAGAGCGCGCCTGCCTGCCACCATGGTTAGGTCATGTACGTCCCCACCACCCCGGAGCTTCTCCTTACCTGACGGCGAACGTCACATCGCGTTCGCCCGCACCCTCCTGAGCCCATACGGCCAGGGGGTTTTTTATTGCTCCGGCCGGAGCGCTCCGAGAAGGCCGACGGGCAATGCCACAGCGAAGGACCCATCACCGAGCATCGAGGGAGTGTCAGCAGTGACCAGCCAATCGAAGACCACCCCCCAGTCACCGGGGCATGCCGGCCGCGAGACCCCGCGCCGGCTGGACCTGCCCTGCGACGTGTCCCCGATGCCGTTCCACCTCTACCGTCCGTACCGGCCCCTCACCCTGCCCGACCGGACCTGGCCGGACCGCCAGTTCGACCGGGCGCCCCGCTGGGCCAGCGTCGACCTGCGGGACGGCAACCAGGCACTGGTCGATCCCATGGACCCGGAGCGGAAGCTCCAGCTGTTCCGGGCCCTGGTCGACATCGGCTTCAAGGAGATCGAGGTGGGGTTCCCCTCGGCCTCCCAACCCGACTACGACTTCCAGCGTCAGATCATCGACGAAGGGCTCATCCCCGACGACGTCACCATCCAGGTGCTGGTGCAGTGCCGCGAGGACCTGATCGAGCGCACCTTCGAGTCGCTCGCCGGCGCGCCCCGGGCCATCGTCCACTTCTACAACTCCACCTCGGAACTGCAGCGGCGGGTGGTGTTCGGGCTGGACCGGGCCGGCATCACCGACATCGCGGTCAACGCGGCCCGCCTGTGCAAGAAGTTCGAGTCCGAGCTCACCGGCACCGAGGTTCGCTACGAGTACTCCCCGGAGAGCTTCACCGGCACCGAGCCCGACTTCGCCGTCGAGATCTGCCAGGCGGTCATGGGCGGTGATCGAGCCGACTCCCGAACGCCCGATGATCATCAATCTCCCCAACACCGTCGAGATGTACGGGCCCAACGTCTACGCGGACGTCATCGAGTGGTTCGGCCGGACCATCCAGAACCGGGACTCGATCATCCTCAGCCTCCATCCTCACAACGACCGCGGCACCGCGGTGGCCGCCGCGGAGCTGGCCGTGTTGGCCGGGGCCGACCGGGTCGAGGGGACGCTGTTCGGCAACGGGGAGCGCACCGGCAATGTCGACGTGGTGACCCTGGCCATGAACCTCTTCTCCCAGGGCATCGATCCTGCGCTCGACTTCAGCGACATCGACCGGGTGCGGCGGGTGGCCGAGTACGCCACCCGCATGCCGGTCCACCCCCGGCATCCCTACGCCGGGGACCTCGTCTACACGGCGTTCTCCGGGTCGCACCAGGACGCCATCAAGAAGGGGTTCGCCGCCATCGGCAGTGACTACGACCACTGGGAGGTGCCCTACCTGCCGATCGACCCGAGCCACACCGGGCGCACCTACGAAGCGGTGATCCAGGTCAACAGCCAGTCGGGCAAGGGTGGGGTGGCCTACGTGATGGACACGGAGCACGGCCTCGACCTGCCCCGCCGACTCCAGGTGGAGTTCTCCAAGGAGGTCCAGGCGGTCACCGAGGACAGTGGCACGGTGATCCGGCCCGGCGAGATGTGGGACGTCTTCTCACGGACCTACCTGGCCGACGATGCCGACCTGCGCCTCATCGGCAGCGAGGTGACCACCGGCGACCACCGGACCACGGTGACCGCCCAGCTGCTGGTGGGCGGCGAGCCCCAGACGGTCATGGGTCAGGGCAATGGCCCGATCGACGCCCTGGTCGGCGCGCTCCGGACCGACTTCGGCATCGACTTCGAGGTCAAGGACTACAGCCAGCACGCGCTGACTGCCGGCCGTGAGGCATCCGCGGTGGCCTACATCGAGGCCGAGGGTCCCGATGGGTCGACCTGGTGGGGGGTGGGCATCGACTCGAGCATCCTCGATGCGTCGCTCCATGCCGTCGTGAGCGCCGCCAACCGGGCCGCCACCGTCCGGTCCACGGCCGAAGGCTGAGGCCAAGAGCGCGGACAACCTCGCCAAGTACTCTCTTCGCGTGAAGGGGGACGTGGCGGCTGATCCAGCGGACGAAGCGGCTGATCCAGCAGCGAGCGGCTGATCCAGCGGACGAGACGGCACGCCCGGTCTCGAGCGGAGGGCCATGGACATATGAGGTGGCCTATGCCGCGCTCGTCGTGGGTGCTTCGCTCCTCGCCCTCTCACCCGTGCTCCGCCGCTCCGGATGGCCGCTCAACCAAGGCTCCACCGCGCCCTTGCTCCTGGTGCAGATGTACGCGGCCCACCTCCGCCACCTCGACATCCTTCCCGTCTGGTCGAGCAGCGACGGCATCGGCCTCGGGACGCCGGTGCTGCTCTACTACCACCGGGCCTTCTTCTACGTCTCGGGGCTCATCTACGCGATTTGGGGAGGCCATCTCAAGTTCGCCGTCGTGACCACGCTCGCCATCTTCCTGGCCGTGGGGGCCTACGGCATGCGCCAGGCGCTCAGGCTCGTCACCACCAGCAGGCTCCTCTGTACAGTCGGTTCGCTCGGCTTTCTGTTCACCAACTACGTCTTCAGTGATTGGCTCGATCCACGCGGAGACCTGGCCGAGTTCTCGGCCCTGATGATCGTTCCCTGGCTCCTCTACTGGTGCCTCAACCTGGTTCGGAACAGGCGGGCGTCATTGGTGCTCATACCGGTGATGGTGCTGTTGGTCAACGCCCACAGCGGCATAGCCCTCTACTCATTGTTCACGCTGCTCGTTGCGCTCACCGTCTTCATTGTCGCGAACGGACTACGTGGGCTTCGGGCGGTCGCGGCGCGGTTGGTCGCCGCCACCGGAATAACCGTCCTCATCCTGGCACCCATCCTGGCCGCCGAGCTCAAGATGAGCCAGTTCTATGACCCCCAGACCAAGAACACGGATCTCACCCCAGTCTCACAGCAATTCGTGTCATTCGGCTCCTACTTTGACGGCGTCGGTCACCATTGGTTCGGACCGATGGGCCACCTCCAGTACTTCGTGCAGATCGACTTCGCCATCTGGGTGCCAATCGTTGTCGCCGCCGCCGGAGCGCTCATCTACTCGCTGTTCATGAATCAGAGTGAAGGTCGGTGGCGATTGCCTAGGGATGTTCGCAGTCCGACCATGGTGTTCCTGGTGGTCAGCCTCAGCATCTTCCTGCTCCTTCAGCTCAGGATCTCGCTGTTCGTCTACCGGACCATCGCACCGCTGCTGGTGACCAATTTCCCGTGGCGAATGCTGTCGTTCATCACCCCGTTGGGCCTCATTCTGGTGGTAGCCGTCGCCGATCGCGCGATGCACCGATTCCCGAGCCGCTCATTGTGGGGAGGGCTGTCCGCGGCCTGGCTCGCCATGCTGCTGGTGCTGTCACCCCTCACGTCGAGCGTGGCGATCGACTACGGGTTCCTGGCTGTCCCCGGCGGCTTTCCACCGATGAAGCTCTTCGCCGCACCCATGTTCGTCGACTACCGCACCTTCGACGGGTACTTCCTGGGAAGCAGTGTCGGTGAGCTCTACTCTCCCTTCCTTCCGAAGATCCAGACACCCGATGGCGATGAGGTACGCAATGACGACTCGATCTATCGGCGACTGCATGCCCGCCAAGCCGGAGCCCAGTCGCTCACCTCGGTCCGGTGCACGGTTCTCGGCCCGGCCCACGCTCCCCTGGAGACGTTGCAGTTGACCCTGTCGGTGGCCTGTGGCGGCGCCACCCGGCTGGCATTACCCGTCAGCTACAACGCCTCGTCCTCCGTGTTCGTGGACCAGAACGGGCAGCTCCACAGGATCCCCTATGCCCACATCCCTACCGACCCGCGCATGGTGATCAATGTGGCCGGCTCCCGACCAGAGACCGTCGTGGTCCATCTGCCCACCCTGTGGGGGATCTTGTCCTGACCCGCCGACTCGACCGGGTCACACCAGTGTGAGGAGCAGGGAGTCCGGCGGGAGCCGTCCCGGTCGAAGCGGCCCGGTGACTCGCGCGGGTTACGCTGCTCCGTGCAAATCGGCCCTGCACTGAGCGAGAGCCGAGTCCGAGATGGGGTGTTCACAGGTGTCCACACAGCACAACGGGAGCGGCCGCAGGCGCACCCCCTTGTTCGGCGACGTGGCGAGGAAGAACAACGCCATCGCCCGGCGAGACCGGTTCATCAGCCAGCAACTGGAGCGCCTGCCCCGTGACGCCCTGGTGATCAACGTCGGGTGCGGGGTGGTCCGCCGGTTCGAGCCGGAGAGCCCGCCGCGATACCTGGCTACCGACCTCCGGGAGCTTCCCAACGTCGACTTCGCCGCCGACACCACGGCGTTGCCGATTCGGGACGGCTCCGTCGATACCATCGTCGCGCTCGAGCTCATCGAGCATGTGCCCAACCCCCATGCCGCGCTGGAAGAACTCCGGCGGGTGCTCAAACCCGGTGGAACGGTGATCGTATCGGTGCCCTCGACGGTGCCGCGGCACGATAGCCACGACTACTGGCGATTCACGGCCGAGGGTCTCGACCAGCTGTGCTCGGGAGTGTTCGGACACGGCGACGTGCACGTCTTCGGAGGAACCTTCGAAGCACTCGGCACCATCATCGAGTACTACATCGCGCTGGTGTTCCATGTGATCCGGCTTCCCAGTCGATCGCTGCGGCAGATCTTCCCGTCCATCGGCTACTGGCTCGACCAGCGCAACAGCTGGTCGAGCTCGACCACCGAGCTGCACACCCTGGCATTCGATCTGCTGTTCATCGGCCCCACCGGCTCCCCGGCTCCACGAGCTCCACCGCGGAGTGAGAGGCAGGCCCCGACGACCCGGACCACTCTCGTAGCCGAGACTCGCCTTCAGAACCGGTTCAGCCGCTTGTAGATGCCCTTGGTCTGCCGGTACAGCGTGACGAACTCCTCGAACAGCAGGTCGTACTCGGGCCGCACGGCCGGGCCGGGCACGAAGGTGCGCCGGACCTCGACCAGGCCCGGGATCTGGTCGACCCGCACGAGGCCCAACGCCATCATGGCGATGAAGGCCGCCCCCCGGACATTGGCCAGGACCGGTTCGGCCACCTGGCGGATGTCGCACCCGAGCACGTCGGCGTGGATCTGGGCCCACTGGTCCGAGTTGGCCCCGCCACCGATGAAGGCCAACGAGGGGAAGGATCGACCGACGAACTTCTCGACCGCCTCGAGCAGCCACCTCGAGTTGAAGGCGACCCCCTCGTAGACGGCCCGCACCATCTGGGATCGGGTGGTCGAGAGCGAGAGGTTGTGGAAGCCGCCCCGCAGGGTGTGGTCGTCCACGGGCGAGCGCTCTCCGTTGAGCCACGGGGTGAACAGGACCCGGCCACACCCGGGCTCCACCGCCGCGACCATGGCGTTCATGGCCTCGAAACTGTCGGCGAGACCGAGGTTGTCGCGCGAGGAACGTGAGACAGGCACCGGCCGTCTCGTGCTCGTCGACGATGACGTACTTGCCGGCCAGGGCGGCCGGAATCGAGGCCACATTGCTGGTGGGGGCGGTCTTCTTGAACGGGACGTGGGCCGAGATCCACGAGGAGGTCCCGATATAGAGGTGAGCCTCGAAGTCGGCCACTGCCCCTGACCCGAAGACGGCCGAGTGCACGTCACCGGAGCCCACCGACACCGGAACACCGGCCGGCAGTCCGAGCTCCGAGGCGGCGGCCTGGCTCAGCTCGCCGATGATGGTCCCGGGGGGGACGAGCTCGGGGAGCTTGGCCCGGTCGAGGCCGGTGACCTCGAGCAGCCGGTCGTCATAGCTGACGTGGTCGATGGACCGGTTGTCGGTCACCCAATGGGCGGCGATGGAGTCGTAGGAGGCGCAGGTCCGGCCGGTCAGCCGGAGATTGAGGTAGTCGACCGGCTCGAGGAAGGTGACCGTGTCCTGGTAGACGTCGGGGAAGGTGTCCCGTATGAAGAGGATGTGGGCGACCGGGTCCTTGCCGGACAGGCCGGGGGCCCCGCCGGTGACCTGGACCCATCGTAGGATCTTGCGGGGGTCGTAGCCGAGGACGTTGAGCGGTCCGCCGGCCACCCGACGGATGGCCTTGTTGCCGCGGGAGTCCATCCAGATGACGGCGCGCATGAGCGGGCGGCCGCTGGCCCCGACGGCGACCGTGCCCGACCACTGCGAGGTGCAACCCACCGCCAGAATGGCTTCGGGAGGAACCGCGGCCGAGGCCAGCGCCCGGTGGGCGGCGACGCAGATGGCCGACCACCACTCGTCAGGATCCTGCTCCGCCCCACCCCCCTCCAGCAGGTGCAGGGCCACCGGCTCGGCGGCATGACCGACGATCCGGCCGGTCGTCGCCACCACGGCCACCTTGGGACCACCGGTACCGAGGTCGACGGCCAGCACGTAGCCGTCGCCGGCCGTCGGTGGGCCGAGGCCACCCACCGAGCCGGTCGCCCCGCTCACGCCCTGATCACCCAGGCCGTGGCGGTACGGACCCTCTCGTCGTCGTCGAGCTCGAGCACCGTGCCAGGGCGGCGGCCGCGGCCGGAGGCTCGTTCGCCACGGTGCGAGCCAGCACCTCACGGGCGATGGTCTCGAACAGGGGGGCCAGGTCGTCCAGTCTCACCAGATGCAGGTGGATCCAGTCCGACACCTCGAGCCCGGCCGTCTTGCGCATCTCCTGCACGTTCCGGATCACCTCGCGGGCCAGGCCCCGTCGGCGCAGGTCGTCGTCGAGGGTGAGGTCGAGGGCCACCACCTCGGCCCCGTCCCGCGAGACGGTGAAGCCGGCTTGGGCCTTGACCCGCAGCTCGACCTCGTCGGGACCGAGCTCGACCGGACCGCCCTCGAGCTCGACCACCACCGGCCGGCCGGCGGTCAGGTCGGCGGCGGCGGCCGCGCCGTTGACCGTGCCCATGGCCGCCCGGAGCTGCTGGACCCGGGCACCGAGACGTGGTCCGAGGATCTTGAAGTTGGGGACGAGCTCGTAGGCCAGCACGTCACCGAGCTCGCCGGTCACCTCCACCACGTCCACGTTGAGCTCGTCCTCCACCACCTCCGGGGGCGGGTCAGGGCTACCCGGGGGGAGGTAGACGAGGGCCCGGGACAGGGGCTGGCGGACCTTCACCCCGGCCTCGGCCCGTGCCGCCCGGCCGAGGGAGGCCAAGCGGCGGGCCAGCGCCATCCCCTCCTCGAGGCCAGGGTCGCGGGCCTCGGGGTGCTCGGTCGGCCACCCGGCCAGGTGGACCGAGCTGTCCTCCGGCGCAGCGGTCAGGTCGCGCCACATGCGGTCGGCCAGGAACGGCACCATCGGGGCCAGCAGCAGGGCCAGCGTGACGAGGGCCTCGTGCAGCGTGGCCTGGGCGCCGAGGGAGTCAGCCGGGTCGGCCTCGGGGTCGGTACGCCAGAACCGGCGGCGGCTACGGCGGACGAACCAGTTGGAGAGGTCGTCGACGAAGCCGGCGATGGCGGTGGCGGCCGGGAACGGCTCGTAGTCGTCGAGGGCTTCGGTGACGGCGGCCACCGTGGCCTCGAGCCGGGACAGGGTCCAGCGGTCGAGCACCGACCGCCTCTCGGGAGCCGGGATGGCCGGGTCGGTCGGATCGAACCCGTTCAACGAGGCATAGGTGGAGAAGAAGGACCAGGTGTTCCAGAGCGTGAGCAGCGTGTCCCGCAGGGCGGCATCGATGACCTCGAAGCTGACCCGGGTCGGCGTCCAGGGTGAGCCCTGCGAGAACATCCACCACCGCAGGGGGTCGGCCCCGCGGGTGCTGAGGATCTCCCAGGGGTCGATGACGTTCCCGAGGCTCTTGGACATCTTGCGGCCGTCGGCATCCACGATGTGCCCGAGGCAGAGGACGTTGCGGTACGGGGTGGACCCCCGTACCAGGGTGTTGACGGCCAGCAGCGAGTAGAACCACCCGCGGGTCTGGTCGATGGCCTCGCAGATGAAGTCGGCCGGGAAGACGAACCGTTCGGCCGAGCCGGGCGAAGCCGGGTAGCCCCACTGGGCCGTGGGCATGGAGCCGGAGTCGAACCAGGCATCGATCACCGGCTCCACCCGCCGCATGAGCGGGGGCCCGGTGGTGGCCTCCCCCGCCTCGGCCGTCCCCGCGCACTCGGCACAGGGAAAGGTCACGTCGTCGATGTCGGGCCGGTGAGGGTCGACCGAGGCGACATCCCGGCCGGCCCGCTCCGAGAGCTCGGCGCGCGACCCGACGCACACCGAGTGCCCCTCGTCGCACCGCCAGATGGGAAGCGGCGTGCCCCAGAACCGGTCACGGGACAGGGCCCAGTCCACGTTGTTGGACAACCACTCCCCCATCCTCCCGTCACGGATGTGGTCGGGGTGCCAGCCGATGGTCCGGTTCTGGGCCACCAGGTCGGACTTGCGCTCCGAGGTCCGCACGTACCAGCTGGGCTTGCCCCAGTAGACGAGCGGGGTGCCGCAACGCCAGCAGTGGGGGTACGAGTGGACGTACGGATAGCGCCGCAGGAGGAGGCCCTGCTCCTCGAGGCGGTCGTTGACCGCACCGCTGGTGTCGCGCACGCTCTCCCCGGCCAACCAAGACACGTCGGGCGAGAATCGACCGTCGGGCCCGACCGGGTTGAGGGTGGGCAGGTCGTTCTGGCGACCGACCTCCCGGTCGATCTCGCCGAAGGCGGGGGCCAGATGCACGATGCCGGTTCCCTCGTCGGCCTCGACGAAGTCCCCGGCCACCACCTTCCAGCCGTCGCCACCCGAGGGCCCGGTCGGCGGTGGCAGGTCGTCGAAGGGCCGCTCGTAGCGCAAGCCGACCAGCTCGGCGCCGCCCACCCGCCGCTCGACCACCGAGCCCGGGCCGAACACCTGCTCGACCAGGGCGGCAGCCACGATGGCGTCGCCGACGACGGCGTACTCGAGGTCGGGAGACACCGCCACGCCGGTGTTGGACAACAGGGTCCACGGCGTGGTCGTCCACAAGACGAGCGAGACGGCCGGCCAGCGTGGGACGACCCAGGGTGGCGCGCAGATGCTCGGCGGCGGGGCCAACGTCCGTCAGATGCACGAGCACATAGGCCGACTCGTCGACCACCTCCTGATAGACGTCGGGCTGACCCAGCTCGTGGCTGGACAGCGCCGTTCCGCAACGCGGGCAGTAGGGCACCACCTTGATGTCCTCGTAGAGGAGGCCCTGGTCCCAGAGGTTCTTCAGGTTCCACCACACCGATTCGATGTACTCGGGCGAGAAGGTCCAGTAGGCGTCGTCGATGTCGATCCAGTAGCCGATGCGCTCGGTCAGCGCCTTCCACTCGTCCACATAGTTCCGCACCGACTCGCGGCACAGCCGGGTGAACTCGGACATCCCCACCTGTTCCTCGATCTGGTGCTTGGCGGTGATCCCGAGCTGCTTCTCGACCTCGACCTCGACCGGGAGGCCATGGGTGTCCCAGCCCGCCTTGCGCGGCACGGCGAATCCCCGCATGGTGCGGTAGCGGCAGAAGAGGTCCTTGTACACCCGGGCCCAGACGTGGTGAAGGCCGGGGCGGCCGTTGGCAGTCGGCGGCCCCTCGTAGAAGACCCAGGGCTCGGCGTCCTCCCTGGCCTCGATGGAGCGTTCGAAGATGCGGTGCTTCCCCCATCGGACCAGCTCCTCGGCTTCGAGGACGGTGAAGTCGGCTTCGGCGGGAACCGGGGGGAACAACGGCTCATTCCTCTCGCGTGGCAGGTGGACGGTCCGGGTGGGTGCGGTGCCAGTGCGGCGGCCGGGCAGTCATGGCGCGCCGGGCCCACCGCAACGGCATGATCCGGCCCCCGGGCGCAGGTGTGTCCCTGATACTACGGGCGCCGAGGGTCCACAATGGGCCCATGCCCGAGCTGCCCGAGGTCCAAGCGCTCACCACCGGACTGGCCGCCCATATGGCCGGGAGGCGCATCGAACGGTGCCAATTGGCGTCGTTCTCGGCCCTCAAGACGTTCGACCCCCCACTCGACCAGGTGGTCGGCCGGACCGTGGCGGGCATCGAGCGCCGGGGAAAATTGGTCTGCATCGACCTCGACGGGCTGTGGCTGGTGGTGCACCTGGCCCGGGGCGGCTGGGTCAGGTGGCACGACACCGTGCCGCCCGGGGCGATCCGTCCCGGGCGGAGCCCGATCGCCCTCCGGGTGGCCCTCGACGACCGGTCCGGGTTCGACCTCACCGAGATGGGCACCGAGAAGCGCCTGGCCGTCTGGTTGGTCCGGGCGCCCGAAGAGGTCGCCCCGCTGGCCGCCCTCGGCATCGACCCGCTGGCCCCGGAGTTCACCGTCGACCGGCTGGCCACCCTCCTGCGAGAGGCCTCGGCCACCCTCAAGTCGGCCCTGACCACCCAGTCGCTCATCGCCGGGGTGGGCAACGCCTACTCGGACGAGGCGCTGCACCGCGCCCGGCTATCGCCCTACAAGAACACGGCGAAGCTCGACGCCGACGAGGTGGCCCGGCTGCACCAGGCGGTCGTCGACGTGCTGAGCGAGGCCGTCGAGCGGGCCGCCCCCCTCGGCATCGCCGAGCTGAAGGGCGACAAGAAGCGGGCCATGCAGGTCCACGGACGCACCGGCCAGCCGTGCCCGGTGTGCGGCGACACCATCCGCCAGGTCTCCTTCGCCACCAAGTCCCTCCAGTACTGCCCTACGTGTCAGACCGGCGGCAAGCCCCTGGCCGACCGACGTCTGTCCCGCTTGCTCAAGTAGGTCCTCCCGACCCCGGCGCCCGCGCCTCCCCGCCCCGGCGGGGCGGACCCCCCTGGCGACAACGCGACCCCGTATGGTATTTTGCCTATCTATCTAGTAGGTATATAGGAATTATTCCTGAATGAGCAGAGAAGAACGGAACGGAGTCCAATGCGCCCCCAGCCCCTACGCCGAATTCGGAGCCGCCACCTGGTGCTCCTGGCCACCGTCGGTCTCGCCCTGACCGGCGCGGCCTGCAGCTCGAGCTCGGCCACGCCGTCGTCCTCCACCGGTTCGACGTCGAACGCGCCGGTGACGCTGCGACTGGGCTACCTCACCAACCTCACCCATGCCTCTGCCCTGGTCGGTGTCCAGGACGGCTACTTCAAGCAGAGCCTGCCGAACAACGTCACGCTGCAGACCTCCACCTACAACGCGGGCCCGGCCGCGGTGACCGCGCTGCTGGCCGGATCCCTCGATGCCGCGTATCTGGGCCCGAACTCCGCCATCACCGCCTACTCGCAGGGCAAAGGCGCCATCCGGATCATCTCGGGCGCCACCTCCGGCGGGGCGGCGCTGGTGGTCAACCCGTCGATCACCTCCCCGAGCCAGCTGAGCGGCAAGACGCTGGCCACCCCGCAGCTCGGCAACACTCAAGACGTCGCCCTGCGCACCTGGCTGAAGAAGCAGGGGCTGACCTTCCCCGGGCCGAACGGCGGGAGCGGCGAGGTCACCATCCTTCCCGAGGACAACGCCACCACCCTCACCTCCTTCGAGGCCGGCTCGATCGCCGGAGCGTGGGTCCCCGAGCCCTGGTCGACCCGGATGGTGGCCGAGGGCCACGGCAAAGTCCTCGTCAACGAGAAGACGCTGTGGCCGGGCGGACTGTTCTCCACCACCCTGCTGGTGGTCAACAAGGACTTCCTGGCGGCCAACCCGACGGTGGTGAGCGACCTGCTGAAGGGCCAGCTCGCCACCGACAGCTTCCTCAACAAGTCGCCCACGCAGGCCCAGACCGACGCCAACACGGCACTGGCCGCCCTACCGGGAAACCCCTCAAGGCCCCTGAGCTGGCGACGGCCTGGGCCGACATGACCTTCACCAACGACCCGATCGCCTCCTCGATCGCCACCGACCTGGTCCACGCCAAAGCGGCCGGATTCCCGGCCACCAACATCAGCGGCATCTACGACCTCGGTCCGCTGAACCAGCTCCTGGTCGCCCAGGGAAAGGTCAAGGTGAAGACATGACCGCCGTGGCGGCGGACGCAGTTGATCGGATGGATGTCCGGGCCCCGTCGGTCTCGCTGACCGGGGTGTCCAAGCGCCACGGGACCGGCGAGGCCGCGGTGACCGCCCTGCAGGACGTGACCCTCGGGGTCGCTCCCGGCCACTTCGTCTGCCTGGTCGGCGCGTCGGGGTGTGGAAAGACCACCTTGCTCAACCTGGTGGCCGGGCTGGACCGCCCGACCGTCGGATCGGTGGAGGTCAGCGCCAGTGGGAAGCACGCTCCGGGCGTCGCCATGCTCTTCCAGGACTCGGCTCTCTTCCCCTGGCTGACGGTGGCAGCCAACGTCGAGCTCCCCCTCCGCCTGCGTGGCGTGGGCAAGGCGGAGCGGCGAGCCACGTCCGAGGACCTGCTCGAACGCGTCCACCTCGGCGGCTTCGGGATGAAGCGGCCGCACGAACTGTCCGGCGGCATGCGGCAACGCGCCGCCCTGGCCCGGGCCTTGGCTCAGGATGCCGGGGTACTCCTCATGGATGAACCCTTCGGCGCCCTCGATGCCATCACCCGCGACCTCCTCCACGACGAGCTCGAGTCGCTGTGGATCGATCGGAGGTTCACCGTACTGTTCGTGACCCACAACGTACGCGAGGCGGCCCGGTTGGGCGACACCATCGTGCTGCTCACCAGCCGACCGGGACGGGTGGCGGCCGTCTACCCGGTCGACCTGCCCCGGCCACGCCGGATCGACTCGCCCGACGTCGCCGGTCTGGCCGCCACGGTGACCGACCAGCTTCGGGCAGAGGTGGGACGCCATGGCCATTGACCAGGCGGTGACGACCGCAGGTCCCGGGTCAGCCGGTGAACGGGGGGCGGGGGCCGACCAATCCACGCTCGACCGGACCCTGGCCGGACTCGACGCCCTCGACCGCGCCGAGCGCACGACCCGGGCGACCCTCGGCCAGCGCCTATGGCGAGCCACTTGGCCCAAGCTCATCGCCTTCGGCATCATCCTGCTGGTCTGGCAGGTCGCGGTCTGGGCCCATTGGCGGCCCTATATCCTCCAGTCACCAACCACGGTGGCCCGTCAGCTGTGGGATCTCCTCGGCACCTCGCTGTTCTGGCAGGCCGTGTGGGTGACGGCCCAACAGGCCGTCATCGGATACGCCCTGGTCATCATCATCGGGGGCATCGTCGGCACCGCCGTGGCCCGGCTGCGGGTGCTGCGGGCCGGGATCGGGGCCCTCATCACCGGCATGCAGACCATGCCCTCGGTCCTGTGGTACCCGCTCGCCTTCATGGTCTTCGGGGTGCACACCTCGGCCATCATCCTCATGATGGTGCTCGGGGCAGCGCCCGCGGTGGCCAACGGCTTCATCAGCGGCATCGACCAGGTGCCCCCGGGCCTGTTGCGGGCCGGCCGGGTCCTCGGTGCCCGCGGCCTCTCCCTCGAGCGCCACGTCGTCCTCCCGGCCGCCTTGCCGGGCGTGCTCGGTGGGCTCAAACAGGGCTGGGCCTTCGCCTGGCACGCCCTCATGGCCGGCGAGTTCCTCATCCTCGTCAATCCCTTGAGCCTGGGCGGCCGGACGATCAATGCCCTGACCCAGACCGACTACGCCGTCGTGGTGGCCATGATGATCGTGATCGTGTTCATCGGGATCATGGTGGACATGGCCTTCAGCCGGGTCGACCGATCGGTACGGAGCCGGTACGGGCTGCTCGACGCCTCGACCAGCTGAGGCATCACCAACGCCGCCACCGTCAACGGGGACGAGGTCAGCGTTCGAGCGTCCGACCGGACCCGTTGGGATCGCCGCCCACCGGAGAACGGGTCCGGCCTCTACGGGCCGACCGCTTCTGACAGAATCGCTGCCGTGTACATCTCTGCCAAGGTGGACTACGCGGTGCGGGCCCTGTGCACCCTGGCCGACGGCCGGCGATCGGCCGGTGACTGCCGAGTCACTGGCCCAGGCGCAGGGCCTGCCGTCGAAATTCCTCGAGTCCATCCTCAACGACATGCGTCGGGCCGGACTGCTGCTCAGCCAGCGGGGGGCCGAGGGCGGCTACCGGCTCTCGCGTCCCGCTGACTCGATCACGGTGGCCGAGGTGATCCGACCGCTGGACGGCCCGCTGGCCGAAGTCCGTGGTCTCCGACCCGAGGCCACCAACTACGAGGGGCCGGCCGAGCACCTCCAAGACGTCTGGGTGGCCGTGCGGGCCAGCCTGCGCTCGGTCCTCGACCAGGTGACCATCGCCGACATCGTGGCCGGCGATCTCCCCCGGTCGGTGCGGAAGCTCACCACCGATCCCGACGCCTGGCTGTCCCGCTAGCCGCCCCGGGGGTGGCTCCGAGCTGATCCGGCCCGCGCCGTCGGGCCCTACGCTGCCCTCCATGGACTCGCGACCCGGGCACCGGCCCGCCGCACCACCGGGCCCGTCGGGCCCGAGCGCCATGGAGGAGAGTGCGGCGGCGGGGCTGGCCAAGGCGGACCGCATCGTGCTCACCATCGTCTGCCTGGCGCAGTTCATGGTGGTGCTCGACATCTCCATCGTGAACGTGGCCCTGCCGTCCATCCAGCGCAGCCTCGGCTTCAGCGAACCCAACCTCCAGTGGGTGGTCACCGCCTACTCGCTCACCTTCGGCGGACTGCTGCTCCTCGGCGGGCGCCTGGCCGACCTCTTCGGTCGGCGTCGCATCTTCCTCCTCGGCCTGGTCCTGTTCACCGCGTCCAGCCTGCTCGGCGGCTTCGCCCAGAACCAGGGGACGCTGATCGCCGCCCGGGCCGTGCAGGGCATCGGGGCCGCTGTCCTGTCCCCGGCCACCCTGACCATCCTCACCGTCACCTTCACCGATCAGCGGGCGCGGGCCAAGGCACTCGGCGTCTGGAGCGCGGTGGCAGCCGGCGGGGGCGCGGCCGGCGCCCTGTTCGGCGGCATCCTCACCCAGTACCTCTCGTGGCGGTGGATCCTCTTCGTCAACGTGCCCATCGGGGCCGTGCTGTTCCTTGTCGCCCGGTTCTTCCTGAAGGAGTCGCGAGCCGAGTCGGCACGCCGGCGTCTGGACGTCGCCGGCTCGGTGACGGTCACCGCCGGGCTGCTCGTGCTGGTGTACACCATCGTGCATACCGACCAGGTGAGCTGGACGTCGGTGTCCACGCTGGTCACTGCGGCGATCGCTGTCGGGCTGCTGGCCGTCTTCGTCTGGATCGAAGCCGCCATGGCCGAGCAGCCCCTGGTCCCCCTCAGGCTGTTCCGCTCTCGAGCGGTCACCGGGGCGAACCTGGTCATGTTCGCGTTCGGAGTGGCCATGTTCGCCATGTGGTTCTTCCTCTCGCTCTACCTGCAACAGGTCCTCCACTACGACCCGGTGGTCACCGGGATCACCTTCGTCCCCCAGACCGCGGCCATCGCCGTCGGGGCCACCATCGCCGGTCGACTGGCCCCGCGCCTTGGCCCACGACCGGTCATGATGGCCGGCGCCTTCATGGCCGCCGGCGGCCTCTACTGGCTCTCGCTCATCCAGCCCGGTGACAACTACTGGACGGGCGCCTGTGGGGGCGGGGTCCTGGCCACCTTCGGCATGGGCCTGGCCTTCACCCCGGTCGCGCTGGCCGCGACCGGCGGGGTCCGTCCCGAAGAGGCCGGTCTGGCCTCGGGGCTGGTCAACAGCAGCCGGCAGATCGGTGCCTCCCTCGGGCTGGCCGTGCTCTCGACGGTGGTGGCCTCTCACATCGCCGGGCAGCTCGCGGGGAAGGTGGTGACCCCCGAGCTGCAGCGGGCGGCGGAGACGGCCGGCTTGGCTCGCGGGTTCCTCATCGCGTCCATCGTCGCCCTGGCCGGAGGGTTCATCGCCTTGGTCATCCCGAGAACGGTCCGGCCTGCCTCGTCGCCGACGTCGCGGGCCGAGGCAACCGTCGCTACCGAGGTCCGCGACGACCTGGCGGTGTCGCCGCTGAACGACTGACTGCCGGTTCGAGTAGCTCACCGGGGGACCCGGTGGTCAGCCCGGAGGCCCGGGTGACGCCGGAGTGGCAACGGGGTCGGGGACGCCGGGGGCCGCCCGGATGGGCCGGGGCCAGAGATGGCGGGTGAGCACCACATTGAACTCGGCGGCGTACACGGTGATCAGGGCGCCGAGGGCCACCCACCAGATGAGCCCGAGCACCGTGGCGAACGTGCCGTACAGGTTGGAGAGGTGTCGCAGCTGGTGGTTGACCAACTGGGCCCCGGCGAACTGCAGGACCGTCCACCCCACCCCCCCGAAGAGGGCACCCGGCCACACGGCCCGATCACCCCGCGGGATGTGCACCACGACGATGAAGGCTCCCCAGTACATGAGGATGTTGACGACCAGGGACAGCACCAGCCCGACCACGACGGAGGCCGGCCCGAGCCGGCCGAACGCGCCGAAGCCGGCCGCCGCCCCACCGGCGATGAACCCCACGCCGAGCACGGCGAGGAAACCGGCGGCCCGGGGGAGCCAGTGCCAGAAGGTGGGCAGATCTCGCCGATCGATGTCCCACACCTCGGCCATCATCACCTGCGAGCTGCGACTGAGCCGCATGCACCCGTAGAAGAGCCAGACCAGCCCGACCACCAGGGCCAGCGTGTTGCTCGTCGACAGCTGGTGCACGTTGGACTTGAGGTCCTTCCCGAGGACGGGGAACTGGCTCAGGGCGGAGTTGACGATGTCGTCCTGCAGGTGCTGGTTGCCGTCGAGGAAGATGCCCACCACGGTGAGGAGGACCAGCACCATCGGGAACACCGAGAGGAAGGCGGCGTGGGAGATCTGGGCGGTCAGTCCGCCGGCACGATCGTCGGAATACTTCCGAACCACCGCAGCCGGCACCGCCAGCAACCGGTGCTGCTGCTGGTAGGCGTCGGCCCGGTCGAGAACTCCCGAGATCCAAGCCGTGACCGCCCCCCACGCCCGCGACACCGGAGCGATGAGACCCGACGCTCCGTCACCCACCGACCAGACCCTCCCGGCCGTGACGCCGGAACTCGGCCCGCAGCGCGTCGCGGTCACGGTCGTCCATCAGCTGGAAGGACAGACCGGAGCCGACGCGTCGGAAGATCGGGTCACCCCCTTCCCACCACCCTTCGGCCCGGAGCCGCTCCTTGGTCACCTTGCCGCTGGCCGTCTGGGGAAGGGCGCCGGCGACACGCACGAACGAAGGAGCCCATTTCGTCCCGAGATCGGGCTGAGCAGCCAGGAACCTACCCAAGGCAGCGGCGTCGAAGGATCGGCCCGGGAGCAGCTCGACGGCCGCCATGACCTGGTCCCCCGACCGGGGATCGGCGACCGGGTAGACGGCCGCCGCGGCCACCCCGTCCTGGCGGGAGAGGATCCGCTCGACAGGCCCGGCCGTGAGGTTCTCGGAGTCCACCCGCATCCAGTCCCCGCCGCGGCCGGCGAAGTAGTAGTAGCCGTCGGCGTCTCGGTAGGCCAGGTCGCCGGTCCAGTACCAGCCGTGGCGGGTCCGGGCCACGGTGGCAGCCGGGTCGCCGTAGTACCCCTCGAAACTGCCGATGCCAGCCCGATTGACGATCTCGCCGATGGCCTCGGCGGCGTTGCACAACCGGCCGGCCGCGTCGAGCTGGGCCACCGGGCATTCCTCCAACGTCTCCGGGTCGAGGATGGCCACCCCGTCCGCCGGTCGGCCGAGCGAGCCCACCGGCGTCCCGGGCGTACGGCTGATGGCCACCCCGCCCTCGCTCGAGCCGTAGCCCTCGGTCAGCACGCAGCCGAAACGGCGCTCGAACTCGACCTGGTCGGCCACCGAGGCCTCGGTGCCGAACCCTCGTCTGAGGGTGGTGGTGGCGTCGTCCTCCCCCGGCGGGGTGGCCAACACGTAGGCCAAGGCCTTGCCCACATAGGTGAAGGTGGTGGCCCGGTGCCGGCGGACATCGGCGAGGAAGCCCGACGCGCTGAACCGGCGGGCCAGGGCCACCGTGGCTCCGACCACCAGTGACGGGCCCCACAGGACCATCAGGGCGTTCCCGTGGAAGAGCGGCATCGTGCAGTAAGCCACATCGTCTCGGCCGAACCCGTAGGCGCCGGCTGCGTAGGTGGCGATGGACGCCAGTCGTCCCTGCGTGCAGCGCACCGCCTTGGGCGAACCGGTGGTCCCGGAGGTGAACAACAAGAGGAACAGGTCCTCGGCTCGAAGGAGCCGGGCCGCTACCGGGCTGGGTCCCCCGGTCGGAGGCCAGCCGCCCGGCGTAGGCGGGATGGTCGACCCGGAATACTCCGTCGGGTAGCCCGAGCTCGAGGCCACCGAGCCGTGCCGCCCCTCGGCGTCGGTGACGATCAGCCGGCAGTCGGTACGACGGATGTCACCGGCCAGCGCCTCGCCCCGACGGGTCGGGTTGATCCCGACCACCACCCCTCCGGCCAGGGCCGCCGCCCCCAGCCAGAAGAGGTACTCGGGGACGTTGCCGAGCAGCACCCCGATGTGGACGGGGCCGGCTCCACCGAGCGACCTGATCCACGAGGCTCGCCGGGCACTGGCGTCCACCACCTCACGCCACGTCCACTGCTCGTCCTCGAACCGCAGGCCGGGGTGGTCGTCCTCCGCCCGCCGGGCCAACAGGCCCGCCACGCTGTCGGCCTCGCCCCGGGGCCGAACCTCACTCACGACCTGGCCTCGACCACCAGGTTCTGGAGTGCTCGCCCGATGCGGCCTCGGACATCCCATATCGCCGACTCGGCGGCGGCGATGCCGGCGGATCCGTACCGGGTACGAGCATCGAGGCATACCCACTCCCCGACCGGGGGGCGGTGGATGGACAGGGTGAGGTCGGCGTTGATGAAGCTGCTGGTCGAAGAAGTCGAGCTCGCTGGAGACGCCGTTGCCGAAGTCGGCGACGGCGGCGGCCCGCTGCCAGGGCGTCGGTTCCTCGCCCAGGACGACCGGGCACTGCAAGCGGAACCACACGACGGCCGGGCCCAAATCGTCCCGCCTTCCTGCCGCCCTTCCGGCCACGAACCGCATGTCGACTCCGTGGTTGTGGAACGCAACGTACCGGTCGACCATCGGCGGTCGTTGCGCGCACCGTTCGGGTGGATCCGGAGGATCGTCCTCCGGCGTCGACACCGGCACCACCGGCTGGTCGGGGTCCACCCGCAACCGCAGGACCCGCGCCTTGGCCACCTCGACCTCGCCGGCCACGACCACGACATCGAGCAGCTGCACCTTCCGTCCCGGCTTCACCAGGGAGGTCCTGAGGGTGAGCGGGGCCAGCGGCACCGGGCGGAGCAGCTCGAGGGTGATTCTCGCCAGCTGCAGGGCGTCGTCGCGGTTCTCGCCGTGACGCTCGGCTGACCGGGCCACCAGGGCGGCGACCGGGCCGCCGTGGAGCGCGTCGGGCGACCACGGGCCGCGGGCCCGGTCCGTCGGCACCATCGCCGCCCCGTCGGAGACGAAGAGCGCCGCCCCGGCCCCTGGTTCGGCAGAATCGGCCGGGGAGGCGGTGATGGCCTAGGACCCTACCGGGGACGTACCGATCAGCGGCGGTGGCCGGCCCGGCCCTCGGCCCGGCCCTCGCCCCGGCCCGCCGATGCGGGAATGCCGTCAGCTCCGGCACCGCCTACCATCAGTGCGTCCTGTCCGAGCCCGGACGGGACCCGGCCGGCCGCGGCCATCGAGCACGGGGAGACGCATGGGAACAGGACAAGCGGAGATCGACGTCAAGGGTTCGCCGGACCAGGTCTGGGCGGTGGTGGGCGATTTCGGTGGCATCGGCAGCTGGATGCCCGGCATCGACATCGTGTCGGGTCGAAGGCGACCGCCGCATCCTCGAGACCATGGGAATGACCATCACCGAGCGATTGGTGTCGAAGGACGATGCCGGCCGTAGCCTCACGTACTCGATCGCGCGAAGGCGCGCCGGTCGAGTCGCACGAAGCGGTGATCACCGTGGCTCCGGACGGGACCGGCAGCCATGTGACCTGGGTGGTCGAGGCGACGCCCGACGACATGGCCGACCTGATGGCCACCATCTACCAACAGGCGCTGGAGGCGCTGAAGTCCCACGTCGAGGGATGACCGGACCAGAGCCGGCCCCGAGCCCGGGACGGTGGTCGGTCACCAGAGAGGCCCGGTCCGCGGCACCGGTCGACGCGGTGTGGCCCCTCATCGGGGAGGCACGCCGCTGGAAGGAATGGACGTTCCTCGACCGCAGCGACCTGGTGGAGAGGGGCGACCCGGCGCCCGACGGCGTCGGGGCGGTGCGCCGGTTCACCCGGTTCGGTATCGGGTCGCTCGAGCGGGTGGTGGCCTGGGACCCTCCCCGCCACCTCGGCTACACCATCGTGAAGGGGTTCCCCGTCCGGAACTACCGGGCCGACGTCACCTGCACCCCGGACGGAGCGGGCACGCTCGTCTCCTGGCAGGCCACGTTCGACCCGCGCCTCCCCGGCACCGGTCACCTGCTGGTGCTGGTGCTCAACCGGATGCTGGGCGCGTTCGCGACCGGGGTGGCCCGCTACGCCGATCAGGGTCATGCCGGCGGGGCCTAGAAGGCCAGCCCACGCCGAACGGGCCAACGGACGGTCAGGACGCGCCTCATGCAGCCCCCTGCCCACCTCGAGGCCTCGAACGCTCAGCTGCGCCTGGCCCGAGCGATGAGGAGGGCCACGATCATGCCGAACACTGCCAGGTTCACCAGGACCATCCCGAGCCCAACAACGGCAGAGAGCTTCTGAGACAGCTTCATATCCTCAGGCCTTCGTCCCTGGGCCTCGATCCACGTTCACAATGGGGCGTGAGGTTACCGGCCAGGCCCGATGCGCGCCCGCTCGTCCCTTGGCCGATCAATGCACCATTCCGTCTGGGCCGCATAGCCGACGGGCGCGCGCATCGACCTCGGCCCGGGCCCGGTCGACATCGACGGTGAGGCACCGGCGACCCCCCATCACCTGTCGTCCTGCCACCCAGACGTCGGTCACCAGCCGGCTGGAGGCCGACCACACCAGGTGCTCGATCAGTTGGGCGTCCTCGAGCAGCGGCACGAACGCCGGGTCGTCGAGATCGACGGCCACCATGTCGGCCATCGAACCGGGACTGAGGGTGCCGAGGTCGGGCCGGCCAAGGGCCAACCCGGCCCCTCTGGTGGCCAGGTCCAATGCCGCTGCCGCGGGAAGGGCGGCTGCGTCGCGCTCCTTGACGCGGGCCAGCATGGCGGCCAGGCGGATCTCCTCCCACAGGTCCAGGTCGTTGTTGGAGGCCGGTCCGTCGGTCCCGAGCCCCACCCGGATGCCCGCGGCCAGGAACCGGCCCAAGGGGGCCACGCCCGACGCCAGCTTGGCGTTGCTCTGAGGGCAGTGCGCGACCGCCACGTCATGGGCCCAGTAGAGGTCGATGTCCTCATCGGACAACCAGATGCTGTGGGCGGCCAGCACGCGCCCGTCGAGCACACCCACCTCGGCCATGAGGGCCGGTTCGCTGCACCCGTGTTCGGCGATGAACCGGGTGCACTCGCCCTCGGTCTCGGCCACGTGGATGTGGACGAGGGCATCGAGATCCCCGGCGGCGGCGGCGATGTCGGCCAGCACGGGCGGGGGAACCGTGTAGGGCGCATGGGGGGCGAACCCGACCTCGACCCGGTGCGCCTCGCCGTGACGCCGGGCGTGAAAGCGGACGATCTCCTCGATACGCTCGCCCCACCCGGGCGATCCGTCGGTCCGGCCGGGCAACTGGAGCACGACCGGGGTCACGACGGCCCGGGAGCCGGCGGCGAGAATGGCGTCGGTCATAGCGTCCTCGAAGAAGTAGCCCTCGCACGTGGTGGTCACGCCGAAGCACAGCAGCTCGGCAGCGGCCAAGGTCATCCCCCAGAAGACGTCCTCCTCCGTCAGCCTCGCCTCCCGGGGCCAGAGGATCTCGTTGAGCCAGCGGTCCAAGGGGAGGTTCTCCCCGGACCCACGGAACAGGGTCATCGGCGAATGGCAGTGCACGTTGACCAGGCCGGGTAGGAGCGCGCCCCGCACGCGGACCTGATGCACGGCCCGTCTCGTCCAGTGACGAGCCGGTGCTCCCCACGTGGGTGATGACGGTGCCCGACACCTCGACCACCCCGGGCCGGAGCACCCGGCCCGGCACGTCGCACGGCACCACGGCGTCGGCCCGGTACCGCACGACGTCGGTGGGTCCATCGGATGCGGCATCGGCCCCCTCAGCCATGGCCCGGACGCGAACCTCCGAACTCGTCACGGCCGCACTCCTCGGCCTCGATGGTGGCCAGCTCCTCGATGCGGGCCACATGGCGGCCGCCGTCGAAGCCAGTGGCCAAGAAGACGTCCACGATGTCGAGCGCCAGCTCGAGGGCAACCACCCGGGCCCCGAGCGAGAGCACGTTGGCGTCGTTGTGGCGTCGGGCCAGACGAGCGGTGTATTCGTCGTGGCAGAGCGCCGCCCTGGCCCCGTGGACCTTGTTGGCCGCGATGGCCTCGCCCTGCCCGCTCCCCCCGATGACGATGCCCGTGCCATCCCCCTGCACGACCCGACGGGCCACATCGGCACAGATGGGCGGGTAGTCCACTGGTTCCTCCGAGTAGGTCCCGATGTCCTCCACCTCATAGCCCTGCGCCGAGACGTGCCGGGCGATGTGGCTCTTCAGCACATACCCGGCATGGTCGGAGCCGATCACCAGACGCACCGGCACCCCTTGCCTTGCTTCGCCGTCACTCGGGCCACCGGAGCCGGGCCGTGCGGTCGGGCCGGACGTAGCCGGCCTCCACGAACCAGCGGGCGGAGCGGGCCAGCGCCTCGGACGCCGGACGCGAGGTGTAGCCCAGCTCGGAACGGGCACGGCCGTCGTCGAAGGACATGTGGGTGGTCGACATTCTGGCGGCTTCCAGCGGCAACGAGGGCTCACCGCCCAACAGGCGGCCCTGCACCAGCTCGGAGAGATGGGCGGCGGCCAGGGCCACGACGTTCGGGAACTGCCGGGTGGGGGCGGGCAGCCCGGTGGCCTGGGCCAGAGCACCGAGGAGCTCTCGCAGCGAGAGGTTCTCCCCTCCGAGGATGTAGCTCCGACCCACCTGTCCGCGCTCGGCCGCCAGGAGATGGCCCCGGCCCACGTCGTCGACGTCCACGATGTTCAGCGTCGTGTCCACGTAGCCCGGGAACCGCCCGTTGAGGAACTCCAAGACGGTCCGGCCCGTCGGCGTCGGGGCGCGGTCCCGCGGCCCGACCGGTGTGGTCGGTTGCACCAGCACGACCGGCAGGCCCTCGGCCGCCGCCCGAAGCACTTCGTGCTCGGCCACG
Source organism: uncultured Acidimicrobiales bacterium (assembly GCA_963727075.1). GTDB lineage: Bacteria > Actinomycetota > Acidimicrobiia > Acidimicrobiales > RAAP-2 > Bog-756. Next base: position 1,555,301 of record CAVSET010000006.1, read on the forward strand.
TACTTGGACTGCTTGTACCCGCCGAACAGATGGTCGACATGGGCAAACGAGCGCTCGTCCACCGGCTCCCCGGCCGACGCCCCCCGGAGGCCGAGCGTCCCGACGGTCGAGGTGTACACCAACCGCTCGCACCCGCTCCGCCGGGCCGCCTCGAGCACGTGGCTGGTACCGGTGACATTGATGTCGTAGAAGTCGTGCGGGTTCCGCGCCCAGAACCGGTACAGCGCAGCCACGTGGAAGACGGACCGGCACCCGTCGACGGCCTTGGCCACCCCGTCCCGGTCGCGGACGTCGGTGAAGGAGAGCTCAGCGTCGACACCATCGAGGTTGGTGGTGTCTCCGCCCGGTTCGACCATGACGACTACATGGGCGCCCGTGCTCTGCAGGTGGCGCACGACCGACGAGCCGATGAACCCTGCGCCACCGGTGACCAGCACCCGGTCACCGGCCGTCACCGTCACCCCTCCCCCGACCCCGGTCACCGGTGACCGTCGGCATCGGCGCCGGCCCCGGCGGGACGGCGACGGCCCCGGCGCAGGCTGTTGCGAGCCATGGTCGTGCCCACCTCCAGCAGCCCCGAGCTCCGGTGCGCATCGGCGAGTACGTCGTCGAAGGCGCTGACGAAGGCGTCGATCTCCTCGTCGCCGATGATCAACGGGGGCAGGAGCTTGATGATGTTCACGTTGTCCGCCGCCACCTGGGTGAGGATTCGGTGCCGATGGAAGAGGGGCACCACGATGAGCTGGGAGAACAGGCCCTTGCGAGCCATCTCCATCATGGCGAACCGGGCTCGCGACCCGCGGGACCCCGACGACCCGAAGACCAGCCCGATCATGAGGCCGAGGCCCCGGACCTCGTGGAGGAGCTCGTATTTCTCGACCAGTGGCGCCAACGCCTCCATCAACCGGCGCCCATTGGCCGCGGCCCGGGCGACGATGTCCTCCTCGTCCATGGCCTTGAGCGTGGCCAGTCCGGCCACCATGGCCAACTGGCCCATCGAGAACGTCGAGGAGTGGACCACGGCCCTGTCCATCGAACTGAAGACGGAGGCGGACACCTCGGAGGTGCTCAGGACCGCGCCGACTGGCACGTACCCGCCGGAGAGCGCCTTGGACAGGGTGATGATATCGGGACGGATGTCCCAGTGCTCATGACAGAAGAACCGGCCCGTGCGTCCCATCCCGGTCTGGACCTCGTCCATCACGAGCAAGGTGCCGTGGCGCCGACACACCGCTTGGACCTCGGCCCAGTACGGCTCCGGGGCCATGTAGACGCCCTTGCCTTGGATGGGCTCGACCACGAACGCGGCCACGTCGTGACGGCGGAGCTGCCGGTCGAGCGCATCGATGTCCCCGAAGGGGACGCTGTCGCACCCCGGGAGGAGCGGGCCGAAGCCCTGGCGGAACTCCTGGCCGCCGTTGAGGGAGAGTGCGCCGTTGGTCAAGCCGTGGAAGGCGTGCTCGCAGTAGACGATCCGGTCGCGCTTGGTCGAGCACCGGGCGAACTTGATGGCCGTCTCGATGGTCTCGGCGCCGGAGTTGGCGAAGTACACCCGATCGATTCCGGGAGGAGCCCGATCGACCAGGGCCTCGGCCAGGAGCCCGGGCAGCAAGGCGCAATCCATCTGGATCAGGTTGGGAAGATCGGCGTCGAGTGCCTGGTGCAGCGCATCCTTGACCACCGGGTGGGAGCGCCCGAGGGCGAACACCCCGAAGCCGGAGAGGAAGTCGAGGTACCGGTGGCCTCGGTCGTCGATCAGGTAGGCGCCGTCAGCCCCCACGTAGTTCCGGTCGAAGCCGATGGTGCCGAGCACTCGCACCAACTGCGGGTTCATGAACCGCGAGTGGAGCTCGAAGTTCGCACCCTGGTGCTCTGACAACAGGGCGGCAAGGTCGAACGCCACGGTCACTCTCCGGTCAGGTCGGCTGGGTGGAAACAGCGTAGTGTCCACGAACCGAAGGCTCAGCCCCCGGCTCGCCACTCCTCCACCGTCAAGGTACGGACGAGCAGAGGCACACCCATCGTCGGATGGAGTGTGGCGAATCCGGGGCCGAAGCCGAGGCGGTCCATGACGCTTCCCGACGCCACGTTGTCAGGCTCGAAGATGCTCAGGATCTGGGTGAGACCGAGCGAGCCGAACCCCCAGCGGATGGCGGCTGCACCCGCCTCGGTGGCATACCCCCTGCCCCGAGCGCTCTCGGCCAACCGCCAGCCGACCTCCACGGCCGGGAGCACCTCGGGCAGGAAGGTGGGGACCGACAGCCCGGCCCAGCCGATGAGCGACCCGTTCGAACGTTCGATTAACGCGTGGAGGGAGGGATCACCACGCTCATAGGCGGAGAGGACCCGGTCGAGGAAGCGGGCCGTCTCTTCGGGGGACATCCCACGGCGCAAGGGGTACCACCAGAACGACTCCTGGTCGTGCAGCCCGGTGAGCACGTCGAGGTCACCGCCCTCGAACGGACGCATCACCAGGCGGTCGGTGTCGATCGTCGCGATCACAGCCGATTCGTCTCGGCCCCGGCGGAGCTCGGGCCCCGTGCCGACGCCGGCGCGGTCAGATGTCGAACTTCACCACGCCGCGGACGTTCGATCCCCGCCGCCAGGTCGTCGTAGCCGTTCTGGACCTGCGTCGAAGGAGTACTCCTGGGTGACCAAGCCGTCGACCTCGAGGATGCCGGCCTGGTAGAGCCGGAGCAGGTTGGGGATCTGCACCCGGGGACTGCACGAACCGAACACCGTCCCGAGCAGCGCCTGGTTGAACATGGCCAGGTTGAACAGGTTGAGGCTGACCTCGTTCTGCTGGTTGAAGGGGGCGATGGCGGTGGCCACCACCCGTCCGTCCTTGGAGGCGCAGCTGCATGGCCGGCCCGAGCAGGTCGCCGGTCAGCACCCCGGGGGTGAGGATCACCACGTCGGCCATCCGTCCCTCGGTCAGTTCGGGAAGCAGGAGGTTGGCCTCGAGGATGGAGGACGCGCCGTGCGTGGCGCCGATCTCCGTCGCCTTGTCCACCTTGAAGACCAACGGGTCGACGGCGACGATATAACGGGCCCCGGCGATCCTGGCCCCCTGGATGGCTCCGGACCCGACCCCGCCGCAACCCACCACCACGACCGTCTCGCCCGGCCTCACCTTGGCCCGGTCGACGGCCGAACCGAATCCCGTCGAGATGCCGCAGCTGATCAGGGCGGCGGCCCTGAGCGAGACCCCCGGGTCGATCTTCACCAGGGACGCCTCGTTGGCCAGCACCGACTCCGAGAACGTCCCGAGCTGGGTCATCCGGTTCACGTGCTGCCCGTCGAGGTGGTAACGCCATTGCCCGTCACCCATCATCGGCCCGGCCAGGATGCTCATGCCGAGGTCGCAGAGGTACTGACGGCCCGACGCGCACCAGAAGCACCGGCCGCAGGCCGGGATGAAGGACGCCGCCACGTGGTCGCCGACGGCCAACGTGTCCACACCCGGCCCGACCTCGGTCACGATGCCGGCCCCCTCGTGGCCGCCGATCATCGGGAACATCGAGTCGACCCCGAACACCTGGAGGACCTCGGGTGCCGCGCTCATGTCGCCGGAACGCAGGTGCTCGTCGGAGTGGCACATACCGGCATAGGCCATCTGGACGAGGACCTCGTGCGGCCCGGGTGGATCGACCTCCACCTCCTCCACCTTCCACGGCTCGTGGAGTCCGGAACACACAGCGGCGCGGATCTTCATGTGGGCGCTCCTCCCCTTGCGGCGGCACGGCATGGGTACCGGCTGGCTCTGCCCCAGCATCGCGCCGCCGGCACGCCCCCGTCGAGCCGGTCGCCGCCCTCGCGCCGAGAATCAGCCCAGCCAGGCGACTCTCGTCGAAACCGGTGGCGACCAGCCGGAACGCCCGGTCGACGGTGCCGGTCAAGTCGTCGGTGTCATGGCGGGCCCAACAGCGTGAACGCGGCCATGGCCGCGCCGAGGCAGGCCCGGGCCACGGTCTGGGGGACCAGCCCGTCGGGCGCACACCCGGTACGGGCGCCGACGAATTCGGCGACCACCTCGCACCACTCGGTGTACCGGACGGCCGAGTGGGCCACCAGGCTCGGGACCGAGCCGATGAGACCGATGCGGATGCGGAGCTCGTCGAGCTCGCCGGCCCCGAACCGGTTGGTGGCCACGACCGCCCGGCGGAGCACGTCCATCATCGGCTCATCGGACGGGGCCGATCCCAGCTCGTTGGCCAGCCGGACCAGTTCGGCGTCGAACTCCCCCCACACCACATCCCGCTTCGAGTCGTAGTAGCGGAAGAAGGTCCGCCGGCTCACGCCGACCGCGGCGGCGATCTCCCGCACGGTGGTCTCGTCGTATCCCTGGCGGCTGAAGAGGTCGAGGGCGGCCCGGGCCACGTCGGCCCGGCTGGTGCTCGGGCGTCGGCCACGCCCGCCGGGGTGCCCTCCGCCTCCACCTCCGCCAGGACCCGGATCGGTCATCAGGGTTCCATTTTGGCATCGAGTGCTATAAATTGGAACCCAATCGTCCACCAACCGTCCGGTGTAGGCCGGCCGAACCTGGGAGGCCCCCATGACCGACCCCAACCCGACGACTGTGGACTCCTCCCCCGAGGTGGTGGCCGAGCCGGGGGCCGAGCCCCGAGACGAGGGGCGGACGGGCGCAGGCCCCCTGGTCGAAGCGGACCTGCTGGTCGAAGAGGTCTCCATCGACGGCATGTGCGGCGTCTACTGAGCGAACGTCCCGGTCCGATCCCGCCACCCAGCCCACCGCCATGCCTCCACTCCCTGCTCGCGCCGCCGTCGCATTCGACCCGGCTCGCCCGTGGGCCCTGCACCCGCAGGTGACCCTCCGACCCGAGCCGTTCGGCGCCCTGGCCTACCACTTCGGGACCCGGCGCCTCTCCTTCCTCAAGAGCCCCGACGCTGGTGGCGGTGGTCGAGCATCTGGCCGACGCAGCCGACGGCGCAGGCCGCCTGCCGGGCCGCCGGGGTGAGCCAGGCGGAGCTGACGCGCTACGAGCAAGCGCTCGGCACCCTGGCCGCCTCGGGCATGATCTGCGAGCGGGCCGCCACGTTGATCCTCGACACCCGACCGGAGGACGCTCCTGGTCCGATCGGCCGGCTGGTCGACCAGTTCGAACGCGGCCTCGATGCGCCGATCTGCCTCACCTGGGAGCTGACCTACGCCTGCAACCTGGCCTGCGTCCACTGCCTGTCGAGCTCGGGACGCCGGGATCCGGGCGAGCTCACCACCGACGAGTGCAAGGCGCTGATCGACGAGTTCGAACGCATGCAGATCTTCTACGTCAACATCGGTGGCGGGGAGCCGACCATCCGGTCCGACTTTTGGGAGCTGGTGGACTACGCCACCGACCATCACGTCGGGGTGAAGTTCTCGACCAACGGCTCCCGCATCACCCCGGCGGTGGCCCGGCGGCTGGCCGGCACCGACTATGTGGACGTCCAGATCTCCCTGGACGGGGCGACGGCAGACATCAACGACGCGGTTCGAGGGAAAGGGTCCTATGCCATGGCCATCCGGGCCATGGAGCGCCTCGCCGACGCCGGCTTCGGCGGATTCAAGCTGTCAGTGGTGGTCACCCGCCACAACGTGAGCCAGCTCGATGCGTTCGACGGCGCTGGCCCACCGACTACGGGGCCCAGCTCCGGCTGACCCGTCTCCGGCCCTCGGGACGGGGGGCTGACGTCTGGCCGGAGCTGCACCCCACGCCGAGCCCAACAGCGCCGGCTCTACGACTGGCTGCTGGCCAATGGCGACGACGTCCTCACCGGCGACTCCTTCTTCCATCTGGCCGGCTACGGCGAGCCTCTCCCGGGCCTCAACCTCTGCGGCGCGGGCCGGGTGGTGTGCCTCATCGACCCGGTCGGCGACGTCTATGCCTGTCCCTTCACCATCCACGACGAGTTCCGGGCCGGCAACGTCCGCCATCACGGAGGATTCGCCGCCATCTGGCGCCACGCCGACCTGTTCACCAGCCTGCGGCAGCCGCAGAGCAAAGGGGCGTGCGGGTCGCTGCGGGCACTTCGACGCCTGCCGCGGCGGGTGCATGGCGGCCAAGTTCTTCACCGGGCTTCCCCTCGACGGTCCCGACCCCGAGTGCGTGCTCGGTCACGGCGCACGGCCGGCATCCCCGGCGTCGGCCGGTCCGCCCAGGCCGTCGCCGGATCATTCGCGGTCGACCGCGCCGGGTGCCGGTGGCCATGCTCTCCCGCCGGCCCGACCGGGCCTGCGACCCGAGCCCGCTGGCCGGGCTCGCTCCCGGTCCCCGATCCCACTGACCCGTGGCCGGCCTGGTCGATCCCCTGGAGGTGTCCGGTCGGTCGGCGCCGTCGCGGGTGATCTTCGGCCCTCACGAGACGAACCTGGGCCGGGGTCGGCGGTTGAGCGACCGCCATGTGGCCTACTACCGGGCCCGGGCCTCGGGCGGTGCCGGCATGGTGGTCACCGAGACGGCCTCGGTGCACCCGTCGGACTGGCCCTACGAGCGGGCCCCGTTGGCCGAGTCGTGCGGGCCGGGCTGGGCCGAGGTGGTCGACGCCTGCCGTCCATTCGGCACCCTGGTCCTGGCCGGTCTCGGGCACTGCGGTGGACAGGGGTCGAGTGCCCATTCCCAATCGGTCCTGTGGGCACCCTCCCGGGTAGCCGACGTCGTCAACCGCGAGATGCCGATGGAGATGGGAGCCGGAGGACATCGCCGCCGTCGTCGACGGGTTCGTCCGGCGCCGCCCGCCTGGCCGTCGGCGCCGGCCTCGACGGGGTGGAGGTCGACGCCGGCTACTCCTCGTTGCTCCGCCAGTTCCACTCCGGTCTCACCAACCTCCGCTCCGACGGGTACGGGGTGGACCGCATCCGCCTGACCGGTGAGGTGCTGGACGCGGTCCGGATCGTCCTCGGTGCCGGACGCGTCCTGTCGCTGCGACTGTGCTGCGACGAGCTGGCCCCGTGGGCCGGGGTGACCCCCGACCAGGCCGCCGAGCACGTCGCGATGGTGGCCGACCGGGTGGACCTCATCGTGGTGGTTCGGGGCGGCCCCTACTCGGCATCGGCCTACCGTCCCGACGCGCACACCCCGGCCACCTTCAACCGCGACCTGTGCCGGCAGATGCGATCCGCCGCCGGAGGCCGGGCCCTCGTGGCGCTCCAAGGCAGCGTGGTCGACCCGGCGGCGGCGGAAGCGGCTCTCGACGACGGTGTGTGCGACGCGGTGGAGATGACCCGGGCCCAGATCGCCGAGCCCAACCTGGTGGCGCTGGTGCGGCGCGGCGAGCCGCACCGGGTGCGTCCCTGCATCCTCTGCAACCAGGCCTGCCGGGTGCGGGACGACCGCAATCCCCTCGTCAGCTGTGTCGGCGAACCGCGCAGCGGCTACGAGACGGTCGAGCCCGACACCGAGGGCACCGACCAGACCCGCCGCGACGTCCTGGTGGTGGGAGCCGGGCCGGCCGGGCTCGAGTGCGCCCGGGTGTTGGCCGGACGGGGCCACGCCGTCCGCATCCTCGAGCGAGCCCAACGGGCCGGCGGGGCGCTCCTGGTGGCGGCGAAGGGACCCGGTCGCCAGCGCCTCGCCGCCCTGAGCGAATGGCTGCTCGCCGAGTGCCGGTTCCTGGGCGTGACCGTGGAGACGGGGCACGAGGCCGGCGACAGCCGAGCTCGACGCGGCCACGGCCCGAGGGCGAGGAGGTGGTGCTCGCCACGGGGTCCCGGCCGGCCCGGTCCGGCCAGGCCGATGATGGTCCGTGCCCGGGTCGACGCCCTCACCCTCCTCGGCCAGGGTGAAGGGATTCTCCCCGACGGGCCGGTCCTCGTCCACGACCCGGTCGGCGGTCCCGATCGGGGTCGGCATGGCCGAGTGGCTGGCCGAGGCGGGCTGCGAGGTGGCGCTCGTCACCCGGACCAGATCGCCGGGACCCTGCTGTCCCGGACGGGCGACCTGGCCGACGCCAACACCCGACTGCAGCGGGCCGGCGTGCGGCGCGAGCTACGGGTGCTCGTGCGCGAGGTCGGCTCCGGGCGGGCGGTGCTCGAGGACGTCTGGACGGGGTGCAGCGTTCGGTGGCCTGTGCCGTCCTGGTCGACTGCGGTCACCGGCTGGCCGACGAGGAGCTCTACCGGTCGCGGCCGGGCACCCGGCGGGCGGGCGACTGCGTCGCGCCCCGGACGGTGCTCGAGGCGGTGCTCGAAGGCCGACGGCAAGCCCTCGACATCGCCGGTGTGGCCGACCCCGGCGCTGCGTCCCGGCCAGCGCCGGGGCGCCGTCGTGACGCCGCTCGGCCCTCCGGTGGGTGGCCGGCCGGGTCGGGTGCCGGGCCGGGTGGCCCTGGTGACGGGCGCGGCGCGGGGCCAGGGCCGCAACCATTCGGTGCGGCTGGCCGGCGAAGGGGCCGACATCATCGCCATCGACCGGTGCGCCGACATCGACGAGATCCCCTACCCCATGGCCACACCGGCCGACCTCGACGAGACGGCCCGGTTGGTGGCGGCAGCCGGGGCCCGTGGTGGTCACGGCCCGGGTCGACGTCCGCGACGCCGATGCCCTGGCCGCGGCGGTCACCGACGGAGTGCGCCGGCTGGGCCGGCTCGACATGGCGGTGGCCAACGCCGGGGTGTGCACCATTCAGCGCTGGGACGAGGTCACCCCGGCCGTGTGGGACGCGGTCATCGGAATCAACCTGAGCGGGGCGTGGAACACCTGCGTGGCGTCGATCCCCCACCTGGCTCGAGTCCGGGGCCGGCTCGCTCATCCTGATCAGCTCGGTCGCCGGCCTGAAGGGACAGCCGTTCCTCGCCCCGTACGTGGCGTCCAAGCATGGCATGGTCGGGGTGATGCGGATGCTGGCCAACGAGCTCGCCAGCCGCAACATCCGGGTCAATTCCATCCATCCCACCGGGGTCGACACGCCCATGCTGGTGGGGCTGTCCGGACTGACCGAGCGCATCGGGTCGGACCCCGGGACCGGTTCCGTCTTCCTCAACTCCCTGTCCGTCGACGTCCTCGCTCCTGACGACGTGAGCGAAGCCGTCCTCTATCTCGCCTCGGCCGAGTCGCGGTTCGTGACCGGCCTGACCATGACCGTCGACGCCGGCGCCTCGGCCCGCTGAGCCCATGAACGCCGGCTCCGGTTACCGCCATCTCTTCACCCCACTTCGTCTCGGGCCGGTCACCGTCCCGAACCGGATCGTCTTCTCCGCCCACCTGACCAACTACGCCACGTCCGGACTGCCGACCGAGCAGCACGCCGCCTACTACGCCGCCCGGGCGGCGGGTGGTGCCGGCCTGATCATCACCGAGGAACACTCCACCCACCCCACCGACTGGCCCTACGAGAAGCTCATCCACGGGTTCAACCCCGAGGTGGTACCGGGCTACCGGCGCATCACCGAGGCCGTGCACGCCCACGACGTCCCCATCCTCGCCCAGATCAACCACAACGGCGGCCAGGCATCGAGCATGTACTCGCGCCTGCCCGGTGTGGGCTCCGAGCCCGGTGCCCGATCCGCTCTTCCGCGAGGTGCCCAAGGCCGTGGAGCCCGGCGAGATCGGCGAGATCGTGGCCGGATACGCGCTCGTGGCCGCCCACTGCATCGACGGGGGGTTCGACGGCATCGAGCTCCAGTGCTCGCATTCCTCCATCGTCCGCGGTTTCCTCTCCCCGGCCACCAATCACCGGAGCGACGAGTACGGCGGGGTCGCTCCCAACCGGGCCCGGCTCCTGCTCGAACTGGTCGACGCGGTGCGGGCGGCGATCGGCCCCGAGCCGGGCGCTCGGTGTGCGGATCTGCGGCGACGAGCTCATCGAAGGCGGCACCGACATCGACGACGCCGTGGCGGTGGCCCGTCTGGTGGATGCCACCGGCAAGGTCGACTACATCAACACCTCGATCGGGGTGGCCACCGCCACCCTCTACATGATCGAGGCCAGCATGCAGGTGCCGCCCGGGTACGCCATGTTCATCCCGAGCGCCATCCGCCGGGCGGTGGGAGTCCCCGTGGTCGGGGTGGGTCGCTTCAAGGACCCGCGCCAGGCCGAGCGAGCCCTGCAGGAAGGGCTGTGCGATCTGGTCGGCGTGGTGCGCGGACAGATCGCCGACCCCGACTTCGGAGCCAAGGCCCGAGCCGGCCACGCCGGCGACATCCGCACCTGCCTGTCGTGCAACCAGGAATGCGTCGGCCGCATGGGCCTCAACCGGTGGCTCGGCTGCATCGAGAACCCCCGGACCGGCCTCGAGTCGACGCCACTTCCCTCCATCCGCCGCCGGCGCCGGCTGGTGGTGGTCGGAGGCGGTCCCGGTGGGCTCCAGGCGGCGGTCACCGCCGCCGAGCGCGGGCACCGAGTGGTCCTGTTCGAACGGCACGACCGACTCGGCGGGCAAGTACAGGTGGCGGCCAGCGTGCCGAGCCGAGCCGAGTTCCTCGACATCACCCGCAACCTGATCGTGGCCGCCCACCGCGAGGGTGTCGAGCTGCAGGACCGGGATCAGAGGCGAGCGCCGAGACCGTCGCGGGCGGAGCAGCCCGATGCGGTGATCATCGCCACCGGGGCCCGCCCGTCCCGGCCGTGGTGGGCCGGCGACCACCCCGGGTGGTCGACGTCCGGGATGTTCTCGAAGGGACGGGCGCATCCCGAAGGGGACGTCGTCGTGGTCGACGAGCTCGGGTTCCACCAGGCCACCTCGACGGCGGAGTGGCTGGCCGACCGGGGCTGCCGGGTCGAGATCGTCACCAACGCCATGGTCGTGGGCCAGGACCTCGGGGTCACCCTCGACCTCGAGACTTGGAACGTCAAGGCCGAGGCCAAGGGCATCGGCCAGAGCGTGGACCTGGTGCCCATGGGCGTGCGCGGCCGACGACGCGACGGGAACCGACGGGGTCGTCCTCGAGATGCAACACCACCCCACCGGCTCGACGCAGCCGCGGGCCACCGACTGGGTGGTCTGTGCCGTCCACCAGCAGCCCGAGGACGAGCTGTGGCGCTCCCTCAGGGACGGCCCGACCCCCGTGCACCGGGTCGGGGACTGCCTGGCCCCGCGCCGGGCCCATGCCGCGGTCATCGAGGGTCACCGGGTGGCGGTGTCGTTGTGACCGGACGGGACCGACGCCCAGTCTGGGTGAGGCGGTGGCGTCGTGGTGGCGCGGGGGGGACGGCTGCCGGCCGGAGTCGGAAGCCGCCGTCGAGGAAGCCGGCGGGACGGCCATCGTGGTCGGGTCGGGGGCCGAGGACGGGGCGCGGGCCCTGCTCGGCGGGCCACCGCGCCTTGTGGTCCGAGACGGGGCCGGGGCTCGAACCGGCCCGGCTGGCTGCCACCCTGGCCGGGGTGGTCGAGCCGCGTGCCGCTGGTCGTCCTGCCGGCCTCGCCCGACGGCCGCGACCTCGCCCCCCGGCTGGCCGCCGTCCTCGGCCGGCCGCTGGTGGCCGGGGCCACCGAAGGCCCGTCGGGGCACGGACGGGAACGGGCAGGTGACACTGCGGGCCGTGGTGTCGCGGCTGGACGACCGGGTGCTGCTGCCGGTGGACGTGGCCGGTCCGGCCGTCGTGACCCTGGTGCCGGCGCCGCCCGGCCGGGCGGCGGCCGGGCCGCCCGCGGGTCGAGCCCCTGGCGCACCTGGCCGGAACCGACCGGGAGCACCTCGTGGCGGTGGGGCCGGACCCCGAGATCGTGGCGGTGCTCGACCCGGACGTCCGTACCATGGATCTCTCCGACGCGCCGGCGGGTGGTGGCCGGCGGCGCCGGTCTCGCCGCCGGAGGGGATGACCGTCAGGCCGCCGCCCGCTTCGAGCTGCTGGAACAGGTGGCCGCCGCGGTCGGGGCGTCGGCCGGCGCCACCCGGGTGGCCACCGATGCCGGGTGGACCGGGTACGAGCGCCAGATCGGCACGACCGGGGTCACCATCGACCCGGACCTGTACGTGGCCTTCGGTATCTCCGGGGCCACCCAGCACGTCGGTGGGATCGGCACTCCCCGCCACGTGGTGAGCGTGAACACCGACGGCTCGTGCCCGATGACCGCCCTGGCCGATCTCGGGCTGGTCACCGACGGACCCGCACTGCTGGACGAGCTGGCCGACCGGCTCGGGGTGGCCCGTGCCGGCATGATCCTCCCCGCGGGGACGGGGGCTGACGATGGCTGAGCACGGAGGGGCGGGTCCCGACCTCCTTCGACGCCGTGGTGGTCGGCGCCGGACCAGCGGGATCGGCGGCGGCCCTGGCCTTGGCCCGGGCGGGCCGGTCGGTCGTCGTGGTGGAGCGAGGTCCGTTCCCCGGTTCGAAGAACGTGTACGGCGGCGTGGTGTACGGCCGGGTGCTGGACGGGATCCTGCCCGGCTGGTGGCAGGAGGTGCCGGTCGAGCGGTGGGTGGTCCGCCGGTTGACGTCGATGATGACGGGGTCGCAGTCGGTGTCGGTCGACTACCGATCGGAAGCGTGGGGAGCTGCCCCGTTCAACGGGATGACCACGCTGCGGTCGGAGTTCGACTCGTGGCTGGCGTCCAAGGCCACCGGCTCGGGCGCCCGGCTGCTCACGGCCACGGTGGCCACCGGACTGGTGCGGGACGACCGCGGCCGGGTGGTCGGGGTGCGCACCGACCGGGGCGGGGCGGAGCTGCGCGCCAAGGTGGTCATCGCCTGCGACGGGGTGAACTCACTGCTGGCCAAGGAGGTCGGACTGCTCCCCCGGGCCGAGGCCTCCCACCACACGCTCGGGGTGAAGGAGGTACTCGACCTCGGCCGGGACGTCATCGACGAGCGGTTCGGCCTCCGACCCCACGAGGGCATCGACATCGAGATGCTCGGGTGCACCCGGGGGATCCCGGGTGGCGGATTCCTCTACACCAACACCGATACGGTGAGCGTCGGGCTGGTGCTGGCCCTGCCCCAGCTGGCCGAGGCCAAGGTCAGGCCCGAAGAGCTGGTCGCCGACCTCAAGGCGCATCCGTCGATCGCCCCCTACCTCCGGGGCTCCACTCTGCGGGAGTACTCCGCCCACCTCATCCCCGAAGGCGGCTACGACACGATGCCCTCACTGGCGGTCGACGGCATGGTGGTGGCCGGTGACGCGGCGGCGATGACCCTGGCGGCCGGCCTCTGGCTGGAGGGCGTCAACTTCGCCATCGGATCCGGCTTCGCCGCCGGGCAGGCAGTCGACCGCGCCATCGCCGCCGGGGACTGGTCGGCCCGGGGACTCGCCTCGTACCGGAACGACCTCGAGGGGCAGTTCGTGCTGGCCGACCACAAGCGGTTGCGCAAGGCGCCGGCGCTCCTGCTCTCCCCCCGGGTCCAGCAGCGGTACCCGGGACTGGTCTGTGACGTGGTCGAGGGAGTCTTCACGGTGACCAACCCGACCCCGAAACCCGGTGGCGTCCGGATCACCCGCCAGGCTGCGGCCAAGCACGGCGTGAAACTGCGCCATCTGGCCCGCGACACGATCCGCGCCCTCAGGATCTTCGGATGAGCCCGTCCCGAGAAGACGACGGCGACCGGTTCGTACCGGACGCTCCCCGCTGGCGGGGCATCTCGTTCGAGGACCGCATGGCGACCGTCGACTTCCGGGTCGGGACCCGGGCCCACATCACGGTCGACGCCGAGGTCTGCCGGTCGTGCACCACCCGCGACTGCGTGACCGCCTGCCCCGCCGCCCTCTTCGCGCCGACCGCCGACGGGGGGATCCTCTTCAACTACGAGGAGTGCTTCGAGTGCGGCACCTGCTACATGGTGTGCAACCACGAAGGGGCCCTCACCTGGACCTATCCCGACGGCGGCCAGGGCGTCGTCTTCCATTTCGGGTGAGCGCGCCCCGGACCCCGGCCCGCTCGTCGTGGCCTGCCTGCGCATCACCGATCTGCGACCTCGGGTCGACCCGCTCACCGGTGCCGTGAGCCGCGACTCCCGGGGCATCGGCTGCTCGGCCGCGGACAGTGCCGCGCTCGAGCACGCCTTTCGGGCCGCTGACGCCTGGGGCGGCCGGGTACTGGTGGTGACGGCCGGCCCCTCGACCGTCGACCCGGTGCTGAAGGAGGCCCAGGCCCTGGGGGCCACCGTCGTGCGCATCCCGGTCGACGACATCGGCAGCCACGAGTACGCCGACGAGCTGGCCGGCGACGAGCGCGCCTTGGCCCGCTCGATCGTGACCGCCCTGTCGCCGTTCGGCCCGCCGGCGCTGGTGCTCTGTGGGGACCGCTCGGCCGACCGGGGCACGGGAGCGCTGCCCGCCTTTCTCGCCCACGAGCTCGGTGCCTGCCAGGCGCTCGGGTTGGTCCGCCTCCGGCTGGGCGACCGCCCGACGGGGGCGACGGCGTCGAGCGGGACGGTCATGGCCGAACGCCGGCTCGACGGAGGATGGCGTGAGCAGCTGCGGGTGCCACTGCCGGCGGTGTGCTCGGTGGAGGCCGCCGGTGTCACCCTGCGGCGCGCCTCGTTGGCCGGCGCACTGGCCGCCGAGGCCTCACCCGTGCCGGTCGAACAGTCCGAGGTCCGGCACCGGGCCGACACCGCCATCGTCCGCGTCGGCCCGCCCCGTCCGTTCCGGCCCCGGACCCGGGTGCTCCCCGCTCCGGAGGGCCACCATCCCCGCCCCCGCCTGCTGGCCCTGACCGGCGCGCTGGTGGCCCACGACCCACCGACCGTCATCGGCCCGGTCGGCGCGCCGGCCGCGGCCGACGCGCTCATCGACTTCCTGGTGCGGCACGGCTACCTCGACGGACCGCCGGAGCCCGGACGGAGCGAGAACGGGGGTCGGCGGTGACCGGCTTCGACCGGTCGACCTCGCCCGACGTGGCCGGGCTCGCCCGATCGGGTGCCACGTTGCTCATCCCGGCGGGATCGACCGAGCAGCACGGGCCGCACCTCCCGTTGACAACCGACACTGACATCGCAGTGGCCATCGCCACCGGCGCCGCCTTCCGCCACGGTGGTCTGGTGGTCGCTCCGGCTCTGGCCTACGGCTCCAGCGGCGAGCACGAAGGTTTTGCCGGCACGCTCTCGATCGGCCAGGATGCCACCGAGATGGTCCTCCTGGAGATCGGGCGGTCGGCCAGCCGTGACTTCGCGCACACCATCGTGGTGTCGACCCACGGCGGCAACTCGGAGCCGGTGGGCCGGGCCATGGCTCGCCTGCGGGCCGAGGCGCACCCGGTGGCGGCCTGGTCACCGACCTGGCCCGGCGACCTCCATGCCGGTCGGACCGAGACGTCGCTGATGCTGGCCATCGACCCCGAACGGGTCCGCCTCGACCGGGCCGAGGCCGGGGACCGCCGCCCCGCGGCCACCCTGTTGCCCCGACTGCGTCACCGCGGGGTCCGGGCCGTCAGCGCCAACGGCGTCCTCGGCGACCCCGCCGGGGCCACCGAGGGGGAGGGCCGGGCGCTGTTGGCCCGGGCGGTCGACGAGCTGGTGGCGGCGGTCGGACGACTGCACGTCGCCGCGACCGGGAGCCCGGCCCGATGAGCCGGGTGGCCGTGGTGACCGGCGCGGCCCGGGGCATCGGGGCCGCCACCGTTCGGGGCCTGGCCGCCACGGGGTGGGCGGTGGTGGCGGTGGACCGGGCCGGCGATGATCCTCGGCTCCCCTATGCCATGGGCAGCGAGTCCGAGCTCCATACCGTGGTGGCGACCTCCCTCGCCGTCTCGCCCCAGACCACCGAAGCGAGTGCCGATTCGGAACGGGTGGTGGCGTACGTCGCCGACACCGCCGACCCCGCGGAGCTGACGGCGGCGGTGGCCAAGGCCGAGGAGCTGTTCGGCGGGCTGGACGCCATGGTGGCGGCGGCGGGGGTGATCGCCGGCGGCGTCCCACTGTGGGAGATGCCGGCGGAAGCGCTGGCCGCGGTGCTCGAGGTCGACCTGGGTGGCGTGGTCCATGCGGCCCGGGCCGCGGTGCCGGCCCTGCTCCGACGGCCTCCACCCCGCACGGGACGGTTCATCGCCGTGGCCTCGGCCGCGGCCACCCGGGGACTCCCGGGGCTGGCCGCCTACGGGGCGGCCAAGGCCGGCGTGGCCGGGCTCATACGCGGGCTGGCCATGGACCTGGCCGACAGCGGGATCACCGCCAACGCCGTGAGCCCCGGTTCGACCGCCGGCGCCATGCTCGCCGAGAGCGCCCGGCTCTACGGCGTGACCGACCAGGACGCCTTTGCCGAACAGCAACCCATGGGGCGCCTGTTGTCACCCGAGGAGGTGGCCACCGCCCTGGTCTGGTTGGCCGGCACCGACACCGGGGCCCTCACCGGCGCCGTGATCCCCGTGGACGGCGGCCTCTCGTTGTGACGCCACTTCCCGAGGGTGTCCACCTCGAGCTCGATCCGTCGGTCCGGACATTCCGCCGAGGGACGGTGCTCATCGGTGGCCACCCCGGCCGGCTGGTGGCCCTGAGCGACGAGGGCGTCGCGGCGCTGGCTCGTCTGACCGGGGAGGGCGCGTCGTCGGAGGCCGACCGCGTCCTGGGCCGGCGGCTGGTGGCGGCGGGCATGGCCCATCCCCGATTCTCCCGAGCTGAGGACAGCGGGGGGAGCATCGGGCGGGTGACCGTGGTGGTGCCGGTCCGGGACCGCAGTGCGATGCTCGACCGCTGCCTGGCCTCGCTCGGCGACGACTACCCCGTGGTGGTGGTGGACGACGGGTCGGTCGACCCGGCTGCGGTGGCCGCCGCCTGCCGTCGCCGCGGCGCCCGGCTCCTCCGCCGCACCACGTCCGGGGGCCCCGGCGTGGCGCGCAACGACGCCCTCGAACAGATCGACACCGAGCTGGTGGCCCTGGTCGACAGCGACTGCACCGTGACCAAGGGCTGGCTCCCGGCGCTGGTCCGGATGTTCGACGACCCCGCCATCGGGGGGGTGGCGCCCCGGGTGCGCCCCCGCCCCCGGCCGGACGGCCGTCCGGTGCTGGCCCGGTTCGCCGACGCCCACTCGCCGCTCGACATGGGTGGGGAGCAAGGCGAGGTCGGGCCCGGGCGCAAGATCCGCTACCTCCCGAGCGCCGCCCTGGTGGTCCGGCGGGAGGCGGTGGCCGACCGGTTCGACCCAGCCCTCCGGGTCGGGGAGGACGTCGACCTGGTCTGGCGGATGTCCGACGCGGGATGGAGCGTGCGATTGGTCCCGGCGGTGACCGTCTGGCACGACGAGCCCACCACCTGGCCAGCATGGCTGCGGCGCCGCTTCCGCTACGGGACGTCCGCCGGCCCCCTGGCCCGCCGGCACCCCGGCCGCCTGGCCCCGGTCGAGCTGCGGGCCTGGCCGTCGGCGACGGTGGCCGCCGGCCTCGCCCGCCGTCCGGCGGTGGCGGGCGCGCTGGTGCTCGCCGCGGCCGGGCTCACGGCGCGGAGCGTTCGTCGACACGGCGTCCCCTTCGGCCTCACCGTGCGCTGGAGCGCGACCAGCGCGGGATGGACGACGGTCGGGCTGGGCCACGCCCTCACCACCCTGGCCTGGCCGGCGCTGCTCCTCGGGGCCAGGCGCAGCCGGACCGGGGCGTTCGCCGCCGCCGTCTTGGTGCTCGCCCCTCCGCTGGTGGAGTGGTGGAGACGGCGTCCGGCGATCGACCCCGTGCGCTGGGCCGTGGCCTGCATCGCCGACGATGCGTCCTATGGCGCCGGCGTCTGGGTCGGCTGCATCCGAACCCGGTCCCTCGGACCGCTGACACCGGCCTTCCGTGTGCGGCAGTGGGATGCCGCCCCCGATCCAGTCGAGCCCGGTCACGCCGGCGGGGAACTCGCCTCGAGCGTGGCACCGGATGCCGCCGCGGTTGTGTGACAATGCAGAGCGGACGCACGACCTCGTAGAACCGTCGGGGACGCCGGCCAACCCTGGCAAGGAGGCGTCGTCGAGGGCCCGGACATGGCGGTCTCCGGCGGGCAGTACCGGCTCTTCTACTCGGCCAGCTCCTGGAGGACGGCCGGCTATTCCATCGGAGTGGCCAGCTGCCCCGGTCCTTCAGGTCCGTGCACCGAGTCCTCCGACCGGCGGTTGCTCACCTCGGAAGGGGCATTCAGCGGCCCGGAGGGGCCGGCGACCTTCACCGACGCCAACGGGTCCCTCTGGCTGGCCTTCCATGCGTGGTTGCCCGGGGCGGTCGGCTTCCCGAACAGCCGGCTGCTGTTCCTGCGCCCGGTCACGGTGACTGCCGGCGGTGCTGCCATCAGCCCCTGAACGGCCTTCCTCGCTGGCGCGTCCCCGGTGCCTGGAGGCCGAACCGGACGCGGACGCGCCTCATCAGGTTCGGGTTTCGCTCTCCGGTCGACACCCTGGTGTCGGTCCCTGGCCCACCGGTGACGGCTGGACCGCCCCTCATCGTCCGCAGCGATATCTCCTATCACTATGAGTGTCCACCCTAAATACGATAACTCCGTCGTCGGAAGATAAAGAGAGAATAAGAACTGGCAGATTGACCCAAACATGGCGAAGCACTCCAGGCACGGATGGGCCGATCATTCCTCTTGTCATCCCTGTTCATAGGCGATTCGGCCGGCGTGAACTGATCGACCGGGTGGCGGCCGTTATAGTGAACAAAACGAAGTCACACTGACGCTTTCAAGAGCAGGCAAAGAGGCGCACTTAGCAGTCGGAAACTCGACGGCTTCTGGCGTCCGGCCAGCGTGATCCGACTCCACCGCTCGGGCAGCTTTGCGCCAGCGTGGACGAGGGCCTGCCGGGAGAACCCGGAGCCCGACCGACAGAAACGAGTGGTGCCCACACGACCCAATCCTGGGCGTAACCAAACCGGCCGCACACCCTAGGGCGCACAGCCAGGACGGACGATGCCTTCCCGCTCGCCGTCCGGGGACCGAATGCAATGGCCGGAGCCCGCCAACACCGAGCAGAGGACGGCGCGCCTGACGCGCCCGACGAAGGGAGGTGCCATGCGGACCCGCATTGCACTCGCGGCGATCACACCGATCGCCATCATCACCGTCACGGCCCTGATGCAGGCTGCCACCGTGCAGTCGGCTCGGGCCGCAGCAGCACCGCCCTCCGGGGCGACAACGACCACCATGGCCCATTCGCCCGCCCGCCAGCCGGCGCACAACCCGGTCAACGCGGCGGGGGCAGCACTGCCCGATCGAGCCTGCGGCTCGATCTCAACGCCACGGTGCTCGCCTGGGCGACCTCGACCAACCCGGTGGTGGCCACCGGCCCGGCCCCCGGACCTGCTCCGGCCGTCGTGACGCCCACCGGGCCGGTCGACACGGTGACCGCCGCCGAACGGGCCGCCTGGGAACGGGTGGCCTTGTGCGAGGAAGGTGGCAACTGGAGGGCCGACTCGGCTCGCTTCAGTGGCGGCCTCGGCATCACCCGGTCCAATTGGGACAGCTACGGAGGCCGGGAGTTCGCCCCCGAAGGTGCGATGGCCACCGAGGACCAGCAGATCATGGTGGCCGAGCGAATTCAGGCCAACCCTCCCGACCAATACGGATGCTACGGCTGGTAGTCATCGACCGCCGCGCTCGGGCCCGATGTCACGAAATGGTGACCGACAGCTGAGCATTCGCCATGCCCTGAGTGTGTGGTTCGGCCTTGGTCCTCGCGTCCACGACCTGGACGGTGAACGCATACGTGCCTGCCCTCGTCGCACTACCGGAGATCTCGCTTCGGCGTCGGTGGGACGGTCTGGACGCTTCACCTCAAAGGGATACGTTCAGTCCGCTGGAGGGATCTGGACACCCACCCTGCTCAACATGGTGGCAAGCAGCTCGCGGGTGACCTTCCATGTGCCGTCGATACGGCGCACCGGGCCTTCGAACGGGAACCACCGGGCCGTCGCCGAGTTGAACGGTCAACTCGACCCAGGCTGTCTCCGGCGAAATGAAACGGATGCGACGAACCACTCCCTTTGCTCCACCGGAGGGCAGCCTTTCCCCAGCCTGTAGCCTTGGGCGGAGCAGTGCCTCAGCGTCCTGCAAATACGGATCGACGTCTTCATCAGGCTCTGGGCCGACGACATGGGCCACCGCAGTAGCGATTTCGGACGGCGCTTCGGGATGAGGAACGGGCCCGAAGACCCGGGGCGGCAACATGAGCCTGTGGGTCTCGTCCAGAGCATCGTGGATCACTTGGGAGGCATCTTCGATGCACACCTGGCAGACCAGGACACTTCCGTTCGACACGTAGTGGGACACCTCCCAGAGGTCACGTCCACAGAGCATGCAACTCTCGAATCGGCGGCCGAAAGCCATACCGGGACCGACGGCCATGGTGAGAGGAGTCACGGCATTGCCGAGCGAGAGGGGCGCTCGTGATCTTCACCCAACGGCCTCTTCGGGCCGAGCAGCGGTTTCGGGTGGTTGACTGCTCAACCGATCGAGCACGTCATGGCGGAGTGCTTCGAGATCCACGTCCAGGGCCACCAGCGCCTGGACGCCAACCCCCTCACCCTCACGCAAGAGGCCGAGCAGGAGATCACCTGGTCCGATGGTTGTTCCACCGCGTGCGAACATCTCCCTTAGCGACAGCTCGAGGACCTTCTTGGCCCGTGGCGTGAATGGAGGGAAGCCTGGCTGGCCAGCTGCCGTCAAAGTGATCGTCTTGCTGATTTGTTCCCGCAATGGTGCCAGGGTGACTCCCGCCGAAACGAGCGCCTGCCGGGTTCTCCCTCGTGCATGAGACCCAACAGGTGCTCGGTACCGATGAATCCATGACTCAGCAGACGGGCCTCCTCCTGAGCCAAGAACAAGACTCGTCGGGCCGAGTCGGTGAACCGTTCAAACACGCCCCCAGCCTCGCGCCACCCGTACCGAGGCGCCATGGATTTCGTCGAACCGGCGCAGGAGGTCAGTGGGTCCACCTCCGGGTATCTTCAGCCTCATGACCCACTACGCCGAGGCGTTCTACGTCGCCCCCGGCCAATGCTTTCGCTTCGTCCACAACGGCGTCGGCCGCGCCGCCCATTGCCGGGAGCCCGTCGCCCGCCGGGGACTGTTTGTCGACGGCAAGGGCAAGCGGTGGACCGTGGATGCCTGTGCCGAGCACGCTGACGGGCTGACGGGCTGACGGGCTGACGGGCTGACGGGCTGACGGGCTGACGGACCACCCTGGTTGTGAGGTGGCTTGCGCTCGTGGTCGACGTCGTAGCGTCAGTTGCGGGGATCACGTTGAAGCTCACCCTCATGCGGACCAATGGGATCATGCACGAACCCGAGCAAGATGGATTTGATCTGGGATGAGGGTGCTGTTCGTATGCATTGATGACGGCTCCGTAGCCAACGGCAACCGCGGTGCCTCGGTCGATCAGCTCAGATGATCCGATCTGGCGCGTCGCACCGGGTGCCATTGCGGATCCCGCGGTGAAAACAGACTCCCACAGGGACCATTGGCCCGCGTTCCTCGGCTTCTCGAAGGTCATGGTGACTTGCGTCCCGACTTCCACGTGGGCCAGGTGATCGGGGTGGCCGGACTGATATGACCCGATGGGCTCGAACGTAGGACCGGTGCTCCCGGTGCGGCGAGCTCGAGCCAGAGCGATCGCGGTTGCGATGCCCGGCGTGGCCAGGGGCCGGTGCGTGGGCTTGGAAGGGCCCGATCTACGGCTAGGAGAGGTCCGAACTACGGAGCATCAACCTGGTCCGCCGGAGTTTCTTGAGGACGCGCACAATCCGCACGACGCAGGGCGGGTCAAGAGCTACAGCCACCGTCGGAGGTGCTTGAGCACCCGGTGGCGGCTGGGCGCCGGCCCGACGGCATCAACTGACGCCGGGCCGGCACGACAACAGCCGACTCAGATCTTGCGAACCTGGCTTGCCTGCAGGCCCTTTTGACCCTGCTTGGTCTCGAACTCGACACGCTGTCCTTCTGCCAGGTCGCGATAGCCTTCCATCTGGATCTCCGACTGGTGAACGAAGAGGTCATCCCCGCCGCCGTCGGGCGTAATGAAACCGAAGCCCTTCTCGGCGTTGAACCACTTAACTGCACCTACACCCATGACTGTCTCCTTGAATTCACGCTCGTAATGCGGGGATCCGTTGTGAAGCCCTCCGTGCACCGGCCCGCGTGATTGGGTCGATGACCCTACAACACTAGGCGGTCTGCACGAGGGGCGCTGACATCCGGCATGAATACTCCGCTCCCTCATGCCTGTCGGGCCTTCGCCAGGAGAAGGTGAAGGCAGTCGGGACCGGGTCAGCGGCGGTAAACGTCGTCCTGGACGACGGGCTCACCGCCGGCTGCGGCAGTCGAGCGGCGCGGGAGCCGGTTACGCGCCGATCGCCCGACCGGCTCCCACACTTCGGCCAGGGCCATCGCCGAGAAGGCCAGGAAGAAGACCGGCTCCACCAGCGTCCCGAGCCGGTTGGTGAGGTAGACCAAGCCGAGCAGCGGGTAGCCGACTGCCAAGACCGTGACGATCCCGGCGTAGGCTCTCGCCTCCGGGGTGCCGTCTCCACGCGTACGGCGCATGGCCAAGGCCGCCGCCACCGTGACGGTGGCGAACTCGGCAATGCCCGAGACGACGTGGACGTAGTGGTGCACAGGTAGCTGGAGATGCCATTCCAGCTGGCGGCAGCTGGCGCTCAAACCCTCGGCACAGGCGTAGGGATAGCGGCCACCCACCGCGCCAGCCACGGCAAAGGCCACCATCCATTTCCATTCCCGCCGCGGGCCCGTCCCGGCCCGAGGACCACGGAGCACCAGCGCCACCAGCAGGAGCGCGCCCGCCACCAGGTCGGCGTCGGACATGAGGGCGGCGTGCGGCCGGCCGGTCGCCTCGAGATCGGAGAAGAAGCCGTCGACCGACGGCATGAGGCCGGGCACGAAGGGCACGATCACCCACCAGTTGTATGCGGCCACCCCGGCAACCCCCGCCACGCGGCCCAGAGCCAGCCGCCACGTGCGGCCGGCCCTCGACGGCCTCAGGCCTGAGGGAAAGGCGAAAGCCTCCACGGAACCCCCAACATGGTTGTGATCGCAATCATTCCCGTCGGGCACACTGCCATAACCCATCGCCCGAGAACCCGCGGATCCCGTCCGGCGGCCGTCGAGTCGGTGCAATCGGGGCACGAGGTCAGCGGTCGTCGCCCCGCCGCGGCTACGTTCGCCCCGATGGGAGGGCGCTCGAGGTCCCGGCGACTCGGAGCCTGTCTGGTCGCTTGCGGTCTGCTCGCCGGCACGGCCGGATGCGCCAGCGCCGCATCACCAGGCGCGGTCACGTCGACCACGCTTCAGCGGGGAGTGGCGGAGCCAGCGGTCCGCCCCCTCGTCTGGTCGGCCTGCTCGACAGGCGCCATGCTCCAGTGTGGCACGGTGAGCGTCCCAGTGGACTACCGGGACCCGGCCGCCGGGTCCATCCCGCTGGCGGTGACGAGAGCACCCGCCACCGGCACGGCCGGCCCACACCCCAGCCTGGTGTTCAACCCGGGTGGTCCCGGCGAGAGCGGCAACCAGATCCTGCCTGTCGTCCTCGGGCTCGTCCCACCAGCCGTGCGCCGCTCCTTCGACCTGGTGAGCTTCGACCCGAGGGGGACCGGCGCCAGTGATCCGCTCGACTGCGGGACCTCCCCGGCCGCGGCGGCCAGCGTGATCCCCGTGGGATCCGACGCCGGCCGACCGTTGCCCGGTACCCCGTTGTACACGGCCATGGCCCGGGCCTGCGAACAGCGGGCGCCCACCCTCACCCCTTTCGTCGAGACGACCGACACCGCTCGAGACCTGGACATGATCAGGCAGGCCCTCGGCATGGCCCGGCTCGACTACTACGGCCTCTCCTATGGGACGGTGCTCGGGACCGTCTACGCCGACCTGTTCCCCCACCGGGTCGGCACCATGGTCCTCGACGGGGCGGTCGACGTCGACGCCAGCCTCACCCAGCAGGCCGCTCAGGAAGCACCGGCGGCCGAGCGGTCGCTCGACCATCTGCTGGCCGCGTGCTCGGCAGCTCCGGCGTGCCCGCTCGGCAGTGATCCGCCGTCGTTCTACCGCTCGCTATCGTCCTCGCTGGCCCGGAAACCGCTTCCCGCCCCGGGAGGGGGCGACACCTATCCCGTGACCGTCGGCGACCTCGACACCGCCGCCCTCCTCACCGTCAGCGTGCCGGCCTTCACCCCGTCCTTCGACACGGCACTGGTTGCCGCCCGGGACGGGGACGGCACCCCGCTCCGCTCCCTGGCCCTCCAGCTCGAGACCGATGTCGGCGGTGCCCCGCTCGTCGACGTGCTCTGGGCCATCACCTGCAACGACACCGCCGTCCACCCCGGACCGGTCGGGGCCGGCGACCAAGCCCGAGCGCTGGCCGCCAGGTACCCGCTCCTCGGGGGCTACGCGGTGGAGTACACCATGGGCGGATGCGTGTCGTGGCCTCCGGGGCGCCAACCGGTGACCGGTCTCCACCCGAGCGGTGTTCCCCCCATCGTGGTCATCGGCAACACCGGCGACCCCAACACCCCGATCATCGGAGCCCACCACCTGGCGACCCTCATCCCCGGGGCGCGCTTGTTGACCTGGGCAGGGTGGGGCCACACCTGGCTGTTGAGCGGTTCGTCCGACACCTGCATGCAACGGATGGTGTCCACCTTTCTGTCGGATGGTGGGCTGCCGCCCCCGGGCACGGTGTGCCCGTAAGCGGCTTCGTAGGCCCGCCGCCGGTAACGCTCAACCGGGCAAGGGATGGGGGCTGCGTCGCGGCAGCCGGCTGCTGAGCAACAGGGCACCCACGGCCACGGCCGCCGGGAGACCGAATGCGATGGCCACGCCGGTCGACAGCGGCCAGCCGCGACTCGCACCCAGTGCGACCGCGGCCCCGCCGAGGCCGGCACCGAGCGCCGAGCCCAGCACATCAGAGAGGCTCAGGGAGGCCGATGCCCACCCCTCGCGGCCTTCGGGGGCTTCGCGGAGCATCATGAGCGAGATGGGCGCGTAGGCCAGCCCCATCCCGAGCCCGGCCGTCGACCAGGCGACGTAGGCCACGGCGACGGGCACAGCGGGCGGGAGGACAGCCAGCATGCCGACGGTGCCGAGCAGCACCAGGCTGAGCCCCGATCGGACCAGGCGCATCCCCTCCCATCGCTGGTTGAGCCGGGCCTGCACCCAGGCGCCGGCCGTCCATGCCAGCGTCGAACCGGTGACCGCGATACCGGCTGCAGCCAGGCTGTGATGGCGCACGGTGACGATGGCGAGGGTGACGAAGGCGTCGGCACCGAAATAGGCGAAGGTCAGCATGCCCCGGCTGAGGATGGTGGTGGGCAGCCCCGGCCGGGCCCCAAGCGTCCCGGCGGGGAGCAACCGGCGCAACGCCGGAAGCAGCACCACGATCCCGGCGGCGGCCGCCACCAGCCCGAGAGCCGACGAGCCGGCGGTGAGCCCGCCGATGACGAGACCGGTCCCCGCCGCCGCCCGAAGCGCGTCGACCAACCGGTGTTCGCCCTCGGTCGGTGACGACGGTCGGCCCAGCTTGCTCAGACCCGAGAGCGCGAGCGCACCGGTGACCACCACCATCGGCACGAGACCGAGGAACACCCAACGCCATCCGAACACGTGGGCCACCCCGGCACTGACCAGTGGGCCGACGATTCCCGGAACCACCCAAGCCGTCGACAGGACCGCCATCATCCGCGCCCGGAGCGCCTCGGGGAAGCTGCGGCCGATGGTCACATAGGCAACGGCCGGCACCGCCCCGGCCCCGATCCCCTGGAGGGCTCGCCCCACCACCAGTACGCCCATCGAGGGAGCCAGCCCGGCGACCACCAGGCCGGAAGCGAACAACACCACGCCGGCGATGTAGGGGCGAGCCGGGCCGGAGCGGTCCGCCTCGCGGCCGGCGGCCACGATGCCGACCATGCTGCCGAGGAGGAAGGCGGAGAACACCCATCCGTACAGGTGGATGCCGCCGAGGCTCCGAGCCACCTGCGGCATGATCGTCACCACCGCCAGTGCCTCGGCGGCCATGAAGGTGATGGTGAGGACCAAACCGGTGGTGAGGGCCCGGCGATCGGGGGCCCAGAGGCTCTCGCGCTGATGGTCGCCCTCGCCGTCGCTGCGTCCGCTCGCCGACCCGATCACAGGATCAGCCTAGGTTTCGGGCCGGCGGGATCGAGGAGCCGGTGCAGCCGGTCACGGGCCACTGTCCGCCACCGCGGTCTCAGCGAGTGACCAGGACCTCCTCCAGATGGACGGCCCGGCGGGGGCACTCGGCCACGGCCCGCGTGGCCAGGGCCACCAACTCGGGATCGACGGGTGTCCCGTCGACGATCGGGTACCCCCATTCGTCGAGGGTGACCCGCTCGGGTAGCAGCTCGGCGCAGTACCCGTAGGCGTCGCACGCCACCGGGTCGACGCGCAGCCGCACTGCGACCCGCTGACGCTCGGTCATGACGAGCGCCCCAACCAGGCCGGACCCGATGGGAACGGCAGTACCGTCGGAGTGTCGTGGCCCGGGCAGGGCCGGCCCTGGGCATGCGACCACGCGTCCTCGGCGAACACGGCGAGAGCGCTCCGGACCAGTCGGACCACCCCGTCCGGGTGGCGGCAGGCGCCGCGCCCCTCGACGGTGTCGGCCCGATGGGCGATGCGCTCGAGCGCCCGCCGATCAGCCCGACCGGCGGTCAGCTGCTCGAGGTCCCCGGCGATGGCCGGGAGGCCGAAGACACACGGGCCACACTGGCCGGCGCTCTCCCCGGCCATGTAACGAGCGATGCGCGCCGTCTCGGCGATGCCGCACGAGGTGACGGGCAACCCGACCACGACGCCCACCCCCGGCGAGGCGCCCACCGCGTCCAGCGGGCCGGGGGCGTAGGGGGTATCGAGCAGAGAGGGGCCGAGCCAGGTGCCCCCGTAGCCGCCGAGCAGGACGGCCGACAACGGGGGGTCGACGCCGGCCCGGGCCAGGATGTCGCCGACCGGCGTGCCCAGCTCCACCTCCACGACGCCCGGGCCCCCGGGCGCCCCGTTGACCGTGACCAGCGTCGAGCCGGGCGCGTCCGGTGTCCCGAGGCTCCGGAACCAGTCGGACCCATGGCGGGCGATCAGAGCCACGTGCGACAGCGTCTCCGCGTTGTGCACCAACACTGGGCGCCCGCGGACCCGCAGCGGTACCGACTTGTCCAGCCGCATCACCGGGAGGGCCGCCCCACCGTTCAGCCAACCGCTCAGAGCGGACTCCTCGCCCGTCACGTACCGGCCCGGCGGGCGGCGCACGGAGACCCGGCGACGCGAAATCCCCGTTCGCCGGCGATCGGCGATGGCCGTCTCGACGGTGGCGGTCACCCTTCCACTGTGGTCGGGGACACACACGATGACCTCCGAAGCACGCAGGGCGGCCGCCACCACCTCGGCGCCGTCCAGCACCAGATGGGGGGCGCGCGACAGCAGTACCCGGTCCTTGGCACTGGCCGGCTCGCCTTCGAGGGCGTTGACCACGACCACTGGGCGCCTCGACGCCTGTCGGAGGGCTTCCCACTTGGCTGCCGACGGGAACCCGGCTCCTCCGCGGCCGGCCAAACCCGAGTCGGCGACCGCTCGGCGGATCACCCCGCTCCAACGATCGTCGTTGGTCGGGATGGCGATGGGGCCGTGGATGACCAGGTGTTCGTCGAGGTCGATCGTCGATGTCGACCCCTGAACGCCGATCAGCAACCGGTCAGCCGACACCAGGGTGGCGCTCATCGCCGATGCTCGCCGGATGCGGCCGCCGTCGTGGCCCGGCTCCGAGGAGTGGAGTTCCTCGACCCGCTGGCGACGGGCGACCGAGGACCGGCGGAGATGGGCCGGGCGGCCGCCGCTCCCCGGCCCATGAGGCGGTGCTGCCGGGCCGGTGGTACCACCCGGGTCAGGGCGCCGGCCTGACCGGCCCGCTGACGGTGGCGCCGGTGGTCGGTGACCCGCCAGGTCACCGCACCGGTCACGGCCAGCGCACAGGCTCCGGCTAGCACGTCCATCCACAACTTGAGGCCATCGGTCCCCTCGCCCAACGAATGAGCCATGGCCAGCGGCCAACTGGCGTAGGCGAGCCAATGGATGGTGCGCCAGGCGCCGGCACTGATGCGCTGGCGGAGGGCGCTCGACACGGCAACGGCGATCATCAAATCGACGGCCACCGTGCCCAACCCGGTCCACAGCGGTTGGTAGGCGGAGGTGAACGGCACCACGATGCTGGTCCAGCCGATGCTCACGTAGGTGTCGAGGATGGCGGTGAGGACGTGGATGCCGAGGAACACCATGGCCAGCACCGACACCCGCTTGTGCAGGTCGGCCTGGGCGAAGGCGGGCCAGGCGCGGGTCCTGACCCGTCCGGCGGTGAGGATGCCGAGCACCATGGTCACCGTCAGCAGGACCAATGTCACGATGCCGGTGGCCCGCGTCGAGTACCAGAGCGTGGTCGAGGAGGTGGCCAGCATCAGCGCCCCACATCTCCGAGGGAGGGCTGAGGGACGGCGTCGCCCTCGGACGGCCAGCCGCCGACATGGACGACGACCCCATCGGCGTCCACCAGCCGAGACGGCACGCCGAGGGCGGTCAAATTCCCCACCGCGTCCGCGCCCCAGACGACTGCGGAGGTGGTCCAGCCGTTCGCCTCCACAGAGCTTGGCGCCGTCGCCGACACCAGCGACCACACTGGTGGAGCCGCATCGCCCGTCCACGGGTCGATGATGTGGTGGACCCGGCGGCCGTTCCGGAGCCAGGTGCGGGCCGTGGTGCCGGACGTAGCCAGTCCTCCCGAAGCGATGGTCACCACTTGGTGGACCTCGTCGAGAGGTGTTCGACACTCGGGTGCGATGCCGACGGACCAACCCGCGGGTGGGGGCTCGCCGGCGACGGCCACATCACCACCGAGGTTGACCAGGGCTCCACATCCGAGCTCGGCGCTGATCCGCCGGGCGGCCCGGTCGGCGGCGAAGGCCTTGGCCGTAGCCCCGAGGTCGACGTGAACGCCCCGGGGAAGGCTGATCGTCCCGGCGCCCGGGTCGAGGAGGATCTGCCACCACCCCGGTGCAGGCTCCGGTCGATGGCACGGTGCTGACCGTACTTTCCCCATCTGGTCGAAGTCGCGGTCATAGCCCAGCTCGACGAGGGCCGAGCCGATGGTGGGGTCCACGATGCCGGCGGTCTGGACGGCGACCACACAGGCCACCTCGATCGCGTCGAACAACAGCGGGCTGGCCTCGACCGGCCGACCGTCGCTCACCCTCTCGAGCCGCCGCAACTCCGAGTCGGAGCGGAACCGGCTGCAGGCCAGGTCCAATTCCTCGAGGTCGGCGGCCAGCATCGCCATGGCCGGGTCGGCCAGGTGGGGGGCGGTCACGGCCACGACGGCGGTGGTACCGATGGCCCGCATCGAGCGGGTGACGATGCCGTTGTCGTCGCGGGAGCCGGGTGCGGTCTCGACGAGTGTGGCGCTCATGACTGCCCCGAGACGGTGGTCGTCCTCTTGGTGGTGGGCGTCGGGGCGGACGGTGCTGTCGTGGTGGTCGTCGGTGTCGAGGACGAACCGCCCGAAGAAGAGGAACCCGAAGAGGAGCCGGAGGACGCGGACCCGACCGAGGAGGAGCTCGGCGTGGTCGCCGGTGTGCCGGTCGACGACGAGGTCGCGGTCGGCGTGGCCGCGGCCGAGTGGGAGGTGGTGTCGGTGGCGACCAGAACACCGAGGCCGACCGCGGCGGCGGCGGCCGACGCTCCTATCACTACCGTGCCCCGACGGACCCGGACCAGGGCCCGGTCGCGGGCCTGTCCGGGCGACGGGCGGTGGGACCTGGATGGAGCGCGGGGTGCCATGGGCTCACCTTTCGTGGAGGCCGGTCGAGTCCGAAGCCGTTGGGACGGAGGGACCCTCGTCACTGGTACGCCCATTGGACCGGGCCGCCTGCAGAGCCAGCTCCAAGCCACCTGTGTCTCTCCTGTGAATGGGGCTGCAGAACCGGGTGCTCCCATCCGTCCTCTTCGTTCCGCCCAGTGACCGGGCCAGCGTCACAGCCGGCTCACAGGCAATGCACACCCGGCGTACAAGCCCTGGTGGGATGCTTGGGAGCGCACGCCACACCGGGCCGATGGCCGCTCAAGCGGCTCGCCAAGAACCGCACAAGGAAGTGGTACGTGGAACCGACTCGCAGCCAGCGCATCCTCGTCGTCGACGATGAGCCCTCGATCGTCGACGCTGTGGCCACTTCCCTCCGCTACGAGGGGTTCGGGGTCGACGAGGCGGTGAACGGGCGGTTGGCTCTGGCCGCGGCCCAGGAGAACCCTCCTGACCTCATCGTCCTCGACGTCATGCTGCCCGATCTCGACGGGCTCGAGGTCACCCGGCGGCTGCGAGCCGACGGCATCCGGGTCCCGATCCTGTTCCTCACCGCTCGCGACGCCGTCGAGGACAAGGTGGCCGGGCTCACCGTCGGCGGTGACGACTACGTCACCAAGCCATTCGCCCTGGCCGAGGTCGTGGCCCGGGTCCACGCCATCCTGCGACGGATCGGCAGTGAGCCCGTCGACGAGGGCATCCTCCGGTTCGCCGACATCGAGATGGACGAGAACGCCCACGAGGTGACCCGGGCCGGCCAGACCATCGCGCTCACGGCGACGGAGTTCAACCTGCTCCGGTTCTTCCTCCTGAATCCCCGACATGTCCTGTCGAAGGCCCAGATCCTGGACCATGTGTGGCACTACGACTTCGGTGGGGACGGCAACGTCGTCGAGACCTACGTGAGCTACCTGCGGAAGAAGCTCGAGGCGGTCGGCCCGCCGGTGATCCACACCGTGCGGCTGGTCGGCTACGCCCTCCGAGAACCGGCTGCGGGCTGACCCGGGATGTCCCTCCGGACCCGTCTGGTCATCGCGGTCGGGGTCATCGCCGTGGTGGCGCTGCTCATCGCCGACGTGGCGACCTACTCGTCGCTGCAGTCCTTCCTCTACCAACGGATCGACCAGCAGCTGGAGCAGGCGCACCACGGCGTCGAGCTGGCCGCGAACAGCGGCCAGAGCATCCCCTGCGCCGGGCCGAACCAATTCGGACAAGGCGCTACCGGACCCGCGCCGCCCAGGTCGGGGCAGAACGCCAACCCCGCCTTCCCCAATGCCATCCAAGTCACCGCCTTCGAAGTCCGGACCCCTGCGGGCAAGCTGGTCGACGGCCAGAACTGCCCGGCGTACGAGGACGGGCAACCGTATTCACCGCAGATCCCGGCCACCGTCACCGGCTTCTCCACCGCCGAGAACGGCGAGAAGATCACCTACTTCGTCGCGCCGTCCGCCAAGGCGGACGGTCCTTCCTTTCGGGTCCGCGCCTCGGAGCTGAACAACGGGGACCTGCTGATTCTGGCCCAACCGTTGGATGAGACGGCTAGCACGCTGCACCAGCTGCTCCTCATCGAGCTGGCGGTGACCGGCGGGGCGGTGCTCGTCGCCCTGGTGGGTGGGTTCTGGTTGGTCCGACTCGGGCTCCGGCCCCTGCGCGACATGGAGACCACGGCCGAATCGATCGCTGCCGGCAACCTCACCGAGCGGGTCCCCGGCGAGAACGAGACGACCGAGGTGGGCCGCCTGGCTCGCACGCTCAACGTGATGCTCGCCCGCATCGAGGCGGCGTTCAGGGCACGCTTGGCCTCGGAGCGGCGGCTCCGGGCATCGGAGCAACAGCTCCGCCAGTTCGTGGCCGACGCTTCCCACGAGCTCCGGACGCCGATCGCCGCCATCTCGGCCTATGCCGAGCTGTTCGAGCGCGGTGCGGCCGACCAGAAGGAAGACCTCGGCCGTCTGCTGGGCGGCATCCGGAACGAGACGGCCAGGATGGAGCAACTGGTCGCCGACCTTCTGCTGCTGGCCCGCCTGGATGAGGGTCGACCGATGGAACAGCGATCGGTGGACATGGTCGCCCTGTGTGCCGAGGCCGTCCACACCGCATCGGCTGTCGGTCCCGGCTGGCCGCTCATCTTCGAGGCGGCACAGCCGGTTGAGGTCGTGGGCGATGCCACCAGCCTCCGGCAGGTCATCGACAACCTCTTGAGCAACGTGAGGGCCCACACGCCACCGGGCACTCGGGCTCGGGTGACGGTCGACCGGGACGAATCGGAGGTCGTCATCACGGTGGCCGACGAGGGACCGGGCATGGACCCCGAGGATGCCGAGCACGTCTTCGAACGCTTCTACCGTTCCGACCCGTCGCGGTCCCGGACGCACGGCGGAGCCGGGTTGGGACTCTCGATCGTGAGTGCCATCGTGACCGCCCATGGGGGCACGGTGGTTGCCAACGGCCGAGTCGGGTCGGGCACCACGTTCACCGTACGACTGCCCCTCACGCCCCCGGCGCCGGAACTCGCACCCGACGCGGTCGGAGCCGGGCCCCCGGTCGAGGGCTGACACGGCACCGTGGCGTGGCGGTCCCAAGGCCGCCACCAGGCAGGACATGGGTCCCACCGTTCTCAAGAACTTCACAGCTTGCTCTCACCGAGGTCCGAGTCCGACCCGCCACAGTGACGTCCATGAGCGTCACCGAACTCTCCTCGATGGAGCGCCACGGCACCGGGACCACCGCCGACGTGGACATCGTGATCCCCGTCTACAACGAGGCGGTGCAGCTGGCCGACAGCATCACCCGACTGCGGTCCTACCTCGACACATCGTTCCCGTTCGCCTCCACTGTCACCATCGTCGACAACGCCAGCACCGACGGGACCTGGGCGATCGCGGCCGACCTCGCCGCCACCCAGCCCGGCGTGCATGCCATTCAACTGAGCAAGAAGGGCCGCGGACGAGCGCTCCGGGCCGCCTGGTCACAGAGCGCGGCATCCGTCGTCGCCTATATGGACGTCGACCTCGCCACCGGGCTCGATGCCCTGCTGCCGCTGGTTGCCCCCCTCCTCTCCGGACATTCCGATCTGGCCATCGGCACCCGGCTGGCCCGCGGAGCCCACGTGGTCCGGGGGGCCCGGCGTGAGTTCATCTCCCGCGGCTACAACCTGCTGCTCCGATCGGCGCTGCGTAGCTCGTCTACCGACGCCCAGTGCGGGTTCAAGGCCATGCGACGCGAAGCGGCTCTGGTACTCCTCCCGCTCGTCGAGGACGACGAATGGTTCTTCGACACCGAAGTGCTCGTCACCGCGCAACGCCTCGGGCTGCGCATCCACGAGGTGCCCGTGCACTGGGTCGACGACACCGACTCGCGTGTCGACGTGGTCCCCACCGCCCTGATGGACCTGCGGGGCGTGTGGCGCCTGCTCGGTCCGGCCGCCCGGCGACGTGTCACTGCGAGTGCCGCGAAAGACCCGGAGGTCTTCGCCGACGAGCTCATGCGCTTTGCCGGCGTCGGCGCCCTGTCGACGGTGGCCTATGTCGGTCTGTTCGCCGTCCTCCAACCCGACCTCGGCAGCTACGCGGCCAATGCCGTGGCCATCGGACTCTGCAGTGTGGGCAACACCGCTCTCCACCGGGGCATGGTAGGCGCGGCCACGCATCGCCTCGGCCGCTGGCACCGGTGGGCAGGGGCCGTTGCGCTGCTGACCGTCAGCCTGGCCTTCACCACCGTGGCCCTGACGGTCACCCGGGTCATCGGGGTCGATTCGCTGATACCCCAATTGCTCGCACTGACGGCTGCCAACGTGGGAGCGGCCTCCGTCCGGTTCGGGATCCTCCGCACCTGGGTGTTCCGACCGGCTTTCGGAACCAACCTGGTTCCGCTCCCCGACCAGTTCGATCCGCGACGAGCCCAGGACCCGGCGCCACAGACCGGGACGACCATGCAGGAGACGGCATCATGATCGGCGCAGAATCCCACGGCGAACCCATGGCGCTCGCCGACGATGCCTGGCCGGAACAGGCAGCCGTGACGGCGGGGCCCGGCACGGCGGAACCGACCACCGACCTCCCCCCGGCCGATCCGTTCCCGCCCTTCGATCCCCCCGCCGAATGGGAACCCATCGGGCGGGTGGCCGAAGGGGCTTCGGCACTACCCCTCGATCCACCCGCCCCCACTCCCCCAACCGCCCGGCGGCGCCGCTTGATCCGAGGACGGCCCGAGGACCCGGCGTGGGTCCGCCCCGCCCTGGTCGTCCTATTGGTGGGCACCGGGATCCTCTACCTGTGGGGGCTTGGCCAGTCCGGCTGGGGCAACAGCTTCTACTCGGCCGCGGTGCAGGCCGGCACCAAGAGCTGGAAGGCCTTCTTCTTCGGGTCCTCCGACGCGTCCAACTTCATCACCGTGGACAAGCCGCCGGCGTCCCTCTGGGTGATGGAGATCTCAGCCCGGGTCTTCGGGGTCAACTCGTGGAGCATCCTGGTGCCTCAGGCGCTCGAGGGGGTGGCCACCGTCGGCCTCGTCTTCGCCACCGTCCGGCGGTGGTTCACCCCGGGCGCCGCGCTGATCGCCGGGGTCGTGGTGGCGGTGACCCCGGTCGCCACGTTGATGTTCCGTTTCAACAACCCCGATCCCCTGCTGACGCTGCTCCTGACCGGCGCGGCCTATGCCACGGTCCGTGCACTGGAGGCCGGGCGCACCCGGTGGATGGTGCTGGCCGGGACGTTGATCGGCTTCGGCTTCATTACCAAGATGCTCCAGGCCGTCATCCTCATGCCGGTGCTGGCCCTCGTCTACCTATTGGCCGGGCCCCCCAAGCTGGGGCGTCGAATCCTGCAGGCGGTCTACGCCGGCGTGGCCATGGTCGTCGCCGGTGGTTGGTGGGTGGCGGCCGTCCAGCTGACGCCGGCCGCCGACCGCCCGTACATCGGGGGATCGACCGACAACAACTTGCTCAACCTCATCTTCGGCTACAACGGGTTCGGTCGGCTCACCGGGAACGAGAAGGGCAGTGTGGGTGGAGCAGGCGTGCCCGGGAACATGTGGGGGCCCGTCGGATGGGACCGGTTGTTCCTCCGCGAGATGGGGGGACAGATCTCGTGGCTGATCCCCGGGGCGCTCATCGGTCTGGTCGCCGTCCTGTGGCTCACGCGCCGGGCGCCACGCACCGATCGGATCCGAGCCGGGTTCCTCATCTTCGGCGGATGGCTGTTGCTCACCGGCGCCACGATCAGCTTCGCCCACGGGATCATTCATCCCTACTACACCGTCGCCTTGGCCCCGGCCATCGGCGCCCTGGTCGGCATGGGGGCGACGACCCTGTGGCAACGCCGGCGCGACGTCTTCTCCCGCCTGGCCCTGGCGGCCGCCATCGTCGCCTCCATCGCCTGGGCATTCGTGATCCTCGGGTGGAGCCCGGGCTGGTACCCGGCCCTCCGCTGGGTGATTCTCGTGGTGGGCCTGGTGGCGGCGTTCGGCATCGCGCTGGTCCCTCGCGCCCGCGGCGTGCTGGCTGCCGGCCTGGCCGGTTTCGGCCTGGCCTCGGTGATCGCCGCTCCCGCCGCCTACTCCCTCACCACCGCGGCCACGCCCCACAGCGGGGCCATCCCCTCGGCCGGACCGGCCATCCAGGGCGGGGGCGGGTTCGGTGGGTTCCCCGGTGGTGGACCGGGCCGGGGCCCGGGTGGCAACGGCATCACCCTGCCGCCCGGCTTCACCCTGCCCAACGGGACCAAGCTGCCGAACGGCCTGAGGATCCCCGGTGGCACTTCCCGCCCGGGTGGTCTGGCGCCAGGCCGGGCCCCGGGTGGGGCGGCCGGCGGTTTCCCGGGTGGGGCGGCCGGCGGTTTCCCGGGTGGGGCGGCCGGCGGCTTCCCGGGTAGGACCATCGGGGGTGGTCGCGGCCGCATCGGTGGCGCCGGCGGTGGTCTGCTCGACGCCGCCACACCGGGCAAGCAGCTGGTGGCCTTGCTCAGCGCCGGCGCCTCGCGGTACTCGTGGGTGGCCGCCACCGCCGGCTCCAACTCAGCGTCGGGGTACCAGCTGGCCACCGGCGACCCGGTCATGGCCATCGGAGGCTTCAACGGGACTGACCCGGTCCCGACCCTCAGCCAGTTCCAGGCATACATCGCCGCGGGCCGGATCCACTACTACATCAGTGGCGGCGGCTTCGGGGGTGGCTTCGGAGGCAGGCCCGGATCGCCGGGGACCTCCGTCTCGTCCCAGATCTCCTCCTGGGTGAGCAGCCACTACACGGCCAAAACCGTCGACGGCGTGACCGTCTACGACCTCACCGCGCCCACGACGACCTCCTAGCGGCCGCCGGCTCGGGCCGGCACATCGGCCCCTGTCTCCGGGCGTAATCGCACCGGCCCGACTCCTGACCCCGGCGAGGGTGGGCCCCACCTGTGACAATGGCCCGATGATCGTCGAGCCGGAGAAGGGAGGTGACGCGCCCGTCGGCAAGGCCCGGGCCATCGTGGCCGAGATGACCGAGGCGGAGCGGCTCTGGTGCCTGGACGGCGACGCCCCTTTCTGGGCGGGTCTCACCTACCTGGGCGAGGCCGGCTATCACAAGAGCCCCTTCCGGGCCGGCCGGATCGACCGTCTCGGGCTGGACGGGCTTCTCGTTCTCCGACGGCCCGAGGGGCGTGGTCGTGGACCGGGCCACCTGCTTTCCGGTCACGATGGCCCGAGGCGCGACATGGGACCCCGAGCTCGAGGAACGGGTGGGCGACGCCATCGGCCGCGAGTTGCGGGCCGTCGGTGCCGACCTCTACGGGGGCGTCTGCGTCAATCTCCTACGCCACCCGGCGTGGGGCCGGGCCCAGGAGACCTACGGCGAAGACCCGTTCCACGTGGGTGAGATGGGCGCCGCCCTGACCAGGGGCATACAGCGCCACGCCATGGCCTGCGTCAAGCATTTCGCCTGCAACTCGATGGAGAACGCCCGGTTCGTCGTCGACATCACGGTGGACGAGGCGTCGCTCCACGACGTCTATCTCCCCCACTTCAAACGCATTGTCGACGAGGGCGTGGCCGCGGTCATGAGCGCCTACAACCGCGTCAACGGCGCCTGGTGCGGTGAGAACGAGGAGCTGTTGACCGGGGTCCTCCGCCTCGAATGGGGGTTCAAGGGGTTCGTCATCAGCGACTGGATCCTCGGCCTTCGTGATGCGGCGCGTTCCCTGCGGGCCGGCCTCGACGTGGAGATGCCCTACCGCATGATCCGGGCCGGCGGGCTACGGCGCGCCCTCGACGAGGGCGCCGTCTCCTGGGACGAGGTGGACCGGGCCGCCGAGCGGGTGGTCGCCACCCGGCTGCGGTTCGAAGCGATCCTCGACTCCCCGTCACCGGGCCGGGAGATCCTGGCCAACCCGGACCACCGCGCCCTGGCCCGGGAGGTGTCGGCCCGGTCGGTCGTGCTCCTCCGGAACGAACCGGTGGACGGCCAGCCGATCCTGCCGCTGGCCCTGCCCCGAGGCGCAACCCTGGCCCTGTTCGGAAGGCTGGCGAGCGAGGTCAACCTCGGCGACGGCGGATCGAGCGACGTGTGGGCCCCCGAGGTGGCGACAGTGGCCGACGGCCTGCGGGCGGCCCTCCCCGACATCGCCGTTGTCCACCCCGACGCCCCGATCCCGAGGCCGTCGCCGCCGCGGCCAGGTCCGCTTCGGTCGCGGTCGTCGTGGTGGGCTATACCCGCCGGGACGAGGGCGAGTTCATCGGTGAATTCGCCACCGGGCACCTCAGCCACCTCTTCCCCGGACTGGACGACCCCGAACTCGTCGAGCGCTTCAACACCTCCATCGCCGAGGAACGATCGATCCAACCCCCCTCCCATGTGACGCCGGGGACCGAGGGCGGGTTCGCGACCGGCGGCGACCGGAAGTCGCTCCGCCTCCACGACGAGGACGTGGCCCTCATCCGGTCGGTATCTGCGGCCAACCCCAGGACGATCGTGGCCATCGTGGCCGGCAGTGCGGTGCTCATCTCCGAGTGGGATGCGGCAGTGCCGGCGGTGCTCCAGTCGTGGTACGCGGGCATGGAGGGGGGCCACGGCCTGGCCGATGTCCTGCTGGGAAAGGTCGATGCCTCGGGCCGGCTCCCTTTCTCGGTGCCGGAGGAGGAGTCCCACCTTCCCCCCTTCGATGCGGAGAGCGAGTCGTTCACCTACGACTCGTGGCACGGGTACTGGCACCTGGCCCGCATGGGAACCGCCCCCGCTTACCCCTTCGGGTTCGGGCTGAGCTACTCGACGTTCGCCATCCGGGGGGTGGAGGCCGAACCGGCGGCCGAGGGGGTCTGCGTCCGGGCCGCGGTCCACAACACAGGCGAGCGCGACGGCAGCGACGTGACGCAGGTCTACGTCCGCCGCACCGGATCGTCGCGGCCCTTCCGGCTGATGGCGTTCCGGAGGGTGGAGGTCCGAGCCGGGGAGACCGCCGAGGTCGAATTCACCGTGGCCCGGGCCACGTTGGCCGAGCGGGACACCGACTCCCACACCATGGTGGTCCGTCCCGGGCGCTACGACGTGAGGGTGGGCCGCCATGCCGGCGACGCGGGGACCGTCCTCACCGTCACCCTGGCGTGAGGCGCGTCGCCGGGCCCGCGGCCCCGGCGGTCAGGGAGCCGATCGGCCTCCGGCGACGCTCTCCGATGCCGGAGGGGCATCCTCGTCGTGATGGTCAATGGCCAGGCCATCACCGGTCGACCGGCTCCATCACCGACTCGTGGAAGACGTCGACAGTCTCCGGCGACGGCTCCACTCCGAGCTCCTCGATCATCACCTCGCGATAGCGGGCGAACACCGAGGCCGCGCCCATGCGGTCGCCCGAAAGCGCCCGGGAGCGGATCAGCCGGCGATAGAGGGAATCGCGATAGGGGTCGATAGCCAGACCCTTTCGGGCCGCCCGGGCCGAGAGGGTGAAATCGCCGGTCTGCGCATGGGCCTCGGCCAGGCACTCCCTGGCTTCCACATGCAACTCACTGATGTGCTCACGCTGGCGCGTTGTCCATTCGCCGTAGCTGCCCGGCAGGAACGGCCGGCTGCAAATGAGGCAGGTGAGCGTGGCATGGGTGGCCGCCCCGGCCGGATCCCCCGTACCCAGCCGGGTCTCGGCCATATGTAACGCCTCGGTGGCGGCCTCGAGATCGAGCCAACCGTCGCCCAATCGAAGCTGGTAGCAGCCGAACGCATTGCCGATCACCTCCGGGCCGAGACCCACCCCGAGGAGCGAGGCACGCACCTTGCTGACCACGGCCCGAAGTGCGGTCTGCCACGATCGGGGCAGGCGGTCGGGCCAGAGCTCATTGGCGAGCTCGTCGCGACCGAGCGGGTGGCGATGCTCGACGGCGAGCATGGCCAGAGCGAGGCGCCCTTGGTTGCCCGGCAAGCTTCCTTCGTAGACCGCATTGGAGCCGTGTTCGACGGTCACCCGGCCAACAACGTAGATCCGCACCCATCTAGTATCACACCGGGAGAGATGACACCTTGGAGAAGCTGGTGGAGTGCGATTGCGGTTGGGCGTGCCGGGGCTCCGAGGACGAGGTCGTGGCGGCCTGCATGACACACGCGAGTCAGGTCCATGGCATGGACCTGACTCGCGAACAGGTACTGGCCGCCTCCACGCCGGTGGACGGCCCCGACCCGTCCGCGCCGTAGCCACCCCGGAGAACCCTCGGCTCGGCGGCGACGCCCCCGGTCCGCTGGCCCGATCCAACGAAATTCCAACCATGCCGCTCTAACATCCCGGTCGGAGCCTGACCACCGGGCTGCCTGCCTCACTTCGAACGGAGCCATGCATGCCGCCAGTCCGGGCCGACGCCACGGGACCAACATCGACTAGCTGCCCTCCTCGAATGGCGCCGGCCTGTCCCGGCGGCATGGTCGCCGACCGGCGACGGCAAACATCTTCCGGCGTGCGGCACAACTGGGCCCGGCCTAGGTTGAGCGGGAAACGTCTGCGATCCAATCAATCCGAGAGGCTCTGCCGGCAATGAAGACCATCCACCACGTGGTCGACATCGACGCTGGACCGGACGTGGTCTGGTCGTCGCTCACCGAGCCCGCCCGGCTGTCCTCGTGGTGGAGCACCAAGCTCAGCGCCGGTCCGGCGGCGGTCGGCACCCGGATGGAGTGGACGTTCGCGGGTGATTTCAACCCGGTGATGGAGGTCATCGCCATCGACGACCGACGGTCGCTGATCTGGTCCTGCATCTCCGGCCACCATCCGTGGCAGGACAACACCTTTCGGTTCGAGCTCGTCGAGCTGGAAGATGGGCGCACGAGGCTGCGCTTCTGGCAGGACTATGCCATCGAGTTGGATGACGATGCCTACGGCATCTACAACTTCAATTGGGGCTACTACCTCGAGAGCCTCCGGTTGTTGAGCGTCGATGGCACTGGCAAGCCCTTCAGTGCCGACTAGGTCCGAACGCGGTCAAACTAGTTCCCTGTCACAAGAGGAGTGTCCATGCCGCAGACCCGTCTGAAGGAATCCGCCGAGTACACGACGCGCCGGGAGGCGCTCCAGCAAGCCGAGATCGCGCTGATGCGTCAGCGAGAGGAGGTGGCCGCCCTGCGGCGGGGTCTCCCCGTCGACACCCGGGTCGAGGAGTACGAGTTCCTCGAAGGCCCCTCCAGCTTGGGTGATGGGGACTCGCCCGCCACCCCGGTGCGGCTCACCGAGTTGTTCACGTCATCGGAACGGCCGCTGGTCATCTACCACCTGATGTACGGGAAGGCCCAGACCTCGCCCTGCCCGATGTGCACACTGTGGATCGACGGATTCAACGGAGTCGCCCATCACCTGGACCAGAACGTCGATTTCGCCATTGCCGCTGCGGCCGAAGTCGCCCCCCTCCGTGCCCACGCCCGGTCCCGAGGTTGGGATCGGCTCCGTCTCCTGAGCTGTGGCGACAGCACCTTCAAGTTCGACTTGGGGAGCGAAGACGCCGACGGCAATCAGGATTCGACCGTCTCGATCTTCGTGCTCGGCACCGACGGCGCACCCCGGCACGTCTACTCAGCCCACCCCCGCATGTCCGAGGAGTTGGATCAGCGGGGTATCGACCTCCTCTGCCCGGTCTGGCACCTCCTCGATCTGACCCCGCAGGGACGAGACGAGTGGTACGCATCGCTCGACTACGCCGTCGGTTGACTCCGGTGCGGCCCACCTGACGGAACCGACCTGTCTCCCCGGGGACACAGGCCGGGGTCATCGACGGGGGACGGACCCGGGGGACCCCACCGGCACCCGGCCCTCGGCATACTGGGCCAGTACGTGCCAGTCTGGGTGCCGGGACAACAGGAGGCGCCATGCCCACCAGGACGATGTACGAGCCGGACACCCCTTCGTGGGTGGACCTCGCCAGCCCGGACCTGCCAGCCTCCCCGGTCGGCCGGTTCGCGGTACTCAGCGACCCCAAGGGGGCCGTCTTCGCAGTCATCGCCCGGGCCGGCGGCTGACGCGGTCAGGGCGCGGGGACTTCGCCTTGGCCGAGCAGAAGCGCAACCTCGTCACCACCGTCCCGGGGCCGGCCTCCGAGGCGCTCCATCGGCGACGGGCGTCGGCGGTGGCATCCGGGGTCAGCTCGGTCCTGCCCGTGTACATCCGTGAGGCCTCCGGTGCCATCCTGGTCGACGTCGACGGGAACTCGCTGATCGACCTCGGGGCCGGCATTGCGGTGAACAGCGTTGGCCACGCTGCGGACGAGGTAGTGCGGGCGGTCACCGAACAGGCGGGCCGGTTCATCCACACCTGCTTCATGGTCAA
Organism: uncultured Acidimicrobiales bacterium; assembly: GCA_963727075.1. Taxonomy (GTDB): domain Bacteria; phylum Actinomycetota; class Acidimicrobiia; order Acidimicrobiales; family RAAP-2; genus Bog-756. Next base: position 1,596,762 of record CAVSET010000006.1, read on the forward strand.
CCCGTACGAGGGCTACGTGGCCGTGTGCGAGACGCTCAACTCCTTGGCCCCCGGTGACGGTCCGAAGCGCACCGTCCTGTTCAATTCGGGAGCGGAGGCGGTGGAGAATGCCGTGAAGATCGCCCGCCACGCCACCGGCCGCCCGGCGGTGGTGGCCCTCGACCACGCCTATCACGGGCGCACCAACCTGACCATGGCGCTGACGGCCAAGAACATGCCGTACAAGGACAAGTTCGGGCCGTTCGCCCCCGAGGTCCACCGTGTGCCCACCTCCTATCCCTTCCGCGACCCGGCCGGCATGACCGGTGCAGACGCCGCGGGGCGCGCCGTGGACCTGATCGAGCGCAACGTGGGGGGGACAACGTGGCCTGCCTGCTGGTCGAGCCCATCCAGGGAGAGGGTGGATTCGTGGAGCCGGCCGAGGGGTTCCTTCCCGCGCTGGCCTCGTGGTGCCGGGAGCGTGGCGTGCTGCTGGCGGCCGACGAGATCCAGACCGGGTTGTGCCGCACCGGTGACTGGTTCGCGTGCGATCACGAGGGAGTGACGCCGGACCTGATGACCACGGCCAAGGCTCTCGCCGGCGGCATGCCGCTGGCCGCGGTGACCGGACGGGCCGAGGTGATGGACGCCGTCCACCCGAGCGGGCTCGGCGGCACATACGGCGGCAACCCCGTGGCCTGCGCGGCCGCACTGGCCTCCATCGAGATCATGCGCGACCGGAACCTGGCGACTGCGGCCCGTCGCATCGGGCAAGCCATCTCGGGCTGCCTCGGTTCGTTGCAGGGCCGGCACCCGGCCGTGGGCGACGTACGAGGGCGCGGGGCCATGATGGCCATGGAGGTCGTCCATCCGGGCACCACGGAGCCCGATCCCGGCAGCACCCGCCGGATCATCGAAGCGTGCCACGCCGAGGGGGTGGTGACCCTCTCGTGCGGGAGCTACGGCAACGTCATCCGACTGCTTCCCCCGCTGGTCATCGACGACGGCCTCCTCTCCGACGGGCTGGCCGTGCTGGAGGCTTCGGTCGACGAGGTGCTCGGCTCGGATCGGTGATCGGGCCGCTCGGTCCGATCAGGGCCGGCGGTGCCTCACCGGTTGGGGTTGGCCAACGTGGCCCGAGTCGACGACAGGCCGGCCTCGAGGCACTGCAGCTCGTGGTCGGCGTCCCGCCAGAGTTCGTCGACCTGGTGGCCAGTGGCGTCGCCTGCCGAGGCCACCGCCGCTCGCTGCACGTCCCCGGCCGCCCGCATCACATCGAATGCCTGCGCGGCCAGGGCGGGCGGTACCGTGCTGTCGGGCTCGACCCGCAGGATCCGATCAAGCCCGATGGCGGCGTGCCGAAGCCGCCGGCAGAGCGATGGGAGGGAGGCTGTCGGGCCCCCGAGCTCGTCGGCCGTGCGCACCGCGGCCTCGGCCCGGTCCACCCCGCGCCACATCTCCCGACGCACCAGACGGGCCGGCCAGTCCGCCATGTCGGCCGAGGAGGTCGGTGGGCTGGGCCGCAGGTGACGGTGGGCGACGGCGGTCCACAGCGCGCCCGCCCCTACCACTGCGCTGTGCGTCCGGAGGGCACGCCACTTGCGGCGCCCGTAGCGCCACAGGACAAACCCGGTGGCGGTGACGGTCGCCATGACGAGGGAGAAGAAGACCAGGACTCCGACGACGAGCGGTTCCCAGACAGATCCGAGCACCCCACCAGTGTAGGCAGCCCGACCTGGTGACCGCGGCCGCCTCCGGCGACCGCCCCGGCGCACCCCGGAGGCGTTCAGGAAGAGGGCTCGAGCAGCAGGTCGGCCATGCGATCGAGAGTCCGAGCATCCACCCCGGAAGCGGTGGCCCACGCCCGAGCCCCGCCGAAGTCCTGATGGAGCGCGGCGAGGAACCGTTGCATGGTGTCGGCCTCCACGCTGAAGCGATAGGAGGGAACCTTGGCCAGTTTGGAGGCCAGGTTGGGGTCGGCCCGATAGCGACCCAGGATGAGCTCCATCCGCCCGGCCGTCACCACATAGTCGGCCACGATGACCTCCGGTTCGACGCCCACGATGTCGAGGACCAGCGCGGCCAACACCCCGGTCCGGTCCTTGCCCGCCGCGCAATGGAACACCAAAGGGAGATGGGCCGGGTCGGCGACGAGGGAGAGCGCCTCGACCAGAGCCTCACGGCCCCGGTCCAGGTACCAGAGGTAGCGGCTACTCAGCTCCCGCCCCGGGGGGGCCGGCGCGGCCATCGCCTCACCCCGACCTGCGCCGATCACCGAGAGATGCCGGAAGGCGATGGGCTCGGCGGCCATCGGCCCCCGTCCGGTGCGGTCGAGCTCGCGCGACGTGCGGAGGTCGATGATGGTGGCGAGGCCGAGCGACCGCAGGACCTCGACATCGGACGCAGTGAGCTCGTGGAGGGTGTCGCTGCGGAAGAGCTGTCCCCACCGGGTGATCCGCCCGCTCCGGGTCGGGTAGCCGCCGAGGTCCCGGAAGTTGAAGGCGCCGGACAGGTCGACGAGGCGTTCGCGGCGCGGCATCCGCCAATCATGGTCGATGTCTGCGACCGGTCGGGACCGCGGAAGAGACGAGAGGGCGGGGGCGGCCCCCGAAGACCGGGGTCGGCCGGAACGGCACCCGACGCCCGGGCCCGAGGCATGACCGGGCCAGGGTCGAGAGGTGGGGTCAACGACCACCGGCCCGACTACCGCCGGGGTCGACCTTTCCGCAAGAATGGTCCCACGACCCCGCCGCTCCCTCCCGGCGCAGGCGGGACCCCGACCCCCACTCCCAATTCGAGGATTTCCCTGACATGAAGGCACTCGCCTCCTGGTGTGTCCGTCATCGCGTGATCGTGCTGCTGCTGTGGCTGACGGCGCTGGCCGGAACGATCGTCATCTCCAATTCGGTGGGCACGGCCTACTCGAACAGCTTCTCGCTCCCCAACACCGAGTCGACCAAGGCCCTGTCCTTGCTCCAGGCCGCCGCGCCGAAGGTGGCCGGTGACCGGGAACAGATCGTCTTCCACACCACCAACGGCGTCCCCGTCACCGATCCCTCGGTCGAGGCCTCGGTCAACCAGATGCTGGCCGAGGTGAAGGCGGTGCCACACGTCTCGAGCATCACCAGCCCGTACGGTCCGGGTGGCTCGGTCCAGATCAGTGCGGACGGCAGAACCGGGTTCGCCACCGTGACCTTCGACACCCAGGAGCAGTACATCTCGACATCTCTGGCCAAGAAGTTCGTGGCCACCGCTCAGACGGCGCGGCCGGCCCGACCTGCAGGTGGCGGTGGCCGGCCAGGTGGCCGAGGCGGCCAACCGGGTGTCGTTCAGCTCGGCGGGGCTCGGCATCATCTTGGCCGGGATCGTCCTCTACCTGGTGTTCGCTTCGATCTTCGCCATGTTGCTCCCCCTGTTGTCCGCCCTGGCGTCGCTGGGCACGGCCATCGGCGTGATCGGGTTGCTCAGCCACGCCTTCAAGATGCCCGAGTTCTCCACCCAGCTCGTGCTCCTCATCGGGCTCGGGGTAGGCGTCGACTACGCCCTGTTCATCGTGACCCGGCATCGCCAGGGACTGATCGCCGGCAATGACGTCGAGTCCTCGATCGTCAACGCGGTGAACACGTCGGGTCGCGCCGTACTGTTCGCCGGGATCATCGTGTGCATCGCCCTCCTCGGGATGTTCGCCCTCGGGGTCAACTTCCTCTACGGGCTGGCCGCCGCCGCCGCCATCGGGGTGTTGTTCACCATGATCGCCGCGCTCACGCTGCTGCCGGCCTTCCTCGGCTTCATCGGGCCCCGGGTGCTGAGCCGGCGCCAGAAGCGGGATCTCGCCGCCAACGGCCCGCGGATCGTGGGCACCGGCACCAAGGGTTTCTGGCCCCGGTGGGCCACGTTCATCCAGGGCCGTCCGGTGCTCCCGGCCGCCGTGGCGCTACTCATCGTGGTGCTGGTGGCGTTGCCCTTCTTCTCGCTCCGGCTGGGCTCCTCCGACCAGGGCAACGATCCGGTCGGCACCACCACCCGGACGGCGTACGACTTGCTGGCCAAGGGGTTCGGACCCGGCTTCAACGGCCCGCTGCTCCTGGTGGCGGAGAACAACGGCCCGGCGGACACGGAGGCTCTCGACTCGTTGGCCGCCTCGGTCGGGACCCAACCGGGCGTGGCCAAGGTGGTGGCACCGGTCGCCCTCCCGAGCAACCACGGTCAGACGGTCTCGCTGATCACCGTGTACCCGACCTCCTCGCCACAGGCGGCGGCCACCACCGACCTCATCGACCACCTCCGGCAAGCAACCATCCCGGCGGCCGTGGCCGGCACCGGGGTGTCGGTCTACGTCGGGGGGAACACGGCCATCTTCGCCGACTTCGCCCGGGTGCTGTCCTCCAAGCTCCCGCTCTTCATCGGGCTGGTGGTCGTGCTCTCCTTCCTGCTGCTCGCCTGGGTGTTCCGGAGTCTCGTGATCCCGCTCACCGCGGCGGCGATGAACCTGCTCTCCATCGGGGCGGCGTTCGGGGTCCTGGTGGCTGTGTTCCAGTGGGGATGGGCGGGTGCGATCTTCCAGGTCAACCAGCCCGGCCCGATCGAGGCGTTCCTCCCGGTCATGCTGTTCGCCATCCTGTTCGGGCTGTCCATGGACTACGAGGTCTTCCTCATCACCCGCATCCACGAGGAATGGCTCAAGTCGGGTGACAACCGGACGGCCGTGCGGAACGGCCTGGCCGCCACGGGCAAGACCATCACCGCCGCGGCCCTGATCATGATCCTGGTCTTCGGTTCGTTCATCCTGGGCGGCGAGCGGGTGATCAAGGAGTTCGGGCTGGGGCTGGCGGCCGGCATCCTCATGGACGCCCTCATCATCCGGATGGCCATCGTTCCCTCACTGATGTTCCTCTTCGGCAAGGCCAACTGGTGGTTCCCGGGCTGGTTGGACCGAGCCCTCCCCCGGCTGTCCGTCGATCCCGACCTGGAGCCCGTGACCGGGCCGCCACCGGGCCCGGGCGAGTCGGCCGAGTCCGAGCCGGTGCCCGTCTGACGAGGTGCCCGTGCCCTCCTCCTTGACAATCGGGGCGGCGCGAGTCTTAGCTTCAGGCGACAGGTAGAGACCGAACTCCTGGGGGAACTCATGTCCGATTTCGTCATGACTATCGGAGGGGACACGGTGCCGACGGTGGGGTCGTTCGACGTGGTGAACCCGGCCAGGGGCGAAGTGTTCGCCGACGCCCCGGAGTGCACGCCCGAGCAGCTCGACGCGGCATTCGACGCTGCCTCCAAGGCCCAGCGAGACTGGAGGTCCGACGAAGCCACCCGGCGCCAGACGCTGCTGGACATGGCCGACGTGCTGATGGCCTCGGCCGGCCAACTCGCTCCGATCCTCACCGCCGAACAGGGAAAGCCGCTGGCCGACGCCAACGTCGAGATGTTCGGTGCCGCCATCTGGTGCCAGTACTACGCCAGACTCGAGACCCCGCCCCAGGTCATCCAGGACGACGCCCAAGCCCTGGTCGAGGTGGTCCGCCGCCCGGTAGGGGTGGTCGCCGCCATCACCCCGTGGAACTTCCCCCTCATCCTCGCCTTCTGGAAGATCGCTCCTGCCCTCCTGGCCGGCAACACGCTGGTGCTCAAGCCGTCGCCGTTCACGCCGCTCACCACCCTGAAGGCCGCCGAGATCCTGCGCAACGTGATGCCTCCGGGGGTGCTCAACGTGGTGAGCGGCGGGGACCAGCTCGGCGCATGGATGACCGAGCACCCGGTGCCGCGCAAGATCAGCTTCACCGGGTCGATCGAGACGGGCAAGAAGGTCGCCCTCTCCGCCGCACCGGACCTCAAGCGGGTCACCCTCGAGCTGGGCGGCAACGACCCGGCCATTGTGCTGGACGATGCCGACCCGGCCGCGGTGAGCAAGGCCATCTTCGCCGGGGCCTTCAGCAACAACGGCCAGGTGTGCTCGGCCATCAAGCGGGTGTACGTGCCCGAGCCCCTCTACGACGCCGTGGTCGAGGGGCTCGCGGCCGAGGCGGCCTCGACCAAGGTCGGGGACGGGACGGATGCCGACTCGAAGCTCGGCCCGATCAACAACGAACCGCAGTTCGAGCGCGTCAAGGAACTGGTCGGGGACGCCCTCTCCCATGGGGCCACTGCCGCGGCCGGAGGGCACGCCCTGGACCGCCCGGGCTACTTCTTCGAGCCGACCATTCTCTCCGACCTGACCGATGGCACCTCCATCGTGGACGAGGAGCAGTTCGGGCCGGCCCTGCCGGTGATCTCCTACCGGGACGTGGACGACGTGGTGGAGCGGGCCAACGCCACCCACTTCGGGCTGTCCGGCTCGGTCTGGGGTGCCGACGCCGATCGTGCCGCCGAGGTGGCCGGCCGCTTGGAGTGCGGCACGGCCTGGATCAACACCCATCTGGCGCTCGCACCCCAACAGCCCTTCGGCGGATTCAAATGGAGCGGCGTCGGAGTCGAGAACGGGCCCTGGGGCCTGGCCGAGTTCACGGAAGTGCAGGCCGTGCATCGGTCGAGAGTCGCCCTCGATCCCCCGGCCAACGGTTCGTAGCGACCTCCCGGAACCCGACCGTCACCGCGGCAGAGCCGTGACCCGGAGTGGCGGGCGCCGCCTGTTGGTCGCCGTAGCCTCCGTCGTCGGCGTCTGTGCCCTGGTGGCCGCGGCGGTGACCGCCGCCTCCTCGGCTCCGGTGCCGCCGGCGCCGGCGGCGGCACCGGCATCCGTGGTCCGGGGCACGGCGGGTTGTGGGCGGACACCCAACCCGGGGCCGACCACCCAGTCCGGGAGCACCGGGGACGTGGTCCAGTCGCTGGCGGTCGGCAACCTGACCCGCAGCTATCGGCTGGCCGTGCCCGGCCGATACCGGTCGACCGTCCCCACGCCGCTCATCCTCCTCTTCCACGGCAGCGGGTCCAACGCCCTCCAGCAATCGGCCTACTCCCGGATGCCGGTCAGAGGTGCCGAAGCCGGGTTCCTGGTGGCGACACCTGACGCCGTCGCCGAGCAATGGCAGGTGTCGGCGCCGGACGCCCACACCGCCGACCTCAACTTCGTCTCGTCCCTGATCGCCTCGCTGTCGTCGCGCTACTGCGTCGATCGCCCCCGTGTCTACGCCGCCGGGATCTCGCTCGGTTCGGAGTTCTCGGCCATTGCCGCCTGCGCCGTTTCCCATCGGATCGCCGCCATCGGCCTGGTGGCCGCCGAATTCCTGCTCCGGCCGTGTGCCGGCCCGGTGCCGGTGCTGGCCTTCCACGGCACGGCCGACCCCCTGGTCCCTTACGCCAACGGCGGGGTCGGACAGTCGTTCCCCGGGGTACACCTCCCCGGGGCGGAACAGAACCTGGCGGCCTGGGCCGAACTTGACGGGTGCAACCCGACCCCCGCACTCCGTCAGGTGGCATCGGCCGTGGTCCAACGCCACTGGGGCGGATGCGACGGGGGCAGTGCGGTCGTGCTCTACAGCGTGCTCGGAGGCGGGCACACCTGGCCCGGCACTCCGCTCATCCTCCCGTCCAACCTCTTCGGCCCGACGACCGGACAGGTCGACGCCACCGGGCTCATGCTCCGCTTCTTCGAGCAGCACCCCGGCCGGGGGTGAGCCGGCGCCCCGACCGACGGGTTCGAAGCCGGACACCGGGCGTATGGCCCAACGAGGTAGTTCGATAGTCTAACTATGTGGGCCTCAAAGCAACTCCCCGGCGAGCCGCGGCCAGACCGGACAAGACCGTAGGCCGCACCGCCGCCTGGCTGGCCAGACAGGTCGAGCTCGGCCTGGCCTCGGCCGACCTCTCGCTCTCCCAGTACCGGGTACTGGGATTCCTCGACGAGAGTTCGGCCGTCTCCTCGGACCTGGCCGAACGTCTGGCCGTCCGCCCTCCGAGCGTCACGGCCGTGGTCGACGGCCTGGTCAGCCGAGGCCTGGTCGAACGCCGCAACGTGGTGGCCGACCGCCGACAGGTCGACCACGCCCTCACCCCTTCGGGCCGTCGGGCCCTCGAAACCGCCGACGCCGCCGTCTCCAGCCGGCTGGCCGACATCGCGTCCTGCCTGGGCGACGACGCCGAGATCGGCCGGGCTTTCGACGGCCTGTTGACCTGGAGGCGGGCGTTCAGGGCCTACCGGTTGGCCCGCCGGTCGTCACGATGAAGGTGCCCGCCCTGCGACCCCGCCGTCTCGGCCCCCCCGAGCAGGGCACGGCCTTCGTGCCCATCGCCGAGGAGGCCCACAACGAAGCACCGCCGGCCACCATCGACCCGGACAGGTCGCTCTCGTGGTTGCGACGCGCCTTCCCGGTCATGCGCGCCCACAAGGGCATCTTCGCCACCTCGCTCACCCTCTCCTTCCTCGGCCTCGTGCTGCAGGTGCAGATCCCCAACCTGTTGAACCATGCCATCGACAACTCGATCCAGCACCACACCGTGCCTCTCAGCCACTACGTGTGGTGGATCGTCGCCCTCGGGTTGGTCGGTGGCGCCATGGGCTACGTGGCCCGGTTGTTCCTGTTCGAGACGGCATACGACATCGAGTACGACCTGCGGAACATCATCTACGAGCACCTGACCCGGATGTCGTTCTCCTTCTACGACCGGGTGCAGTCCGGGCAGCTGATCTCGCGGGCCAACTCCGACATCCGCTCGGTGCAGATGTACATGACGTTCGCGCCACTCATCCTCGTGCAGTGCTCGATCGCCGTGGTGGCCTTCATCTTCATGCTGTCGATCAACGTGCCGCTGGCGTTCGTGGCCATGGCCACCATGCCCTTCGTGTACGTCACCGGCGTCAGGATGCGCCGGTCGATGTTCCCGGTGTCGTGGATCATCCAGGCTCGGCTGGCCGAGGTGGCCACCATCGTCGACGAGAACGTCAACGGAGTGCGGGTGGTCAAGTCGTTCGCCGCCGAGCAACAGCAGCTCCGGGCGCTGTCCGGGGCGGCCGAGCGGGTCCAGTGGGGCTACATCAAAGATGCAGACCTCCGGGCCCGCTTCACGCCCCTGGTCCAGAACCTGCCCCAGCTGGGGCTGGCCCTGGTCCTGCTGTTCGGGGGCTACATGGTGATCCACGGGCAACTGGGCATCGGCGCCATCCTGGCCTTCAATGCCTATCTCCTGATGCTCCAAGCCCCGTTCATGATGCTCGGCATGCTCATCATGATGGGCCAACGGGCGGCGGCCTCCGCCGAGCGCATCTACGAGATCATCGACGAGCAGCCAACGGTGACCGACAGCCCCGACGCAGTCGACCTGGTGGACTGCCGTGGGGACGTGCGGTTCAGCCACGTGGACTTCGCCTACGACAGCGACGCGGAGCGTTTGGTGCTCGCCGACTTCGATCTCCACATCAAGCCCGGGGAGACGGTGGCCTTGGTGGGTCGGACCGGCGGAGGCAAGTCGACCGTCGCCCGGCTCCTGTCACGCTTCTACGACGTGAAGCACGGATCCGTCCAGATCGACGGGCACGACGTGCGCGACCTCACCCTGGCGAGCCTGCGGGCCAACGTCGGGGTGGTGCTCGACGAACCCTTCCTCTTCTCGGTCTCGGTGCGTGACAACATCGCCTACGGCCGGCCTTCGGCCTCATTAGACGAGGTGGTGGCCGCGGCCAGGGCCGCCGGGGCCCACGAGTTCATCAGCCACCTGGCTGACGGCTACGAAACCGTCGTCGGTGAGCGCGGGTACACGTTGTCGGGCGGACAGCGTCAGCGCATCGCCATCGCCCGGACCCTGCTGGTCAACCCTCCCATCATGGTGCTCGACGATGCCACCAGCGCCATCGACGTGCAGGTGGAGCAGATGATCCATGCCAGCTTGGCCGTCCAGATGCAGGGTCGGACCACCCTCATCATCGCCCACCGCCTGTCGACCATCTCGCTGGCAGACCGGGTGGTGCTGCTCGACCAGCAGAAGATCGTGGCGGACGGGACCCACGCCGAGTTGCTCGAATCGACTCCGCTGTACGCCGAGGTGTTGGCCCAGGCCGCCGACTTCGAGCGGGAAGCCGACCGGTCCGAGGGTGAGACGGGGCCGGGGACGGATGCCGACCGGCGGGTCGACGAGGGAGACCCGGCCATCCTGTCGGACCTGCTCCAGGCGGTTCGGGGCGGTGATCCCTCGTGAGCTGGGGCGGCGGCATGGCCGGGGGGTTTGGAGGCGCTCCGGGCGGGTTCGGCCGGCCGGCGGCGCCGGGGCTGCCCTTTGCCGGGATCCCCTCCGAGCTGCAGAACGGGGTGGACCGGCTGCTCGCCTCCGAGCCCGAGTACTCCGAGCCCGACCTCGTCTTCACGCAGAACGGTTCGGAGGCGGATCTCCGGCGACTTTCCCTCTGGCGCCTGCTGACCAAGTACCCGGGCATGCTGGGCCTGTCCGGCCTTCTCGTCGTGGTGATCTCGATCGCCGCCCAGACCGGGCCCAAACTCACCGAGATCGCCATCAACGACGGCATGTACCCGCACAAGAACTTCGCCGTCGTGGCCGCCATGGCCCTCGCCTATCTGGTGTTCATCGTGATCACCTCGGCGGCCCAGCGCTTCCAGGTGCAGGTCACCGGCCGATTGGCCGCCTGGGTGATGAACGACCTCCGCGTGAAGGTCTTCGCCCACCTGCAGCGGCTGTCCCTCGGGTTCTTCACCGAGGAGAAGGCGGGGGTGGTCATGAGCCGCATGACCAGCGACATCGAGAACCTCCAGCAGCTCCTCCAGGACGGGCTGTCCCAGCTCGCCATCCAGGCGTTGACCATGGTGGTCATCACCATCATCCTGTTCACCACCGACGTGCGTCTGGCCGCCATCACCGTCATCCTCATCATCCCGGCACTGGTGGCGTCCTCGCTGTGGTTCAAGCGTGCCTCCGAGCGGGGATACGACCGGGTCCGGGACGGGATCGCCAATGTGCTCGCCGACCTGTCCGAGAGTTTGCACGGCGTCCGGATCGTCACCGCCCACAACCGCCAGCGTCACAACGTGATCCACCACCGCAACGTGGTCGGCGACTACCGAGATGCCAACAACTACACGGCCCACGTCAACGCCCTCTACGGGCCCGGAACCCAGCTGCTCGGTGTCATGGGCCAAGCGGTACTGCTGGCCATCGGCGGCGAGATGGTGTTGCACCACTCCCTGTCGATCGGCGCCCTGGTGGCGTTCTTCTTGTACCTCAACCGGTTCTTCCAGCCCATCCAGCTGCTCGTCCAGCAGTACAACACCTACCAGCAGGGCCAGGCCTCGGTGCACAAGCTCCGCGACCTGGTTGGCACCGAGCCCACCGTGAGGGAGGCGACCGATGCCGTCGCCCTCCCGCCCATCGAGGGTGAGATCGTCCTCGACCACCTCTCGTTCGCCTACGAGCCCGGCCGGCCGGTCATCGAGGACGTCAACCTCACGGTGGCACCCGGCGAGACGGTGGCCTTCGTCGGGCCGACCGGGGCCGGCAAGTCCACCCTGGCCAAGCTGGTGACCCGCTTCTACGACCCCACCGCCGGGCGGGTCCTGATCGACGGGCACGACCTGCGCCGGGTGACCATGCACTCGTTGCGCAGCCAGCTCGGGGTGGTCCCCCAGGAGCCCTTCCTGTTCGCCGGGACCATCGGGGACAACATCGCCTTCGCCCGGCCGGACGCACCCGACGAGCAGATCCACGAGGCCGTGGACCGGGTGGGTCTCACCGACGTGATCGCTCGCATGCCCGAAGGCCTCGCCACGGTGGTCCACGAGCGCGGCCAGACCCTCTCGTCGGGGGAGCGCCAGCTCATCGCCCTGGCCCGCGCCTTCCTCGCCCATCCGAGGGTGCTGGTGCTGGACGAGGCAACCTCCAACCTCGACCTGCAGTCCGAGACGAAGATCGAGTCGGCACTGGACGTCCTGCTCGAGAACCGGACCGCCATCCTCATCGCCCACCGCCTCTCGACCGCCATGCGCGCCGACCGGATCGTCGTGGTGGACGGGGGCCGGATCGTGGAGATGGGGTCGCACGACGAGCTCCTCGAGGCGGGCGGCCGCTATGCCGAGATGTTCGACACCTGGGTACGACAGTCGGACCAGGCCGACCGGGCCCCCGCCGACCGCGGGGCCTGACCGGCGCGGCACCACGCCTGCACCGTCGGCGCCACCTGCCGGGTCGAAGGGCGGCGAGGGACGGGCCACGGGGTGGGGCCCGGGGGTGTCACCGCCCCGGCCTACCATCCTCGGCGTGACGGTGCGCACCCGCTGGGTCGGCTACGGGCGACCGGCCGCCCATGCCCTACGCCAGGTGATCGCTGAGGTGAAGGCGGACGACCCGCTGGCGTCGGTGAGCGTCGTGGTCCCGTCCAACCACGTGGGTGTGGCCACTCGGCGCCTGCTGGCGTCGGGGATGCTCGGGCCCGTCTCCACCCGGGGCACCGGCATCGCGGCGGTCAGCTTCCTGACCGTCTACCGGCTCGGTGAGCTGCTCGGTGCCCCGCAACTGGCCGCCCAGGACCGCCGACCCGTGTCGACTCCGGTGATCGGCGCTGCGCTGCGGGCGGCACTGGCTGCCCAACCCGGGGTGTTCGCCCCGGTCGCCACCCACCCCGCCACCGAGACCGCGCTGATCGGCGCCTACCGCGAGCTGCGGGACCTCTCCCCGACCGCCCTCGACGCGCTGGCCGGCCAGAGCCAGCGGGCTGCCGACGTCGTCCGACTCCAGCAGGCCGCCCGACGGGGACTGGAGGACTCGTGGTACGACGAGGAGGACCTGCTGGACGCGGCGGTCGACGCACTGGTCGGCGACAGCTCCGGGGCGAACGACCTCGGGACCGTCATCGCCTATCTCCCCGAGCGCCTGTCCCGGCACGGTGCCGATCTGCTTCGCGCCGTCGCCGGGTACCGCCCCCTCGACGTCATCGCCGGCACGACCGGGATGGGTCCTGCCGACGCCGAGACGATCCTGTCGGTCCGGCGCCTCGGTGGAGCGCCGGAGACTCCTGCATCCGACGGGCCCGGACCAATGGCGATCGTCGATGCCACCCGGACCCGGATCGTCACCGCCTCCGACGCCGACGAAGAAGTGCGCGCCGCCCTCCGGCATGTGATGGACGCGGTCCGCCACGGCACACCGCTGGACCGGATCGCCCTCCTGTTCGCCAGTCCGGAGCCCTACGCCCGCCTCGCCTATGAGCAGCTGTCGGCGGCGGGGATCGCCATGAACGGCACGGCCATCATGCCGCTCACCGCCCGGGCGGCCGGCCGGACGCTGCTCGGGCTGCTCGCCCTGCCCGCGGGGAACTTCCGCCGGGACGAGGTCTTCGCCTGGCTGACCGGAGCGCGGCTCCTTCGCCGCGGGCGCCGGATCCCGACGGTCGCCTGGGAACGGCTCTCCCGTGACGCCGGCATCGTCGCCGGGCGCGAGCAGTGGGACGAGCTGCTGTCCCGGATGGCGCACGAGCTCGACGCCCGCGCCGAGCTCGACGAGCGCGATCCCGATCTACCGACATGGCGAGCCGAACGGTCCCGCTCGTCGGCGGCACGAGCCCGTGAGCTTCGGGCCTTCATGCTCGGGCTGATCGACGACCTGGGACGGGCCGCCCGTGACGTCCGAACGTGGCCAGAGTGGGCGAAGTGGGGTCGCGACCACCTCGACAACCTCCTCGGTGGAGAACGCCGGCGAGGCGACTGGCCGATGGCCGAACAGCGCGCCGCCGAGCGCGTCGAGCGGGCCCTCCATCGCCTCGACTGCCTGGGGGAGGTCGAGGGGGCGGTGGCCCTCGACGTCTTCACCCGGACCCTCGAGCTCGAGCTCGAGGTGGACTTGGGCCGGGTCGGGCGGATGGGCGAAGGGGTGTTGGTCGCCCCCGTGAGCATGGGCGTGGGCCTGGAACTCGATCTCCTGGTGGTGCTCGGACTGGCCGAAGGGGTGTTCCCCACAGCTACCCGGGACGACTCCCTCCTGCCCGACCACGAGCGGTCGTCCACCGGCGACGAGCTCCCCCCACGGGCCGTCCGGGTCGAACGCCAGCACCGCCAGCTGCTCGCCGGGCTCGCCGGCGCCTCGCACCACCTGCTGTGCGTGCCCCGCGGCGACCTGCGCGGCAACAAGGAGCGCATCCCCTCTCGCTGGGTGCTGCACGTGGCGACCGCCCTGGCCGGTGGGCCGTGGTATTCCGACGACCTGCTCGCACCGCACCGGGACGATCCGCCGTGGCTCGAGCATGTGGCCTCCTTCGACGCCGGGATGCGCACCGTCGGCTTTCCGGTGTCGGACCAGGAGTACCGGCTCCGCTCGCTGCTGTCCGGAGGGCCGTCTCCGGCCGACGCCGTCTTCACCGCGGGCACGGCCGCCGTCGAGGCGCGACGAAGCCGGCGTTTCACCCGGTTCGACGGCAACCTCACCGGGCTCCAGGTGCCCTCGCCGGTCGGGGGAGTCACCTCGGCCACCCGCATCGAGGGCTGGGCCGCCTGCCCGTTCGCCTATCTCCTCCACGACGTGCTCGATGTCGAAGCCGTTGAGAACCCCGAGGAGGAGCTGTCGATCACACCACTCGTTCGGGGATCCCTGGTCCATGACGTCCTCGAGCAGTTCATCCGCGAGGTGCTGGACCGACCGGGCGGTCGACAGCCGGATCCGTCCGAGGCCTGGGCCCGATCGGACCGGGACCGGATGGTCGAGATCGCCGGCCGCGTCTGTGACGACTACGAGGGCCGGGGACTGACCGGTCGCCCCATCTTCTGGCAGCGCGACCGACGCCGGATCATCGCCGATCTCCTGCGAACGCTCGACCTCGACGACGCCCATCGGGCGGCGAACGGGGCCCGCCCGATCGCGGCGGAGCTGGCCTTCGGCTTCGGCGACTCGACGGTGGACGTCGTTCCGATCGTCCTCCCCGACGGCCGAAGTGTGGGCTTTCGGGGTCGGGCCGATCGCGTGGACCTCGCCACCGACGGTACCGTCCACGTCATCGACTACAAGACGGGTCGATCGGACGGCTACCAGGGGCTCGACGAGGACCACCCCGACCTGGGCGGGCGGAGGCTCCAGCTGGTCGTCTACGGGCAGGCGGCCCGGGCCATGTGCGACGACCCCGACGTGCCGGTGCGGGCCGAGTACTGGTTCGTCTCCTCCAAGGGGAAGTTCAAGCACATCGGGTACTCGATCACCCCGGACGTGCTCGACCGCGTGGGCCACACCCTGGACCGGATCGTGACGGGAATCGAGGCGGGGGTGTTCCCGCCCTACCCGACCGCATCGAGCACCTCACCGTTCATCGAGTGCCCGTTCTGCGATCCCGACGGGTTCGGGGTCGTCGACCTTCGCCGGGCGTGGGAACGCAAGTCTCGAGATCCGGACCTCGCCGTGTTCGCCGAGCTGGTCGCACCCGAAGCCAACGCAGACGAAGCCCATGACTGAAGCTCCACCACCCGACCAGCCGGCCCGTGACCGGATCGTCAACGATCTCGGTTCCACCCTGTTCGTCGAGGCCGGGGCGGGGTCGGGCAAGACCACTGCCCTGGTCGACCGGGTCGTGGCCCTGGTCACGTCGGGTGCGATCGCGCTGGATTCCATCGCCGCCATCACCTTCACCGACAAGGCGGCGGCCGAGCTCCGGGATCGGCTCCGACAAGAGCTGGAGCAGGGCGCCGGGAACAACCGGGATGACGATGCCGGCGCCCGCTGTCGGGCCGCTTTGGAGCAGCTCGACGGGGCCGCCATCGGGACGCTGCACTCGTTCGCCCAGCGGATCCTCTCGGAGCACCCGATCGAGGCGGGCCTTCCGCCCCGGGTCGAAGTGGTCGACGAGGTCAGCTCGGATGTCGCCTTCGACCGGCGCTGGGCGGCGTTCCGCGACGGTTTGCTGGCCGAGCCGGGCCACGAGCGGACGATCCTCCTGCTGGTGGCCTCGGGAGTGCCCTTCGACGCGCTCCGGACCCTGGCCCGCACGTTCAACGACAATTGGGACCTGGTCGCCGAGCGCGTGCCCGAGGCGGCGCCCGCCCCACCCGACGCTCGCACCCTGCTCCGACCCGAGCTCGACGAGCTCGACGAGATCTGTGCCGAACAGTGCCGCGATCCCGACGACGCCTTCCGGCGCGGCCTCGACGACCTCGCCGACTATGTGTCCGCTCTGAGGGCGATACCGGACGAGGTCGACCTCCTCGAAGCACTCCCCGGGGGGCCGCAACCCACCCCCTCCTTCAAGCTCGGGAACAAAGGCCGCCAGGCGTCGTTCCCATCGGACATCAACGAGCTCCGGACGCGTGTGCGGGAGGTCGGCGAGCGTCTCGAGGAGGTCCGAACGTCGGTGGCCAACGCCTGTGTGGAGAGCCTCTGCTGTGCCCTCCGGGCGTTCACCCTCAACGCCGCCGAGGAACGCCGGCGACAGGGGCAGCTCGAGTTCCATGACCTGCTCGTCATGGCCCGCAGCCTCCTGCGCGACACCCGGGTCGGGCCCGCCGTCCGAGCGCGGCTCCATGCCCGGTACCGGCGGCTCCTGCTCGACGAGTTCCAGGACACCGACCCCATCCAGATCGAACTGGCGGTACGGATCGCCGGGTCGGAGCCGGGACACGAAGACGCCGGAACCGCCCGGTGGGACGCCGTTCCAGTCACCCCGGGCCAGCTGTTCTTCGTCGGCGATCCCAAGCAGTCGATCTACCGGTTCCGTCGGGCCGACATCTCGATGTTCCTGATGGCTGCGACCCGATTCAGCTCCGACGGTGGGGCCGTGGCGTTGACCGCGAACTTCCGTACGGTCCGGCCCGTCATCGAGTGGGTGAACGAGACCTTGGGCCGCCTCATCGACGAGCCGGGCCGCGATGACCTCGCCGTTCCGTCCCAACCCCGCTACGTGGCCCTCGACTGGGTTCGAACCGGACCACCGAGCGGACCGCCGGTGGCCGTCGTCGGCTCGGCGGAGCATCCGAAGTCGACGTTGGCCGACGAGCTTCGGGCGGCGGAGGCCGCGGACATCGCGGCCGCGGTGGCCCAGGCGGTCAACGAGGGGTGGAGCGTGAGCGACGGCCCGGACGGGTGGAGGCCTGCCCGCCTCGGTGACATCACCATCCTCGTTCCCGCCCGCACCTCGTTGCCGTTCTTGGAGGACGCCCTGGACGGGCTGGGGATCCCCTACCGGGCCGAATCGAGCTCCCTCGTTTACTCCTCCCGGGCGGTCCGGGACCTGCTGATGGTGCTCCGGGCGGTGGCCGATCCCACCAATCAGCTCCATCTGGTCTCGGCGCTGCGTACACCGCTGTTCGCCTGCGGTGACGACGACCTCTTCCGATTCCGGTGGGAGCGCCATGGCCGTTGGAGCTACCTCGTCGATCAGCCCGACTCGGTCCCGTCCGACGATCCCGTGCGCGTCGGCCTCGACTACCTGCGCGCCCTCCACGACGAGCGGCACTGGCTGGCACCCTCCGAGTTGCTCGACCGGATCAGTCGGGATCGCCGCGCCATGGACCTGGGATTCGCGGAGGGGCGCCCCCGCGATGTCTGGCGCCGGCTTCGTTTCGTGATCGATCAGGCCCGGTCATGGAACGAGGCGACCGGAGGCAACCTCCGCCAGTACTTGGGCTGGGTGGACATGCAGACGGCCGAGGGTGCCCGCGTGGCCGAGGCCGTGTTGCCCGAGACCGACGACGACGCGGTCCGGATCATGACCATCCACAGCGCCAAGGGGCTCGAGTTCCCGATCGCCGTGGTCTCGGGAATGTCCACCGTCCCGCAGGGCCGGCGGGCCAAAGCCGACGTGGTGTTCCCACCGACGGGAGGTGTCGGCTACCGCGTCGGCCGGAGCGTGAAGACGGTCGAGTACGAGGAATGGGCCCCGATCGACGAGCAGATGGGACTGCACGAACGGATCCGGTTGCTCTATGTGGCCTGTACCCGGGCTCGGGACCACCTTCTCGTCTCCTTGCACCGCAAGGCCCGGGCCAGGCCCCCCACCGCGGAGGGGCGCACCAACGCCGAGCTTCTGGTCGCCGGCATGGAGGGCCGGCTGGAGGACGTGCCGGACCTCGGCGAGCAGTCCGAGGGCCTGGACGTCGTCGAGCTGGCGACGCCTCCACCGCCGCTGGCCAAGGCCGAGTGGGAGGACCTTCGTGAGAGCGCCCTCCGTCACGCCAGCCGACCGACCACGGTGTCGGCCAGCTCGCTGACCGAAGAGGGCGAGCCCGACGTCGAGGAGGAGCCGGACGACGCCGGCCTCCAGAAGCGACCGCGCGACCTCGACCTGCCCCCCTGGCTGAAGGGGCGGTACGGAACGGCGGTCGGTCGCGCCGTCCACGGCGTCCTCCAGACGATCGATCTCGCCTCTGGCCAGGGCTTGGATGCCGCGGTGGCGGCCCAGTGCGAGGCCGAGGCCATCATCGACCGAGCCGGAGACGTCCGACAGCTGGTCGGCTACGCCCTGGCCTCGCCGTCGGTGCAGGAGGCGGCGGGCCGTCCCCACTGGCGCGAGGTCTACACCTGTGTCCCGCTGGGGGGGCGGCAGCTCGAGGGCTACATCGACCTGCTCTACAGGAGCTCGGAGGGCCTGGTGGTGGTGGACTACAAGACGGCCGGCACCTCCGACCGGGACGAGCTCGGGGAACGGGTGACCGGGTACACCATGCAGGGCGCTTCCTATGCGCTGACCGTGTCGGAGTCGACGGCGGAACCGGTCGTCCGCATGACGTTCGTCTTCCTCACGCCGGAGGGCCCGGTCGAGATGTCCGTCCCGCACCTCGACGACGCCATCGACACGGTGTGCTCGCTCCTCGCCGCGCCAGCCGTGTGACATGGGAGTCAGGGATCACCACCACGATGCAGCATCAACCCCCCTCGCGCCCGGAGGTGCTATCAAAGTGTCAGGTCATGCCCGACCCCGGGCAGGTGAGAGCCCCGAGGGGGAACCATGGGACAACTGTTGGCGACCGTGTACGCGGCCACGTCGGGGGGAGGAGTCGTCGTCTTCGTCCTGGTGGCCTTCGCCTTCTACATCCTGGTGGCGCTGGGCACGTACGGGACGTACCTGAAGGCCGGGACTTATGGCGAGCCGGCCTGGGCGGCCTTCGTCCCCGTCTACAACTTCATCGTCCTCTTGAGGGTGGCCGGCCGCCCGAAGACGTGGGCCTGGTTCCTACTGCTGGTCATCGTCCCTTACGTAGGCTCCCTCGCCTTCCTGGTCGTCTACATCATCGTGGCCAACGACATCTCCAAGAGCTTCGGGCACGGGGCGGGCTTCACCGTGGGGCTCGTGCTGCTGTCGGTGATCTTCTGGTACATCCTCTGGCTCGGGTCGAGCACCTATCGCGGTCCGGCCGGCCCGGCCGGCAATGCCTCGGCCACCTTCGGCACCCCGTACTCGGGCGGGTACCCACCGGCGCAGTCCGGGTATCCCCCCCAAGGCGGGTACCCGCCCCCCGGCCAGGCCCCGGCCCCACCGCCGCCTCCGCCCGCCTACCCGCCGGACCAGCCGCCGCCTCCGCCCGGGCAGATGCCCCCGCTCCAATAGGTCAGACCGGGCCGGCCGTTTCTCGCAGGCCCGCCGGCACGGCTTCGAGCGTACCCAGGATGGCCTCGGCCAGGGCCCGGGCCGAGGCCGCGTCGAGCTCGACCGCCACCCTGGCGTCCGCTCCCCGCGACGGATTGAGGAAGTCGATGTTCAAGCGTGTGATCGTCGCGGGCGTGGACCGGATGGTCGAAGTAGACGGTGGCGTCCGATACGGGGAACCACCCGTCCGCCCCTTTACCGCTCCCGGTCAGGGTGAGCGTCGTGGTCTGGTAGGTGCACATGGCGGACCTCCCTCAGTCCGTGGCCAGATAGCGGCCGAAGAAATCCCAGATCGCCTGCCAACCCTCGTCGGCCGCCTCCGGGCGGTAGGCCGGCCGGTCGACGGCGAAGAAGGCATGCCCGGCCCCGTCGTAACTGCGGAACTCGAACTCCTTGCCCGCATCACTCAAGGCCTTCTCGAGCTCCCTCACCTCGTCCGGCGCCGGGTACTGGTCGTCGGCGCCGAACAGGCCGAGCAGCGGGCAGCGCAGATCCTTGGCCAGATGGACGATGGGCTTGACCTTGAGCGCCACGCCCTCCGGTGGCGCGGCGACCACGAAGGCCCCGTAGCAGTCGACGGCGGCGTCGAGGTCCGAGTCTGCAGGCGGCCAGGAACGACTGCCGGCCACCCGAGCAGTACCCGATGGTCCCCACCTTGCCGTTGGAGGACGGCAAGTGAGCGGCAGGTACGGGCGGCTCCGCCGACGTCGCCGACCAGACGGGCGTCGGGCACCCCACCCGGCGGCCCGGGCGGCGGCGGCGGCGTCGTCGGGGCTCGCCCCCGGCGCCTCTCGCCAGTAGAGGTTCGGGCAGATGGCCAGATAGCCGCGGGAGGCGAATTTCCGGGTGATCTCCTTGGTCTCCGCGTCCTAGCCCGGGCATGTGGTGGATGACCACCACCCCACCGGCCGGACTCCTCGTCGAGCGGTTGGGCCAGGTACGCCTCGATGGCGTCACCGCCCTGGCCCTCGATCTGGACCGTCTCGGCTCTCATCGCCTCGTGCCATGGCTGATCCCTCCTCGTCGTCGTCGGCGTCATCGGCTGCCTCGGCTCTGGCTCCGTGCCTGGGCCGATGGACGCGCCCTCGTATGTGCGCCCTTGGCCGGTGCCGGGCCCGCACCCCGGTCGAGCTCGAAACGGGCCTCGCGCAAGCGGGTGGCCTTGATCGTCCGTTCCGCCCGGAACGCCCCGATGCGACGAAGTGTGTCGTCCAACCGATCGAGCAGGCTGGTCGTTGGCGTCGATGGCGTCGTCCAGCAGCTGCCGCCGCCGAGCCGGCGGTGGTGTCACCCCGACGGTACTCGGAGCGCACCCGGTCGAGCACGTCGATGTCCTCGGTGTCGAGGACCACCCGCACCTCGGCCAGCGAGAAGCCCAGCAGCTCCTGCAGGTCCTTGATGCGCGAGGCCCGGGCCATGTCGGTCGGCGTGTAGAGCCGCTCGCCCCGGCCGCGGTAGCTGCTGGGGCGATCGAGCCCCAGCTCCTCCCAGTAGCGCAGGGTTCGCGTGGTGAGCCCGGTCAGCTTGGCCACCTCGCCGATGCGCAGGACAACATCGGGCTCCCGGTGGGTCGCCGACGCCGCTCGAGGTCATCCCGCTTCCACCGGCTCGGCGAGGCCGCTCCCGACACGCCTTCGGTCTCTGCTTCGGCTCGGAGTACACGTAGCGCCCACCGCGGAGCCACGACGCGCCGGCGGCCAGCAGGCTGGCCACGATGGCGAAGTCGAGGGCGGCATGCAAGCCCGGCCCGGAAGGGTGCGCTGATCAAGCCGGGGAAGAAGCGGCGCCCGGTGAGGGCGTGCCTGCTGGGCCGCCGAGAGCTGGGCCAGCGCATGGGGACCGATCAGGTGCAGCGACGGGGTCGTAGCCGAGGAAGGCGGCGAACAGCGTGGACACCGGGGACAGATGCGCGGCGTGCTCGGCCACGTCCGGGGGCACGCCGTGGGCGGTCAGCCCGTGGAGGAGGTTCTCGGGGAGCGACGACATCAGCCCGACGATCATCAGGGTGAAGAAGATCCCGATCGAGAAGCACCTGCGCCGAATTCTGGAAGGTGGTGTTCATGCCGGACCCTGCCCCCCGGTGCTGGGCAGGCAGGCTGTTCATCACGCCGGCCCGGTTGGGCGAGCCGAAGGCAGCCATGAACAAGCCGGTGAGGAACAGACAGCAGCGCCGAACACCCAGTAGGGGAAGTCGACCGGCAACAGCTCGAGCAGCGCAAAGCAGAGGGCGGCGCCGAGCATGCCGCCGGTGGCGAACGGCCGGGCCCCGATACCGGTCGGAGAGGATGCCCGAGACCGGGCCGGAGATGAGGAACCCCAGAGTGAGCGGGAGCATGGCGATCCCGGCCCACAGGGGAGTCACACTGAAGGCGTAGCCGTGGAGGGGGAGCCAGATCCCCTGCAGCCAGATGATCAGCATGAACATCAGGCCGCCCCGGCTGAGCGCGGCGAGGAAGCTGGCCACGACCCCGGAGGTGAAGGCCCGGATCCGGAACAGCTGGAGGCGGAACATCGGTTCGGGCACGCGGGTCTCGATGAAGCAGAAGGCGAACAGCAACACGATCCCCCCGACGAGGAAGGAGATCACGAGTGGGCTGGTCCAACCCATGACGTGGTGGCCGTAGGGCTCGATGCCGTAGGTGATGCCCACCATGACGAGGATGAGTCCGACGGCGAAGGTGATGTTCCCCGGCCAGTCGATCCGGGCCGGACGGCGGGGACTGGTCTCGTGCAGTTTGAAATAGCCGAGGACGGTGGCGAACAGCCCGACGGGCACGGACACCAGGAAGATCAGCCGCCAGTTGATCGGGGCCAACACGCCACCGAGGACCAGCCCGATGAACGTCCCGCTGAAGGCGGCCGCCTGGTTCACTCCGAGGGCCATCCCCCGCTGGTTGCCGGGGAAGACGTCGGTGAGGATGGCGGCCGAGTTGGCCATCAGCATGGCCGCACCGACGCCCTGGAAGATGCGCATGGTGATCAGCCAATCGCCGGCCGCGTGTCCGGTCATCCAGGTGATGCTCAGCAGCAGGGAGAAGAAGGTGAACACGGCGAAGCCTAGGTTGTAGGTCCGCACCCGTCCGTAGATGTCGCCCATGCGACCGAGGCTCACCACCAGCACGCTGGTGACGACCAGGAAGCCGAGGATCATCCACAACAGGTAGAAGGTGTTGCCGGGCTGCAGCGGGTCGAGACCGATACCCCGGAAGATGTCGGGCAGGGCGATGAGCACGATCGAGCCGTCGATGGTGGCCATGAGCATCCCGAGGGTCGAGATGAACAGCGCCATCCACTTGTAGTTGTGCGGCAGCGCGATGTCCTGCCCGACAGGGTGGGCCGCCCGACCCGGGCCCGCCGTCTTGACCTCGGGCACCACCGTCATGGCTGCGTCACGATCGTCCTCACCATTTGCTCACGGCGAATCGCTTCCTCGTGGTCCCTGGCGGCTGTCCGGCGCTCGGTACGGCCCCTCACCCGCACGGCAATCTATGTTAACGCTTACGTCAATCACGGATGCGGGCCGATCCGACGGCCGGAACCACCGATCCGGGGTCCGGGTGGCTTAACGTTCCCACCAGTGACCTCCCCCATCAACCCGGATCACCGACGGTGGCGCCGCCGGTGCCGGCGCCGTCCGACCTGCGCCGGGGCGCTCGCCCTGGTGGCCGTGGTGGCCACGGCGTGCGGCTCCGACCTCCTCGGGCCGGCCTCCACGTCCACCGCACCCGCTGCCGTCACCAGCACCACCTCGACGGCCGCTCCGCTGAACGGCGAGGTGGCGGTGGCCTTCCCTGTCGTGGCCTGCACCACGGCCTATGGCACCCCCCTCCCCAGCCAGGCATGGAAGCCGTCCATCCTGCTGGCACCGATACCGACCGCGCTGGTGGGCAAGGTCGAGTTCTACACCGACGGAACGCGCACGCTCGTGGCCCCGAGCGGTTGGTCGTGCACGGAGAGCACCGCGTCGGACGGTGCCATCGATCTGGCCGTCCTCCCCTCCGGCAACCAGAACCCGCCGGCCGCGGCCTCGCCGCCCGCCGGAACCGAGGGCGTCTTCGCCACCTTCGACAACACCGGCAACTCGGCCGGTGTCGGCCTGGTCTGCCTGTTCTTCACCCTCCCCTCGTGGCAACAGGACGAGGCCGATTGCCGCGCCCCGAAGCCGCAAGGCGAACAGACCTCGATGCCCACGCCCGACGTGGCCTCGGTGTCGGACCCCGCCGGCGTGATCGGCAGCCTGGCCGGATCGGGCGGTCTCCATGCCGTCACCGGCGCGGTGATCTTCCCCCAGGTGATGCCGGCGGTGACCCAGGGGGCGAGCATCGCGGTGGCGGTGGAGTCCTGCTCGCTCGCCGACGCCACACTGTGCCCCACGGTGCTCTCCGACTTCGAGGTGCGGGAGTTCCCGGTGCCTTCGGCGAACGGCTCGTTCCGGTGACTCCACCCGATTTTTGGGCAGGTCAGACCCGATTAATTCACTCCTCGCTGCGGTATGCACACCCAGCGCGAACTTAGTTGACGCCGCCGCATCGGGAACCGTAGGTTCGCCCCGCCGGCACCCTTTCGGTGACGGTTGCAGGGCCGGATTGGAGGCAGGCCATGGGGAGCCCACAACGACCGGTTCCGGTCGAAGGTCCGGCGTCGGCATCGGATGCTCTTTCTCCCGAACGCGCCACCACCATCGGCCGGCGCCGCGGCAAGCCGGGCCCGCCCGACGTCGTCGCTCTGCCGATGGCGGCAGGCGGGGTGGCCCGCCTGGCCTCCACCGACGTCGGCGCACATCAGCGGAGGGCCCGGAGCAGCCGTCTGCAACGAGTGGCGATGGTGCTCGCCCCGATCGCCCTCCTCCTCGTCCTGCGGGACGTCTTCGACCCGACGGCCACCCTCCCGGCACCGCACGTCCCGGCCTCACTCATGCCCCTGGTGCCGGCCATGGCCCTCATCACCGTCCTGGCACTGGTGATGGTGGTGCCACTGTTGGCCGCCGGCCGGTCCCCGCACATCCTCTACCGCCCCGAAGAGCTCACCATGACCTTCGACGACGTGCGCGGGTCCGAGACACTGGTCGAGGAGGTCACCAAGACCCTCAACCTGTTCCTGGCCCACCGGACCTTCGCCGAGCGGATGGGGGGCTCCCCTCGCAAGGCGATTCTGTTCGAAGGTCCACCCGGTACGGGCAAGACCTACATGGCCAAGGCCATGGCGGCGGAGGCCGGGGTGCCGTTCCTGTTCGTCTCCTCCTCGGCGTTCCAGTCGATGTTCTACGGCCAGACGAACCGCAAGATCCGCGCCTACTTCAAGGCCCTCCGCCAACACGCCCGACGCGAGGGGGGCGCCATCGGGTTCATCGAGGAGCTCGATGCCATCGGCGCCTCCCGGGGTACCGGGCAACGCCACGGGGAGGGCGTGCCCGGAGTGGTCAACGAACTCCTCATCCAACTCCAGTCTTTCGAGCAGACCCCGCCCTCGCTGCGCCTGAACGGCCGTCTCGTCGACGCAGTCAATGCCTGGCTGCCCGCCCATCGGCGGCTCCGCCGGCCGGCCCACGTGCCGGCCAACATCCTGGTCATCGGGGCCACCAATCGGGCCAGCGACCTCGACCCGGCGTTGCTCCGACCCGGCCGCTTCGACCGCAACATCTACTTCGGGCTGCCCAGCCGATCGGGTCGGCGCGACATCATCGACTACTACCTGGCCAAGAAGGCCCACCATCCCGAGCTCGACGACCCGGCCCGGCGCGAGACCCTGGCCGCCCTCACCGCCGGGTACTCGCCGGTGATGATCGAGCACCTCATGGACGAGTCGTTGGTGTGGGCACTCCGGCGCGGTGACGAGGGACTCTCGTGGAGCGACCTCCAGCACGCCAAGATGACCGAGGAGATCGGCCTGGCCCAGCCGGTCGAGTACACCGAGGCCGAGCAGCGCACCATCGCCACCCACGAGGCCGGACATGCCACGGTGGCGTGGCTGGTGGGCAAGGGACGCAAGCTGGAGGTCCTCACCATCATCAAGCGGAGGGACGCCCTCGGCCTCCTCAGCCACTCGGAGGAGGAGGAGCGGTTCACCAAGACCCGGACCGAGATGCGGGCCCTCATCGACATCGCCTTCGGGGGCATGGTCGCCGAGGAGCTCTTCTTCGGGGAGTCATCGACCGGTGTGGCCTCCGACCTGCAGGCGGCCACCGTCAGCGCCTGCCAGATGATCGGTCAGCTGGGGATGGGCACATCGTTGGTGTCGGCCGCGGCGATGGAGTACCCGGCCGGCGGCATCGTGTCCAAGGTCCTCTCCACCGACGAGGGGCGCGCCGAGGTCGAGGAGCTCCTGGCCGACGCCAAGGCGTCGGTGACCGGGATGCTCGAGACGCACCGGGACGTGGTCGAAGCGTTGCGCGACGCGCTGCTCGACCGTGAGGAGCTGATCGGCGACGAGATCCTGGCTGTCATCGGCACTTCGGAACGGCACGACCGTCTGGAGTCGGGCACCGAACCCGTCCCGACCACGTAGCCGGGCCGGTCAGCGCCGGCTCAACCGTGCTCGGCGCAGTTGGCGCACCGGCCCCGGAAGACCACCTCGACCGAATCGACGGTCATCCCGTAGCGCTGGGCGCGGGGCAGGGACAGGCCCTCGACCCCCAGCGGTTCGACATCGAAGGTCAGCCCGCACCGGTCACAGAGCAGATGGTGGTGGTCGGGGCCGGTCTTCGGGTCGTAGCGGGCGGTCCCGTCGGCCAGGTGGATCTCGCTGATCTCACCCATGCCGACGAGCTCGTTGAGCGTGTTGTAGACCGTGGCCAGGCTCACCTCGGGCACCACCCGGCGGGCGGCGGCATGGACCTGTTCGGCGCTCAGGTGCACGTGCTCGCCCTCCAAGGCTTCGATGACGGCCCGGCGTTGCGGCGTGACCCGCCACCCCCTGGCCTGCAGCCGATCAGGCAGTGATGCGATCACCTCACCGCCCGCGCTCTTTCACACCCTGGGCCACCCGCTCACCGAACTCGGGGTCGGCCGCCCGGAAGTGGGCCAGGCTGCGCTCGATGATCCCGTCGCCCACCGCGCCGGTCGTCACCGAGGCCAAGCCTGCGGCGATGTTGTCGACCAGGCGCTGCTGGGCGTCGGCCGGCTGCAGGCGGTAGAGGTCTCCGGCTTGGGCGAAGTCGTCGGTCTCCCGCTTGTCCCACTCGTAGGTCCCCGAACCCCCCTCGGTGGCCAGCGGCGCAGCATAGGGCGGCCCGGACTCGACGGGACCGTCGAAGCTGTTGGGCTCGTAGTTCTTGGCCCGGCCGCCGTTGTGGCCGCCAGCCATGAAGCCGTCCCGCCCGTAGTTGTGCACCTCGGCAGCGTGGGGAGCGTTGACGGGCAACTGGGTGTGGTTGATGCCGAGGCGGTACCGGTGGGCATCGCCGTAGGCGAACAGCCGGCCCTGGAGCATCTTGTCGGGCGAGGGGCCGATGCCGGGCACGAAGTTCCCCGGATCGAAGCCGGACTGCTCGACGTCGGCGAAGTAGTTGTCGGCGTTGCGATCCAGGGTCAGGCGACCTACCTCGGTCAGCGGGTAGTCGGCGTGGGGCCAGACCTTGGTCAGGTCGAACGGGTTGATCCGGTAGGTGACCGCCTCGGCCATGCGCATCACCTGGACCTTCATGGTCCACGAGGGGTGCTCGCCCCGGTCGATGGCCTCGACGAGATCGAGCTGGTGGCTGTCGGGGTTCAACCCGGCCAGCTCGGCTGCCTCGGCCGAGTCGAGGCAGCGGATGCCCTGGTCGGTGATGAAGTGGAACTTGACCCAGAACCCCTCTCCTGCCGCGTTGACCCACTGGTAGGTGTGGGAACCGAACCCGTCCATGTGCCGGTAGCTCGCCGGGATGCCTCGGTCACCGAACAGCCAGGTGAACATGTGGGTGGCCTCCGGTGAGTGCGAGAAGAAGTCCCAGACGTTGTCCGGCTCCTGGTGGTTGGTGAAGGGATCGGGCTTCTGGGAGTGGATGAAGTCCGGGAACTTGAGTGGGTCGCGGATGAAGAAGATCGGCGTGTTGTTCCCCACCAGGTCGTAGTTGCCGTCCTCGGTGTAGAACTTGAGGGCGAATCCCCGTGGGTCGCGGACGGCGTCGGCTGAGCCCCGGCCGCCGGCCACGGTGGAGAAACGGAGGAACGTCTCGGTCCGCTTGCCCACCCGGTCGAGGAACCGGGCCCGCGTCCACCCCGTCACGTCGGAGGTCACTTCGAACGTGCCGTAGGCGGCCGAGCCGTTGGCATGGACCACCCGCTCGGGGATGCGTTCCCGGTTGAAGCGGGCCAGTTTCTCCACCAGGTGCTGGTCCTGGATGAGGACGGGGCCGGTCGGACCGGCGGTCTGGCTGTGCTGGTTGTCGACGACGGGTGCTCCGGACTCGGTCGTCAGTGTCGGACGGGCCATGGCTGCCTCCAGGATTGCGGTGTCGCCCCATAGGCGAACAATTCCAACGTTAGAGAGATTCTAATCTCTCGAAGGGCCGCCCGTCCCGGTCGCGCTACCAGAGGGCATTCCAGTCCTCCCGGCCGAGCCAGCCGATCGGAGCACCGGCCTCGGCGCGGGGTGTCCGCACCGAGTGGACATCGATCCAGGTCGGACGCTCGAAACCGGCCTGCCTCCAGTGCCGCAGCGCCACGGTCTTCCAATCGCGGCTCTTCACCCCGCCCTCGGAGTACCCCGGCCGGACCAGCAGGTGGGTGGGGGATCCGGCCACCACCACACATCGTCGCGCCTTCCCGTCGAGGTCCGGCCCGGAGAGCTCCTCGGCGTCGAAGGGCACCCAGGCAAAGACCACGGCCGACACCCACGGGTCGTCGCGGTCGAACTCGGCTTCCTCGGCCGGGGTGAGTGCGGCCCGCCGGGCCGGCCGGGGGTCCCCGCCGGCGGGGGCACCGGCCGGTACCCGTTCCCGATCGGCCGCCGGCCGGTCCCGGGATCGCTCTGCCTTCTGGCGCGCGGCGGACCCGTTCGTCGGCCCGTCGGGCAATCTCGGCCTTCCTCCGGCGGTCAGCGGCCGCCTTCATCTTCTTGGCCCGCCGCGCCTCCCGCGGCCCGGGATCGGCCCGGTCAGGGGCACCGGGCGCGGGCGCCGTCGGCGCGGGCTCGACAGCGCCCCATCCGATCAGGCCGAACCGCTCATCGCGGTCCAAGAGCTCGAAGCAGAGCGTCGACGCCGGCATGTCGTCAAAGGCCACGTAGGCCAGCATGACGGCGATGGTGGTGTCCGGAAACGAGGGGCGTATCTGGTCGATCGCCTCGAGCAGCTGTGGTCGGGTCGGGTCGTCCGAGTGCTCGCCGAGCACCTCGACGGTGCGGGCCAGGCACTCATCGGCGAGCGCTGCCGCCAGATAGGGCAGGGCCGCCCGGTACTGCGGTCGGTCGACCACGCGCGGCGGGGTCACGGTGACGCCCGAGGGCGTTGAGGGCGTTGCCGACCGCCGTCGGCGTGCGGAATGAGGGATCCGAGGTCCGACCGAGCGCCGCCTTCAGCTCGTTCCTCGGCACTCGGGCCACGGCGAGCCGCAACATCGTCGTCCGAGCCGAATCCGTGCCCACCGCCTCCATCCTCCGTCCTTCCTTCTGCGCCGTTCCCAACCGCGTCGGCCCCGGTGTCATCTACCCGTTGTCATCCTCGCAGGGGTCGGCCCCCAGCCCGGGCTCTTCCGACGATACTGAGGCGATGCCCGACCGCCGATCGTCTCGCGGCGACCGGCTCGACCCGCCACCACCCATCATGGCCCCCGACGGGCGGCATGGTGGCCTCGGTCCCTTCGTGACCTTCGTCGAGTACGAACGGCCCGACGGGCTGCTGGCCCGATGGGAGTCGCGCCGGCAGCGGAAGCGGACCGCCCCGGCCGGCCAGAGCATCTGGTGGGACCCGGCGGCACGGGGCTGGTGGATCGCGGTGCTCTTCGCGGTGGGGTCGGCGCTGTTCGCGCTGGGTGCCGTTCCCGGCTTTGTGGATGCGGTCGGGACCCGGGCCGACTCGGTGACCTTCTTCGTCGGCTCCATCTTCTTCACCAGCGCCGCGTTCCTCCAGTACCGCGAGTCGGTCGACGCCGCCGCGGGCGGTCCGACCCACGGCTGGGCCCGGATCCTCGCCTACCGGCCGGATCGCATCGACTGGTGGGCCGGTGCCATCCAGCTGGTCGGCACCCTGTACTTCAACGTGAGCACCGGGGTGGCAACGGCCACCGACCTGAGCGCGACCGCGGCCAGCCACCACGTGTGGCGACCGGACGCCATCGGCTCGGTGTGCTTTCTGGTCGCCAGTGCCCTGGCCTGGTTCGAGGTGTGCCACGGGTGGGCCGCCTGGGCACCGGGAGACATCTCGTGGTGGATCACCTCGCTCAACCTGGTCGGCTCCGTCGCCTTCGGCTGCTCGGCGGTCGCCGCCTACGTGATCCCGTCGACCGGTGCCATCTGGAACGTCGAGCTCTCCAACCTCGGGACGTTCGTCGGTGCACTGTGCTTTCTGGGGGGTGCCCTGCTGCTGCTGCCTGAACGCACCGCCTCGGCGACGCGGTGACCCTGGTCCCCACGCTAAGACCGATGCCGTGGACTACCGGATCGGCCCCGGGTCTACCGGCTCAGTCGGCGGTCGCCGTCCGGCCGGAATGGCGGTGGCCCCCCGAAGTGGTCGTGTAGGAGCGTGCGGGCGGCGAAGACCCCACCCATGCCGTGCACCCCCGCCCCCGGCGGTGTCGAGGCCGAGCCCAGGTAGAGGTGGGCCAGCGGGGTGCGGTACGGGTTCCAGCGGAAAGCCGGTCGGAACAGGGTCTGGCGCAAGGTGGTCGCCCCGCCGCCGATGTCGCCGCCCACGTAGTTGGGGTTGTGGCGCTCCGCCTCGGCGGCGGTGACGGTCGAGCGGCCCAGGACCAGCTCGGAGAAGCCGGGGGCGAACCGCTCGATCTGGGCCTCGATGGCCGCGGTCATGTCCACGGTCGACCCCGTCGGCACATGGCAGTAGCCCCACAGTGTCTGCTGCCCGGCCGGCGCCCGCGTAGGATCGGCCACGCCCGGCTGCACGATGATGCAGTACGGGCGGCGTGGGTGACGGCCCGCCCGCACATCGGCCTCGATGGCAGCCACCTCGTCGAACGTGCCCCCCAGGTGGAGGGTCCCGGCCCGACGGCAGACGTCGGCGGTCCACGGCACCGGCCCGGACAGCGCCCAGTCGACCTTGCACACTCCGGGCCCGTACCGGTAGCGCCTGAGCGACCGCCGGTACCCTGCCGGCAGCTCCGGACCGGCCAGCGCCAGCAGGCCCTCGGGGGCCAGGTCCAGGACAACCGCCTTCGAGGAGGGTAGGTCGGAGAGCGAGCCGACCCACCGACCGCACAAGACCGTCCCGCCGAGCCGCTCGAGCTCGCCCACCATGGCATCGGTGATGGTCGCGCTGCCACCCTCCACCACCGGCCATCCGACTGCATGCGCGGCGGAGACCAGCAGCAGCCCGAAGGCACTGGTCAACGGGGCGGTGAGCGGCGACATCGAGTGCGCCGCCGCCCCGGCCAGCAGGGCGCGGGCCGGCTCGGACCGGAACCGGTGCACCAGGCGGTCCGCCGGCAGCGAGCCCGGAGCGAGCGAACCGGGCCATGGCCAACGGATGCTCGGGAACGGCCCGGAGCGGGGCGAGCACCGTGTCGCCAATGGTCCGGGCGTGGCGCACCAAGGGCGCCATCAGTCGACGGTAGGAAGGTCCGTCCTCCCCGAGTGAGGTCGCCGTGGCGTCGAGGGACCGTTGGGCAGCGGCCGCCCGTCCCCCGTCGAGCGGGTGGGCGAACGGGACCTCGGGCTGGCGCAAGGCCCGGCGCAACCCGTCGAAGGCCGGCTGGCGAAAGAACGGTGAAGTCAGCACCAGCGGGTGGACGGCGGAACAGACGTCGTGGCGAAAGCCCGGCAGGGTGGTCGGCTCGGTCCGGCAGCCACCCCCGGCGCTATCGGCGCCCTCGACCACCGTGACCGACAGGCCGAAGCCGTCGCCAGCGTCACGGCCGCGGCCAGCCCGTTCGGGCCCGAACCCACCACGACGACGTCGACGGCGGTCACCGAGGACCGCCGCCGGAGTAGAGCGCAGTCACCGCCGCAGTCATACTGCCGCCGCGCCATCCGTCGCCAACCGGCCGCCATCGGACAGTGGCCGAGGGCAACACGTCCGGCGTTCCTCATGCTCCCCATGGTCAAATGGAGGGCCCGCTGCTCAGCGTCGTCGACCGGCAAACGGTGGTGGTGCTCTCGGCGCGGCCCGCGAGGTGGCGACCGGTGGTGGCTCGCACTCTCGCTCGGAGCCGTCCGGCGGGCTCACGCTGGTCTCATCGTCGCACCTGGGCGGGAGCCGACCGGCGAGGCTAACCGGCCGGGCTGGCCACCCGCCCCGGGGTCCGCCTCCTTCAGGGGCGCGGAAGATCGGCCGACAATTGGGTGTTGGATTGAGTTGGGTAGGGATATGGATAGAGGGCCGGGGGTCCGAGGGGTGCAGATGAAGGAACGGAAGCGGATGGATGAGATGATTGACGATCAAGTCGAGGAGCGGGGTCAAGAGGCTGTTGCCGGGGGTGGATCAACTCCAGGTGACCAGCTTCGGGCCTTGCCTGACGAGGCCCAGCGCCGTGGTACCCGATTCGTGTCGGCCGAGGCCATGCAAGCCCGGTTGTTCTCCGTCTACGATGCCGCGGCGGCGGCCGAGGATGCGCTTGCGCTCGTCCAGCAGCAGCTGACGCTCACCCTCGACCGGCACTACTACGAGGCCGAAGAGATCGAGGAGATGGCTGAACAGCTCGATGCGCTTCTGGCTCTCGACACCATCCGGCTGGATGAGGAGAACCTCGGGCTGGATAGGAGGACCTCCGGCTGGGTGATCAGGATCTGATCTCCGAAGCGTGAGGGGCCGCAGTCCGGTGCGACCGTGGCTCAGACTGCCAGCTTCTTCACCGTGGCGATGAGGTCGGCCGGGCGCTGATCGCCGACCGGCATCGGGATGACCTGGAGATGGGTCACGCCGGCGTCGCTGAAGGCGGCGATCCGCTCGGCCACGTAGCCCTCGGGACCGCACAGCGAGGTCGCTTCCAGGAGCTCCTCGGGCACCAGCGCCTCCGCCTCGGCCTTCTTCCCGCTCAGGTAGAGGTCCTGGATGGCCTCGGCCTCGTGCTCGAATCCGTAGCGCCGGACCACGTCGTTGTAGAAGTTCTTTCCCTTGGCCCCCATCCCGCCCACATAGAGCGCCACCATGGGTCGGGACAGGTCTCGGAGGGCGGTCACCTCGTCGCCGTCGCCGATGGCCAGCAGCCCTCCCACTGTGATCTGGAGAGGACCGAGACCGGGGTTGCGACGGGCCCGTCCGGCCTCGAGGGAAGGCCCCCAGACCTCATGGGCCTTCTCGGGAATGAACAGCATCGGGATCCACCCGTCGGCCACTTCGGCGGCCATGGACACATTCCTCTCCCCCAGCGCCGCCACCCAGATCGGTATGGACGGGCGCACCGGATGGGCGATGATCTTCAGTGCCTTGCCCAACCCGGTCCCCTCTCCGGGCGGCAGTGGCATCGAGTAGTACCGACCCTCGTGGACGAGCGGTCCCTCACGTGCCCACACCTTCCGGCACACGTCGATGATCTCGCGGGTCCGCCCGATCGGGGCGGTGAAGGGCACCCCGTGCCAGCCCTCGATGACCTGAGGTCCCGAGGACCCGAGGCCCAGATGGAACCGGCCCTCGGACAGCGTGTCGATGCCCGCCGCCGTCATGGCGATGAGGGTGGGTGTCCGGGAGTAGATGGGCAGGATGGCCGAGCCGATCTCGACCCGCTCGGTCAGGGCGGCCAGGTAGCCCATCAGGCTCGGGCTGTCCAGGCCGTATGCCTCCGCCACCCACACCAGGTCCAGCCCGGCTTGCTCCAGTTCGGCCACCTCGGCGGCGGCCCGCCGGAACCCGCCGGCATAGCTGAGCATGGTGCTGATCTTCATCGGCCCTCCTCGAACGGCCGCGCCCCGGGACCCCGGCCCGGCAGTCAGGCCACGAGACTACGCCCATGGCGGCGGCGGGTCCTCGGCGGCGGGTCCTCGGCGGCGGCGGGTCCTCGGCGGCGGCCTACTCCCAGAGGCGCACGCTCATCGACTGGCTGGCCGTCGCCAGCAGGGCACCCTCTTCCGACCACAGATAGGCGATTCCCTGTCCGTAGCCACCCACCAGCGCCTGGATGCGGATGTCGCACAGGATCCACTCGGTCGGCTCGAGGTGGACCATACGGAGGGTGTTGTCCAGGCTGCGGGACTTGACCCGGCGACCCAGCGGTTGGGACACGCCACCCGAGACGTAGTCCCCGATGATGGCCAGGGTGGCGGCCGAGGGCTCCAGGTGCCCGGGCACCCGCGCCCACAGCGCGCTGTCGGGCTCCCCCGGGACGGCCTTGGCCCTCATGACCTCTTCGAATGACCGGCCCCGAGCCAGTCGCACCTCGATGCGATCGAAGATCGAGGTCGAGTTGAAGTCGGGGAGACGCCGGGGCGGGCACTCGTCGGGTGGAGGAACCTCGGGCATGGTGACCCACACTCCCCCGGCAAGAAGGGCGGCCGCCGAACCCGCCGCGGCGTTGACCGTGAGGATCTCGGTGTCACCCACATAGCCCACCACCCGGCCCTGGGTGACCCGTCGGCCCTCCGCCGCCAGCGTCACGGTGAGCTCCAGCTGCGATCCGGTCGGGGCATACGAGAGGTATTGGGCCGCTGACCACACCGTCGGTCGGCCACAAGCCGCCTCGAGGGCGACCAAGGCGGCGCCGAGACCGCACCCACCGAACAGGAAGTTGCCCGGCGTGGTCAGCTCAGGCACCACGGTCATCTGCCAGTGGAGCTCGTCGCCCACCGGCTCCATGCCGAGGAACTTTCGTGCGTCCGTCATCCAGCCGGCCGGCGCCGGATCAGCTCTTCGGTACCTTCGACCACGGCATCTCCTTGTCGACCCGGACGTCACCGGGGAGGCCCAGGATCCGCTCACCCAAGATGTTGCGCTGGATCTCCGAGGTCCCTCCTTCGATCGAATTGGCGCGGCGAGCGAATGAACATCTTGCGGGCCGATCCCGGGGGACCGACCAGCCCGAGGGCCTCTGACCGCCGCAGGGTGTAGTCGTAGTCGACCATCGCCGAGGGTCCGAGCAGGTCGACGCACAGTTCGTAGATTCGCTTGTTGACTTCGGCGAACATGAGCTTGGCGATCGATCCCTCGGGACCGGGATTCCCCGCCTTGCGATTCTGTCCGGCCCGGATGTTGGTCAGCCGCAGCACCTCGGCCTCGATCCACGATCGCACCAGCCGATCTCGGTCGACGGTACGGTGTTCGCACCCCCCGTCCCGCCAGATCCGTAGTGCCTCGGCGATGGATCCCGAGCCACGCACGGGTGGACCGGAACCCCCACCGATCGTGCTGCGCTCGTTGGAGAGGGTCGTCATGGCCACCCTCCATCCCTCGCCCACCTCTCCCACCCGATCGGTGTCGGGGATCCGTGCCTCGGTGATGTACACCTCGTTGAACTCGGCTTCGCCGGTCATCTGCCGAAGCGGACGAACTTCGACCCCGTCGGCATGCATGTCCAGCGCGAAGTAGGTCAATCCCTTGTGCTTGGGCGCCTCGGGGTCGGTGCGCGCCACCAACATGCCCCGGTCGGCGATGTGAGCCAGCGTGTTCCACACCTTCTGGCCGGTGACGACCCACTCGTCACCGTCGCGGACCGCCCGGGTCGACAGCCCGGCCAGGTCCGACCCCGAGCCGGGCTCGCTGAACAGCTGGCACCACGACTCCTCCCCGGTGAAGGTCGGGCGCAAGAGACGCTGGCGGATCTCGTCGGAGCCGTGGGTCACGACCGTCGGCGCGGCCATGGTGAGGCCGAAGAACTCACGCAACCCGGGCGGCGTGGCGCCGGCCTCCCCGAGACGTTGGTCGACCTCCCGTTGCAGGCCGGGCGGAAGTTGGAGGCCGCCGTATCCCTCCGGGAACGAGACCCAGGCCAGCCCCAGGTCGTACTGGCGCGATCGGAACTCGTCGACGGGCGCGGTCTTCGGGTCCATATCGTCAAGCAACTGGCTGATCCGGTCGTGTACCAGAGCGGTGTCGTCTGCCATGACCAGAACATACTGCGCCTTCGAAACCGCCGACCCGGCCGGCCGCCGGGCACCGGGCACCGGGCACCGGCCCGCGACTCAGGGCTGCAAGCGATCGACCTGCCATCGACCGCCGCGACGGGTGTATCGCAGCCGGTCATGAAGCCGGTCGTCACGGTTCTGCCAGAACTCGAAGGACCGGGGTGCCACTCGAACGCCCCCCCACCACGGCGGCCGCGGCACCTCCTGCCCGGCGAAGGCCGTCTCACGCTCGTGCACCTTGGCGTCCAGGTGGTCGCGGCTCTCGATGGCCCGGCTCTGGTGTGAGGCCCAGGCGGCGACTTGTGCGCCCCGGGGCCGGGTGGCGAAGTAGGCGTCCGACTCCTCGCCGGGGATGCGCTCGGCCGTGCCCTCGATCCGGACCTGACGGCCCTGAGGGGACCAGTAGAACAGCAGCGCCACCTCCGGGTTGGCCGCCAACTCGCTCCCCTTGCGGCTGTCGTAGTTGGTGTGGAAGACGAAACCGCTCTCCCCGAAGCTCCGCAACAGCACCATGCGCACCGACGGTCGCCCCTGCTCGTCGACCGAGGCGACGGCCATGGCCTCGGGGTCCGGGACGGCGGACTCGGCCTCGTGGAACCACCGCCCGAACTGGACCAGGGGGTCGGGTGCCGCCTGGCCCTCTGACAGCGGCTCCGGGTTCCCGCCCATCGTCCCGACGATACCGGGACCGGGCGCCGGCGGCTCCGGCCGCCCGGACCTCAGGGCCCCGAAGGCCGACCACTAGATTCAGGCCGTGGCCGGCACGATCGACGTCAACGCCGAGCGGGCGGCCACGCCCGGGTGCTCCCGGGTCGCCCATCTCAACAATGCCGGTGCCGCCCTGGCCACCCGAGCCACCCTGGATGTGCTGGTGGACCATCTGCGATCGGAGTCCGAGCGCGGCGGGTACGAGGCGGCCGCGGCGGCTGCGAACCGCCTGGCGACGGTGCGTGCGTCGGCCGCCCGCCTGCTCGGTGCGGACGAGGGCGACGTCGTCGTCACCGGGTCGGACACCCAGTCGTGGACCAAGGCCCTCTGGGGCTTCGTCCTCGGGGGCGGCGTCGGACGCGGCCAACGGATCCTGGTGGACCGCATCGCCTACGACAGCCACTACCTCGGCCTGCTCCAGGCGTGCGCCCACACCGGCGGTTCGATCGAGGTGGTGGCGAGCACCGCCGACGGCACCCTAGATCTCGACGCCCTGACCCGGGCCCTAAACGGAGGTGACGTGGCACTCGCCGCCCTCACCCACATCGGCACCCATCGGGGCCTGGTCAACCCGGTGGAGGAGGCCGGGACGGCGTGCCGCCGGGCCGGCGTCCCGTTCTTCCTCGACGCCTGCCAGAGTGTCGGGCAGATCCCGGTCGACGTGCGCCAGATCGGCTGTGACGTGGCCACGGCCACCGGTCGCAAGTGGTTGAGGGGCCCCCGCGGGACGGGGCTCCTCTACGTCGAGTCGGCCTTTGCTGAGCGGCTCGAGCCACCCGGCATCGGCTGGAGCTCGGCGGTCTGGGAGGACGCCGACCACTACCGACTGCGGGACGGGACCGACCGGTTCCTCGACTTCGAGGTCCCGGTGGCCGCCCACCTGGCGCTGGGCCAGGCCATCGACCACGCCTTGAGCATCGGCCTCGAGGCCATCGAGGCGCGGGTCACCGGCTTGGCCGAGCTGCTCCGACGCCGATTGGCGGAGATCGACGGGGTGTCGGCGCACGACGGCGGGAGGAGGCGCTCGGGGATCGTGACCTTCACCGTCGCCGGCCACGATCCGGCCGCGTTGAGCTCGGCGGCATCGGCGCAGGGCATCAACGTCTCCGTCAGCGAGGCTCCATGGGCCCGACTGGACATGGCCCCGCCCCATCCCGCCGCAGTGGTGCGCGCCTCGCCTCACTACTACAACACCGAGGACGAGCTCGGTCGACTGGTCGACACCGTGCGCTCATCGGTGAGGCCCTGAGCCGACACCATCACCGCCGACGCCGACGGTGGGACGGTCACCGACCCGGGCCCACCCGCCCAAGGACGGGGTCGAACCCGGCCGCCCGGTCACAGGATCGCCACATCCGGCGGACCCACCGCGGTCGGCTGTCGACGGCACGAGCGGCGTCGACAGCCGCCAACCAGTCCCGTCCGACCCGGTCGGCCTGGGCAAAGGCCGCGTCGGAAACGGGAGGGTCGTCGATCCAGGCCGCTTGGATCCGGTCCCGCTCGGGCCGGAACAGCGAGCTCAGCCGCCGGTAGTCGCGCAGCGTCTGCCGGTGAAGCGGCTCGTGGCGCCACCACGCCGTCCGAGGGTCGAACCGGTCGGTCGGCGCCGGGCCGAGGTCGACCGGTTGGTCGACTCGTACCGGCTTGAACAGTGACATGCACGGTGCGGCAGTGGCGGTGGCCCAGTGCGCAGGCCGAGAACGGAGGTCCGAGACCCACGAGGCGGTGGTCTGGCTCGAGGTGAGGATCCCGCCGGCGTGCACGCAGGGGGCACCCAGACCGCCATGGATGCGCGACCAGCGGGGTTCGGCATCCAGACCGTGACAGGAGAGGGCGTCCATCAGGTCGGCCGGCCCGGCGGCGGCCCAGGCCAGTGGCTCGGTCGTGCGGCGCCGAGCCGACGCCGACGCCCTCCAGGTGCGGTAGCGGTCGACGCCCGTGCGGGCGAAGCCGGCGACGGTGAGCCCGTTGGAGATGCTGCGACCCGGGCCCCGCACGGGCTCGAGGGCCCAGCGGCGACCCACCGTCTCGAGCACGAAGGCTCCGCTCGGATCGGCCACCAGAAAGCTGTTGTCGTAGGAGAACTCGGGTCGCTCGTGGCTGCAGGGCCCTTCCTGCCCGTGCCGTTCGAGCAGCTCCACCAGGACCGAGACCGCCTGCTCGGCCGAGGCCGCCCGCTCCAGGGCCAGGCGCACGAGGTCCATGCCCAACAGCGCCCGATCCCCGACGGTCCGCCGGGTGAAGATGGCTTCGTTGCCGATCACGACATGATGCTCGTTGGCACCGATCTCCGCGCCCCACATCCACCAGGGCCGGGAGAGCAGGACGGCGTTGGTGTGCCGTGCTTGGAGCACATCGATCCATGTGCACGACACCAGGCTCCCCACCGGGTGGTCGGCCGCCGACACCCATTCGAGGACCTGCGCCTCATTCGGATCGCGGTCACTGTTCTTGGCGAACATGACGCCGTCATCGCCCAGGCTCACCAGGCAGTCACACATCGTCGACCACCGGTGAGGCAGACCACCCGGTGATGGCGGTGATGCGGAAGACCAGCACATCGGCGAAGGGCCGTCCCTCGTACTGGCGGTACTTCTCCCGGAGCGACCCCTCCAGCCCTTCCCGCGACTGCGCAGAGGTCACGGTGCGCTCGAGCGAGGCGCGCACCCACCACAGCCGCGACCAGTCGTGCCCATCCCAGTGGTCGCACAACAACGCGGCGCGGGGGTCGGCATCGAGGTTCCGGACCCGCTGGAGGTCGGTGGTGGACTTGGGTTTCACCCGATCGACCGGGACGGCGATGCGACGACCGTCGAAGGCGAAGCAGGCCGGCACGACGTCGACTCCTCGGACCGGGTGCACGGTGGCCAACGTGGCTCGTTCGGCCCGGCGGAGGAGGTCGTGGCAACGGTCGACGTCCAGTCTCATCGGTGCCGGTCAGCCCGCGCTCTTGTACGGGCAGGTGACCAGGTGGTCATCGACCACGCCGACCGCCTGCAGATAGGCGTAGACGATGGTCGACCCGACGAAGGTGAATCCTCGCCGCTTCAGGTCCTTGCCGATGACATCGGACAGCTCGGTCCGGGCCGGCACGTCGGCTGTCGACTGCGGCCCGTTGACGATGGGCCGCCCGCCGACGAACGCCCAAAGGTAGTCGGCGAACGATTCGGTGGCATCGCACACGTCGAGGAACGCCCGGGCGTTGGTCACGGTGCCGCGCACCTTCAGCCGGTTGCGCACGATGCCCGGGTCCTCGAGGAGCGACACGATCTTGTCCTCGCCATATCGGGCGATCCGGGTGGGGTCGAAGCCGTCGAACGCCTGGCGGTAGCTCTCCCGCTTGTTGAGGATGGTCGACCAGGACAGCCCGGCCTGCGCCCCTTCGAGCACGAGCATCTCGAACAGGTGGGTGTCGTCCTTGGACGGGACACCCCACTCGTCATCGTGGTACCGGCGCATGGCCTCCGAGCCTTCCGCCCACGGACAGCGCCCCGCCTTCCCACCGGGACCTGTTCCCCCCTCCGGGCCGGCCGGGGTCACCGGGGCCGGGCCCCGCGCTCGACGAACCGGGCCGTCGGCGTGCCAGTGCCGGGAAGCGTCGCTTCGACGTTCGGGCGGGAGATGGGCAAGCGGGAGCCTCCTTTGGTGATGCACCCTATAGCGGTGTCCCGGGCTCGGATCGCGGCCAGAGGACGCGATGATGGGCCCATGGAGTCGCTCGTCATCACCATCGACACCACCGGCCGCTCGATCGTGGACCTGACCGGCGAGGTCGAGCGGTTCTGCTCGTCTCAGGGCGATGGCCTAGTCAATGTGTTCGCCCCCCATGCCACGGCGGGCCTGGCCCTGATCGAGGTGAATGCCGGCTCCGAGGAAGACCTCGTCGAGATCCTGCGTCGGCTCCTCCCGCGGGATGACCACTACCGCCACCGGCACGGCTCCGTGGGTCACGGTGCCGACCACGTCCTGCCGGCGCTGGTCAGCCCCTCATTGTCGGTGCCGGTGCTGGCTGGTCGGCTCCAGCTGGGCACATGGCAGAGCGTGGTGCTCGTGGACACCAACGTCGACAACCCGCGGCGCCAGGTGAGGCTCAGCTTCATCGCCGGGTAGTGGGCCTATCGCCGTCGGGAACGAACTCGGCCCGTCAGGGGTTGCACCGAGGGTGGCGGACGTGCACCGGATCCTGCTGATCCCAGGGAGCCTGCGAGGGCAGTCGACCAACGCGGCCGTCCTGCGCACGGTCCAGTCGGCGGCGGTCGGGTATGTCACCGCCGTGCTGTTCACCGGGCTGGGCGACCTCCCCCTGTTCAACCCCGACGCCGACGAGGACCCGCTGGACCCGGCGGTGGCCGACCTCCGGGCCCAGATCAGAGCGGCCGACGCCCTCTTGTTCTCGACGCCGGAATACGCGGGCGCCCTGCCCGGGGCCTTCAAGAACCTGCTCGACTGGACGGTCGGTGACGACCAACCGGGCTCGATCTACGAGAAGCCCGTGGGGTGGGTCAATGCTTCGCCCCGCGGCGCCCCCAACGCCCACGAGTCGCTGCGCCGGGTGCTGGACTACGTGAAGGCGGACGTCGTGGAAGAGGCCTGCGTGCACATCCCGGTGACGCCCGACCTGCTCGGTGAGGACGGGGTGATCGCCGATCCTGAGGTCCGGGCCCGCCTGGCCGCCGCTCTCGGAGCGCTCGACGCGCACATCGGAGTCGGTGGACCACACCCGTCAGCGCAGTAGAGCTCCGGCATCAGGCCGAGCCGCGGCCCGACCCGGGAATCAGCGGCGGGAGCGGCGGCGCAAGCGGGAATCGGTGAGGGCCGCCGGTGCCCACCCGGCATCCTCGGGGTTCACGTTGGTACCCGGGGCCACGATGGCATCGATGCGGTCGAGCACGTCCGCCTCGAGACGGACCTCCGGGGCCGACAGTTGCGACTCGAGCTGCTCCATCGTGCGCGGACCGATGATGGCCGCGCTGACGGCCGGGTGCTCGAGCACGAACGCCAGGGCCAGCTCGATCAGGCTGATCCCGGCCTCCCCGGCCACGGTGGACAGCTCGGTGACGATAGCAAGCTTGCGCTGGTTGGCCTCGAGGCTCAGGTCGTACCGGTCGGGCACTCGGGCTGCCCGACGGCTCGTGTTCTCCTTGCCCTCGCCGAAGCGACCGGACAGCCAGCCTCCGGCCAGCGGGCTCCAGGGGATCACGCCCATCCCATAGGACTGGGCCACGGGCAGCACGTCACGCTCGACGCTGCGCACCAGGATCGAATAGGGCGGTTGCTCGGTCATGAACCGCTCCCGTCCCCGACGCTCGGCCACCCATTGCGCCTCGACGATCCGCTCGGCGGGGAACGTCGAGCTGCCGAACGAACGGATCTTGCCCGCCTGCACCAGCTGGGTCAGCGCGGAGAGGGTCTCGTCGACGTCGGTCCGCTCGTCGGGCCGGTGGACCTGGTAGAGGTCGATGTAGTCGGTATCCAATCGACGGAGACTGTTGTCGCACTCGGCAAGGATCCAGCGCCGAGAATTTCCCTGCGCGTTCGGGTCGTCGCTCATGGGGGCATGGACCTTGGTGGCCAGCACCACACGTGACCTGTCCACCGTGGCCAGAGCCTTGCCCACGATGACCTCCGACTCGCCGGCGGAGTAGACGTCGGCGGTGTCGATGAAATTGATACCGGCGTCGAGGGCGCGATGGATGATGCGGATGGCGTCGTGGTGATCGGGATTGCCCCAGGCTCCGAACATCATGGCGCCGAGGCAGAGAGGGCTGACGTTGATTCCGGTTCGACCGAGCCTCCGAGTATTCATGGCTCGACCCTACGGCGAGCCGAGCTCCGACGGGTCGCCCGCTCCGTTCACCGCCCGGGTCATCGCCCCACGACGGCATGGACCACGACGGCCAGCGTGTAGTCGAACAGCTGTTGCTCGTCGATGGGATGGGACAGGTGGGCGAACAGCTCCGGGGCGCCCGGTGCATCACCCGGCGACCAGAACTCTTCGGGAGCCCGTCGCTGGGCCGGCTGCCGCTCGAGCTGACGGTCCAGGAGCACGGAGCCGATGACCAGGTTGAGGACGGCCTGCACGGCCAGGGCCGAGTCGGCGCCGTCGACCCCGGCCCCCACGAACTCCCTGACCAGCAAGCGGCGAGCTGGCTGGAAGAGCTCGGCCGTGCGGCCCTGGCGGTGCACCAGGGCCACCAGTTCGGGCTGCTCGAGCAGGGTCTCCCGCAGCGCCTGGCCGATCGAGATGATCCGGGACGAGGGGTCCGGGCCCCGAGCCGAGACCCGGCCGAGCCGGGCCACGACCCGTTCGGCCAGACCGTCGAGGAGAGCCTGCTTGTTGCCCACGTGCCAGTAGATGGCGGTGACGGCCACACCCAGCTTGCCGGCCAGCCCCCGGATGGTGAGCCCTTCGATGCCGTCGGTGCGGATGATCTCCATGCCGGCGTCGAGGACCTGGTCGTGTGAGAGCCCGCCGCCGGGGACCTGTCCCTTCCCTCCTTGACCGCGTCGTCCGGCCATGTAACGATGTTACAGCGCCGCCCCGACGGAACGGGGCCAGCACACATCGGCAGCACCACAGCAGGAGGGGGAGGGTTCACGATGGCCGGCGCCGAGCGCTACACGATCATCTCGGCCGACTGCCACAGCGGCGGCGACCTCCTCCAGTACCGCGACTATCTTCCGACCGCCCTGCACCCGCAATTCGACGAGTGGGCCAGGGAGTACCGGGTGCCCTTCGACGACCTGATGGGCGAGGACGCCAACCGGAACTGGGACCACTCGCGCCGGCTGGCCGACCTCGAGGCGGACGGGATCGTGGCCGAGGTCATCTTCCCCAACACCATCCCGCCCTTCTACCCCGAGCCGTCGCTGAAGGTACAGATGCCGGGAGCGAGTGACGGGGACCTCGAGCTCCGCTGGGCCGGGCTGCGCGCCCACAACCGGTGGCTGGCCGACTTCTGTGCCGAGGCCGCCGGCCGGCGCCTCGGCATCGTGCAGATCATGCTGCACGACGTGGACGAGGCCGTCGCCGAGGTGGAATGGGCGGCCGAAGCCGGCATGACGGCCGGGATCCTGCTCCCCGGCGCCCCGCCCGGGTCCGGGCTCGAGCCGCTCTACTCGAGGGTCTACGACCCGCTGTGGCGGGCCTGCGAGGTGGCCGGTCTGCCCGTCAACCATCACAGCGGCAGCGCCGTTCCGCCCCTCGGCGACCAGGACATCGACAAGGTCATGTTCATGCTCGAGGTCACCTGGTGGGCCCACCGTTCGCTCTGGCACCTCATCTTCGCCGGCGTGCTCGAGCGCCATCCGGAGCTCCAGTTCGTCTTCACCGAGCAGGGCACGGCCTGGATCCCCGAGACCCTCGGCACCCTCGACTTCTTCTACGACCGGATGGGAAACGCCCAAGGCTCCCAGGAGCTCGAGTGGGGCCAGTCGGTGGTCGGCGGGCTTTCGATGCGTCCCAGCGAGTACTGGGCCCGGCAGTGCCACGTGGGCTCGAGCTTCATGCGGCCGGCCGAGGCGGCCATGCGCCATGCCGTCGGCGTGGACAAGATCATGTGGGGCAGCGACTACCCGCACAAGGAGTCGAGCTTCCCCTTCAGCCATGAGGCGCTCAGGCTCTCGTTCGCCGGCATCGACCCGGTCGAGGTCCAGGCCATGCTCGGGGGGAACGCGGCCCGACTGTTCGGATTCGACCTCCATGCCCTGGGCCCGGCAGCGGCCCGGGTCGGACCGACCCACGAGGAGATCAACCGACCGATCGGCCCGGGAGAGATCCCGTCGGAGGCGACCCGGTGCCCGGCCTTCGCCGGGATCGCCACCTGACAAGCCGTCGCCCAGCACCAACTCGATACCGACCACGAGGAGACCCATGGGAACCGTCCGCTACGCAGCCCGCTCCGAGGACCAGTTGCGCAACCGTGAGGTGGAGGCGACCTCGGTCGACGTGTGGGCCACCACCCTGGTGGCCACCTACCTGACCGACGCCGAGGTCATCGCCTCGGTGCTGCCACCGCCCATCGAACCGGGCGACGAGCCCCTGGTCAAGGTCACGGTGGCTACCGTCGACATCCCCGGCTACCCGACGTTCGGCGCCGGCAGCTTCTCGGTGCGGGCCCGTCACGAGGGAACCGACGGCTTCTATGCATTGTTGATGCCTATGACCACCGAGCAGTCCGTCATCGGTGGGCGGGAGACCTTCGGCGAGCCCAAGAAGCTCGGGGCGGTGGAGCTGGCCCGCCACGGGGACCAGGTCACCGGTACCTTCGCCCGGATGGGGGTCGAGATCGTGAAGGTGGACGGCCGGGTCACCGGAGTGCTCGAACCGCCCGGGCCCGAGACTCGCACCGACTTCTACTTCAAGTTCCTACCGGCGC
Organism: uncultured Acidimicrobiales bacterium; assembly: GCA_963727075.1. Classification (GTDB taxonomy): domain Bacteria; phylum Actinomycetota; class Acidimicrobiia; order Acidimicrobiales; family RAAP-2; genus Bog-756. The sequence goes on from CAVSET010000006.1 coordinate 1,641,456, forward strand.
CGGACGGCAAGGGGTTCGACAGCGATCCCGCCCTGGTGTATTGCCACCGCACCGAGCAGACCCGGACGCTCGAGTCGGTGACCGGTGAGGTGCACCTGCGAGAATCCCGGTTCGACCCGGTGGCCGACCTCCCCGTCCGCCAGATGGTCGGGATCACCTTGGCCGAGCGGAGCAGCGTCCAGCGGGGCGAGATCCACGGGACCGTGCCGGGCGAGTGGATCCGGCCCTATGTGCACCAGCGCTATGACGACCTCTCGCCGGTCGGCCGGGAGTCATGAGGGACCTCGACGGGCGGGTGGCCGTGGTCACCGGAGGAGCCGGCGGCATCGGAGTGGCCATGGGGGAACGGTTCGCCCGGGAGGGCATGCGGGTGGTGCTGGCCGACATCGAGCCAGGTGCCCTGACGGCGGCGGCGGACGGGTTGCGGGACCAGGGTCTCGACGTGGTGGGCATGGCCTGCGACGTCGCCGACTACGCGTCGATGGAACGGCTGCGGGACCAGGTGCTCGAGGCTTACGGGGACGTCCAGCTGCTGTGCAACAACGCCGGCATCGGTGCCGGCGCGGAAGGGGCCCTGTGGGAGCACGAGCTCAACGACTGGCGGTGGGCGTTCAACGTCAACGTCTACGGTGTCATCCACGGGATCAATGCCTTCGTTCCGGCCATGGTGGCAGCGGGGTCGGAGGGGCACGTGGTCAACACCTCGTCGGGCAACGGGGGCGTCTCGCCGCTGCGGGGAACCCCGCAGTACGCAGTGACCAAGGCTGCGGTGGTGACCCTCACCGAGTGCCTGTACGCCCAGTTGCAGGACGCCGGATCGAAGGTCGGCGCGTCGGTGCTCTTCCCCGGTCCCAACATGTTGCGGACCGGGATCTTCAGCTCGTGGCGGGTGCGGCCACCCGAGCTGGCCAAGGTCCGGCCCCGACAGACCCCGTACCCCACCATCGAGGACATCGAGGCCCAGATGGCGGCGGCCGGCATCGACGTCCACTACACCCGGCCGTCCGAGGTCGCCGACCAGGTGGTGAAGGGTGTCCGGGACGACCGGTTCTGGATCATGGCGCCGAGCGAGTCGATCGACACCCAGATACGGGCTCGGGCCGGGTCGATGCTCGAACGGGCCAATCCCACCTACCTACGGGAGGTCCCCGGGTGACCTCGGGACGAGAGAGGGCAGCATGTCTGTGAACGACAACTATCTGGTGATCTCGGCCGACTGCCATGCCGGACTGCCCAACGAGCAGTACCGCCCATGGCTCGATCCGGCCTTCCGCCCGACCTTCGACGAACACCTGTCCGCCCGGGCGGCCATGGAGGCCGACCTGGCCGAGCGGGGGCTCCGCAACCAGGAATTCGCCGAGGCCTGGGAGGAGGAGAACGCCGAGGGGCTCCGCGGCGGATGGGAGGCACGGCGCCGCGACCAGGAGCTCGACGCCGACGGCATCGTCGGCGAGGTCATCTTCCCCGACGCCGACGCAGTAGCCGGCGGGGCCTCGGCCCCGTTCGGCGCCGGCCTCGCCGCCACGGCCGACGTGCCCATCGATCTGCTGATGGCCGGCGCCCGAGCCCACAACCGATGGCTGGCCGAGCTGTGCCAGGACAGTCCGGAACGCCGGGCCGGTGTGGCCATCGTGCCCATCTTCGACGTCGACGCCGCGGTCGCAGAGATCACCCGGGCCCGGGAGTCCGGCCTGCGTGGCGGAATCCTGATCCCGTCCATGTGGCAGCCCTACGAGCCCTACAACCACCCCAGGTACGACCCGGTCTGGGCGGTCTGCTCCGACCTCGGCGTGCCCGTGCACGTCCATTCCGGCGCGGCCGACCGGGCGTCGTACGGCGACCACGTCGGCATCTACGTGGCCGAGGTCCGCTGGTGGTCGACCCGGCCGCTCTGGTTCCTGCTCTGGGGTGGGACCTTCGAGCGGTTCCCTCAGCTCACCTTCGTGACCACCGAGTGTGGCGCCTTCTGGGCGCCCGACCTGCTGTGGACATCCGACATCGTCTACGACCGCGAGCACGCGGCCAAGAAGCTAGGCAAGCAGCTGACCGACCACCTCCCGATGCGGCCGAGCGAGTACTTCGACCGCAACTGCTACATCGGCGCGTCCAACACCCGGCGACGGGAGCTGGCCCGCCGGTACGAGATCGGGATCGGCAACCTCATGTGGGGCAACGACTTCCCCCATCCCGAGGGAACCTGGCCCCACACCAGAGAATGGCTCAGGAACGCCTTCGCGGACATCCCCGTCGACGAGACCCGACGGATACTCGGCACCAACGCCGCCGAGTGCTACCACTTCGACACCCACGCACTCCAGCCGCTGGTCGACCGATTCGGTCCCTCCCCCGAGGAACTGGGCCAGACCGGCCACGATCTCGACAAGTGGGCCGACCTGGCCGCCGCCGGCCGGCCGTGGCTGACCGGCAAGGAAGCCCTCGAGGCCCCGGTGGCCGACTGAGACCGGCCCGGGCCCTACCCGTCCCCCATCGGGACGGCCCACGGCGGCATTCGATTTCTGGATCCAACGAGCGGCGGACCGACCTCGATGAACTCATGATCGTCGACATGATGGAGGACCACAGCCACTGCGGGACAGGCCACAGTCAGGCGCAGTCGAGGTGCCGTTGAGCCACAGTCGATAACTGCCACCGACCCGGCGGCAAGCAACACCGCGCCCAGAGCTGCTGGTCACCTTTGCCCATAGTTGTCGATCAACCACGTTGCATGTGGACCTCGCTGGACGAGATATTCCGGAGGTCGTCAAATATTGCCCGCAGATGGCGCCGCCGATTCGTGAATCGTGCAGTGAACGGTCCTTCCCCTGATGGAATCGTCCTCTCTGAGCAATCCACGTTGGAGAATGTAGGCCGCCCTGACGGGTTTCCGCTCCCCCAGCCAAAGTGGTCAGGGTGTTGAAAAGAACGAGACGACCTCACTGCGGTTCCTCGCGTTGATGGCATGGAACCATGCGTTGGCCGTTTGGACCGTACTGCCGTTCGCCAGCGGGCCCATACTGCCCGACGACGATTCGTTGCCACACCCGCCCAAGACACAACTTGCCGTTAACACGATGAGGATCGTCCACTCCTTCCCGACAAACCCCATGCACCCTCACTTCGTGCCTCCGGATCTTGACACGACGCAGCCCATCTGCTCTTCCCGACGATCGGCGATATCGGCACTTCGCTGGGATTCGGCGAATCCGGCCTAGCATCAGTCCACTTGGAGCCTCAAAGCCTCTTGATCGGCTGAGTGTGCAGGAACACACTCGACCTCAGAGGGGCGCAGCCAGCCGGCGCCGGTAGGACCGCTGTGGGTCTGCGCCGGTGTGAGCTCGAAGTGACCACACCGTTCCGGTTGGATCTGACCGTCTGGTCGCTTCGTTGGCGGCCGCACAACGTCGTCGACCGCTTCGACGGCACCTGCTACCGGCGCACGCTGGTGGCGAGCGGCAGATCCTCGAGGCCGCCGCACGCCAGGCCGGCGGGCGCTCGGAGGCCGCGACTCGCGGTGGAGCTTCGCAGCTCGCGCGCTGGACCGAGTGACGCGGCAGTAGCCGAGGTGCGCCGAATCGCACGCTCGGGCTCGATGTCCGACACCGACGGCTTCTACCCCGGCACTCGAGATCAGGCAGCCGCGAGCACGAGTACTACCCGCCGCGGCAGCATCCTCCCGTTCGTCTGCGGGAGCCGGCACGCCGATCAGCGCTCGATGCGCCCGGGCGTTTGAGACACTGGTGGTCACGCACGTTGGTGCTCGATCGATTCCACCTTGCGGGTCCGGGTCCATCAGGGGAAGCCAGGAAGACCAGGACATAAAGGAGCGCCCATGCCACATGTCGCATTCCCGGTAACTGACCAGGTCGTGATCCAGACCGGTTCGGTCGTTTCCAAGATCATCCATCGGGATAGCGCGCTCAATGTGACCGTGTTCGGTATTGACGCCGGCGAGGGGCTGAGTGAGCACGAGGCCAGACAGGCGGCAGTGGTCCAGGTCCTGTCTGGGCGGCTACGGTTCACCGTCGATGGCGAGGATCTCGATCTCGGGTCCGGATCGTGGCTCCACATGTCGCCAGGCACACCCCATGCGCTTGAGGCCCTGGAGCCCACGGTGATGCTCCTCACGCTCGTTCAGCCCTGACGCCGACCGAACGGTGATGACGCCGAAGCGCCTGCCCATATCGTCGGGGGAGCACTAGGCGTGGCATGAGTGTCGTTCATGGGAATGCAACTATCGCGAGCGCAAGACCGGACCGGTGACAGGACCTCTGAGATCCGAAGCCCTTATCGGTATGGTGGCGACGGGAGGAGACCGGTGCGCCCCACGGCGATGACCGGCGAGAACGGGGCCAGACGATGAACAAGGGACGGCTCGAGACCTTCAGCGACGGTGTGTTCGCCATCGCCATCACCCTGCTGGTCCTCACCATCGCCCAGCCGAGCAAGTACGACCACCTCGCCTCCCAGCTGGTCGACCGATGGCCCTCGCTGGCCGCCTACGTCGTGAGCTTCCTCATCATCGGCATCATGTGGCTCAACCACCACACGATCTTCACTCACCTCTCGACCATCGATCGGGGGTTCTTCTACTGGAACCTCCTCCTGCTGCTGACCATCGTGTTCATCCCCTACCCCACCGAGGTGTTCGGCGAGGCGCTGAGCAAGGGACAAGGGGCAGTGACCGCGGCGGTCTTCTACAGCATCAGCATGACCGTCAATGCCTGTGCCTGGGCCGGGCTGTGGCTGTACGCCTCCCTCAACCGCCGGCTGCTCAACCCCGACTTCCCCGAGGAGCAGCGGACCATGGCCACCACCTTGTTCATCGCCGGGGTCTTCGTCTACGCCGTCGCCGTCGGGCTGGCGTTCGTCAACCCCTACCTGAGCCTGGCGTTCCAGGGCGCCCTGGCGCTGTACTACGCGCTCGACCCCATCTCCCGCCGGGTGGCCCGGGAGCAGGCCGGCCGGACCTGACCGTCGAGGACCCGCGTGCGCCCACCCGGCGCCATGACGATGGGCGGGCAGATGGCGGCCCCGTCAGCTGTACATCAGCGAGCCGGGGGTGGTCAGCAGATCGCCCGTCTCGAGCCACGTCTTGAGGCCCGAGAGGATCATCGGCCAGCCTCCGTAGATCTGGTCGTTGGCACCCTCGCGCAGCTGGTCGTGGGTGACCGTGAGCCGGCACGAGTCCCCGACCGGCTCGATGTCCCAGGTCACCCTGGAGGTCCCCTCGCTCTTCACCTCGTCGCTCCACAGCGCCACCATCGTGTGGACCAGGCGGCGTGGCGGGTCGACCTCGAGCACTTCGCCCTCACCGAGCAGGCTCTCGGCTTTCGGCGCCTCGAGCTCCATCCGGGATCCCGGTGTCCAGTCCGAGACGGCTCGGGCTCCGAAGTTGTACTTGCTCCGGATGTCGGGGTCGGTGATCGCCTCCCACAGTCGCTCCGGGGTGGTGCGGATGTAGATCTCGAATACTTTCTCCATGGGTCTCTCCAATCGGTGTTTGAGGTCGCTGAGTGCAGCCGACCACGGCTCTGTGTACTTGTCGATCCACCGGTCGTGGATCAGGCGGATGGGCACCGGGTTCAGGAAATGGAGCTTGGCCCGGCCCGACCGCTTGGTGACGACGAGCCCGGCCTCCTCGAGCAGGCGCAAGTGCTTCATGACACCGAACCGGGTCATCGCCAGCTCCGACTCGAGCTCGGTCAGTGTTCGCCCGTCCCGCACGAAGAGGGCGTCGAGCAGGTAGCGGCGGGTCGGGTCACCCAGCGCCTTGAAGACACGGTCATCGTCGTCCACCCGGACAGCATATGTGACTAAATGGTCACCTGTCAAGACCAGGCCGCACACGCTGTCGAGGCCGCTTGATGTGCGGGGCCCCGGCGGGTTAGCTCGGGCGGTGCAACGGGTCTCGCTGGTGGGAGTGCCGGGATCCGGCAAGACCACTCTGGGCCGCCGACTCGCCGCCGGCCTCGGCGTGCCCTTCATCGAGCTCGACAGCATCTTCCACCGGCCCGATTGGGGGGAGATTCCGGACGAAGAGTTCCGGGCCCGAGTGACCAAGGCGATCGCCCCTGAAGGCTGGGTAGCCGACGGCAACTACGGCGTGGTGCGCGACCTCGTCTGGGCGCGGGCGGACACGGTGGTCTGGCTCGATCTCCCCCGTCCGGTCGTCATGCGTCGGGTGGTGCTCCGCACCATCCGACGCGCCCTGACCCGGGAGGAGCTGTGGAACGGCAACCGCGAGCCTCTGACCAACTTCTACCGGTGGGACCCGGCGCTGAACATCATGCGCTGGACGTGGGTCAAGTATCCGGAGTACGTCGAGCACTATTCGCAAGCCATGCAGGACCAATCCCGTCCCGATCTCCGGTTCGTTCGGCTGGGATCCGATGACGACGCCCGCGAACTGCTGAACGGGTGCACCGGCTGATCGACCGGCCGGCCGGCGGTGAGCCGGATGTGGGGGCCCCGCCGTGCTCACGTGCCACAGTTGGGCGGTGATCGAAGTCCAAGAGGTGGGCCCGGACGACTGGCCCGAATGGCGGTCAATCCGCCTGCGGGCCCTTACCGAGTCCCCGGAGGCCTTCACCACCAGGCTGTCGGACTGGCAGGGGCTGGGCGACCGGGAGCAGCGCTGGCGGGACCGACTGGTGTCGGTGCCCTTCAACGCGGTGGCACAACGGGATGGTCGCGCCGTCGGAATGGTGAGCGCTGCCGAGGACGCGACCGACCGCTCCGTCGAGCTGCTGTCCCTGTGGGTGGCTCCCGACACCCGCGGCACCGGGGTGGGCGACGCGCTGGTCTCGGCGGTACTCGACTGGGCCCGGGCCCGGGGGGCACCATCGCTCCGGCTGCGGGTCATCGAGGGGAACGGACCGGCGGAGCGCCTCTATCTGCGTCACGGCCTGCACCGCTCGGGCCGGGACGCCATGGGCTCCGGTGCCCCCGAGATCGACATGGAACGCGCCCTGTAACGCGGCCGGACGGCGGGCCCCGATCAGCCGGGCCGCAGTGTGTCGGCGATCTGCTCCCGCTCCTCGGGGGAGAATTCGAGGCCGTCGATCATGGCCACGTTCTGTTCCAGTTGGGCCAGCGAGCTCGCTCCGACCAGCGTCGAGGTGACCCGAGGGTCCCTGACCGTCCAGGCCAGCGCCATTTGGGCCACGGTCTGTCGCCGCCCGGTGGCCTGGTCTCGCAGGGCCCTGACCTTGCCCAACGTGTCCTCGTTCAAGAAGGCCGGGTGCAGGGTGTCCGATCGCCTGGCCCGGGAGTCCTCGGGAATGCCGTCGAGATAGCGGTCGGTCAGGATCCCCTGGGCCAGAGGTGAGAACACGATGCATCCCACCCCCAGGTCCTCGAGGGTGTCCAGCAGCCCCCGCTCGATCGAGCGGTCGAACATGGAGTACGAGGGCTGGTGGATGAGGAGCGGCGTCCCGAGGCGGGCGAGGATCTCTGCCGCCTCCCGGGTCGCGTCCGGCGAATAGGACGAGATCCCGGCATAGAGCGCCTTGCCCTGGCGCACCGCCGTGTCGAGAGCGCCCATGGTCTCCTCCAGGGGCGTGTCGGGGTCGGGGCGGTGGGAGTAGAAGATGTCGACGTAGTCGAGGCCCAACCGCCGCAGGCTGGCGTCGAGACTGGCGAGCAGGTACTTGCGCGAACCGCCGTCGCCGTAGGGACCGGTCCACATGTCGTAGCCGGCCTTGGTGGAGATGACCAGCTCGTCGCGGAATCGGCCGAGAGTTTGGTGTAGCACCCGGCCCAGAGTGGACTCGGCCGCGCCGTAGGGCGGGCCGTAGTTGTTGGCCAGGTCGAAGTGGGTGATGCCCAGGTCGAACGCCCGGGTGAGCATGGCGCTGGCATGTTCAGGCCGGCTCGACTCCCCGAAGTTCTGCCACAGCCCGAGGGAGATGACCGGGAGCTCGAGGCCGCTCCGGCCGCACCGGCGGTACGGCATGCGCGCATAGCGATCATCGGCCGCCACATGGGTCACGGCGCTAGAAGCTACCTTCACATCGCACCGGCCCGGAGGGTCGCACTCCGTTCGGGGGCTCCGATCGGTCAGGTACGGGCGGTCAGCGCTCCAGGTGGATCTCGTGCGGCTGCCCGTTGTCGTCGGGACGGCCGGGCTCGCCCGGGGACCCGGCGGGAACCGCCCACCGGAGCCCGTTGAGCAGCCCGGCCAGCTCCATGGGCACGACGATCTTGGTGGAGGGGGCCGTACCGATCTGCTTGAGCGTCTCGAGATACTGGAGCTGCATGGTGTTGCGGTCGAGTCCCTCTCCCACCACCAGGATCTTCTCCAACCCGGCGGCGAGCCCCTCGGCCCGCAGGATGGCGGACTGGCGCTCCCCCTCCGCCCCGAGGATGGCCGCCTCCTTGGTCCCCTCCGCCAACGTGATGGCCGCCTGCTTCTGACCCTGTGCCTCGGTGATCGCCGCCCGCCGGGTGCGTTCCGCCGACATCTGGCGCGTCATGGCCTCCAAGACGCCGGCGGGGGGGTTGACCTCGCGGACCTCCACCGTCGTGACCTTCACTCCCCAACGCTCGGTGACCTCGTCGAGTCGGATGCGGAGCGAGGCGTTCATGTCCTCGCGCTTCGACAGCACGTCGTCGAGGGCCATGTCGCCGACCACACTCCGGAGGGTCGTGGCGGCGACGTTCTGCGCCGCAGCCGCGAAGTTCTGCACCTGGAGCACCGACATCGCCGGGTCGACGACTTTGTAGAAGATGATGAAGTCGATGGAGATCGAGGCATTGTCCTTGGTAATCGCCGTCTGGCTCGGGATCTCGAGGAACCGTTCGCGGAGGTCGACCCACAAGACCCGGTCGGTGACCGGGTTGACGAGCACCAGGCCCGGGCCCCTGATGCCGGTGGCCCGGCCGAGCCGCAGCAGCACGATCCGCTGGTACTCGCGGACGATCTTCACCGACAGCCCGAACAGGACCAGGAGGAACAGCACCCCGATCCCGGCCACGAGGCCGACGATCACGAGCCCGCCTCCTGACCGCCACCCTGGTCGAACCGGAAGGAAGGAGCTACCCCTTCCGCCTCCTCACCCCAGACCTCCAGGTGGACTCCGGCCGCTCGCAGGACCTGCACCCGCGTCCCAGCCCGCACCGTCCCGTTGACGGCCACCGCCGTCCATTCCTCCCCGTGGACGCGAACGATGCCCTCCGACGACAAGTCGCTGACGGCGACGCCTTCCGCGCTCTCGAGCGAGCTCAGGTGCTGCATCGCGGTGCCCTCACCCGGCGTCGCTCGTCTGGCGAGGCCGCTCCAAGCCATGACGCCGACACCCACCGAGATCACCAGGTCGGCACAGAGCAACGCCCAGAGCACCGGCGCCGAGTGGCCGTCGGCGGCCATAAGCACGAACCAGCCGGCCGCCAGGAACCCCACGGCGGCTGCCACGACATGGGCATGGGGACCGGAGTGGAAGCTGACCAGCGAGGCGAGGACCATCAGGCCGATCAGAACTCCGGCGATGACCCACATGAGCACCTCCTCACGGTCGCTCCATCCAGAATCATACCAGCGTGACTCTCCCCGACTCCCGCAGAGAACGGCTCGCGACTCGGTAGGGTTGGGCCGTGACGACCAGAGCCGAGGGGAAGCTCCCGAGGCCCACCGGCGGCCGGGGCAGGTGGACCTCCTTCGTCGCGGACAGCAGCGATCCGACGGAGCGACGACGGGGGTTGCACGAGGAGTCCAATCCCCAGCACCGGCTCCGCGTGGAGCACGACGCCCACACCTTGTTGATCCACCTGAGCGACGAGGACGGCCACGGATGGACGACGGTCGCAGTCGACCGGGAGACGAGGCGGTGGGCGGTGGCCCAGTGCCGCCGGCAGTCCGACGCCGCCCGTCAGGCCTACGAGGGCCTCCACCGGACCTAGGTTCGGATCCCGGCCGGACGTCCGGAGCGTGAGCCGGCTAGCTCGCCTCTCGCCGCGGCGGGGACGGAGGCGGTGGGTCGATCGCCGGGACCCCGTCGTCCATGACGTGCTCGGTCCACTCGGCTCCCGACCAGTAGCGCTGGGTATGCCGGCCCGTCGGGTCCCTGAGCCACCCGGGGGCGACGCCACCCGACCCCGGTCCGGGCGGTCGGGGCGGGGTCACCGGAGATCCGGCCGGCGGCCGGGGGTGGGACGCCGTGAACGAGCTGCTCGGAGGGGGACTCCCCTGGTTGCCGCGACGCCGCTCGGAGGAGAGTGCCCGCACCACGAACACGCCGGCGAGGACCACCAGGGCGATCCACGAACCATGCCCGTAGTAGTACATGAACGCAGTGTAGGACCTGCGTCAGGCCGCCGGTCGGCAGGGCTCCGGCCTGGCCCCGGGGACTGGCTGCCCGTGCCGCCGACATCGTCCGAATGCCGTCCCGCCCACGGCTCCGTCACCGTTCGGCCAGACCACCCGTCGGCCCTCGCCCGGACGCAACTGCCCGGCCGCCGCTATGCCGAGCGGCGACTGAACGGCGCGCTAGCTTGAGGGACGTGGCGGCAATCCCACTCATCGCCGAAGTGGTCAGGGATGCCGACCTAGATCCAGCGGGCTACCTGTGGACCAACCCCGACGTCCGGGAAGGGGTGCCGGCCGACATGGAGGCGGAGGAGTTCGCCCGGCTGCACTTCGAGCGCTTCGGCCGGGAGGAGGGTCGACGGCAGCTCTTCACCGATCGATTGACGCAAGTGGATTCGGTGCGGAACGCAAAGCTGGATCTGCTACGACGGCGATCTCCCAAGTCCATGGAATCGCTGCGGCCCACCCCCGTTATCTGTGCCGGGACGAGCATCACCTACTTGTCAGTGGCCGATGAACGGCTCCCGGTCCCCTTCGACTTGATCAGTTCCCACGGCTACGACGACACGACGGCACAGTGGATCGACAGTCAGCCCGATGCCCTCTTCCTCGATGTCGGCGCCGGGCTCTGCAACACGTACCGGTCGAATGTCGTCTACACGGAAATCGCATCGCTCCCATCTGTCGACATCCTTTGCTTCGGTGACGACCTGCCCTTCGATGACGAGTCGTTCGATGGCGTGGTCAGTCTCTCCGTACTGGAACATGTGCCCGATCCCTTTGCGGTGGCATCCGAGATCATGCGGGTATTGCGACCGGACGGTCGCGTCATCGTCGACTGGCCGTTCCTGCAACCGGTCCACGGGTATCCGAACCACTATTTCAACGCCACGGCCGAGGGAGCCCGGTTTGCGTTCGAGCGGGTTGGCGCCACGGTACGGACATCGATTCCCGGTCATCTGCACCCGCTGGGCACGCTCTACTGGTTCCTTCGGGACTGGAACGAAGGTCTGCCCGAGGATCAGCGTGCCGCCTTCCGTGCCCTGACCGTCGGAGACGTCTTGGCCGGCCCGGACTGCGTCCACCTGGGAGGCGAGAGCTGGGTGACGGAGCTCGATCCCGCCGCCGAGTCGGTGATCGCGGCCGGCACGAGACTGGAAATCACCAAGGGCGCCTGATCCCGAGCTCGGCCCAAGGTCGTCCTACGCCCCCTCGCCCCGGCGGGCGACGGGCCAGGCGCACATGGGCCACGGCCGGAGAGCTCGCCAACTCGACCACCTCGTAGTCGGCTGTCGCCTCGGCCAGCCCCTCGAAGAGACGCTCCCCGCTCCCGAGCAGGACCGGGACGATCGCCAGGTGCATCTCGTCGATCAAGCCCGCACGAAGATACTGCTGGATCGTCCTCACCCCCCACCGACCCTGACGTCGCCGCCGGCGGCTGCGTCCATGGCCCGCTCCAGCGCGGTCTCGATCCCGTCCGTCACGAACTCGAACGTGGTCCCGCCCTGCATCTCGATCGGTGGGTGCGCATGGTGGGTGAGGACGAAGACCGGATGACGGAACGGGGGGTCATCGCCCCACCACCCCACCCAGGGATCGTTCCCCCACGGTCCCCGAACGGGACCGAACATGTTGCGGCCCATGATGGTGGCACCGATTTCACGGTCGCCGAGGGCGATGTACTCGTCGTCCAGTCCGCCTTCGCCGCCGTCCAGGCCATGACTCTGCCGCCAGGTGCGGGTGGCGAACGCCCATTCGTGGAGCCTCCCACCACCGACACCCAACGGGTCCGCGAGCGTCTGGCGGGGCCCGGCGGCGTACCCGTCGAGCGAGAGCGAGAGCGAGAGATTGTGCACCCGCAGCTTCCCCATCGGTCCTTCCTCTCTGTCATTCCCCACTCGGCGCCATTCCCCCACTCGGCGTCGCGGTCCACCATCCTGCCCCGGATGATCGGACCACGACGGCGCCACGAGCCGTCCGGACGCCGATCGGCAGCCGGAGCTCCGGATCTGGCTAACGTGGCTCCATCTCGCCGACGACAAGGGGTGTCCTATGGGAAATGCCGAGAACGCAGAGCGGGTGGTCCGGGAGTTGTGCGCGGCGTTCGAGAAGCACGACGCCGAGGCTCTCCGCCAGTTCTTCAACGAGGACGTCGTCTACCACAACATCCCGATGGACCCGGCCGTGGGCATCGACGACACCATCGCGTTCATCACCGGGTTCTTCGGCATGTGCGAGAGCATGACGATCGAGACGCTGCATCTGGCCGTGCGCGACAACGTGGTGCTCACCGAGCGCGTCGACACGTTCCGCGTCGGCCAGAAGGTGGCATCGCTACCCGTGATGGGAACATTCGAGATCCGTGACGGGAAGATCAGCGCCTGGCGCGACTACTTCGACCTGGCCCAGATCACGGCCATGCTCTCCGGGGACGAATAGCCGATCCCGACCTCAGAGAGCAATTGACACCCCGACCAGGGCACGGCCGGCCGGGCCCCCTTCCCGCGGCGGCGGCTCCTCGGGTACACGGCCGGGACACTGATCGGCATCGCCGGGCGGTGGACGAGATGACACCCGGCCCGCTCGTGTCTGGAACCTTCTACTCGCGCCGTCGACACCGCACGGTGGGATTCTCCATCGCCTATCCCCCGGGCCACCGTCCCGGTGATCGGCTGCCGCCGGTGCTGGCTCTGCACGGATTCGGCGTCCACCACACGGCCGCCTTCGACGAGCTCCACCTCCAACGGTTACTCGGGCTCCGATCGGCCACCCTGGCCATCGCACCGATGGCCATCGTGGCGGCGGACGGGGGCAACACCTATTGGCATCGCCACGGAAACGACGATCCCATGGGAATGCTGGCCGCCGAGCTCCTTCCCATCTGTCAGATCAGGGGCCTGGATGAGACCAAGGTGGGAGCCTACGGCTGGTCCATGGGTGGGTACGGAGCGTTGCGCCTGGCCGAGTCCCATACCGGCCTGCTGGCGGCGGTGGCCGCAACGAGCCCAGCCATCTGGACCGACTATGCCCAGGCCCAAGCGGCCGACCCATGGCGTTCACCTCGCCGTCGGACTTCGATGTCAACGACGTGATCGTCCACGTCCGTTCGATCGGCACCACGCCGGTCAGGATCGATGCGGGCGCCGACGACCCGTTCGCGCCGGGGGTGCACGCCCTGGCCCAGGCCTCACCGCGGGGAGCCGAGGTGAACATCCGCACCGGCTGCCACGACGACCGGTTCATGATCTCAGCTCAGCCCGCCGCCTTCACCTTCCTCGCCAGCCATCTCGCGGCGTAGGCAGGGCTCACGGCCGACCGCTCCCAACCGGCGGCAGGGTCGGCATCCGACCCGGGTGCAAGCAAGCTAGGGCACGTGCTCGGTCTCACCGATGCCCTGAACCACGACGGAGTCGACGGCCACCCTCGCGGGCGCCATCTTCCGCCAGGGTCGGACGTAGGCCAGCCACACGGCCCCGGTGCCCAGCAGGAGCACGCAGAGGATCCAGCCGAGCGCAGTGGTCCCGACCCCGACGTACTTGAGCCCAGAGGCGAAGATCACGAAGGTGATGGCCGGCCGAATGTACCGGTCTGGCGCCCGTGACGAGAGGAAGGAACCGACGAGCACAGCCGGGACACTCCCGATGATCAGCGACGTCGTCACGGCGAACTCGACATGGCCGAAGGCCAACGCACCCAGTGCCGCCGCCACAGTCAGCGGTACCGCCTGGGTCAGGTCGGTTCCCACCAATTGGTTGGCGCCGAGCATCGGGTAGGCGAACAGAAGGAGGACGATCATCAGGGAGCCCGAGCCGACCGAGGTCATGCCCACGATCAGGCCACCGGCCATGCCGATCGCCAGCGTGGGAAGCGGCCGGACGGTGAGGGCGTGGACGACCGAACGGCGAGTGTTCCCTATGCGCCTATCGACGGCCAGTCGCAGCAGCATGGCCGCCGCCCCGAGCAGCAACGCGCTGCCCAACAGGAGCTGAACCGTGTGCTCAGCCGAATTGGCATTGCCCAACAAGTGGAGGAAGTACGCACCGAGGAAGGCCATCGGCACCGAGCCCATCACCATCCAGCCGACGAGCCGCAGGTTGACGGTCCCCTTCCTCAGGTGCACGAACGCGCCCACCGGCCGCATGACCACGGCCGCGACCAGGTCGGAGGAGATGGCCGTCGACGGCTTGATCCCGAACAGGAGGATCAGCATGGGTGTCATGAGCGCCCCGCCGCCGGCACCAGTGAGCCCCACCAGGAACCCCACCACCGCGCTCCCCAGCACAATGTATGGATTGATCTGCACACCTGCCCCCTAAAATCAGGTAAACCTATCGGTCAGATAGAAAAACTAGCACTGCGTCGAGCCACCCCGCCAGGGCCCCGTCTCCCCCAGACCCGGCCGCCGCCCGGTGCCCGGCTGCCCGTCGGTCGGGCGGCATGACCGAGGGCCCCATCCGACGGTCTTTGCCACAATGGCGCCGTAGGAAAGGACTCTTGGTGCCCTCTGCTTCTGACCCGTACTACCGCGATGACCTGGCTGTTGTGCATCATCGGGGCTTTGCGTTCCATGCCGAGATGTGCGCCCCGGGGATCCTGGCCCTGCTGGCGAACATCCGGGAGCGGGAGGGTCTCGTTCTCGAGATCGGCTGCGGCAGCGGCTTGCTCACGTCGCACCTGGTCGAGGCCGGCCACCGCGTCATCGCCACCGACGCCTCCCCCGCCATGCTCGACCTCGCCCGCAGCACGTGTCCGGTGGGAGTTGACATTCGCCAGCTCACATTGCCGTTCGATGACGTACCCGCCGCCGACGCGATCGTCGGTGTGGGCCACGCCCTCAACTACCTGGTCGACACGACCGCGGTCGAACAGGCGCTCCGATCTCTGGCCCGAGCGCTCACTCCCGGCGGGGTGTTGGCCATCGACCTCTGCGACCTCGAGTGGGGATCAGCTCGCAGCTCCATGGAGAGCTCGGGGCGGGTGGGAGACGATTGGGCCATCGTCACTCGGTACTCCTCCCCGACGCCGGATCGCTACGTACGGGAACTCACGACCTTCGTCCGGGCCGACGATGGGACGTGGCGACGGGACGACGAATGCCATGACAACGTCTTGCTGGACACCGGACGTCTTCCGGCGTTGTTGGCCGGTGAGGGCATCGATGCCGACATCCGGTCGTCCTTCGGAGCCGAGGAGCTGCCTGTCGGGCTGCGTGCCTTGATCGGCACTCGGCCGGCGGTCGACCGGATCGGACCCTGATGGCAGCCACGTGGCCGAGCAGGCGAAGTCGGGGAGGACGAGGACGGACGGCCCCCCCCACGCCAGTGCACCGATGACGGATCCCGCCGGTGGCGATGTGGTGGTGATCGGAGGTGGGCTCGTCGGGACATCGCTCGCGTACGAGCTGGCCTGCGCCGGAGCGGACACGGTGTTGATCGATCGTCATGATGCAGGTCGGGCCACCGACGCTGGAGCAGGCATTCTCTCGCCGGAGACGAACCAGGACCCGGACCCGGGGCTGTTCGCCTTCGGCCGCGCCGCGGCACGGCACTACGAGTCTCTGATCGGCGCGACTGGCCGACGATGGCGTGAACGACATCGGTTTCGCCGTTACCGGCTCCGTCCTGGTGGCCGAGCGGCCCGGCGACGATGTCGTCATGGAAGCGGCGATCACCCTGGCCAGAGCGTCGCTGCCCTGATGTCGTCAGCGAAATCGACCCTGGTGAGCTCGCCCGGCATTTCCCTCCCCTCGGCCCGGTCCGCCGGGCTCTCCTCAACCCGGCGGGGCGGCGCGTCGATGGCCGGCAGCTCAACCGGGCCATCCGGCAGGCGGCCTCCGCCCGGGGGATGCGGACGGTCGATACCGAAGTCATCGGTATCGACGGTGACCCGGGTGACGGGACGGTCCGGGGAGTGACCACACCCGACGGCCCTGTGGCGGCCACCGCGGTGGTCATCGCCGGAGGGAGCATGGTCAGACCAGATGGCCGCGGCTGCTCGGGGTGGGGCTCCCGGTGACTCCTCTCAAGGGTCAGATCATCCACCTGATGGTGCCCGGGGCGGACAGCCGGGACTGGTCCATCGTGCAACCGGTACTGGGCTTCTACCTGGTCCCCTGGCCGGGCGGGCAGGTGGCCTGCGGGGGAACGATGGAGGCGGACGCCGGCTTCGACCACCGATCCACCGCAGACGGTGTCCATCAGCTGCTCCGCGAGTGCCTGCGCAGTGCCCCCGGTCTGGCCCAGGCGGAGGTCAGCGACATCCGGGTGGGATCCCGGCCGGCCACGCCTGATGGCCGACCGATCCTCGGCCGGCTGCCGGGGTGGTCGAACGTGTTCGTGGCCACCGGTCACGGGGCCGAAGGCCTGCTCCTCGGCCCTTACAGCGGCCTGCTGGTCGCCTCGAGCCTGCTCGGAGTGCCGGTGGCAGAACAGTCGTCTGTAGCGACGACCACCCCATCGGACGTCCTCGCCATGTGCTCGCCCGAGCGATTCACGGCCGGGTCGGGGCGCTGACCCCTACCAGAGAGGTGACCACGAGCTGGTGCGCAACAGCTTGCTCTCCCATTGATCGCGGATCTCGAGGCCCTTGGCCATGTAGGAGCCCGGCCACGTACCCGGGTCATGCTCCTCGACACTGGTCAGCAGGTGCCCGAGGGTGGCGAAGTTCATGATCTTCTGCATCAAGATCGCCTCGGGACGGATGCCCGACCCATGCGCCACCTGGAAGCAGGCCGCGATGTCCAGAAGCTGGTGCTCCTTCGGGATCTTCCGCATGAACCGCCAGTAGTCCTCGTCCCAGAGCTTGATGTAGTCATCCAGGGGCTTGTCGGGCCAACCGGTGTCCTGCATGTACAGCGAGAGTTCGTGCTCACGGCCGTCGGTCGGCAGCTGCTCGAGCTCGACCTCCTGGAGGGCCGACCAGTACACCGGGGTGAGCAGCTTCCCCTCCACCTGATAGCGATAGGAATCGAGGCGCGCCATGGTGGAGCTCAGATCACCGCTGGTCATGCGCCGGGCCAGCGACTCCCAGGCCGTTCCGTCGGTGACGGCGGTGACGGTGACAACCTGGTAGGCGGGTCCACTCCCCATGGCGTGGTTCAGGTACCAGGCCAGCCGGGCGTCATCGCCCTGAGCCAATCGGGCCATCCACTCGTCCCGGTACACGTCCTCGAAGGCCGAAGCGTGCTTCCCGAGCACCCTGTGGGTCTCATGCATGAAGAGCATCAGCTCACCTCCGACCGGTTCCGACTCGGGCACCTCGCCGGCTCACCCAACAGGAACGATCTGCTCATGAGAGGGGTGACCACACCGCGGTCCGGAGCAGCCTCGAGTTCCACTGGTCCCTCAGGTCCAGCGCATCATGCATCCACGAACCGGGCTTGGTCACCTCGGGTGGAATGTCGTGCGTCAGGAGGTGGATCAGCGGCGGCAGGCTGGAGATCCTCTGCATCAGCGTGACCTCGGGTCCCCGTCCTGCTCCGGGCATGGTCTGGAGCGCAAGCTCGATCCGGAGCCCCACCCGGGCGTCTTCTGATTCGAGGGAACGCTGGTAGACGCCGTCCAGCTGCCTCGATGTAGTCGCCGATCCTTCCCCGGGAAGGGCCACATCGTGTCCTCCATGTACATCGTCGGCTCGTGTTCGTCGGGGTCGGTCGGAACCTCGGCCAGGTCGATCGATGGCGACCATTCGAGCGGCAGCATGATCCGGCTGGTGCTCTGGTGCTGCAGTCCATCGAGCTGGCGCGCCCACGATTGGAGGTCTCCACCCGCCACTCGCTCCGCCAGTCGCTGCCATGCCGCGCCGTCGGTCACCGCCGTGACGGTGACGGCCCGATAGGCCAACCCGCTGCCGTGGGCCAGGTCCAAGTACCAGAGCAATCGGGCGTCGGACCCCTCGGCCAGCTTGGGCATCCAGCCGCCCCGGTACGCCTCCTCGAACTGCGACGCGGACTTGCCGACGACCTTGTGAACCTCGTGTATGAAGAGCACGAACCCCCTTTCGAAGGATGCGCCGCCGGCTCGAAGTCACCATGAAAACGGGATTTGCTCGCCGCAGGGTGCGCGCATGGTAACCCTCGCCCGATCGGTGGTCAACGCACGTGAGGCAGGCCCGTCCGGCCCGAACCGCGTGGTCTGGCGGTCAGGCCGGCCGGACCCCCGTCGGGTCGACATGGCCGAGCTCAGAACGATGGCATGAGGGCGGGGCCCGGTTCAGCCGGTGCCACCTACTTGATGGAGCTCGATGGCATTGCCGGCCGGATCGTTGATGAATGTCTGGCGGTTGCTCCCGACGGCCATCGGGTCACCGACCGAGACGCCCTTCGACCGCAGCTCCTCGACCACGCCCTCCAGATCAGCGACGCGAATGGCGAAATGCTGGCCCATATTGACCGGGACCGGAGCCTCGACGAGATGGACCTGCTGGGCACCGAAGTCGATCCAGGCGCCGCCGATCCCCAGGTCGGGCCGATCGCCACGAAGCTTCCCGCCCAGGACGTCGATATAGAAAGCGACGATGGTGTCCACGTCAGGGACATTCACCGAAACGTGGTGCACACCGAGAGGTTCCATGGATTCGATTCTGATCCTTGGAGGGGGTTGTTGCAACGGATCATCGGCCACCGGGCGGTTTGGCTTGACGTCCGTGCGCGTCGCCGGCCGTGTGGTGATCGATCTCCCGGAGGAATGTGCCCAGCACCGCGGCGTTGGCCGCCACGCTGTCCGTCCCCGGCAGGCACAGATCGCTCGAGCGTGACTCCGGCCTCTTCGTGTGCCTCCCTCAACGCGGCGTGCTCGGGTGACTCGTCTGGTTCCACCGCCCCGCCGATGGTGGCCCATTGGCCGGTGTCCACGGTTCGGACCAACAGCACCTGCCCATCGTCATCTCGCGGAAGCACGGCCACCGAGGGAAGCACCAACAGCTCGTTGCCCACCAGCAGGCGAAGCCGGTGGATGGAGGGTGACACCGCCATACAGGCCACGTAGTTCGCCTGGGCGAGATCTCCTGTCAGGAGGCTCGGTCGGCAGCTTCGCCTGGGGAGTCCAGCATTACCGTTCGGGCCAGAATGCCCAACGTGGCTCGGAGCGCGCCCTCCGACAGTACGGGAAAGATCCCGGCCTCCTTCCATACGGGGTCGATGTTCGACCAGTCGTAGTAGGAGGTGACCAGGGTGCCACCCTCCACGGGTTCGAGCGTGTACCCGTAGACGTGGCCGATCTGGGGTCGGATCTGACCGAGGATGGTCCAGGCGATCTCGCGGTCGGGTGTGAATTCGGTGATGGTGACGGTCACGTCGTAGAGGCCCATCGGGTAGTCGTTGAGGGCCTCTCGGTCCATGTGGACGACGAAGCTGTCACCAACGGCGGTCACCGGCTGTCCGGTCGCACTCATCAGCATTCCCGAACTGTCGATCGCCACGTGCCCCTCGGGATCGCTCAGGACGCGGAAGACGGCCGCGGGCTCTGCCGCGATGGTCCGTTGGACTTCCAATCGCTCACTAGCCACGGCTCCATCGTGCCACAGGCCAGGACCGGCGGCTGGAAGCAGGGGCGGCGCAGTTTGCCTCCCCTATGCCCGGGAGGTGGACCGCCGGTTCACTAGGCTGACGCCGGTGCCAGACAGATGAGCGATGACGATTCACTGGAGGAGTCGGAACCAGATGTCCGATTCACCTACGCCAACGAACGCACCTTCCTGGCGTGGAACCGGACCGCGTTGGCGCTCATCGCCACCGGCGTCGCCGCCACCCAGCTGCTTCCCGAATTCCACGTGAACGGCGGACGGCGGATCCTCGGTCTCCCGATGATCGCGCTGGGAGCGCTGGTCGCCCTGACCAGCTTCCTTCACTGGAGGGCGAACCAGCGGGCCATGCGGCGCAGCGAGCCCCTTCCCCGTTCGCCCATGCCGCTCGTCCTCTCGCTCGGTATCGGGGCGGTGGCCGTCATCGCGGTCGTACTCGCCCTGGTCGGCTCGAAATAGCTCGCCAGGCTGCCCTGCCGTGCCCTACGACGATGCCGAACAGGGCACGACCAAGGACCCTGGGCTGGCCCGGGAACGCACCGACCTGGCCTGGAATCGATCTGGCCTGGCGGTTGCCGTCACCGTGGCCATCGTTCTGCGGCGGCTCTGGCCCCTCCACGGCAATCGGGAAGTCCTGGCCCTGGCTCTGATCGCGACCGGTGCCGTCATCTGGGCCGTGGGGATGCGCCTCGGTCGCCTGACGCAGCCCCATCAGGACGACAGGACCTTGGGCGAACGCTCGTGCCGCTTGTTGACCATTGGCACGTTGGTGCTGGCCGTCGCCGGGTTCGTCGCTGGAGTTCTCTAGCCCGCGGCGGGATCATGGCGTGGAGGAAAGGCGTCAGCGCGGACGGGTCTCCGTGTTCATTCCGGCCGTGATGAACAGCGCGGTGGCCGGACCCGCCACATCAGCCGTGTGCCAGACCGCCGGCGGGTTCACCACCGCCTCACCGGGGCCGAGCGTGATCGAGCGAACGCCGCCGTCGGTCTCCCGAAGGAGGGTGATGAAGCCATCGGTGCACACCACCAGCTCCTCACCCAAGGGATGCACCTCCCAAGACTCCCATGGACCGGAGAAGGAGTGCATCGACACCAGACGGCCTTCGACGCCGTCGACTGCAGCCCGCTCGCCGTACTGTTCGTACCAAGACACGTCCCCGGTGAACGGGGGTTGAAGGCGCACGGTGGCCCCCTGGCCGAGGTGCACGGGGATCTCTCCCAGCCGGAACTTTCCTTCGTCGGTCATGGACCAGAGTCTGCCATCGGCTCCGGCCCGATCGGCATGGCCAGGGTCGACTACCTTGGCCTCGTGGAGGTCAGGGAGCTCACCAACGTCGGGCCGGACGAATACGAGCAGATCGTCGACGGTGAGAAAGATCCCTACGGCACCGACCACCTCGGCATGGACTGGAAGGAGAAGACCGGTCATGTCGCCCTGATCCAGGAGGGACGCATCATCGCTCACGCCGGGTGGGTCCCGGCCGACCTGCGTGTGGCGAGCGGCGAGCGCCTCCGGATCGTGGGGCTGGGGGGCGTGATGGTCCATCGACAGCACCGGGGAATGGGCCTGGGCCACCAGCTGGTCGCCGTGGCCATGGACCGGATGGGCCAGCTCGGCGTCCCGATCGGGATGCTGTTCTGCCGAGCCCAGCGGGTACCGTTCTACGAGAGCCTCGGCTGGCACCCGACCGGGGAGAACGTAACGGCGGACCAACCCGGTGGAGCAGTCGAGATGCCGCTGGTGACCTGTTGGACGCCGTTCGTCGACGGTGCCGCGCTGCCGAGCTCGGCGCTGCACATCGAGGGGCTGCCTTTCTGACCGACATCGTCGGCCGATAGTCGGCCATACCCGTGTGCGGACGCCAGGATGTCCGAATATGGGGGTCAGGTTTCGATGAGCTCCTTGAAACGGACCATCTCGTCAGCAGTGTCGGACTCCAGCCACCGCCGGAGCAGCGGCTCCACCAACCATCGCCACGGGCTCTTGAAGTCGAAGACCTCACGATGGGTCACGACCGTCCCCTCTTCGGTGACACAGCAATCGAATGTTCCCTCGAAGTCGAGGAACCAGCGGGCCGGGCCCGAGATGGCGGATCCGAAGACCAGGCGCCACGGACTCAGGGTGAACGGATACGTTCCTGACGGCCCTGGCAGTCCTCGGATGCGACCCGAGAACGTCACCGTTCCGTGGTCACCGTCGCGGTTGACAGTGCCAACACGACCTATCTTCCGGTCGGCGAGGCGGTATCGGTCAAGGTCCAGAACGAACTCGAACACCTCGTTCGGCGGGACGCCGACGGTGGCCGATGCCTCACCGACGATCACCCGGTCACGCTACACCCGGGTTCTTGGCCGATTCGACTCGACGAAGGAGTTCTTCCCCTCGGTCGGAGCGAGGCCTACCCGGACACGCCAACGTGAGGCCCTCGACCTTGGTCGGTGGAGGAAGCGCCGCTCTGGGCATACCGTGCTCGGCGTGCTGGGCGGTGTGGCGCTCGTCGGCACCCAACCAGATGACCCTCCTCCCATTGGCCTTCCGGTGCCTGTCAACGCCGCAGAGATGCCACCCGCCCCGGCGACCTGACAGCACGGCGTCGGGTCGCCAGCGGGAGCGGGAGCGGCCCCGCCCTGAAACCGATTTGGTCCCGGCTCGGAGCACTGCAGGCGGGCTGCAGGCCCCCGGGGACATACTTCGGTTCATGCCAGGAATCGAGCTGTCCTCCCGCTCGCTGGCCGGGTCGGTTGACGAGCTCATCGACGGCTACACGTCGCGAACGCCGATGATCCCGGCCGACTCGAAGTCGGGAGCCAGGTTCGAATGGGTGGTCCTGGCCGGCGAGCGCCTGGTGCTGAAGTACCAGGACGCACGGGACGACTGGATCATGCGGGCCACCGGAGATCTCGGCGGTCGGAGGTTCGCGGCCATGTGGGCGTCGGGGTTGTTGGATGCCGTCCCGCCTCCCATCGACCACGCCGTTGTCGGGGCGGCGCTCGACGGGTCGGTCGGGGCCATCTTGCAGCGGGATGTCTCGGACGGTCTGCTCCCGCTCGGTGACGAACCGTTCGGACTCGAGCAGCATCTGCGGTTCCTCGATCACATGGCCTTGCTCCACGCCCGGTTCTGGGAGTGGAAGGACGTCGTCGGCCTCACTCCACTGCCTGATCGATACCTCATGATGTCCCCCTCGGTGGCCGAGGACGAAGCGGTCGCGGAGCTCGGACGCAATGGTGCCGAAGGTGATGGCGGAGGGCTGGGACCGCTTCACCGCGGTTGCTCCCCGTGCCGCGGCCGTCGTCCTCCCGCTCGTCGAGGATCCGGGTCCGCTGGTCAGATCGCTGGAGCATGTGCCCCATACGTTCGTGCACGGGGACTGGAAGGCGGCCAACCTGGGTCACCACCCGGATGGGCGGACGATCCTGCTCGACTGGGGCGAGGTGGCGGGAGAGGCTTCCCCGCTGGCCGATCTGGGCTGGTACCTGGCGCTCAACTCGGCGCGGATCCCGCAATCAAAGGAGGACACCATCGCCGCCTACCGGAACTCGCTCGAGGGACATGGGGTCGACACCGGAGGATGGTGGGAGGAGGCCCTTGGGCTCGACCTGCTCGGAACCGTGATGCAGTTCGGGTGGGAGAAGGCCCTCGGGGGCCCCGGGTCCGAGCTCGATTGGTGGGAGGAGCGGGCCGCCACGGGGGCGGACTGGCTTCGCTGACCGCCTCGCCGTCGGAGGCCGACCATTGGCCATCGGCCCGCCGCCATCTGGTGAGATGGACAAGAATCTCGAGGTGGCTGGCTTTCGGGCGGCGGGTGCCTCGTGGTAGCGCCGTTGCGGGTTCGGGTCCTCGGTAGCCTGGAGGTGGACGGCATCGAGTTCTCCGCGCTCGGAAGCCGTAAACAGCGGACCTTGCTGCGCCTCCTCGCTCTGGGTCGGGGGGCCCCGATCAGCGTCGACCGACTGGCCGACTCCCTCTGGCCCGAGCGTCTCCCGGCCCGGCCCGGGGACCAGGTCGGTGTTCTGGTCAGCCGCCTGCGATCGGCACTCGGTCCACGACGGGTGGTCCGAAGCGATGCCGGCTATGCCTTGGTGGCCGACTGGATCGACGTGGTGGCCTTCGAGCAGCTGGCCGCCGAGGCTCAACGGCGACTGTCAGAGGACCAACCGGCCGCGGCCGCCACCGCCGCGAAGGCCGGATTGGCCCTGGTATCCGGTCCGCTGCTGGCCGACGAGCCGGACGCGCCCTGGGCCGACGAGGCTCGACGACCGATCCATCGGACGGTGGCCGGATTGCGCTCCGTGGCGGCCGAGGCCTTTCTGGCCACCGGTGATCCGTTCGGTGCGGCGTCAGCCGCCCAGGCCGCGCTGGACCAGGACCCCTACGACGAGCACGCTCTCCGCCTGCTCATGACGGCGCACGCCCGCGCCGGACGGCCGGGCGCGGCCCTGGCCGCATACGCCTCGACCCGGGAGCACCTGGTCGAGTCCCTCGGCGCCAGCCCCTCGGCCCTCACTGAGGATCTCCATCTCGCCATCCTGCGCGGCGAGATCCTCCCCGCGGACCCGCCGGCACCAGCTCCGAGGAGCGGCGGGTCCACGCTTCCCGGTCGCGACCGGGAATGGTCGATATTGGACGACTCGCTGGTCAAGGCCATGGGGAGGGTCGAGGTGGTGATGGTCGAGGGGGAGGCGGGCATCGGAAAGACCCGGCTCCTCGAAGCGTGGTCGGCCTCGCTGGCCAGCTCCACCACGGTCCTGTGGGGCACCTGCGATCCGATCGGTGCCGCCCTCCCCTTCCAACCCGTGTTGGACGCGCTGGACCGACAGCTCGCTCGCGTCGACGAGGCAGACGCAGCGGACCTCCTGAGTCATGCCGGGCCAGTGCTCGGTCCCCTCCTCCCCGGCCACCGGGGACCCGCCCCGCCCCACGATCCCCTGACCGCCCGAGCTGCGTTGTTCCGAGGCGCCCTGAGCGTGGGTTGTCGAGCTGGACACGGAGGCGTCGCCGTCCTCGTGCTCGACGACGTCCATCTGGCCGACGCCACCACCAAGGCCTGGCTGCAGTTCGCATCCAAGCGGCCGACGGCAGGGTCACTCCTCATCGTGGCCTCCCTGCGATCCGAGCCGGCATTCGCCCTTCCCGGGGCGACGCGGGTGACCCTCGGCCCGATCGACCTGGCGGCGGCCACCCGCATCGTCGGGGTCGAGCGAGCCGAGGTCTTGCTCGAGCGCAGCGGCGGCAACCCCCTGTTCCTGGTCGAACTGGCGAACTTCCAGGGCGACGATCTGCCGACTTCGATCCTCGAGGCGGTATCGGCCCGGGCCGCCCGGGCCGGGGCGGCCGAGCACACCCTCCGCACCGCGGCGATCGTGGGGCCCGAAGTCGACCTGGACCTTCTCGCTGGCGTGACGCACGAGCCCGCGGTGGCGCTTCTCCGGGACCTGGAACAGGGGCAGCGCCTGATGATTCTCGAGGAACGGGGGTTGGCGTTCGCCTTCCGCCACGAGCTGGTGCGGGAGGCGTTGGTGGCCGGCACTGGCGCGTCGAGACGGGCGCTGATCCATCGCCAGGCAGCCCAGCTACTGGCCGCCCGGCCCCGGCGGGATCCCCTGGTCGTGGCGATGCACGCCCGGCAGGGCGGAAGCCTCGAATTGGCCACCAACGCGCTGATCGAGGCCGCCGCCGAGGCATCGATCCGATTCGACCATGGCGAAGCCGAGCGGCTCCTCGATGACTCGCTCGGCCTCTTCCCCCTGGCGGGCGCCTACCTCGCCCGGGGGCGGGTCCACCTAACCACCGAGCAATTTGCCAAGGCCTCGGCCGATGCCCAGGAAGCGTTGGCGCTCGGATCCGGCGCCGAGTCGCTGGAGCTGGCTAGCTGGTCGGCGTACTACCAACGTGATTTCGATCGGGCCCGGAGCTTCTGCCGGGAAGCCGCATCCGCCCTCCGACCGGATGACCATGCGATGAAGCTCAGCATCCTGGCTCTGGCCGGCCGGATCGCCCATGCCGACGGGGACCTGGATGCCGCGCAAGAGAACCTCGAGTCCGCTGTTGCGGCCGCAACTGCTGTCGGCCGGGCCGGCGTCGGCAAGGTCTGGCTCGGCTGGCTCATGACCGACCGGGGCCACGCGGACCTGTCCGAGCAACTCGTCGTCGAGGTCGCCAACGACCCGTCGCTGACCTCACACCCCTTTGCCCAGGCTCACCGGGCCCTCCTGGCCGCCTACTCCTCGGCGCTGCAGGGCCGGATCGCCCTGGCGCTGTCCCACCTGGATACCGTCGACCACGAGGTCGACGTGAGACATCTCGACCATTTCGCCGGCCGGACCGCCAACTATCGCGCCTGGCTCCTGCGCAACCTGTTGTGTGAGTCCGAGGCCGACGAGCTCAATCTGCTGGCCGCCGAAGCGGCCAGCCAGCGCGGCCTTCGTGAGGCCCAGGCCCAAGCCGCCCTCGATCTGGCTGACTCACATGTCCGGAGGGACGAGCTTGCGAACGCCTCGGCCGCCCTCGACCTCGTCGATTCGTTGGGGACGGGGTACGCATTCGATTGGAAGGCAGGGCTCCGTCGTGACCTGCTGAAGGCACGCCTGGCGCTGGCCGACGGTCGTCCCGAAGAGGCGGCAACCATCGCCGATCAGCTTGCAGCCAGGGCCACGGCGATCGGGACACCTCGCTACCACGCCCTCGCCGCAGCATTGGGCCACCGGGCCCGTCGGGCGGCCGGCGACCGCGTCGATCCGGGATCGGCCGAGGGTCTCATCGGTGCCCTGGCCCGATTCGCCGCCCCCGAGGCATGGTGGCTCACGGCGGAGCTGGCCGAGGATCTCGGGGTCATCGAATGGCGGGCCCAGGCCGACCGGATGGTTGGTGCTCTGGTGGCCGGCGCCGGATCCCGGGGGGAGGCATTCGGGCGTCAGGCCGACAAGTGGCTCGACAGGATGAGGAGCTCCCGTCGAAGGGGCTGACGGCCCGGGCCCACCGCCCGCTCGGCCTCGACGACCAGTCGGCGACGATCACCCACCGGGAGTCGTGCGAGGAACTCGGCCATGTGGGCGTGCCCCAGCCGCCAACCCACCAGTTCACGGGGGGTAAGGGGCCCGGCGTCGACGGCAACGGTCTGGATCTCGCTCACCGGAACCCCGGCCTTCCCGGCTTGATGGGCCAGACCTCCGGGCGTGTCGGTCAGGGTCGCCCAGCGCTTCTGCTCGTCGAACCAGGCCGGTGCCTGCCAGCCCAGACGACCTGCGACTTCGTCGACCGCTTCTTTGGCCGGATGATCGTCGCCGGCGGCAAAGGTCATCGTCATCAGCACTCCCCCACGGCGCGTCACCCGGGCGGCTTCAGCCAGCTGCAGCCAGGGCTCGGGCAGGTGGTTGATCAGGAAGGCGGAGAGCGAGACGTCGAACTCATGGCGGGCGAAGGGCAGGTGGAGGGCGTCGGCCCCGACGACCCTCAAACCGCGTGCCACACCTCTGGCTTGGACCAGCATCAGCGGCGAGATGTCGGTCGCGATCGGGACGGCCCCCGAAGCCCACAGCTCGCCGGACAGCGCGCCGGTGCCCGCACCCAGATCGAGCACCCGGCGGCCGGTGAGCCCTACCGGGACCGCTCGCACCAAGGCGCGGCCAAACCGGCGATAGATGTGCTCCAACTCGGAGCGCCACCGTTCGGCCGACCGCCCGTAGTCGAACGACATCGGCCCTTGGGGGGAGCGAGTACTGCCCGTCCGATCGGCGACTGGTCCATACCCAGGTGCACGATGTGGTCGTTCACCCCCGGATGCGGGCGGCATCGCCGATCTCCGCCAGCAGCGAGGCCGGCCAGCGTCCACCACACCACACTCGATCGGAGAGGATCCCTCCCGCCTCGACCTGCAACACATGGGCCTGGTGGCAGGCGTGGGGGACTCCGTTCTCCTCCCAGCTCAGGGTGAACTCGACGAGCTCCCCGCCCTCGATCGGGGTTCGGTGCAGCTCCTCGAAGCGGCCGGCGTCGGCATACCAGCGCCCGAGCTCAGCCTTGACGGCCTCGGCTCCATGGGCACTGAAGCGCCAGTTCGGAACAGTGGCGTCCAGTTCCACTGCTCGGGCGAACGCCTCGCATCGGGTCACCGTCCCGGATTCGACGGACTCCAGGAAGCTGCCCACTGCATCGATGGTCATCTGTCCTCCTCCTTTCTTGCGCCGGACCTGTCCGTCAGCATCCCCCTCGGTCCTTGCAACGCCCCTGCAGCCTGAGCCCGAGCAGGTGCAGGGAATGTGCAGGGCTGACCCGCCACGCTGCCAGAGGACGGAAGCCCATGTCGGTCGACCTGGGCCACGCTGACAAGGAGGAACCGACATGGCCAACGCCGAGCAGAAGACATTCGATACGCCAGACGAGGTCCGCTCCTTCGAGCGGGGACAGCTGGAGCTGCTGCGCATCGGAGACAGCGAGATCGGGCGGCTTACCCTGGAACCGGGCTGGCGCTGGTCGGAGCACGTGAAGCCGATCGCCGGCACCGACTCGTGCGAGGCACCTCATTTCCAGTATCACGTGCAAGGAACCCTGCACATCCAGATGGACGACGGTACCGAATTCGACGCCGGGCCGGGCGACGTGACCGCCCTCCCTCAAGGACACGATGCCTGGGTCACCGGCGACGAACCTGTGGTGGTGGTCGATTGGTGGGGGGCCTCGAACTACGCCAAGGCATGAGCGCGGCGCGACCGGACACCCGGACGGTCTCTGGCTGAGGTCCTCAACAGGGTTTCGGACTGGTGAGAAGACCGGTCTGCGCAGTGAACTGATGGGCGATCTCCTGCCCGTAGAGACGAGCTCCTTCGTTTGTCAGGTGCACACCATCGACGAGCGTCCGCACCAACTGGACCCGGCCGCATGTCAACTTGTAGAGGACCTCCTGGCCTCTGGCTCCAGCCAGAATGCTCCCGGCGTCGATGACGTGGTCTCCCGGGATGGTGCGGTAGCCGTCGAAGAGGCGCTGCGCATGGTTCAGCACCGGCGGTTCGATGGGGGGCGGACTCACCCAGTACAGGGAGGCCCCGGCACGACGGACCTCCTCCGATAGTTGCACGGCCCGTTGTTGCCAGAGGGAGAAGAACTCGGGGCTGTTGTCGGCAACCACCCGGCCCTGTGCGTCTCGCATGGGAGGAGGAAAGTAGTTGCCGACGAAGATGGCCAGAACTGCGTCCGGGTGTTCCTTCTGCAGTATCACCGAGGTGTACTGGATCCAGTCGACCCAGCCGGTGAGCAGCCCGCTCCCGCTCACCGCGTACCGTCCGGTTTGAATGCCCACCTTCGCCAAACTGCTCGCGATGGTGCAGGACGACTGCTCCATGATCGAGTCTCCGATCAGGGCGACCCGATGGATGCCGATGGCCGCCAAGGGCGGGTGCCGGGTCGGCTGGACGATCATCGGGCATGACATGCCCGGGCTGGCCGGGGATGCTTGATTGAAGTAGCGGTCCCAGACGACAAACGCGATGGCGGCAACGAGGAGCGTCGTCGCAACCACGATCACCGTCCAGGCGGTGGGTCGTGGGGTGCGGGGCGGCACGACATGACGATACCCGGGTCGGATTCGGAGGAATCACAGGACCCATTCCTTATGAGCTGGACCTTGCCACAACGAAGATGAACGTCGTGCAACATCGGTTGATCCAGGACCGGGTCGGGAATACCGTGCGATCGAAGGGCCACAGTCGTCGGCGGCCGACGATGAGATCAGAAGGAGCAACCGGCATGGCACGCCGCCGTCTCGTCGGTGGGCCACTGGTGGTGGCAGCGGCACTCCTGTCTCCCGGAGTGAGCTCCGCGGCAGGCCATGGCAAGATCCATCCGCACCAGTTCTTCGCCGGGTCAGTCAACGGGTCACTGGGTCGACCGGCCCCGGCGATCATCGACGTCGCCTGCCCCGGACCCGTGGTCATGGGCCGAACGGGTCACCCGCTTTCCGGTCAGACCGTCGAGGTGAGCCGGGCCATCCCGACGGCCTCGAACTCCGGATACACCGGCAACGACGCCACCTCGATCTCCGCCTTCTTCGGCGCTCCTCCTCCCGGGGCCGGCCCGATCGGCCCGGTCAGCTTCACCCGCTATGGCGCGCCGAAGCCGATCCCTACGTCTCTCAACCTCCCCTTGCGGGGGATCGGGCTTCGTCACCTTCGTACCCTTCCCGATGAGCCCTCCGTCGTCTCGGTCCGAGAGCGTGGCGGTCGACTACGTCAATGTGGCCGTCAGTCCCCGGTGATGTGGCGTCCCACGCCTGACGCGGCGGCTCGACGCGGCGAGATTCGGCAGTCGGAGAAGAGATTTTTGATCGAGCACCACCCGGAGGACAATCGATGAAGCCGCCGCCGTCGACAATCGATGGGACTGTGACCAAGACGAGTCCGCGGTCGGGGCGCCGGTCATGGTGCACGAACCGTTGGCCGCGTTGGCCTCCCCCTGAAGGTGCTCGTGTGGGACGACGACGGACAGACTCGGGTCTCCTACGTGGCGCCGACCGAGCTCCAGTCGCGGTACGGCCTTCCACGGAGCTCGGCGGCAACTTGGCGGGAATCGATGCGATCACCGATGCCCTCGTCGCCCCAGAGAGTGGTTAGCCTACGGAGCCACCCGCGATGGCGTCCGCACCCGGGATTGGGACGTGGGCAGGGAGACCCACGGTCAGGCATGTCTCCCCAAGGGCAGACGAAGACTCAGGCATCATTGCGGAGGCGACGATCCCAAGCTGGCTGCAGCTCGATGGCGATCGCACCTCTCCGACATCGACTCCGACAGCCCGAGAGATCGCTTGGCGGGCAGTCTGTACGACCTCGGAAAAGAACCGACAGTCGACGACAAGGTCGAGGCTCGGCACCTCGATGTACCACCAATCTTGAAACCTCGTCGCTCGCACCGTGTACTCGTCCTGTTGCCCCATCTCTCGCAATGGCCCCATCTCTCGAAATTCCCCTGAACCCGATCGTTCCGCCGTCATCTAACCGTCGACAAGTAACGTGTCCCGTAACGAGCTGTTGAAAGGTCGGCCAACTCTTGGTGACGTTTGGCTTTCGGGGTGACAATCCGTACCTCTTGTCACCACCTGATCACAGTGAGTGCCGGCACACGATCCGTGTCGATCAACCGCGTTCCCACGGACTTCCTACCAATTCAAAGAACAGCGAGCGGGGCTCCGAGCCCGCGCCCGTGGCCGCACATCAGGAGCGAACGCGATCCAGCGAGATCGGTATGACACTGACCGTGGCGGGGCATTCTCCCAGATGGATCTGGGAGAATGCCGAGCCCGGTAGCTTGTGGAACGTATCGCGGCTCAATACATCCATTCGGTAGGCGACCGACGGAGAGACCCACACCGGAACCGAGGCGAGGGTGCCGAACCCCTCATGGTGATTGTGGCCGCACAGGACCAGTCGCACATCAGATCCGGCAATCACCTCCGCCAAGCCATCTGGGTCTCGCAACCTCAGGCGTGACATCGGTTCGATGGGAGAAGGGATCGGTGGATGATGCAGAGCGAGGACCGTGCCGTCCGGAGCCGGCGCCGCCAGTGCGTCTCGGAGGAAGCTCAGCGTCTCGCCTGTCAGCGCTCCGAATTCCTCACCCGGAACCACCGAATCCAGCAACAGGACCCGAAGGCCGCCACACCAATGAACCTGGTTGATCGCCTCCGAGGTCGGGGTCATGTCGAGCAGGTGACGGCGGAACTCGGAACGGACATCGTGGTTGCCCGGGAGGTATGCGACATCTGCTCCGGTGGCTCGCGCCGCACTGTCCATCATCTCCGCCAGATCCTGGTAGCAGGCCGGATCGCCAGCATCGGCAAGGTCACCGGTCAGGATGAGCAGATCGGGCTCGAGGTGGGCTCCGCCGATCGTCGCCAGACCGGCGAGGAGATTGTCGCGGGGACGCACTCCCGGCAGCAGCGTTCCTTCCGCCGTGAGGTGGATATCCGATATTTGGATGAGAAGGTGCTCAGCCAATCGCAGGTCTTCCGATGGATCTCAGACCATCAGGCTGCGGGTGGCGGAGACGCCCGGGCGTAGCTCGAGCGACTGTCCGACCATTCACACCGACACGACTTGCACCGCAGGCTCATGCCGTAGCCGGGCATGCCCGATCCACGGACTATGAGTGTCGGCACGTCGGCCGACCCGCAACTGGGGCAATTCCGAAACACCGCATCTTCGGTCATATGCCAACCTCCGACCTGGTGGCTCGATGGGACCGGACTCTGGAACTGTCTCCCAGGGTAACCGGTGCGGTCGCCATCTGGACAGAGATCCTTGGTTCGAGCCGTCAGGACCACACGGAGTGAACAGTTCGTGACGTCTGTGTGACATCTACACGAATGAGGGGCGGGACCGCCCCTTCTGGCGACGATTCCCAAATTTTCTCTTGCACCCGCGAATCGGTGTCATTAGCGTGGCGGCCTGCACACGGCGGCTGAGGCGGGCAGGCGGCCATTCCATTGGGAGGTCGGCAAGATGGATTCAACGCGAACAGTCATGCCCTGTCCGAACTGCGGGTCTTTGGAAACGCCCATCCTGGTGGTCCGAGGGAGTGCTCATGCGGATGACGGCTTGAGCCTGCAATGCCGGGGGTGCCGCCACGAGCGCTCCGCCGAAGACGTGGATCGTCTTCAAGCGTCGTAGTCGTCGGCCGGTGGAACACCGCGTGGATTGGCGGGTGCCAACCGTGAGTGATCGAGGGGCCGCGGGCCGCCGGCGCCTACAGCACCCGTACCGCGAGGCCCGGATACTCCAACACGAGCCCGGATTCGTCGTAGAGGAGCTCGGACTCGAAGCCGAAGGCTGGAGCGCGATAGCCATAGCGCTGACGGGTACCGTCGCCATCCATTCGGAGGTAGTGCTGTTCGAGCCGCTCGATGCCGAGGTCGGCGGCGCGGACGAAGACCGCCGGCGCCTCCGCTGATTGGCCCACGCCCAACTCGAGCCGGTGCACGGGGACCGCGTTGGTACAAGCCGACGATTCGAGGTCGAGGTCGAAGCAGCCGTGGTACTCGGGCGCAGGAGCACCGTTCACGTTCCAGTGACCCGCTCCGTCAGTATCGATCCGCACCTCGCGGTCCCCCGAGCTCGACCAACACCAGACGTGACCGGATGTGGTGATCCAATTCTCATCGAGACACATCGAATATCGAACGACCCATTCGCGCCCGTCCTGGACCGCGGCAGTATGCCCGTCCAGTCGGTGGCCTGACTCGTCGGAGTGCATCAACACGACCTCGAAGCCCTGGCGCGCCCCCCGATGTTGCCACGCCGCCCTACTTGGGAGTCTGGTAAACGACATGGCGATAGTCCGGCAGGCTACGAGCCAAACAGTTCGGCGGCCCTTCGGTTCATCTCCGCATGGGACACGTCCTCGATGTGCTGGCTCATCATCCATTGCTGCCCGAACGGGTCGCGAAGTCGCCCCCCACGCTCACCGTAGAACTGATCGGCCAGGGGGTAGATCACTTCAGCACCCGCGGCGAGGGCCCGTTCCCAGGCGTCGTCCACGCTCTCCCAGTGGAGGGCCATGATGGCGGTGACCACCCCGTTGTTGGAATCCGGCGACTGCGCCGGGGCGTCCTGGTCGGAGCCTTCGCTGATCATGACCACCGAGTCGCGGATCCGGATTTCGGCATGGATCACCTCGCCGCCGGGTCCGGTGAACCGCTCACCCGACTCCTCAGCCCCGAACGCCTGACGATAGAAATCGATGGCTGCGGACCCATCCCGCACGATCAAGCGCGGCGTCACCGCTCGGAGGTGGTCGGGGATCGGCTTTACGCTGCCTGTCTGGCCCTCGGACATGGACACCTCCCTGGTTCGCTCGACCTACGATGCCATCGCTTCGCCTGCAGCTCAATACGCCCGAGCTCACTCCTCTCACAGCAGCGAGGGAACGATTGCCTCCACCACACTCGGTCCCGGTGCCGCCAGGGCACGGGCCAGCTCGTCGGCGAACTCCTCCGCGGTCTCGGCCCGTGCCGCCTGAAGCCCCAAGCCGGTGGCCAGGTCGACGAAGTCGATCGACGGACGTCCGAGGTCGAGCATGTCCCGGGCCCGGGGGCCAGGCGAGTCTGCGCCGACCCGGTCGAGCTCCATGTTGAGCACAGCATACGAGTGGTTGTTGAGCAGGACTGTGGTCACGTCCAGCTCCTCGCGCGCCATGGTCCACCACGACTGCAGGGTGTAGAGGGCACTGCCGTCCGATTCGAGGGCGACGACTCGCCGGTCCGGCGAGGCGACGGCCGCTCCCACCGCTACGGGGAGGCCCTGCCCGATCGCACCACCAGTGAGACAGAGCCAGTCATGGGGCGGCGCGCCGGCGGTTGCCCCCGGAGCGAAGAGCCCCGACGTGTTGCCTTCGTCCGAGACGACCGCGCCCTCGGGCAGCAGAGCTCCGATGGCCTGGCACACCGCTTGTGCGTCAAGGGCGCCGGTGGGAAGGGGCGGGGCTTGCAGCTGCTGTCTCGGTGCACATCCACCGACGACCTCGAGCAACGCCGCCAGCCCTGCGACCGCGGCTTCCACATCGTCGGTTGCGCCGGCGACGGCGTGCACGGAGCATCCATCGGGAACCAGATCGCTCGGCCTTCCCGGATAGGCAAAGAACGACACCGGTGACCTGGCATCGATGAGGATCAGATGCCGGGTTCCCTCGAGCTGCATGGTGGTGAACTCGGCCAGGTAGGCCAGGCGTTCGACCGGTGGTCGGCCTGATCCGCGTTCGAGCCGCGCCGGGAAAGTCTCGGCGAACAGTCGGGCGCCGGTTGTATGGGCGATGTCGGCCACTGTGTCGAGCGTCCGGCCGGAACAGGCTCGACCGCCGATCAGGATGGCGGCAGGTTGGCCCGAGCGGAGGGCGGCGGCCGCGCTGGTCACCACACTCTCTTCGGGTCCGGCCCCGGCCGGGCGGCCCCGGGTCGGTCCCGGACCGCCGACCACCGAACCACCCTCTGACCAGGACACGTCGGCCGGCAGGATAAGGGTGGCCACCGAGCCGGGTGGACCGATGGCCGAGGCAATGGCGGCGACCGCATCCTTGCCGAGCCCGGCGGTCGATTCGCAGGTGTGGACGAAGGTCGACACATTGCGGGCCACCGTCTCGATGTCTGACTGCAGTTGGGCGTCGTAGGGCCGGTGGCTGATGGCATGATCGCCGACGATGTTGATCACCGGACTGCCGGCCCGCCGGGCGTTGTGAAGATTGGCCAGCCCGTTGCCCAGCCCGGGCCCGAGATGGAGCAGGGTCGCGGCCGGTCTGCCGGTCATCCGGGCATACCCGTCGGCTGCACCGGTGGCCACCCCTTCGAACAGCGCCAGCACACTGTGCATGGTGGTCACGTCATCCAGGGCGCTGACGAAATGCATCTCAGAGGTACCCGGATTCATGAAACAGGTATCCACCCCGTGGTCGACCAGGGTCGAGATCAGCGAATGAGCTCCGTTCATCGGGCATCTCCCGGTTGGGCGGCCAGATCGAAGATGGCGCCGGGGTTGAGGATCCCGTAGGGGTCGAACGCCGACTTGATCCGGCGCATCAGGTCGAGCTTGACCGGGTCCTCGAGGTCTGCAAGATAGGGCCGCTTCTGCCGACCGATCCCGTGCTCCCCCGAGACGGCTCCGCCCAGCGCGACTCCGGCGGCGATGATGTCGTACATGAGCCGGTGACGCCGGGCCGGGTCGGATTGCCACACCGAGAGGTGGACGTTGCCATCACCGGCATGGCCACATCCGACCACCAGCGACGAAGTCTGCGTGGCCAGCTCGCTGACGGTGGTCAGAAGGCCAGGGATCGAAGCCCTGGGTACCACGACGTCCACGATGTCGTCCGCACCGTTGGCCTTCGCCGCCCAAAACGCTCGCTCCCGGGCGTCGATCATCTGCGTCCCCGCGTGATCCGGCAGGATGTAGACGTCGAGGGCGCCCAGCTCGGCGAGCGTCTCGGCCAGCATCTCGGTGTCCTCCTCCAGGCGCGAATCGTGGTGGTTCTCCAGGACGACCACAAGGTAGGCGAGGGTCCGCTCGCTGACCTCGCCGGGGATCCCGAGGTCGACGCCGGCATTGGCGGTGATCCCGGCCATCGACACCACGTCGATGTACTCGACGACCAGCGGCCCGACGCCGCTGGCAACGACCGGGGGGACCGCGGCGGCGATCTGGTCGAGGGACTCGAACGGGGCCAGCAGTGTGACTTGGAACTCCGGCCTCGGGTGTAGCCGCAAGGTGGCCTGGGTGACAAGGGCCAGGGTGCCTTCTGACCCGACGACCAGCTGCGTCAGGTCATAGCCGCTGGTCGACTTCACGAATCTCCCACCGCAGGTGATCACGTCACCCGTGCCCAGGACGGCCTCGATCCCCAGGATGTGATGCCGGGTGACGCCGTACTTGACGGCCCGCATCCCACCGGCATTGGTGGCCACGTTGCCGCCCAGGCTGGCTGACTGCTCACCCGGGAAGACCGGGTAGACCAATCCGTGGGGCAGCAGGGCGGTGTCCAGGTCGCTGAGGGTGACCCCCGGCTCGACCACGGCCACGTGATTGGCGGTGTCGATCTCGAGGATGCGGTTCATCCGTTCGAATGAGACAACGAGGCCGCCCTCCACGGGGGTACACCCGCCCGAGAGGCCCGTGCCGGACCCGCGCGGTGTGAGCGGGATCCGGGCCGAGGCCGCCGCCCGGACCAGCGCCGCCACCTCAACGGCCGAGCCGGGACGGACGACGGCCAGAGGTCGGACGGGGGTACCGCCCAGGGCCTCGTCGTGGGTCACGTCCTCGGAGATCTCGGCGCCCCGATCGAGGTTTGCCGGCCCGACGATGTCGATGAGGTCGTCGATCACCGGCGACACTCACCGCCGGGATCGTCGGCCGATTTGGCATCCGGCTCTTGCCATTCCGTCATCGCCCACCCTCGCTGCCGACGCACCGTCGACCACGCTATCCCCTCCCGCCCGGGCAGGGATCTGGTGGATTAGGGGCTATGTCCTCTAGTGGCCCATGCGGAAGGGGCGCAAGGTGAATGGTCGGACAGGAGATCGTGGTGCGGACCGTGCCAAGCCAAGGCCATGTGGGGTTCCGTCGGGACCGACCCGCCAGTTCCGACGCCATTCTCTGGGCCCTCGATCGGGATCCGGTGCCTCGATCGGCCATGACCGCTGCCACCGAGCTCGACCGGGAGCCGGTACTCGACGAGGTGGTCCGGCGGCTCGAAACCGTATGCCGGCATTCCGATCATTTCCGATCGATCGTCGTGCCGGCCTGCGCCCCCGGGGATCGGCCGCGCTGGAAAGAGGACGGCCACTTCGACATCGCGGCAAATGAGCAGTCCAAATGAGCAGTCAGAGGGCGCTCTCACCCCTCGAATCGGCGTTTCTCCTCCTCGAGAGCGCCCGGGCGCCCCTGCACATGGGGAGTGTCGGGATCTTCGAAGGCGGCCCACTCCATGACCCCACCGGTCGGTTGCGGCTCGACGCCATCCGCGCCCGCATCGGGCACCGGCTCGACCTCGTACCCAAGCTCCGGTGCCGCGTACAGGCATCAGTGCTCCCCGGAGCACCGCCGCTGTGGACCGACCATCTCCAATTCGACATTGCTCGCCATGTGCAATCCTCCCGACTACCCACCCCAGGGAGCGAGGAGCAGCTCTGGGAGATGTGCGGCGAGCTCTTCAGCCAGCCCCTCGATCGGACCAGGCCCCTGTGGCACACATGTGCGTCGTCGACGGCCTGGCCGATGGTCGAGTGGCCGTGGTCGATCGGATCCACCACGCCCTGGCCGATGGCCTCGCAGGCGTGGAGATGGCCACGCTGCTGTTCGATGTGGAGGGTCCGTCTCCCGGATCGACGACCGACGAGCCGGGCTCACCCGCCTGGCATGCCGAAACCCCACCCGGAGCCGCACTCCGGGCCGTCCAGGATCTCGGCCGGCTCGGCGACGTCGGATGGCGATGGGCCTCCTTCGGCATGCGGGCGGCGCGGCACCCGGCCGGTGCCCTTGGCGGCGCGCTCCGCCTGGGTGGAGCCGTGACCGCCCTGGTCGGCTCGGGGGTATTGCGGCCACCGGCGTCGTTGAACCGCCGGGTCGGCACCGGCCGACAGGTCTTGGTGATACGCCGGTCGATCGACCAGCTGAAGGGTCTGGCAAGGGCCTACGGCGTCACGATGAACGACATCGTCCTGGCCGCCGTAGGCGGTGGATGTGCCCGGCTCTTCGAACAACGTGGACAAGACCCACCAAAGGCGATCCAGGTGCTCGTGCCGGTGGGTCTCGATCCTGAACATAGGCGCGCCCATGGCAACCGGGTGTCCGCATGGCTGGTCAAAGTTCCCGTCGGGACCGTAGATCCAGCCGCCAGAGTGCGTACCGTGTCGAGTTCGACCGGGCGCGCCCGAGGAAAGCATGAGGAGCTTGCAGCAGAGGTGGCGCTCGAACTGTTGGCGCCGGTGCCCCAGTCCGCACTCTCGTGCATCGACAAACTCGTCGACTACCAGCCACTGTTCAACCTGGTCGTCACCAACGTGCCCGGCCCAGCGGGGCCCCTCTACCTGATGGGGGCCCGCATGCTCAGCGCCTATCCGTTCGTCCCATTGGCCGGAGACCTACCGATCGGCGTGGCCGTCCTGTCCTACGACGGGCAGCTGTCACTGGGGGTGCTGGCCGACCCTACCGCCTGTCCCGATGCCTCCGACTTACTCCGAGGAGTCGAAGAGGACCTTGACTCCCTGGCGGCCGTGGCACCGCAATCGGACCCGAGGGCGCATCCATAGTTGCCGCCTGAAGGGAGCTGGCGTCAGCCCAAAGGGGTGCCCGCCAGCTTCTCGAGGAGTGGGTCGGGCCCGCTGGCCAGGACCGGTACCGGTCACGGCCGAGGTCACGGCCGGAACCGCTATGGGCCCAGACGCCGTTGCTAGGCTCAGGCTGCCGATCGATACTGCGTTCCGGGGGACTAGAAGAGGCGCAATGAGCGAAACGTCCAATGGGCCGGGCTGGTGGCTAGCGTCGGACGGAAAGTGGTACGACCCCCGCCTGGCTCCACCGGGCTACGTTCATCCGGACCTGGGCGACGGCACACTGACTGCGGCCGACGGGTGCAACGTGCAGACCGGCTCTTTCACCAGCCGTGGACGTCTGGGTGCGTCGTTCGGTTGGCTTGGGATGATCGTGGCGGGGTTCGTCTATCTGATGGTGGCGGCCCTGTTCATTCTGCTGGTCGGGGTGGTCGTCGGAGGATTCCTCCTTGCACTTCTGATCGCGGTGACCGCACTCGGGATCCACAGGCTCATGCTGATGACCAGCGGCAGATACCAGGCCCGCAGAGCCGTCCAGTGGGAGTTCCAGCCGATCACCGAGGTGATCGATGTAGCAGACACGGCCAGATCGGATGGGACGGCGCCGCGCCTCTGACGATCACCTGGGTGGCAGCGGTGCGGCAGAGGGGATATCAGCTGTCGCCCGTCCGTCGGGTAGGGGTCCGCCGGCTCCGGGCCGGGCCCGGCACTGGCGGACCGAGGGGCATGGGCCCGTTCGTCTCCATCCTCACCCCGGCCATACTGACGCCATGGAACAGCGAATCAGTCTGGTCACCTTGGGTGTCCGTGACCTAGACCGGGCCAAGGCGTTCTACGAGGCTCTCGGGTGGTCAGGGCAGAGCCCTGATGGCGACGTCGTCTTCTTCCAAGCCGGCGGCATGGTCCTTGGACTGTGGGACCGGGCGAAGCTCGCCGACGACTCGACCGTGACCGACGGCGGTGGGTGGGGCGGTGTGACCTTGGCCTACTGCGCCCATTCGGAACAGGAGGTCGACTCCGTCGTCGAGAACGCGAGAGCAGCCGGGGCCGTCGTCGGACGCGCACCCGGCCCGACCTTCTGGGGCGGGTACTCGGGCCTGTTCATCGACCCGGAGGGCCACCCGTGGGAGGTCGCCCACAACCCCGGGTGGATCCTGGGCGAAGACGGCTCGGTGAGCCTTCCCGCATAGCCCGCCGTTTGGATGCGGTGACGGGGTCAGCCGGGAGGCTCCACCCGCCAATCTCGTCCCTCCAATCTCGAATCATCAGAATCTGGCTCATCAGATGGATCGTCGCGAAAAGTTCACCTTCTCATGAACCTCCGGTAACGGGCGGACCGTAGAGTCTGCGGGTCGCCGACGTTAGGTGCGGTGAACTGGTCTTTTGCATAGGGAGGCGTCGATCGACGAGGGCCGGACGGCGGGCTGACCGGTGGAGCCGGCTCGAAACAGCCTCGAGTCCGCGCCTGGCGGTCGGTAACGCGGCACAATGGGCACCTGTCGAGCCGAGACCGGATCGATTGACCACGGAGGGATGGCGGAGCCAAAGTGAAGCGAATTGTCAGGGTCATCGGGATGACCATCGGGTTGGTCGCGATCAGCTTTCCCTTGGGCAGTGCAGCGGTAAGCGCGGCGGACGGTCCTACCTATGCGGTCATCACCTTCAACGATGCGGCACGCCAGGTCCAGCTGACCATCCCCACGCCCGCCTGTCCGACATCACAGCCTGATTGCCAGTGGAAATTCTTCCTCAATGAGCCGAAGCTGTCGGTCGACGTGGCCACTGTCTATGGGACATCGGGCACCTTGACGATCCCCTACCCGGCCAATTTCTGTGGCGTGATTCAAGCCGATGCCTACGTCGGGCCGCCATGGGTACCGAAGCGCGGATTCCAACACACCATCGAAGACTGCGCCTCCGTCACCGCAACGACCACGGCTCCCCCCGGTACCGCACAGCAGCCGTCCCCTCCCACAACATCCACGACGCCGCCCCCGATGTTCGGCTCGGTGTCCGCCACCAGTGTCCCGCCTCCGGCTCCATCGGCAGAGGCACCTCAGGTCAGTGGCTCAGCCACGGTCCCGGCCGTCTCCTCAAACAGTGCCGCACCGGCTCAGCTGCCCTTCACCGGTGCGAACATCAAGCCGTTCCTGTTCGGTGGTTTGACGCTGATCGCGCTCGGTCTGTCTCTGCTCACCGACAGTGTGTCGAGGCGCCGGATGGCCCGAAGGGTCGGCGACTGTACCTGGCCAACGGCTGGGCGACCCAGACGACGCCCCTAGAGAACGCCCATCACAATCGGGCGCTTCCGTTCCTCGGGCTGGGCGGTGCGGCTCGCCACTGCTCCATGACCTCCATGCAGGCAAGGCCGTCAGCAAACGACGGCGAGACCTGATGGCCCCCCATGACCGCATCGCGTATGGCCGTGGTCCACGCATTCATGGCGGCATTGTGGGGATCGCCAGCCGGTGAGTCGAACTCGAAGGGCTCCTTGGTGCCATCCTGCTTGTGAAGGACCACACGAACATCCCCGGTATTCTCGATGACACCCTCGGTCCCTGTGACGACGATGCGCGGGGCAAGTGAAGCCCCGGCCGTGAACGACGAGTCGACCGAGGCGGTGGCCCCGGAGCAGAGCTCGATCCACCCGCTGAAGGAATCCTCGGCGTCGCACCGGTGAAGGGTCCCGTCGACATCGGGACGCTCAGTGATCGTGGTCCATGTGGCCGCGCCGGCCCGGTCGACGTCACCGAGCAACCACCGGGTCAGGTCGATGGCGTGTGATCCGAAGGCACCGATCCAACCGCCGCCGAGCGAACGGTCGAACAGCCATCCCCAGGGGCGGAGCGGCACCCGAGAGCCGGATGTGAATGCCGTATAGGCCAGGTGCTCTGGTCGTCCGATGGCGCCGGACTCCAGCAACCGGTACATCATGATGCGCGCCGGCTGGTGACGGAACTCGAAATTGAGAAGATTGACAACCCCGGCCGCCTGGGCGGCCTCTGTCATGGCGACCGCCTGATCGACCGATGTACCGAACGGCTTGTCGCAGAGGACTGCACGGCCGGCATCGATGGCCCAGGTCACATGATCCATGTGGAGGAATGGTGGTGAGTGAACCGCCACCAGATGGACGTCGGAGCTGCAGAGCGCCCTCACCGAGGCGGGATCGCGCGCCGTCACCACGTCCACCACGTCGCACCCAGAGGCCCGGAACGCCCCGGCTACGACCCGTGAGCCAAATCCGGTGCCGATGATTCCGACACGCAACGACGGGCGGTCGGATGGTCTTTCACTTTGTCCTTCGTGCACGCTCGGGTATGCCTACCATCTCGGAGACTCGAACCACATCATCACCGACCGAGGCTGCTGACTTCAATGCGACTGGCTGGTCCCCGACCCGTCAAGCCCAGGGACGATACGTGGACCGCTGGCCCTCTGAGAACGCCGACGCCCCAGTCGAGGGGGTGGTCGATGGCCGGAACCGGTGGGTCTGCCATGGCCTCTTCGTCCGGGAATCTCTGCTGAGCTTGAGGTATGGAGCTGGATCCCGATAGTGCCGCCCACTATGCCCAAGGTGTCGAGCGGACCGGGCTCCCCCCGTGGGCCTGACCCCCACGTGTTCAGTCAGCTCGCAAAGCGCCGATCGTCCGGGTGCGATTCGAAATACTTCCTCCAGTAGGCCCTGTACCAATCGAGATCCCACCGGACGAGTTGCATCGTCAGTTCGTGAGCAGCGTTGCGCCACTGATCAAGTTCTTCTACGGATGGCACATCGGAGGTCGCGTTGAGATGCGCAGCCTCGTGGATTTCCCATCGATAGCAGAGCCCCTTGCTGGTGAAGTCCAGGATCCAGGGCCGGTCTTCATAAGGCATGTGGAGGTTCAGTCGATCGAGCATCGGGAAGAAGACATCCAGATCCGCGGCATGTTGGGCGACGAGCACGTAGCCACGGGCAATAGGTCGCTCGCACCCCTCCACCGGACATGCACTCATGGGTGGCATCATCGGCAATCCGGGAAATGGTCTTGAGCAGGGCTTCACGTCGGGTGTCTGACCCCCAGTCATGTTCACGACACAAAGAACGAGAGCGCTCAGCCTCCCGCCACGCATCAACGGTCGAGCCACAACGCCGCAGGTCAGGCGGCATTCGTCCGATTCCACCGCATGAGCCCCGCAGGAGGTGCTTGATCACCAAGGGACTCAACAGCCCCAGCCAGCCGGATCTCAGGCTGGCATTCCGGTTGTGGTTCAGGCTCCTACACGTCCCAACGGCCGCCTCCGGGTCGACAGGCGTGTGGGTAGCCGTCTCTTACGACGAGTCCCGTAACCTGGCCAGGCCTGTCGCCCTGGTCGTCTCGGTCCGCCCTCCACACCAGGCCACCTACGGCGTCCGAGGAGGCGTCACGTCCTTCACGGATGTGTCAGGCCAGTTCAAGGTGTCGAGCGATCACGTCGATAGGCAGGGGAAGAAGGCCGGTCTCGTTCGGGAAGGGGAGGGACTGATCCAGAGGCTCAGCAGTACGAGCGGGATGG
Source organism: uncultured Acidimicrobiales bacterium (assembly GCA_963727075.1). Classification (GTDB taxonomy): domain Bacteria; phylum Actinomycetota; class Acidimicrobiia; order Acidimicrobiales; family RAAP-2; genus Bog-756. The sequence continues at coordinate 1,684,614 of CAVSET010000006.1, forward strand.
AGTCACGCACATGGTGGACGACGGCGCCGGCAACCAATCCGATGACCTCCCGGAGACGGACGTCGGTTCGACCACGTCGGGACTGCCACCGCTTCCGCCCCTCTACGTTCCCAATGTTCCGCCGTCGACAGGAACGGCAACTCCGACAGCCCAGCCTCGTGACACAGACTTTGTCGTTGCCGCCCCAAAGAGGGGATCTCGCACGACCGCCAGACTTGCAACTTCTGATCGTCCTCCTGGTCGTCCTGCTGGGAGCAGTCGGCGGCAGTGTTGTTGTCCTCGGTACGAGGGGCACGACCTCAGCACCCACTCAGTCTCCTGCGCGGGCCAGTACGAATCTCTATGCGGCTGCCTGGCCTTCCGGACTGCTCTTCACAGCTATGGCCAGGTCAATTCGACAGTAAGCCTGACCAATCCCGCATCCTCGGTTTGATCAGGCAGTGTTGATCCAACTTTGGAGGGGCCTCAGTTGCGGCGTCTTCTTTCGCTGGTGCCCTGACATTCTGCGCAGAATGTCATCGAGCACGACGATGGCAGTATCGACGTGGGGACCCTTGTTGAGCATGACGCACTCGGCCTGCTGCGCCATTGCCGCGTCAGAGACCTCTGGACGAGACGGTTGGCCTGTGCGTGCCACCTGGTCGAGGACTTCGGTAGCCCAGATGACCGGCAAGTGTGCCGCCTCGCATAGCCACAGTATCTCTTCTTGCACCTCGGCGAGACGCTCGTAGCCGGCTTCGACGGCGAGATCTCCTCGGGCGATCATGACACCCACAAACGAGGACCGCATGGCATGCAAGAGGATCTCGGGCAGGCGCGCGAACGATTCTGAGGTCTCGATTTTCGGAATGATCCCCAGGTGTTCAGCCCCGACTCGACGGAGATAGTCGCGTACATTGTCGATATCGCGCTCGTGGCGCAGAAAGGACAACGCCACCATATCGGCGTGCAGGCCTGCAACCTCGAGTAGCGGCAGATCGGCGTCGGTCACGGCGGGAATGGGGAGATCCGTCTCGGGCAGGTTGATTCCCTTTTCGGCGCGAAGTTTCGAGCCCTTGGGTGATGCTGTCAGGATCCGAAGACGGAGTTCGTCGGCAGCAACGCCTTCGATGATGGCGGTCATCTTCCCGTCGTCGAGGATCGCCCGTTGCCCAACCCGGGCCGCCTCGAAGGCGGCCGCGAGGCTACACCCGATCCGGGCACATCCTGCTTGCCCGTGGCACCACGGAACGGCAGGGTCTAGGTCGAGTGTCAGCACTAGCGGGTCCCCGATGCGCAACAGGTGGTATTGGGGGGTGCTGCCGAGGGGGCCCACCAGGGTTGTGTCGTCGCGGCAGGAAAGGGCGACTCCTTCCTCCAAGTATGTGGTGTCCCACACTTCCACGACACATCTCTCGGGGGCGGTCTCGATAACCCGCAGAGCTCGCGGCGACCCTCGGGTATCGACCATGTCGATCACGTCTCCCAAGTGGCGACTCGCGGTCCACGACGGGTCCACCGGAATGCACGGAGACTGCTCGCTAGGTCCGGAACCGGCGACGAGTGTCGCCAGGGCCGGAATCACCGGCACGCCACGGCGGTCACGCTCGGGTCGCAGCTTCACCACCCGGGGCCCTGTAACGAGTGGGCCGGTCCGCAACTTAGGTCCAGGAAGGTCCATGGACACGCGACAAGAGCGGTCAGTCTCCGTGGAGGCCCGGCGCACGTTGCGTGCCATTCGCACCCAAACGTCGGGGTCGTCATGTGCGCCGTTGATTCGGGCCACATCCATGCCCTGAGAGACCAGGTGCCGTACGAGCGGATAGTCGTCAGCTGCTTCGCTCGGGAGGGTCACCATGATCCGGGGAACTCGCCCTGGAGGGCGTGGGCCGAAGAGGGCATCGGTGTTGTGGTCGAGCGCCGCACGGCCCTCTTCGAATGCCAACGTGGCCCCACATCGAGGCGCTTTCCCGTCGAGCGCAGCGCGAACACTTTCCACAGTCGCGAGAACATGAGGCTCGCATCTGCCCAAGGACGACAAGCCTCGCTCGCCCAATCTTCGCTGCAGCGGACGAAGATCGTTGTGCCGCAGCGCGAGGTAGTGCACGAGATTGACGGCATCGGACCGATGCTCGGGCCGGACGGCGGCGATGTCATCGCCGTGAGCTTGCTTTAGACGGTGCATCAGGTCTGCCAGGCCAATCAGGTCACCACGAATCAACGCTCGGTCGGGGTCGCGACTCGCTTGCCGGCGGTGGAGCCATAGGTCCTTCCAGGTGATCAACAAAGTGACCACTCGAGATGGGAGTACCGCATGTCGACTGAGGCGCCGACGAGCCCACCCTCGCTCGACCGGCGAGGCATCCTTCATGACGCCCACGGCCATAGTCGGGACACTACGACCGCCTGGTCATCGCAGCTAGGGTCGAAGGACCCCGGTGGCGCCCTAGAAGATGAACGTTGTGTGAACGACACCCCCGGCATCGCCCCCCGCCGTTGTCGTGTTCCTCGAGGAGATGGGCCGACCCAAACTGTCAGAGCATTTAGCATTGTCAGTTCCGCCCGCTGGCTAGCTCCCCAGTCCCAGATCACCACTTCGTTCCGCTCCACAAACGGCAGATCGGGCGCGAAGTCGGCGTGTCGGCCGAATCTCTTGGATACGCATGCATGGACCGGTCCGCCGGGCAACTTGTCAGCCGAAACGACCATTCACATAGTCGAGCGTGCGATGATCCGTCGGCTCACTGAAGAGTTTGGCGGTCGGGCCGAACTCGATGAGCTCACCAGCCATATCCTCAGCCATGAGGAGGAACGCACACCGATCGGAGATCCGGGCCGCCTGCTCCATGTTGTGTGTCACAATCACAATCGCTACTCGGTCCTTCAATTCGCCCAACAGCTCCTCGATGAGCTCTGTGGCGACGGGATCGAGTGCGAGGTCGGCTCGTCCATCAGGAGAACTTCCGGCTCGACTGCTAGCGCCCGCGCAGAGCCGTTGCTGCTCACCACCGGATAGAGTGCTCGCTCGTGCCTTCAGGCGGTCTCGCACGCTATCCCAAAGGGCTGCGGCAACGAGGGGTGACTCCACTGCCTCGTCCAGGAGTGACCGCTCATGCACGCCGTTGAACTTGAGGCCTGCCACCGCGTTATCAAAGATGCTCATCGAGGGGAACGGATTTGGTTGTTGGAATACCATTCCCACTCGAGAGCGCAGAAGATTGACGTCCGCAGCATTGGAATAGATGTCCGTGCCGCCTAGCAGAACCTTGCCCGTGACCGATGCAGACTGAACCTCGTCGTGCATCCGATTGAGAGCCCTGAGCAACGTCGTCTTCCCCGAACCAGATGGGCCGATGAGCGCAGTCATTTCACTTCCATGGATGTCGAAGGTCACCCCCCGCACGGCTGCCTTCCCTGCAAAGGAGACATTGACATCCGTGAGCCGCATGACCATCTTGTTGCGAAAGAGTGCGTCATCCTCGGCGTCAAGGCGGAGCCCATGCTCGATCTGGCCCCCTGCCGAGTCGGCGGCCGCGATGGGATCGGTCATCGTGTCCCTTCCACAGCATCCTTCCGGTGAGTGGCACCTGGCTCGACGGGTCGCCCATACCGTGCGGCGTAGCGACTTCGCGTGCAGTTTTCTGCTGGGGGGCCGTGTTCCCACTGTCTCGCGCTGCGACGCGATGAAGGACTTGCCCTTGCTTCGAACACCGTAACAACCCAAGATGAACGGACTGTTACGGCGCGGTGAACTGAGCTGTTCCACTCTCGATTCCCTGTGAAAGGCCGCCACCGGCAAGGTGGGCCGCCCTTGGCTTTGCCCGAGGTCAGGAGGAAGGCATTCCGCGAATCGCGGCCAATTCGAAGGCTGAGGCCACGGGGACCCAGCTGGTTTCGCGGACCGTTCATTTGTGGCTCTTCGCGTCCACGTGTGGGTCGGTGATCTCAGGTGACCCGCCCATAGGCATCCACCCATAGGGCCCCGTGGCCCCCGATTCTTGCGGTTGAGAGACCAGCGAGAACGGAGGACACGGGACATGGACGACGGTAGTGGTGGCTCGACCGCGCTGTTGGGGATGGCCGGCTTCGCGGTGCTGTCCCAAGAGGAGATCGAGGGCGAGCTGTGGCTCCTGGTCGAGACGGAGCGACGGCCCACTGGGTGTCCAGGCTGCGGCGTTCGGGCCGTCGGCCATGGGCGCAGCACGGTCCAGGTGCGAGATCTGCCGATGGGCGGGAGGCCGGTGCGGTTGGTCTGGCGGAAGCGCCGCTGGCGCTGTCGGGACATCGATTGCGAGACGAAGTCCTTCACCGAGTCGAGCCGGCTGGTCGAGACGGGCGCCCTGACCAGACGGGCAGCCAAGGAGATCTGCCGACTGGTCGGCGAGGAGGGACGAAGTGTGGCCGAGGTGGCCCGCACCTTCGGGGTGGGCTGGCACTGTGCATGGAGAGCCGTCTGGCGCCACGGACGGCCGCTGGTCGATGATCCTCGTCGGATCCACGGGGTGCGGTCCCTCGGCGTCGATGAGCACAAGATGTTGGCCGCCGGTCCCACAGCACCACACCATCTACGCCACCCAGCTGGTCGACATCGACCGTCACCGGCTCTTGGACGTGGTGCAGAATCGCAGCGCAGCCTCGGTGTCCACCTGGCTTGCCGCTCGCACGAGGTACTTCCGGGACCATGTCGGGGTCGCGGCCATCGATCCCCACGCCGGGTACTTCAAGGCCCTGTCCGCCTCGTTGCCGAAGGCCACGGTCACCGTCGACGTCTTCCACGCCGTGAAGTTGGCCAACGCCTGTGTCGATGACGTCCGCCGACGGGTCCAGCGAGAGACGACCGGGCACCGGGGACGCAACGTCGACCCGCTCTATGGGGTCCGGCGCCTCCTCACCCGAGGCTACGAACGACTGAATGATCGCCAGCGGGACCGGCTCACCGAGGCCCTGCGCACCGGGGACCCCTTCGACGAGGTGGGCGGGGCCCTGGCCGTCAAAGAGCAGCTCCGGTCGGTGTACGCCGCCGGGACGATGGTGGCGGCCCGACGGGAGCTCGCCATCTTCTACAGGCTGGCCCGCACCGCCGGCACTCCCGAGGTGTTGCGCCTGGCCCGGACGATCAAGCGCTGGGAGCCCCAGGTTCTCAGCTACTTCACGACGAGACGCACCAACGCCAGGAGCGAGGCCATGAACCTCACCACCGAGAAGGTCCGCCGTGTCGCCCACGGCATGCGCAACTTCGAGCACTATCGGCTCCGGTTGTTGCTCCACTCAGGCGTGCAATGGCACACTCAACCAACTGCTCGAATCAGGGGCCGACTCCCACGCCTCGTCGTGTAGAGCCTCATTTGTCCTTCAGTTCGAGTTCATGTTTCATCGCCCAGGCCGTGGACACGATGAACGGGTCCGAGTCGTGAATCGTGATCACCACGGAGCCCGGCCTTCTCGGCTGGGAGGGACAACGTGAATGTGGCTCTTGTCAAAGCCCTCATGGACACTTCGCAGTCCGTGCCAGACCTCAACGACCTTCTCCGCAAACCGACCTGGATGGAACTGGGAGCCTGCCGCGGAATGAACACGGACATCTTTATTCCTATCCAGAGGCGACCGCCGCGCACAGCGAAGGTCGTGTGCTCCAGGTGTCCGGTTCGCACGGAGTGCTTCGAATACGCGATGGCCGACGAGTCCTGCGTTGGCGTGTGGGGCGGAACATCAACAACAGAGCGGCGAGCGATCAGGTAGGGGGTCCTCATCCTCTGACTTCCAAATGGGACCCTGAGAGCCGACAGACGGTGGGTATGGCAGGGTTTGTTGAGTTGGCACACCGCTCAACCCAACGGTCGCCTCAAGCGGAGCGGCTGTCCTGCCGATAACCAACAGGCATCGGGTTCGAGGAGAGCGCGTGTCCCTCGGGGGGGGGTCGGATCGGCGCTTTCAGAGAGACCAGAGCGGGAGGTCAAGACGGTGCGAACGCAAGCGGGCATAGAGATATTCACAACGTTCCCGGGGAAGTGCTTTCAGTACGTCGATGCTGAGAACGGCCGCGCCCGGCATTGCGCGGAGCAGGCCGTCAACACGGGCCAATTCGTCGACAAGAACGGCAAGGTTTGGACCGTCGATGCCTGCGACGAGCACACCGAGGAGTTGCGGACGAACCAAAGAGCTGTGCAACGCCAAGCCGGAAGCGTTCTGGACGGCGATTGAGGCTCGTACGGACCCGACTGCGAGGAGTACTACTTTCCCCTTCCCAATCCCACTGCATGGGCTACATCTCGGTCATGGCACCCTGAAGGCCCGCTCTCTCACCGGCCCGTTCCATGCTGGCTGCAACTCAATCGCGACGGAGAATGCGTCTGGACGGACATGAGTGACTCGTGATATTTCCGCTCGGGCTGCCCCTTCCACATCAGAGAAGGATCGGCATCGGAGTCGGGAAGGTCGCTACTCGCAGGTTCTGCGCTGCCACGGAGAGTGTTGGAGTCAGATGTTCGCGAGGTTTGCTCTTGCGATCCGCTCATATACGCCTCGTAGGCTCTGAGCACTATGTCGGTGGAACCGGCGGGCTCGGCCGCTATTTGCGTGACTTGGAGGGACCCGGAGTTTCTCTACGAACTCCGCTGGTACGGCACAGACGACTATGTCATTCCGCTATGGTGGATCGGGATCGTCGACCAGGGGACCAATCAACTCGACAAGACTGAGGTCCTCCATCCCACCAAGAGGGTTCCCGGTGAGGTCTTTCGTTGGTTGGTACCCATCGTGGGCCAGGACGTGGCGGGCAAGCTCATTTCACTCGCCGCGGAGGCGACGATGCAGCGCACAGCGGCATCGTCGCGTTGATGTCAGATGCCCCGCTGGCTGGCGGCCGCACTGGAATCATCCACGTCGAAGTTCCCGGCGACAGCTGGGATGCAGTGAGCGAAGAGGCCTGACCAGACCGGTGTGCCTGGCAGGGGGCGGTCGATTTAAGCCCACCGGACACGACCCGCACGGAGCGAGGCGTTCGTCTTCTGGCTGATTCCAGGACGGCGGTGTGGTTCCAGTCCAGACGGCGATCCAGTCGTTACCGACCAAACAATAGGACGCTTCCCGGCTCGTTCGTCTCAAATGCGCGGGGCCTGACGCAGATTTCAACCGAAACCTTCTCGCCCATCGAGATGAGGGAATTCGTACTGGTAGCGACCGATCCTGCCAACTCAAACTCTCGCATCCCGACAGGGCATGACCGAGAGGCCCGTCCCCGCTCATCGCCGGTAATCGGTGGACCCACTGTTGCTGTCGTCCAGCTTGTGAAGGATCCGTTCGCCCATGCAACTTGCCCGCAAGTCTCGTTGAACGAAGACACCGTTCCCGAACCACTATTCGCTCTGGTCGGGTGGCAGTTACCAACGGTTCCTGTCCCGTCACGAAGCCCACTGACAGGTCCTTACACGCACCGTGTGCGTCGCCGCTTCCGCTGGCCCTGAGACTGCCGTGGGAACAATCAGCGCTGGAACGAGCAGAGTCGCCCAAAGCAATGCGGAGAATCGTCGTTCCATTTCGTCCTCCAGGCAAACTTACGCATGTACGAGCTCCTTGAGGACAGCTCGCTCCATGCCTCTCGGACGGTATCGCAAACCTGACCTGCCCCCGATAACGGATCCACGACCTATGTGAGTCCAGCTCGGTTGTCAGAGCACCGCTTGGCGAACTCAGCCGGCGTGAGCTGACCGAGGGCCGAGTGGGGTCTGTAGGTGTTGTACTCGATCCGGAAGTCCTCGGCCAGCACCTGGGCCTCGAGGAGGGTCTGGAAGGCCTCGACGTTCAAGAGCTCGTCTCGGAGCTTGCCGTTGAAGGACTCGATGAAGGGGTTCTCCCAGGGGCTACCCGGCTCGATGTAGGCGGTGCCGGCCGAGGAGAACCGGCACCAGTCCCGGAGGGCGTTGGCGGTGAGCTCGGGGCCGTTGTCCATCCGCAGGTACTCGGGCGTGCCCCGCTGGGCGGCCAGTCGGTCGAGGACCTTGACGGTGTCATCGGCGGTGATCGAGCGGCGGACGTCGATCGAGAGGGCCTCCTTGGTGAACTCGTCGGTGATGTTCAAGAGCTTGAGGGTCCTGAAGTTGGTGGTCTGGTCGAACTGGTAGTCGATGGCCCAGACGTGGTTGGGGTGGGTGGCCCGCAGGCGGGTGCCCGAGATGGTCGAGATCCCCACCCTCGAGCGCTTCTTGGCCTGCTTCAGGACCCGAAGTCCCTCGTCACGGCACAGGCGCTGGATGCGCTTGTGGTTGACGCAGTAGCCCTCCCGGCGCAGGATCGTGGTCATCCGGCGATAGCCGTAGCGGGGGTGGGCCCGGGCCAGGTCTCTCAGCCTGGCCCGGAGGTGTTCTTCTTCTGTGCCCGGCACCGGGGCGGCCCGGCGCTGGGTGGAACGGGGCTGGGAGATGGCCCGGCACGCCCGACGCTCGGAGATCGCCAGGCGATCTATGAGCATCGTCACCGCCTGGCGGCGGCGTGCCGGGCTCACCAGTTTCCCTTGGCCACCTCTTTGAGTGCGGCGTTGTCGAGGGTCAGGTCGGCCACGATCCGCTTCAGCTGGGAGTTCTCCCGCTCGAGCTCCTTCAGGCGCTTGGCGTCGTCGGCCTTCATGCCCCCGTACTGGTTCCGCCAGCGGTGATAGGTCTGCTCAGAGACCTCGAGGTGCTTGGCCACGGTGGCCAGGTCAGCGCCATCGGCCAGGAGCTTGTCGGCTTCTCGTAGCTTGCGGACGATCTGCTCGGGGGTGTGTTTGCGGTGTTGCACTGTCTTCATCCTCCTTCCGCCCACCATGGTGGGCAAGGGGACTCAGACAGGTGGTGGATCCACTGAGGGGGGTCGGGTCAAACCTACTCGCATACAGAGCTGATCGTTCTGGCTGTCTCGTATGTGCTCCGAGCCGGCTCGTTGAGCACTTCTCGGAGGGAGCGAGCAATAGCAAAGCTGCATGCTCATAGCGGGTTGATCATCAAACGTGTTCCTGTCAGCGTAGAACTGGACGTGGTCCATGGGGATCACAGGCAGCGACAATTGCGAAGCCCGACAGGTGCCTACCCGACCGGCATTCAGGAGCACTCTGTTCTGATTCGGCGCACTCCACGCGAACCCACCGACCGCCCCTTACACTGGAGGCTCGATGCCCGATCTCCCTGCGGCGACTGAGGCGACCGCATCAACCTCAAGTGCGCTGCCCCAAACGGGAAACGCGGATGGGGTCGGAGTCCACTCCGAAACCGGGACGGGTGGCCGGTCAAGGAGGTTCGGACTTGGGCTCCTCCTCCTCCTTCTCGTGGTGGGAATCTCCTTCCTCATTGTGTTCTTCGGTGACGTGCGACATTGGCTGGCGCTTCATACGGGAACACTTCATGGTGGGCCGGACCTGTACTACAACTTTTGGTCCGGTTTCGGTTCCGACTTCGGCGAGGCGACCCTCATCAGTGCGGTCAGCATCGGGGTGTACACAGGAGTCCGGAAGGTCAACTGCCATACCAAAGGGTGTTGGAGGATTGGCCATCACCCCTTAGACGGCACGCCATATATCTTGTGTCGTCACCACCACCCGGAAGTACCGACCAAGGGTGTTTCGCATGAGCAAATACTTGAGCAGCACCGCAGGTATAGAGAAGCCAAGACATCGGTAGGAGCTGAGGAGCGCTAGACGCCGATATGGCGTCGTATCAGGCGAGGGCCTTCATCCCCAGGTGCTGGAGTGGGTTACCCACACACCGGCGGCCAGTACTCGCGGCTCCAGCACCCCTGACTCGACCAGCCACTTCAAGCGCTCGGTGGGCACCTTTGGGTGGCTCCACCTGGGATGCAAGGGGACGTGCGCGAAGGTCTTGCGTGCGCTTGGAACGGAAAGGATGAAACATGGCTCAACCAAAGATCGTCTCGGCCGAGGAATGGCAGGCCGCGCGAGATGCACTCCTGAACGCCGAGAAAGAAGCCACTCGGACGCTGGACGCGCTTGCCGCGCGACGTCGCCGCCTGCCGATGGTCAAGTTCAACACCAATTATCTCTTCGACACATCGGCAGGTGGCCGGGTCCCCCTGAGATGAGCCACCCACTGTGCGAGTCCGATGCTCCAAAATGGAGCAAGGAGGACTGCACGCATGAAGAACCGCCGGCATTCGCCCGAGCAGATCATCAGGAAGCTGGCTGAGGGCGACAAGCTCCTCAACCAGGGCCAGACCGTCGAGGAGGTCAGCCGCCACCTCGAGATCACCGAGTCCACCTGGCATCGGTGGAAGAACCAGTACGGCGGCATGAAGGCCGACGATGCCAAGCGGCTGAAGGAGCTGGAGAAGGAGAACCAGCGCCTGAAGCGGATCGTGGCCGACCAGGCGTTGGACATCGACATGTTGAAGTTCCTCGCCGAGGGAAAATTCTGACCCCGGACCGCCGACGGAAGGCCGTTGTAAGGCCCTACGAGAGCAGTTCGGGGTGTCCGAGCGACGGGCCTGTCGGCTCACCGGCCAGCCCCGGTCCACCCAACGCTTGCCTCCTCCCGCTCCCGACGACGAGGAATTGGCCCTGCGGGCGTTCCTCCGGGACTTCTCGCGGCGCCGTCCCCGGTGGGGTTGGCGACGGGCCGCCACTGCCGCCAGGAAGGCGGGCTGGAGTGGTCAACAACAAGCGGATCCACCGCCTGTGGCGGGCAGAAGGCCTGCGTGTGCCCTACAGGAAGAGGAAGAAGCCCCTCCGGGGCATCGGGGTGGCGGTCGGTGCCTTCTCACCCATCCGGCCCAACGTCGTCTGGGCCCTCGACTTCCAGTTCGACCAGACGACCGACGGAAGGATGTTGAAGCTCTTGAACGTGATCGACGAGTACACGAGGGAGTGTCTGGCCATCGACGTCGGACGGTCCATCGATGCCGACGGGGTGGTGCGATGTCTCGATCGCTTGAGGGCAGAGCGAGGAGCTCCGGTCTATGTCCGCTTCGACCACGGTCCCGAGTTCATCGCCTACGCCGTGTCCGATTGGTGCCGGTTCAACGGCACCGACACTGTGTTCATCGACCCAGGATCGCCGTGGCAGAACGCCTGGATCGAATCGTTCAACGGTCGTCTACGTGACGAGTACCTGAACGGCCAGCTCTTCGAGTCCCTGCTCGAGGCCCGGGTCCTTCTTGAAGATTGGAGAATCGACTACAACATCAACAGGCCACACAGCGCACACGGCTGGCTTACCCCGGTCGAGTTCGTCGAGGCTTGGCTCAACCAACAACAGCTGACACTCGCATAGCAAGTGGATCATCTATCGGGATCCGGCCAGCAGGCCCAAAGACACTGGCTGACCTATTCGCCGGCCGAGATCAACTCGTGATCTATCAGTTCATGGACCTTGGCCCCGAGGACTTCTGTCCCGGCTGCACCAAGTTCACCAGCACCGTGACGGATTTGGACAGGCTGGCCGGCGCCGGGGTGAGTTGGGTCAACGTTTCAGACATGCCGTTGCGTCAGATCGAGGACTACAAGGTTCGGATGGGCTGGACGGTTCCGTTCGTTTCCTCGCATGGCACCTCGTTCTCCGCAGACTGCGGCGCGGGCAACGGCTTCATGCTGAGCGTGTTTCTCCGAGATGCCTCTGACGTCTACCGCACATACAGCACCACCTCACGTGGCGTCGACCGGCTGGTCTTTGTCCACAACATCCTCGACCTGTGCCCGTACGGCCGACAGGAAGTATGGGAGGACTCCCCGCCTGGCTGGCCGCAACACCCCACCTATGGGTAGACGAGCCCAAGCTAGAGTTGGTGCCGTTCGCGGCGATCCCCAGACGACGAATCCGGCGATCTGTCGTTACTTACTGATGCTGCGGTGTCGTCGGCGTGGGTCGTTGCCATTCGTTGCCGCATCGGACGCACTGACCCAGCAACCCAGGTCCGACGCGTCCGATGCCACCGCGGCAGACCTTCTGTGGAGCCCAGTTCAATCTGCATGAGAGTCGGCTCCACGCTCACCGTCACCTTCATTTCCAGTGGCGGGTGGAGCGGCTACGGCCAATGGAGCAGTTGGCCACCCACCATCTCCGAGAGCTCGATTCTGCGCGGGGTCTCCGGGAGGTCATCACGCAAGAAGGCCACGGCGGTGTTCCGGGCGTCAGGGACCGGTGTGGCAACTGTCACAGCTTCGATTGACGTGAGATGCGCCCCGATTGAAACGAGCCCGTGCACAGTCCCTCCGGAGGACTCCACAACCTCATCGTGACCGTTGTCCCGGCTTGATGCGCAGACCTAGACCCCATCCACCAGGCCGCTTTGCCATAGGAAGCGGTCCACTGAACGGGGTCAAGGCCTTCGAGCAGTCCCAACGGGGTTCGAACCCGTGTCTCCACCTTGAGAGGGTTACCAAAGTGGAGCCTCCTACCAGCGGAAATGTCGACTGATCTGGATTTTCAGTGTCCAATAGTTAGTGCTCTTACGCACTGCATTTCGATGTCTCGCGGACAAATACGGACAGATTTCGGTCCCCCCACCGCTCCCCTATTTTGCTAGCCGCCAGTCTGATGATGCCGAGTTCTAGCGTGTGGATCAACCTCAGCCCCAGAAGGATCGACGTGGATGATCGCTTCGGAGAGATTCGACACACTGTGCAGGAGTTCGTGGTGGGCCACCTCGGCGATCTCGTGAGCCTTGGTGACGGACAGACTCCCCTCGACGCTGAGCCGCACCTGGGCCAGGAGTCGGTGCCCGGCCCACCGGGCCCGAACCTCCGTGACTGACACCGCGCCCTCCACTGCCCCGACGACGGTTGAGATTCGTAGGACGGTGGCCGCGTCAACGGCATCGAGTAGGCGTTGCCCAACACTGCGGACAGCTTGGTAGCCGACAATGACGATGGCGGCGGTGATCACCAGTCCCACGACCGCATCGGCCCACTGCGCTCCGAGGGCGACGGCGACAGCGCCGACGAGCACCAGGATGGAGGTCACCCCATCGGTTCGGGCGTGGATGCCGTCTGCCTCCAGTGCCGCAGAACCAATGCGACGACCCACTCTGATCCGATACTGGGCGACTACCTCGTTCCCGACGGCCCCGACGACAGCCGCCACCATCACAAAGCCCAGGTGGTACACCTTCTCTGGATGGAGCAGCCTGTTGACGGCCTCGTAACCAGCGAATGCCGCAGATGCAGCAATAGAGAGATGACGGCCAAACCTGCGAGATCCTCTGCCTTGCCGTATCCATAGGTGAAGCGGGTAGTCGGCGCTCTGCGGCTCAGCCGAAAGGCCAGCCAGAGTGGTACGGCGGTCAGTGCGTCAACTCCGTTATGCAGCGTGTCACCCAACAGCGCAACGGACCCGCTCGCGACCACGACCAGTGCCTGCACACCTGCCGTCGCCAATAGGAGCGCCAGCGAGATTGCCACGGCCCGGATGCCGTCGCTACTGCCTTCCAAAGCCTGGTCTAAGGAGTCCTTGGCGTCGTGGGAGTGAGGGGCTATGAGCCCTCGGAGAACACCGGCTAGGCTGTCGTGTCCCGTGGTCATGGTCATGGCCGTGTGCCTGGTCGTGCTGGTGACCTGGTTCGCACATCGGTCCAGTCTGGTGGCCCACTCTCGCCGTTGCACGTTGCGGACGGTTCGCAACCGCCTGGTCTTTGCAGCGGGTGGGTAGGCGGCGCTTATCTCCTGCCTTCGACTGGCACATTCGGGATACCCGAGACGGTCAGGCCACCGCAAGAACGTCGAACATCCCAGCGGCATAGTGCCAGGGCTGATCGCAGACCAACTCGTAGCGACCTGGCTTCAGCGTCACCGTCGTCCATCCGGTGGCCCCGGGGCTGATGCCATCACCGGTGCCCGCTCCGCAGGATCGGGACGCCTCACCGAGACTCTGCGACTCGTCGATCTTCCCATCGGTACCCGTAGGCCGGGTGCCGGGACCGTCGGCCGGGAGGGGCAGGATGACCAGTTCGTGGACCAATGCCCCCGTGTTGGTCACGACGAAGGAGACCGGGCCTGCCTGCACGCTGTTGGGGCTGGCAACCAGGGTGGCCCGCATTGGGGCCTGGCCCATCATCATGTCACCGGCATCCGTGACTTGGACATCGACGGTGGTGCCGGACAAGGTGGGTGTCGAGCAGGAAATGGCACCGTAGGCACCATTCACAGTCGTCGAGGTGCCCCAGGTCCCGAGGGCGATGACCGCCCCGGTTCCGACCAGAAGCGCCACACCGGCGACGATCAATGCGGTGATCAGGCTGCGATGGGTTGGAGGGGTGCTCACTCGGACCCCTCAATCAGGGACCGTCGGCGGGCGTACTCCTCCTCATCGATCTCCCCCCGGGCGAACCGCTCGCTGAGGATGTCCAGCGCACCTGGACTCGGCGGTGGACCTGTTGGCCCGGAGGAAGGGGGTGCAGCTACCGGCGGGGAACCCTGATGGCGCAACAGAGTGACAATGATCCAGGCCAGGGCGCCGAAAAAGACGGCCATGGCGACGATCATCAGGATCCACAGCCCCCAGTGGTCGCCCCCGTAGCCGTATCCGTAGTGCACCATTCCAATGTCGCCTTGACGGGCGAGAGTAAGCAGAGGCGAAAGTCACCTCTTTCGGGTGCCCGATACCGCCTAGTCGCCGTCTGTCATCACACATGGCCCATCGGCACTTCTGACACACCCTGGTGGTCAGTGGGTGAATGCCTCCCGTGCCTCCCGAATGGCGTAATACAAGAGCACATACCCGGCGAGAAAATCGGCCCACCAACAGCCCAGAAGGGCGTTGAATATCAGCCCCACCAACACTGCTGTTGCCAGGATTTCGTCGATCAGGGTGATACGACCCTCCCATCTGTACTGAGCACAGGGGTTCCCAAACGCCGCTCCGGTCTTCACCTTGCCCGCCGCCAGAGCGAACATCACCCCAGCAGTGACTCCCGTCCAGACGATTCCGAGCGGGCTGTGTCGGGGGTGGAATCCGAGCGCAAGGACGGCGGTGCTCTGGATGACCACGTAGACCGCCAATCCCACGAATGCGAACCCGATCAGCCGCATTGTCCGTTGTCGGCGTTCCTGCGCAACGTCGGCGAGTTCCCAGAGCACGACCGTCGAGGCACCAATCTCGATGAGGCTGTCGAGTCCGAGCCCTGCCAGTGCCACAAACTGGGCCTCAATAGCTGCCGTCGGTCGTGTCCGAACGCATCAGACTGTGGGGATCGCATAGAACTAGAGGTGCATCCTGCGGTCACACGCTAGAGAGGACGTTGCCGTGTCTGTTCCGACAGAGAGTGAGGTTCGATCTTGGACTCCTGATGGACGAGCCAGAGTCGCTCGTTTCCTAGATCAGCTTGTCGAGCGGCCGACCGGAAGCTCGGGCGTTATCAGGAGGCGAAGGCTCTCCATGGTGGCTGCTGCTGTCGGCGCACTCGTGATGCTGCCGTGGATCGGCTATCTGGCTTCCACACTGCCACTCGCCGAGTCGGGCGGTGCTTGGCGGGTTGCCTGGGTCGGGATTCGACATCCTGCTAGCCCTGGTCCTCATGACAACAGCGTGGCTCGGATTCCACCGCCGACAGGTGGCGATCCTCGGTCTGCTGGTGGCGTCGACGATGCTCGTCACCGACGCGTGGTTTGACGTTGCGCTCTCCTTTGGAACTCGGGAGCAGTGGGGGGCGATCCTCAGCGCCGCATTCCTTGAGATTCCGTTCGCGGTCCTCCTCGCAAGTAGTGCCATCTCAATCCTTCAGCGAACGTCCTCAACCGTCGCACGGTTGCGGGGGCACGAGGGACCACCACCTTCGCTCTGGCATCAGCACTTTCTCGTCTCTCCGCCCCCAGCCAAGAGCAGTTGAGTGGAGCCGTCAGCGGCGGGACCAATCGGTCGGGGAGTTCTCATCGAAGGCTGGAAAGCCGCTGACCTGGCGTATTCGACGTGTGCCCGGACTCGACTCGCCCGTCGGACTGGCAGTCGTATAGCGACGCAGGGCCCAGACAAAGGCACTCAGGCTGATTAGCACCAGTCGTGGCCTGAACTGATTCGGCCACGAGCCCGACGGGTACCGTCATCGGCCACCTTCAGAACTCCCGGCGACGAGCCCGGCGACGACAGCGATCCCGGCGAGAGCCAGGCAGGTCACCGAGAACGCATGGGCCACCGCACCCGGAGAGGTCGAGCTGCCACCTGCAGTATCGAAGAGCAGCCCGGTGACCGCCAATCCGAGCGAAGTGCCCATGCCACGAGTCATGTTCAGCACGCCTGACGCAACCCCAGCCTGGCTCGCGGGAACGGAGCCCATGATCACGGCGTTGTTCGGTGGGGTGAAAGCGCCCGTGCCAATCCCAATGACGGCCAAGAGCGCCAGGAACGGCCCGGTCGCAGGACGCAGCGCAGCCAAGGCCACGAGTCCTCCACCTACGCAGGCCATTCCACCCACGGTGAGGGGACGCGCTCCGACGCGATCGGCCAGCCGTCCGGCGAACGGTGCCGTAATGCCGAGCGCCACCGGCATGACCATCAGCTCGAGCCCGGCGCGTCCCCGAGCCGACCCCAACGCCGCGCTCGAGATAGAAGGGCACGAGGAAGAGGACACCGAATACCACCAGGTAGGACAGGAGCCCGCTCACTATCCCAGTGCTGAAGTGCGACCGGTGAAAAAGGTGGACATCGAGCATCGGATCCGCACACCTACGCTCACGGAGGACGAAGGCCACGATCAGACTCGATCCGCCGACGAGGAGTCCGATAATCGACGGAGAACTCCAACCGCGGGCGTTGCCGAACGAGATGGCTACGAACAGGGCTACGACGGCAGGGAAGAAGAGAGCGAACCCCGCCCAGTCGAATGGTGTCGGGTCCTGGAGGTGGCGACTCCGGGGGATCAGCAAGACCCCGGCGATCACGCCGAGGAGACCGAACGGCACGTTCACGAAGAAGATGAGCCGCCACCCTCCGGCGGCGAGGAGGAAGCCGCCCACGGTTGGGCCGAGCGCCAGTCCGACGGCCTGGGCGGCGCCCTGGATCCCGATCGCTCTGCCCAGCAACGGCTTAGGGACAGCGAGGACGATGATGGCGACGCTGTTGGCCTGGAGGAGAGCAGCGCCGATGGCTTGGAGCACACGGAAGCCGATGAGCCATCCGAGATCCGGCGCGAGCCCACACAGCGCGGAACCGATGATGAAGATGCCGAATCCGTAGACATAGAGGAGCTTGCGACCCCACATGTCGGCGAAGCGGCCGACGGCCACCACGGTGGCAACGAGGACGAGGAGGTAGCTCAGTCCCACCCAGGTCACCGCGTCGACCCCGGCATGGAAGGTGCGCTGGAGAGTCGGGAGCGCAACGGTCACGATGCTGGCGTCGAGCTGGCCCATGAAGGCACCGATGCACACGGCAGCGACGGTGAGCCAAAAGGCCCCCGGTCGGTTCCTGATCCGATCCGGGCGCTTCGGCTCGATCACCAGCCGCTGCCATCGGGTCGAGGATGCGGATCTGATGGCGACGTCCTCCACGGCTCCAACCTTGCGCACGCCAACCAAGAAGTCGAATAGCAATCTCTGGTCTATTCGATAAGATTTACAAATCGATACGAACCGCCTGCGTCACTTCGTCGCCGTCGTCGACCATGGCGGATTCACTGCTGCATCGAAGGCTGTATTCGTCTCACAACCAGCGCTCTCGCTCGCCGTCAAGGAACTCGAGCGTGAGCTCGGTGCGCCCCTGTTCACCCGCGTCGGCCGGGGAGTTCGGTTGACGGCGGCAGGTACCGCCCTGCTCGGGCCGGCTCGCCAAGCCCTTCGGGATGTGGAGATGGGCCGGGCCGCGGTAGCCGCCGTTACCGGAGTGATGGCTGGCTTCCTCAGCGTGTGCAGTTTGCCCACCATTGCGGCCGACCCCATGGCGAGCCTCGTGGGGCGGTTCCGCCGCCAATATCCCGGTGTGCGCGTTGACATGGCGGCTCCCGAAGGCACTCAGGAACTCTTCGATCTGGTGGAGGACGGAACCTGCGAACTCGGTCTCACCGACGCGTTAGGTGTCCCGCAGTCGCTTGAATCAATCGACCTCGGCTCCCAGTCACTGACATTCATTCATCCGCCGAGTACCGACGCCATCAGGGCTGAAGCAGCCGGTGGTCCGCTTATGGATGCTTCGTTCGTGGCGGCGCCCGAGGGCACCTCGACGCGTCGACTGCTTGATGACTTACTAGGGACACGCGACGCCGGGTCGGCCCTCGCAGTAATCACGGCACAGAGGGAGGCGATCATCCCCCTCGTCCTGGCGGGGGCCGGCACAGCCCTGGTCCCCGAGGCACTTGCCCGATTCGCCGAGCAGTTTGGCGCCGTTGTCTCCCAGCCCGACCCGCCGGTGGTCCGCCGGCTTGCCCTCGTCCGCCGGCGCGGGGTGTTGTCTCCCGCCGCAGATCGCTTCTACGAGCTGGCCCGGCCCAGGGATGTACCCGAATAGGTGAGAACCACGGCATCGCCGTAACGATTGCCCTCGCCCCGCCACAGCACCGTGGTCGGAGGACGTTGCCAATCCATCCCGGAAGGTGCCGAAAATCTCATCCGGCGCCGTGCGCTGGGCCTCGCTGATGGTTGCGTTTACCGCCCGGGTGGGTTCACTCCGCAACGGTTATCTCCACCGTGCCGCCGCAAGATGGCCCAGAAGGCGGCGGGGACCGCCAACTTGGGCTCCTTCGCTAGGCATGCCAACCTGTGACGTGAAGGGCAGCGAGGTGCCCGGGTTCGCTTACCTACATACCGAGTGCCTTGCTCGACGGGCCTCGCCTACGAGGTCACGTAGCTCCACTGCCCAGGACAGCATCCACCCGTCGCCGTAAGTCGGCTTCGGGCAGGGCGCCGACAATACGGTCCGCGACCTTCCCCCCCGACAGGATGAGGAGCGTCGGGATGCTCATGGCCTCATAGCGCGCTGCAGTCCGCTGGGCAACGTCGACGTTCACCTTCACCACCTTCAACCGACCTGCCATGTCGACCGACAGATGCTCCACGACAGGAGCCACCATCCGGCACGGTCCGCACCACGGCGCCCACAGGTCGATCAGGGCAGGAAGGGGCGACTGAACGGCGACGGCGTCGAAGGTCGAATCGTTCGCCTCAACCAACCAGGGCAGCGCGGCATGACAGGCGCCGCACTGCGGCACGCCACCTGCGGCGGCAGGAACCCGGTTCCGCCGACCGCACGACGGGCATCGCACCTCATTGGTCACCGATTGACTCACCATGCGCCATCTTCCCGCCGTAATACCTGCTCGATCGCCCGGGATGGCCGGCCCTAACACTCCCCGCTAATAAGAAATCATACTTCGGCACCGATCCTCACAGATCGGCGATGATGTCACCGACCTCGAAACCCGACCAGGACCTGGCCGTCGAAATGGGGAGACAAGGCATCGAGATGACCGAGCCACAGCAGCGATCAGACGACCAGAAGGACGAGTTGCCTCTCACCGAAGAGCAGTTCCAGGAGATCTACTCCAAGGTCCCCCGACTCACCGTGGAGGTCGTCGTGCAGAGCTCGCGAGGCATCCTCCTCACCAAACGGGCATCTGGGCCATGTTCTGGCCTCTGGCACATTCCAGGAGGCACCGTGCGATTCGGCGAGCCATTGGTGGCCGCAGTCAGCAGGGTCGCAGTGGTGGAGGTCGGCCTAAGGCTCCAGGCGGGACCGCTTCTGGGCTACATCGAATATCCGAGCCACTACCTGAACGGACTCGACTCGCCCGTCGGACTGGCATTCCTCTGCCAACTCGGTGAGCAACGGGGCCCGACTTCAGGCGCTGAACGCAAGTGGTTCACAGTTCCCCCCGAACCGATGCATGCGGAGCAAAAAGACTTCCTCTCTGAACACGGCCTGCTCACGACGCCCGTGGTGAGCCGTTCAGGCCAGCCCGAAGATGGCCGTGCGAACTGATCCCACAGGCTTCAGCCAGTCACATTCGACCAAGTTCAAATCCTCCGGCTGGCTTCTCCATCGGGACCTCGGCATGAAGGTCATCAGTGTCATCATTGGTCCGACCACGGGCGAACGGTTGGTGCTATTCCGGATTGACCGCCACTCCCCGGGTGAACCAACTCCATGGCTTCGGTCCAACTCCGTAGCGCTGGGCAACGTCGTCGAGTACGAAGCCGGCGCCGCGGACCAGGGCCACGGGGTCACGGGTGAGGTGGCAGCCATCCGCGACCCGGCGCTGGAGGGGTTCTAAACGACGTTGCCATGCCACCACGCCCGGATCGGGGGCGAGACCATGTTCGAGGAAATGAAACCGGCCCCCGGGGAGAAGCACCCGTTGGACCTCCGCCAGAGCCGCCTCAGTGTCGGGAATGGTACACAGCGAAAATGTGCAGAGGGCGTCGTCGCAAGAGTCATCAGGAAGCGAAATCGCCTGGCCGTCGAGCCCCACGAGTTGGATAGCAACCTTTGAGCCGCTGATTCGTTTCCCAGCGATGCGGTATGCCGTCGCAGAGGGCTCGACAGCGTAGACCCGTTCAACCTCCGGTGGGTAGTGGTCCACATTGAGACCCGAACCAAAGCCGATCTCGAGGACTCGTCCCGACATGCCTGAGACCACCTCAGCACGCCACCGCCGAAGTGCAGGGGTACCGCAGGCTCGATCTACCAGTCGGGGAAGGATTCGTTCTCGGTACAGGCCCATGCTGCCAAGATACCGGGGGGACGTCCCAATCCCGGGGCGGCCGCCTACCGGTCAGTACCAGGTGGTGGTGTCGTGCAGACCCAGAAAATCGATGACCTCGGAGAGGACCCGACCCCCAGCCTCTTCCGCTACGGCAAGGGCGTGGGGCACGTCGAGGTTGTCGAGGAGGGCCGTGACCACCTCGCGCCGGACACCGGCGTGCTCGACCGGACTTGAGCCTCTCGTCCACAGGTCGTCCAGTCGTCGAGTCGCAACCTCAAGAGAGTTCTCCTCGAAGTCCCAGTCGCCATGCCATGGGTTGCGAAGGATCAGGTATCGGATGGCAGCCGCCGGCCAGCGCTGGAGGAGATCGTGGACGAAGACAAGGTTCCCAGTCGACTTGGCCATCTTCTGCCCGCCGACCATCACCGTCCCGACGTGCATCCACGAACGGGCAAAAGGCACCACCCCGGTGAAGGCTTGGGCCATCGACGCCTCATAGGCGTGGTGAGGGAATCGGAGGTCAGCCCCGCCGCCGTGCAGATCGACGGTGGGGCCAAAAGTGGAGAGTGCCATTGCCGCGCATTCGGCATGCCAGCCAGGTCGACCATCTCCCCATGGGCTCGGCCATGACGGCTCTTCTCCGGAGGAGCGTTGCCAGATGGCGACGTCGAGTGGGCTCTCCGCGGCCTCGTCGACTCGGACCTCAGGGCGGGCTGGACTTTGACGAAGCAAGGTCGCCGCTTCGCTCGGATCCAGACCTGCGATTTCGCATGCCCGTTCCCCACGGAAATAGACCGTTCCGCCACGCTCATAGGCGGCTCCCCGATCCGCAAGACCCATGGCCAGGGCGATGACATCGTCGACGTAGTCGTGGCTCTTCGGCTCGAAGGCCGGGCGGCCGATGCCGAGATCTGAAGCATCCCGCTCGAAACGGTATGTCTGCTGGGTGGCCAGAGAGAGCCAAGGGACACCTCGGGACTTTGCTTCGGACAGGAGGTGGTCGTCGACGTCGGTCACATTGCGGCACACGTCCACATGGGCACCAGTCAGGTGCAGGACTCGACCGGCCATATCGGTCCACACGAATGTGGCGGCGTGACCCAGATGGGTCGTGTCGTAAGGGGTGATACCGCAGACGTACACCCGTGCCGAGCCGATGATTGGCACCCGCACATTCCCGACCCGGAGCGTCGCCCCGGGCTCCGTTCCATCAATCAGCGCCATGGCCCTCCTCGTGGATGCGACGTAGGCGGCGGGGCACCAAGAGCATGGGCTGCACCGCACCAACGATCAATTCCCGCATGCCCATAGTCCCATGGTGGGGAAAGGGAGTAGAGGCGAACAGGGCCCTTCGTCCCGTTCTCGCCCGGCTCCGGCTCCGACTCATTGGAGTTGTGACTTTGAACCTGGCCATCCATGTCGGGGCACTGGTGCGTTGACGTTGGGGGCTCCCGATGCCTTCGCAACCACTTCCGGGGGCCCGCTTCGTATGTGGCTGCAACTCCCCGCAAGTGGCACTCGAACGAAGGGCTACCCGTCAATGCGATACGGCACAACGGTTCGGACCCACCTCCAGTGGACGCAGCGTGGCCAGCGGGTCCCTCACACGGCCCATGTTGATCTCCACGATCTTGGTGTAGTTCGGAGGCCTCTCGACCGAACGGGACGCGGCCCAATCGACGAATGTGGCCTCGTCGAATGAGATGGCGGCGAGGTCCTTCCGCAAGTCACCCAACGGTGCCGCTACCGGTTGATCCGGTCGGACGACCACTTCATCGCCGTAGTGGCCCGGCAACACCAGGAGTTCGTCGGGCAGGACGAACAGGGAATCGTGGAGAGACTTGTGGAGGTCAGCAGCGAACTCCCGTGCCTGATCCGCCAGATCGGGACGACCTACGCTCTCGACGAAGAGGGAGTCGCCGGTGAAGGCGGCCCGGTCGTCCACCACGTAGACCATGGAACCCCGGGTGTGCCCGGGAGTGTGCAGCGCCACCACCGAGAAGTCCGTTCCTCCGGGCAGCTCAAATCGATCACCGCACTCCAGCGGCTCGTATGCGAACTCGAAATGGTCCGCAGGGTTGAGGTGCAGCGAAGCTCCCGTGGTGTCGGTGAGCGCCCGGGCACCACTCAGGTGGTCCGCATGGAGATGGGTGTCGAAGACACGACCAATGACCCATCCGTGCTCGTCGGCAAGACGCAGGTAGACGTCAACGTCAGCCGATGGGTCGATAACGAAGGCCCGGTCGCCGGCCCCCACCAAGTACGAGAGACACCCCTTGCCCCGGCGCCGGACCTGGACGATTCGTAGGTCGCCGAACTCGAGCGTGACCGAGTCGTAGGTCTGTGACCACGCCTGCATACCTCCAGCGAGGTTGGCCACCTGCCGTCCTAACCGGCTGAGCGTCTCGGCAGCAAGTGCGGACCGATTGCCGGACCCACAAACCGTAACGACCTCCCGGTCCAGTGGGACCTCGTCGATCCGAGTCGCCAACTGACCCGCTGGGATGTTCACTGCTGTCGGAATCGACCATGCCTCGAACTCGACGGGCTCCCGTACGTCAACCAGGAATGGCTCTGCCGACGTCCCGAGTCGGGCCGCAAGCTCGGATGCTTCCACGTCCCTGTACATCAAGATCCTCCACTCGATCAGAGTCTCCGCTCAGTTGGATAGTACCCCGTAGGGTATATTGTAGGACAATACCCCATAGGGTATATTTCCGAGATTCGGGCCTTCCGGTACTCGGGAGTCGTGACGTGAGGAGGGGGACGATGGAGACGCGTGAATCCAAGGAGCCGGGAACCGGAGTCAGCCCTCACGAGGCGGTCGAGCTCCTGGTGGGCACGGCGCTCCTCATCGACGTCCGGGAAGCCAACGAGTGCTCTGACGGGCACATTCCGGGCATGTTGCACCTTCCTCTGGATGTGGTGGCCGACCAGCTCGGTGATCTTCCCCGTGACCGGAAGGTCATCGTCGTCTGCCGCTCCGGGCGGCGCTCGGCCGGAGTGACCGAGTTGCTGGTCCGATCGGGATTCGACGCCGTGAACCTCGACGGCGGCCTGCTGGCCTGGGTCGCGGCCGGACTCCCCCTCGAGACGGACGCCGGCGAGGAGGGACGGGTGACGTGAGACTCCTCTTGAGCCTCCCCCTCGGGATCTTGATCGGGATGGCACTGGGCGCTCTCGGCGGCGGGGGTTCCATCCTCGCCGTACCGGCCCTGGTGTACGTGGTGGGCCTCGAGCCCAAATCGGCGGTGACGACATCGCTGGTCGTCGTGGGAGTCGCCGCCCTGGGCGGGATGATCGGTCACTGGCGGGGAGGTCGCGTACGGCTGGCGGCGGGGCTGTGGTTCGGCATCGCCGGAATCGCCGGATCGCTGCTGGGCTCGCGGCTCAATCGAGCTATCGACCCCACGGTGCTCTTGGTTGCCTTCTCGGGTCTGATGCTCATCGCCGCGTGGCGCATGTGGGTATCAGCCCGGAGGACGAGCCCGGCCACAGCAGGTGGCAAGCCGACATGGCCTCGGAGGTCGGCGTTGCTTCTCGGACGCAACGACAGCACCTACATGCCGAGCAATGCCCGAACAGGACTCCGTCGGCTGCAGGTGGGTAGAGGCGGCGGACTGATGACGCTCGTGGCGAGCTTCCTCATCGCAGGCACTGCTGTCGGATTCTTGACGGGGTTCTTCGGGGTGGGGGGTGGCTTCATCATCGTGCCCACCCTCGTACTCGTCCTCGGATTCGACATGCCGGAGGCGGTCGGAACGTCGCTGCTCATCATCGCTATCAACTCCGGAGTAGCCCTCGCTTCCCGGCTGGCGACGACTGGCGTCGACTGGCGCGTGGCGGTGCCGTTTACGGGTGCAGCGTTGATCGGCGCACTCGTAGGCAACCGCGTCGCGGGCCGACTGCCCTCGGAGGTCCTCGTTCGGTGGTTCGCCGTGCTCCTCGTTGTGGTCGCCACCTACACCGTGGCGGACTCACTCGCTTTCTCGGCCGCGGGCACACATGGACGTACGTCGGATCCAGCCATCGGCAAGCCCCACCCTCATTCACCGATGAGGAGAGTCGGCGCCCGAGGCCCGAGGGACGTCCGAACGCATCGCTACCCACTTGATGGCGATTCCGAGTCCTGGATCCGCCGCTCACCGGGAGCCAACCCGAGCCGCTCAGGAACTGCTTCACGAGCCTCCGGGACATGGGACCCGGATGAGATTCTCCGGTACCCGTCGGCCACGGCCGACGGGTCCAACCAACTTGACCAAGGTACTTGATACCCCATAGGGTATCAAGTACAGTAGCTTCATACCCCCATTGGTATACCCCGTGGGTGGGAACGCCGACCTCATCAAAGGACTGCCACCCATGACAGTTGCCCAAGGAACCGGTTCTGACGCAGCAACAGTTGCCGAGGACCCAGGCCCACCGGTCCGGGCCCGGGCGGGCGATCCAGCTGACGGAACCAGCGGCCAGGTCACCCGACCCGGCCCGTTCGCCCGACTGGGTGCCTGGGCCGCCACCCATTTCCGCCGGGTGCTCATCGCCTGGCTCCTGGTACTCCTCGTCTTCGGATTCTTCGCCGTCCACGTCGAGAACGCACTCGCCGGCGCGGGGTGGCAGGCCTCCAACAGCCAGTCCGTCGCGGCCAGGGCGATCGTCGAGAAGCACTTCTCCGGCCTCGGTGCTACCGGGCTCCAGGTCGTGATCGTCGATCACCGAGGCCCGATCGCGTCGGACCCGCACGCTCGGGCCATCGTGGCCAAGGCGACCAAGGTGCTCCGCAATGACCCCCGGGTGTCCACAGTGGTCCCTCCACGGACGGGGGTTTCGCTTCGCGGGACGGTCGGACCGCGATCATCACCGCCGGTTCCGCCGCGGATGCCAACAAGATGGTGCAGGCGGCCGATGCCGTCGCTGCACCGCTGGGTGCGCTCGCCACGTCCGGCGTCTCGGTCACCCTGACCGGCGACAGCGCCCTGTGGGCCAACTTCAATACGGCCAACCGCTCGGCCATGCTGCGCTCGGAGATGCTCTCCTGGCCAGTGACCATCATCATCCTGATCATCGCCTTCGGAAGTCTCGTGGCCGCCGGGCTGCCCCTGCTCCTGACCATGGCCGGACTTCTCGTGGCCGCCGGCGCCCTGGTCCTCACGACGAAGTTCACCCCAGTGTCCATTTGGGCCCTCAACTTCGCCCTGATGTTTGCCCTCGCGCTGGGCATCGACTACGCCCTGTTCCTGGTCATGCGCTTCCGCTCTGCGCTCAAGCGACGGGAAGCCAAGCCCGGTGACCATGAGGCCATCGTCGCCTCGGTGGCGGAGACGGTCGACACGGCCGGCAAGGCTGTCGCTTTCAGCGCACTCACCGTTCTCGCCTCGCTCGCCGCCATCCTCATCGTTCCGAGTCCGGCGTTCCGGTCCATGGCTTTCGGGATCATGTTGTCGGTCATCGCCGTCCTCGCCGCCACGCTCACTCTCCTGCCCGCGGTGCTAGGCAAGCTCGGCACCAACATCAACAAGGGCAAGCTCCGGCTACGCCGAAAAGCCCCCACCGAGGGCGAAGGGGCCCTCGACCGACTACTGCATTCCTGGGGAAGGTTCCTCTGGCGACACCCCTTCCCGGCCGGTGCCGCAGCGTTGATCGTCCTGCTCCTCGCCGCCGCCCCGGTCATCGGCATGCGGACCAACATGCCCTCGATCACCATCGTCCCGCCCAGCGCCAACGCCCGGATCGGCTACTACCAGGCGACAAACGCCTTCGGTCCGGGGGCCCCCGGCACCCTTCAGGTGGTCGTGCCCGAAGCCCATCAGGCTCAGGCGTTGGCCACCCTGGCCCACACGTCCGGGGTGTCAGGCGTCGTCCCTGGGCCGACCAGCGCCGGATGGACGCTCGACCAGGTGGTGCCCTCCTCTGGGCCCTCGACGGCCTCAACCGGCGCGACGATCGACAACCTCCGTCGGGTCCTGCCGGCCGGAACACTCGTCGGCGGTGCGGCCGCCGAGAACCACGATCTCCAGCAGTCGCTATCGGCACACACTCCGCTCGTGCTCGGCATCCTCGGCATCCTCGGATTCATCTTGTTGTTGATTGCCCTCGGGGCCCCGTTGATCGCGGCGCTGGGTGTGCTGATCACCGCCCTCTCGGTGGCCGGAGCCTTCGGCATCGGACGACTCATCTTCCAGAACGGCCTACTCTCGGGTCCGCTGGGCTTCCAGCCCCAGGGGTTCATCGACGCCTGGGCGCCACTCTTCTTCGGGGCCATGGTCTTCGGGGTAGCCATGGACTACACGCTGTTCATGCTCTCGGCGGCCAAGGAGCGCTACGAGACCCACCCGGACCCCGAACACGCCATGATCGGATCGATGCGATCCTCGGGACGGGTGGTGCTTTCGGCCGCCGCGGTGATGGTGGCGGTCTTTCTCACCTTCGCCCTTTCGGGGCCGCTCGCTCCGAAGGAGATGGGGGTGATCCTGGCCATCGCCGTGGCCCTCGACGCCCTAGTGGTGCGTCTGGTCGTGCTCCCCGTCGTGCTCCGGCTGGGTGGGCACGGAAGCTGGCACCAGCCGAAGTGGCTTGGCCGGGTCCTGCCCAAGGTGCGGTTCTCGCATTGAACTGGGACCGGGCCTCAGAAGACAGTGAAGGAGAGAGTGTGCAACTACCCGACGAAGTGGTCGAAGACCTCCGCAAGCGGCTACGACGTGCCGGAGGCCAGGTGCAGGCCGTGGAGGCCATGCTCGCCGACGGACGCGAGTGTCGTGACGTCGTCACCCAGCTCAGTGCAGCGACCAAGGCCCTCGACCAGGTGGGCTTCCGGCTGATCGCCAGCGGGCTGACCTACTGCCTCGAGCACCCCGAGGAGGCGGCCGAGTCCGGCTATCCGCTCGACGAGGTACAGCGACTGTTCACCAAGCTGGCATGAGCTGAACGTCACAAGAGCAAGCAAGAGAGAAGGAGCGCAGACCATGGGATTCTCCAAGTTCATGGCATCGACTGTGGGACGAGCACTGCGGGTCATTGCCGGTGTGGCACTGATTGTGATCGGCGGGTTGCTCGGTGGAGGATGGTGGGCCCTCGGCGTCGTCGGCCTCGTTCCGCTCGCCGCTGGCGCACTCGACACCTGTCTGATCAATGTGCTGTTCGGTCAGCCGCTCAGCGGCAAGGCCGTTCGGGCGGGTTGAAAGTCACCGAGGGCGGCCTGGGGTCGGGTCACTGGACCTGCCGGTCCTCACAGAATCCAAGGGTGGCACCATGAGTACGTCAACAAGTGCGGTCATCGAAGTCTTCGCAGACATCTGGTGTCCTTTCACCCACGTCGGGCTCCGGGCGATCGAAGGGCAGCGCGCCAGGACCGGCCGCACCGATGTCGTCATACGCGTCCGGGCTTGGCCGCTCGAACTGGTCAACGGGGCGCCGCTGGACCCGGCTGTGACAAAGGAACACGCTGACGATCTGCGCGAGCAGGTTGCCCCGAACCTGTTCCAGAAGCTCGATATCCACCGGTTCCCGAGTTCGACGCTCGATGCCTTGGCGATGGCCAACCGGGCCTATCGGACCAATCTCAAGGTGGGCGAGCGGGTGAGCTTCGCGCTGCGGGACGCGCTCTTCGAAGAAGGCCGGGACATCTCGGATCCCTTGACCCTGGAGTATCTGGCCCGCGATCTCGGCGTCCGCATGCCTGACGAATCCGACCATGCGGCCGTAGTGGCCGACTGGCGCGAGGGACAGCAGCGGGGCGTGTTGGGATCCCCTCACTTCTTCTGTGGCCACACCGACGCGTTCTGTCCATCGCTCGACATCACGAGGGATCCCCGCCGGGGTGTGTCGATCGTCAAGGGCGCATCACGTCTGACGGAGTTCCTGGAGCAGTGCTTCGCCCGGCCTCGTCCGACTCGAGGAACTCAAGACTAGGTTGATACCCCTAGGGGTATTTGGTGGGATGCAGGTGGGCGGACGAACGGAGGGTTGACATGGCACGAGTTGCTCGTCTTGGGCGGAGGGATCGCCGGTCACACCGCAGCACTGCACCTCACCCGGATGCTCAAACGCTCCGATGAGGTCGTGGTGGCGACGCCGAACTCCAAATGGAACTGGATCCCGTCGAACATCTGGGTTGGGGTGGGCCGGGAAGCAGACCGACCAGGTGACTTTCAAGCTCGGGCCCATCTACAAGCGCAAGGGGATCGAGTTCCACCAGGCCCTGGCGACGGCGATCCATCCGGAAGGGGATAGTGGTCGGACCAGGCCCTTCGTCGACATCACCTATACCGATCCGGCCCGAGACGGGGAACAGGGCGTGCTCGACTACGACTATCTGATCAACGCCGCGGAACCGAAGCTCAACTTCGCTGCCACGCCCGGACTGGGTCCCGACGGATTCAGCAGTTCGGTTTGCACCGCCAGTCATGCCGTCGAGGCGGCAGCGGCACTCCGAGGCTCGATCGAGAAGATGAAGCGGGGCGAACACCAGGTCATCGTCGTCGGCATGGGGCACGGAACGTGCACCTGCGAGGGAGCGGCGTTCGAATACGCGTTCAATGTGGAGCACGAGGTTCGTCAGGCAGGTGTCCGGGATCTGGCCGACATCGTCTACCTCACCAACGAGTACGAACTCGGTGACTTCGGCGTCGGCGGCCTGACCTTCACCCAGCAGGGCGTCCAGACCACCTCGAAGCTGTGGACCGAGTCGCTCTTCCGCGAACGTGGCATACGGGCCATCACCGGGGCCCATGTCGATCGGGTAGAAGCGGGCGTCGTCCTCTACGAGCAGCTAGACGGGTCGATGAACACCCTCAGGTTCGACTTCGCCATGCTTCTACCGCCGTTCAGAGGCGTCGGCCTCCACGCCTATGACGCAAGTGGGGCGGAGATCACCGATGAGCTGTTCGCTCCCAACGGGTTCATGAAGGTCGATGGCGATTACTCGGCGAAGCCGTTCGAGGAGTGGCGGGCAGAGGACTGGCCCAGCACCTACCAGGTACCCCACTACCCCAACATCTTCGCCGTGGGCATCGCCTTCGCCCCTCCTCACCAGATCTCACAACCAAGGAAGTCAACCAACGGTACCGTCATCGCACCGTCGCCACCACGCACCGGGATGCCATCCGGGATCATGGGGAAGGTGGCAGCCGTGAACATCGTCGAAATGATCAGGCGCGGAAGCTCTGCCAACACCCGATCAGCCTCGATGGCCGACATGGGGGCAGCGTGCGTGGCGTCGGCCGGATCCGGGCTTCGCCATGGAAGCGCTGCCTCGATGACGATGTACCCGGTCGTGCCCGACCTGGTGAGGTTCCAGGCACTGGACGGAGTCTTGACGATACCTTCGGAGAGATCGGACTCAGCGGGCATTGGATCAAGCTGTTGCTCCATTACATGTTCATCTACAAGGCCAAGGCCCTTCCGGGCTGGCACCTGATCCCCGAGTGAGAGAGGAGGGGACGATGGATGACACAGACGCCACTATCGCGAGCGCTCCGCTTTCGACGGCCAAGACGCTGCGAGCCCGCAAGAACCTGGTGATCCAGTTCGGACGGTTTGTGGCCATCAACATGAAGATGGTGAAGATCATCCGCAAAGAGAATCGCTGATCAGACGCTCAGAAGTACGAAAGGAGCGAGGCTTGTGTGCTGAAGTGAAATGTCAGCAGTGCGGCCGACCGTCTTGGAAGGGATGCGGTCAACATGTCGAGCAGGTGCTCGGTCACGTGGCCTGCGAGGACCGCTGTCACTGTGCTGCCCGCTCAGCGACTAAGGGCCGACGCTGGTTCGGCTGATGGGCGTTGTATCGCGGCAGAAAGCGAACCGATTGCTCGGACGACGGGTTTCCCGTTTCTGTTCACGGCAGCGTGATTGCTGCGCTCAACACGGACTTCTGCGCGAAAGGTGAGACGCGGCGGTGACAAGTCAACAGTGGGATGAGCGCTACAGCGGTGACGAGCTGGTTTGGACCAGTACACCCAACCAGTATCTCGTCGCTGAAGTTGTTGACCTACCTCCAAGGCGGGCAGTGGACCTCGCTAGTGGCGAAGGCCGCAACTCGATCTGGCTCGCGGAGCAGGGCTGGGAGGTAACTGGTGTGGACTTCTCGCCGGTAGGCCTGGCCAAGGCCAAGCGGTTTGCTGACCTCTGGGGCGTGAAGGTCACCTGGATTGAGTCCGCGGTGGAGGAGTGGACGCCACCTCCTGTGGGATTCGACCTCGTGGCCATGCTTTACCTCCAGCTTCCCCAGCCAGCCCGTTCGGCCTCCTTGGCCGTGGCAGCTTCGGCAGTAGCCCCTGGGGGGAAACTGGTCGTCGTTGCTCACGATCTGGACAACCTGACTCGGGGGTATGGGGGCCCGCCGAGTCCCGATGTGCTCTACCGAGTCAGCGACGTGACTGAGGCTGCGGTCGATGCCGGCTTGACTGTCGGCCGAGCCGAGAAGGCTGTCCGGACAGTCGAGACGGACATGGGCCCGCAAAAGGCACTCGACACGGTGGTCACCGCCCGGCGGCCACCCCGGTAGGGCCTCCGACTTGGTACCCGTAAAGGTACAGCTCCTCTACTTCGATCTCGGACAGCCTCCAGACCGAAGGTGCCACGGAACCTCTCTTGGAGATCAATCGCCACACGACCGAGGCTGTCTCTCGCCGCCTGCGTTGTCGAGTCATCGTTCGCCATGGCTCCTCTGTCTTACTCGCTCGCAACTGACGGGAGTCCGTTACAGGAGCTCGTGCATGAGGTCACGAACCCGCCGATCGATGTCATCGATGATCGGGCGGACTTCCTCGACGGGCTTCCCGGCGGGGTCTTCGAGCTCCCAGTCGAGGTAGCGCTTGCCGGGAAAGACGGGGCAAGTGTCCCCGCAACCCATGGTCACGATGACGTCGGCCTCACGGGCGATCCGATCGTCAAGTGGCTTCGGGAAGTCCTTGGAGACATCGAGCCCCCGCTCCTCCAAGATCGCCACGACCGAGGGACTGAGTTGGTTTCCAGGCTCTGATCCGGCAGATTCGACCCTGATGTACCCATCGGCGTAATGGTCAAGGAGGACTCGGGCAGCCAGGCTGCGACCCGAGTTGTGGATGCACAGGAAGAGCACCACTGGCCTGTCATTCATTGGACTCCTCCCAGGGTGGGGTGCGCTGGCGTCGACGAGTAGTGGCGTTTCGCCCACAGGGACACGTAGACGAGGCCGACCAGCACCGGCACCTCTATCAGGGGGCCGACGACCCCGGCGAGCGCTTGTCCACTGGTGACACCGAACACGCCGATGGCGACGGCGATGGCCAGTTCGAAGTTGTTGCCCGCCGCCGTGAACGAAAGTGTGGCAGTCCGCTCATAGGGCAGGCCGATCGCTCGTCCATAGGCGAAGGTCCCGAACCACATGATGGCGAAGTAGGCCAATAACGGAAGGGCGATTCGGGCCACATCGGCGGGATGGGACGTGATCGTATGACCCTGGAGGGCAAAGAGGATGACGATGGTGTACAGCAGCCCGTAGAGAGCGAAGGGGGCGATACGGGGGATGAGTGTGTTCTCGTACCACTCCCGCCCCCGCCTGCGCTCGCCGATGATCCGGGTGAGGTAGCCCGCCGCCAGCGGGATCCCGAGGAAGATGCCGACAGTCTCTGCAATCCGCCAGATCGACAGTTCGAGCCCGACGGTGTGGATGCCGAGCCAGCCCGGGAGCACCTTCAGGTAGAAGTACCCGAGCAGAGCGAAGGCCACCACCTGGAACAGGGAGTTGAGTGCCACCAGTACCGCCGCCGCCTCCCGGTCCCCGCGAGCCAGGTCGTTCCAGATGAGGACCATGGCGATACAACGAGCGAGACCGACGATGATCAACCCGGTGCGGTAGGCGGGGAGATCGGGGAGCATCAGCCACGCCAAGGTGAACATGACCAATGGCCCGATCACCCAGTTGATGACCAGCGACGACACCAGGGTCCGCCGGTCCCGGGTGACCGTCCCCAGCTCGTCGTATCGCACCTTGGCCAGTACCGGGTACATCATGACCAGGAGGCCGATGAAGATCGGCAGCGATGTCCCCGTGGTCACATGGACCGAGTTGAGGTGGGTGTTGAGGCTGGGGATGGCCCGACCGAGCACCAGGCCGAGCGCCATCGCCAGGATGATCCAGAGCGGCAGGAACCGGTCGAGGACCGAAAGTCGGGCGATCACCGGCTCGACTTGCTCCTCCTCGACCGGTGAGCGCTCGGAGGTCACCCTGCTCACCGTTGACCTCCCAAGGTGCGGCGTCGGTCGATCAGCAGCACGAGGTGGCGCCCGCTGCGGCCTCCACGGTCTCGGCCCGGGTGCTGCAGCACGCAGACTCGCCAGGGGCAGCCGAGCGGAGCTGGCCGGCCGGCATCTCGGTATCCGACAGGACGGTATAGATCTCCCACGGCTCTCCGCCGGGTCCATCGACCCACACCTTGTCCTGGACTGCGTAGCAACAAGCAGTCTGCTCTTCCAGGGCCGTGGCCAGGCCCTCACTGGCCAGGCGGGCCTGCGCTGCGGACACCTCATCGGTCGTGGGCACCTCGACACCGAGATGGTTCAACGTCCCGGGGGTCTGATTGTCATCTTCGATGAGGACCAGCTTCAACGGCGGGTCGATCACTGCGAAGTTGGCGTACCCAGGACGCACCTTCGCCGGTTCGGTGGCGAACAACTTCGAGTAGAAGTCGATGGCCTCGTCAAGATCGGCAACGTTCAGGGCAAGTTGGACACGGGACATGGTGATCTCCTGTAGCATTGATTGTGTTCGATGCATTGAGTGTAGATGATGCATCGAGAGTTGTCAATGGATGAGGTGATCAGTGAGCAAATCAGCCTCCACAATCGACACACGTGGCCCCGAGCAGTGCTGTCCATCGATCTTGGCAGCACCTCTGGATGCGGCCGAAGCAGCAGAGCTGTCGAGCGGATTCAGCGCCCTGTCCGATCCGGTTCGGCTGAGGGTACTGAGCATCCTGGCTACCTCGCCTGAGGGCGAAGTCTGTGTGTGTGACTTCGTCGATCCGCTCGGGAAGAGCCAGCCGACCATCTCCCATCATTTGAAGATCCTGAGCGAGGCGGGACTCGTGCAGGGTGATCGGCGGGGAAAGTGGGTGTGGTACTCGCTCAACCGGGATCGACTGGCGAGTCTTCGAGCGGCCATCGACACCTGAACTTGCTTGAACGTCGAGTGTCTCGCCACAACCGATCACTTGGCTGTCCCGCCCGTCCGGCTTATCCTGTGTCACGGGGAAGGTGGCGGTTATTGACCATCCCTCAACCAGGCACATCTGTGATGCCCGGCGAACGACTCGTCGAGGGTGCCCAAGAGTGATCCTCCAACCAGCGACGACCTAGCCTGACCTGGGATTTCAGTCCTCATTGCTTGGCAGCGTCTTGCGCTGATTTTCGCTCTCTCGGGGACAAATGCGGACGACGGATACCTCCATGCCGGTAACTTGAACTGACCGTCCGCTGGCGAGTCGATGCCACAACGATGGGACTTGACCAGGAGATGCCAGACACTCTCGCCTGTAAGATCCAGACTGGTGTGATGGCATCCAAGTACGATCCGTTGCGTCGCCACCTGGAGCAGGAAGCCGATGACGAGCCTGTTTCGTTGACTCTCAATGAACTGGTTGAGCTCGTAGGTGACCTACCCCCAAGCTCCGCGACTCGGGAGTGGTGGGCAAATACCGCGGGGCACTCCCAAGCTCAAGCCTGGCTCCAAGCCGGACGCCGGGTGACCGATGTGCGACTCGGCGAGGCAATCACCTTCTCCCCCGCCGGTCAGCCAGCGCTATTGCCGTCCCCTGGCCGAGGGTCCACAGGACTGAACCCCGTGATGGACGGCGTCAAGGTCCTCGAAACCACGATCACCCAGGTCAACTACAACTCGGTCGTCGCTGCAGTCGCTGCCAACGCCCTGTTCCTGCATCCTGAGACACCGTTGCCCAGACCGACGGCCAACCGCTCTTCCCAGTGGTTCGGGATATGCACCGGCGCGGCCTATTTGACCGCCTCGAGGATGGATCAGACGTCCTCCTCGATGACAACACGACACCCACAAGGGCATTCCTCTGGGCGGCCCGCCGGTCAAGGGGCCGAGACGTTCAGTACAACCACGTCTTCGGCGAT
The DNA here is from genome assembly GCA_963727075.1 of uncultured Acidimicrobiales bacterium. GTDB lineage: Bacteria > Actinomycetota > Acidimicrobiia > Acidimicrobiales > RAAP-2 > Bog-756. The sequence continues at coordinate 1,719,314 of CAVSET010000006.1, forward strand.
CCAAGGAATCTTGCCACCTACACAGCGCTTGGAATCAGTGTGACACACCGGCTTCCTGGCCAAGACCACGGACGGATCGAATCACCCCGAAGTGCTCTCAGCACTCCGATACCGGGTCATCGAGCTCTACGGACGATGGCCTGTCGGCGAGGATCGCCCAGTCAAGCCCTCGGACTATGACGGTCTTGACTGGTTAGACCCTCCCGAACCGGTGCCTGACCTGGAGGCGGTCCTTCGCTATCGGCTGGCGGAGGCGCCCAAGAGCCGACCGACATTGGCCGCACGGCGAATCGGCTGGCTGTTCAGCGGCTGGCGACCCGACCCATCAGTCGGTGAAGCCTGATAGCCGCCCAGCCACTCAAGACGCCGGGGCCGGCGATCTGAGGTACGCCCGAAATGTCTTGCCATCTGACAATCACACGCTGGGGACCAACCCAATGGGGACTCTCCGGCATTTGTCCCCACCCTCTGAGGGTGCCTGAGGGCGACCCGCCCACCAGCGGAAACGTAGGCTGACCTGGGAGTTCAGTGTTCGTTGGTTGGCATCATTTCGCATTGTCTGCCGACGTCTTGCGGACGAATGCGGACGAAGTTCTCCCCGCAGATCACGCTCCGAGCGTGGCAGTCCTGCAAAGTTCTGAGATCCCGATCTGGACGGACTTATGGGTGGCCCCGATACCGCCCCATTTTCCCCAACGTCGCTCGTCTGCCCTCCAGGACCCTCCTGATGCCCGTCAGCCTCCCGCTACCGTCCGCCGCCGTCATGCCGCCGGCACTCGATGAGATCCTCTCGCCAGAGGTACTCCAGAGTCCTTATCCACTTCGGCCCCATCGAACCCGACTCGACCACGATGATTGGGCTGTCGCAGACCTCGTCGTCCTCGTACAACTCGATGATGCGGAGGATGGTCTTGATGTCCTCGGGGTCAGGGACACGATCGGCATCGCTCACTGTTCTCAGGCTATGACGGGGCATGAGTGGTTCGCGATGGCAGGCACTCCCCCATTCAATCCAGTGATAAGACGACCTGTCCCGGCGACGCTCCTATCAATGTCAAGCCCTCGATGGGGCTCCGGAGTGAAGACAGCGGACACAACAATGATGAGCCACTCATGCAGAGGGCATGCTCTTACGAAGTCACGCGCTTGGTGAAATATGGTCCCGAGTCGTGGGTCGGCGGGTCACCGGCAAGTCAGCCTCGGGGGGCGGCAGTTAGGGGAAGAGTCAGACCCGCGACTCGGGGATTCAGCCGTGAGGGAGGTAGCGATAGACCTCGCGGGCGATGTAGCGCTGGAGGATCCGGATGACGTCCCGCTTGGTCCGTCCTTCCTTCACCCTGCGATCGAAATAGGCGGTGGTCTCGGGATCGTGGGCGATCCGGACTCTGGTGATGCGCCAAGGGCACTGTTGGCCTGACGATCGCCACCGTCGTGCCAACGGAAGTGGCCGGCGTTCTTCCCCGAGTCGGCTGGGACCGGGGACACACCGCACAGATGGGCCCAGGCGGCCTCAGAGTGCAACCGCTCGGGGTTGTCGCCGGCCGCCACCAACAGCGACGCAGCAGTGTCGGGCCCGACACCGAAGCGGGCCAACAGATCAGGACCCGTGGCCAGGAGGAGCGATTCGATCTTCTCGTCCAGTTCGGCGAGCTCTCGATCGAGACTCTGGACCCGGTGGGCCAACGAGGAGAGCGACGCCTTGGTGGCCGCAGTCACCGGATCGGTCGATCGGGTGGAACGCAGCTTGGCTGCCTCAGCCACCAGCGCCGTGACCGAGAGGCCCTTCAGACGGGAAGGGAGCTGGTCAGGGGCGGTGATTCCCAGATGGCGCATCTGGACGATGGCCTTCACCCGAGCCTGTCGGGCCGAGCGCTTGGCCACCACCAGGACCCGGATGGCCTCGACGGGACCGTCCTTGGTCTTGCCCGCACCTGAGGCCCGACCGCTGATGGCGGCCCGGGCGGCGTCGACCGCATCGAGGGGATCGGACTTGCCCTGGTTGCGCCGGGACTGGCGGTTAGGTCGGTTGACTTCGACGACCTCGACACCCTTCCGTCGCAGGAATCTGGCGAGTCCCACTCCCTAGGACCCCGTTCCTTCGACGCCGACCTTGGTCACCTGGCCGAACTCCTCGAGCCAGGCCAGCAGCGCCTTGTAGCCGCCGGCATCGGCATTGAACGACTCGGTGCCGACCAGACGACCCAGCGGGTCGAGGGCAGCAGCAACGTGTTTGTCCAGGTGGGTGTCGACACCACCCGTGATCCCGGGTGCAGCTTCTACGATGGTCATGGCCATCCCTTCCTTCCTTAGCGGTTGAGGGGTGGCACGGCCGTCCTTGATCGGAGTGACGGGCGGTCCGGATTGTTGCTAGCAATCTGGACCAATCAGGCTCTACGCGACGAGGCGTGGGAGTCGGCCCCTGATTCGAGCAGTTGGCCGAGTGTCCCATTGGACCCCTGAGTGCAGCAACAACCGGAGCCGGTAGTTCTCGAAGTTGCGCATGCCGTGGGCGACGCGGCGGAGCTTCTCGGTGATGAGGTTCATGGCCTCGCTCTTGGCGTTGGTGTGCCCGGTGGTGAAGAAGCCCAGAATCTGGGCCTCCCAGCGCCTGATCGTCCGAGCCAGGCGGGACACCTCGGGCGTCCCGGCGGTGCGGGCCAGGGCGTAGAAGATGGCGAGCTCCAGTGTGGCCGGCCGGGCGAGTGGACCCCGCCATGTACACCGACCGGAGCTGCTCTTTGACGGCCAGGGCCCCGCCGACCTCGTCGAAGGGATCCCCGGTGCGCAGGGCCTCGGTGAGCCGGTCCCGCTGGTGCTCACTCAGCCGCTCCCAGCCCCGGGTGAAGAGGCGGCGGACGCCATAGAGCGGGTCGACCTTGCGTCCCCGGTGCCCGGTGGTCTCTCGCTGGACCCGGCGGCGGACGTCATCGACACAGGCGTTGGCCAACTTCACGGGGTGGAAGACGTCGACCGTGATGGTGGCCTTCGGCAGCGAGGCGGACAGGGCCTTGAAGTACCCGGCGTGGGGATCGATGGCGGCGACGGCCACCTGCTCACAGAAGTACCTGGTGCGAGCGGCAAGCCAGCTGGACACCGAGGCTGCGCGGCGACTCGGGACGACGTCCAAGAGCTGGTCCCGGTCGAGGTCGACCAGCTGGGTGGCGAAGATGGTCCGGTGCCGTGGTCCGGCCGCCAGCATCTTGTGCTCGTCGACGCCGAGGGCCCGGACACCGCGGATCCGACGCGGATCATCGACCAGCGGCCGTCCGTGGTGCCGGACGGCGCTCCATGGCACAGTCCCAGCCCACGCCGAAGGTGCTCGCCACCGCGGCGACGCTGCGGCCCTCTTGGCCGACCAGCCGGCAGACTCCTCGGCGGCCCGGGTGCTGAGGGCGCCCGTCTGGACCAGCCGGCTCGGCTCGGTGAAGGACTTCGCTCGGCAGTCGGTGTCGGGACAGCGCCAGCGGCGCTTGCGCCAGACCAGACGCACCGGGCACCCCGCGACCGGCAGATCCCGCACCTGGACCGTCGCTGCGGCCATGCCGACGGCCCGCACCCCGCAGCGTGGACACCCAGCAGGTCGTCGCTCCGTCTCGACCAGGAGCCACAGCTCGTCGCTCGATCTTGGTCATGCGAGAGGACCGACGAAGCCCTCCATGCCCAACAGCGCGGTCGAGCCGCCACTACCGTCACCCATGCCCCGTGTCCTCCGTTCTCGCTTGGTCTCGAAACCGCAAGAATCGGGGGGCACGAGGCCCTACTGGGTGGATGCCTATGGGCGGGTCACCTGAGATCACCGACCCACGCGTGGACGTCGAAGAGCCACCAATCACCCAACCTCGGAGACGGGGCGTGCCGTTGTCAATGAGCCGCTGGAAGAGCCCGGCCGACGACGCCCGAGGACGCCTCACGACTTCAAGTCAGGCCAAATCTCCCAGTGCTCCCGAAGCTATTGGGGACCAGCTGTCAAGCGGTGGACCCCTGAAGGCCATTGTCATTGTTCGGGGACACCTCCAAGGGACCTTGGACCCTATGAAGGACGACGACTTCATAGCAAGCTGTCAGAAAGTCTGCCAAGCCGCGTGGGCTAAGGAGCAAGGACCGTTGACTCACACCGAAACCCAGCAAACGGCGAAGAAGCCACCCTCGCCGGGCGATGGAGGTGGGCCATGTCGGCTATCGGCTGCAGTTGAGACAGCACGTGCTCGGCCAGGGTGGCTGAGTTTCGCAGAGTGCCCCGGCAGCGTGGGCTCAAACGGTCTGGCTCGTCCATGACGATCTCCGATTACGAGAAGAAGGAATGGGACCGCCTTCAACAGCGCAAGGCGGCAACACTCAGCAAGAAGGCCCGACATTTGCTACCGGCTGGTGCGCGAGATCGAGTCTCTACGGCCGTTGATGCATATGAGGCACACACCAGGAGGCGACGCCGCAGCTGATGCTTACGCCAGCGCAACGAAGGAACTCGGGAAGATCATCGGACGTGCGGCATCGCTCACCGTGAGCACTAAGAGCGTGGTCAAGCATTTCCAAGATGCGGGCTACGCGGTCGAGGACCTTGACTGCATCCACGACCTCGACTTGGAAGAAGTCGATTCGGTCGCCCGGTGGAACCGCATTCGATACGGGCACTCGGGGACGGCTGCCCTCAGTGGCGTGGCATCCGCCGCCGCTATTACTGGCGCCGAAGTGCTGGTCATGGAGGAAACCGTGGCAGAGAAGGGTGCCAAGAAGGCCCCATCGTTCGCGGTCGTTGCAACCGCGTTCGCTGCTGACATCGCTTTCACGCTCGGACTTGCGGCACGAACCGTCGCTTCAACCGCTCAATACTACGGATACGACCCTCGACAACCCGAAGAACAGGTCTTCATGATGTCCGTTCTCGGTCTGGGCATGGCGGCTGGGACGCCCGCCAAGACCGCTGCCTACGCCGAGCTCTCACGGTTGACCCAGCTCCTATTCCGACATACAACTTGGGAGAAACTCGACGAAAAGGTCCTCACGAAGATTGCCCAACAGTTCGCGACCAAGTTCGGCTTCAAGCTTACGAAGAAGAAGCTTGGCCAGCTCGTTCCGCTGGCCGGAGTGGTCGTAGGGGGAGTGCTCAACTTCGCACTCATCGACCGCATCGCAGCGGCGGCTAACGATGCCTACCGAGAACGCTTTCTTCTCGAGAAGTCGGGTGGGGAGCTCTCCGTCCCCATCCATGCCGTTGAGGCGCCGACCCGGTCCGATGACAACGCCATCGGTGTGATCGAACTGCTTCAGGAGGAGGACGCTCTTCCGTCTCTCGACCTGGGCGACGCTTTGACTGCCAGACCAGAGCTGAGCACCGCCAAGTACCGTCCGCCGGACACTCCCAGGCTCTAGCTTGGCTCCAGGCCGGACGTCGGGTGACCGAGGTGCGACTCGGGCGACCGTCTTGAAGACGGGGCAGACGTCCTCCTCGATGACAACACGACACCCACAAGGGCATTCCTCTGGGCGGCCCGCCGGTCAAGGGGCCGAGACGTTCAGTACAACCACGTCTTCGGCGATCCAAGGAATCTTGCCACCTACACAGCGCTCTGGAATCTGTGTGTCACCCCTGCCTTCCTGGCCAAGACCACGGACGGATCGAATCACCCCGAAGTGCTCTCAGCACTCCGATACCGGGTCATCGAGCTCTACGGACGATGGCCTGTCGGCGAGGATCGCCCAGTCAAGCCCTCGGACTATGACGGTCTTGACTGGTTAGACCCTCCCGAACCGGTGCCTGACCTGGAGGCCGTTCTTCGCGCTCGGCTGGCCGATGCGCCGAAGAGCCGACCGACATTGGCCGCACGGCGAATCGGCTGGCTGTTCAGCGACTGGCAACCAGATCTATTATTTGGCGAGTCCTGAGACGCTCGAGCCGATGCCGATGACCGACAGCGCCACGGCAGGAGCCTTCGCAGTGGTCACTCGGCCGCCTACACGCCGTGCTCCACCTACGAAGTCCGCGATGAGCCGAGCCCGGCCGCTGATCGACGGTTCTTCAATGAGGCGGTCTCCGATGCCGAGATTGAGGCGTGTCGACGTCACAGGGGTCTTCGAACCATCCTCGAGCTGACCGGCGCCATGCTCGCGGTCGGATCGCTTGATGATCCTCTGTCGAAGGACATCTACCGAGAGCTGCTTGCGACCCTTGCGCAGCATGTCAGCCAGGAGCGTCAAGACGTGGGTGAGGTCGATGAACCGCCTCGGCAAGACTTGGCTGCTGAGCCGCTGGAGGGACTGTTGGAGCGGGCCTACGGGGCACTGTACCGAGACTGAGGATCGGCGGATATGGGGCACATCCAACGGCGAGGGGACAAGTGGCAGGCCCGCTATCGGGCTCCTGACGGGCGTGAGCGGTCGAAGCGTTTCGACAGGAAGATCGACGCCGAGAACTGGATCAACGTGCAGAAGGCCGACATTGCCCGGGGTCTGTGGGTCGACCCGGTCGGTGGAAAGGTAACCCTCGGAGAGTACGCCAACGAGTGGCTCGGCGGTCGTACCAATCTTCGGCCGACAACCCGAGGCAAATATCGAGGCCTCCTAGATCTGCACATCATTCCGAGTCTCGGAGCGATTCCCATCTCCCAACTCACCTCATCGGTCGTGCGTGCCTGGCACGCCGACCTCCACTCGCGCCACCCCTCAACGGCCGCAGGTGCCTATCGACTGCTCTCGACGATCTGCCGGACGGCCGTCGACGATGACCTCATTGTCCGCAGTCCCTGTCGGGTCAAGGGGGCCGCGTCCGAAAAGACCCCGGAGCGACCAGTGGCGAGCATCGCCGAACTGGCCGCAGCAGTGGCCGCAGCGCCGGACCACTATCAGTCCGCCCTTCTGCTTGCTGGTTGGTGCCAGCTACGGCGTGGCGAGGTACTCGGGCTCCAGCGGAAAGACGTCAACATCGAGAGGGCGTCCCTGACGGTCATGCGGTCGTGGGTGCAGACGCCAGGAGGCGAGGTGGTCATGGGTCCGCCCAAAACGAAGGCTGGGCGGCGGACGGTTGCGATCCCATCCCACATATTGCCGATCCTCGAGTCCCATTTGCAGACCGTCGGCGAGAGTCCCGAGGCATGGCTGTTCTCGGGCAACGACGGCAACCCAGCGCACCCGCGGACGCTGTCACGGATTTGGACGAAGGCTCGCAGTTCGATCGGTCGGCCGGACCTGCACCTCCACGACCTCAGGCACTCCGGACTGACCTGGGCTGCCGCCACAGGGGCCAGCCTCGCCGAGCTGATGCGTCGGGCCGGTCACGACAGTCCCGCTGCAGCACTCCGTTATCAGCACGCTACGGCGGACCGGGACAAGGCCCTCGCAGACGCCCTGGCGGACATGGCGACGGGTGTGGAGGTGCCCACAATGTCCGAGTCCAATGTGGGAACCGCGGACAATCCGCGGACAGATGAATCGGACAAGGGCGGACAGGACGCCACCATCACACCCCTGACCAGCAAGAACTCAGAGCAGTCCCAACGGGGTTCGAACCCGTGTCTCCACCTTGAGAGGGTGGTGTCCTAGGCCACTAGACGATGGGACCCGGAGGAGATCGTTCGAGTGGAACGGCCTCACCGATATCTGAGAGCTGCCAGACCCACTCTGTCACAGCGCCCCGCTGACCGGGACACTGGGTCAGCTCGGGGGGGAGGGCTCGAACCTCCAACCTCATGAACCAGAATCATGCGCGCTGCCAGTTGCGCCACCCCCGAATGGGCGAAGGGCCAATTTAGCCGACCGGCGCAGCTCGGGAGACGCCCGCCGCGGGCACGGTTTGGGCTGTCCGACCGCCTCGTCGGCGGGAACCGGTCATGGAGCATGGGTACGATCGACGTCGGTGATGGTGGAACGCGTGGCGAGCGACGGCGGCGGAGTGCCCGGGACCAAGGTTGCCACGGAGGCCTTTCGGCGGGGTGGGGAGGTCGTACCCGCCGAGGCCGACGCCGAACTCCGTCGGGCATCGGAGGCGCACGCCCGCTCACCCGCCATCGCCGAGCCGGCCTGGAAAGGAACGGACCGATGAGCCCGCCCATCCGCATGGTGGCCTTTGACATGGCGGGCACCACGGTGGCCGACGCCGGGGCCGTCGAGGAGGCATTCCAGCTGGCACTCGACGCGGTGGGCCTGACCGCCCGTGATCTCCGCGGGGAGCCCCGTCGTTACCTCCGCCGCACCATGGGCCAGTCCAAGATCGCCGTCTTCACCGAGCTCCTCGGGGGAGATCGTCACCGGGCAGAGCAGGCCAACACGGCCTTCGAAGGCGCCTTCGACCAGGCCGTCGAGCGGGGGGAGGTGGAACCCATGCCGGGCGCCGAGGAGGCGTTCACCCGGCTGCGGGATGCGGGGATGCGCCTCTGCCTGACCACCGGGTTCTCTCCCGTCACCCGCGATCGGATCGTGACCGCGCTCGGATGGGAGGGAATGGTGGACCTGGCCCTCTCCCCGGTCGACGCCGGCCGGGGCCGGCCCTGGCCCGACATGATCCTCACCGCCGTGCTGCGGCTCCGGATCGACGACGTGGCCGAGGTGGCCGTGGTCGGCGACACCTCGAGCGATCTGACCGCGGGCACCCGTGCCGGGGCCTCGATGGTGGTGGGGGTGCTGAACGGGGTCCATTCGCGGGCCGAGCTGGCGGCTGCGCCGCACACCCATCTCATCGGCTCGGTCGCTGATCTCCCCGCTCTGCTCCTGCCGCCGGGTGCCGTCGATCGGGCCCGCATCGTCCGAGCCACCGGTGCGGCCAGGGGGGAGCCGTGACGCCGCACGAGCTCAACCGCCAGTTCTCGTGGGTGTCCCCAGAGGGGCCCTTCAGGGCCCTGAGCGACAGGCAGGCCGGCCAGTACGACCGGGACGGCTATCTGCTTTTCGAGGAGGCGCTCGACGCCCATCGGATCGAGCAACTGGTGGCCGCCATCGACCCCGTCGAGGCCCGTCGCGAGGAATGGTTGCGGGAACAGGGCGGCAGGTTCCTCATCGCCCGGGCCGACGAGATCACCTTCAGCACCCACCTGGTGCTCGAGTCGGACGTACTGCGCCGGCTGGTCAGCTCGTCACCGCTGACCGATCTGTGTGCCGATCTGGTCGGGCCGGATGTCCGCCTCTACTGGGACCAGGCCGTCTACAAGAAGCCCCACACGTCATCCCCATTCCCCTGGCACCAGGACAACGGCTACGCCTACGCGGAGCCCCAGCAGTACCTGACGTGCTGGATCGCGCTCACCGATGTCGACGAGGACAATGGCTGTCCCTGGGTCGTCCCCGGACTCCATAAGAGCGGCACCTTGGCCCACCATGCCACCGACGTGGGCCTCGTCTGCCTCGAGCAACCCCCGAACGCGGTGCCCGTGCCCGCCGGCCGAGGCAGCATCGTGGTGTTCTCGTCCCTCACGCCCCATTGCACCGGAGCCAACGTCACCGACCGGGTACGCAAGGCCTACATCGTCCAGTACGCCCCCGACGGAGCGGCGGTGCTCACCGTGGACGGGGCGGGGCAGATCGCGAGGACGCCCGCCGACGACCCGGGACGCCAGTTCCGAGTGGTGGAAGGCGGCCGCGCCGTGTCAGCGCCACTCGTCGCGCGCCACGACCATCCCTCTTGAGCGGGTGAGCATGGTCCCCGACAACGTGCGCTCTTCGGTCCGCATCCGCCACTGGGCCAACCGATCGGAAGCCTGCCAACCAAGGGTGGCCGCGCCCTCCGTTGACACCAGGTCGTGTAGCTGCTCGGGGTCGGCGGACAGATCGAAAAGCAGAGGGGGCAGCACGGAGGCGTCTGCGGCGAACTGCACGTACTTCACGTCGGCGCCTCGCTGGACGTCCAGCCGGCACCGGGCCATGGGGAGCCCGAACAGCTCGGCCAGCCGGGAGCCCGGATTCGAGAAGTTCCAGCTCCAGTGGGCCTCGGTACGCCAGTGTTCCGGCATGTCGTCGTCGGGCAGGCCGTCGTCGGCGAGGAACGGCTGCAGCGCGTACCCGTCAGCCTGCAGCGGGGCGTCGATGCCCAGCCATCGACAGATGGTGGGGAGCACGTCGACCGATTCGGTGAAGGCGGTGACGACGCGGCCTCGGGCTGCGCCCTGATCGGGATCGCGAATGATCAGCGGCACCCGGTAGGACTCGTCCCAGTATCCGAGCTTCTCGAAGAGCCAGTGGTCGCCACCCATCTCGCCGTGGTCGCTGGTGAAGACCACCAGCGTGTCCTGGGCCAGCCCGGTGGCGTCCAGGTAGTCGAAGAGCCGGGCCAGCTGGTCGTCGACCTCCTTCTGGGCGCCGTGATAGGTCGCCCGCATCTGGCGGCGCTCGCGCTCGTCCTCGGGGGATCCGGCGAGCGGGAGATACATGAGGACCTGGTTGAGCGGGTGGGCGGCGGCTTCCTCCTCCTTCGTTGCCGCCGCCACGAAGGGGGGCACCTGCTCGGCGTCGTACAGGTCGTGGTACCCGACCGGGTTGCGGCGCGGCGGGTGGGGTCGGATGAACGAGGCGTGCACGAAGAAGGGGTCATCGCCACGGCGCTCCAGCCATTCGGTGAGGGCCCCGACCATAAAGGCCGTCTCCGACAGCTCGGCGGAGAACCGGGCCGGCGCCCACGTCGAGCCGTGATCCTCGGCGCCGGGGAAGTTCGGGATGGGCTGATAGAGGTCCTGGGGATTGGGCGGCACCTCGACGCCCTGGGCGGCCAGCCACCGGCCCCACTCCCGACCGCCGGCCTCAAAGGGCTCGTGGACGACCGGCCGGAAACCGGGCAGGACCTCTTCGTAGGAGCGCAACCGCGGGTCGTCCGCCGGGAGGGTGCGGGGATCGAGACTGGTGTCCGTATAGCCGAACAGCACCGGGTCGTACCCGGCCTCGCGGGCCAGCCGCGCCACGTTCGTGAACCGGGCGTCGAGGGGGGTCCCGTTGTTGACCGACCGATGGCGATGAAGGTAGGTACCAGTGTAGAGGCAGGCCCGGGACGGTCCGCAGGGTGCGGCGTTCGCCCAGTGGTTGGCGAAGAGGGTGCCCGCCTCGGCCAAGCGGTCGAGCGTCGGGGTGGTCAACACCGGGTGCCCCAGGGCGGACAGACTGTCCCCTCGCCACTGGTCAACCGTGATGAACAGGACGTTGCGGTTGGTGGCCACGGAGCTCGCTATCCCAGGGATGAGTGGAGCGAGCTCAGGTGCTCGAAGCCGACGATCCGGCCCAGCCCCACGCCGACGGTCTCCTTCAGGTAGTAAGGGACGACGGACCACCCGCCGATCGGTGAGGTCCGGGTGGGCGTGGGGTACGGGGTCAGCCCCACCGAGGAGGCGATGGCCATGCTTCGGGCCTCGTGGAACGGATCGGTCACGATGAGCACGGTGCTGTCCCCACGGGCCACCACCACGGGGGCGGCGAGGGACAGGTTCTGCCACGAGTCGCTCCCGCCCGATTCGAAGATGTCCCGGCCGGGGACGCCGGCGTTCATCAGGTACCGGGCCTCGGCTTCGGCCTCGGTGAACCGGTCAGCCGCCTCCTTCGAGCCGGTGACCATGATGGCGCTGGCATAGTGCTCCCGCCAGAGGAGCTCGGCCTGGTTGAGCCGGGCGGCGAGGTCCGGCGAGGGCACGCCATTGTACTGGGCGGCCCCCATCACCACGATGGCGCCGGCCGAACGCGGCTCGTAGCGACGGCCGGTCAGCCACACCTGTACCGCCGTCACCAGGAGGTAGGCGAGCACCGCCGCCACCGCCACGGCGACGACCTTGAAGACCAACCGGACCAGCCGCAGGCCGGTCACCGTGGCGAGCAGACCCACCGGCTCAGGTCGACCCGGACGCCGACCGGACCGGGGCGGCGATCACGGGGACGACTCCGCCGAGGCGCGGGCCTGCGCCGCGGTCAGGCGGGCCAGGACTCGTTCGGGCCCCATGATCTCGAGCGCTTCGAACAGGGGCGGGCCCACCCGCCGGCCGGTGATGGCCACCCGGATGGGCGCCTGGGCCTTGCCCAGCTTCCGGCCTACCCGCTCCCCCACGGCCTGGGTGGCGGCGTGCAGCGCGTCGCGGGTCCAGTCCACGCCCACGGCCGAGTAGGCGTCGATGGCCCCGGAGAGGATGGCTACCGCCGCATCGTCCACGGTGACGGCCTTGGCCCAGGCCTCCTCGTCGACGACGGGCTCCTCGAAGAACAAGAAGTCGACCATGGCCGGGACCTCACCGAGGGTGGCCACCCGCTCCTGGACGAACGGCGCCATGGCCGCGAACTGGGCCTCGTCGAATTGCTCGGCCGGCCAGGGCGCCCGGTCCCCGACGACCCACGGCCGGCAGGCCTCGATGAAGGCATCGAGCGGCATGGCCCTGATGTACTCGCCGTTCAGATGGGTGAGCTTCACCACGTCGAAGAAGGCCGGGGAATGGTTCACGTCCTCCAGCCGGAACCATCCGACCATCTGGTCCACGGTGAAGACCTCCTCACCACCGGGAGGGCTCCAGCCGAGCAAGCCGAGGTAGTTGAGCATGGCCTGAGGGAGAAACCCTTGCTCACGGTAGGACTCGACCGCAACCGGGTCGCGCCGCTTGGACAACTTCTTGCGCTGCTCGTTGACCAACATGGGTAGGTGAGCGAAAAGGGGCAGGGGCGGCATCGGCCGGCTCCCCTGCCCGTCCCCGCCGTCGGTCGTCCACCCGAGGGAACCGAGCGCCTCCCAGATGAGGATGCCTCTCGGCGTCGTGGGCAGGAGGTCCTCACCCCGGATCACATGGGTGATGCCCATGTCGATGTCATCGACCACGTTGGCCAGGACGAACAGCGGGGCGCCGGTGGCCTTCACCGCCACGAAGTCGTCCATGGAGGCACGGGGGAACTCGACCGGGCCACGGACCACGTCCTCGACCGTCGTCACCCCAACGTCGGGCGTCCGATAGCGGAGGGCGTTGCCCTGACGCCGCAGCTGGCGCGACCGGCAATAGCCGTCGTAGCCCGGGGTCAGGATCCCGACGGCCCGGTTGCGGGCGTCGATCTCCTCCCGGGTGCAATCGCAGGCATAGAGGAACCCGCCGTCCCACAGGGAGTCAACGGCCTCGGCGTAGCGGGCAGCGCGGGCCGACTGCCGGAACGGTCCCTCGTCAGGGTCCATCTCGAGCCAGTGGAGGGCGGAGATGATCCCGTCCACCCATTCCTCCCGGTTCCGTTCGGCGTCCGTGTCCTCGATGCGGAGGATGAAGGAGCCACCCGACTGGCGCGCCACCAACCAATTGAACAGGGCGGTGCGGGCGCTCCCGACATGGAAGTAGCCCGTAGGTGACGGCGCGAAGCGGACCCTCGGAGCGTCCCCGGGCACTCCGAGGTTACTCGTCCTCGACGATGGTGATGGCGCCGGTCGGGCAACCGTTGGCCGCCTGACGAACCTTCTCGCGCAGCTCCTCGCCGGGGTTCTCGTTGAGCACGTAGAGGAACCCGTCGTCACGCACCTCGAACACCTCGGGCGCGATGCCCATGCAGACGGCATTGCTGGCACATTCGTCGTAGTCGACCACAATCTTCACGTGATGCCTCCGGAGGCTTGGCGAACCAGCCCGAGTGTACCGGGCCACCGATGGGCCACCGGGCCATCGGTGGGTGAGGACGGCCCCCGGTCTCACCCCGAGGCGGGGTCGGCTCGGACGGTGACCGCCGTCGTGGGCCCCGGGGCTGCTCACCGGGTTCGCTGGAGCGACCCACCCGGCTCCGTGCGCTTCAACTCGGGCGGTCCCAGGCCGGTCGCATGTGCGAGAGCCTCCCGGCACTGAGCATCACCGCCAGCAGCAGCGCCAGGGCCACCAGTAGGCCGAGTGACTTGCTCACATGCAGCACCAGGTAGGCGCCGACCAGTGCCCCGACGAACATGGCCAGGACTGCCAGGCCCCGGCGCCCGACCCTGGAGTTCGGCCCGCCGGCGAGGCGACTCTCGAAGGCGGCGCTGGCGATCGTCCGGGTGAGCACGGTGGTGATGAGGTCGGGGACGGCCAGCCGACGCGCCGTCCCGGTCTGCAGGCCGCCGGTGACGCCGAGGAGCAGAACCAGCAGGTACCGCGTGGCACCCGAGCCCGGGCTGGCGGCATCGGCCCCGATGGCCCACGCTGTCGCCACCAACACCACCTCGCAGGCGGTGGTGGCGGCGAGCATCCGGCCTCGCCGCCCCCCCGCCCGGGCCACCAGACGGCCGCTGGCCACCGCCCCGAGTGAGAACGCCGCCAGGGCCGTCAGATGGGCGGCGACCGAGAACCCCTTGGCACCGGCCAGCCCCAGCGCCAGGAACACCACGTTGCCGGTCATGTTGGCCACGAAGACATGTCCGAGGGCGAGATAGCTGAAGGCATCGATGAGGCCGGTGACCACGGTGAGGACCAACAGCATCGGTGCCAGGGGACCGTGCCGGTCGCCGGCGAGTGGGACCAGCGTGTGCCAGGCGTCGGTCATGGTGGTCAACATGGTTCAGCCTCCCAGCGTCCGGGCGTGGTGGATCTCTACCAACCATCACCCTCGGGAGACAAGCGGCGCCGGGCTCAGGGCTTCTGGCGGCCGACCACCCACATGGCAAAGAACTGCGACCCACCTCCGTAGGCCTGGCCGAAAGCCAGCGAGGCCCCGTCGATCTGATGCTCGCCGGCCTGGCCGCGAACCTGCATGGCCACCTCGAGAAACCGGAGCATGCCCGAGGCCCCGATGGGGTTCGATGACAGCACGCCCCCCGAGGTGTTCCACGGGATGTCGCCGTCGAAGGCAGTCGCACCCGATTCGGTCAGCTTCCACCCGTCGCCGAGGTCGCAGAACCCGAGGTTCTCGAGCCACATCGGCTCGTACCAGCTGAAGGGGACGTACACCTCGGCCACGTCGAACTGGCCGCGGGGGTCGGTGATGCCCGCCTGGGCGTAGACATCGGCGGAGCAGTCCCGCCCGGCCTGCGGGTTCACCTGGTCCCGCCCGGCGAACATGGTCGGCTCAGAACGCATGGCCATGCCGTGGACCCAGGCCGGCGGGAACTGGCCCGAGACGGCGCCCTCGGCGGCGAGGATCATGGCGGCGGCGCCGTCGGACGAGGGGCACGCCTCGAGGTACCGCAGCGGGTCCCACAGCATCATCGAGTCCTCGACCATCTTCATGTCGATGTCGGCCAGGTGCAGATGGGCATAGGGATTGCGCATGGCGTTCTGCCGGTCCTTGACCGCCACCATCCGGCCGATGTGTTCGGGAGCGCCCGAACGGCGGATATAGGCGCGGATGTGAGGGGCGAAGTAGCCTCCGGCCCCGGCCAGGAGCGGGGCGGCAAAGGGCTGGGGCACCGACAGAGCCCACATGGCATCGGAGTCCGACTGCTTCTCGTAGGCCACGGTGAGCACCCGCCGGTGGATGCCCGACGTGATGAGATGGGCGGCCACCAACGCCGTCGACCCACCCACCGACCCGGCGGTGTGCACCCGGAAGATGGGCTTGCCCACCGCTCCGAGGGCGGGGGCCAGATAGAGCTCGGGCATCATGTTGCCCTCGAACATGTCCGGTGCCTTGCCGATGACGACGGCGTCTATGTCGGTCCAGCCGAGATCGGCGTCGGCCAGGGCCACCTTGGCCGCCTCCCGGACCATCCCGGCAATCGACACGTCCTCGCGCTTGGCCTTGTGATGGGTCTGCCCGACGCCGATCACTGCGCAGCGCTCTGCCATCACTCACCCTCCAACACACAAACAAGGTTCTGTTGCAAGCACGGGCCGGAGGTGGCGTGGGCCACCGCCCGCTGTGCCGATCCCGACGAGATGCGAGCGGCCGCCTCACCGATCCGGATCAGCCCGGCCGACATGATGGGGTTGGCCGCCAGTGCACCGCCCGACGGGTTGATGTCGACGGTGTCCGCCAACCCGAGGGCCTCCTTCACGATGATCTCCTGAGGGGCGAAGGGCGCGTGGATCTCGGCCACGTCGACCGGTCCGTCGGCCACCCCGGCCACGGCCGCGGCCCTGGCCGTCGACGGCGACGAGGTGAGGTCCCGGGCCCCGAGGGAGTGGGTCTCGACCCGATGGTCGAACCCGGTGATCCAGGCGGGGCGGTCCGACCACCGTCGGGCCTTGTCGCCGGCGGCCAGCACGATGGCCGCGGCCCCGTCGGTGATGGGCGGCAGCGTGTGACGCCGGAGGGGGGAGACGACGTAGTCCTCCTCGAGCAACGAATCGAGCGTGACGTCTTTGGCCACCTGGGCCTTGGGGTTGGCCAGGGCGTTGCGGCGGCTGCGGGCGGCGATGTTGGCGAAGTCCACCTCACTGGCCTTGCCGGCGTCGATCAGGGCCCGGGCCTGCAACGCGGCCAGGCTCACCGGGTCCGGCCACAGGGGAGCCACGTAGTAGGGATCGAGCTGCAGGGCCAGGATCTCGTTGAGGTTCCCGAGGGACGAACGGCCGAACGCATAGACCAGCGCGGCATCGATCTCACCCTCTTGGAGAAGGACCCAGGCCTCGTACAGCGCCCAGGCACCGTCCATCTCGACATGGCTCTCCGCCCGCGGTGGCCACACCCCGACCGCGTCCAGCGCAGTCACGAAGCTGAACGGCCCACCGACCAGGTAGTCGGTGGAGCCCGAGCAGATGAAGTCGACGTCGTCCTTGGTGATGCCGATGTTGTCGAAGGCCTCGGCCACCACCGGCATCAGCATCTCCACCTCATTGTGCTGGTCGTCGCGGCGCACGTTCTGCGCCTGGGCGAACGAGGCGACCGACACCGGCCGGACGGTGCGTTCTGGCCCGTGGGCGCTCACAGGTACTCCTTGAAGGTTTCGTAGTCGGCGTCCGGTTCGCCGTTCGGCCGGAAGTACCTGACCGACGCCAGCGACGGGGTGAGCTGGTCGGGCTCCACCCAGACGGCTTCGACGCGCATCCCCATGCGGATCTGGTCGGTCGGCACCTCTTGGATGAGTCCCATGAACGAGAGATTGGCCCCGTCCAGGAGGACCTGGGCGCAGATGTAGGGGATCTCGATGGACTGCCCGGCGAAGGGGACGTTGACCACGCAGTAGGTGGTCACCGTGCCGACGTTGGCCAGCTCGACGTCCTCGGTGGTGGGCACGCCGTCGGTCGGGCACGATCCTCGCGACGGCACGTAGACCTTGCCGCAGACCGGGCAGCGCTGGCCCATGAACTTGCCCTGCTCGAGGCCGCGCAGGAAGCGGGACTGGGCCACCCCGGGGGTGAAGTCGTAGTCGAGACGGATGGGCGTGGCCAGGGTGGTCACCGGGCCCACCTCCTCGGTAGCCGGGTCGCCGGTCACCGGCCCGACCCTCCCTCGGGCACGAAGGCCTCGATGTCGGCCATGGACCCCACCCGCTCGCCGGCCGGCCGGAACTTCACCGTGACCCGGTCACCGCGGGTGAGACGGTCCGGGCCGCCGGAGTCGACCACGTGGAGGAGGGCGGTGTCGGCCCCGTCGAGCCGGATGAGCGCCCAAGCGAAGGGCCTGGTCAGTGGGTGCTTCGCCTGAGGATGGTCCACCCAGGCCCACGACTCGACCGAGCCCCCCGGTCCGACCTCGACCAGTTCGCCGGTGTCCTCGCCGGTGGTCGGGTCGTACTCGGTCGGGGGCACGATGACCGTTCCTCCGGCCCCCCGCACCCCGACGAGCCGACCGTCGCGAAGCCCGGTGAGGAACCCTCCGATGACCGGGCCCACGGAGCGCGAGTACGGATACTCGAGGCGGTGATTGGCGTGCAGCGCTTCGTTCTCGGGCATGCGGGACCTCCCCCAAGGCTGTCAGCCTGACGTCCGGAGAAGTAGAACACATTTCACTTTTAGGCGCCAACAGCCGACTCCGGGACCGGCTCGGTCGAGCCGCTACCGTTCAGGCCATGACCGGATCGCAATCGGGGCGCCCCAACATCTTGTTGGTCGTCTCCGACCAGGAGCGCCAACGGTCCTGGCTCCCGGCGGACGTCTCCCTGCCCTGGCGTGACCGGCTCCGCGCCGAGGGGCTCGAATTCACCCGACTACTTCACCCACTCGTCGCCCTGTTCGCCCAGCCGGGCCAGCCTGTTCACGGGTCGCTACCTCGAGGGTCATGGGGTGCTCGACAACGTGATCATGCCCGAGCACCAGGAGCTGCCCACCTCCACGCCGACCTTGGGCTCGCTGCTCGGCACGGCCGGGTACCGCTCGTCCTACATCGGCAAGTGGCACCTCTCCCATTCGCCCACCCCCGACATGGAGGCCTACGGCTTCGCCGACTGGGACGGCAACGACCGCCATTTCATGGGGTGGGCCGGCACCGGAGTGCACTTCGACCCCATCATCGCCAGCAATGCCGCGCACTGGCTCACCGAGAACGCCGGCGAGAACGGGGCCGGGGGGCCCGGTCGGACCGACGCCAGACCGTGGTTCCTCACCGTGGCGCTGGTCAACCCCCATGACGTGATGTGGTATCCGGTCGACCAACCCGGTTACCGGGAGCGCCATCCCGAGGAGGTGGACGCCATCCGCTCGGTGCTCGAGTCCGCCGCCTGGAAGGACGATGACCCTCTGCCGGTCTTCTCCGAACCGTACCCGGAGGTGGTCGACCGGCTGCCCGACAATTTCGAAGACGACCTGCACACCAAGCCGGAGGCCCACCGGCAGTGGCGCTGGGACCAGCAGCACGGGCTGTGGGGTTACATCGACCCTGACGACACGGCCGCTTGGCTGCGACACCTCGACTACTACGTGCACCTGCATCGACTGGCCGACCGCAGCCTCGGCACGGTTCTTTCTGCCCTCGAGGCCGCCGGGGCGTGGGAGGACACGGTCGTCATCTTCACCTCCGACCACGGCGACATGTGCGGCTCCCACGGACTTCGCTCCAAGGGGCCCTTCGTCTACGA
Source organism: uncultured Acidimicrobiales bacterium (assembly GCA_963727075.1). Taxonomy (GTDB): domain Bacteria; phylum Actinomycetota; class Acidimicrobiia; order Acidimicrobiales; family RAAP-2; genus Bog-756. The sequence continues at coordinate 1,738,152 of CAVSET010000006.1, forward strand.
CGAGATCATGAGAGTCCCCCTCTACGTCAAGGTGCCCGGCGTGACGTCGGCCAGCACGGTGACCGCCGCCCTGGGCTCGCACGTGGACCTGGCCGCCACCATCTGCTCACTGGCCGGGGTGGACGCCGGTCTCAGCACCCCCACCGTGCAGGGCACCGATCTCACGCCTGTGCTGGCCGATCCGTCCGCCACCGTCCGGGACCACATCCTCTTCGCTCAGGACTCGGCGCAGACCACCGAGCTCAACAAGGTCCGCTACGCGCTGCGAGGCTTCTACGACGGTCGAACCAAGTACGCCCGCTACTACGGGGTGGGCGGGGGCAAGCCGTCGACCGGGTTGTGGGGCACGTCTCCGGGCGAGAAGCTCTTCGGGGCCGATTGCGCCTTCGACGACAACGACCACGAATGGTACGACCACGTCACCGACCCGACCGAGGTCGACAACCTGGCCAACGACCGGTCCCGCCGCAAGGAGCTGCGCGAGGTCTACGAGCGGATGCTGGCCTACGAGGCCGAGTCCTTCGTCCCGCTGGCCTGAGACGTGGAGCCGAGGATGGCGCTCAGATGGCCGACCAGACCACGGCAACCCGCCTCCACCAAGGCCACACAGGTGTCGAAATCGGCATCCTCCCCGTAGTAGGGATCGGGCACGTCGACCGCCCCGCCGGCCCGGGCGTCGAAGCTCCGCAACAGCACCAAGCGATCATCGTAACGATCGTCGCCGGCGTGGGCCCGGGCCAGACCGGCGAGCGTCTGCCGGTGGCCACGGTCGAGGCACACCACCAGGTCGGTCGAGGCGAACCACGCCGATTCGAAGCGTCGGGCCCGGTGGCCATGATCGGCATACCCCCGGCGGGCCAGGGCCGCCCGGGCCCGGTCGTCCATGGGCTCACCGGCGTGCCAGCCCCCGGTCCCCCCGCTCGTCACCCGCAGCCGGTCGCCGAGGATCGGCCCGTCTGGCATGTTCACGCCGGCAGCCAGGTGCTGCAGCACGACGTCGGCCATGGGCGAGCGGCAGATGTTGCCGGTGCAGACGAAGCAGACATGCACGGTCGGGCGACCGACCCCCGGGCTCGGGACGAGTTCGGCCCGGCTCGTCGAATCGGTCACCGGTCCATTGTGCATCGCTCCGCGGTGGCGCCGATACGCTTCCCCGGGAGGGCAGCGATCCACACCGCGCCGGGAGGATGAATGGCCGAACAGCAGATTCCCCACCAGATGGGGCACGGAGTCAAGCAGCGCGATCTCATCGTCATGTCGTCGGACGAGGTCGAGGCCTTCCTGCACGAGCGCCGGCCCATGACCATGTGCACGCTCAACCACGACGGATCGATCCACGCCGTGGCCATGTGGTACGGGTTCCTCGACGGTTCGATCGCCGTCGAGACCAAGGCCAAGGCCCAAAAGGCGGTCAACCTTCGCCGGGACCCCCGGATGACCTGCATGTTCGAGGACGGCGACTACTACGAGGAGCTGCGCGGCGTCGAGCTGGTCGGCACGGCGGAGATCGTCGAAGACCCGACGCAGATGTGGGAGCTAGGAGTCAACCTCTTCGAGCGGTACTACGGCGCCTACACCGAAGAGATGCGCCCGTTGGTCGAGACCATGCTCAACAAGCGGATCGTGGCCAAGCTCAACGTCGAGCGGACGGTGTCGTGGGACCACCGGAAGCTCGGCCTCCCCACCACCCGTCCCACCTGATCCGAGGCTCACGACCGGGAGACCGACATGGCCCGACCCATGAGCGACGGCGAGCTCCTGGTCTTCCTCGGCGGGGAGCCCAACCACACGGCCAAGGTGGCCACCACCCGTGCCGACGGCCGGCCCCATGTGGCACCGGTGTGGTTCGTCCTCGACGCGTCGACCGCGGGGCGGGACCATCCGATCGGCGACATCGTGTTCACTACCGGTGCCCGCACGCTCAAGGGACGGGGCCTGCGTCGTGATCCGCGGGTATGCCTGTGCGTCGACGACGAGCGCCCGCCGCACTCGTTCGCCGTCATCGAGGGGATCGCCGCCATCAGCGAGGAGCTCGGCGAGGTCCGGCGCTGGGCCACCGTCATCGGCGGCCGGTACATGGGCGAGGAGAACGCCGAGGCCTTCGGGGCGCGCAACGGCGTCCCCGGTGAGCTGCTGGTCCGGGTGCGGCCCACCCACATCTCAGCGTCGGCCGGCCTGGCCGACTGACCGGCAACGCCGGCTCTGACGGTGGTGCCGGTCGAGAACCACGACGGGGCTTCTGTTGACCCGACGGAGCGCCGGACGTGGCGCCATCCCGCCCCGGGCTGCTAGCACTGTCGCCGACAAGGAGGGACCGGTCCATGATTCTCGATCGCTTCGCCATGACCGACAAGGTGGCCGTCGTCACCGGGGCCGGCCGGGGCATCGGCGCGGCCTGCGCGGTCGGCCTGGCCGAGGCCGGGGCCGACGTCGTGATCTCCGCCCGCACTGCCGACCAGCTGGAGGAGGTAGCCGGGCGGATCGAAGCCGCCGGCCGCCGGGCCGTGATCGTGCCGGCCGACCTCAGCGACCTGGAGGCGGTGGCCTCCCTGGTCGAACGGGCCCGCCAGGGGTTCGGCCGACTCGACCTGGTGGTCAACAACGTGGGTGGGGCCATGCCCCGCCCGTTCATGGACACCTCACCAGGCCGCTTGGAGCAGGCCTTCCATTTCAACGTGTCGACGGCACACGCCCTGCTCCGACCGGCCGTGCCCCTCATGCTCGAGGGGGGTGGAGGATCGGTGGTCAACATCTCCTCCGCCATGGGGCGCCTGTCGGGGCGCGGCTATCTGGCCTACGGCACGGCCAAAGGGGCGCTGGCCCACTACACCAGGCTGGCCGCCGCCGACCTCTCCCCCCGGATACGGGTCAACGCCATTGCCGTCGGCTCGGTGGCCACCTCGGCCCTCGACATCGTGATGCAGACCGACGAACTGCGCCAGGCGCTGGAGGCGGGGACCCCGCTCGGGCGCATCGGCGACCCCGAAGACATCGCCGCCGCCATCGTCTACCTGGCCTCGGAGGCCGGTTCGTACGTCACCGGCAAGATCCTCGAAGTCGACGGGGGCATCGAGGCCCCGAACCTCGACATGGGGCTCCCCGACGTCTGAACACCCCGAGCCCCGATCACCGAAGCGGCCCGAGGAGGACCACATGACCAAAACGTACCGAGTCGTCGCCTGGAGCACCGGCAACGTCGGCGTGCACGCCATCGCCGGCATCGACGCCCGACCCGATCTCGAGCTGGTCGGCCTGTGGGTGTCCAATCCCGACAAGGTCGGCCGGGACGCAGGCGAGCTGGCCGGTCTGGGCCGGACCCTCGGGGTGGCCGCCACCAGCGAGGTCGACAAGCTCTTGGCCCTCGAGCCGGACATCGTGGTGCACACCGCCATGGCCGACCACCGGTTGATGGAAGCGCTCGAGGACCTGGGACGGATCCTCCGGGCCGGGGTCAACGTGGTCTCGAGCGGGCCGGTCTTCCTGCAGTACCCGTTCGGCGTGGTCGACGACGCGATGATCCGGCCGCTGGAAGAGGCGGCCACCGCCGGCGGAGTGTCCCTCTTCGTCAACGGGGTCGACCCCGGCTTTGCCAACGATGCCCTTCCGCTGGTGCTGACCGGGGTGAGCGAGCGGATCGACGAGCTGCGGGTGTCCGAGGTGCTCAACTACAACACCTACAACCAACCGATGGTGATCTTCGACATCATGGGCTTCGGCCGACCGATGGCGGACGTCCCGATGATCCTGCAGCCGGGGGTGCTGACCATGGCCTGGGGGAGCGTGGTGCGCCAGCTGGCAGCCGGGCTCGACGTCGAGCTCGATTCGGTCGAGGAATGGTACGAGCGTCTCCCCGCCCCCGACACCTTCGACGTCGACTCGGGGACCATCGAAGCCGGTACCGCCGCCGCCCTGCACTTCGAGGTGCGGGGCATCCGAGACGGTCGGACGGTCATCGTCCTCGAGCACGTCACCCGGCTGCGCGACGATCTCGCGCCCGATTGGCCCCAGCCGGCCGGTCAGGGCTGCTACCGGATCCAGATCAGCGGCGAGCCGAACTACACCCTCGACCTCCAACTGGTCGGCAGCAATGGCGATCACAACACCGCGGGCCTGAAGGCCACCGCCATGCGCCTGGTCAACGCCATCCCCGCCGTGGTGGAGGGTCCGCCCGGCCTGCTCACCGCGCTCGACCTGCCAACTGTCACCGGACGCGGGTTGGTGGCGCGGTCTGAGCTGACGCCACCACCGGGTGGTCGGCGGCCGAACTCGCTGGATGGGCGGGACCGCCCGAACAGTAGGGTCCGGAGCATGTTTTGTTCCCGCAGTGAAGGACAGTGACAGCGGCCCACGGCGGCATGGGAGGTGGCCAGTTCGGCGGGGCGCTGCGCTCCCTGCGCCGCGACGACTCGGTGACCCAGCAACGGGTGACCAAGGGGACGGCCCGGCGGATGATCAGGTTCGCCCGGCCCTACCGCACCATTCTGGCCTGGTTCCTCGTGCTCGTCGTGGTGGAGGCGGTCATCGGGGTGATCAATCCCCTGCTGTTCCGCTCGATCATCGACAAGGGCATCCCCCAGCACGACAAGTCCCTGATCATCGGGCTGGCGCTGGTGGCGGCAGTACTGGCCGTCATCGACACCGCGCTGTCCATCGCCATCCGCTGGGTATCGGCCAAGGTCGGCGAGGGGCTCATCTTCGACATGCGGTCGAAGGTCTTCGAGCACATCCAGAAGATGCCCATCGCCTTCTTCACCCGCACCCAGACCGGGGCGCTCATCAGCCGGCTCAACAACGACGTGATCGGGGCGCAACAGGCCTTCACCGACACGTTGTCCTCGGTCGTCTCCAACCTCATCAGCGTCGTGCTGGTGCTGGTGGTGATGTTCCTGCTGTCGTGGCAGATCACGGTGATCAGCCTCGTGATCCTGCCCATCTTCGTGTTGCCGGCGAAGCGGGTAGGACGGCGCCTCTCGTCCATCACCCGCGAGTCCTACAGCCTCAACGCCCAGATGAACAACACCATGACCGAGCGCTTCAACGTGTCGGGGGCGCTCCTGGTGAAGCTGTTCGGGCGCCCGGCCGACGAGCGCGACGCCTTCGAGTCCAAGGCCGGCCGGGTGCGGGACATCGGCGTGACCCAGGCCATGTACGCCCGGTTCTTCATCGCCGCCCTGACGCTCACCGCCGCCCTGGCCACGGCCGTCGTCTATGGCTGGGGTGGTGTCCAGGTGGTGAACGGGAGCCTGCAGCTCGGGACGGTCGTGGCTCTGGCCGCCTACCTGACCCGGTTGTACGGTCCGCTCACTGCCCTTTCCAACGTGCAGATCGACGTCATGACCGCGCTGGTCTCCTTCGATCGGGTCTTCGAGGTGCTCGACCTTCCGCCCGCCATCGACGACAAGCCCGACGCCCACCCCGTCCCTCCCGGACCGGCCCGCATCGAGTACGACCACGTCAACTTCCGCTACCCGAGGGCTGACGAGGTCTCGCTGGCCTCATTGGAATCGGTGGCCGTCCTCGACCAGACGGTCTCCAACCAGGTGCTCTTCGACGTCACCTTCACCGCCGAGCCCGGTCAGCTGGTGGCCCTCGTCGGGCCGTCGGGTGCGGGCAAGACCACCATCAGCCATCTGCTCCCCCGCCTCTACGAGGTCACCTCGGGTGCGATCCGCATCAACGGGCTGGACGTGCGCGACGCCGAGATGGCGTCCCTCACCGCCACCATCGGCGTCGTCACCCAGGACGCACACCTCTTCCACGAGACCATCCGGGAGAACCTGCTGTTCGCCAAGCCAGACGCCACCGTCGGGGAGTTGCACGCGGCACTGGCCGGCGCCCAGATCGCCACCATGGTCGAGTCCCTTCCCGACGGGATCGACACGGTGGTGGGAGATCGGGGTTACCGCCTCTCCGGCGGGGAGAAGCAGCGGTTGGCCATCGCCCGCATCCTCCTCAAGTCTCCCCGGGTGGTGGTCCTCGACGAGGCCACCGCCCATCTGGACTCGGAGTCCGAGGCGGCCGTACAGCAGGCCCTGGCCACCGCGCTGGAGGGCCGCACCTCGCTGGTCATCGCCCACCGGCTGTCCACCGTCCGCGAGGCCGACGTGATCCTGGTGCTCGATGGCGGGCGTGTGGTGGAGCGGGGCAAGCACGACGACCTTCTCGCCGCCGGCGGCCAGTACGCCGAGCTCTACCGCATCCAGTTCGAGGGCCAGGAGCACTCGGACCCGGCTGATCAGCCCGGCATGGAGGGTTCGATGGGCCACGCCGTCCCCGGCAGCTACCGTGAGTCCTCATGACCGATATCGGAGTGCAACTGCCCAACTTCTCCGGCGTTGAAGCCGAAGCCCTCTTCGAGCACACGGCGAACCTGGCCCAGGCGGCCGAGGCAGCCGGATACCACTCGGTGTGGGTCATGGACCACTTCTTCCAGCTCCCACCGCTGGGCGGTCCCGACCAGCCCATGCTCGAGGCCTACACGCTGCTCGGCGCGCTGGCGGCCCGGACCGAACGGGTGCAGCTCGGCACCCTCGTCACCGGGGTCACCTACCGCAACCCCGGCATTCTGGCCAAGATCGTCACCACGCTCGACGTCGTCTCGAAGGGACGGGCCAACCTCGGCATCGGGGCGGCGTGGTACGACGTGGAGCATAAGGCGCTCGGCGTCGACTACCCGCCCGATGGCGAGCGCCTCGACATGCTCGAGGAGGCCGTGCAGATCTGCCGGGCCATGTTCACCGGTGACGACGTGAGCTTCGAGGGAGCCCACTTCCGGCTGGACCATGCGCGCAACCTGCCGCGCCCGGTGCAGCCCGGAGGGCCGAAGATCATGATCGGTGGCGGTGGGGAGAAGCGAACACTGCGGCTGGTGGCCCGCTACGCCGACAAGTGCAACGTCACCGGCGATGTGGCCACCCTGTCCCGCAAGATCGAGGCGGTCCACCGCCATTGTGCCGACGTCGGCCGCGACCCCTCGGAGATCGACGTGACCTGGATGACCCCGCTCATTCTGACCACGTCCGACGAGAACACGACCGAGGTCCGGTCCATGCTGGCCGCCAGCGCTTCGGCCGACGAGGTCGCCGGGTTCACGGTGGGCCAGCCCCACGAGATCCCGGGCCTGGTGGCCGGGCACATCGATGCGGGCGCTGACGAGGTGATCTTCAGCTTCGCCTTCGCCGACCCCGACGGCATCGCGGCAGTGGGCGCGGCGTTCGCGGCCGTCCGCTAGAGCGCCGTTCGAGGCCGGTGGGCGGCGGCCCCGGGGACCGGCGCGATCGGGTGGCAGATGCACCCGCCGAGTCAGGCGGCCTCCCCCACACACAGGGACGGCTCGCCCTTATCGTGACTGTCACCGAGGTCGAAGCTCCGGTCCGGTGACCATTCGGCCACCCGGTCGATCATGGCCCGCCGGGCCTGCTCGCGGCGGTCAGCTGTCGGGTGGCATTCATACATGGTGTCGCTCCGTTTCGTGCCTCGGGTGTGTCATGGGCGTGGTGTGGTGCTGCAGTTCGTCGTCGTGGCGGCCAAACCGGGAGGTCGGTGGTCGGTGGTCGGTGCCGGGTCGGGCATGCCCCCAACAGAAGATGCCCCCAACAGAACATGGCTCCCGATCAAACAAAAAAGGAGCCGCTTCGGAAGAAGCGACTCCTTGACGTCCTGGACCTGGTGGGGTCCGTCTAGTCCGTCGAGAGTGCCTCCCGGGCTGCCTTGGCGCTGGATACCAGGGCGTCCTTGCTACAGGCCGTCGAGAAACCGGCAATGGACACAGCCATTGTGGCGTTGGGCTTGGGCGCCTTGCTCGGCTCCGGCCCGGTCTCAGCCCCGTCGTCGGGGCCCGATGACGTTTCCCTGCTCCTCATGCCCCCCCATTGTAGCGGCACCTCCTGCCACCATGGCAGCATTCGGGGGACATTTCTGTTAAATCCCCGCACGGGGGCCCGTCGGTGCAGGATGCAGGGGGTGCCGGCCGTTACCGTGGCCGGGTGGCCCGCTTCGTCGTCGACATCGCCCCGTTGCGGAGGCACCGGCACTTCCGCCGGCTCTGGGCCGGCCAACTCGTCTCCGGCATGGGCTCGCAGCTCACGTTGGTGGCGGTGGCCTTCGAGGCCTACGGGCTCACCCACTCGACGCTGGTGGTCGGGCTCATCGGGCTGGTCCAGCTGGTGCCGTTGCTGGCCGGCGCGCTCTGGGGCGGCGCCCTGGCCGACGCCATGGACCGCAGGACCGTCCTCGTTCTCACTCAGGTGGCCATGGCCGCGGCGGTCGGCGGCCTGGTGGCCAACGCCTCCTCCTCGCACCCGGCGGTGTGGCCGCTGTTCGCCTGCACCGCGGCAAACGCCGGGTTCCAGGGGGTCGACTGGCCGGCCCGGCGGGCGGCCTTGCCCATGCTGGTCGACGAGCAGGAGGTGACCCCGGCCATCGCCCTGCAGACCGCCATCCAGCAGCTGGCCTTGGTGGCCGGGCCCGCCCTGGCCGGTGTGCTCATCGCCACCATCGGCCTCGAGCGCGGTGTACGGCATCGACGTGGCCACCTTCGGCGTGGCCCTCGTGGCGGCGCTCCTGCTTCCCTCACTCGTCCCGAGTGGAGGAGGTACGCCCATGGGTCTCCGGTCGATGGCCGAGGGGTTCCGGCACCTCCGAGGTCAACGCTTGCTGTCGGCCACCTACTGGATCGACCTCAACGCCATGATCTTCGGCATGCCGAGGGCGGTCTTCCCGGCCCTCGGCGTCGGCCTGTTCGGCGGGGGTGCCGGGGTGGTCGGATTGCTCTATGCCGCCCCCGGAGCGGGAGCGCTCCTCGGATCGCTGTTCACGGGCTGGTGCTCCCGGGTCCGCCGCCAGGGCCGGGCCATTGCCGCTTGCGTGGTGGTATGGGGAGTGACGATCGCGCTCTTCGGTGTGATCCCCGTGCTCTGGATCGGGTTGGTGCTGCTGGCCCTGGCCGGGGCGGCCGACGTCATCTCGGCCGTGTTCCGCCAGGCGGTGCAGCAGCGGACCGTGCCCGACCACCTACAGGGACGGCTGTCGGGCACGTTCTTCGCGGTGGTGGCGGGGGGCCCGAGGCTCGGGGACGCCGAGACCGGGCTGGCGGCCGCCATCGGAGGGCCGCAATTCGCGGTGTGGTCGGGGGGCCTGGCCTGCGTGGCCGGTGTGGGCATCCTGCTCTGGCGAGTGCCTGAGCTGTGGCGTGACCGCGGGGGTGGTCCGCCACTCAGCGCCGACGCGGAGAGGGAGGCCATCGCCGAGGTCACGACGGAGCTGGGTGAGGGCGAGCCCTTGTAGCTCGGGCCCCCGAGGGAGGTCCCGGGTCAGACCTTGGCCAGGCGGCGTAGCTGGAACGAGAGGGTGATCTCCAACAACCCGTAGATGATCAGCCAGATCCCCATGATCACCGCCAAGGCGGTCAAGGTGAGGTTGGGCCAGACCAGGGTCACCACGCCGGCGGCGAAGGCCAACACCCCCATGGCCACCCGCCAAGCTCGAGCCGGCGCGCCGTAGTCGCTGTAGGCGGTGAAGAACTCGATGATCCCCCCGACCACCCAGAACAGCCCGATGAGAAAAGCCAGGGTGGTGACGGTCTCGTTGGTGCGGTGGAGGAAGAGGATGCCGACGATGACCGAGACCAGGCCGAGCAGGGCAATCAGCCACCGCGTCCCCGCGGTGTCCTCGCGGTCGGCGATGGCCATCACGATCCGGAACAGGCCGGCCACGAACAGCCAGATGCCCAAGACGATGGCAAAGGCGTAGATGGTGTCCCTCGGGCGCACGGTGACCACCACCCCGAGGAGCAGGGTCACCACGCCGAAGAACAGGACCCAGCCCCATGACTTCCCGATGACTCGCAGGATGTCACGCTCGTCGGGTGTGACGCTTCCGCCTGGGGTGGACATAGCAACCTCCCTGTCACGCCGGGGGGCCGACTTGAGCAGGCCCGATGGGCCATGTGGCCTCGGGGACCACCTTAGGTCCGGGCCCGGGCGGCATGGCGGACCAGCCGCTCGTGGTCGCGCCGCCGGGCCGCCGGTCAGGCCGCCCGGGTGGTGGCCCCGTCGACCAGCTGCTCGCTCACCGACCACAGCCGGGCGGCGGCGGCCTCGTCCCGCGCCGCCGCCGACGGGGACCGGGGCTTGCACTTGACGAAGTACTGGCCGGTGACCCCGGCCACGTCAGGCGATGAGGCCAGGTACACCGAAGTGCGCGCCCCCTTCTCCGGGGTGAGGATGAAGGGCTTGATCACCTTCACCCCGAAGGCCAGCAGACCCGAGGCGTCGTCGTCACGGGCGAACCCGGTCGCCACCGTGCCGGGGTGGAGCGAGTTGGCCGTGACCCCGGAGCCGGCCAGGCGTCGGGCCAGCTCGGTGGTGAAGAGGATGTTGGCCAGCTTCGAGCGACCGTAGGCCTGCATCCCGGCGTAGCCGCGCTCGGACTGGAGGTCGTCGAAGTCGAGGCCGCGGCGGGCCGACCGATGGGCGGTCGAGGCCACGGTGACGACGCGGGCCGGGGCGGACGCCTGGAGTCGCCCGGTCAGCTCCCGGGTGAGCAGGAACGGACCGAGGTGGTTGGTGGCGAAGGTGGTCTCGAACCCGTCCGTCGTCTCGGTCCGGTGCGACAGCACCAACCCAGCGTTGTTGACCAGCACATGGATCTGCTCGCAGGCGTCGAGGAGCTGACGGGCGCCGGCCCGCACCGAGGCCAGATCAGCCAGGTCGAACACCACCAGGTCGACCTGGTCCGACCGGCTGGCCCGACGGATGTCCTCCACGGCTTGACGGCCCCGGGCCTCGTGGCGGGCGGTGATGACGGTGCGGGCGCCGGCCGCGGCCAGGGCCACCGCGGTGGCCTTCCCCACGCCCGAGTTGGCGCCGGTGATGACGACCGTCCGCCCCTCCATGGGCGCCGCTCGGTGGGATCGTCTCGGGCTCATGGCTGGCCGCCTCCTCTGCGGGTCGGTGTGGGCCAAAGACTACGTCTCCTGGGCTCACACCCTGGTTGACAGAGGATATTCGGTATACCTAATCTTTTTTGTGATTGATACCTTATGTTGTCGATGTACCCAGTCGTGGAGTCGTGCCTGACTCCAAACCCTCCCCGCGGGACCGGGCCCCCGGGGGCCGGATCCCGCAGCCCGGAACGAGGTAGTCGATGCGCGACCGAGCCCAGGGCCGACACCACCGCGGACGACCACGAATCCCATGGCCCGGGCGCGGCGGCGTCGCCACGACGGTCGCCGTCGTGGCGGTGGCCCTCTTCGCCGGGGCCTGCAGCTCGTCGAGTGGCGCCGGCGGCACGACCCTCACCCTCTACAACGGCCAACACGAACAGACGACGGACGCCCTGGTGAAGGCGTTCGAGAAGCAGTCCGGCATCAACGTGTCGGTGCGCAACGACAGCGAGTCGGTGCTCGTGAACCAGATCGAGACGGAAGGGTCGGCATCTCCAGCCGATGTCATCTACACCGAGAACTCCCTCGCCCTCGAGCAACTGCAGAGCAAGGACCTGCTGGCGGCGATCGATCCGTCGACCCTCGCCGCCGTACCGGCCCGGTACAGCTCACCGACGGGGCACTGGGTCGGCGTGTCGGCCCGGGTCAGCGTGATGATCTACAACACCGGGCGCCTGACCCCGGCCGAACTGCCCACGTCGGTGATGGACCTGGCCCTCCCGGCGTGGAAGGGGAAGCTGGGCCTGGCCCAGGGGGAGGTCGACTTCTTCCCCATCGTGGCGTCGATCATCCACGACCACGGCCCGGCGGCGGCGGCGTCGTGGCTGGCCGGGGTCAAGAACAACGCCGGCGGCAACATCTACCCCAACAACGAGACCCTGACCAGCGAGGTCAACAACGGACAGGTCGAGATCGGGATCATCAATCACTACTACTGGTACCGCCTGCGGGCCGAAGGGGGAGCGGGGGCTACGGGCGTCGCCACCTTTGCCCCCAGAGATCCGGGATACATCATCAACGTGTCCGGTGCCGGCGTCCTGGCCTCGAGCAAGGAGCAGACCGCCGCCCAGCGGTTCGTGGCCTTTCTGGTCAGCCGTCAGGGCCAGGAGATCGTGGGCCGGAGCGACAGCTTCGAGTACCCCCTTGGTTCGGGGGTGACGACGGCGAAGCAGCTACCGCCCTTCGACGGCCTGCAGCCCTCCCCCCTCACCGTCGGCCAGCTCGGAGAGGGCGCGGCCGCGCTCGCCCTGCTGCAACAAGCCGGACTGGCATGACCGGGCTCCCGGGCCGGCCGTCGGGCCCGTGACGCAGCCATGACCCTGGCGGCCCCGACCCAGACCCAGCTCGACCTGGGCGAGCCGCGCCTGCCCGGGGTGCCGGCGCGAACGCGGACCCCCGTGCTCCTCTGGATCTGCGCCCTGGCCGTCGCCGCCCTGCTCGCCCTCCCCCTCGTCTACGTGGTGGTCCAGGCGTCGCAGATCGGATGGTCGGACATCGTCCACCTGGTGCTCCGCCGGTTCACCCTCGGATTGCTCTGGAACACGGTGCGGCTGTCGGCCGTGGTGACCGTGGCCTGCGCCGCCATCGGAACGGCCACCGCCTGGCTGGTGGAAAAGACCGATCTGCCCGGTCGGCGGTTCTGGGCGGTGGCGGTGGTGCTACCGGTGGCCATCCCGGACTTCGTCACCGGCTTCGGCTGGGTGTCCGTGGCCCCGAGTGTCCACGGGTTCCCCGGGGCCGTGCTGGTCATGACCCTCGCCCTCTACCCTCTCGTCTACCTCCCGGTGGCGGCCTCGTTCCGCGGCGCCGACCCGGGCCAGGAGGAGGTGGCCCGCTCACTCGGGCTGTCCCGGTGGCGGACCTTCTGGCGGGTCACGCTGGCCCAGGCCCGGCCGGCCCTGCTCGGCGGTTGCGTCCTGGTCTCCCTGGCCCTGCTGGCCGAGTACGGGGCCTTCGAGGTCCTCCGGTACCAGACCCTCACGACGGAGATCTTCTTCGAGTCGCAGCGGAGCTACAACCTCCCGGTCGCCTCGTCGCTGGCCCTCATCCTGGTGGTCATCAGCCTCGCCGTGCTGGGCGGCGATGTCCTGGCCCGCGGCCGGGGCCGGGTGACCCGCACCACCGCGGCGGTGCGCAGCCCGCGCTTCCACCGCCTGGGCCCGGTCACCGTGCCCGCCCTGGTCGGCCTGGGTGCGCTCGTCGGCCTGGCCCTCGGGGTCCCGGTGGGAGTCGTCCTCTACTGGTCGGTGCAGGGTGGGACCACCACCCTGCCCGCCTCCGCCTCGGTCGGAGGGGCCGCCCTGACCACGGCCGGCTATGCCGCCGCGGCCGGTGTCCTCGCCACCGCCCTGGCCTTCCCGGTGGCCCTACTGGCGGTGCGGCACCCGCGGCGGTCGACGATCGCCCTCGAGCGCGGCACGTTCGTGGTCCAGGCCGTACCCGGGCTCATCATCGCCCTCGCCCTCGTCTACTTCTCGATCCGGGCGGTGCAACCGCTCTACCAGAGCACGCCACTGCTCATCATCGGGTACGCCATCATGTTCTTCCCCCTGGCCCTGGTGGCGGTGCGCACGTCGGTCGCCCAGGCGCCCCTGGCCCTCGAGGACGTGGCCCGCTCGCTCGGCCGCCGCCGGTTGGTGGTCTGGTGGCGGGTGGTGCTGCCCCTGGTCGGTCCCGGGCTCGCCGCCGGGTTCTGCCTGGTGTTCCTCTCGACCGTCACCGAGCTCACCCTCACGTTGGTGCTGGTACCGACGGGCGTGCAGACGCTGGCCACCCAGTTCTGGGCCTTCACCACCAACCTGTCGTACGCCGCGGCCGCACCCTATGCCGGGCTGATGATCCTGATCGCGGTGGTGCCGAGCTATATCCTCGGGCGATGGTTCGACCGGTTGCCGGCGCGAGCGGAGCGTCGGTGACCGGCCTCGGCCTCCGTGACCTGCACAAGTCGTTCGGACCCCAGCGCGTGCTCAACGGCGTGGACCTCGAGGTGCCGGTCGGGTCGCTGACCGCCATCCTCGGTCCCTCGGGCAGCGGGAAGACGACCCTCTTGCGGGTGGTGGCCGGGTTCGAGCGCGCGGATGCCGGCGAGGTGACCATCGGCGGCCGGGTGGTGGAGGACTCGGGACGCGCCCTCCCGCCCGAACAGCGGGGCATCGGCTACGTCCCCCAGGAGGGATCGCTGTTCCCCCACCTCACCGTGGCGGCCAATGTCGCCTTCGGCGTCCGCGGCCCCAAGCGAAGGCGGGCCGCCCAACGGGTCGGGGAGCTGCTGGAGATGGTCGGGCTGACCGGCCTGGGGGGTCGGTACCCCCACGAGCTCTCGGGTGGGCAGCAGCAGCGCGTGGCCCTGGCCCGGGCCCTGGCCATCGGACCGGCCTTGGTCCTCCTGGACGAGCCGTTCTCCTCGCTCGATGCCGGCCTGCGGTCGAGCGTCCGGTCGGACGTGCAGGACGTGCTGCGGGCGGGGGGGATCACGGCCGTGCTGGTGACCCACGACCAGGACGAAGCCCTGTCGATGGCCGACCAGGTGGCGGTGATTCGTGACGGCACCATCGGTCAGCGCGGGACGCCCCAGGAGCTCTACGACCATCCGGTGGATCCGGCCATGGCCCGGTTCCTCGGCGACGCCAACCTGGTGGCCGCCACGGTCGACGGCGACCGGGTGCTGACTCCGTTCGGGCCGCTCGAGCTCCGCCTCCATCCCCGCGCTCCGGCCTCGGCCGGACCGGCCGTGGCGCTGGTCCGGCCGGAGCAGCTCATCCTCTCCACCGAGGTGCGGGGGACGGGGTTGCGGGCCAGCGTGGTCCGCACCCAGTTCCACGGCCACGACACGGTGATCACGGTCGATCCCCAGGGATCGCCCGAGGCGGCACCCATCACCGTGCGGGCCGAAGGGGACCTGGTGGTGGCGAACGGGACCGAGGTCGAGATCACCGCCGACGGGTCGGCGGTCGCCTGGCCGGCCCGGGCGGGTTGAACCCGCGCCGGCGGACCTCGGGCGGACGGTCAGACGCCGGGAGTCACACGGCCACGACGGCCACCGATCCGAGGGCGGTCATACGACCATCGTGGCCGAGGTCGTGCACGGCCACCCGCACCAGGGTGCGGCCCGGGCCGCCCCCGAGCACCTGGCACCGGGCCTCGACCGGGCCCACACGGATCGGTTGCAGGTAGTGGAGCACCATGTCGGCGGCGGCCAGCGAGTCGGCCGCACCCCGGACTTCGGACCGGTGGGCCTCGACGGATCGGCACGCAGCCACCTCGGCCAGCGTGGCCACGGCCCCGCCGTGGAGGATCCCCCACGGGTTTCGCAAGTGGTCGGCCAGCACCAGCGTGGTGACCGGACCGGCGCCCGCCTCGATGCAGAAGAAGCCCTCGGGCGTCGGCGGCTCCGATCGGGGTGCGGGCATCGGGGTCGAGTACGGCCGCTCGAAATGGAGGTCCCGATCACCGGGGTCGAGCACGGCGCAGGTCATGGTGGCGACGGCCACCCGACGGTCACCATCGCCCTCGTCGACCACCTCGAGGCCGGACACCACCGAATTGCGCCCACGGCGCAGGATGCGTCCGTGCAACCGGAGCGGGCCCGTCTGGGCGAGGCCGCCCACGGTGGCCGTCATCGACGTCGTGACGATCCACCGGGGCAGCACTGACAGGCCGGAGAGCAGACCGCCCAGCGAGTCGAGGCTGGTCAACAGAGCCCCGCTCCCCAGACCCCCGGCCGCGTTCTGCAGGTGGTCGTCCACCGGCACCCGGCCACCGATCTCGGAGAACCCCTCGGCGCCGCCGGCCGGCGGGATCTCCCACCGCTGCAGGCGGAAGTACTCGGCCACATGGCGGCGGCGGTCGATGGGCTCGTCGCCGCCCTCGCCGCTCACCACCGGGCTCATGGCCCCACCGGGGCCGCACCGACCTGGATCACGGTGGTCAACCGGTCGCCGGCCCCCGCGTCGAGCAGCTCGACGAGGGCGCTGCCACCGGCCGGTCCGCCGGGTGGCCCGAGCACCGACGAGCGCGAGACGATCGGCCCGACCCTTCCCAACGCCAGGTAGGCCAGGCGCAGATCGCGTACCACCGGCTCGGTCCCGGTCCGGCCGGCCGCCCCCAGGGCGGCGGCCCCCGCCACCTCACCGAGCAGAGCCATGACCCCGCCCTGCACCGCGCCGAACGAGTTGTAGAGGTACTCGTGCACGGGCATTGCCACGGCTCCGCCGGGCGGGTCCGTCACCGAGATGGAGAGCGCGTCGACGATGGGACGGTCGAATCCCTGGCCGCGCAGGCTCCAGCGGTCGGGCAGCCCGGCCGGCACGTCGAGCGTCGAGGTGGGACTGCGTCCGGGGAGGATGGCGAAGGTCATAGTGGCCCAGGCCCCCGGGTCCGCGTCGCGGTCGGCGCCGTTGGGGAATGGTCCTTCGGGGCGGTCGAAGACCACGGCCTCGAGGACCAGGGTGGTGTGTCCTCTCCGAACCACCGTGCCCTGCGCTTCCACCACCGGCCCGACCAGCGGGCGCACCACCTGCAGGGTGAGGTCGGCGGTCGCCAACCAGTCCGGGGGGTCGACCATTCGTAGGGCGGCCACGCCGCCCACCACGTCGACCAGCGTGGCCAGCACCCCGGCCCGCACGCCCCCGTCGGCCCCGGTGATCTCCGGGGTCACCCGGGTGCGCGCCACGGCGCGGCCCGGGGCCACAGCCTCGGTCTCGAGGCCGAGGTCACCGAGGAAGTGGCCGGACGGAGGGTAACCGCCGTCAGGCACTCAGCGCTCCTGCTCGGTGGGCCGGATCAGGACCTCGTTGACGGCCACGTGCCGGGGGCGGGTGATGGTGAACAGGATGGACTCGGCGATGTCCTCCGAACGCATCATCTCGATCGGGCCGAGCGTCGCCCGCAGCCCGTCGATGATCTCGGGCCGGTTGTGGCTGGCGAGCTCGGTCATCACCGCCCCGGGCTCGACCACCGCCACCCGAAGGTGGCGCCGGGTCACCTCCTGGCGGAGCGACTCGGAGAAGGCCACGACGCCGAATTTGGTGGCGTTGTACACACCGCTCGCCAGCCGGGCCACGCGGCCGGCCACCGAGCTCACGTTGACCAGGTCGGCCACCCGGCGCGGTTCGCGGTCGGCCGCCCGCAGCAGATGCGGTAGCGCGGCATGGGTGGAGTAGAGCAGCCCGAGCAGGTTGAGCTCGACCATCCGACGCCACTCCTCGACGGGGGCGTCGACAATGGGGCCGAGCAGCATGACGCCGGCGTTGTTGATCAGGATGTCCAGGCGCCCGAACTCACGGACCGTGTCCTCGACCATGGCCCGGGCCGAGGACTGGTCGGTGACGTCCGCTTCGACGACCAGTGTCTTCGCCGAGCCGTCCATCCGCTCGACCAGCTGCTCGAGGCGGTCCCGGCGTCGGGCGGCGACAGCCACGCCGGCCCCCTCGGCGGCCAGCCGGAGGGCGGTGGCCTCTCCGAT
Source organism: uncultured Acidimicrobiales bacterium (assembly GCA_963727075.1). Taxonomy (GTDB): domain Bacteria; phylum Actinomycetota; class Acidimicrobiia; order Acidimicrobiales; family RAAP-2; genus Bog-756. The sequence goes on from CAVSET010000006.1 coordinate 1,755,560, forward strand.
GCCACTGGAGGCCCCGGTCACCAGGGCCACCGTCCCGTCGAGTTGTCCAGCCATCGTCGTCCTCCGATCCGCATCGGTCGCACCGCTCGCCGGCGCCCGATGAGACGCTCCGCTCAACCGATGGGCACCGGCCCCGCACGCGTCAGTGGGCCCAGGCCGAGCCCGGATCAGACCATACGCCGGACCACGGCCTCGCCCGGCACCGGCGACTACCGGACCCGGCGGACGATCGACCGGTCCACCTCGACCGCCTCGCCGGACGGACCGGAGTCGGTGCCGAAAGCGTTCCGCCGCCCGGCGGCGCGGCTCAGGCCGCCGACTGCCGCTGGTTCCGGCGAGACGCCGTCCGGCGACGGCCGGAGGAATTGCGCCGGCGGCCCCGCTGGCGGGTGGAGGTGTCGAAGGGTCGTTGGGTCGAGATGGGGCTCTCGTGGATAGCACACCAATCGGTGCTGTTGTACCGCGACAGCCGCACCTGGCAGTTGGGCTCGATGCAGACCCGCCCGACGCCGAACACCTCCGGCGGGATGCTGCCCGTCAGGCCGTCGGCCAAGAACGACCCGTCCTCTCTCATACGCCGCTCCACCATGCCGCCTTCCCCTCTCAGGATTGTTGTCAGTCCCAGTGCAGAATTCTCTCGGCAGATACCGGCCCGAACTGAAGGGATCCGACCTCGGAGCCCCACTTCCATGACCAGGCCGTTCTCCCTGGCCCCGGGGTGCGCCAGCCAGGCCGGTTGCTAACCTCAGGCCGTGCCAGCGAGGCGGACGCCCGAGGCGGGGACGGCGGCCGGCCCGTGGTGGGAGGGGGCCGTCTTCTACCAGATCTACCCCCGCTCGTTCGCCGACTCCGACGGGGACGGGGTGGGTGACCTCGGCGGCATTCTCGCCCACCTGGAGGACCTCGCCTGGCTCGGGGTCGACGCCCTGTGGCTCTCCCCCTTCTTCCCCTCCCCCATGGTCGACTTCGGCTACGACGTCTCGGACTACTGCGACGTCGACCCCCTGTTCGGCACGCTCGACGACTTCGACCGCCTGCTGGGGGAGGCCCATGCCCTCGGGCTGAAGGTGATCATCGACTGGGTCCCGAACCACACCTCCGATCGCCATCCCTGGTTCGTCGACGCCGTCTCGGGACGGGGCAGCCGGCACCGGAACTGGTACGTCTGGCGGGACGGCCCCGCCGACGGCGCCCCACCCGACAATTGGGTGGCGGCATTCGACCTGTCCGCCCCGGCTTGGACCCTCGACGCCGGTTCGGGCCAGTGGTACCTCCATCTGTTCGACGCGGCCCAGCCGGATCTCAATTGGGACGAGCCGGCGGTCGTCCGGGCCATGCACCAGGTGCTTCGGTTCTGGCTCGATCGTGGGGTCGATGGTTTCCGGGCCGACGTGATCCACTGCATCGGCAAGGACCCGGCCCTCCCCGACGATCCCGCGCCGGTGGCCGGCATCCCTCACAGCGCCCTCAATGACCAGCCGGCCACCCATGGGCGCCTGCGGGCGATCCGCGCCCTGGTCGACGCCTATCCCGGGGACCGCGTGGTGGTCGGCGAGGTCTACCTGCTGTCGACCGAGGCGGTGGCCACCTACTACGGCGCCGGCGACGAGCTCCACCTGGCCTTCAACTTCCCGCCCCTCGTACGCCCGCTGGCAGTCCCGCCCCTGGTCGGAATGCATCGAAACGACCCTCAATGCCCTGGAGCCAGGTGGCGGGTGGCCCACCTGGGTGCTGTCCAACCATGACAACCCGCGACATCGGTCCCGCTACGACCTCGGGGCGCAGCGATCGGGCGAGGACGCCGAGACCACCGCCAGACGAGGCGAGGCCCGGGCCCGGGCCGCGGCCGTGCTGCTGCTCACCCTCCGGGGGTCCCCTTTCCTCTTCCAGGGCGAGGAGCTCGGCGCTGCTCGACGCCCAGGTTCCCGCCGACCGGCGGGTCGACCCGGGCGGACGCGACGGATGCCGGGCGCCGATCCCCTGGGACGGTGGTCCGGACCACGGGTGGCCCACCGCCCCGGGATGCCGGCCGTGGCTGCCATTCCCGCCGGAGCCGGACAGATGCAACTACGAACGGCAACGGCACGATCCATCGTCGGTGCTCCACTTGTACCGGCGCCTGATCGCGCTCCGCCGCGACATCCCTGCCCTCCACCGCGGTGATCTCGAGCTCCTCGGACTACCCGACGGGCTGCTCGGATACCGCCGCACCGCAGCGGAATGGTGTCGCAGTGGTGGTGATCAACTTCACTGACGCCGATGCCGCCGTGGATCGGTCAGCGCTGTTCCGATCGGAGTCACCGACCGAGCCTCAGCTGGTGGTCGCGGTGTCGAGCGACGGGGTCGGCGAGGGCCGGACCTTCGATGGCTCCCTCCGCCCCGACCAGGCGGTGGTGCTCACCCGGTCGCGGTGACCGGGAGCAGACCTACAACCAGGACTCGCGCCAGAAGTCGGCGGCGCCCTCGTCGCCGAGCGACATGGAGTGCACGTCGTCGTGACCACTACGTCTGATGCAGCACACCAGCGTCCCGATCCACGGTCCCCGATCGATGCAGTGGACGGCACCGCAACGCTGCCACTGTGGTTCGGGAGGCAGCATCAGATCGTCGAGATCGAAGTCGGCATCTGACCACTCGCTCGTCTTCTCGAGATGAAACGGGTCGATCGTCAAAGTCGTTCCTGCCCCTTTTGTTCCGGATCCCTCTATGGGATGATCGGAGCAAGCGGCGGGAAGCTGTAGCGGGAAATTGGCGACTGGTCGATCCGCCGGGTCGTGGGTCGGGCCAACGACGACGGCGCCACGAAAATGTCATTCGAACGGTCAACACGTCCATCGGGGCCGGCTCCGCTCCGGGAATGCGGTGGCCGGTCCAATCCGACACCGGTCGGCCACCCGGCCGGGGCGGCCCAGTAGAGAGGGCCACCGGCCGGGTGGGGGCATCACCTGATCTGTTCATAATTTCATCGACCTCAGGCTCAAGTCCTCAGCTCGAAGAGCAGGTGGAGAGGCAATTGTCCTTAGAGCTGGGATATGGGGATGTTCATTTTCGTTACGTCGGAGTAGCATGGGGTCATGAACGGTGAGCCGACCAAGGGCATCGAGGACATCGTGCGCCGCAACGTGGCCGCGTTGCGGTCCAAGGCCAACCTCACCCAGCAGGGCCTGGCCGACGAGATGCTGCTGCGCGGCATCGCCTGGACGCGGGAGACAGTGGCCCAGGTGGAGACGACCAACCGGAGGCTCGGGTTCACCGAGGCGATCGTGGTGGCGGCCTGCCTCGACGTCCCGGTGGCTCGTCTGACGACGACCGGCTCGCCGACGGTGGCGGTCGGCGAGAGCGAATGGACGGCGGCCTACCTCGGCGCGGCCATCGCCGGCACGGCCGGGGACATCTTCCCGCCCGAGAGCTACGCCTCTCCGGCGGCGAAGCGGCCCGAACCACCCGAGGCGGTCGAACCTCCCGGTCGGGCCCTGGTGCCCGATGAGACCCCGGACCGGCGGCGGGGCGACCGCCGTGCCGCCGACTCCGGTGAGCCGGAGCCGCTCGGAAGGCGATCGACCGACAGTCCCGAGCCGGGCCCGCAGAAGACGGCGGAGCGCATCGAACGCCGACTGCGACTTCGGGTCACGGCCAGCGACGTCGATGCCGCCGCCCAACAACTCTGGTCGCGCAGCCTCGAGAGCGAGCGCGAGCGGCGCGTCACCGATCGACACGCCCTCACCGGTGGCTCGCTCCAGACGATCCGAGGCCACGTCTCGCGCGATCTGGACCGGGAGATCGCCTACGAGATGGAGCGCAATCCGAGCTCGTCCGGAGCCGCTACGGCTCAGCGCGGTGAGATGAGCCCGGAAGAGGCGACCTGGGAAGCCACCCGCCTCAACATCCTGCTGGCCAACAAGGGCTACAGCGACAGCGACGTCACCCGCTGGTGGAATTTCACCCGACATCGCGAGCTCGGCGACAAGACCATCGCCGAGGCATGGAAGGCCGGGGAGTATGCGGCGGCCAGCCGGTTGGTCGAGTCGCTCCCCGACAAGCACGGATCGGCTGGCGGCTACCACCTCGACGAGTAGCCGGTCACCGCGTCGGGACCCCGTCGGCGGTGACGTCGTCCATCGTGGCCCGCGACACGTCGCTCGGTCTCACTCGTATCGAGCCGCTCGTGACCCGGGCAACGTCCCGGTCGGTGCCCACGACCCGTCCTCGTACGCTCAGCGGGTGGCCCGAAGGACGATGTACCGCACCACAAACGCCTGACCAGGCAGCTCACCCCGCGCTTGGAGCTGCAACCCCTCCCGCCGCCTGGGGTGAGGGCGCCGGGTCCGGCGTCACCACTCGGGCGGCCCGCCACACGGTGAGCTCCGTCGCCGCCCAGACGACCAGCAGGGCGAACGTCCAGAGGGGCAACAGCGCATCGAGCGCATCCCGGGCGGCCCCCGAGAACCACCAGTACGGGCCGGCGACGGTGAGCCCGACCAGGCCCCAGAGCATCAGACGGACGGACGGGGGCACCACCCGCCCCGGTCCGGCGAGCAGCAGCGGGGGGATCAGCAACACCCATACCCAGTGGTGGCTCCACGAGATGGGGCTCACCAGCAACCCGGCCAGAGCCATGGCGATCACCGCGAAGGCCTGCCGGTCGGTGTGGGTGCACCTCCACGCGATCACGGCCCCGGCGGCCACGGTCAACGCCGCCACCAGCAGCCACTACCGCGGTCAACCCAGAAGCTGGGAACGGGGGTCGGTGCAGCACCGCGTTCCACGACTGGTTGCTCGGGTCGGTGACCTTCCCGACCCGGGAGGTGTGGACGACATCGTGCCGCCAGAAGACCCGTCGACTCGGCCGGCCAGAGCAACCACGCCATCGCCGTCCAGACCGCGAATGATACGAGAGCGCGCATCGTCGACGCCCAGTCACGTCGGGCGACGAGCACGACCAGGAAGATGAGCGGGGTGAGCTTGATCGCCGAGGCGATGCCGATGACGACACCCTGGAACGGAGCGGGTATGGCCAACAGGTCGACCACCACCAGGAACATGAGGACGAACTCGATCTGACCGTAGTCGAGCCCGCTCCTCGCCGGCTCGAGCAGCAGGACGGCGATACAGGTCCAGGCGAATGACGCGCACCACAGGCGCGGACCGGCTTCGACGTCCCGGTCCCGGAGCATGATGACCACCGAGGCGGTGGCGGCGGCGATGCTGACCGCCCACAACAGCCACTGGGTCAGCGCGAAGGATCCCCACGTGAGCGCGGACAGGGCCACCAGCGCGAACGGCGGGTAGGTGAAGTCCAGCCGGCTGGCCGTATAGGAGCCGTCATAGGGGTTGAGGCCGTGCTGCCAGGCCTGGACCGAGTCCCGGTACACCTTGAGGTCCAGGCCGTACCGGCGGCCCCAGATGATGAGGTAGGCGACGATGGCGACGCCGGCCACCGTCGCTACGACGTAGGGCAGTGGACCGGGAAGACGCCATCGGACCTGCCGCCTCGAGGGGGCGATCACTGCGCCGGCCACCGTCCCACCGTACCCGCGGCGGGTCGTCTGTCCCAGCTCCGAAGATCGAACCAGCCACCGCCGGCGAGTCCGACATCACCGGTTTCCGTACCTCCCCCGCCGTGACCAGGGGTTCGCGCCTACCATCAGGCCCCATGTCGATGGGATGCCCACTGCTCGACCGGATGACCCACCGGAGCTTCGACGACGACGGCATCCACATCGTAGAGCTCGAGATCACCGACGAGATGTGCGGCCCGGGCGGTGCCGTCCACGGCGGGCTGGTGGCCAGCCTGGTCGACCGGGCGGGCGCCTACGCCGTGGCCCGGGACAGCCAGCGTCCGGTGGCGACCTCGAACGTGGCCCTGTCCTACCTCGCCTCGGCCAACGCCGGACCCCTGCGGGCGGCGGCCACCACACTTCGCATCGGTCGACGGCAGGGCGTCGCCGAGGTGAAGGTCTACGACACCGGGCGCCAGGACCGCCTGGTGGCCACGGCCGTCATCACGTTGAGCTACCTTTCCGGACGACTCTCCCCAACCTCGGGTCGGTGGCGGACGCGCCGGGGCGACACCGGACCCGACGCCGGTCTGACACGCCGTTCGGCCCTGCCGGCGGGCCGGGGATCGACGTAGACCTCAAGGTCAGTAGCGTCGGTCTCCATGGAGCCGATGCCCGAAGACTGGAGCCGCGCGGTCGCCGTCGTGGCCCACCCCGACGACCTCGAGTACGGGGCGGCCAGTGCCGTCGCCCGGTGGACCGATCAGGGGAAGCAGGTCACCTACGTGCTCGTCACGCGGGGTGAGGCCGGCATCGACGGGATGGATCCCGCCGTCGCCGGCCCTTTCCGCGAGGAGGAGGAACGGCGAGGCGCCGCCCTGGTCGGCGCCGGGCCCGTCGAGTTCCTGGGCCATGTCGACGGGGTGGTCGAGCCGGGCCTGGCCCTCCGACGCGACATCGCCGGCGCGTTGCGCCGGCACCGCCCCGACATCGTGGTGACCATGAACTTCGACCTGACCTGGGGCGACGGAGGTGGAGTCAACCACTCGGACCATCGCGCCACCGGCATCACCGTCCTCGACGCCTGCCGTGATGCCGCCAATCGGTGGGTGTTCACCGAACTGGGTGAGGCATGGACAGGGACCAAGTACGTCTACGTCGCCGGCGCAGGCGATCCGACCCACTTCGTCGACGTGGCCGACTGGATCGACCGGGGCGTGGCCTCGTTGCGCGCCCATCGAGCCTACCTCGACGGACTGGGGCGCGACTTCGACCCCGACGAGTTCATCCGATCGATGGCGGGCTACGCCGGGATGGTGGCCGGCTGCGAGTTCGCCGTCACTTTCCAGCGCTACGCCGTGGGCTGATCGACGGGACCGGGCCCGCTCGGGCGAACGACCCGTGCTGCCGTGTCCGGCCTCGGTCCTACTGCCCTTCCTCGGGGATCTCGTCCCACCATTGGCACCACCATTCCGCCCCGACCAGGATCCTCAGCTTCGGGTGCCAGCAATAGGAGAGGTCCTTGTAGGGCTCGAGGTAGTAGCGACAGTTCTCGCACTTCTCCTTCCCTGAAGGCTTGCCCTTGAGGACGGCGTTGTCGGCGAGATGACGCAACTCGATGGCCAGTCGTTCGTCGATCTCCTTGGGCTCGGGCTCGGGGATCACGTAGTCGGACATGGCGAGACCCTATTCGTCGGTCTGAAAGTGCGGCGAATCGCCGTCCCCAGGCTCACCGGATGAGGATGGCGCCGAGAAAACCCACCGGGACGAGCAACCAGCCCCATCGGACCGCCACCATGACCACCCCCGACCGGTAGCCGTAGAGCACCGCCTGTTGCGGAGGGTTGAACGCCGGCGGGCCGAGGGCCGAGAGGACGGCGATCACAGCCACCTCCGAGGAGTTGGTGACGATGGCGATGGCCAGCAGGTAGGCGACCCGGACGGCGGTGAGGAGCGCCCACCGCCCATAGTCGGAGACGGCCCGGTCGACCGAAGCGTTGTGAGGATGGAGCACCGAGCCCGTGTAGAGCGCGGCGCCGACGAACGCCAGTACGGGACCGGCGACCACCAGGACCCAGTGCGAGGCCGACGGAGCCGGGCCGCTCACGTGGAGGACCAGGCCGAGGGCCACGGCCAGCACCATCGACTGGTCGACCCAGCTGGTCGAACGCCGCTGGGGATGCGGAGCGTCCCGCCGCATCAGGTGGATGCACACCGCGTTCGGAGCGGCGTAGACCGCGTTGGTCAACGCGGCCAGGGCGCTGGCCGTCGGGCCCATCAGGCCCCCGGCGACGGGGAGGACCCAGAACGTCCCGTTGGGAAAGGCGGCCCACCCCTCGAGCTCGGCCAACCCGGGGCTGTGCCGGCCGCGTACGAGGTTCGACACGATGAGGAGGAGCATTCCCACACCGGCGATGACGATCGGAGCCACGATCTGCCTCGGAGCGGTCAGCCGCCAGGCCGAGAACAGTCCGAGCAGCGCGGCGGTGGCGACCAGCTGGATGCGGAGGTACACCGGCCAGCCTCGCCGGAGCCTGGTGCCGCCGCGGTGGGCCACCAGACCCATGACCGCGCCGACGACGTAGGCACCGAAAGTGACGGCCAGGTTCAAGGGGGCGACAGTATCCCGGCTGACGATCGGGGCGATGCGCCCTTGGGGTCGCTATCGGCGGCGGCTCGATGGGTCAGGGCACCGAGTCGTAGCCCCACCCTGGCTCGATGCGGTAGCTGATGGTCAGGGCGGCGGCGACGCCGGGCACCTCCTCCCACCGACGGCCGACCGGCCCGGCCACCGTGTCCCCACCCTCCCCGTCACGGCCGAGGGCGTCGTGGTCCGTGAACCCCTGTTCCCACAGATGGGACCACCGCGGACCGGCCCCGAGCGGGGTCTCGCCGTCGAACCACGCGGACGCCAGCGTGTTGGCGGCGAACACCGACACATCCGGGTCCTTCGCCTCCTCGGCCACGACCGACATGGCGTCGATCTCCCCGGGGCTGGCCATCCGCATGTCGAGCAGGACCAGTCGGCGCACGCCGGAGGAGAGGTAGAAGTCGGGGCGGTCGCAGGTGTATCCGGCCAGCCCGACACCGAGGTCGCTGTCGACCACGACTCGCTCCGGGCTGTCCGCCAGCAGGTACCGGTCGAGCACCGAGGCATGGAAAGGATGCTCCATGTATCGCCGGTAGTCCGCCGCCGATCGGTAGGCGTGCTCCCACACCAGCTGGACCGGCACGTCGGTGACGTTCGCACCGGTGGCCGAGTGCAGGACTTCGGGGAGGTACCGGGACGCGTCGCGGAAGGCCGAGCGCAGCCGGGCACGGGCCGCCTCCGGGGCGTGCGGATCGAAGCGGTAGGTCTCGAACCGGCGCAGCACGGGCTATCGCGGGCCGGGCGGGCGGGCGTTCCCCATGATCCGGCGGGTCCCGCCCCGCCGGAGCCGGCCGGCACGCCGGGCCCAGCGGTACCAGCCGGCGTCGAGCACGAGGTCCCGGCGGATCAGGTTCCAGTGGGCGAGATCGCGGAAGCGCCACACCACCTCGATGTCGACGTCGCCGCCGAGCCCGGGATGGGTCGTGCGGCACGACTCCATGGCGGCGCCCGCCGCCGTCATGACCGGGATGGCGTCCTCTTCGAGGGCGTGGAGATAGGTCTCGGCGTCCTCCTCTGCCACCTGAACGGTGTCGACGAGATAGAGCTCGGACGAATCGAGGATGACCACGGGCCAACACTACGGACCGCTCCGACGGCCGTCGACCGGTCCCGCCATGCCGTCACGGAAAGCTAGGACGGCGGTGGGCGGGCCCGGCCCGGACTGGATGCCGATCAGGCATGCTTGACCCGTGCATCGCCCATCCATGTCGACCGACGGTCGGAGCCAGCGCGAGACAGGATGCTCGCCGGGGACCTCTACCGGGCCGACGAGCCCGAGCTGATCGCCGCGCACCTGCGGGCGGTGACGCTCGTCGAGGCGTTGAACACGACGCCGCCGGGCAACCTCGAGGAGCGGCGGCGCATCCTGGTCGAGCTCCTCGGCGCCTTCGGCGAGGACAGCACGGTCCGCCCACCCCTAGTTTGCGACTATGGCTCGTACCTCCACATCGGTGCCAGGACCTTCGTCAACTTCGGTCTGGTGGCACTGGACGCGGCCCCCATCACCATCGGGGACGACGTGCAGATCGGACCGAACGTACAGCTGCTGACCCCGACGCATCCCATCGATGCTCAGCTCCGACGGGACAAATGGGAGGCGGCCGAGCCCATCCACGTCGGGGACAACGTCTGGCTGGGCGGTGGGGCCATCGTCCTGCCCGGCGTGTCCATCGGAGAGAACACCGTGGTGGGTGCCGGATCGGTCGTGACCAAGGACCTTCCCGCCGGGGTGGTGGCGGTCGGAAACCCGGCCCGCATCATCCGGGAGGCCTGACGTCTAACGTCGGGCGTCACAGCGAGGGCCTCGAAAGGCGAAGGGTCTGGGATGGAACCACCGGTGGCGTGCCCGCTCAGCCCTGAAGATGCCGTCCTCCCGGCTGGCGGAGTGGCGAAGCCTCCTCCACCGGGCCGTCGACGGGCCGATCGCCCGGGCGGACACCGGTTGTGCCTGCGTCTCAGCTCGTCTGGCGAGGATCTGCTGGCTGCGGTCGACCTCGCTCGACGGGAGAAGGCATGCTGTCCCTTCTTCGAGTTCTCCATCGAGGTCCGGACCGATGCGAACTGGCTCGTGGTGACAGTCCCCCCGGCCGGCGTCGAGGCCTTGGACGGCCTGGCCGGTCTCCTCTCCTGACCGGGGTGGGCGCCGCGATCGAGGAGAGCACGCGCCGAAGCCACCACTGCGCCAATACGACTGCCTCTCACTGTCCCAGTCGTACTCGAGCCGCCGATCAGTAGCGCCAACTCACTTGACCTCCCGTGTCCCATCCGACAAGCTGCCGGAGGGGCGGACAGGATGGTGGATTCGGAAGTCGACGTGGTGCTGTGACGGCATCTGCGTCTCAACTGGCTCGGCCTCGGTGCCGACCGGGGACCGAAGATGCATGGCACGGCCGGCATTCGACCAGGAGATCCGCCAACGACAATGGAGGCGCGGCGTGATGAAAATTCGTGCAAGTACCCGGAACGGGAACCCAGAAAGACCCGGAATACCGAGGGAGACCCGACGCATCCGGATGCTGCCGATATCGCTGATGGCTGCGGCGCTCCTGATGGTGCCGCTCGGCCTGGTGGCCGGCGCGACCGCCGCATCGGCGGCCACTCCAGCCCCGGTTACCTGCACTGGCCCCCTGGCCGCGGGCACCTACAGCTCGGTGATGGTTTCGGGTACCTGTGCCATCTCGGCCGGACAGGTCGTGGTCACCGGCGATGTGACGGTGCCCGCCGGTGCCAATTCCCTGGTGGCGGCCTACGCCCTCAACGCCGGGGCACCGTCGACCACGTCGGGTTTGACCGTGAACGGCAACATCATCGTGGGCAGCGGCGGTGTGGCCATCGTCGGGTGCGAAGCGGCCCATTTCGCTTGTGTCGACGACCCCAACCAGGTAAGCCCGACCCTCAACTCTCCGGCCACCGTCCAGGGCAGCATCAACGCCACTAGCCCGCTCGGAGTCGTGGTGCACGTCACGACCATCGGAGGGGACGCCACCCAGTCCGGTGGTGGTGGTGGGGTCAACTGCTGCACCCCGCACCGGGATCTTCGCCACGTTTGGCTCTCCCGCCTACAGCGACTACGAGGACAACACCATTGCCGGCAACATGCGCGTCGCTGGCCTCAACTCCTGCTGGCTGGGGAGCATCCGGAACCAGATCGGCGGCAGCGCCACCTTCACCGACAACACCCTGGCCGACCCGGACGCCAATGAGGTCCTCAGCAGCCAGATCGCCGGGCAACCTCCTGTGCACGGGGAATTCGCCGGCCATGCAGTACGGCGACTCAAGTGGTACAGCTGACATCGTCGGGGGCTTTGCCACCGGCCAGTGCGCTTTCAGCGTCCTGGCCCCGAACCCGGCGCCGGCCGGCCCGCTGACGCCGATCACCAAGCCGGGAACACCGCCCGGTTACTGGTTCATGGCCCAGGACGGTGGGGTGTTCACCTTCAATGTCCCGTTCCTGGGCTCACTGGGTGGGCAGACCCTCAGCCAGCCCATCGTCGGCATGGCCGCCGTACCCGGTGGGAGCCAATTACAACCTGGCCGATGCCAATGGGGTGGTCTACGGCTACGGACCTCATGCCAGTGACTGCGCCGGCCTCAACGCCGCCCTCAACCAGCCGATCGTAGGCATCGCGCCTGCACCCGGTGGGAACGGCTGCTGGACGGCCGCATCCGACGGAGGTGTGTTCAGCTTCGGGTCGAATGCCGCTTTCTACGGCTCAATGGGCGGGATGTCACCCTCAACCAGCCGGTGGTCGGCATCGCCTCGACACCCAACGGGGACGGGTACTACCTGGTCGCCGCCGACGGCGGCGTCTTCACCTTCGGGCCCGGGGCCAAATTCCAGGGCTCGATGGGCGGCGTCGCACCTCAACAGGCCGGTCGTCGGGATGGCCGTGGATCCGTCGACCGGTGGGTACTGGCTGGTGGCCTCCGACGGTGGGGTGTTCAGCTTCAATGCACCGTTCCTCGGCTCCACCGGCAGCCTGCGGCTGAACAAGCCGGTGGTCGGGATGGCGGCGGCGCCGACCGGCGACGGCTACTACCTGGTGGCCTCCGACGGCGGCATCTTCACCTTCGGGGCCGGGGCCCATTTCCAGGGCTCGACCGGGGCCATCCAGCCTCAACCAGCCCGTGGTCGGGATGGCGCTCGGCTAACCAAGGCGTCGGGGAGTCCGGGGGCCGTCGGGTCCCCGGACTCCGTGCCACCTGCGGAGCCCCGGGCGCGCCTCGAGCCATGTCCTCTGCCCTGGCCGCGGTCTCCCCCCACCTCGACGACCTGGCGCTGAGCTGCGCCAACCTGCTGGCCGTCCACCCGGGTTCATCCCTGGTGACCGTGTTCGCCGGCGGTCCGTCCTCGGTCGACCCGGTGACCGGCTGGGAGGCACTCTCCGGGCGTGTTCGATCCCGGAGCGGACATCGTCGGGGCCAGGCGGGCCGAGGACGCCAGAGCGGCAGCAGTGCTCGCCAGTGAGCACCATCACCTCGACCACTGGGACGACCAGTACCGCTGCCCGGTCTACGGCTATGCGGGCCACGGTGGCGACGAGCTGGTGCGGCCGTCGCATCGGACCTCGAGGGCTGGTCAGCCGGTCGGCAGCGCCACCTGGCTGGTGCCCGCTCGGGATCAGCCATCCCGACCACGAGATCACCGCGGCGGCCTGCCTAGAGCGTCGCGGACCGCCACCCCGAACTGGACTGGCTGGTCTACGAGGAGCTCCCCTACGCCGTCTACCTGGCGGAGAGGGTCGACGAGCTGGCGGCCCGGCTACGGGACCGAGGACTCGAGCTGCGGCCGGCCGACGGGGTGGAGCTGATCGGTAGCGGTCCGACCAAGCTCGAGGTGGTCGGCTGCTACACCTCGCAGCTGGGGCCTTTGGGGGACGGCGTGACCGCGGCACTCAGCTCGCCCGAGCGCATCCACCGCCTGACCCGCTCCTGAACGTAGGGGGACGGGAGTCCAAAGGTGCCTGGACCGGTCGGCATGAGGCAAGTGCTGATCGGCGGGCGCTCCGAAGCGGGTTGAGCCCGGATCGGCCGTCGCCGACCCGCCGCCGGGCGGAGGGCAACCGACCGGTCGTCGGGCGACGCCCCTACGACAGACGGGTCGGGGACAGTAGGCGCCCCTGGACCGTGGCCAGCACCTGGCCGCTCATCCTCCGCCAGGTACGGCCGAGGTGAGCAGGGCGAGGCCGAGAGCCACCATGGTGAGCCCCAGGATCCACAGTGGCTTGGTGTTCACGCCGGTGAAGGGCAACTGGGTGGGTGCGGCGCTGGTCGGGGTCGGCGGTGAAGGGGAGTGCGGCCGGGGCGCCGGCGGCACCGTGGCCGGTGGGGTCGGAGGTGTCGTGGGCGGGCGGTGGCTGGTGGTTGGAGACCACCACGGGCGGGATGGTCGTGGTCGTGGTGGTCGTGGTGGTCGTGGTGGTGGTCGTCGTCGTGGTCGTGGTGGGCGGTGGGTTGCAGTCCTCGATGGTGTGCTGGAACCCTCGTTCGGGCACGAAGGGGGGACCGACATAGGCATCGGCCTGGATCACGCCGCAGAAGTCCTTGGGGTAGGCGATGGTCAGTGTGCCGGACGTCCCGAAGACGGTACCGACGTCCACCGAGAGCTTCGGCTCGTTGAGGAAGAACTTCCACTCGCAGGTCGGCTGGGAGGCCTGGCACGCCGGCGTGGGGATGATCAGCTGGGCCTGGTGGCCCGCATCATCGAAGATGATGACCGGCTCGGACGAGCTCGCCGCGGCACTCCAGGCAGCCCCTCCCACTGTGGCACTGAGCGCGAACAGCGCTATGACCGAGATGAAGACGACGATCAACCGTTTCACGATGGCTCCTATGTGGTTAAGACGCTCGGGAGTTCGGCAGGCTCGAGGGAGCCATTCGCCGGTCGGGGCCCGCTGCGCCGCTCGGTGACGGGCACCCTCGCAAGATCGGTCGGCGGGTCGACGATGGCGGCGGGAGGGTCGTTGGCCACTCGGCCGCGGACCACCTCCATCATCACTCCGTCGCTCCGCCCGAACCTCATGCCCCGTAGCTTACCCCCGATTTCGGATGCTGCCGATCTCACCGGCGATGCTGCCGTAGCATCATCGGATCGGCGATGAGCCGATGCCCCTATCCGCATGTGGCGCCTCGACTCGATCGGCGAACTGACGGAAATCCTACTCCTGCCGGGCACCGGAGTCATCGGCTGACGCCAAAAACTCACTCAACGTGGTTGCCCGAAATTCCGCCAGCCACCAGGAAATTTGTCGGCCGCTATTGCAACAGCACCCTTGCGAGATGTATCTCGCTAGAGAACGCTTGTGAGTGGCAAAATGAAGCTCATGCCCTTCGAGCCCCGGCCGGTCAGCGCCAAGGCGTGGAAGGCCCTCGACCGTGTGGTGGCGGCCAACGAGGCCATGCGGGATGCGGAAGCGAAGCGGGCCAAGCAAGCGAGGAAGCGGGCCAAGTCGATCGAGGAGGCCCGACGGTGCGGGCTCTCACTCGATGCCATCGCCGAACGGCTCGGGGTCAGCCGGGAGCGGGTCCGTCAGATGGCGGCAAGCCGCGCCGAAACGGAAGCGGCCCGACTAGGGCTGCCGGTGGCGGGCTGCCGGAGCCGGTCGTCAGGCCGGTGTGCGGGCCGGAGCAGGAGCGCTCCTCGGATCAGTGCCGGGTCAGGGATCACCGAGCTCCGCCGGCCACGGGCCGTGGTAGCCCTCCCGGGGGTGGGACGTCGGCCGTGGCCTCCCGCTACCCGATCGGCAGGGCCCGGGCGGGTGGAGGGTGACGCCGGCGCAAGCCTGAGGCCTAGCGGCCCATCCCCACCACCGGCTTGTTCAGGCGGATGGACCCGGCGGAGCCGTAGAACGGGGCGTCGCCGAAGGCGAAGATGCCGCCGTCGGAGGCCACCAGCCAATAGCCCCGCCCGTCGGGCGTGGCGGCCATGCCGACCACCGGCTGGTTGAGGTGGATGGCCCCGGTCGAGCCGTAGAAGGCGGCGTCGCCGAAGCTGAAGATGCCGCCGTCGGAGGCCACCAGCCAGTAGCCGTGGCCGCTCGGGGTCGCGGCCATGCCCACGATGGGCCGGTTGAGGTGGATGGCCCCGGTGGAGCCGTAGAAGGCGGCGTCGCCGAAGCTGAAGATGCCGCCGTCCGACGGCCACCAGCCAGTAGCCGTGGCCGTCGGGGGTGGCGGCCATGCCGACCACCGGCTGGTTGAGGTGGATGGCCCCGGTCGAGCCGTAGAAGGCGGCGTCGCCGAAGCTGAAGATGCCGCCGTCGGAGGCCACCAGCCAGTAGCCCCTGGCCGTCGGGGTGGCGGCCATGCCCACCACCGGCTGGTTGAGGTGGATGGCCCCGGTGGAGCCGAAGAAGGCGGCGTCGCCGAAGGCGAAGACGCCCCCGTCCCGAGCCACCGTCCAGTACCCGCCACCGTCCGATGTGCCGGCCATCCCGACCACCGGCTGGTTGAGGCGGATGGCCCCGGTCGACCCGCAGAAGGGGAGGTTCCCGTAGGTGAAGATGCCCCCGTCACTGGCGGTCAGCCGGTAACCGGCGGGCGTGCCCGTCGGACGGATTGCAGGGGACATTGAGGTCGTTGGTCACATCGATGGGTGCCACGAACAGCCGTCGCGCACCGCCACAACCGTTGCAGGTGCCGGTGCATCCGGCTCGGCCACGCCGCATAGCCGAGCCACCAGCTCCCACTGGCGTCCTGGAAGAGCGACCCCCCACCGGGCCCGGCCACGCTCCCGTACGAGGTGAGGAACGGGCTCGCCGGCTGGCTGCACGGCCCGAGAGGGCCGCTGCAGGAGGTGAGGGCCTGCGAATAGGTGGCGTCTTGGAAGTTGCCGGGCGAGAACAGCAGGCCATAGCCGCCGGTGCTGAACACCATCTGGGGATCGTCGAAGGTGGTCTCCCACGGGAGGTCGGCCTGGTCCACGGTGAGGAGGACGGTCGGCGTACCGGCGAAGTGGGTCCCATCGGCGCTGAGCGGGACCGACCAGACCTGGGACGGCTCGGGCGAACTGCCGTCGTTGGACTTCCACAGCAGGTAGGCGGCACCGGTGGCCGGGTCGACGAAGGGGCTGGGGTCGAGGACGTCCCCGGCGCCGCCCGCCCCGCAGTAGGAAGGGCCACCGGAAGAGTCGGTGAAGACGGGCGAGCTCGGGGTCAACGAGGCCGCGGTGGCCACCGAGAGGCAGCTGTGGCCGCTGTCGATCGGGTGCGGGCTGACCGAGGCGTCGTACCACATGACCCAGTGACCCCCGTAGAAGAAGACGCCTGGCGAGGTCTGGGTGTCCATCTGCTCCCACGAGGGCACTGCGGGAAGGGCCGACGACCCGAAGCCACCGGTGTAGGAACGCCATCCGGTCGTCGGGTTCCCCGTCGTGTCGACCAGCGCCTGCAGATGATTCCCGAGTGGGGTTCCAGTCGTGAAGGCGTAGTAGGTCCCGCCGGAGTAGACGATGTCGGGATCGGGGGCGTCGCCGGCGAACGCCGGCGTCTGGCTGACGATGACCGAGACGTGACCGAGGGCCCCCGGCGCCACTGGTGCTGCTCCCGTTCGAGGGACGATCATCATCGATGAAGCAAGAGCCAGGAGAACACTGGTGAGGGCGGCCGTCATGATCTTGGTCCTCGAGGTCGTCAATGAGCCTCCTCCGTGATGTCCAGTGCCACGACCCGCGACATTCCCCAGATCGGAGCCGCTCGGGTTCGCCTTCCGTCGGTAGTGTCGTCACTCCGACCGGTTGACTGAAGAGATCGCCGTCGTTTCCTCAAGACCCGGTCGGCGCCACCTTGGGGTATGAGGGCGACCATGGTGACAACCTGGCGCCCGCGATCGGGGCCCTCCGGAGGCGGAACCTTTGCCTACAGGCTCTACCCGGCCGTCGCCGCGGTAGTGAGTGTGCCCCTAGGGCCAACCATCAGACATTTAAGGCGACCCCTCCCGGGGTCCTGTTCAGCTCATCTGCTGAGCATCAAGGAGTCACGACGTACGGCGTGCCATGGTGGTCGAAGTCGAGCTTGACCAGAGCCAGCGGACGAGTTGCCGGCGGAAAGAAGTATCCGTCCGGGTTGTACGCAATCCAAGCCTGCCCGTCCGGGCCACGGAAGGCATATTCCTCACCCGGCGCCGCACCTTGCGGGCTACTTCCGACCAGCTTCACCACGCTCTGGATGTGGCATGGGCCGGCGGGCCCATCGCAGGGGGTGGTGAAGATCTGATAGGTCGGGCTGTGGTAATCGGAGCTGCCCGACGAGAAGACAAGCCACCACTGCTTGGTCAACGGGCTCCGGATCAGGCTGGGCGCCTCGATCATCCCTTGTTCCCACGGTTGGTCCGAGGTTAGCAACATGTATTGCGGGCCGTAGGGCATGCCGTCGGGCCCGACGCGCTGGGAATAGAACGTGGTCGGCTTGCCCGCGCCGTTGCCGTTGGTCTTGTCGAGGAGCCACCACTGTCCGGCGACCTCGACCATCGACGGGTCGATCTCGCCCTCTGTCGAGGCATCGCACGGCACCCGCCGCGGGTCGACGACGAAGGGGCCCGCCGCGGTACGGGCCGTGGCCCGAAACAGGCAGAAGCTCCCTTGGGTGTCACCCGTACTCCCCCACATCGTCCATACGCCGTTGACGTCCTGGACCTCCGGGGCCCAGGTCGTGAACAGTGCGCCATGCCACGTCGGCAGGGCCGGAAGCGCTTCGCCCACATAGGTCCAGGGCCCGGTGATCTTCTGTGACTGCCACTCGGGGGCAAAGGCGAACAGGGTCTCGGTGTTGTACATCCGGTAGACCTGGAACTGCGGGTCCCAGATGATGGCCGGGTCAGCCCGAGTGATGGTCGGGTCGATCACCAGGCCGGGCGCGCTGGCTAACACCGGCGAAGACGTCGGCGACGGCAGCGAGTCAGCATGGAGCGATGCCGGTAGGGCGATCAGCGACACCGCCAGGATCGCCAAGCCCACGATCGCCAAGCAGAGTGCCCCCCTGACCTTCATCAGTCACCCAACCAATGGTCCGCAGCGCCATCAGCGTCTCCAGGGCGGCTACCGGCTTTCGTCGGAATTCGGCTGACAAGGACCCAGCAGGGCAGCCTGAGCTGCCTGTCCTTCAATGCGCCCCCCTCTCAACTCAGGCGAGTGATTCGCCGCGCCACGGAGCGGAATGAAGGTTGAAGCTCGAATCGACATGGCCGCCAGGCCCGCCAGCTCGGGGCCGACGGGAACCGTCCGGCTACCGTCAGCAAATGCCGAAGAGCGGTCGATTCACAATGGACCGCAACGACACGGCGGTCCTGCCCCAAGATCCCAGCCCCTGATCTCCCTTTTCGTTCCTCATCGAACTCGCCAATGGGCGAGTCGGTTTAAGCATGGCATGAGGTGAATCTGAATCGCCTCATCAAAAGTGATAGTTCTGACAGGTTTCACAGAAGAAGCCGCAAAGAACGTCACAAAGAGAGAGCAACCAAACACAGCGCGTATTGGTGGCCCCTCCGAGCGAACCACCAGCGTGGGCCTGGATCGATACAGGAACCTTCTCGGTCGTCATCGTCCGCTTAATCCACCCAATGGCGAGCTCCATTGCCGATTGTTCGCTCTCGGTCTTCCCCACATGCGCCATTCGCATGCGATGGGTTCGAAGCAAGGCAATTGGAAACGATCCTCGGTCATGGGGCCAAATTGGCTTCTCAATGGGAGTCAACTCGGCTCGAATCCGTCCGGACCGCGGGGCCGAGCGACATTCGGGCTCATCGGTGCCCTCTCCCGTGCATCCTGGCAGAGCGCACCCGGATTAGGCTTCTCTCTCGCTGGATCGCCATGATTCAGAGCAAGGGGGAAGGGTCATGCGCCGAGGGACTTCACATCGGATCCGCCGGGTGGGCACAGCCGTCCTGGCCGGGATGTTGGTGGTCGGGCTGCTCGCCACCGTAGGAACCGGTGTCGGCGGTGCCAGGACTCGGGCGATCAACTCGACCAGCCGGCACGTCCTCTACGTGGGCTCATTCAACGGCGTGACGACACCACCATCCCAGACGTTCTCGACGATCCAGGCGGCTGTCGATGCCTCCAAAAAGGGGGACTGGATCCTGATCGCCCCTGGCGACTACCACGAGGTAGGCGATACGGGCGTCCACGCCCCTACTCCAGCCGACCTGGCTGACGGCTGGTATGGGGGGGTCGACATCACCACCCCGAACCTTCACGTCCGCGGGATGAACCGCAACTCGGTCGTCATCGACGGCACGCTTGGCTCCGCCGCCACCCCGTGCAGCTCGGCCCCTGCCGATCAGAACTCGCTCAATGGTGACGGCCGCAACGGGATCGTCGTCTGGAAGGCCAGCAGAGTGAGCATCGACAACCTCACCGTGTGCAACTTCATCGCTGGTTCGGGTAGCTCTGGGAACGGGATCTGGTGGAACGGAGGATCTGGCTCTGGCTCGATCGGACTGGCTCGCTACTCGGGCAGTTACCTGACCGCCACGTCCACCTACTTCGCAGGAAGCGATCCGCAGCATCCCAACGTCTGTGGGACCTGCGCGCTCTACGGCATCTTCTCGTCAGACTCGACCGGTCCATCGTCCTGGAGTCAGCTCTACGCCAACAACTTCTCGGACTCGGGCATCTATGTGGGCGCGTGCAAGCGTGCCTGTGAGGTCACCATCGACCACGCCTGGATGGAGAACAACGCCCTCGGCTACTCGGGAACCAACTCGGGCGGCCAGATCGTCATCCAGAACTCGAGATTCAACAACAACAAGGATGGTTTTGACACCAATACCGCGCTCACTGGTGATCCTCCCCCACCGCAGGACGGTCGGTGCTGGAACAAGACGAGCCCGATCACGGGCACCAAAATGTGCTGGGTGTTCACCAAGAACATGGTGGACAACAACAACAATCCGAACGTTCCGATTGCCGGAACGGCGGGACTCGGACCGACCGGAACTGGGATGACCATTTCCGGTGGTCGCTACGACACCATCACTAACAACACCTTCCTCAACAACGGGGCGTGGGGTGTCGCGTTCCTTCCCTACCCGGATGGCAATACCACCTCCGATGGGAAGACCTGCCTGGGCACGAAGGGACTCGATGCGTCCTCACTGGGGGTCTCGGGGATTGCTTGCATCTACGACCCACAGGGAGGGGTGCTCTCCAACAACAAGTTCTCGGGTAACGGCACGTTCGGCAACCCGAGCAACGCCGACTATGCCAACCTGCTCCTCGGAGGCCACGAGCCGGCCAATTGCTTCTCCGGCAATACCAAGTGGGACTCGACGTTCACCCACCTTCTCGGAGCAGCGTCCAGCGGCAATGCGCTGGACGGACACCCGAGCCAGACTTCATCGGCCTGCGGCTCGCTGACCCCTAAGACAGGATTGGCCGGCGCCAACACGGACACCACTCTGCTCCTCCAGGTGGAATGCGACGCCGGCGTCTTGAGCGGCTCGCTCTGCTCGTCCGCTCACTACCCGCAGCCCACATCGGTAGTCATGCACCCCCTTCCCAGCTTGCCTTCGATGCCCAACCCATGTGCCGGGGCGCCAACCAACCTGTGGTGCCCGGGCGGTACGCCGGTAGCCGCCTCGAGGCGGTAGGACGCCGCCCGAGCGCGAGATCCGGCTGATCGGCGGCGCCGTTCGGATCAGCCGGCCACCGGAAGGACGATCGAGCAGGTGGGCTGGAAGGCTGGGCTGTTCGGTCCGAGCGCGTTCATGACGTCCTGGAGGGCAACCGGATCGTAGATGATGCCCAAGTGCTCGGTGAAGTCAGTCGCGCACTGATCCTGCAACGTGATGTTCTGAACATTGGGCGCCGTCGGCAGGAAGGCGTTCGGGTACGGCGTCACTACCTCGTCGTACTTCGTTTCAATCACCACGTACCGCACACCACTCGAGA
Organism: uncultured Acidimicrobiales bacterium; assembly: GCA_963727075.1. Classification (GTDB taxonomy): domain Bacteria; phylum Actinomycetota; class Acidimicrobiia; order Acidimicrobiales; family RAAP-2; genus Bog-756. The sequence goes on from CAVSET010000006.1 coordinate 1,776,594, forward strand.
CGCCCCCTCCGACGTTGAGATGCCGGAGGAAGGTCGAGCCGACCAATTGTCGGGTACAGGACACGCACCCGGCCAGGCTGAGGATGGGCAGGCCGAAATCGCCGAACAGCGACGTCAAAGTGCCCACGCCGTCCACGGTCGTCCCCTGATTGGAGGGGGCCAGACCGACCAGCAAGTGCACTCTGGCCGCTCCACCCAGCCATTGGATGTAGTCGCGCGGCATCATCCCGCCCTGCGAGTGCCCGACCAGATCCACCTGAGCGGCGCCCGCTGCGGCCAGCACCTTGTTGGTGAAGGCGGCCAATTGCCGCGCCGACTGAGTGATATCGGCCAAGCCGTAGAAGTGGCCGGCGGTGGAGGCGTCGGCTCCGTAGTTGAACGTGTACACGCAGTAACCGGCGTTGGCCAGCATGGGCGACAGCGCCTGCCAGCTGAAGTTCTCATTGGCCAGCGTGCCATGAACCAGGATGACGGGATAAGGATGTGCCGCCGAAGGCCGGCAACTCCACATGTCGGACCCCGGAGGGTTCCCGCCGGGATCACTGAATTCAGTGGCTAGACCCGAGGTAAAGCTGCCGACCGGCAGGGGAGCGGCGTTTGCCGTTCCTGACGAAGCGAGGCTGATGAGGCCGGTGAGGAGGAGGACCAGAAGGACCCACCGAGCTGGCCGGCCCGTCGATCCGCCCAGATGCCGTCGTGTTCGCATCGTTGACCCCTCGCACCCTTGCGTCTCTTTCGACCGTTCGACCTGTCGTCTTACCCAGGGTGCGCCCGATTCAACCTGGGTTCGTTCCCTCTTGCCTCGGGTGGTGTCCGGTCCCGGCAGGTGGGCGGACCCCGCCCATCAATTGAGGATGTTCACCGCCCTCGAAATCACCAGTGCCACGGTGAGCAGCGACGCCAACGACTGGACCATCATCAACAACTTCGACCATGCCGTCAGCGGCATCGTGTCGGTTGGGCTGAATGCAGTCGCATTCGTAAACGAGGTGTACAGATAGTCGAGGAAGTCCGGGGTCCAACCAGGGGCCGAGCCCGGGGTGGACATCTGCGGGAACAGAAAGTCCGGACGTCGATGATCTTCCCGGAGACGAGCGGCCACGCCACCGCGATCGAGCTCCCAATACCAGAGGCCGAAGACGATCACGTTGGTGAGCCAGATCGGCACGGAGGCGAACACGAGAGACCGGCCACCGGCGTTGGTGTGCTCGAGAAGATCCCTCACGAGCTCTCCCAATGCGATGACATTGGCCAGGCTGATCAACGCAATCAGGGTCAGGGACATCCTGCGCAGAATGGTGGACTCTCGGTTGATGTGACCCGGATTGCTGATGACCAAGGCAACGAGGAGGGCTCCTTCGAGGGTGGGTATCAGCCAGCGGGGACCGAGGCCTTGGATGACTCTCTCTGGCAGGACTACCTGGAGCGCGATCGCCACCAAGACCGCGACAGACGCCGGCCATCGATGCTCACTTCTGGAGGGCACCCCCCACGCCACTCGATCGTCCCGGGTGCGCTTGATCCGATCGTCGGGTGCTGGCGACTCTCCCTCGGAGAGCGAACCATCGATCGGATCCGGCGAAGACTCGGCCATCGACGGCTACCGTACAACCGGCTCCCTGGCAGGGAGCGCCATCAACCCACCCCCCAACGGGAGGGGCCGTTCGGCCTCGGTGGTGGGGCCGGACACATTCACCCCGGGGACGACCGACTGGCGTACCCGTCCACCCGTCCACCCGTCCCCCACTGCCTACCGGCGCGGCTCCCCTTGGACGGGGACCTGTCGGCATCTATTTCAGGATGTTCACGGCCCGGGCGACGACCAGCAACGCGACGACGAGCGAGATCGCCTCTTCGGCCATCATCATCAGCTTCGTCCATGGCCGGATGGCCGACACATCGGTCGGGCTGAACGCAGTTGCCGTTGCGAAGGCAAAGTGAAAGTAGTCCACGAACTTCGGGCTCCAATCGGCGCCGACATGCTCCTCGTTCTTCATCTCGGGGAAGATGAGTGACGGGGCGCTCCCATGACCACTGGTCCTGGCGGCCGGCCCGCCGCGGTCGAGAGCCCAGTACCAAAGGCCGAACGTGATCACGTTTGTCAGCCAGATGGCTGCACCGGAGGCCAGAAGCACCTTGGCGTTGTTGGTGAACGACGAGACGTTGATGATCGAGACGACGAGCCGTATGGCAGCATCGGCGTTGGCCAGCGAGATGACGGCGATCAAGCCACTCGTGGCCACCCGGAGCCACGGCCGGTCCCGGTCGATACGACCGGGGTCCCCGATGATGAGAACGGCCAGCAGAGCCACGACGACAACGAGGAACACCCAGCGTGCATCCCCGTTGCGGAGTTGGGACGGGAGCGACGCCCGGAGAAGACCCGTCGCCAACACCCCCAGCGCCATCGGCCATCGGGGCTCCCCGATACTCGTCGGATTGACACCCTGCTCGGGGTCGGGACCCGCATCCATTGGACACATCATGTCTCACCCTCGGTCATTGCCCAATGGGTCGCCCTACCCGGCCCAGGCGGCTTCCGAGCAACACCAGCGGCCAGGGTCGAGGGCTGCGCCCAGGAGGGGAATGACAGAAAGACCAACATCCTCTCCTGGTCAGGAGTACGGTCTGCCCAGGACCGGCGATCCATCAACGAAAAGAGAGACGACATGCTTGGCTACACTTACCCCCTGGCCGATTTGTTCGGCACGATGCTCGGACTCTTCGTCTTCTTCATCTGGTTCTGGCTGCTCATCGTCATCTTCGGCGACATCTTCCGGAGCCGCGACATGGGCGGAGGTGCGAAGGCCCTGTGGGTGATCTTCGTGATCGTCCTGCCCTTCCTCGGGATCCTGGTGTACCTGATAGCCCGCGGCGGGAAGATGCATGAGCGGGCCGCCGACCAAGCCACAGCGCAGCAACAGGAATTCGACGCCTACGTGCGCCAGGCTGCAGGGACGGGGAGCAGCGCGGACGAGCTGTCGAAGCTGGCCGACCTCAAGCAGCGGGGCGTCATAACCGACGCCGAGTTCGAAGCTCAGAAGACCAAGCTGTTGCACTGAGCGCGACACCGGCGCGCCCAGCACCTGGGTCGCCAACTGCTACAAACCGCTCTCCACCATGATTCGGCCACTCGATGCCGCCTGCTGGAGGGCCTCGTAGTCACGCTGGTTCTGGTCGGCATAGGTGTCGGCAAATTCACCGATCGCCCGATCGAACGACGTCCCAGAACCCAGATAGCTGGCGATAGCGATGCGGTCGCCGGAGCGGGCGTGAGCCCGGGCGAGAGCCATGGCGCAGATGCCGACGTACTTGGTGAGCCCCGGTGGGATCGAGTCCTCGACCTCGAACGACCCCTTCCAGTCCCGGAGCTGGCGCAAGTAGTAGTCGCGGGTCACTCCGTCGGGACCGGTGGCCTGCTGGTAGCCGAGGAAGATGTCGCTGGCCGCTTGCATCAGGTGCTGTCCAGCTACCACCCGCTCGCCATGGGTGGCGTAGCCACTCTTCCCCACGAACTCCTCGAGAACCGACGACTCCGCCTCTTTGGCCTGGAGGAACAGCGGATCATCGTCGTCGCGCCCGAGGAGCAGCAAGATCCAGGCCCGGGTGCCCACGCTGCCCACACCGACGACCTTGCGGGCGATCTCGAGGAGCTGGAACTCCTCGAGCAGGTGGCGACGGTCGGTTTGCAGGCTGCGGCGGTAGCTCCGTAGCAGGTGGTGGAGCAGTTCGAGGAGCGCGTCGCTTTCGAGCTGGGGCAAGAGCTCCTCAGCGGGCACGATCAATGGCGGATCGCTGACGATTCGACGATGACCATCGACCACAGAGGTGAGCCTGTCCAGGGCCTGCGTACTGTCGCGGGTTCGGGCCTTGGCGACGATCTTTCCCGTGCGAGCAGCCATATGCCTGTCGACCTTGGACCGCGATTGGGTGGCCGCGGACTGGAGGTCGGCGAGGACCTGAACCACATCGATGTGGGAGTACCAGACATCCAGGGTCGACATCGCAGCCAGGCGGGTCATCTCCTGGCGATAGCTCGCTCCGACCTCGACGGCCGCAGCTCGAGCCTCCTTGGCGGTGAACTCACGGTCCCGTGCGGCAATCACCGCGCTGGCCGCCAGCCGCTTGACGTCCCACTCCCAGGGACCGGACAGGGTCTCGTCGAAGTCGTTGACATCAAACATCAGCGTGCGCTCGGGTGAGGCAAACAGGCCGAAATTGGACAGATGAGCGTCACCGCAGATCTGGGCGTTGAGCCCGGAACGGGGCGTGGTGGCCAGGTCCGAGGCCATGACGAGCGCCGCACCTCGAAAGAAGGTGAACGGCGACACGAGCATCCGCCCGTATCGTATCGGGACCAGCTCGGGCACCCGGGTGGTGGCCTGTCGTTCCAACAGGCTCACTGGGTCCGGGCGGTCAGGGACCGGTTTGAATTCCGCCTGGGAGGAGCGCGGTGCCACGGTTCGGGCCTCCTTGCCGAGGCTCACCCTCTCCTGGGCGGAACGGCGTCGGGCCGTCGGCGCCGCTGTGCCTGAAACTGGCCGACTCGACTGTTCCATCATGAGCTCCTCTTCCCGGATTCGGCCCGCTTTGTGCCCTCTATCTCGCTTCTGACTTCGCGTCCGCCTCGATGGCCTTCTGGTCAGCCTTCAATTGCTTGGACTGGATCTTCTCCGCCCGTTTCATGGCTGCCTCGATCTTCGACTCCATATCGGAGACGGCCACGACCACCAGCCCGGCCTCGCCACTGTCCAAGCCCTCCCCCAGCTCCTTGAGATCACTACGGCTCATGCCAGCTGCGGCGTGACCGGCCAACGCACCGAGGACCGCTCCCCCGCCGCCCGTGGCGAGGAGCAGCCCGCCGCCGATGGCAGCAGCTGGGAACAAGGCTATGACCAGCCCGGTGGCCAGACCTACGCCACCCCCGAGCACGCCACCCGCCCGGGTCGGAGTCTCATGCTTCTTGACGATCTTGACCTTGCCGTCGGACTTGCGCTCAACGACCGCGGCATCGTACGCGTCGATCACATTGAGCTTGGTGTGCAGGTCGTGGACCGCGTCGTAGTCGGCCAGGGCGCCTTCGACGTTGGCGTACACACCGGAGTAGGCGATGAAAGTGTCTACAGCCATGGGAGCCTCCTGATCGATTATGGGGGACCTTGCCAGCCCGCCCCGGTGAGTCTGTGCGTTGCCCGAGTCGGTGGGGGCGAAAGCCCCGACGAGCCCCGTCAATCAACAGACTACGCAGTTGGCGGCCTCTCTGAGCCCTCCTCTGGCATGAGCCGCCACCGGTTCCAGGGCCAGGCGCCTTCGATCTCGACCTCCAGGGAGAAGCTGAGCACGATTCGTATGACAACGATCATCCCCAGCACGCCAACGCTCCGAACGGTCGGGTCGACGATGATCGTACGCACGATGTCGCCGACGATGAGGACCTCGAGACCGAGAAGGATCGCCCGTCCGAGTCGTCGGCGAAGCTCCTTGTAGGCTTCGGGCCGGTTCCTCGACGGCACCATCGAGACCGCATAGTCGATCAGGGCCCACGCACCTCCGAGGAGCATGATGGCCGCACCCGTCGCTTCCACGGCCTGTGCGACATCGGAGACGAGCTGGTGGTACGTCACCCAGACACAATGCCAGACGGGGTGCCACGGCGCTCAGCCGTCCCGAGACTCCCATACGAGCCAGTTGAATGGTCGTTCGCAGGCGGTGATGAGCCGGAATCGGAATGTCCGACCCCGCTGACAACTTCGGCGGAATGGTTCCCACCGGGACATCAGCTTCGTCTGTTCGTTCTCTATCGGATGAGTGAGACAGCAACGTGCCTGAGACCGTCCGTCGATGCGACCCTCGGAGGCCGAGTGAGGGCGCTCGGTTGGTATCCACGCGGATATGAGAGCCGACCTGATCAAATCCGACAGTTACTCCATGTGGAAGGTAAACATTCGTTCGGCGTCGATCCTTGCGTAGACATTGGCGTCGAAGAAGTTCTCCCACTCCGGCCCATACCTAGGCGTATAGATCTCGAGCAGGCTCTTGCGGAGAGCTGCATTGCTGGGTGCCGTCATGTCGAGCTCAGTCGCCTTCCCGTGGACTGTTACGGCCAGCTCTTCCCCGGGAAGATGGGTCGCGCTGACTGACGGGCGCTTGCGGACATGGATGATGCGCAGAGCGTCGGGGGACGTTCCGAAATGGAATGCACCCCGATAGAAGATTCCATCGACCGGACCGACGATGGGCCGTTGGTCCGAGGTCACCGTGGCCAGGGCCAAAAGCCGCATGCCCGTCAGGCGATCACACACGTCGGAGGCGCTGAGTCGCCTGTCTGGTGTGATCACAGCCCGGAGATGACGTCCAGCAGCGGCATAGCTCTGGTCCAAGAGGTCCTGAAGGGCACTCAAGTCATCTTCGCTCTCTAGCATGGTCTCAGCCCACTACAAGCGTTGCTGTCCAAGCAAGGAGACGCCGGGGACATCAGCTGCTCGGTAGGTGGCCCGACGGAGCCGAGGTGCTGGACAGAGCCCAGCCATGGACCTGGCAGGTCGAATCGATGCCAGAGCACCGACACCCGGCCCGAGACACCACTCGATCGAAGACAGCCGGTCGGAACTGCGCTCGCGGCATCCGGATGCACTGAGTAACCACCGAGTGCTGGCCCGCGGAACGATACTGCCTCTGGGATTGGGCCAGCACTCAGTGGTATCCGGTACTACGGGCCAGGGCCCGGTCGAAGATTGGACTACTGGCGGAGCAGGACGTCGAGGACCTTGTTGAGCACGGGGTCGTATCCATGGGGGCACGCCGGCTCGCACGAGGCGTGTATGCGTGTGGTGGCGAATACTCCGCCTTGCCGAAGTGGTTCACCGTCCTCGCCTTCGAGATCCGGCCAGCAGACCGCGTTGGGGTGATCTGCTTGTGCACGCCGAGCAGGTCGCGGCCGGTCAAGACGATGAGCAGGTCGAGCACGGTCAACTGGTAGCGATGAATCAGCTGGTAGCGATGAAGAGGTGTTCAGGTCGCCGCCATTCCCGCCATCGGGGCATTGATGGGCTGACCGCCCATGCTTCCGGAGTAGCCCGCATTGCCGAAGGAGAAGATGCCACCGTCCGAGGCGACCAGCCAATAGCCTCCGCTGTCGGGTGTCGATGCCAAACCGACGATCGGCTTGTTGAGCGGCTGTCCGCCCATGCTGCCGGAGTAGCCGGCGTCACCGAAGGAGAAGATGCCGCCATCGGAGGCGACCAGCCAATAGCCTCCGCCGTCGGTCGTGGACGCCATGCCGACCACCGGCTGGTTCAGACGGATGGCGCCGGTGGAACCGAAGAAGTGGGCGTCTCCGAAGGAGAAGATGCCGCCGTCCGAGGCGACCAGCCAATAGCCACCGCTGATGGGTGTTGGCGCCATGCCGACGATCGGTTGGTTCAGATGGACGGCGCCGGTGGAACCGAAGAAGTGGGCGTCTCCGAAGGAGAAGATGCCGCCGTCCGAGGCGACCAGCCAATAGCCTCCGCCATCGAACGTTGACGCCATGCCCACGATGGGTCTGTTGAGGGGATGGCCGCCCATGCTGCCATAGAACCCTGCGTTGCCGAAGGAGAAGATGCCGCCGTCGGAGGCGACCAGCCAATAGCCTCCGCCGTCGGGTGTTGCTGCCATGCCCACGATGGGTTTGTTGAGGGGATGGCCGCCCATGCTGCCATAGAACCCTGCGGTGCCGAAGGCGAAGATGCCGCCGTCGGTCGCCACAGTCCAGTAACGCGGGGCCGGATCAACTCCCAGACTGACTTGGGTGGTATGGGTCGCATTCGGTCCTGTCGCGGTGACGGAGACGGCGTAGTCGTCACCTACCGGTGTCGAGGCTGAGGTTCTGATCGTCATCGTCGAGGTTGCTCCGGCCACGATGGAGCTCGGATTGAAGGAAGCGGTCGTTCCCGAGGGAAGCCCCGTCGCGCTCAACGAGACCGTCTGTGCCGAGCCGTTAGTGACGGCCGAGGTGATGGTCGTCGACCCACTCTGCCCTTGGGAAACAGTGAAGCTGCCCGGACTGGAGCCGAGTGTGAAGTCATTGCCGGCGACCACGGTGAGACTCAATGACTTCGTATAGGTCGTAGAGGTTCCCGTCCCCTTGAGGTTGATGGTGTAGGTCCCGGTCGGCGTCGACGCCGATGTGGAGATGTTCATAGTGGTGCCTTGTCCAGAATTGATCGGGTTGGGACTGAACGAAGCGGTAGCTCCGGACGGAAGGCCGCTCGCGCTCAAGGTGACGCTCTGCGACGAGCCACTGGTGACTTGGGTGCTGATGGAGGTCGAAGCGTGCTGTCCCTGCATCACGCTGACACTGCCTGGGCTGGCGTTCATCGTGAAGTAGTCCGCCGGCGGCGGACTCCCCGGATTGAAGTTGATATCGAGCACGGGATGCAGTTCGACCTTGTTCGGCGCAACGTTCGATGTCAGGGTGTTGTCGTCGAAGAAGCCAACACCCTTGATCGCAACTGTGGCCCCGATTGCCCCGGCCGCGTTGGCCGAGAACACGTTGCGAGCGTTGGCGGCCATGGCAGCGAACGGGCTGGAGCTGGGTACGCAGGCGGGATCCGGAATCTCAGTGATCATCACATTGCTCGAGGAGTTGTCCTGAATCACCACGTGATAGTCGTTGTCGTGCTGCAGGGCGTAGTCGACGATCGTCCCGGTGATCTCGTACTGGGTGAGCTCGGTCGGTGACAAGCGGGAGTTGTCCGGCAGGTTGGAGTGTGCGGGAAGGCTGGTGAGAAAGCCAACGGTGGTCGGCGTCACTGACCCCAGGTTCACTTGACTGGCTTGCGGGTCCTGGCCGGTCTTCACGTCCCACCGGTAGCCGCTGCAGTACGACGGACCGTAGGCCGCGGCCGGTTGTACCCCAGCGACCGACACCAACAGCGTCCCGAGCAACACCCCGACTCCCAGTCCGACGAGCGCCCGTGACCGTGTCACCGCTAGCACTCGGCTGGAGAACGCTCTGTGGGCTCCGAAGCTGTGCATGCTCAGCACCCCTCTCATCCTCAGTGTGTGAGGACCTCGTCTTGCCCCCGTCTCTGCTCGCCCCTCTGCTACTGCATCTGTCCCGGCCCGATCCTGTCAAGGGTTCACACAGAGCGTGAGAATCCCACTACCTCTGGTGACAAGTGCTTCGAAGGGGACCGGTGAGGGCGCTCGAAACGTCATCCTCTAGAGAACCGGGTGCCATACCGAGGATGGGCCAATGACGCGTTCCGCAGCCCCATGCTCTTTTCCAGTCACGAGGCGATGGCATTCCGTGGCCATGGTCCGCCATGGGGATCGGGACAGATCCAGTCCATCTGCGGCCTGGGCGAGTGAGCTCGCCGCCCAGCGTGGCCGTCGTCTGCCCAGTTTCGACATAGAGCGCTGTGTTAGCACCAGCATCGCCACCCGTGAAGTCACCCGTAACCGAGGCGGTGCCCGCAGTCACGGCGAAGGATGCAAAGCCGTCAGACGGGGTTCCCCCGGTCACTTGTGTCAGAGTGACTGTGCTCATCTTGGAGGTCAGCTTCACGTTGGCTGCCCCACTTGATTTTGACCTGACCCGTAACGGAGGTTGTTCCTGCCAGCGCCGTCGCATTGTTGGTGGGAGCGTGAAGGACGCCGGCACCCTTGCCCGACGTAATGGTCACACCGCCCACACCTGACACCGTGCAACCACTCAGTACGAGCTTGAGGTTGATGTTCTCCGGGCTGGTTCCCCCGAGCTTGAGCGCAGGGGCAAACTTCGCCTGCCCGGACACATTCGTACAAGTGACGGGGCCATTGCTCACGTCGACCCTGAGTTTGGTTAACGGCGGTTGTGACTGATCATGCTGTCAGCCCGCCATCGGCGAAGGCGAACCCGAACTCGAACTCGACGGGGTGAGCTTGCCGAGCGCCCGTAGACGACGCCGCGGTTGTAGGTGTGCTCGGAAGTGCCGTGTTCGAGTATTCGGGATTCCCTCTGCTTCCTCCGAGTCCCACACTGGGGCTTTCGACGTCGACGACGGTTCCCAACCAGACGGTCTCCGCCAGTGATGCGGCCGGGGCGACCAGTTTCTGGTGGGTGTCCACCTTGGCGGCTCCGCAGGCTGGTCTCGGTGGTGGTGCTAGTTCGGGTCCGACGGTGACCGTCACCTTGGTGGACCCGAAGGGCAACAAGGTTGCGGTTCCCTCAACCGTCCAGGTGGCACCGGCAACCTACGACGGGACTACATTCTTCCCACCTGTCCTGTCTGGGGGATTCAAGGTTCCATCGACAGTGGCGGGACCTGAGACCGTCAATGTTCAGGTAAGCAGCACCCTCGAAGGGTTGCCGTTGGCCAACAGCGCCTCGGCCCCCCTCTTTGTCAACAATCCACCCACGACGAGCATCCTGGCTCCGTCCAATGGGGCCAAGCTGTCGAAGACCACCACGTTGGACGCCTCGGCCACGAATGCCGAACGTGTCCAGTTTGTTCTGTTCGGCGGTCCGTATTTCGGCCAGCTAATCGGTGCTGCCACGCCGACACTCTTCGGGTGGGTGTTCAGCTGGAACACCAAGACGGTCCCCAACGGCTCGTACCTTCTCTTCTCTCAAGCCTTCAACGCCAGTGGGAGTGGAGTCAGCGCACCGACGAAGATCACCGTGAAGAACCGACGATAGGGGCGTTCGCCACACCAGACCCGGTGGGTCGGTCGATGGGCGGGCCGGCACCGCCCACCCTGTTGGTCACCGTCGACAGCGGACGTTGAGCGGGTGCGGACGGGGTCGGTCGGAGGGCATCAGCGTCGGACGTCCGAGCGCGGTGGCGCTGTGTCTGGCATTGTGTCCCGGTGACGTGCCACCAGCTCGTGTCCGACCTCGCACAAGCTGTGGAGGCAATCGGCGCAGCCATCATGGTCCTCGACGAAGCGTGGAGGGGCGCTCGTCCCGGGAGGAGTCAGCGATGAGCACCGCGGCACCGCGACCTCCGAAGCACCCGCCGCCGTGGTTCGTGCACGCAGCCTGGCGCGCTCATCGAGCGCTCTACCGACTCAGTGGCGGTCGCTTCCTGTGGACCACGTCGAACAAGCGCGGCTGGGGTGCGCTTCGTCTCACGACCATCGGACGGAGGTCCGAGCAAGAGCGCAGCGTCATCATCGGCTACCTCGAAGATGGCCCAAACCTCATCTCGATCGCGATGAACGGCTGGGACGAGGGTCATCCCTCGTGGTGGCTCAACTTGGAGGCACACCCCGACGCCGTCGTTCGACTGACCGACCAGCAACCTCGCCCGGTGCGGGCGCGCCTGGCCTCGGGGCAAGAACGTGATCGGCTGTGGCAACGCTGGGTCGCGGTCGATCCACGGCTCGACGCGTATGCCGGCCGGCGGTCGACCGAGACGCCCGTGATTGTCCTCGAACCGTGCGACGGGACCGCTTGACACCAGACAACGACCGCTGTGGTTGACAGATAGACGAAGCAATCCGTCAAGGCAGCCCCAGTACATATGTGCCGATTCCTTCGTGCTGACCCTGTTCGGTGTCTACAAGCACGGTTCGGCGCTTTCTGGCCTGCTGTCACTGCCGGAGATCGCGTGGGAGCTACTCTCGGCATCGCCAGAGCAGAAATGGCAAGGGCCGTTCTTCAGGGCACCGCCATGAAGGGTTGCCCAGTCTGCTTTGGGCCGGCGGGAACGAAGGTCACGCCATGACCGACGGCATGGCCAAGGTCGTCGACCTCTTCCAGTGGACCATGTGGCTCCCCGATCCGGGAGTCGTCTATCTGGTTCTTGCCACCGTGGCGGCAACCCGTCTCCCAGGGGACCCAGTATGGCTCCTCCTCATCGGGCCACCCTCCAGTGGAAAGACCGAGGCGCTCGACGCCCTCTCGGACCTTCCGGAAGCCCATTTCGCGTCGATACTCACCGAGGCGGGGTTGCTCAGCGGGTCCCCGACCCCGGACGAGAACGCGACCGGCGGCCTGCTCAAGTTACTGGGAGAGCGGGGTCTCATCGTCGCCCCCGACTTCGGCACCCTCCTCAACGAGCACAGATCCACCCGCAACCGGATCTTCGCCTGCCTACGGGAAGTCTTCGACGGACAGTTCATCCGGTGGATAGGCACCAAGGGAGGTCGCAACTAGTGTGGCAGGGCGCCAGACCGGCTTCCTCGGCGCGTGTGCCGAGGCAGTGGACTCGCCCTCGATCGATCTCGGCCTACTGGTGAGCGGTTCTCCTACTACCGGATGCCGTCCGTTTCCCCCGCGGATGAGTACATGGCCTGCGTCGTGGCCAGTGAGAATGCCAGACGCCAACCCGAGATTCGAAGGGCACGGGCAGCGGCCGTCACATCTCTCTTCGAGGGCCTAGCCATACGCAGCGCGCTGCCCCCGCTGTCGGAGGACGAGGAGTCACGACTGGTCACCCTGGCCGGGATCGGCGCCCGGTGCCGGTCCTCGGTGGTGCGCGAGGGCTACTCACGGGAGATCGAGCTGGTACCCGGGCACGAGCGGTCGCCGCGTCTCTTTGCCCAACTGAGCCAGCTCCACGCCGGTCGTGGTCATCGGTACGCCGTCGGAAGAGGTCTGGCGACTGCTGGCCAAAGTGGCCCTCGACGGGGTGCACCCTGGTAGGCGGGCAGTGCTCGACTACTGATGGGCCACCCAGGGACGCATGCCACGGCATCCATTGCTGGTCACTGCCGGTTGACTGTCACCCCTACCCGGCGGCACCTCCAGGACCTGTGTGCCCACGGCGTACTCGATCTCGGAGGGGATTACCCCGAACACTGGGTTGTCTCCGAATAGTTGCGTGAGGTGTGGTGCGGAGTATGTGGTGCAGCGCCCAGTGCGGGGTCATGAAGCACCAACTATCCAAGGCCACAGATGAGGGCCGAGTAGGCGTCGGTCCTTCTATATGGCACATTTTCCAGAGCTAGGAAGGATCTCACCTTCGGCTGCGAGCGACCAGGAGGCCGACAGGCTCGACGACAATCTCGTCCCGGTGTACCGAGTCCGTGCTCCATGTCGTCGACGATCTCGGAGACAGCCTCCGCTAGACCCTTCGCATGCTTGTGCCGTACTCGCCTCTTCCTCATCCGTTGGCCGCCAAGCCCAAATCGTTCACGCTGCCCGAGTTGGATAGCAGTGCTTTCATCAGCCCATTCGTTGTGGCATTGTCGACAACGCCATCTCAAGCCACCCATGTTGGAGCCGGGGGTACGTACGATCAAGACCGGGGCATCCCCCGACCAGCACTTGGTGCAAATCTCGGTCGCATCGATCGAATCCGGCTCCGACCCAATGTCGGTGCAACAGTTGGCTTGATCAGCACGGCAGCCAGCACCTTTTGTCGCTCCCATCCCAAGTCCCCCTTTCCGCAGTCGCCACCTAGGTGCACCCCATCGAGTTCACGTTGGTGACATACCGTAATTCTCCGCCATTTCCCGATCGGCAGCGTTGGAATGCGAAGGGTCCAGTCGACGATACCGCCAGCAATCTCGGACAGCGGCGGGCTACGACGACCAATACGCGAGTAGCGGCCAGTGACGACGTCGACGATGTTCTCCAAGGCCTCGGAACCTGGCACAAAAGTAGCTGGAGTGTGCCATCACTTCTACGTGATTTGGTGCGTTGGTACGCATCCGGGTCCCCCCGAAGGCGGGTGAGGTCGGTGCTTCCCCGAAAATGCCGAGCTCGGCGACGGTATCCCCGGGAGCGCCCTCGTTGAAGAAGTGCGACTCCCTCAGATGCATCTGACGGAGACCATCGACGCTCATGCCAGGGCTTCCGGCCACAACGACATCAGTGCAGCACAGACCGCAATCGGCCAGCGCGGCTCCCGTCACGATCGACCCAAAGCTGTGGGCAACCAATGTGAGAGTCTGGCCATGGCGAAGAGTGAGGGACCGGACGAACACGGCAAGCTCGTTTCCGGCACCCAACAGGGACTTATCGCATTCGACAGACTCGATGGCAGCGGTTACTAGGTCGCTCGGGTTGTCATAGCCTTTCCATAAGATAACGGCCGTGGAAGGAGCCGCCTCGAACAGGTTGCTCGACGCCGGAAGCCAATCTTGGAGAAGGTTCTTCTCGTCGCCCACGCCCGGCACCACGATGGCCACATGGTTGGCGCGATCGAGGTCACCTAAGAGGACTCCATAGTACTTACGCTCAGGCCGGTAGATCAGGAGGAGCCCGTACTCGATGAGTTTCTCGAGCATTGCGACCCGCTCGGTATCCCCTGCGTTTCGGGCTGCAATCAAATCCACCTGCGCCGCAACGAGGTTGCCGTCGGCCTCTTTGAACAAATCACGAGGTATTTTGCGCGGGATCCTACTTTCGAATGAATGCAGTCGCTCCCAACCCGACGAAGCCAATGATCGCCACCGCGACCATGGCAAGCGCGTAGGACTTGGTAGGCGTGGTGAGGCCGGAGATCAGAATTGTGCCGGCGATCGCAGTCCCAAGTGACGATCCCAGATTGGAGACGCTGCGTGAGAGGCCGGAGATCTCTCCCTGACGTTGCTCCGGAAACGCGGATTGAACGATGTTGACCGACGGGGTCAACATCACGCCAAGGCCCAATCCGATGAGCAACAGTCCGGGGGCAAATGCCCAGGCACTGGGCGAATGTTTCACGATCCCGAGAAGAAAGCCGATACCAGCGATTGTCGTCACGAATCCGGTGAGAATGAGCGATCGCTGTTGGAATCGCTTGGCGAGACGGCCAGCTGCGAGCGAGGATGCGAGGATGCCAAGGGTGGCTGCGGTGAAGATCACCCCCGTTTGAATGGCGTTGTAGCCCCTGATGACCTGGAGGTAGGCGGAAACGACAAACGAAGTCCCCATGAGCATCAGCCACTGCACGTTCTGTGTGACGAGACCAAGGTTCGACGTGCGGTTCTGGAAGAGTTTCGTTGACAGTAATGCCTCCTTTCCATCACGTTCGCGAGTGCGGATCCAAACAAAGAACCCTCCGATGATGAGCGACCCCACAGCGAGTAGGACCCCTGTGAGTGCGACGTTCTGGTCGGCCGCAAGGATCCCCATCACGAGGACAACAAGGCCCACTGCAGACAGGAGGGCACCGACGGTGTCGAAGGGGCGTGTGGGATCCGGCGGCACCGGATCCTTGATGCGGCGACTGAGGATCACGATGATACCAACGACGATGGCTTGAAAGACGAATGCGGCTCGCCAGCTGATCGCCGTTGTGATGAGACCGCCGATCAAGGGACCCATGGCAGCACCTACGCCACCCATCCCACTGATCACGCCGAACGCCTGCGCCCGCGACTTGAGATCGTGAAACAGCATGGTCGTAAGGATGTAGACGGGCGGGATCAATAGGGCGGTGCCGACGCCCTCGAGAATCGAGTTGCCCAATATCAGGACACCGAGGTTCGGAGAAACTGCGCTCAGCAGTGCGCCGACGGCATAGATGGAGAGCCCCAGCGAAAAGCACCGTTTCCGGCCCCAACGATCGGTCAGCTTGCCTCCGGGAATCATGAGAGCCGCCATGACCAAGAGGAACAGCGTGATCGCCACCTGAACCCCCTGGACCGTGGTGTCTAGGTCGTGGCTGATGTCGTTGATCATCACATTCATGTTCGACCCGGCAAAGCTGCAGATGAACTGCGCCAGTGCCAATGGAATGAGCATCCGTCGCAATGACGGCGCCTCGGTCAGGCTTTGCGATGGTGCCATCTAGCTACTCCGCTCGCCCTCAAGCGCTTTCATCGTTCACGATCCGGGACTCCGCGTCGCCTCTTGCGTTCTGATCTGCGCTTCGACCGCTCGGAACACGTTTCCGTGAATCCTGTCTTCGCCGATGCGGTCGATAACCCCGTCACGCCTGAGTAGCTCGAATACGGTCGGCTTCACTCGGGCGAGGTGCAGCGTCACGCCTGCGTGCTTCGTGAGTTCGAAGATCTCCCGCATCTTCGCCGAACCCTGCGAGTCGACGAAATCGATTCCTTCGCAGTCGAGGATGATCCCGGTGATATCAGGTGTCGACATGGCTACCTCACGGACTCGGTCTTCAAGTGCGTCGGACGTGGCGAAGAACAAGCCACCATCCAGACGAAGAACAACGACCCCTGGGAACTGTTCGTCGGCGGGGTATTCGTCAAGCTCCCGGAAGACCTGGGTACCGGATTGTCTTCCGAGCACTGGCATTGAAGGACGGGTTGCAACCGAGATCAGCCACAGCAGCGAGAGCCCAATCCCGATCATCACCCCAGCAAGGACACCGAATAGGAGTGTCCCCATGATGGCTGCGATCGCGATCCAGAAGTCAAAGCGCTGTACCTTGGCCAGGCGGCGCATCTCGGGCACGTCCATCATTCCCATGACCACTGCTTCGATGATCAATGCCGCCAACACTGGCTTGGGCAATGAAGAAAACAGTGGTGCGAGCACAAGAAGCGTAAGGAGGACAACGACCCCCGACGTGAGCGAGGCGAGACCAGTGCGAGCACCCGAGTGATCGTTGAGGGAGCTCGCCGATAGGCTCGTGGAGACCGGCATCCCCTGGAACAGGCCGGCACCGACGTTCGCCATTCCTTGAGCCACCGATTCCTGGTTGATGTCGATGCGGTAGTGGTGTTTGGCGGCGAAGGACCTGGAATCGCCGGCGGTCTGCGAGAACCCGATAAGCACCAAGGCCACCGCAGCTAGGGCGATCGTGCCCGCATGGTCTGTGATCAGGCGCCAACTTGGGAGCTCAGGGGTCGGTAGCCCCCGGGGCACATGGCCAACCAGGGCGACACCGTGGGTACCGAGGTCAAAGATCTTTGAAGCCAAGAGGCCTCCGACGACCAATACCAGCGCACCAGGGATTTGAGGCGCGATCGCGCGAAGTCCGAAGACCACCAAGAGTGAAGCCCCACCGACGAGCAGGGTGGTCAAGCTGACGTCGCCGAGGGAAGCGAACCACGACCGCAGCTCTTGGATGGGGTTGGAGCCTGAGGTATCAGTCCCAGTGAGCTTGGGGAGTTCTCCGATGACAACATCGATGGCCGCACCAAAGAGGAACCCCGTTACGACGGCTCGCGACAAGAACTGTGCGATCCAACCCATCTTCAGCACGGCGAGCATCAGGAACAGCACTCCGGATGCAAGGGTGATCGTTGCCACGAAGGTCGCTACGTTCGCGGTCCCGGTGAGCTTTGCCGCCACAACGGCGCTCGCGGCCACGGCGGCAAGACCTGAGCTCGGCCCTGTCGAGATTTGCCGACTGGTCCCGAACACTGCGTAGAGGATTGCCCCGGCAGCCGCGGCGTAAAGGCCGTTCTGCAATGGGATACCAGCGATACCGGCGTAGCCAAGATTCTTCGGAACAATGAGGGCAGCCACGGCGATCCCCGCGATGAGGTCTCCCCGAAGCCAGCGACGATCGTACGATCGGAGCCATCCCACCATGGGGACGAGATGCCACCGATCCCTGCGACTAGCCGTAGTCATCCCAGCCATCAGGTCCTCACGGCACCATTCTGATCTGAGTGGCGGACCCCGGAGGTTGGAAAACTGGGAATCGTGCGAAAGATCGGCGGCAATCGGACTTGAGTCGATTGTTTGACGGAGCGGCGTCAGACCACTCCTGCTGGCAAAGCCGGCAACGCCAACTCAGTCCATTTGGATCAGACCTGCCAAAACGCAGGATCAGGCACGAGAGCTCGGCTGAACCGTACGCCGGGCAGTCCCGAATCGCCCGCATATGATCCACAGGATCGCTTCCCCTTCTCGAATCGGCCTGCGGGCCAGATAGACCGGGCTTGCCATCGGCTGGTGGCCGCAGGCCGATTCGATTGTTGCGACTCCGCGCCTAACCACCTTTCCTTTGTTGTTGACGCGAGGGCCGAGCCGTTACATCACGAGTGTTCCCCTGCCAAGCCGACGAACATCAACTGTGGTTCGGACCGGGCTCATAGCACCGCTTCCTGCTCACCGCCGTAGACGGCGAGGGCATAGATCACGAGGGCCGCCAACACGATATAGACGAGTGCCCAGATCGGATAGAAGGGTATCCACCAGATGGCGCTGATCCCCGCGATTGCTGCAGCAACAATGCCGACCCAGCGGGCAATGCTTGAACCGCGCACCACCAGAAAGCCGCAGATGAGCAAGATCGCCGCCACGCCCAGGTCAACCCAGCCGTAGGTCTTCAGGCTGTGGCCGAAGATCGCGGCTTCGAGGTTGTAGGGCAGCACCCCATGGTATGAAAAGGCCCAAATGGAGTCGAACACCTTCATGATGCCCGCCCAAATGAGCACGATTCCTGCGAACAGGAGCCACCCCGTGCCTCGTTTCTCCATTACTTCACCTCCAGTGCTTGGCCACCCCCTCGCACATGGTGATGTCGCCCCTCGTCACCAGCCTAGTGGCACGCCACCAGAGACCTTTGTCACAAGCCTCCTCGACCAGCGCCAGTCAAGGAGGGCCCGGACTGGGTACGAACGAAGGCATTCCCTCGAGTTGTGGACCTTCGTCCCTACCGCACGTAGTGTATGTCCGACAGGCTTGACAGGGTCAGTCCACCCCGAATCCGACGAGACGGAGGATCCTCAATGGCTGTTGACACCTTCTTCGCCTACAGCGGCGTGTACACCAACCTCGAAGACGCCTTGGCCGACTATGAAGCCGTCCATGCCCTGCATACTGACGCGGGCCTGATCGACGCTTACGATGCCGCGGTCGTCGAGCGCAAGCCCGACGGCAAGGTCAAGATCGTCAAGAAGCACGAGACACCTACCCGGGTTGGTGGTGTGCTCGGAGGTGGCGTGGGTCTGGCTACAGGGCTGGTCATTGCCCTCTTTCCGGCGGCTGCCATCGGTGGGGGGCTGCTCCTCGCCACGGGCGGCGGTGGGGCGGTGCTCGGGGCGCTGGCCGGTCACGCGGCATCTGGCATGAGCCGTAGCGATCTCAAAGAGCTGGGAGAAGGACTGGACGCAGGTCAGGCCGGGCTGGTCGTCGTGGCGATCTCCGACATGGAGTCGAAGATCGAGGCGGCCATGAAGCGAGCTAGGAAGGTCCAGGCCAAAGAGCTGTACGCGGACCAGAAGGCCATGGCCGAGGACGCGAAGGCAGAGGCCAAATAGAGGAGCCTTCTTGATAACCGGTCATGCGTCGTTGCAGTGGGCAGGTCTGCTGGTGCGACAAGCCGAGTTCCAACATGGGGGCCGTCGCTTCGCATTCGGTCCCACTTGACAGAAACGAGCGTCAACGATGAACGACTTTCCTCCGATCGCAGAGTACGCCTTCCTCTCTGATTGTGAGGACAGCTGCCTCATCGCTCCCGACGGTTCGGTTGAATGGCTCTGCTTGCCCCGACCCGATTCACCGAGCGTATTCGGAGCTCTGCTCGACCGCTCTGCAGGATCATTCCGATTCGGGCCGTCGAACACGAGGGTCCCGGAGCAGCGGCGCTATGTGCCCGGCACAATGGTGGTCGAGACCACCTGGCACACCTCCACAGGATGGTTGATTGTCCAGGATCTATTTGTGGTCCGCAAGGTGAGCGATCAGACGCGCCGTCCCGGTTACCGGCGGGCGCCTACCGACTCAACGGCCGCCGGGGTCCTGCTTCGAACGGCGACCTGCATTTCCGGCAAAGTAGAGATCGAGGCCATGTGTATCCCGCTGTTCGAGTACGGCGCATCGACCAGGCTATGGGCTTACGACAGCGATAGCTATGGATCGGTCCGTGTGCAGGGACCAGATGGTGAGCTGAAGCTTTCAATGGTGAGCACCCTCCGGCTGGGCATTACCGGCGCACGTTGCTACGGGCGTACGAGCCTCAACGAGGGCGAGGAGAGCTTCCTTGCACTGTCCTGGGGAGGATCCCCCCCGACCACGCAGCAAGAGGCCGATCAGGATGTCGCTTCCACCGTGGCGTACTGGCGTGACTGGCTTGCCACAGGCACGTTCCCCGATCACCCGTGGAGGCCCTACATCGAGCGCAGTGCATTGACCTTGAAGGGGCTGAGTTATGCGCCGACGGGCGCCCTCATGGCCGCCTCGACCACGTCCCTTCCCGAGACCCCGGGTGGAGCCCGCAATTGGGACTACCGCTATACGTGGATCAGAGACACCGGATTCATACTGCGAGCGCTCTATCGCCTTGGGTTCGACTGGGAAGCCTTCCAATACTTCGCCTTCGTGCTCGACTCCGTGAGCCAAGGGAAGCTCGACCAACCGTTCGAGCTCCAGATCATGTACGGCATCGACGGGGAGCGGGACCTTACGGAACGGACTCTCGACCACCTTTCTGGGTACGACGGGGCACGGCCGGTCCGGGTAGGCAATGGTGCGTGGAATCAGCACCAGAACGACGTGTGGGGGATGCTCTTGGATGGGGTCGACCAGCACCTGAAGCAGGGTGCCGCTCAGATTGCTCCACCCGTGTGGGAGGGTCTCGCCGGACTGGTTGAGGACGCGTTGGCACACAGTGGGGATGCCGATCAAGGCATCTGGGAGATCCGCGGCGATCCTCAGCACTTCACCGCATCCGCCGTCCTCTGTTGGGTTGCCGCTGACCGAGGGGCTGACCTGGCGCGTCGCCGAGGAGACACTGAGCGGGCTGATCGCTGGCGTCACGGAGCTGACGATCTCAAAGACGACATCCTGACCAAGGGCGTCGACGATCACGGTAGGTTCAGACAGGCATACGAGAACGCCGAGTTAGATGCGTCACTACTCCTCATTCCCATCATGGGATTCCTCCCTCCCGATGACCAGCGAGTGAAGGAGACTGTTCTGGCCATTGCCGACGAGCTGACCGAGGACGGACTCGTTCTTCGCTATAGGGTCGATAGCACCGACACAGGCTTTGAGGGCAAAGAAGGCACTTTTACCATTTGCTCATGGTGGCTCGTCTCTGCGTTGGCGATGATCGGCGAGGTCGACCGGGCGCAGGCACTTTGCAAGAAGCTGCTCTCTTTTGCCGGGCCGCTCCATCTCTACGCTGAGGAGATCGATGCCACTACCGGGGAGCACCTCGGAAACTTCCCCCAGGCATTCACCCACCTGGCCCTGATCGACGCGGTGTCCCAACTCATCGAGGCGCAAACAGAGACTCCGTAGGCCGAGAATGGAGATCGATACGGCAATGACGGATTGGCGTCGCCGGTACGAAGGATCACCAGCACAGGATGCCGATCCGCGGTCTTGTTCACGTCGCGCTTTGAGGTTGAGTGTCCCGTTTGCTCCGATGAATCGATCTAGGACGTAGCTGGTGCAGGCCAATGTTTTGGCGCTGCTGGCTGCCTTTGCCTTCGCCCTCGGCAACGTTCTCCAGCAGAAGGGCACACTCGAGACGCCGTCTGGCGGCGATGACCCGCGTTTTCTTGTCCAGATCCTCCGGCGCCCAGTGTGGCTGGCTGGTGGCGGACTGCAGATGTGCGGTTGGGTACTCCAGGCTGTCGCCCTCGACACCGGCTCGCTCATCGTCGTGCAATCGCTCACGACGATGAGCTTGGTGATCGCCCTGCCACTTGGTGCGCGCCTCACTGGACAGGAGGTCAGCCGTCGGGTGTGGTTGGGGGCGGCCGCCATGGTGGTGGGCATCGTCTTGTTCCTGTCCGCCGGTTCCCCGACCGGGGGGACGTCCACACCACCGGCGTCAGCGTGGTGGTCGGCGGGCCTCACGGCGATCGTGCTGATCACTATCTTCGGCCGCGCCGCACGCCGAAACACGGGGGCGGCCAACGCCCTGTTGCTCGGTTCCGCGGCCGGCGTGGCCTTCGCCCTGCAAGCATCGGTCACGAAGGTCTTCGTCACGGTTGTCGGTCAGGGCCTCGAAGCTGTCCTCACGAGCTGGACGATCTATGTGCTCATCGCCTCGGCCCTGGTCGGCTTCGTCCTCCAGCAGTCAGCGCTCAAGACTGGCGTCCTGGCCCCGGCCATGGCGTCGAGCAATGCCGTGACCCTGTTCGGCAGCGTGGCATTCGGGGCGACGGTGTTCGGCGAGAGTCTCTCGGCGGCCGGGTCCCGGCTCGCCCCCGCTCTCGTCGGCCTCGGCGTGGCGCTAGTGGGCATCATCCTGCTGGCTGGGGCCAAGCCGCCCCAGGCGTCCGAAGGGATGCCAAGATTCGATCAGATCCCCGTGGATAGCGGGGAGGCGGGACCGGACCGTGGCGACGGCAACGTCCCGCGCCCATGACGATCGCCTTCGCCCTACTGGCAGCCGTTTGCAACGCCGTCAACGTCACGACCCAGCACATCGCCAGCACCAGCGATCCGAAGAAGTCCACGGGGTGGCGACTGGTGCGCTATCTCTTTTCGAGCCCGCTGTGGCTGTTGGGTTGGGTGGCCCTCGCCGGAGCCTTCGTCTTCCAGGCACTCGCCTTGCATCGAGGCCAGATGTCGGTAGTGCAACCGTTGCTCGTCACGGAACTGGTCTTCGTCCTGGTCCTGCGACGCGTGGTGATCCGCCAGGCCATTCGGGCGATCACATGGTGGGCAGCCGGCCTGACATGCACGATGCTCACTCTCTTCGTGGCCATGTCCGAACCTCAAGGGGGTAACGACTTCCCATCCAGCCATGCGTGGGTCGCGGCAACTGCGGTGACAGTCGGTGCGGCCGCTGCGCTGGCCATACTCGGCATGAGAGGGTCACCGGTACGTCGGGCCGCTCTCCTAGGGTCATCGACGGCCATCATTTGGGCCCTGGTCGCCACGTTCATCAAGACCATGACCCAGACTCTCACCCAGTATGGGATCGCTGGGATGTTCACCCACTGGCCCGTCTACGCGCTGGCAGCGAGCGGACTCGGCGCTGAGATCCTCAACCAAGCGGCTCTCCATGTGGGCCCCCTGAGTACCTCGCAACCCTTCTTGGTCATCGTCGACCCCATCGTCAGCATCGCTCTCAGCGTGTGGATCTTCGAGGAATACTTCACACCCAATGCGGCCAGGATCACACTGGCCGTGCTCGGCTTCGCCGGCATGTGCGCCGCTGTCACGATTCTCATACGAACCGCTCCAGCAACCATGGCGGCGGCGGCCACTAGACGATCGATAGCCCGTTAGCGGCGCCCCTTGGGTCCCCCGCCCTCCCCGCTCGGGTGGCTGCCTCCCGTTGCCCGTTGCGCCCTGCCCGGTCCCGCGCGTCGCCTCTGTCGTCGCCGCCCGCCCCGTCTCCCTCTCTCCCCGCGCTAGATCACAAGGCGCCCACGGCAGGAATCGAACCTGCGACACCTCATTTAGGAAACGAGTGCTCTATCCCCTGAGCTACGTGGGCTGAAGAGACAATTGTAGGTCGGGGCGTCTGGTCACGGAGTCCTCGCTACCCGCCGGTCTTCGAACGGTTGAGGGGACCTCCCAACCTGCTGCCGAGGGACGGTCCCCGCCCGGCTGCGAGTTCACGGTCTTCAGACACCAGCACGCAGCGGGTGCGGGTGTAGATGGTGGGCATGCACCGGTTGCAGTGGATGCACAGACCCTCGCGGTCAGAGCCGTGCTCCCACCGCGAGATCAAGTCAGGCTCGCGAAGCAGGGCGCGGGCCATGGCGACAAACGAGAACCCCTCAGCGAGCGCCCCCTCGACGGTGTCCAACCGGTTCACCCCCCCGAGGAGGATGAGGGGCATCGAGAGGGTATCCAGGAATTGGCGCGCATGAGGCAGGAAGTACGCCTCCTCGAACGGGTACTCCTTGAGGAAGCGTGAGCCGGCGACCCGAAACCCGAACCGCAACGGTGCCGGAAGGGTGGCGGCGAAATCACGCCGAGGCGCCTCTCCCCGGAACAGGTACATCGGATTGGACAACGAGCTGCCCCCGGTGAGCTCGATGGCATCGAGCGCGCCCTCCGCTTCGAGCATCTGGGCGAACTCGATGCTCTCGTCGAGCCAGAAGCCCCCCGCCACTCCGTCGACCATGTTGAGCTTGGCGGTCACGGCCGCCCGATCGCCGACCGCATCCCGGACGGCCCGGACGACCTGCAGGGGGAATCGGGCCCGATTGCCCAGGCTTCCACCCCATCCGTCGGTACGCCGATTGAGCTTCGGGCTCAGGAAGGCACTCAGAAGGTAGTTGTGACCGAGGTGGATCTCGATGCAATCGAATCCCGCTTCGACCGCCATCTCCGCCCCTCGCCGGTACTCGTCAGTGATGCGAGCGATGTCATCGTTGGTCGCGGCCCGGGTGACGGCTCCGTTGGGGCTCAACCGGCGGCTTGCGGACAGCGAATGGCTCCGGTTCGAGCGACTGTTGGCCACCGGCCCGGCGTGACCGACTTGTGCCGATACCGCCGCGCCGACCGCATGCACGACATCGGTGAGCCTTCGCAGGCCGGGGAGACTCCCGTCGCCCAGCAGCACGCAGTGGCGATCGGTGCGCCCTTCCGGTGACACCGCCAGGTAGGCGACGGTCGTCATGGCGACACCACCCGATGCCACCCGCTGGTGGAAGGCGATCAGCTCGTCGGTGATCTCTCCCTTCGGCGTGGCCCCCTCGAAGGTCGCCGCCTTGATGATCCGGTTCTTCAGCGTGATGGGACCGAGCCGGGCCGGCTCGAAAGCAGTCCTCCTGACCGTGCCGTGATCGGTTCCCGATGCGGTTCGTCGATCTCCGTCCGACCGGTTCATGAAGGTATCGCGCCGGTCTCGGCCACTGCGGCCATCACCGCTTCGGTCAGGGCTGGGTGGCAGACCATCAGATCCGGCAACCACGGATCGGGTTGCGAGTACTCGAGGGGGGAGCCGTCGAGTCGCGTGGCATGGAGCCCGGCAGCGAGAGCCACCGCCACGGGCGCCGCCGAATCCCATTCGTACTGTCCCCCGGCGTGGAGGTAGATCTCCGCGTCGCCTCTGATGACGGCGGCGATCTTGGCTCCGGCCGAGCCCATGGGGACGACGACTGCGCCGAGTCGCTCGGCCACCTCCGACACGAAGGCCGGCGGACGAGTGCGGCTGACCACGACACGTGGCCGCACGGCAACGTCAGCCAGCGTCGGCGGCTCGGCCGTCCCCAGCACCACCTGGAGTGCAGGGAGGGCCACGGCACCGACCACAGGAACCCCGTCGACCGCCAGAGCCACGTGAACCGCCCAGTCCTCGCGGCCCTCTCCGTACTCGCGGGTGCCGTCCAACGGGTCGATGATCCACACCCTCCCGACCGACGTACCCAAGGCCACCTCGTTGTCGGCCTCCTCGGAACGGATTCGGTCGGCAGGAAACGCGCCCTCGAGACGAGCCATGAGCAAGCCATGCGATCGTCGGTCACCCTCCCGGCCGAGGGTCTTCCCCCCTTCCGAGTGGGCCCGGAGATCCATGAGCTCGAATCCCGCCTCCGAGGCCAGCGCCACGGCGATCTTGTGCTCCTCGCTCAACACCCGCTGCTCACGTCTCAAGGCCTCCCCATACCGATCTCGACAGCCCACAGTCTGCACGACTGCGGTCGGCAATGGGGCGCCCCGACCTCTACCCGTGCTCGAGGTACTCCGAATGAGATGGGGGGCCGATGGAGGACGCCTCTGGCCCGAAGGCCCGCACGTATTCGGGGTGCACTGCCTTCCAACGATGCACCGAAGTGAACGAGGGTGGGACACCGCCCATGGCCGCCTCGAGAAAGTCGAGGCAGGTGTGCCAGCCTGCACCGTCTCGAGCTGCCTTGCCGAGTACGTCCATGGTGTCGGTCAGCGTCAGATGGCACACGCCATCGCCCGGCCGCAGGTCCAGCCGGATCACGTCGGTCCCCCACACGAACTCGAGTACCCGGGGCGGCTCGACCCGTATCACTGTTCCTTCGAAGACCGGCGCGCCATCTCCGTCCGACTCGAAACGGAGCGGTGCACCCGGGGTCAGAAGATCCCCGACGACCGTCTGTGGAAACCACGCCGTCAATTTGATCGCGATCCGCCACCGCCTGCCACACCCGATCGATCGGATGGGCATAGGTACGGTCGAATCGAAGGGTTCTGGCCGGCGTCGAGCGCTCCTAGCTCTGCATGCATCTTCCCATCAGCTCCTCTCCTCGGATTCAGTCGACTGCCGGCTACCATCCGTCCGATCCAGATGGGCCCCGAGGACGTCGAGGCTCGTGTCCCACAGCGCCCGATAGGGCGCCAGCCAATCGTCGACCTCGTGGAGCGGCTCCGGCCGGACCCGATAGAGACGCCGCTGGGCGTCGACCCGGGCCTCCACCACCCCCGCGTCTCGGAGGACACGGAGATGCTTGGAGACGGCGGGCTGGCTCATTCCCAGCACGGCGACCATCTCGCCCACCGCCGACTCACCCCCCCGAAGGAGGTCGAGGATCCGGCGGCGGCTTGGCTCGGCCAGCACGTCGAATGCACTGCTCACCCTCACCAATATACGTAAAGCGATATATAACTATCAAGACATATTCATGCGGATCGACCGGGCGCGCTACTGGCTACAGTGCTCGGGCCATGGCCGAGCCACCCGTGATGGACATCGATCAACTGCAGCGCTTCTTGCTCGAGGCCTTTCCCGGGGCGCCGGTCCCCTACGTCGTCGAATCGATCACCGGCCGCTCCATCCGGTTGCGGCTCCCCGTCGACGAGGCGCACGGCCGGCCCGGGGACACGGTGGCCGGGCCCTCGCTCATGGCCTTGGCCGACTGCGCAGCCTGGCTGGTCATCGTGGCCCAGATCGGTCCCGTGGCCCTCTCGGTCACGACCAGCCTGCACATCGACTTCCTCCGCAAGCCGGCGCTGGTCGACGTGGTGGCCGATGGCACACTCCTCAAGCTGGGCAAACGCCTCGGGGTCGCCGAGGTGGCCATGTACTCGGTCGGGAGCGACGACGTGGTGGCGAAGGCGCAGGTCACCTACTCGATCCCGCCGCGATAGCGACGGGCCACTCGCTGTCGGCAGCTCGGGCGACAGGCACCGTCATTGCGCCCTCCTGCCGGCCATGCCAGCATCGGTGAACAGCCCGGCAAGGGGGACCTACGCATGCACGACCTGGTGATTCGAGGGGGAACGGTCATCGACGGCACCGGGGCACCGGCCCGGGTGGCCGATGTGGCCGTCGACGGCGGGCGCATCACGGAGGTGGGATCGTTGCCGGCCGAATCGGCGACCCGGACGGTCGATGCCGACGGGCTGGTGGTCACACCGGGCTGGGTGGACATCCACACCCACTACGACGGCCAGGCCACCTGGGACGAGGTGCTGGCCCCGAGCAGCTGGCACGGGGTGACCACCATCGTCACCGGCAACTGCGGGGTCGGGTTCGCCCCGGCCCGGCCCGATCGCCACGACTGGCTCATCGGCCTCATGGAGGGCGTCGAAGACATCCCCGGCACGGCGCTGGCCGAGGGTATCCAGTGGGAGTGGGAGACCTTTCCCGAGTACCTCGACACCCTCGACCGTCGGAGCTGGACCATGGACGTCGGAACCCAGATCGCCCATGGGGCCGTCCGTTCGTACGTCATGGGCGACCGGGGTGCCCACAACGAGGCGGCCACTCCGGAGGACATCGAGTCGATGAAGCAACTGGTCAAGGAAGCCGTCGCCCGCGGGGCGCTCGGCTTCTCGACCTCGCGGACCGTGGCCCACCTGGCCATCGACGGCGAGCCGGTCCCTGGCACGTTCGCCGCCGAGGACGAGCTGTTCGGCATCGGGAGCGCCCTGGGCGAGCTCGGGGCCGGGGTCTTCGAGCTGGCGCCGGCCGGCAGCGCGGGCGAGGACGTGATCGGGCCCAAGAAGGAAGTCGACTGGATGCGGCGGCTGTCCTCGGCCATCCACCGCCCGGTGACGTTCGCGCTCCTCCAGGTCGACAGCGCGCCCGGCCTATGGCGGGAGTTGATGGACGAATCGCTCCGGGCCGTGTCGGAAGGAGCCGACCTCTGGCCGCAGGTGGCCGGGCGGGCGACCGGGCTCCTCTCGGGTCATTTCACCACCTACGGCCTGTTCGACCTCATCCCCGCCTACCAGGAGCTCAAGGCCAAGAACCTCTCGCCGGAGGAGTTCGTCGGGGCGCTGCGCCGGCCCGAGGTGCGCCGCTCCATCGAGTCGTGGGAGCCGGACGCGGGCTCGGCCAGCCGCATGGAGCAGGCCTACCGCACCACATTCGCCCTCGGGTACCCGCCGGAGTACGAGCCCGGCCCCGAGCGGTCACTGGCCGGCATTGCCGCCGTCACCGGCCGGACGCCGTTGTCGGTGGCCTATGACGCCATGCTGGAGGACGAGGGCCGGGGACTGCTCTATGTCCCCATCCTCAATTATTCCGACGGGGACCTGGCGCCGGCCCGCGAGATGCTGCTGCACCCACGAGCCGCCGCCGGACTGGCCGACGGGGGCGCCCACTGCGGCGTCATCTGCGATGCGGGCCAACCCACCTTCATGCTCACGCACTGGACGCGGGACCGGACCCGGGGTGACCGGCTACCCCTCGAATGGGTGGTGAAGAAGCAGACCCACGACACGGCCCGGCTCTACGGCCTCGGCGACCGGGGCACGGTCGAAGCGGGTGCGATCGCCGACCTCAACATCATCGACTACGAGGGTCTCCAACTCGGTAACCCGACCGTGGTGGCCGATCTACCGGCGGGCGGCAAGCGGCTCGTCCAGGGCGCCGTCGGCTACGTCGAGACCATCAAGGCCGGGATCACCACCTTCGCCGACGGCGAGGAGACCGGTGAGAGACCGGGCGTTCTGCTGCGGGGGGCTCGCTGATCCTTCGGGTCGACATACGCACCCCCGGGATGATCGTTCAGCGGGCGGTGGCCTCCTGACCCTCCCCGCCGTCGGCGTGGACCCCTGACGCCATGTCCGCTGGCGTCACCAGGGCGGCGGCGAACTCGGCCTGCATCTGGCCGTAGACGCGGTGCTCGACGACGAAGGCGAGGAAGGGGACGAAGCCGGCGGCCACCACCATGAGGATCCGGCCGAGGCGCCAGTGCGCCCGGCGGGCCAGATCGGCCGAGGCCGCCAGGTACACGAGGTACAGGTAGCCGTGGATAGGGGCCACGATTTGGGCCACCGTCTTGTCGTGGCCCCAGTACTGCACCGGGATGGCCACGAACACCAGGATCACCAGGGCGGTACCGACCACGAAGGCCATGATCCGGTAGCGGGTCAGCGCGCCGTGCACAATCCTCCTGCCATCGGACGGAACGGCGACAGGACGCCGGCCTCCGCCGGAGACCCCGGCCGAACGCTCACCGGCGACCGGCGCCGGTATCAGCGTTCAGCTCGGCCAGATACCGGTTGTACTCGGCGAGCTGAGCCGCTTCCTCCGGCGTCTGGGGCGAGAACCGCTCGCCCCGAGGATGGCCTTCGTCGACGGCGGAGCTGGCGGCGATGGCCACGTTCCGCCGCCGGCCACCGGTGAGGGCCCAGCCCGGTTCGAGGCGCTCCTCGGCGTCCTCGACCGCCCCGCCCGATGCCGTGGTGGTACCGGGCACACCCGTGGTCCGGTCGTGGATCAACTGCCACCAGACGTAGACCGCGTAGCCGGCGAACAGCGGCCACTCGAAGGTGTAGGCCCAGCTCAACGTGTTGCCGCCCAGGGCGCGCTCCAATTGCCACCAGGTGAGCCAGGCGAACAGCGGCAAGAGGACCAGAAGGGTCACATGCATCCCGACCGACCGGGGCGTGAAGTACCGGCGCACGCCCTCATCGTACCGTCGGAGCCGGCCCCACCCCATTCGCGACAGGCCGCGCATCCCCGTGCGGAACGGGCAGGCAGGCCTACACTCTTCGCGTCCAGCACCTGGAGGTGGGGGAGGTTGCCTTTGCGGGCCGGGACCGCCCGGCCCGGCGATCGAAAGGACCAGCCATGGACAATCGAGTGAGAATCGGCATCGCCGAGGCCATCGGGACGATGATCCTGATCGTCGGGGGCCCGGGGACCGCCATCCTGGCCACCGGCACCTTCTTCCCCCGGGGCACCGTCGGGATCCTCGGCGTGGCCCTGGCCTTCGGGCTCAGCCTGCTGGTGGCGGCTTATGCCATCGGGTCCATCTCCGGCTGCCACATCAACCCGGCCGTCACCCTCGGGCTGTGGGTGATCGGCAAGACGAAGACCAGGGAACTGCCCTTCTACATCGTGGGCCAGGTCGTCGGTGGCCTGGTCGGCGCCCTGGTCATCTACATCATCGCCAACAGCAGCGTCGTATCGTTCAGCGCCAAGACGTCGGGCTTCGCCTCGAACGGCTATGGGCTCCACTCCCCCGGGGGCTTCAAGTTGGGTGCGGTGATGCTGGCTGAGGTGTTCTTCACCGCCGTCTTCGTCTTCGTCATCGCCTCGACCAGCCGACTGTCCATGCCAGTCGGCCTCACCGGCATCACGATCGGCCTCACCCTCACGGTGATCCACCTCGTCTCGATCCCGGTCGACAACACCTCGGTCAACCCGGCCCGAAGCCTGTCGACCGCCGTCTTCCAGGGGAGCTGGGCGCTCAACCAGCTCTGGGTGTTCATCATCTTCCCGATCGTCGGTGGCATCCTCGGCGGGGCGGCGTGGCGCACCCTCCGGCCCGCGTCGGACGAGATGACCGAGGACGTCTCCGAAGCGGTCGCACCCGCGCCCTACGGCCGGCGCCCCCAACCCGAGTGAGGCGGCGTTCGGGATCGGGGTCCAACCCCTCCGTCACATCGGGACCGTAGCCTGCTGTCGATGACGTATACCGCCCAGCCCCCCACGCTGTTCCATCCACACGTCGAGGTCCGCGTCAGCAAGCGACGCAAGAAGACGGCGGGCGCCCACTGGGAGGGTGACCGCATCGTGGTCGTCGTACCGGCCCACCTGCGCGGCAGTGACCGGGACGAGATGGTCGACAGCCTGTCCCGTCGTCTGGCCTGCCACCGCCCCCACCTGCACGCTTCGGATGCCGAGCTCGAGCAGCGGGCCCTGCAATTGGGGCGACGCTATCTGGACGGCGTGTCGCCCTCGTCGATCCGATGGTCGGCCACGCAGACCAAGCGATGGGGTTCCTGCACGCTCGACACTCGCGAGATCCGCATCTCCGAGCGATTGCGAGTGGTCCCCGACTGGGTGCTCGACGGCGTCGTCGTGCACGAACTGGTCCACCTTTTCGAGCCAACCCACTCGCCCCGGTTCCACCAGCTCGAACAGCGCTACCCTCGCCGTGACGAGGCGGACGTGTTCCTCGAGGGCTACTCACTCGGTCTCCACATGCCCGGCGCCAGCGACGACGCCGCGGTCGAGGGCTGCGCCACCGGCCCCCGTACCCCCGCCACGCACTGAGCCACGGGACATCGTGCCCGGCGGGCCCGAGGGGGGCCGGCCGATCGCCAGTATCGGTCACTTCTGTCCCCGGCGTGGACCCGTTGACGAGCAGGCGGGCGCGATCGCGAGTACAACGGGGGCGTGGCCTACCTCCTGGCAGCGACTGCCGCCTTCGTCAACGCGCTGACCTCCGTGCTGCAGCGGATCGGCGTCGAGACCGCCCCCGCATCGACCACGTTGCGGCTCAGCCTGATGGCCCACGCCATCCGTCGGGGCATCTGGCTCGTCGGGTTCGCCCTGATGCTGGTCGTCTTCGGTCTGCAGGCCACCGCCCTGCGCTTCGGTGAGCTGAGCGTGGTCCAGCCGGTCCTGACCACCGAGCTGTTGTTCCTGCTGCTCATCCTGGGTGCCTGGTTCCGCTATCGCTTGAACGTGAAGGAGTGGCTCGGTGCGGTGACCGTCGTCGTCGGTCTCGGAGGATTCTTCTTGGCCGCGGCCCCGAGCGGTGGTCAGGCCATCCCGGACACACGGCAGTGGGTGGTGGCCTCAGTCGTCCTGCTCGGAATCATCGCCGGTTTCATCGTGGCCGCCCTCCGCGGCCCGCGCTGGTGGCGGGCGGCGGCCTTCGGTGCCGCTACGGCGGTCACCGCCGCCTATACCGCCTCGCTGACCAAGGCCATCACCAACTACACCAAGCAGGGTTGGGGCCATGTGTTCACGCACTTCCAGCCCTACATGCTCGCCGTCGTGGGGCTCGGCACCGTGTTCCTCTTGCAGAACGCCTTGCACGCCGGCCCCATCACCGCGTCACGGACCACGCTCGTGACCATCAACCCGCTGGTCAGCATCGTGCTTGGCATCACCCTGTTCGCCGACCGCCTGCGGGTGGGCCCGGGATGGATCGGCCTCGAGGCGCTGGCGCTGCTCGTGCTGGTTGCCGGCGTGGTCATTCTCGCCCGATCGCCGCTGGTGGCCGGCGTGCACCCCGAAGGTGACCCGGGCGAGATGCTCGGGGGTGCCCGACGGCGCGCCTTCGACGAGGACGAGCCGCGGCTGGGCGCGGCCGGCGTGGACAGCCCCTCGCCGGTCCACCCGATGCCCACGGCGGGCGGCCGCCCGAGCGTCTGATCCCCTCGCCCACCGATCAGGACGACCAACGTTCCTCTGGATCAGGTGCCGGCACCCACCAGCTCGCGCAACTCCTCGGCGACCTCCTCCTCGTGCCTGGCCTCGTCCTCCCTGGCCCGCTTCGGGCTCCAGCGCCCGCGGTTCAGCCAGATGGTGGGGATGAAGAGGACCATGCCGGCCACACACACCCAGAACCATCGTTGCCACTGTTTGGGCGACTTGGCCACGCCGTTCACGAGCGATTCGAGCTGGTTCTGGTGACCCGACAGGTAGGCCAGCTGGGTCCGGTAGGTCCACACCGGGCCGTTCACCTCGTTCAAGTGGGCCAACACCTTGGCCACCACCGCGGGACCCACCGCATTCTGCAACGCGGCCAGGTTGGCCGCGTCGGGATTGAAGTGGGCCGCGGCGACCACGGACGCGTTCTTGGGATCGGAGAGAGGCTTCAGCCAGCTGGCGTTGGCCGTCGCGAAGGTCACCAGTTGCGGGTGCTCGAGCTGGAATTGCTGGACGTTGAAGGGGGCGTTGCCCGTCGGAGGGGTCTGCGCGTAGACCAGGTTGTCCACCACCGGGTTCACCGAGTTGACCACGAGGGGCAAGAAGATGAACGAGAGCCCGACGACCACCCGTAGGGTCCAGCCCCACAGGGCCAGGCCGGTCCCGACGAGGGCCGGGTTCTTGGCCTCGACCATCTCCGTGTAGGCGGCCATCCACGGGGCGTAGGTGAGCGAGATGGCGGCCGCCAGCAGGACCTCGAGCAGGATCAGCGTCGAGAAGGGGGTGTAGGGATGATCAGCCTGGCGGAGGAAGAGGATGAGCATGACGATCGACCCGATGACGCCGACCAGCATGAGGGGCTTCCGACCCGCAGTTTGTCCGAGAGGATGCCGAAGACGATGAGAGCCACGGCGTCGGCCCCCCAGAACCAGGTGTTGAGGTAGTTGGCGTTCGACGTCGACAGGTTGAGTCCGTGCGAGTTGGTGAACACGGTGGCCCAGTAGATGGTGAAGAAGGCCGATGCGGCGTAGTACACGAGCAGGAACAGCGAGATCCCGAGGGCCGAGCCGATCAGGTCCCACTTGAGGATCTGGCGCCACGGGTGGGCGGTGGCCGCCTCGACGTCCGCCTCGGAGAGACCCCGGGCCTTCGCCTCGATGAGGGCGCGGTCGCGTTCGGTGACCATGAGCTGGTCGCGCAGCCGTGACGAGAGGTCCTTCATGAAGAAGAGGGCGACGACGAACAGGACGATGGACACCGCACCGGAGATCACGAACTGCCACTTCCATCCAGAGAGGTGATTCCACACCGGCGGGTTGGGCCCGAGGAAGTAGTTGATGGTGTTGGTGGCGACGATGGAGGTGATGAGCGAGCCGGCGACCGGTCCGATGGTCCAGAAGCCCATGGCCGAGGCCCGGCCCAGCTGCGGGCTGAAGTCACGCACCAGGGCCGGTGTGGCCACCAGGATGGCGCCCTCGACCAGACCGAGGGCGCAGATGGTGATGGCGAACTGCCACTGGGTGGTGCAGGCGGGAACGGCCACGGCCACCAACAGCCCGACGATCAGCAACCCGTAGATGATCACGTTGGACCGGCCCAGCTGGTCCGTCTTGCTGGCGGGCAGGGAGGCGAACGCGCCGATCAGGTTGGAGACCACCACGATGCCCACGTAGAACGCGAACGACATGTGGTAGTACTGCAGGATGTTGGGGGTCACCCCGGTCTGGGTGAAGTACGTGTAGTAGAGGACGATGGTGGCGGCCACGGCCAGGGCCAGGTAGGCGGTCCGCTTGCCGGTGCCCGGGTACTCGTCGATCTCGTGGACGAATAGGAAGCGGAACAACGCGCCATGCTGGGAGGCCCTCCCGCTCGTTCCTCCTGAGCCCGCCACGGTTGCAGTATCGCTTGCCATACCACTCCCCCTGTTCATCAGGCGATCGGACCGCTCCCCAGCCTGGCCCGACCGTAGCGCACTAGCGGGTCGGCCGGAAGCCTCCGGCCGCTGTGGCAGGCCGCCGGCCCGCCGAAAGCGCCCGAACGGTCAGCCGTCGAGCACGGCCGCAGCTACGAGCTCCTCGAGGTAGCGGGTGTCCCACCACGAGATCTGGAGCTGCTTGGCGCTGCCGGAAGTACAGCTGGATGTCGAACTCGACGGTGAACCCGATGCCCCCGAAGACCTGTTGCGCCATCGCCGTCACGTCGCGAAAGGTCCGACAGGCGAACAACTTGGCCATCGGTGCCAGCTTGGCCACGCTCCGTCCGCTCGATCGGGCCCATGCCGCCTCGTGGACGAGCATCTCGGCTCCGTCCACGGCCGTCGACGCATCGGCCAGGTAGTGGGCGAGGGCCTGAAAGGCACCGAGCGGCTTGTCGAATTGGTGCCGGTCCTTGGCGTACTGCACGGTGATCTCCAGCGCGTACCGGGCCCCGCCCACGGCCTGGGCCGCGGCCAGGATGACAGCCTCGTGCATCACCCAGTCCCAGGTGGACCAACCGCTGCCCGGCTCGCCGATGCGGTCGGCCGCGGTGACGCGGACCTGGTCGAGATCGACCCGGTACTGGCAGTCGGACGCGATGGTCAGCTGCTGGGTCAGACTCACCCCCGAGGCGGCCGGATCGACGAGGAAGAGGTCGACGTCGCCCGGCGCGTCGCCAGTCCGGGCCACCACCAACAACCGGGAAGCCGCCTTGGCGAAGGCCACATGGCGCTTGACGCCCGAGAGCACGAAACCGTCCGCCGTCGGGTTCCGCTCTGAGCTGCACACCCCGCGGACCGAACCCGTTGTCCGGCTCGAGCCAGGCCGGGGTCAGCACGGCCTCTCCCGAGACGATCCGCGGCAGCCACGCCTGCTTCTGCTCGTCATCGGCCGCCCGGGCCAGCGCGCCGCCACAGAGCACCGCGCTCACGAAGTGGGGCGACGGCGCCAACGCCCGACCGAGCTCTTCGTAGAGGACGACCCCCTCCAGCGTGGTCATGCCGGAACCGCCGAACTCCTCGGGCAGCTGGAGACCGATGACGTCGAGGTGGGCGAGCTGCTTCCAAAGGTCGGGCGGGTAGCCGAGTGCGTCGTCCTCCAGCTCGCGCACCACGGACAGCGGACTGGTGGTGGCGCACACGCCCCGCACCGTCTCCCGCAGCATCTCCTGCTCCGGGTTGAATCGCAGGTCCAGCATGTCAGGTCTCCTCTTCGGATCGTGTCGGTGAAGGGACGGCGCGACGATCGGTCACGGCGTCCACCGGTCCCCCCGCCGCTCCCACGGGTTGTCGTCCTCGGTGAGCGGGAGCGCCACCCGGGCCCGACAGGTCGTCTTGTCGTCTCCCTCCACCGACACCGAGATGTCGATGGCGACCCAGCCGCACCCGGTGGTGTCGACCCCCGTGTCGGTGACCACGCCCTGGAACACCATGGTGTCACCGGGGAAGATCGAACCGAGCATCCGGAAGGTCATGCGCCGGAGGCGGCCGTAAGGGCCGGTCCAGTCGGTCACGAACCGCTCGAACCAGGCCGCCTGGTTGGGTGTGTTGAGGAAGATGTCGCGGGTGCCGTTGCGGTGGACGGCGAAGTCCTTGTCGTGGTGCATGGGCCGCCAATCGCGGGAGGCCAGCGCGCCGAGCACCACGGTGGTGGCGGTAACAGGGTAGGACAGGTCGGGCAACACGTCGCCGACGGCCACCTCGCCGTGCAACCGGCGCGGGATGGTGGCGGTCACGAGGACGCCCCTCCATCCTCGGGACGCACGGGTCGTCGATAGCCGAAGCCGGTGTAGCTCTCCACAGCCACCAGCTCACCGCGTTGGTTGTGGTACTCGACGTCGATGACCCAGAAGCGGCCCGTGCCCAGCCTGGTCGTCTTCTCGTCGCTCACCGAGCGCAGGATCTGGTGCGTCACCAGCCGGTCCCCCGGCCGCACCGGCTCGTGAAAGACGATGGTGTTGTCGCTCATGACCGCTTCGGGCAACCCGAGACCCTCCTTCAGGTCGAAATGGACCTGGAGGGGCAGGCCGGTCCGATCACGGCCGGGCGCCCAGTGGTGGGGCCGGAACCACACCGAGACCATGGTCGGCGGGGCGATGGGCCCGGCGGTGACCTCCTCGGCCACCGCCGCGTCCCAGAACAGTGGGTTCCCGTTCTCGACCGAGGCGCACGTGGTCCACACGTAGCCCTGCTCGACGGGAAACTCGCCGACCTCCTCGTACTGCTCGACCCCGATGAGGTCAGCGATGTCGGAGATGCCGATGGCGGTCATGCCACCACTCCTCTTGCTCGGAGTTCGGCGATGCGATCGGGTTCGATGCCGGCCGTCGTCAGCAGTCGCTCGGTGTCGGTTCGGAGCGGGTCGGTCACCGTCACCGGCTCCTCGAGGTCCTCCATGCCGGCGAAGACCGCGCCGACCTGGCGGAACCGGGAGGGACGGCCCTCATCGGTCGGAGGAGGATCGGCGACGGCTTCGACGAAGGCGTGGCGGGCGGCGTACTGCTCGTCGTCGACCAGCTCGGCCACCGACAGCACCGGCGTCACACAGGTGTCAGCGCCGGACAGCTCGGCCACCCAGGCGTCACGCCCTCTCGAGGCGAAGGCGGCGCGGAAGTCGGCCCTGATCTTGTCCTGGACTCCGTCGTCCAACTGGTGCGGGACCCATTCCTCGCATCCGAGGACCCGGCACAGGTTGGCGAAGAACCGCGGTTCGATGGCGCCGACGGCCAGCCACCCGCCGTCCGCCGCCTGGTAAGTGTCGTAGCAGGCGTACCGACCGGTGATCATGCTCTGTCCCGGGCCGACCGGTGCCCCGGTGGCCAGGTGCTCGTCGACGGCCAACGAGGTGAGCCACAGCACGCCGTCGGCGATGGACACATCGAGGTGGGTGCCCGGACCGTCCTCCCCCCGACCGAGGAGTGCGGCCATGATGGCCATGGCCGCCTGCATCCCACCGGCGGCCGCATCGGCGATGGTTGCTCCCGGCACCGGCGGACCGCCGTCGGCCCGGGGCTCGGTGGTGGCCAGGTAGCCACCCACGGCCAGGTAGTTGAGGTCGTGGCCGGCCCAGCCCGATCGCGGGCCGCTTTGGCCATACCCGGTGGTGGAGCACAGGATGATCCGGGGATTCTCGGCCTGGAGGGAGCCGAAGCCGATGCCCAGGCGGTCGGCCACCCCGGGCCGGAAGCTCTCGACCACCACGTCGGCCGTCCGGGCCAGGGCCATGAAGGCGCCTCGACCGTCGGGGTCCTTCAGGTCGATCGCCGTGTGGAGCAGGTGCCGCGAACCGCTGTAGGCGTAGTAGGGCGGCCGGATGGGCTGTGCGCCGCGGCCGGGAACGGCGCCCACCTTGACCACGGTGGCCCCGTAGTCGGCCAGCAGGCGCGTGCACCTCGCCGCCGGTCCTACGCTCGCCAGATCGAGGATGCTGGTGCCACGGAGCGGCCCCCGAGGAGCGCCGGCCGGCAACGACGTCGACGGCGCGGTGGTATCGGCGGCTGGCGTACGCGGCACGTGGGGCTCGCCGGCGATCAGAAGTTCTTCGGGAGGCCGAGCTTGCGCCGGGCGATGATGTTCTTCTGGATCTCGGACGACCCTCCCCCGATGGTGTCGATCACCGTGTACCGGTAGGTCGACTCGGCGCGGCCGCGCATGGGGGCGTCCTCGTCCCGCACCCGCAGCTGGCCACCGGGACCGGCGATGTCCATGGAGGCGTCGGCCAACCGCTTCGAATACTCGGTGGTGAACAGCTTGTACTCCGAAGCCTCGGCGGTGGGCGGGGCGCCACCCTGTGACGACGCGAACACGAACTTGAGGCCGAGCACCCGGGCCACCTCGGCCTCGGTGTGCAACGACGCGAGCTCGGCCCTGACCACGGCATCGTCCTTCAGGGGCTCGCCGTCCCGGGTGGCGGTAGCCACGTACTCGGTCAACAGGTCGAGGCGCTGGGCGATCGGGGAATAGGTGAACAAGGTGAAGCGCTCGAGGTCGAGCGCTTCGGAGATGTACTGGAACCCCTTGTTGAGCTCCCCCACCACGTAGTCGTCGGAGACCCACACATCGTCGAGGTACACCTCGTTGGTCCGTTCGTCCCCCATGGTCCAAATGGGCTTCACCGTGATGCCGGGGTGGTCCATCGGCACCAGGAAGAGCGTGATCCCGTTGTGCTTGGGTGCGTCGGGGTCGGTGCGGGCCCCCACCCAGTACCAGTCGGCGAAATGGGCCGAGGTGGTCCAGGTCTTCTGACCGTTGAGCCGCCACCCCTCCCCGTCCCGGGTCGCCTTCAATTGCATGGATGCCGCGTCCGAACCGGCGTTGGGCTCGGAGTAGCCCACCGCGAACTCGACCTCGTTCCGGAGGATCTTGGGGAGGAATTCCCGCTTCAGCCGGTCGCTGCCATGGCTGATGATGGTCTTGCCGATGATGCCGACGCCCTTGCCGATCTGCGGGCCGCCCCGGGCGGCCAGGGCCTCGTTGAGCAGGTACTCGTAGATACCCTCACCGTCGGAGCCCCCGTACTCCTCCGGCCAGGTGATCCCGAGCCAACCCTGCTCACCGACCTTGGCCATGAACGTGCGGCGCAGCGGGGTGTCGACGATCTGGGCCATGTTCTCCCGGGTGACGTCGAACACCTCCGGGTCGTCGTTGGCATCGAGGAACGCTTCGACCTCCTGGACGAATTCGAGCTGTCGAGGCGTGAACTCGAAATCCATGTGGGCCTCCATCATCGGGCTGCGGCCGCCGCCGGTGGTTTCCTGACTGACCGTCAGATACTGTGGCCATCATAGGATGGCCGGACTGGACGGGCCAGCGGCGACCGCCTGACCAGCGGAAGCGGTCGGGTCCGCCCGATGCCCCGCGGCGCTCGGACCAGGACCGGGCCGCCAGGCGTCGGTT
The DNA here is from genome assembly GCA_963727075.1 of uncultured Acidimicrobiales bacterium. Lineage (GTDB taxonomy): Bacteria > Actinomycetota > Acidimicrobiia > Acidimicrobiales > RAAP-2 > Bog-756. The sequence goes on from CAVSET010000006.1 coordinate 1,815,732, forward strand.
CGGCCGGCCGGTCGGCCGGAGGGACACCGAGACGAAGGGATCACCCCACAGATGAGCCGAGGCATCGTGAGCATCGCCGGCTATGTCCCCTACTGGCGATTGTCGCGTTCGGCGGTGGCCGACGTGTTCGGTGCCGGCGGTGGCAAGGGCACCCGATCGGTGGCCTCCCACGACGAGGACACCACCACCATGGGCGTCGAGGCGGCGCGTCTGGCGCTGCGCACCGCCCCCGGGGTGGCCCCCTCCCGGCTGTGGTTCGCCACGGCCACCCCCGCCTACCTGGACAAGACCAACGCCACCGCCCTCCACGCCGCCCTCCGCCAGCCCTCACACGTGGCGGCGTTCGACTTCGGTGGCGCCCTCCGCTCGGGAGCGGGAGCCCTGCGCGCCAGCCTGGAGGCGGCCGGCACCGGGACCACCCTGGCGGTGATGGCCGACCGGCGCGACGGACTGCCCACGTCACCGGACGAGTCCGCCGGTGGCGACGGCGCAGCCGCGGTCGTGGTGGGCGACGACAGCCCGGGGACGCCGGTCATCGCCGAGTTCCTCGGGGCGGCATCGGTGACCGACGAGTTCCTCGACCGTTGGAGAGAACCGGGCGACCGACGGTCGAAGGTGTGGGAGGAACGATTCGGCGAGACCCGCTACGTGCCACTGGGCACCGAGGCCTGGGAGTCGGCGCTGAAGGGTGCCGGGCTGTCCGCCGGTCAGGTCGACCGCGTGGCCGTGACCGGCATGCACGCCCGGGCGGTCAGGTCACTGGCCCGGGCCCTCGGCGTCGGTGGCGGCGCGTTGGCCGACGACCTCACCACCTCGGTGGGGCAGACCGGGGCCGCCCACCCCGGCCTGGTCCTCGCCTCGATGCTCGAGCAGTCGTCGCCCGGCGAGGTGATGGCGGTGCTGTCCCTGGCCGACGGCGCCGACGTCCTCATGTTCCGCACCTCGGCGGCCATCTCGTCCTGGTCCCCGGCGCGGCCGGTTGCCGACCAGGTCGCCGGAGCGGTCGACCTGCCCTACGGCAAGTTCCTCGCCTGGCGCGGGATGGTGACCCCCGAGCCGCCCCGGCGGCCGGAGCCGCCGCGGGTGTCCTCCACCGCGGCATGGCGGAACGAGGCGTGGAAGTTCGGCTTCGTCGGGTCCCAGGACCGCAGCTCGCAGGCGGTCCACCTGCCGCCGGCACGCGTGTCCGATGCGAGGCGGGGCGGTCGACGACATGGACCCTGTCGGCCGGGCGGACACCGAGGCCACCATCGCCACCTACACCATCGACCACCTGGCCTACTCCCCGAGCCCCCCCATCGTCTTCGCCGTGCTCGACTTCGACGGCGGCGGTCGCTTCCCGGTGGAGCTGACCGACGTCGACCCGGGCACCGTGTCCATCGGTGACAGAGTGGCCATGACCTTCCGCAAGCTGTTCACCGCCGACGGCATCCACGACTACTTCTGGAAGGCCAAACCGGTCAGCGCCGGACGGGTCGAAGCGCCGGCCACGGACTGACCGCTGCAGGGAACAGGAGACACGATGGCATCGCATGGCATCAAGGACCGGGTGGCGATCGTCGGCATGGGCTGCACCCGCTTCGCCGAGCACTGGGACAAGGGCCTCGACGACCTCATCGTCGAGGCGTCCGGGGACACCTTCGCCTCCGCCGGCCTGACCAAGGACGAGGTCGACGCCTACTGGATCGGGACCGCCCAGTCCGGCATGAGCGGCATCACCTTGTCCCGGCCCCTGCAGCTCGAAGGCAAGCCGGTCACCCGGGTGGAGAATTACTGCACTACCGGGTCCGAAGCCCTCCGGGCCGCCGCCTACGCGGTGGCCTCGGGGGCCTACGACATCGGCATGGCGGTCGGGGCCGAGAAGGTCAAGGACTCCGGGTACCAAGGGCTCAACGCCTTCCCGATTCCGGGGGACGGCACCGCCCGGACCCTCACCGCGGCCGCCATGTTCTCCATGGTGGCCCCGGCCTACGGCAAGAAGTACGGGGTCTCCGAGGACGAGCTGACCGAGGTGCTGGCCCGGATCTCGTGGAAGAACCACCGGAACGGCGCCCGCAATCCTCGGGCCCAGTTCCGCAAGGAGGTCTCCACCGAGACGATCTGTGCCTCACCCCGGGTGGCCGGCCGTCTCGGGGTGTTCGACTGTGCCGGCGTGGCCGACGGGGCGGCAGCCGCCATCGTGGTGCGGGCCGAGGACGCCCGGCGCTACACCGACCGGCCCCTCTACATCAAGGCCCTCTCCTTCGCCGCCGGCAGCGGGTCCGGGCTCAACGATCCCGACTACGACTACACCTGGTTCCCCGAGTGCGCCCTAGCGGCCGAGGACGCCTACCGCCAGGCCGGCATCACCGACCCGAGGCACCAGCTGGCCATGGCCGAGGTGCACGACTGCTTCACCCCGACCGAACTGGTGCTGATGGAGGATCTCGGGTTCGCCGACCGCGGCACGGCCTGGAAGGAGGTGCTGGCCGGGACCTTCGACCTCGAAGGCCAGCTCCCGGTCAACCCCGACGGCGGCCTCAAGAGCTTCGGCCATCCGGTCGGGGCCTCGGGCCTCCGGATGCTGTTCGAGGCCTGGCTCCAGCTGCGGGGCGAGGCCACGCCCGAACGGCAGATCGCCACCGACCGGGCCCTGGCCCTCACCCACAACCTGGGCGGCTACCCGGGCGAGATGGTGTCGTTCGTGTCAGTGGTGGGAACAGAGCTCGGCTGAGCCGGGGGCCTCGGCCTCGCGCTCGTCGAGCAGCGCCCACCAGGCGTCGGCGGCCCGCCGGGCCGCCCCGAAGGCGTCGGACGGGGCCGCCCCGCACAGCCCGAGGGCATCGACGGTCCACTCCCCGTGGAGGGCGTCCATCGAGGCGTGCACGTCCCAGAACTCCGTCCCGGCCTCGTCCAGGCCGTAGAAGCGGCGCAACCCCGCGGCCTTGGAGGCGGCGATGGCGGCCGCCTGGGTCTCGTAGGCGGCCAGGCCGGCCAGGGCCGCCTCGGGCCCCTCACCGACCAGCTCGTGGTAGGTGCCGGCCAGTGCCTCGGCGGCCGGGCCGGCCGGACGTGAGGTATCCGCCCCCAGGCGGCCGGCGAAGCGGTCGAAGAGGGTCAGGTGCGGCTCGGGCGCTCCGAGCTCGTCGGCCAGGTTGCGCTCGACCAACGCGGCCGCCTCGAGCCTCCCCTCGACGGCGAGCGCTCGGACGACCCGGTCCAACACCGCGGGCAGAGCGGCCTCGAAGGCCCGGTACTGGACGGCGTACTCGGCCAGCTCCCGTCGCTCCAGGCGGCCAGCCTCCCACCGCCGGTAGAAGGGATGGGCCAGGAGGATGCGCCCCTCGGTCGCCCGGTCCACGGCGGCGGCCAGGGCCTCTCGGACGGTCGGGTCCACGCCGGACAGGGTCGGGTCAGAAAGCTCGGTGTCTCGGGTCATGCCGCATCCTAACCAGCGAGCCCACCGGCGCTCAGCGAGCTGCCAGAACCTGGCGGGAGGAGTGGGCGAAACGCCCGGACCAGGCCGGTCCCTCGTCAAGGGGCCGTCCGGCGGCCGGCGCCCGACCCTGGTCCTCCAGATAGTGCAGCTTCCGGTTGCGCTCCTCAGCCAACCGGCGCAGCCGCACCAGCAGGGCCACATAGGCGGCCAGGGCCACCCCGGACAGGGCACACGCCATCCAGGCCGCCGTGGCCCCGGGCAGAAAGCCGAGCATGAGGGTGGTCACGAACACGGCGATGAGGACGCCGAGCGTGTCGCGCCGGCGGCGGCGGACCAGATGACGGGTGGGGGGACCGGCCCGCGGTGGGCGGACCAGGAGTGGTGGCGGGGGCCCGGCGACCGGCTCGTCGCCGTCGCGGCCGAGGAAGGCCAGCGCCGGTCGGGGCAGCCGGTCCGCCCCGACCACGGTCAGCACGGGGGCGGCGGCCTCCTCGGACCCGGACCCGGCCGGGCGGGCGGCGTCGATGGGGCCGGCCCCGACGGCCCGCAGACGATAGGCGGGGGCGACGATGGGCTCGGGCGCCGAGTGCTCGAGGACCTGCAGCTGGTGGTGGAAGTGGGAGATCGAGCTGATGCCGTCGCCCAGTCGTGTCCGTCGCTTCATCATGTTCGGTGCCAGGATGGCGATCCACGCGACCGCAATGATGATCACAAGGATCACGGGCATCAACTCCTCGACCTGCCGACCTTGCGGAAAAAACCCTAACGAGGGGTAAATCGACAGTGGTGGATGGTCGGGGATGACGGTGCCGACATCGGCCAGGCACGCCTACAACGGCCCTCCCCGCGCCCAGACGTTGTACACCGTCCTCGGGCCCCGACGCCAGCCAGCACGAACGGCCCAGGTGAGCGTGGCGGTCCTTCGGTAGGGTCGGTGGCGTGACCGCCTTCGGCACGCTGATGGCCGTGGCTGCGGTCGCCGCCGTCGTGGACTGGGTGGCCGTCGGGACCTCGAGGCGACGGCTCGAGTACGTGGCCAAGCCGGCGGTACTGGCCGCGCTGGTGGCCGCCGCCGCGGTCATCCCGGCCGGCCAGATCGACCTGGCCGATCGGCGCGGGTGGTTCGTGGCCGCCCTCAGCTGCTGCCTGGTCGGCGACATCCTGTTGATGCTCCCCCGCGACCTGTTCGTCCCGGGCCTGGCGGCCTTCCTCGCCGGCCACGTCCTGTTCATCGTCGGGTTCCTCCAGCCGCCCGACTCGGACGGGGGGCCACCCTTCTCGTTCTCGGCGACCGGCCTGGCCGTGGCGGCAGTCCTCGTGGTTGCCGTCGAGATCGTCCCGGCCGGTCTGGTCATCCGGGCCCTGGGGCGCGGCGGGCACGGCCGGCTGCTCGCTCCCGTCCTCCTCTACGTGGCGGCCATCGCCACCATGGTGGTCCTCGCCACCAACGTGGGGAGCACCACCGCCGCCGCCGGTGCCGTCCTGTTCCTCGTCTCGGACACCGTGCTGGCCCTCGATCGGTTCGTCACGCCGGTCCCCCGCGGCACCCTGGCCGTGCACGTGACCTATCACCTGGGCCAGGGACTGCTGGTCCTCTCGCTGGTGCGCTAACGGGTGGACGTGGCGGTGGGCCCCGGCTCCGGCTGGTCGGCCGGGACCGCCGCATCGTGGGGCGCTCCGCCCGGTCGGCTATTCGGTGGTCCGTCGCCGGTAGAGGTGGGCCGCCAGCGGTCCGCAGACGGCCAGGATGGCCAGCGACCAGGCCAGCGCGGCCCACACCGGGTGCTGCATGGGCCAGGCGTGGATCGAGGCAGACGGGTTCGGGTTGCCGAAGAGATGCCGACACGCCGAGGTCACGGCACTCACCGGGTTCCAGTTGGCCAGGGTCTCGAGCCAACTGGGCATGTGCTGGGTGGGCACCATGGCGTTGGAGACGAAGGCCAGGGGGAAGAGGATGATGAGCCCGACGGATTGGGCCGACTCGGGCCCCCGGCTGACCAGGCCGAGGCAGGCACAGGCCCAGCTCATGGCGTAGGCGAAGAGCAAGGCGATCCCGAACCCGGCCGCCACCGAGACCGCGCTGGCATCGGTCCGCCACCCGATGGCGAGCCCGGTGACCGCCACGATGGCCGTGCAGAGGGCCGAGGACAGGAGGTCGGCCATGGAGCGTCCGGCCAGCACGGCCGCCCGCCACATGGGAAGGGTACGAAACCGCTCGATGACGCCGGTCGACAGGTCGGTGCTGAGCCCCACCGCCGTGCCCATCGCCGAGGTGGTGAGGTTCAACAGCAACAGGCCGGCGATGGCGAAGTCGGTGTAGTTGGCGCCGTGAGGCAGCACGATGCCGGCACCGAACACGTACACGAACAGCAGGGTGAACAGAACGGGCTGGACCGTAACGTCCGAGAGCTGGGCTGGCTCGCGCTGGATGTGGACCAGGTTCCTCCGGGTGAGGACGACCACGTTGCGCCAGCAGGCACCGAGGCGTTCGAGCACGCCGGGCACCCCGATCGCCGGCGTCGACGAGCCGGTGGGCAGGGCGATCGTCACGGCCGGGCCTCCTCGAGCTCGGAGACGGGCCGGCCGTCGACGGACGCCGCGGCCACCGGCCCACCGGTCAGGGCGAAGAACACGTCGTCGAGTGAGGGCTGGCGGACCTCGATGTCGTCGACCAGGACACCGGCCGAGTCGAGGGACCGGATGACCGTGTTGGCCAGCCCCGAGCTGTTCCGCACGGGCGCAGTCAGTCGCCGGCCGTCCTCCCCCATCTGGACCCGGCCGGACACGAACGGTTCCAACGCCCCGACCGCCTCGGGGTGGGCGACGGTCAAGGTGATCTCGAGCCGGGCACCCCCCGTCGCCGCCTTGAGCTCCGGGGCGGAGCCCTCGGCGATCACCCGTCCGTGATCGATGACGACGATCCGGTCGGCCAACCGGTCCGCCTCGTCGAGATACTGGGTGGTGAGCAGGATGGTCGTGCCCTCCGCCACCAGGTCGCGGATCACGTCCCACATCCGGTTGCGGCTGGTGGGGTCGAGCCCGGTGGTCGGTTCGTCGAGGAAGAGCACCGAGGGCCGGGTGACCAGGCTGGCGGCCAGGTCGAGGCGTCGCCGCATGCCGCCCGAGTAGCCCTTCACCACCCGGTCGGCCGCATCGGCCAGGTCGAACCGCTCCAGCAGGTCGGCGGCGCGCTGGCGGGCCTGGCGCGCCCGCAGTCCGCTCAGCTCGGCCACGACCCGCAGGTTCTGGCGTCCGGTGAGAAGATCGTCCAGGGTGGCGTCCTGGGCAGCCACGCCGATCCGGTGCCTCACGGCCGCCGCGTCCCGCACCACATCCAGCCCGGCCACCCGGGCCCGGCCCGAGTCGGGCAGGGCCAGGGTGGTGAGGATGCGGACCGCGGTGGTCTTGCCGGCGCCATTGGGCCCGAGAACTCCGAGGATGGACCCGGCCGGAACGGTCAGGTCCACTCCGGCCAGCGCCCGGGTCGGCCCGTAGTACTTGACCAGGTTCTCCGCCTCGATCATGGGAATGGTTGACACGTGGGCCTCCCGGTCAGGCTTACTTGCCGCATGGTAAGTGTCTACTTACCGGCCGTCAAGTAAGATGACGCCATGAGCGTCTTGGCCCAGGCAGAGTCGGCCTCGGTGGAGAGCGAGCCCTCCGACACCCGGGGGCGGATCCTCGACGTGGCCCTCGATCTCTTCACCGAGAAGGGCTACGACAAGACCTCGCTGCGGGAGATCGCCGGCCACCTCGGATTCACCAAGGCCGCCCTGTACTACCACTTCCCCAGCAAGCAGGACATCCTGATGGCCCTGCATCTCCGGCTCCACGACCTCTTCGCCGACTCCATCGAGACCCTCGGTGGCCTCGAGTCAGATCCTGAGGCGTGGCCCTCGGTCTTCGACTACCTCATCGGGGAGATGCTCGCCAACCGCAAGCTCTTCATCATGCACGAGCGAAACCGAGCGGCCTTCGAGGAGCTGCATCGCCAAGACCATCGGAGGGCCAATGACGACCTCGAGGCGCATTTCCGCCGCATCCTGGACGATCCGGCCGTCGCGCTGCGCGACAAGGTCCGCCTGGCCTGTGCCCAGGGCGCGGTGCTCGGCGCGCTGGTGTTGTCGGGCAGTGCCTTCACCGACGTGCCGTCCGAGGACCTGGCCACACTGCTCAAGCAGACCGTGCGCCAGACGCTGGGCCACGATGGGCGCTGAGCCCGGCGCGTGGTGAGCCGGGCGGGTGCCGGACCGGACGCGGCACAAGGCGCCCGGCAGGCGGGAACCGTCCATCGTCGACGCCGACCACCTGAACCACGCTGACCGGCCGCCGAGAGAGCCAATGATCCAACCCGATCCGAACGGTCCCAGGCGGCGCCGGGTCGTGATCCTGGTGGCGGCGGTCGTCGTGGCCATCGGCGGCGTGGCGGTCGGCCTGGTGGCGACGTCATCCTCATCGGGGACCACCGGGCCCGGGCCCGCAACGACGACCACCGCGTCCGTGCCCACCGGTCCTGAAGGGATCCCGCTGGAGAGCGGCACACCCCTGGCCCCGCCGGGCCCGGCGTCGGGCCAGACGGTGGACGGGATCCAGTGCAACTCCAGCGAGCAGCCGGCCTACCACGTTCACACCCACCTGAGCGTGTACGTGGACGGCGGGCTGCGCCCGGTACCCGGCCGGTATCGGCATCGTCTCCCCCATCGCCCAGCCCACCGCCAAGGGGCCGTTCGACGCGGCGTCCCAGTGCTACTACTGGCTGCACGTCCACGCCCAGGACGGGGTGATCCACATCGAGTCGCCGGCCCAGCAGAGCTACACCCTCGGCCAGTTCTTCGACCTCTGGGGACAGCCATTGAGCCCGAACCAGGTGGGGCCGGCGACCGGGCCGCTCACCGTGTACGTGAACGGGCGCCCGTATTCGGGCAACCCCCGTGACATCCCACTCGGCTCCCGCGAGGACATCCAGATCGACGTCGGGACTCCGACGGTCCCGCCGGTCCCGGTCGATTGGACGGCGACCTCGCTCTGACCCGGGGACTCGGAGCCGGCCGGCCGAGGAGGCCGAGCGCCGCCTAGACCGACCGAGCCGTCCAGCGCCCGTCACGACGCTCGACGAGGACGTTGAGCTCGAAGGCGTCGGAGACCGCGTCGGTGGTCAGGACCTCGTCCACCGGGCCGGCTGTCACGAGGCGGGCCCGACGCATGAGGGCCGCGTGGGTGACGCCGGACGGGATCTCCTCCAGATGGTGGGTGACGAAGACCAGGGGCGGCACGGCCGGATCGGCCGCCAACCTCGCCAACCGGTGGAGCAACCGTTCCCTGGCCCCGAGGTCGAGCCCGGCGGCCGGCTCGTCCATCAGCAGGAGCTCCGGTTCCCCCATCAGGGCCCGGGCCAACAGGACCTGTTGCCGCTCGCCTTCGGACAGCAGCCCGAAGGGTCGTTCGGCGAAGCCCTCGTCTCCGAAGCCGGCCTCGGACAGCAGGGCTCGAGCCTCCTTGCGGTCCTGGTCGGTGTACTCGTGCCACCAGGTCTCCAAAGCGGCATGGCGACCGGTGAGCACCACATCGAGGGCGGCCACCCCCGGGCGCAGCGTGCGGGTCACCGAGGCGCTGACCATGGCGATACGGCGGCGGAGCTCGCGCATGTCGACCCGACCCAATCGCTCGCCGAGGAGCTCCACGGTGCCGCGGGTCGGCCAGAGTGCCGAGCCGGTCACCCGCAACAGCGTCGTCTTCCCCGAACCGTTGGGGCCGAGCACGGCCCACCGCTCGCTCGGACCGACGGACCACGAGATGTCATCGAGGAGCGGCGAGCCGTCGCGGACGACCGACACCCGGTCCATCCGCACCGCGACGACGGCCGACGCCGACGGTTGGTCCATCAGCCAGCGGCGGACGGGCGATCGGCCCGGCCATCGCCCGGTCGTCGCCCGGCCGTCGTCACGGCGCGTCGATCCCTCACGACACGTTGAAGCGGAACTCGACCACGTCGCCGTCTCGCATCACATACTCCTTGCCCTCGACCCGGGCCTTGCCCGCGGCCCGCACCGCGGCCAGCGAACCCGCCTCGACCAGGTCGTCGTAGCCCACGATCTCCGCCTTGATGAAGCCGCGTTCGAAGTCGGTGTGGATGGTGCCGGCTGCCTCGGGGGCGGTGTCGCCGAGGTGGATGGTCCACGCCCGTGCCTCCTTCGGTCCGGCGGTGAGGAAGGTGTGGAGCCCGAGGGCCCGGAACCCGACATGGACGAGCTGCACGAGCCCCGATTCCTCCAGTCCGTAGCCGGCCAGGAGCTCGGCCGCGTCGTCGGCGTCGAGGGCGACCATCTCCGCCTCGATCTGGGCACACATCACCACCGACTCGGCCGGGGACACCAGGTCGGCGAGCTCGGACCGCAATGACTCGTCCCCGAGGGCACGCTCGTCCACATTGAAGACGTAGATGAACGGCTTGGCGCTGAGCAGATGGAGGTCGGAGATGAGGGCCGGATCGATCTCGCCGCCGGCCAGCGCCGATGCCACCGTGCGCCCGTGGTCGAGCACCTCCCGGGCCTGCTCGGCGGCGCGCAGGGCCGGCACCAGACCCGGCTGCTTGCGCGACTCCTTCTCCAGCTTGCCCAGTCGGTTGTCCACCGTCTGCAGGTCGGCCAGCACGAGCTCGGTGTTGATGGTCTCGATGTCGTCGGCCGGGTCGACCCTTCCCCCCACGTGGACGACGTCGGGATCGTCGAACACCCGGACCACTTGGCAGATGGCATCGCTCTCGCGGATGGCCGCCAGGAACTGGTTACCCAGGCCTTCGCCGACCGATGCCCCTTTGACGATCCCGGCGATGTCCACGAAGGTCACGGTGGCCGGCACGATCTCCTTGCTGTCGAAGAGCTCGGCCAGCGGGGTGAGCCGATCGTCGGGGACAGCCACCACACCCACGTTCGGATCGATGGTGGCGAACGGGTAGTTGGCCGCCAGCACCTCACTGCCGGTCAGGGCATTGAACAAGGTCGACTTCCCGACGTTGGGGAGGCCGACGATGCCGATGGACAATCCCACGGTCTCGCCTCCGATGTCACTGCGGGCGCCGTGCCCGGCGGACAAGGCCAGAGACTAGGGGATCACTGCCGGGTGGCAGTCCAGGACCACGTTCAGCCCAGCGGTGCGATGAGGTACTCGCTCATCGTCGAGCTCCGCAACCGGCCCAGGTCCAAGCAGGCCTCGACGCTGGTCATCATCCGGGCCACGTTGGCGTCGAGCTCGTCGGGGGTGGATGCGTTGAAGAAGAGCATGGGATCGGCCACATGGCCGGCGGACGGCCAGCCCTCCTCGACGATGCCGTCGATCTCCGGCGCGTCCTCGGTCAGGGCCCGCACCACCTCGTTGCGGACGTAGCGGGTGCGTGGCTGCAGCTGGCCCGACACGGGCGACTGGGTGCCGTGCCAGCGCCTGATCCACTCGTGGTACCCGAGCCCCTCCGGGCGGCGGATGAGGGCGACCGTCAGCACGCCGGGCGAGCGCTCGCCGTCCCCCCAATTGCGGGCCGCGGCATGCGGCGTGGTCCCGTAGTCCTCGTACAAGGACTCGACCACCAGGTAGCCGGCCGACCGGAGGCCCAATGTCCCGACGGCTGCCTCCACGTCGTCCCGCCGCTCGTAGCAGTCGAGCCACACCGACACCTCGGCCACGTGGGGCGGCTCGCCCTCCGGAGGTGGTGCCGGGGACGGGGCGTCGGCGGCGTCTGCGTCGTGGACGTTGACCGAGAGGCCACGCGTCCCCGGGCCCCGGAGCCGTGGTGCCACCGAACCGAGCAGGGTCTCACGCAGGGCATCCCCGGCATCGGGGGCGCCATCGCCCCAGAGCAGGTAGACGACCTTCTCCATCAGCCGCGGCGGATCAGCGGGGCGCCGGCACCCGGCAGGCGCCGTCGATGTCGAACACCTGGTTGAAGCGCCCGAGTGCCAACCACGAAGCGACGCACAGGGCCAGGTCGACCAGCTCGTCATCGCTGAAGTGGGCGTGCAGGCGTTCCCAGAGCGCCTCGTCCATCCCCAGGTGGTCGGTGGCGTATCGCTCGGCGAACTCGGCCGCCAGCCGCTCCCGATCGGTGAGCCCGGCGAGGTCCCCTTCGACGCCCACCTGTTGGTAGAAGGATTCGGGGATCTCACCCGGGTCGGACGAGCGGCCGGGCACATCGCGGGCGGTCCGCCAGTCGGTACAGATCGCACACTGGTTGATCCGGGCCGTGGTGGTGCGGGCGGCCTCGAACTCGCGCAGCGAGAGGGACGATTTCTCATAGACAGCGCTGCTGTAGGCGCCGGCCGCCTGGGTGAGCGGAGCGGCCAGCTCCGTCCAGACGTACACCAGCGGGTCACGGTCAGGCGGAACGGCGACGCGCGGCACCGACTCCCCTTCTCCATGGCTGGGCCGGTGCCGCCGGGCGACCCTCCCGCCGGCGAAGCCCGGTCATGACCCGGCCGGAGCCGGCAGGCGGCGGACCACCCGGCCGGCCAGGCCGGTGAGGAACGGCAGCCACGAGCGCTCGCCCATCAGCCACAGCCACAGCTCGCGCCTGTGGGCGATGACCACGTCCACGAAGTCCTCCCGACTCATCCCGTCCGGCTCGAGGGCCGGTTGCCACCGGGCCCACAGCCACAACCCGATGCAGATGTCGTCGCTGAACCCGGCCCGCCAGTCCCGACCGTCGAGCAAGGCGTCACGCAGACCGGCCTTGAGGTCGGAGGGCTCGTCGGGAATCTCGAGCCGGGGTCCGCCCTCCACCTCGAACACTGTCATAGAGGCCACCCTACCCACATCGTGCGCACGCCGACGGGGCCGGGCGAGATCGGAACACAACCTTCATGTGGCCACTCAAACCCCCTGGCCACAGCATTTCCGATCGGACTCAGCGATCGAGGTCGACCGGTGCCCGGTCGCTGTCCTGGTAGGCCGAGAAGTGCTCGGCGTAGTCGATGAACAGAGGGCCGTCGGGGTCGAACCGACGCCGGAGCGAGTCGAGGGCGATCCGCTTGTCGAACGCATCCAGCTTGACCAGGGCCTCGGGATTGTCGAGCTCCCGGAAGTCGAGCCGGCCGCGGGCGTTGTCGAGGGCCCGCCGACCGCGCTCGGTGCGGACCAGCACGCTGCTCCACCCGTCCATCGAGCCGACGCTCCCGACCGAGAGATCGGCGCCCCGGCCGAGGAAGTCGGCGCACTCGTCGCAGCCCTTCAGGGCCGCCCCATGGAAGTTCTTGATCGGCTCGTCGACGGCCACCTCCCCGTCGCGGTACTCCACGATCATCCGGCCCCGGATGACGTCGACCTTGCTGACCCGCTCGAGATCGAGGCCCCGGTCGTCCCGCAGGAGTTGGAGCATCAGGCCCTCATAGTCGAAGCTCTTGGTGCACAACAGGGCGACGGTCAGCACCACCGCGTCGACCCGATGGGCCCCGGTCGGCCAACGCCGCGCCTGCATGGCCCGGATGCCCTGGACCTCACAGGGCGTGCCGACCACGGCGATGCGGGGCTTGGCCGGCAGGTTGTAGCGCGACAGGTCGAGCTCGGCCAGCGCCATCGTCTGGTTGTAGTAGCTGCCGGCGGCCTCGGTGATCTCCTTGGCCGTCGTGGCCAGGTGGGCCACGCCCTTCCACGGCTCGTCGGGGTCGTCGCTCGGCCGGGTTACCAGGGCGCCGTCGATCTCCCCACCGGCCAGCGCGGCGATGAGGAGGGCGCTGACCACCCCGCCGTCCTGGGCCGAATCGGGCCGCGACCCGGCCCGCACGGCATAGGAGTCGAGGACGGCCCCGAGCCCGTCGCCGGGCGGGCCGCCGGTGATCTTCCAGTAGCTGTCGGCGGCGTCGGTCCGCACCACCGGGCCCGATCCGTCCGGCTCCCCGTCGATTGTCGAGGGCGGCCAGAGGGCTTCGTAGCGCAGCCCACCGCGAGGACAGAAGTCCCAGCACAGCGAACAGCCCGTGCACATCTTGACCAGGGCGGGGAGCTCGGTATCCTCGTCGATCCCGATGGAGTTCGACGGGCACACCGCTACGCAGGTGCCGCACTGGATGCACCGGTCGGCATCGATGACACCCGCCTCGAGCTCCCAGAACCAGATCTTGCCCGGCGGCTCGGCCACGCCGTTCATCTCCTCACGGATCCGGTAGCCCTTCATCGGACCGGATCCCCGGAGGTGCCCGTCGGCGAGACACCGGTGCCCTCGGTGGCCAGGGTGAGCCGTAGGTCGTCGTTCGGGACCCGGCGGGCCCAGTTGTGGAACGACTCGTCCGGACGTCGCTCCGACTGATAGCGCCGGACCACCCGCATCAGGGCGTCGGGGACGTCGTTGACCGGTCGGGCGTGCTCGATCCAGTCGATGAACGCGGCGTCGCGGCCGAGCGACCCACCGAGGCCGATGTCGACCGCCTCGGCCAGGTGGTTGCCCACGTGGGCCACCTCGCCGCGGAAGCCGATGTCGGCGATCTGGGGTTGCGCACAGCTGGCCGAGCACCCTGAGAAGTGCATCCGGATGATGCCGGCGTCCTCTCGCGGACCGGACCGCACCCCGGCCAAGGGGGCGGCCCCGACCGGCTCCCCGGCCAGCTGCTCGTCGAGGAACCGGGCCCATTTGAGGGCCCGCTCCTTCGTCTCCACGATGGCGTAGCGGCAGAACTCGCTGCCGGTGCAGGCCACCGCCCCTCGCGAGAACGGCCCGGGGAAGGGCGAGTACTCCTGGAGGAGGTCCTCGGCGAGGAGGTCCTCGAGACGGTCCTCGGGGACTCCGGTCAGGATGACGTTCTGGTCACCGCTGATCCGCGCCGTACCGTCCCCGTAGGTTTCGGCCAGGCGGGCCACCTCGACGAGCTCGATGCCGTTCATCCGCCCGACCGGCACCGAGCAGCCCACATAGAAGAGCCCGGGGTCCTTCTGGGCGTGGACACCGACATGGTCACCGCGGTAGCGGCGGGTGAGGTCCTCCCCGGCCGGAACCAGCTCGAACCGGGCCCGACTGGCCAGCTCGGCGCGGAAGCCCTCGGCCCCAAGCTCCTGCACCAGGTAGCGCATACGGGCCTGGCCGCGATTCTCACGGTTGCCCAGCTCGCCGAAGAGCTGGGCGATGGCCCGGGTGGCTTCGACGGCCTGGTCCTGGGCCACGAAAACATCGACGTCGGAGGCCATGCGTTCACCGTCCGACAGCCCCCCACCGACCAGGAGGTTGAAGCCGAGTGTCCCGTCGGCGGCCCGCGCCGGCCACATGCCGATGTCGTTGATCTCCGCCTGGGCGCAGTCGTCGACGCACCCGGTGATGGAGATCTTGAACTTGCGCGGCAGGTTGGCGTACTCGCGGTTGCCGGTGAAGAACGCCGAGACGGCCCGGACGACGGGAAGGGCATCGAACGCCTCGTCGGCGTCGACCCCCGAGACCGGGCAGCTCAAGACGTTGCGGGCGGAGTCCCCGCAGGCCTGCACGGTGGTCAGTCCGACCGCGGCCAGGCGGCGCCAGACGCGGGGGATGTCCTCGATACGAAGCCAGTGGATCTGGACGGTCTGCCGGGTGGTGAGGTCGGCGTAGCGCGAGCCGAAGACCCGGCTCTCGGTGCCGTCCGGACCTTCGCCGAAGGCATCAGCGACCACTCCGATCTCGCGGATCTGGGCCGCGGTCAGGTGGCCGCCCGGGATCTTGATCCGCAGCATGAAGGCATCGCCGCCTTGCCGCTGCGGGTAGATGCCGGCCCACTTCAACCGCTCTACCTCACCGACGACCTTGCCGATGCTGGTCGGGCCCTCCCGGGCGTAGGTGTCGATGATGGCGTCAACCACTTCCAGAGGGTGCCGGGCCAGCTTCTGCTGCTCGATGTCGCTGAGCTCGCCTTTGGTCCGGTAGGGGTTGACAAACGGCATCGGGCGGTCCGAGCCCCGGATGTGGAGCCCGTAGAGCTCGTCCCGGTCCTTCGTCACGTCGGCAAGACGGTCATCACGTCAGATGTGCAGCCCACACTCGACCTTGTCCGAATCCGACCAGCGGCCGGACCGCGGGTCCTCACCCTCTCCCACCGGCCGTGTGGTCGGCGCGCAGCCGATGGAGAGATAGCCCCGGAACAAGAGAGGATGCTGCGGGATGCCATAGTCGGCCGTGTAGCCGGCCACGTCCTGCTCCGTCCAGGTAGCCAGGGGGTTGACCTTCACCAATCCCCAGTTCTCGTCATAGGAGACGATCGGCGCGTCGCGCCGGGTCGGTGCGTCCACCCGCTTCAGGCCGGTGACCCAGGCCGCCTTGCCCGCCAGGGCCTCTTTCAGGGGACGGACCTTGCGGTACTCGCAGCACTGGGCGCTGCCGCACGGCCACCGGTCGGCACCGGCCGCCGGCTTGGTCACCGTGAGTTTGAGGTCGTAGCGCTGGCGGATCTGCTCGACGAAGTCGAGCGTCTCAGGAAAATGCGAGCCGGTGTCGAGGAAGACGACCTCGATGGTGGGGTCGACCTGCACGGCGATGTCGATGAGGACGGCGTCCTGGAACGAGGACGCCAGCGCCAGGTTGAGGCCGAACCGCTCGACGGCCCAGGCCACGATCAACCCGGCCGGGGCGGTCTCGAAGGCGATCGATTGCTCGTCCAGCTCGGCTCGCAACTGCACCAGTTCAGACTCGCTGGTCACGATGCTCACTCTCCGAACCCTCTCTCTCTGCCCCCACCCGCTCGCCGGCCCCCTCGGCGCACACATCCTCCAACCGCAGCCTCTGTTGCTCCCGTCTCGCTCCCGCTCCCCAAGCCAACCCGGGCCCGACCGGTTGCATTCCGTCCGAGACCCGGCCGACCGGGCAACGGCGGCCCACCCGGACCCGGCCCGGGACGATCGAAACCACCTGGCCGGGGCGTCGGCCGCCCCCGCCGGACGGTCTCGGCGTCTCGATTCTGACTATACATGACTATTCAGATCATATTTTAAAGCAATCGGGACCGGACGGCCAGCGAACCACCCCCGACGGGGTCGGCCACAATGGTCGTCCAGCCGGTTCCCGCACCGGTCCTACCACCATGAACGAGCCTCTGCCACGGTCCCCGCCCCCGTCGCCGACCCCGGACCCCTCGTCCCACCACGATGTTCCGGTGGTGCTGGACGTGGCCGGCTGGCCCTGCCTGGTCGTCGGGGGCGGAGAGGTGGCGGTCCGCCGGACCCGAGGCCTTCTCGCCGCCGGAGCCCGGGTGACGGTGGTGGCCCCCGTCGTGGCCGGGGCCATCGGGGAGCTCGCCGAGCATGCCCGGGCGGTTGGTGGTCCCGGCCCTCCGCTGGCCGTCGAGCTGCGGCCCTATCGGTCGGGTGAGGCGGCCGGCTACCGCCTGGTGGTGACGGCCACCGGCCGGTCCGAGGTGGACGCGACGGTGGTGGCCGACGCCATGGCCGGCGGGGCCCTGGTGAACAGCGCCCACCGTGCCACTCCGGGCAACGTGCGGTTCCCGGCGGTCCACCGTGCCGGGCCGGTGAGCCTGGCCGTTTCCACGGCCGGGACCAGCCCGGCACTGGCCCGGTGGCTCTGCGTCCGGGCGGCCGCCGGCCTACCACCGGAGTTGCCCACCATCGCCGCGCTGGTCGATGAGGTCCGGACCGCGCAGCAGGATGCCGGGCAGCCGACCGGCTCATCGGATTGGGCGGCCCTCCTCGACCAGAGTGGCCCCCTTGATCGAGGCCGGCCGGCTCGGCGAGGCGCGGGCGGTCCTCCGGTCGGCCGGGCCGCCGCCGGAGCCTGCGTGAGCCGCCGGCGGGCACAAGCGGCACCGCCCCCTCCCCCTCGTTAGGGTGGCGGGCATGGAGCCCCGTTCCGTGCTCGCCCTCGACGAGATCGACCTGTCCGACCTCGCCTTTTGGGAGCGGCCATGGACCGAACGCGAGGGTGCCTTCCAGCTGCTGCGCCAACAACGACCGCTGGCCTTCTTCGAGGAACCCGACCTCACCGAGACCTCCCCGTTGGCACCGCCCCCGGGACCGGGGTACCGGGCGGTCACCCGGCACGCCGACGTCGTCGAGATCAGCCGGCACCCGGAGATCTACTGCTCCGGCCAGGGTGCCGTCAGCGTGCTCGACCTCCCCGAGGAGATGGTCGAGTACTTCGCCGGCATGATCTCCACCGACAACCCGCGTCACGCCCGCCTGCGGCGGATCGTGTCGGCCGCGTTCAACCCCCGCCGGATCAAGAGCATCGAGCAGTCCATCGAGGAAGTGGCCGACCGGGTCATCGATCGGGTGGCTGGCCTCGGGGAGTGCGACTTCGTGACCGAGATGGCAGGACCGCTGCCTCTCGAGATCATCTGCGACATGATGGGCATTCCCCCCTCGGAGTTCGCCACCGTGTTCCGCTGCTCGAACATCATCCTCAGCAACGGGGACCCCGAGTACATCCCCGAGGGCAACGACCCCGTCCTGGCCTTCATCGAGGCCGGCCAGGAGCTCACCGAGCTCATGAACGCGCTCGGGGCCCACCGGATCGACCATCCGACTGACGATCTGACCACCGCACTCATCACCACCAACATCGACGGCGAAGCGCTGACGCAGGCCGAGCTGGCCTCGTTCTTCATCCTCCTGCTCACCGCCGGCAACGAGACGACCCGGACGGCCATCGCCCACGGCTTGCTGGTGCTCACCGAGCATCCCGACCAGCGACAGCTGTGGCAATCCGATCCCGCCGGCCTCGGTGCCACCGGGGTCGACGAGATCGTCCGCTGGGCCTCGCCGGTCATCTGGATGCGGCGCACCGTGGTCGAGGATACGGTGCTCTCCGACGAGGAGCTCCACCCTGGGGACAAGGTGCTCCTCTTCTACAACTCCGCCAACCGGGACGAGGCTGTATTCGACGAACCCTTCCGGTTCGATGTCCGGCGCGACCCCAACCCCCATGTCGGGTTCGGGGCGGCCGGGCCCCACTTCTGCCTCGGGGCCCATCTGGCCCGGCGCGAGGTGGACGTGATGATCCGCGAGCTCTTCACCCGGCTGCCCGACATCGAGGCATCCGGGGAGCCCGACCGCCTGCGTTCCAGCTTCATCAACGGGATCAAGCACCTCCCGTGCCGGTACTCACCCCGTTGAGGCCCGCCCCCGGGCGTGCAGCTCCCCGACCCTGAGCTCGAAGGTTCAGGGCTTGGCCACCATCACGACCGTCGCCGCGACCAGCAGGGCCATCACGAGACCGGCCGTCCCCGCCACGAGAAAGCATCTCCGCCCGAGATCGGCGACGGCTGACGGGTCGGCCACCTCGACCTGGAGGGCCCGCTCTCCGGGCCACAGGACCATCTCGGCCACGAGAGCGGCGGCGACCCACAGCAGGATCCCGCCGAGCACCCAGCCGTCGGCATAGGACCAGTCGCCCCCGCTCATGGCCATCAGGGCCACACCGAACACCGGGACCAGAACGAGGGCCCGCCCGGCCCAGTTCACCCCCGGCCGGTAGTAGCGGCGTACGGCCTCCGACGGGGGGCCCGCTCGCCGGAGGGCCAGCGCATACCCACCGGCCAGCGCCACCACTCCGAAGGCGACCAGCGCGGTCAGCACGTGGCCGAGCAGGACCACGTCGTAGGCGGCATCCCGGGCGTGGTGGACCGTCATCGACGGTGGATGCCCATGGTCATCAGGGCGATTCTGGCATCCGGGAGAAGGGCACACCCGCCCCTTGGCACCTATCGCGGCCCCGCAATTGCTACGTTAGTGAGAGGGCCTCCGCCATCGCCTGGACATCCCGACCAGGGACGAGTGCCGAAGACTGGATAGAGGTGGCAACCGGCGTGCGTACATTCACAGGACAACGGCAAAGGGGTGGCGCGCACATCTGATGAACCAGCTCCGTCTCGACCCCCTGACCGGCCGCTGGGTGGTGGTGAGCACCGACCGGGCGACCCGACCCAAGGCCTTTGCCCCCCGCATGGCGTCGATCCAGGCCGACACGTCACGACCCTGCCCCTTCTGTCCCGGCAACGAGGAGAACGTGACGCCGACCCTCGAGACCACCGGCCCCGACGGAACCTGGCTGGTCCGAGTGGTTCCCAATCTCTACCCGGCGTTCGAGGGCAACGCCCCCTTCGTCGTGACCAACCGCGGGCCCGTGTTCACGCAGGCCACTGCGGGTGGCACCCATGAGGTCCTCGTGCTCTCGCCCAGCCATCAGAACTCGTGGTCGATGCTGAGCGACGAGCAGACGACCGCGGTCATGACCGCCCTCAGCGAACGCATCCAGGAGCATGCCAGCATCCCCGGGCTGCGCTACAGCCAGGCCATCGTCAACGCCGGCCGCGAAGCAGGAGCCTCCATCGAGCATCCCCATGGTCAGCTGCTCGGCATGTCGTTCGTCCCCCGCGAGCTGGTCGAGGAACAGGCGGGCTTCGCCCGTTTCGCCGGTCGTTGCCTGCTCTGCACCACCGTGGACGCCGAAGAGAACGTGAACCATCGGGTCGTCTACGCCGACGAACGGGTGCTGGTCATCTGCCCGTTCTGGAGTGGGTCGCCCTACGAGATGCTGGTCATTCCCCGGTCCCACGGTCCACACCTGCACCACAGCCCGCCGAGCGACCTGGTGGCCGTGGGCAAGGCGCTGAAGGTGGCGCTCGGCAGCCTACGGGACGTGCTCGGCGACATCGCCTACAACTTGGTCTTCCATTCGGCTCCCTACCGCGCCCCCGAGCCGTACCACTGGCACGTGCACGTGGTGCCGAAGCTGGCCACGGTCGCCGGCTTCGAGCTCGGCACCGGCGTGCTCATCAACATCGTGAACCCCGAGCAGGCGGCCGAGGAGCTGGCGGTGCGGGTACCGGTGGCCAACGCCGGCTGAGCCCGGTTCCGTTCCCTTCGCGATCAGGCCAGCTCGAAGCACTGCGAGCCGTAGGGCGCCAGCGTGGCCGGGTAGGGGTGGGCACCGATCAGCGGGAAGGCCACCCGTCCGAGGAGCTCGATGGGCTGGCGGCCGATCCAGCGCTCCACGTGGAGCTCGGCCGGCTGGGCCAACCGGCTCAGGTTGTGCACGCAGAGCACCGGGTTCACCGGCCCGCGCTCGGGATGGTCCGAGGACGACCGCACGAAGGCCAGCACGGAGGGATTGGCCGAGGCGATCACCTCGAGCTCGCCCGTGCCGAGGACAGGGAACTCGCCGCGCACGGCCAGGATGCGCCGCATCCAGTGCAGGAACGAGCTCGGGTTTCGCTGCTGGGCCTCGACGTTGACCGCCGTGAACCCGTAGACGGGGTCCATCAGCGGCGGCAGGTAGAGCTGATGGAAGTCGGCACGGCTGAACCCGCCGTTGCGGTCCGGGGTCCACTGCATCGGGGTCCGGACCGAGTCGCGGTCGCCCAGGTAGACGTTGTCACCCATCTGGATCTCGTCCCCGTAGTAGAGGACCGGGCTCCCCGGGAGGGTGAACAGCAGGTAGTAGAGGAGCTCGGAGAGGCGCCGATCCCGATCGAGCAGCGGCGCCAGCCGCCGGCCGATGCCCATGTGGCGCTTCATCCGCGGGTCCTTGGCGTACTCGGAGAACAGGTAGTCCCGCTCTTCCTCGGTGACCATCTCGAGGGTGAGCTCGTCGTGGTTCCGTAAGAAGATGGCCCACTGGCTGCTGCCGGGGGCCTCCGGTGTCTGGGCCAGGATCTCGGTGATGGGGTAGCTCTGCTCGCGACGGACGGCCATGAACAGCCGGGGCATGAGCGGGAAGTTGAAGCAGAGGTGGCACTCGTCGTCCTGCCCGAAGTAGTCGGCGACGTCCGCCGGCCACCCGTTGGCCTCGGCCAGGAGGATCCGCCCCGGGTAGTTGGCGTCCAGCTCGGCGCGGACCCGTCGGATGAAGGCATGGGTCTCGGGGAGGTTCTCGCCGGTCGTCCCGTCCCGCTGGAAGAGGAAGGGCACGGCGTCGAGCCGGAAGCCGTCGAGCCCGAGGTCGAGCCAGAAGCGGACCACGTCGAGCATGGCGTCGGCCACCTCGGGGTTGTCGTAGTTGAGATCGGGCTGATGGGAGTAGAAGCGGTGCCAGTAGTACTGGTCCCGTTCCGGGACGTACGTCCAGTTGGACTTCTCGATGTCGATGAAGACCACCCGGGCCTCGGGCCACCGCTGGTCGTCGTCGTTCCAGACGTACCAGTCGGCCTTGGGGTTGTCCCGGCTCTGTCGCGACTCGAGGAACCACGGGTGCTGGTCACTGGTGTGGTTGATCACCAGGTCGGCGATGACCCGGATGCCCCGGGCATGGGCCTCCTCGAGCAGCCGCTGCAGGTCGTCGACGGTGCCGCTCTCGGGGTGCACCGAGTAGTAGTCGCTGATGTCGTACCCGCCGTCCCGCAGGGGCGAGGGGTAGAAGGGGAGGAGCCACAGGCAGTCGACGCCCAGCCACTCGAGATAGTCCAGCTTGGCGATGAGACCCGGGATGTCCCCGACCCCGTCGTTGTTCCCGTCGAAGAACCCGCGGATGAGCACCTCGTAGAAGACGGCCCGTTGGAACCACAGCGGATCTTCCTCGGGTGGGGGCAACGGGGCCAGATGCCTCCCAGGGTTGGTCAGGCCCCCGATGGGGGCGAAGGGAAGCGATAGTCCGGAGATGCCCGGGTCGGACTCAACAGCCACGTGCGCACGCTACCTGAGCACCCGCCGCCAGAGGCGCACACTCAGGCGTTCTCCCCCTCCTCGCGCCGGGCCGACAAGGCGGACAGCAGTCGGTCGGCCGCCTCGTACGGATCGAGGCTCCCATCGAGCATGGCCGAGACGATCGGGGCGTACCGGTCGGTCGTCGTCGCATCCTCGATCTGGTCGACCACCCGGGTCAGGAGGATCTGACGGAACTCACGCTCGAGCCGTTGCCGGCGCCGCGCCTCGAGCGTTCCCTGCTCGATCTGGTGGTCACGGTGCCGGCCGACGGTGGCCCACAACTCGTCCACACCTTCGCCCGTGGTGGCCACTGTGTCGACGATCGGTGGCCGCCAGTCACCCAGTTCGGTGAGGTCCAACATGAGCTCGAGGTCGCGTCGGGTCTCGCGGGCGCCGGGGCGGTCCGACTTGTTGATCACGAACACATCGGCGATCTCCAGGAGTCCCGCCTTGTTGGCCTGGATGGCGTCGCCCCAGCCGGGGTTGACCACCACCAGGGTGGTGTCGGTGGCTTCGGCCACATCCACCTCCTGCTGGCCGACGCCGACTGTCTCCACCAACACCACCGGCATGCCCACCGCCGACAGGACGCGGATGGCGTCGGGCACCGCCACCGAGAGCCCCCCGAGGTGACCCCGGGCGGCCATCGACCGGATGAAGACCCGGTCGTCGAGGGCGTGGCTCGGCATGCGCACCCGGTCACCGAGGATGGCCCCGCCCGAATAGGGCGACGAGGGGTCGACCGCCAGCACCCCCACCTGGCCGCCGAGGCCGAAGCCTTGTTGGCGGCCGAGGGTCACCAGCCGGTCGGTCAGGGTGGACTTGCCCGCGCCGGGGGCTCCGGTGATCCCGACGGAGTAGGCCTCGCCGCCGGCCTTGTAGGCCAGCCCGGCGACCTGGCGGGAAGGCTCGCCCCCGCGCTCCACCAGGGACAGCAGGCGGGCCAGGGCCACCCGGTCACCGCCCCGCGCCGCCTCGAACAGCGCCGAAGGATCGGGGAGGCGGGCCTCGGGCATGGGCTGACGAGCCTAGGGGGCGGGCGGGCCCTCAGGCTCGCTTCACGTCGCGCGCCGAGCGAGGCCAGCTTCCCGTCGAGGTCCTCGTAGCCCCGCTCGACGTGGTGGGCGTCGCTGATCACCGTCTCGCCCTCGGCCACCAAGCCGGCGAGCACCAGCGCCGCACCGGCCCGCACGTCGAACGCCCGCACCGGTGCCCCGGAGAGCCGTCCCACCCCGCGCACCACCGCGTGGTGGCCCTCGGTGCGGATGTCGGCACCCATGCGACGTAGCTCCTCCACGTAGCGGAAACGGCCGAAGAAGAGGTTTTCGGTCACGATCCCCACCCCGTCGGCCACGGTCAGGAGCGTGACCAGCAACGGCTTGTAGTCGGTGGCGAAGCCCGGGTAGGGCAGGGTGGCCACGTCGACGGCCTGCAGCCGGTTGAGGCCGTCGCGGGCGGCCCGGAGGCCGCCGGGCACCTGGTCGATGTGGATGCCGGTGGCGGTGAGCTTGCGGATGAGCATCTCCATGTGGTCGGGGCGCCCGTCCTCGATCACCACCTCTCCCCCGGCCAGGCCGGCGGCCACGAGGAAGGTGGCCACGACCAACCGGTCAGGGATGACCGAGTGGGTGGCGGGGTGCAGCTCGTCCACTCCCTCGACCTCGATGCGCGAGGTTCCCGCGCCGCTGATGCGCGCCCCCATCGAGTTGAGGAACTCGGCGAGGTCCTTCACTTCCGGCTCACGCGCCGCGTTCTCGATGACCGTCGTCCCCTTGGCCAAGGTAGCCGCCATCAGCACGTTGTCGGTGCCGGTATGGCTCGGGTACTCGAGAACGACCCGATTGCCGACGAGCCGGGGCCGGGACGCCACCGTGGCCTCGACCCGACCCTCGACGTAGCCGTGGGACGACTTGAACGACGCACCCATCGACTCGAGGGCGCGCAGGTGCATGTCGATCGGTCGGGGCCCGAAGTCGTCGCCACCGGGAAGCGAGACCCGCGCCCACCCGTGCCTGGCCAGCAGCGGTCCGAGCACGACGACCGAAGCCCGCATCCGCTCGACCAGCTCGTAGGGAGCCTCGGGGACCACCTCGGCCGGAGTGGTCACCACCAGCTCGTCGGGGGATCCCCCCCGCCGGATCTCGACCCCCATGGAACCGAGGACCTCGCCCATGATGTCCACGTCGGTGATGCGGGGGACGTTGGTGAGCACGTGCCGGCCCTCGGCCAGCAGGCAGGCGGCCATGAGCTTGAGGACCGAGTTCTTGGCGCCACCCGCGCTCACGGTCCCCGAGAGACGCCCGTTGGGGTTGACGAGGAACCGATCCACTCCACAAGTATGGCCCGCCCGCACCCTCCGGCCCGTTGATACCGGTACGCTGCGGCCGAGCCGTCCGTGTCGAAGGGCAGGCGGCGCCGGAGCCGGCGCCAGCCACTATCGTCGTCGTCCGTGACCGTCTCACCACAGGCACCCGATCGCAACCTGGCCATGGAGCTCGTCCGGGTCACCGAGGCGGCGGCGCTGGCCGCTTCCCGATGGATGGGACGAGGTGACAAGGAAGGGGCCGATGGGGCCGCGGTCAACGCCATGCGCATCGTCCTCTCGACCATCTCGATGGACGGGGTGGTCGTCATCGGCGAGGGCGAGAAGGACCACGCCCCCATGCTCTACAACGGGGAGCGGATCGGAGACGGCAACCCTCCTAAGGCCGACATCGCCGTCGATCCCATCGACGGGACGACCCCCACCGCCCTCGGCCGCGGCGGGGCCCTGGCTGTGATCGCCGTGTCGGAGCAAGGCACCATGTTCGACCCTGGCCCCTGCGTCTACATGGAGAAGCTGGCCGTCGGCCCCCCGGCGATGGGCACCATCGACATCACCCGGCCCATCGAGGACAACCTGAAGGCGGTGGCCCAGGCCAAGGGGACCTCGGTCCGAGACCTGGCCGTGGCCATCCTCGACCGGCCCCGCCACGCCGAGCTCATCGCCTCGGTGCGCGGCGCTGGGGCGCGAATCCGCCTCATCACCGACGGCGACGTGGCCGGCGCCATCGCCACCGCCTGGCCGGATACGGGGGTGGACCTCCTGGTCGGTGTGGGGGGCACCCCCGAGGGGGTCATCGCCGCCGCCGCCCTCAAGTCGATGGGTGGGGAGATCCAGGGCCGCCTGTGGCCCCGCGACGACGGAGAGCGGCGCGCCGCGGTCGACGCCGGCTACGACATCGACGCCGTCCTCACCACCGACGACCTGGTGAAGGGCGACAACTGCTTCTTCGCCGCCACCGGGATCACCGACGGGGAGCTGCTCCACGGAGTGCGGTACGACCAGCTCGGGGCCACCAGCCAATCGCTGGTCACCCGGTCCAAGTCCGGCACCGTGCGGCTCATCGAGGCCCGCCACCCGCTGCACAAGCTGGCCGAGTACAGCGCCATCGAATTCGGCTGAGCCCCGGCACCGGGGTCGGCGGGTTGGCCCGAGCCGGCTGGTCGCCCGGGGTCAGTCGTTGAGCGGGTAGAGGACAGCGTCGCCCGAAGCGTGCACGAACCCGCCGAGGTCGACCAGCCAGTAGCCCTGGCCGGTGGCCGTGCCCACGATGCCGCTGGCCTGCAGCCCGCCGAGGTCGTGGGGCTGCACGGCTCCTCCGGTGGCGCCACCGAAGGCGTAGACGGTGCCGTCTTGGGTGGTCATCCAGTAGCCCGATCCATCCGCGGTGGCGAGGCCGACCATCGGTGAGTCGATGCCGAGAATGCCGGGCGAGCCGAGGTAGGGCGCGCCCCCGAAGCTGAAGACGCCCCCGTCGGCGGCGACCAGCCAGTAGCCGGTGCCGGTGTGGGTCACGGCCATCGCCACGATGGGACTGTTGAGCCGGATCCCGCCCAGGGAGCCGTAGAACGGGACACCCCCGAAGGTGTAGATGCCACCATCCGCACCCACCAACCAGAACCCGCCACTGGGATCACCCGCCATCCCGACGATCGGTGCGGCGATGGACCCCGACCGCACCGATGAGCACCGCCGCACCGACTGCCGCGCCCAATCGTCCGGGCCGAGTTCTCAAGGGTTCCTCCGACGTGCTTCCGCCCGCATCGCCCGCCGGTGACGACGCGGCGCGTATTCCTACTACAACGTCTCGCTCAGATCCTCCGACCGATCGTCAGGTCCCCCGACCGACCCAGCCGCCGCGGCGACCGGTCAGCCCGTTCCGCCGGCGGGAACCGTCGAGGCGCCGGCGTCGACGGTCTCGATCCGCACCTCGGCGCGGCGTCGGGCCGCCTCGGCCTCGACCAGCTCGGGGTCGGCCTCCTCTTCGGCCGCTCCCGCCGCCCGGGCGCCCGATACGGTCAGCTCGGCCACCCTGGCCTCGGCTGCCACGAAGGCGACCCTGGCGCGCCCGACGTCGATCTCCGCGGCGAGCTCGGCCACGCCGATGAGCAGGGTGACCCGGGTCCCGCTGGTCGGTTCGCCGGCGGCCTCTCCTCCGTCCCGGTCCTGGTCGACCTGCACGAACCCCCCGTGGGTGGCCACCCGTTCCTCGTCGCCCTCGGCTCGCACCACCCGGACCACACCCGGCTCCACCGTCCCGACCAGTGGGGCATGCCCGGCCAGAAAGGTGATGTCGCCCTCACCGGTCCGGAGGACGACCTCGGTGGCGAGCCCGTCGACCAGCACCCGCTCCGGCGTCACCAGGTCGACCGCGAAGAGATTGGAGTCAGGCATGGCGGCGGCCGACCCCGATCACTCGTTCTCGATGGCGTGGGCCTTGGCCAGCACCGACTCGGCCCCGCCCACATTGAGGAAGGCCTGCTCCGGGACCTCGTCGAGCTCGCCGTTGACCAGGGCCTCGAAGGACTCCACGGTCTCGGCCACCGGAACGGTCACACCCTTCAGGCCGGTGAACACCTCGCCCACGTTGAACGGCTGGGACAGGAAGCGCTGGATCTTCCGGGCCCGGGTCACCGTGACCCGGTCCTCCTCGGAGAGCTCGTCCAGCCCGAGGATGGCGATGATGTCCTGGAGCTCCTTGTAGCGCTGCAGGACTCCCTGCACCCGGCGGGCCACCTCGTAGTGGCGTTCACCGACGATCTCGGGGGCCAGGATGTTGGAGGTCGACGACAGCGGGTCCACCGCCGGGTAGATGCCGAGCGAGGCGATGTCACGCGACAGCTCGGTGGTGGCGTCCAGATGGGTGAAGGTGGTGAACGGCGCGGGATCGGTGTAGTCGTCGGCGGGCACGTACACGGCCTGCAGCGAGGTGATCGACCGGCCGCGGGTGGAGGTGATCCGTTCCTGCAACTGGCCCATCTCGTCGGCCAGGGTCGGCTGGTAGCCGACGGCCGAGGGCATCCGGCCGAGCAAGGTCGACACCTCGGAACCGGCTTGGACGAAGCGGAAGATGTTGTCCACGAAGAGGAGGACGTCCTGGTTCTTCACGTCACGGAAGTACTCGGCCATGGTCAGGGCGGCCAGGGCCACCCGCAGGCGCACGCCGGGAGGCTCGTCCATCTGGCCGTAGACCAGGGCCGCCTTCTCGATGACGCCCGACTCCTGCATCTCGATCCACAGGTCGGTGCCCTCACGGGTGCGCTCGCCGACACCGGCGAACACGGAGACACCACCGTGGTTGGTGGCCACCCGGTTGATCATCTCCTGGATGAGCACCGTCTTGCCCACTCCGGCTCCACCGAACAGGCCGATCTTGCCGCCCTGCACGTACGGTTCGAGCAGGTCGATCACCTTGATGCCGGTCTCGAACATCACCGCCCGCGGCTCGAGAGTGTCGAACTCGGGGGCGGGACGGTGGATCTCCCAGTGGTCCTCGGGCTCGCCGATGGAGTCGGTGTCGAGTGGCTCGCCGAGCACGTTGAAGACATGACCGAGCACGGCGTCACCGACCGGCACCTGCAACCCGGCGCCCCGGTTGCGCACCACCGCGCCCCGGGTCAGGCCGTCGGTCGCCTTCAGACAGATGCAACGGACCCGTCCGTCACCGATCTGTTGGGCCACCTCGGCCACGATCAGGTCGGTCTTCCCCTCGAGCTGGACGTCGACCTCGACTGCGCCGTTGATCTCGGGCAGGGCGTGGGGTGGGAACTCGACGTCGATGACGGGCCCGGCGATGGCCACCACCCGCCCGCTGGGCAGTGTGTCGGTCGTGGTGGGTTGGGGGGCGGTGGTGGTCATGAGCGTTGGGCTCCCTTGGTCTTGCCCGCATCCGGGCATCGTCGGTCCACCGCGGCGGACCGCGGCGGGGTCAGGTCGGCGGTGTGGATCGTCGTCGCCATCAGTCAGACCTTGGTCTCGATGATCAGACCCTTTTCGTCTTCGGTGGACCCCGCCCGCAGAGCCTCGGCCCCACCGACGATCTCCATGATCTCGGTGGTGATGGTGTCCTGGCGGGCGCGGTTCATGATCCGCGAGTACTTCTTGATCAGCTCTCCGGCGTTTTCCGTGGCCGCGGCCATGGCCCGTTGACGCGCCGTGAGCTCCGACGCCGACGCCTCCAGCAGCGCGCCGAAGATCTCGGTCTCGGCCGCCCTCGGCCCGAGTGTCTCGAGCAGGATCGCCGCATCGGGCTCGAACTCGGTGTAGCCCCGCGGGCCTTCGTCGGCGGCCGCCGCCTCGGCCTCATCCCCGGTGCGGGGATCGATCAGAGGAAGGAGCTGGCGTACCTCGACCTGCTGGCTGCCGGCCGAGAGGAAGCGGGTGGAGACGATCAGCACCTGGTCGACCTCCCCGTCCACGAACGGCGCCAGCACCACCGAAGCCACCCGACGGGCATCGGTGAAGGTCGGCCGCTCGCTCATCCCGATGAACGACTCCTCCACCGGCTGGCGGCGGAACCGGAAGTAGCTCTGCGCCTTCTTGCCCACGGTGAACAGCCGGTAGTCGACGTCCGACTCGGCCGCACCGGTCAGCAATCGCTCGGTGGCTCGGAACACCATCGTGTTGTAGCCACCGCACAGCCCCCGGTCGGCCACCAGCGAGAGCACGGCCGCCCGGGAGACCGACGCCGGAGTGCCGAGCAGCCGGCCGGCGGCGTCCGGGTCGCCGAGGGCGGTCTCCAGCACGATCCGGGCCATGCCCTGCTGATACGGCCGGGCGGCGGCGATGCGGCCCTGGGCCCGCACGATCTGCGATGCCGCGATGAGCTCCATCGCCTTGGTGATCTTCTTCGTCGACTGGATGCTCTTGATCCGCCGACGCAGGACGCGCTCCTGACCGCCAGCCATGGCTCAGTCGACCTCCCGGGCGTCGAAGGCGTCGGTGAACGAACGAAGCGCCGTCTCCAGCTTGTCGCCTTCGGGCAGCTTTCCGGACGTGCGGATGTCCTCGAGGATGTCGGCGTGGCTGGCCCGGAAGAAGGCGCGGAGCTCCGCCTCGTACCGCTGCACCTCCGACACCGGGATGTCGTCGACATAGCCCTCTGAACCGGCGAAGATGACCAGCACCTGCTCCTCGATCGGAACCGGGGCGTTGATCCCCTGCTTGAGCAACTCGGTGAGCCGGTACCCCCGGTCCAGCTGGGCTTGGGACACCTTGTCCAGCTCGGAGCCGAACGTGGCGAAGGCCTCGAGCTCACGGAACTGGGCCAGGTCGATCTTCAGGGTGCCGGCCACCTGTTTCATGGCCTTGATCTGGGCCGCGCTCCCCACCCGGCTGACCGACACGCCGACGTTGATGGCAGGCCGCACGCCGGCATAGAAGAGCTCGCTCTCGAGGAACACCTGGCCGTCGGTGATCGAGATCACGTTGGTCGGGATGTAGGCGGAGATGTCACCGGCCTTGGTCTCGATGATCGGCAGCGCGGTCAGTGAGCCGCCGCCTTCCGCGTCGGAGAGCTTGGCCGCCCGCTCCAGCAGCCGGCTGTGCAGGTAGAAGACGTCGCCCGGGTAGGCCTCGCGTCCGGGCGGGCGACGGAGGAGCAACGACATCTGGCGGTACGCCTCGGCCTGTTTGGAGAGGTCGTCGTAGACGATGAGGGCATGCTCCCCGTTGTCCATCCAGTGCTGGCCCATGGCGCACCCCGCGTAGGGGGCCAGGTACTTGAACGGGGCCGGGTCGGCCGCCCCGGCCAGGACCACCACCGTGTACTCGAGAGCACCGTAACGCTCGAAGGTGGCCACGGTCTGGGCCACCGACGACTCCTTCTGGCCGATGGCCACGTAGATGCATTTCACCCCGAGGCCCCGCTGGTTGAGGATGGTGTCGACGGCCACCGTGGTCTTGCCCGTCTTGCGGTCACCGATCAGCAGCTCGCGCTGGCCCCGCCCGATGGGGGTCATGGCGTCGATGGCCTTGATGCCGGTCTGCAGGGGCTCGAACACCGGCTGCCGCCGCACGATGCCTGGCGCCTGCACCTCGAGGAGCCGGGTGACGTCGGTGGCGATGGGGCCCTTCCCGTCCAGCGGCTCTCCGAGTGCATTGACCACCCGACCTAGCAGGGCATCACCCACCCGCACCGAGAGGATCCGACCGGTGGCCTTCACCAGCTGCTCTTCCTCGAGCCCGGTGTCGTCCCCGAGGATGACCGCACCGATGGTGTCCTCGTCGAGGTTGAGGGCGAGACCCTCGGTTCCGTCCTCGAACGCGAGGATCTCGTTCACCGCCGCGCCCGGGAGCCCGGTGATGCGGGCGATGCCGTCACCGACTTCCACGATCCGGCCGACCTGCTCGGTCCCGACCTCCGGCGTGTAGTCGTCGACGTACCGCCTGAGTGCGGAGGTGATCTCGTCGGCGCTGATGGTCAATTCAGCCATCGGTTGGTTCCCTTCCCTCTGGAATTCGGTAGGCCGCCTCGGACGCGAGGACGTGCTCTTTCAGCTCATCGAGCCGGTGGCGTGTGCTGCTGTCGACCAGCAGGTCGCCCAGCTGGACCACGACGCCGCCGAGCAGCACCGGGTCGATGGTCACCTGCAGGTCGACCGGATTGCCGGCCAGCCGGCCGAGCTCCCGGCGAAGGACCCCGCGCTGTTCTTCACCGATGTCGTCGGCCGCCTTCACCCGGGCGACCCTCCAGCCGCGGGCCGCGGGCGGCATCCTCGACCAGTGTGTCGAGGGTGGCGACGATGTCGCGGGCCCGACCCCCGCGCACCGCATAGGCGGCCAGTCGCAGCGTGGCCGGCAGGACCTGGTTGCCGAGCAGTTGGGCGATCACCGACTGGCGCACGGTGACCGGGAGGTCGCGGTCGCCGAGGGCGCCTCGCAGGCGACGGTTGGCCTCGACGGTGCGGGCGAACCGGAACAGCTGGTCCTCGATCTCCTCCAGCTCGGCGATGGTCACGGTCTCGAACACGGCGGCGGCATAGCCCGACACCCGGTTGCGCGAGCCCATCCGTCCGAGCACTTCTTCGTCCCAGGGCTCGCTCGGCGTGGCCGGATCGCGGACGGCCGCCGCGGCCAGCCGGGAGGCCAGCCAGTGGAAGGCGGTGGTCAGCTCGGATGCCGGCACCACGGTGGTGGCCTGATGGACGAGGCGCCGGACCTCGGCCCGGACCTTCCCCTCCAGCAGTTCGTCGAGGACCGCCCGCCGGGACGCCACCGGCACCGACCCATCGTTGATGGCCAGAGTGAGCTCGTTGTTGCGGTCGACCAGGTCGGCCACCGCGGCCAGCTCGGAGGCCGCATCGGCGAGGCCGCCCGTGGCGGTCAGCGACTCCTCGATGGCGGCCAGGTAGCCCTGGAGGGCTGGGTTCACCGGCCACCACCTGCGCCGGCGGTGGTACCGGCCGTCTCCGAGCGCACCGCGGCGATGGCCTCGTCGATGAGCTCCTGATGATCGGCGGCCTGGATCTCACGGCCGATGACCACCTCGGCGGCGGCCAGCACGATCTCGCCAACCCGTTCGGTCACTTCCTCGATGGCCGCCTCGCGGGCGATGACCACCTCGGCCTCAGCCGCCCGAACGATGCGGTCGTGGATGGCCTGGGCGTCGGCCTCCGCCCGGAGCTTGGTCTGGTCGGCCGCCGTCTGTGCCTGAGACACGATCTCTCGCGCCTGGGCCCGGGCCTGCTCGAGGAGGGCACGCCGCTCGGTGTCGGCCTGCTCGGCATCGGCCTTGGCCTGGTCGGCGGCCTCGAGCTCGGCCCGTATCTGCTCCTGCCGCTCGGTCAGCACCTTGTTCAGGTACGGCACCACACTCCGGCCGATGAACCCGAGCACCAGGATGAACGCCAGGAGCACGACGAAGAATGTCCCGTTCGGGATCAGGAAGTTGCTGCTTGCGATAAGCATGGCCGTCATCCTTGTGTGATCGTTTCTCTGTGGTCGGGAACGGAACACCCCTGCGTCGCCGCCTGGGCAGCCCGCGGACCGTGTCGTGCCGACGACATCGGCGTTACTTCTTGTAGAGCGAGAAGATGAACAGTGCGGTGAATGCGAGATTGATGAAGTAGGCGGCCTCGCACAGTCCGACGGTGAGGAACATGATCGTGGTCAGGCGACCCTGGGCCTCCGGTTGACGGGCCACTCCGGCGATCGTCTGGCTACCGGCAAGCCCGTCACCGATGGCGGCGCCGACCGCACCCCCTCCGAGGGCCAAGCCGCCGCCGACCATGGCGCCGGCGATCCTTACTGCGTCCGCCATCGAGGCGTCTGCCATGACTGCTTCTCCTTTGTCGGGTTGTTGATGAGACTGTTCAGTGGACGAGGGCTCGAGCGAGGGACATCAATGGGCCTCGTCAGGAGCCATCGCGGTGTCGAAGTACAAGATGGTGAGCAGGGCGAAGATGAAGGCCTGGATGGCGCCGATCGCCATGTCGAAGAGCTTCCAGACGACGGTGAACGGAACCGACAGCACGCCGCCGATGGGCAGCGGACCGAGCTTCCAGATCACCAGCGCGGCCAGCAGGGACAGCATAAGGCCACCGGCGAACAGGTTGCCGAAGAGCCGCAACGTCAGAGTCAGCGGCTTGATGATCTCCTCGATGAAGTTCATGAACAGGTTGACCGGGAAGAGCTTGGGCGAGAAGGGCTGCTTCACGTAGTGGGCCATGTAGCCCGCGACCCCCCGATTCCTCACTGCGGCGATGTTGGTCAGCACGAACACGTACAGGGCCATGGCCAGGGGCAGGTTGATGTCGCTGGTGGGCGCGGGCAGGAACTCGTACCGGCTGCCGATGCCGAGGACCTCGAACAGGTTGCAGGTGAAGATGAAGACGAACAGGGTCAACGCCAGGGGCACCACCTTGGCCCCTCGCGGCCCGATCGAGTCGTCCACCTGCTTTTGGACGGCGCCCACCGCCATCTCCCACAGCAGCTGGAACTTGCCGGGCACGCCGCTCGTGGCCCTCGACCGCAGGTACAGCCCGAAGCCCACGACGACCAGGCCGGCGATGATGGTGGCCCACACGACATCGACATTGATGGTGAGCGGGCCGAGCTTGGCCTGCGGATGCTCCCCGACCGTGATGTCGGAGGCCAACAACGGAGTCAACAGGTGCACCGAGGCTGCGCCCACCGGTCAGCCACCACCCTTTGGGTCGTCGGCCGGACCGGTCAGGGGCCGTGGGTCCGTCCGGATGATGTCGTCATCGACGACGTTCGCACTGATCACGTCGTCGACTGACGTCATCGGGCCCGCCTTGGCCATCGACCGAGCCACGTTGGCCAGCAGGATGACCTGGAAGACGGCCAGGCCGCCGAGAACCCCGAAGCCGAGGCTGGCCGAGAGGAACAGCAGCCCGATGGTCACCACGGTGATGATGCCCATACGGCCCAGGGTGTTGAGGGCCAGCGGCCTACGCCGGTTGGCGTCCTGCCGGGCGCTGACCCGCGCCACCGAGTTGCCGATCATGCGGAAATTGAGGGTGCCGAGGGCCAGGCCGATGCAGGCACCCAGGCCGAGGAGCGGCTGTCCGAACGCAATGCAGGCCACCAGGGCGGCCACGCCGACCACCAACACCGTCGACACCGTCCGCCGGGCCACGTCGGGCACACTGGGCAACGAGAAATGGGCGAACACGACTTAGTTTATCCGTTGCGCCCTACGCGCAGACAGCCCACGTCCTGGTGGTCGGCTACAGGTACTTGCGGACCCTGACAATCGTCATGAGCACGGCGATAACCAGGCCGAAGGCCAGGCCGACCAGGCTGAACAACGGGCTGGTACCGACCCACCGGTCCAGCAGGTACCCGATGCCCCACCCGGCTGCCAGGGCCACGGCCCAGGCCACGCCCAGCGTGAGGAAGGCCACCGCCCCCGGCCCGAGCGGCGGCGGTCGTCCCCCGGAGGAAGCACCGTCCGCCGGTTCCGATGGCTGGGTTTCGTCCATAGCCGGGCCGTGCCGCGTCAGGGAGTCTGGAGTGTCGGAGCTTCACGAATCGTTCCTGAGATCACGCAGTGAACCGGCGGCGGGCGCCGGTCGAGTCGCCGCCCGAGGTGATGCCCGCCAAGGGGCCGAGAGGCCTGCATTTCACGGGGCAATCATCGCACTTTCGCGCCCGGAGCGGCAAAACGGCGAAACACTCCGTTCACCGTTCGCCGGAGCCGGCGACGGTGGCCGTGATGCCATCGGCCGGGTCGGGCTCGCCGGGAGCCGGGGACGTGGCCAGTGGTGCCGTCACCCCTGGTCCGGCCGTCGGCGTGCCGTCCTCATCCCCGTCGACCGGCGGCTCGCCCTCGGGCCCGAGGCCGGTCTGCCTCCGCAGCGAGGGATGGAAAAGGGTGTAGAGGATCACCCCGAGCGCCAGGGCGCCGAAGGGGATGATGGCGTTGACGCTCGAGATGTAGAGGGGGAAGAGGATGAACCCCGACAGGAGCACCGTCCACGCCCACAGGATGAGGACGCTGCGGCGATGACCGTGACCGAGGCGCAGCAACCGGTGGTGGAGGTGGTTCTTGTCCGGTGTGGAGAAGCCGGTCCGATTGGCCGTCCGTCGGACGAAGGCGAAGGCCATGTCGACGATGGGCACGCCCAGGATGAAGAAGGGTATGAAGAGGGGGGCGAAGAAGAAGTAGGTCTGGCCGCTCCGGGCCGCCGTCGAGGTGACCCCGCCCACGGTCCCGGCGGCGCGGCCCCCGATCAGCATGGTGGAAGCCGCCATGAGCAGGCCGAGCAGGAGAGCACCGGCGTCGCCCATGAAGATCTTGGCCGGATGGAAGTTGTGCGGTAGGAACCCGAGGCAGATGCCGCAGGTGACCACGGCGATGAGCGGTCCGATGTTGTCCGTCGGCAGGTTGCCCAGGTACTGCAGGTGCAGGCCGTACACGGCGAGCGTCCCCGAGGCGATGGCCACCACGCCGGCCGCCAGGCCGTCCAGGCCGTCGATGAGGTTGACGGCGTTGGTGATGGCGATCACCCACAGGGCGGTCAGCAGCGGGGTCCACTCCGGGGACAGCTGGACCAGGCCGGCCAACGGGATCTTGAACTGGAACCAGGTGACCCCGAGGAAATAGAGAATGGTGGCCGCCAGGACCTGCCCGGCCACCTTGGCCGGGGCCGACATGTCCCGGAAGTCGTCGATCAGGCCGACGACGAAGATGGCGGCGGCGCCGAGGAGGAGGCCGAGCGGCTCCGACGAGTCCCGGAACAGGGGGGCGAGCGCCGGGATGGATGCCGCCACGGCCCAGGCCACGAGCATGGCCACGAACAGGGCCACGCCCCCGGCTTCGGGCGTGACCCGCTGGTGCACCTTGCGGTCGTCGGGCTGGGCCACATAGCCGATCTCCACGGCGATGCGGCGGGCGGGGAAGGTGAGCACCCAGGCGCTGGCGGCCGCCACCACCAAGAGGAAGGCGTACCAGTTGAGGGGCGTGCCCGAGCTCACCGGGTCACGTACCCGCCATGGTCACGCGCCACCCAGGGAGGGATAGGGAGGGAAGGCGGCGCAGAGCTCGCGCACCTCGGCCCGCACCGCCGAGAGGACATCCTCGTCCTCGCGGTTCTGGAGGGTCCGGCCGATGAGAGCGCCGATGACCTGCATCTCGGACGTCCCCATGCCCGCTGTGGTCGGCGCGGCCGAGCCCAGCCGGAGGCCCGAGGTGATGAACGGCGAGCGGGGATCGTCGGGGATGGTGTTGCGGTTGCAGGTGATGCCGGCCCGGTCGAGGACCTCCTGGGCCACCTTGCCGGTGAGCTCGGCGTCGAAGGTGCGCAGGTCCACCAGGACCTGGTGGTTCTCGGTGCCGCCGGACACCAGGCGGAAGCCGGTCTCGGCCAGCGACCGCCCGAGGGCGGCGGCGTTGGCCACCACCGCGGCGGCATAGGCGCGGAACTCCGGGCGGGCCGCCTCGGCAAAGGCCACCGCCTTGGCCGCGATGACGTGCTCCAGCGGACCGCCCTGGAGCCCGGGGAAGACGGCGCTGTCCACCGATTTGGCCAGGTCGGAGTGGCAGAGGATGGCCCCGCCGCGGGGCCCGCGGAGCGTCTTGTGGGTGGTGAAGGTGACCACGTCGGCCACCCCCACCGGCGAGGGGTGCACCCCACCGGCGATGAGCCCGGCGGGATGGGCCGCGTCGAACATGAACCGGGCACCGACCGAGTCGGCGATCTCGCGGAACGGCAACGGGTCGATGATGCGGGAGTAGGCGGTGGAGCCGGCCACGATGAGCTTGGGCTCCTCACGACGGGCGACGTCGGCCACCTGATCGAAGTCGATGACCTCCCCGGGCTTGTCCGGGTCGCCCGTCGCAGACGACACGCCATAGGAGACGAACCGCCAGACCTTGGACGTGATGCTGGCCGGCGACCCGTGGGTCAGATGCCCGCCGTGGTCGAGCCGCATGGCCAGGATGGTGTCGCCCGGCTCGAGGAGCGCCTGGTAGACGGCCAGGTTGGCCGTGGCCCCGGCATGCGGCTGCACGTTGGCGTGGTCGGCCCCGAACAAGTCGGTGGCCCGTCGGCGGGCCAGGTCCTCCACCTCGTCGATGACCTGGTTGCCGCCGTAGTAGCGGCGGCCCGGGTAGCCCTCCGCGTACTTGTTGGTGAGCACCGAGCCCGACGCGGCCAGCACCGCCGGTGAGGTGAAGTTCTCGGAGGCGATGAGCTGGAGGGTGGTCGACTGTCGCTCGGCCTCCTCCCCCAGCAGGCGGCGGACCTCCGGGTCGCCGGCCGAGCCACTGGTCGAACGGGGAACCGGCGACGGAATGGCTCATGGGCTCGACCCCTGCCTCTCGAACTCGGCGATCTCCTCCAGTCGGCGCTGGTGCCGGCCGCCGTCGAACTCGGTGGAGAAGCCGTCGAACTCGGTGGAGAAGAAGGTGTCCACCGCGTCGACCGCCTCCGCCGGCCCGGTCGTCCGCCCGCCGAGGCAGATGACATTGGCGTCGTTGTGGCGTCTGGCCAGGCGGGCGGTGGTCACGTCGTGAACCGTGGCCGCCCGCACCCCGGCCACCTTGTTGGCGGCGATGCCGATCCCGATGCCGGTGCCGCAGACGGCGATACCGCGGTCGGCCCGACCCTCGGCCACGGCGTGGCCCACCGCCAACCCGAACTCGGGATAGTCGACCGAGACGTCCGGCGACCCGGTGCCGAGGTCGATGACCCGGTGCCCGGCGTCGGCCATGTGCTTGGCCAGGGTGGCCTTCAGCTCGAACCCGGCATGGTCCGAGCCGACGGCGATGCGCATGGTCCGAGTGTACCGAGGGCGAATCGGCCCCGAGGGCTCAGACGGGGTGTCCCCGATGCCGGACGAAGTGGCGGGGAGGATGGCTCTTCTCCCGATCCCGACGACCGCCCGGTCGGTACCGGAGCGGGAGCCTGGCCCGGAGACGCCGACGCGGCCCCGCTCGCCTGGTGATGGGGGAAGATGATGTCCGATGCCTGGTCGAGTGTGACCCGGGGGTAGAGCACCTTGATGCACCCGAAGGCCAGCACACCTCCCACCAGCTGGGCGGCGATGAAGACGGGAGTGGACGATGGCGCAATGCCGGCGAACGTGTTCGAGAACATGCGTCCGATGGTGATCGCCGGATTGGCGAAACTGGTGGAGCTGGTGAAGAAGTAGGCGGCACCGATGGAGGCACCGACGGCGGACGGTGCCGAGCGACGCCGATCCGTCCTCGACAACGAGAAGATCACCAGCAGCAGCCCGAGGGTGGCGATGACCTCGGAGAGGAAATGGGCGCCGGAGGCCCGGTGCTTGGTCGAGATCGAGACGGCCGCCTCGCTGTACATGACGTTGGCCAGTACCGCCCCGCCGACGCAGCCGGACACCTGGGCCGGGAGGTAGAGGCCGGTTTCCCGCCACGGCAGGCCCCCGAACGCGGAGTCGACGAACGACACCACCGGGTTGAGGTGGGCGCCGGACACGGGTCCGAACATCAGGATGATGGCGTAGAGCCCGGCGGCGGTGGTGGCGCCGTTCTCGAACAGCTGGAGCCCGACATTCCCCGGAGACAACCGCTGGGCGGGATGCCCGAGCCGATGACGATGGCCGCCAGGAAGGCGCTGCCCAGGAATTCGGCACTCAGGCGCCGCCACAGTGGATTGTCAGTCACGACGGGCCTCCGGGCAGATCGAACCGCCCCGCGCCCCGAACGTCAGCAACACGACGACGTAGGCCCGGCCACCGCCAAGTCGGGTCGGGTCGCACAGCAGGCAGCTCCACTGGACCGGGCCGATCGGAGCTCGCCGGCCGGCATCTCGGCATCGGCCAGAACGGTGTAGATCTCCCACGGCTCACCGCCGGGACCGTCGACCCGGACCTTGTCCTCCACGGCGAAGCAACACGACACCTGTTTCTCCGTGGCCGTCGCCAGGCCGGCTTCACTCAGCCGAACGTGCGCCGCCTGGACGTCGCGGTGCTCTCGACCTCGACCCCGTGATGGTTGAGCGAGCCGGCCGCCTGAGTGCTGTCTTCGACCAGGACCAGCTTGAGCGGCGGATCGGCAACGGTGAAATTTACGTCGCCGGGGCGGACCCTGGCCGGTTCGGTGGCGAAGAGCTTCGAATAGAACTCGATGGCTCCGTTCAGATGCCCGTCCAAGCGACCGACCTGTGCTGTGCCGCCGTGGTCGATGCACCGCTGCCCGAGGATCAGGCGGCTGAGCTGGCTCGGCTACTCGGT
The DNA here is from genome assembly GCA_963727075.1 of uncultured Acidimicrobiales bacterium. Lineage (GTDB taxonomy): Bacteria > Actinomycetota > Acidimicrobiia > Acidimicrobiales > RAAP-2 > Bog-756. The sequence continues at coordinate 1,854,749 of CAVSET010000006.1, forward strand.
GCCCTGGCTGATCCGGTGCGATTGAGGCTGCTCTCCATCGTTGGGTCCCGAGCGGAGGTTTGTTCGTGCGATCTCGAGGCGCCGCTCGGGCGCAGCCAGCCAACGGTGTCGCATCACACCAAGGTCCTGGCCGATGCCGGCCTCCTCGTCGGGGAGAAGCGGGGTCGTTGGGTGTGGTGGCGGGTCGACCAGGCCCGCTTGGCCGCGGTGCGTCTGGCCCTGGGCGGAGCTCCCGACTGATCCGGCGCCGGTGAGCCCGGGACCGCCAGCTGCTCAGGTGGGCGAGGGCTCGGCCGACACCGGTGGCGGAACGTCGCGGTTGCGGTAGCGCAGCTTGAATGCGCCATAGGCGAACGGGCCGGCCAGCAGGGGCAGCCAGTACGACGCCAGCCGGTAGGCCAGCGTGGCCAGGACCGCCTCGACACCACTCAACCCGGCCAGCACCAGCAGACCGCTGAGGCTCGCCTCGACGATCCCGAGCCCGCCCGGTGTGATCGGGATCAGCCCGATGACCCCGGCGACGGCGTAGGCCAGCAGGACCAACGAGGCCCGTGGGTGGGCGCCGACGGCGCGGACGGCGAACAAGAGGCACAGGTAGTCGAACAGGAGCCGGCCGGCTGACAGCAACGTGGCCTGCCACCACTGCTGACCCAGCACCGTGCGGATCAGGTTCCGCTGCTCGATCAAGCGGTCCCCCAACCCACCGATCGGCTCGCGCTTGCGTAACAGCCGATTGCGAAGGGACTGAGCGGCCTCCCCCGTCGAATGCAGCGGCTTGTCGGTGGTCATGATCAGCACCCCGAACCCGACGAAGAACACGAACCCGATGGCGCCGATGACGGCGGCATCGACCAGACCGGCGCTCACCGGCGACCCGAACAGCACCGCGGGTAGGGCGAAGATCGGCAGGGCCAACAGTCCCCCGATCCCGAGGAACGAGAAGGCAGTGAGACCACCGACCGAATCGGCAGAGTCCATCCCGCTGGCGGCCAGCATGCGGAACTGCACCGCGGCGCCGGCCGCGGCACCCCCCGGCACGATCAGCGAGATCGAGTTGCCGGCGAGTTGGGCCGTGACGACCAGGAACCAACCTTTGGTACGCAGGGCGATGCGCTGCAACGAGAAGGTACAAGCGAAATGAGCGAACTCGGCGATGACCGCCGGGATGAACCAGAGCAGGTTGAGCGTGGCGAGCCGGGGCCAGGCGTGAAACACCGCCACCACCTCGGGAAGCACGAAGTAGAGCGCCACCCCACCGATGATGATGACGATCGACCGCTTGACGGCGGCCTTCCAGGGGAAGGGACGCTGCTGCTCTTGCTCGAATCTGACCTCGAACGAGCGCGGACCCCCGTCTCCACCGGCGGACACCGTGCTCACTCGGTCATGCTCCAACCATCCCGCCGCCCACGGTAGTTGCCGACGCGGCGTCAGCCCTCGGCCAGCGCCACCGCGGCGGCCAACACGATGTTGGCGCCGCGAAGGTCACCCTGCAGCCCGCTCTCCATGCGGTTCATCACGTAGCAGACGGTCAGCCCGGCATCGAGGTCCACGACGATGAGCGATCCCCCGTATCCGCCCCAGAAGCAGGCCCGGGGACCGATCGGCATCATCTCGGTGCTGAGCCCGTAGCCCATGCCGAAGCGATAGGGCATCCCGAGCACCAGATCGATCCCGTTGGACTGCTCCTCGAAGATGGTCTCGCAACCCGTGGGAGAGAGCAGTCGGACGCCTCGGACCTCGCCGCGTCCGGCGATCACCGATTGGACCATGGCCACGGAACGGGCATTTCCATGGCCGTTGGCAGCCGGGATCTCCGCTCGGCGCCACCACTCGTGCCGGGGCATGGTGGCATCGAGCGGTGGGTTGGACAGGGTTCTCACCGGCATGGCGTTCGGATCGAGCGCCCCGAAGTCGACGGTCGGCGGCGGGATGACGAGCGACACCCGCTTGTCCTCCGACTCGGGAAGACCGATGAAGAAGTCCGCCCCGAGCGGACCCGCCACCTCGCTGGCGAACCATGTCCCGATAGTCGTGCCGGTGATGCGGCGCACGACCTCGCCGATCAAGAAGCCCTGGGTCACGGCGTGGTAGCCCGAGGTCGTCCCCGGCTCCCACCACGGTTCCTGAGCGGCCAACAACGAGGTGCACAATTCCCAGTCGGCCAGCTCCTCCGGCTCGACATGCTCGGTCCAACCGGACAGACCAGCGGTGTGGCTCATCAGGTGGCGGACCTCGACCGCTGACTTGCCACCGGCGGCGAACTCCGGCCAGTACCGGGCCACCGGGGCGTGAAAATCGAGGTCGCCCCGGTCGGCCAGCATCAGGGCGCAGAGGAAGGTCATGGTCTTGGTGGTCGACCAGACATTGGTGATGGTGTCCTCCTCCCAGGGCGAGGAGTGGCCCTCGTCGACGTATCCGCCCCAGACGTCGACTACCGGCTCGCCCTCGAGGAACACGGCGACCGCCGCCCCGACATCGGTTCCGGCGTCCAGGCTCGAGGCCAACGTCGAGGCCACGCCCTCGAAGCGTGGGTCCCATGTCCCCTTGATGTCAGCCATCGCCCTCGACCTCCTGGTTCGCTCGTGGCCCCCGATCATCCCACGGTCGGGATGACCAGGCACTCCACCACCGGTCAGTGGTCTGACCCGGGATCGGTACCCATTAGCCTGGTGGGCCGTGAGCGACACCACTTCCCCCCAGTTGACCCAAGACACCTACGACCGGCTCCAGACCGAGCTGGAGGATCTCACCACCCGCGGGCGGCTGGAGATCGCCGCCGCCATCGAGTCGGCCCGGGCCTTGGGCGACCTGTCGGAGAACGGCGACTACCACGCAGCCAAGGACTCGCAAGGCAAGATGGAGTCGCGTATCCGCCAGCTCCAGCGCCTGCTCAAGTCGGCGAGCATCGTCGGCGGCGAGGACGGCGATGGGACGGTCACGGCCGGCACCGTGGTGACCCTGCGCTACGAGGGCGACCCCGAGGACGACACCGCCGACTTCTTCGTCGGGTCCATCGAGGAACGCCACGTCGATCTCACCGTCGTCTCCCCCGGCTCGCCGCTCGGCCAGGCCCTCCTCGGCCATGCCGCCGGGGACAAGGTGGAATATGCCGCGCCGGGCGGTACCCTCAAGGTGCAGATCGTCAGCGTAGGGAACTGACGGCCCGGGTCTCGACGCAGGGACGTGACACCATGACAGACGCACCCCGCACCATGCCGCAGAAGGTCTGGGATGGCCACGTGGTCCACGCCGGCACCGGGGACGAGCCCGACGTGATCTTCATCGACCTCCACCTCATCCACGAGGTCACCTCTCCCCAAGCCTTCGACGGCTTGCGGATGGCCGGACGGGGCGTGCACCGGCCGGATCTCACCATCGCCACTGCCGACCACAACGTGCCGACGACCGATATCGACAAGCCGGTGGCCGATCCCATCTCGGCGACGCAGCTGGCCGTCCTGGCCCGCAACTGCTCGGAGTTCGGGATCACCTGCTACCCCATGGGCCATGCCAATCAGGGGATCGTCCACATCATCGGGCCGGAGCAGGGGCTGACCCAGCCGGGGATGACCATCGTCTGCGGGGACAGCCACACCTCCACCCACGGGGCGTTCGGCGCGCTGGCCTTCGGCATCGGTACGAGCGAGGTGGAGCACGTGCTGGCCACCCAGACCCTTCCCCAGCGCCGGCCGGCCTCCATGGCCGTGACCGTGGACGGCCGCTTGCCCGCCGGGGTCACGGCAAAGGACCTGGTGCTGGCCATCATCGGCCAGATCGGGACCGGCGGTGGCGGCGGTCACGTCATCGAGTACCGCGGCTCGGCCATCGGCGCCCTCTCGATGGAGGGTCGGATGACCGTCTGCAACATGTCGATCGAAGCCGGGCGCGCGCCGGCATGATCGCCCCCGACGACGCCACCTTCGCCTATCTCGAGGGCCGGGACCACGCACCGAAGGGTGCGGCCTGGGCCGAAGCCGTGTCCGACTGGCGGGCGCTGGCCACCGACGACGGGGCCACGTTCGACAAGGAGGTGTTCGTCGAGGCCGACGCGCTGGTCCCCTATGTGACCTGGGGCACCAATCCGGCTCAGGTGACCCGGATCGACGGGACCGTGCCCCATCCGGACTCCTACACCGACGCCGGCGAACGGGAGGCGGCCGCCCGGGCCCTCGAGTACATGGGGCTGGCCGGGGGAACGCGGTTGGCGGACATCGCGGTGGACACCGTCTTCATCGGTTCGTGCACCAACGGGCGCATCGAGGACCTGCGTGCCGCGGCCGAGGTCGTGCGGGGCCGGAAGGTGCACCCCGGGCTCCGGGCGCTGGTCGTGCCGGGCTCCCACCGGGTGAAGGCTCAGGCCGAGTCGGAGGGGCTGGACTCGGTCTTCACATCGGCCGGGTTCGACTGGCGCGAGCCGGGCTGTTCCATGTGCCTGGCCATGAACCCGGACAAGCTGGCCCCCGGCGAGCGAGCGGCGTCGACGTCGAACCGCAACTTCGAAGGCCGCCAGGGCCGCGGGGGACGCACACATCTCGTCTCGCCGACGGTGGCCGCGGCCACCGCAGTGGCCGGGCACTTCGCCATCCCTGACGAGCTCTCCTGATGCGAGCCCTGCGACTGGTCAGCGGCAGAGCGGTCCCCCTCGACCGATCCGATGTGGACACGGACCAGATCATCCCGTCCGACTGGCTGAAGCGTGTGGAACGCACGGGATTCGGTGCCGGCCTGTTCGCGGAGTGGCGAGACGATCGCGACTTCGTGCTCAACCACGAGGAGTTCGCCGGAGCCACCATACTGGTGGCTGGCCCGAATTTCGGTACCGGCTCCTCCAGGGAGCACGCGGTGTGGGCGTTGCTGGACTACGGGTTCGAGGCCGTCGTCTCGCCGGGTTTCGCCGACATTTTTCGCAACAACTGCACCAAGGCCGGATTGGTGCCCGTCGAGGTCGCGCCGGACATCGGGCGTCGCCTCCTCGATGCCGTGCTCGCCGATCCCACCCTGGAGATCACCATCGACATCGAGCGGGGGACACTGGAAGCCCCGTCCGCTCACATCGAGACCGAGTTCCCGCTCGACGAGTTCACCCGGGCGCGGCTCGTCAACGGGTGGGACGACATCGGCCTCACGCTGCGCTACCAGGACGACATCGAGGCCTATGAGGACCGCCGTCCGGCCTGGCTCCCGACGACTCGCTGACCGGAGCAGCCGGGGTCACCCAGACCGGGGCCGGAGCGCCGCGGTCAGTGGGAGGGGAAGCGAGTACCGGGTCCCCGGCGCCGACTACCACGAGGGGCAGGGGGGCAGCCGACGTCGGGGGACCCGAGGGTGAGTCGCGAGTGGCAATTCCTGTCTCGCAACTTCGAACTTGTGCTCCTCGGCGTATGAAGTCTGGTCAATGGATCAGGGCGCAACGCCACCGCGACAAACGGTACACGAATGGGAGACGCAGATCGGGTATCTCCGACGCCGGCCATGACAGGCCGGCTGCATCTGCCATCCCTGGCATCGATCCGCTTTCCGTGCCAGCGCAATGGTTCTCCCCTGGATGGAGCCGCCGATTCGTCGCTCCGCCATCCGTTTCGATGGCGATGTCCTGCACTCCAGCGCTCATGGTATGCCCGCGCCTTCAGGCGGTCAACGAAATTCTGACAGCACATCGGCAATTGCCCCTTTGCCACTGAGCGTGAGATTTTCAGCCCGGTAGGGGTCCGGCATCCTTCGTGTCACTGTCAATGTTGGAACCGAGAGATGCCACACAGAGTGCCGAACGGCGGCCCGATGACCGCCCGACCCGCGTCACCATCTGCTCTCGTCGAGCGGCAGCCTCATCGGTGATCGGGCCCCCATGCCGGATGGGGCGACTCAATCGGTACAGGTGGCGCCCGGTGCCGGTGTCACTCCGGACACCAGGTAGGTCTGATAGGCGGCCCTCACGCACGGGCTGTAGAAGTAGGCCACGTGGCTCCGCCCCTGCCAGGTGAGGAGGGCTCCCCCGGTCAGCTCGCCGGCCAGGCCGACGGCCCATTTGTATGGGGTCACCGGGTCGTCGGTGGTGCCGACCACCAGAATGGGTGGCGCTCCGGGATCGGAAGCGGGTGCGGGTGTCCGGGTGGGCAATACCGGCCAGGTGGCACAACCGAGCAGTCCCCAGGTGAGGAGCGGACCGAAGACCGGGGCTGACGCACCGGCCTGAGCGGCCAGGGCGGGATAGCTCGAGGGATCCCGATCCGTCGGATGGTCGAGACAGTCGATGGCCTGCTCGGCCACGGCCCCGTTGGTCGAGCCGCCGGCGTCGTAGCGCCCGGACATGGCGCTGGCCGCCGAACCGCTCCCCCCCGCCGCCTGGGCCAGCGCGCCGGCGAGCGACGACCACGACGACTGCGACTCGAGACCGGCCAGGAGGGTGTCATAGAGCGCGCCGGGTCCCGCCACACCCGCACCGGTCGACGGCAACGGCGAAGCGGCGGCACGTTGGATCAACGCCAGCACAGCGGCGGTGGGATCCCCCACCGGCCGCCAGGCACACCCGGCGTTGCCGGCGCACCAGGCGAAGAAGGCCTGCAGCTCGGCTTCGAGGCTGTTCGACTGGTCCTTCACGTACTGCACGGTGGAGAGCGCCGGGTCGATGGCCGCGTCGAGCACCATCGCCCGTACGTGGGTCGGGAAGAGCTCGGCATAGGTGGCGCCCAGGAGTGTCCCGTACGAGTGCCCGACGTAAGTCAGCCCGGCATCGCCGACCGCCTGTCGGATGCGGTCGAGGTCGCGGGCCGTGTCGACCGTGCCGACATAGGGGAGGATGTTGCCGCTCGCCTGCTGGCAGGCACTGGCGAACTGGCGGTCGTCCTGGAGCAGTGCCTGTTGCTGGGACGGCGTGCTGGGAACGGGATCGGCGACCGGTCCGGACGGTGAGCCCGACCCAACCGAGCACGTCACCGGGCTGCTCCGTTCGACCCCCCGGGGATCGAACGAGACGATGTCGAAGCGGTCGAGGAGCCCGGGAGTGAGCACGGAGAGCTCGTTCGGGAGATCGTCGATCCCCGAGCCGCCTGGGCCGCCCGGGTTGATGACCAGGGTACCGATGCGCTCCGAAGGAACCTCGGCGGGATGGCGGGCCACGGCGATCTGCAGGGTGGCACCCGCCGGGTTCGCGTAGTCGAGTGGGGCGGTCACCGAACCGCACTGCAGGCCGCCGCAGGGTGCCCACTGGACGGGAGTGACCGGCAACGGGGGCTGGGTGGTGGTGCTCGGAGCAATCGGGCTCAACCGGACGGCCGGGTTCGGGCCATGCCGGCGAATGGGCCCCACTCCCCCATGGCTCGCGGCGCAGCCTGCCACGACGACGGCCACCACCACGATCAGAACCGCCCCGACCCGCCGGCGGACGGTGTCCGGCCTGGTGGTCAGCCTGTCGATGGATGTGCCCCGGCGCGTGTGGCGGCCACCGCCGTGTTCCATGCTCCGCTGGCTGTGTTCATGGACACCAGGCTGTTGTTCCATGCGGTGAGATCCTGGTCGGCGTGGCTGCGGGCGAGCGTCAGGCACTCCGAAGCGTAGGTCTCCGTCTGGGCCAGCATGCCCTGCCGGGCCTGGTCGAGGGAAGCAGCGGGGGCATGGGCGACGGCTCCGAGCCTTGCGGGCGTCGCCGAGCATGGCGGTACAGGCAGTAACGCAGTCGGGAGAAGTAGGCACCAGCCGAGACACCGTTGACGGCGCTGCCGGCGACGATGGCCGGCTCCCGCTGTCGCCTCTAAGAACGAGCCGTCATCCCTCCGGGATGTCTGGTCGGAGCTTACGCCGGTCGCGTTAGACACTGCACTGACGCCGGGCGCCAAGGCGGAAATCGACGCGGCCATGAGGTTGGTCGACTTGGCTCCGACAGCCGCTTCGAGGGAGTGACTAGGCACCTGACCAGGTGAAACACACACGTCGGGAGTTGCCTCCTCATATGCTGGCCCACTGTTTGTGGTTAGGGTGACCCCATGGTGAGGACAGTTCTCAAATGGGGGTTGCGGTTGGCCGTGCTGGCGGCCGTGGCGACGGTGGTGGCTCGCCTCATCGAATCGACGTCTCGCCAGAACGGGTCCGAGGGGTCCCCGGTCATCGGAGGTGATACGTGGCCGCCGGTCCCGACCAACCCGGCGCGATAGAACGACGCGGCCAGGAGCGGACGGGTCGAAATCACTCCGGTGGTCGGGACCAACGAGAGACGTAGCTGCATCGGGCCACCTGGATCGAGTACTCGTCCAAGAACTCGTCCCGGCCCCGTTGCTGGGCCCTCCGGTGGGATCGGTCGTCCCGCCAGGCACGTTGATCGACTGGGGAGGCGAACGTAGCGAGCGAAACTCGCTCGCCGTCCTCGGCGGTGAACGACTTGAAGTCGACAAAGCCGGGCATCGAGCGGGCCATCAGTTCGATCTCGGCACTGAGGTTCTGGTACTCGGGCTCGGTCCCTTGACGCTGTCTGGATCGGAAGACCGTCACGACCTGGCCCTCTCCGAAGGGGGGACCGGCCGGGTCCTCGCCGGTCACCGGACGTCGTCCCTACGACTCGACGGTGTGCACGTCACTGATCCCGGGAGCCGCTCGGAGATGCGCCAAGGCGTCATCAGGCAGCCTCCGGTCGGTGGACAGCACCATGAGCGCGGTGTGCCCGGTCGCCGACGGTCCGACTGCCATCGACGAGATGGACACCTCGGCTTGACCGAGGATGGTGCCGACGACCCCGATCATTCCGGGGCGGTCGTCGTTTCGCACGACGACCATGTGCGGAGCGGGCGGTACCTCGACTGTGTGGTCGTCCATCATGACCAGTCGAGGTTCGGTGCGGGGGCCGCTGAGCGTGCCCGCAACCGAGTGCTCGCCACTGCGCACGGTGATGAGGTTCACATAGTCATGGGCGGTCACCGTCGAGGTTTCGCGGACCTCGAGACCTCGCATCTCCGCCAACTGGGGAGCGTTCACGTAGGAGACGGGTTCGTCCGTCGTTGCGGCGAACAGTCCCTTCAGGACGGACAGCCCGAGGATGCCGGTGCCGGCGCCGGCCAAGGCACCTTGGTACTCCACCTCCAAGGTGTCAGGAAGCCCGTCGTTCAGACAGGAGATGATCCGGCCCATCTGCTCCGCCAGACCCATGAACGGGCGGACGGTCTCGGAGACCTCGGTGGCCGCCACGTTGACGGCAAAGGGCACGAAGTCGCCGTTCAGGGCCAGGATCACCTGCTCGGCGATGGTCACCCCCGCTTTGTCCTGTGCCTCGGCCGTCGATGCCCCGAGGTGGGGGGCCACGACGACCGAGGGAAGCTCGAACAGGGGGGACTCGGTGGTCGGCTCCTTGGCGAACACGTCGATGCCCGCCCCCTGCACCTGCCCCGAACGGACGGCCTCGGCCAGCGCGTCCTCGTCCACGATGCCACCCCGGGCGGTGTTGATGATGCGCAACCCGGGCTTGGCCTTGGCCAGCATGTCCTTGCCGATCAACCCGATGGTGTCGGCATTCTTGGGGAGGTGCACGCTGACGAAGTCGGACGTGGCCATCAGGTCCTCGAGGTCCATGAGCTGCACACCCATGTGCCTGGCCCGGTCGGCGGAGACGAACGGGTCGTAAGCCACCAGGTGCATCCCGAAGGCCAGGGCCCGCTGGGCCACGAGGGCACCGACCCGGCCGAGGCCGACGACGCCGAGGGTCTTGCCGTGCAGCTCCACACCCTCCCACTTGGAGCGCTCCCACTTGCCGGCCACCAATGCAGCATGGGCTTGGGGGATGTTGCGCGCCTGCGCCAGCAGCAGGGCCATCGCCTGCTCGGCGGCGGAGAGGATGTTGGACTGCGGGGCGTTGACCACCATCACACCCCGCTGGGTTGCCGCGGTCACGTCGACGTTGTCGAGCCCGATGCCGGCGCGCCCGACCACCACCAGGTCGGTCCCTGCAGCCAGGATCTCGGCCGTCACCGTGGTGGCGGATCGGATGACGAGTGCCTCTGCCCCGGCGATGGCCGCCGCCAGCTCCTCGGGGGACAGGCCGAGCTGCACGTCGACCTGGTGCCCGGCGGCCTCCATGAGGTCGAGTCCCGTTTGAGCCAGCTTCTCGGTGACGAGCACCCTAGCCATGGTGTGTTCTCCTCCTCGCTATTCGGGCCTCCGTGAGGGCACTGCCGTCGACGTCGAGGACCGCCGACCAGGTGGCGCCGGTCACGCGGCGTCGCCGAAGAGCTTGGCCAGCCGGGAGACGCCCTCGACCAGGTCGTCCTCGCTCAGGGCATACGACATCCGGAAGTAGCCGGGGGCACCGAAAGCCTCGCCGGGCACCACGGCCACCCGGGCCTCCTCGATGGCCAACTCGGCCAGGTCGGCGCTCGACTTCGGCCGCCGACCCCGGAACTCACGGCCGATGAGGCCCTCGACCGAGGGAAAGGCGTAGAAGGCCCCCTCGGGGAGGATGCACTCGATGCCGTCGATCTCGTTGAGCATGGTGTGGATGATCAAGCGCCGGCGGTCGAAGGCGCGGCGCATCTCGGCCACCGCCCCGAGGTCGCCCGACACGGCAGCCAGGGCCGCACGTTGGGAGACGTTGGCCACATTGGAGGTCTCGTGCGACTGGAGGTTGGTGGCCGCGCTCACCACGTCGGCCGGTCCGATCATCCACCCGACCCGCCAGCCGGTCATGGCGTAGGTCTTGGCCACTCCGTTGACCACGATGCACCGGTCGGCCAGCTCGGGCACCAGCACGGGCATGGAGTGATGATCGGCGTCCCCGTAGACCAGGTGCTCGTAGATCTCGTCGGTCAGGACCCATAATCCCCGTTCGACGGCCCACCGCCCGATGGCCTCGATCTCGGGCCCGGGGTAGACGGCGCCGGTCGGGTTGGAGGGCGACACGAACAGGAGGACCTTGGTCCGGGCGGTGCGGGCAGCCTCGAGTTGCTCGACCGTCGCCCGGAACCCGTCCGCCGCCCCGGTGGCGACGAGGGTGGGCACTCCGCCGGCCAAGCCGATCGACTCGGGATAGGTGGTCCAGTAGGGCGCCAGCACGAGGACCTCGTCCCCCGGGTCACAGAGGGTGGCGAAGGCGTTGGCCACGGCCTGCTTTCCCCCGTTGGTCACCAGGACCTGCGAGGCGCTCACGTCGAGCCCGGAGTCGCGCCTCGTCTTCGCCGCCACCGCTTCCCGCAGCTCGGGCAGTCCGGCCGTCGGTGTGTACTTGTGGGACCGGGGGTCCCGGCAGGCGGCCTCGGCGGCCGCCACGATGTGCTCGGGCGTGGCGAAGTCGGGCTCCCCCGCGCCGAAGCCGATCACGCTCTCCCCCTGGGCCCGGAGCGCCTTGGCCTTGGCGTCGACGGCCAAGGTCGCCGACGGCGAGACGGCCGCGACCCGGGCCGAGATCCGCCGGCCGGTCATGTCATGTCCCGGTGCAGGCGGCGGCCCGGGGCGAGGCCGGTTCCTCGGGGTTGAGCCATGGTGCCATGATTCCATACGTGACCGACGCCCCAGACATCAGCATCCCCTCCCACCTGCTCCCCGCCGATGGCCGTTTCGGGTCGGGGCCGTCCAAGGTCCGCCCCGAGGCCGTCGACGCCCTGGCCGGGTCGGCGGGGCGGTACCTCGGGACCAGTCATCGCCAGAAGACGGTCAAGTCGGTGGTGGGCAGTTTGCGCGCTGGACTGCGACACCTCTTCTCCCTGCCGGACGGCTACGAGGTGGTGCTCGGGAACGGAGGGACCACGTCCTTCTGGGATGCCGCCACCTTCGGGTTGATCGACCGCAAGAGCCAGCACCTGACCTTCGGCGAATTCTCGTCCAAGTTCGCGGCCGCCGCGGCGAGCGCCCCCCATCTCGACGATCCCGAGATCATCAAGTCCGAGGTCGGGACCCACCCGCTGCCGTTGGCGAGGGACGGCATCGACCTCTATGCCCTGACCCACAACGAGACGTCCACCGGGGTGATGATGCCGATCAACCGTCCGGACGGCGTGGCCGCCCCGGAACAGGGTGGAGGCCTGGTCGGGGTGGATGCCACCTCGGGGGCGGGGGGGCTCCGGGTGGACCCCCGTCAGTTCGACGCCTACTACTTCGCCCCTCAGAAGTGCTTCGGGTCCGACGGCGGCCTGTGGGTAGCCCTGCTCTCGCCCGCCGCTCAGGACCGGATCGCGGCCATCGCGGCCACCAGGCGCTGGGTACCGGCGTCCTTGGACCTCGCCATCGCTGTCGAGAATTCGAAGCTCGACCAGACCTACAACACCCCTGCCCTGGCCACCATCTTCCTGTTCGAGCACCAGGTGTCCTGGTTCAACGAGAACGGGGGCATGGAGTTCTCCGCCGGTCGCTGCGACAAGTCCGCCGAGATCCTCTACACCTGGGCCGACGGTTCGGATTTCGCCACTCCCTTCGTCGCCCGGGCGCAGGATCGCAGCCGGGTCGTCGGCACCATCGACTTCGAGGAGTCGATCGACGCCTCGGTGGTCGCGTCCATCCTGCGGGCCAACGGGATCGTCGACACCGAGCCGTACCGGAAGCTGGGCCGCAACCAACTGCGCATCGCCATGGTCCCGGCGGTCGAGCCCGACGACGTGGCCGCCCTGTGTGCCTGCATCAACCATGTGGTGGGGGCCATGTCCAGCTGACCGGTCGCTCCCGGTGAGGACCCGGTCTGTCGCGGGGGCCAAGGTCGGCCGGAGCCACGGCCCGTTTCGACCCGGGCTAGGAAGCGCGACGCCAGTCGGAGGACAGCTCCGACCATTCGTGGTGGCACGAGCGGCACTGGAGCTTCACGCCGGTCTCGATCATGGTGGCACCGATCGAACCTCCACCTCGGACGATCAACCTGGGAACGTCTCCAGACCCGCAGTTGGGGCACGTCGGATCACGCGTGCTGCCTTCCACCTCGCCGACCTCTCCATGACCGCCAGGTGACCGCCCAGCGGTGCGAGCCGCCACGTTTGAACGGGACAGTAGTACCCCGGGGGGCCCGGGGCGCCAGAGCCGCTCACCGGCCGGCGGGCTGCTCTCCGTCGACCACCCAGCGAGAGCGCAGGTCCTCGAGCCAGGGTGGCAACTCGATGGCCGGGTCCGGTAGGGCTCCCGCCCCGCGGTCGTCCAGAGCGGCCTGGAATGACGCCGGGTCGTCGCCCCACGACCGGGGGTCGCCCATCATCACCTCGAGCAGGACGGTGCCCTCCGGCCCGGCGACGAACGGTCCGAATGCCGCCCCGAGGGGCAGCTCGATATGGGTTCCCGCCGGGCAATGGCGCCCGCCGCACCACATCTCCCCGCTGATCACAAAGACGACGTGCGGGCTGAAATGGCCGTGCCGGCGGATGACCATCCCCGGATCCCAACGGGCGTACAGCGAGAGGTAGGGAGGGTCGGGCGAGAACGCCAGCCACTTCTCCCATACCGAGGAGGTCGAGCCGTCGGCGTTGCGGATGGCCTTGACCTGCTGCCACGGGAGATCGGCGTCGTCCAGGTGCCGGAACGTGGGCCCGAGGCCGGGAACCTTCACATCAGGCACGTCGCCGGGGCCGCTCATCGCGATCCCGACCCTGGGTGGTACCGCGCCCCGGTCGGGTACGGGTACGCCCGGCTCAACCCCCCGACACGTCCTGGATCTTCTGTTTCCCGGCCGTGACGAATGGCATCATGTCTCGGAGCCGGGCACCGACCTTCTCGATCGGGTGGTCGAGCCCCGCCTGGCGCAGTGCCTTGTAATTGGGGCGCCCGTTGGCGTTCTCCGCCACCCACTCCTGGGCGAAGGAGCCGTCCCGGATCTCGGCCAGGATCCGGCCCATCTCGTCGCGTACCCCCTGGTTGATGACCCGGGGTCCCCGGGTCAGGTCGCCGTACTCGGCGGTGTCCGAGATCGAGAACCGCATGCCACCGATGCCCTGTTCGTACATGAGGTCCACGATCAGCTTGAGCTCGTGCAGGCACTCGAAGTAGGCGGACTCGGGTTGGTAGCCGGCACCGACCAGCGTCTCGTAGCCGGCCTGCACCAGGGCAGTCAGCCCGCCGCACAGCACTACCTGCTCGCCGAAGAGGTCGGTCTCGGTCTCCTCGGCGAACGTCGTATCGAGCACGCCGGCGCGGGTGGCCCCGATGGCATGGGCGTACGAGAGGGCCAGGTCGTGTGCCTTGCCCGACGGGTCGGCCGACACCGCCACCAGGGACGGTACGCCACCACCCTCGGTATAGGTCCGGCGCACCAGATGCCCCGGTCCCTTGGGCGCCACCATGGCCACGTCCACGTCGGCCGGAGGTTCGATCAGACCGAAGCGGATGTTGAAGCCGTGGGCGAAGAAGAGGGCGTCGCCGCCGTGGAGATGGGGAAGGATGTCGGACTTGTAGACCGCGGCCTGCTCGGTGTCGGGCAGGAGGATCATGATCACGTCGGCCTCGGCGGCGGCCTCGGCCACCGTGAGCACCCGGAGCCCGGCCTCCTCCGCCTTCTGGCGGGAGGACGAACTCGGGCGCAGGCCGACACGGACGTCAACCCCGCTCTCGGAGAGGTTGAGGGCATGGGCGTGTCCCTGGGAGCCGTAGCCGATGATGGCGACCCGGCGATTCCCGATGAGGCTCGGATCGGCGTCCTTCTCGTAGTACAGCGTGGCCATAGCCTTCAACCTGCCTTCTCTATGGGCCGCGGGCCCGTCGATCGACCCTGGGACCGCGGTGCGGCCGCGTCCCCGGACCGGTCAAGCATAGGCAAGGCCACCCGGCCGGTCCGCTGCATCTCGACGATCCCGTAGCTACGGATCAGATCCTCGAAGTCGTCCAACTTGGTCGGTGCACCGGCCAGCATCACCGTGAGCCGGTCATGGCCCACGTCGACGATCTTGCCCTCGTACACCCCGACCAGCTGGATCACCTGCCCCCGGGTATCGGGTCCCGCCTCCACCGTGGCGAGCAGCAGCTCCCGCTCCCGGGAGACGGCAGGGTCGAGCTCGGTGATCGACACCACCGGGACCAGCTTGTCCAGCTGCTTGATGATCTGCTCCAGGGGCGACGACTCCACGTCGACCACGATGGTGATCCGGCTGAAGCGCTCGTCATCCGACGGGGCGACGGCCAGGGAGAAGATGTTGTACCCCCGGCGGGAGAACAGCCCGGCCACCCGGGCGAGCACGCCGGACTTGTTCTCCACCAGCACGGTCAGGGTGTGGTGGCGCTTGTCGGTCCCGTACATGCTGGTCAGTCCTCCCCGGCCTGGGACGGGTCGACGACGATGTCGTCGTTCGACGCGCCGGCCGCCACCATGGGAAACACCTTCTCGAAGGCGTCGGTGCGGAAGTCCACGACCACCGGGCGGTCGTCGATGGTGTTGGCCTTGTCGATGGCGGCCGCGACCTCCTCGGGTGACTCGACCCGGATGCCCACGCATCCCATCGCCTCGGCCCAGCCCACGTAGTCCGGCAGGTCAGGAGAGAGGTAGACCTCGGAGTAGCGCTCCTCGTAGAACATCTCCTGCCACTGGCGCACCATCCCGAGGTATGCATTGTTGAGGATGGCCACCTTGACCGGTATGCGCTCCGAGCTGGCCGTCACCAGCTCCTGGGCGGTCATCTGGAAGCAGCCGTCTCCGTCGACCGCCCACACCATCCGGTCGGGTCGACCGACCTTGGCGCCGATGGCCGCGGGCACGGCGAAACCCATGGTCCCGAGCCCCCCGGAATTGACCCACGTGTAGGGGTAGTCGAACTGCCACCACTGGGAGGCGAACATCTGATGCTGCCCCACACCGGAAGCCACGATGGTGTCGTCGGGGGTGGCGTCGCGCAGCGTCTCGAGCACGAATTGGGGCTTGAGCGCGCCCGGCCCGGGCTGCTGGTCGTAGACGAGCGGGTAGCGGCGCTGCCACTCGCTCAACTGGGCGCGCCATGGGCTGAGCCGCTGGCGGGGGAAGGAGGCAGCCAGTGAGCCGTCCTCCGCCGGGGCACCGGACACGGCGTCGGAGGGTGCGCCATCCGACCCGCCCCGGGTGGCGTCGGAGTGCCGGAGCCCGAGGGCATCGAGGGCCGCCAGCATCTCGTCGATCACCAGTCGACAGTCCCCGGCAACGGCCACGTCGGCGTGACGCACCTTGTTGAGCTCGGCCGGGTCGACGTCGACGTGGATGATCTTGGCGTCCGGGGCGAAGGCATCGACCCGGCCGGTCACCCGGTCGTCGAATCGGCTCCCGAGCGCGATGAGGAGATCGGAGCGCTGCATGGCGGTGACGGCGGTGTAGTTGCCGTGCATGCCCGGCATGCCCAGGCACAGCGGGTGCGAGTCGGGGAACGAACCCCGGGCCATCAGGGTGGTGACGACCGGGATGCCGGTGCGCTCCGCCAGCTCGCGCAGCGCCTCGGACGCTCGCGCCTTGAGGATCCCGCCGCCGGCGTAGATGACCGGACGCTCCGCAGTGAGGAGCAGCTCGGCCGCCTGGCGGACCAGGGCAGGGTCCCCCTCGGTGACCGGTCGGTAGCCGGGTAGGTCCAGATCGGAGGGCTCGGGCCAGTACCACTCCATGGGTCGGTTGGCCACGTCCTTCGGGACGTCGATCAGCACCGGCCCCGGCCGGCCGGTGGTGGCCACGTGGAACGCCTCCGCCACCACCCGCGGGATGTCGGCCCCGTCGGTGACGAGCCAATTGTGCTTGGTGATCCCCATGGTGATGCCGGTGATGTCACTCTCCTGGAAGGCGTCGGTCCCGATGGCGGTGGTCGCCACCTGCCCGGTCACCACCACCAGCGGGATCGAGTCCATGTAGGCATCGGCCAGCGGCGTGACGATGTTCGTCGCCCCGGGGCCACTGGTGACCATGGCCACGCCGGGCCGTCCCGTCACCTGGGCATAGCCCTCGGCCATGTGGCCGGCTCCCTGCTCGTGGCGCACCAGGATGTGGCGGATCGAGGAGTCGAGAATGGGGTCGTAGACGGGCAGGATGGCGCCGCCCGGTAGGCCGAACATGACCTCGACCTGCTGCATCTCCAAGCTCTTGATCAGCGCTTGTGCTCCTGTCAGTTCCATCGTGGGCTCCTTGTCGGCGATGGTCGGGTGTCGTGGGCCGGGGTCGTGGTGTCGGGTGTCCGGTGTCCCAGGCCGGGAAACGTGCGGGGACATGAAAACGACCTCCCGTCTGGGAGGTCGGAAAGCGCGCACGGCGAGAAGGCGGCGTGCGCGCTACAAAACGAGTACCAGGGTGTTGAGGCGGGATGACGGGGTCGACGGCATGGTCACACCATTGTTACACGGCGGAGGCCTCGACGACAAGCACGGGGCCGGTCGTAGGGCGGTACCCCGGCCTGGCCGTAGCTTCCACCCGAGCCCCGACGCCCGAGCTCAGGGCTCGGTCACGGCCCCTCGCTCCGCCCCCGTGACCAGGCGGGCGTACTTGGCCAGCACACCACTGGTGTACCGGGGTTCGGGGTGCTTGAGATCGCGACGCCGGCGTTCGAGCTCGCGCTCGTCGACCATCAGGTCGATCGAGTGGTCGGACACATCCACCACGATGCGGTCCCCGTCGGACACCAGGGCGATCGGTCCGTCGTCGACGGCTTCGGGCGCCACGTGGCCGATGCAGAACCCGTGGGTCCCGCCGGAGAACCTCCCGTCGGTGACCAGCGCGCAGTCGGCCCCTCGTCCCACGCCTTTCATCGCCCCGGTCACGGCGAGCATCTCGCGCATGCCCGGACCCCCCTTCGGCCCCTCGTAGCGGATGACCACCACCGTGTTCGGCTGGATCGAGCCGGCGAGGATCGCCTCCATGGCCCGGTCCTCCCCGTCGAACACCCGGGCGGTCCCGTCGAAGGTCAGCTGGTCGATCCCCGCCACCTTCACCACCGCCCCGTTGGGCGCCAGCGTGCCGGTCAGCACGGCGATCCCCCCTTGGGCATGGATGGGGTCGCCGATCACGTGGACCACGTCCCCGTCGGGGACAGGAGGGTCGAGCGCAGCCAGGTTTTCGGCCACGGTCCGCCCCGACACGGTGATGCAGTCCCCATGCAGCAGACCGGCCTCGAGAAGCTCCCGCATCACCACCGGAACGCCCCCGATCCGGTCGAGGTCGCTCATGTGGTACTTCCCGTGCGGCTTGGTGTCGGCCAGGTGGGGCACCCGGGCCGCCACCTTGTTGAAGTCGTCGAGGTCGAGCTCGACCCGCGCCTCGTTGGCGATGGCGAGCAGATGGAGCACGGCGTTGGTGGACCCCCCGAGCGCCATGGTCACGGCGATGGCGTTCTCGAAGGCCTCCTTGGTCATCACGTCCCGCGGACGGATACCGGCCCGCAGCAGGGCCACCACCGCTTGCCCGGAGGCGAACGCGGCATCGTCGCGCCGGCGGTCGACGGCTGGCGCCGTTGAGCTGCCCGGTAGGGCCATGCCCAGGGCTTCGGCCACCGAGGCCATGGTGTTGGCCGTGAACATGCCGGCACACGACCCCTCGGTGGGGCAGGCGTTGTGCTCGATCAGGTTCAGCTCCTCGTCGGAGAGGGCGTCGACGGCATGGGCGCCGACGGCCTCGAACACCGACGTGATGTCGAGGGCGCGGCCGTTGGCCCGTCCCGGGAGGATGGAGCCGCCGTAGAGGAACACGCTGGGCAGGTTCAGCCGGCCCGCGGCCATGAGCATGCCGGGCAGCGACTTGTCGCACCCGGCCAGGGTGACCATCCCGTCGAACCGCTCGGCGTGCATCACGGTCTCCACCGAGTCGGCGATCACCTCGCGGCTGACCAGCGACGCCCGCATCCCCTCGTGCCCCATCGAGATCCCGTCGGACACCGCGATGGTCACGAATTCCAAGGGGAAGGCCCCGGCCCGCCGCACGCCGTCCTTGGCCCGCTTGGCCAGCCGGTCGAGCGGCAAGTTGCACGGGGTGACCTCGTTCCACGAGGACGCCACCCCTATCTGCGGCTTGTCCCAGTCGTCGTCGGTCATCCCGACCGCCCGGAGCATGGCCCGGGCCGGCGCCCGGGTGGGTCCATCGGTGACCTCGTGACTCCGGGGCTTGACGCCGACCAATGGCTCCTGCGACGGGTCGGTGGTACTCGCTTCGCTCATCCCTGCATGGTACGACCTGGCGGGCGAGGCCCGGGAGGCCCGGCTGCGGGACGCCGGATCGCCGACGGCACTCCGGGTCGGAGCCGACTCCGGGCTCCTACAATCGAGGGGTGGACCGGCCCGCAGTCGCCCGGCAGTGGACGAGGCGCCGGTGACCGCGCCAGCCGGCGTCTTTCTCGTCGGCGACATCGACCGGCTCCCGGCCTTCTTCGAGGCTGAGGGGTACGCGACCATTCGGGGTCTCTTCGACGACGGGACCCTCTCGGCCGCCGAGGCCGAGCTGGCCGGCGCCCAACAGCGCCTGGCCCACGGGGAGCTGGGCGTCCGCCACGGCACCGCCATCCTCGACACCCCTGGCTCTCGTATCGACGGGCAGCCGTTCTGCCACTACATCTGCTTCGCCACCTCGGTCTCTCGGACGGCCGACCAAATGGTGCACCATCCCCTCCTCGAGCGGACGGTCCGCCGGCTGCTCGGCCCGGACGCCTGGCTGCTCGACTACGAGCAGTTCGGAGTGGTCTATCAGGATGCCCGGCCCGACCCCGGCTCGGGGTACTCCCGGATCGGCTGGCACACCGACCACCAGTCCGGGCCCCACCTCGACATCTGGCCCGGGGTGGCGTTCACCATCCACTTCGACCCGACGTCGCCGGCCAACGGGTTCCTCCGGGTCGTGGCCGGGAGCCATCACGGGACGACCGAGGGCATCCCTCCCGAGTTCGAGCGCGTCGCCGGTGAGATCGCCCTCTACCAGGAGCGCGGCGACGTCCTGCTGCACGACGCCCACCTCTGGCACGCCGCGGCTCGAGGCACGGCGGACGGGGCGGCGGCCGTGCGCCGCCACGTGCGAGGCAGTTGGCACGGAGGTACGAGGCTCGACGTCGGCCACGGCACCCACGACTTCGTCAAGAACGCAGCGCGTTGACCGGCCCGCACGCTCTCGCACGTCCGCCGTTCCGGGTGTCGCCCGGAGCCCGGCTGCTAGCGTCAATTGACATACGCAATGTCATTTTGTGACCCTCCCACCCAACGCCCGAGAGCGAGGTACTCATCCCATGGAGGTTCTCCGCACCCCGGACGGCCGTTTCGAAGATCTTCCCGGTTACGGCTTCGCACCGCACTACGCCGACATCCCCGACCAGGACGGGGGCGCGCTCCGGGTGCACTACCTCGACGAGGGGCCCGTCGACGGACCCACGGTCCTGCTGCTGCACGGCGAACCGTCGTGGAGCTTCCTCTACCGCACCGTGATCCCGGTGCTGACCGGGGCCGGGCTTCGGGCCGTCGCTCCCGACCTGGTCGGATTCGGACGCTCCGACAAGCCGACCCCCCGTGCCGAGTACACGTTCGCCCGCCACGTGGAGTGGATGCGGTCCGTCCTGTTCGACGAGTTGGAGCTGTCGGAGGTCACGCTGGTGGGTCAGGACTGGGGCGGCCTCATCGGCCTTCGCCTGGTCGGTGAGCACCCCGATCGCTTCGCCCGCGTGGTGGCGGCCAACACCTTCCTCCCCACCGGGGACCGGCCTCCCGGAGACGCCTTCCTCGCCTGGCTCAAGTTCTCGCAGGAGGTCGAGACCTTCCCCACCGGATCGATCGTCAACGCCGGGTGCACGTCCGACCTCAGCCCCGAGGTCATGGCGGCCTACGACGCCCCCTTCCCCGACCAGTCCTACACCGAGGGAGCGCGCCAGTTCCCCACCCTCGTGCCCATCTCCCCGTCCGACCCCGCGGCCGGGCCCAATCGTCAGGCGTGGCGAGTCCTGGAGACGTTCGACAAACCGTTCCTCACCGCGTTCAGCGACGGCGACCCGATCACGGCGGGCTCGGACCGGTACCTACAGGACCACATCCCCGGGGCCCGCCGGCAGGCCCATACGACGATCGTCGGTGGTGGCCATTTCCTGCAGGAGGACCGCGGGCCCGAGCTGGCCGCCGTCGTGGTCGACTTCATCCGCGCCACCTGATCGCCGGCCCTCGACGCCGCCTCGACTACGGGTTCGCCGCCGGGCGGGACAGATCGGGCACCCCGAGTGTCCCGAGCCGCCGGTCGATGAACTGGTGCTCGGCGCCATTGTCGGTCTGGCGGCGGGCCAGCCGGTAGGCCACGGCCGCCTCTTCAGTCCGGCCCAACCGCCGCAACAGGTCGGCCCGGGTGGCCTGGTACAGGTGGTAGTCGGAGAGCTCGGCGGCCAGCTCGGGGTCGTCCACCAGCTCGAGACCGGCGGCCGGCGAGTCGGCCATGGCCACGGCGACGGCGCGATTGAGACGGACGACGGCCGTGGGCTCCCATTCGAGCAGGGCGTCATAGAGGCGCAGGATGGTCCCCCAGTCGGTGGTGTCGGGCCGCGGCGCGGCGGCGTGGAGTGCGCTGATCGACGCCTTGAGCCCGTACGGGCCCTGACGATCCCTTCCCCGGGCCTGCTCGAGCAGCGCCAAGCCCTTCGCCACCTTGGCCGGCTCCCACCGGGAGCGGTCCTGCTCATCGAGGGTGAGCGGGACTCCCTCGGCATCCACCCGCGCCTCGCGCCTGGCGTCCTGGAAGTACATCATGGCCGCCAGACTCAAGGGCTCGGGGTCGTCGGGGAGCAGGTCGATGACCACCCCGACCAGGCGGAGGGCCTCGTCGCAGAGATCGACCTTGACCAGTTCGGGTCCCGACGGTGCCAGGTACCCGGCGTTGAAGATCAGGTAGATCACGGCCAGCACGGCGGCCAATCGGGCGGGCAGCTCCTCCGTGGAGGGCACCCGGTAGCCGATCCCGGCCTGGCGTATCTTGCGCTTCGCCCTCACGATTCGTTGGGCGAGCGCCGTCTCCGAGGTGAGGAAGGCCCGAGCCACCTCCTCGGTGGACAGACCCCCGAGGGTCCGCAGGGTCAAGGCGACCTGCGCCTCGAGGGTGAGCGCCGGGTGGCAGCAGGTGAACATCAGGCGCAGCCGGTCGTCGGGGATCGGTCCCAGCCCGTCCCCGATGTCCCAGGCCACGGCGAGCTCGCCCCAAGCGCGGCTTCGCCGGTCCGATGCCGCCGAGCTGCGGAGTCGGTCGATCGCCTTCCGCCTGGCCGTGGTGATCAGCCAGCCGGCCGGATTGGCCGGCACTCCATGTGCCGTCCAATCCGACGCGGCGGACACCAGCGCGTCCTGCAGGGCGTCCTCAGCCAGATCGAAGTCCCCGAGGATGCCGATCAGACGGGCCAGCACCCGGTCCCGGTCGCGACGGTAGGCCGATTCGAGCGCTCCGTCGTCAGGACCGGGCCGCCGGTGGTGAGGTCGTCCGCTCAGGACTACATCTCCGCGACGGGACGGACCTCGACCGAGCCGAACTTGGCCGACGGCACCATGGCCGCCGCCTTGAGGGCCTGGTCGAGGTTGTCACACTCGATCACGTAGTACCCCGACATCCACTCCTTGGTCTCCTCGAACGGCCCGTCGACCACCAGCGTCTCGCCGTTGCGCACGCGCACGGTGGTGGCCGTGCTGGGATCGTTGAGCGGGGCGCCCGTGTAGGTCCCCAGTTGCTCACTGAACGCGGCGTAGTCGGCCATCAGCTGGTCCCACTCGGGGTCGCCCGGGACCGGATGGATGGTGGGGTCGTTGTGGATGATCAACATGTACTGCACGGTGCTTCCTCCTCGGTTCGGCGGTCGTGGAACTACCACGCTTCCCCCAATTGACGGTGCCATCGGCGCCGGATCGACACCGGCGGCCCGCTTGGCCCGTCGGGGCCCCTCGATGGGCGCGCTGGCCTGGCATCGTCGCCCCCGTAACGGTCGGGAGGCCTCGCTATCGTGCCGGCATGCAACTGTACGTGGCGTTTCTGGGCGGGCCCGTGGACAAGGACCGGATGGGCGAGGATCACGAGGTGGTCATAGTCGTGGCCGACGGCCGGGCCGACGCCAAGGCCAAGGCCAAGGCCACGGTCAAGTGGCGAGGAAGCGGACGAAGCCATGTCGACGCCCGGCAGCGCATCGACATGATCGACGGGTTCCGGATCGACCTGGTGCCGGCGGGATCGGGTGACCGCAGCCAGCTCTACGGCTACAACGCCTGACGGCCGGGACGGACGGCCGGGGCACCGGTCGACCCTGGCGATCCGGCTGACGTCCGGCCCTTCGACTGGAATACTGGCTGGATGGGCGATCGCAACGTGGTCGGGGGCGAGCTCGAACCCTGCAGCACGGACCCGCTCACCGGCTTCTACCGGGACGGGTGCTGCACGACCGGTCCGGAGGACCGGGGTAGCCACACCATCTGCGCGGTGGTCACCGCCGAGTTCCTCGAGCACCAGCGCAGCATCGGCAACGACCTCACCACCCCCCTGCCGCAATTCCACTTCCCGGGCCTGGTGCCTGGCGACCGCTGGTGCGTGACCGCCGTCAACTGGCTACGCGCCCACCACGATGGGGCGGCGGCCTATGTGGTGCTGGCCTCGACCCACGAGCGGGCCCTCGACGTGGTCCCGTTGTCGGCACTCGAGGAGCACGCGGTCGATGTCCCGCCCGGACCGGGCGACCTGGCACCCTGACGGTCAGCCGGCCCGCCTGCGCAGCGCCTTCTTGAGCACCTCGGTGTACCCCTCGAGGCCTTCCCGGTACAAGCGGGCCTCGGGCCCGGCGGCGATCCCCACCCGTTCGGGGATGATCCCCCAGATGGGCACCTTCGACTCGGTCCACCATTGGATGGCTTCGTCGAGGTCGTTGGTCCCGAGGCGGGCCGCGGTGATGACCACTCCATAGGGCGTGCGCCGACCGACCATCTCCAGGGTGGCCACGACCCGGGAGTACTCGACCCCGCCGGCCCGGGTGGGGACGATCACCGCGTCGGCTCGGTCCAGGGTGGCCCGGACGATCCGCTCGTCGCCCGGCGGCGTGTCGACCACGGCCAGCCCGTTGTGGCCCGACAGGGCCCGGGACACCGTCCGCTCCGACGGCGCCTCCACCAGGTCCACTCCCTCGATGGGCCGCTCTTCGAGCCACTCCGCCGACGACGCCTGCCGGTCGGCGTCGACGAGCGTGACCGGCTCCCACCCGCGCTCGACGGCCGCCGCGGCCAGGTAGACCGCGGTGGTGGTCTTCCCGACACCACCCTTCACGTTGCTCACCACGATGTTCATCGGACCTCGCTGCTGACCATGGGGGATGGCCCCACCGGATGACGGAAGCTGCAACGGTCGACCATAGCCGAAGAGCTTTCGAGTCTGACCAGGGAAAATGGAGGCATGCCGACCACCCGGCGGGCGGCCTCGGCGGCGGGTGGGTGCACCCCGATTGACACCGCGAGAACCCGAAGGGGAGCATCAGTGGTCGTGAGCAATCCCTTCTCTGACACCACGTCGGTGAGGGCAACGGGGCCGGATCGGTACGAGGCCGAGATCGACAGCCGGTGGAACCTGAACCCCCTGCCTCAAGGGGGGATCGTGAGCGCTTTGGCGCTCAGGGCCATGGACGACGCCCTGGGCGATCCCACCCAGGGGCTCCGGAGCCTGCACACCGCGTTCGTGGCCCAGGTGGCCCACGGGCCGGTCTCGATCGAGGTGGAGCTGCTCCGGCGAGGACGCTCGATGTCGCACCTCCGCGCCGAGGTGACCAACGGCGAGGCTCCCCGGGGGCATGTGACCACCGGGATCTTCGGCTCGCCCCGGCCGGGGTTTGCCTTCACCGATCTGCCTCCTCCCCCGGCGGTGGCGCCCCCGGACGAGTGCCCATCGTTTCGAGATCCTCCGCCTGCCGGCGCCGACCCGTTCGACCCCATGCCGTTCTGGGCCCATCTGGTCGAGGGGCGGGCGGCCCTGGGGCACTCGCCGTGGGAGGACTACGTCCCCGATCGGGCCGAGCGGGCCATGTGGTACCGGTTCGACCAGACCCCCTTTCTCGACGACGGGACCATGGACCCCCTGGCCCTGGTGGTCCTGGCTGACACCATGCCGGGCGCGGTCGGCGAGAAGGTGGGGCCCGGTCCCCGACGATGGTTCGCTCCGAGCGTGGACCTCACCGTGCACCTCCTCGAACAGTGCCGATCGCCCTGGGTGCTGGCCCACAACCGGGCTCGGCACGCCGGAGACGGCTACGCGTCGGCGGACATGGCGCTGTGGGACTGTGGCGAGCGAGGGGGCGATCCCCCCCGCCTGGTCGCCTATGCCACGCAGCTCTTCCTGTTCACGTTCTTGGACTGAAGGCGACTGAAGAGGTGCTCGATCATTCCGCGGCCGCCCCGGTGATCGGGCCCGAGAGCCGGGCGCCGGTCAGCGCGCCGAGGAAGCCGGCGTCGCCGTAGGCGTACACGCCTCCGGCCTGGTCGACCAGCCAATAGCCCCGGCCGTCCGGAGTTCGGGTCACGCCCACCACGTGCGCCTGACCGATGCCCTGGCCCGGGACCGACCCCCAGTAGGCGGCGTCGCCGAAGCTGAACACCCCCCCGTCCGAGGCCACCAGCCAGTAGCCACCGCCGTCGGGGGTCGACGCCATGCCCACCACCGGCCGATTGAGGGGAAGCGAACCCGTCGAGCCGGCGAAACGGGCGTCGCCGAAGCTGAACACCCCCCCGTCCGAGGCCACCAGCCAGTAGCCACCGCCGTCGGGGGTCGACGCCATGCCCACCACCGGCCGGTTGAGGGGAAGCGAACCCGTCGAGCCGGCGAAACGGGCGTCGCCGAAGCTGAACACCCCCCCGTCCGAGGCCACCAGCCAGTAGCCCCGACCGTCGGGGGTCGACGCCATGCCCACCACCGGCCGGTTGAGGGGAAGCGAACCCGTAGAGCCGGCGAAACGGGCGTTGCCGAAGCTGAACACCCCCCCGTCCGAGGCCACCAGCCAGTAGCCACCGCCGTCGGGGGTCGACGCCATGCCCACCACCGGCCGGTTGAGGTGGGCTGCACCCATCGAACCGAGGAAGGGGGCATTGCCGAAGCTGAACACCCCCCCGTCCGAGGCCACCAGCCACACGCCCTGGTCACTGCCGGCCGGGAGCTGGAGCTGCTCGACCAAGGTACCGATGGTCAGGGAGTTGTTGTTGTTGTTGAGGTTGGTGATGGCAAATCCGGAGGCCACACACATGGCGCCTCGGACACAGGCCAGCCCGTCCAGGTAGCCGAAGGCGGTGACATCGGGGCTGGGCTCGATCGACCATTGCGAGCCGTTCCAGCTCTCGATGAAAGGGCTCGGCGCACCGCCCTGGCCGCTGGTGAAGCCGAAGGCGCCGACAGCCCAGCAGTCGGATGCGTCGAGGCACGTCACATCAGTGAGCAGCCCGGAGGTCGGTGCGGGGCTCGGGCTGGGCGCAGTCATCCAGGAGGACCCGTCCCAGCGGTCGACCAGGGTCGCCGACGGGTCGCCGGCGGCGTTCATGGTGGCGCCGACCGCCCAGCACTGTGAAGACGAGGTGCAGGTCACACTCGAGAGGTAGGTGCCGAGGGGGGCGGTCGCCTGGGGGACGGCGGCCACGCTCCACGAGGTGCCGTCCCAGTGCTCGGCGAAGGCGCCGTCCCCGGGCACGTTGGGGGCGACATCGGGCAGGAAGTTGTTCTGCTGCTGGTTGGGACCGGCGAAGCCCACGGCCCAGCAATCAGAGGCACCGGTGCAGGCCACCGAGTTGAACTGGTCGTAGGTCTGGCCCGAGGGCGCCGTTGTCACCGGCGACCACGAGCTGCCGTCCCAGTGGTCGATGATCCCGTTCAGAGGACCACTGTTGTCGGACGCCACCGCGGTGCCGACGGCCCAGCAGTCGGAGGTCGACGGACAGGCCACCGAGAAGAGGTAGCCGAAGCCCGCCGGCGTGGGCACCACCGACCAGCCGGATCCGTCCCAGTGCTCGGCCAAGCTGGAGGGGGCGGGGTTGGCGCCGAGCTCCTGACCGCCGACCGCCCAGCAGTCCGATGTCGTCACACAGGTGACGTTCCAGAGCAGTGAGGCCGCCGACCCCGCCGGAGGGGCGAGCGGGGTCACCGACCACGAGGTGCCGTCCCAGTGATTGATGAGGGCGCTCGGTTTGCCGTTGTTGCTGAGACTGGGGAAGGAGCCACCGACCGCCCAGCAGTTCCAGGCGTTGGCACAGCTGGTCCCGAGCAGCAGATTGCTGTCCTGGGGACCGGTGGACGCGCTCACCACGATGTTCCACCCGGACGGGGCGGCCGGCGCGGTGGGCACCGCCAGGAGGCTCACCGCCAGGGTGACGACTGCGGCAACCACGAGGGCATAAGTGACACTCCGCCTGCCATATCTGGCCATGGCCATCTATCGTCCCGGGCTCGGCCGGCCTTGAGCCCTCGGGTGGTCCGGGGTTGCGGCCGGCGTGGAATCCGCTCCGCCCCAGGCCAGCCACGAGCGGCACGGGTGGCGGTTCAGGCAGACGAACGGGTCTGCGGGACCGCGGCCAGGGCCGCCTCCTGGGCCTCGATCTCGCGGCGGATCCGCTGCCGCTGGGCACGCAGGATCCTGCCGGCACCGGGTGGAGGATGCGACAGCCGGGCGCCGGGAGGCGGGAGCGACCCCGAGGGTGACTCGGTGCAGATCGGGTGGAACATGGCGAGGTTCTGAGCCGCCAACGAGCCCGGGGGGAGCGCGGCCGGACTCGAGAACGGGTTCCGCGGCGGGCGCAGCGCCGGAGGGTCGGCGAAGGGCGGTTTGGCCGCGGTGAAATCGAAGAAGTCGAGCATGTTGTGGGCGTTGGCGTCCCGGTAGGTGAGGGCCGGGAGATTCCACTTGGTCTCGACCAGCTTGAGGATCGAGGTGTGATCGAAGACCTGGTGCGACACATAGTTCCGCTTCGACCAAGGCGAGACCACACTGCAGGGAACGCGGAAGCCGGTGAAGTCGTACGCGCCGGGGATGTCACCGGGCTTCAGCTCGGGTGGCACGTTGTCCGGCTTGACCGCCGGTTGAGGCGGGACGTGGTCGTACCAGCCGCCGTGCTCGTCGTAGGTCCAGATGAGGGCGGTCTTCTCCCAGGCTGGCCCGTCGAGCACCGCCTGGATGAACAGCGCGGCATACGCCTCGCCCACGCTGATGTCCCCGCTCTCCTCCGAATAATTGACATAGGGGTCGACCAGGCTGAACGCCGGCAGGTTGCCCGAGGCCGCGTCCACGAAGAATTGGCTGATGTGCACCGCTTTGGTGGGGTTGTTGAGGAACACCGGCTCGAACAGCGCACAGGTGGGGATGTCGGGGTAGTAGTTCTTCCAGGAGATGCCGTGCTCGTTGAGCCGGTCGAAGATGGTGCCATTGGGTGCATCGGTGCTGGAGATGCCCGAACCGTCGGTGCTGATGTTCCCGAGCGCCGTCCCGGCGATGAGGAATCGCCGGTTGGGATAGGTCTGGGCCATCACCGAGCTGAAGTAGCGGTCACCGATGGGGAACTTGGTGGCCATGTCGTGGTAGAAGGGAAGGTCGTCGCCCCTCCAGTAGCCCATGGCTGCGGCGCTGCAACCCTTGACGAACCCCATGTTCGTGCCATTGTCCCAGCAGATGTGGGAGGCATCCCACGACTGACTGATGCCCGATTGGCTCTCGCCACAGGTGTCCGGGTTGTGGAAGGAACGAACGAAACCGCCCGCCGGGTCGGGGTTGTAGTTGACCGGCTTCCCGTCTGCACCGGGGGTCAGCCCGTCGCCGCGGCGCAGCGTGCCCAGGTGGTCGTCGAATGAATGGTTCTCCATCATGACGACCACGATGTGCTCGATCCGCGACAGGGTGTCCGTCCCCGGGGGGAGCTTCGGGTAGGGAAGCGTCCCGGGTGGGAGGTGGGCTCCGCCCGGCCCGAGGCCCCTGGCCGCGGCGGTGGCGGCATAGGCCCTGGATCCCACGGCCGGGCCGACGGTGGCGGCCAGCCCGGCCGCCACGGAGCCGGCCATGAACGAACGGCGGGAGAGCTTCGGCACAGACGCCGGTGGCCGGCGCGGGCTCGGCTGGTCGGCCATGCGGTTCACGCTAACAGTGGTGCCCTCGGCCCGCCCTCTAGCAGTTTTTTCGCGGGCCAAGTCCGCAATTGCGCTTCCACGGTGGCGGCGTGCGGCGCAGGATGGAGGGGATGTTGCTCGTCCGTGATCGTCATGATTCAGCCTCCCTGGCACTGCGGCAGAATCGACGCTGGCACCGCGGCTTGGCCCGCCTGTTGGCGTCCTCCCTCGACCAGCGGCTGGCGGCCGGGAGGCCGCCCGAGGCCGGCCTGCTGCTGGCCAGCCGGGCCGAGGCGCTGACCGCACCGGAACATCGTCGGGCCCTCGCCCGCTTGTGGGAACAGCGCATCGAAGAGGCCGGCCGGCGGTCGGGTGCCGGGCCCAGAGCCGGGGCGCTGTGCTTCGACCGTATCGCCCGGGCCGAACCGGCCATCCGTGAGGTCGTCGCCCTCCTCTCTGGGGCACTCCCGAGCCCGGCCCGCGGGGTGGCCATGGTCAATGTGCTCCTGACCGACGGGGCCGGGCCGCTCTACAACCCTCATAGCGACGAGGACCTGTCGGCTGCGCTCCGCCGGGCCGCGGCCCAGCTGGACCCGTCCTGCACCTTCGGGGCGGCCGGGTGGGACCGGGGGCCGGCCACTCGAGGAGAGTTCGGTCCAGACCCCACCGACCGTCTCGGCCCCGGGCGCCGGGCCATGCCCAACTAGCGGCCGATTTCCCGCTCCCGCTACGGTGGCCACGACGCCGGGCGAGCCGGCGACGAGAGAAGTGGGGAAGATGGCCAAGCAGATCCCGCTGGTCGACTACCTGGTGCTGGGGGACGAACCACACCTGACCGCCCATGAGTGCACCGCCTGCGGTGCCCGGTTCTTCGACCGGCGCAACGCCTGCGCCGCCTGTGGCGGCACCGGGTTCAGGACGGTCGACGTCCCGACCACCGGTGAAGTCCGCGCCTTCACCATCGTGGCCTTCGCCGCGCCTGGGGTCCCCGTCCCGTATGTAGCCGCACTGGTCGACTGTGAGGGGACGAGCGTGCGGGCCAATCTGATCAACGTCGAACCCGACCCAGACCACGTGAGCCTGGGCATGAAGGTCCGGCTGGCCACCCAGCCCATTGGCACCGACGACGACGGCACCGAAGCGATCGGCTTCGGCTTCGAACCCCTGGGAGGTTGAGCCATGGCCGCTGACGATTTGTGGATCCTCGGCATCCACATGACCAAGTTCGGGAAGCATCCCGACAAGGACCTGGTCGACCTGGCCTCCGAGGCCGTCCTGGGCGCCCTCGCCGACGGCGGGGCCGACGATGAAGGACGTGGGTGTGATCGGCGCCGGCAACCTCATGGCCGCCAATGCCGGCATCGGGCAGCAGCTGCAGAAGCAGCTGGGTCAGACCGGCATCCCGGTGTACAACGTGGCCAACGCCTGCGCCACCGGGGCGACCGCCCTGAGGGTGGCCTGCATGGCGGTCAAGGCTGGCGAGACGGACATGGGCCTGGCCTTCGGGGTCGAGAAGCTCTCCGGGGCCGGACTCCTCTCGGGCGGCAGCCGGCGGGCCGATTCGAACACCTGGCAGCCGCACGGTCGCTACGGCGCGGTGGCCCCGGTCGACGGCCGCATCGGCACCGAAACGATGCCGGGGGTCTTCGCCCAGATCGGCATGGAGTACGGCTATCGCCACGGCGGGACCAGCTTCGAGCTGTTCGCCCGGATCAGCGAGAAGAACCACTCGCACTCCACGCTCAACCCCCTGGCCGCCTACACCAAGAAGATGACCCTCGAGGAGATCATGGGCGACGTCATGATCGCCTATCCGAACACCCGCCCGATGTGCTCGGCCAACTGCGACGGTGCGGCCGCTGCGGTGGTGGTGAGCGGATCAAAGCTCAAGACCCTGTCGACCGAGCAACAGCGCCGAGCGGTCAAGATCTCCGCATCGGTGCTCACCACTGATCCCTGGCAGGAGTCGTGCCAGGTCCTGCCGGACGTGAACACGCTCACCCGCAATGCCGCCGCCCAGGCCTACGAGCAGGCCGGTGTCGGCCCGTCCGATCTGGACCTGGTGGAGCTCCACGACTGCTTCGCCACCGCCGAGCTCGTCCACTACGACAACCTCGGGCTGTGCGAGCCCGGGGGTGCAGTGGACTTCTTCGAGTCCGGGGCGACCTGGCGCGACGGTTCGACGCCGGTGAACGTCTCGGGAGGCCTCGAGTCCAAGGGGCATCCCATCGCGGCCACCGGGATCGCCAACGTCTGGGAGGTGGCAACCCACCTGCGGGGGGAGGCCGGCGACCGCCAGATCGACGGGGCCCGGGTCGGGCTCACCCACGTGATCGGGCTCGGGTCCGCCTGCGGCGTGCACATCCTGGAGAAGGCGGCTTGACCTCGCCCGATCCGACGCCCGGCGCCGGACGGGACCCGCAGTCGCGGCTCCGCAACGAGGTCACACTGCGGTAACGAGCGCCCGGCCCTGCCAGTCGAGCAGCTGGGGGGCGAGCAGGGGCCAGCGCTCGAAGAGCCCCGACCCGGCGGACTGGGCGGCGTCGACCCGCTCGTTCCATTCGGTGTCCGGCCACGGTGGCTCGACCAGCTCGGCCCGGCCGAGGAGGGCCGCCAGGCGCTCGGAGGTGTCCCTCGTGTGATGGGGGTCGCTCGCTCCACTGCGGAAGACCAGGGCGGGCACGTCGACGGCCTTGGCCCGGTCATCGGGAAGCCCGGGAACGAGCTGGTCGTGGCGTGGGCAGTAGGCCAGCATCCAGTGCTCGAGCGTGGTGATGAACCGACGGCGGTCCTGGGCCAGGAACACCACACGATTGGCCGGGTTGCGCTCGATGACCTCGGCCCACACCGGCAGATCGGCCACCGCGGCCATCCCGTCGCGCCAGGCGGCCACGATCGAATCACCGCAATAGTGGACGCCCAGGCTGATCAGGCCGAACACGCCACCACTGATCCACCACAAGGCCAGCCCGGCGGCCACGTCGGGATGGCGGGCGGCCGTCAGCAGCGAGACGCGGGACCCGCCCGAACCGCCGGCGATGACGGCCGGCGCCATGTCCAGCCGGCGGAGGAGGCCGGCCAGCACGTCGCTCTGCATCTCGGACTCCGAGGGGCCGTCGAAGCACACCTGCGAGGCGCCGGTGTTGGGCCGGTCCCAGATGAGGACCTGGTTCCCCCCGGCCGCAATCTCCTCGGCCAGTTGGACCAGGCCCGGTGTGTCCCGTGCGAACCGGCCACCGGGGGTGATGACCCACGGCGTACCCTGGCCGATCAGGTCGTAGGCGATGGACAGTCCCTCGATCTCCGCGACCGCCATAGCTCCCCCTGCTGGCCCGCTACATTTGGCGACAAGCTACTACTGGGGGAAGCACGATGGCTCTGGCACTGGAGGGGCTGAGGGTGATCGATGCCGACACCCATCTCACCGAGGCGCACGACCTCTGGGTCAAGCGGGCACCGGCGGCCTACCGCGATCGGGTCCCACAGGTGAAGGCGGGGATCGACGGTCGGCCGACCTGGATCGTCGACGACCACGAGCTCGGCTTTGCCGGCGGGGGTGGGGTCATCGCCCGCGACGGGAGCAAGGGGCGGGCGGCCGAGGCTCTCTTCGAGTGGACCGTCGACCGGATCCACGTTGCCGCCTATGACCCCAAGGCCCGCCTCGAAGTGATGGACGACTCCGGGATCTGGGCCCAGGTGGTGTTCCCCAATGCCATCGGGCTGGGCGGGCAGGGTCTGTCCAGTGCGGTCGAGGACGAGGAGCTCCGCCGGGTGTGCATCGAGATCTACAACGACGCCATGGCCGAGGTGCAGGAGGAGTCGGGCACCCGCCTGCTCCCGATGCCGGTGCTGCCGGCCTGGGACGTCGACGCCTGCGTGCGGGAGGCGAAGCGGGTCGCCGGGCTCGGGCTGCGCGGTGTCAACCTGACCTCCGACCCCCAGGACCTCGGCGCCCCGGACCTGGCCAACCGGGCCTGGGACCCACTATGGGAGGTGTGCGCCGACCTTCGCCTCCCGGTTCACTTCCACATCGGCGCCAGCCTGACCACCATGACCTACTTCGACACCTATCCGTGGGAGTCCCAGGCCGAGGACACCAAGCTGGCCATCGGTGGCGCCCTGCTGTTCATCGGGAACGCCCGGGTCGTCACCAACATCATCCTCTCGGGCCTGCTCGACCGCCACCCGGCGCTCAAGCTGGTCTCGGTCGAGAGCGGCGTGGGATGGGTCCCGTTCATCCTCGGTGCCCTGGACTACGAGATGGCCGAGAACGCCCCCAACGATCTCGACAAGCTGTCGATGATGCCCTCGGAGTACTTCAAGCGCCACTTCTACGCCACCTTCTGGTTCGAGAAGAACGACGTGCCGGCGCTGATCGCGGCGGTCGGCGAGGACAACGTCCTCTTCGAGACGGACTTCCCCCATCCCACCTGCCTGTACCCCAAGCCCCTCGACACAGTGGCCGAGAAGATGGCGGCACTCACCCCCGAAGTACAGCGCAAGGTGCTGGGCGACAACGCCGTGAGCCTGTACCGCCTCTGAGCTCGTCGGGGGCGGCCGGACCCGCCGCATTGACGAGGCCGGCGGCGCTCAGGAGGCCAGGTCGGCCCGCGCCGCGTCCACGTCGTGGGTGCCGAAGCGGATCGAGTAGCCCCGTCGCCGCTGGTACCCGACGACCGACCGGCCGTCCGGCCGGACCACGGGCACGGCCAGCTGCCACGAGTGCGCGTCGCCCGCCCCGCTTGTGCCGGTCGCGCTCCAATGGGCGGTCGGGAGGTCGTCACGCAGGGCGCGCCGCACCACGGGTGGGAGATGGTGGTCGAGGTCGTCGAGGACCACCTGGCCGAGCACGGGCGCGGGGTCGGCGATCCTCCCCCGCTCGTTCCAGGTGCTGAGCACATCGAGGCCACCGGTCGACCGCTCCACGGCCCGGGCGACCAGACCGGGGACGACCGCGGACGAATCGACCAGGCGGAGCTCCACCACGAGGTCGGCCCCGTCGATCTCTTGGATCTCGGGCTCGACGGCGAGGCCGGTGGCTCCCTCGACCTCGTGCCGGATGACGTCGAGGGCGTCGGGTGAGTCCGAGGTGACCACCCGGAGCTTGCTGGTCGGTCTCATCGCATCCTCCTCATCGGCCTTGGTCGGCGACGTCTCATCGACGGGAAGGCAACCCGCAATTCCTCGGCACCCGACCCGTGGCGCGTCTGCACTCGTTGCTCGCCACCGTACCGGTCTCATGTGAACGGCCGCGAACGGGATGGGAACGGGACGGTGAATTCTGACCATTGAGCGCCGACTCAGCGCCGCCCCCCGGGCTGGGTCGCCTCGACGGGCCGTTCCGGCGCGAACGATCGGGGCCGGGTTGCCCGTGCCCCCGGTCGGGTCGGCGCCGCAACCTGGCGACCGGGACCGTTACCCTGGGACCATGAGCCTGCTGACGGCCGGGCATCGCCGAGCGTGGGACGAAGACGGCTGGTGCGTGCTCGAGCGGGCCGTGCCGGCCGAGCTGCTCGTGGCGGCGCAGCGGGCCTTGGCCAAGCTGTTCCCCACCGCCGAGGAGATGGCCGCCGAGCCCGGTGGTGACGCCCGCTGGCGCACCTGGGACGCAGCCTGGCCCGAGTTCCCCTTCCGGAGCCGATCGCTCAACGCGGTGGTGGTGGGCGACCTGCTGATCGACCTGGCCGAGGACCTGCTCGGCACGGACGACGTTCGGATGTACGCGGCCATCATCTCGGCCAAGTACGCCGGTCAGCCCTCGGACTTCAACCAGCTCCTCCACACCGATTTCCCCAACCACACGCTCACCGTGCCCCGACCCGAGGCGGGGTACCAACAGATGGAGACCTTCATCTACCTGAACGACGTGAGCCCCGACAACGGCGCCACCCGCTTCGTTTCGCGCCGGCAGACCCACGCCGTCCCGGTGGAGGAGCATACGTTGAACCTCGACGACTACGGCGAGCTCTACGGTGGACACGGCGACGCGTCGGCCCCGGCCGGGTCGATCGTCGTCTACCGCCCCGACGTCTACCACCGCTCGGTGGACTTCGCCGATCCCACCCGGGCTCGCTTCATGCTCCACGTCTCGTACAAGCCCGCCGCGATGGAATGGGGCGGCTACCAGGCATGGCCCTTCAAGGGGTTCTCGGCCGAGTGGCACACCTTCGTCCAGGGTGCATCACCGCGCCAGCTCGCCGTCCTCGGGTTCCCCCAGCCGGGCCACGAGTTCTGGACCGAGGAGACGCTGGACGGCGTGAGCCGGCGCTACCCGGGATTGGACCTCACGCCGTGGAGGCAGGCCCACGCCGAGGCCCACTCGTCGAACCGGTGACGTTCCGCCCGAGCCGCCCATGCAGCGCCCACTGGCGGGGATGGGTCCTCGGGCACCTTGATCGAACCTCCCGCCCGGTTCACCATGGCACTACGGCACAGCATCCGAAGAAGGGAGCCATGATGCACGCGAATGTCGGAGATCGGATCTTGATCGGTGGGCACCGGGTGGGCCAGCCTGACCGCAACTGCGAGGTGCTGGAGGTTCGGCATTCCAACGGCGAGCCGCCCTACCTGGTCCGATGGACCGACACCGGGCACGAGGACCTCTTCTACCCGGGCCCGGACGCGGCCGTCGTAGGCCAGGAGCGCCGCTCGTCCTGAGCCGATGCCCGGCGCGCCGGGCTGGCCGCCACCTCGGGGCTCGCCCGCTCAACCGGAGGATCAGACCGGGGCGGAGGCGTCGGAGCCGGGCCGCGGGCCGAGCGATCCGGCCCGTTCCCGCCGGTAGCTCGTGACATAGTCCGGCGGCCGCAGGCCGTCGGTCAGACCGTCGGCGGCGACGGGTAGCCCGGTGGTCGACAGGAAGGGCAGCTCGCCGGCCCACACGGGCAGATCGAGGTCCTCGTCGTCATCGTTCGGTCCGCCGGCTCGTACCTTGGCCGAGGCTTCGGTCAAGGGGACCCGCACCACCCGGGTGGCCCGCAACTCGGTCGCGGTCGGGGGTCGGGCATCGGCGCCCCGGCCCGGGACCAGGTGCTCGACGATGATCGTCAGCGCCCGCTCCTTCTCGTCGGCATCGGTCACCTCTTCGCCGATCCCGTAGACGACGACCGAGCGGTAGTTGATCGAATGATGGAAGGCCGAACGGGCGAGGACCAGCCCGTCCACCAGAGTGACCGTGACGCAGAGCTGGCCGCCGGCTGAGGCTCCCCGGAGCATGGCGTTGCCCGATGCCCCATGCAGATAGAGCCGGTCGCCGTGGCGACCGTAGGCCATCGGGATGACGACCGGACCGTCCCGACTGACGAAGCCCACGTGGCAGACGAAGCCCTCGTCGAGGATGGCATTGATGCACTCCCGCTGGTAACGGCCGCGACCGGGCAGCCGCCGGACCCGTACCCGGCCGCTGGCCGGCTGGGCTTCATCGCCATCGGGCGGTCGATGGGCCTTCGTCATGACGGATCTCCTGAAAGTACGTTACAGTACAATATATGAAGCAAGCAGTACAATCTCCACATTACGTCATCGCCGGCGGAAGAGCCACCGACATCGCCGACAGCGTGGAGGAGGCTGTCCGTCTCGGCGCGCTGCGCCCGGGCGATGAGCTCCCGACCGTGCGGGGATTGGCGGCCGAGCTCGGCATCAGCCCCTCGACGGTGGCAGGCGCCTACCGCCAGTTGCGGTGGCGGGGCCTGGCGACCGGCGCCGGGCGCCGGGGCACCCGGGTGCGGGCCCATCCCCCACTCTCACCTCATCTCCCCCTCACTGTCCCGACCGGGGTGCGCGACCTCGGGACCGGTGGGCCCGATCCCGCCCTGCTCCCCGAGCTCCCGCCCCCAGGCGGGGCCACCCGCTACTACGGGGCGGCCCCCGTCTCCCCCCGCCTGGAGGAGGTGGCCCGAGCCAAGCTCGGTGACGACGGGATCGACGCCACCAACCTGGCCGTGGTGGGGGGCGCGCTGGACGGCGTCGAGCGCGTCATCGGGGCGTGGCTCCGCCCCGGTGACCGGGTGGCGGTCGAGGACCCCGGATATACCGCCGCCCTCGACCTGCTGACCGCGCTCGGGTTGGAGCTCGTCCCGATGGCGCTCGACGACCGCGGCACCCGGCCCGACCGCCTGGAGGTCGCGCTCCGGAGCGGGGCGGCGGCCGTGGTCCTCACTCCCCGGGCCCAGAACCCCACCGGAACGGCCTGGGACCGAACGCGAGCGGTCGAGCTCGAAGGGGTGCTGGCCGCCTACCCCGACGTGCTGGTCATCGAGGACGACCACGCCGGCCCGGCGGCGGGGGCTCCGGCCTTCACCGCGTGCCGCGGCCGCGGCCGCTGGGCCACCATCCGATCCGTCTCCAAATGGCTGAGCCCCGACCTGCGGCTGGCCCTCATGGCCGGCGACCCGACGACGGTGGCGCGGGTCGAGGGGCGCCAGGCTCTCGGCACCGGTTGGGTCAGCTACCTCCTCCAGCAGACGGTGGCGGAGCTGTGGGGCGACCCGGGGGTCGCCCAGCTACTCGATCATGCCGCGACCACCTATCTGAGACGGCGCACCGTGCTCGCCGAGGCACTGGCCGCTCACGGATTGACGGCCACCGGGTGCTCGGGACTCACGACCTGGGTTCCGGTCGCCGACGAACAGGGTGTGGTCAGTGGCCTCCTCGACCGAGGCTGGGGGGTGAGCCCGGGTGAGCGCTTCCGGATAGCCTCGCCACCGGGGATCCGGATCGCCTGTGCCTCGCTGGACACCGACGAAGCCTCTCCATTCGCGGCGGCGCTCTCCGAATGCGTCCATCAGCGGCCGCGCCGCTCGGACTGAACCGGACGCACCCGGGGTCGGCCCGCCCGCCGGTCTGTCCGACCGGGATCGTCGGCCTCTTCGCCACCGGCCCCGGGGGATGGGGAACGCCAGCACACGGACGAAAGGCCGCCCGCTCGAAAGCTCCCGTCAGTGTGCTGGCGCTGTGACCCCGGGCTCGGCGGTAGTGGTTGCGCCCGTACCGTGCCGAACGGTCACGGTCTACCACCGGGGCCGGTCCGCTCTGTCACCGCCGGCTGAACGCCAGATGAACATTCGGTGGCAGTCCACCGCCCCTCCAACCATCTTCGGGTGACGGTCCGTGGTTCGATTGCGAGTCGCCGTGGTCGCGTCCACCCGCCGAACGGCACCCCAGCCTGACTGGCGCCGACGGCGACTGGCGCCTACGGCCTCCTTCCGGGTCCTGAATAGTTAAGATTTCGCTTTACTTTTCTCGCCCGAGCCATATACTTAATACTGTGGTTAACTATCAGGGCTCCCTCGACCAGGTGTTCCAGGCGCTGGCCGACCCGACCCGCCGGACCATCGTGGAACGGCTGATCGCCGGCCCCACCTCGGTCAGCGAGCTCGCTCAGCCACTGGCCATGTCACTGCCGGCAGTCATGCAGCACATCCGGGTGCTGGAGACCTGTGGTGCGGTCCGAACCGAGAAGGTCGGCAGGGTTCGTACCTGCCACATCCAGCCAGACGTGCTGCGAGGTGCGGAGGACTGGATCGGCAGACAACGCACCGTTTGGGAACAGCACCTCGACCGCCTCGGGCAGTACCTGGCGGACCAACCCGCTCCCACGGAAGGAAGGACCAAACGATGACCAACCGTTCAGTGACCCACGCCACGTTCAGTCTCGAACGCACCTACCCGGTCTCTGCGGACCGCGTGTTCGCCGCCTGGGCGGACCCGGTGGCCAAATCCCGATGGTTCGCCGGGCCCGACTCGGGCCACCAGCTCGACTTCAGGGTCGGTGGCCGCGAGGTCAACCACGGCCACCACGAGGGCGTGACGATGACCTTCGAGTCCTTCTACCGAGACATCGTGCCGGATGAACGCATCGTCTACACGTCAACACTCTCGGCTGACGACCGGTTGTCGACGGTGTCACTCACCACCATCGAGCTCAGCGAAGACCCGACGGGCACCCGGCTCACACTTACCGAGCAGGGCACCTTCCTCGACGGGCTCGAGCAGCCGAGTTGGAGGGAGGAGGGCACCGCCCAATGGCTCGATTCACTGGGCACCGAGGTGATCCCGAGCGGCTGAGCCCGACCGTGCGATGGCGTAGTTGCCTCGCAACGACGGTGGGCCATAGGGTCGCCCGATGGAGCGACGGCGGACGGGCTCGAGCCGGCGATGAGCGATCCCACGGCCCCCGACGGTGACGACGGAGAGCGGCTGGCCCCCCTCATGCCGTCCCAACTGGCGATGGTGGTGATCAGCGCTCGGGACCTCCCGGCCTTGCGCCGCTACTACCAGGCCCTCGGGTGGCCGGAGCAACCCGGCGGTTCCGACAGCCTGTGCACCTTCGAGCTGGGCGGTGTGGCTCTGACGCTGTATCCGCAATCGGAGCCGCTCGAGCCGAAGGGCTCGACGACCGCGGATCGTCCGTCAGTGACCCTCGTCGTCCGGGTCGGGGCCGGCGACGCGGTGGACGCGGCCTGCGGGGCGGCCCTCCGGGCCGGCGCGCAGGTGATCGCGGGACCCCAGGGTCAGCCGTGGGGAGGACGAGCGGGCATCGTGGCCGACCCCGAGGGCAACCGCTGGGAGGTGCTCTGGGTCCCCCGACCGGGTCCCGGCGCGTCTCCGGGCACCGGTGCGAATTGAGTGCCGGGCTCAGCCCTCGAGTGCGGACACGGCCAGAGCCCTGATCTCGGGTGGCACGAAGTTGTTCACGGTGGTCGTTTCCGCCTCGACCAGCTCGACCATGCGCTCGCTCACCTCGTTGGGATCCATCTGACCACCGGTCACCATCTCGCCGACCGACCGGAACAGCTCGGACGCCGATGCGTTGAGGGACGAGTCGCCGAACCACTCCCACATGGACTCGGCCATTCGGTCGTTGAACCCGGTCTGATAGGGACCCGGATTCAACAGAGTCACGTCGATCCCGAGCGGAGCCAGCTCACCCCGCATGGCCTTGCCCATCGCCTCAAGAGCGTGCTTGGTCATCGAGTAGGGCCCGAAGGTGGGCGCCGACAGGACACCGGCGATCGACGACACAATGATGATCCGCCCACTGCCCCGAACGACCATCGACTTCAGCACGTGCTGGGTCACGGTGAGCGTACCGAACACGTTCACCTCGAATAGGCGACGGACCCGGTCGATGGGGACGTCGGCCATCGGTCCTGTCTGACCAACCCCTGCGTTGTTGATGAGCACGTCGATGTCCCACGTCGACACCCGGGCGACATCGTCACTGGTTATGTCGATTCGTTCGACGACCAGTCCGGGTACCTCAGCCTGCAGTGCATCCGCCTGCTCGTCGGTCTCCGTGGTGGCGATGACCTCGTGGCCGCGTTCGGTCAGGGCGATGCTCGCCAGCTTGCCGAACCCTGATCCTGCCCCGGTGATCATCACAGTCTTCGCCATGCCCGTCACGATAGGGCAGGCTGGCACCGCCCAGGCGGGCGGATCGTCAGGGGGCGCCTGGCGGCGGGACCGGAGCGGAGGTGCTCGGGGACACCGTGGTCGTCGACGTGTCGGGCGGCGTCGTCGTGGACGTCGGGTCGGGGACGGTGGTCGTGGTCGTGGTGGTCGGTGTCGTGGTGGTCGGTGACGGGGTCGGGGGTGCGCAGGCGGACAACCCGGGCACCTGGTCAGCCGGAACCGTGGCAACGGTGGCACCGCTCTGATCGGTGCCGGTGACGTTGGCAACGTTGGCGCCGGCCAATCCCGACGCGTCTGGTAGGGCCAGTACGGCCAGACCGGAGGTCGGTGCCGTGCTGTCGCTGGCGCTCGTGCCGGCCGAGAGGTGGACCGATGTCACCCCGGCTCCCGCCCAGACCGCCACCCAGCCCACCGGTGCTCCTTCGGCGGAGCCGAATGAGCCTTCACCGAGCACGTCCAACGTGTCAGAGGAAGTGGGCGCCGCGGTGGGCCAGGGCGTAGTGGCGGTTGCCACCGCTCGGTCCGTGGACAGCTCGATGACCAGCTGACCGCATCCTGCCGTCGGATCGGAGGGTGTCGGATTCGAGGGCACCGTGCCGGTGGCCGCCGGCCCGCCTCCACCCGATTCGGCCGGCAGGGTGGTCGGACTGGTGTGCGGAGCGATCATCGGTTGCACGCACGTCGCATTCTGGGGGCAGGGCACGGGGCCTGGAAATGTCCCGGTGGGTGGACAGGCCGCCGGACCCTGGCACCCCCCGCTCGGGTTCGCCACCGCGTAGACCCGGACGGTCACGCCCGCCGACGTGGTGCGGGTGAGGAGGAGGGTGTACCGCAGTTGACCGGCGATGGCCGGAAGGTTCGGCGATGCGGAGCCGCTGGGTGCGATCGATGCACCTGACCGTTGCGGGCCGGACGACGGCACGGACGGGACAGAGGACGATGACGAGACGGTCGATCCTCCCGCCAGGTTGACGCCGGTGAGGACCCCGGCCCCGGCGAACACCATGGCCAGGGCGACTGCCCCGACGAGCACACTTCGCCGGCCACGCGGTCCGGCCGAGCGCTGGATCAGCCCGTCGGGGTCGGGGTTGGTCGCGACCCGGGACGCCTGGTCGGCAAGGTGGGCCCGGATCCGATCCTCGAAGGCGTCACTCATTGCTCGATCGTCCTCCTGAGGTCGGCCAGTGCACGGTGGATGAGGGAACGGACGGTGCTCGGACGGCAGCGCAGGGCCTGGGCGATGTCGATGTCGGGCAGGTCGCCGTAGTAGCGGAGCACGACGGCGGCCCGCTGACGAGAGGGCAGCTTGGCCAGAGCATCGTCCATCTCATTGGCCTCGAGCTCGAGTGACCCGGGTTCCGGTGGAAGCAGGCGACGCCCGCGGGCGACCTGACGGTGATGGGAGGCACAGGCGTGCACGACGCTCCGGCGGACGTAGGGCAGCGGGTCGTGCACCGCCGTCCAGCGCCCGTGGAGCCGGACGAAGCAGTCCTGCACGAGATCGGGCGCCACATCCACCGACCCGCTCACCAGGGTGGCCAGTCGGACCAGCTCGGTGTAGTGGTTGGCGTAGAACTCGCTGAAGCCCGGCTCCCCGAGCATGGCCGTCGACGCCGTTGGACCCGAGAGGAGGGTGGTGGCTTCAGGATCGGGCATCACCGCTCCGGGCCGGGTGGCGGAGGCGTCGGTCCGTTGCCCTCTGTCTGCGTCGACGATGCAGCTCAGCTTACCCATCACAATTGAGACGCCCGGGGCGGTCAAAGTGTTGCGTGAATTTCTCGGGGCACCACCACGAAAGGAGGTGGAACGTCATCGCGGTTGACGTGACGGCACGACAACAGGACTCGTCTGGACACCCGCGGTCGATGACCTCCGGAATCCCACTCGTCATGCCGACGGAGCAGCGCAGGCATCCCGTCGGTGGGTGGTCCGGCCCGGACCGAGCACCTGGATTGGCGAGCTGTCAGAATCACCGGGTGCATTCGGTGCGGAGGGCGGCCATCTCGGCGCTGGCCTTGGTGGTGGGCGGCGGCGTGCTCACCGGAGTGGCGGGACCATCGTCGGCGGCGGTGGCCACCTACCCGCCCGGGCCAGGTGTCGGGTCGCCGGGGTCCGGTGGAGTCACTGGGCAGCCGGGAACCTACGACTGCCAATTCAACATCAACACCGATGCATTCACCGGTGCCTACGGCACGGCATCGGCCATTGGATGGGAAGGCAACCACCAGGGGGTGGTCACCTGTCTGGGTGGAGCCTTCGTGGTGCAGGACGGCATCAACCAGAACCAGAACTACGGGTTCGGGATCTATACGGGCGCACCCGTGAGCTGGGTGGACGCCGATGGGTACCTTCCCGCTCAGATCACGACTTTCAGGCGTTCGGGAGCGATCGTCACCATCACCGAGTTTGCCGACCGCCTGGTCGTCGGGGGCAATGCCTTCGTAGCGGTCTACTGCCGGGTTGGGGTGACCAACCCCACCAACCGAGCCGTCGCGGCCAACCCGGAGCCATCACCGGGCCTCATCCCTATCAACAGGGCTCCGGACAAGGTCGCCCCTCACTCATCGGTGGCTCACGACTACGTCGTGCCCGCCGATCGATTCGGCAACCAGTATCCCTGGCCCAGCAGCCAGGCGCTTGCCGGCGCCGGAACCTTCGCCCGGCATTTCGCCCACATGCGGAGCTTCTGGAACAAACAGCTCGGCGGCATTGCCGGCATCTACGTGCCCGATCCGTCTCTCAACAACGCATACCGGAGTGGGTTCATCTACACCCAGATCGCTCGAAGCGGCGACAGCCTGAACACCGGGGTCAACGGCTACGAGAGCGAATTTAGCCACGACGTCGTCGGCATCCTGACCAACCTGTTCACCCAGGGTTACTACACCGGGGCTCATGCACTGCTCATCGAGGCGCGAAACGCCATCGGCTCCCAGGGCCAATACGTCGACGGACTGTGGACGTTTTCGGTGCCCTGGGCGATGTACCTGATGAAGACGGGGGACTTAGGCTTCGTCAGAGCGAATTTCACACCGACTGGCTCTCCGAACCCGGCGCAACCGAGCATGGAAGAGGCAGCCCATGCGATCGCGGCCGACCGGACCGGGCCATCGGGGACAATGGAGGCAACGGACGACATCGACACCCAGGGCTACTGGACCATCGATGACTACGAAGCCCTGCTGGGCCTGGCCGCCTACGCCTACCTGGCCGACAAGGTCGGTAACCGGGCCGAGGCGACTTGGGCGTCGGGTGAGTACGAGAGCCT
The DNA here is from genome assembly GCA_963727075.1 of uncultured Acidimicrobiales bacterium. GTDB lineage: Bacteria > Actinomycetota > Acidimicrobiia > Acidimicrobiales > RAAP-2 > Bog-756. The sequence continues at coordinate 1,898,344 of CAVSET010000006.1, forward strand.
TCTATCCGCTACCGACCAGGTGCTCGGGGCCACTCTCAGCCAGAACCATCTGAACTACCTGCCGTGCTCGCTGCTCCAGCCCAACACCGCCAACCGGTGTGCCAATCCCGAGGACGCCAACTGGACGTCCCCGTTGGGGAACTGGGCCTGGGAGGGATCCCTCTTCGGGGCGACGCTCAGCGGTCCGGGCATCTCCTTGATTGACGCCACCTATGCCTACGGCTTCGGACGATTGCGGGGGCTGCTCCCACCCAACACCGCCGGCGGGTTCCCCGACGACTACTTCTCGTCCGGCTACAACGCGGCCATGGGAGCGGCCGGCCTGGCCGGCCAGAACTACCGCGACCAGGGGATCCTCGACTACCAGTTCATGATCCAGAACAGCCAGAGTGGACCGTATTCGTTCTGGGAGAGCTCGACGGCGCCCTCGCCCGACACGCCCTGGATCGGGAGGCACCCGGCCGCCGGCCAGGGCGCTTCACCCCATGCCTGGGGCATCGCCGGGGCCAACAAGGTCCTATTGGACTCGTTGGTGGCGGAGAAGTCGGACGGGAGCCTGCTCATCGGAAGGGGCATCCCATCTCAGTGGCTGAGGCCCGGCAAGTCGATCGTCGTGACCAATTTCCCGACGGCCGACGGACGGAGATTGCGCCTCACGATCTCGTCGGCCGATCGGTCGGTGTCGGTAACGTTGCGGGGTCAGACGCCGGCGGGACACGTTCTGCTGCAGATTCCTTCGCTGGTCGACAACATTGCATCAACGTCAACCGGCACGATCAGTCAGAAGACGGGCACGGTGACGTTGGATGCCCGAACGAGAAGCGCCACGATCGAGCTGCGCCACTCCCCCGCCGATTCGTCGCCCTCTTGAGCGTGCCGCAGACCGAGCTCAACGCCCCCGCCAGCGGGGGGCCCGTCCCTCACCCATCGCGCGGCGACCCTCCTGCGCGTCCTCGGTGGCCATGGCGACCAGGCGCATGGTCTCGCCAAAGCGAATCGCCTCGACCGGAGGAAGGCCTTGCGCCCGGACGGCGACCTCCTTGCTGGCACGAGCGGCTAACGGCGCCGCCGCAACCAGGCGAGCGGCCAAAGACCTCGCCTCGGGCATCAACTGGTCGTGAGGGACCACCCACCCGGCCAGGCCCACCTCCTTGGCCCGATCGGCGCCGATGCGCTCACCCGTGAGGATGATCTCCATGGCGTACTGCCAGTTGATCTTCTGGGGCAACCGGATCGCACCGACCATGGCCGGTACGCCCAGGCGGACCTCGGGGAACCCGAACTCCGCTCGCTCACTGGCGATCACGAAGTCGCACCACGTGACCAAGGTCAGCCCGTAGCCCAAGCAGTACCCGTTGACCGCGGCGATGACTGGCTTGAAGATCTCCCAACCGCTCTCGAAGGAGTTGACCGTGGGTTTCTCCCAAAAAGTCCCCCGGAACTCACCGGTCGACCCGGCCCCGTCATAGATGTCGGCGCCCGCACAGAAAGCCTCGCCCTCGCCGGTGACGATAGCTACCCACGCCTCCTCGTCATCGCGAAAACGGATGAATGCGTCATTGAGAGCGCGACGCATCTCCGCATTGATGGCGTTGAGTGAGTCGGGCCGGTTGTACCTGATCGTGGCGACGTGGCCCTCGACTTCATAGGTGGCGAACGTGCTCATAGAGAACAGCATGCCTCATCGCCTGGGGCAGACCTCCTGATGTTGGGACCGGCTGCCGGATGGTCGTCAGGTGCTCAGTGCGGCGCGAGCCAGCTCGCGGAGCTCGTCGTCCCTTATTGCTGCGGCGTCGTCCGGTCGTAGCTGGATGGTCCCCTTGCTGGTCCGGAGCTCCGGGTGCCGTGCCGTGAAGCCGGCATCCGCCCCCTGCGGCCAGCCGTAGATCGACACACCGTGCTTCCACACTCCGACGTAAAGACGGCGTCTACCCACTTTGTAGGTGGGGATCCGGTACGAGAGGACGACAGTGGCATCCGGATGTACCTCGAGGACCAACCGGTGGACTCGGTCGAACAACGGGCGGTGCTCCGAGGCGATGCCGTCGATGTACCGCTCCACCGCTTCGTCCACAACTCCAGTATCGGTGATCTCGGCCGTTCCTGGTCGACCAACGTGGTTCTGCACGGCTCTCCTGTCTCGGATCCGCCTCCTCCCATACTGACGTCGAAGGGATCGGGATCTCATCGCTCCGGCGGCCGAGGGATGAAAGGGGCCGTCTCGGCAGTTCTGCCCGGGAGCGTTGACCTCCAAATCGTAAGTGGTAACTTACGGTTAGTGACTACTGACCAATTGAACGGGGTCGCCGCCCTGGGCGATGGCACCCGACTGGCCATCTTCGAGCTCCTGGCGGACGGTCCCCGATCGGTCGGAATGCTGGCTGGCGACCTGCCGGTCACCAGGCCGGCCGTCTCCCAGCACCTGAAGGTGCTCAAGGATGCTGGGCTCGTCATCGTGCATCGGAAGGGCACTCGGCACCTGTACCAGCTCGACCCGGAAGGCATCGATGCCATTCGGGCCTACTTCGACCGCTTCTGGAACCACACGCTGGCGGCATTCAAGACGGCGGTCGAGAACAGCCAGGAGGAAACGGGATGACAGCCCACGCAACCGACACCCAAGTACAGACCTCGGTGGTCGTACAGGCGTCCGCCGAGCGAGCGTTCTCGGTGTTCACCCAGGACATCGGCAGCTGGTGGCCACCGGATCACCACATTCTCCAAGGTGAACTGGCCGAAATGGTCTTCGAGCCCCACGAGGGGGGCCATGTGATCGATCGCGCCGTGGACGGAAGCGAATGCCGCTGGGCCCGGGTTCTCGTATACGAGCCTCCTACCCGCTTCGTCATCAGCTGGGACATCAGTCTCGAATGGCAGATCGAGACCGATCCGGAGAGGACCAGCGAGGTCGAGGTGCGGTTCGTCCCCGAGGCCTCCGATCGGACCCGGGTCGAGCTCGTACACCGACATCTGGAGCGCCACGGCCCGGGCTGGGAGCAGATGCGCGACGCGATCCGGTCGCCCGAGGGGTGGACGAAAGGCCTTCGGAGATTCGCCGACCGGGTCGACGGGTCGGCCTAGCGGTCAGACGGGTCCAACTGGAGCCCCGACCGCGCAGCTCGAGCTGGCAATCGCCCACCAGGACCCGCGCCAAGAACTGGCATGATGGGGTCGATGGCCAGACAGGATGCCCGCACCTCCGAATCAGGCGAGACCGGTGAGACTGATGCGTCGTACCGATCGCGACAACTGGACGAGATCGACGAGGAGGAATGCTTCTCCCTTCTCGAGAGTCAAGACCTGGGCCGACTGGCGATCGTCCGCGACGGACGGCCGGAGATCTTCCCGGTCAACTACGCCATCGCCGATCGCATCATCGCCATTCGGAGCCAGCCGGGCGTGAAATTGACCTACGGTTCCCTCGCTCACGTGGCATTCGAGGTGGAGGACATCGACCCCGAAACCCGTGAAGGTTGGGTCGTGGAAGTGCGGGGTTTTGCCGAGGACATCACCGATGCCGCCGACCCTTGGGCCGTACAGGCCCGAACCTCCGTGGGCCGACCCTGGGTGAGTGGGCCCCACGAGCACTTCATCTCGATAACACGCTCACAGGTGTCGGGTCGGAGGCTTCGCCGCTCTTCTACGGCTCCATGACTTCGTCGCCACCTAGGGCAGCCTTCTCCTCTAGCAGGTAGTCATCCAAGGTGGTGCCGGGGACCACCTGGTAACCGACCGAACCGCCCCTGGACAGCGGCGTGAGCACGCCGGTGATGTAGCGGGCGTAGAGCTCGGCCTCGTCGGCAGATCGCCAGGAGTACAGCCCGGCATAGTCGGCCGTCTTCGGATCCACCATCCACAGCTTCACCTGATACCCATCGAAGCCGGCAAACAGGACCGTGTTCACAATGCACAGGCGCTCGAACAAGAGCCGACGGACGCGACTGCCGGCCGGAATGCCACGAAGGTGAAACCACACCGCCAGGATGACCGGTCGCGGTCCAGCGTCGCCGTCACACATCGACTCTCGGAACACCACGAACGGCCGCCCGTCGGGCAATGTCACACGGTGTCCGATTCGAGCGCTTCGGAGATGGAGGCGGCGATACCACAGCAGCCGCACGGTCCGAACGCCGCACAACACGGCCTGGACGATCCGCGAGTCAGCCTCGGCGGGGCTCCTCGAGGATTCGATTCGACGCTGGTACCCGCTCGGCTTCACCTATTGGATTGTGGCCTCCGGGCGCACAACGCGGCAGGGTCGAAGGTCACATGCATTGGGCCGGTTGCGGCACCCCTCCTCCCGTCCTGTCACTCCGAGGTTCACGAGCCGGCGAGCGACTCGGCCCGCTGTTTGATCCCCAAGAGCATCTTGCGCTCCATGATCAAGCTGCCGGGTTCCAGGACAAGGGTCTGGAAGGCCCGCTGGGCGGTGGAAGCCGCGGGTGTGCTGATCCGGTTGCGGCTGACGAGACGGGTCCGGTCTGGACCGAGGGGCAGGAGGCAGAATGCCCAGACCCAGTTGCCATCCTCGGAATGCAGGACCATGGTCCGCTCCGCATCGAGGACCTCCACTCGCAAGCGCGGGCCGGACCTCCCCAGTTGTTCCACATCGCCGACCCTTCGGTCCTGGAACTCAGGGAGGATTCTGTCCACGCTGTGCATGTTCAGCCCGAGCATGTTCTCGATCCAGTCGTAGGTGTACACGCCGCCCTTCCCGCTTCCCATCTGCATGAGCCACGGCCAGATGGCCGATGGAGGGGCAGCAACGGTCACCGCCCTCGTCGAGAGCACGTCCGGATTCGGAAGCAGGTCGTCACCGGGGAAGGACTGGCGAGCCTCTTCGTCGGACGCACCCCATGTCAGGCAGGGTGTTCGCCCAAAGGCCAGGTAAGCCGTTGCCCCTCCGGCCGACACCGCCAGCAAGACCTGGCCCGCATTGCGGAGCTTCACCGTTCCTCCTCTCGATGGAGACCTCGGGCCTGGTTCCTCCGAGGCGCGGCCCGTGCCCCCTCCGAACGGCCACTCGCCCGCTACAACGCCTGCTTCACCAGTCGGAACGGCTCTTGGTCGCGGGCGGCGTCGGCGGCGATCCAGGTGCGGTAGCCCCCGTCGAGGTTGCGGGCTCTGATACCCAGCTCCTGAAGGAGCGCGGTCGCCGTGTGCCCCCGTTGTCCGACCTCGCAGTAGATGACGAATGGGCCCTCCATCCCGTCAAGCTGTTCGCGGAGCTGGTCGAGCGGGAGGTTGAGAGAATCAGGAATGGCGCCCCGAGCATGTTCCTCTTCGGTCCGGACGTCGACCAGAACCCAGCCGGCCTCGAGCAGTGCGGGGAGCTCGTCATACCCGACAACGTCGCATGCGCCGGTGCGAATGTTCTCCGCCATGTAGCCGAGCATGTTGACCGGGTCCTTCGCCGACGAGAACGGCGGCGCATAGGCGAGCTCCAGGTCGGCGAGCTCATCGGCCGTCAGTCCGCCGGCAATGGCGGTGGCGATCACATCGATCCGCTTGTCGACACCCTCCTTCCCGACCGCTTGCGCGCCGAGAATGGCTCCGTCGTCGGGATCGAAGAGGAGCTTGAGAGACATGGGTTGTGCACCCGGGTAGTAGCCCGCATGGCTCATGGGATGTGAATGGATACTCCGGTACCGTCGTCCCGCAGCCACGAGTCGCTTCTCGCTCCACCCTGTGGCGGCGGCGGCGAGATCGAATACCTTCACGATGGCGGTGCCGAGCGATGGCGAACCGGCGGTGGGCAGGCCACAGATGTGGTCGGCGACTCGTCGGCCCTGTCGGTTGGCGATGTTGGCCAGCGCGATCAGCGAGTTGCCACCCCCACCCAATCCTCCTTCTCCACCGCGTCGCCAACGGCGTAGATGTCCGCCTCGCTGGTCCGGTTGACGTCATCGACCGCGATCCCCCCGCGGGTGCCTATGGTGAGGCCGGCCATCTCGGCCAGGCGGACGTCCGGACGGACACCGATGGAACCCACCACGAGATCGCCGGGGAACGCTCGACCGTCGGCCAGGACAATGCCGCTGGCGGTGATCTCGGACACGGCGACACCCGTCTCGACACCGATGCCGTGGCCGGCGAGCTCGGCCGCCACCATGATGGCAAGCTCAGGATCGAGCGGGGCGAGGATCTGGTCCGCCGCCTCGACCACCGTCACCGAAATCGACTGGTGGGCAAGGTTCTCCGCGGTCTCCAATCCTATGAAGCCGCCGCCGATGACCACGGCGGTGGAGGGTCGTGCGGTGACGTCAGCTACCAGCCGTTCGGCGTCTTCCACCGTCCGAAGGACCCGGACCCGCTGGAAGCCGGGTATCGGAGGGCGCACCGGGACGGCGCCCGGGCTCAACACCAGCTTGTCGTAGGCGATCGACTCGGTTCGACCATCCTGGGTCGACCGGGTCGTGACCAGATGGCCGCTGGCGTCGATGTCGACCACCTCGGAATCGACCCGGACGTCGAGCCTGAACCGGTCGAAGAGCCGTTGGGGTGTCTGGAGCAGAAGATCGCTCTCGTCCTCGATGACCCCGCCCACGAAGTACGGGAGCCCACAATTGGCATAGGACACATGGCCCGATCGCTCGAGGACGGTGATGGTAGCGGTCTCGTCCAATCGCCGGAGGCGGGTCGCTGTCGACATCCCTCCAGCCACACCCCCGACGATGACGACGCGCAACGGCATCAACGGAAGGACCTCATAGGCGGATCACGCCCCTGGGGCGGCCGACGGGGTGGCCCCCTGGGCGGGTGATGACGGTGGGTCCGGTGTCGACCAGGAGCTCCGGCCACCCCCGGCACCCTTTGCCATGTCCCGGTAGTGCTGGCGCCAGATGAGGCGGTAGACCCGGCTCCAGCGCGGAATCGAACGGAGGCCCGGGATGAAGGGCACCAAGGCCAACAGGACAGTGAGGATCATCATGATCCCCCAGACCTGAAGGTCGGCATTCGACGACGTCTTCATCGGAGGCACCTGGTACCACAGGGTGTACAGCCACAGCCACGCCTGTCCCGGGTAGCTCCCGGTCTCGTTCATCATCCCCCACTGATCCCCGGCGAGGTGCTGGTTCTGGGCAAGATTGGCCAGATAGCTGCCATCGGCGATGAACAGCAGCGGCTTGGTGTAGTCGGTGCTGTAGAACTGGCGGGAGCTGAGCAGGGCACCGTCGAGAGCACCGCTGCGCGCCATCGAGGTGAGGCCACCGATCATCGGACCCACCGGACCGTAGGGGCCGGAGGGGACCTTGAGCCCACCCTGCCCGAAGGAAGCATTCGCCACCGCCTTCTCGTAGGCCGCCGTCCATTTCGCCTGCTGGTCGGGAGAAGCGGTCGTATAGGTGTTGATGGCGGCGTCCAGTTGCGGCTGATCGGGCAGCGTCCTCAGCGGGGCGATGACATAGTCGTTGGCGGTGTCGATCGGGTGGTGAACACCCAACCACTTCTGCGGAGAGAACGGGCCAATCGACTGGGATGTGCCGGCCGTGTTGTACGGCGGACCGTAGGTGGCGATGGCGCTGGAGCCGTCGAGCTCGGTGATAGCCGTTTGGGCGAAGTCGACCGGGTCGGAGGTCGACCACGACTTCACGGTCACCGGCTTGTCGTCGGGCGACGAGAAGATCGCAGCCAGCCCGACCACCAGCACCGACACCACCACCAGGGCGATGAGGAATTCCTTCACCAGGTCATAGGGAAGGTATCTACCGTGCCATTCCTCCACGTCGCGATCAGGGTTGAAGTGCCGGCGACGCCGCGAATGGCTCCCTGTACCGACGTCGGTCATAACCGCTCCTCAGTCGGGCCCGCCTCCACCGTGGGAGCTGCTTCGGCTCCTCCCGGCGACCGGTCGGGAGGGGCGAAGGGGGGCACAACGCCCCGTCTGCGCACCAGCAGGACGTGCACGCCCACGATGAGCACGACGACGAGCGGCAGGAGCATGATGTGCCACATGAGCATCTGGCCGAAGTTGGTGACGTTGAAGATGGCTCCGGCACCAGTCGCATTGATGCCGTCCTTCGCCTGGGTGCTGATCCACTGGGAATCGAAGTTCTGCTGGGACAGGTAGCCGGTGAAGGCCGCTCCCACCGATACGAGAAACGAAACGACGCCGGTGATCCAGGTGGCTCGCCGGCGACCTCGCCATGCGGCCATGAAGAACTTGCCCCACAGGTGGACGACCATGCCGAAGAAGAACACTTCGACGCTCCACAGGTGCAAGGAGTTCACGAACAGCCCGGTGGAGGACAGGTGCCACCAGGTGGGTCCGAAGATGGCCAGTACCATGCCGGTCACGATCACTACGACGAGGGCGGCGATGGTCACCACGCCGAAGACGTAGATCCACGAAGCCACATAGGCGGGCTGGCGATCGGGCAACAGGCGCTGAGGTGGAAGCGCCTCGACCGCGGCATGGCGCAACTTGGCGGTCCACTGGTCGGCGTCTTCAGGAAGGTCGGCCGCGACACCTCCGGTCGCTTCGGTGTCCACAGGAGTGTCGATGCTCATTGGTCTCCACCACCGTGGCGCCGGAACGGGATGAGGATTGCCCCGACAAAGACGATCACCATCAATCCGATGACGACCAGATTGGAGACGGATATCTGGATGAAACCCCAATGGACATACCGGCCGGGGCCGTTTAGATCGATCAGGCTCCCAAGCAGGCTCACGATCGCAGTTCCACTCATGTGCATGGTTATACCTCCTACCTAGGAGGCTAGGGATGGATGGACGGGCCAACTAGGGCCATAGGTCCCTTGCCACTGGGGGTGCCCGGGCCGAGGAGAGCGGGTAACTTCTGGACCGGATGGTGGTCCTCAGCCGGGTGGTGACTCCAGCCGGAGGTGGCGACCGAGGGCTTCCTTGCCCGCTCCGGACGCCAGTTGGCCGGCCGCGGCAGTCCGTCGCTGCTCCGGAGGCGGAGGAGCGCTTCCTCGATTCGGGAGCACGACCACCACGAGGATGGCCGCCGCCCCGACCACAACAGTGGCGATCACCAGAGCCAGATCCATCCCCGACACGAAGGCATGCCGAGCCACCAGGGCAAGCGCCGCGCCCTCCTTGGCCGGCGCGTGTTGGGCCACGGCCAGCGCCGCCCCGAGCGAGCTCTCGATGATCGTCTGTACGGACGGGGGTACCCGGGCATGGGCGACCACCGGCGCCATCAGGTGTTGGTAGTGAAGGTTGAGTGCCGTGCCCAGCACACCGACGCCCAACGCCCCGCCGACCTGCATGGCAGTGTCGTTGGTGGCCGAACCGACCCCGGCCTCCTCCCTGGGGAGTGATCCCATCACCGATTCGGTGCAGGGAGCCAGGGCGAGGGCGACCCCAACCCCGAGCACCAGGAACGGCCCGATGCAGTCTCGGTAGGTTCCGGTCAAGGTGGTTCGTGACAACAGACCAAGTCCCAGTGCGATCAGGGCCAGCCCGGCGGTGACGACGTACTTCGTGCCGATGCGGTGGGCCACGACGACCGACAACGGCGCAATGACGAGCAGCGCCAACGCAACAGGGGCGATCCGCAACCCTGCTTCGAGGGCGCTGTACCCCAGGACGAACTGCAAGTACTGGGTCATGAGGAAGAACATGCCGAGCAGGGCAAAGAGCACGAGCGTCAGGGCCCCGATGGCGGCACTGAATCGGCGGTGGGAGAAGAAGCGCAGGGGCAGCATCGGGTGGTCGCTGTGCCGCTCCCACACGACAAAGGACACGATGACCACTCCCGCACCGGCCAACGCGCCCACGATCAACGGCGACGACCAACCCCTCCCCGGCGCCTCGATGATGCCCCACAGCAGCAACCCGAGCCCAATGATCGACAGCCCGGCGCCCACCGGGTCGGGACGGGTGGAAAGGGGGTTCTTCGAGTTGGGCACCAGCCAGATCGAGGCCACCAATCCGATGACGGCAACCGGGACGTTGACCAAGAAGACAGAACCCCACCAGTAGTGCGCCAGCAGGAACCCACCGAGAATCGGGCCGAGAGCCACGCCGAGACCGGTGGTGCCCGACCAGATCCCGATGGCCCGAACCCGGTCTTTCTCCTTGGTGAAGACATTGGTGAGGATGGAAAGCGTGCAGGGCATCAGGGCAGCCGCACCGATGCCCATCACCGCCCGGGCCAGGGTCAGGCGATCGGGAGTCTCCGACCACGCCGCGAACGCCGAGCCGCCCCCGAAGACCACCAGGCCGGCCATGAAGACCCACTTCCGTCCGGCCCGGTCACCCAGTGCGCCGAGGGAGAGCAGCAGACCGGCGAAGACCACCGCGTAGGCATCCACCATCCACTGCAGTTGGCTGGAGCTGGCACCAATGCTCCTCACGATCGAAGGCAGCGCCACGTTGAGGACGGTGTTGTCCAAGCTGATGAGAAGAAGGGTGACGCACAACACGGCCAGCGTCGCCCAACGACGGTTGACTGTCGGGGAGGCCTCCACCGTCAGGCCGCCTGTTCCCGGCAGGCCAGCACGGGTGCCAACCGATCCGGGTCGGTCGTCGACTCGTTGGGCATCGACGCTTCCGGGCGCCATGTTCGTCGACCCGCTTCCGGGCGCCATGTTCGTCGACTCGCTTCCGGGCGCCATGTTCGTCGACTCGCTTCCGGGCGCCATGTCAGAGCATTCCTACAGACGAGGCGGCGGTGGACGCAACTTCGCCATCCGTGCTGAAGCCATCACGCAGTCAGTTCGACGGCTCAACTTTCGCTCGCACCACCACGACCGAACAGCTTGCATGGTTGGCCAGGTGCTGGCTGACCGAGCCCAGGAGCAGACCCCGGAAGGCGCCCAGCCCTCTTGACCCCACCACGGCCAGGTCGGCGTGGGCGCTGGCCGCCACCAGGGCAGCTGCCGGCGGGTCCCCGCTCGTGACGCCCCGGGTGACCACTTCCGGTGCCACCCGGGCAGCGTGTTCCACTGCATCGAACACGATCTGCTTCGCCCCGTCGGGAACGCCGACGGCGGGGGCGAACACGAAGCCGGACGCCCCGGCGTAGATGTCCGATCCCACGATCTCCAGCTCGGCACCCGTTCGGTGGGCCTCGTTGGCGGCCCATTCGAGTGCCCGATTCGATTCGTCGGAGCCGTCCACGCCGACCACGATCTGGTGCGTCACTGGCTTTGCCATATCGGGACGCTCACCCTTGGGTGCGCGGATGATGGCCACCGAGCAGGATGCGTGGGTCAGGCAGTGCTGTCCTACTGAGCCGAGCAACAGGCCGCGGAAGCCCCCAAATCCACGCGATCCGACCACGAGGAGGTCGGCGTCCCGGCTCGCACCGACCAGGGCCTCCGCCGCCGACTCCCTGCGGTACTCGTGCTGGATGTCCACCTCGGGGTGCTGTTCGGTGGCCCGCTCGGCCGCCTCCTCGACGACCCGTCGCGCCCCTTCTTCGAGCAGGGTGGTGGCGCCGAATCCGCCGTACAGACAAGCAGCCACGACGGTGAGGCGTGCTCCGGCACGCTCGGCTTCGGCGCCAGCCCAATCGAGCGCCAGTGTGGCCCCAGGCGATCCATCCACCCCGACCACGATGTTCGGGGTGGGCCGGCCACCAAAGGATGGCGCAACCTTGGTGGTTTCCTTTCGACCCTGGTCTCCGGCCATCGCTCCTCCTTGCGGTTCGGTCTATGCCTCAAGTCACGCCCGAGCCATTGTGACCAGGACCAGCGGGTTACCGGCAGGGCCATAGGTCCTGTTCCTTCAGATGACCTGGTCGCCTCCACCCGACACCGGTGCAGGCGGGTCGAAAGTCCCTGGTTTCGGCGGGATATCGGTGTCATGGTGGCCACATGTGGATGGACGGCAAGGGCTCGACAGTGCTTCCTGCTCCCGAGTGCAGGCGGCTGCTGGCCCTGGTGGCCAAGGGTGGTGGCGTCGGTCGACTCGGAATCGCCACCGACCAGGCACCGGTGGTCATTCCGGTCAACTTCACACTTCGCGAAGGCCAAGTCCTGGCGCGGGTCGGAGCGGGTTTCTTCTCCCGGACTGCCGCCGGTCACCTCGTCGCCTTCGAGGTGGACCAGGTCGACCCGGAGACCGGCGTGGCGTGGAGCGTGCTCGTCCGGGGATTGGCGACCTTGATCGAGTCGCCGACCGAGGTCGAGCTGGCGGCGGCACACCCGCTCGTCCCGGAGCCCGGGGACATGGTGATGGTCATTCGCCCGGACATTCTCACCGGCCGTCGGTTTGACGTTCGGCAAGAACGGTAAGACCAGTCCTGTGATGAGCCGGGTGCTACCGGACGAGCTCGCGAACATGCCGGGCAATCTCAAGATCCTCGCGGGCCTGGACGACCAGGACGGCTGGGACGGCCCCTTCGAGGGAGAGCGAGCGTTCTCCGCCCATGTCGTTGCTGGTCGCCTGCATCCCGAGCCCAAGAAAGGCGAGTCCGTGACAGGTATCAGCTCGGAGCCGGGGCTCGTTCTCACCGGCCCCCCCGGTGAACACCAATCCGTCCATCCCACCCATGGCTGCGCACATGGTGGCAACACTCGTCTGGATCCGGTACACGTAGACGTCGTAGGCCAGCCGGGCCGCCGGGTCGCCGGCATCCATGGCGGCGATCACGCGGTGGAGATCTCCCGACTCCCCCCACAGCCCCAGCAGTCCCGAGTCCTGCTCCAGAGCGTCCTGCACCTGCTCGGCCGAGAGACCCCCGTGACGCTGTACCCACAGGACCAATCCGGGATCGACGCTGCCCGAGCGGGTCGCCATCACCAGACCCTCCAACGGGGTGAACCCCATGGTGGTGTCGACCGAGTGCCCAAAGGCCACCGCGGCCAGAGATGCACCGGCACCGAGATGGGCGGTCACCAACCGAAGCTCGTCTCGGGGTCGGCCGAGGAGGTCACCGGCTCGCCGGCTGGCCCACGAGTGACTCAGCCCGTGAAAGCCGAAGCGTCGGATCCCCCACTGCTCCCGCCAGGAGCGAGGTATGGCGTAGGTCGAGGCCTTGGCTGGCATGTCGTGGTGGAAGGTCGTGTCGAAGCAGGCTACCTGGGGCAGATCCGGTCTCAGTGCTCGCAGGGCGCGGATACCGACCAGGCCGATCGGGTTGTGCAGCGGAGCCAAGTCGGCGAGCGTGTCGAGGGTCGCATCGGCGCGCATCATCGAGGAGGACAGGCCCCCGGAAGGCCGCGCCGCCGTGGACCACTCGATGGCCGACCGCCGCCACGCCGGTGTGCTCATCAAGGAAGGAGCTGATAGCGGCCCCGAGCACCGGGGGCTCTTCCCGCGGAAAGTCGCTCGATGCCACCAGGTCGTCGGCGTCGCCCAGCACCCGCAACTTGACGCTGCTCGATCCGGCGTTGACCACGAGGATCTGCACGCGCCCACCTTGTCAGATCACACCATCGGGCTGCAGTCGTGATGGCCATCGAGACGGCGAGACCGGCAAGGAGGGGCTGATGACCCGTACCGAGCAATGGCGGTCCCCCGCGCCGCCTGGGGATGAGCTCCTACAGCTCGACACCTATTTCCGGGCCGCGAACTACCTCACCGTGGGCCAGATCTACCTGATGGACAACGCGCTGGTTCGCCGTCCCCTCCGCTCCGAGGACATCAAACCCCGACTCCTCGGCCACTGGGGAACCAGCCCCGGCCTCAACTTCCTCTATGCCCATCTGAGCCGGAGCATCAAGGCGCTGGACCTCAATGCCATCTTCGTCTGCGGACCGGGCCATGGCGGACCGGCGATGGTGGCCAACACCTGGCTGGAAGGGACCTACAGCGAGCGCTTCCCTCACATCGGGCGGAACGGTGAGGGCATGACCCGACTGTTCCGCCAGTTCTCCTTCCCCGGAGGCATCCCCAGCCACTGCAGCCCGGGGACACCGGGATCCATCAACGAAGGAGGCGAGCTGGGGTACGCGCTGAGCCACGCCTTCGGGGCCGCGTTCGACAACCCCGACCTCGTCGTCGCCTGCGTGGTGGGTGATGGCGAGGCCGAGACCGGGCCCGCCGCGACCGGATGGCACTCGAACAAGTTCCTCGATCCTCGGCGAGACGGCGCCGTGCTCCCGGTCCTCCACCTCAACGGGTACAAGATCGCCGCACCGACAGTTCTGGCTCGGATACCCACGGACGAGCTGCTCTCTCTCTTCACCGGCTATGGATACAGGCCGGTCCTGGTCGAGGGCGGCTTTGACGGAGAGGAGCCCATCGCGGTGCACCGGCGGATGGCCACCGCCATGGATGCCATCCTCTCGGAGATCCTCGAGATCCAGCAGTCGGCTCGTTCCGGCAGTGTCCGGTCTCGGCCGATATGGCCCATGCTCATCCTCCGCACCCCCAAGGGCTGGACCGGACCGAAGGTGGTGGACGGCCTTCCGGTCGAGGGCACGTTCCGCTCCCACCAGCTCCCCCTCACCGGGGTCCGGACCAATCTCGAGCACCTGGCCCAGCTCGAGACGTGGCTCCGCAGCTACCGGCCCGAAGACCTGTTCGACGACGGAGGCCGCCCGATCGACACCATCACCGGCTTTCCACCCTCCGGTGAGCGACGGATGAGCGCCAATCCGCATGCCAACGGAGGCCTCCTCCTATCCGATCTCGAGCTGCCGGACTTCAGTGACTATGGCGTCGAGGTCCTGAGCCCCGGGTCCGTCATGCGGGAGGCGACGCATGTGCTCGGTGACCTTCTCCGAGACGTGATCAGGGACAACCCGTCGAACTTCCGCCTGTTCGGGCCCGACGAGACGTCCTCGAACCGACTGCAAGACGTGTTCGAGGTTACCGACCGGACCTGGGACGCCGAGCTCGAGCCGGGTGACGATCATCTGGCCCCCGATGGCCGCGTGATGGAGACACTTTCCGAGCACCAGTGCGAAGGTTGGCTCGAGGGATACCTCCTGACCGGGAGGCACGGTCTCTTCAACTGCTACGAGGCGTTCATCCATATCGTCGACTCGATGTTCAACCAGCATGCAAAGTGGCTGAAGGTGAGCGCCGAAATACCGTGGCGGCGACCCATAGCCTCGCTGAACTACCTGCTCTCGAGCCACGTCTGGCGACAGGACAACAACGGTTTCTCCCATCAGGATCCCGGCTTCATCGACCATGTGGTCAACAAGAAGGCCCAGGTCGTCCGAGTGTACTTCCCGCCCGACACCAACTGCCTCCTGTCGGTCGCCGACCACTGCCTGCGTAGCCGGGACTATGTCAACGTCATCGTGGCCGGCAAGCAACCCCAGCACGATTGGCTGACTATGGACGAGGCCCTCGACCACTGCACCGATGGGCTCGGCATCTGGTCCTTTGCCTCGAACGATGGCGGCTCGCTGCCCGATGTCGTCATGGCCTGCTGCGGCGATATACCGACCCTCGAAACCCTGGCGGCAGTGCAGCTGTTGCGCGAGCACCTACCCGAGTTGAGAGTGCGGGTGGTGAACGTGGTCGATCTGATGCGGCTCCAGCCGGACACCGAGCACCCTCACGGTCTCTCCGATCGTGAATTCGACACGCTGTTCACGCCGGACCGGACCGTGATCTTCGCCTACCACGGGTACCCGCTGCTCATCCATCGACTGACCTACCGGCGAGCCAACCATCACAACATCCACGTCCGCGGGTACAAGGAGGAGGGCACCACCACGACCCCGTTCGACATGGTGATGCTCAACGACCTGGATCGGTTCCATCTGGTCATCGATGTGCTCGACCGGGTCCCGGGGCTCGGAGCCCGCACGGCGTCCCTGCGGCAAGGGATGGCCGACGCCCGGCTCGATGCTCGGCGGTACGGGCGGGAGCACGGGGAAGACCCCCCGGAGATCGCCAACTGGCGTTGGAGCTCGGGTGCTGACCCCGGCACCTGAACGCGCTCGGTCGGGACGGTTGGCGATCTCTCCGTGGGAACCCGCCTTCGACACGGCCGGGACGTGGCCCGACAGGGGTTCGTCTGATCATGCCTGACCAGGGACAATGGTCGAGTCCTGGCGGGAAAGATGCCGCGGAACCGGCCAACGAGACGTTCGAGGCGATCGTGCTCGACTGGGATGGTCTGGGTGTGGCCGATCGGCAAGCCGATCTGCCAGGGCTGCGGGAGCGTATCGAGGAGCTCGGCGCGGCGGGCACCCACGTCGTCATCGTGACCGGCGGCCCGGTCGGCGCCGTCGATGAACAGCTGCAAGCCCGACCTCACGGTCGAGGTCGAGTGCACCTCTGCCGCGACCAGGGTGCAGAGGCCTTGGCCGTGACCGCCAACGGGACCCAGCTGGTCACGGGACACCCGCCCGTCCCGCCTGCTTCTGACGGTGCGGCCAGAGTGGCCGATGTCGCCTCGGTCGATACCCCCTCTGCTGCCGGCGGGACCGATCTCCGGATCCATGGCGGAACGGACGCCGTCGAGCTCGAGCGTGGCGGCAGTTCGGACTCGGTTCACTGGGCAGCCGGCTGGCTCGCCGGCCTGGGGATCACCGGTGGGCTGGTGCTCGTCTGCAGTGGCGACCATGGAACCGGCGACGGCAGAACAGGGCTCATGTCCCGCCTGGTGGACGCCTTCCCCCGAGCCATGGTCGTCTCGATCGGAACGGCCGCGGTAGGGACACCCGAAGGGACGGTGTACCTCGAACGGGGTCCGACTCGGCTCATCCAGCTGCTCGACGACCAGCTCGCCCGGCGGGCTTCACTCCGGGTGCCCAACATCGATCTCGACCCGACCTGGGTGGTCCCGCTGCCGGTAGGCCACCACCTGGAGCGGATCGCCGAGGCCCTCGGCACTCTCGCAAACGGCTCGGTTGGGGTGCGCGCCTCCCCGGAGGAGGAGGGCCGCGGCACCGCCCGGTTGTTTCTGGTGAACGGTGTCTACACTCGGGACGCCCATCTCCTGCCCGGACCCAGTTGGACCGCCATCGAGCGACCGGGCGTGCACGCTCGGCATGCGCCACGGCGCCTACTCGACTTGCGGGGGGGAACGCTCGTCCGGATGGACGCTGGGGCGGACGGGGTGCGATCGATGCGTTTCGTCTCGGTCGCCTCGCCACACGCCATGGCCATCCGAGCCGAGGCGAGCGAACCCCATCTCCAATCCGGCGAAGCTCTGCGGCCCCCTCGGGAAGTGGTCGAATTCGACCGCATCCGGCACGGATCGGCAGTCGCGGCCTCGACGGGCCAGGCCGAGGCACAGATCGGCGTGGCCGCCCGAGACCACACCGTCACCGCCGGCGGCCGTCGAGTCATCGAGCGGCTGGCCGCTTGGGTCGCCGCGCCCTCCGGTCCAGTGAACCTGGACGATGCAATTGAGCGCCTCGCACAGGTCGAGTCCATGGGATTCGACGCGCTGCTGGCCGAGCACCGATCGGCATGGGTACAGCGCTGGGAGGATGCCGGGGTTGTCATTGAGGGGGACCCCGAGGCGGAGTTGGCCGCCCGCTTCGCGGTCTTCCACCTTCTCAACGCGGCCGCGGACACCGGGGAGACGGCCGTCGGAGCCCGCGGGCTCACCGGTAGTGCCTATGGCGGCCACGTGTTCTGGGATGCGGACATCTTCGTCCTGCCGGCCCTGGCTTTCCTTCGGCCGGCGGCGGCCCGAGCCATGCTCGAGTACCGCATCCGCCGTCTCCCGGCCGCCCGCGCCGCGGCCGCGGCCCGAGACCTCGCCGGGGCCCGATTCCCGTGGGAGTCGGCCCGCGACGGCCGTGACGTCACGCCGACCGCGGCTCGGGGACATCACCATGAGCTCATCCCGATCCGCACCGGCGCCCACGAGGAGCACATCGTGGCCGATGTGGCCTGGGCGGCAGCGCACTACTCCACGTGGACGGGCGATTCCTCCTTCTTGGTGGGAGCCGGCCGTTCCCTGCTGATCGAGACGGCCCGCTACTGGGCCAGCCGCATCCGGACCGACGCCAATGGCCACGGTCACATCGACAAGGTGATGGGACCCGACGAATACCACCAGATCGTCGACGACAATGCGTATACCAACGTGATGGCGCGCTGGAACCTCCGTCGAGGCGCTGAACTACTTGAACCGGGTGACGGTGACGACCCAGCCATCTGGCGAGGCCTGGCTGATCGATTGGTCGACGGCTGGAGCCCCGAGCGGGGGATCTACGAGCAATTCGCCGGCTATTTCGACCTGGAGCCGCTGGTCATCGCCCAGGTGGCGCCACCTCCGGTCGCCGCCGACGTCCTGCTCGGCGCGGCACGGGTGACCGGGTCCCAGCTCATCAAGCAGCCGGACGTGCTCATGCTCCACCATCTCGTGCCGGAGGAAGTGGGCAGGTCGCTGGCAGCGTGCCTGGACTTCTACGGTCCCCGGACGGCTCACGGGAGTTCGCTGTCCCCGGCCATCCACGCATCGCTGCTCGCTCGGGCCGGGGAGCCGGAGCAGGCGCTCGAGCTGTTCCGCACGGCCGCTCGCCTCGACCTCGATGATCTCACCGGCACTACCGCGGAGGGCCTGCACCTGGCCACCATGGGAGGGGTCTGGCAAGCCCTGGCGTTCGGCTTTATGGGCCTGCAGGCAGTAGCGGGGGGGACACTCGCCATCGATCCCTGCCTGCCGAACGCCTGGAAGGCCCTCGGCCTGACATTCCGGTTCGGCGGACAGCGGGTGGGAATCCGGGCCGAGCGGAACCGCGTCACGATCACGTGCCCTGAACTCCTCCGGATACGGGTCGCCGATCAGGCGCCGCGGTGGTGCCAGCCCGGCTCCACGATCGTGGCCAACCGCTCGACGACCTCACGGGGTCGCTCATGAGCACTGTCCTCGCCGCCCTCGACGGTACGGAAGCTGCTCGTCCAGTGATGGAGACGGCGGTGGCCATCGGACGGCTGACCGGGTCCGTGGTTGAAGTAGTGCACGTGCGCCAGGACGCCACAGAGCCGGTCGGTGGACCAGAGTCCGTGGCCGGGTGCAACGGGGCGCCATTCACCCTGCTCGAGGGACCAACCGAGTCGGCGCTGCTCACCGCGGCCAGGGGGCCGGACGTGATGGCAATGGTCCTCGGCACCGGGGCCACTCCCGATGGTCGCCGGCCCATCGGAGAGACGGCACATGGTGTGCTCGAACATGCCACAATTCCGATGGCGGTGGTCCCCCCAAACGCCGCAGCTCCGGGGTTGATTCAGCGAATGCTCGCCCCACTCGATGGCTCCGAGGTGTCTTCCCGATCAGTCGTGGAGCTTATGCGGCTGCTCGTCACCGACATCGAGTTGACCGTTCTCCATGTCTTTGCCGCCGCCAGCGTACCCGCCATGCTGGATCGCCCCCACTACGACCTGGACTCACTGGGACGGGAGTTCCTCGCCCGCCACTGTCCTGTCGCCACCGGCATCGAGTTCCGCACCGGCTCCATTGGTCCCCAGATCGTTGCCCTGTCCAAGGTGAACCACGCACAGCTGATCGTCTTGAGCTGGTCTCAGGATCTCAGGCCAGGACGAGCCCACGTGGTCAGAGAGGTGCTCAGTGGCGCGGATGTACCGGTACTGCTCCTTCCCCTCTCGGGTACCGACGGCTCCGCTCTTAAGCCGCCTGACTAGCCCTTCCCGACGATCACGGAAGGCGATCATCGTCGTCGTCGGCGGCCCTTCGGGTCGTGTGGTCCTGCACGGAATGACCTCGGTCATGATGCCCGAGGCATCTCCCCTGCTGGATCGACGGCAGGCGGCACGGCCCTGTGCTTCACCGCGCCGGACCCTGCTGACCGGGACAGTCGACCCATTGCGCTGGCAAGGATGACCACTGCCGGATTCCTCTGCCGTCACGCCTCGTCTCTTGTCGGCACGATCACCAACGGTATGAGGGAATGCTCGGCCAATTCAAGGCTGGTGCTACCGAGGAGGAGCCCGGAATGCGCACCTTGTCCCCGCGAGCCGACCACCACCAGGTCGGCGGAGATCGGAGGGCTGGCCGCTCGAAGGAGCGCCGAGCAAGGATCGCCGTCGACCGGCCGCCAGTGGACACGGCCGGGATCGATGCCGCACTGCCGGGTAACGCCTCGCGCGGCCTCCTCGAGCTCGGGGACACCCGCGGGGGCGGCCGCATGTTCGAGCAGGCCGACGGCATGGACGACCACCACGTCGGCCCCGACCTGACGGGCCAGATCGGACGCCCACCCGAGGGCCCGTTCGGAGTCGGCGGACCCGTCGAAGCCCACCGCGATGGTGTGGATCACGGCCATGGCTCTCCCCCCGTCTGGACCGGTTGGTCCAGAGCCAGGCGAAGCGCCTCCTCCCGCTGTCGGTGGGCCTGGTCGACCAATTCCGATCCCGGGCCACCATAGGTGGGGTCCTCGGGTTGGTAGAGGCCGCCGAGGAGGCCCCCGAGCGTCGTGGCCACCGACATCCGGAGCGCGCCGAGGTCGTACCCACCCTCGAGGTACAGGACGACTCGGCCCGATCGAGGTGCGAAGCCGGCCACCACTCTGGCCAGGTCGGCGAAGTCGCCGCTCGAAAGGGCGAGGTCGGCGAGGGGATCGTCCCGGTGACCGTCGAAGCCGGCGGAGACAAGCACCCAGGTCGGATCGAATTCGTCGATGACCGGGAGAGCCACCTGTTCGATTGCCTGGCGGACCACGTCGCCGGTGGCCTTGGCCGGAAGCGGAACGTTGACGGTCCGCCCCAGGGCCCGTCGGCCACCGATCTCATCGGCTGCACCGCTGCCGGGAAAGAGGGGCGACTGGTGGGTGGATACGTACAGCACGTTCGGTTCGTCCCAGAAGATCGCCTGAGTGCCGTTGCCATGGTGCACGTCCCAATCCATGACGAGGACCCGTTCCCCGTGGGCGACCAGCGTTGCCGCCGAGATGGCGACATTGTTGAGCAGGCAGAACCCCATGGCCCGGTCACGCAGAGCGTGATGGCCGGGCGGTCGGGCGGCGACCAGAGCGACGTCGCCGACACCGTTCCTGAGGGCATCGATAGCCGTCAGCCCTGCTCCAACGGCGCGGCACGCCGCAGACCACGAGTCGGCATTGGCAAAGGTGTCGGGATCGATGTTGCCGCCACCGGCCTGGCAGAAGGCAGCCAATCCCTCCAGATAGGCGGGGTCGTGAACCTGCGCCAGCAGAGCCAGGTCAGGGACGACCGGAGGCACGACCCGGAGATCCGCGCCCAGATGCAGGTCCTCGATGCCTGCCATCACAGCCGCCATACGGGCCGGTCGTTCGGGATGGTCACCCCCGTCGTGCTCGGATCCACCAATGGGCCCGCTCACGATCAGCATGAAGAGGGATCAACTTTTGGCTGGAGGCCATGGTCGCCTGGATGGCGGTGGCGGCGAGCCGATCGGTATGCGTCATCGGGCTCGATGGAGAACCGCACCGTTACCGTCCCGTACTCCCGAGTAGAGGTCACGTGGAACCCCGACTTCATGAACACGTCAAGCATGTCCTGGTTGTCCGCCAGGGTCTGGGCGGTGAAGGTGGTGATGCCGTTGGGTAGGGCCGCATCGGCCAGATGCTCCAGCAGGACGGTGCCGATACCACGGTGCTGGAACTCGTCCGCGACGACAAATGCCACTTCGGCCTGGCCCGTATCGGGGAGCCGCTCATAGCGCCCGACCGCGACCAACCCATCGGGTCGTTCGACGACCAGCGCCAGGCGGTCCACGTAGTCGACATGGGTGAACCGCTCGACCTCGGCAGCCGACAGCCTCGGGTGCATGAAGAAGAACCGGCGGTACACCGACTGTGGCGACAGATGCTCGTGAAACTCCGTCAGCCGCTCGCCGTCGTCGGGCCGGATGGGTCGCAGATGGAGCACCGATCCGCCGATCGTCTCGACATCACCTTCCAACTCGCTCGGATATCGACCGGCTCGATCCCTGACCGCACCGGTCTCCGGCGTACTACCCATGGCCGGTCCTCCGTCGAATGCGACGACCGGTCACCTGCCGAGGCACCAATCGCACATGGGTCCGCCGCTCACCGCCAGCCCAAGGGGCAAGTCCCAAGGACCGCGCTTCGTCGATCTCCACCGGATCGGCGATCACCCGGGCAGGGCCTGCGAGGAGCACGCTCCAGCCCTCGGTCAAAGCCTCATCGAGTTGGTCGACCTCGAAGGAGACCTCTTGACCAGAGGTAACCGCCAGGATCATCGCCTTCGAATCGGTTCGAAAGACGATGTCACCGTCCAGCACCCGGAAGTTGACCGGCACAGCCACTGGCCCCTGCTCGTCCGAGTAGACGAAACGACCCACACCGCCCGGAGCAACCATCGCCCGGCACTCCTCGACGCTCAATGGCTCGAGACTCGGCCGACCCGATGGGCCAGCCCGGCCCGGTGGGGCTCCCATACCGCTCCCGGAGATGGCGTCGACGGACGTCTCGAGCGCCGCAGCCAATCTCCACAGTGCCGCTCGGGACAGTTGAGCCGACGGGCTCGACTCCACGACATCGACGTAGGTCGGGCTCATGCCGGTCCGGTTGGCCACCTCCTCGGTGCTCAACCCGAGCTCGTGACGGCGCTCGGCCACCCGCCGTCCCAGGTCTCCACCACTCATCGATCGCCTCCTCTAGGACCTGGTGTCCTCGACACCGGGCATGGCTTGCGTGGCCAGGGCGTGCAGAGCGCGAGCTGGCACCCTGTCAGGATCCTTCGATCGGTCCGACCTCGCATCGACCCGTGCCGTCAGCGCCGGATCCGCATCGATGGCGGGCAGACGGGCTACGACGACCGCACACTCGGCGTGGCGGGCGCACTGGTGGGCCACCGATCCGAGCCGTGAACCCTCGAATCCTCCGTGCCCTGTGGCTCCGGCCACCAGGAGCTCTGCATCCTTGGATGCGTCGAGCAGGGCCGGCACCGTGTCCTCGAAGCGGGCCACCACCTCGAGGGGAACCTGGGGTGCCCGATCGGCGGCGTCCTCGGTGGCGGCGTTGAGGATCTCGTGCGCCGTGACTTCATAGCCGCGTCGGGGCCCCACCAGAAACGTGCCTATCGGAGGGTACTGCCACGCATAGACGCCCAACAGTGACGCCGAACGGACCTGCGCCTCCTCGAGTGCCCACTTGAGGGCCCGGGTCGAACCGAGCGAGCCATCGATGCCGACCACGATTCGCGGCTCGACGGCGCGCAAGGGAAGCTCGTCGGGGTCGGCATGGACGACGACCACTGGACAGTGGGCGTACTGGATGCACTGGTCGCTGACCGAGCCGAGGAGCAGCTCCTCGAACCCACCCTTGCCACGAGCCCCGACCACCAGCAGCTCCGCCGACCTGCTGGCCACGGTGAGCATCGTCGCCGGTGGCCACTCGATGACCTGGGCCCGGGCCACCACCGACGGGTGCCGTGTTGCCACCAGCGCATAGGCGTCGTCGACGATGGCCTGTCCCGCCGAGAGGTCTGACGAACCAGCCTCGTACCATGGCGGCGGGTTCTCGGGCTCAGCGATCTGAGCGAACATGATCCGGAGCAGCAGGCCGCGTCGCTTTGCCTCGTCTGCCGCCCACTTGACGGCCCGCCGGGAGTGCTGCTGAGCCGTCGACCCCCACCACGATGGTGGGGTCGTGATGATCTGTTCGCCCAGGTTGCTGGATCTCTGCCACGGCACCTCCCTTCGCGGGGTCCTCAGTCTTCGACTATCGGGGAGTGACGATCCTCGTGTCGGCGGCGCGGGCTCGACCGAGCTCGTCCGCCGTCAGCACGACGGCCTCGACGAAGTACGGGTTGAGTGCCGCTGTGATCGAGCGCCGGCGCACCGCACTTCTGACCACGGTGACCGTTGGCATACTTCATCACTTCCTCCCTTGTCCTCCGGTAAACGTGTGCCGCCTCTCCTATTGGATGCCAGGGCGGGGTCCGTGGCTAGGGCCATAGGTCCCCGAAGATCGGCCGATGGAGCCTGGCAGCAGACCCCACCCCACGGAAGATCATCCGAGAATGGGGCTCTGAGCAGGGTCGGACGAGGCGGCAGTGGTCCGTCGCGGTCGCGACTACCGGCCGGAGCTCAGCTCACGTACCGGTGGCGTCGGTGCGACGGGCCTGCGCCGAGCGCTCAGCAATGCGGGTCGCGTAGCTGGCAGCCTGGGTGCGCCGTTCCATGCCGAGCTTGGCCAGGAGGTTCGACACGTAGTTCTTCACTGTCTTCTCGGCCAGGTAGAGGGTGCCTGCGATCTGGCGATTGGTCTGACCGTCGGCCACCAGATCGAGGATCCGGCGTTCCTGGGGGGTGAGGCTGGCCAGAAGGGGGTCCTCGGATTGATCCTGCAGGCGTTCGAGGATCCGTTCGGTCAATGCGGGATCGAGCAACGACTGTCCGTCGGCGACCCGTCGGATGTCCTCTACCAGGTTGGTAGCGCCCACCTGCTTCAACACGTATCCGGCAGCACCGGCCATGATGGCGGCGAACAGCGCCTCGTCGTCGGCATACGAGGTGAGCATGACGCAGGCGATCTCGGGTGAATTCGATCGGATCTCGCGACACACTTCGATGCCACTCCCGTCGGGGAGTCGCACATCGAGAATGGCCACATCAGGGCGGGTCGGAGGGATCCGATCGAGCGCCTCGCCGGCGGTCGCCGCCTCGCCCACCACGGTAAAGTCGTCCTCCTCCTCCAACAGGGAGCGCAGGCCGGTGCGGACGATCTCGTGGTCATCGAGGAGGAACACCCGGATAGCCACCCTACCCACCCTCCTCTTTAGGCTTTGTCGTGTCCCAATACGATCGAGCTACGAACGTCCGTCTGGACTGCCGTTGCCGCTTGTTATCGCCGCAGACCTGATGCGGATAGCATCCCAGGCACACGGGGTTTGACATCCACCTTACCTGCTCCGTTGGCCGGAGACCGTCGTGCCGTACCACTCGATTGAGGACCCAGCCAGGCTCCGCCGAGTGTTGGAAGCCGCCTTCCTCATCGAGGCTGACCTCGACCTACCCACCCTGCTCCACCACATCATCGAGGAAGCGCGCTCGATGACCAACGCCCGCTATGGCGCTCTCGGGGTCTTGAATCAGGACGGGACGGCGCTCTCAGAGTTCCTCACCAGTGGGCTTGAGCCCGAGGAAGAGAAGCGGATCGGGGCCCGACCCACGGGAAGAGGTGTATTGGGGCTGCTCATCAGCGATCCCCGACCTCTCCGCCTGCCGCACCTGAGCGCCCATCCGGAGAGCTTCGGCTTCCCCCCGAACCACCCCCCCATGAACTCGTTCCTCGGCGTGCCCGTGAGGGTGCGTGGCGAGGTCTACGGCAATCTCTACCTCACCGACAAGATCGGCTGGTCCGAGTTCACCAACGACGACGAAGCTCTGGTCGCCGCGCTCGCCATCGCCGCCGGGATCGCCATCGAGAACGCCCGGCTCCACCAGCGGGTGCAACAGGTTGCCGTCTACGAGGAACGTGACCGCCTGGCTCGCGACCTCCACGACACGGTCATCCAGCGCCTGTTCGCCGTGGGCTTGTCCCTGCAGAGCCTGGCCGGAAACCCGTTGGCCTCGTCGATCACCGATCGGCTCAGAGTGGCCATTTCGGATGTCGATGACACCATCCGCCAGGTCCGCACCAGCATCTTCGAGCTCGGATCGGACGACCTCGATCGAGGCCTCCGGGCCAACGTGCTCTCGCTGCTGCAGGAGCTCAAGCCGGTCGTCGGGTTCGATGTCCATGCGTCATTCGCCGGCCCCATCGACACCGCTACCCCTGAGTTCGTGACCGAGCACCTCCTGATGGTGATCCGCGAGGCGGTGACCAATGTCGGACGTCATGCTCAAGCCAGCGAGGCGACGGTGAGCCTCACCGTGGACGACGGCCAGATCCAACTCCTGGTCATCGACAACGGTTGTGGGATGGGCACTGCCGACCCGAGCGAAGGTGGCCTGGGGCTGGGCAACCTACGCCGCCGGGCAGAGAAGCTGCACGGGCAGTTCATCACCGAGAGCCCCGAGACCGGTGGAACGAGGCTGGTCTTCCGGGTGCCTCTCGAACTCGTAGTCCTGAACCCGTCGTCCTTCCCCACATTCCCGACATCGCCGGAATACCGCCACTGCCAATGGGACTTTTTCCCCTACTGGACGTCAGCTCTGTTCCCTAGCGTGCACGGGTACAACAGATGCTGCGTCGTACGGGTTGCTCGGAAAGGAACCTCGATGTCACTCATCCGCGATATGGCCGGTGCCGGAGTCACCGTTGGAGCAATCGTCGCCCGCCCGTGCGGACACGATCCCTTCTCTGAGATCGATCTGCACAAACCGATATCCGGGTGCGGGGCGATACGATCGATTCTTCGAAAGAAGGCACAACCATGACCCCCACTCCAGAAGGCGACCACCGGATCGTGGTCGGGACCGATGGCTCACCGTCCTCGATCGCCGCCCTGGAATGGGCGGGCAACCAGGCGGAGCTGACCGGAGCCGTCCTCGAGGTCCTGATGACCTGGGAATGGCCGTACAGCTACGGATGGTCGGCGGTCCCGAACGACTACGAACCGGCACAAGACTGCAAGAAGGCGCTGGCGGAGGTTCTCACCCCGATCAGAGAGGCGCATCCCGCTCTGTCGATCCGGCCCGCCGTCCTCGAGGGCCACCCCGCCCCGCTACTGGTCAAGGCGTCCCGCGGCGCGGACCTTCTCGTCGTGGGAAGTCGGGGCCACGGTGAATTCGCCGGCATGCTGCTCGGCTCGGTGAGCGAGCATTGCGTCACCAATGCCCACTGCCCGGTGCTGGTCCTGCGCGACGGCAAGTAGCTTGAGCGGAGAATCGATGACGGCCTGGGCCGTGGACGATCCGGGGCCGGTCGACACCCGGCCGCTCCGGCGAGTCGACCGACCGGTCCCCACGCCGGGGGTCGGGCAGGTACGGGTCCACGTCCGAGTGTGTGGTGTTTGTCGTACCGATCTCCATCTCGTGGAAGGAGACCTCCTGCCCCGGCGCCGCCTGGTCGTTCCCGGTCACGAGGTGGTCGGCATCGTCGATCAGCTCGGCGAGGGATGTGTCCGATTCGGCGAGGGGGACCGCGTGGGGATCCCGTGGTTGGCCCGCACCTGTGGGACGTGTCGATTCTGCGTGGCCGGCCGGGAGAACCTTTGTACAGAACCGCTGTTCACGGGGTGGGATCTCGACGGAGGGTATGCCCCGTACGCGGTGGTCAACGAAGGCTATGCCTATCCGATTCCGGAGATCTTCGGCGACGAGGAGGCCGCGCCGCTGCTGTGCGCCGGCATCATCGGCTACCGGGCCCTTCGGCGTTCGCGGCTTCCACGTGGAGGTCGCCTCGGGATCTACGGGTTCGGTGGCTCCGCCCACCTCACCGCGCAGATCGCGTTGGCCGAAGGGGCTCGGGTGCACGTGATGACGCGAGCACCTGACGCACGCCAGCTGGCACTGGAGCTCGGCGCGACCAGTGCCGGCGGTGCCGACGACCCGCCGCCGGAACCGCTCGACGCCGCCATCCTCTTCGCCCCGGTAGGCTCGCTCGTACTGCCGGCCCTTGAAGCCCTCGATAGGGGTGCCACCCTCGCCATCGCCGGGATCCACCTGACCGACATCCCCGCCCTCAACTACAAGCAGCACCTCTTCCAGGAGCGGAGACTGTGCAGCGTCACCGCCAACACCCGACACGACGGCAATGACTTCCTCGAGGCTGCCGCTCGCATCCCGGTGCGCGTCTCGACCGTGGCGTACGGTCTCGATGAGGCCGACCAGGCCCTCGACGACTTGGCCCATGACCGGGTGAACGGGGCCGCCGTGCTCGTCAACAGATCGGGTTGGTGAAGACGGCCTTGGCCGCCACGAGGGACGTTCGGCCCTAGTCCCGGGCCGCAGGGTCACGCACGATGGTGGATGTGACTCCCGACGATGGACTCCAGGAACCCGCACGGCAGACAGGGAGCCGGCCCGGGAAGACGAGCCCGCATACGCCCGTCGCCGGTCACGGGCACAGCCTCCCGATCGGTCGACTGACCGGCATCCCCATCCGTCTCCACTGGACGTTCTTCTTGCTGGTCGTTTTCGTCGCCGCCGTCGACGCGAGCGGTGGTACGGATCGGGTCCTCTCCGGCCTGGCCTGGATGGTGGCCTTGTTCGCTTCGGTGGTCGTCCACGAGTTCGCCCACTGCCTCGTGGCCCGACGGCGCGGCGCCAACGTGCTCGGCATCGTCCTCTTCCCCCTGGGAGGGATGTCGCAGTTGGAGAGGATGCCCGAGGCGCCCGCCGACGAGCTGGCCGTGGCCGTCGTGGGCCCTCTCACCAGTGTGGCCATGGGCAGCCTCCTCCTGCTGGCCGGGGCAGTGACTGGATCGCACGTCTGGCCACCGACGCTGTTCGTCGGCAGCTGGTGGGCCCGGCTGGGCTGGCTGAACCTCCTCCTCGGGGCGTTCAACCTGCTCCCCGCCCTCCCCATGGACGGCGGTCGGGTGCTCCGTGCCGCCCTCGAGCGCCGTCACGACCACCTGGAGGCGACCCTTCTGGCCGGCCGGATTGCCCGGTACGTCGGTACGGCGCTGGTCGTCGTCGGGTTCCTCTACGACGTTTGGCTCATGCTCATCGGACTGTTCGTACTGTTGGGGGCGAGAGCCGAAGAGGAGGCCGCCCGACACCCACCTCGCCCACAGGGCGAGTCCCCGGCTGTGTCGTCGAGGTCAGCCACCGACGAGGCTCACGGGCAGAAGTGACCTGTCGACGGGGCTCGTCGGGACTTTCGGCCCTAGTGTCGCCGTCCCCGATCCGTCAGGCTCCCGGTGTGGGGTCGAGCAATGAACGCGGGGTCACGTTGCTCACGCGCCAGGAATGCTTCGACGTCTTGCGCCGGGCATCGGTGGGCCGCGTCGGCATCAGCATCGATGCCCTACCGGTCATCCTCCCGGTCCATTTCACAATCAGCGAAGAGTCCGTGCTCTTTCGAACCGTCCCCGGCACGAAGCTCGACGAGGCAACCGTCGGTGCGGTTGTGGCCTTTCAGGCCGACGCCTGGGAACCGTCCGATGAGACTCACTGGAGTGTGCTCCTCCAAGGCATCGCCTCGGAGGTGAGCGACGGGCCGGGCGATGCCGAATCCACATCGGTGGCCATCAGGTCGTGGGGAAGTATCCTCCCGGTCCATCGCTTGGTGCGCATCGACGCGACCACTGTCACCGGGCGCCGGTTTCACATGGCCGGAGAGGGCCCGCCACTCGAGTTCCCCGATCCCCCACCCCTCTAGCCTTCTGCACATTGACCATCCCACTCGTGCACGCCATTCATCGCGTCTAGGACTGCTTCACCACTGCGTACCAGACCCGATGGGCCACTCCCTCCATGCGGTCGCCCATCCGGGCACATCGCCGGTAGAGCTCGCGCCGGCCGGCCACCTCGCGAATGTCGTCGATGGACAACAATGCCGACATCGCCCGCCGGTAGACGTGCTCGACGGCACGTTGTTGGCGGATCGAGGCGTCCGCCGAATGTGTTGCCCGATCGGGATGGGCGGCGATGTCGGGGAACGCCCGCACCAGATCACGCACACCCAGTGCGACCAGGTCGGCCATCTCGGCCGTCGGTTGGTCGGGATCTATGCCCAGGAGCTCTGATTCACGAACCAGGTTCTTGCCTGCGTTGAGCACGGCATCGAGACGCTCCGAGATCTCGTAGATGTCCTCCGGGCTGATCGGTGTCACGAATGCGTCCCGCACCGCCGTCAACACTTCTCGGCTGGCTACATCCGCAAGGTGTTCGAGGCGGCGGACTGCTACACCCTGAGCCTGATCCCCTCTCGACCAGGCGGACAAGGCGTCCATGGCCTCTATCGTGATCTGGCCTTGCCGAGCCAGGAGACCGAGCAGGTCCGGTGACTCCGGGAGGAACCACCTCTTCATCACGCCAACCTCCACACCGCAAGGAACAGAGCGCCCAGCGCCCCGCTGACCGGCAGCGTGACCAGCCACGCCAGCCCGATCTCACCGACAACCACCCAGCGTACGTGACGCCATCGCTCTCCCGACCCCACACCGACCACCGCCGGAGCGACCACGTCGGTGGTGCTGATGGGCGCGCCGACTACTGAGGCGGTCAGGACGATGATCCCAGATGAGCCCTGGCTGACCAGGCCGCCCAGTGAGCGGAAGCGATAGATGCGCCGACCGAGCGTCCGGACCACCCGCCACCCTCCGAACAGGGTCCCGATGGTCAGGAGGAGAGCGGACACGAGCGCCACCCAGAACGGCACCGCGAAGTGCGAAAGGCGACCGCCGGCCACCAGGGCTGCCGTCATCAGGCCCATGGTCTTCTGTGCGTCGTTGGACCCATGGGCAAAGGCCAGGCCGGCCGAGGCCAGCAACTCGCCCTGACGAACGGGCGTCTCGATGGCGCGACGAGCCCGGCGGAGGGTCCGTCGCGCCAGACGGATACCAGCCATGGCCAGTGGTAGCGCGACCGCGGTCGAGAAGAACAACCACAACAGCGAACCGAGCACCCCCACCGGGCGCAAGCCATCGAGCCCTCCCCAGTGCACAGCGCTCGGGCCACCCTGGGCCAGCGCCGCCCCAGCCAGCGCACCGACGAGACAATGTCCAGAGCTGCACGGAATGCCCCACCACAGGGTGACCACATTCCACACCAGCGCGCCGAGTACGGCGGCCGCCAGCACCTCGAGCATCTGATCAGCAGGAACGAGGACGATGCCGGCGATGGTGGCGGCCACCGCGGTGCCCATGACGAGGGCACCGACCACGTGGAGAATGGCGGCGAAGACTACCGCCGGCGCCGGCCGGATTGCGCCGGTGACGATCGGCGCAGCGATGGCGTTGCCCGCGTCATGGACGCCATTGACTATCGCGAACGCCGCCGACAGCAACACCACCACGAGAAGCACAGATCGATCCTGTCATGCCCCTCGCCGAGTTCGAGGCACCCGAGTGGGCCGGCCCCGAGAGGACCTAGCCCTCGGTCAGCTCTCGGACCTCGCGCAAACGGCGCTCGAGGCTGCGGATCTCATCATCGAGCGCTTCCCGGCTGACGACCCGGTGCTCCAGGTCTGCGACTCGCCGCTCCAGCTCATCGAGGCGGGATTCGTTGCTCATATGTGGACTCCTTCGGTCGGTCCGTTGGTCGAATCTCTCAGCAGGTTGAGGGGGTCCCAGGCTTCACGACGCCAAGGGGAGCCGGGACCCTGACCACAACCCGGCATGGGCCGGATGGTGGACCCAGCCCACGACGAAGGCACGAGCCTCTTCACAGGCCTCGGCGACGGATGCCCCGCCGGCAAAGCTGTTCAACGCCACCGCCACAGAGCGGTTGGCCAACCATGGCTCTTCAGGACAGTGCTCTCTTGTCCAATCACGTACGGCCCCAGCCAACGCAACTTCCACTTCCACCGCAACCACCTCCTTCTACGACCGTACGATGAAGGCCCCCCATACGACAGGGCCAAAGGTCCTAACCCTGGCGTTGAGGGCGTGAGGAGCCGGGACCTTCGACTCTGCCTCGGTGTGGACATTTCGACCAGAATCCCTGGACAACGCCCGTCGACGAAGCAGGAGTGAGTTGCCCATGGGAGATCCGGTGATCCGGACATCAGGCTTGTCCAAGTACTACGGAGGTGCCGGTGCTCTCCAGGACCTCGACCTCGAGGTCGCCCAGGGGGAAGTGGTCGGCTATCTCGGCCCGAACGGGGCCGGCAAGACCACGACCATCCGGCTTCTGCTCGGGCTGATCCAGCCGAGCGGCGGAGTTGCGCAGCTGTTCGGCCTCGACTGCCAGCGTCAATCGGTCGAGGCCCATCGGCGACTTGCCTATGTGCCTGGAGAGGCGAACCTCTGGCCCAGCCTCACCGGAGCAGAGACCCTCCACCTCCTCGGCCAGGTACATGGACAGGTGGACGTTGCCTACCGGGAGGAGCTGATCCGCCGCTTCGACTTCGATGCCTCAAAACGGGTACGCGCCTATTCCAAGGGCAACCGTCAAAAGCTCATACTCATCGCCGCCTTGATGGCCCGGCCCGACCTGCTCCTCCTCGACGAGCCCACCAGCGGCTTGGATCCGATCATGGAGCAGGCCTTCCGCCACTGCGTCCACGAGGCGAGCGAGCGGGGCCAGACCGTCTTCCTCTCCTCGCACATCCTGAGCGAGGTCGAGGCGCTGTGCGATCGGGTCGGCATCCTTCGCGAGGGGACGCTGGTCGACATCGGCACGATGGCTGATCTACGCCACCTCTCGTCGCTCACCGTGGAGGCGACGTTCGATGGCTCGGTACCCGACCTGTCCCGTGTCCCCGGAGTCACCTCGGTCCAGGTCGAGGGCCGAGTCGTGCGCTTTCAGGTCCAGGGGACGGTCGAACCCCTGCTCAAAGTGCTGGCCACCTCGGGCGTGCACGAACTCTTGAGCCGGGAGCCGTCACTCGAGGAGGTGTTCCTCGCCCACTATGGGAGTCCGGACGGGTCCGACGGAACTCACGATGCCGGAGGGTGAGATCCCCGGCCGCGTGCCGAGGGCAACCGGTCGGTGGCCGAGGTTCGTGGTGGCGCGCCAAACGGCGCGTCACGCCGCTCGCGCCGGCGCGGTGTGGGGTGCCGTGTTCGGCGGTTACGTGGCATTGTCGGCCTACGGCTATGCATCGAGCTACAAGACCGCGGCGCAGCGAGCGTCCTTCGCCAGGACCTTCGGCTCCAATGTGGGGATCAATGCCATCATCGGGCCCGCACACGACATCGGCACCGTTGCCGGGTTCACCGCCTGGAGGAGCCTCGGCGTGCTCAGCATCGTCGGAGCGGTGTGGGGGCTCCTGGCCGGGACACGGCTGCTGCGCGGCGAGGAGGAGGCAGGACGGTGGGAGCTGTACCTCGCCGGCCAGACCACGCGAGGCGGCGCGGCCCGGCAGGCCCTCTTGGGGCTGGGCGCCGGCCTGCTCGCTCTGTGGGCCATCACCGCCGTCCTGGCGGCGGCAGCGGGTCGGACCTCCCAGGTCCGGATCGGGGCCGTTCCCATGGTGTTCCTGGCCGTCGCCGCCGCCTCGAGCGCCGCCGTGTTCCTGGCCGTGGGGGCCCTCGCCAGTCAATTGGCGGCCACTCGACGTCAGGCGGCCTCCTATGCCGGCGGGGCGCTGGGCGTCGCCTACGCATTGAGGATGATGGCCGACTCGGGTGCCGGGCTCGAGTGGTTGCGATGGGCGACGCCGCTTGGTTGGGTCGAGGAGCTCCGGCCCCTCACCTCACCCCGGCCTCTGGCCCTTCTTCCCATCGCCGCGTTGATCGCGGTCCTGGCCAGTGCCACCGTGTATCTGGCCGGCATCCGCGATCTCTGCGCGAGCACCATCCCCGACCGGCCCCCCTCCAGCGCCCGGACAGGCCTCCTGTCGCGACCGGTCGGACTCTCACTTCGCCTGGCTCGCCCGGTGCTGCTCGGGTGGCTCGTCGCCCTCGCCCTGACGGGTGTGATGATGGGCATGATCTCCAAGTCCGCTGGCCGTGCCCTGTCCGAGTCACCCAGCTTCAAGCAGCTCCTCGCCCTATTGGGATCACACCACAGTGGACCTGCCACCTACCTCGGCGTGGCCTTCCTGGTCGTCGCCGTGCTCGTCGCATTCGTCGCCGCCGGACAGATCGGTGCGGCACGGGACGAGGAAGCTAGTGCGAGGTTGGACAACCTCCTGGTGCGGCCGGTCTCGAGGGTGTCGTGGCTCGGCGGGAGGTTGGCCGTGGCCACAGGCGCCGTGGCGCTCTGCGGTCTGGTGGCGGGTCTCGCCGCGTGGATCGGAGCGGCCAGCCAGGGGGCGGGCGTGGACATCACCAGCACCCTGGGCGCGGGCGCCAATGTGATCGCCCCGGCCCTCTTCGTCCTGGGCGTAGGGACTCTGGTATTCGGAGTGCGGCCCCGATTCGTCACCGTGGTGGTCTACGGGGTGCTGGCCTGGTCGTTCCTGATCGAGATCATCGGCGGGATCATCCGGGCCAACCATTGGCTGCTCGACACGTCGGTCTTCTACCAGATGGCAGCGGCCCCGGCCGTGAACCCCAACTGGACCACCGATGGCGTGCTCGTGGGGCTGGGGGTGTCGGCTGCCGTCGTCGGAGGCGCATGGTTCCGACGTCGTGACCTCATCGGCGACTGACCCACTTCCAGTCGCCCTGCGCTGGATGGCATTCGGATCGCCGGCGTCGAGGTCGGACCTACGAGGCGATGTCCACTGTCAGGCTCGGCAACGGTGTGCCGCCCTGGACCAGGTCGAAGGTCACCGTCGACCTGCCTGGTGTGGCGGATGCCACCCGGACGGGTGTCATCGAGCGGCCGTCGACCACCCGCCAGGTCCCCGAAGCCGGTGACACGGTGACCCCGACCGAGGGCACGGCGCGCCAGGACACGAGCTCCCCCGGCCTCGGGCCTGTCGCCGGCGATGCCTCCTGGACCCCGAGCTGGAGGACGGCGGAACCGTCGAGGGGCACGCTGAACGACCCGCCCGGAGCGGTGAAAGGCACCGCGGCTGCGGCGTCCTGAGCGAACGACGGAGGGGCGGCCGACGGCGACGCCCCCCAGGCCGGGTCGGGGGAGTTGCCCAGGTCCACCGAGAGGTCCGCTCCCTCGGAGAGGACCGCCGAAGGGAGCCAGGGCTTGTCCCAGGGCGAAGGCCCGGCTGACCCGATGGCCAAATGGGCACGGTGGATGTACAGGTCGGGGGCATGCGAGCCGGTAATCGTGAGGGTTCGACCGTTTCCTTCGAGGATCTTCACCTCGGGGAAGAGGGGGCTGGTCATGGCCAGGTCGGCCACCCCCGGGGTCTCCGGGTAGAGCCCCAGAGCAGCCCAGACGTACCACGAGGAGAGGGCTCCGAGGTCGTCCTCTCCCGGCTCGGAGACCGGGGCGAGCGGGTAGAGCTGAGTCATGATCCGGCGTACGACCGACTGGGTGTCGAACGGCGCGCCGGCGTAGTCGTACTCGAAGGGGATCCATTCCCCCGGCTCGTTGCCAGCCCAGTCATAGGGCCGGAACCGGGTGGCATTCAAACGGGTGAAGAAGGAGTCGAGCGCGGCCACGGCCGCCTGGTCCCCGCCCATCAGTCCGACGAGCCCGGCCAGGTTCTGGGGGACGGCCCACGTGTACTGGATGGCGTTGCCCTCCTCGAAGCCCTGCTGGGCCACTCCTTGGGTCCGATCGGCGGGGCTCGCCAGCTGGAACGCCGGGCCGGCCGGAAAGCTCCCGTCGGCCTGGCGGGCGGCCAGGTATCCGGTGGCCGGGTTGAACAGCTTCTGCCAGTTCTGTCCCCGCCTGGCGAAAACGGCTGCCTCGGTCGGCTCGCCCGCCGCCCGGGCGAGCCGCGAGATCGAGAAGTCGTCGATCGAGTACTCGAGGGTCTCCGAACCGCCGTCCGTATACGGATAGGAGGTGATGTCGTAGGTGAGGGCGGGCACCCAACCCTGCGACAGGTACTGCGTCAGGTTCTGCCGCTCTGCGAAGCCAGCCTCAGGCACGGTCGCACCGTGGACCATCACCTTCAGGGCCTGGTCCAGGTCGAACCCGCGTGCACCGTAGGCGTACGCGTCGGCGATGATCGGATCGGCAGAGTCACCGTCCCACTGGCTGGCGTCGTTGTTGGCGATCACCCACTTGGGCAGGAAGCCCCCACTTGTCTGGGCCGCATCGTTCAGGAGTGACTGGACCATCTGCGAGGTGGGCCCCGGCAGGAGGACGGCCAGGAGGGGGACCTCGGATCGGTAGATGTCCGCCTCCGACAGATTGGAGAACTGAACGTGGCCAGCGGCCAGCGTGTGCACCTGGCGGTCGAAGCCCAGGTAGCGGCCGTCGTCGTCGCTGAACACGGAGGGGAAGAGCAGGGAGTGGTAAAGGGCCGTGTAGAAGGTGCGCTGGGCCGTCACCGAGCCGCCGTGGACGGCGACTCGGTCCAAGAGGCCGTTCCACTCACCGGTGGCCGCCCGGGAGATGGCCGAGAAGCTCCATCCCCCATCTTCGGCCTCGAGGTTGGCCGCGGCCCCGGACGCCGAGACGAAGGAGATGCCCACCTTGACCATGACCTTCTGCGCCCCGGAATGGTCCGGCCGGCGGAAGTTCACCCAAGCCCCGCAAGCGATGGCGGCGGTGCCGGTGCAGGCCTGGCGGGCGCCGACTGCGCCGTTCTGCCAGGTGCCGCTGGCGACAAACGGTTCGGAGAACTGCGCGGCAAAGTAGAGGGTGTAGTTGCCTGGGACCCCACAGAAATTCCCGCTCGTGACCGAGCCGACCAGGTGGTCGGTCCCCACGATTTGCACTTGAGAACTGCTGGAGCCGTTGGCGGAGTCGCTGACCTTGAACAGGAGGTCGTCGCCGGTGGCGGTGGTGCGTGCCCGATCGGAGGGGTGTCGGAGGGCGGGAAACTCGAACGCACCGAGGGCGCTCCGGGTGGTGGCGGTGAGCTGGACCCCGATGCCATCAGTGCCCGCAGATCCGAGGCTCACGCGGTAGTTGCCCGCGGAGGAATGTTCGCTCGAATGAGAGAACGGCTGAACTGCGGCATCTGGGTTGGCCGGAACTCCGCCGGTGAGCGGAAGGATCGGGATGTCCCCGTAGATGGCGCACCCCGGGCCCGAGAGATGGGTGAGGCTGAATCCCGAGATCTGAGAATCTGCGTAGTCGTATCCGGAACCGGTCGCCACCTGGCGGTGCGGCGAGGTGTCGGGGCTGAACTGGACCATGCCCAGGGGAACCGAGGCCCCCGGGTACTCGCTCACGTTGCCCGGTGCTGCCGACCCCACCCCCGTCCCGGCCTCCGGGTCCACCAGTGCGGCCGGCCCACCCGAGGAGGGCCCGAGAGGCACATCGACGGGTGACCCGGCCGGTTGACCCGGAGGCGCCGCCACGCTCGTCCCCCCAACCGAGCTCACGACGAAGACGAACGCTCCGACTACCACTGCCACGGCTGCGGCGACTCTCGTGGCGACAACGCTGACCCGGCCGGTGGGAGCCTTCGGCATGGATGAACCCTACCGAAGGCGGCAATTTCCGTCCTGGCCGCCGTGGACCGATCTCTCCGCTTCGGCGTGCAGGTGGCTGTCACGTTCTCCGGGTCAAGATCGTCTTAGGGTTCAGAAAGGTGGTGACCCATGGCACATGTACCCCTAGACAGTGAACCGAACGGCATCGTCCCCAAGCTGGCCCGGATGTACACCCGGCGGAGGTTCGGGCAGATGGTCGAACCGACGCAGGCCGCCTCACATCACTCCGGTGTGTTGGTGGCGATGGGTGCGCTCGAGACTGTGGTCGAGAAGAGTTGGAACAAGCTCGACCCCACGCTGCGCTGGTTGGCCATCCAACAGGCCGGGATGCTCATCGGCTGCTCGTGGTGCACCGACTACGGCTACTACGAGGGGATGAACGCAGGCATCGATCCGCGCAAGGTGCACGCCGTGGCCGAATGGCGCGAGAGTGGGCTCTATGACGAGCATGAACGGGTCGTGCTCGAGTATGCCGAGCAGGCGACGGTGACCCCGGCCCAGGTATCCGACGAGCTGGCGGGGCGGTTACACCTCCATTTCAGTGACCCTGAGATCGTCGAGCTCGCCGGGTGGGTGGCGCTGGAGAACTTCCGCTCGCGCTTCAACGCCGGGCTTGGCCTGCACAGCCAGGGATTTGCCGAACGATGCGAGATTCCCACGAGCCCGAAGGGGAACGGTGCCGGAGTCCTCACCTGACGAAGGGGCTGCGTTCGAGGAGTGGCGATCGCTCCTCTTCGGCATCGCGTACCGGATGCTGGGCAGCGCGGCCAACGCCGAGGACATGGTCCAGGAGACGTTCTTGCGCTGGCTGCAGCGGGACGAACGGGAGATCCGATCGGTCCGGGCCTACCTGGTAACCATTGTCACCCGTCTGTGCATCGACGAGCTGGGCTCGGCGCGGGCCCAGCGAGTCACCTACACCGGTCCGTGGCTTCCCGAACCGGTGTCGACCGACGACGCTTCGGCGTTGGAGCAGGCCGACACGTTGTCCCTAGCCTTCTTGGTGTTGCTCGAGGAGCTCACGCCACCGGAGCGGGCGGCATACCTCCTGCACGATGTCTTCGGGTACCAGTTCGACGAGGTCGCCGAACTGATGGGACGGAGCACCGCCGGCTGTCGTCAGCTGGGGGCTCGGGCACGGCAGCGGATCGAAGACCGAAGGCAGCGCTTCGACGCCGACGCCCGCCACGGCCGCGAGCTCACCCGCCGGTTCGTCGTGGCATGCGCCACCGGAGATCTGGAGGGCCTGATAGAGATGCTGGCGGACGACGTGGTCGTCTGGACCGATGGCGGAGGCGTCGTCCGGGCGGCCATGCGACCGGTGGTCGGCCCGCAACGCAGCTCGCGCTTCTTGATCAACGTGGCCAGGAAGCTCCATGGCACCCCGCGTGAGGTCATGCTCAACGGCCAGCCGGCCATGGTGTTCGTGGATGGCGACCGCGTCGTGGCGACGCTGGTGCTCGACATCCTGGCGGGCAAGGTGGTCGGCGTCCGCTCGGTGACCAATCCCCAGAAGCTGGAGCATCTGCAGCGCGAATTGGTGCCGGGTGACGGCTGAGGCCATCGGGCGAAAGGGCGGTGTTGACATTGCCGGTCCCGTCCCGCGAATCTCGTACGTGTCCGCTCGCTCTGGGCCGTCTCCTATTGACCGCCCTTGATGAGAAGAGCCGTTGCTACCGGATTCGTTGCGAGTCGATCCGACTCGTCGACTCGGAGTTGACCAGTAGGACGGTTAGGGCGATGTCCCAGGCTCGGGTAGGCGGGCTCTCTGTGAATCGAGAACGGGGTGAGCCGTGATGGGCTCGTCACCCGGACGCCTAAGGCTTGGGGGCCACTCGTCCGCCTCGGACGGGACTTTCGGCCCTGGTGGGTTAGGAGCGAAGGATCGACCATGGAACTGCAAACAAGTGCATCAAGGAGGAAGCTATGCAGGCCAGCGTGGGAGATCGTGTCGTGGTCCACGGGCATCGGCATGGCCAGCCGGATCGTGACGGACAGATTCTCGAGGTCAGGGGGTCCGATGGGGCACCGCCGTATGTCGTGCGGTGGGGTGACAATGGACATGAAACCCTCTTCTTCCCCGGCTCCGACGCCAGCATCCAACATTTCGAGCACCCTCGGCGCAAGGTGCCTGCCTCCAAGTGATCCCAGCCTCCATGCGAGGACCAGACTCCGAAGGGGAAGCCTGTGCGAACAATCGACGCTTTGCGACGGTCCGGCGTCAGCATCGGTCCGGATAGGACAATTCGCGATGGAGCCATGATCATGGAACAGAGTGGGGTCGGATCGCTGGCCATTGTCGACGGAGAAAAGCTGGTTGGCCTCGTCACCGATCGCGACCTCGTCCGGCGAGGGCTGGCCAGAGGTCTGCCTGACGACGCCCGGATCGACTGCGTAATGAGTTCGCCTGTGATCACCATCGACGCCGACGCCGATCTGAACGAGGCCTTCGATCTGTTCCGATCGCACATGGTCCGCAGGCTCGCCGTCCTCAGCCGGAGTGATTTCGTCGGAATGCTCACCGTGGATGACATGATCGTGGACTTGGCCGCCGATCTTCGTGCCCTCAGCCGGCCGGTCGCAGATCAGGTCCTTCTCGCTCAGCACGACAGCCCGCTGCCCACGACCCGATAGGCGTCCCACGCTCCGAGCAAGGCCTTCGGAGGAGCGGATACCGAACTCTAGAACCAGCGCCGGTGCTTCTTGCGATCGAGTTCGTGCCAGACCGATCCCCATCGATCCCGCAGCTTCCGCTGCAACCGCTCCTGTTGTGCCGCCAGTCGCCCAGCGGAATAGCTTGCCGCCAGTGGGCCGTACATCGCTTGACTCCGGAGCCAGAGCTCGGCGCACACCGCGTCGTGGTGCTCGCCAAGTACATTCTGGGCGGCCTCAGCGGCGGCCGCGGTCCCGCGGGCGGGCTTGCCGATGATCCGTGCCGCCGTCTCCGCCGCGTACCGAAGCTCCTTTGATCTGATCCGCATGCCGTGCAAGTCGGGATCACTTGGATGACGACCGGCCCCTCGCACCATTTTTCGCAGGGCCTGCCAGCGATGCCTGACAAGCTTCGGGAGGACCGCTCGGGCCGGCCGGTAGGCCAGAGGTGATCCGCTCGTCTTGCCGGAAGCGTGATCGTCGAAGGGCGGGCGAAGAGCGGCCTCGTCGAGCCGGTCGAGCAGGGTGAGGTACCGGTCGTCCGTGAGCACGGTGGCTAGCTCTCGGCAGTGCGTCCGTCGTTGCTCAGCCAGTTTCGAGCGCAGTTCCTGTCGCCCCTCGCGGTCGAACGGCGAGCCATCGCCATCCCCATCGAGCACCGGGGCAAGCACGTCAGCATCACGCACCTGGCCCAGCGCGGTGCCCAACCACCTCAGTTCACCACGCACGTGCCGCACCCAGCCACGGTCGAGGGCCAAGCCCAGCATCTTGAGCTCAGATCGCAGTCGGCGGGTGGCGACACGAGCCTGGTGGACTCCCTCCACCGAATGATTCACGGGATCCATCCGCAGGAGGTACTCATTGGCGAGCAGCCGATCCAGTGCCGTGGCGATGCTGAGCTTGACGATGTCCGCGACTGGGGAATCCCAGCCGATACGAACACCCGGGTCTCTCGCTGACCGATCCGGCAGGTCCACCGCCTTTGCGAGCTTCTGTTCTCCATCGGGACGGGCGCCGGCACGGGTGAGGGCCCTCACCACCGGGGCGACCAGTGCCTCCCCACCGGGTCGGAGCTCGAGCTCCAACTGGCGAAACCGCAGACCGGTTCGCGCCCCGCCTACCACGGTGACGGTGTCGTCATCGAGCTCTCCTCGCGGCACCCCGGACGAGTCGTGGAGCAAGAGGCGCCGCCTGGTCGTGACCAGTTCCACGATCTGGCGGAGCGGTGAGCGTCGGACGATTCCGACGAGCAGTGTGATCGCCTCCTCGGGCACCGAAGCCCGGGGTCCGACCCAGGTCAGTTCGGTCCGGGCGAGCATTGGTCCCTCACTCGGAGCGGGAAGCTTCAGTGTCCAAGTTCCGGTTCCCGACGCCTCCCCCACGCGGTGGCGAAGGGTCATGCCGCGACGCCACAACCGGAACTCCGGCGTGTCGAAGTACGCCGTGCGAAGATGCTGCTCGGACCGCCGTTCAATCGCTCCGACCGCCCTGGGCAGGTGCGGGAGCACGAACCCGGGATCAGCCTCGAGCTTGACCTCGCGCTCGAGGGGGCCCTGATCGGGCACGACGACGCTCACGTGCTTGTGCGGCTTCTTCCCACCGCTCCCGGGTCGCCGCTCATTCGACACCTCCGGCGGAACAATGGTATGCCGCAAAGACCCTGCCCGCCGGTCTGCCAAGCAATCATCCCGCCTGGAGGTGCGAACGATCGGCCCGGCCCCGAGTGGCGCACGTCATCCGCGGGACCGGCATCATCCATCGGACAATGCCCGCTGCGCTTGCGCCAGGGCTTCGGACGGGGACAGCTGCGAGGTATCGATGACCATCGCTGACGGCCATGGATCCATCGATTGGCTCATCGCCCGCCCTATCTCGGGAGTGGCCTCGGAGATGTCGCCGCGCTCGGACAATCGGCGGGTGATCCGGTCGGCGGCATCCGCTGGAGATGCATTGCAACGGAACTCCACCAGGTCGCTACCGGTGCGATCGGCAATCGACCTCGCCGCATCCCGCCATGAAGTGTCGATCCATGAGGCGTCAAGGACAACCGGCTGCCCGAGCCGGAGCGACCGCTCGGCCAGCCGGAGCAGCTCCCGGTACACCGTTGAGGTGACCTCGGGGTGGTAGCGACCCTGGCGGTAGCCGGGAGTCTCCGATGGGGAAGCCCGGCACCATCGCCTCGATGCTCGAGTCCCGACGGATATGGTCCGAGCGAAGGACGGGCCAGCCGGCGGTCCCGGACAGCCCGGCGGCCAGGGTGGACTTACCGCAGCCGGGTGGGCCGCCGACCAACACCAGCTGCACTTGCGCCCTGCGAAGGTGGTCGAACGCCAATGCGTGCAATTGTCTCGCCTCTGAACGGGCGGCGTCCCCCACTAGGTCAGATCGAAGACAAGCAACCATGGCCCGAACATAGGCATGGGATGCGGCGTAGAAGTGGGCCAAGGTATCGGGAAATCGACTGCCGGCGAGCTCCTGATAGTCGGCAAGCAGGCGGCTGGCCGCAACGGGACAACCCAATCGCTCGAGGTCCATCGCCAGAAACATGACGTCGGAGCACACGTCGCAGTGACGCAGCCGGTCGGAGAACTCGACGCAGTCGAGTATCCGGACTCCGTCATCGAGACAGAAGATGTCCTCCGCCTGCAGATCGCCGTGTCCGTCGCACACGCAACCCAGTTCGATCCGCGTCTCGAGCAACGACTCTCGTCCCCGTATCCATCGCGGGACCATGGCCCGGATCCCGCTATCCATCTCCTCGTCAAGGACGGTCCCGACGAATGGATCGGTCTCGCGGAAGCTGTCCCGCCAGATTCTGTCCAACGCATCGGCAGTTGCGTCCGCCGATATCTCGGGCGACCGATCGGCGTCCCGATGAAACGACACCAGCACGTCGGCCACCTGATGCACCCACGGGTCCAGGTCGGCCCCCTGTCGGGCGAGCTCGGCCAACCGGCGGCCATCGGGCATTCGCCGCATGACCACCATGTGGTCGATCGGCTCCCCGTTCATCACCAGGTCGGCGACTCCCAGGTAGACGTCGGGAGCGAGCCTCCGATTGAGCGCGACCTCACGGCGACAGTCCTGCAGGCGGGTGGTCCGGAGCCGAAAGTCGAGGAAGTCGAACTGCACCGACTTTCGGAGCTTGTAGACGCGGTCGCCCACGAAGAACAGCGTCGAAACGTGTGTCTCGACGACTCTGGCCGGAGTGACCCCTGGATCGGATCCGGCCGCTCCTGGGAGCTGCTCCGGAGCCCCGGCTGGCACCAATTCCACCAAGGCATCGTGGTCGATCGCCTTGGCTGACGCCAGGGTCGAAGGTCCCCTGTCTGCTCCCCCAGCCTGGTCCTTGTGACGAACGGCCCTGGTTCATCCCCCCAAGGGCAAGGAGAATGGAGGCATGGCATGCCCCGGGGGCGTCTGATCAGGTGGTCTGCTCTCGGCCCGGGCAACGGTCCTAGTGCTCACCGAATACGCTGGTCGACGAAGGGTCCACCGCTCTCCTCTTGAACGGCCTCCGATGAAGTTTCAACCGACATGAGTCAGCAAGATCGACGGGATCCTAGACAGACGCTCACCCTCCGGATCGATCAACTCGATAGCGGTAATCTTCGACATGGACGGCGTGGTCACTGATACCGCCAAGGTGCATGCCCAGTGCTGGAAGCGGGTCTTCGACGACTACCTGAGCGACCGGTCGACTCGCACAGGTGAGGCCTTTGTCCCGTTCACCGACGACGACTACCTTCGCTATGTCGACGGGAAGCCGCGCTATGACGGGGCTTCAAGCTTCCTCCTTTCGCGTGGGGCGGACCTCCCCCGAGGCCAGCACTTCCGATCAGCCCGGCCACGAGACCATCTCCGCCATCGCCAATCTCAAGGACCGCGACTTCGAGGCGATTGTGAAGAGCGAGGGAGTGACGCCTTTCCCGTCGACGATCACGTTCATCCGGTCTCTTCGTGCGCCACGGCCTGCGCACCGCTCTCATCTCATCCAGCCGACACGCCAAGACGATCTTGGCCGGAGCGGGCATCATGGATCTCTTCGAAGTCGTGGTGGACGGCATCGAAGCCGAAGGGATGGAGCTTCTTGGAAAGCCAGACCCGGCCATCTTCCTGACGGCAGCGCGGCAACTCGCCGTGGCACCCTCGCAGGCGGCGGTCGTCGAAGACGCCCTGGCCGGAGTCGAGGCCGGCCGCCGCGGCGGCTTCTGCCTCGTGGTGGGGATCGATCGGCAGTCCCATGCTGATGCGCTCCGTCAACACGGCGCCGACATCGTCGTGCAACGACCTGGCCGAGCTCGAGGTGCTTTCGGCGATGTCCGAGGAGCACCAGTGAGCCGAAGGGCGTCAGGAACCCAGCGCACCGCTCCAGCGAGAGAAGACGAATGGTCGCTCCGGTACGACCAGTTCGATCCGGGCCACGAGGGCGTGCGGGAGTCGCTGTGCACGCTGGGGAACGGGTACTTCGCCACTCGTGGCGCAGCCTCGGAGTCGGTTGCGGATGGAATCCATTATCCCGGAACCTATGTCGCTGGCTTGTACGACCGGCGCACGAGTGAGCTGTCCGGACGCATGGTCGAAAACGAGAGCCTGGTCAACATACCCAATTGGCTCACGCTCACCTTCCGCGTGAACGAGGGGCCGTGGTTCGACCTCACCAGCTTCGACATTCTCGACTTCTCCCAGGAGCTCGACCTTCGTCGGGCGACGTTGACTCGGACGCTGCGAGCCCGGGACGGTGCGGGGCGAGTGACACGGCTGCAGCAACAGCGATTTGTGAGCATGGCCAACCGCCATGTGGCCGGTCTCCAGACCGTGCTCTGGGCCGGAGAACTGGTCCGGCCGCCTCGATGTCCGCTCAGGTCTCGACGGCCGGATCGTCAACGCCGGAGTGGCTCGCTACAGCCAATTC
The DNA here is from genome assembly GCA_963727075.1 of uncultured Acidimicrobiales bacterium. Taxonomy (GTDB): domain Bacteria; phylum Actinomycetota; class Acidimicrobiia; order Acidimicrobiales; family RAAP-2; genus Bog-756. The sequence goes on from CAVSET010000006.1 coordinate 1,942,742, forward strand.
GACGAGCACCATCTCATCGAGGTGCAGACCGAGGTGGTCAATGACGAGACCATTGCGTTGGCCGCACGAACCAGCCAGTCGGATGTGGAGATCGCTGAAGTGGCCAGGACTCGCATCGTGAGTGCGGCCAGGCCCATCAGCCCGGCTCGCCGGGTGGTCGAGGAGCCGGGGTTCATCGCTCATGAGTTCTCTTTGGATGCTGATCCCGCCGAACCCATCACCATCGAAAAGATCGTGACGCTCTTCACCTCGAGGGACCGCTCCATCAGCGATGCTCCGACAGAGGCCCGCTCGTGGAGCTGGCCGGCTGGGTAGTTTCGTCGAGCTTCTCCGCGCCCACGTCCTGGATTGGAACGACTTGTGGAAGCGGTTCTCGCTGGAAATGGAGAGCCATGACGGCCGGACGCGACTAATCCTGCACCTCCATATCTTCCACCTGCTGCAAACCACCTCTCGTAACACCCTGGACCTGGACGTGGGTGTGCCGGCTCGGGGCCTACACGGTGAGGCCTACCGCGGTCATGTCTTCTGGGACGAGCTCTTCATCTTCCCGTATCTCACCCTCCATCTTCCCGAGCTGGTCCGGTCACTGCTTCTGTACCGCTACCGTCGACTACCCGAGGCCCGCTGGGCGGCCCAACAGGCCGGCTTGCGGGGGGCCATGTTCCCGTGGCAGAGCGGAAGCAACGGTCGCGAGGAGTCACAGGTCGTCCACCTGAACCCGATGTCCGGCCGATGGTTGGCTCGATGCCTCCCATCTCCAACGGCACATCAATGCCGCCGTCGCCTACAACGTGTGGAAGTACTATCAGGCCACCGGGGACATCGACTTCATGGTCACCTTCGGAGCCGAGATGATCTTCGAGATCAGCAAGTTCTGGGCCAGCACCGCCCGATACGATGCGACGACCGATCGCTACGAGATCGTCGGCGTGATGGGCCCGGACGAGTACCACGACGCCTACGTCGGAGCATCGGCACCCGGTGTCAACAACAACGCATACACCAACGTGATGGCCGTGTGGGTCCTGTGTCGGGCTCTCGAGCTGGTCGACCTCTTGCCGGAGCCTCGCCGGGGCGAGCTACGAGCTCGCCTCTCAGTGGACGACGCCGAACTGGCCCATTGGGAGGAGGTCAGCCGCAAGATGCGTCTGGTCTTCCACCGCGACGGTGTCATCAGCCAGTTCGAGGGCTACGAGGACCTAGCCGAGCTGGACTGGGACGCCTATCGCACCCGATTCGGCGACATCTCCCGTCTCGATCGAATCCTCGAGGGCGAGAACGACACGCCCAATGCCTACAAGGCCTCCAAGCAGGCCGACGTCCTCATGCTCTTCTACCTGCTCTCGAGTGACGAGCTGGAGGCGATCTTCGGTCGGCTGGGATACGACTTCGGCTCCGACCTCATCTTGCCGACGATCGAGTACTACCTCCAGCGCACGTCGCACGGTTCGACCCTGAGCCGGGTGGTGCACAGCTGGGTGCTGGCCCGGTCCGATCGCGAGCGCTCCTGGAAGTTCTGCGAGGATGCGCTCCACAGCGACCTCGATGACCTCCAGGGAGGTACCACTGCGGAGGGGATCCACCTGGGTGCCATGGCGGGCACGGTGGACCTCCTCCAACGCTGCTACCTGGGCATCGAAACCCGGGACGACGGCATTTGGTTCAACCCCCTCCTCCCAGCCGAGATACAGAGCGTCACGCTCGACCTCCGCTATCGCCGGCGATGGATGAACGTCACCGTGGCGGACGGGGTCATTACGGTGGAAGCCGAGGAATGGGGAGAAGGCAGCGCACGCGTCGGGTTGGACGGCCAGGTCGCCGAGCTCGCTCCGGGGGAGAGTCGGCAGATGACCCTTTGAAACGCTCATCCGGGCACTCGGCCGGCCAGCATCGTGGCGCAAACCCGGCGGGATGGTCCAAATGGAGGGCTGACCTCGAAAATTGGGGTCAAAGGTCCCTAGAGCCCGGGTACCGGTCAGGCAAACAATGGATGACGTGAGGCCACTCATCTCGTATCCGGTTCCGGCCTCAGAGAGCGCTTGATGACCTTCTTCGACCTGATCCTCCGCAACCTGTGGAGAAAGAAGGCGCGATCGATCGGATTGGCGTTTGCGGTGGCCATCGCGGTGATGACCGTGGTCACCCTGGCTGTCACCAGCAGCGGTCTCGAACAGTCGGCCGCCGCCATCATCTCGGTGGGCAAGGCGGACTTCACCGTGCTCCAGAAAGGTGCAGCGGACACCCTGGCCAGCACCATCGACCGCCAGGAACTGGCTCGGGTCGGCCAGACGCCTGGCGTGGCCAGGGTGGTCGGTGTGCTGGTCGAGACCGAGAACATCAATGGCGACAATCCGGTCTTCATCGAGATCGGCATCGACCCCGGTGATCTCGCCGCCTTTGGCGTCAAGGTCGTGAACGGTCAGGCCTATGGGGCCACGGCATCGCACCAGGTACTGCTGGGCTGGCGGGCCGCGGCCAACCTCGGTCTGAGAGTGGGTGACCAGTTCCATGCTTTGGGCACTACGAACACCGTCGTGGGCATCTACTCCACGGGCAACTCGTTCGGGGATGCCGGGGCCATGTTCCCGCTGCCGGTCATCCAGGGCTACAACCGGGTGGCCGGAATCGTCACCCTGGCATTCGTCAAGGTCGACCCGGGAACCAAAGCTGCGGCCGTAGCCAACCGCATCGCCTACAACCAACCTCAACTGACCACCATTCAGACCGCCGCCCAGTTCGGGCGGGCGGACCGCAATCTGGTCTACCTCCAGGCCGCGGTCAACGGGAGCACGGTGTTGGCCATTCTCATCGGGGCGGTCATCGTCGGCAACACCATGCTCCTTTCGTTGTTCCAAAGGACCCGGGAGTTCGGATTGCTGCGGGCCATGGGATGGACACGTCGGCGAACCGTCAGCCTTCTGCTCGGCGAGAGCCTCCTGCTTGCCTTCCTGGGTGCGGTCATCGGTGTGGTGCTCTCGTTCATCGTGGCGGCGGGGTTAGCCCGTCTCCCGGCGCTCAAGGGCATTCTCCACCCCAACTTCACCGAGGGTGCATTCTGGCGGGCCCTGTTCACCGCCCTCGCCATGACCCTGATCGGGGCGCTGTACCCGACGATCCGGGCCGCTCTCCTCTCGCCCCTCAAGGCCCTCAGCTATGAGTGATCCGGCCGACGACCGACTCGCCGTCGTCGTGAAGGGAGTGACCCGGGTCTATCCGGGTCAGGTCAACGCGCTGGCGGGGGTCGATCTCACCGTCGAGTACGGGGAGACGGTGGTCATCACCGGCCCGTCGGGCTGCGGCAAGTCGACATTGCTTCATCTATTGGCGGCGATCGACTCCCCCACTTCCGGTTCCGTGGCGGTGGCGGGACAGGATCTGGCTCGAATGCGCGATCCGAGCGGTTACCGCCGAAAGGAGGTGGGCCTGGTCTTCCAGTTCCACAACCTCCTGCCCCAACTCTCGGCCTTGGCCAACATCGAGCTCCCCATGTTCGGCACTCATCTGTCCGCACGTCAACGGAAAGCACGAGCTCGCGACCTGCTCGTCCAGGTCGACCTCGGCGACTGCGAACACCGGCTCCCGACCGAGCTGTCGGGCGGCGAGCGGCAGAGGGTGGCGATCGCCCGGGCGCTGGCCAACGATCCAAAGGTCCTGCTGGCTGATGAGCCAACCGGGAGCCTCGACTCGGGGTCGACCGCCCGTTTCCTAGGCTTGCTGGATCGGCTCGGCGACAGCGGGGTCACCATTGTCATGGTGACCCATGCCCCAGACGTGGCCGCTCACGCCGACCGGGTCATCGAGATGCGCGACGGCACCATCGTCGGTGAGAGAGAGCTGCTGGGCTCGGTGCTCCCCGGTCGTGCCATCCCCGCCGGTCCCTGACTCCTTGGCACAGCTCATCGAGATCGAGCGAGATGGCGAGAGCCAACGGGCTCTTGGCTGAGCTGTGGGCGGTGCTCAGGCCGCCGAGGAATCGTCCGGAGGTCGTACATCTCCGGATGCGACCGAGGACGCACGCCCGTGTTCACCGGCCGCCGCATTGGCAAGGTCCGGTGCCACGGTGACCCCCACTCCAACAGCTGGCTCGTCCCTCCCGGCGAGTGCGTAGACGTCCGAGCCGTCGATCGTCTCCATGGCGACAAGCTTGTCGACCACGCTTGTCGAGCACATCGAGATGCTCCTTCAACACCTTGATCGCCCGTTGCTCGGCCTCGGCGAGCAACCGGGACACCTCGTCATCAATGGCCGCTTGGGTCTGCTCGGCAAACGGCCGGCTCGAGAGCGCGCTCCCTCCCGGATCGAGGAAGACCGAGCCGCCCAGGGGGTAGCCCACCGGGCCGACCGCTGACGAGAGCCCGAACTCCCGCACCATCTTGGTCGCCAGCTCGGTGGCTTTGGCCAGGTCGTTGGCGGCGCCGGTCGAGCCCTGGCCGAGCACGACGAGCTCGCTGGCCCGGCCGCCGAGGACCAGACAGCGAGCATGTCGTGCAGATAGTCCTCGCCGTAGAGGTGACGCTCGACCAGCGGAAGCTGCTCGGTGACACCGAGCGTCTGGCCGGCCGGGAGGATCGTGACCTTCGCAATCGGGTCGGCGTTGTCGGAGTAGGCCGCGACGAGCGGCATGGCCGGCCTCGTGGACGGCGACGGCATGCTTCTCTTCGGGCAGCAGGACGTTCGAGCCTTCGCGTCGGCCGAGGATGATCCGGTCGCGGGCCTCGTCGAAGTCGGCCGGCGGTCAGCACATCCCGATCGGCCCGCACGGCGATGATGGCCGCTTCGTTGACGAGGTTGGCCAGGTCCGCTCCGGAAAACCCAGGCGTCCCCCGGGCCACCACCTCGAGGCTCACATCCGCGTCGAGCTGTTTGCCCTGACAGTGCACCTTGAGGATCGCGAGACGCTCCGAGAGAGTAGGGAGCGGGATCGTGACCTGGCGGTCGAAGCGACCCGGGCCGGAGCAGCGCAGGATCGAGGACCTCGGGCCGGTTGGTCGCCGCGAGGACGACGATCCCGGTCGCCGGATCGAAGCCGTCCATCTCGGCGAGCAGCTGGTTCAGGGTCTGCTCCCGCTCGTCGTTCGAGACGACGGCGCCCGATCCCGAGCGGCGCTGCCGATGGCGTCGATCTCGTCGACGAAGATGATGGCCGGCGCCCGCTTCCGAGCCTCCTCGAAAAGGTCCCGTACGCGGGCGGCCCCGACGCCGACGAACATCTCGACGAAGCTCGACCCGGTCACCGAGAAGAAGGGCACCTCGGCCTCGCCGGCCACCGCCCGGGCGAGCAGGGTCTTGCCGGTGCCGGGCGGGCCGACCATCAGGATGCCCCGGGGCGCCATGGCGCCGGCCCGCGCGTAGCGCTCCGGGTGCTGGAGGAAGTCGACGACCTCGCGGATCTCGAGCTTGGCGCCCTCGTAGCCGGCGACGTCGGCGAACGTCGTCTTCGGACGCTCCTCGTCGAAGACCTTCGCCTTCGACTCGGCCGACGCCGAACGCACCCTGGAGGCGTCCCGCTGCGCCCTTCGAGAGCCGCCACCACAGGTAGCCGAGGAAGATGAAGGGGAGCAGCAGGATCACCCACGAGAGCACTTGGCGTCCCGAACGACGTGCCGCTCGTTCTGCGCGGTGATCTGCACATCGACCTTCTGCAGCTGGTCGAGGAAGGACTGTCCCGCCTGTGGCGGGATGGCGGTCGTGTAGTCGCTGCCGTCGGACAGCGTGCCCGTCGCGGTCCCGTTGGTCGGGATGGTGACCGTCTTCACCTTGTGCGCCGAGACGTCGTTCAGGAACTGCGAGTAGTTGAGCGTGACCTGCTTGCTATGCGTGGCAATGGGCAGAAGGAAGAACAGCACCGCCATGATCACGAACGCCAGGGGCCAGAGGAAATGGCGCCAGGCCGGGGGTGGGGGTGGGGCGACGGGCGTACCCTTGTCGTTGGTCGGCGGCGACGCGGCCTGCTTGGTCATGGGTGACTCGCACCGAGGGGATCCGATGAATGTTCGATCCCCGATGACGGTGCGGGCGCGGTCCACTTGCAGATTGGGGCAGCAATGACGACATGACGAAACCACTCATGCCAGGATGGTCCTCGACCGGACATTTCACGTCCCCTCACCACCGTCTCAGGTCACCTGCCTCATTCAACGTCCCTCAGGGAGCCTTGGGACCGTCGAGCTGGGCGTGCACCGACCTGAGGCGGTCCCGGCGAGCTTCGAGATCCCTCCGGTACTGGGGGTTGTCGGTACCGGCGATCTCGCTGCTCATGTCGCCGATCACCTGCCCAAGGGTGTCACGAAGCTCGTCGGCAAGCGACTGCGACAGATCCAGAATCATGGCTAAACCTCCCTAGCACGTCTTTGGCGTTGGCCCTATCCTCCAGCACCTCGTTGCGTGGCGGCAGGGCCGAAGGTCCATTGTCGCCCTCGACCCGGGCTCCGGGCGTACGTCCAGGCAGAGCCGTCAAATTAGCGGCATCACTCGGCTCGGAGCCGGTCCCTTCCTTCGCTCAATTGCCGGAGCTGCTCCGGACTGGGTCTCGGTAGCTGCAGACCCATCCGGTCGATGGCATGCACCAGGATCCCACCCACCAAGGCACGAGCCGCGTACTTGTGGTCGGCCGGCACGATGTACCACGGAGCCCAGGTGGTGGACGTCGCCGTGAGCGTGTCTTCGTACGCGGCGTGGTACTCGTGCCAACGCTCTCGCTCCCTCAGGTCAGCCATGGAGAACTTCCAGGACTTGGCCGGATCTTCGAGCCGTTCGAGAAGTCGCTTCTTCTGCTCTCGCTTGGACAGGTGCAAGAAGATCTTGACGATACGAGTCCCGTCTCGGTGGAGGTGCTGCTCGAACGCATTGATGTCCTCGTAGCGCCGCGACCACAAGCGCCCCGAGGAGATGTCGGTCGGGTCGTTGGTGCGACCGCCCAGCAACTCAGGGTGCACCCGGACGACCAGGACCTCTTCGTAATACGAGCGGTTGAAGATCCCGATCTTCCCTCTTTCGGGCAGTGCCTTGCTATACCGCCAGAGGTAGTCGTGTCCGAGCTCCTCGGCTGACGGTTGTCGGAAGGCAACCACCTGGCAACCCTGTGGGTTGACTCCCGACATCACGTGCTTGATGGTCCCGTCCTTGCCCGCTGCGTCCATTGCCTGAAGAACAACGAGCAACGCATGGGTGTCGCTGGCCCACAGCAACTGCTGAGATGATTCCAGATCTCCGACGAAGGACCGCAGGTCCTCCAGGGCAACCTTATGGGGAGAGCCGCTGTCGCCGAGCCAGTTCACCTTCGTCGACTCGGTACTCCGGCTGTTCAGGTTGGCCCGCTCCCCGGGACCCACCCTGAGCTCCTCGATGACGGCCCGGTCCAGCTTCATGCCCTGGCCTCGAGATCGTCATCGCCTCTCCCTTGTGGCGCGACGGACCATAAGCCCCCGTCTGGAACCACCTCACGCATCGGCCGGGTTCGGGCGAAGGCCGTGTTCAGGAGCGAGCTACCGGTACCTTGGTCGATGCCTGCTCCTTCTCCTTCGGCCAGGGAATCCGGACCTCGAGGATCCCATCCTTGTACTCAGCCTTCACCGCGTCCTTGTCCAGGCCACAAGGAAGAGCGATGTTCCGCGAGAACTGACCGTAGCGGAACTCGGAGCGGTATCGGTCCTTCCCCTTGTCCTCGGTGCGCTCCTCGCGCTTGGCCGAGATGTGGAGCATCCCTTCGGAGACCGACACGTCGACATCCTCGTCGGGATCGATACCAGGAACTTCCGCCCGGACCACCAGGTCCCCGTCTTCGTGGATCTCCTCGACTCGCAGCCATCCCTCCGGCTCCGTTCCGACATCGAACAGTCTTCTCCAGCTGTCGGGAAGATCGATACCGAACGGTTCCCATCTTGTCAGCTTGGTCGTCATCTGTTCGTCCAAACCTCAGGGAGTGCCCATCTGGCACTCCTTCCATCCTTTGCTCCCACACCTCGTTTCGGCCAGGGCCAGCCACGGTCCCCGATCCCCACCACTGGGACTCGTTCGATTTCGTTGCAACTTCAGATCGCTGTCGGCCTCGAGAGTGCTCACGGCAGACCTCTTCTACCTTTGCCGTGATCAGGCCACTCGAGGTCCACAATCACGGATCTGCGCCCCCAACGCTCCCCCATCCCCCGAGTCCAGAGCCACCTTTCGACTTCCTGCCCCATCTACCTTTGCGGGCACTCGGTCCCCCCGCTAGAGGCGAAGGTCTCAAGAAAGGAGATGCTCGACAGTGACCGCCCGGAATGGGAGTCCGAGAGCTATTCAGTCACCTCCGGTTTCGACGAATGCCTCCCACCCAGCCCTCACTCCACGCTCTCCGGGTCGTGCCTGCCCGGACTGGTTCTCATCGGCCGATCCATGGATGACCGGCTGGTCCCCCTCATCGACCGGTTCGAGCGGACCGATGTAGGGGCGGTTCGGGGGTGGGTCTTCCGACTCCACTCCGTGGTCGCAGACGATCCGGGTGGGAGTCCCGTCCGAGAACCAGCGTTCGTCGTGCACTCCATAGGGATCTCTGTACCAACCCTCCGCCTTCATTCCGTCCTCCTTTGAGGATCGAGCACTGGCCCAATCCGACCATTTGGGGGGCCATGAACCATGGTGCACCTGGTGAGCTCGATCCGTCCAGAGCCGTCTGTCACTTTCGTGTCTCGGCAACACGTCCCGGCCGCACCGGAGGGTCGGAATTCCTATGGTGCTGCCGACACTTCCCCTGGCAGTCAAGATCTGTGATCGCGACGTGCAAGTCGTTTGCATTCATGAGCGGCCTCACATCATTGGGGCTGGGAGCTGCCCCTGAACCGATGGAGGGCCCGTCGGACCTCCTCGACGAACCGGCTCGGCCCCACCACCGACTCGCCCGGCATCGGCCTTTCCCAGCTCAGTTCCACATTGAGGAGGACATCGTGCTGAAGGTCTTCGACACTGCAGCCGGTACGGTCGGCCACCATGATCAATTCTTGAGCCAACAGGGCCACCGCCCCGAGCCAGACGGCATTGAGGTGACCGCGGAACCGGCCCCGCGACCCTCCAGATGCGTGTCCCGCCACCACGTCTGTGGGGGCGTGGGCCAGCACGCTTAGCCAGGCCCAGTCAGGGACCGGAAGCCCCCGGTGTTGGAGGACGGATGGCAGTTCTCCGACCAGGAAACTCTCGCACTCCCCCACCAGCTGCCGAGCTTGCGACTTGAGGCGGTGATCCCTTCCCCTCTCCAACGGCGACCGCATCGGGCAACTCCTTTGGTGAACCGCAACTCTTGGCATTTTCCGACAGGTCGGCGGCACCCGGAAGTGCCAAAGGTCCCAAAGCCCCAGCCGCACTGCATCGGCCCGTGACAGCCTCCGGGGTGACACCCGAGGCTCGCCCCGGCGCCCCAAGGTGGGACTTCCGGCCCTAGTGCCTGGCCACGCGGAGGAGGAGGTTGGATACATGAGGTCCGGGTTGTTGACTGACAAGTCGGTCGAGGCGGTGGTCCGGGCGGCCCGACCGGTGACCGGTGTGTCCGAGGACTACGACTCGCTGCTCCATGTCATCGGCGACCGGCGCTTCGTCCTCATCGGAGAAGCGTCTCACGGTACCCATGAGTTCTACCGCGAGCGGGCGCGCATCACTCGGCGACTGATCGACGAGCTCGGATTCACGGTTGTAGCGGTCGAGGGGGACTGGCCAGACGCCTACCGGGTCAATCGATACGTCATGGGCATGTCTGCCGATGCCGATGCAGAAACGGCGCTCAGGGGCTTCCGCCGCTTCCCCACGTGGATGTGGCGGAACAGGGATGTTCTGGGCTTCGTCCAGTGGATGCGGGCTCGCAACGACGCTTTGACCCATCCCGCCGCCAAGGTCAGATTCTACGGACTGGACCTCTACAGCCTGCGCACCTCGATCGAGGCCGTCATCGGCTATCTCGATCAGGTCGACCCGTCCGAGGCTCAGGAGGCACGACGGCGCTACTCGTGTTTCGACCACGTCGGTGCCGAGGGACAAGCCTATGGGCATGCGGTTGTCTTCCAAGGAGCCGCGCCCTGCGAGAACGAGGTTGTGGCCCAGCTGATTGAGCTGCGACGACGAGCGGAGGCGTACCTCCGACGGGACGGTTGGATGGCTGAGGACGAGCAGTTCTACGCCGAGCAGAATGCCCGGCTCGTCCGCGATGCCGAGGAGTACTACCACCAGATGTACCGGGCCGAGGTGTCCTCGTGGAACCTCCGTGACCAACACATGTCCGGGACACTCGCCGCACTCACCGAGCACCTCGATCGTCAATCGCCGAATACCAAGGTCGTGGTGTGGGAGCACAATTCCCACGTGGGTGATGCCCGGGCCACAGCCATGGGGCTCAGGGGCGAGCTCAACGTCGGCCAACTGGCCCGGCAACGATATGGAGGCGAGGCATCACTCATCGGATTCACCACCTATTCCGGTCGGGTGACCGCGGCCTCCGATTGGGGAGCGCCGGTCGAGCGCAAGCGGGTCCGTCCCGCTCGTCCCGAGAGCCACGAAGCCTTGCTGCACTCCGTCGGACTTCCCCAGTACTGGCTGTCCACGGCAGACCCAACTGTGCACGACGTGCTGAGCCAACCCCGTCTCGAGCGGGCGATCGGGGTGATCTACCGGCCGGAGAGCGAGCTCCAAAGTCACTACTTCGAGGCTCAGCTGGCCCAGCAGTTCGATGTCGTCATCCACATGGACCACACCCGAGCCCTCGAGCCGCTCGAGCGGACCCCATTGTGGGATCGAGGAGAACCGGCCGAGACGTTCCCAACGGGGTTGTGAAATGACCGCGCTCGAACTACCTGGGAGCCCAGCACGTGTTCACCGACCGGCACGACGCCGGCCGGCGATTGGCCAGGTTGCTCACGCCATTCCGGAGTGAACAACCGGTGGTACTGGCCCTTCCCCGTGGTGGCGTGCCGGTCGCGGCTGAAGTGGCGGCGGCCCTTGGCGCGCCTCTTGACGTCATCGTCGTGCGCAAGCTGGGCTTGCCCTTCCAACCTGAGCTCGGTTTCGGAGCGATCGGGGAGGGCGGCGCCCGCCTGCTCGACTCCGGCCTGATCCGTACGGTCGGGCTGACCCAGCAGGATGTGGCCCGGGTCGAGGCGGAAGAACGGCAGGAGCTGAGCCGCCGGGTCGATCGCTACCGAGCCGGGCGACCGCCCATTCCCATCGAGGGACGCACGGTGATCATCGTCGACGACGGGTTGGCTACCGGTGCTACGGCGCGGACAGCAGTGGAAATTGCTCAGACCCGAGGGGCGCGTCGCATCATTGTGGCCGTGCCGGTGGCGTCCGTGCAGGCGACGGAGGACCTGGAGGCCGATGCGGACGAGGTGGTGAGCCTGCTCACCCCCCCTCGCTTTGTGGCCGTCGGGCTGTGGTACCGGGACTTCCAGCAGACGACTGACGACGAGGTTGCGTCGTTGCTCCGCCGGAGCGTGGGTGAGCCGATCCACTCGGCCCCCCGACAAGACGTGGAACGAGAGGTGACCATCTCGATCGACGGCGCCGACTTGGCGGGTGACCTCCACGTTCCACCTGCCGCCCAGGGGTTGGTGATCTTCGCTCATGGAAGCGGGAGCAGCCGACACAGCCCTCGTAACCAGTTGGTGGCCCGGTCCCTCCACGAGCAGGGCCTCGGGACACTTCTGCTCGATCTCCTGACTCCTGCTGAGAGCGCCTACCGCCAGAACGTCTTCGACATCGAACTGCTGGGAGGCCGGCTTCTCGGAGCAGGCGAATGGGTGTGCGAGCAGGCTGACATCGGTATGCTGCCCCGCGGCTACTTCGGCGCCAGCACGGGTGCGGGGGCTGCGCTGTGGGCCGCCGGCACACCGGGGAGCACCATACGGTCCGTGGTGTCTCGTGGGGGGCGGCCCGACCTGGCCGGCATCCGGCTCGCCGATGTGCGTTGCCCCACCCTTCTCGTGGTCGGAGGCGCAGATCGCGATGTGCTCGAGCTCAATCGGGCCGCAGCCTCCCATCTGCGTTGTCGGCATCAGCTGGCTGTGGTGCCCGGGGCAACCCATCTGTTCGAAGAGCCCGGCGCGCTGGCGGTGGTCGCCCGCCTAGCCGGCGAGTGGTTCGCCAAGTACCTCCCGGTCCCAGGGACGCCATCGTTGAGGCAGACCGATGACGGGCATGGACGATGAGCTCCGGGCATCGGCGATCGTAGGAATCATCGATGCCGCTGGTCCGTGCGTTCTCATGCTTCGTCGATTCGACAGCGATCGTGACTTTCCCTCGCACTGGTGCTTTCCCGGAGGTCAGGTCCATCCTGGAGAGACGACCCATGATGCGGCGGTGCGCGAGGCGCTCGAAGAGACGGGACTCAGCGTTGGGACATTGGAGTTCCTGGGACAAGACCGATCCATCGGCGCGGCCGGTCACGCCTACCTGATCGACTGCTTTCTCACGGAATCGTGGACCGGATCCATGATCCCATTCCCGTCCGTCGAACACGCCGCTGCGACATGGGTACCAATCGAGGTCCTGGCCAGCTTGGCACCTGTCGCCCGTACCACCCGCTGGGTAGCCACGACCATCCGGTCGCGTTTTCCGGCACCGAATCGGACTGACCGGTCGGAAGCTCTGGGTGGGACCGTCCCGGCCGAAGGATATGCCGGTTGGGACTTTCGTCCCTAGTGGCACAAGGTTCGTCGTGATTCACTCGATGATGCAGTGGTCTATACGAGAGCGGATGCAGGGTCGCCTGGCGGTGGGCCAGCTGTGAGCAAGACCGATCGGAGCTGACTCCGCAATGTCCATGTATGCCGAATTCCCTCGGACTCGCTCTGGACAGAGCGGCCGTCTCCGCTCCCACGACGGGCGAGGCGTTGAGCAAGCTGATCCAATGTCGCGGTCGATTGGACGGTGTTTCTCATGAGGATGGCGGAACCGCGGCCGCTCTGGCTGACGAGTTGAGCTACGACGTCGCCCTCATCACGCTGGCACGATTGGTGGGCATCGGAGTAGACGTCCAGGCTTTCAGCCAACCCCTGGTCGAGCGGCCGCGCGTCGAACAAGCGATAGCGAACAGCGGGATCGAGTTGGACCCCGCAGACCCTCCGTCTCCTGACAGCCCAGGTACTGGGTGACCTCGACAAATGGGACCTAAGACCCTGTCAATCGAATTGTCAGCCTGCGACGCTGTGAAGAGAATCTACGACAGCCCGACAAGTCACCGATTGGCCGATTGGAGCAGGTCTATGCACGATGGCTGCACTGATATCCCAACAGATGGCTCGCTCGCGCCGCCGGTCGGCGCCAGCCCTTGGGAGCGCGATCTATTCGATCACCTGACTGAGCACGTCATCCAGGAGCGGGGACTTCTGGAGGAGTATGCGAATGCGGTAAGGGACAGCGAGTCCGAGGCGCTGGCCTATCTGATCAACCTGCTCATCGAAGACGAGCGCCGCCATCACCACCTCTTCAGGCAGCTTGCTCTATCGCTGAAATCGAGCGCGGAGCTGACCGCTGAGAGCCCGGAAATACCCAGATTGGACTTCGACCGCGAGAACAGGGTGGCGGTCTTGGAGGTGACGAAGCGCTTCTTGGAGCGCGAGGAAGAAGACATGCGCGAATTGAATCAGCTCCGCAAGGAACTGAGGGTGGTCCAGGACACCACGCTCTGGGATCTACTCGTGGATCTCATGGAACGCGACACGGACAAGCACCTCGCCATTCTTCGCTTTGTCCAGAATCATGCCGAGCGCGCCATCTAGTTGGCTCGGCCGTAGGGACTTTCGGCACTACCGGATCCCTCCCGATGGCGTCAGGCTGGGACGATGAGCTGGATTCTGATCGCTGTCCTCGTTGTCGTCGTCGTCCTCCTTGGACTGGCGCTGGCGGTGAGGATCGTCAAGCAGTACGAACGTGGCGTTCTCTTCCGGCTGGGCCGGGTGGTGGGTACACGCGACCCGGGCCTAAGACTGATCATCCCGGTTATCGATCACCTGCGCCGGGTGTCATTGCGGATCGTGACCATGCCGATCCAATCCCAGGGCATCATCACCCGGGACAATGTCAGCGTGGACGTGTCAGCCGTGGCCTATTTCCGTGTTGTCGACGCCGAGAAGTCGGTGGTCGCCATCGAAAGCGTCGATGTGGCCATCAACCAAATCGCCCAGACCACTCTCCGGAAGGTTGTCGGTCAGCACTCCCTTGACGAGACCCTGTCCGAAACCGACCGGATCAACCTCGATATTCGCGAGATCCTCGATCGGACAACGACGGACTGGGGTGTGGAGGTGACCCTGGTCGAGTTGAAGGACATTCAACTACCGGACACCATGAAGCGGGCGATGGCTCGTCAGGCTGAGGCCGAGCGGGAGAAGAGGGCCAAGATCATCAACGCCGAGGGAGAGTCACTGGCGGCGGCCTCGCTCGGTGAGGCGTCAGACACCATGATGGCCCATCCTTTGGCGTTGCAGCTCCGCAACCTGCAGACGTTGGTCGAGATCGCCGTTGACAAGAACAGTACGGTCGTGTTCCCGGCTCCCCTGATGAGCACGATCGCAGAGCTCGGGTCCTTCCTCGCCCAGGAGACGGCGGCGGCACAAGCGCCGGCTCCGGCGACCACTGCCGTGCCCCCCCTACGGGCCACGGCAGGCGACGCCGCGCTTCGACCTGTGCCGCCCACCTAAGTGGTTCCCCCGCCCTTGGCAATTGGGACCCGGGCCTACCAGTAGGGGACTTTCGGCCCTGTCATCAGGGCGGTCCGGGAGACACACTGGTCTTGGAAATCGTGGTGCGCTGAGGAGTCTTTGTCCAAAGTGTCATCAGACAAGTCGATAGGAGGACCCACGATGCCCTCATATCTGCAGGACAAGGTCGAGAGTCTCAAGCCCCGGGAGCCGGTGTTCGTGAATCTGGACGACACATTGCGGACGGTCGGGCACACCATGTGGGTCGAGAACGTCGGCGCGCTGGTGGTGGGTGACGAGCGTCGACCCCTTGGTGTCATCTCGGAACGCGATCTGGTGTTCCAGATCGCGCAGGGGTTCGATCTCGACGCTCGCACCGCGGGAGAGGCAATGACCACTCACCTCGTTGCGGCCCAGACCGGGGATACCCTCGACTACGCCGCGTACCAGATGCTCGACGGTGCCATCCGCCACCTGCCGGTGATGGACAGTGACGGTCGCGTAGTCGGAATGGTGTCCGTTCGTGATCTTCTGCGACCGTTCCTGTCGAGCAGGTCATGACGGCCGTGAGGATCGAACTCTGCTCCGACCGACCGTGGTCGGATCGATCGATGACCAAAGGCGCGAGGACCGCGTGACAAGCGGCCTGTCCGAGTCCGGCTTCCCGCTCGAGGCGGTCTACGGCCCGGAAAGCCTCCCGGGCTTCGACCCGGAGACCAGTCTCGGGTCTCCGGGATTGTTTCCCTTCACCCGCGGTATCTACCCGACGATGTACCGCGGTCATCGCTGGACCATCCGCGAGTACGCCGGGTTCGGCACCGCCGCCGAGTCCAACGAGCGATACCGCGAGCTGATCGCGGCCGGACAAACCGGCCTGTCAGTGGCATTCGACCTGCCGACCCAAATGGGTTACGACTCCGACCACCCACTGGCGTCCGGCGAGGTCGGGCGGGTCGGCGTGGCAGTCGACTCGCTTGACGACATGCGGGTGCTGTTCGAGGGCATCTCGCTCGACCAGGTCTCGACGTCGATGACCATCAACGCTCCGGCCGCGCTGCTCCTGCTCATGTACCAGCTCGTCGCCGAGGAACAGGGCGCCGACCCAAACCGATTGGCCGGAACCATCCAAAACGACGTGCTGAAGGAGTACATCGCCCGCGGGACCCATATTTTCCCTCCGAAGCCATCGTTGCGATTCGCCACGGACATCTTCGCCTACTGTCAGGCGGAGTTGCCGAGATGGAACACCATCTCGATCTCGGGCTACCACATCGCCGAGGCCGGGGCCACACCGGTGCAGGAGGTGGCGTTTACCTTGGCCAACGCCATCGAATACGTGCGCGCTGCCATCTCCGCCGGTCTTGCCGTCGACGACTTCGCGCCTCGGCTCTCGTTCTTCTTCGTGGCCCGGACCACGGTGCTCGAGGAGGTGGCCAAGTTCCGCGCTGCACGACGGATGTGGGCCCGGATCATGAGCGAGCAGTTCGGCGCTCACGATCCCAAGTCGATGCGGCTGCGATTCCACACGCAGACGGCAGGTGTGGAGCTCACTGCGCAGCAGCCGGAAGTCAACCTGGTGCGCGTGACGCTTGCCGCATTGGCCGCCGTGCTCGGAGGCACGCAATCGCTCCACACCAATTCGTTCGACGAGGCCATCGGGCTGCCCACCGAACGGGCCGCACGCTTGGCCGTTCGGACGCAGCAGGTGCTGGCCAACGAGACGGATGCCCCTGAAATCGCAGATCCTTTGGGCGGGTCCTTCGCCATCGAACGGCTCACCGACGAGATCGAGGAGCACGTGACCGAACTGATCGCCCAGATCGAGGAGTTGGGCGGAGCGGCGTCAGCGATCGAATCCGGTTTCCAGCAGTCCGAGATCGAGCGGAACGCCTACCGCATCGCCAAGGAGATCTCCGCGGGAGAGCGGGTGGTGGTGGGAGTCAACGAATACACCGTCCAAGAAGAGGAGAGCTACGAGCCCCTCCGCATCGACCCCGAGGTGGAACGGGACCAGATCGATCGGCTCAAGCTCATGCGGGACCGCCGCGACGACAGAACGGTCAGCGCGACCCTGGCCGCAGTGGGTGAGGCGGCATCGGGTTCTTCGAACGTCTTGCACCCGCTGAAGCAGGCACTGGCCTGCGGCGCCACCGTGGGAGAGATCTGTGACGTGCTCCGCTGCCAATGGGGAACCTACGAAACTCCCAACCTGCTTTGACCCTGGAGGGTGCATGGAGAAGGTCCTGATTGCCAATCGTGGGGAGATCGCGGTGAGGGTGGTGCGCGCGTGCCGTGACGCGGGGCTGGCCTCCGTTGCCGTCTATGCCGAACAGGAGCTGGACGCGCCACACGTGCGCCTGGCCGACGAGGCCTTTGCCCTCGGGGGTACCCAACCGTCAGATACCTACCTGGCCATGGCGAAGCTCATCGACCTCGCTCGACGATCGGGTGCCGATGCCGTACATCCCGGCTACGGCTTTCTGGCCGAGAACGGGGACTTCGCCGAAGCGGTGGTCGGGGCCGGATTGACCTGGATCGGTCCGCCGGCCCAGGCGATCAGAGATCTGGGCGACAAGACCGTGGCCCGACGGCTGGCGGCGGCGGTTGGCGCGCCGCTGGTGCCGGGGCTGGCCGAACCGGCTCGAGACGTGTCGGAGATCCGCTCCTTCGCGGCCGACCACGGGTACCCGCTGCTGATCAAGGCGGCCTTCGGCGGCGGGGGACGCGGTATGAAGGTGGTCCGGAGCCCTGACCAGCTCGACGAGGCGTTCGAATCGGCGGTGCGCGAGGCGGAGGCGGCATTCGGACGGGGGGAATGCTTCGTCGAGCGCTACCTGGAGCAGGCCCGCCATGTCGAGACCCAGTGCCTGGCCGACGGTCGGGGCAAGGTGGTGGTCCTCTCCACTCGCGATTGCTCGCTCCAGAGGAGGAACCAGAAGCTCGTCGAGGAGGCGCCGGCCCCTTTCCTCGCCGACGAGCAGGTGGAGCGGATCTATGCCGCCTCGAAGGCGATTCTGGCCGAAGCCGGGTACGTCAATGCCGGAACCTGCGAGTTCCTGCTGGCGCCCGACGGCACCATCTCGTTCAACGAGGTCAACACCCGCCTGCAGGTCGAGCATCCGGTCACCGAGCTGGTCACCGGGTTCGACGTGGTCCAAGAGCAGTTCCGGATCGCGTCCGGTGGGCTCATCGGGTACGACGACCCCGTCGTGACGGGGCACGCCATCGAGTTCCGGGTGAACGGGGAAGACCCGGCCGCGGGCTTTCTGCCCAGCCCCGGCCGCCTCCGGCGCTGGAGGGTGCCGTCGGGACCCGGTGTGCGCTGGGACGGCGCCTACGAGGAGGGTGATGTCCTTCCGGCCGAATTCGACTCCCTGCTGGGCAAGCTGGTGGTGTACGGGCGGGACCGCCGCCAGGCTCTCGCCTACGCCCGGCGGGCGTTGGCCGAGTTCGAGGTGGCGGGCATCGCCACGGTGCTGCCGATGGACCGGCTCGTCGTCGATCATCCCGACTTCGTGTCAGAGCCCTTTCGCGTCCATACGCGTTGGATCGAGACGGCCCTGTCCGAGGCCCTCGATGCCCTGCCCCCAGCTCCTGTCTCCCTCGAGAGCGAACAGCATGTCGAGCGCCAACGACTGGTCCTGGAGGTGGAAGGCCGTCGCGTCGAGGTGACGCTTCCCGAAGGCTTCGGGAACCTTGGGGGTCCGACCCTCCCTCCGCCGCCCCCCCGTCGCCGGAGGGAGCCGGTGACCGCCGGGGCCGGGACGGGCAACGCGTCTGACCAGTCCCATGCAGGCCAAGGTGGTCAAGGTGGTGGCGGGCAACGGGACCCATGTCACACGGGGCGAGACGGTCATCGAAGTCGAGGCCATGAAGATGGAGCAATCCCTGGGCGCACCGATGGACGGATGGGTCGACGGTCTGGCCGTCAAGGCCGGGGACGAGGTCCAACGAGGGGAGGTACTGTGCCGAGTGGTCGACAAGGCACCGCAAGAGGACGCACCGTGACGTCGCCGGGGTCGAGGTCGACCGCATCACGACTGGCGGATCTCGACGAAAGGCGCCGGCTGGTCTACGAGGCCGCCGAATCCGCGGCGGTGGAACGGCAGAGTGCCCACGGCAAGCTGACAGCCCGACAGCGGATCGACGCACTGGTGGACCCGGGGTCGTTCCGCGAGTTCGACGCATTGGCCCGGCACGGCTCGGATCAGGATCCGGATGCGGCATCCGGTCGACCCTACGGGGACGGCGTCGTCACCGGGCTCGCCACCGTCAACGGACGGGACATCTGCCTGTTCTCTCAGGACTTCAGCGTGTTCGGCGGGTCGCTGGGCGAGATCTTCGGGCAGAAGGTGGTCAAGGTGATGGATGTCGCCCTGCAGATCGGATGCCCGATCGTCGGGATCAACGACTCGGGTGGAGCTCGCATCCAGGAGGGTGTGGCCTCACTCGGCCTGTACGGCGAGATCTTCTACCGCAACACCGTGGCATCCGGATTCGTACCGCAGATCTCGGTGATCGCCGGCCCCTGCGCCGGGGGGGCCGTCTATTCGCCCGCTCTCACCGACTTCACCGTGATGGTCGACCAGGTCGCCCACATGTTCATCACCGGGCCCGACGTCATCAAGGCAGTGACCGGGGAAGACGTGGGGTTCGAGGAGCTCGGAGGGGCCGCAACCCACGCCAGCCGGACGGGCAACGCCCACTACGTGGCCCCCGACGAGTCAGACGCCTTCGACTTCGTGCGCGCCCTCCTCGGCTACCTCCCCCAGAGCAGCCAATCAGCCCTGCCCCGCTATGCCGGTACGGAATCGGCGGAGCGGACCTCCGATGATCTGCTCCTCGATCGCCTGATCCCCGACTCCGATATGTCGCCCTACGACATGCGTACGGTCATCGCCACGGTCCTCGATTCCGGTGAGCTCCTCGAGGTCCATGAGGCATTCGCCCCCAACATCATCTGTGGGTTGGGACGAGTCGAGGGCTCGTCAGTAGCTGTGGTGGCCAACCAGCCCATGCACCTGGCCGGAACGCTCGACATCGATGCCGCGGAGAAGGCGGCGCGATTCGTGCGCACCTGTGACGCTTTCGGGATCCCCATCCTCACGTTCGTGGACGTCCCCGGCTTCCTGCCCGGTACCGATCAGGAATGGCAGGGGATCATCCGCCGTGGAGCCAAGCTCATCTATGCCTATGCCGAGGCGACCGTGCCGAAGGTGACGGTCGTCACCCGGAAGGCCTATGGGGGGGCCTACGTCGTGATGGGCTCAAAGCATCTGCGGTCGGACGTGAACCTGGCCTGGCCCACCGCCGAGGTCGCCGTCATGGGCGCGGACGGAGCGGTCAACATCGTCCACCACCGAGAGCTGGCGACCAGCGATGATCCGGCCCTGCGTGAGCGTCTCGTCGCCGAGTACCGCCAGATGTACGACAACCCGTATGCCGCGGCCGAGCGCGGCTACGTGGACGCGGTCATCCGACCCTCCGAGACCCGGGTACAGGTTGCCTCTTCACTCCGATCACTGCGCCACAAGCGACCCGACCCCGCCATTGTGAAGAAGCACGGCAACATCCCGCTTTGAGTCGCTCTGAGTGCTGCGGGTCGGCCTGGGCAGACGACCCGACTTGTGTCCTCCAACAGCTCGTCAGAGACAGCGAGGGGATGCAGCGCTACGGGGCGATCGAGCTCATGACGTGCTTGATCCGGGTGTAGTCCTCGAGGCCGTAGAGGGAGAGATCCTTGCCGTAGCCGGAGTGCTTGAACCCGCCATGGGGCATTTCGGCGACCAGAGGGATGTGCGTATTGATCCAGACACAGCCGAAATCCAGCCGGGCCGCCATCCTCATCGCCCGAGCGTGGTCACGGGTCCAGACCGAGGAGGCAAGCCCGAACTCCACGTCATTGGCCCATCGCACCGCCTCGTCCTCATCGCTGAAGCGCTGCACCGTCAGGACCGGTCCGAAGACCTCCTCTTGGACGATCTCGTCATCCTGCGCGACGCCCGACACGACGGTCGGCTCGTAGAAGAATCCTCGAGCACCGTGCTGCTTCCCTCCGGTCCGGACGTCGGCATGATCAGGTAGGCGCTCGACATACCCACTGACCCGCTCGAGCTGGACGGCGCTGTTGAGCGGGCCCACGTCGACATCGGGGTCGTCCGGCCCGCCTAGGGTGCGGCGATCGGCCGCTTCGGTGAGGGCGGCGACCAGGTCATCGTGGATCCGCGGGCCGGCGAGGACGCGTGTGGCGGCGGTGCAGTCCTGGCCGGCGTTGAAGAGCCCGGCCATGGCGATACCCTCGGCGGTCGACTCGATGTCGGCATCGTCGAACACCACGACCGGCGCCTTCCCACCCAGCTCCAGGTGGACCCGCTTGAGATCCTCGGCTGCCGCCCGCGCGATCTCGCGTCCGGCGCGCACGCTCCCGGTGATGGAGACCATGCGGGGGATCGGGCTCTCGAGCAGCGCCGCGCCCATCTCGTGGTTCTGGCCGCAGACGACGTTGAGCACCCCTGGGGGAAGGAACTCGGCGGCCACCTCGGCCATGAACAACGAGCTCGCCGGGGTGGTGTGGGCCGGCTTGAGCACGACGGTGTTGCCGGCCGCTATCGCCGGGGCGAACTTCCACACCGCCATCATCATCGGGTAGTTCCAGGGTGTGATCTGCGCGCACACCCCCACCGGCTCGCGCCGGACGAACGACGTAAACCCCTCCATGTACTCGCCCGCCGACCGGCCCTCGAGGAGCCGGCAGGCCCCGGCGAAGAACCGGATCTGATCGAGAGTCGGCGGGATCTCCTCGGAGAGGGTGAGGCTCCGCGGCTTGCCCGTATTGCGGCACTCGATGTCGACCAGCTCATCCGAGCGAGACTCGAGCGCATCGGCGAACCGGAGAACAGCCCGACTCCGTTCGGAGGGTGTCGTCCTCGACCAGGCATCGAATGCATCCTGGGCAACCCGAAAGGCCCGGTCGACGTCTTCAGGCTGGGACCGAGGGGCCTCGGCGTACTTCTCGCCGGTCACCGGGTCGACGAGATCGTAGGTCAGCCCATCCTCCGCCTCGACCGAATCGCCCCCGATGAAGTTCTTGAGTACCGGCTGCACGTCGTCCATGGAAGAGGCTCCTTTGTTCGAGCGGTTGTTCGAGGTGGGCTGGTGAGTTGGTGCCCGAGCGATCAGGGGCGGACGTCCTGTCGCGGCGAGACGATCGTCACACCTTGGCGGGCGTGCGCTCGTCACAGGCCCACGGCGCTCCGTGGCTGTTGACCAGGTCGAGGAACGGGTCCGCCGGCAGGGCTTCGGGCCCCACCACGCCCTGACCCGACCACGCGCCTGAGTCGAGGAGCTCGAGGGCAATGACGGGGTTCATGGCCGTCTGCCAGACAACGGCTTGCGAGTCGAACTCCGACATGCACCAGGCATTGTCGACGACGTGGTGGAGATAGACCTCGCGGGGCGAGCCGTCGGTCCCGGTACCGGTGACCCAGGTGCCGGCACAGGTCAACCCGGTCATCCGGTCCCCGAGCTGAGCGGGATCGGGGAGGCACCCGGCCACCACATCGCGGGGGGAGACCTCGACGTTGCCCACCCGGATCGGAGTGGTCGAGTCGAGCCCGAGCTTGTGGATGGTCTTGAGCACGCCGATGAACTCGTCACCCAGGCCGTACTTGAAGGTGACCCGCTTGGCGTCGACCCAGCGGGGCACGAGCAGCACTTCCTCGTGCTCGACATTGACGCACTCGGTCGGACCGATGCCGGCGGGGAATGTGAACGTCTCGGGCTCGCTGAAGGGCTCGGTGGTGAACCACTCCTTGCCCTCCTCCCAGACGATCGGCGGGTTCAGGCACTCCTCGATAGTGGTCCAGATGGAGAATGAAGGCGCGAACTCGTATCCCTCGACGACGAGGTTGGCCCCGTCACGGACACCGACCTCCTCGATCGATGAGAACAGGTTGTCCGCCGCGTAGCGGGCGAAGACATCGGAGAGCCCCGGTTCCACCCCCATGCCGCACAGGGCCAGTAGCCCTCGCTCCTTCCACTGGTCCTCCATGGCGAATTGCTCGTCCCCGAGCTTGACCCCGGGCACCCGGTACGGATCGGTGGGATGGGGGTGGGACAGCGACATGGCCATGTCGAGGTAGGTGACCCCTGCCGTGAACGCGGCCGTGAAGATGGGCATGACGAAGCGAGGGTCGAGAGCGTTCAGGACGGCGTCGACCCGCTCGGTCTTCATCAAGTCGACGACGGCCTGCTCGTCACTGCCGTCCAGCTGGTAAGCGGCAAACCGGTCACCGGCCCCGGCAACGGCTCGCTCGGCCCTCTTGGCGTCATAATCCGCCACCGCCACCCGCTCATAGAGGTCCCACTTCGCCGCCGTCTTGGCAACGGCGCTGCCGACTCCGCCGGCACCGATGACCAGTACTCGCATGTTGACCTCCGTCGTCCCTGGCCGCCCGGCAATGCCGAACGTCTCGTGCTCTCACCCAGTATTCGCCCTTCCCGACTGGGGCAGCCAGGGCCGAAGGTCCCATCCCCGTCCCTGGCAACCTGGGCCGCCAGGGCCGCCCGAACTACCCCTTCGTCGCAGGTGGATACGGCGGCATCCCTTTGGGACTTTCGACTCTGACGGATGGTCGCCAAGCACCGAAGGATATGACCATGACATCGGTGATCAGCCACCCCGGCCGGGCGGCGGAGCGAGCGAGGCATCAGCTCGACGGGGTTCTGGCCAAGGTGGAAGCGAAGAACCCCGGTGCGGTGGACTTCCTCCAGGCGGTCCGCGAGGTGACGAGGTCTCTCGAGCCCGTGCTCGTCCGGCAACCCCGGTACGTCCGGGACAAGATCGTCGAACGCCTGGTCGAGCCCGATCGGGTGATCAGCTTCGGAGTCAACTGGGTGGACGACGCCGGGGAGATCCACGTCAACCGAGGCTTCCGGGTCCAGATGAGCAGCTCCATCGGCCCGTACAAGGGGGGACTGCGGTTCCATCCCACCGTGAACGAGGGGCTGTTGAAGTTCTTGGCGTTCGAGCAGACGTTCAAGAACTCGCTCACCACGCTCCCGATGGGCGGGGCCAAGGGCGGCTCCGACTTCGACCCCAAGGGACGGAGCGAGTCGGAGATCCGTCGCTTCTGCCAATCGTTCATGACCGAGCTCTACCCCTACATCGGAGAGTTCACCGACGTGCCGGCGGGCGATATCGGGGTGGGCGAGCGGGAGATCGGCTACCTCTTCGGCCAGTACAAGCGCATCGCCAAGCGCTTCGTCGGCGCCATCACCGGCAAGGGGATCAAGTGGGGCGGGTCACAGATCCGGCAGGAGGCCACCGGCTACGGCGTCGTCTACTTCGCCGAGGAGATGCTGGCGGAAAGGGGCGACGCCCTCGCCGGGAAGACCTGCCTGGTCTCGGGCAGCGGGAACGTCGCCCAGTTCACCGTCGAGAAGCTCCTCGACCTCGGGGCAGGGCGGTGACCCTGTCCGACTCCGACGGGTTCATCGTCGATCCCGCCGGCATCGACCACGACAAGCTGGAGTGGGTCAAGTGCCTCAAGAACGAACGTCGGGGCCGGATCCGGGAGTACGCGGAGGGGGTCGCCGGCGCTACGTACCATCCCTCGACCCGGGATGACGTCAATCCGCTCTGGGCGGTGCCGGCCCAGTGCGCCTTCCCCAGCGCCACGCAGAACGAGATCAGCCTGGCGGATGCCGACAACCTGGTGAAGGGCGGGGTGATGCTGGTGGCCGAGGGAGCGAACATGCCGACGGTGTCCGAGGGCGTGGATCGCTTTGTCGACGCCGGAATCCTCTACGCCCCGAGCAAGGCGGCCAACGCCGGCGGGGTGGCGGTGTCGGGTCTGGAGATGGCCCAGGACATGCAACTCGCCCAGTGGTCGGCCACCGAGGTCGACGATCGCCTCAGAGCCATCATGAAGCGCATCCACGAGACCGTCCGACAGACGGCCGAGGAGTACGACCAGCCCGGTGACTATGTGGCCGGCGCCAACATCGCCGGCTTCCTCAAGGTCGCCGACGCCATGCTCGACGAGAGCCCGATCTGACTGACGACTGCGATGAGAGAGGACCGCCACCCATGACCATCACCGACCGCCCAGCCGACGCACCGGCGGAGAAGGGGCTGAAGTCCGATGCCCTGAGCCTGGTGTCGAACGTCGTGATCGGTGTCGCCTCGACCGCACCCGCCTACAGCCTGGCCGCCACCCTGGGCCTGATCGTGGTGGCCGTCGGCGTCCCTCACCCCCATCGTGGTGCTGGCCTTCATCCCCATGCTCTTCGTCTCCATCGGCTACAGCGAGCTCAACAAGGCCGACCCCGACTGCGGGACCACGTTCACGTGGGGCACTCGGACCTTCGGGCCGTGGGTGGGCTGGATGGGGGGCTGGGGCATCGTCGTCGCCGACATCCTGGTCATGGCCAGCCTGGCCCAGGTCACCGGCCAATACTTCTTCCTCCTCTTCAACGCCCACGGCATCGGGAACAACCCGACGAGCGAGTGGGTCCTGCTGATCGGGGTGCTGTTCATCGCCCTGCTCACCTACGTCTGCTACCGGGGTATCGAGCTTTCGGCGCGGATCCAACGGCTCCTCCTCTCCGTCGAGGTCGTCGTCCTGACCTTGTTCGCAGTGGTGGCCCTGGTACGGGTGGCCATCGGGAAGGCCCCCTCGAGTCACCTCACACCGAGCTGGGCGTGGTTCAACCCGTCCACGGACCGCGTTCTCCAAGGTCGTCGCCGGACTCCTCCTCATGCTTTTCATCTACTGGGGTTGGGACACCTCGGTGGCGATCAACGAGGAGACCGCCGACCGGAACCGGAACCCGGGACTGGGCGCCATCATCTCGACGGTCCTCCTCCTGGCCATCTACTTCATCGTGACGCTCGCTGCCCAGTCTTCGCCGGGGTCGGGACCAAGGGATCGGACTCGCCAACCCCGACAACTTCAGCAACGTGTTCTCGGGACTCGGCAACGCCGTGTTCGGCAGCCGGGGATCGGGTCCGTCGGCCCCACCTGCTGATCCTGATGGTGCTGACCTCGGCGGCAGCTTCCACCCAGACCACCATCCTGCCCACCGCCCGCACCACGCTGTCCATGGGCGTGTACAGGGGCATCCCCGATGCATTCGGCCGCATGCACAAGCGGTATCTCACGCCGACGGTCTCGACGCTGGCCATGGGCGGCATCTCGATCGTCCTGTACATCGCCTTCAACCATTTTGCCGGGGGCAACCTGATCCCCGACGCGGTGACTGCCATCGGCGTCTGGATCGCCTTCTACTACGGGCTCACCGGCTTCACTTGTGCCTGGTACTACCGCAAGGTCCTGCACGCAGTCGGCGGGACCTGTGGATGAAGGGCATCCTCCCGCTGCTCGGGGGACTGATGCTCTACTTCGCCATGGGCTGGAGCATCTGGCAGGACTGGAACTACAACAACGTGCAGGCCGCTAGCTTCACCTCGTGGCAGCTGCCCTTCCCGCCCCACTCCGCGGTGGGCGGGGTCTTCCTGATCGCCGCGGTCTCGGCCCTGGTCGGCGTCGTGGCCATGCTCTTGATGCGGCTTGCCAGCCCGTCGTTCTTCCGGGGGGAGACCCTCAACCGCTCGACGCCGACCCTGGTCCCCGAGGACAACGGAGCCCCCCTCGATCTGCCCGTCAACCCCCCGACTCCCCCGGCTCCCACGTCCCCAGTGTCCTGAGCGCCGAACGATGACCACCGCACCGGCCGATAGCCATCCTCGGGGTCGTTTGCCGACTCAGACCGCTGAAACCGCCGTTGCGTCGGCGCCGAGCGGCCCGCGGCACCCCCGGGAAGGCTGGGGTACCGTCGATTCCACGCATCGACCGGGTTGTGAGGCCGCCGAGATGACGACAGAGGTGAGCCCCGACTACGCCAACACCGAGCACGGCAAGGCCTTCGCCGCCATGGCCGCCGGGCTCCCGACCGGCTGCTACATCGGCGGCGAATGGCGTCCCTCTTCGGATGGTTCGGTCATCGCCGTCGCCGATCCCTCGTACGGCGAGACGTTCGCCCGCGTGGCCAACGGGACCGTGGGCGATGCCACCCTGGCGGTCGACGCCGCTTCGGCCGCCATGCCTGCCTGGGCCTCCACCGCGCCACGCGTCCCGCGCCGAAGTGCTGCGTCGGGCGTTCGAGCTGATGACCCAGCGGAATGAGGAGCTCGCCCAGCTCGTGGTGCTCGAAAACGGCAAGGCCCTTACCGACGCTCGAGGCGAGATCACCTACGCGGCCGAGTTCTTCCGCTGGTACTCGGAAGAGGCGGTTCGCAGCTCGGGTGAGATCACCACCGCGCCTTCGGGGACGAACAGGATCCTCGTCCTCCGGCAGCCGATCGGGGTAGCCGCCCTGGTCACCCCGTGGAACTTCCCTGCCGCCATGCTGACTCGGAAGATCGGTCCGGCCCTGGCTGCGGGCTGTGCCGCCGTGTGCAAGCCCGCATCCGAGACGCCGCTCACCGCGCTGGTCATCGCGCAGATCCTCGAACAGGCCGGGCTTCCGGGCGGCGTCGTCAACGTGGTCCCGTCCAACCGGTCGTCCACGTTCGGCGCCACGCTGCTAGCCGACCCCCGCGTCCGAAAGCTCTCGTTCACCGGTTCGACCGAGGTCGGCCAAGTGCTGCTGCGGAGCGCGGCCGACAACGTGGTGAGCTGCTCGATGGAACTGGGAGGCAACGCACCATTCCTCGTATTCGACGATGCCGACATCGACGCGGCGGTCGCGGGGGCGATGGTGGCCAAGATGCGCAACGGTGGTGAGGCTTGCACGTCGGCCAACCGCTTCTACGTCCAAGAGGGGATCGCCGAGAAGTTCTCGAAGCGCCTGGCCGCCGACATGTCCCGATTGCAGGTGGGGCCGGGCCTCGACCCCGGCGTCCAGCTCGGACCCCTGGTCAACTCGCCGAGCCGTGAGAAGGTGGCGGCACTCGTCTCGGAAGCTCGGGAAGGGGGTGCCAAGGTGCTGATGGGTGGTAACACGCCCGCCGGCCCAGGATGGTTCTACCCGGCCACCGTGCTCACCGGCGTCGAGCCTTCGGCCGACATCCTCGGCACCGAGATCTTCGGTCCGGTCGCCCCGATCGTCACCTTCGGCACCGAGGCAGAAGCCATCGAGATGGCCAACCAGAGCGTCCACGGTCTCGTCTCCTACCTCTTTACGAGCGACCTCGCCCGGGGCCTCCGGGTGGCCGAGGAGCTCGAGTGCGGCATGGTGGGACTCAACCGAGGCCTCGTCTCGGATCCCGCCGCCCCCTTCGGCGGAACCAAGCAGAGCGGCATTGGGCGTGAAGGGGGCCACGACGGCATGCTCGAGTACCTCGAGTCGAAGTACATCGCTTGCGACTGGTAGCCGGGGCATCCGAGGGGCGGTCATCGGCTGGTTACACGTTCGGGATTGTCGCGCCAGTGGAGGGTGTCCGGGGAACAACGGCGAGGTTCACGGTGTTGAAGCAGGTGACCCGGAGGAAAGGTCAGAAAGGGGGTTCAGAAGGGACTTGGTCAATGAAGTTGAGGTTGCCAGAGGGTCTTTCTGGGATTGTCTGAGCCGGGGGGTTTCTCGGAAGGATCAGGCCAACTAGGGCAGGCGGCTCGAGGTCGGAGCGCTGCAGTGGAAAGGGCTCACAATGCTCGCCTGATTCGGTTCCTGGGAAGGCCCTCCGGGTTGCCAGGTAAACAGATTGCCCGATCCCTATGAGAAGTGGGAGCGGGCATTTTCGCGTCCGGGGCCCATTCGAAGGCCCTGCGCCTAAGGAGAGGCACAGCGGTGGCGGTGTGACTTCCGGCCCTGTCGCCGGCCTGGGATCCCGACCTAGCCTGCTCGTATGCGCATCGGCGAGGTAGCGGTCTTGACCTCTGCGGGCCTGGACGGGCTGATCACGACCCTGGTGGAGCTGGGGTACGAGACGAAGGGCCCGGTCGTGCGCGACGGGGCCGATCATGCCCGGGCCGGTGAGGGGGATGGCTGACCTGCCCATCGGCACCCACGACGTGCAAGCTCCGGGCCAGTACCGCCTGGAGCAAGGCGACGACGATGCGGTCTTCGGCTGGGCCGTCGGCCCCGGGTCCTGGAAGGCCGAGTTCTTCCCGGCCACACAGGAGCTGTGGCGGGCCACCGTCGACGACGGCACTGTCGCGCCGACGACCCCGACCTCGGGATGGCTCCCCTGGCGGTGGTCGGCGCCCGTCCCTGTGAACTGGCCGCTATGGACGTGCTGGACCAGGTGCTCCTCGACGGCGCCTACCCCGATCCCCGCTATGCCGCCCGGCGTTCCGGAGCCTTCGTCGTGGTCGCCGAGTGCGGCTCTCCTGCCGCCACCTGCTTCTGCACGTCGATGGGCACGGGACCGAGCGCCGAATCCGGTTTCGATCTGGCTCTGACCGAGCTCGACGACGAGGACGGTCATCGCTTCGTGGTTCGCGTCGGCACCGATCGGGGGGCAGAGGTGCTGGCCCGGCTCCCCCATTCCGATCCGACGTCCGGCGACCTGGCGGCGCGCCAGCTGGTCCTCGACTCGGCTGGCGACCGGATCGAACGCCGGCTCGAGACCGAGGGACTCCCGGAGCTGCTGGCCCGGAACCTCGAGCACCCACGCTGGGACGAGGTGGCCGAGCGTTGCCTGGCCTGTGGGAACTGCACCCTGGTCTGCCCGACCTGCTTCTGCAGCGATGTGTCCGACACCACCGACCTGAACGGTGATGTCCATCGCCAGCGCACCTGGGCGTCCTGCTTCGACCTCGACCACTCCTACCTCCACGGTGGACCGGTGCGAACCTCCACCTCGTCGCGCTACCGCCAATGGCTCACCCACAAGCTCTCGACGTGGTGGGACCAGTTCGACACCTCCGGCTGCATCGGCTGCGGTCGCTGCATCGCCTGGTGCCCGGTGGGCATCGACCTGACGGAGGAGGCGGCGGCCATCCGTGCCAGCGACGGTTCGGTCCGGTCCTCGCACTCGACCTCCGACGACACACGATGACGACCCCGATCGCCGAACTGGTCGCGTCGCACCCGTTGCTCGCCGGACTACCGGGGGACGCCGTGGCCCAGGTCGCCGGATGTGCCCGGAACATGAACTACAAGGCCGGCGAACTGTTGCTGGCCGAGGGGGACCCGGCCGACACGCTCTTCCTGGTGCGCCGGGGACGTGTCGCCGTCGAGATCCATGCGCCTGAGCGGGGCCCCATCATCATCGAGACGGTCGGCCCGGGCGGGACGGTCGGTTGGAGCTGGCTCTTCCCGCCCTACCGGTGGCAGTTCGACGCCCGGGCCGTCGGCCCGGTCGGGGCGATCGCCGTCGACGGCGCCTGCCTGCGGGCCAAGGCCGACGCCGATGACGCCATGGGCCACCAGCTGGTCACCAGGGTTGCCGCCGTGCTCCTCGAACGTCTGCAGGCGACCCGGATCCGACTGCTCGACCTGTACGGGAACAACGATGGCCACTGACGTGAGGGCGGCGGTGTCCGGTCCGATCGAGGGCACGGCAGCGAGCCCTTCAGCCGCCGGTGCCATGTCCCCCATCCCCCACCGGATCGTCGACCGCCGAGCCGAGACGGACGACGTCACCACGCTGTCCCTCGCCCCCACCTCGGGCCGCCCGACGGCCTTCCTACCCGGACAATTCAACATGCTCACCGCCTTCGGGATCGGCGAGGCCGCCATCTCGATCAGCAGCTCCCGGCGGGAACCGGGTCCGCTCCGGCACACCGTCCGCGACGTCGGACCGGTGACTCGAGCCCTGTGCCGGGCCGCAATCGGCGATGTCATCGGCGTTCGCGGGCCGTTCGGCACGCCCTGGGGCGTGGACGACGCTCTGACCGAGCCGGGCGATGTGGTGGTGGTCGCCGGGGGCATCGGGCTCGCCCCTCTACGCGGTGCCATCGACGAGCTGGTGCATCGACCGGAAGCCCACGGAGGCCGCGTCTTCCTCATCACCGGCGCACGCGAACCGGCGCAGATCATCTTCGGCACCGACCTCGACGCCTGGGAACGGGCCGGGGCCGCCATCGCCGTCACCGTGGACGTCGCCTCGCCGGGCTGGCTCGGACATGTCGGCCTGGTGACGTCATTGCTCGACGAGGCCGCCTTCGACCCCGACTCGTCGAGTGCGCTGATCTGCGGGCCCGAGATCATGATGCGCTTCACCGCTCGAGCCCTGGTCGACCGGGGCATCGACCCCGGGCGGATCCGGGTGTCGCTCGAGCGGAACATGCAGTGCGGGTTGGGCTGGTGCGGCCACTGCCAGCTGGGCCCGTTCCTGCTGTGCCGGGACGGGCCGGTACTCTCCTATGCCGGTGCCGTGGCCCAGCTCCTCACCGAGCGTGAACGATGAGCGGGCCAATGTCCGCAGCGCCGGTGCCTCGCCCCTCGCTGGCCGTATGGAAGTTCGCCTCCTGCGACGGTTGCCAGCTCAGCCTGCTCGACTGCGAGGACGAGCTCCTCGCCCTGTCCGGTGCCGTCCACATCGCCCATTTCACCGAGATGTCACGAGCCACCGTGGACGGCCCCTACGACCTGTCCCTGGTGGAGGGATCCATCACCACTCCCGCCGACGCCGAACGGATCGTGGCCGTCCGGGCCAACTCCCGCCGCCTGGTCACCATCGGGGCGTGCGCTACGGCCGGAGGGATCCAGGGGCTTCGCAACTTCGCCGCGGCGGGCGAGTATGCGTCGACGGTGTACGCCCACCCTGAGTACCTGGCCTCGCTCGAGACCTCCACCCCCATCTCGGACCATGTCGAGGTGGACTACGAGCTCCACGGATGCCCCATCGACCGGCGCCAGCTCCTCGAGGTGATCACCGCCGGCCTGGCCGGAAGAACGCCGGTCGTCCCGGGGCACTCGGTGTGCCAGGAGTGCAAGGGGCGGGGCACCGTGTGCCTGCTGGTGGCCGGGGCCACGCCGTGCCTCGGTCCTGTGACCCGCTCCGGGTGTGGCGCACTGTGCCCCTCGGTGGGTCGCGGGTGCTTCGGGTGCTTCGGGCCGGCGGACACCGCCAACACCGCATCCCTGGCCGCGCAGCTCCGTCGCCAGGGCACGCCCGCCATCGAGATCTCGCGGCTCTTCGCCACCTTCAACGCCAACGCCCCGGCCTTCCGGGACGAGTCCTCGGCCCAGGGCGGCCCGGTGCCGGTCACCTTCGGCCGCACCGTCGGACGCCACGGCGAGGGGCAGCCATGACCCACGGCTCCGGTTCACCCCGCACGATCGGCGTCGAGGGTCTGTCGCGTGTCGAGGGAGAGGGCTCGCTCCGGGTGGTTGTGCACGACGGCACGGTGACCGACGTCGCCCTCGAGATCTTCGAGCCGCCCCGCTACTTCGAGGCGTTGCTGGTGGGTCGCCATTTCACGGAAGCCCCGGACATCACGGCGCGAATCTGCGGCATCTGTCCCGTCGCCTACCAGATGAGCGCGTGTGCGGCCATGGAGGACGCGTGCGGCGTCACCGTCGACCACCGCGTGGTCTCCCTGCGACGGCTTCTCTATTGCGGCGAATGGATCCAGAGCCACGCGCTCCACGTCTACCTCCTCCACGCGCCCGACTTCCTCGGCTGCGCCGACGCGGTGGAACTGGCCGAACGGGACCGAGGCGCCGTGGAGCGCGGCCTCGGTCTGAAGCGCACCGGCAACCTGGTCATGGAGACGGTCGGTGGCCGGGCCGTGCACCCGGTCAACGTGCGGGTCGGCGGCTTCTACCGGGCCCCGGACCCCGAAACGGTGGCTGCCCTGGCCGAGCCGCTCCGTCGAGCCCGCGATGCCGCCTTGGCCACCGTCGAATGGGTGTCCCGCTTCGACATCCCCGACGTGCCCGGCGACTACCGATTCGTCGCCCTGCGTGACCGGGGCCGCTATCCGATCGAAGGTGGTCGTCCGGCCTCCTCGGACGGACTGGACCTGAGCCCGGCCGAATTCGGCGAGCTCGCCATCGAGGAGCACGTGGCCCGCTCCACCGCGCTCCACGCCCGTCTGGGAGGCCAGGACGCATATCTGACCGGACCACTGGCACGCTACGCCCTCAACGCCGGGTCGCTCCCTCCGATCGCCTCCGAAGCGGCCGCCGCAGCCGGACTGGGTCCCGTGTGCTCCAACCCGTTCCAGAGCATCGTCGTGCGGGCCGTGGAGCTGGTGTTCGCCTGCGACGAGGCACTGGCGCTGGTCGAGGCCTACGCTCCTCCTGATCCCCCCGCCGACGTCGTGGCCGCCCGCCGTGGCGTGGGCACGGGCGTCACCGAGGCGCCCCGCGGGCTTCTCCTTCACCGCTACGAGATCGATGAGGAGGGCACCATCCTCCAAGCCCGCATCATGCCCCCCACCTCGCAGAACCAGCTCACCATCGAGGCCGATCTCCGCCGGGTCGTCCAGGACGGGCTCGATCTCGGAGACGACGACCTGCAGTGGCGCTGTGAGCAGGCGGTGCGCAATCATGACCCGTGCATCTCCTGCGCCGCCCACTTCCTGGACCTCTCGGTGGTGAGGACATGACGGGGAGAGCTCCACGGGTGGTGGTGGCCGGTCTCGGCAGCGAGTACCGCCACGACGACGGCGCTGGGCCCTTGGTCGCGGCGCGTGCCGTCGACGTGGCCGGGACCGGGAGCGACATCGGACCGATGACCGACCCGCTCGATCTCCTCGGGGCCTGGGACGGTGCCGACCTGGCCATCGTCGTCGACGCCATCCGCTCGGGTGCGGTCCCGGGCACGCTGTGCGTCGTCGATCTGTCCGGCGGCGACAGCGTCGACACGTCGACCAGGCATTCCGGCTCGACCAGCACCCACGGGATCGGGCTGACCGGCGTGCTCCGCCTGGCCCGTGCCGTCGGGCACGCCCCCCGGCGCGTGGTGGTGGTCGGCATCGAAGGCGAGGACTTCGATCAGGGGAAGGGACTCAGCCCGGCGGTCGAGGCGGTCGTGCCCGATGCCGTCGAACGGGTAGTCGGTCTGATGGGCGAGGTCGACACATGTGCGTGAGCCGGCTGCACCGGGTGGTCGTCGAGGGTGACTCCTCCGTCGAGGTGGAGGACGTCGATGGCACCAGGCACCTCGTCTCCCTGCTGGCCCTGGACGGCCCTCCCCCCTCGGCCGGGGACTGGCTGGTCGTCCACAGCGGCTACGCCATCGACCGGGTCGACGCCGCCGAGGCGGAGGCGGTGGCGGCCGAGCTGGGACGAGCCGGATCGGCCGGGGCATGACCGACCCGGGTGTGCATTCGCCGGAGACCACGGCCCGGCAGCGTGCCGGGCTCCCCGGCGTGCTGGTCGCCGGAATCACCGCCCTGATCAGCGGGCTGTCGGTCTTCGTCAACAGCTACGGCGTCCATGCGGTCACCTCTCCGTCGGTGTACACCACGAGCAAGAACCTGGTGGCCACCGTGGTGATCGGCGGGGGCACCCTCGGAGCCTGGAGGGTTCGGCACCGGTGGCCGACCTCCGCCGCCGCTCGGTTCGTCACTGTCACCCGGGAGAGAGCCGACCGCGGAGCCGGATCCCGCCGTGGGCCGAGCTGGGTTCTGCAGTGGATCGGCGTGGCCTACGTGGGCGTGGTAGGCGGGGGGTTGGCCTTCGTGCTGTTCTTCGACGGACTGGCCGACACCTCGGCTACCCCGGCGGCCTTCTGGCGGGACACTCTGGTCATCTGGGTGGCCGTGCTGGCCGTGACGTTCTTGCACGAGCGGATCATCTGGTGGAACGTGGCCGCGATCGCCATGCTCGTCGTGGGTGAGGTGGCCGTGGCCGGCGGGGTGGGCCACCTGGCCGCGTCCCGGGGCGAGCTGCTCGTCCTGTCCGCCTCGGCTCTGTGGGCCGTCGAGGTGGTGGTGGTGAAGGTCCTCCTCCGTGAGATGGCCCCCGCCGCCGTCTCGCTGGTCCGGATGGGGGTCGGCGCCATGGCGCTGGTCACCTACCTGGCCGCCACCGGATCGCTGCACGCCCTGGCCTCACTCGACGCCACGCAGGTCGGGTGGGCGCTGCTCACCGGGCTGCTCCTCGCCGCCTACGTCGCCACCTGGATGACCGCCCTGGCCCGGGCCCGGGCCCTCGACGTGACCTCCATCCTGGTCGGCAGCGCACTGGTGACCGCCCTCCTCCAGGCCATGGCGGGCAGCAGCTCGTTGGCGCCGCACGCGGTCGGGCTGGCCCTCATCGCCGCCGGGACCGGTGTCGTCATCTGGATGGGTCGGCCGCAGCCCTCGCTGACCCCGCGTACGGCGGTGCGCCGATGACCCGCCCGACGGCTCGGGCCGAGCCCGCTGGCGCACCGACCGAGGACGGAGACGGGCGGCGGCCGGTGGTCAACCCCCGGGCCCGGTCCTGTTCGCCCGCTACGCCTACCCGCCCAACGCCCTCGGCTACTGCGGGCCCGGCGATCCAGCGGCTCTCCTCGGCGCGGCCACGGAGGGGAGCGACGTGGTCGGCCTCGGACAGCTGGCGGCCCGCTTCGAGGGTGCCTGGCCGTATCTGCAGCTGCTGGCGGCGTGCAACGGCCTCGACGACCCGCTCGACCGCAGGGTCGTCGAGGCCTACTGGGTGGGCAACGCCCTGCTCTCCCGGGTACCCCCGTCGACCCTGGCCCACTCGCTGAGCGACCGGTTCGAGTCGCGGGCCGGCGGGCGATTCGAGTCACTGGTGGCGGCCGTTCCCGCCGGTGGCATCCCCCAGCACAGCTTCCATGTCTTCGCCGTCTACCCGTGGCTCGGCCTGCTCCGAGCCGGCATGGAGGGGCCGCCCATGGAGGTTCTCGACCGGTGCCGGATCCGCTGGGGACGGGTCGAGGTGGTGACCGGTGACCTGGTGGCGGTGACCAGCCGGCCCCTGGCGTTCGACGGCGTTCGGCTGGAGCTCGGCCCCGTCCGGGTCGAACAGGCACGCCGGAGCCTCGACGGCGTGGGCTTCGTGGGAGACCTCCATCCAGGGGACATCGTCTCGCTCCACTGGGACTGGGTGTGCGACCGCCTGTCTCCCGGCGCCCTCGGTTGGCTGCAGTACTGCACCAGGCGGAACCTGGATGCGGTCAACTCCCTGGCGATCCCCGGGCCCGCCGCGGTGTGCGATGCCTGAGCCCGGCGGGTGAGCGCGGCGATGCGCACCGTCAGCGAGTCGGTCGTCAGCGACCGGTTGGCCGCGCTCAGCGAACAGGACCCCCTGATGGTGGTGGGAGGAAACTTCGCCACCCCCTGGGAGCTCGTGCGCCTGGCCGACGCCTCCCTTCCCACCTGCCGAACCTTCGTGCTCAACCCCCAAACTGGGTGGCCGTGCCGCGACGGGTACGTCATCGAGACGCCGTTCGTCGGGCCCGGAGCGCGTTGCGATCCCCGCCTGGAGTACCTCCCGATGCGGCTGTCGTTGGTCCCACGGCTCTTCGACTCGATGTGGCCGCCGGATGCGGTTCTCATCCACACCTCGCCGCCCCGAAGCGGGAAAGTGTCGCTCGGCATCGAAGTGAACATCCTTCCCGCCGCCATCGAGCGGGTCCGTCAACGGGGCGGGTTGGTCGTGGCCCAGGTGAACCGGCATATGCCCTACACCGGAGCGGATGCCGAGATCGACGTGGCCGACATCGACCTGGCGCTCGAGGTGGACCTCCCGCTGCCATCGCCGTCGCCCGATCCACCCGACACGGCCGCGGCGGCCATCGGCGAGCAGGTGGCTCGATACGCCGCCGACGGGGGCACCATCCAGCTCGGCATCGGGCAGGTGCCCGACATCGCCGCCCAACATCTCCGCTCGAAGCGCCGGTTGGGAGTGTGGTCGGAGATGGTGAGCGACGGCATGTTGCAGCTCGAGCAGGCCGGAGCCCTCGACCCCGAACGGCCGATCTGCGCCTCGTTCCTGTTCGGCTCACAGGAGCTCTATGCCTGGGCCGACGGCAACCCGCGCCTGGCGATGCGACGGACCGAGGTCGTGAACGATCCCGGCCTGATCGCCACCCTTCCGGCCCTGCTGTCAGTGAACACCGCACTCCAGGTCGACCTGTACGCTCAGGCCAACGCCAGCTACGTCCGGGGATCCATCTACTCGGGATTCGGCGGTCAGCCCGACTTCGTCGTGGGCGCGCTCCATTCCGAGGGAGGGCACGCGGTCATCGCTCTGCGCTCGTGGCACGACAAGACCAACGCGTCCAACATCGTCCCCGTCCTCAACGTGCCGGCATCCTCGTTCCAGCATTCGGTGGTGGTCAGCGAGCAGGGCAGCGCGGAGATCTTCGGACGGAGCCAGCATGCCCAAGCCCGCCTGCTCATCGAGAAGGTGGCCGACCCTCGCGCTCGGGCTGGTCTGTGGGAGGAAGCCGAGCGCCTGGGCCTGGCCCGGGTCGCCGTGCCCTGAGACCGAGCTGCTCAACCCGTCACGGCGGTCCACCAGGGACGAGGGTCCCGGAGACCCTCGTCCCTCCCGCCAACAGGTTCTGGGACTTTCTGCCCTAGTGATCACCTGCGGTCTGCGACAAGGTGGTCAAGGGAGGTGGCTGCACCACCGTGGCCACGGGGTCTCCGGCTCGGGACAGCCGGGCCGGCGACGCCCGCGTCGATTGCCCGAGGAGGAACTGCCGTGAAGAGTCCGACCTACGTGTCCTTCTTCGAAGAATTCGGCATCGGCGACGTCCAGACCGTCGGCGGGAAGAATGCCTCGCTCGGCGAGCTCTACCAGAACCTCTCCGGCCGAGGCGTCCGTGTGCCCAACGGCTTCGCCATCACCGCTGAGGCCTACCGCTACATGCTCGAGGAGGCGGGCATCGTCGGTCCACTGGACGCAGCCCTCGATGGCCTCGATCCGAGCGACATGGATGATCTGGCCCGTCGCTCCAAGCACGCCCGCGAGCTCGTCTACGGCGCCACCCTCCCTCCCGACCTGACCAGCGAGATCCTGGCGGGCTACCGACGGCTGCAGGATGAGTACGGGGACGAGGTCAGCCTGGCCGTCCGCTCCTCGGCCACCGCCGAGGACTTGCCATCGGCGAGCTTTGCCGGCCAACAGGAGACCTTTCTCAACGTACGCGGCGAAGGGAGCCTGCTCGACGCCTGCCGCCGGTGCTTCGCCAGCCTGTTCACCGACCGTTCCATTCACTATCGGATCGACCAGGGATTCGACCATCTGAAGGTAGCGCTGTCCATCGGGGTGATGAAGATGGTCCGGGCGGACCTTGCTTCGTCCGGGGTGATGTTCACGCTCGACACGGAATCGGGATTCCGTGATGTCGTGTTCATCACGGGCGCATACGGCCTCGGCGAGAACATCGTCCAGGGCGCCGTCGATCCGGATGAGTTCTACGTGCACAAGCCGAGCCTCATCGCCGGCCATCGAATGGTGCTCCGCCGCCTCCTCGGCGACAAAGCCGTGAAGATGGTCTTCGTCGACGGAGGCACGAAGCACACCACGCGAAACATCCCGACTCCGAAATCGGATCGTGAGTCATTCTGCCTCGACGACGCGGACGTGCTCGAGCTTGCCGACATCGCCATGGCGATCGAGTCCCACTATCGACAACCGATGGACATCGAATGGGCCAAGGATGGCCTCGACGGCAAGATCTACATCGTCCAGGCCCGGCCGGAGACGGTCGTCTCTCAGCGTCGCGGTTCCACCCTCGAGACCTACGTCGTGGACGACCCCGGCGAGATCGTCAGCCGGGGTCGCTCCGTGGGCGGTGGAGCGGCAACCGGCGCGGCCCGGGTGATCGACAACGTCGCTCACCTCGGGACGTTCCGCCCCGGCGAGGTGCTGGTCGCCGACACCACCACGCCGGACTGGGAACCCGTGATGAAGACGGCGGCGGCGATCGTCACCAATCGGGGAGGGCGCACCTGCCACGCGGCCATCATCGCTCGCGAGCTCGGGATCCCGGCCGTGGTGGGAACGGGCGATGCGACGACATCGATGGTCAATGGTGAGACAGTCACTGTCTCTTGTGCCGAGGGCGACACCGGCCTTGTGTACCGGGGCGAGGTTGCCTATCACGTCGAGCGGGAGGATGTGGGCGAGCTCACCCGTCCCGCCACGAAGATCATGATCAACCTCGGCAACCCCGATCTGGCCTTCAAGAGCTCGTTCCTCCCCAACGACGGGGTCGGACTGGCCCGGATGGAGTTCATCATCAGCGAGTCGATCAAGGCCCACCCACTTGCCCTGGCCCACCCGGAGCAGGTGACCGATCCCAACGTCCGCCGGGATCTGGAACGCCTAATCCGTGGCTATCCCGACGGTGAGCACTTCTTCGTTGAGCGGCTGGCCGAGGGCATCGGCACCATCGCCGCGGCCTTCTGGCCAAAGCCGGTGGTCGTCCGCATGTCCGATTTCAAGACGAACGAGTACGCCAGTCTCCTCGGTGGAACCGACTTCGAGCCCACCGAGAGCAATCCCATGATCGGCTTTCGTGGGGCATCGCGGTACGCCCACCCGGCCTACGCCGATGGGTTCGCCCTCGAATGCCGGGCCATGCGCCGGGTGCGGGAACAGATGGGTCTCACCAACGTGGTCCTCATGATCCCGTTCGTTCGTCGGCTCGCCGAGGCCGAGCGGGTGCTGGAACGTATGGCTGAGCTGGGGCTCCGACGTGGCGACAACGGCCTCGAGGTCTATGCCATGTGCGAGATCCCGAACAACGTCATCCTGATCGATCGGTTCGCTCAGTACTTTGACGGCTTCTCCATCGGCTCCAACGACCTCACTCAGCTGACCTTGGGAGTAGACCGGGACAGCGAGATCGTCGCCTTCGACTACGACGAGCGCGACGAAGGGGTGAAGCAGATGATCCGCCTCGCCGTCGAGGGCTGCCGGCGCAACGGCATCCACTCCGGCCTCTGCGGGCAGGCACCCTCCGACTATCCCGACATGGCCGAGTTCCTGGTCGAGCTCGAGATCGACTCGATCAGCCTGAACCCCGACACGGTGCTGAGGACGACCCGGCAGGTCCTGGAACTCGAGGAGGGCCTCGGGCGATCTCGAGCCGCGGACCCTCGAACGGTCGAAGCGGTCTCGGGTTGAGACAACCGATCAGATCGACTCGGGCACCATGTCGATCGCACCGCAGGGGCACTCTTGGGCGCAGAGCCCGCAACCCTTGCAGAAGTCGAAGTTGAATTCGTAGCCTCCGCTCTGACCGAGCTTGACGACTGCGTTGTCGGGACACACCCCGAAACAGTTGTCACATTCGAAACAGTTGCCACACGACAGACAGCGGCGGGCCTCGAACAGGGCGTTGTCCGCCGTCAGGCCGCCAACCACCTCGTCGAACGTGCTCTGCCGGCGCACCCGATCCAGCTCTGGACGCCTGGTACGCGGAGCGTCCGAGTAGTACCAGGTGTTGAGGCGGTCGAACGAGGCGAGCTCGGGCGGCGCCGGATCGTCGACCTCGTGGCCGGAGAGGAAGGCGTCGATCCCGCGGGCGGCACGCCGGCCGTGCCCGATGGCGATCGTCGCCGTCCGCTCGGACGGCACCGAGTCGCCGCCGGCGAACACGCCGCTCTCACCGGTCATCATTGTCGGTCGGACTTCGATCACGCCGTCCTCGACGCCGACATCCGGTGCCCGGTCGAGAAGGGAGAGATCGGTGTCTTGACCCAGGGCCAGCACCAACGAGTCGGCATCGAGCTCTTCGAACTCGCCAGTCGGTTCGGGGAAGCCGTTCTCGTCGAGGCACATCTTCTCGAGCGCGATCCGATTGTCTTCGAATCCCGTCACCGTCGAGAGCCAGCGCATGGTGATGCCCTCACCGATCGCCTCTTCGAGCTCCTCCTCGTCGGCGGGCATGCGCTCTCGATTGCGTCGGTAGACGATGACCGGGTCGGTGGCACCGAGGCGGCGTGCCGTCCGGGCCGCATCGAGAGCAGTGTCCCCGCCCCCGTAGACGACCACCCGGCGGCCGAGCAGGGGCGGATCACCCTCGGCCACCCGGTGCAGGAGCGAGATGGCATCGAGCACACGAGACGAGTCGCCGGCCGGGATGTCGATCCGTCGGGCCAGCTGGGCCCCGACAGCCAGAAAGACCGCGTCGAAGCGGCCCTCGGCCCGTTCCTGCTCGAAATCACGAACGGTGTGATCGAGCTGGACGTCGACGCCGAGGGCAACGATGCGACCGATCTCCGCGTCGAGAACCTCTCGGGGAAGACGATAGGCCGGGATGCCGTAGCGCATCATGCCCCCGAGGTCCGGAGCCGAGTCCACCAGGCAGACGTGATGGCCGAGCCGTCGCAGGTGGTAGGTGGCACTCATCCCCGCCGGACCGGCGCCGACCACGAGGACGCGTCTTCCGCTGTCGGGCCCAGCCTGGGGCAGCGTCCAGGCACGTTCGATGGCCAGGTCGCCGAGGAACCGCTCGACGGAGTTGATGCCGACCGCCTCGTCGAGCTCGGCACGGTTGCAGGCCGTTTCGCAGGGGTGGTAGCAGATACGGCCCATCACCGCCGGGAAGGGGTTGTCCTCGACCAGCCGGCGCCATGCCGCCTCGTAGTCGCCGGGCTCGGCGCGGTAGAGCCAGCCCTGG
The DNA here is from genome assembly GCA_963727075.1 of uncultured Acidimicrobiales bacterium. Taxonomy (GTDB): domain Bacteria; phylum Actinomycetota; class Acidimicrobiia; order Acidimicrobiales; family RAAP-2; genus Bog-756. The sequence continues at coordinate 1,983,896 of CAVSET010000006.1, forward strand.
ATGTCCTCGCCCGCCGGACAGGCGTGGTTGCAAGGCGGGAGCCGGTGGACGTACTCGGGACGCTCGATGCGCCAGGAACCGGTCTTGTTGGCGTGGCTCGAGCCCACATCGAGGGTGATGGCGAACGGTGGATCCATCTCGATCACCCCTCCGTGCTGATGCGGTCGGATTCGTCGTCGATCAATCCGTAGGCCGCGATATTCGAGTCGGCAATCGCCTGGATGCGGGCGATCGTGTCCGTGTGCGGGTGGTCGCCGAACAGGTGGGCATAGCGACCCTGGATCGAGAGGTACGCCTCTACCGGCGTGCGGCGGCGGATGGGCGAGACAGCGGTGATCTCGCCGTCGACGGCCTCGTACACCGGGAAGAGACCGGTCTCCGTCGCCAAGCGCGCCACCGTGATGGTGTCGCTCGGACTCGAGCCCCATCCCAGGGGGCAGGGGACGAGGATATGGAGGTACCGGGCGCCGTGGACCTCCATGGCGTGCTCGACCTTCCGCTCGAGATCGTGAAGATCGGCCACGGTCGCCGTCGCAACATAGGGAATGCCATGGGCCATGGCGATGCGGGGCAGGTCCTTTCCCTGTCCGAAGGGGTTGCCAGGGTCGCGACCCACCGCCTCGGTGGTGGCCGTGCGCACCGCCGGAGGTGTGGCCCCCGAGCGCTGGACCCCGGTGTTCATGTAGGCCTCGTTGTCGTAGCAGATGAAGAGCACGTCATCGTTGCGCTCGAACATGCCTGAGAGGCACCCGAATCCGATGTCTACGGTCCCGCCATCGCCCGCCTGCGAGACGACGCGCACGTCGGTCCTTCCCTTCACTCGCAGCGCCGCGGCCACCCCGGTGGCGACAGCCGGCGCATTCCCGAACAGTGAATGGAGCCAGGGGATCCGCCATGAAGTCTCGGGGTAGGGAGTGGAGAACACCTCGAGACATCCGGTGGCGTTCACCGCCACCAGCTGGTCGTGGGTCGCCCGCATCGCCGCGTCGAGGGCGTAGCGGGCCCCGAGGGCTTCGCCGCATCCCTGGCAGGCTCGGTGCCCCGAATCGAGCGAATTGGCGCGGCCTGGGTCGGACTGGGCGGTCTGGTCGCCGTCGCCGAGCAGCCGGTTCCCGACGGCGAAGCTCCCCACCTGGTAGAAGCGGACGGGCTGGCCGGTCATGGCGCTCCTCACCCGACCCGGGGCGCGGTCCCGAGGTCGCGCAGGACGTTCTCGGCCGACGGTCCAGATCGCCTGGTCCGGGCCATCCGGGCGCGTTCCCGCTCGACCACCGCGTGGTTGAGATCGAGGAAGGTGACGGGATCGAGCTCGTCCCGGGTGGCGGCGGCGAGCATCCCCTCCAGCGAGGCCCGGGTGATCGGGCGCCCGCCCAGTCCGGCGACGACCGTTCGCAGGGAGCAGTCACTCTCATGGGTCGCCATGGCGACATCGGTGGACAGCACACCGCCGAACCCGATGCTGAACGCCTTCTCCACCACCACGATCCTGCGGGCCATGGAGAGCGCGTCCCGTACCGCCTCCCAAGGGAACGGCCGGAACGAGGTGATCCCGACGACCCCCATCCGTTCGCCGGCATCCCGCTGTTGGTCGACGGCGTCTTTGATCGTCCCGAGCACAGACCCCAGGGCAACGACGACCGTCTCCGCGTCCTCGGTCCGGTAGGCATGGACCAGGCCGCCGCTCGGGCGCCCGAAACGCTGGGTGAACTCGGCGGCAAGGACAGGGATCCGTTCCAGGGCATCGAGCTGGCGGAGGTGGGCGAGATACCGGACCTCCTCGAAGGCCTCCGGACCGACCATCGCCCCGATGGAGACCGGATCGTCGGGATCGAGCACCTGACGGGGTTCGAAGGGAGGGAGGAAGGCATCGACGTCAGCCTGCTCGGGCACGTCGACCGCCTCGACCGCATGGGTGAGGATGAACCCGTCCATGCACACCATCACCGGGACGGACAGCTCTTCGGCCAGGCGAAAGGCCTGGACATGGAGATCGGCGGCCTCCTGGTTGGTCTCGGCGAAGAGTTGGACCCATCCCGCGTCCCGAGCGGACATCGCATCGCTGTGGTCGTTCCAGATGTTGATCGGGGCGCCGATCGCCCGGTTGGCGAGCGTCATGACGATGGGAAGCCCGAGCCCGGCCGCGTTGTAGACCGCCTCCATCATGAAGAGCAAGCCCTGGCTCGACGTGGCCGTGTAGGCGCGTGCTCCTGTCGCCGACGCCCCGATCGAGGCCGACATGGCTGCGAATTCCGATTCAACGTTGACGAACTCGCAGGGCGAGAGCGACCCGGACTTCACCATCACGCTGATGGCCTCGATGATGTGGGTCTGGGGTGAGATGGGATAGGCGCACACCACCTCGGGTCGGCAGGCCCTGACCGACTCTGCGACGGCGCGGGATCCCTCAATCTGCCGCAGCACGGGCCCACTCGGCTCTTGACATTGCAACCATCTGACAGGCACGGCTGGCGGCGGCCACATTCTGCTCACCGACGGCGCCCGGGTAACGCTGGCGAATCGCCACGCCGAGGGCGTCGAGCGAGATCTGGCCGGTCACTGCGGCGAACCCCCCTAGGAGTGCCGAGTTCGGCAGAGGGCGACCGAGCTGCTCGAGGGCGACCTCGGTCGCCGGACAGGAGACCAGGCGATCGGGGTGGAACCGTTGGGCCAGTTCTCCGAGACCGAGCTCATCGAAGCTGCGCGCCGTGTTGACGAGGACGTAGCCCTCCGGCGACAGCCCGGCAAAGAGATCGACCTGGTGGATCAGGGTGACGTCCTGGACGATGAGCGCGTCCGGTTCGATCACCGGTTCTCGGGTGCGAATCGGACGGTCGTCGAGACGGCAATAGGAGATGACCGGGGCACCCATCCTCTCGGAACCGAAACTCGGGAACGCCTGCGCCTGGCGTCCTTCGGTGAACGCCGCCATGGACAGGATCTCCGCCGCGGTGACAACGCCCTGTCCCCCGCGCCCGTGGATGCGAACCTGGAACATGCTCGTGCCTCACTCCCGTCGTGAGCTCTGGCCTCCGGCCCCGACGGCGGCGGCGAGGTCGGCGAGCCGACTGGCGTAGCCCGACTCGTTGTCGTACCAGCCGAGCACCTTGACCAGGTGGCCGTGGACCATGGTGAGGTCGGAGTCGAAGACGCAGGAGAAGGGAGACCCGACAATGTCCGAGGAGACGAGGGGCTCGTCCGAGTACTCCAGCAGGCCGGCGAGGCGACCGGATGCCGCGGCCGCCCGGTAGGCATCCTTGACTTCGGTGACGGTCGGTGTGGCGTGGATGTTGGCCACCAGATCGGTGATCGAAGCGTCGGGGATAGGCACGCGGAGGGCCAGACCGTCCAGCGATCCAGCCACGCTCGGGAGTACCTGACCGGTGGCGCGGGCCGCGCCGGTCGTCGTTGGCACGATGTTGATGGCCGCCCCCCTCGAGCGCCGCGGATCCTTGTGCAGGGCGTCGACCAGGCGCTGATCACCGGTATAGGCGTGCACGGTCGTCATGAAGCCGTCCTCGATGCCGAACGCATCATCGAGGACCTTGGCCAGGACCGCGAGGCAGTTGGTGGTGCAGGAGGCGTTGGAGATGACGAAATCGTGGGCCGGATCGAAGAGGTCCTCGTTCACGCCGACGACGAACGTCGCGTCGGCATCGCCGGAGGGAGCTGAGATCACGACACGGGTCGCGCCTGCTTCGAGGTGCGAGTTCGCCTTGTCGCGGCTGGTGTTCCTTCCCGTCGACTCGATGACCACGTCAACGCCGAGCTCGCGCCATGGGAGGGACTTGGGCTCGGGCTCGGAGAGGATGGCGATCTGCCGGGTGCCGATGACCATGCGACCGCCATCGACTCCGACCTCCTCGGGATAGCGTCCGTGCACGGAGTCCCGGGCGAACAGTCGAGCCAGCGCGTCGGGCGCGCCGAGGTCGTTGATGGCCACGATATCGAAGTCATGCGAGGAAGCGAGCGCAGCACGAAGAAAGGAGCGCCCGGTCCGCCCGAAGCCGTTTATTGCCACTCGTACCGTCAAGGTTCGTGCCTTCCTGCGTCAGAGGTTCATCGATCTCCTCTGCCATCGTGCTCCTCGTGCGCCGAGCCAGGTAGGGCCGAACGTCCCACATCACGGGAGATCCAGGCCGGCACCGGGACCTGCCGGCGGGCATGTAGCCGACCGGGTCCTGGGCGGTACCCCGTATGAACAGGGACTTCACCGGGTTGGTGGAAGTGCGCCCGATCGGTCATCGCCCCAGTCACCAGGGAGCGACGGAGTCACCTCGCCCGATGGTCGATCCGCCGGCCGCTGATCTCGTCGATGGACATGTGCACGAGGAGACTCCGGTCCCCACCAGCCCAGGGCGATAGGGCGATCGGTTGGGCGTGGCGGTCGCGCTCGACCGAGGGTGGGAGATGGGCGCACCGGCCGACAGCCAGCACACTCCAACCCTCGTGATAGACATCGTCTTCCCCGTCTATCTCGAAGGAGGCGGCGGCATCGGAGGTGGCCCGGTCGAGGTCCCCTCCTCGTCGGATGCAGAGCAAGATGGCGCCGTCGACCAGGGCATAGTTGACGGGGAACACCACCGGAGAGCCACGTACGACCACCGCGATCCGGCCGAAACCGCGCTCCTCCAACAACCGCAGGCACTCGGCTCGATCGATCTCCGCCAGTTGCTCCACGGTCGCCAATCTAGAGGGGCTCTCCGACCGGCGACGGCTCGACCACGGCACCCGGCTGGTCTGGGACTTTCGGCCCTGCCGACCTGGCCGCGGCACGAACAAGATGGACCAGGGCAGGCGTGTGGCGCTGGAGCCGAGTCAAGGGGAGGGCCGAGACATGCTGGCACGAGCATCCGATACCGGAATGCTGACGGTCCGCCTGTCCGGTTGAGATGGACCCGCTCCCGGGCAATGGAGTCACCATCCGGGTGGACGGGCCCCGATGAACGTGACCGTGCTCGGGGCGGGATCATGGGGCACGACCATCGCGTCCCTGGTGGCCCCGAGGCACGACACCGTACTTTGGGCCCGAAATCCCGACATCGCCAAGTCGATCGACATCGAACACGTCAACCCGGCGTACCTGCCCGGCTTCGAGCTGCCCGTCGAGCTGGTGGCCACCCCCGATCTCGAGATGGCGGTGGGCCGGGCCGAGTTGCTCGTCGTCGGGGTGCCCACCTCGGGTTTCCGGAGCGTGCTCGAAGCGGCCACCACCTACCTCGACCAGGGAATACCGATCGTCAGCCTGGCCAAGGGGCTCGAGCGCGGCTCTCTCCTGCGCATGACCGAGGTGATCAGCCAAGTTGCTCCCGGGCACCCGGTGGCTGCCTTGACCGGTCCCAACCTGGCTCGGGAGATCATGGCCGGAAAGGCCGCCGCCGCCGTCATTGCCACCGACGATCTCGAAATGGCCCAGGCCATTCAAGGCGTATTCACCCGCGGCGTCTTCCGTGTGTATCTCAACGACGACGTCATAGGTTGTGAGATGGGTGGCGCCCTCAAGAACACGATCGCCATCGCCGCCGGGATTGGCCAGGGACTGGACGTCGGGGACAATACGCGCGCCGCCATCATCTCCCGCGGACTGGCTGAGCTCACTCGGCTCGGAGTGGCCATGGGTGCGCAACCGGCCACCTTCGCGGGACTGGCCGGTATGGGTGACCTGATCGCCACCTGCATGAGCCCCTACAGCCGCAACCGTACCGTCGGAGAGGAGTTGGGCAGGGGGCGCAGGCTCGAAGACATCCTGGCGGAGATGCACATGGTCGCCGAGGGTGTGAACACGACGACCGTGGCGCTCGAGCTCGCCGCAAGGCACCATCTCGATCTGCCCATCTGCGCCATGATCAATCGGATCATCAACGGCGAGATCCGGCCCCTGGAAGCCTACCGAGGCCTGATCCCGGCCGGTCGCGAGGCGGACCCGGGGTGATCGCTTGGCTGATGTCGAAGGGGAGCCACGCTCGCTGTGGCGGACGGTCGGTGCCGGGGTGAGTAGGACTACCGAAGGGCCACCAAAGGACTACGCGGACAATTCGGCAATGAGCCGGGCGAAGAGGATCAGGTGCTTGTCGCCCACGAAACCTTCGAGGACATGTTGGCGGGCGCTCGAACCGAGCGAGACGATGTCGCCGGGACGAGCAAGTAGTTCGGCAAGGGTGTCCCCGAAGGTGACCAGATCGGTGGGGTCCTCGAGCAGGATGCCCGTGCCGGGGACAACCTGTCCGGTGATACCACCGACGCTCGAAGCCACCACAGCCTTGGCCTTCCACATGCCCTCGGCGACAGTCAGGCCGAAACCCTCGACCAAACTCTTCTGAACGATCACGGTGGCATGCCGCTGGATGGCATTCACCATGGCCGCATTCTCGTCTATGTCGTCCATCGGCAGTGTGACCAGCGTGACGCGCCGGCGCGCCTCGATGGCCAGCTCCTCCCAGTTCGCCATGCAATCGGCGAATACCTCGGCGCCTTCGGGATCATCGGCAACGTCCGCCACCGATGGACCGACCAGCGCCAGGTGAGCATCGACACCCTCTGACACGGAATGAGCGAACCCGCGCATGACCCCGGCCATGTCCTTCAATCGATCCCACCGAGATACTTGGACCACCAGCGGTGTGTCCGCGTTCAGGCCCGAAACCCCTTCGGAGACGATCGCGGCCTTCCGCTTGACCTGCCCGGTGGAGCCGTCGCCACGGACGAACCCGCTGCTCCGACCCTGGGCCCCGCGTTCGAGTAGACCGATCCGACGGAGAATGCGGGTGACGTCGCTCGCTGACAGATCCTCGTTCTTCGGCGAGAACGGGTCGATCGATGGAGGGATCACCCGAACCTTGGACACCTCCATCCACGAAGGGACGTACTCACGCAACGAGAAGATGTAGACCTCGCAGAACTCCAGGTGGGGTCGGAGGAACGACCACGCCTCTTCGGTCCACTGGTTGGTCGACTTCCGCCCCACGTGGCATCGCCAAATCACCTTGGCTCCCGCCCGGGCGAAGGCACCAGCCATCCCGGCCGTCTGGGGGTCATGGAGGAGAACCACGTCACCAGGTCGGACGCGGCTGATCGCGCTGTCCACATTGGCCGCGGTGGTCGCCGTGTAGTGCGCCTTCTCATTGTCCGAGAGTCGACCTCGGTCTCCGGCTGCTCCGTGAAGACGATTGTGGATCCGTTTGGTGATGGAGAAGAACTCGGGATCGCCGTTCATGACGAGCCAGCGGATATCGACATCAGCGTCGAGCGTGTAGCCCACCAGTACCTGAAGCATTTCGGCGACGCCCCCACCGGCCGCCGTCGAGCTCACATTCCATACTGTGACTCCCTGGAGCAGCTGACTGGCCAGAGTGGCGGCCTGCCGAAGCTCCCGGTAGCGCGTCGCTCCGATGAGCGGCTCGAAGCGGGAAAGAGCCCGGATAGGCACCTGGATCTGTTTGACGGTGTCCTCCTCAGCGACAGCCTGCAGGGCAGCCAACGGTGAGATCCTCCCACGGGCAGCCCGTCGGCACGGTTCGTCCCGATCATTCTGCCGCCGAACATCGGGGTCTTTCTCACCCACACAACCACCTCGAGAAGGTGGCGGTCGACCGGATCAGCTCACCTGGCGCTCGTGGTTCTCCCAGTAGGAACGGCGCAACTCGCGCTTCAGAGGCTTGAACGCTCCGGACAGGGGAAGCGGTCCGTCTTGGAATTCCACCGACTTCGGGACCTTGAACCCGGCAAGGAACTGGCGGGCGTATTCGATCAACTCCTCCGCCGACGCCTTCATCCCCTGCCGAAGGACCACGATGGCGTGGACTGCCTCGCCCCAGCTGTCGTTCGGTATGCCGATGACCGCGACATCTTGGACCGCAGGGTGAGAGGAGATGGCATTCTCCACCTCGATGGAGTAGACGTTCTCCCCACCCGTGACGATCATGTCCTTCATCCGGTCGGTGAGGTGCAGGAGTCCGGCCTCGTCGATGAAGCCCATGTCTCCGGTGCGGTACCAACCCTCGCGCATCGCCGCCTTGGTCTCTTCTGGCTTCCTCCAGTACTCCCGCATCAGGTTGCCGCCACGGGCACATACCTCTCCCGCCTCTCCCCGGGGAAGGGGCTGACCGAGAGAATCCGTGATCTGCAGCTCTACTCCGAGCAAGGGCCGGCCGGATGAATTGAGCGCATCGCCCCCCCGCCGGTGGTCCTCGGCGTTGAGGAAGGTCAACGCTGAGGACGCCTCGGTCATGCCATAACCCTGGATGAAGTCCGTGTCGGGGAGCATCTCCAGCCATCGTTGGAGAAGGTCACGGGAGATGGGGGATGCTCCATAGACGAGCTGGCGCAGCGATTGGAGGCGCTCGGCCGCGAAGCCCTCCACTCGCTCCAGCATGGACAACATGACCGGGATCGCCATCGTCGTGTCGATCTTCTGGCTCTCGATCACATTCACCACCAGCTCTGGGTCGAACAACGGGATCGTCACCGAGGTCGCGCCGGTGGCGGGGATACCGAGGACGCCGGCGACGAGGGCGGCATGGAACATGGGGGACTGGAACAAGAACCGCCGCCCTTCGCGGAGTCCGATCTCGGCGAGCACGTGGTACACGTTGAGCACCTCTGCCCGCTGCTCGAGCAGAGCACCCTTGGGGAAACCGGTCGTGCCGCCGGTGTACATGAGAATGGCTGCGTCCGACTCCTCCGGCTCTGGCAGCATGGCCGGTTCACCGGCCGCCAGCAGCTCCTCGTAGCCGAAGGTGTCACCTTCTGGCGGTCCTCCGATGATGACGACCTTGTCGATCTTGGCCCCGTCGGCTCGGGCCCGGTCGACCAGCGCGGCGAACACCGGATCGGTGAAGACCACCCTGGTTCCGGAGTCATTGAGGACATAGGCGAGCTCAGAGGACGTGAAGCGGATGTTGAGTGGGTTGATGATGCCCGCTCCGAAGAGGGCGGCATGGTACAGCTCCAGGTACTCATGGCCGTTCATGGCCAGCACGGCGAATCGGTTGCGTGGCCTCACGCCCAACTCGCTCTTCATGGCGTTCGCCAGTCTCAAGAGGCGATCGACGTGGTTGGCGAAGGTGCCTTCGTAGCGAGTGCCCTCGCGCGTCACGTCGATGAACGCCACCTTGTCAGCCAGCTGCTCGGCGCGAGGCAGCAAGAGCCGCGGATAGACGAGCTCCTTCATGGCGATGAACCTCCCTTCACCATGGCGATGAACCTCCCTTCACGCTGCGTCCGGCGACCAAAGCCGTCTTGGCGGCGCCCGTCGGTGCAGCCGAGAATCCTGACCCGATGGTCCACCGAAGGGATTCGAACACCCCTATCGCCAGTGAAAGTCTTTCGCCTTGATCGCTCATCGGTCCACTCCCCACCTTCGATTGTGGGACGATTCCGGGCGTGGGACCAGTGCCGAAAGTCCCTACTCGGGGGCGATTCCCTCCACTCCGGACAGCCCCCCGGAAGCTGGTGGCCCACCGGCCGCGTATGGTGGACCCAACCTGTCCCTAGCCACCGGTCGGGATCCAGTGAAGATGCCGATCGGGAAGGCGGCCTACGATGGGCGAGGCACCATTGGAGGCAGCGTGATACACCTTCGACGACTGAAGAGACAGACCGCCGCCCTTCTGTCCGAGCTCGGGCGCAGTCCAGACGAGGTGGCCGCATCCCTGCAGGCGGCCGGCGTCGAGGGGGTCCCGAAAGACAACCGATCGTGCGCTGTTGCCCTCTACTTGTCTGCGCAAATGGGTGCCGAATCCGAGGTTCGGTCAATCACGGTCGGCCACTGCTCCATGCAGATCACCCTGGTCGCGCCGCGCGACTCCCGACCCGCCGGCCGGTTGCACATCCAACTGCCGAAGCCGGTGCGTCGATTTGTGGCCGCCTTCGACGCGGGACAGTACCCGACGATCGTTCGAGAGCAGGTGGTGGAGAGGCCGCAGAGCCTCACCCACCGATAACGCCGCGCTCCTCTCCTCGGTAGGCTTCGCACGTGTCCGAAGTGTCCGACCGGTACACGACCATCGCCGGCAACTTCACCGTCCTGATCAGCGGCATGTCGCCGCAGGCATGGGATGCACCTTCTCCGTGCACGGACTGGACGGCCCGGGACGTGGTCGCCCATGTCATCGACACCCATCGGAGGGTACTGGCTTCTGTCGAAGGAACCGAGCCGGCGATCACCCAGCCCGACGACGACCTGGCATCGGAGTGGCCGCCGGCCAGGCAGGCGGTCGAGGAAGCTCTGGCCGATCCTGACCGTGCCGGCACGACCGTCACCGGGATGTTCGGTGAGCAGACGTTCGAATCGCTCGTCGGGCGGTTGCTGTGCACGGATACCTTGATCCACACCTGGGATCTGGCTCGAGCCACCGGACAGGACGAGTCGCTCGACCCGGGCAGTGCGGTCAAGGCATTGGAGTTCCTGACCCCTCTCGACGAGGCCATTCGTCGCCCCGGGGGATTTGCCCCGAAGATCGATGCCGCGCCAGGTGCGGACGCACAAACACGGCTGCTCAACTTCGCCGGCCGGGCGATCTGACGTACCGCTCGTTGCCAACCTTGGCGCCGAATACCGGCGCCGAGGGCGGGGCGCCACTGGATCGGACGGCAGGCCGAGTCGGGCCCTCCCCGGTCAGCCCATGGTCTTCGCACCGTCGATGGACTCCCGGATGATGTCGGCGTGGCCGGCGTGCTGGGCCGTTTCGGCGATGATGTGCAGGAACACCCGTCTGGCCGACCAACGGGCACCGGGCTCGAACCAGGGGGCTTCCGGCAGAGGTTGGGAGATGTCGAGCGAGTCAAGGGAAGCCACCAGCTCGTCGGTCCGTCGAGCCACGCTCTCGTAGCGCGCCAGCAGACTGGCCAGCGTCTCGCTGTCGAGCATACGAAAACCGGCGGCGTGGGCCTCGTGGTCCTCCGTCCCCGATCCGAGGGCCGTCGGTCCCTGGCGGATGAACTCGACCCAGCCCTGCTCGACCAGGGACACGTGCTTGATGATCCCTCCCAGGCAGAGCTCGCTGGTGGTGGTGCGCTGACCAGCCTGCTCGTCGCTGAGGCCCTGGACGGTCTGGCGTAGGAGGGCCCGGTGCTTGGCCAGAGTGCTTCCCAGGTCGGCCCGCTCGGTGTCGTCGGTATCGGGATGAGTTGTCATGATCCCATTCTCGCCCGGAAAAGCGGCCATCTACTGACCGCTTTTCCGGCATCTTCTGACCGACTGCTGGGAGGGTGCCCGGAGGCGGGGTCGGCGAGAGCCGTCATGTCCACCGCATGGCGGCGCGCTCCCGCCAGTAGGTCGGAGGGTCGAGGGCGAGGGTGGCCAATCGATCATCGCCCGACGGCTCGGCCACGTCGAGCGCCTCCAGGTTCGAGCGCAGCTGAGCATCCGTGACCGCCCCGGACAGCACGACGTCGGCCCAGGGCTGGGCGGCCGCCGCCGCCAGCGCGGTCACTGCAGGATGGTCACCGAGCACCGCGGTGCCAGGACCGGGAATGGCGAGCCGACCGTTGGCCAATGCCTCCTTCACGATCACCGTCCAACCGGCCGCCTTCGCCTCGGCCAGCGCCGGGCCGGCCGAGGTCTCGAGAAGGTTCCACGTGGCCTGGACCGCCGAGAACAGGGGCTTGCCGTCGACCTGGATCGCCAGTGCTCGCCGGAGGGTCTCGGCCTGGCTCGGGCCGCTGAGACTGAGTCCGACCGGCACGTCGAGCCCGGCCAGCGCCAGATGGACCCCGACGTCGTCGAGAACCCCGGACTCGAGGGTGGCGGAGTGGACCTGGTAGAGCCGGAGCCAAGGTCCGAGGAGCGCCTCGGTCTCGGGCCACTGGCGAGCCAGGGCGGCGCCGGAGTGGTCCTTGACCTCGGGGGGATCGGCCTCCACCATCCAGCCGGCCGTGTAGGTGTACCCCCACTTCGACGACACCGTCACCTGCTGCGAAGGGACAGCGCGATCGGCCAACCATTCCGCCAGGAACTGCTCGGCTCGGCCGTAGGAACGAGCCGCATCGAACCATCGGATCCCTCCGGCCCATGCCGTGTCACAGACCTGATGGCACCGTTCCCGAAGAGCTTCGACCGATCGATCCGCTCCGATGGCGGCGCCGTGATCGACGTTGAGGTACCCGGGACGACCCAATGCAGCCAGACCCAATCCCAAGACGGCCATGCGACAGTCTCACTCGTCGCGTCTGGCCCGAGCCATCGATGACCGCCAGGGCCACGGATCGCGACGACGTCGGGCTGCTCGACCGACGGCATCGCCAGACCGATCACGCTGGAATGGCGCATGCCGCCAAGGGCCTCGAGTTCGACGCGGTCGTGGTCGTCGAGCCGGCCGCCATCGCCGGCACCCACCGGAGAGCTGCGGCCTCGATGCGGCCATGACAAGGCCGATCCGGCCTCTGACCATGATCGATGCCATGCCGCCGCCTCACCCGGTGGTGCCGCAGTAGGCACAATCAGGTCCCAATCGTCGGTTCATTGCCCTCCGGGCCGCGGTGCCCAAAGATGAGTCCATGAGCACGACCGGGTCGCCGGTGGCCGGAGGCGAGGAAGCCAGGTTGACGGGTCTCACCCGAGACGAAGTGGCGGCGCGACTGGCGGCAGGACGGGTGAACGTGGTCTCGAGATCGAGCACGCGGACCGTCGGGCAGATCCTCCGGAGCAATGTGCTGACGCGCTTCAACGCCATCCTCGGCTCGCTCTTCCTCATCGTCCTGGTCGTCGGCCCGATCCAAGACGGGCTGTTCGGCATCGTCCTGGTCGTCAACACGCTGATCGGCGTGGCCCAGGAGCTGCGGGCCCGCCAGACGCTCAACCGGTTGGCCGTGCTGACCGCACCCAGCGCGCACGCCTGGCGCGACGGGCGGGCCGTCGAGCTGCCGGTTGCGGAGGTGGTGGTCGACGACCTCGTGTCCCTGCGACCGGGCGACCAGGTGGTCGCGGACGGCGAGGTGATGGTGAGTGGTGGACTGGAGGTGGACGAGTCCCTCCTCAGTGGCGAGGCCGTGCCGATCGAGAAGGGACAGGGGGACCGGGTCCTCTCGGGCAGCGTCATCGTGGCCGGACAGGCCACCATGCGGGTGATCGCAGTCGGCGACGACGCGTTCGCCCAGCGGCTGCAGGGCGAGGCCCGACGTTTCAGTCTGGTCCGGTCCGAGCTCCAACAAGGCACCAACCAGATCCTCAGGATGGTGACCTGGGTGATGGTGCCGGTCGGCCTCCTCCTCATCGTCAGCCAGCTGTTCCGATCGGGCCAATCACTCGATGAATCGGTCCGGGCTTCGGTGGCCGGCGTGGGGGCGATGGTGCCCGAGGGCCTGGTGCTGCTCACCACCATCGCCTTCACCCTGGGCGCCGTGAGACTGGCCCGACGCCGGGTGCTCGTCCAGGAGCTCGCCGCCATCGAGGGCCTGGCCCGGGTCGACGTGCTGTGCATCGACAAGACCGGCACCCTCACCGAGCCCGGGATCGACTTCATCGGAGCTACCACCTTCGACGACGCTCCGGCGCTTGACGCGCTGGGGGCGATGGCGGCAGCCGATCGCACGCCGAACCCGACAGTCGAGGCCGCCCGCGTCGTTCCGGCACCCGATGGGTGGGTGGTCCGGCACAATGTCCCCTTCTCATCGGCGCGCAAGTGGAGTGCCGTCCAGTTCGAGGACCAGGGAACGTGGGTGTTGGGCGCTCCGGAGATCATCGCCACCCGGCTCTCGCCCACCCAGCTGGCCCTCATCGACGAAGACACGGCCAAGGGCCGCCGAGTCCTGATGCTCGCCCACTGCCCTACCGCGCTGTCGGGAGAGTCACTCCCGGCGGGACTCACACCCTCGGCGCTGGCCGTCTTTGAGGAGCGGTTGCGACCCGATGCGGCCGCCACGATCCAGTACCTGCTGGCCCAGGGGGTCGTGATCAAAGTCTTGTCCGGGGACAACCCCGGGACGGTGGGGGCCGTGGCCGGGCGAGCGGGGGTCCCCGGAGCAGAGCACGCGGCGGACGCCCGCTCGTTGCCGGTCGACCAGGCGGCGCTGGCCCAGGAGGTCGATCATGTGGCGGTGCTCGGGCGGGTGCAGCCTGAGCAGAAGCGCCTGATCGTGACCGCCCTGCAGGCCCAGGGACACGTGGTGGCCATGACCGGCGACGGTGTCAACGATGTCCCGGCCCTCAAGGCAGCCGACCTCGGCATGGCCATGGGGTCCGGTAGCCCGGCAACACGGGCGGTGGGCCGGATCGTGCTCCTCGACAGTTCGTTCTCCGCCGTCCCCCAGCTCCTGGACGAGGGCCGCCGGGTGATCGCCAACGTCCAGCGGGTGGCCAACCTCTTCGTCACCAAGACCGTCTACGCCGCCATCCTCGGCCTGATCGTCGGGATCACGGCGGTGCCCTACCCCTTCTACCCCCGTCATCTGACCATCGTCAGCTCGCTCACCATCGGGATACCGGGCTTCTTCCTGGCCTTCGCTCCGGAGGCGCCGCTCGCCAGGCCGGGGTTCGTCCGACGGGTACTGGAGTTCACCGTTCCGGCCGGTACCGTGGCGGCGGGGGCGACCCTGACCGCCTACCTCATCGCCCGCGGCCCGTGCGGTGCGACCCCGGCCCAAGCGCGGACCACCGCCACCTTCACGCTGCTGGTCATGGGCCTCGTTGTCCTGGCCCTCGTGTCCCGTCCGCTCACGCCGGCCAAGGATCTGCTGCTGGCGGCGATGGTCCTCGGCGCGGTGACCCTCTGGCTCGTCCCGTCGGGTCGCCGGACCTTCGCCCTGGTGACCCCGCCCCTGGTGGCGGAGCTCGCGGTGCTGGCCGTCATCGCCGTTGCCGTGCCGGCACTCCTCCTCGCGGTGCGGACTGTGTCCTGGCGAGCGGCCCGCCGGCCCGACCGCAGAATGGTCAGCTGACGGCGTCGGACTGGTCACCGAGCGACAGGTAGCTCTCGTCCTCCTGCGCCGTGTGGAGGGTGAGGATGGCGCACAGCCCGTAGAGAGCGCTCCGGAGCTCCGCCAGGTCGACCTGGTCCGGGCCACTTTCACCGATCTCGTCGAGCAGGCGCCCGAGCCTCCGGATCTGATGGGCGATTTCGGCGTGGCCCCTGCTCATGGGCCCGGTGGGGTCCGCGCCGCCGAGGACCCGGTTGAGCGCCGGGTACAGGATCGCCTCCTCCGCCTCCTCATGGGGTTGGACCTCTTCGACCAGCACCTGGTACACCTCCCGTGCCCGACGCAGCGCCTCCGCCGGCGGGACCGTGTCAAGCGCGTCGGCCGTGGTTCGAAGGGTCTCGAGATCTGTGCGGATGGTCACGTGCTCGGCCGTGAACCGCCGAGTGAGCTCCATGTCACCTTCGGGCAACGCCACCCGATCCGTCCCGGGTCGCAGCACTCGGAGGGCATTGAGGATGACCGCCACGTCGATCGCCTCCTGGAGCAGAGCACCCCAAACGGCCGGCAACGCGCCGACCGCGGCGAACCCCATCGCCACCCCGGACATGGCCATACCGGCCAGCACACTCTGCAGGGCGATCCGCCGTGTGTGCCGGGCCACGGACCGCGCCTCGCCGATGCGGTCGAGGTGGTCGACGACCAGGACCACGTCGGCTGCCTCCGACGACGCCGTCGACCCACGGACCCCCATGGCGATCCCGACGTCGGCCAAAGCCAGGGCCGGAGCGTCGTTGATCCCGTCGCCCACCATCATCGTGGGTGCACGTTGACGCTCCCAACGGACCGCGTCCAGCTTCTCGGCCGGCGAGCGCTCGGCCAGGACGTCGTCGACGCCGATGAAGGCGCCCACCGCCTCGGCCACCTCGACCCGGTCGCCCGTGACCATGACGATGCGCTCGATCCCGCTCCTGCGCATGGCCCGGAGCATCCGAGCCGCGTCGGGTCGAATGGGATCGTCGAGCACGAGGGCGCCGGCAGGCTGGTCGTCGACCCCGACAAAGACCGTCAGCGCACCGTCGAGACGGGCCCGGCGCCGAGCGGCGCGGACCCAGGCCGGGGCGTCGACCACCCCCACCCAGGCCGCCTTCCCGACTCCCACCCGGCGGCCGGCGACTACGCCCCGCACCCCCTGTCCGGCAATCTCCTCCACCTGCTCGGGTAGCTCGAGCTCGCAGTCCTGCTGGCCGGCGGCCCGCACGACGGCGCTGGCCAGCACGTGGGGTGACACCTGATCGAGTGACGCAGCGAGCGACAGCAGTTCCTTCGCCGGGAGCCGTCCCTCCGGGATGATCTCCGTGAGGACCGGATGCCCGCTGGTCAGGGTGCCGGTCTTGTCGAGGAGCAGGGTGGTGCAACGAGCCAGGCGCTCGAGTACCGCTCCGCTCTTGACCACCACGCCCCGCCGGGCCGTGCGCGAGAGCCCGGACACAAAAGCGACCGGGGCAGCCAGGATGAGCGGGCAGGGCGTGGCCACGACCAGCACCGCTACGGCACGGTCCGAACCAGCGACGGCCCAAGTGACTGCAGCCGCAGCCATCGTCACCACGAGGAACCACAGGGCGTAGCGGTCGGCCAGACGCACAAAGGGGGCTTCCGACGCCTCCGCTTCGGCGACCAGCCTCACAATGCCGGCGTAGGCGCTGTCGGCCGCCTTCGTCGTGGCCCGCAGGTCGAACGGCCCCCCGCCGTTGACCACACCGCTCCGTACCGGCTCGCCCAGGGCATGCTCGACGGGGAGGGCCTCACCGGTCAGCGCCGACTCGTCGAGGACGGCCGCCGCCGAACCCACGGTCCCGTCAACGGGCACGACCTCTCCGGGCGCCACCATCAAGAGGTCGCCTGCCGACACGGCCTCGAGATCCACCGTCTCGAGCGTCCCGGCCCGGTAGCGGTGGGCCTGGGTCGGCACCCGCTCCAGCAAGGCGTGCAAGTCGTGCCGAGCCCGCCCCGCCGCCCATGTCTCCAGGGACAGACCGCTCGCCACCATGACGCTGATCACCGCGGCGGCCAGATACTCGCCCACCGCCATGGCACCGGTCAGTGCGATCAGGGCGATGATGTCCACCCCCAGATGTCCCCGCCGGAGGCCGTGGACCGTCGACCACAGTGAGTACCCGGCGCCGGCGATCCCGACGACGGTCCACGCCACGTTGCCAGCCGGTCCGGCCCCGGCCAGATGGAGCAACCCGCCCATCGCCAGTCCGGTCAGGGTGAGCGCACCGAGCACCCCCGGACCCCGCCGGCTCAGCCACGACGCCACGCTCGGGCCCTCGTCCATGGTCACTCCCCGATCGTGCGGCAGATCGCCGCCCGGGGCTAGGGCCGAAGGTCATCGCGCCGTGCCACGGGGTGCCGGGGGCGACGTTCAGCCCTGGTCAGGTCAGCGCGCCGAGCAGGCCGGGGACGTCTCCCACCGAGTCGACCACGTGCTCGGGAAGGCCGGTCGAGCGGGCCAGGTCACCTGGACGGAACTTGCCCGTGCGCACCAGCACGCCACGGATCCCCGACGCCTGCGCCCCGAGGACATCGGCGTCGATGTCGTCGCCGATCATGAGCGCCTCCTCCGGCGACACCCCAACCGTGGCCAGGACGGCGCCGAAGAACTGGGGTGACGGCTTCCCGACCACGGTGGCCGACACCCCCGCGGCCTGCTCGAGACCGGCAATGAACGCCCCCATGTCGAGCTTGAGCCCTTCAGCGGTCTGCCAGGCAAGATTGCGATGCATGGCCACCAGCGACGCCCCGTTGACCAGGGTGTCGAAGGCTCGATCGAGAAGCTCGTAGGTGATGCTGGTGCCGGCTCCACCGGTGAGCACGACATCTGCACCTTCCTCGGCGAGTCTGATCCCCGCCAGATCCTCGCCGATGTCACCGTGGTTGACCAGCAGGCACCGCGCCCCCGGCCGCTGTTCGACCAGGTACCCGGCCGCCGCCCGGGGCGCGGTGAACACCTCCTCGGGGTCGAGATCGAATCCAGCGTCTCGGAGACGGCTAGCCACCGTGACGCGAGAGCTCGACGTGGTGTTGGTAACAAAGGCCAGGGGAAGACCGGTGGCGCGCAGTTCGGCCAAGGCATCCACGGCACCAGGCAGCGCTTTCCAGGACACGGTGAGAACCCCGTCGATGTCGCACAGCAGGGCGCGGACCCGACTCATAGGCAAACGCTAGTCGGACCCAGTCTCCAATCGATGAGGGTCGAATTGGGTTCGGAACAGGAATCGGATACAACCGCTCGAGTGACGCGCCTGGCGGCGACCGGAACGTGGGGTCGGACGCCTCAGCCCGTTGCGTCAGCCCCGGTGGGTCGTGCCGCCCACCCCGCGAATGCGGCTCGCTACTGGAAGTCGGTAGGAACGGTGAGCCCGGTGAAGTCGCCCACCACCTTGGCGTCGTAGGGAGCGTTGAGCTGGTTCGGACCGTTTCCATCCACGTGGATCTGACCCTGGCCGAAGGCGATCTGGTGGTGCGAATTCACGTCGATCACCCGGTCATTGAACTGGTCGCTGATGAGGGTGTCGCCCTCGGCCAGGCGCACGGCCCGGGTCGGTAGGGGGTTGGCCATGCTCCCCGTGCGGGTGTTCGTCACGTACGTCCAGGCGACCAACTTCGCCTGGGTGACTTCCACCACCCGGTTGTTGTTCGAGTCGGTGATCTGGGTGTGGCCGTTGGGGAGCCGGCTGGCAAAGGCCGCCCCGTTGAGGGTGGTGGTGTCCGAGGGGCTGCGGTAGTGCCAGACGATCTGGTGCTCCCGAGTGACCTCGATCACCCGGTTGTTGTTCACGTCAGCGATCAGGATGTGGCCGTTGGGCAGGAGTTGGGCGCTGTTCGGGTTGTTGAGCCCGTCGAACCCAGAGCCAGGCATGCCGGTCGTGCCGTATTGCCAGACGACCTCGTGGTGGCGATCCACCTCGATGACCTGGCTATTGCCCTGGTCGGTGATGAGCACATCCCCTCCCGGGAGCGCGGTGGCCCGCACCGGGGTGCTCAGCTGGTTCTCCCTGGTCCCGGTGACACCGGCGTGGCCGTACTGCGAGACGATGTGACCGTCTCGCTGGAGTTCGGGCCGGCCACCGAGGACCCGTTGCCGAACTGCCAGACGACTTGATGACCGTCGATCTCGACGATGCGGTTGTTGAACTGGTCGGCAATGACCATGTTCCCAGGTTGATTGAAACCTTCCGAGCCGGCAGAAGCTGCGGCGGCTGGAGCCAGTGTCACCAGCCCACCGACCGCTACCGCAGATCCCAATCCGATCCCCACCAACCGGCGCCGCAGACGCACCGCAGCCTTCTCGTCGTTCCGCATGTCCGACTCCTCTCAGAGCTCCCAACAGGTTCGCCACCCTCGAGGCGATAGGTATGGGGCCGCCAAAAGGTTCGTCACATCCCGGCATTGCCCGGCATCCCGCCCGCTCGGTGTGGTCGGGGGTCATGCCCATGGCCGACAGGGCTCTTGATCCCGTCGCCATCAGGGCTTTCCGGTGAGACAGCGCTGGAGGACGGCCAGGTCGGCCGGACCAACCCCTCCTCCTCACACCGGAACCCCGGCGACGGCCACCACGGCGCCGATCACCCCGGCGATGACCAGGCCGCTGACCACGCCGCGCCGGGCCGCGAAGAGCCAGAGCAGTGCACCCCCGAGCACGGGGACCTGCCACAGGTGGCTGTAGGCGAGGCCGAGGGGGATGGCCGAGCCGGCGATAGCGCCGATGACTGATGGTCCGGCCCCGGTGAGGAACGCTTCGATGGAACGATTCGTCCGGATCTGGTCGAAGCTCGGTCCTCCGACGAGGATGAACCAGAAGGACGGGGCGAAGGCGATCAGGGCGGCGAGCAGGCCGCCGCCCACTCCCCCCGCGGCATAGCCGACGACGGCCACGGTCTGGACGACCGGGCCCGGGGTCACCTGGCCCAGAGCCACCGCGTTCAGGAACTGGGCACCGGTCATCCAGTGGTAGGCGGTTACGGCGTCGTGCTGCATGAGTGGGATGATCACGAACCCACCGCCGTAGGAGAGGGCGCCCACCTTGAATGCGACCCAGGCCAGCGCACCGAACCCACCGGCGATCGCTCCATGGGTGACGACCGCCGGTATGACTGCTCGACTCGAACCCGGTATGGGACGGGCTCGGTGGCGCACGCCGATCTCGACCAGTCCGCAGACGAGGAGCACCAACACCAGATAGGGGCCGACAATCGCCGCGGCCGCTCCTCCGAGAAGGGCATACATCCCCCAGCGGACCCGTTCGCCGAACCGGGGACCGATACGCTTCCAGCTGGCCGGAACGAGCTTCGAAGCGGCGTGGAGCGCCACGGCCGGCACCGCCGCGCCGGCCCCCGCTGCTGCCCCGAGGACCCAGTCCGGGGGGTGGCTGGCCAGGAACACCGCCGAGAGGGCCAGGATCAGGACCAGTCCCGGGATGATGAAGCAGGCTCCGCCGAGGACCGCACCGATCGGACCCCGGAGCCGCCACGCACAGAAGATCGCCAGCTGGGTCGATGCCGGACCGGGGAGGAGGTTGGTGGTGGCGATGGCGTCTTCGAACTCCTTGGCTCCGATCCAGTTCCGCTCCTCGACGCACATCCGTCGTAGCAGGGCGATGTGAGTGGGAGGGCCGCCGAAACCAATGCAGCCGAGACGGCCCCATTCCCGGGCGATGGTTCGGAGCGCAACCTTCGAGTCGGACGGCTCCCGGGCGGCGTGGTTGTTGTCGGCCATGTGCTAATGGTCGGCGAGGACCTCGGCGGCCAGCTCGCGTAGCTGCCGCTTGGTTGCCTCCAGGGTTCGCCGTCCCCGGGCGGTCGCCACGTAGGAGCGGCGGGCACGTCCGCCCACCACCTCTGCCTGCGAGCGGAGGAGCCCTTCGGCCTCCATCCGGTGCAGGGTCGGATAGAGCGACCCAGGGCTGATCCTGTACCCGTGGCGAGCCAGCTCGCTGGCCATCCACGCCCCGTGGACCGTTCCATGGGCGGCGTGGTGGAGGATGTGCAGACGGACCGCACCCCGGAGAAATTCCCGCACGGGTTGAGGCTACCTGTTATCGGATCCCGATATCGAAATACGTAATCAGGCCCACGGGGTGGGCCGTTCCGACGCAGGACCCCGTCGACCATCCCACTCCCGGTCGATGACATGCCCCTCTGCGCCCCTCCTGAACGGTATCGTCAGCCCGATGAGCCAGGGCTCGACGCCATCGACGGCAGGCCAGGGCGCATCGACCGGCCCGCCCATCCTCTCCCGACGAGAGGCACGCCGAGGAGGGGCGAGGCGTCGCCGAACCCGGTGGTTGGTACTGGCCGGGGTCGGCGTGGTCGCAATAGGTGTGGCCGTGGCCGTACTGCTGATCCGGGGCGGTTCCACCACCTCGACCCCGTCCGCCTCCGGGTCGATCTGCCCCCTGACGGGAGAGGCGGCTGCTGGAGGAGCGGTACCGGCCCGGCCGGCACTGGCCGTCAAGATCGGCAACTACTCCGGTGATCGGCCCTCGGAGGGGCTCAACCAGGCCGACATCGTGTTCGAGGAACCCGTCGAGGGGGCCATCACCCGTCTGGTGGCCGTGTTCCAATGTCAGGCACCGTCACTGGTCGGGGACGTGCGTTCCGCACGGGAGCCTGACGTCGGCATCCTCTCCCAGCTCTCCAACCCGATTTTCGCCCATGCCGGCGGCATTCAGCCGGTTCTGGCGCTGCTGGCCCAGGCCCCCCTCATCGACGAGAACGTACTGGGTGGCGCGTCAGCGGCATCGGGGCACCCAGCCGGCCGGTTCGCCCCGTATTCCACATTCGTCGTACCACACGCCCTGTGGACCCTCCATCCGTCCGCCAACACGCCGCCCGCTCCACTCTTCGACTACGCCACCGGCCTGCCGAAGAACGCGGTGCCCGGTTCGGGCTCCTCCGTGCACATCCCGTTCTCCAGCTCGTCGGACGTGTCCTGGAAGCGGGATCCATCCGCGGGCCGGTACCTCCGCTACTACTCGGGTGCCCCGGACCATCTGATCGACGGCACGCAGACCTCGTCGGTCAACGTGGTTGTCATGACCGTCCATACCTTTACCGGGTCGTGGGTGGAGAGCAGCGGAGGAGCCCGCGAGGTGGAAGTGACCGCGACCGGCTCCGGCCCGCTGGTGGTCCTGGAGGGCGGAGCCGCCATCACCGGGACGTGGACCCGATCCAGTGTCACCCAGCCGGCCACCCTCACCGGGCAGGACGGGACCTCGATCACGCTGCAGCCCGGCAACACCTGGGTGGAGCTGGTCCCCGAAGGGATCCCGGTGACGACCACGGCCGCCGCACCGTAGGAAGCGATCGGGCTGTCATCGGCCGACGGACCCCGCTTGCCTCAACGGGTCAACGGCTCGTGCCTACGCCGGCCCTGTCCATTTCCAGCTGACCCTCATCAAACGGCGCAGTGCCGTTGTGGTGGCCCGGGAATCGACGGTTGGCCGTGGTCCCGCCCCACTCGAGATGGCTGCCTGACACCGGCACGAGCCGGGTGAGGTCCATGAGCGCCTCGACACCTTTCGTATCAGGCACGCAGAGGGCCGGAGTCTTGAGACGGTAATCTCGCCGCCCTCATCGATCAGCTCGGCAATGACCGCGATCAGATTGATGGCCGTGGCACCATCGAGCGTCCCGGCAAGCCGGATGACGGCGGGACTGGCCTCGACGTCAACGGAGATCTCCAGCCCCACGTTCCGTTCCCAAGCGTTGGGCTCCTCGCACTGACGAGTGCATCGAGGGGGCACTCAGCATCCCACCGAGAGATCGGCTCGGCTGTTCGACCACGTTCCGACCCCACACAGTTCACGCCCCCCGGGCATCGCCTCGCTTCCGGCGCGGTGAGATCCACCAAGTCATCATCGAGCAACGAAGCCATCCGGACAAAGGTCGAAGGTCACAACCTTCCACGATCGGCGACGCAACCATCCGGTCACGCCGTCAGCAGGGCTCCCACCAGGTCGCAGACCCCTGCTCAGGGGTCTGAGCCAACCCGACGCCGACCTTCATCCCTGGCGGGTCGACCCACTCTGGCTCGTCGGCGCCACCGAGTGCATCGCCATTGCCGCACCCACCATGGTCCCATAGGGAACATCCCCAACATTGACAAGGCCCCAGTTGCTGTTCTCGCCGTCAAAACGCCCACCGGCCGGCTCGTCGACATACTCGAACCACGAGTCTCCGATCACCCACGGTGCGCTGTACATCGTCTTGATGAACGACTCGTAGACCGAGGCTCGGTCCGCCTGAGTGGAATAGACGGGGAAGATGGGCGGGTAGGTGTTTGGCAGTCCGCTGTCGGCGGCCCGAAAGCCGTACTCACCGATGATGAGTGGGCGGTTGACGATCGCCTCGATGTTCGAGAGGTTCGGTGTTGGATTGAGATACTGCGGGGCCAGTCTCTGGATCGCATCCTCCAGCCCGGGGATGAGCGCATAGTCGTCGATGCTGAAGACATCGACGAAGGGACGCGCCCCCTCGAGTAGAGCCGGCTGGATCAGCTGGGCCGGGGCTTTCACTCCGAGGATGAGATGGTGACGGTCGTACTTGCGGATCGCGGCGGAGGTCACTCGGAAGTAGCGGGTGGCCAGGACGCGGACGAAGGTGTCGGGCCTGCCTACGTACCGTTCGGCCACCTTCAACCCCGGGGACCCGGTTGGGAGAGCCAGGTACCGCGCCAGAACGGTCTGCGTCGACCGCCAATCCGGCCCCCATTGGAGCTCGCTGTCGGTGTACCACCCGATCAGGTTGGTGTCATCGGCGAGGGGAGCTATCTGCGACGCGGCAACGGAGTAAGCATTGGTAACGAAGGAGGGAGCAAACCAATCGTTCCCACTGGCCATGGAGAGAAGCTCCGTATAGGGCATCTGGGCCGCAAAGTTGCTGTAGTCAGAGAAGGATCCGATGGTGTTGAATCCCCACGAACGCAGCCGATCGACGGTTGCTGTCGCCCACGCCGTCGTGCTCGGGTATTCCTTGCCAATGGTCATGCAATAGGGACAGAGCCCGGTCGTCCTGTCCGTGTCGGGACTGGTCGACACATGATCAACCCCCGACGAGTAGAACGGCCGCCCATCGGGCGTGACGAACCACCAGCGACCATCTCTCCGATCGACCCGAAAGTACCCGGTGGGCTTGAAGTGGCGGTCCATAGGCAGGACTGTTGCCGCCCTGGGCACCGCGGTAGGGGCGGCCTGTGCGACCTCGGCCCCGCCAATCCCCAGCCCGCCGGCGATGACGGCGATGGCGGCGAAGGGGATCGCTATCCGCCGCCGACTTCCTCGGTATCGAGTCCCCATCGGATTGCCTTTCCACCTGGTGACGACAGTGCGAGCCACCCCTCGGCCCAGCCGGTGCGGAACTGTAATCCACCGACGTCACAGACGCTCTGCCCGCTCATCCCTCACCTCGGCGGGTCTCCGATTCCGAGATGCGTGAGCCCCGCCCGACGATCCATTCCTGTTGCGCCGGATCGACGGGATCATGATCTTGGCCGTGGCGGCCAGG
The DNA here is from genome assembly GCA_963727075.1 of uncultured Acidimicrobiales bacterium. Lineage (GTDB taxonomy): Bacteria > Actinomycetota > Acidimicrobiia > Acidimicrobiales > RAAP-2 > Bog-756. Next base: position 2,008,312 of record CAVSET010000006.1, read on the forward strand.
CACTGGGGCGGCTTCGTCCGGAGTATGCCGTCCAGGCGCTGGCCAGAGGACGGCACGCCGCGAGCGCCCGACGTCGGCAAGGCCACCGGCATGTCGACCCGGAGGTCAGTCGGCGGCGTTCAGCTCCACGGGGATGGCGATGACATCGACAAGGGCCTCAGAGCGCAGGACGGTCAGGGCCAAGGGTCGGCCGATGGCGTCTCCGAGCATCAGACGCTGAAGGGTTTGGGCGTTCATGACTGCGTCGCGGTCGGCACTGAGCAGCAGGTCGCCAGCGCGCAACCCGGCCCGTGCGGCTGGGCTCCCGGGCACGATCTCGGCGATGCGCAGCCCCATCATCTGGTCGCGCTGCGAGGCGAGCTGCGGAGGCAATGGGGCCGGGCTACCGGCCAAGCCCAGGTAGGCCCTCCGCACTCGCCCCTCAGCCATCAAGACGGCAACGACATGGCGGGTGATGGCGTTGATGGGAATGGCCAGGCCGACTCCTACCCCGGCCACTGCGGTGTTGATGCCCACCACATCCCCCGATGCCACGACCAAGGCTCCACCGGAATTCCCCGGGTTGAGGGCGGCGTCCGTCTGGATGACATCATCGATGATCCGGACATTGCTCCCTGCTCGGGTCGGCAACGACCGGCCCACCGCGCTCACGACGCCCGCGGTGACGCTGCCCGCCAGGCCGAGCGGGTTTCCCACCGCCACCACCAATTGACCCACTTTGAGCTGTGACGCCTCTCCCAGCCGGGCCGGAGCCGGGGTTGTCCCATCGGCGCGCACCACAGCCAGGTCCGACAGCGGATCGGTGCCGACCACGTGGAACGGGACCGAGGTGCCATCGGCGAAGGCGGCCCGACCGGCGTCGGCCGCCCCGACCACGTGGGCGTTGGTCAGCAAGAAGCCGTCGTCGGTGAAGACGACCGCTGATCCCGCTCCGCCGACCGAGCGGCCATCACGTCGGCGTCGGGAGACCTCCAGAGCAGCCACCCGGGCGGTCAGCTGCTCAGCCACCGAGACGACTACCTGGGAATACGCGTCCAATGCCGCCCACTCCGGGTCAGATGTGGTGGAGAAACTGTCACTGAGGCTCACGATTACATCATTATACGATTACAGTCAGCCGAACTGGACAGACGGCACCACTCGGCAGCGGTCGGGACGCCCGGGGCATGAGCAGCCGGGACAGCCAGCGGTCGGTGCGGGTGGCGACCAGTCCGACCCGCTGTCGAACCCGACTGGCCGAGGTCCTCTCCCGACCCAGCGTCCTCGCCCAACCCGTCATGTCCAACCGTCTTCGCACCCTTGCCCGATCGCAAGGTGATCGCAAGATGAGAGAACTCTCATCACCGGCTCATTGCCGGTTTAGGAGCGGTCGTCAGACTCCACCGAAGGGCCGGCGGCACCCGTTGACCTGTGACTGAGGAGGAACGATGGTACCCATGAATCGGCACGTGAAGAGGTTGGCTCTGGGCGTCGCCATGGCTGGCGGCGTGGCCACCGGGATGGTTACGGCGGCCAGCGCAACATCGTCCAGCACTGCGCTCCACGAGAACCCGACGGCGGCACAGGCGCAACAGGTGCACCAGGAGGTCGTGGCCCTGACCGAAAGGGAGGAGGGGTTGAAGACCGAGGTCCTGCAGCGCGAACAGCAGCAGTGGTTGGCTGCCGAAACGGCGTCGACCGCGGGGTCGTCGGCGGTGAATTCGGCGCCGGTCGCGCCGCAACAGACCGACCAGCCTGCACCGAAGAGCACCGGGTCCCGGTCGAGCTCACCGGTGAGCAGCCTCGGCCACCCGATCGAGACCGCTCCGACGGACACGCCGAGCCCCGCACCCCCGGCCTCCTCGACCACCGAACCTCCGGAGTCGACCACGACGACCGTGGTGCCTGCCCCACCGGTGACGTCGACGACGCTGGCGAACGGCGGCGGTTGGAGTGATGGCGGTGACTGACGCCAAGCCCAGCGGGCACGACCGGCGAGGTAAGGGGAAGGGAGCTGTCTCCTCCGCCGTGGTCGCCGCCGCCACAGTGGGCATCACCGGGGTCACGCTCAACTGGGCGGTCCGGACATCGCCGACGGCCACCGCCACTTCCCCAGTGAGTTCCCGGGCTGTCGACGAGGCCCGGCAGATCGCCGCCGACGAGAAGGCCCTCGCTCAACTGCGTGAGTCGATCGCGGCCAACACTCAGCAGCTCGACTCACTGGGGAATGTCGCAGCGGGAACTGCCCCCACCCCCGCAACGGGTACCCCCACGGCACCCACGACCGGCGGATCGGGAGGCCCTGCCGGCTCCCCAGGCACCGCCTCACCCCAGGGCCGGGCCGCGGGAGGAGCGGTGACGCCGGCGAACGGGGCCCCCTCGCCCGTATCGGGCGCGCCGTCATCGGCCGCGCCGGCCCGACCGGCACCAGGTCCGGTGGCCATCGCCCCGGCACCGGTGGCGGCTCCGACCCCGGTGACTACGCCGGCCCCGGTGGCGACGGCGCCTCCCCCGGTGACGGCAACGACCGGGGCATCACCGGCCAAGCCCTGATCCCGTGATCACCGATACGAAGGACCACGTCCTGGGTGAGGTGCGAGCCATGGCCTCCGACATCGCCATCCATGGTGTCGACGCCGAAGGGTCCGCGTGTGTTCGCTCGACGGTGACCGGTGCCCTCCGGGTCTTCACCTCGGTGGACGCAGCCTGTACCCGGTTCGATGCTTCCAGTCCCCTCATGACGGCCAATGCCCACCCGGACCGGTGGCACACCGTCCCGCTCGTCCTCTTTCAGGCCGTGGTCGCCGCGCATCGGGCCCATGAGCGGACTCACGGACGGTTCGACCCTCGGGTGCTCGGTGACTTGGTCCGGCTCGGGTACGACCGGAGCCTCCCCTTTGCCGATGGCGGGGTGGTGACGGACAGCCGGCCCGGGGTTCGGCGGCGCCTGGGTCCGTGGCGACCGCGGTTCCGCGGTGGGCGTCGTCCGGAGATAAACCTGGGGGGCCTCCCCATCGACCTGGGCGGCATCGGCAAGGGACTGGCCGTGCGGTGGGCCGCCGAGCAATTGGACTGTGCCGTCGATTCCTATCTGATCGAGGCGGGCGGAGATTGTGCCTGTCGGGGCGGGGGCCCGGACGGGGATGGCTGGCGGATCGGCATCGAGGATCCCACGGGCGGGCACGACCCCATCACCGTCCTCGAGCTTCGGGACATGGCCTGTGCCACGTCGTCCATCCGCATCCGGCACTGGCGCTCCGGTGATCGGACCGTCCATCACCTGGTCGACCCGAGGACGGGGTCCCCGGGCGGACCGGGCCTCATTGCGGTGACTGTGGTCGCCGCCGATCCCGCCGACGCCGAGGTGCTCAGCAAGACGCTGTTCCTTCACGGTCGGGATGGCATCGCCACTGCCGCCGCTCGGCGGAACGCCGCCGCCATGTGGGTCGATGCCAACGGCGGCATCGGGGAGAGCCGGCGCCTGGCCCGTCATGTCCTGTGGCGGGCGGCATGAGCGTGCATCTCCCCGTCGTCGGCGACGCCACCGCCCCCGGTGCGGCACCGCGACCGCGCCCCTTGCCCGTGCCCGAGCTCTCCACGGTCTTGGCCACCAGCAACTCCATCGGCGCTGTCATCGAGCCCGACCGGGTCGTGCTGGCCGATCCACCGGGGGCCGGCAATGCCGGCAGCGTGCTGCGCGACACTCTGCTCTTGGGAGTGGTGCTGGGAGGCTCCGTTGCCCTGGGCTATGGGATCTCATCACCGGGGAGGTCGCTCGTCCACAATCGGATGCTGCCGTGGATCCTCGGGCGAAGCCTTGGGGTGGCCGCGTACCTGACGCTCACCGCGCTTGTTCTCCTGGGCCTCTGGCTCAGGCATCCCTGGCGGACAAGGGCGTGGTCACCCCGTCCCGAATCGCTGCTCCGGGGACACGTCGTCCTCGCCGCCAGCACCGTGGCGCTGCTGGCCGGCCACGTGACCTCGATCGCCCTCGACCGCTACGCCGGCGTCGGTTGGACCGGAGTTCTCGTGCCGGGACAGGCCCACTATCGGCCGACTGCGGTGGCTTTCGGCACCGTGGCGCTCTACGCACTGGTGCTGGTGGGTGGCACTGCCGCCCTGGCCGGTGTCATCGGCAGGAGGGTCTGGTTTCCGATCCACACGCTGTCGGCCAGTGTGTTCTGCCTCTGTGTGGTCCACGGGGTATTGGCCGGTAGCGACAGCCATGCCCTGCGATGGATGTACGTCGCCACCGGAGTCGTGGTGATGGCGGTCCAGATCACGCGATGGAGCGTCCGGTACGCCAACCGCCACCCCGAGCTGGAATTCGAATGATCGACATCGCAACCCTGCGGCCGCCCGCGGTCGAAGCCGGAACCGGGTTCCGCGTGGGTGGTCTCGGCGATCAGGGCACCTGGTTGCTGTCGGGCCCCCCGGCCACCGACGCCCCCGAGGAACTCGTATCCCATCTGGCCAGGTTCGGATTGCCGCCCGTCGGCGATGCCGTCCGCGCGTCACTTTCCTGGCTGCGTCAGAGCGGTCTCCAGGGTCGGGGGGGCGGAGGTTTCCCATTGGCGTCGAAGCTGGACACCGCCCGCCTGGCGCCAGGCGAACCACTCGTGGTCGTCAACGCCAGCGAGAGCGAACCCGCCAGTCGCAAGGACTGGACGTTGTGCTGCCACCGGCCCCACCTCGTCCTCGATGGCGCCGCCATCGCCGCGGCCATCGTGGGTTCGGCGGAAGCGGTCGTCCATCTGCACCGGGGGACCATGGGTGCCGCCAGACCCATGGCGCGGGCCATCGCCGAGCGTCGGGCAGCCGGACTGGCAGATCCAAGGTGGAGGGTGTCGCTCGGGCCGGATCGCTACGTCGCCGGGGAGTCGAGCGCCGTCGCCTCCCTTCTCCAGGGCGGCGAGGCCCGACCCCTCTTCTCCCCGGTACCGATGGCCCTCCGGGGACCTTCGGGCCGGCCGACGGTGGTCAGCAACGCGGAGACGATGGCCCACGTCGGGCTCCTCGTCAGAACGGGCGTCGCCGCCTGGCAGTCCGGTGGGGCGCCGTCGTCCCCTGGGCCACATCTGCTCACACTGGTGGGGGCGGTGCCGGACCCAGGGAAGGTGGTCGAGCTGGTCGGACCAGCGACCATCGGTGAGATCCTGGCCGCGTCCGGGCACGGTCAGTCACCGGCGGCCGTGCTGGTGGGTGGCTATGCGGGCACCTGGATCGACGGAGACGTTGCGTGGCAGACCCCATTCGACCGGACGGCACTCGGCTGTCTGGGTGCCGAGCCCGGGTGCGGACTGCTCGGTGTGCTGCCCCACGGGTCCTGCGGGCTCACTGAAACGGCCCGGTTGGTGGAGTATCTGGCCGCCGAGACGGCCGGCCAGTGCGGTCCCTGCGTCAACGGGCTCCCCCTGTTGGCCAAGGCGTTCAGCGAACTGGCCGCGGGGTCCCTCCGCCATCGTGGTCTTCGGCGGCTCGCCGCTCTGGGCGACGCCATCGACGCCAGCGGGGCATGCCGTCACCCCGATGGGGTGGTCCGGCTGGTGCGCTCCGCGCTCGAGGTCTTCGAGGACGACGTCGCCCGGCACCTCGCTGGACGTTCCTGCCGAGGCGCGGCTCACCCCCCGGTCTTCCAGGTTCCAGACGCGAACCGGCGGGACAGGGAGTGGAGATGAGCGTCCTCGTCCGGATCGATCCGACCCGTTGCCGTGGGCATGCCATCTGCGCGCTGTTCTTCGCCGAGGGCATCGAGCTCGACCGGTGGGGGTACGGGCGGGTCCTCGAGACGAGCCCGGGCGACGCCAGAAGCATCAAACGGGCGCGGCGAGCCGCGGCCGCCTGCCCGAACGATGCGGTGGTCGTATTCGAGCGGGATGGCGGATCGAATCCCGCTTCTGACCTGGGGAGTCTTTGGGGATGATGCCAATTCGCCACCCGATTGAGCGAGGATGAAGGGGTATGGGTACGCGGGTCCGCCAGCACCGTTCCCCAGCGGCGACGATGAGCAGGTCCTCCGTCCAATGAAGGTCCCTTGGTGGGCTCTGCCCGGGGTGGGTGCCATCCTCTTCACGCTGGGCATCGTGTCGGCGGCCCAAGGATCGCTGACCCTGGCCAGGGTGTCGCTACCGCATGAGGTCCAGCTCTCGAGCGCCGGAGCCGGGCGCCCAGCCGCCGCCTCACCGACCCCGGCCACTGCCCAAAGGGGAACGGTGGTGACACCGTCGAGGCCAGTCGTCACCCAGGACGAAACTCTCGGTATCTCCGGATCACCGACCTCGGAAGCGGGGTCGACCCCGGCATCAAATGCCGGATCGTCGAGTCCTGCCAGGCAGTCCGAAGACGCGCCTTCGACCTCGTCGGTGCCCGGACCGGCAGTGCCCGAACCTTCGACTCCGGGGGAACCAGGTGGCGTTCCTAACGCCACGGTGCAACCGCCCACCGCAGCCACTACCACGGGCCCGGCCCAGCCAAGCCAGACCGAGGACCCTCCCCCCGGCAGCACCGTTCCCTCACCGTGGAACGGCTTCGCGCCAGGCGACCATTGAGCCAAACCACTGACGTGCACCGACGCCGGCGGCGGATGGGATCGGCTTCCCGCCTGGCGGCGTTCCTGGCCCTCCTGCTGGCGGCGATCCTGTCCATCACCGCCTTCGAGACCGAGCGCGTCTTCGCCAACCAGTCGATGGCCGCCACCACCCGAAACTTGGTGTCCGAGGTGGACAGCTTCGAGAAGGCCACGGCCGGCGAGGGCTCGACCGTCCTCGGGCCGTCGACCATCGCCTATCTCCAGAGCCGGGTGCTCCCCCAGGGTGAAGTGATCATGGTCCAGCTGCCGAGCGGTGCCCGGCTCGGTAGCGCTGGATCGGCGCCGTTGCTCCACAGCGACACGCTCGGAGCCTTGCTGACGCATCCTCCGAGCTCCAGCCGCTCGTACCGGTCGATGCTCGGAGGGATCGACACCCTGTACCTGGTGACCCCGATCAAGAGCGGGTCCACCTCGCTCGGGACGATGATCGTCGCCTCGGACCTCTCCCAACTGCATTCGGACCAGAACCGGGTACTGGTGCTGGTCATCGGCGAGGCCCTAGTGGCACTGATCGGGGCCGTGGCTGGGGCCTACCTCTTGCTGCGGCGGCTCCTCCGCAATGTCGGGCGCATCACCTCGACGGCTGCCTCCATCGAGAGTGGAGACCTCGACCGCCGCCTCGGCGACCAGGGTACGGACGACGAAGTGGGTCAATTGGCGGCCACCTTCGACTCCATGCTCGATCGGCTGCAGGCGGCGATGACCACGCAACGCCAACTCCTGTCCGACGTCTCGCACCAGCTCCGCACGCCACTGACCGTGGCCCGAGGGCACCTCGAGGTGCTTTCCCGTCAGCAGACAGTCGATCAGAAGGAGGTGCGCGAGACCGTGGGAGTCGTCGTCGATGAACTGGACCATATGCGGGCACTGGTCGAGCGCCTTCTCATGCTGGGCCGGGCCCTCGAGCCGGACTTCCTCGAGGTCGAGAAGCTCGATCTGCGCACGTTCCTCTCCGACCTCTTCGACTCGGCTCGCGTACTGGCGAACCGGCGCTGGCTATTGGTGCCGGTACCTGACCTCGTCCTCGACGTGGACGTCTCGAAGCTCAGGGGGGCACTTCTCAACCTGATCGACAACGCCGTCCGAGCTACATCCAACAGTGACACGATCGAGATCGCCGCCCGGCGCGATCTGGTGCAGGGCAATCTGGTGCTCTCGGTGGACGACACCGGACCGGGAATTCCCCTCGCGCAGCTGACCGGAGTGATGGAGCGCTTTGGTCGCCTGGGCAGCGCTGACCGCGAAGGCAGCGGGCTGGGACTTGCGATCGTGAGGGCGGTGGCCGAGGGCCACGGCGGGACGTTCGAACTCGGGGCATCCCATCTCGGAGGATGCCGGGCGGCCATCGTGCTCCCCGGAACACGGATCAGCGCTGGTGCTGTGACCGAGCCGGTCGGGGTCTGATGCAGATCCTGGTGGTCGAGGACGATCGAGGGATCTCGTCATTCCTTGAGAAGGGCCTGAACGCCGAGGGCTACCGTACGACACTGGCTGGCACGGCCGACGAGGCCATGTCGGTGCTCTCGCAATCGGAACGACCGATTGACCTGGTTCTGCTGGACCTCGGACTTCCCTCCGGCGACGGCCAGGATGTTCTCCGTCAGCTCCGTCGGGACGGGCACCACATGCCGGTCATCATCCTCACCGCCCGGGCCGAGGTGGCGGACAAGGTGGTCGGCCTCAATGCCGGCGCCAATGACTACGTGACGAAGCCGTTTGTGTTCGAGGAGCTGCTGGCCCGGATTCGGGCTGCGTCCCGGACCGCGGAGCAGCCGAACTCTTCGGAAATCGTGGTGGATGACCTGAGGTTGGACCTCCTGACCAAAGTGGCGTGGCGGTCCGGCCGGCGCATCGATTTGGCCCCGAGGGAGTGGGCGCTCCTGGAGCTGTTCATGCGCCATCCGAACCAGGTTCTGTCCCGGACGCAGATTCTGAGCCATGTATGGGACTACTCATTCAATACCGGCAGCAATGTGGTCGACGTGTATGTCGGTTACTTGCGCCGCAAGCTCAATCGATCCGGGCTCCGACCGATGGTGGTAACGGTGCGTGGGGCCGGCTACCGGTTCATCGACGGGTCGGTCACTGACATCGCCGTTTCGAACACCACCGGGTAGACGACCTCGGCCGAGTCTGGTTGCCTTCTCACAAGGGTTGTTCCAATAGGGAGATGCCTCCGGCGCCGGCTGGCGCCCACTCTGGCTGTCGTTGGCTCTCGACCAGTCGTGGAGCCTCGGGGACTGCTTTCGAGAACACCCCCACTCCGCTTGTCAATGCGACAGACCGAACCCGTGACCTCCATCTGGGCTCAACTCAGGACTCGGAGATCGTTGCGCTTACCGGCGGAACCCTTCAGAAGCCGATCGACGATACCGGCCTCGAGGGGCCGGGCGAACAAGTATCCCTGTCCGATGTCGACATGCTCGGATCTGAGTTGCATGAGTTGGTCCTCGTTCTCGATCCCTTCGGCGATGATCGTGAGTTCGAGCACCTTGCCCAACTGGACGAGGGTATGGACGATGGCTGCGGTCTCTGATGAGGCCACGATCCCCGAGACGAACGACTGGTCGATCTTCAAGATGTCGATGGGGAATTGCCGCAGGTAGGCCAACGACGAGTAGCCGGTGCCGAAGTCGTCGATGGCGATGCCCACGCCGATGGACTTCAGAAGGGTCAGTCGAGCGAGGGTGGCCTGGACATCGTGCATCAGCGCCGTCTCGGTGAGCTCCAGAGTCAGCCGGGCCGGGTCGAAACCGCTCGCGTCGAGAGCGCGGTTCACGTCGTCGACAATCCGATCGCGCTCCAGCTGCACAGCCGAGACATTGACGGACACCGTGATCCCGTGGCCCTGACTCTGCCATGCCGCTCCTTGCTGGCATGCGGTCTTCGAGCACCCACTGGCCGACTGGCACGATCAGTCCACTCGATTCGAGCGCCGGGATGAACTCCCCGGGTAGCACGATGCCCCTCTGCGGATGGCGCCAGCGTATGAGGGCCTCCATACCGATGATGGAGCCCGAGGCCAGGTCGACTGTGGGCTGGTACAGAAGGAAGAACTGGCCGTTCTCGAGGGCCCGATGGAGATCCACCTCCAGATGTCGGTGATCGTCCACGGATTCCTGCATCGAGTGAGAGAAAAGAACAGCACAACGCTTGCCGGCGGCCTTCGCTTGGTATAGCGCGATGTCGGCGTCTCGCAACAGCTCGTCGGGCGTGGTTCGATCACCTTCGGCGATGCCGATACTGGCGGTCACCGCCAAGGGAACATCGCTGTCGGCGATTTCGAACGGTACGCGCAGGCCGTCGAGGATTCTGTCCGCCACGATGTCGGCGCCGGTCTCGAGCGAAGCACCCTCGGCCAGGACCACGAACTCATCCCCGCCCAGACGCCCGACCGTGTCTCCCTCACGGAGCATCCCGTTCAGCCTGGCCCCGACGCCCGCCAACAGCTGGTCGCCGGCTTTGTGGCCGAGCGTGTCGTTGATGTCCTTGAAGTCGTCCAGATCGAGGAAGAAGGCCGCCACGGGCGAGCGCTCTCGACGGGCGCGTGCCAGCATCTGGCCGGCACGATCGAGGATCAGAGCTCGGTTGGGGAGTCCGGTGAGCGAATCGTGGAAGGCCTGGTGGTGAAGCTCGTCCGTGCGTTCACGCACCAGCTGGAGGGCCCGCGACCGGCTGGTTCCCAGCACGTAGAGCAGGAGGCCGAGCGAAAGGCTGACCACGATGCCGGCCAGCAGGAGGGCCAGTGCACTTGGGTCGGTGATCACCCCACCCCCGATCGGAGCCCCGAACACCCGGACCTGCCATCCGTCGCCTATGCCGATCGCTACCGACTGCGCCCCCGAGGGCATTGGACCTGCTTTAAATGCGACAGCGGGGGATTCGGCCGTGTACCGCAATGCCACCGCCGTAGAAGGATGATGCGCTAGAGCGGTGGCGAGAACCACACCCGGGAGAATGGAGGTTCCCGTCCATCCGATGAACGCATCTCGCCGGGCTTGGACCGTATCGCGGCACGAGACCGCCGCGATAGACGGGCGTCCCGAGCACCAGCTCTGCGTTCTTCCCTGTTCCATAGGGTAGATAGGCGGACTGGCCCGTGTCCCGGGCTTTCAGGAGCTGGGTCCCCAACTCGGTGGCACAGAAGTCGAACCCGGCCGGAGTAGCCGATGGCGTCCGTGACTGTGTCGCAGTGGCCAAGCAGTAGTAGGGACGGTTTCCTGCCGGAGTGACCTGAAAGGTGCCGTCAGCGGCGAGAGGGCCAGTCGGGTCGGTCACAGCTCGCGCCGAGAATGCGCCCAGTTGTGACGCCGGGACCATCGCCAATTTCGGCAATGCCAATGACCTCCGGATATCGCTCGAATGCGCGGACCGAGCTCGTCCACTGGAGGAAGTAGCTCTGAGACGCATTGGGATTCTGGACGACGAATGCCCCCGCGGCAACGACCAGGTCTTGCTCGTGCTGAATGGCCAGCTTCAGGGTCGACGCAATCTCCGTCGATGATGTGACAAAGTCCTGGCGCGATCGCTGACCTTGACTGCGCGCCACTGCCTGGGCTCCGAGGATCGAGCCGATGCTTCCGACAACCACCAGTGCCGCTGCCGCCGTCAACCAAGTACGGCGTCGGACTCCCACTGCCTTGCTGGCCTCAGGCAGCTGCGGCGCCATCCCTGGTTCCTATCCGGATCGTCGAGACCGTGACGTCATGCGTCGTGTTCGGGTCACGGGCAGGAAGTGAAGAATGGGGAATGTTTCCACAGCTATGGCATCGACCCATCGCTACGAGACCTTGAGTCCAGACCCGCCCAGATCGTCAACCTGTCAGCGGAATCGATGCTCGACCAGCCGTTTGTCCCGTCCTGAGTCCGGGGCGGGCTGGGGCGGGCCGGGGGTTGCTCCGAGACCAGGGATGAGACAAATCGAGCGTTCCGACAGCATCGCTTCCCGTCGACGCAAAGACGACCGCCCTTGAGCGAACCTGACGGTCGAGTCATATCGCCCGACGGCTGCCACGGGATCGAGGACTACGCTCAACGGCTGGGGATTCTCCGCCGAGAGGCGATCGAAGTGACGAAGACACACGACCGTGAGGATGGTTCGTATCGGAGTGGTCAGCACCCGCCCCTGGGTGCGCAGCTGATCGCGACCGGCCTGGCGACGGAAGGCCAGGTCGAACGAGCACTGGTTGAACAGCGGCATACCGGGAAGCGCTTGGGTGAGATTCTGGTCGAACAAGGCGTCCTGTACGAAGCCGACCTGGCCGGTGCGCTGGCAACGATGTTCGACCTTCCGTATCGGGACCTCAGTCTGGATCCCCCCGATCCCTCGGCCCTGAACCAAATCCCAGAAGGGTTTTGTCGCTCGCGGGGTGTTCTGGCTGTGGGATTCGTGGACGACGAGATTCTCGTTGCTGTTGGCGACCCGCAGGACATCCAAACGCTCGACGATCTCAGGATGATGGCTTCGCTGCCCGCCCGCTTTGTGGTGGTCGCCCCAGATCAACTACGCCAGGCGATCGAGTCGAGCTTCCAAACCATGGACCTGATCGTCGATCACGAGGATCTCTCGGCCACGACTGCTGACGTACCTGATGTGAAGGACGTCTCAGATCGCGGCGACTTCTCGAGCATCGACGTCTCCCCGGACGTGAATCTGTCCGCCTCTGAAGGCCCGGTCATCACATTCGTGAATCAGCTCCTCAGGCGGGCCGTGGATGAAGGAGCCTCGGATCTCCATCTCGAGCCCACCGCCGAGGGCCTTCGGGTCCGGTTCCGAGTCGACGGAATTCTTCATGATGTGACGAAAGCACCGATGTCCCTTCAAGCGGGCATTCTCAGTCGGGTCAAGATCATGACGGGTATGGACATCGCGGACCACCGACGTCCCCAGGACGGACGCGTCTCCGTGGTGGCTCACGGAGCAACGGTGGACATCAGGGCAGCCAGCCTTCCGACGATCTATGGGGAGGCATTGGTGCTGCGTTTGCTCCAAAAGGACCAAGGGCTGCTTGACATCACCAAACTCGGGTTCATGCCCGACGCCTTCCACCGGTACGAAGCATCGTTTCGACGGGCGTGGGGAATGGTCCTGGTCACCGGGCCGACCGGATCCGGAAAGACGACCACGCTTTACGCGACTCTGAATGAGCTGAATGTACCGAGCCGCAACACCATCACAGTCGAGGATCCGATCGAGTACCGGGTCACCGGCATCAAGCAGACACAGGTGAACACGAAGGTTCGGTACACCTTTGCGTCCGGCTTGCGAGCAGCCCTCAGATCGGACCCCGATATCATCCTGATCGGGGAGATTCGGGACCTGGAAACGGCGCGCATTGCGGCGGAGTCGGCGTTGACCGGTCACCTTTTGTTGTCGACTCTCCATGCCAATAACGCAGTCTCGAGCACGACCAGATTGATCGACATGGGGCTCGAGCCATATCTGGTCACCTCATCGTTGGAGTGCGTGGTGGCTCAGCGCCTACTTCGACGCCTGTGCGACCGGTGCAAGGTGGCCGGCCCGGCAACCCCTGAGGAGCTGTTGGAACTCACGACGATGGCGCTGGTCGACGACGACATGTCGGAGGTCATGCTCCACCGGGCCAGCGGTTGTGCGCAGTGTGGGCAGCGCGGGTACCTGGGTCGGCTGGCCGTACACGAGGTGTTGGTCATGAACGATGAGCTGAAGACGCTCGTCTTGGAGCGAGCTCCTGCTCATGTCATCGCAGTGGCCGCCGCTGCGGGCGGGATGCAGACACTGTTGCAGGATGCCTTCAGCAAGGTTGAACTGGGAGAGACCAGCCTCGACGAATGTAAACGCGTCCTTCGGTAGTCTCCGATGGTGCTGATCACACCAACCTGAGGGTCACCACACTCGGCGTGCACGACGGGTCTGTCGCTCAGGCCGACCCGGCCAGCCAGGTGGCGACGACATCGCCTACTTCGGAGTCCTGCTTTCTCAACGAGTGATCCCCATCCACGAAGACCAGGGTGACGGGTCCCGGGATGCCCTCCGTCGCCTGCTCGAGCTCGGCAGGGGTCCCGAAGGCGTCCCGCCGACCGGATACGAACAGGCAGCGCAGGTGAAGGTGCGGAAAATGGGCGGTCCGGAGCCGGTCGGGCCGTCCGGGCGGATGCAGCGGATAGCTGATGAGGACCAGGGCGGCCACATCCAGACCCTCGGCCGCTGCCATCGAGCACATCCGACCCCCCATGGAACGACCCCCCACGGCCAGCCGGCTTGTCGGGACGCCGAGCCGGTCAGCCAGGTCCGTAGTGGCGGTTCGGACGGTTTGGACGCACAACTCCGGTGGGTCGGGCCGGCGCTTGCCGGCCGCCTGCCCGGGAAACTCGACTCGCTCGACGACGATGCCGAGCTGGGCGACGGCGTAGTCGATCGCCACCAGCCCCGACTGGTCCCGTCGTGCGCTGGCCCCGGGTGTCAGCACAAGGCCAGCGGGGGTCGATCGGCGCATCCGGCCATCATGGTCCCTCGACCCACCATGATCACGTTCGATCCGCTGACCGGCGTGGATTCGCTCAATACCGTCGGCCCGCGGTAACGAAGGGGTCGGGTCGCTCGAGTGCCCCCTGGTGAGCTGCGGGCGATGGATACTGACGGTGCCGGACATCCGTGGGCCGGGCGCCCCGTTCGACGATTGGGTCCGGGCTGCACATCAGGACGTGAAAGCAGTTAGGAGTTTGATGACCGTGGGACGTGTGGCCGGGAAGGTGGCGATGGTGACGGGTGGCGCCGGTGGCATTGGCGCCGCAACTGCCCGGGCCCTGTCGAATGAAGGAGCCGCCGTCGCCGTCGTCGATGTCGACGGCGCTGGAGCGACGCAGATCGTCGACACAATCGAAGCTTCAGGAGGGAAGGCCGTGTCGCTCCAGGCTGATCTCTCGAGCGAGACAGAGGTCGCGGCTGCAGTCAGCTCGGTGGTGAGCACGTTCGGTCGGCTCGACGTGCTCCACAACAACGCGGCACTCACCGACTCCGACTTCCTGACGCGTGATGCTGACGTGACCCAGCTGTCCTTGGAGGTCTGGGAAAGGACGATGGCAGTCAACCTCCGCAGTCAGATGCTCACTTGCAAGCACGCCATCCCCGAGATGGTGAAGCACGGTGGTGGCTCGATCGTCAACATGTCGTCTGGGGCCTCTCTCAAGGGCGACCGGACACGCGTCGCCTATGGCGTATCCAAGGCCGGTGTCAACACGCTGACCATGTACGTGGCCACCGGGCACGGCAAGCAGGGTGTGCGGGTCAACACCATCGTGCCCGGGCTGATCCTGACCGATGCCGTGAGGGCACACCTCACTGAGGAGATCGTGACGGCCCTGGGTCGTTCAACGCTCACCCCGTACCTCGGCGATCCGGATGACATCGCCAACCTGGTGGTATTTCTGGCGTCCGACGAATCCCGCTACATCACGGGACAGATGATCATCATCGACGGCGGCATGTCCGCCCACGTCGGGCTGGTCGGGGCAGATGAGGGATGAGGTCGCCAGCCGCGAAGGCCGACCCGCATCGTGAACCCGGTGCCGAGCTCAGGGTGCGTTAGCGTCCCATCGTGCGATTCACCGTTACCTACCCCCTCATAGCCCATCCCTACAACCCCGACCTTCTGACACGGGACGCCATCACGCGGTTCTGCCAGACCGCCGAGAAGAGTGGTTTCGACGGCGTGGGTTTCACCGACCATCCAGCTCCTACGACAAAGTGGTTGCAGAGTGGAGGTCACGATGCCCTGGACCCGTTTGTGGCGCTGTCGTTCTGCGCGGCTGTGACCGACCACCTTCGTCTCATCCCGAACATTGCCGTGCTCCCCTACCGACACCCATTGATCGTTGCCAAGATGGTGGCGACCCTCGACGTGCTCTCCGAAGGACGGTTCACGCTGGCAGTGGCAACGGGCTATCTGCGAGGCGAGTACAAGGCACTCGGTGTGGAGTTCGAACAGCGCAACGCACTATTCGACCAGGCGGTCGAAGTGATACACGGCGTCTGGTCAGAGGATGGATACACCTACGAGGGCGCTGGTATCTCGGCCAATCGCCTTGCCGCCAATCCCAAGCCTCATCCCTTCCCGCACCTGTGGATCGGTGGGAACAGTCGGCAATCCCGGCGCCGAGTCGCTCGATACGGGAACGGCTGGACTCCCTTTCCGGCACCCCGGGTCATGTCTCAGACCACCAAGACCGCGGCGCTCGAAACGGTCGAGGACCTGGCGAGAATGCTCGACGAGTTGTGGCGCTTCGTCGACGAGGCGGGTCGGGATCGAACGGAGATCGATGTCGCATTCGGAACACCGGAGGGGGGCGCCATCGGGACCAAGGAGTTCCACCCGGAGGCGCACCTCGCAGGTCTCGAAGAATTGGTGAGCTTGGGTGTGACTTGGGCGCAGACGAGTGTGCCGGCCGATTCGTTGGGCCATGCCCTCGAATCTCTTCAGCAGTACGGTGAAACGGTCATCGAGCCGTCCCGCGCCTGAACCCACGTTCAGGGCCGCTGTCTGTCGGCCCGGAGTATCCGACCCGCAGATCCTCGGGTCATGTCGCAGGCTTGATGTTGGCGTTGAGATGAAAGACGTTGTCCGGGTCGTATTTGGTCTTGATCCGGGCAAGCCGGTCATACTTCTCAGCGCCGTATGAGGCGCGGACGCGGTCGTCATCAGGCTCAGCGAGGAAGTTGATATAGGTGGCATTTCCGCTGGAGTGTGGGAGTAGAGCGTCGTAGAAGGTGCGTACCCACTTCCGGTCTGCATCCAGAAGCGCGCCATCTGGGGCAACTGCGGAGATGTTGAACACGAACTTCGCCGACCGACGGCCACCGAAGGCGGTGTCCTCGTCGGACACATCCGCATAGGCGCCTCCCATCGGGAAGACCGGCACGATCGTCATCGGCGACGCCTTCTTCGGCATCTGCTCGGCAATGACGTCGATGGCCTGGTTGCTCAGCTCGTCGAGGTAGAGGGCCTTCTCATAGGCGAGGATTCCCCACGGAGCGCTCTCGTCGAGCATCTTCTGAAGCTCGCTGTACGGGATCGGCGTCACGAACTGGAACGTGGGCAGGATGGCGTCGGCGATCGGCTCGATGGCTGCAGCATGCTCGTCTGGGGAACGGAAGCCCACGACGGCGAGCACCCAGCCCGGTGCAAAGTGATATTGCTCAGGCACGAACGGCGCCGGCGGGGCGTTGAGACCCACGATCTGGACACCGGTCCCGGCCGGAACCTTCTCTACGAAGTCGCGCATGAACCGCAGCGCTTCAACGGTCCGGTCGACGGTCCAGAAGAAGAGGCCGAGGTTCACCATCGGGCCCACGTCGTGCAGCGCGAACTCGAATTCGCTCACCACGCCGAAGTTTCCCCCACCACCCCTCAGGGCCCAGAACAGGTCGGCGTTCTCCGAAGCGGACACGGATAGGACCTGTCCATCCGCAGTGACCAGGGTCGCTCCGACGAGATTGTCGCAGGCAAGGCCGATCTCGCGGCTCAACCATCCGATGCCACCGCCCAGCGTGAGTCCTCCGACGCCAGTGTGACTTATGACGCCCCCAATCGTCGCAAGCCCGTGTTCCTGGGTCGCCGCGTCGAGGTCCGCCCAGGTCGTTCCACCGCCGCACTTGGCGCGGCGTGACGCCGGGTCGACCGTGACGGTATTCATTTGACTGAGGTCGATCATGAGCCCGCCCTCGCAACAGCCGTGACCAGCAAAGTTGTGTCCGCCACCACGCACGGCGATCTCGAGGCCGTGGGCCCGCGCGAACGCAACCGCCGCCGCGATCTGCTCGGCCGTCGTGCACCGAGCGATGACGGCGGGCCTACGGTCGATATCGCCATTCCACAGCGATCGAGCGCCGTCGTAGCCATCGTCGGAGGGCAGCAGTGCCTCGCCACCGAAGCCCTCCTTGAAGGACGCCAACTGGTCATCGGACGCGATCGCCATGTCACCCTCCGCACGCTCTTGGCAGACGCCGAAGCTTACGTCTGACAAGCCGTCCCTGAAAAGCGGCTCTGCTCGGCGTCCACTACCCCATCGACGAAGGCGCACCTAGGGACGGAAGACCGATGAGGGGTGCTCCGGACAGACAGCTGGCGGTATCGAGGGGCCGGTGGGCCGGCGCCAAACTGGAAGGTCGTCGATGACCTGTCTTCCACGTAGATCGAGCCGGCGGGGTGCCTCGTGCCGGTGGGAGCCCGCCGAAGCCGGGCAGATCGAACCCGTCCATCCAGGTACCAAGCCGTTCAACGTCGATCACAGGGCCTCACTTCGGGCTCTAGGACTTGGCGTGCTCTGCTCGGGCATCACCATGCTTCGGATGGAGGTGCGGTGAGCACTCCGAAGGCTAGGACCATCGATTCTCAGTGTCCGGATTCGTCGGGTTCGGCCGTACCCCGGCCGATCACTGACGACCGTTCAGCCCCCGATGCCGACCTCCGAGGTCCCGGTCTGCCGGGCGGCTTGTCCCTGCCGGGAGGGTTCGGGCTCCCCTGGCCGGTGGACCAGATCCCTGAGTCGGTCCCGATGCCTCGCTCCAGCACTTCGAGGCCGTCGGAGATCGCAGTCGCCAGGTCACCACCCTCGAAGTACCACTTCGTCTGAGCTGCCTGGATGATGCCCCCCCGCCGCCCCGGCCAGCATCGTCGGTATCGGTGCCTCACTCGGCAAGCTCAGTCGAGCGCCGAAGGACTCGGCGACCATCCGGTTGCTCTTCAGTTGTATTCCGCCCAGCACGCCTCTCAGCACACTCGGCGTTGCCACGATGACGGTCGTCCAGCGGCGAAGAAGCTCTTCGTCCTCCCCGACACCACCTGCTCGAGCGCGAAGCGCAGCGAGTGCAGCGGCGCCTCGCGGTTGGGACGGGCGGCCAGCGCCACTCGGAGTCCCTCGCACCTTCTGTCGATCCGCAATTACAGGACGTCGTCCTTGGCGGGAAAGTAACGGTAGAAGGTCCGCACGGAGATTTGAGCCTCTGAGGCGATCCCTTCGACAGTGATGTCGAATCCGCGCTGTTCGAAGAGCCTCAGAGCGACAGCTTCCAACTCCGAGACCATCATCTCGGAGCGCTTCACTCTCAGCTGCCGCGCGAGCGACTGGGTCGCCAAGCTTCGTCCTCCTTCGGTTGCAATCGAAGGATTGCCGTCGTACTGCTGCTTCAGTGGAAATCGCGACCTGTAGGCGATCCGCATGTCAGTGCCTGCCTATTTTGACATACTCTGCCGCAGGAAGGGGGTGGCTCGCTGTCCACTGGGGAGGATCGGGGGAAGGCCGAACGGACGGCTCGCCCACTGAAGTTCCCCAATTGGCGGCGGCCAAATCCGGCCGGTACGCAGAGTCAGTGGGGAAGCGCAGAGATGGGGACGATCGATCGACGATGGGGGATATCTCGTGGGCCGTTGGGCGCCGCGACCATCGTGACATGCCTCGCGCTGGTAGGTCTTGCTGGCTGTTCCAGCAATAGCAGTGCCCAGTCGCAGTCGAGCACGACCACATCCGCGGTAGCGACGCGTCCGCGTCCGGCGGGGCCGGCGGCCAACCTGTCCGCACTGACCGGAGGGCAAGGCGCGTACTTAGGGGAAGCGACTCCACCCGACCTGCAACGCGTCGGCTACGTGCAGCATGAGTTCGCGGCGGCCGGGACCGCGACTTCGTACAAGCTCGTCGGCAACCTGACTCCAGACGGCCGTTGGACGTTCGTGCCCGACACGAGCGCGCCCTACCGCACCCGCGTTCTGGTACGCGCTCCCGCCAGGGCATCGGCGTTCAGCGGGACGGTCATCGTCGAATGGCTCAATGTCAGCGGTGGCGTCGACGCAGGTCCCGAATGGACGAGCCTGAGTGAGGAGATCGTGCGGGCCGGTGATGCTTGGGTCGGCGTGTCGGCCCAGCGGATCGGGGTGGAGGGCGGACCCGTCCTGGTGAGCGTGCAGGGAGTCCCTGGCGCCGAAAGTGCTGGTAAGGGTCTCAAGGCGATCGATCCAGCACGCTACAGCACGCTCGCGCATCCCGGCGACGGGTACTCGTTCGACATCTTCACCCAGGTTGCCCGCGCCATTGGAATGGGCGCAGGCCTGAACGGCATCCGACCGCATTCGATCATCGCGGCCGGTGAATCGCAGTCGGCATTCGCTCTTGTCACCTACATCAACGGCGTGCAGCCGCTTGGGCACGTCTTCGACGGGTTCTTCGTGCACAGCCGGGGCGCGGTTGGTCTTCCGCTTGTCGGGCCTGGCCAGTATGCCGACATCGCCAGCGCGATCAACGGCACACCGACCACGTTCCGAACCGATCAGAGCACGCCCATACTCGACATCCAGACCGAAACTGACGTCGGGAGCATTCTGAACTCCTACGCAGCCCGACAGCCCGACAACGATCACTTCCGACTCTGGGAAGTCGTCGGCACTGCGCACGCTGACGCGCACCTCATAGGCTCGTCAGCGAAATACATCAGCTGCGGTGTGCCAATCAACAACGGTCCGATGCACATCGTGGCCAAGGCGGCGCTGCACGCACTCTCAACCTGGTTGACGACCGGCACGGCTCCCGTGACCGCGCCGCGCATCGACGTGGCGCCAGGGGCGAAACCGCAGATCCAGCGCAATGCCGATGGCATCGCCCTGGGTGGTATCCGGACGCCGCCGGTCGATGTACCCGTCGCGGCGCTTTCTGGTGCGCCCGGGCCTAACCCTTCGACGATCTGCCTGCTACTCGGCTCGACCGAGCCGTTCTCCGCGGCCCGGCTCGCCCAGCTGTATCCCTCACCGGCCGAGTACATCCAGCGCTACCGAGCGGACGCCAACGCAACCATCAAGGCTGGCTTTGCCCTCCCCGAAGATCGGGCCGCGTTGCTGGCCTTCGCCGAGCCGTCCCGCATCTCGGGCTGACCGCCCACAGGCCCAGCCCTTGTACTTGGGGAACCAGGTGAGAGCGCCGGCGGGCACTCGAGGATGGTCGAAAGGAAGCCGCACATGACCACGGTGGGGATTGCGACGGGCGCCGCGAGCGGGATGGGGCTGGCCAGTGCCGAGCGCCTGGCCGGAATGGTGGACGCGCTCCTGCTCGTCGACCGAGACGAAGAGGCCGTGGCAGCAGCCGCACATACCCTGTCCACCGCCAGCCGCAGAGCGGCTGTCGAGCCGATCGTCCTCGACGTCACGGACGGTGGCGGGCTGGCGAAGCTAGCCGCTCGCGTGGCCGAGGTCGGCACGCTCCGGGCCGTCGTGCATGCCGCCGGAGTCTCACCCACCATGGCCGACTGGCGGCAGATCTTCACCGTGGACCTCCTCGGCACGGTGATGCTCGCAGATGCCCTCCGTCCGCTTGCCGTCGCCGGCACGGCGATCGCTTGCTTCGCATCGATGGCCCCGGTGCTCGGAGCCGGCGGACCGAACCCGGAGGCGGATGCCGCAATCGATGCACCACTCGATCCAGGATTGCTCGACCAGGTCCGTCAAGCACTCGGACCCACCATCGAGGACCCAGGAATTGCCTACGTCTGGGCCAAACGGGGTGTGCACCGGTTCGTCCAGCGGGAAGCGGTGCGGCTCGGCCCGGCTGGTGCGCGGATCTGCTCCGTGTCCCCGGGGATCATCGATACCCCGATGGGCCGCCAGGAGGCAGACAACAGTCCCTTCATGGCCCTCCTCGTGGGACAGACCCCATTGCGCCGCACCGGGCGGCCAGAGGAGGTGGCGGCCGTGGTCGCGTTCCTCCTGTCCGATGAGGCCAGCTTCGTCACCGGCATCGACGTTCTCGTTGACGGGGGCGTCTGTGCGGCCGTCCGCGGGCCCAACCGTCAGGCGTAGCCGTCGTCGCAGCATGGCGGGCGACCGCAGAACAGCTCCGAGGGTCTGCTCGAGGAGCGGTTCAGAATGGCGCAGATGAGTCAGCGGAGGACGGTGCCGCCATCCACGCTGATCACCTGACCATTGATCCACTCCCCCTCGTCGGACATCAGATGCGCCACCATGGCCGCGATGTCAGCCGGGTCTCCGAGACGCCAGCTCCTGGCGTGGCGAAGGGAGCGGGCCAAGACCTCCTCGGCCCCGACGGCAGCGATCATCGGGGTGACAACCAGACCGGGGGCAATCGCATTGGCCCGAATCCGGTCCCTACCCCATTTCGAAGCCACATGTCGGACCAGTGCGCAGATCCCCGCCTTGGCGATGGCATATCCCGGGCGCGCCGCCTCCCCGAGGAAGGCAGCTGCCGAGGCTGTGTACACCAGGCTTCCACCACCCCGGTCCAATAGAGCGGGCACCGCGTATCGGGTGCACAGGAAGTGGCCACGAAGGTTGACGGCCAAGATGTGGTCGAAGGTGTCCATCTGCATGGAAACGACGTCGGTATCACCGCCGATGGTGGCGGGGGAAAGATCGGCGGCGTTGGCATGGAGGGAGTCGATACCCCCAAAGCGGTCGGTGGCGGCCTTGAGCAGGTCGGAGACCGAATCCTCGTCACTCACGTCCATCTCAACGGCGAGGGCCCGCCCACCCTGGGACGCGATGCGATCGGCGACGTCCGAGGCCCCGCCGGCGTTCAGGTCACCAACGACCACCGCAGCCCCTTCGCTCGCCAAGCGAAGACAGGTGGCGGTGCCGATGCCGCCGGCGCCACCGGCCACCACCACGACCTTGTCCTCCAGCCGTCTCATCGAGTGAGGCTGCCACAGCCTCAGAGGCCAGGTCAACGGAGGGCACACCGACTGCTGCCAATTGGAGGAAGCATCGGGAAGCACCGCCAGAGCGCCTCCGCCGGCGGGTGGCTTGCAAGTTGCCGTTCCCTCTGAGGACATCAACCCGGGCTCTCCGGCTCGGCGATGCTCTTCGCACCCCGCGTCCAGGCGGGGCTTTCCACTGACGTCAGCGGCCCCGTCCGAACCCGCCCTCCCCGACTGAGTCGAAAATGTTCTTATATGTTCTGTGGAATGCTTGTTTGGGCGCCGATCGGGAAGGGGCTGTGGTGGGATGGGTGGCGAAATGGTTCAGACCATTGCTTGGTCGGCAACCGATGTGTTCCGCAGCCAGCGCTGAAATGATCGAGCGTTCCCGGAGTCGGAGCTCGCAATCATGGCTGATGAGCGCCGGCATCCCAATCCCCGGACCAGCCACCGGCGTTGTCACCCTCGAGCCGCCTCACCGACCACAAGAGCGACCGATGGAGAGGGGGACTGCCATGACCACGACGGAATCCGACCTCTACTACGACCCGTATGACTTCGAGATCGACTCGAATCCGTACCGGGTCTGGATGAGGTTGCGAGCGGCCGCTCTACTCCGCCAGCGGGTTCCCACGTGGGACGTCGACTGGGAGAACCAGTACAAGCCCGGACCTTTACGGCGCGTGGTTGGGAGGCAGCCGCCGGTTTTCACCACCTGAGCCGGCCTGAACCGACTTGGAGAGAGGAGTTCAACCCATGAGAACGGTGGTCGTCGGCGCCTCGAGTGGTCTCGGTCGGTCCATTGCGATAGGGCTCGGGCAGCGGGGTGCGAATGTCGCGCTGATGGCCAGGCGGAACGATCGGTTGGCCGACGCGGCCAAAGAAGCCGGCCCGGGGTCGTTGGCAGTCGTTTGCGATGTCACAGACGAGAAGTCGTGTGTGGCCGCAATCGAGGCGGCAGCGCAGGGACTGGGTGGAATCGACGCACTCGTCTACGCCACCGGAATCGGCCCCCTCGCCCGGATGGTCGATGTTGATGCCGAGACCTGGCGACGAACATTCGATACCAATGTGATTGGGGCGGCCCTCGTCACCGCCGCCGCCATCCCGCACCTCACCGCTTCTGGTGGGGTGGCCGCCTACCTGTCGTCGGTCAGCGCATCCTTCACGCCCCCCTGGCCCGGCCTGGGCGCGTACGCAGTCAGCAAAGCCGCGTTGGAGACCATGATCGAAGCCTGGCGGGACGAGCATCCGGCCGTGGGGTTCACCCGGGTCATCGTGGGCGATTGTGCTGGGGGCGAGGGAGCATCCGGCACTGAGTTCGCCTCTGATTGGGACTGGGATCTCGCGGCGGAGCTCCATCCCATTTGGAGCGCACGCAACTACCTGAGTGGCTCCCTCATCGAGGTCGACGAGCTCGTCCGTATGGTGGACACCGTGCTGCGGTGCGGTGCAAGCGCCACTGTTCCGCTGGTGGCCGTGACGCCTCGACGACCCACTTGACACTGGCCTGCCCGCCCGCCGATCGATAAGGGCCTTTCGTCATGAAGGGCGGCGAGCCCCATCCTCCGCCGGACCGCCGGCCTCCTTTCGGGCGGCGAGGAGCGCTCTCAAGATCGCCGACCGGTCTACGTCGTACAGCGGGGGGAGATCGTCATCTCTGGGCCCTCCGATGAGACCGCTCGGGACATCGGGATGCTCGAACGGGCGTACCTCTCCGGCGTGGTCGATACTGTCCCCGATCCTCACGCCGTCTGAATCTCAGGGCGGCACCCGATGCAGACCTAGGGCGGGTGTCTTCATCCGGTCTCCCAGGTTGCCGCCCATGATCGTGACGGCGTCCTCGGATCCTGCCGGGAGGTGGGGCGAGGCGCTCGACGCCGGTAGAGGTCAGATCGTCGATTGGGTGATGCGCCCGAGCAGACCCTTCAGGACGGTCGGGGTAGTCCGAGGCCTCGCTGGGCGATGATGTTTCGCTGTATCTCACTGGTGCCCCCGTAGGTGATCGTCCCCATCGCAAAGCGGTAGTAGTACTCGGCCATCCCGCCGGCTATGGCAGTGGGGTCCCCCACGTCACGGAGGCCGTCCGGACCGAGCATGTCGACGAAGTCGGCCGACTGCCTGGTAAGGGCCTCCGACGCGAACAGCTTGGCCATGGAACCTTCGACGCCCGGAAGGGCCCCCGAGTTCTGCATCCAGGCACAACGTCGAGCCAGCAGGATGCTGACCTCGTTCTCGGCGGCGGCTCGACCAAGGCGAGCCTGGACGTCGGGATCCTCTGACTTCGGGCGTCCTCCATCATCCATCGAGGTCGACGCCCATTCCTCCATTGCATGCAGGAGCCGAACCGAATCGCCCCCCTGCGGTCCACTCCGTTCGAACGTGAGGCCGACAGTCATGACGTGCCAGCCCCCGTCGACCTCTCCGATCCTCAACGAGTCGTCAACCCGGACATCGGAGTAGAACGTCAGATTCGTCCTCTCCCCTGACAACGTGAACACAGGCTGAATCTCGACGCCAGGTTGGCGCAATGGCACGAGAAAGGTCGTGAGGCCCTTGTGCTTCGCGGCCTCCGGATTCGTGCGAGCCAGCAGGAACACATAGTCGGCCTCTTGGGCGTTGGTGGTGAACATCTTCTGCCCGTTGATCAACCATTCGTCGCCATCGCGGACCGCACGGGTCTGGGCGGCGGCCACATCCGAACCCGACTCGGGTTCCGTAAAGCCCAGGACGATGAGGATCTCTCCACCCAGAGCGCGAGGAATGATGAGGCGCTTCTGTTCCTCCGTTCCGATATGCCGAATGATGTTGGCCACCATCAGGGTCGTTCCAGCGCCATACGTCGGCGCTCCGGCACTCTGGAACTCTTCCATGTAGGCCAGGACCTCGAGCGCGTCGCGGCCCTGGCCACCGAGCTCCTCGGGCCAGCCCGGGGCCAGCAACCCATGGTCGACCCGCGCCCGGTGAAAGTCCCAGTTGTGGTGGACACCGGTAGCGTGCATCCGCTCCCGCACGTCGTCCGTGAGGTGCTCGTCCAGGAACTGTCTGGCCTCGTCCCGGAATGCATCGCTACGCTCTCCCAAACGAAAGTCCATCGTCATCGATCCGATCTGTTCAGCCGGTCGGCGGCGCCACGAGCAAACATCTGTGACGGCTCCCCGAACACGGCGGGCCAGGCCTTTGCTCGCCGGTAGAAGAGCTGGATGTCGAATTCGAGCATGAACCCGTATCCCCCGTGGTAGTGCAAGCTGCGATAGCTCGATTCGCGAGCTGCCTCCGAACAGAACCCACAGGAAAAGCAGGCCAGTTGGGTGGCTCGTGCCGTGTCCTCCTCGGCGGCCCACGCCGCTTCCCTGGCGATGAGCTTGCTGGCGTCGACGGCGGTCGCGGCATCGGCCAAGCCGTGCGCAACGGCCTGGAACGATCCGATCGGGGCCCCGAATGCATGTCGCTCCTTCACGTATTCAACCCCGAGCTCCAACGAGCGGGCTCCGACGCCGACCAGAGCGTTGGCCGTGAGTGTCAGCCACTCGTCCCGGGCCTGCTCGAACAGTGACTTCGCCTGCTCCCCGGGCTGCAACTCCACCGCCGAGGAGTCGGCCGCGATATCGGCGACTGGCATCGATCCGATATTCGATATCGCACGTCCATGGTCTGCGATCTCCATGCACATCAGCCGGCCACCGGCGAAGAAGACCACTTCGTTCGCGACTGCACCAGCCGGAACGAGCGCAAGCACTCCTTCCTTGGGAGGATGGAGCGCGACGGTGGTAAGCCGACCTTCTGCGCGGGATCGGCCGAGAGCCTCAGCTGCGGCGTGACCTTCGATCCGCGCCAGCAGACGGACGGCCACCTGTGCCTCTACCAACGGTGCTGGTACGAGGGATCGACCGTGCTGCTCCGCCACGAGAGCCAGATCGAGCAGAGAGGCACCCCAGCCTCCCGATGCCTCGTCGAGCGCCATATCCAATACGCCCATTCCGCGCAACCGTGTCCACAGGTCAGCATCGTGACCGGTCGGCTCCGCTTGTCGCACCCGCTCGATTGGGCACTCTTTGGCATAGAACGCCGCGAAGGCGTCGATCAGTTGCTGCTGTTCTTCTGAAAAATTCAGATCCATGTCACGCGGCTTCCTGGCATGAAGAGCATAGGTACACGACGCCTCATCCGAATGCTTTGAAAGGGCACGGACCCGTCCTCTCCCGATGCACACTGATCACTTACTGAGCAATCGCTCCAGATTGGCTTTGGTCGTATCGTCCTGCCAGTGGTCGCCCACCTGTCGATCGAGGGACTCTGCACTCTCGTCCTCGAGAGAGAGCAGCATGACCCGTCGTGCCGACGCCTTGGCCAAGGCGTAGGCCACGGCATCAAACGATGCCAGCTGCTCGGCGGCGAGAATCGCCGCGGCTCGAACTTCCGACCGTGGCAGGCTCTGGTGCGCCAAACCGCACGAACACGCCTCGTCCGCATCCAGCAACTCGGCGGCGAACATCAGCCGCTCCGCCTGCGAGCCGCAGACGTGCTTCAGCAGCTCGACGGCCACGACGGGAAACGACACGCCCACCCGAAGTTCGGTGACACCGATCCGTGCCTCATTGGCGATGATCCTCCGGTCGCAGGCACACGCCAGGAGGCAACCGCCGGCTACCGCCGGGCCGTTGATGGCCGCAACCGTCGGCAACGGGCACCGGACGAGCCGTACGAGCGCCGCCTCGAAGTCGTCCAGAAGCGCCTCGGTATAGGTCGCCTCGTTGGCCAGGATCTCGCTCACATTCAGCCCCGCGGAGAAGATGGACCCCTCTCCCGTGAGCACCAGGGCGCCAGTCCCCGTGTCCTGTTCACAGAAATCGATGAACGCGACGATCTCGTCGAGCACCTCACGATCCAGCGCGTTCACCTTGTCGCCGGCGAGGGCCAGGATGGCCGTTCCACCCTCGCATGACATCGTGGTCCGCTTGAAATTCGGTATGTCCGTCACCCCTTCGATCCCTCCTGATCGGCTCACCTTTCGACCTTGCCGGTCGGCCGGGTCCGCCGTCAACGTGATATCCGTGATCCCTGGTTGCTAGTCCGGTTTAGCGGTAGTCGGCTGGCACACCCTCGAGGATCACGGTCTTGGTCTCGAGGAAGGGCAGCAGACCCTCGATCCCACCCTCCCGGCCGATGCCGGATTGTTTGAAGCCGCCGAAGGCGATCCCGAAGTCGGTGCGGAACGCATTGTGGCCGACGGTACCGGAACGAAGACGGCGGGCAACCTGCCGGGCCCGGTCCACATCGTTGGTGAACACAGAGGCGTTGAGCCCGTAGATGGTGTCATTGGCGGTGGCCACGACCTGGTCCTCGTCGTCGGCCGGGATCACGGCGAGCACCGGTCCGAAGATCTCCTCCTGCGCGATCGTAGAGGAGTTGTCCACGTTGGCGAATACCGTCGGTTCTACGTAGTAGCCGCGATCGAGATCCTTCGGTCTTCCACCGCCGGTCACGAGCATGGCGCCTTGATCCACGCCTTTGGAGATGTATCCCTCGACCCGGTCGCGCTGCCGGCTGGAGACGAGCGGACCCATCTGGGTCGTCGGGTCAAAGGGGTCACCGACGCGCATCTGGGAGAAGGCACTCGCCAGCGCCTGGACCAGCTCGTCATGGCGCCGGCGGGTGACGACGATTCGAGTCAGCGACGAGCACACCTGTCCCGAGAGGGTGCATTCCGCACTGGCCAGCGTGGCGGCCGCCTCGTTCAGGTCCATGTCATCGAGGATCAGGGCGGCAGATTTCCCACCCAATTCGAGCGTGCAGCGGGCAATCCTCGCACCGCAGATCGAGGCGATCCGCTGGCCCGCAGCTGTCGAGCCGGTGAAGGTGATCTTGTCCACGCGGGCGTCGCGGACGAGCAGTTCGGAGACCTCTCGATCGGCGGTGACGACGTTCAGCACTCCGGCGGGAAGGCCGATGGCCTCGGCGATCTCGGCCACGACATAGGCGTCGCCGGGGGCCTCCGGTGAGCACTTGAGCACCACCGTGCACCCAGCCAGCAAAGCCGGAGCGAGCTTGTACGTGATGAGCCCGATCGGAGCGTTCCACGGGATGATGGCGCCAACGACACCTACCGGCTCCCGCACGAGCAGGCCGAACTCCCCCATCGTGGGCTGCGCCCTCTCCTCGAAAGGGAAGGTCTGGGCCAGATCGGCGTAGTAGTCGAACGCGCCGGCGATGCCGGCCGCGCTGCGTCGAGCGAGCAGGTAGAGGGCGCCAGACTCGCGGGGCCAGATCTGCCCGATGTCCTCGGCTCGCTCCCGAAGGCCGGCGCCGATCCTTTGGAGGAACTCGGCTCGATCGCCGTGGCTCATGGTGGGCCACGGTCCCTCGTCGAAGGCCCGGCGGGCGGCTGCCACCGCCCGATCGATGTCGGTCGCCTGCGCCTCGGGCACCTGGAAATAGACCTGCTCCGTGCTCGAATCGATCACGTCGACGGTGGCATCGGACGAAGGCGCAACCCACCCACCATCGATGAAGAAGCAGTCGGCGTGTCGCAGTGGTACGGCGGTCTCGCCTGTCAACGTCAATTGAGTTCTCTCCTCATCGGTGTGCCCACGATGCCTAGGCTGGCTGTGAGCCTGTGCACTCCGACCAGCGTAGCCACCTCCTCCCTGCGGTGGCCTGGCTCGACCTCTCCGGGTTACGGCTTCGGCGGCAGGTTGTCCCGGTAGGCCACTGGCAATAGCTCGAGCAACTGGCCGTCCGGGTCTCTGACAAAGATTGCCGCACCGACCTCACTCTCCTCGACGATCTGTCCGCCGTACCTTCCCACCCGCTCGGCCGTCGCCCGCACGTCGTCCACCGAGATCGACAGGTGGGTGAGCCCCGGCTCGTTCATCGTGCGCGATCGGTTGGGCGCGGTCGCACCGGGCGCGGAATAGTGGATCAGCTCGAGCACCAAGCCATCCAGGATCAGGTAGGAGGCGGTGGTTCCCAGTGGCGGCGTGAGGCAACTGAGCTTGGCGGTCGCCTTGTCGGGAGGCGTGATCTCGTACCAGAACTTGAAGCCGAATACCTCCTGGTAGAACCGCTTTGAGCGCTCGAGATCGGTTACAACCTGCCCAGTGTGGTTGTAGATACCCATGCGCTGCCTCCGCTCGTGGGATGTCTCTGCTGGATACTGCCGTCGTGTCGGACCGGTCCGCCGGGCTTTCTCTACCTTCGTGGTCGAGGTCGAACACGGTCGGCGCCCAGAACACTCAACTGCCCGAGCCCATGCAGGCGTCTGGGTCGATCAGGTCTCCTCGGAGATCGTCCGGGCTCACGGCCCTAGTTCCTCCCCCATGGATCAAAGGCACGACTGGCCCCGCGCCCGACTTGGGTTCCGATATCGGTGGTGCCAGACCGTTGAGGAAGGAGGTTGCAACCGCCACATCGACATACCCTATGCCGTTCATCTGACGCACCCCTCGGAAGAAGGTGCAAAGGTCTTCGACGACAGTTCGGGCTGCTCCATGGCGGCGAACTGGCCGCCCCGGCTCCATCACGGCCCAATGCACGACGTTATACATGCCCTCGGCCAACGGAAGGGTTCTTTGGCATAGCGCGCCACGCCTGTCGGAACACCGATGAACGGCACCTCGGTCAATCGTGCGCCGTGCTTGCTCTCCTAGTACGGACAGGCCGTAGAAGCACTCGTCTGCGTCACCCAGCACAGCTGGACGTTGGTCATGAGCTGGTCTCGGATGAAACAGTTCTCCGGACTACCGTCGCAATCGCTTAGGCTCGGAACTTCTCTACATTCCAGATGAGCAGTCCGGTCGGCGAATCGTCGAGCGCGACCTCGAGGGGTCTGAGGCTTGGTCCCTTGTTCGCTGCCGTATCCCGACTCCTCGTTGGCGAACTGCTTCATCGCCGCCAGGCCCATCTGCTCCTCGGTCAGCAATACGGGCTTTCGGGCGGCAAGACAAGAGTCATGTCGAGATGAATGGCGGCACCGTGCTCTGGGTCGAGCGAGCCGATCCGGGTGGTCAGTTGCGCTCCCCAATCACCACCCGGCGCGCGCCATAGCGCCTGCAGCCGAGTCGACTCATCAGTCCGACGAATGCCTGGGCGATACGCTGCTCGTCCCAGCCCGGTATGCGCGGGGCTCGGAGAAGCCGTAGCCCGGCGGAGACGGCGCGACCACTCAGAAGGCGTCCGTAGCCTGACCGCCGAAGGAATCCGGATCGGTGAGCCATAGGATGACGTCGAGGAACCCGACGATCGAGCCCGGCCAGCCGTGCGTGATGAGGAGCGATCTGGCGTCGGCGTGCGCCGACCGTGCATGGATGAAATGGATCGATGCTCGTCGATCCGGGTTCGGAAGTGGCTGAACTGGTTCAGACGCGTTTCTGCGCGGCCGAGTCATAGGTGTCCCGCCAGTACTCGACCAGATGACGGAGGTAGTCGATTGGGATGCCGTACTCCCAGCCAGTGCCTTCGATCTGATCGGGGAAGCGAGCCCGCGCGAGGCGATCGTGCAGATCCTCCAGCACGGCATCATCCACACGGATCTGGAACGGTTCGATCGACTTGCTCATCGCATCCTGCCGATCACGTCCTCGCCGTATCGACCCAGCGACTGTTGGAAGTCCTCTCCGAACAGGGACTCCCGGGATGACCACGCGCAGACACACCGAGCTCCTGCAGAGCACTCACCTCGGCCAGGGCCTCCTCGCCGCCAGTGCCGTTGCATTGCATACTGAGCTCGATCGACGCGGGATCTCTCCCAGCCTCTTCGGCGCCACACCGCATGACGTCGAGAAGTGGAGGCAGTTGGTCGCGGGATGACGCCGAAGGGAAAGAACCCATCGCCGATACGGCCAGCCCGACGAGCGGCCGGTTCGCTGTGGCCACCCACGTGCACGGGAATGGTCCCGTCAGGGGGCTGTGGACGCAAACAGCAGTTGTGAAAGCTGCACCGTGTTGCCTGCGAAGCTGGCCTGTTCCTGCGACCACAAGGCCCGCATGGCACCGATGGCCTCCTCGGTGCGCCGGCCGCGTCGGTAAAAGGGACCCCCAGCGCCTCGAACTCCTCCTCCAGCCACCCGACTCCGGCGCCGAGGATCATTCGGCCGCCGGAGAGATAGTCGAGTGTGGCCAGTTCCTTGGCCAGCACGAGCGGATTGCGCTGCGGCACGATGAGGATGCCGGTACCCAGCCGCAGCGTCGAGGTGCCGGCGGCTACATAGGCCAACCAGATCAGTGGATCGGGGAACACCGTCCCCTCACCTGAAGGGAGCTTTCCCGACGGGTCGTAGGGGTACTTCGACCGGTATCCCGCCGGAACGACCACATGGTCGACGGTCCAGATCGAATCGAAGCCGGAAGCCTCTGCCGCTTGGGCGAGCCGGACCGCTTCGGTTGGCTCGACGAACCGCCCGATATTGGAAAAGGCGATCCCGAACTTCATCGACTCCATACCAGTCCACCTCCAGGTCCACTCCGGGCTCCGACGAGCCGGGACTCTCCTCTAGCTGAGCCCGGGACGGGTTCCGGGTAGTTCCTCCAGGTCAAGCTGCGATTCGTCCTTCCGGATCAGCTGCCCGTTGACCAGCACGTGTCGCACTCCTGTCGGCTCCTCGGCAGTGAGGCGCTCACCGTTGGCCGGCAGGTCGCGCAGGCGACGCATGAGGCCGGTGTCCACAGACGTCGGATCGAATACGCAGACGTCGGCAAAATAGCCTTCGCGCAAGTAGCCCCGTCTGTCGAACCCGAAGATGTCGGCTGGTTCGCCGGCCAGCTTCCGGATGGCCCGTTCCAGCGGCATGATCTCCCGCTCACGGACCCACTTGCCGAGCAAGTCGGTGGGAGAGTGGCGCATCGCACAGCTGGTCGACGTGGGCGCCGGCATCAGTCAGGCCCAGCACGACGTGCTCCTCATTGAGCAGACTGCGCCACCGCTTCGGGATCCTCGTTGGCGATGTAGGCACGGAATCGCGTCCGAGGTCCTCGGCAAGCGACAGTTCGCACATCACGTCGAGGGGGCTGCTATTCGCGCTCACGGGCGATATCGGTCACCCGTCGCCCCAGTAACTCGGGGAACCGCTCCGATTCGGAGACCTCATAGGTCTCCCAGCGAGGCTTCATACCGGTCGCATTGTTCTCCAGGTCGTCGAACGCCCGCGCCCGCCATTCCCCATCACGAAATGCCGCCTTGCGGACATCCCGACCAACCTTCATCAGTTCCGCGAACACCTCGCCGACGTTGAGGTTGTACGCGTCCGCCAACGTGAACTGCATCGTCAACGGCCGCGGTGTGACTTGCGGCCACACATTGGCACCACGAGACAGACGCCTGCTCGTGCAGTTCGACGACCTCGAGGTGCTTTCCGTTCGGCGAGTGCAAACAACGGGCACATGAACGGTCGGCCGACCCGCGGTTGCCACGTGAAGACATCGGCATACTCACACTGCCAACCTGGCGTCGTGAGCACGGCCCCTTTCCGGCCTTGCCTGCCGCCATGAACAGCGCTTCCACCTCATCCATCTGGGCAAATCGGCTCGGAACCGGCTTGCCTTCCACGCCGCGGTGCGCAAACGAGAAGCTCGACGAGAACCCGGCAGCGCCGATCCCTATGGCCTCGTCGACCAGCTGGCACATCCGTTCGATCTCCTCGGCGGTGGCGGCACGCTCATAGGCCGCGTTTCCCATCACGTAGAGCCGCAAAGCGGTGTGACCGATATAGGCCGTGAAATTGAGCGCCGTTCCTCGACGGCGGACCAGAGTCGAGGTAGTCCGGGAAGGTCTCGAACTCCCAAGCAATGCCCGCCGCCAGTGAACTGGCATTCATGCCTTCCACACTTTCCAACGTGTGCACGATCACGTCGTGGTGCTCGGGGCGGCAAGGGGCGATCGTGAAGCCGCAGTTGCCAGCCACGACGGTGGTGACCCCGTGATACGACGGACGGCTTGAGCTCCGGATCCCAGAAGACCTGCGCGTCGTAGTGCGTGTGAATATCGATGAAGCCCGGCGCGACGGCGCATCCCGAAGCATCCAGCTCGACCTTGCCGTCGAGAGCTCTGGCCGATCTGGTCGATGACACCCCCCGTGATCGCCACATCGGCAGACGACGGCCGGACCCGCCGCTCCCGTCGAAGACCGTTCCTCCACGGATCACCAGGTCAGCCGACATGCGCCTTCTCCTCCAACTCGTCCCGATCTTGGCAACCTGCTCGAAGCGGTACAGCTCAGCACAATTGAGGGCGGTGATCTTAGCGGCGATCGTCTGCCGGCAGCGTGCCCAGAGTCGTCTTTGATGGCCCGTTGCGACTCCGGAAACGTGCTGTCGGTGTGGGGATAGTCCGACGCCCACATACATGAGTCGGCACCGAGGTGCGGGATAGAATTGGACGGCCAGCTCCTCCTCCTCGAAGGTGGCGATGACCTGCCGCTGAAACAGCTCCGTCGGTGGGATAGCTCGGTGCGTAGTCGATGTTGCTCGCGAAGACTCCGCCACTCCAGGTCCATCCGAGTCAAGAAGTACGGGTAGCCAGCCGACCCCCGACTCGGCCAGTACGAGCTTGAGTCCCGGATGGCGTTCGAGCGCCCCGGAGAAGACCATGATCGCCAAGCGCCTCGTCGAGCTGGAGCGGCAGGAGGGCTGCGAACGCGGCCGATTGCCACTTGCCGACCTCGGTAGCTCAGCTTCGGTACGAGGCACCGCCCTTTATGTGGAAGCTCAGAGGTAGCCCGGTCTCTCGGCGGCTGCCCACAGCCGATCCCAGGCCCGATCGCAGGGGTCGAAATCAAAGACATCGATGATCGCACCGCGGTGGCCGATCTCGGCGGAACGCTCGAGCTCGGCCACTGCTGCCTCAGGGAGAGTGACTGGGCAGGAACGGGCAGTACGCACAGCCGTTCGGGCGCGGCTGCGTTGAATTCCTCGATGGCCCAGTCGTTCCATGCCGGATAGCAGGCACTCTGCAGGTCCGGTCGGGATCGAGAGCGTCAGCGGCACAGGGCCGTAGATGACGGAAGCCCACACGCCGTCGAGGTCCATGTCCTCCAGCCGCAATTTCGGATTGCTGACCCGGAAGCCGTCGTCCTCGAGTCTGGCACGTGTGACCGCACTGAGGTTCTTCAGAGGGCTGGACCCCTTTGGGCCGTCCGCTGCGACCAAGCACACGCCGGTTGCAGACCCACATCGGCTGGCCGTCGACGGGTGACCACCCGCGGTGCCCGCTCGGCCGCCTCCTTCGGCAGCCGTGACTGCCACAACTGGGGCGGGACGGCGTGCAGATCCAGGTGATCGTCACAGGAATAGATGCTCGATTGCTTCCAACTGGTAATGCTCTCTTTCCCGGATTATAAAAGTGTCGAAGGAGTTCCACTACTGCAGGCGGTAGCGAAGTGGCAGGTGTTTGATCGCTCCATTGACCGACGAATTGAGGCGTTCCACCGGACCCGACTGCTCGAACCACTCCATACGAGCGGCTAAGCAGGCTGAACATCGCCTGCAACTCGACGTGGGCAACGTGGGCACCCATGCAAAGGTGCGGGCCGAAGCCGAACACGACGGGCTGGCCGGGTGGACGATCGATGCGGAATTCGAACGGATCCTCGAATACCTCCTCGTCGCGATTGGCCGATGCCCAGTACAGGGCCACTTTGTCCCCGGCGCGGATCTTTTGCTCCTTGCAGCTCGCAGTCCTGGGTGGCAGTGCGGGCGAAGTAGCTGATCGGGGTGACCCAGCGAAGGATCTCCTCAACGGCATCGGGCAACAGCTCTGGATGGGCCTGCAGCTTCTCCCACTGGTGCGGGATGCTCGCAGAAGGCCTGCATCCCGCCGGCGATTGCATCTCGGGTGGTCTGGTTCCGGCCTCGACGAGGAGCTCGCAGTAGGCGAGAGCTGCTGTTGGGTGAGCGGGCACGCCGTCGATCTCGCTCTGGACCAGCTGGGTCACGAAGTCGTCCTTCGGATCCTCACGACGTTGCTCGACCATCCGCTTGAAGTAGCGATGGATCTCGCCGCGGGCACGCAGCCGAGGTTTGCTCGGGGCTCTCGCCAGCACGTCGGTACTCCGGATCATCCTTGCCGATGATCTCGTTGGTCCAGACGGAAGTGGTGCTGCCACTCCGCCCGAGGCACACCGAGGACCCATGAGATCACCGCAACGGGGAACGGATGCCGCGAACAGGTCCACGAAATCGCATTCAGCGATCGCGCCGCCGGTGGAGGCCTGGTCGACAATCTCGGCCGCGATGCGCTCGATCTCCTCGATCCGGGCGCGGACGGAACTCTCGAGGAACTTCTTGTTGGCGACCTGGCGCATCGGACCGTGCCGGGGAGGGTCGAGATAGACGATCATCTCGACGATCTGGTCGAGCCCGCTGAGATCCATGATCGAACGTGATCCCTTTTGCGCTGGAGAAGATCTGGGGCTGTGAGGCGATATGGATGATGTCGGCGTGCTTGGTGACGGCCCAGAAAGGCGGGTAACCGGGAGGCTCGATGTACGCCACTGGCGCCTCGGCCCGCAGCCGTGTCCAGAGATGATGCGGATACCCATTTTGGGCGAATCGAGAGGGTTCGACGAGCTCGAGCGGATCGATGTCGACGTTCACAGGTTCGCCCTCGAGTCGGACGGTACGCCCATCTGCTCACTCGAAGGTGATGACGCCACGGATGTTCACGCCGTCGAGCATGTCCTGATAACCCTGGTTGATCTGCTCGAGCCGGTATGTCTTGGTGATCATCTCGTCGAGCTTGAGCTGCCCCGACTTGTACAGCGACAAGAGGTTGGGGATGTCGAATCGCGGGTTGGCGGCACCGAACGACGACCCCTTGGACCTCCTTTTGGAACATGGCCAGCTCGAAGAGGTTGACGCTGCGCTTCCTTCTGTCCCTGCGGTGCGACACCGGTGACGACGCAGGTACCGCCCTTCCGGTAAGGGAGAGCGCACCGTCCATGAGGTCCCCGAACATCACGCTCGGCGCGAGGATCACGACGTCGGCCATCTGCCCGCGAGTGAGCTCGGTGACCATCGGGAGGGCTTCGTCCATGGACGCCGCGGTATGAGTGGCGCCGAAATCGAGGGCCGACTTCTGCTTGAACACGACCGGGTCCACGGCGACGATGTTGCGGGCTCCGACCATCCGCGCCCCCTGCACGGCACTGATCCCGACACCGCCGACGCCGACGACGACGACAGTGTCGCCGGGGATGACCTCAGCCTCGGTAGACGGCCGAGCCCCAGCCGGTGGTCACGCCGCAAGATACGAGGGCCACGGCCTGGGACGGGAGGTCGGGTTCCACGTTCACCAGCGACGCCTCGTGGGCAACGCTGTACTCGGCGAAGGTACCCAGCTTGGCCATGACATTGAGATCCTGTCCGTCGAGGTGATAGCGGATGGTGCCGTCCGAGATCTGACCAGGGGCAAAGGTCGCCGCGCCGAGGTCACAGAAGTTGGAGTGTCCGGTGATGCACATCTTGCAGCGGCCGCAGATCGGGAAGAAGCTGGCCGCGACATGGTCACCCACCTGCAGCGTGTGCACGTCCGGGCCGACGTCTACGACGACGCCCCACCCTCGTGGCCGCCGACGATCGGGAACAGGCCACCGGGTCGCGGTGCGCGCACCTCGGGCGGACGCTCGTTGGCGCCGAGATCGCTCGCCCGGAGATGCTGATCGGAGTGGCAGAGCCCGGCCGCGCCCCACTTGACGAGCACCTCCTGGGCCTTCGGTGGATCGAGTTCGATCTCCTCGATCTGCCAGTCCTGCCCTCTGCCCCAGAGCACGGCAGCACGTATCTTCACGACGTCCTCCCCCTCGCTCCCCCCGGGCCGCTGCCGGCGGGGATGGGAAACATTCCATCACCGTCCTGTCGACGCACCAGCCGGCACCGAGCCCGCCGGCGGGACGGCCGAGACGGCCACGGCGCTCCTCGACCGACTGCGCTTGACCGACTATAGCCTTCGTGTCAGAGTGCGACACGAAAGTCCCCGAGGAGATGGCGCGGTGACGGTGACCAGCGGGAGCGACGTCTACTACGACATGTACGACGTCGAGATCAACGTGGATCCGTACCCGGTCTACCGCCGTCTGCGGGAGGAAGCGCCTCTCTACTTCAACGAGGCTCACGACTTCTACGCGGTCAGCCGCTTCGAGGACGTGGAGCGGGGATTGCTCGATCCGGAGACCTTCATCTCGGGACGCGGGGCGATCCTCGAAGTCATCAGGGCGAACATCGAGATGCCACCGGGCGTGCTCATCTTCGAGGACCCTCCCGTCCACAGCGTCCATCGCCGGCTGGTCTCACGTGCGTTCACGGCGAGGAGGGTCGCCGAGCTCGAAGCGAAGATCAGGGAGTTCTGCGGGCGTTGCCTCGACCCGCTCGTCGGAGCGAAGGGGTTCGACTTCATCGCCGATCTGGGCGGACTCGTGCCGATGCAGACAATCGGCATGCTCCTCGGGATCCCCGAGAGGGACCAGGTCGCCATCCGCGACCAGGTCGACGCCAGCCTCCGCACCGAGGAAGGCAAGCCGATGCAGGTGACCGGCGAGAGCGACATCGTCACCGGTGAGATGTTCGCCGAGTACATCGAGTGGCGGGCCGATCATCCCTCCGACGACCTGATGACCGAGCTCTTGCAGGTCGAGTTCGAAGACGAGACCGGAACGGTCCGCCGACTGAACCGCAACGAGCTGCTCACCTTCGTGAACGTCATCGCCGGTGCGGGCAACGAGACCACCAACCGGCTGATCGGCTGGACCGGAAGAGTGCTGGCCGACCACCCGGACCAGCGGCGCGAACTGGTCGAGGACCGGTCGCTCATCCCGAACGCCATCGAGGAGATCCTGCGCTACGAATCGCCGGCTCCCCACGTCGCACGCTACGTCGCGAACGACGTCGAGGTGCAAGGAGCAGACCGTACCGGAGGGCAGCGTCATGGTCTTCCTGACCGGTTCCGCCAACCGCGACGACCGGCGGTTCCCCGACGGGGACCGGTTCGACATCCACCGCGAGTTCGAGCGATCGTTGACCTTCGGGTACGGCATCCACTTCTGCATGGGCGCCGCGTTGGCCCGTCTCGAGGGGCGAATCGTCCTCGACGAACTGCTGAACCGCTTCCCCGAGTGGGAGGTCGACCTGGCCAACGCAAAGCTCTCCCCCACTTCGACGGTCCGGGGCTGGGAGTTCCTCCCGGTCGTCACCCCCTAGAGACGGTGCCGACCGAGCCGAAGCGCAAGCCGGGCCCCGCCAAGACGTCGGTGCCGGCCGGTCCCGAACCGCCGCGCCGGCCCTACAACGGGGCACGCCGGCGTGAGCAGGCCGCGGAGACGCGGGACCGCATCGTGTCGGCAGGTTGTGAACTTCTCCACCGATCGTCCATCCGCGACTGGCGCGATTTGACGATCCGGGCGGTCGCCGAGCACGCGGGGGTGAACGAGAGGACCGTCTACCGCTACTTCGGCAACGAACGGGGACTGCGAGACGCGGTGATGCAGCGTGAGGAGGAGAGCGCCGGCATCGACCTCGACGGGATGCAGCTCGACGACATCGCCGGCATCGCCTCCCGGATCTTCGACCATGTTTCGTCGTACCCGACCGAGCCGCGAGCGCCGCTCGATCCGACCCTCGCCGAGGCGAACCAGCGCCAGCGCGACGCCCTCCTCGGCGCCATCGCCGCCCAGGCGGCCGACTGGTCGGCCGAGGACCAGACGGTCGCCGCCGCGATGTTCGACGTGCTCTGGAGCGTGGCGACCTACGAGCGACTGGTGGTCGACTGGCAGGTCGACCAGAAGCGAGCCGTCCGGGGCATCTCGTGGGTGATCGAGCTGGTCGAGGCGGCGGTCCGCGAGGGTCGCGGTCCGGGATGATGCCGGATCGGAGCTGCCCGAGCCGGGGAGCGAAGCACTCAGTCCTGGTCGAGAGCGGCCACGC
Source organism: uncultured Acidimicrobiales bacterium (assembly GCA_963727075.1). Taxonomy (GTDB): domain Bacteria; phylum Actinomycetota; class Acidimicrobiia; order Acidimicrobiales; family RAAP-2; genus Bog-756. The sequence continues at coordinate 2,047,458 of CAVSET010000006.1, forward strand.
CCGCCCGCAGCACCTTCAGCTGGCTGAGCGGGGGACCGGCCGTCGTCCCGCCGTCGACGGGGACCACGATCCCGGTGATCTGCGCGGAACGCTCGCCGGCGAGGAACAAGACGGTCGCGGCGACGTCCTCGGGCGTCCCCTGGCGCTGGAGTGGCTGATGGACCCGGATGAGCGGGCCGAGGTCGTAATGGGTGATGTCGGTCGGGATGTGACCCGGTGCGATGCAGTTGACCCGGATGCCGTACTCGGCCAGATCGACCGCGATGGCACGGCTGAACTGGATGATCGCCGCCTTGGACATCCGGTAGGCGATGGGAGGTCCCCCTCCGGAGAGGGCGCCGATCGAGGAGGTGTTCACGATCGAACCGCCCCCGTTTTCGGCCATGTGCCGAGCGGCGCACTGGCTGCCGTAGATCACCCCGTAGAGGTTCACCGCCATCACGTGATGGAGATCGGAGAGGTCGTCCGGAAGGAAGCGGTGGAACGAGCTCGAGATTCCCGCGTTGTTGCACATCACGTGGAGCCCGCCGTGGGTGGCGACGGCGAACGCGACGAGATCCTCGACCTCTCGAGGTTCGGACACGTCGGTCGCGCTTGAACGCGGACCGCGTCACCGAGGCGAGCGGCGAGTTCCTCCCCTCGCGACGTCGACGTCCGCGACGACGACCTTGGCGCCTTCCTCCGCGAACAACTCCGCGGTAGCACGTCCGATCCCGCTCGCGCCGCCGGTGACGATGGCGACCTTTCCCGCGAGCTCCTGGGCCATCACCCGAACATAGCCGTGGTCGTGGGAGGCGAGGGACATCGAACCGAGGAAATGGAGCACGCGTGAACGACGCTGAGTTCGACGCCATCGACTACTTCCGATACGGACGCCTCGACGACGACCCCTACCCCTACTGGGACCACCTCCGCGAACGGTGTCCCGTCACCAAGGAACCGCACCACGACGTGTACATGGTGACCGGCTACGACGAGGCGATCGCGGTCTATCACGACCAGGCGACCTTCTCGAACTGCAACTCGGCGATCGGTCCCTTCGCCGAGTTCCCGGTTCCACTCGAAGGCGACGACGTCACCGAGATCATCGAGACCTACCGCGACCAGCTCCCCTTCAGCGACCAGCTCCCGACCTTCGATCCCGCCCAAGCACACCGCGCACCGAGGGCTGCTGATGCGGCTGATCACGCCGAAACGCCTGAAGGAGAACGAGGAGTTCCTGTGGCAGCTCGCCGACCGCCGGATCGACACCTTCCACGCCACGAGGAGGGTGCGAATTCGTCGGCGAGTACGCGGAGCCCCTACACGCTCCTCGTGATCGCCGACCTGCTCGGTGTGCCGGAAGCTGACCACGAGGAATTCGTGGAGCGCCTCGTGCACCACGGACACTCAGGATGAGCGCACAAACCGTTGGAGTACCTGTACGAGAAATTCACCGAGCTACATCGAGGATCGGCGGCGGGAACCGCGCGACGAGTGATGACCGGACTCGCGACCGCCACGCTTTCCCGACGGCACGCTTCCACCGAGTGGCACGACGTGATGCGCATCGACGGCCAACCTGTTCGCCGCGGGCCAGGAGACGACGGCACGACTGCTCAGCACATCGCTGCAGATCCTCGGCGATCGCCCGGAGCTCCAGCAGCAGGATCCGCGACGACCGCGGTCTGGTACCCGTCTTCATCGAGGAGGCGTTGCGCCTCGAGAGTCCCATCAAGGGCACCTTCCGGCTCTCGCGGGTGCCGACAAGGTTCGGAGGGACCGAGATCCCGGCCGGCTCCACGGTGATGGTGCTGCCGAGCGCGGCGAACCACGACCCTCGCGAGTTCGAGCGCCCCGATGGAGCTCCGCCTGGATCGCGAGAACGGCCGCCAGCACATCGCGTTCGGCGCACGGTATCCATACCTGCGCGGGGGCTCCTCTGCTCGGGCCGAGGCAAACGTGTCCCTCGAGCGTCTACTCGACCGGATGGAGGACATCCGGATCGCGGAATCTCACCACGGTCCGGCCGGCGAGCGTCGCTTCGAGTACACACCCACCTGGATGTTGCGCGGCCTCGAGAACCTCCACCTCGAGTTCACGCCGGTCGGTTGATAGTTTTTTGGTAATAGGAATTTTGTTAATGATGATTGAGTTTTAGTATTAGTTTTTTGATTTTATTTTTGGGTGTATAGGGGTGTATTGATGTTATTGGAGGTGGAGATGTAATTGCTGGTCGATCCATGGTTCGGTAGGTAGCTGAGCTTGGAGCCCGGTGTCCAGAGTAGTCGAACCTATGTTCGACTACTCTGGAAGAGATGGTGCAGGCCAGATCGGCCACGATCCTCCATGCGGACCTCGACGCGTTCTACGCCTCGGTCGAACAGCTGCTCGATCCGTCCCTGCGCCAACGACCCGTCGCCGTGGGCGACGGTGTGGTGCTGGCCGCATCGTACGACGCGAGGGCGAACGGTGTCCGTGCCGGTATGGCGGGTTGGCGGGCGCGGCAGCTGTGCCCCAAGCTGCGTTTCGTCGGCGGCCACTTCAGCGAGTACCAACGGTTGGGCGATGAGGTCGTGGACGTGCTCCGCGATTTCACTCCGCTCGTCGAGCGGATCTCGATCGACGAGGCATTCCTGGACGTTGCCGGAGCTATCCACCTCTTTGGCTCGCCCAGCGACATCGCCGCCGCCATCCGACGGCGGGTGCGCACCGAGATAGGACTGGGAATATCGGTCGGGGTGGCTCGGACGAAACATCTGGCCAAAGTGGCCTCCCAGGCGGCCAAGCCCGACGGATTGGTTGTGGTGGAGCCCGACGCGGAAACCAGGTTCCTCAATCCCCTGCCCGTCGAAATGATGTGGGGCGTCGGTCCGGCAACCCGGGCCCGCCTCGCCGGTGTTGGCGTTCGAACCATCGGCGACCTCGCTGCGACTCCGGGCCCATTCCTCGTGCGCCTACTCGGCAACGCAGTCGGCGGCAAGCTCGCATCGCTGGCAACCAACATCGATCCCCGGCGGATCGAGACCACCCGACGGGCGTCGTCGGTCGGCGCGCAATCTGCGCTCGGCCTCCGCGACGCAACACCCCAGTTGATCCGGTCGACCCTTGCCTACCTCGCTGACCGGGTGGCCAGCCGGCTCCGGGTGGTGGGCCGGGCCGGACGCACGGTCAATGTGAAGGTGCGGTTCACCGATCTCCGCTCAGTGACCCGCTCGGTCTCCGTGCCCGTCGCCATTTCGGCGACGCTGACCCTGACCGACGTTGCCGTCGAACTCGCCAGCGCAGTCCTCGCCGACCACCCCCGGGAGCGTCAGATCACGCTGCTGGCCGTCTCCATGACCAATCTGGTCCCCGAATCCGCTCTTCAGCTCGAGTTGCCGCTGGGTTTGGGCCATGAGCGACTCCGACCCGGGGCGACGACGAGCGCCGCGCGCTGGGGCGTGGACCGCTCGATCGACGCCATCCGGGCCCGATTTGGGCGAGATGCCGTCGGCTACGCCACCGTGATGATGTCCGACGTGAGGAGAGTGCCCGAGGGTCTGAGGGAGCTGGCCGAGCACGACGCCAGAGCGTCAGGTGGTGGAGCGGGTCCGGCGAGCCCCGGTCCAGAGGCCGAAGAACGACCTTCGTGATGCATATAGTTCTGATGACAACCCTCGAGAGACGGGAACCGAGCATGGCGAACGAGTGGGGTCCCCTCCAGGGGCTGGCGGGTGAGTGGGAGAGCCACGAAGGGGGCCTCGACACGGCGTTTTCGCACGCACAGGGCAAGGTGCTCGGCACCCCCTATCGGGAGAAGTGCACGCTCAAGCCCTTCGGTCCGGTCGACAACGGGAGCCAGCACCTCTACGGGCTCGACTACAAGTCTGCCATGTGGCGGGGTAACGAGGAGAATCCCTTCCACACCGAGGTGGGCTACTGGCTGTGGGACACGGCGACCGGCGAGGTTCTCCGAGGCTTCGTCGTCCCCCGCGGAATCACGGTGCTCGCCGGTGGTATCGCAACAGCCGACGCGACCGAGTTCACGCTGAAGGCCACCCGTGGCGCGACCCAATACAACATCGGCGAGAACCGCTACCTGGCCAGGAACGCCAGCACCCTGAGCTACCAGGTGACAATCACGGTGGGCCGGGACACTTGGTCCTATGACGAGGTCACCATGCTGCGGATGAACGAGTTCGACGAACCGTTCGCCCACACCGACCACAACACCCTGCACAGGGTGGGCTGAGCCCAGGACGCAGAGGACCCTGCACCTCGGTGTGGATACGGTCGGGATCCCACCACGGACTTCAGGTGCTGGGCGCTATTCGGCAGGTGCCGAAGGGACGACGATCGCAATACCCACGGCGGCAAGGACCAGCGTCCCCGCGCTTTCCACAATCAGCGACAGGTCTGCGAACGGAGCCGACAGGCTGTCCATGAAGCCAAACAGGCCCACGTTGACGCTCAGCAGCAACCCAGCGATGGTGGCGAGCATGAATCCCGCCGCGGCAACGACGGCGAACAGTCGCCGGGATGCGAGCAACACGATGGCGATGACGACGCCGGCGATGCCCTGAACAAGGAAGAGCGGGCCAATGGTGGGGATGTCGCGGTACCCCGTGTCCCAGAGGTGCAAGTGGACGGCACTGGTGGTGGCAACCAGCGCCGACCCGATGATCAGGGCAATGGTGATTGCCGCCCGGCGGGTGACAGATCCCGTCGGTCGGGCCAGTGCGTAGTCGAGTATCCGGCGGCCAAGCCCGGATGGGGAGCCCATTGCCGTCGAAAGGTCTCTCATGGGCTGATCGCCCACTGTTTCAGTCGTATGCATATTTCATTGCCTTTCGTCACGAGCCCGGTCCGTTAGGCACCGGGCTTCTCGATCTTGTTCCCCTGCGGCGACAGGACGTCCCACCCGGCGCCGAACTGATTGAGCCCTTCACCACTCACCTGGCCCGGCTGAGTGTCGTTGATGTAGTAGTAGAGGGGGTGGCCGCCGTAGGTGACTTGCGTCTTGCCGTCTGTGCGGCTTGTCGTGCCAAGTAGAGAGGCAGCCGCCCCGTTACCCGCTTGAGAACTGCCATTCGTAGTGAGCAGCGGCCAAAGCTGAGCGCAGCCGCCATAGCAGGAAGACTTGCCGCCTTGGTCCTTCTCGAATAGGTAGAGGGCTCGGCCCTGCCCATCGACGAGGATGGACCCGAGCTGCGGGTCCTTGGCGGTGCCCACGGTGGCCGCCGCCCCCATTGAAGTGGACGTCGGAGCTGCCGCCGTGCTGCCGCCCCCGCAGGCCGCGGCGCCAATGGCGAGCGCCACGATCACGGCGGGGCACACCAGGCGCGATGGATGGCGGATCATGAGATTCCCTTCAGAAGTTGGCCGAATGTGCGCTGCAAGTACTACGTGCGACCACGCGGAAAAGTTCGACGGCTCCGGGATTTCTCGGATGCCCCTGGGAACCCCCCGAGACTCGACCGAAGATCACCGACATGGACTATTGGATATGCCATCGGGGGCACACCCAATCAGCTCGTGTTGAGCTTCGACGTGGCGTACGACATCACTCTGGGCAGCACCGCATATGAGGGCCGTCTGACGTTCATCCCCGGAACGCTGCCGCCGGCAAAACACCTGGAGGCATCTGGATGCTCTGACCGACGGGCCTGGTTCGGCAGCCAGTCCCCAGGTAACACGGTCTGCTCACAATCGCCGCCATGCACTTGGAGTCAGGTGCTCGCTCATTTCCCGAACGCTGCCATCCGCAACGACGCCATCGGACAGGGGACGCTGCTGCTGCGCTTGGGCGGCCCAGTCACCGGACGACCACAGCCTACGTTAGTGACCTGACAGTCGCGACCGGCGCCACCTCGACCACCACCGACTTCGAGCCCGGTGGCTCGACCTGGCTGGGGTGCTCAAGGCACTGGCAGTGTGCCTGCAGTGGCGGGCTCCGCCGGTGCGCACGCGATCACGATCAAGGGCCGGGGGGCTCAATGGGCCCAGTGCACCAACGATTTCGTCGCCTCCGGCTAGACGAACGACGAGCTCTCCATCGAGCCGGAGGCGTGTCAGGGCACTTCTCGAGGACCTGACGTGGATCCAACCTCGAGGACCGGCGACTGCAGAGGTGAGGTCGGATCAGTCAGTAGCGGCGCATGGCGGCGCAATGCAGACACCTCGTTGCCGAGCGGGACGACTCGTGTCCCAGTCCTGCGGGCTATCCCTAATCGGCCAGGAGATGCTCGAGCAGACCCGTGAAGGCAAGGCTGAACCCTTCAGCAGGTCGTCGAGTCCGGCGAGGTGCCGGGTCCCGCCTCGGGGTCCTCGACGATGCCCTGGGATGTGGATCGAAGTATGGCGCCCAGGTGCACGACGTACCACTCCCCCCGCCACGAAATGAGGGAGGCGATGCCGAACGAACGGACCTGACCGTCCACCTGGTAGACGACACGCGCATTGGCGACCTCGTAGTACCCGACGCTGTTGTCGCACACCCCGGGCGGGATCCAGTGGCCGTACTGCTCGGGAACGTTGACCGCGACCAAACTGGCCATTCCCGCCTGCTGCTCGAGCAGGGCGTGGGCGGCACCCAGATCGGCGGCGAAGTTGGCGAGCAGTCGGTTGGTGTAGTCGGACGCCGGGTTCCCAATGGTCTTCAGCTGGAGGTAGGCGCTCTCGGGGAAGAAGGCCGGGCGTGCCGCGTCCGACGCGCCAGAGGCCACCCCCTGCCATAAGGCGGCCATCTCGGCCTGGAACTGTGGGGAGGTCGACGGTGGGAACGCGCCGGTCTGGGCCAGGCTCCCGGCATCCGTCGTCGAGGTGGGCGGTGCTGTAGTAGCCGGAGGATTCGTCGTTGTGGCCACAACGGTGGTGGACGTAGTGCTGCCCACCCGGCCGGCGGTGGTCCCACCTGCGGCCGAGGGCCGTCCCGGCGAGCCCGAGGTCAGTACGATCGCGGCCGCGGCCCCACCGGCGACGAGGCACGCGGCCACTGCAACCGCGACAGGACCCGCTCGGCGATACGACCGGCGGCGGCCACCTGGGCGGATGGAGGGGCCGAGCGAAGACTTAGGCGGCTGCGGGGCGGACATTGGACAGCCGCCATGGTAGGAGACGGCAGCCCTCGGGAGCCGCTTCGGCCCCGAGACCACCGACCTCAGGTTGCTCCATAGGCTGACCGTGTGCTCAGCCCTCGCTCCCACCCTGGTCACCGGTGGTCGCCGGCGTTGGCGGTGGTGGCGAGCGGAATGGTGCTCCTCGCCTCGTGCGGTGGGGCGGGCCCGAGCCCGGCCGGGCAGAGACGTCCGGACGGAACGACCTCGAGGTCGACAGGCGCCGGCCATGTCGCCACCACAGCCCCCCGGGTCCCAGTCCCCTCCCACTTGCCGGTCCCGCAGGCACTGGCACCGTTCGGCGGGGGTCCGGCAAGTGGAGAGGGCATCTGGACGCCGGCCGGTCGCTCAGTCGGGGGGCTGCCTGCCGTCTACGAGACGACGCTCGTCCCTCCCAGTGGCGTCCAACCCGCCGGGATCGCCTGGATGGACACCCGACTGCTCTCGGCGCAGCTCTACTCAGGTTCGATCAGCCCGGGTGGTGGTCCGTACCGCCTCACCGCCCCCGTCCAACCCGCTCAGGCGGCATCCCTCGTCGCCGTCTTCAACGGCGGGTTCAGGATGGACGCGGCCCGGGGCGGTTACTACACCGAGGGTCGACTCATCGACCCGCTCGTCGCCGGAGCAGCGTCGCTCGTCATCTACGCCGACGGTTCGGTGACCGTCGGCGCCTGGGGCAGCGACGTCACGATGACACCGAACGTGGTCGCCGTCCGGCAGAACCTGGTTCCCCTGGTGGCCGGCGGTCAACCGACCGCCCAGGCGGCTAGCGCGGACTGGCAGTCGTGGGGAGCGACCTGCGGAGCGACGTCGTGCGCCTCGAGCGTTCCTGGCATCGAGCATCAGTGGCGGTCGGGCGTCGGGGTGACGGCGGGCGGCGCACTCGTCTACGTCACCGGTCCGGAGCTAGCTCCCCTCCAGCTGGCTCAGCTGCTGCTTCGGGCCGGCGTGGTGCGGGGGATGCAGCTCGATGTCAATCCCCACTGGACCGTCTACATGACGTACGACCCTCCTACCCCGAGTGGTCAGGCCGCACCGTCCAACGGCAGCAAGCTGCTGGGCACGATCCAGCTGGGCCCGTCCACCTTCTTCGATCCTTCGTGGGCGCGGGACTTCGTCACGCTGTCGGCACGGTCGGCATCGCCGGCCTGACCAGGGCGACACCCCCGGGGAACAGGGTGTGGCGAGATGTCATCGGTACAGTGGACGATCACCAGCACCGACCTCGGCGAACGCAGTGGCCATAGACGAGGCGGTGAGATCTGCTGCGCAATCAGGCCGCTCCGTGGAACATGGCGTCACCGAAGGAGAAGACCCCACCGTCGGAGGCCACCAGCCAGTAGCCCATCCCGTCGGTGGTGGCGGCCATGCCCACGATCGGCTTGTTGAGGGTCATCGCCCCCGTCGATCCGTGGAACATGGCGTCACCGAAGGAGAAGACCCCACCGTCGGAGGCCACCAGCCAGTAGCCCATCCCGTCGGTGGTGGCGGCCATGCCCACGATCGGCTTGTTGAGGGTCATCGCCCCCGTCGATCCGTGGAACATGGCGTCACCGAAGGAGAAGACCCCACCGTCGGAGGCCACCAGCCAGTAGCCCATCCCGTCGGTGGTGGCGGCCATGCCCACGATCGGCTTGTTGAGGGTCATCGCCCCCGTCGATCCGTGGAACATGGCGTCACCGAAGGAGAAGACCCCACCGTCGGAGGCCACCAGCCAGTAGCCCATCCCGTCGGTGGTGGCGGCCATGCCCACGATCGGCTTGTTGAGGGTCATCGCCCCCGTCGATCCGTGGAACATGGCGTCACCGAAGGAGAAGACCCCACCGTCGGAGGCCACCAGCCAGTAGCCCATCCCGTCGGTGGTGGCGGCCATGCCCACGATCGGCTTGTTGAGGGTCATCGCCCCCGTCGATCCGTGGAACATGGCGTCACCGAAGGAGAAGACCCCACCGTCGGAGGCCACCAGCCAGTAGCCCATCCCGTCGGTGGTGGCGGCCATGCCCACGATCGGCTTGTTGAGGGCAGGTGCAGTCGGAGACATGGCGAGACTTACCAGGTGCCAAGTGCCACCGAAGGCGACGATGCCGTCGCCATTGGCATCAGACGGGGAGTGGTCGTTGGCAAACCGGTAGAGCGGAGCCCCGTTGTAGGTGACGGCCGATCCGTTGGCGTTCGATGTCGTGCCGAGCCCGGCGACACCTGCCGGGCCAGTGACCGGGGTCTGCAACGATGCAACCGTGAGCGGCGGCCAAACTGCGGCACACGTTCCCGTGCACAGAACGGGCTGACCGCCATTCATCAGCGTGTACACGGTCATGCCGGCGCCATCGGCCAGAATCGTGCCGAATTTCGAGTTGATCTTGGCCGTCACCACCGTCGATCCCACCTTCGGGGTGGCGGCGGCCGCCGTCCCTACAGGAACGAACTCCACGCCGGCAGCGATCACTGTGAGCCCACTGAGGACCCACACCATTGCAGAGCGCCACCGATTCCATCGCGATCGAACGGGCGACTCCAACGGGACAGAGCGATTCGGTTGTGACACTTGCAACCTCCGAGGGTTCGGACAGCGGATCAGCGTGCACGTCGCCGGCTGTTCGGACAGCGGCAGCGCTAGCAGGTATACGGTCGAGATCGGCTGAGAGATTGGATGGGGCGCTGCGCCGCTCGGCCGTCGTGAGACACCCAGGTTGGAAGGGGGTGAGCGGGTTTCCGGCCGAGCGGACGCGTCATCAGCCGAAATCGCCGTCTCGGTCATGTCGATGGCAGACACGGGGACCTCGCTGCCAGAATGGCGACTGATGGCTCTCCCGGCTGTTGACTTGGCGGCGATCGCTTCGTTGGCCACCGCGGCCGGCACGCTGGTGTTGGCTGCTGCCACATTTTCGGCGGTGCGATCCTCCAACCGCTCGGCGCGCATCGCAGAGGCGGCGCTGCAAGAACAACGACGACCCCTCCTCGCCCCGTCCCGCCTAGAGGATCCCACGCAGAAGATCATGTTCCTCGAGGGGAATTGGGTCAATGCGTCAGGTGGGCGTGGCGTGGTCGAGCACACCGACGGCATTGTGTATCTCGCGATCAGCTTGAGAAACGTTGGCAGCGGAATCGCGGTCTGTCAGGGTTGGGCGGTCAGGCCAGGGTCGTCTCCGGCCTTTCCCGCCCACGCTCCGCTGGAGGAGTTCCGCCTTCAGTCGCGGGACCTCTACGTCCCGGCAGGTGACATCGGCATGTGGCAAGGAGCGCTGCGGAACCCGGACGATCCGATTCGCGCCGAGGTCGTTGACGCGATCGAGAAACGCGAGCCGATTACGGTGGAGCTACTCTATTCCGACCAAGTCGGCCGCCAGCGGACGATCTCGCGACTCGGCCTGACCCCCGCGCACGACACGTGGCTGGCGGGCCTGAGCCGACACTGGTATCTCGATTGGGACGGTCCCCGGCCCGAGAGCCTCACGCTTGCGGCGGCCGAGGCAGTGCTCCGCGATCACCAAGCCGCGGCCGAGAGGCGGGCCGCGACGGTAACCGACTCAGCCGCGGCGAACACGGGTACCCCAGTGGATACTCAGGGCGGCCGCTCTGAGACCCAGTTGGCCGATCCATCGGGCCCTTGAGACCTGTTCCGTGCCACGAGCAGCGGACAGTCACGGCATTGCCGCCAAGAGTCCAAGGTTTCGCCGCGCCCACCGGTCAGTTCGACGACATGCAGCCGCAAGATGAGGAGCCCATCGAGGTATTCTGTCCGGACCGCCCGCGCCCCTTCGCCGGTCATATGCCCGACCGGCATGCCGGCTAACGACTACGGAGCAAATGGCTGGTCTTCACAAGACGAGGTCGGCCGATAGGTGTCGGCACGGAGGCTGGATTCAGCGACGATCTTGACGGTCGCGGATCCGCCGAACGGTTCGGCACCGCGGATCTCATGCCTGGCGGAGCTGCACACTCTCGCCACATGGCGACGATGCCCCCTCTGCCCTGTCCTCCACGGGCCGGCGTCAGGCGGGAGCCCCGTGCGCGCCGGAGCCGGCTTCGCCTACCCAGACGCGCGAGGCTTCCTCCCGAGAGTGCAGTCGACCAGTGTCGAGGGAGAGGCAATGACCCGAAGGTGTCACCGACGGAGCAGGGCACGACACTGGCGAATGCTCGGGGTTCCTCGACCTCGCATGGATGCCTCTGCTCGACCGGTTCTGCGCCCGGCTGACGGTCGGCGCGCCCTCGTCTGTCCAACAACGGTACGTGTTGAGCGGGCCCGGCGGAGGGCCGTCACGAGTTCGGGGCTTGCGGCGGCGATCCTCGGCCTGTCCCTGGCACCCATCGTCCAGGCGGGCGCCGCAGACGGCGAAGCCCGCGCCACCAGTTCGACAGGCGCCCACTGCACGACGGCCTCGTTCTCGCTCGAGCCTCTGGCCCAGGCCAGACGACAGGCTGAGTCCATGGTCAAGCGGATGACGCTCGGCCAAGAGGTGACCCTCATGCACGGTGTCGGTCCGGGTACTCCTTCCGGCACAGTCGGCGCAACCGAGGCGATTCCCAGCCTCGGTATTCCGGCCATCAACCAACAGGATGGCCCGGGTGGTATTGGTGACGGTGCTTCGGGGGTGACCCAGCTACCGGCGCCCGAGGCGCTGGCGGCGACGTTCGATCCGAACGCGGCGCGGTGCTACGGGCAGGTCATCGGCACCGAGGCACGCGGCAAAGGTGTCAACCTCGTCTATGGCCCGACGGTGAACATCGTGAGGGTTCCCCAGTGGGGACGGGCCTTCGAGAGCCTTGGCGAGGACCCAACGCTCACCGGCACCATCGCGTCTGCCGAGGTGGGCGGCATCCAACGCTCCGGCACGATGGCGCAGATCAAGCACTTCTCCGTCTACAACCAGGAGACCGACCGCCTCTCCCCTTCGGACGACTCGATCGTCAGTGAACAAGCCCTGCAGGAGGTCTATCTGCGGGCCTGGGACCAGATAGTCAGAGCCGAGCCGAGCTCGGTCATGTGCTCCTACAACTCGATCAATGGCAGCGGCGCCTGCGAGGATGGGGACCTGATCCGCGGGTATCTCGACAGGACCTTGCGCTTCCCCGGCTTCGTCGGCTCCGACTACTACGCCACCCACTCGACGGCCGCTTCCGTCAATGCCGGACTCGACCAGGAACAGCCGTTGTCCCTGTACTTGGGCTCGGCGCTCGAGACGGACCTCATGAACGGCCGTGTCAGCCGCGCTACCGTGGACCAGGCGGTCATACGAATCCTGACCCAGATGTACCGCTTCTGGCTCACCAGGGCCGACACGAAGAGATCGATCCGAGACAACGTGGCAAGCGCGGCCGATGCCCGCGTGTCAGGTGATGTCGCCGTCGAGGGAACCACACTGTTGAAGAACTCCGGTCGCATCCTGCCATTGGACACCACCGCCCGAGGTGGCATCGCCGTCATCGGGCCCGCCGCCCAGACCTCACCGATCACTGTTGGAGGCGGAAGTGCGATGGTCACCCCGTCGCACATGGTCACCCCGCTCGCGGGCATCCGGGCCGGCGTGGGAACAAAGCGACCAGTCACCTTCACATCGGGACTCCCCGCCTCCGGCGACTTCGTTGCCATTCCGTCCCCCAACCTGAGCGCTCCATACCCCACGCTTGGCGACCCATCGCTCGCCTCAGCCACGCTCACCGCCCCACAGACAGGTACCTATGAGATCGCCTATCGCGAGCCCGCGGACTTCGTCCCCAGAACGCTTTCGCTCGACGGGACGCCGGTGGTCACCAATCCAGGAACGCTGCCGCGACCCGTCTACACCGCGACAGTGACTCTCACCGCCGGCCAGACCTACACCCTCAGCGGACCGGTGCAAGATCTCACCTGGGTACTGCCGAACCAGATCGCACACGACATCGCCGAAGCGACTTCCGCGGCCAGCCGAGCCTCAACGGCGGTGGTCGTGGTCGGCGACGGCCAAGAGTCCGAAGGGGCCGACCGGGTCTCACTCTCACTGCCCTCCAACCAGGACAATCTGGTGAGCGCGGTCGCCTCCGTCAATCCGCACACAATCGTCGTTATCGACGCCGGAGGCCCGGTCTTGATGCCCTGGTTGAGCGAGGTCTCGGCCGTGCTGGACGCCTGGTACCCCGGTCAGACGGATGGAACGTCGCTCGCTGCTGTGCTCCTCGGCAAGGCAAACCCATCAGGTCACCTTCCGATCACGTTCCCGGCCACGGCGATGGATGACCCAGTATCGACGCCGGCACAGTACCCAGGCGTTGGTACTCAGGTTCGCTACTCGGAAGGCATCGATGTTGGCTATCGCTGGTACGACGCCACCGGTACCACGCCGCTGTTCCCGTTCGGCTTCGGTCTCTCCTATACCGCGTTCCGCTACAGCTCGCCAACCTTGCACGTGAGCACGGCACACGGGAATCCGACGGTGACCGCAACGGTACGGGTCGAGAACGCCGGGCACCGCGAGGGTGCAGACGTGGCGCAACTGTACCTGGGCCAGCCGGCTGTAGCGGGAAACCCACCTCGCCAGCTCGAGGCCTTCCAACGTGTCTCACTGGCCGCGGGCGAATCCCGCACGATCACCTTCACGCTCCGAGGCCGGCAGCTCGGCTACTACGACGCCGGTGCCGGATCTTGGCTCATCGCCGCCGGCACCTACCAGATCTGGATGGGCGACTCCTCGGCATTGGCGCAGCTGCCAGCGCGGGTCGAGTTCCATCTGAGCCGGACTCGGTGAATGGGCCCCCCAGAACCGCCGGTTGCAGAGGAGGCACTGAGTTCTGCCGACCCAAGGGCTAGAACTGATCAACCGAGGAAACGGCCTCGGCAACCAGGATCTGAGGTTCGCCTGTGCCTCCGGCGGAGGCGATAAAGGCCTTGAGATCGGGAGAATCGAAGAATGACTCGAACTGCTTTGCACTATCAAGGATCACCGGCATCGTGCCGACAATCCTCACATGGCGACATTTCGCCGGCGGGGCGACCGCACCGCGCCTCGTCCCTCTAGCAACTCTCCAGGCAGGCCCGAGAGAACCCCAGGTCACGGCGTCGGAGAGGTTGACGCGCATCCTCGCTGGCGGCCCCGTGTGCGACTCGTTCTCGCTCTGGTGGTCCTTCTGCCCCTGGCGTCGACCGCCGTCCTGATCACATCGTCGGCTCTCGGAGCGTGGAGGACACGCCAACACGCACAAGTGGCCGCCCACGATGCGGCGCAACTCCGAAATGTCGCATCAGCCCGGGCCGAGATGAATTCATTGGAAGTGCCCTTGACGGCAGTGTCCTACGCCGAACAGGTCGGCGTCAGCGAGCCAGAGCTCGACGCCTTGCTCCACCCGGCAACTTCCTTCAGGGACCAGCTGACACGGGTGACGTCACAGATCGTCGCATATCCGACATTCTCATCGACCCCGACCCTCCGGGCCGATGTAGCCGAACTCGAGAACCTGGTCCCCAAGGTCGCATCCGACGCCGTTTCCTTTGCCACCGTGCACGCATTTACCAACAAGATGGCCGCCGATGTCGACAACATCTGGTACGCGGACTACAACCGTCTGCAAGCCGATATTTCGGCCTGGCAACCAACCGGATCCTTCGAGGTGCACGCGGGCCGCGTTGCGACAGGCCTATCAGGCCTTCCTCGCCGGAGGCCACGAGATCGAGGGCGCCACCTATGTGCTTCAAGGGGTCGGACCGTCCAATGCGAAGCAAGAACTGATCCAGGCTGCGGGTGAGTATCAAACTGCTACCAGCCAGTTCGCCGGCCATCTGAGCCCGAAGGCGAGCCAGGCTTGGACTCATCTCCAATCAGATCCGACGGATCAACACTTTGCCGCCACCATCCAACAGGGTCTTTCGGTCGCCCTCAACAACCTGTCGCCCCCATTCCTCGGGAATCTCACATTTGCCGGCGCCTCCCTGGCGCCGGGACTCCATTACCTAGGCGACCTCAACGCACTCGTCACATCCGCGTCCGATGACCTCCACGACACCGCTCTCGCCCAGGCCAGCTCGGCCACAAGCCGCCTGATCGCAGAGCTCATCTTCCTCGGTGCTCTCGCTCTCGTCTGCATCGTCGGTGTCGTGACGGCCAGCCGGATACTCACGCGTCCGCTCAAGAGGCTGGCGGACATGGCCCACCGGATTCGCAGCGGCGAGTTCAAGACCGAGGAGCTCCCCGAAGCGGGTCCGCGTGAGATCGCCTCTACCACGGCAGCGTTCAACGAAATGACCGCTACCCTCAAAGCCGTTGAAGTCAAGGCAGTTGCGCTCGCCTCCGAAGATCTTTCTCATCCAGACCTGCTGACCCCGCTGCCTGGCCGAACGGGACAGGCGCTGCAAACATCCGTCGACCTTCTCACCACAAGGATCCGCGAACGCGAGCTCCAGCGACAACTCTTGCACGAGGCAGCCACCCACGACGCGCTCACGGGTCTGCTCAACCGAGCCGCCGTATTCGACTTCCTAACCGAGGACGTCGGGCGCCGGCGAGAAGCCGGCGAAACGGTGGCCGTACTGTTCATCGACTTGGACGGACTCAAGCCGCTCAACGACAACTACGGGCACGAAGTCGGTGACACTGCCATTCTCGCCACCGCAATGGCGCTCATGGTCGCAACCGAACCATGCGACATTGTGGGACGCCTCGGTGGAGACGAATTCCTCGTCGTGCTCTGTCACCAGCACAGCTGTGACAGCAACAAGGTGGTCGAGCGCATCCGCCGGAGCGTTGCCGAACGCAGGATCACGGCCGCCGGCTCGACGTTGGCCCTAGAGGCCAGCGTGGGAATCGCCTTGACTCAATGCGACTCCGAGACCGACCCCATGGTGCTCGTGCGACAGGCCGACGAAGCCATGTACGAAGCGAAGAAGACGGCTCGAGCCACTCGAGAGCAGATGCGCCTTTCCTGAGTGCCCTCGCCGCACCGCGATCAACGATTGATCGGAGGGTGGTCCCGAGCACACCAGGCCGCAGATCACACCGGCACCCCCCAGGGCCATTCGTTCAGGTGTCCGCGGCTGTCGGCGGAGCGTGGCGCGGCCGGAGACGGGCTTTGTTCGCCTGATGACTGCAAACTGAGCCGACGAACCGCGTCCATCCTGCTGGCACATCGAAGCAGCAATCATTGACGGGGGCATCCTCCGGTGTGGGGCGTCAGATGGTCGATCGGCGTCAGGTCAGACTGGGGCAGGGACCTTCGGAGCCCGAACCCGCCCGACCTGACCCGATTCAGCCGGTCACCGCCACTGTCCGGGTTGGTAATCACCGGCCGGCTGCTGGGTGATGACATTCATGCGGTTGTAGGTGTTGATGAGGGCGATGAGGCACACCAGCGCCGCGATCTGGTCGGCGTCGTCGTGCTTGGCCGCGTGCGCCCAGGCTTCGTCAGTGACGCCACCGGCGGCGTCAGCGATGCGGGTGCCCTGCTCGGTGACCTCGAGCGCGGCCCGCTCGGCCTCGGTGAAGACCGTCGCCTCGCGCCACGCCGCCACGAGATTGAGCCGGACCGAGGTCTCCCCGGCATAGGCGGCGTCCTTCGTGTGCATGTCGGTGCAAAAGCCGCAACCATTGATTTGACTGGCCCGGATCTTCACTAGCTCCTGGGTCGCCGCCGGCAGCGTCGAATCGGAGATGACCTTGCCAGCCGAGTTGATGTACTTGGTGAACTTCGGCGCCATCTCGGTGCCATAGACGTTGAGCCGTCCTTCCATGATGATCTCCTTTGCCGTTCCTACCATTACCTCTATGACCCGTTTCGGAGGTCGGATGTGACAGCCCGGCGACGATGACCTGTCTTCCAGGTCCGTTGTCGCTCATGTCATGTCCACTCTCCAGCGGGACCGACGTCAGTGGTCGCGGTTCAGGTCTTGTTAGGGCGGATGGCGCTGCGCTCGAAGACGCTCATCTCCATCGGCACCCAGGTCTCCAAGAAGAGGTGTCGAGGCCTGCGTCAACCCGAGTCGACATTGACGGAGTGGGCTCCCTTCTGCTTGAGCCAACTGATGACGTTCTCCCGACGGGTGCCCAGGCCACTCGCCGCGTCCAGCGGGGTGCCGTGGGCGTAGTCGGGCTCCCAGTTCAGATCGGCCCCGGCCCCCAGGAGGCGCTCGGCGGCGCGCCGCTGCCCGCCCGAGCAGGCGTGCCAGAACCCCTGGGACACCTCTTCGGGGGTCGGGTTGGCCGTGGCGAGCAGTTCCTCCAGGCGATCCAACATACCCAGGGCGCCGACGTGCCACAGCTTGTCGGCCCGGGCACCGCGGGCGACCAGGAGACGGGCCACGTGCCAGCAGCCGTACCCGATGGCGTTGTCGAGGGGGGTACCGATCGACCCGCCGGGGACTTCGATATCGGCGCCGCTATCGATCAGCGCGGCGGCGACGTCGACGTCGTCACTGCTGGCCGCCCAGTGCAGCGGCGTCTCGGAACGTGGCTCCGGGCCTCGGTAGTTGGGGTCGCCGCCGGCCGCGATGAGTTGCCGGACGATCTCGGGACCGTTGGAGAAGTAGCCGGGCCAGTCGCACACGACGTGGAGCGCTGTGCGCGTCTTGAAGGGGCCGCCGAGAGGGCCTCTGGCGAGTTCGGGCGTCTCCCCGACGATTTCTTGGACCGCGTCGATGTCGCCGGAGTGGATAGCAGCAACCAGAGCGGCTGCCGTCTTGTCATTGTCGATCATGTCCGTTCGACCAGTCCGCTTGTGGCACGCCAATGGCAGCCTCGGGTGCCATCGAGGATGCCACAGCCTGGAGGAAGCGACCACAACCTCCAACTCGTTGTCAGCCCGCCAGCCACACCAGCTAGGTCCGTGGGGCGGAACCTCGGCTTGGAACCTTTCGTGGCAGGGTGCTCAGTTCGCCGGCATCGGGTTCATCTTGATCACGGCAAACGTTGCCCCGTCCGGGTCGGACAGAACTGCAAAGCGCCCGGGAGGAATGTCCGTCGGGGGCACCAACGCGGTTGCCCCGAGCTCGGTCGCCTTCGAGACAGAGGCATCGGTGTCGTCCACACCGAAATACACGAGCCAGTGGGCCGGCACCTCCGCTGGGACCATGTCGGGCATCGTCATCATTCCAGCCACGGTCTTGTCGTCGACCTTCCACTCCGTGTACGTCATCCCTCCCATGTCGAGATCATGCGGCTCCCACCCGAATACCTCCGTGTAGAAGGACTTGGCCATAGGGACGTCCCGGGTATTGAGCTCGTTCCAAGCAAAGGACCCTGCCTCGTTGGCCAGTTCGGCTCCCATGAAGGTCTTCGGCTGCCAGATGCCGATCGCCGCACCCGTGGGGTCGGCGAATACCGCCATCCGGCCTATGTCGGAAACGTCCATGGGCTCGACGAACACCGTGGCCCCGGCCTTCTTGGCCAGGTCGACCGTGGCATCGGCGTCCTCGACGGAGACATAGGAGACCCATGCGCTGGGCTGGCCCTCCATCATGACGGACATGTTGCCGGCCACCGTTTTTCCACCCTTGCGCATGAGGGTGTAGTGCCCCATTTCTTCGCCCTGGTCATCGGCTTGCCAGCCGAAGAGAGTCCCGTAGAAGGAATTGGACGCCTCGAGGTCCTTGGCCGCATGGTCGACCCAGGACGGAGTCCCGGCGGTGTAAGAGGTGAATTCTGCCATCTGCTTCTCCTCCAGATTGGTGGTTGCACTGACCTCCCCGTCGCGCAGCCTAGCCACGTATGCATCCCTGCGCCTCCCGAACCACCATCCGAACCATGGCACCCCGCCGGGTACTACGAGGGGGCATTCCTGACAAAGGTGGAGAGGCCCTTCCTGGTGGTCAGCCTCGGTCGCGGTCGCTGCCAACTCGCGTCACGGTGGCAGATGTCGTGTGTGGCGAGGACCGACTTGGTGTCTGGCTCAACGGAGCTGCCCGTACTACCGCAATCTCAACCAGACTGGAGCCTGGCGAACTTCTCATGTCCCACCCCATTTCCGCACCGCTGGTTGCCTCTATTGACCTCGCCGACAGACCCGATCTTCGATATGGGGGTTCATCAGGTGCCCTCCACTGTTCACCGCTCCCATGGCACGGATCACCGATCGTAGATTTCCCTTCGATGGCCAAGGGCGACAACGACTACCAATAGCACGTCATCGGCGACGGTGTAGATGATGCGGTAGTCACCGACTCGAACTCGAAACCCTGGCCTGCCGCGCAACCTTCGGGAGGCTGGAGGCCGCGGATCCTGCGCCAGAAGCGTGATGGCTCCTTGGATGCGAGGCTGGATTTCTGGATCGAGCTTGCGGAGCGCACGGACGGCAGCAGGTCGCAGCTCAACGCGGTACTGGCTCACGTCAAGCCAAGGTCGGCCTTGACTTGCTCCCATGGGATGTTCTCCCCGTCCTCTGCCATTGCTTCATCGAAGGCGGCCACGTCTTCGATGTCCTCGAGGGCCTGGATCAGCTGTCGGTAACGGTCCGGGCTGATTAGGACCGCAGCTGGGCTGCCATAGCGCTCCAGAACCACGGCCTCGTTGCGGGCCGTCTCCACTGCTTCGGACAATCTCTCTCTTGCTTCGCTTACTGCCATCGTCGCCATGTGATTATTGTACAACTACTTGATATTCTTGTACAGCACCGCTTGAAGGAGCGGGGCGCTGGTAGTCCAGGTCGGATCTTGTTCCGCCAGCCGCGAACTGGGCAGTTAGGCGGCTGGGACCGAAGGTCCTGGTGACCGGCATGGATGAGTTTCCGGCACCCACAGTTTCTGGCTACCCGCGGTCGAAGCGGCGGGACACCTGGGCGCCGGTTTCCACGACCTGCGCCGGGTCAGCGCCACCGCCCTGGTACGCCAGGGGATCGACGTGAAGACCGTCCAGGCTCGGCTCGGACACTCAGATCCAAGGCTCACCCTCCAGGTCTACGCCGAGGTCGTCGAGGAAGCGGAGCACCACGCCGCGGCCGTTCTCGGCGACCACTTCCTCCCCCAAGCCCGCGTGAATCCGGGAGCCCTGGACTGAAGGCGTCCGCTTGACGCGAAATGGGGCTGGTGTGGAGGATGGCCTGGCTGTCGTCCATCACCGGATCGAGGCGTCGCAACGATCAACTTGCAGGAGGGAGCGGGGCCTCTATGTCCTCGAACCTGTTCGGACACCTGCTGACCAGCCGGCCCCTCTTGTCGTAGTCAACGTCGGTCAGAGCGGACCCGCATCTATCACAGTTGATTGAATTGACCGACTGCCCCAACACCTCGGTGTGTTCCATGTCAACGATTTTCGCTCAGAGCCCCGATACCGATCAACCCGAGGTGGGGCTCAGCTTGCTAACAATTCGGAACAATCAGATTGCCGGCCACGCCCGCAAGTCTGCTCCAAACGCACCACTCGGGAGTGCTCCCCAGGCGCCTCGAATCGACCGCACTCCGGGTACTTCGCACGATCGCGCACAACAGTCGGGGTGCAACTTGTGATCACAGTCTCGAGGTCCTGCTCGTTGGCCTCAAAGCGGCGGCGGAACTGAATCGCGAGCTCTACATTCCAAGCTTTGTGCTCGAGGGACGAGAGTTTTTTCAGACGACCTGGCGTTTCGATCGCGGACGGATCGCGCACGGAATCACTCGAGCTAAGGATCAGGCGCGCCTGCTGCACCCGGCTGACCTGCACTTTCGGGTGGAGGTGAACGGACTCGAACCGTCGGCCTCTACATTGCGAACGTAGCGCTCTACCAGCTGAGCTACACCCCCGACGCTTTCCAGATTAGTCGGCGTCCGAGAACGTCTCCGTTCGTCAGCATCTCGTGCGGCCGACGGGCGGGATCAGCCGGTACTGCCCGGTGATCCACTGTGCCCACTGACGGTCGTGCTGGTCGAGGTGCTCGGTGACGTGGTCGTCGTGGTGGTCGTGGTCGAGGTCGAGGTGGTCGGCGGCGAAGTGACGCTCGAGGTAGTCGGCGGAAGGGACGTCGTCGTGGTTGAGCTCGGCGGCGGCCCGGCCGGCTGGCCCGGTGGCGTCGGGAAGGTCCACATGGCCGCGGCGCAATAGCTGCTGCTATCGGCCACCACCACGTCGACGCCGGGCAGAACGGAGAACGTCCAGACATTGATGGGTGGACCGCCCTCGAGGCAGGCCAGCGCCGGATCATTGGTCTGGAAGCCGGCCAGCGTGCCCAAGTACTGGACGGTGCCGAACGATGGGGGCGGGACGACGGGGGTCAAGGCCACGCCCGCCCCGTTCCAGACCCCCGTCGACGTGAAGCCGGAGCCGGCCGGGGCCGTCGCCGAGGCCGTGGGCCCGGTCTGGAGGTCCTTGACGGCTGGCGCGTTCCCGAGCAGGGCCGCCAGCATGGCCGGATTGTTGCCGTCCATGCCCAGGGCCCAGATACCCAGGCCGGCGATGTGGAAGATCCCGGCCAGCTGGGCCTTCAGGGCCAACGACGTCGGGTCGTCGAAGAAGGTTTGGTGCCACTGTGTCCCGACCTGGTAGGCGGTCCACGCTGTCTGGGTAGACGCGTCCCAGTACGTTGGATGCCCCGATGACGATATTTGGGCGTCGCTGAGCGGCGACTCACCACCGGTCGCCTGCGCCGTTCTGGTGTTGTCCGACGTAGGCCAGTCGTAGCCGTAGTACGGCACCCCGAGGATCACTTTCTGCGGTGGTACCACTGCGGTGAACTGCTGCAACGCCTCCGTGTCGTTGTACCCCCCGCCCACCAGGGGCGCCGTGGCGCTCGGCACATGGCGGTCGTTCATGTCGTAGGCCATGACGAAGAACCCGTCGAGAGCCGGCGCAAGACCGGCGACGTCATAGAACCCAGCACTGTCCGCAGCCGCGCTGGCATAGGTCGCCATGGTCACCTGCCAGTGTGGGTTGGCCGCATGTAGGGACTTTGCCACTGCGGTGATCAGCGAGGTGAGCCCCTGGCGGTCCGCGGTCCCCTCCCCTTCGAAGTCGAAGTTCACGCCATCGAGGTTCTTGGCCGAGACCGCGCCGATGAGGGCGGACGACAGGCGCGCCGCCGCGTTGGGATCGGAGGTGATGGCATTGAGCGAGCTCTGGCTGAAACAGGTGACCGTGAGCACCACACGGGCGCCGGCCGCGTGCGATCGGGACACCAGGTTGACCAGGTCCTGGCTCTGGTACCCGTTCCACCCCGACCCACTCTGGTTGAGGGTGCCATCGGCGTTGGCGTCCACACTGAAGTACGCCAACGTGGTGATGTTCTTGACGTCGAATGCCGACGATTGGGGAAGCGTCCAGTAGGGCGCATAGCCGAAGATCTCGTGTGACTGCAGGGGTGGCGTTGCGGCCAGTGAGGGCGGTGCCGGTGCCGGTGCTGAGGTTGCGACCGGCAGGTTGACTGTCGGATGCGCGCTGGCCGCCTGGGCCGCGTTGCCGCCGTCACTGGATCCTCGTCCGTGCGGGAGCGCGCCACCCGCCCGGGAACCGAACGACGTACTGGTGCTGCCGGCCAGGAAGACCAGGGCCAGTAGCCCGACCACGACGGGCACGATCCGCTTTCGACCGAGGCCGTGCTGCGGGTCGTCCCTGCCTTGGCGAAAGAGCGCCGTCCAGCGGGCGACCGCCCCACCCAACGCGGTCGGGAACACCAGTCGAGATCCGGTCGAGGTTCGAACCTGACGCCGTTCGGCGACCAACCCGAGGAAGGGCTCGAGCTCCGACGCTGGCGCGACGAACCGGAACGGGCTGTCGTTCCCGAACCAACCGTCCTCACGCATTTCGATCTCGAGCATCTGCATCGGCGGTCGGCCCGAACTGGCGATGGCAGCGTCGGATCGGACATCGGCCATCTCGGACCATGGCAGCAGCGAGGGCACCCCCGAACCGGACAAGGGAGACGGCGCCACGATGAGTCCGAGGTCGGTCGCACGCAGCTCCACTGACGAGCCGGCCGGGCCTGCGTTGGCGACGCGGGCCAGCGGCCGGTCACGGGCCACGGCCAACTCAGCACGTAAGGCGACAGCCGGGGCATCGGGCGGATCGTGGGGAGTCGATCGGCGTTCGGATCTCATGGGAGTTCGATCGGGAGAGGCGGGCGGCGGACCCGAGCGGCTATCAACGACGCGCCGCCCGATAGGTGGTCAGGCTACCACTCTGGGCGCGTTTCTAGCCATACACGAGGGAATCTATTCGAGGAACCCTCCCACGGACCCCGACATCAGGGTGTTGTCCGAGAGACTTCTAAAGATCTACCCCGGGCTTCCGACAATTATTCAGCGGCCGTTGTCGCTGCGATGCCACAGATCGGTCACCATGCAGTCGTCTTCAATCCACACCACCATGAGCCGGTGATCTCGTGATCTTCGTCGAGGGTTTCCGTTTGCTCTTCGTGCTGGCCGGTTCCGCGGCCGGGTTCGAGATCGGCCGGAACGTCAGCGTCAGCCCGCGCGCTTCGGTCATCGGGCTGCTCCTCGGCGCGTCGGTGAGCTACGTCCTCGGCGGAGCCGGCGGGCGCCTTCTCGACAAGGGGCTCCAGCGAGCCGTCTTCCTCTTCCGCAACACCCCGCCGGGTGAGGTGTTCGCCGCATCGATCATCTCGACGACCGGCATGTTGTTGGGACTGGTGGTGGGCCTGCCCTTCATGGTCATCTTCCGATCGAGCTTCGCCCTCCTCGCCACCGCGTTCGCCTCGTGGATATTGGCCACCGCGGGCTGGCGGCTCGGCTCGGTCAAGGGCCGCCAGATCGTGGCGGCGGCGGGCCTGTCCAGAATCCTCGCCCCGCAACCCAGCCCGCCCCAGGGCCACGCGTTGTTGGTGGACGGTTCTGCCGTCATGGACCGGTTCCTGCTGGAACTGGGGCGCGGCGGGCTGTTGCCGGGGGGCCTGGTCATTCCCCAGTTCGTGGTCGATCACGTCCAGGCGGTCGCCGAGGCTCCCGACCCGGTCAGCTCGCGCCGAGCACGCCGTGGGCTCGAATCGGTGGAGGCCCTGCGCGAGATGAGCGTGCCCGTCCATGTCGCCCGGGACGAGGTCCCCGAGGTCGACGATCCCACCATCAAGCTGCTCACCGTGGCCCGCCGCGTGGGCCTGCGCATCGCAACCTGCTCCTCCAAGGTCGTCGACGAGGCCGTCCGGTGGGAGCTGGCCGTCGTCGACCTCCGAGAGGTGGCCAGCCGGCTCAACCCCGACCATCTGCCCGGCGAGCGGCTGAATGTCGACCTGGTCCGAGAAGGTCGCCAGCCTCGGCAGGCCGTCGGGTACCTGCCCGACGGGGACATGGTGGTCGTCAACGACGCCACCCACCTGGTCGACCGGGGCACCGTGGGTGTCACCGTGCTCTCGACCCGCTCCACCAGCCAGGGGCTGATGGTCTTCGCCAAGCTGGCCTCAGAACCTGAAGCCGTCGACGAGCAGGTCGACAGCCTGGCCTGACGATCCGCCCCACGGGTGCTCGCACTCCCTGGGCAGGGGGGTTCGGCGCGCCACTCGGGCCACGCCTGCAGGTCACAATGACCTGACCCGGCGATCAGGTAGCGAGATGATGGCGGCCATCGCCCCCAAGCCCGCTGGACCCGCGCCCGACGTACACGCAGCTCGGTTGCATCGTGCGAAGCGCTTGTGTCGTCGATGCGAACGGTATGAGCGTTTCTCAGCAATTGCAATGGATTTCTCCCAGAGTGAGAGCGTCGTCACCAGCTGACATCGATCAGGCTTCTTTCACCGCCGCGACCAGTTTGGTCAAGGTGTCCTTGGCATCGCCGAACAACATGGTGGTCTTCTCGTCGAACAGCAGCTCGTTGTCGATGCCGGCGAAACCCGGTCGCATCGATCGTTTCAGGAACACGATGTTCGTTGCGTCGTCAGCATTGATGATGGGCATGCCGTAGATGGGGCTCCCGGGGGTGTTCTTGGCCGCCGGGTTCACCGTGTCGTTGGCGCCCACCACCAGGGCCACGTCGGCCGTCGCCATCTCCGGATTCGCCTCGTCCATCTCCTTGAGCTCGTCGTAGGGCACGTTTGCCTCGGCCAGCAGCACGTTCATGTGGCCGGGCATGCGGCCGGCCACGGGGTGGATGGCATAGAACACCTCGACCCCCCGCTCCATCAACAGATCGGCGAGCTCACGCGCCACGTGCTGCGCCTGCGCCACGGCCAGGCCGTAGCCGGGGATGATGACCACCTTGCGGGCATAGGCCAGCAGGACGCCGACGTCCTCTGCCGTGCCGGCCTTGACCGGACGGGTCTCCCCGGCGCCGTCAGCCCCCCCGCCGGCCGTCACCACGGATCCGAACGCGCTGAACAAGATGTTGGGCAGTGATCGGCCCATGGCTTTGCTCATCAGCCGGGTGAGGAGGATGCCCGAGGCACCGACCAGCGTGCCGGCGATGATCAACAGGTTGTTGTTGAGCGTGAAGCCCGATGCCGCCACGGCCAGCCCGGTGAACGAGTTGAGCAGCGAGATGAGCACCGGCACATCGGCGCCGCCGATGGGCAGGACGAAGATCACTCCGAGCACCAGCGACAGGATCGCGGTGGCGACGAGCAAAGGGACGTTCCCGCTCACCAGTGTGCCGACGGCCAACCCCAGGATGCCCAGCCCCACGATGCCGTTGATCACCTGCTGGGCGGGATAGGTGACCGGACGCCCGGTCATGAGCTCCTGCAGCTTGGCGAAGGCGATCGCGCTCCCGGAGAAGGACACGCACCCCACGAGCACGCCGAACAACACCTCGGCGATCCGGTAGACGGCCGGCTTCCCGGGGGCCTCGATGAGGAACACCACGATCGAGATCAGCGCGGCCGCCCCGCCCCCGACCCCGTTGAAGATGGCCACCATCTGTGGCATCGCCGTCATCTTCACCAAGCGCGCTGCCGGCACGGCAACCGCCGCACCGATGACCATGGCCACCAGCGTGAGCACCAGATTGAGGGTGTGGGCCCGTACCGAGGGATAGGCGAAGGTGAAGCCGACGGCTACCGCTGCGGCGGTGGCGCCGAGGAGGTTCCCGTTGCGGGCGTGCTTGGGGGAACTCAGCCCCTTGAGGGCGACGATGAAGCCGACGGCTGCGATCAGGTAGACCAGATCGATGCCGGTGTTGAGGCTCACTTGGGACCTTCCGGTGAATCGGCCTCGGTCTTGTCGCCCTTGGCCGCCCGATCAGCCGGCTTGGCCTTGAACATCTCGAGCATCCGGTCGGTGACCACGAACCCGCCGACGATGTTGAGAGTGGCGAGCACCACGGCCAGGAAGGAGAGCGTGATCTCTACGGCGCCGTGGGCCTCTCCCATGATCAGGATCGACCCGACCAGGACGATCCCGTGGATGGCATTGCTCCCCGACATCAGCGGGGTGTGCAGGATGCTCGGCACGCGGCCGATGACTTCGTTCCCGACGAACGCAGCCAGCACGAAGATGGTGACGAACTCGAGAATTCCGGTGCTCATGATCCCGTCTCCTCCGATCCGGAGCTTCCGTCTCCCACTCCACCGACATCCGCGTCGACCCCGCGCTCGGGCGCCGGCTCGGGCTGGGCGGTGGCCGGGCGCACCGGAGAGGGGAGGCCGAGGGCCTCGGCGGTGGGCCCGTGCACCACGCGCCCGGCTCGCACGACACAGGTGCCGGCCACGATCTCATCGTCGAAGTCGGGGGCGAGCTCACCCTCCTGGACCAACAGCGCCATGAAGTTGGCGATGTTGCGGGCATACAGGAAGCTGGCATGGGTGGGCATGGTGGTCGGCGGATTGGTGAGCCCCACCACGGTGACACCGTCGACGAGCACGTCCTCGCCGGCCACCGACAGCTCACAGTTGCCGCCGGAGTCGGCAGCGATGTCCACGATCACCGAGCCCTCCGACATGCCGGCCACCATGGCCGCCGTGACCAGGACCGGGGCCTGGCGGCCGGGGATCTGGGCGGTGGTGATGACCACGTCGGACGCGACCACCTCGACCGTCAACAGTTCCTGTTGCCTGGCCAGGTACTCGGCGGACTGCTCCTTGGCATACCCGCCGGTTCCCTCCTGCGACTCCAGGTCGAGCTCCACGAACTTGGCCCCGAGGCTCTGCACCTCCTCTTTGGCCGCGGCGCGCACGTCGTAGGCGCGCACCACCGCCCCCAACCGCCGGGCGGTGGCGATCGCTTGCAGACCGGCCACACCGGCGCCCATGACCAGCACCTTGGCCGGCGGAACCGTCCCTGCCGCCGTCATGAACAGGGGGAAGAACTTGGCCAGGTGCTCGGCGGCAGAGAGACCGGCGCGGTAGCCGGACACCGTCGCCTGAGACGAGAGCGCGTCCATCGATTGGGCCCGGCTGATGCGGGGTAGGAGGTCGAGGCTGTAGACGGTGGCCCCTTTGTCGGCCAGGGCCCGTATGGCGTCGAGCTCGGCGAGCGGTTGGAGGAAGCTGACGAGCGATATGTCCTTGGGAAGGCTCGACACCTCGGCGACCGTCGGCGGCTGCACCCGGGCCAGGAGCGACGCCCCTCCGAGTGACGATGCCGCGTCCGGGACCACCGTGGCCCCGGCCTGGCGGAAGTCGTCGTCGGGGAAACGGGCCGCGGCCCCCGCGCCGCGCTCCACCGCCACCTCGATCCCCGTGCCGACCAGCTTGGACACCACTTCGGGGACCATGGCGACCCGGGTCTCTCCCGGGCGCGACTCTCTCAGCACTGCGAGTTTCACGGCCTGAGGTATACAGGCAATTGGAGGGTGGCGACCACTCTGTCCGGCGACCCGCCGGATCACACCGGGGTGCCCGGCCGTCGGGTGGTCACGGAGACCTCAAGCCGCCGCTGGGGACGAGCCAGGGCGGTCCCGGATCCGGGATCTACCGTGACGATCGGCTCTTCAGCCGCTTACGCCCCGTCGGCACACCCGGAACGGGTACTTCGGCGGAGTCGTCGTCGGGTGGAGTGTCCGACCCCGTCTGGTTGGCACCGTGGTCCCGGGGCCCGCCATCACCGACACTTTCGTCAACCGCCGCCGCGCCGTCGTCGTCCGTGGTCGACCCGGCGCCGGCGGCTGGGTCATGGTCGACCCCGGTCATGGATCCCTCGTCCAGAGCGTCGGCGGACGTCGAGTCTTCGACATCAGGATCGCGACCGAACGCCTCCTCCACCACTGTCCCGTCGACGCGACGCACGAGGGTGCGCATACGGGTGCGCGAGAAGTGAGCCACTTCTTCTCTGCCCGCCAGAGCGGCGGCGTCCTCACTCGACATCGGACGGGCGAAGAAGAACCCCTGGGCCGCGTCGGCACCGAACGAGCGGACGATCTCCACCTGCGCCATCGTCTCCACCCGTTCGGCGAGGGCGGACATGCCGAGCGAGTGGGCCATGTGGATGACGGTCTCGACGACCAGCCGGTTGATGCCCTGCGTGGGTTCGAGTCCAGCGATGAACGAGCCGTCGATCTTCACGGTACTGATCGAGTGCCGCTTGAACGGCTCGAACGACGACCAGTTGGTGCCGACGTCGTCCACCGACAGCTGCACGCCCATCCGGGAGAGGGTCATCAGGTCCTCGGAAGCCGTCGGGTCGACGATGGCGTCTTCGGTGACCTCAAGGGTCAGCTGACCGCTCGGGAAGCCCGTCTGCTCGAGGGCGTCAGCCACCGCCTTCGACACCTCGCCGCGGCGCAGCTGATGGATGGTGCCGTTGACTCCGAGCTGGATGCTCGGCGACCACCACCCCGCCTGCCGGCAGGCCTCCAGCAGCACCCAGCGGGTCAGCGGCCCGATGTCGCCGCTGGCCTCGGCCTGCGGGATGAGCTGATCGGGCGAGATCAGGCCTTCGGTCGGGTGCTCCCAGCGGACCAGGGCCTCCATCCCCAACAGCCGGCCATTGGTGAGATCGATGACCGGGAGGTACTCGAGGTAGGGGGTCCCGGCCAGCGCGAAGGTGAGCTCGGTGTCGGTCAGCATGGTCAGGCCGCGCCCGGGCGGAGCGCGTCCAGGCCCCTGACCGGGCCGGTGAGGGCGGACGACAGCTCTTCAGTCACAACTGATGCATCGACCGCCCGTGACCTCCACTTGAGCGGTTTCGCCACCCCTCGGACCGGCTCTATCCCCCTGGCCTGGGTCTTTCCACTAGGGCGCGCTCGACTGCGGTCTTGAAGGCCGGAGTCTCGCCGCCGCCATGGGCGACCAGGTTGGCCCCCGTCACATAGGCGGCCACCGGTGAGGACAGGAAGAGGCACAGCCCGGCCACGTCGGAGGGGGTGGCGAACCGGCCCAGCGGAACGGTGGCGGCCACCTCGGCCATGCCCACGGGACCTCCGTAATGGTCCTCGGCCCCTTCCGTGGCCACCATCCCGGCCGTCAGGCAGTTGATCCGCACCTTCGGCGCCCATTCGACGGCCAGCGACTGGGTCAGGCTGACCAGCCCGGCTTTGGCTGCGCCGTAGGCGGCAGTCCCCGGCGAAGGTCGGAGGCCACTGACCGATCCGATGTTGACGATCGACCCCCCCTCCTCCTGGTCCTGCATGACGGCGTTGGCCGCCTGGGCGCAGTACAGCGGGGCCAGCAGATTGAGGGCGATGATCGAGGCGGTGAAGCGCGGTGAGGCCTTGGCCGCCGCCACCTCGGGCGAGCCGCCGGCATTGTTCACCAGGACGTCGATCCTCCCGAAACGCTCGACGGCCGCATCGATGACCGTGGAGGCCTGCTCGGCCTGACGGATATCGGCGGCCACGAAAACCGCCCGGCGGCCTGGGCCGGCCGGGTCGCTCGCCTGGGGAAGCTCCGCGGGCGGAACGACGGTGCGCCCACAGATCACGACGTCGGCGCCGGCACCGAGAAATGCTTCGGCGATCCCGCGACCGATGCCGCGCCCTCCCCCGGTCACCACCGCCACCCGACCGGTGAAGTCGGGCGTTCCTGACCGGCGGTCGAGATCGAACGTGGCCACAGCTGCCTCCCGGGCTTCGACTGGTACTGTCCTGACGCTGTATCAGATCATGGCGAGTGCGTGACCGTCGCCTGCCCTCGATGCCTGGTGCCTCGTGGACGAACCCAGGTGCCGGCCCCACGCCTCCGACATCGCGGAGCAGGTCATGCCCATCAGGTCCTATCAGAAGCAAGCCGGCATCGGCGAGGTGGTCATCGACCACCCCCCGGTCAACGCCCTCGACGTGGCCGGGTGGTTCGATCTGGCCGAGGCGGTGCTCGTCGCCGGTCGGATCCCCGAGAACCGGGTCGTCATCATCCGGGCCGAAGGGCGAGGGTTCTGCGCCGGGGTGGACATCAAGGAGATCCAGGCGGAGGGAGACCGCGCCCTCATCGGGGCCAACCGGGGGTGCTTCGCCGCGTTTGCCGCCGTCTACGAGTGCGAGGTGCCCGTGGTGGCGGCGGTCCATGGGTTCTGCCTGGGCGGGGGAATCGGCATCGTCGGCAACGCCGACATCGTCGTCGCCTCCGAGGACGCCACCTTCGGTCTGCCCGAGGTCGACCGCGGGGCGCTCGGAGCTGCCACCCACCTGTCCCGTCTGGTCCCCCAGCACCGGATGCGTTCGATGGTCTACACCGCCCGACCGGCAACCGCCGCCGAGCTCCACAGCTACGGGTCGGTGCTCCGGGTGGTCGGACGCGACCAGTTGGTGGACGCGGCCTACGAGGTGGCCGGCGACATCGCCACCAAGAGCCCCACCATCATCCGTCGGGCCAAGGAGTCCCTCAATGGGATCGACCCGGTCGACGTGCGGTCCAGTTACCGGTACGAGCAGGGGTTCACCTACGAGCTCCACGTAGCGGGCGTGGCCGACGAACAACGCGCCGCGTTCGTGGAGAAGCGCGAGGCCGACACCACCACATGAGCGACCGCCACATGAACCACCCCCACCCGAACATGACCTACGGGGTGAACCACCGCCAGACGAAACCCCACCGCAGGGGGAAGGCAGACGATGGTCTGACTGATCCGGCCGGCGTTCCCGTCACAACACGAACCGGTGCTCGGCGTGGCTGACAAGCGGATGACCCTCGACGAACTGGTCGGGGAGTTGCGGAGCGGGATGACCATCGGCATTGGCGGGTGGGGATCGCGGCGCAAGCCCATGGCCGCCGTCAGAGCCATCCTCCGGTCGGGCCTCACCGGCCTGACCGTCGTCTCGTACGGAGGTCCTGACGTGGGGCTCCTGTGCGCGGCCGGCAAGGTGGCCAAGGCTGTCTACGCCTTCGTCACCCTCGACTCCATCCCCACCGACCCCCATTTCAAGTCGGCCCGCCAGGGCGGCGCCATCGACAGCATGGAGATCGACGAGGGCATGTTCTACCTCGGGCTGTCTGCGGCATCGCAGCGCCTGCCCTTCCTGCCCACCCGGGCCGGGCTCGGCTCCGACGTGCTCCGGGTCAACCCCGGGCTGCGCACGATCTTCTCGCCCTACGAGGATGGCGAGGAGTTGGTCGCCGTGCCTGCGCTCCGGCTCGACGCCGCCCTGGTCCACGTCAACCGGGCCGATGCCCGGGGATCGGGGCAGATCCTCGGCCCCGATCCGTTCTTCGACGACCTGTTTCTCGGAGCGGCTGAGCGCCGCTACCTAACCACCGAACGCATCATCGACACGGACCGCTTCTCGTCCGAAGGTCCGCTGCAGTCCATGTGCATCAGCCGGCTGTTGACCGACGGCGTGGTGGAGACGCCACGAGGGGCGCACTTCACCGCCTGCGTCCCCGACTACCCCCGCGATGAGGAATTCCGAGCGCGACTACGTCAAGGCGGCCGCCGACCCTGGGTCGTGGGGCGCGTTCGAGGCGAGATACCTGACACTGGACGAGGACGGCTACCAGGCCGCGGTGACCGGGGCGGTCCGGTGAGCCCGAGCGGCACGGCCGACGGGTCGGCGGTCACCCGGGCCGAGTACTGCGCCATCGCCTGTGCCGAGGTCTTCCGCGGGGATGGGGAGGTGATGGCCAGCGCCTTCGGCACGGCCCCCTCGCTCGGCGCCCGGTTGGCCCGGTTGACCTTCGCCCCCGATCTGGTCCTCACCGACGGGGACGCCGCCCTGGTCGACGGGGCTCCCCCGCTCGGGCCCCTCCCGACCTCGACGGTGCTCGAGTCCCACATGCCGTACCGGAGGGTGTTCGACGTCGTGTGGTCGGGCCGCCGCAGCCTGATCATGATGGCCTCCCAGATCGACCGCACCGGCAACCAGAACATCAGCGCCATTGGTGACTGGGCCCGGCCCAAGGTCCAGCTGGTGGGGGTCCGGGGAGCCCCGGGCAACACCGTCAACCATGCCACCAGCTACTGGGTGCCGAAGCACACCACGCGCTCGTTCGTCGACCAGGTCGACGTGGTGTCGGGCGTGGGCTACAGCCGCGCCGCCGAGGCGGGGCCCTCGGCCGGGCGATACCACGAGATCCGCCACGTGGTTTCCAACCTCGGTGTCTTCGACTTCGAGACGCCGGGCCGGACCATGCGGCTCCGTTCCCTGCACCCCGGGGTCGCCGTGGGCGAGGTGGTCGAGGCGACCGGATTCGGGCTGGTGATCCCCTCCCAAGTGCCCGAGACGCGCCAGCCCACATCGGAGGAGCTGGAGCTGATCCGGGACGTGCTCGACCCGGGGGGCCTGCGTCACCGAGAAGTCCCGTCGTGAGCTCTGGCGGCGGTGCCTCGGTCGATCGGCCGGGCGGTGACACCCCGGTGCACCCCGCCCTGCACACGCGGTTCTGCCGGCTGGTCGGCGTCCGGTACCCGATCGTCCAGACCGGCATGGGCTGGGTGGCCGGACCACGGCTGGTGGCCGCCACCGCCGAGGCCGGGGGTCTCGGGATCCTCGCCTCGGCCACCATGACCTACGCCGAACTGGTCAGCGCCATCACCGAGGTCAGGGCCCGCACCGACCAGCCCTTCGGCGTCAATCTGCGCACCGACGTGGCCGATGTCGGTGAACGGGTGGCGGTCATGATCGACAACGGCGTGACCGTGGCCAGCTTCGCCCAAGCCCCCAGCGCCGAGCTGGTGGAACGATGCCGCCGGGCCGGTCTGGTGGTCATGCCGACCATAGGGGCTCGACGGCATGCCGAGAAGGTGGCCGAATGGGGCGTCGACGCGGTGATCGCTCAGGGGGGCGAGGGGGGAGGGCACACCGGATCGGTACCCACCTCCTTGCTGACGCCGGCCGTCGTGGACGCGGTGGGCGACCGGGTGGCGGTGGTCGCCGCCGGCGGCTTCTTCGACGGCCGGGGGCTGGTGGCCGCGCTGGCCTTCGGCGCCGTCGGGATCGCCATGGGCACCCGGTTCCTCCTCACCCGCGAGAGCCGGGTGCCCGACGAGGTCAAGGCGGTCTACCTGGCCACTCCGGTGACCGGGACCGTGGTGTCCACGGCGGTCGACGGGGCCCCGCAGCGGGTCATCCGCACCGACCTGGTCGACCACCTCGAGCGGGCCGGCTGGCTGCGCAACATGCCGCGAGCGCTGACCAATGCCCATGCCTTCCGCCGCCAGACCAAGACCTCCCTGCCCGCCCTCCTGC
Source organism: uncultured Acidimicrobiales bacterium (assembly GCA_963727075.1). GTDB lineage: Bacteria > Actinomycetota > Acidimicrobiia > Acidimicrobiales > RAAP-2 > Bog-756. The sequence goes on from CAVSET010000006.1 coordinate 2,080,897, forward strand.
GCGAAGGCCGGGCCATGAGGCAGGGCAGCGAGCTGACCTGGCCCCAAGTGGTGATGGCGGCGAATGCACCGATGATGACCAAGGCGGCCCTGGTCGACGGCCGGACCGATGTGGGCATCCTGCCCACCGGACAGGTGGTGGGCGAGATCGGTGAACTGCCCTCCGTGGCCGAGTTGATCAGCCGGATCATGGGCGAGGCCGCGGCCGTCTTGGACCGGTTGGGGGCCGGCGCCCAAGGCTGATCCAGAGCTTGTCTCGCGTGGTCACAGATCGGGCTGGGCTCCCGGATCGAGTGGAGGGACGCCGGGTCGACGGGCAAATAGCGAGGGCCAGATAGCATGCATACGAAGGGGGACGCAGATGGGTTCCAACGTTGCTCGGCTCCGAACTTTGCCCCGGCCCGCGGTCGAGACAAAGGATCACCGAAATTGCCCATTGTGCCGCCGGCCGGGCCTGAGCAATAATCTTCCACTGCCATCGGTTCGGATTCGCCCATGCCATAGGCCCTATGGAAGCGGCGATCCCGGGCCACATTTACCGCGTTGAGGAGGTCTGATGTCCACTGCCAATCAGTCATCCTCCAGCGGTCTCCGGAAAAGAAAGTTCACCGACAATGGCCCCATGACCATTGTCGGTGCTGGCGCGGTAACCGGCTATGGATGGGGACGCAAGCGGATCTGGGACGGGTTCTTGCTCGGCGAGAGCGCGGTCAAGCCCACCCCGGAGATGGCGGAATTTCTCGAGGGCCCGCCCTATCTCGCCACCATCACCGGGTCAGGCGATATCCGGGACGGTCAGAGCCGGTTCAGCCAGGCCCTACGCTTCTCGGGACGCGAGGCCATCACCGACGCGCACGAGCGTGGGTGGAGCCCCGGGCCCGTGGTGGGAGTGATCCACTGCCTCGTCCTCGGCGACGTGGAGACCTACCGCGACTACTACCGGCGGGAGGGTAACTTCGCCGGCCCTCGTCGCAAGCTGCGCAGCTGGCTGCAGATGATCCCCTCGACGGTCATCGCCATGTTCATGAAGGAGTTCGACTTCCACGGCCCCGCCATGTCCGTGTCGGCCACCTGCGCCTCCAGCAACGTCGGCATGCTGACCGCCAAGTCGTGGATCGACTCGGGCATCGCCTCCGACGTCGTGCTGCTGGCCACGGACATGTCGGGTATCCCCGAGAACATCCCCTGGTTCCGTGACCTGGGAGCAGCCGTCATCGACCTCCCACCGTTCGACGGGTGCCGCCCCTTCCAAGAGGGGAGCCGCGGCTTCGTCGGGGGCGAGGCCTCGGTGGCCATGGTGCTCTCGAGTCGACCGACGGGTGGGTACGCCTCGGTGCTCGGGGGAGCGATGACCAACGACGGCTACCATGCCATCGCGCTGGCGCCCGACAACGCCGAGGTCTTCCGGTGCTTCCGGGAGGCGACCGCCAATGCCGAGGTCAGCCCGGCCGATGTGGCCTACCTCAACGCCCATGGGCCGGGTACCGCGCAGTGTGACGCGGCCGAGGCCCGAGTGCTCGATGAGCTCTACCCCGACGCCAAGGGGATCTTCTCGATCAAGCCCCTGGTCGGGCATTGTCAGGCCGCCGCCGGCGCCGTGGAGATGCTCGCCACCCTCTATGCCTACGAGACCGGCGTCGTGCCGGCACCGCCCCGGGTGGCACCGGGCCATCCCCGCCTGCTGGACGGCAATACGCCCCGGGAGCCGGGGCTGATGCTCAAGTCGTCGCTCGGCATGGGTGGCCACAACGCCGTGCTGGTCGTCGACGAACCCCATTCGTAGGCGGGTATTTAACCTTTTGAAGGCCCAGGTAGCCGCCCTCATATAGGGTTCCGGTTCAGTCGGCTCGGTCTTTGGCTCCGGCCAGCCAATTGCCGCTGAAAACCCCAGGGCGATCTGGCACCCCTACCAGGCTCAAGAGCGCCCGATTACCTGCCGATACACGGGCATGGGCAATGTACGGCAATCGAACAAGGCCCGGCGCCGTGGTCTCACCGTTGACCCGTCCACGGTTCCGGACACATTGCCCGCGCCGCCAACCGATACACCGGAACTCCCCCGCGAGATCGCCTTCGATCTCTCCTCGGTTCCGATCGTCAGTTGGTCCTACGACCCGGCCACCGACGACCTCCGGTGGTCGGCTCCGGTCGAGGATCTTTTCGGCGTGGAACCGGGGACCCCGGGCTTCTCCATGGACGTCCTGACCGAGGGCGACACGACCACCGCACCGACACCCTTCCGGCGGCGCGCCACCGATCGACCGCAGACCACCGTCACCGCCACCGAGGTCGACGACCTCGCCGCCGCCATCCTCCAGCCGGTGCTGGCCCCGATCCGGGCCGGTGCGCCCCCGGCCGAGTACGACCTCCGGACGGTGGTCACCAGCCCCGATGGTGTCACCCACAAGCTCATCGTGCGGGCCTCGCCGAGCTCGACCGGCGGCCGACTCATGGGCGGCAACCCGGAGCTCGGTGACAGTGCCTACCTCGGCGCCGTGGTCGACGTCACCGAGCATGTCTACGTCGAGCGCGAGCTGCACGACGTCGTCGACCGCTTCCGCCTCCTCACCGATCTCAGCCCCGATGCCATCGTCGTGCACCGCAACGGCACGCTGGTGTACGGGAACGCCGCCGCCGTCCGGCTGATCAAAGCCGACTCGATGGAGCAGTGCTACGGGTGGCCGATGACCACCTTTGTCCATCCCGACGACGTGGGGCCGGTGGCCGAGCGGGTGGCCCAGCTGACCGAGGACGGGCAGGTCTCCGAGCACGGCGAGGTGAGGGTGATCGCGCTGGACGGCAGCATTTCGGTCGTCGACGTGACCTCGGTCCGCACCAGCTGGGGCGGCCAGCCCGCGTACCAGGTGATCATGAGGGACCTGTCCATGCGCATCGCGGCGGAGGCGGCCTTCCGCTACCGGGCCAGCCTGGTGGCCCACGTCTCCGACGGCATCATCGGTATCGACAGCGACGGCAAGATCGAGAGCTGGAACGAAGCGGCCGCCGTCATCTACGGCTGGAGCGAGCACGAGGTGGTGGGCCGGTCGATCTCCGAGATCCTCACCGGCTTCCGCACCGACAGCGCATCGGTTCTCGAACGCGGCCAGCGATCCCATGTGCGCAAGGACGGTTCCCCGGTCGAGGTGCTCGTCTCGCTCGACCCCCTGATCAACGAGGCCGGCATGCCCGCCGGGTGGGTCGTCGTGTGCGCCGAGGTCACCGAGGCCCGCCAGGCCCAGGCCGGTCGCCGGGCGGCCGAGGAGCGCTACGAGGCGGTGGTGGCATCCCTGAGCGAGGGGATCGTCCTGCTGGACGAGCGCGGCAACGTCTGTGCCAGTAACGAGGCGGCTGAGAAGATCCTGGGCGAACGGCTGGCGTCCGGCAAGGCCCATCAGATCTTCACCGGCTCGTCCATCGCCATCGACGTGGACGGGCACCCGATGTCGGCCGACATGTTCCCCCACGCGCAGACCCTGGCCACCGGGGAGTCGAGGGACGACGTCATGATCGGCGTCATCGACGGGAGCGATCACCGGCAGTGGCTGATGCTCAGCTCACGACTGCTGTCCGGCTCGGACCAGGTCGACGGCCCGATGGCCGTGTGCTCGTTCACCGACGTGACCGACCGCCAGGCGGCCGAGGCCCAGCTGCACTGGCTCGCCTACCACGACTCGCTCACTGGGCTGGGCAACCGGTCACAGTTCAACGACGAGCTCGAGCGGGAGCTGATGGTGTCCTCGCAGCGGGGCACCAACCTTGCCGTCCTGTTCATCGACCTCGACCGGTTCAAGCTGGTCAACGACTCGTTCGGCCATGCCGCCGGCGACGAGCTCCTCCTCACCCTGGCCCAGCGGTTCAAGTCGGCCGTGCGGGGTGGCGACATGGTGAGCCGGTTCTCCGGCGACGAGTTCGTGGTGCTGTGCCGCAGCGTCCCCGATGTGGACGTGGCCGTGAGCCTGGCCACGGAGTACTCGAGGCTGCTGGCCGAGCCGGTCCAGCTCTCGAGCGGGCGGAGCGTGGTGGTCACCTCCAGCGTCGGCGTGTCGTTCGTCGCCAAGGGCCTCCAGTCGGCACAGGACATCCTCCAGCAGGCCGACGTGGCCATGTTCCAGGCCAAGAACAAGGGCCGGTCCCGGGTAGAGGTGTTCGACGAGTCGCTCCGGGCCAAGTCGGTGGCTCGCCTCGAGATCTACGACGACCTGCGCCACTCCATCGACCACGGCGAGATGACCGTCCACTACCAGCCCATCGCCTCGGTGCACGACGATCGCATCGTCGCCATGGAAGCGCTGGTTCGCTGGCATCACCCCACCCGGGGTCTGCTGGGGCCGATGGAGTTCATCCCCTTCGCCGAGGAGTCCGACCTCATCTTCAAGCTCGGCCGATGGGTGCTGCGCGAGGCCTGCCAGACCATGGCCAAGTGGCGCAAGGAGCTTCCCGGCGCCGAGGACGCCTACATCACGGTCAACCTGTCGGCCCACCAGTTGAGCGACATCGAACTGTTGGACACCATCGCGTCGGCCCTGTCCGACTCGGGACTCCCACCCGAGGCCCTGGTGATGGAGGTCACCGAGAGCATGCTGATGAGTGACACCGCCGCTTCGATCGCCATGCTCGGGGGCATCCACGAGATGGGCGTGGGCCTCGCCATCGACGACTTCGGCACCGGGTACTCCTCACTGGCTCAGCTCAAGCGTTTCCCGGTCAAGATCCTGAAGATCGACAAGTCGTTCGTCGACGGGCTCGGCACCTTCGACAACGACGAGGCCATCGTGGCGGCCATCGTTCAACTCAGCAAGGCCCTCGGCCTGGTGGTCCTGGCCGAGGGCGTCGAGACGCCCGATCCAGCTCGAAGCGGGTGACCGAGCTCGGTTGTGACCTCTATCAGGGCTACCTGATGTCGCGACCCACCCGGGCCGACGTGGTCAAGTTCAAGAAGCAGCCGTCACCGAAGGAACCGGCCGAGCTCAACTAGCAGGTCGCGCCGGCCGCCCGCCGAGCTCGACTAGCAGGTCGCGCCGGCCGCCCGCCGGGCTCCACTATCCCAGCCGTTCGATGATGGTGGCGTTGGCCTGTCCGCCCCCCTCGCACATGGTCTGGAGGCCGTAGCGCGACCCGGTGCGTTCCATCTCGTTGAGCAGGGTGGCCATCAGGCGGGCACCCGATCCTCCGGTGGGGTGCCCGATGGCGATCGCACCGCCGTTGACATTGACCTTGTCCATGTCGGGGTGGTGCTCCTTCTCCCAGGCGAGCACCACCGACGCGAAGGCCTCGTTGATCTCGATGACGTCGATGTCCTCCAGCGACAGCTTCGACTTCTCGAGCACCATCGTGGTGGCCGGTATCGGGGCGGTCAACATGATGACCGGGTCGTTGGCGGCCACGGCGAAGGCATGGAAGCGGCCCCGGGGCCGGAGACCGAGATGGCCGGCCTTCTCTTCCGACATGATCAGCACCGCGGCCGCCCCGTCCGAGATCTGGGACGAGGTGGCCGCCGTCACCAGCCCGTCCTCGACGAAGCAGGGGGGCAGGCCGGCCAGCGTCTCGTAGCTGGAACCGGCCCGGACACCCTCGTCGAACGTCAGTGGTCCCTCGCCGCCGGGGTCGCCCTCGTCGCTGCCGGCCACGGCCACCCGGTCCTCGATCCGGGCCCGGCGGGTGGCCAGGGGGACGATCTCGTTCTCGAACCGGCCCTCGGCCATGGCCTGCGCCGCTCGTTGGTGGGAGCGGACGGCGAACCGGTCCATCTCCTCCCGGCCGATCTTCCATCGGCGGGCGATCTCCTCGGCGCTCAGTCCCTGGTGGATGAAGTCGAACCGGTCGCGCACCGCCGGCCCGTAGGCATCGCCGGGTCCGGGCTCGGTGGTCGAGCCGATGGGCACCCGGCTCATGGCCTCCACCCCGCCGCCGATGACGATGTCCATGGCCCCCGACATCACAGCCTGGGCGGCGAAGTGCACCGCCTGCTGGGCCGAACCGCACTGGCGGTCGACCGTGGTGCCCGGCACGGTCTCGGGGAACCCGGCGGCCAGCGCGGCGTTGCGGCCGATGTTCATGGCCTGTTCCCCGACTGTCATCGTGCAGCCCAGGACGACGTCCTCGACCAGGGAAGGATCGAGGTCGCTGCGCTCCACCAGCGAGCGGAGCGGCTGGGCGGCCAGATCGACGGCGTGCCACCCCGAAAGCCGGCCGTTGCGCTTACCCACCGGGGTCCGGACTACGTCGACGATCACGGCGTTCGGCATGACCACATTGTGGCCGATGTCGGTTGGTTGCCGGAAATCTGGCGGTGTGTCAGATTTCCCCTACCCGCCTACCCGCCTACCCGCCTACCCGCCTACCCGCGCACCGACGACGGGCCTGACCATGGACGGACCGATGGACCTGCGATTCACCGCCGAGGAGGAGGAGTTCCGGGACGAAGCCCGATCGTGGCTGGCCGCCCACGCTCCTCCGGCGCGTTCGCTGCCCTCGCTCGACACCCGCGAGGGCTTCGAAGCCCACCGGGCCTGGGAGCAGACCATGTACGCGGACCGGTGGTCGGTGGTGTCGTGGCCGGTCGAGTACGGCGGGCGGGGCGTGGGTGTGATCGAGTGGCTGATCTTCGAGGAGGAGTACTGGCGGGCGCAGGCGCCGCTGCGGGTGAGCCAGAACGGGGTGTTCCTGCTGGCCCCGACCCTCATGGCGTTCGCCACCGAGGAGCAGCGGCGACGGTTCCTGCCACCCATGGCCTCGGGCCGGGAGGTCTGGTGCCAGGGCTGGTCCGAGCCCGACGCCGGCAGCGACCTGGCGGGGATCCGCAGCCGGGCGGTGCGGTCATCGGCTGACGACGGCTGGCTGCTGACCGGGCAGAAGACCTGGGCGTCGCGGGGCGCCTTCGCCGAGTGGTGCTTCGGGCTGTTCCGCACCGACCCCGAGGCGGAGCGGCACCGGGGACTGACCTACTTCCTCATCGACCTGGGCCGGCCGGGCGTGACCGTGCGCCCCATCCCCCAGATCGACGGCGAGACCGGGTTCGCCGAGATCTTCTTCGAGGACGTCTTCGTCCCCGACGACCAGGTGCTCGGCGGGGTAGGCCAGGGCTGGAACGTGGCCATGGCCACCGCCGGCTCGGAACGGGGACTGAGCCTCCGGAGCCCGGCCCGCTACACCGAGGCCGCCGCCCGCCTGGTCGATCTCTATGGCGAGCGCCTGGCCCGCGACCCGGCCGGGGCGGCGCGCCAAGCCGACGCGGTAGCCCGCGCCTGGATGGACGCCGAGGCCTACCGGCTCAACACCTGGTGGACCGCGACCCGGGTGCGGGACGGCGGTTCGGTCGGCCCCGAGGCCAGTGCCAACAAGATCCACTGGTCGGAGACCGACCTGGCCATCCACCGGGCCGCCCTGGCGCTGCTCGGCCCCGGAGCGGAGGTCCACGGCGCCGGGGTGGACGCCCCATGGCTCGACGGCTACCTGTTCGCCCTGGCCGGCCCCATCTATGCCGGGACGAACGAGATCCAGCGCAACGTGGTGGCCGAGCGGATGCTCGGGCTACCGCGGGGCTGATCACCGGATCGCAGCCATGCACTTCGCCTTCTCCGACCAGCAGCTCGAGTTCCGGGACACCGTGCGGCAGGTGCTGGCCAAGGAGTGCAGCCCCGCCGACGTGCGGGCGGCCTACGACGCCCCGGCGGCGCGGTCGCCGCGCTGGGCCACCTTGACCGCCCTGGGTGTGGTCGGGCTGTCAGCCCCGCCCGACCACGGCGGCCTGGGGCTCGGGCTGGTCGACCTGGTGCCACTCCTGGAGGAGGCCGGCCGGGTCGCCCTTCCCGAGCCTCTGCTCGAGACCACCGCTCTGGCCGTGCCACTGCTCGCCGACCTCGACGGGGTCCACGGACGGTGGCTCGACGCCGTCAGCCGGGGCGAGGTGGCCACCGCCGTCGGGATCGGGGGACCCGCCGGGCCGGTGGCCGGGGCGGACGGGGCCGATCTCTATCTGCTCAGCACGGCGGACGGCAACGGGTCGGTCGAGGTCCACCTCCTCGAGCCCGACGCCGTCACCGTGACCCCGATCCCCTCCCTCGACCCCACCCGGCGACTCGGGACGGTGGACTGGGAGCCGACGGCGCGCTCCCGCGTGGCGAGCGGGCCGGTGGCGGCGGCGGCCGTCCGGCGGACGGTCGACCGGGCGGCGACGGCCACCGGTGCCGAGTTGCTCGGCCTGGCCGCGCAGATGATCGCCCTCGCCGCCGCCTACGCCAGGGAGCGCCACCAGTTCGGTCGGCCGATCGGCAGCTTCCAGGCGGTCAAGCATCTGCTGGCCGGGGCCCAGGTCAAGCTGGAGTTCGCCCGGCCAGTGGTCTACGCCGCCGCCTGGGCCCTCGACGAGGGCGAGCCGGCGGCATCGAGGGCGGCGTCGGCGGCCAAGGTGTGCGCCTCTGACGCCGCCACCGAGGCGGCCCGGGTGTCGTTGCAGGTCCATGGGGCCATCGGGTACACGTGGGAGTGCGACCTGCATCTGTTCCTCAAGCGGTCCTGGGCACTGGCGGAGGCCTGGGGCTCGGCCGACGAGCACCGGGCCCGGGTCCTGGCCGACCTGGTCGGTCAGGGGAGGGCGTACCCGTAGATGGGCATCCCGTTGTAGATCGCCGACTGCGAAGGCAGGTAGGGGCCGTTGATCACGACGCCCATCGAGCCGTTGGGCGCCGGGCCGGCATCCCCCTCGATCGTCACGATGGCTCCGTCGGGCCAGACCTGGGTCACGAGGCCCAGGTGCAGCGAGGTGGCCGTCGACGACGGACCGGTCCCGTACAGCACGGCGTCCCCGGGAACGGGAGCCGCATCCGGCGGGAGCACCCCGGTATGGGTGGCGGCCCAGTCATAGATGCTCCCGGTGAAGGGATACGAGGGAATGGGGACACCCGCCTGCTCCCAGACCCAGCTGGCGAACAATGCGCACCACTCCTCGCAGGGCCCGTACGGGTTGCAGAACTGGCCCGGGAACGGATCGGCGTTGACCTGGCTGTCGGCCACCGAAACGACGGCCGACGCGGTCGGCGACGGGGACGGGCTCGGTGGGTTGGTGAAGTTGTAGGACCACCCGTCCGGCTCGAGCAGCCAGTAGCCCTGGCCGCCGGGGGTGAGGGCGATGGCCGCTACCGGGGGCACGTCCGTCGGATTCCCCCCGTAGCCCGCGCCGAGCGATCCGAAGTAGGAGGTGGTGCCGAACCCGAAGATGCCACCGTCGGTCGAGACCAGGAGGTACCCGGTGCCGTGCCGGGTGGGGGCCATGCCGACCACCGGATCGTTGAGGACCTGCCCGCCCGTCGACCCGTAGAAGGGGGCGTCGCCGAAGGTGAAGATGCCCCCGTCGGCCGCCACCATCCAGTACCCGTGGCCGCTCGCCGTGACGGCCATGGCGACGACCGGGGCGACCAGAGGGGTGCCGCCCATCGACCCGTAGAAGGCGGCGTCGCCGAAGGAGAAGATGCCGCCGTCGGCCGCCACCAGCCAGTAGCCCCGACCGTCGGGCGTGGCGGCCATGCCGACCACCGGCCGGTTGAGACGGACGGCGCCCATCGACCCGTAGAAGGCGGCGTCGCCGAAGGAGAACACCCCGCCGTCCAGGGCGACCAGCCAGTAGCCCCGGCCGTCGGGAGTCGGGGCCATGCCGACCACCGGTCCCTGCAGTCGGAGCGCACCGAGCGAGCCGTAGAAGCCGGCGTTGCCCTGCGCGAACACCCCGCCGTCGGCGGCCGCCAGCCAGTAGCCCTGGTTCTCGGGGGTCGAGGCGGGATTGGTCGCCATGGCCACCATGACCGAGCTCAGACCCGAGGCGAGGGACGTGTTGGTCGATCGGGCGTTGCCGAACCCGATGACGCCACCGCCCTGGTAGGCGCGGGTCGCGATCGGGGTGATCCCCGCCGCCGGCCCGACCGCGGCCACCACCGTACCGGCACCGACCAGCACGACGACCAACAGCGCGAACACGGTGGAGCGGCGTCGCACGATGCTTGCCACGGCCCCGATCGACGCCCGACGCACCATCCAATGCTAAGCAATCCCGATCCCATTTGGGAAGGCCCGACCGCCGATTGGGGAGCAGTCGGGAGGGCGAATCTCGAACAGCTCGCCGCCCCACCATCAGTGCAAGCCGCCACCCGACCGGTGAGGTGACGCCGGGATCGTCGTCACCGGCCGGATCCGTCCAGCCAGGTGAGGCTGGTGCGGGAAAGGGTGGGCCCGGGCGACTTCGGGCCCGGGACGCTCTCGCGACCGGCCGTGCCCAGTGGTACCAGGCCACCGGAAACGTAGTCGCCCTGGTTCAGCAGTGTTTCCGGCGGGTGCCGGCATGTCCTTCCGCGACACCTGGCCCCGGCACCGGCCCAGACGTCCGCCGATCTCGTTCGGGTAGCTTGGCGGCCGGCTCGGCTGGCCCACCGGACCGCCCGAAGGGATCACGGTGCACTCGGGGAAACGCTTTGGTCCGTCAGACGGGCCCGGGCTGTCGGGTCAGAAGGAGTCGGGACACCATGGAAGCCACCACCCTCATCGAGTCCTTCCGGGTCGACGGCAAGGTCGCCGTGGTCACCGGGGCGGGAAGCGGCATCGGTCGAGCCAGCGCGTTGGCGCTCGGCGGGGCCGGTGCCGCCGTGGTGTGCGCCGACATCCTCGGCGACACCGCCCGGACCACGGCCGAGGAGATCACGGCCCGAGGGGGCCGGGCCGAGGGGGCGGAGCTCGACGTGTCGGTGCGCACCGACGTCGAGACCCTGGCCGAGCGGGTGGCCGCCGAGCGGGGGGGCATCCACGTCTGGTGCAACATCGCCGGCATCATGGTGGAGGGCCCGTTCCTCGAGGCGCCCGAGGACGACCTCGACCGGATCATCTCGGTCAACCTCAAAGGGGTCTTCTTCGGTTGCCAGGCGGCCGGACGAGTCATGGTCACCCAGCCCGAGGGCGGGTCCATCATCAACGCCTCGTCGGCGGCGGCCGACACCCCGAGCCCCAACATCGTGAGCTACGCCATCTGCAAGGCCGGTGTGGTGCAGATGACCAAGTCGATGGCGGTCGAAGTCGGCAAGCGGCACGTGCGGGTCAACGCCGTGGCCCCGGGCTTCGTCCTCACCGGGATGACCGGGCGCTACTTCGTGCGCCCGGACGGGACGGTCGACGAGGCCATGCAGGAGGCGGTGGTCGCGCCCATGCGCAAGTTCACGCCGCTGCGCGCCATCGGCGAGCCCGAGGACATCGCGGCCGCTGTCCTCTACCTGGCCTCGGACGCCTCCCGGTTCATGACCGGGCAGGTGCTCCGGCCCAACGGAGGGGTGGCCATGGTGTGAGCGGGGCCGGCGGGTGCGCCCCGGAGCGGGCCGACCGGCGTCCCGAGCCAGCTGACGCACCGTCAGAACAGGGTTACACTCCAGATCATGGCCGACATGCCCAGGATCATCTCGGTGGACGACCACGTCGTCGAGCCGTCCAATGTCTGGATCGACCGGCTCCCGAAGAAGTACCACGACGTGGGGCCCCGGATCGTGCGCGCCCCGATGGGAGAGATCACCTTCGTGGGCGGCAAGCTCACCGTCAACCCCGGGTCCGAGGGGTTCCCGACCGACTGGTGGTACTACGAGGACCTCAAGCGCCCGCTGCTGCGCGTCGATTCGGCCGTGGGGGTGCCCCGCGACGAGGTCACCATGCGGGGCATCACCTACGAGGACATGCGCCCAGGCTCGTACCAGGTCGGACCGCGTCTCGAGGACATGGACATCAACCACCTCGAAGCGTCGATCTGCTTCCCGACCTTCCCGAGGTTCTGCGGCCAGACCTTCACCGAGGCGCAGGACAAGGAGCTCGCCCTGCTGTGCGTGCGGGCCTACAACGACTGGATGGTCGAGGAGTGGTGCGGCCCCGACGCCCACGGACGCCTCATCCCGCTGACCCTCGTCCCGCTGTGGGACGCCGAGCTGGCCGCCGCCGAGGTGCGGCGCAACGCGGACCGCGGAGTGCGCGCCGTCTGCTTCAGTGAGATCCCCCCCTTCCTCGGGCTGCCCTCGGTGCACGATCCCGACCACTACTGGGACCCGTTCTTCCGCGCCTGCGCCGAGACGGGCACCGTCGTCAACATGCACATCGGCTCGTCGTCAAAGATGCCGTCCACCTCGGCCGACGCACCGCCGGCGGTCGGGTCGACGCTCACCCATTCCAACGCCACCTACTCCATGGTCGATTTCATGTTCTCGGGGGCGCTGGTCCGCTTCCCCGACCTCAAGCTGGCCTACGCCGAGGGCCAGATCGGGTGGATCCCCTACATCCTCGAGCGGGCCGACAAGGTGTGGGAGGAGAACCGGGGCTGGGGGGGCGTGGCCGACATCGTGCCCGAGCCCCCTTCGACCTACTTCCACCGCCAGATCTTCGGCTGCTTCTTCGACGACGCCTTCGGACTGCGCAACGTGGAGTCGATCGGGGTGGGCAACATCACCTACGAGTCGGACTATCCCCACTCCGACTCCACCTGGCCCCAGACCCGCCAGATCGCCGAGAAGCAGATGAAGGACCTGACCGACGAGCAGGTCTACAGGATCGTCCGGGGCAACGCCATCTCCCTCTACGACCTGTCCTTCACCTGATCCGGAGGCCGGTCCTCCCGCATGGATCTGCGCTATACGGACGACGAGCAGGTGTTCCGGGGCGAGCTACGCCGCTGGTTGGCCGACACGCTGCCGGGCCTGCCGCCCAAGCCCTCCCCCACCGACTGGCCGGCGCGCCGAGCCTACGACACTCACTGGCAGCGTCTGCTCTTCGACGCCGGGTATGCCGGCGTCGACTGGCCGGCCGAGGGCGGCGGCCGCGGCGCCTCGCCGGTCGAGGAGCTCATCTTCAAAGAGGAGCTCGAACGGGGCCACGCCCCGTATGTCGGCGTCAACTTCGTCGGCCTCCTCCATGCCGGCCCCACCCTCATCGCCGAGGGCACCCCCGAGCAGCGTCGTCGTTACCTGCCGGCCATCCTGAAGGGCGACGAGGTGTGGTGCCAGGGGTTTTCGGAGCCGGACGCCGGCAGCGACCTGGCCTCGCTCCGCACCCGGGCCGTGCGGGACGGCGACCACTACGTGGTGACCGGAACCAAGATCTGGACCTCGCACGCCGAGGTGGCCGACTTCTGCGAGCTACTGGTGCGCACCGGCGCCAAGGACAGCCGCCACCGGGGCATCTCGTGGCTCATCATGGACATGCGCGCTCCGGGGGTCGAGATCCGCCCGCTCGCCACCATCGCCGGCTCGACCGAGTTCGCCCAGTTGTTCCTCGACGAGGTCCGGGTGCCGGTGGACAGCCGGGTCGGAGAGGAGAACGACGGCTGGCGGGTGACCATGGTCACGCTGAGCTTCGAGCGCGGCACGGCCTTCGTCGGGGACCTGCTCGAGGCCTTCGAGCTGCTGGCCTCCTCGGTGGCCGTGGCCGGGCGCACCGGAGCGTGGTCGGACGCGGCCATTCGGCGCCAGGCCGGCCACCTCCGGGCCGAGCTCGACGCCCTGTGGGCCCTCACCCGCCGGAATGTCTCCCAGGCCGCCCGCACCGGCATCCCCGGGCCCGGCGGTACCCTCTTCAAGCTGGCCTACACCGAGACCAGGAGCCGGCTGGGCGAGTTCTCGCTGTCACTCCTCGGCCGGGCCGGGTTGGCCGCCGACGACCCCGCCGGCCCCGACGGGCTGGGGGCCCTCCCGGCCGGGACCATGGTGGAGGACTGGCTGCGGGGGATCTCGCTCACCATCGCCGCCGGCACCTCCCAGATCCAACGCAACATCGTGGGCGAGCGCCTCCTCGGCCTGCCGAAGGAGCCGGTCACGACCAAGGCCTCCGGGACGTCGGCGCGGGCGAGTGGACTTCGAGCTCACCGAGCTCCAGACCGAGCTGGCCGCCGGCATCCGGCGGCTGTGCCAGGGCCAGTTCGGCCTCGACCAGGTGCGCGCCCGGGAGGGGGCGGAGCGGGTGGTCGACCGGGCCGGCTGGCGCCAGCTGGGCGAGGCCGGGGTGTTCGCCCTCTGCCTGGCCGAGGAGGCCGGCGGCGTCGGGCTCGGCCTGGCCGAGGCGGCGCTGGTCTTCGAAGAGCTCGGGCGGGCGTTGGTACCGGGACCGCTGGTGGCCACCCATCTGGCGGCCGGGATGGTGGGGGGGGCCGACACCGGGTCGGCGGTGGTGGGCCTGGTGGAGCTCCCGACCGGCGGCCCGACCGGGCTGCCGGTGGTGGTCGAGGACCTCGCCGACCTCGACGTGCTGCTCGTCCTCTCCGCCGGTGGTGTCGCCTCGGTCGACCCCGCCACCCTCGACGCCACCCGGCTGGCCCGCCCCATGGACCCACTCACCCCGGTGTGGGCGCTCGGCCCGATGCCGCCGGGCGAGCCGGTGGCCGGCCCCGAGATCGCGGCATGGTGGCGCCGCGACGGGGCGGTGCTCACCGCCGCTCTCCAGGTCGGCGCGGCGGCCTGGGCCACCGACCTGGCCGTCGAGTACGCCAAGGCGCGCCGGCAGTTCGGCCGGCCCATCGGCGGGTTCCAGGCGGTGAAGCATCTCTGCGCCGACATGGCCGTCCGCACCGAGCTGGCCCGCTGCGCCGTCCACGCCGCGGCCGTCACCGTCGACCAGCCCGACGTGGGCGACGGCGTGGCCGCCGCCGCCGGCGCCAAGCTGCTGGCCGACGAGGCCGTGCTGGCCAACGGGCGATCCTGCATCCAGGTCCACGGGGGCATGGGGTTCACCTGGGAGGTGCCGGCTCATCTGGCCTACAAGCGCGGCCGTGTGCTGGCTACCCAGTTCGGGACGGCCGAACAGTTGGCCGAGTCCCTGGCCGCGACCCTCGCCCCCTCGCCGGCGACGGCCGGACGCACCTCGGCTCACGCCGGTCGGGGCCTAGCCTGAATCCGATGGCCCACCCGGCTCCGCCCGCAGACGTCGTGACCGTGCTCCCCGAGGGCCGCACCGTGTTCGGGGTCCAGCTCCCCGTCCAGTCCCAGTCGACCCTCTACGTGCAGCCCTGGGAGGCCTCGGCCGGACCCGACGAACTGGCCGCCGTGGCCAGGTCCTGCGAGGCGGCCGGCTTCTTCTACATCGGCGTCTGCGACCACACCTTCATCCCCGAGCGACTGAGCGCCGCCATGAGCACCACCTGGTACGACACCGTCGCCACGCTCGGTTGGTTGGCCGGCGTGACCAGCCACATCCGACTGCTGTCCCACATCTACGTGATCGCCCTCCGCCATCCGCTGCGCTCGGCCAAGGAGTTCGCCACCCTCGACAAGCTCTCCGGCGGCCGGGTCATCTGCGGAGTGGGCGCCGGTCACGTGGCCGAGGAGTTCGAGCAGATGGGCCCGGAGTTCGACCACCGCGGGGCGGCCACCGATGAAGCCATCGCCGGCCTGGCCGAGGGCCTCGTCCACGAGTACCCGGTACTGGACGGGCCCCGGTGGCCGGTGTCGGGCATGGGGCTCGGACCGCGGCCGGTGCAGTCGCCCCGTCCGCCCATCTGGGTCGGCGGGTCGTCGCCGGCCGCCCTCCGTCGCGCCGCCCGGTTCGCCGACGGGTGGCTCCCGCAGTCCCTCGGCCCCGACCTCGAGCTGCTGGCCGCGCTCCGCCGGCTGCGCGTCGAGCACCGCGATGGGGAACCGCTCGACATCGGGGGCATCAGTGACTCCCTCTACGTCGGTACCCCGGCCGGGCTCGACCTGCCGCGGGGGACGGTGGCCGGTCCTCCCGAGCGCCTGGCCGAGTACCTGCGCACCTTCGCCGACGCCGGCGTGGGCCAGGTGCAGGTGCGGTTCCCCTCCCGTTCGGCCGAGGAGCTGTGCGACCAGATCGCCGCCTTCGGTCGCGACGTGGCCCCCCTCGTCAACGGCTGAGGGCCGCCCGAGCCGGTCCCGGTCCCTGTTCCGGGTGCCCGGCGGGCCCCGACCCGACCGGCTCAGGGCCCGGTCAGGGTCGTGGTGGTGGAGGTCCCCGACCCCTGGACACCGAGGGTAGTGGTGGTCGACCCCGACGATCCCCGCACGGTGGTGGTCGTGGTGGTCGACTCGGACGGTCCCCGCACGGTGGTGCTCGACGAGCTGGACGAGGCGATCGGCGAGGATGTCGTCGAGGTGGCCGGGTGAGTGGTGGTCGTGGTGGTGGTCGGGGGGAGGGTAGTCGACGTCGTGGTGGGGACGGCCGGTATGACCGTGGAATTGGGCGCCGCCGTGCTCTCGGGCGGGTACAGGTAGAGGAGGGCGGCGGAGCCGGCAAAGGCCAGCGCCATGAGGACGGTGGAGCGCCGGAGGGGAAGACGGGGGTGCACCGGCACCGACATGAAGCCGGCCAGCGGGCTCTGGCGCTGTTGGTCAGGCCGGCCCGCGGGCCCGAGTCCGCTGGCGTCGGCCGGTTCGTCGTCGGACGCGGTCGTCCCCGGGTCGTCGGACGCGTCGTCCATCAGGTGGCCGTGGCCGAGCTGTCGCCGATGGACGGCGAGGTGATGCCGGCCGAGCGAAGGGCCGTCGCCGCCCGCAGTCGCATCTCACGCGCCACCTCGAACTGACGACCGGGAAGGGTACGGGCGATGAGCCGGAGCTGCACGAACCCGACGTCGATGGTCTCGACCCCGGCGACGATCGGGGCCCCGAGGAGCAAGTCGTGCCAGCGAGGGTCGCTGGCCATCGAGTCGACCACGTCCTTCAAGATGGCGGTGACCCGGGCGAGGTCTTCGGAGACCGGCACGGGGATGTCGATCACCGCCCTCGACCAGTCCTTCGACAGGTTGGTGACCTGGCGCAGGGCGCTGTTGGGCACCACGACCAGTTCACCCTGGGCCGTACGCAGCTTGGTGACCCGCAGCGTGAGCTCCTCGACGGTGCCGGTGATGCCGGTGGTCTGACCGGGCACCGACAGCCGGATCACGTCGCCGAAGGCGAATTGGCGCTCGGCCAGCAGGAAGAACCCGGACAGCAGGTCCCCCACCATCTGCTGGGCCCCGAACCCCAGTCCGATGCCGATCACCGTGGCCGGTGCGACCAGGGTGGTGAGGGGGATGCCCAACCGGTCGAAGGCGAGGATGCCGGCGATGAAGTAGATGAGGGCCACCGCCGCCCACTCCACGGCCTCGCTGACGGCTCGGGACCGCTTGAGCCCCTCGGCGGCCAGCGCGCCGGATTCGATCTGGAGGCGGATCTGGCCGTCGATCCACCGGCGTCGGCGGGCTCCCACCCAGTGGGCGAACCGTACGAGGAGCCCAGCGCCCAACGCCAGGACGATAACCGGGAGAAGGTGGTTCTGGAACCAAGAGGGGTGAATGCCCGGGAAAACTACCACTCACCTGGCCAGAGCAGCCGGTGCCCGGACAGGGAGGGGTGGGCCTGTCATAAGCTGACGCTCTGTCAGTTCGGCTGCCGCACCCCCGCGTCGGGGTGGGACGTCGGGCCGGGCGACCCAGCGAGGCCCACGGAGGAACCACACATGCTCGACTACGTCATCCGCAACGGGCTGGTCGTCGACGGGACCGGGACCCCCGGCCGGCGGGCCGACGTCGGCGTCCGAGACGGGTGGATCGTGGCCGTGGGACCCGTGGAGGAGAGCGGCCGGCGCGAGCTCGACGCCGAGGGGCTGGTGGTGGCACCCGGGATCATCGACCCGCACACCCACTACGACGCCCAGCTGTTCTGGGACCCGACCGCCTCCCCGTCCAACCTGCACGGGGTGACGACGGTCATCGGGGGGAACTGCGGGTTCACCCTGGCCCCCATCAAGAGGGAGGACCACGACTACATCCGCCGGATGATGGCCAAGGTGGAGGGCATGCCGCTCGTGGCGTTGGAGAACGGCATCACCTGGGACTGGACGACGTTCGGCGACTATCTCAGCCGGCTCGAAGGGAGCCTCGGCGTCAATGCCGGCTTTCTGGTCGGCCACTGCGCCCTCCGTCGGTGGGTGATGGGGCCCGAGCGCGCCGCCGAGGTCGCCTCCGACGAGGAGCGGGAGACCATGGCCCGGTTGCTGGCCGAGTCGATCGAGGCCGGGGGGCTCGGGTTCTCCTCGTCCCAGTCGCGAACCCACTCCGACGGTGACGGCAACCCCATCTCCTCCCGCCACGCCGATCGCCGCGAGATGCTCGCCTTCTGCGAGGTGGTGCGCGACCACCCCGGCACCACGCTCGAGTACATCACCGACGGGTGCCTCGACACCTTCAGCGACGACGAGATCGACCTCATGGTGGCCATGACCGCCACGGCACGACGCCCGCTCAACTGGAACCTGCTGACCGTCGACTCGCGGACGCCCGACAAGACGAAGCGCCAGCTCGAGGCCTCGGCCCGGGCGGCGGCGGTCGGCGGTCGGATCGTAGCCCTCACCATGCCCACCCTCGTGCCCATGAACATGAGCTTCCGCACCCACTGCGCCCTGTTCCTCATCCCGGGATGGGGCGACGTGATGGGGCTCCCGTTCGCCGAGCGGATCGAGCGCCTCCGCGATCCGGCCGTCCGCCTCCACCTCGACGAGCTGGCCCACTCCGAAGGGGCCGGGGTGTTCCGCCGCCTCTCCCACTGGGCCAACTACATCATCGGCGACACCTTCGCCCCGGAGAACGATCAGCTGCGCTGGCGCGACGTAGGCTCGATCGCCGCCGAGCAGGGCAAGCCCCCGTTCGACGCCCTGCTCGACCTGGTCATCGCCGACGACCTAAGAACGGTGCTCTGGCCCAAGGCGTCCGACGGTGACGATGCCTCGTGGCAGGCGCGCGTCGACGTGTGGAACGACCCGGGGGCCATGGTGGGCGGCTCCGACGCCGGCGCCCATCTCGACCGTATGTGCGGCTCCAACTACCCGACCTCGTTCCTCGGTGACTGCCTGCGCAAGCGCAAGCTGGTCCCACTGGAGCGGGCCGTCCAGCTGATGACCGAGGCACCGGCCGAACTGTTCGGACTGCGCGACCGGGGCCGGGTGGCCGAGGGGCGCCGCGCCGATCTGTTCGTGTTCGATCCCGAGACGATCGGGTCGGAGCCGGCCACGCTGGTGAACGACCTCCCCGGCGGCAGCCCCCGCCTGGTGGCCGAGGCCACCGGTGTGGTCCGGGTGCTGGTCAACGGCGTCGAGACCATCGTGGACGGCCAGGCCACCGGCGAGCTCCCGGGCACGCTGCTCAGGTCGGGGCGGGACACGGAGACGGTCGAGCCCGTGCCGTCCCGGGCCTGACGCCCGGCCGGGAACCTACACTGCTGACTCGCCGTCAGATTCTCGTCGTCGCCCGCCGCCGGGCGCGGCCCGGGCCGGGCGGTCGGTCGGCTCACCATCACGAAAGGGGACCCACCATGGGTAGCCAGATCACCAGGGACGAGACCCAGCTGCTCATCGGGGGCAAGTGGGTCGAGGCCGGCAACGGCACCTATGACATCGTCAACCCGGCCACCGAGCAGGTGGTCGGCCAGGCGCCCGACGCCTCGGTGCGTGACGCCGAGCAGGCGGCCGAGGCGGCCCGCGAGGCCCTGCCCGGTTGGGCGGCGACACCGGCCGAGGAACGGTTGGCCCTGCTCAAGGCGGCTGCCGCGGCCATCCGGGCCAAGAACGAGGAGCTGGTGCCCCTGGTCATCGCCGAGACCGGCGCCACCGCCTCGGTGGGTTCGCGGATGCAGGTCCCGGTGTGCGCCGACCGCTTCGACCGGTACTCCCGCGACATCCGCCACGTGCAGGAGTCCATGCTGCCGCCCATCGCCACCGCCGCCACCCCGCTGGCGCCGGGTGGCCTGATCGAGCGCGCTGGCCTACCGCCAACCGGTCGGCGTGGTGGCGGCCATCGCCAGCTACAACTTCCCCCTGACCAACATGGCCGGCAAGGTCGCCCCCGCCCTGGCCATGGGCAACACGGTGATCATGAAGCCCGCCCCCCAGGACCCGCTGGCCATCGTGGAGCTGGCCCGGGTCCTCGAGCAGGTCGGCTTCCCGCCCGGGGTGGTCAACCTGGTCAACAGCCGGGGCCCGGAGCCGGCGGCCGCCCTCACCACCTCTCCCGACGTCGACATGGTCTCGTTCACCGGGTCCACCGCCGTGGGCCAGCAGATCGCCGCGGCCGGCGCGCCCACCATGAAGCGGGTGCTCATGGAGCTCGGCGGGAAGGGCGCCGCCGTCGTCTTCGAGGACGCCGACATCAAGTCGGTGGTCACCGCCATTGGATCGACCTGGGCCTTCCACTCCGGCCAGATCTGCACCGCGCCCACCCGGGCGGTCGTCCATCGCAGCCTCTTCGACCAGGTCGTCGCCGGGCTCTCGGCTTTCGCCGGCCGGCTCAAGGTGGGCGACCCCACCGAGCCGGACACGGTGGTCGGCCCCCTGATCTCGGGCACCCAACGCCAGCGGGTGCTCGACCACGTCGAGAACGGCCGCCGGCAGGGTGAGGTCGTGGTGGGCGGCAACCGGCCCGATCACCTGGAGGTGGGCTACTACGTGGAGCCGACGCTCATCACCGGTACCAACAGCATGACCGTGGCCCGCGAGGAGATCTTCGGCCCGGTGGTCGTGGCCATCCCCTTCGAGGACGAAGCGGAGGGGATCGCCATCGCCAACGACTCACCGTTCGGCCTCTACGACTACGTCTTCTCCGGCGACACGGCCCGGGCGTTCCGGGTGGCCAAGCTGCTCCGGGCCGGCCATGTCGGGATCAACACCGCCCAACGCAACATGGACGCCCCCTTCGGCGGGTTCAAGATGAGCGGTCTCGGGCGGGACGGCGGTGACTACAGCCTCGAGGCCTACTCGGAGCTGCAGTCGATCATCTGGTCCGGCTGAACGCTCCGGACCGACGGGGCCGGCCCCTCGTCGCGGCCCAGCCGGTTCCGGAGCAGGGCTCAGCCGGCGCCGAGGAAGGGCGCGCCGTACGAGAACACCCCACCGTCGGCGGCCACGAACCAGTAGCCGCCGCTGGCCGGGTCAGCCGCCATCCCGACCGCCGGCGCGTTCAGCTGCAGGCTGCCCGCACTGCCCACGAACCGGGCGCTCCCGAAGGTGAAGATGCCGCCGTCGGATGCCACGAACCAGTACCCTCCCCCGTCGCCGGCCACCGACATCCCCACCACCGGCTGGTTGAGCCGCAGGTTGCCGGTCGACCCGAAGAACGGCGCCCCGAAGGCGAACACCCCGCCGTCGCTGGCCACCAGCCAGTAGCCACCGGTCGCCCGGTCGGTGGCGATGTCCACCACCGGCGAGTTGAGGCGCTGGCCCCCCATCGAGCCGAGGAAGGTGGCGTCGCCGAAGGCGAACACCCCGCCGTCGCTGGCCACCAGCCAGTAGCCCCGGCCGTCGCGGGTGGGCGTGACACCGACCACGGGCGCGTTGAGCGGCCTCCCGCCCATCGACCCGTAGAACTGGGCGTCTCCGAAGGAGAAGATGCCACCGTCGGCGGCCACCAGCCAATACCCCCGCCCGTCGGCGGTGGCCACGATGTGCGAGATGGGCGCATTGAGGGCGACCCCGGCCATCGAGCCGTAGTTGAGGGCATCGCCGTGGGTGGAGACCGATCCGTCCGAGCGGGCCACCCAGTAGCCGCCGGCGTCGGCGGTGGCGGCCATCCCGACCGCTTCGCCACCGTTGGGCTCACCGGGAACCGGGACCACGGCAAAGGGGTACCGGTACTGGCCGCCGGTGGGGGTGATCGCCCCATTGGGCCCCACGCTCTGGCCCGGGCAGTAGACCGGGTCACCCGTGGGGGTGCCCGCCACGATCGGGCTGGCGCCGACCGGGTCTCCCGACGAGGCGTTCTGCGCGGCCTGGCGGGCGTTGGCCGACGGTACGTCGCCGTAGGCGTACCCGAAGAGCTCCACCGTCCAGGCCTGGTTGCCACTGCAGGTCACGCCCACCCCCACATTGGTGTAGGCCGCACCGAGCTCGTTCTGGCGGTGTCCCGCCGAGGCCATGTAGGAACCGTCCATCCCATCCGAGCCGTCGCCCGGCCAGTAGCCGTAGCCGGTATTCCCCGAGTTCGCCGCGAAGACGCAGACCTGGTTGGCCGCGCCGCCGCAGGGCGGCAGCGTCGGGTCGGCCACCGATCCGGAGGCAGCCAGATGGGCCGACCAGGCCTGGGCGTCGGCGGTGAGTCCCGGGTCCACCTGCAGCCGCGGAACGGGCGCGCCCGCCGTCGGTACGCGCCGCCCGCTCGGCATTGATACGGGCCACCAGGTCCTGGGCATAGAGGCCCTGGACGGCAGCGAGCGACACCGGCCCGGCGGCGACGGCGGTCGAAGGCTTGGCCACCTCGAGCGAGGTCGACCACCCGGCGGCCAGGATCACCAGGCCGAGCAGACAGGCCACGGCCAGGCGCGTCCGACGGCCCCGACCGAACCGGCTGTCATTCCTGGGGGTGCGGCCAGCCCTCGGCGCCACCCGCCGGCCCTGGCGGGAGCCGGGATCGGCTCGTTCGTCGTGCACGGTGTGGCGTTCCTCTGGTTGCCCCGCTGACTCTGTCAGGGGACGTCGGTGGTGTCCAATCGGACGGACTCCGGTCATGGTGCTGTACCCTCAGCGATCTCGCTCCATCCCCTCGCCGTGATCTATCGGCCCGAATCCGGAAAAACTGTTGCCCATATGAGGTACAACGGGTCGGTGCCAGCGCCGGTCTCGCCCTCAATTCCCTCGTCATTCGCCCAATTGGCCGCCCGTATCTCCAATTGGGGCCGCTGGGGGCCCGACGACCAGATCGGCACCCTCAACCTCATCGACGGGGAGGCCAGGCGCCGGGGGGCGGGGGCGGTGCGCCAGGGGGCGGCCTTCGCCCTGGGCCTGCCCCTGTCGGCCGAGGAGGGCATCCAGGTCGGCTTCGTCGAAGGCCGGGTCAACCCGACCCGCACCATGGTGGCCGTCAACAACCCACTGAGCCCCGACCCCGAATGGATCGCCTCGTCCGAGGACGTGGTCACCATGGCCACCCAGTGCGCCACCCACTGGGACAGCCTGGCTCATGTGTCCTACGGGGGCGGCCCGGACGGACCGAAGCTCTACAACGGCTTCCCGGCCGCCGCCGTCACCGAGGCCGGGGCGGACCGGCTCGGCATCCACCTGATCAAGACGCTGGTGTCCCGCGGCGTCCTGCTCGACATCCCCCGGTCCAAGGGGCTCGAGATCCTCGAACCCGGGTACCCCATCACCCCTGACGACCTCGACGCCGCCTGTGCCCTCGGCGGGCTGCGCGTCGAGCCCGGGGACGTGGTCCTCGTCCGCACCGGCCAGGCGGCCCATCTGGCCCTCCCCGGGCGACCCGGGCTCGGAGGGGCTCCGCCCCGACGCGACCTGGTGGCCTATACCTGGCCCACCCCGGGCCTGACCATGCGGACGGCGACATGGTTCCACGCCCGCGACGTGGCCGCGGTGGCCACCGACACCATGGTGCTCGAGGTCTACCCCTGCGAGGACGACCGCCTCTACCTCCCCGTCCACCTGTTGCACCTGGTCGAGATGGGGATGACCCAGGGCCAGAACTTCTTCCTCGACGAGCTGGCCGACGCCTGCGCCGGCGACGGCCGCTACGACTTCCTGCTGGACGCCACCCCGCTACCCCTCACCAATGCACTCGGCTCGCCGGTCAACCCGGTGGCGGTGCGCTGAACCGATCCCGCTCCTCCGCCCGGCTACTCGCCGGGCCGGCGGTGGGACGCCGCCTTGGCCGAAGCCGCCTTGAGCTCGGCGGTGCGAGCCGAAGCCGCCCCTCCTCCCACCACGGGTCCGGTGCGCGGCAACGGGACCTCGGAGCCCGGCACCCGGGCCCCGGCGGGTGCCTCCCGGCCGGTGACCGACCAATGGAGCAGGCGGGCCTGGCTGTCCACCAGTGAGGCGGTGCGGATGCCCCAGAACTCGAACCCGTACCGGTGGCCGGCCACCTGGGCGAGCATGGCGATGAGCGTCCCGGCCGCGGCCATCGGGTCGGAACCGGCCGGCGAGCCGGAGGGGCCACCGTGGGTGGCGATGACCCGGGCCAGGGTGACGGTCACCGCGTTGAGCGCCCGGACCCGCAGTCCTTGGAACCGGAGGTCCCCCTCCACGGTGGTCAGCTCCACCACCCGGAACACGGCCCGATTGGACTCCCAGTAGTCCATGAAGCCCTTGACCACCGCGACCGCCGTCGACCAGCTGGCGCCTTCGGACCAGTCGCCGTCCACCAGGCCGGCCAGGACGCCCGCCCCCTCGACCAGCTCCTCGGCCAGGACGGTGATGGCCGCCTCCACGTTCTCGAAGTACTGGTAGAAGGTGGCGGGGGAGGTGCCCGCCTCACGGGCGATGTCGATGACCTTGATCGAGCGCCACGGCGTCGCCACCAGCAGTTCGGCGGTGCACTCCAGCAATCGTTGGCGGGTGGCCCGGCCCCGGCGCCCGGGAACCCGGCCGTCGGTGGTGGCGATCAGCTCGGGATCATCGGCCACGGCCATGGCCGACCATGGTACCGAGGGGCGGTCCCACATGACGGGGCGTCAGATGGGAGCCCGACCCCGCCGCGCTCGGGCCGATCCGGCCTCCCGCAGGGCCCCCACCCGGAACTGGGGACGAAAGCCCAGGCGAGTAGGGTTGGCGCTCATGGCGAACCGTCCGGCGCCGCGGACCCTGACGCGAGCCCAGCACGCCCGGAGGCAGCGGGTGCTCGACGCGGCCATGGCGCTCGGGCTCGACGGGGGGTACGAAGCCGTACAGATGCGGGACGTGGCCGCCCGGGCCGACGTGGCCATGGGCACCGTCTACCGCTACTTCACCAGCAAGGACCATCTTTTGGCCGCGGCACTCGTGCACTGGGTGGAGCAGCTCGACGCTCGGCTGGCGCAGCTCCCGGCCCAGGGTGACACGGCCGGGGCCCGGGTCATCGACGTGCTGGACCGGGCGTTGCGGTCGATGGGCCGCCAGCCGCAATTGGTGGGCGCGGTCTTCATCGCCCTGGCCTCGCCCGACCCGGCCGCCATCGAGTGCCAACAGCAGGTGTCGGTGCTCATGGAGGGCATCATCACCCGCGCCATCGGCGAACCCCATCCGCCCGATCTGAGCGACCGGGCCCGTATCCTCGGCCATGTCTGGTACTCGGCCCTCGTCGGCTGGGTCAACGGCTGGAGCAACATGGGCCGGGTCCACGACGAGCTGGTGGTGGCCGTCGGGTTACTGCTGCCGAGCGACATCTACGCCGCCATCTGACATCCACCCTGCCATCGTCCGCCCCGACGACGCCCGAGGTCGGGCCGACCTCCCTGGCGGGTCGACGGACTGGCGCCCATGGCAACACGCTCTCAATGACCCGAGGGCCGCGGCGGCATCGGGTACCGTCTGGCATGCCCTCGGCCATCGAGATCCATGGCCTGTCGAAGCACTTCGGGACGGTGCAGGCCGTCGACGATCTGAGCTTCGACGTGGTGTCCGGACGGGTGACCGGCTTCCTCGGCCCGAACGGCTCGGGCAAGACGACCACCTTGCGCATCCTGCTCGGCCTGGTGTCACCGAGCGGCGGTTCGGCCACCTTCGGCGGGCGCCGCTACGTGGACCTCGACCACCCCGTCCACCATGTGGGCGCGGTCCTCGAAGCGACCAGCTTCCACCCGTCGAGGCGGGCCGAAGACCACCTCAAGTCGGTGGCCATCGGGGCCAAGCTGCCGCTCACCCGGGTGCAGGAGACGCTCGAACTGGTGGGCCTGGCCGATGTGGCGCGCCGCCGGGTGGGGAAGTTCTCACTGGGCATGCGGCAACGCCTCCAGCTGGCTACCGCCCTGCTCGGTGAGCCGGAGATCCTCATCCTCGACGAACCCGCCAACGGGCTCGACCCCCAAGGCATCCAGTGGCTGCGAACCTTCATCCGGCACCAGGCCTCGCTCGGGCACGCCGTCCTGGTGTCGTCCCATCTCCTGTCCGAGATGGAGGAGACCGTCGACGACGTGGTCATCGTGTCCCACGGTCAGCTCGTCCTCCAGACGACCCTGGCCGAGCTGGCCGGCCGAGCCGGAACGCATACCGGGCTGCGGATCCGCACCCCCGAGCTGCCCCGGTTGGCGGCCGTGCTCGAGTCCATCCCCGTCGGCTACCGCCAGCTCGCCCCGGACGTCATGGTCATCGACGGCGCCACCCCCGAGTGGTTCGGCCCGCTCGCCGCCCAGCACCAGATCGTCCTCTACGAGCTCGGCTACGAGGGCGGGAGCTTGGAAGACGTCTTCCTCAGCCTCACCCACGGGTTCGACGCCGCCGACCCGCGCCGGGCCCAGCCCCAGCCTCAGCCTCAGCCGGCCGGGTACATCGGGGGCCCGGGACCGGGGGCCCCGGCATGACCAGTGGCATCCGAGCCGAATGGCTCAAGATGCGGACCACGGCCGTGCCCTGGGTGCTCACCGGCATCGCCCTCATCGTCAACGGGCTGCTCATCCTCGTCATCTTCCTCAGTCACGGTGACGACAACAACGGCCCGAACGGCGGGGGGACGTTCGTCTCACCCGGTTACACCGTGCCGCACACCACCCAACAGCTTCGCAACCTGGTGGGCGCGGGGTTCACCGGCTACCTGTTCGCCCTGTTGCTCGGGGTGCTGTGCGTCACTGCCGAGTTCCGCCACAAGACCGTCACCACCTCGTTCCTCGTCACGCCCCGTCGCCCTCGGTTCGTGGGGGCGAAGCTTCTGACCTCGGCCATCCTCGGTGCGGCCCTGGCCGTCGTGATGCTGGTGGCCACAGTCATCGGCGGCGGGCTCACCCTCTCGGCCCGAGGTGGGTCCTTCAGTGACATGGCGCGTCAGATCCCGGCCGTGGCGCCCGGGATGATCCTGGTGTTCGCCCTGTTCGCCATCCTCGGCGTCGGGGTGGGCTCGGTGCTCACCAACCAGGTGGCGGCGATCGTGGTGTGCCTCGGGTGGTTCATCATTCTCGAGGGCATCCTGGTCAGCCTGGTCCACGGGGCCGAACGGTGGGTACCCACCGGGGCGGCTACGGCCGCCTCCAGCCTGACCCGCGGGCCCGGAGCCCGCTTCGGCCTGTTCAACTGGTGGCAGGGAACCCTGCTCATGCTGTTCTACGGGCTGGCCTTCGCCGCGGTCGGCTCGTACATCCTGACCGAGCGCGACATCACCTGAGCCGCCGGGCCGGGGCGCCCCGCCGCTCGTAGGCTGACCGGGTGCCCGGAGGAGCCTTCGACCACCGGCTGCCCGATGCCGGGCTCGCCGCCGACGAGGTGCTGGCCCACCTGGCGGAGCTCCGGGCCGACGACCGCGACTGGCGCGGCGGTCGGGTGTTCAGCCTGGTCTACTCGGCCGGCGACGGTGTGCACGACCTACTCGAGCGGGCCGCCGCCATCTTCTCGGCCGAGAACGCCCTCAACACCGGGGTCTTCCCGAGCCTGGCCCGCATGCAGCAGGACATCGTCTCGATCACCATCGGGCTGCTCGGCGGCGACCGCCTCCCCGACGACCAGCGCCGTTCGGTGCGGGGCTTCCTGACCTCGGGAGGCACCGAGTCCCTCCTCCAGGCAGTGAGGACCGCTCGCGACTGGGGGCGCGCCGAGCGCCGGATCGGCCGACCCAACATGGTCCTCGCCACCAGCGCCCACGCCGCCTTCGACAAGGCCGCCCATTACTTCGACGTCGAGTCGCGGCGCGTGCCGGTCGGGCCGGAGTTCGTCGCCGACACCGGCGCCATGGCCGATGCCGTGGACGACAGCACAGTCCTGGTGGTGGGGTCGGCCCCGACCTACCCTCAGGGGGTCCTCGACCCGATCGGGGATCTGGCGGCCATGGCCGCCGAGCGGGGCGCCCTCTGCCATGTGGACGCCTGCCTGGGCGGGTTCATCCTCCCTTTCCTCGAGCGCCTGGGGCGCGGGCACGCCCCGTGGGACCTGTCCGTGCCCGGGGTCACATCGATCTCCGCCGACCTGCACAAGTACGGCTACGGGTCCAAAGGGGTGTCGGTCATCGTCTACCGCACGAGCGAGCTGGCCCGTCGGCAGCCCTTCGTCACCAGCAACTGGCTGGGCGGGCTGTACGGGTCTCCCTCCCTGGCCGGCACCAGGCCGGCCGGGCCTATCGCCGCCGGCTGGGCGGTCCTCCACCACCTGGGCGCGGACGGCTACCTGCGACTGGCGGAGGACGCCGACCGGGCGGCGGCGACCCTCATGAAGGCCATAGAGGCCACGCCCGGGTTGGCGCTGCGCGGGCATCCCGACGCCACCGTGCTGGCCTTCGGGGCCGATCCCGAAGATCCGGGCATCGACACCTTCGCCCTGGGCGACGCCCTGGCCGAGCGCGGCGGGTGGTTCTTCGACCGCCAGGCGCCGCCGGACAGCCTGCACGCCACGGTGCACGCCGGCCACCGCGTGGTCATCGACGCGCTCTGCTCCGATCTGGCGGCGGTGACCGCGGAGCTGCGGGTCACCGGTGCGCTCGCCCGGGACCGGAGCACCACGTACGGCACGGCCTGAGCCGGCCGCGGGCGGCACCGGTCGGGCGCAGATCGTTGCCCGGCCCCAGCCCGTCGTCTATACATGCGGTGTCGGTCTACACCCTGCCCGGTAGAGATCACCGCCTGGGGGAACGAAGCACCTCGAACGCACACCGGGAGGGTGCGAGGTGCCACCCGGCACCGGACCGATGAACGGACGTGGGGGTGGTGCGATGGACCGCAGGTGGTGGACGCTCATCGGCGTGTGCACCGGCACGTTCATGCTGCTGCTCGACATCACCGTCGTTAACGTGGCCCTCCCGGACATCCAGCGGTCACTGCACGCCACCTTCTCGGACCTGCAATGGGTGGTCGACGCCTATGCCCTGACCCTGGCCGCCTTCCTCCTCACCGCCGGGGTGCTCGGCGACATGTTCGGTCGGCGCGGCGTCTACGCCGTCGGTGTGACCGTCTTCTCCCTCTCCTCCCTGCTGTGCGGGCTGTCCACCAGCTCGCTCATGCTCAACCTCTGCCGGGGCGTCCAGGGGGTGGGCGGCGCCATCATGTTCGCCACCTCGCTGGCGCTCATCGCCAATGCCTTCTCCGGGCCCGAGCGGGGCACCGCCTTCGGCGTCTACGGCGCGGTGGTGGGTGGCGCGGTGGCCGTCGGCCCCCTGGTCGGTGGGGCCATCACCGGCGGGATCGGCTGGCGATGGATCTTCTTCGTCAACCTCCCCATCGGGGTGGGAGCCATCCTCATCACCTGGACCAAGATCTCGGACTCGCGGGACGCGGCCGCCCGCCGGGTCGACTGGATCGGCTTCGTCACCTTCTCGGCGTCGCTGTTCATGTTGGTGTTCGCCCTCCTGCAGGGCAATGCCCGGGGATGGAGCAGCCCGTCGATCGTGGGGCTGCTGGTGGGCTCGGGCACCCTGATGGTGGTGTTCCTCGTGGCGGAGTGGCGCGGGGCGGACCCCATGCTCGACCTCACCCTCTTCAAACGGCCAGCCATGGTCGGAGTGTCAGTCGCCTCGTTCACCCTGTCCGCCTCGATCTTCGCCATGTTCCTCTACCTCACGCTCTATCTCCAGGTGGTCCTGGGTTACGGGCCGTTCGCCGCCGGTCTCCGCTTCCTGCCCATCACCATGCTGGCGTTCATCGCCGCGCCCATCGCCGGCAAGCTCACCGTCCGGGTGCACGCCCGCTTCCTGCTCGGCCTGGGCCTGTTGCTGGTGGCGCTGGGCTGCTATCTCATGACCGACGTGCAGGCCACCTCGGCGTGGACGGTCCTGCTGCCCGGCTTCATCGTGGCCGGCATCGGAGTCGGGATCACCAACCCGGTGCTGGCCTCGGCCACGGTGTCGGTGGTGCCGCCCCAGCGCAGCGGGATGTCCACCGGGTCGTCGAGCACCTTCCGGCAGGTCGGGATCGCCACCGGCATCGCCGGGCTCGGGGCGGTGTTTCTCAGCCAGATCCGGCCCAACACCCTCACCGCCCTGGGCCACTCCCCGGTCGGGCAGGCGGTGGTGGCCCACGGCGACGGCCGCCTGGGAGGGGTCATCTCGAGCGGCACCATCCGACAGGCGGCCGCGACTATCGACGACGGCGGCGGCCCGCCACGCGCTGATCAGCGCCTACCAGGTGGGGTTCACCGCCACCTTCAACCACCTCATGGCCATCGCCACGGTCATCGCCCTGGTCGGATCGCTCGGGACGCTCGCCCTGGTCCGCCAGCGCGACTTCGTGCCGAGCTACGCGCCGGACGCGGCGGTGACGGCCGGCGAAGTCGACGGCGTCGCCGTCGCCGTTCCCGGAGCGGTGACCGAGCCGGGGCCGGTCCCCGGCCCCCGACCGGCGGCGGTCGCCGACCGGGGCGTCCCCGGGGTAGGACCGTCCAGGCCCCGGTCCGCCTACCCGTCTTGTCGACTTCCGATCCACCGGTCGACCGCCCGCGGGGCCGCCCGTTCCACGCCGGCCCGAGTCACCCTCCGGGTCGACCGCTCGGCGAGCCGCACCCGTCGCGCCTGTCGCCGGCGCACCCGCGCCGGGCCGAGATCCTCGCCGCCCACCGGCCGCCATGGAGGAGGGTGCCCCGGGCTACACCGATCCCGAGACGGGCCTCTTCGTGATGACCGCCGCCCACCTGTTGAGCCGGTCGACCTGCTGCCAGTCGGGGTGCCGACACTGTCCCTACCTCGACTGACCGGCATCGGCCGACCAGGCCGGGCCACGGTCGGCCTATGGTGCCCCTTGGCCCCGGCCGCAGAGGGTGCGTCCGGCGAGATCGAGGAGAAGGCCATGAAGACGCGATTGACCGACATGCTCGGGATCGAGCACCCGGTGATGCTCGCCGGCATGGGGGGCGTCTCGTACGCACCGCTGGTCACGGCGGTGTCCGAGGCCGGGGGGCTTCGGGTGCCTCGGTGCCTCGACCATGAGCACCGAGCGGATGGTGGCCGAGATCGCCGCGGTGCGGGCGGCCACCGACAAGCCGTTCGGCGTCGACCTGCTCACCGCCATGCCCGGGGACATGGAGAGCCAGGTCGGCGGCAGTCATCGAAGGGGGCGCCTCGGTCTTCGTGGCCGGACTGGGCGTTCCGTCCGAGGTGGTCGACCTCTGTCACCGCCATGACGTGCTGGTGGTCAACATGTGCGGCAAGGTCGACCACGCCCGGCGGGCCCTCGACGCCGGCTGCGACATCGTGGTGGCCCAGGGCACCGAGGCCGGAGGTCATACCGGTCTGGTGGCCACCATGCCGCTGGTGCCCCAGATCGTCGACGCCGTCGGGGCCGAGATCCCGGTGGTGGCGGCCGGGGGCATCTTCGACGGCCGGGGCCTGGCCGCGGCACTGGCCCTCGGCGCCGACGGCGTGTGGATCGGGACCCGCTTCATCGCCACCCCCGAGGCCCGCGGCGTGGCCGGCTACAAGGACGCCCTGATCCGGACCGGGAGGACGGGACCACCATCAGCCGGGCGTTCTCGGGGAAGACGATGCGGGTGGTGCGCAACGACTACACCGCCTTCTTCGACGAGCACCCCTCCGAGCTCAGCCCCTTCCCCGCCCAGCTCGGCCGGTCGATGGGCGACGGCGCGTTCCACCTGGGAGGAGGGGAGGAGACCGACGGCATCGATCCGGCCCGCGAGTGCTACCCGACCGGGCAGGGCGTCGGGGCGATCCAGACCCTCATCCCCGCGGCCAGCTTGGTGGCCCAGATCGTCGACCAGGCCGAGCAGGTCCTCGCCGAGACTCGGGCCGCGCCGCCCGCGACCTGATCGGGCAGGGCGGCTGCACGGGCCGGCCAGGGCACCGGCTCGCCGGCCTCGCAGCACCGAGCGGTCGCCGGCGCGGAGACCGGCGATGATCCGGCGGTAGGCCTCGGCGGCGTCGTCGCCGAGGGCATCGGTGTCGAGCCAGGTGGTCCCGTGCTCGCCGCGGTGACGGTCGATCCCGTAGAGCCCGAACCGGGGTTCGTACGAGCCCCACTCGTAGTTGTCCATCAGCGACCAGTGCCAGTACCCGGCGACCGGCACGCCGTCGTCGACGGCCGCCATCACCGCGGCGATGTTCTCCCGCAGGTACGCGCGGACGGTCCCAGCCGTCGAGGCGGGGGTACGAGCGCCCGTGGCGCACCCGGTTGCACAGGCCGTTCTCCACCACCCAGAGCGGGACCCCGGGGGCCAGGGAGTGCTGGTCCGACAACCAGCGGGTGAGGCCGGCCGGCTCGGGGACGTCGTCCCAGAGCTCGCGGACGGGCAGGGCGCCCCGTCCACCGGCGGTCCGGTGGCCCGGGAGCCGGAAGTGGCGGGCGGCCACGGGGGTCGTAGTAGTCGATGGCCACCACGTCGAGCGTCCGCTCGTGCGGCACTCTCGTAGACGGCGTCGAGCGCCCGGCGCGGGAGGCTCGTTCCGGAGCGTCGGCGTCCCGCCTTGGACCCGTAGCTGGCCAGTGGCCGCGGCTGGCACCGCGGAGGAACCGCTCGCCGAGCCCGGCGGCGGGCAGCAGCCGGTCGTGCCGGTGGCGGCGCTCCTCCAGCCAGTCGTCCACGTCGTCCCGGTCGACACCGGCTCCTCGGGCCAGGAGGAGATCGGTGAGCATCCGGTCCTGCCCGTAGGGGCTCAGGCAGGCGTTGTTGGTGGTGACGACGGCGTCGGGGCGGGCCCGGTGGATGACCTCGTAGCCGAGGACGTGGGCGGTCAACAGGTTGTCGAGGGCGATGGCCTGGTCCGGGATGGACAGGAACCGACCGGGTGGGAAGACACCCAACACCCACGAGTTGAGGGCGAGCACGTTGATCTCGTTGAGCGTGACCCAATGCCGCACGGCGGGCGCCAGCGCCTCGACCACCACCTCCGCCCACTGCAGGAAGCGGTCGGGGGCGTCGGGCCGCAACCAGAAGTCCACACCCAGCCAGTCCGGATGGGTGAAGTGGTGCATCGTGACCAGGGGGACGAGGCCCCGCGCCGCGCATTCGTCCACGATCAGGGCGTAGCGTGCCAGCGCGGTGGAGTCGGTGCTCTCCGCATCGGGGACTACCCGCGCCCACTCCACGCCCAGCCGGAAGCTGTCGCACCCGATGGCCTGGGCGCGATCGAGCGCCTCATCCGGCCGGTCGAAGAATCCCACCCCGTTGCCGGACGGCTCCACCCGACCTACCTGCTCCCAGGCCAGCCAGTTGTTGGCCGGCTGACCGGGCCCGTTGTAGCCCCCTTCGACCTGGAACCCGGCGGTGGCCACCCCGAAGAGGAACCCCTCGGGCAGCCCGCCGCCGCTGGGCGTTGGGGGCGACGGCGTCGAGGACAAGGTCCAACCTTTCACGGTCCGGGGTCTCACACGGGCGGGGAGCGCCCCATCCGGGCCCGGGAGCCTGGCCGGGGCGGCAACCAGCTGTGGCCTGAAGGGACGATGGTAGCTTGCGGCCCGGGACGAGCCGCGTCCTCACATCCCATGACCCCATCGAGCCCCGACCCCGAGCGCATCCCGGTGGTCATCGCCTCGGGACAGTCCATCGAGCGGGAGGCGCTGGTCACCCCGATCGACCTGATGGAGCGGGCCGGCGAAGCCGCCTTCGCCGACGCTCCGGCGCTGCGGGACTCGGTCGAACGGGTGTCCGTCGTGAGCATCATGACCCGAACGGGCCCGGCACCCGCCACCGAACTGGCCCGCCGGCTGGGGATGGCCGGCGCGGCGTGCGAAGTCAGCACCATCGGGGGCAACACTCCACAATGGCTGGTGAGCCGGGCCGCCGACGACATCGCCCGGGGGCGGCTGTCGGCCACGCTCATCGCCGGGGCCGAGGCCATCCGGTCGTCGCGGGCCCGGCGGGCCCAGGGCCTACCCCGCGACGAGGGGACCGATCTGCCGCCGGACCCGGCGGTCGGCGACGACCGTCCCGGAGTGGGGCCGGCCGAATCGGCCATCGGCCTGATGGCCCCGGTGCAGATCTACCCGCTGTTCGAGAGCGTGGTGGCCGCCCGCGCCGGCCGTGACGCCGCCGCTCAGCGGCGGGCCATCGGCGACCTGTTCGCACCGTTCACCGAGGTGGCCTCGGGCAATCCCTATGCCTGGTTCCCCGAGGCCCGCTCGGCCGAAGCCATCGCCACCCCGGCACCGGACAACCGGATCGTGTGCGAGCCCTACACCAAGCGGATGACCGCCTTCCTCGGATCCGACCAGGGTGCCGCCCTCGTCGTCTGCTCCCTGGCCGCAGGTCATCCGGGCCGGGGTGGGCGACCGGGCCGTGTTCATCTGGGCCGGCGCCGACGCCGTCGACGTGCGCTTCCCGGCGGCACGCCCCGATCCCGGCCGGTCCCCGGCCATCGCCGCCGCCGGGCACGCCCTGTTCGATGCGGCCTCACGGGCCGGGGGAAACGGGAAGGCGATCGGGATCGACGACGTCGAGGTCCTCGACCTGTACTCGTGCTTCCCGTCGGCGGTGGAGCTGGCCACCGACGCCCTGGGCATCGCGCCCGGCGACCGGCGGGGGCTGACCTCGACCGGGGGCCTCCCCTACTTCGGCGGTCCGGGGAACAACTACACCACCCACGGGATCGCCACCGTGACCGACGTCCTGCGCCGTTCGCCCACCCCATCGGGTGGCGGGTCGACGGCACGACTCGGGATGGCGACCGGCCTCGGCTGGTTCGTCACCAAGCACGCGCTCGGGCCTCTATGGGTCGGCTCCCCCGCCGGGCGGCTACCGACGCGGGGACACCGCCCTCGCCCAGGCCCGCATCGACGCCTCGGCCGTCGACACCGCCCTCGAGGTCGACACGCCGACCCCGGCCCGGGTGGTGGCCGCCACGGTGATGCGGGGCTACGACGGTGCCGCCACGGCGGCGCCGATGATCGCCTGCCTGCCCGACGGGCGGCACATGGCCGTCGCCCCGGGCCACGACGACGTCCTCGAAGCGGTCGGCCAGCTCGACGTGCCCGGCCTGGTCGGTTCGTCCGTGGTCGTCGAGGCCGGTGCGCCGCGCTACCGTCTGGCCTCAGGCTGACGTCAGGGGAACCTTGCCATGTCCGAACTGCTCCGCGAGCGCCGGGGTCACACCGAGATCCTCACCATCAACCGGCCCGAGGCCCGCAACGCCATCAACGGTGCCGTCTCGCGCGCCTTCGCCGCCGCCTTCGACGAGCTCGAGGCCGACGACGACTGCTGGGTGGTCATCGTGACCGGCAGCGGTGACAAGGCGTTCAGCGCCGGGATGGACCTCAAGGCCTTCACCGCCGGCGAGGCCGGCGACATCATGGGGGCCAAGGGGGGGTTCGGCGGTATCGCCCAGCGAGACTTCCCCAAGCCGATGATCGCCGCCGTCAACGGCTCGGCGCTGGCCGGCGGGTGCGAGATCATGCTCGCCTGCGACCTGGTGGTGGCGGTCGAGGACGCCACGTTCGGCATCCCCGAGGTCAAGCGCGGGCTCATGGCCGGTGCCGGCGCCCTGTTCCGCCTACCCAAGAAGATCCCGCCCACCATCGCCATGGAGCTGGCCCTCACCGGGGACCCCATCGACGCCCGGCGGGCCCTCGAGCTGGGCCTGATCAACCGGGTGGTGCCCGCCGAGCGGCTCCTCGAGGAAGCACTGGCCCTGGCCGGCACGATTGCCGACAACGCCCCCCTGGCCGTACGGGTGTCCAAACGGGTGATGAAGCAGGCGGCCGAGGTCCCCGACGCCGAAGGATGGGCCATCAACAACGCCGCCGTCGGAGAGGTGTTCGGCTCGGCCGACGCCATGGAGGGACCGATCGCCTTCGCCGAGAAGCGCAAGCCCAACTGGACGGGCAGGTAGGGCCGCGGGCCCGAGCAGTAACCCCGTGCTTCTCGCGAGCCATCTGGTGCCGGCCGACGCCGGGCCGTCCCTTTCCGGCGGGCTCGACGGGTTCCGCGTCATCCTCCACGTTCTGGCCGCCACCGTCTGGGTGGGCGGCCAATTCACCGTGGCCGGGCTCCTCCCCACCATCCGCACCTTCGGCGAGGAGGCTCCCAAGCGGGTGGCCCGGACCGTCGCCCGCTTGCTGTGGCCGGCCTATGCCGTGCTGGTGGTGACGGGGTTCTGGAACATCAGCGCCCTCGGCGTGGGGCACGCCTCGACCGCCTGGAAGACCGTGCTCATGGTCAAGATCGGCGTCGTGGCCGTGGCCGGGGTCGCCGTCTACCTGCACCAGCGGTCCACCAGCCGGCGGGCCTTGGCCGTCTGGGGGGCGATCGGTGCCCTGGCCTCGGTGGCCGCCCTCTGCCTCGGAGTGTTCCTGGCCGGCTGAGCGCCCATCCAATGGTGGGGTCGGCGCCGAACACCCGGCATCGCTGTGCTGCGAGCCGGGTCGGACAGGTCTAACCTGGTGCCTGCAGCCGCACAAAGGAGACACCACCGTGCACATCGGCCCCGCAGAGATCTTCGGCGTAGACGGCATCATCATCCTGGTCGTGGTGGTCCTGGTCCTGTTCGGATCGACCCAGATCCCCAAGCTGGCCCGCTCCCTGGGGTCGGCCCAGAAGGAATTCAAGAAGGGCCTCGACGAGGGGGCTTCCGAGGACGGCGCCGGTACCAAGTCGGTGGCCGAGGGCACCCCTCCGGCCGCAGTGAGCCCGCCACCGGCCCAGCCGGTCGTCGAGGTGCGCTCCGACGGGGCCAACGGCCAGCCGACCTCCTGAACCCGCTCCTCCCCGCCCGATGAGCTCCGTCCACGAGCGCGGAGCCCTCTTCCACCCGGCCAAGGCGCCGAACCGCCCGCGCCCCCTCCCCTTCTGGGTGGTGCAGGCCACCGAGCTGATCGTCGCCGTCATCTTCGTCGACATCTCCGTGCACGTGCGCGGCGGAAGCCTGCTGGTGGCAGCGGCGGCCGCGTTCGCCGTCCTGGCCGTCACCGCCCAGGGTCCGCTCGGACTGGTGCGTCTCTGCCCGCAGCGGCTGCACCTCACGCTGGTGGTGGCCGCCGCCGTCGTGGTCGCGGCGGCACCGCTCGTGCCTGCGCTGCGACCGGATGTCGAAGGGATCATCGTCGTCGAGTTCGGCGCCGTCGGGCTCATCCGGGTGGCCACCTTGACCCGGTCGTCGGACTATCGTGCCGGCGTGGCCGGAACCAGGCGGCAGCGGGAGAGTGCACGGATCATCGACGCCACCGCCTCGGTGGTCGACCGGAGCGTCCCCGGGGATCCGTCGTCGGCGAACCGGAGAACCGGAGCCCCGGGGCACGCGGCCGGTACCGCTCCCGGCGGGACGGCGGCCCGAAGCGCCGGGCGCGCCGCGGGGACGGCCACGGCCGCGGGGCGTCGCCTGGTGGCCAAGCACCGGCCGGGGGCTGAGGCCCGTCTCAAGCGGTCCCTGCGCAATGCCGGGCGGTGGGCCGGCCGCATGACCTCCTCGCCGGCCGATCCCGAGACCCGGGCCGAGTAGGAGCGGACCCGGGGCCGGGCCGGCTCGTCCGCCTACAGTCCCGAGGCCGAAAGGGGAGCGATGACCGAGGCGCACGACGTGCTGGCCATGGCCGACCGGCTCTGGCGGGGCGAGGTCACCACCTCGGAGGTGCACCCGTTGCGCCCGGCACCGGGCCTGGCCGAGGTGGCCGACGGCGTGGCCTTCGTGCCCTCCTTCGCCAACGTGTCGGCCGTCGACACCGACGACGGCCTGGTCCTGGTGGACACCGGAAGCGTCTTCCTCGCCGGCGAGGTGCACCGGATCCTCCGGCGTTGGTCGCCCGGCCGGCTCAACACCG
Source organism: uncultured Acidimicrobiales bacterium (assembly GCA_963727075.1). GTDB lineage: Bacteria > Actinomycetota > Acidimicrobiia > Acidimicrobiales > RAAP-2 > Bog-756. The sequence goes on from CAVSET010000006.1 coordinate 2,118,467, forward strand.
CGGTCTACTCCCACGGGCACATCGACCATGTCTTCGGCGTGCCGGTGTGGGCGGCCGAGTCCGACGCCGCCGGGTGGCCCGGACCGGTGGTGGTGGCGCACGAGGCCCTTCCCGCCCGATTCGATCGGTACATCCTCACCGCGGGCTACAACGGCATCATCAACCGGCGGCAGTTCGACATCGAGTCGCTGCAGTGGCCCACCGAGTACCGCTACCCCGACCGCACCTACCGGGACCATCTCGACCTCGACGTGGGCGGTACCTCGGCCGAGCTCCACCACGCCAAGGGGGAGACCGACGATCACACCTGGACCTGGTTCCCCGACCGGCGGGTGCTCTGCTGCGGCGACCTGTTCATCTGGGCCTCGCCCAACGCCGGCAACCCGCAGAAGGTCCAGCGGTACCCGCTCGAATGGGCCGACGCCCTCCGCCGGATGCTCGCCCTCTACGACTCGCCCGGCGGAGGGCCCGAGGTCCTGCTGCCCGGGCACGGGTACCCGGTGATGGGCGAGGAGCGGGTCCGCCAAGCCCTCGGGGACACCGCCGAGCTCCTCGAGTCCCTGGTCGAGCAGACCCTGGCCCTGATGAACCGGGGGGCAAGGCTGGACGAGGTGGTCCACACGGTGACGCCGCCGGCTCGGCTCATGGAGCGTCCGTACCTGCAGCCCGTCTACGACGAGCCCGAGTTCATCGTCCGCACGGTATGGCGTCTCTATGGCGGGTGGTGGGACGGAAACCCGGCCACTCTCCAGCCGGCCCCGGAGCGAGCGCTCGCCCTCGAGCTCGCCGAGCTGGCCGGCGGGGCCGGCACCCTGGCCGACCGGGCCCTGGCCCTGCTGGAGGGGACCGGCATCGAGGACCGGGGCGGTCCCTCGCCGTCCCCGGTCGGGCCCCGGGACGGCTCCCTGCGCCTGGCCGGGCACCTGGCCGAGCTGGCCTGGCTGGCCGCTCCGGACGACCCCGGGGTGCAAGAGGCGCGCCGTCTCGTCTTCACCCGGCGCGCCGATGCCGCCTCATCGACCATGGCGCACGGGGTGTTCTCGTGGGCGGCGCGGGAGTCGGGATCGGGCCGGGAAGGTCCCCGGTCCTGACCACCGGTGCCACGCCGGCGGCGCCACCCCCCCTCACCAGCATGTTCACCCCGGTCCACCGGGCCCGGATCTGAACTTCTAATTCGGGCGCCGTGCCCACTAGTCTCATCGCCGTGATCGCCTTCACAAAGCGTTCGGAACCCTCGTCGGAGGCCGGGGACGAGGGCCCCGAACCCGGCCCGACGACCACCGGTCCGGCCCCGGCGGGCAGGGGTCACCGGCGGCACCGGCTCCTGCTCGGGCTGGCCGTGGCGGCACCGATGGCCGCCGGCGGTTGCAACTTCTATCCCACCTACGGGGCGTCCAGGGGCGCCACCAAGCAGGGGCAGGACACCTTCAAGCTCTACTCGGGGATGATGACGACCGGCATCATCGTCGGCGGGTTGGTGGCCCTGCTGATCATCTGGACGCTCGTCCGATACCGCAAGCGCTCCGACGAGATGCCTCGGCAGTTCCACGAGAGCATCCCCATCGAGATCCTCTACACCGCCATCCCGATCCTCATCGTGGGGGTGCTCTTCGCCTACACCGTGCTGACCGAGAACAACGTCGACGCCACCGTCCCGGCCAATGCCACCGTGGCCTCGACGGGGACGCCAGCGGTCAACGTCAGGGTCACCGCCTTCCAGTGGGGATGGCGCTTCGACTACCCCTCCCTCAACGTGGGTGTGGCCGGTGAGACCACGCAGGGGCCGAACAACCACGGACCGCAGATGGTCGTGCCCGTCGGGCAGACGGTGCAGATCACCCTGGTCTCGGACGACGTGATCCACGGCTTCTACGTGCGCGACTTCAACTTCAGTCGCTACGCCCTCCCCGGCGTCACCAACGTCTTCGACCTGACCGTGCTGAACTCGGGGACCTACAACGGGCAGTGCACCCAGATCTGCGGCCTCTACCACTCCGAAATGCTGTTCAGCGTGAAGGCGGTGAGTCCCGCCGCCTTCTCCAAATGGGCCTACGCTGAGAGGGCTGCGGGCAACACGTTGGAACGCTCGGGCACGTCGGCCTCGAACATCCCGCCCCGCAGCACCTACATCACCCCGTCCAACGCCAGCCCGGCGCCGGCCACGCCAAAGGGTGCCACATGACGACCACAGTCGAACGACCCGATCTCGTCGGCCCGGAAGAGCCGGGGGGAACCGACGGGCACCGCCCCGGGGCCCACGAGGGGGGCGGTCACGCCCACCACGAAGGTCCGACCGGGATCCTCAACTGGCTGACGTCGACCGACCACAAGGTCATCGGCAAGAGCTACATGATCACCTCGCTGGTCCTGTTCTTCATCGCCGGCATCATGGCCCTGGTCATCCGGACCCAGCTGGCCGACCCCACCTCGTCCCTGGTCTCCTTCCAGACCTACAACGAGCTGTTCACCATGCACGGCAGCCTCATGCTGTACCTGTTCGCCGGGCCGTTCGCCTTCGGAGGCCTGGCCAACTACATCGTGCCGTTGCAGGTGGGGGCGCCGGACATGGCCTTCCCCCGCCTGAACGCCCTGTCCTACTGGCTGTACCTGGGCGGGTCGATCACCATGCTGTCGGGGTTCCTCGTGGCCGGGGGCGCGGCCAGTTACGGCTGGGTGGCCTACGCCCCCCTCTCCAACGCCATCAACTCCCCCGGGGCCGGGGCCGACCTGTGGCTGATGTCACTCGGCCTCACCGGTTTCTCCGCCATCTTCACCGGCGTGAACCTGGCCGCCACCATCTTCTACCTGCGGGCGCCGGGGATGACCATGTTCCGGATCCCCATCTTCTCGTGGAACATGCTGGTCACCGGCATCCTCATCCTCATCGCCTTTCCGGTGCTGTTCGGCGCGGTGGTGATGCTCTTCTGCGACCGCCACTTCGGGACCCACATCTTCAGCGTGCAGGGCGGCGGCGTCCCCGTCCTCTGGCAGCACCTGTTCTGGTTCTTCGGCCATCCCGAGGTGTACATCCTGGCCCTGCCCTACTTCGGCATGGTCACCGACATCATCCCGGTCTTCTCGCGCAAACCCCTCTTCGGCTACAAGGGCATGGTGTTCGCCACCATGTCCATCGCCGCCCTGTCCACCGGCGTCTGGGCCCACCACATGTTCACGACCGGCGTGGTCCTGCTCCCGTTCTTCTCGCTGCTGTCCTACCTCATCGCCGTGCCGACCGGGATCAAGTTCTTCAACTGGATCGGCACCATGTGGGGTGGCCAGCTGAGCTTCCAGACCCCCATGCTGTTCTCGATCGGGTTCCTCTTCGCCTTCCTGATGGGCGGCGTCACCGGTGTGCTGCTGGCCTCTCCCCCGGTCGACTTCATGACCCATGACACCTATTTCGTGGTGGCCCACTTCCACCAGGTGCTGATCGGGACCAGTGTCTTCGCCGGGTTCGCCGGCTTCTACTTCTGGTACCCGAAGATGTTCGGGCGGATGCTCGACGACCGCCTGGGCAAGCTCCACTTCTGGGTCCTGTTCATCGGGTTCTGGGTGGCGTTCATGCCCCAGTACCTGGTCGGCCTGTACGGCATGCCCCGCCGGGTGGCCGACTACCGTCCCGACGCCGGCTGGACCACCCTGAACGTGATCTCGACGGTGGGCGCCTTCATCGTCGGGGCCTCGTTCCTCTTCTTCCTCATCAACCTCTGGGTGTCCTGGAGGAAGCCGGTGCCGGCCGGGGACAACCCCTGGGACGGCCATACGCTGGAATGGTTCACCTCATCGCCTCCCCCCCACCACAACTACACCCACCTGCCGCCCATCCGCTCCGAACGGCCGACCTGGGACTACAACCACCCCGAGCACCGCAAGCAGCATCGTCCCGGCGCCCGACCGGTGCCCGACAAGGAAACAGTGGGTGCCGGCTCATGAAGGTCGACGGTCTGTTCCTCGGGGGTGTCGGGGTCTTCTTCGCCATCATCGCCGGCATCTACTGGTTCACCAGCTACGAGGACGCCGGGTTCCTCATGCTCATCGGGTCGGCCCTCCTCGGGCTGCTCCCCGGCTCGTACTACCTCTGGTGGTCGTACCGGATGAAGCCCCAGCCCGACGACGATCCTGACGCCGACGTCGCCGAGGGCGCCGGCACCGTCGAGTCCTTCCCCGGGTCGAGCATCTGGCCCTTCATCCTCGGCATGGGCGCCATGTTCGCCGTCCTCACCTTCGTGTTCGGCCTGTGGATGGCTCCCTTGGCCGCCGCCCTCATCTTGTCGGCCGCCATCGGCGTCACCGTCGAGAGCCGCCGCGGCGGCGCTGTCTGAGGAACCCAGCCGGCACCCTCGGGACTCAGCCGGCGGCCGGCTCAGCCGCCGGCGAAGGCGGTGGCGGCCAGGGACCGGCTCAGGTACGGGAGCTCGGGACCGAGTGATCCCGCCGCCAGGAGCTCCTCGGCCGCCTGGACCAACGCCCCGTAGGCCACCCGGGCCAGGGAGCCGCCCACCGAGACCCGCCGGACGCCGACGGCAGCCAGCTGGGCGACGGTAGGGCCACCCGGCACCAGCAGGACGTTGACCGGGGCGCCCACCCCCTCGACCACCCGGGCGATGGCCGACAGGTCGGTGAGGCCCGGGGCGTACACCACCTGAGCGCCGGCGGCAGCGTAGGCGGCCAGCCGGGCGACGGTGTCGTCCAGGTCGTCCCGGCCGCGCAGGTGGTTCTCGGCCCGGGCGGTGAGGACCAGTCCCGACCGCCCGGCGGCGGCCGCCGCCTCGCCCACCCGTTCGACGCCCACCGCCAGCGTCTCGATGGCCTGTGTCCGCGGGTCCCAGTCCTCGATGGAGCAGCCTGCCGCGCCGGCCTCGGCCAGGCGCACCACCGTCTCGGCCACCCCGCCCGGGCTCGCCGGGAAGCACTGCTCGGCATCCACGTTGACCGGCAGGTCGGTCACCGCGCACATGGACCGCACATGGTCGACGAGCTCCTGCCGGCTGACGGACATGTCCAGGCGCCCGAGCGATGCCGCCAGCCCGCTGCTGGTGGTGGCCAGCGCCTCGAAGCCGAGCGAGGTCAGCAGTCGGCAGGACCCGAGATCGTACGGGTTGGGCATGACGAAGGTGCCCTGGCGGTGGAGGGCGCGGAATCGGGCTCGGGCGGCGTCGGGGTCCATCGCTCGATCATGGACGGGCCGGGCCGGCGGGACAAGCGGGAATCGGACATCGAGGTCGTCCCGGGCGAGGCGGAGGGATCGGTCGACGGGGCGGCGGGAGAGGGACCGGGCTCCTGGTCGACGGGCCCGGTAGCGTCCCTGCCCATGCGCCTCAGCACCGTGATCCTCCCCATCTACCGGTGGACCGAGGGACGCCAGGTCTGGGCGCGGGCCGAGGAGCTCGGCCTCCATGCCGCTTACACCTACGACCACCTCTCGTGGCGGGAGTTCCGCGACCGACCGTGGTTCGGGGCCGTGCCCACGCTGGCCGGCGCGGCGGCCGCTACCCGTCGCCTGCGGATCGGGACCCTGGTGACGTCGCCCAACTTCCGGCACCCGGTCGTGCTGGCCAAGGAGCTCATGACGCTCGACGACCTGGCCGGCGGACGGCTCACCATCGGCGTCGGTTCGGGCGGGACCGGCTTCGACGCCTCAGTGCTCGGCCAGCGACCGTGGTCGCCCCCGGAGCGGACGGAGCGCTTCGCCGAGTTCCTCGCCCTCCTCGACCGGCTGCTGACCCAGCCGTCGACCACCGAGGAGGGAACCCACTACGCGGCGGTGGCCGCCCGGATGATCCCAGGGTGCGTCCAGCGGCCGCGGCCGCCCTTCCTGGTGGCCGCGGCCGGTCGCCGGGGGCTCGGGCTGGCCGCCGAGTTCGGCCAGGGTTGGGTGACCTACGGGGACCCCGGTGCCCCGGCCGCCCGGCCGGCCGAGCAGTCACTCGGTGTGGTGCGAGCCCAGCTGGAAGGGCTCGAGGCGGCCTGCCGGGCGCAGGGACGGGATCCCCGGGCGATCGACAAGGTGCTGCTGCAGGGGCTGACCGCCGAACGCCCGCTGGCGTCGGTCGATGCCTTTGTGGACTGGGCCGGCTGGTACCGGGAGCTCGGCTTCGCCGAGGTGGTCGTGCACTGGCCCGTCCCGGACTCGACCTTCGCCACCGACCCGGACCTCTTCGAGAGGATCGTCACCGAGGGCGGCGCCCAGCTTCGTTGACCCTCCGCGCCGCGTTGAGCCCCGGCCCGGTCAGCGCATGACCCGGCGCACGCCGGCCCCGGTGGCCAGCTCCGGCGGCACCAGGTCGATGTAGGTCGGGACCGGGATGGCGTCGAGCTCCTTCACCCCGTCGCCCGGCCTGGCGTCGGCCGGGCGAGTGCTGTACTCGCCGGTCGAGGACCGGGTGACGATCTGGGCCCGCTTCCGCTTGCCGACGCCCTCGGCCGCCCGCATCTCGTTGCAGATCTTGTAGGTCACCACGTAGGCGATGATCGGCGCGATCACGACGGCGAACCGGAAGAACCACAGGACGGCGTTGAGCGGGATCTGGAAGAAGTTGGCCATCACGTCGGTGGACGAGGCGAAGAACACCATGAACAGGAGGGTGAGCATGGCCGAGCCGGCCGCGGTCCGCTTGGGCCGGTCGCGGGGGCGGTCGAGCAGGTTGTGGTAGGCGAGGTCCTTCGTGTGGCGCGACTCGATGAACGGCCAGATGATGAAGATGTTGAAGACCAGGCCGGGGAAGATCACGGCCGGCAGGAACACCTCGAGCGGGATGGTGTGGCCCCAACCGACCCATTCCCAGCTGGGCATGATGCGCAGGGCCCCGTCCAGCCAGCCCATGTACCAGTCGGGTTGCACGGCATAGGAGATCTGGTACGGCTCGTACTGCCCGAACTGCCAGATCGGATTGATCTGGGCGAAGCCGCCGAGCAGGAAGATGACCGCGGTGACCATGAAGAGGAACCCGGTCGTCTTGGCCATGAAGGTCGGGAACATGGGTGAGCCGACCACGTTGTGCTCGGTCTTCCCCTTGCCGGCGAACTGGGTGTGCTTCTGCTTGACCAGGAGGCCGAGGTGGGCGGCCAACAGCCCGATGATGAGCAGCGGCAGGATGAGGACGTGCAGGATGAAGAACCGGGGGATGATCACCCCGTTGCCCGGGTAGTTGCCGCCGAACAGGAAGAAGGCCAGGTAGCTCCCCACCAGCGGGATGGACTCGATGATCGAGTACGCGATGCGGATGCCGGTGCCGGACACCAGGTCGTCGGGGAGCGAGTAGCCGAGGAAGCCGTTCACGATGCCGAGGATGAGCATGGTCACCCCGACGATCCAGTTGAACTCGCGCGGCTTGCGGAAGGCGCCGGTGAAAAAGACTCGGGCCATGTGCACGGCGATGGCGCCGAGGAAGATGTCGGCGGCCCAGTGGTGCGCCTGGCGCATCAGGAGGCCCGACTTCACGTCGAAGGAGAGCCCGACCGACGACGCATAGGCCTCGGACACCCGCTGGCCCTGGAGCGGGGTGTACGAGCCGTGGTACACGATCTCGTGGGCCGAGGGAATGTAGTAGAGCGAGACGAATACGCCGGTGGCCAGCAGCACCACGAAGGAGTAGAGAGCGATCTCGCCCAGCATGAACGACCAGTGGTCGGGGAAGATCTTGTCGAGGAAGGTGCGGCCGCCCTTGGCCACGCCGAGGCGATCATCGACCCAGCGGAGCGACTTGTCGATGGTCTTGTCGATCACGGCCTCTCCCAGAATCCGGGGCCGATGGCCTGCTCGAAGCCGGCCTGGGACCGCAGGAACCCGGCCGAGTCCACCTTCAGCGGCAATTGTGGCAGAGGCCGGGGAGCCGGGCCGAATTCGGGGATCGCCCCGGCGTTCACGTTGAAGATCGACTGATGGCAGGGGCAGACCAGCTGCTGGGTCTGCCCCTGGTAGAGGCCCACGGGACAGCCGAGGTGCGTGCACATCTTCGAGTAGGCCACGTACCCCTGGACCCCCCACTCGGTGCGCCCGGGCGCGCTCAACGGGTAGGGCGGGTCCATGGGCCCGAGCTGGGCCAGCCGGATGAGGATGACCTGGTCGGGGGAGGAGCCCTGGAACCCCCGGGGGAACACGGTGAGCACGCCGCCCCGGTCGAGGTCGTCGACCCGGACCGGCCGGCCGGTCACCGTGACCAGCTGCGAGTTCTTCCTCCAGTTGGTCTGGAACAGCGTGGTGCCCGGCTTGGGCCCGAGCGAGCGGATGAGGGGGAAGAGCAGGACGATCCCCAGGGCCGTCGAGCCGAGGGCGAACAGCCCGCCCAACACCTTGCGCCGCTTGACCACCATCCCGCCCCGCTCGACCACGGCCGCGGTCATGGCGGCGCGCTCCTCCTCGGTCGAGTGGAACTCGTGCCGTTCCTCCACGAAGGGGCCCTGGGGCATCAGGTACTTGCCCCAGGCGGTGATCCCGAAGCCCAGGGCGAGCAGCCCGACACCGAGGGTCGCCGCCTGCCACTGGGTGTCGTCACCCACCCAGTAGGCGATCCCGAAGCCGATGAAGCCGAGGAACCCGATGGTCATGGCCACCGCCGCCACCATCTGGGCCCCGTCGGGGTGCTTGGCGTAGGGCTGGAGGTGGGGATCGTCGAGGGCCGCCATGGGCAGCGGCCCCTCGAGCCGGGGGGACTCGTCGGTCACGTGCGGTCCCCGATCCAGAAGCACACCAGCATCAGCACGCCGACCCCGAGGAGCAGGCCGACGAAGCCCTCCCCGACGGGCCCGATCCCACCGAGCCCGACCCCGCCCCGGTCGACCGGGTGCTGGATCACACCGTGGACATAGGCGGCGATGTCGCGCGCCTCGGTGTCGGTGATGTTGCCCGCGCTGAAGTGGGGCATGTTGCCCGGTCCCGACCGGATGGCCTCCACGATCTGGGTGAGGGTGGCGAGGTGCAGGGTGGGTGCGTAGGCCCCGTTGGCCAGAGCGTCACCGGCGCCGGTGATGGTGTGGCAGGCGGCGCAGTTGAGCGTGAACAGGGTGTTGCCGGCCTCGAGGTCGGCGCCGTTGGTGTTGACCACCGGCACCTTGGTCCCTTGGCCGGGCGTGAGGGACTGCACCCAGGCGGCGATCTCGAGCGTCTGGAGCCGATTGAAGCGGGGTGGCTTTCGGGTGGCCTGCACGCTGGAGTTCTCGAGCGGCATCCGGCCGGTGGACACCCAGAAGTCGACGGTGCCGGCCCCGAGGCCCTGGAGGTTGGGCGCCCGGGTCGTCCCGAGCGCTTCGGGCCCGTGGCAGCTGGAGCAGTTGGACGCGAACAAGGCCTGTCCCGGGTCGACGAAGGCCTGGGGCAGGTTCACGTAGAAGAGGCCCGTCTGGTTGGACGGCGCCTCGTAGTTGAGGGCGCCTGACAGGCTCGGCGTGGTCGGCTGGCCCACCGGGGTGGCCGTCGAGGCCGTCGTGGTGAGGGCCGGCAGGGTGGTGGTGGGGGCGGCGTCGGCCGATCCCGAGCTCGGGGAGAAGGCCAGCAGCCCCACGATGCCGACACATCCCACCAGGGCGCACGGTGCCAGGTAGCGGGCCGTCACCAGGCTACGGATGCGGTGTCCCATCTACTTGAGGAGGAAGAGGCACGCGTAGAGCCCGATCCAGACCACATCGACGAAGTGCCAGTAGTAGCTCACCCCTTGGAACACCGCCGTCTCCCCCGGGTCCCCCTTCGGGCCCTTGAGCCGGCCCAACAGGAAGATCATGGCCACCAGCCCCAAGGTGACGTGGAGGCCGTGGAGCCCGGACATGACGTAGAAGAGCGAGCCGTACGAGGTCACCGTGGGATTGGTGGCCGGGTTGTGCGAGAGGTCGACCCACTCGAAGAACTGGTTGGCCACGAACAGGGCGCCCAGCACCAGCGTGGCCACCACGAAGATCTTGGCGCTGCGGCGGTTCCCCCGCTCCTGGTCGAAGACGGCCTTTTGCATGGTGAAGCTCGACGACACCAGGATGGCGGTGAAGATCCCGGCCCGGATCACGTCGAGGTGGGCCCCGGCCGGTGGCCAGACCGAGGAGTGGGCCCGGATGGTGAAGAAGGCGGCGAACAAGGAGCTGAAGAACATCACCTCCGAGCCCAGCCAGATGATGACCCCCACCGCCAGCATCGAGGGCCGGTCCGGGCGGTGCCGCCGGCTGGCGGTGATCGTCGGATCGGCGGCGATGGCCTGAGTCACGCCGTATTTTTAGTCGATGGGGTCGGCGGGGGGCCAACTCATCGGGAGGGCCCGACCAGGGAGTCGGAGCCCCGTCCTCGGAGCCCCCGGACCGGGGAGGCCGGGGATGGGCCGGCTCGGTTCGGTCGGGCTCAGGTACCGGCGAGGGCGGCGGGCGGAGGGGCCAGGTGGACCACGCTCAAACGCTGGGTCGGCCGCGTCAGCGCCACGTACAGGGTGCGGAGGCCCTGGGCCGTCTCCCCGGCCACGAGCCCCGGCTCGACCACCACCACCGAGTCGAACTCGAGGCCGTTGGCGGCGTCCGCGGCCAGCAGCACCAGCGGCTCGGACAGCCCCCCCTTGCGCAGGTCCCGGGCGTCCACCGCCGGCAGCCCGGACTCGACCAGCGCATCGGACAGGGCGGGGAGCAGCGACTCGGGCGCGAGGACGGCCACCCGGCCCGGCTCCACCAGGGCCATCTCCTCGGCGGCCACCTCGGCCACGGTGCGGCCCAGGTCGTCGGCGGTGGCACCCGCCCGGGCCCCGTCGGTGCCGCGGACGGCGATCATGCGCGGCTCGACGCCGGTGCGCCGGACCGGGCGCGGCAGGGACAGCTCCGGGGCGGCCACGGCCAGGACCCGGCCGGCCACGGCCAGCACCTCGGCCGGCGTCCGGTAGCTCACCGACAGCTCGACGGTGCGCACCGGTCGCCGACGGGGCAGGTGCTCGGTGATGTCCGACCACGAGCTCGGCGCCCACGGGGCGGTGGCCTGGGCGATGTCGCCCACGACGGTCATCGAGCCGGCCAGCGAGCGACGGGCGAGCATGCGCAACTGCATGGGAGAGAGGTCCTGCACCTCGTCCACCACGATGTGGCCGTACTGTCGCACCCCGTCGTCGGCACTGCCGTTCCGGGGCCCGAGCAGATGGCGGGCCTCGTCGACCAGGGCGGCGTCGGCCGGTGTCCAGGCCACCTCCTCGAAAGACGCCGACCGTGGGCGGTAGAGGAGCTCCTGCTCCTCGGCCGACAGCGTGCCGCGTCCGGCCGCGGCGATCAGGGGCCGGGCGCCGAACAGGTCGTGCAGCAACTCGTGGGGGGACAGGCGCGGCCACATGCGGTCCAGGGCCTCGAACAGCTCCGGGACCCGGCGCACCTTGCGGGAGAAGTCCTCGAAGTCGAACTCGTCCTCGGTGAGCTCGGAGGGGTCCTCGTACCCGGGGAAGGCGGTCACCGAGTCCGGGCTGCCCACCCCCAGCCGCTGTTGGGTCTGCCGGGCCCGCTCGGCCAGGAGCTGGGCGACGCTCTGCTCGACCAGGCGTCGGCGCGCGTTGTGGGATCCCGGCCGTCGCCGCACCGTGTCGACGATCCTGGCGCTCTCCGGAGCGGACAGGCGCAGGATGAGGGCGCCGTAGGGGATGGCCACGTCCCCGGCCAACCCCCGCTGCCGTGTCCGCACGGCGCGGGCGATGACCTTGGCCATCCGGGCCTCGCCTTTGAGGCGGGCCACCGCCACCGGCCCGTTCTCCTGGACACGGATCTCGGGGACGAGGCCGGAGAGGGTCGACAGCGCCGCCCCGGTCTCCCCGAGGGACGGGAGGACCTGGTCGATGTAGCGGAGGAAGAGCGGGTTCGGGCCGACCACCAGGACGCCCTGACGCTCGAGGGGGAACCGGTGGGTGTAGAGCAGGTAGGCGGCCCGATGGAGGGCCACCGCCGTCTTCCCCGTTCCCGGGCCTCCCTGCACGACCAGCACCCCGCTGAGCGGGGCCCGGATGATCTCGTCCTGCTCCTTCTGGATGGTGGAGACGATGTCGGTCATCTGCCCGGAGCGGGCCCGGTCGAGGGCGGCCAGCAGCGCGGCCGGACCGCCGATGGGCAGGTCGCCGACGATGAGCTCCCCGTCGCCCTCATCGGTGCCGGTGACCGACGGGCCGCCGTCCTCCGACAGGCCGGCCTCCTCCGGTGGTCCGCCGAAACTCTCGTCCTCGATCCCGGTCACCCGGCGCCCCTCGAGGGCCAGGTGGCGGCGGAGCACGAGCCCCTGGGGGTCGCGGCCGGTGGCCCGGTAGAAGGGCTCGGCGATCGGCGCCCGCCAGTCGACCACCAGCGGGTCCTGCGCGGCACTGTGGATGGCCAGCCGGCCGATATGGAAGGTCTCGATATCCGCCTCGGCCGGCGTCCCCGAACCGTTGTGCTGTCCCCCGGGGTGATCCCCGTCGTTCACCCGGTCGATCCGGCCGAAGGTGAGGGCCTGATCGCCGATGTCGAGCTGCTCCAGCCGGGCCAGGCTGGTCCGCACGATGACGTCGCGTTCGGTGCGTGACTGGAACGTCCCGCCCCGGCCGAGGTCGAGCACGCCTTCGAGCATGGAGTTGGCGTCGCTCCGCATGGCGTCGAGCCGCGCATAGGCCGTGTCCACGAAGTCCTGCTCGACCTGCTGCTCGGGATCCACCCAAACCTCCGATCTGGCTGCCCCATCCGGCCAGGGGAACCCTCGATTGTATGCGCCCGGCTTCGCGGACGCGGCCGCCGGACGGGCTCGGTGTCCGTCGGCTCACGCCCGTGGGCCCCGACCACCCGGCCCTAGACTCGTGGCATGGCCGTGCCCGTTCCACTGCCGCCGGCCAGGGGTGCGGCCGCTCGCTCCCTCACCCGACCGGGGTGGGCCGGGGCATAGGCGTGGGCACTCCTCACGAAGGCCGTTTCGACGGGTCACCTTTCATGTCGGCCTGCCGACGACAGCCGGTCGACCGGGTACCGGTCTGGTTCATGCGCCAGGCCGGACGTTCGTTGCCCGAATACCGTGCCGCCCGCGGCAACGGCAGCATCCTCGGCGCCATCGCCCGGCCGGAGCTGGTGGCCGAGCTCACTCGACAGCCGGTCGACCGGTACGGGACCGATGCCGCCATCCTCTTCTCCGACATCGTCGTCCCGGTGGCCGCCATCGGCTTCGGTGTCGACGTGGCCCCGGGAACCGGGCCCGTCGTGGCCGAGCCCTTCCGGGGCAAGGAGGATCTGGAGCGCCTCCGCCCTCTCGACCCGGAGACCGACACTCCCTACGTGATCGACGCCGTCGGGTTGCTGGCCGAGCAGCTCGACGTGCCGCTCATCGGCTTCACCGGAGCGCCCTTCACGGTGGCCAGCTACCTGGTGGAGGGCGGCCCCTCCCGCAACTTCACCAAGGTCAAGGCGCTCATGCACGGCGAGCCGGCCGTCTGGCGAGAGCTGATGGACCGGCTCGGTGACCTGGCCCTGGCCTCCCTCCGATCCCAGCTCGACGCCGGCGCGTCGGCGGTGCAGGTCTTCGACAGCTGGGCCGGGATCCTCGCCCCGCACCACTACGAGCAGCTGGTCCTCCCGGCCACCCAGCGGCTCTTCACCCGGCTGGCCGATTCCCACCCCGGCGTACCGACCATCCTGTTCGGCGTGGGGACCGGAGAGCTCCTCCCGGCCATGGCCCGGACCGGGTGCACGGTTGTCGGGATCGACTGGCGGGTCCCGCTGGACCAGGCCCGCCGTCGGGTCGGAGGCGGCCTGGCCGTACAGGGCAACCTCGATCCGGCCGCCTGCCTGGCCGGCCGGGCGGTGGCCGAGACCGAGGCCCGGGACGTCCTCACCCGGGCCGGGACGGCCCCGGGCCACATCTTCAACCTCGGGCACGGCGTCCTGCCCGACACCGATCCGAAGGTCCTCGAGCGGATCGTCGAGCTGGTGCACGCCGAGGGCCGGGCCGGGGTGGGGGCGGCCGGGACGGGGAGCACCACGTGACCGGTGCCGTCCCACCGACGGGGGTACTGGTGATGGCCCACGGCACGCCGACCGCGCCCGAGGGGATCGCGCCCTTCTACACCGCCATCCGCCGGGGGCACCCCCCGAGCCCGGCGCTCCTCGGTGAGCTCACCGACCGGTATCGGGCCATCGGCGGGACCTCACCACTCACGGAGCGGACGGCGGCACAGGTGGCCGGGCTGGCGTCCGTCATCGAGACCGCCGCCCCCGGGGAGTACCTCGTTCGCTACGGGGCCAAGTTCGCCGACCCGAGTATCGAGGCGGGGATGGCCGCGCTGGCGGCCGAGGGTGTCCGCCACGTCGTCGGCGTGGTGCTCACCCCCCACCGGTCCTCGTTGGGATCGGGCGAGTACGTGCGCCGGGCCGCCGCCGCCGCCACCGCCGCCAGCCCTCCGATGGACTTCACCCCGGTGACGTCGTGGCACCGGGCCGACGGCTTCGCCCCCTTGCTGGCCGAGCGCACCGCAGCCGCCATGGGCGACCTGGCGCCGGAGGCACGGGCTCGGACGGCAGTGTTCTTCACCGCCCACAGCCTCCCGCAGCGAGCGCTGGTCGACGGCGACCCCTACCCCACCCAGGTCGGCGAGTCGGCGTCGGACATCGCCGCCCTCCTCGGCTTGGACGAGATGCCGGGACTCACCTGGGGAGTGGCCTGGCAGAGCGCCGGGCGCACCGCGGAACCGTGGCTCGGGCCGGACCTCCCCGGCGAGATCCGCCGGGTGGCCGACGACGGGGCCACGGCGGTGGTGGTGTGCCCGGTGGGATTCGTCTCCGACCACCTCGAGGTCCTCTACGACCTCGACATCGAGGCGGCCGGCGTGGCGAGCACGGCCGGCCTGGCATTCGTCAGGACTCGGTCCCTCAACGATGACCCGCGCTTCCTCGCCATCCTCGCCGACGTGGTGCGTGACGCCGCCATGGCGGGACGCTCGACGCCGGCGTGACCACCCGGCGGCGGCCCGTGGTGGCGGTGGTCGGTGGGGGCATCGCCGGTCTGGCCGCCGCCTGGGAGCTCGCTACCGGCGGCGAAGGCGTGACCCCTGAGGTCCATCTCCTCGACTCGAGCCGCCGCCTGGGCGGGTGCCTCCGATCGGCCGAGTTCGGCGGGCGCCCCGTCGACCTGGCCGCCGACGCCTTTCTGGCCCGGCGACCCGAGGTCACCGAGCTGTGCGCCGAGCTCGGCCTGGCCGAGGAGCTCGTCCCGGTCGGCACCACCGGGGCCTCGGTGTGGGCGCGCGGCCGTCTCCGACCGATGCCGGAGGGGCTCAACCTCGGCGTGCCCACCCGTTGGTGGCCGTTGGCCCGCTCGGGCATCGTGAGCCCGCTCGAATCGCTTCGGGTGGCGAGGGACCTCGTCCAACCCCATTTCCGGGCCGCCGGCATCATCGGCGACCAATCGGTGGGTGCCATCGTGGGGGCCCGCCTCGGACGCCCGGTCGTCGAGCGGCTGGTCGACCCCCTGGTCGGGGGCATCAACGCCGGCGACGTCGACGATCTCAGCTCGGCCGCCACCTTTCCCTACCTCCTCGCCGCCTCGCTCCAGGCGGGCAGCCTCATGCGGAGGCTGGGCCAGGAGCGGCGCACGAGGGCGGCGGAGCCCGGGGAGGGCTCGCCGGTCTTCTGGTCGTTGCCGGCCGGTACGGCCAGCCTGGCCGGCCGGTTGTCGGCCGAGCTCGAACACCGGGGCGTGACCAGCCGAACCGGGGTGTCGGTCGAAGCCATCAGGCGAACGGACGAGGATCGGGCCGGGCCGGCGCGCTGGCACCTCGACCTCGGTTCCGACCCGACCTCGGTCCTCGCCGCCGACGGCGTGGTGCTTGCCGTCCCCGCCCGCGAAGCGGCGGTGCTGCTCGCCGCGCACGCCCCGGAGGCGGCCGGACTGCTGAGCAGCATCGAGTACGCCTCGGTGGCCGTCATCACCCTCCTGTTCCCGCCGGGCGCCATCCGCTCCCCGCTGTACGGCACGGGCTTTCTGGTGCCACGGACGGGCACCATCGACGGGGCCCACCCCCTGGTGACGGCAGCCACCTACCTCGGACGCAAGTGGCCGCACCTGGCCCGGGACGGCGACGAGCTCATCCGGGTGTCCGTCGGCAGGTTCGGCGACGTGCGCCACCAGACGCTCGACGACGACGAGCTCCGCCGTTCGGTCGGCGCCGAGCTGGCCCGCCTGCTCGACGTGCACGGCCTTCCCATCGACTCGATGGTCACCCGGTGGGACGGGGCATTCCCCCAGTACCGGGTGGGCCATCTCATCCGGGTGGCGAGGATCGAGCAGGAGGTGGCGCCGCTCGGGGGGATGGAGCTGGCCGGTGCCGCCTACCGGGGCGTTGGCATCCCGGCCTGCATCGGCGGGGGCCGGGCCGCCGCCCGCCGCATCCTCGGGTTCCTGTCCCCCCGGACCGGGCCCGTCCGGTCCACGGTGGGCGAAGGCGAGCCTCGGTGACGTCCGGGTCACCGCCGTCGACATCGGACCGCCCCACCGTGGTCAACGGTCCGGCCCGACCGCCCTGGCGACCGTCGAGGGTGTCGATGACCCGGCGGCGCACCATCGCGGTCCGGCCGCGGCGCGGCCGCGTGGCCGTGCCGGCGTTGGTCTCGGGCGCCGGGCTCGCCCTCTCCCTCCCGCCCTGGGGCGTCTGGGCGCTGGCCTTCCCGGCGGCCGGTCTTCTCTTCTGGCGCCTCCGGGGACTGCGGCCGCGTACCCGGCTGTGGGCCGGATGGCTGGCCGGCATCGGCTGCTATGTCCCCGGCCTCATGTGGGCCCGGGCGTTCACCATCCCCGGCGCGCTGGTCCTCATGGCGGTCGAGGCCGGATTCGTGGCGGTGGCGGCCCTGGCCGTCCCTTCCGCCCCCACCGCGGCCCGGGCGCTCGCCTTCCCCGGGGCGATGACGCTGGCCGAGTGGGCCCGCATGAGCTGGCCCTTCGGTGGCCTGCCCATCGGAGGGGTCTTCCTCGGCCAGGCCACCGGGCCCGTGCTCGGGGTGGCGAGGCTGGGCGGCCCCCTGGCCCTCACCGCCGCCGTCTACCTGGGCGGGGTAGGAGTGGGCTCCCTGGCGGAGGCGGCGGTCCGGGCCGGCCGCGACGGATGGCGGGCCCGGGCATTCGCCCGGATCGACCCCGAGGGCGGTGCCGGGTATGCCGAGGGGTCGACCGGTTCCACCCGCCGGGGCCGGGCCGGCATCCTGGGCGGCGCGGTGGCCGGCCTCGGCGGCATGGGCCTGGCCGGCGCCATCGCCGTGGCCACGGTGGTGGCCGCCTCGGTGATTGCCGCCCGGGCCCCCGACGGTGGCGCGTCCATCGGCACCGTCACCACCGCCGCCGTCCAGGGCGGGGGCGCCCGAGGGTTCCGCAAGTCGCAGGTCGACCCGGCCGTGGTGCTGGCCGCCCAGTACTCGGCCACCGGGCTCCTGTCGCGAGAGGATCACGGGGCGGCGCCCCAACTGGTGCTGTGGCCGGAGGACGTGGTGTCACTCAACACGTTCCTCGCCGGCTCGCCGGAGGAAGGTGACCTGGCCGGCCTGGCCCGCACGCTGCACACCACCCTGGTGGCCGGCGTGACCGAGACCATCTCCGGGACCACCTGGCGCAACGAGGTCGTGGCCTTCGGGCCCGACGGCTCCCTGGTCTCCCGCTACGAGAAGGTCCATCGCGTCCCCTTCGGCGAGTACGTGCCCTTCCGGGGCTTCTTCGCCCATCTGGCCGACCTGTCGGCCGTCCCGCGCGATGCCGTCCCGGGCACGGGGACCGGGTTGCTGCCCACCCCGGCCGCCCCGCTCGGGACACTCGTCTCCTATGAGGTCTTCTATGCCGGGCAGGGGCGCTCGTCGGTCCGCCACGGAGCCCAACTGCTCATTGTCCCGACCAACACGTCCTCCTATGCCAGCGCCCAGATCCCGACCCAGGAGATCGCCGCCTCCGAGGTGCAGGCTGTCCAGCAGGGCCGCGACCTGCTGCAAGCCGCCCCCACCGGCTACAGCGCGGCCATCACCCACCGCGGCACCTTGCTCCGGCGTTCGGTGCTGGGCGCCCGCCAGGTCGTGACCGCCACCCTCGCCCGGCGCACCGGCTGGACCATCTATGTGCGCTACGGCGACCTCCCCATCCTCGGGCTGGCGGCATCGGCCCTGTTGGCCGCGTGGTTCACCTCGTGGCGTCGCCGCGACTCGTAGCCGCAGCTCGTACCAGCCGCTACTCGTAGTAGCCCGAGTGGATGTACACGCACGGGATGCCCTCGGCATGGAACATGGCGAAGTTGTGGGGGTCGTCCTCGAAGGCCAGCCGGAGGTCGAAGCCATAGGCGCGGAGCTCCTCCACGCTGTCCCGCTTGAACCAGGTCACCTGCGAGTAGTCGCCGCGGGACCTCATGACCAGCAGGTCCCAACGGAGGCCGTACCGCTCCAACCAGGCCAACGTCTGGGGCTGCACCCGCATGGGTCGCCCGGTGAGGAGAACGACCTGCAGCCTCGAGTCGAGCAGCTCGAGGACCCTGGCCACCTCCTCGATGACGGGGTCGTCACCGCAGGCATCGAAGAACCGGTCCCAATCGCGCCGCCCGCGCTCGATGTAGTGCTGGCGGACCGCCGCGTCCGACAGCACCCCGTCGACGTCGAACACCACCGCCTCCCCCGGCGAGGTCAGTGGCTCCTGGTGCCAGGCCCAGTTGGCCGGGGCGACACGGGGGCTCACTCCTCGGTAGGCGAGGTGGCCGCCAGCCGGCGGATCTCCTCCACCACGGTGGCGTCGGCCAGCGTGGTGGTGTCCCCGAGGCCGCGCCCCTCGGCCACGTCACGGAGAAGGCGTCGCATGATCTTCCCGCTACGGGTCTTCGGCAGCTCGTCGGTGAACACGACCGTCCGGGGCCGGGCGATGGGACCGATCTTCTCGGCGACATGGACCCGGAGCTGCAGGCTGTGCTCACCGCTGTCCCGGCCGGCGTCGGCCTTCAGGGTCACGAAGGCGACGATGGCCTGGCCGGTCGTCGCATCGGTGGCCCCGACCACGGCCGCCTCGGCCACCGTCGGGTGGTCGACAAGGGCCGACTCCACCTCGGTGGTCGAGATGCGGTGCCCCGAGATGTTCATCACGTCGTCCACCCGTCCGAGCAGCCACAGGTAGCCGTCCTCGTCCACTTTCGCCCCGTCCCCGGCGAAGTACCGGCCCTCGAACCGGCTCCAGTAGGTCTGCTCGTAGCGCTCGGGGTCGCCGTAGATGCCCCGGAGCATCGAGGGCCAGGGCCGGGTCAGCGTGAGGTAGCCACCGCCCTTGTCGACGGCGGCGCCGTGCTCGTCCACCACCTCGGCCCCGATGCCGGGCAGGGGGAAGGTCGCCGAACCGGGCTTGGTGGCGGTGATCCCGGGCAGGGGGGCGATCATGATGGCCCCCGTCTCGGTCTGCCACCAGGTGTCCACCACCGGGCAGCGGCCGCCGCCGATGTGCGTAGCTGTACCACATCCACGCCTCGGGATTGATGGGCTCCCCGACGGAGCCGAGCAACCGCAGCGAGGTGAGGTCGTGGCGCTCGGGATAGGCGGTGCCCCACTTCATGAAGGTGCGGATGGCCGTGGGGGCGGTGTAGAGGGTGGTGACCCCGTACCGCTGGATGATCGACCACCAGCGGTCGCGGTCGGGGTAGTCCGGCGTACCCTCGTACATGACCGAGGTGGCCCCGTTGGCCAGCGGCCCGTAGACGATGTAGCTGTGGCCGGTCACCCAACCGATGTCGGCGGCGCACCAGTAGACGTCACGGTCCGGGATGCAGGTCGAACACCCACCGGTGGGTGAAGGCCACCTGGGTGAGGTAGCCCCCGGTGGTGTGCATGATGCCCTTGGGTGCGGCGGTGGTGCCGGAGGTGTAGAGGAGGAACAGCAGGTCCTCGGCCGCCATGTGCTCGGGCTCGCAGCGGTCGGAGGGCGGTCCCCCGGCGGCAGCGTCCGTCCCGCTCATCAGCTCGTGCCACCAGTGGTCCCGGCCCGGGGTCATGGTCGTCGGGGTGGTCGGCTGCGTCGCCGACCCGCTCGGCCACCACCACGTGCTCGACGCACGGCGACTCGGACACGGCCACGTCCACATGGCGCTTCAGGGCAGACGCCGCCCCTCGACGCCACCCGCCGTCGGCGGTGACGACCACCCGGGCCTGAGCGTCGAGGATCCTGTCGCGGAGGGCATCGGACGAGAACCCGCCGAACACCACCGAGTGGACGGCACCGATCCGGGTGCAGGCCAGCATGGCCACCGGCAGCTCGGGGATCATCGGCATGTAGATGGCCACCCGGTCGCCCCGTCCGACGCCCAGGCCGCGCAACACGTTGGCGAACCTCGACACCTCGTCCAGCAGGCGACCGTAGGTGATGGTGCGGGTGTCGCCGGGCTCTCCCTCCCAGTGGAAGGCCACCTTGTCGGCGTGGCCGGCGGCCACGTGGCGGTCGAGGCAGTTGTAGGAGACGTTGAGGGTGCCACCGTCGAACCAGCGGGCGAAGGGTAGGTCCCACTCGAGCACCGAGTCCCAGGTCCGGAACCAGTCGAGGGCGCCGGCCTGCTCGGCCCAGAACTGCGCCAGTCGGCTTCGGCCCGTTCGTACACCCGGGGTCGGTGACCACCGCCTGGCGGCGGAAATCGTCGGGAGGGGGGAACACCCGGTCCTCGGAGAAGTAGTCCTCGATGGTGGCCTCGGCCGGGGTGCCGGCCGCTCCGGAGGGGTCACCTCGTGCGTCCTCAGGCATCCTTCCCCTTCCTCACCACGTCCCCTGAACCACGTCCCCTGACCAACCGGCCCGGCGTGCCTCAGCCTAACCCCGGCGGGACCCTACGATGGAGGGGCCGTGACTACGACCACACCATCGTCGGCGCAGGTAGGGACCGACGAGCGCACGACGGGCGGCTCTCCGGGGGCCTTCTCCCCCGAACCCGGAGCCACCCGGGTGGAGGTCGGCCTGGGCCGCCGCGTCATGGTGGTGAGCGACCTGCTCCTCACCCCGGAGGCCACCCCTTCGACGCCGGGCCGTCACCGGCGAGCTGGCCCGCGCCCTCGACACCTGGGACGGTCCCGGCATTCTCATCGTGGCGGGCAACCTCTTCGACCTCACCGACTCGTCCGGTTCCCCCATGGCCCAGGCGGAGCTGGCCCTCAAGGCCCATCCGGAGCTCGGGCAGGCACTGACCCGGTTCCTCGACGTCGACGAACGACGAGTCATCCGCCAGACAGGAGCCCACGAACCGGGCTATGCCGACGACCCCGATGCCGATGGCCACCTTGGCGGCGCGGGGCGTCGAGCAGCTCGGCCCCGTCGACCTCCACCTGCGCACCGCCACCGGCGTGCGAGTGGTCCGGCGTCGAGCCCGGCGAGCATGCCTATGCCGCCGGGTGCAGCGGCTCCGAGACCGAATTCGACCCGGCGGCCGACGCCAAGCCCGGCATCGTGGGGCCCACCCCGGCCGGCCGGAGCTGGCGGTCGCTGGCCGCCCAGTCGACCGACGAGGCGCCCTGGCTCGTAGGGCTCACGCGGCTGAGCGATCCCTCGGCTCTGTCCCGCTTCGTCGTCTCACGCACCCTGTACCGTCGGCTCGGCCGCTATGCCTGGTGGTTGCTCGTCCCCTTCGTCGTGGCCGGGCTGCTTCGGGTGGCGGTGACGCCTTGGGTGATCGGGCACCTCGGATCGGGGCTCCCGGCCCGGGCCATCCGCCACGCCCACCAAGCCGACCTGGGCGACCAGATCGTCATCGCCTCGTCGGTGGCCCTGGTCGTGTTGGCGGTGCTGGCCCTGGTGCTCGGGCTGTTGAGCCGCCGGATGTGGTCGATCCTGGGTGGCGGTGCGCTCGACGAGGTGCGGTCGGAGGCGGCGGCCAACGACAATGCCCGCGTCGCCGGGCGGCGCCTGGTCAGTAGGGGCTACGCCGGGCTGATCACGGCAGCCACCTTCCAGTCCGAGCTCACCCACCTCGGGGTGGGCTTCTACGCCAACGTCGGAGCGACCGCCGAGGTGGTCGAGGAGCACCGGGGGCGTCTCGGGCTGCCGCCGGTGTTCCTGCACAACCAGCGGGTCAGCTGGGTCGAGCTCGAGACCGGGGCGGAACTGCACGTGCGCATGCTGATGGCCAGCAGCGACCTGCGGCCGCCGAGCATGCTCGAGCGGGCGGTCACCCAGGGGCGGAGCACCGGGAGCCTGCACCCCTCCCTGGTCGCCTCGTACCCGATGGGCGATTCGTGGCCACCCGCGCCCGACCTGCACCAGGCGCACCGGCGGACCTCGCCGCGTACGACGGTTGGCGGCCGCCGCCATCCTCTTTGCCGGGGTCGTGGACCTGCTCGACGCCATCACCCCGCCTCTACGCAGCCGGCTGCACGTGGTGATGGAGATCGTCCCACTGGGAGCCAGTGTGGCCGCCGGCGCGCTCATCGCCATGGCCGGCCTGGCCCTGGTTGCCATGGGCCGGGGCATCCTCCGGGGCCAGCGACGGGCCTGGAGGGTGGCGGTCGTCCTCCTGGCGGGCACCATCGTCCTCCACCTCATCGCCGGGGCCGATATCGAGGAATCGCTGGTCGCCCTGGCCGTCCTGGTGGTTCCTTATCGCCAACCGCCGGGACTTCCAGGCCGCATCGGACTGGTCGTCGATGCGCTCGGCACTGGTGGCCCTCGGGATCGGTGCGGTAGGCATCACCCTGCTGACCGCGGTGTCCATCGAGCTGTTCACCCGGATCGGCAACCATCCCCAGCCCCGCATCCCATGGTGGACGGCGCTGTGGGCGGTGTCCGAGCGGCTGGTCGGCATCCGCACCATCGCGCTGCCGCACCGGGCGGACCGGTTCCTCGCGCCCACGCTGCTGGCCATCGGCCTGTCCCTGGTGGCGTTGACCCTGTTCCTCCTGACCCGCCCCGTCGTCGACCGTCGCCTCACCTCGGGCCGCGCCGCCGAGCTGCACGCCCGGGACATCGTGCGCCGTCACGGCACTTCGACGCTCGACTACTTCGCCCTGCGCAGCGACAAGCAATGGTTCTTCCACCGCGACAGCCTGGTGGCCTACGCCGTCTACGGCGGGGTCTGCCTCATCTCGCCCGATCCCATCGGCCCGCACAACGAGCGCGAGCAGGCCTGGGGCGCGTTCCGGCGGTTCGCCGACAACCACGGCTGGGTGACGTCGGTGATGGGTGCCGGCGAGGACTGGCTGTCCGTCTACCGCGACTCGGGGATGCACAACATCTACCTCGGGGACGAGGCGGTGGTGAGGGTCCAGGCGTTCAGCCTGGCCGGCGGGGACAAGAAGGGTCTGCGCCAGGCGTTCAACCGGATCAAGAAGTACGGCTACACGGCCTCGTTCCATGACCCGTCCCGCCTTGACCCGGAGCTGTCCGAGGAGCTGACTTCGCTGATGACGCTCAGCCGGCAAGGCGAGCACGAGCGCGGGTTCTCGATGATGCTCGGGCGGGTGTTCGACCCGAGGGACACCGGGCTGCTCCTCACCGTGGTCCGCGGCCCCGACGGGGCGGCGGCCGCCATGTGCCAGTTCGTGCCGGCCCCGGGCATCGGCGGCTACTCGCTCGACCTCATGCGCCGCGATCCGGGCGAGCACCCGAACGGGTTGTTGGACTTCGCCCTGTGCTCGACCATCGAGCATCTGCGGGCCGGCGGCCACCAGGGGCTGAGCCTCAACTTCGCCGCGCTCCGATCGACATTGTCCGGCGACAAGGGCGACGGGACCGTGCAGCGGGCCGAGCGCTGGTTCCTCAAGCGGCTGTCGAACTTCGCCCAGATCGAGTCCCTGTGGCGGTTCAACGCCAAGTACGAGCCGGAGTGGTTGCCTCGCTACGTGGTCATCGATACCGCCGAGCACCTGGTCCCGGTGGTGATGGCCATCCTCCGGGCCGAGTCGTTGTGGGAGATACCGGTCCTCGGGCGGCTGCTGGCCGCCGGCGCCGAGAAGCGGATGGTGGCGGCCCAACGTGAGACCGAGGAGTTCATCGCCTCCCTCGGCACATGGGGGGACCGGGACGACATTCCCCCGAGCCCGCCCGGGGCCGGGGCGACCGAGTCGACGCCGGCCAACGGCGCCCTCCCGGTCGGCCGGTCCTCGCACTGATCCGAGGTCCGGCGGATCCGGTCGCACGGGGCTGAGGGTGGAAGGGGGCCGCGCCTCCCTGTTACCGTGACCCCAGATCCGGGATCCAGGGGGGATGACGGACCGTGAGATCACGGAGGGGGTCCGCTGATGGCTCGCACCCACCGGTCGAGGTTCCTCGGAGTGTCAGGGCTCGCCGCCGTGGCGATGGGGATGACCGCGCTACTGCTCGTGACCGGGGCGGCCGGGACCCCGAGCCCCTCGTCCTCTGCCGCCGGGGCGCCGGCACCGGGTGCGCCCGCGTCCGACGCCACTCCCGCGCCCAGCGCCTGTGATCCGCTCGATCCGACAGCCTGCCTGCTCCCCTTCCCCGACGACTACTTCACCAGGCACGACCCGTCCACTCCGACCGGTCGCCGGATCGACTTTCCGGTGGCGGACATGCCGAAGAACAATGCCGGTGTCCCCATCGACCCCACCGACTTCAACCGCAACGACGGCTTCAGCCCGGGCACACCGGTCCTCCTGCACGTGAACGGGATCGACCTGGCTCGGAGCGGTATCGCCCCCATCACCGACATCGGCTCCTCGCTGAAGACCGACGCGCCCATCGTCATCCTCGACGCCCAGACCGGGCACCGGGTCGCCTACTGGGCGGAGCTCGATGCCAACGATCCGGTCCCCTCGGAACGGGCACTCATCATCCACGCCGCGGCCGACTATACGGACGGCCACCACTACATCGTCGCGCTGCGGGGCCTGCCGCGACAGCTCGGGCCGCCTGATACCGCCCAACTCGGTCTTCGCCGACTACCGCGACGGGATGCCCCTCCCCACCCTGGCCGAACAGCAACGCCAGCGCCACATGAACGCCATCTTCGACACCCTGCAGGAGGCGGGCGTGGACCGGTCCAGCCTGGACCTGGCCTGGGACTTCACCGTGGCCAGCCCGACCAGCCTCACCGGGCCGATGCTGCACATCCGCGCCGATGCCTTCGCCAAGCTCGGGGGCGGTTCACCGGCGTTTGCGGTTACCGGCGTCACCCAGTACACGACAGCACAGGACCCGCGCATCGCCCGCAAGGTAATCGGCACCTTCTCGGTGCCGAGCTACCTCGACAAGCCGGGTGGACCGCCGGGCTCCGCATTCAACCTCGGCCCTGACGGCCTTCCCGCCCAGATCCCCGGCAACGTCCAGACGGCCAACTTCGAGTGCATCGTCCCCCGATCGGTCGTGGCCGATGGCAACGATCCGGGAGCGACGGTCTATCCCGGGCACCCCATGCTGTACGGCCATGGCCTGCTCGGCAGCGCCGACGAGGTCACCGACTCGGTCATCGAGAGCATGGCCGGCGTGGGCAACTTCGTGGTGTGCGGCACCGATTGGTTGGGGCTGGCCAGCCAGGACGTCGGCACCGACGCCGGCATCCTCTCCGACCTGTCGAAGTTCTCCATCCTGCCCGACCGGGGCCAGCAGGGCATGCTCGACTTCCTGTTCCTCGGCCGGTTGATGTCCAGCCCGACGGGTTTCGTCACTGACCCGGCCTTCCGAGCCGGCGCCTCCCACCCGGTGATCGACACGTCCAGCCCGCTCTCGTACTACGGGAACAGCCAGGGCGGCATCGAAGGAGGGGCGCTGACCGCAGTGTCCCAGCAATTCACCCGAGCCGTGCTCGGGGTGCCCGGCATGGACTACTCGCTGCTGCTCAACCGAAGCGTCGACTTCGACCCCTTCGCCACCTTGATGAACGTCAGCTACCCCGACAAGCTGGTACAGCAGATCGCTCTCGGCCTGATCCAGATGCTCTGGGACCGCTCCGAGGCAGACGGCTACGCCCAGTTCATGACCGACCATCCCCTGCCGGGGACCCCGGCCCATCAGGTACTGCTGGAAGAGGCGTTCGGCGACCACCAGGTGGCCAACATCGCCACCGAGACGGAGGCCCGGACCATCGGCGCCGAGATCCACCAACCGGGGCTGGCCCCGGGCCGCTCACCCGACGTGGTGCCCTTCTACCGCATCCCGCCTCTCTCCGGCCCGACCGGCGGAGGGTCGGCGCTGTTCGTGTGGGACAGCGGTACGCCGGCACCGCCGTTGACCAACACGCCGAACCGCGCCGGGCCGGACCCCCACGGTGTGCCGCGAGCCCAGCCGGCGATGCAGCGGCAGGGAGCCACCTTCCTCCTCGACGATCTGATCACCAACCCGTGCGGCAGCTCGGCGTGCCTGGCCGTGCCCTCGGGCGGATAGCACTTCAGGGATCCACCGCGTCCGAGCGGGCATCCGTCGAACCGGGTCCTGGGCCTTCACCCGACCCGGGGACCGCGCCGGCCACGGTCGCTCCCGGCGCCGGACGGCGGCCGACCAGCCCCACCAGGCCCATGGCGGCCAAGGTGACCAACACCACCACCACGACGACGAAGGTGGTCGGGTTGGACCAGACCACCACGACGAACAGGCCCACTCCGAGCAGAGCCCACTGAAGTCCCCTCCGGTGCGTCCCGACGAACTCGTGCACGGGCCCCTCGGTCACCCACCGCGGCCAGCGCCGGTCCGCCAGCCACGACCGGATCCGGGCGTTGCCGGCCAGCAGGGCCCCGACGGCCCCGACGGCCCCGACGGCCACGACGGCCACGATCATGATGGTCCGGATGGAGTCGACCAAGTAGGCACTGACCGTGGCGATCACCGCCTGGTTGGCCGCCACCGACTGGTTCGGACTCAGTCCCGAGAGGTACTGGTTGCGGGCCACCGCCAGGACCACCAGGATCACCGCCATCGACAGGGCCAGACCGGTGGCGGCCCGGACCAGTCCCCGACGGCGGTTCCGGGCCAACATGACGGCGCCGGCAAAGCACAACAAAGCGACGATGGGCAGCACGATGGCCACATCGTCGAGCACCTTGACCGCTTTTTGCACCTTGGTCAGGCTTTTCGATTGGAAGAGGACAAAGTTGAGCCCTTTGACCGCGGGAACCTTGTCGAACACCGTGATGCCCTTGTCGTCCAACTTCTTCTTGACCTGGACCTCCACCTGGCTGAGGTCGATGGTCACCTTCCCGTTCTGCGAGCTGATCGATCCCTCGTTCGATCCGGTCAACAGGGCCACGAGCTGCTTGTGGGAGGCCCGGTTCGCCCCGACCCAAATCTCATAGAACTGCTTGGACTGGACCGCCTTCAATGTGAGCTGGTAGGTGACCGTCTCGAAGCTCGACGTGATGGGTGTGGCCAGAAATCCGGCCTTGGGTGGCAATGCCTCCTTCACCCGGGTCTCCACATTGACCCGGGTGATCAGGCTTCCACTTACCTGCTTGGCCACCTGGGTTTGGATGGCTGGGTCGCTGGCCAATGGGGCCACCGTGTTGACATAGGTGTCGGTGTTCAACAGCTGGTTGCGGGCAAAGACAACAAACACGGACAGCACCGCCAGGATGCAGGCCAGTACGAGCAGCACCCACGAGATGATCCGCCTCCCCCGACGTCGTCGTCGTCCGGGGTCACGACTCTCCGTCCCGGGTCACGCCCATTTCGTCCGGAGTCACCCAAGCACTGTAGCGGTGCCCCGTATCGAGGCCCGGAGGATGCAGAGTGACGGCTGATGGCACATGGGTGGACACGGCATCGGCGGCGATGCCCAACGCAGCGCCGGCGGCCGCCCCAAACGACAGGCGGCCGCCGGCCGCGTCAGGCATGGTGCAGCCGGCAGTAGCCGCCGGCGTCGCTCAGGTGGCCAGCAGCTTGGCCTTCTGGGCGTCGAACTCGGCGTCGGTGATCACGCCCTTCGCCTTCAGGTCGGCCAGCTTGGCCAGCTCGTCGACACTGCTGCTCGAGCCGGCGGCTTGCTTCACATAGGAGTCGAATGCCTTCTGTTGCTGCGCCGCCTGGGTCGCCGCCCGCTCCTGCATGCTGCCGCCGCGCGCGATCAGGTAGATGAGGACGCCGAGGAACGGGAGGATGATCACGAAGATCACCCACAGCGCCTTGGCCAGTCCGCCCATGTCGTGACTGCGGAAGATGTCGCTGAAGATGACGATGAGTAGCCAGATCCAGAGGAAGAAGAGGAAGAACTCAATCATCGTCCAGAGGATGTCGAGCAGTGGATAGTTATAGGTCGCAAACATGGGTCCGGATGCTCCTTGGTTGGGGACGCGTACGACCATAGTGTCTCGACCTCCGATTCGACGGGCTTTGTCGCCCCGGCCGTCCCAAGCAGACGTGACGGTTCGCTCCGGCCGACCCGAACCGCCCCCGAGGACCGGTGAGGACCTAAGGTCCACGGTCGGAGACCCCGACGGAAGGCCACCTGTGCTCGTCACCGCCTCATGCAGCTCGCCGCCCCGGACCTCGTGGCGGTGGCGCCACTCTGTGATCGCGTTCGCAAGGCCGTGCCTGCGCACCGGGCTCGATCCGCGCCCGGAGCGAGAAGCAGTGCACCGATGACCTCGGCCGAGCCGGGAACTACCACGACCACGGCCCCGCCCGCGGCGCCCACGCCGGCTCCGGACGCTGCCCCCGACCCCGCCACCCTCATCCGGAGCCGGAACTACCTCCGGCTGCTCCTGTTGGCCGCGGTCATCGGGGTACCCGTGTCCGCCGTCGCCTACGGCTACCTCAAGCTGGTCAGCCTGCTCCAGGGATGGCTCTTCGAATCCGTGCCCAACAGCCTGGGTTTCCACGGCCCGCCGGTCTGGTGGCCTCTGCCCCTCCTGGCCGTTGCCGGTCTGTTGGTCGGCTCCACCATTCGGTACCTTCCCGGTACCGCCGGCCACTCGCCGGCCGACGGCTTCCAGACCGGCGGCACCCCCGAGCCGATCGACTTGCCCGGTGTGGTCATCGCCTCGTTGGCCACCCTGAGCCTCGGCGTGGTCCTCGGTCCGGAGGCCCCCCTGATCGCCATAGGGGGGACCTTGGGCGTCATCGCCGTGCGCCTGGCCAGCCGGGAGGTCCCGCCCACCGCGGTGACGGTCATGGCCGCGGCCGGCAGCTTCGCCGCCATCAGCACATTGTTCGGTTCACCGATCGCCGGCGCGTTCCTGCTGATGGAGGCGGCCGGCCTGGGCGGCGCCATGCTCGGGCTGGTGCTGCTACCCGGTCTGCTGGCCGCCGGGGTCGGCACGCTCATCTTCGTGGGGCTCGACTCACTCACCGGGTTCGGCACCTTCTCGCTGGCCATCCCGGGACTCCCCCCGTTCCAGCGCCCGACCGGGGCCATGTTCCTGTGGGCCCTGGTCTTCGGCCTGGTGGCCGCGTTGGCCGGTACCGTCATCCGGCTCATCGGCCTCGCCGTCCGCCCGGTGGTCGAGCGCCACCTGATCCCCTTCACCGCCCTGGCCGGGCTGGCCATCGCCGGTCTCGCCATCGGGTTCGCCGAAGGGACGGGCCGGAGCGCCAGCGAGGTGCTGTTCTCCGGCCAGTCCGCCCTCCCCGGTCTGGTCGCGCGGCGCGGCGGGATGGACGGTCGGCGCCCTCGGCCTGCTGATCGTCTGCAAGTCGCTGGCCTACGGGATCTCGCTCTCCAGCTTCCGGGGCGGCCCGGTGTTCCCGTCCATGTTCATCGGGGCCGCCGGCGGCGTGGCCGCGTCCCACCTACCCGGCCTCTCGCTGGTTCCCGGGGTGGCCATGGGGATCGGGGCCATGTGCACGGTGATGCTCAAGCTCCCCTTCACCTCGACGCTGCTGGCCACTCTGCTGCTGTACAGCGACGGGCTGGCGGTCATGCCGGTGGTCATCGTCGCCGTGGTGGTGGCCTACGTCGCCGTCGCCTGGATGCCCGCCACCCCGGCCGAGCTCCGGAAGCTTCGACCAGGGGGCAGGGCGGCCGGCGGACCGGGCCACGGGCCTCTCCCCTCGGGCGGAGTCGGCAGTGGGTGATCGGCGGATCACCCGGGCCGGCGGGCAGACCGGTGAGGAAGGCGACTCCTCGGTCGGTGTCCCCGCACCGACGCCGGCGGACCGGTGAGCGTCGTCGACCTCATCCTCATCGGACTGGCCGTGACGCTCGAGCCCCTCCCGATCACCGGGTTCATCCTCGTGCTCAGCTCGGAACGGGGGACGTTCAAAGGGGCGGGCTTCATACTCGGCTGGCTGGCCTCGCTGGTGGTGGTGGTGGCGGGGACGATCCTGGTGACCGGAGGGAAGCCACCCGCCCCGGCCACCGCGCCCTCCAACGCGGTGCTGGGCGTCAAGATCGCGCTCGGTGTCGCGCTCATCGCCATCGCCTTCCGACAGCGGCGACGGAGCGGCCTGCCGAAGAAGCCCCCCACCTGGATGTCCAGGCTCGACCGGCTGTCGGTGTGGGCCGCCGCCGGGCTGGGCATGCTCCTGCAGCCCTGGGTCCTGGTCGGTGCCGGTGCGGCGGCCGTGGCACAACTCCACGTGTCCTCCATCGAGTCGTACTTCCTGCTGGTCGGGTTCTGCCTCCTGTGCACGGCCAGCCTCCTCACCATGGAGCTCTACGCGGTGTTCGCCCCCGAGGCGGCCACCCGCAAACTGGACGGGCTGCGGGCATGGATCGACACCCACCGCGACCAGGCGGTGGTCATGCTGTCGCTCGTCGTCGGCCTCTGGCTCGTCGGGGACAGCATCTACCTGATCGTGTCCTGACGATGATCCCTCGGTCCGGTCCGATGGGTCGGGCGTCCCACCAGGCTGCCCGATGATCCTGCTCCACATCGTCGCCGTTCTCGTCGGCATCGCCGTCGTGATGTCGGTGCTCATCTCGGCCCTGGAGACGGTGGTCCTGCCGCGCAGCGGGTTCACCCGGATCGCCCGCTTCGTCTTCGCCGTGGCCGACCGGGTGCTCGTGCACCGCTGGCGGAACCAGGAGCGACGGGAGAACCTGCGCGCCCTCTACGCCCCGGTTGCGCTGGTGAGCCTGCCGTTGGTGTGGATGCTCTCGGTCACGTTCGGCTTCTCCTTCATCTTCTGGGCGATCAGCCACGACACCGCCCAACGGGCCTTCGAGATCAGCGGGTCCTCCCTGTTCACCTTGGGGTTCGCCGAGCCGGAGGGCGGTGCCCGGATCTGGCTCACGTTCGTGGAGGCCACCATCGGTCTCGGCCTGGTCGCCCTCCTCATCAGCTACCTGCCCACCATCTACGCCGCTCACAGCGGGAGGGAGCGGGGGATCAGCTTGCTTCGCCCGTTCGCCGGCACGCCACCGTCACCGGTCGACATGCTGCTCAATCTCCACGGCTCCGACTCCTTGGACAATCCCGAACTGTGGCGGACCATGGTCGACTGGATGCTCGCCCTCGACCAGACGCACTCGGCCTTTCCGGCGCTGTGCTACTTCCCCGAGTCCGATGACGAGCAGTCCTGGGTGGCCTCGGTCGGGACGATGGTGGACGGGGCGGCGCTGCTGCTGTCGGCGGCCGACTTCACCACCCAGGAGCACGACGTGGACGAGGTAAAGGGGCCGATGCTCGCCCTGGCTTACGGGATGCCCGCCCTGGTCAGGATCGGGCGGGGGGCAGGCCTGCCCATCGATCGGCCGATCATCCTCTCCGAGCTGCTGTCCCACCGGACCGAACCAGCCCCCGAGATCTCCATACGCCGAGCCGAATACCTGGGCGCCCTGGACCGGCTCACCCCACTGCTCGCCGTGCCCGATGAGGAGCGGGAGGGGTGCTGGCAGCGGTTCTCGTGGATCCGCTCCGGTTATGACCGGGCCCTGCGGGGGTTGGCCAGCCTCACCCTGGCCACGCCCTCGCCGTGGACCACCGACCGGCCGGCCCAGGTGGGACGGCCCCGGGTGCTCGTCCACCGCCCGGTCAAGGTGGACTGGACCGTCCACCACCCGGCCTGATCGGGCTGTCCGGTCACCCCAGGCGACCGGGCCTACAAGTGGCTGAACCCGCCGGACTCCTCCTTGGTCATGGCCACGCTCACCGGGTGCCGCTGGAAGTGCTCGATCGACTGCTCGATGTCGTCGAGCAGCAGGGAGGCCAGGTCCCGGCTCACGCCTTGGCGGACCAGGATGCGCTGGACCGAGATGTGCGAGACCGCCCCGGTGAGCGGATAGGCCGGGACCTGCCAGCCCCGGACCCGGAGCCGGTCGGCCAGGTCGTAGAGGGTGTACCCGGGATCCTCCCCCAGACGGATGCGCCAGGTCACGGTGGGGATGCCGGCCTGGGGGTTGGAGTCGCACAGCAGCTCGAACGGACCGAGCTTCACGATCTCGTCGGCCAGGAACTTGCCGGTGGCGTAGCACGAGTTGTGCACGTGCCGGTAGCCGGCCTTCCCGAGGCGGACGAAGTTGTAGTACTGGGACACGATCTGGCCGGCCGGACGCGAGAAGTTGATCTGGAACACGGGCATGTCGCCGCCGAGATAGGTCACATGGAAGATGAGGTCGTCCGGTAGCTCGGCGGCGTCGCGCCAGAGCACCCACCCCACACCGAGGGGGGCGAGTCCGAACTTGTGGCCCGAGGTGCTGATCGACTTGACCCGGGGAACACGGAAGTCCCAGAGGATGTCGGGCGCACAGAACGGGGCGAGGAAAGCGCCGCTGGCCCCATCGATATGCAGGTCGATGTCGAGGCCGGTGTCCTCGTGGAGCTGGTCGAGGGCCTTGGACAGCTCGAGCACCGGCTCGTAGGCGCCCGTGTAGGTCACCCCGAAGGTGGGGACCACCATGATGGTGTTCTCGTCGACCTGGTCGAGCATCTGCTCGACGTCCATGCCGTAGCGGCCCTCGGCCATCGGGATTTCGCGCATCTCGATGTCCCAGTACTTGGCGAACTTGTGCCAGACGACCTGGACGGGCCCGCACACCATGTTGGGTTGGTCGGTGGGCTTCCCCTGTGCCCGGCGCTTCTCGCGCCACCGCCACTTGGCCGCCATGCCGCCGAGCATGCACGCCTCCGACGACCCGATGGCCGAACACCCCATCGGCGTCCCGTCCTCCGGCGCATGCCACAGATCGGCGAGCATCTGCACGCAGCGGCGCTCGAGCTCGGCCGTCTGGGGGTACTCGTCCTTGTCGATCATGTTCTTGTCGATGGACAGCTCCATGAGATGGTGGATCTCCGGCTCCTCCCAGGTCTGACAGAACGTGGCCAGGTTCTGGCGGGCATTGCCGTCCAGCATCAGCTCGTCGGAGACGGCCTGGAAGGCGTCGGCCGGTCGCATCTCGCGCTCGAGGAAGCGGTTGGTGGGTAGCTGCTTGTTGAGGTCCTCACCGGCGTAGACCGTGTCGAGCAACTCGTCACGGGTGGACTCGCGCTTGTGCAGTGTCATGGTGCGTTCTCCTGACGTCAATGCTGTGGGTGGTCGGTGCAGCGGGGTGGATCCCCTCGATGGGAACAGACGGCCCGACCGGTTGCTGCCGTCGGGACGGCCGCCACGTCGGGGTGCTCAGACGCCACTGGTGGCTTCCACCAGGCCGTTGGCGATGGCCTTGGTCAACCTCGTGAAGTCCCGCTCGTTCTGGTCGGCGTAGGAAGCGGCGAACCGCCACATCGACCGGTCGAACCGATCACCGTTCCCCAGATAGGAGCCGATGGCGATGGCGTCCCCGGAGCGGGCGTGGGCCCGAGCCAGCACCCAGCCGCACATCTCGGCGTAGATCTCCATGGTCTCGGGGGGCATCCTCTCGATGGGGGCGGACAGCTTCCAGTCCCACAGCTGGCGCAGGTAGAAATCGCGGCGGATGCCGTCCTCCCCCTCGAACTGGTCCCAGCCGAGGAAGATGTCGCTCGCCCCCTGCATGAGGCGCTGGCCCTCCACCACCCGGTGGCCCTGGTTGGAGAATTGGCTCTTGAACAGGAACGGCTCCCCGACCGCCCGCTCCGCCTCCTTGACCTGCAAGATGAGCGGGTCGCCAGTGTCGCGCCCGATGAACAGGGCGACCCAGCACCGGGTGCCGACGCTGCCCACCCCGAC
Source organism: uncultured Acidimicrobiales bacterium (assembly GCA_963727075.1). Taxonomy (GTDB): domain Bacteria; phylum Actinomycetota; class Acidimicrobiia; order Acidimicrobiales; family RAAP-2; genus Bog-756. The sequence goes on from CAVSET010000006.1 coordinate 2,152,365, forward strand.
CACCTTGCGGGCCAGGTCGGTGAATTCGTACTTGTCGAGCAACCGTTGGCGGTCGCCCGACAGGGTCCGGCGGTACTCGGACAAGGCGCCGAGCAGACCGGTCAGATTGTGGTACGAGTACACGTCGGTAAAGGCCTCTTCGGCCGGGACCATCAGCGGCGGGTCGTTCACGAATCTGAGCTTCCCGTCCCGTTCGGTGGTCAACTTGGCCAGTGCGGCCAGATGGTCCTTGCTCTGGGCCCGGGTCACCCGGTGCTGCAGGACCTCGGTCATCTTGCCGGTGACCTGGTTGCCCCATCGGGCCTCGAGGGTGGCGGTGCCGAGGCGCGAGTACCAGATCTCGAGGTTGCGCATGCTGGCGAATTCGCGAATCGCCGTGCGGTACGAGCGGGCGCTCCGCGTGACGATCGAGCGCCTCGTCGGCTCCTCGAAACCGCGGTCCCGTCCGGCGACCTCGAAGCTGGCCGCCAGGCGCTTGAGGTCCCACTCGAACGGACCGGGGATGGTCTCGTCGAAGTCGTTGACATCGAAGATCATGTCCCGTTCGGGGGAGGCGAACCCGCCGAAGTTGGACAGGTGGGCGTCACCGCACAGCTGTACGCCGAGGCCGGTCTGCTCCTCCCGAGCCAGATCGGCCGCCATGACCGCCGCCGCCCCCCGGAAGAAGGAGAAGGCCGATGAGGCCATACGCCCGTACCGGATCGGCACCAGGTCGGGGAGGCGGGTCGTCGCCTGCAGGGCGAGTATCTCGAGGGGATCGACCCGATCGGCCGCCGGTTGCCACTCCTCGTGGCGGGAACGCGGCACGGCCACCCGGACCTGTCGCCCGAACGCCGATCGCTCGGCCGGTGTTGCTTGGGGCACCCTCCCATCATTCCACTGGCGCGTACGCGACGCCGGAGGCGTCCGAACGAGCGCCCCGCTGGGCGGGGGACGCCGCTAGTCCGACTTGGTGGCGCGCTTGCGTCGCTGCGAGAGGTAGATGACCAACCGGTCGACCAGCGCGCCCAGCAGCGCGGCGATCAGCAACACCCAGATCAGGCTGATCTGGGTGTTGAAGAAGACGAACCCGACTTTGACCGTCTGGCTGTTGTCCAGCACGAAGGCGATCAACAGGATGAGGCCCACCCCGGCCACCACCAGCCGCACGACCTCGCGGTTGGACCGTCTCCTGCCCTTGGCTGAGCCCGGGTGGCCGACCGGTGGCCCTCCTGCGGTACTGGCCATGGTTGCCTCCTTGTCTTCGCACCGCCCCGAGCGTCCGCCGCCCGGGCGTCCCTACCACCGAACGTCGGCCCCACCGTCCGCCCCAAGGCCCCGCCCGATGACAGTACCCGTCGGGCACCGGACAGGCGGGGACCGCGCCGGCCCGTCCCCCACCGGGCCGGCCAGACCCCGTGGACGCTCAGGAGAACAGCAGCGTGGCCTGGTGGGCGAAGTCGAGGATCGGCCCCGGGATGATCCCGAACACCACGGTGAAGGCCACCGTCAGGCCCACGGCCAGCCCGGTCAGCGCCGGGATGGGCACCATCCCCCGGGCCGCCACCGATTGGACCGGAGGTGCATCGGTGAGGACCTGCAGGCTGGACACCGCCTCCCCCATGACCCCGTCGGCGTCGGTCGCACCGGCCGGCCCGACGCGGTCGGTGTCGCCGTCGGCCGTCCATGCGGTGGCGTCGCCGTCCGGCGAGTCGGCGATGACGCCCACCGGGGAGAACATGGTGATCGCCACACGCAAGTAGAAGAAGGCGGCCACGGCCGCCGACACCATGGCCACGACGGCCAGCGCATAGGCATGGGTGTCGACCGCCGCCCCCACCACCCCGAACTTGGCCAGGAACCCGGTGGTGAAGGGCACGCCGGCCTGGCCGAGCAGCAGCACGGCGAAGGCCAGGGCCACGATCGGTTGCCGTCGTGCCAGGCCCCGGTACTCGGAGATCTGGTGGCCGGTGTCACCGTCCCGCCCGATGACCGTGATCACCCCGAACGAGCCGATGACGAGGAACATGTAGGTGAAGAGGTAGTAGAGGGCGGCGGAGACACCCCGGGTGGTGGCCGTCTCCACCCCGAGCAGGATGAAGCCGGCGTGATTGATCGACGAGTAGGCCATCATCCGCTTGACGTCCCGCTGGACCAACGCCGCCACCGCGCCGACGACCAGGGAGAGGATGGCGACCACCCAGATGACGGGCTGCCAGTCGCTGCGCACCGTGGCGAACGAGGACACGAACACCCGGAGGAGACCGGCGAATGCCCCGGCCTTGGCCACGGCGGCCATGAACCCGGTGACCGGCGAGGGTGAGCCCTGGTACACGTCGGGCGACCACATGTGGAAGGGCACGGCGGCGATCTTGAACCCGAAACCGATCAGCAACAGGGCCAGGCCCCCGAGGAGCACCCCGTTCGAGGCGACCACGTTCTTGGACAGGTAGTCGGCGATCTGGGGCAGGTTGGTCGACCCGGTGGCCCCGTAGGTGAGGGCGATGCCGTACACGAACACGGCCGACGAGAACGCTCCCAGCACGAAGTACTTGAGGGAGGCCTCACCCGACTCCGCCCGCTTGTGGTTGAACGCGGCCAGCACGTAGAGGGCGATCGAGAGGATCTCCAGGCCGAGGAAGATCACGATGAGGTCGTTGGCCGCCCCCATCATCATCGCCCCCGACGCCGACATCATGGCCAGCACATGGAAGTCCGATCCCTCGACCCCCTCCCGCCGCAGGTAACCGTCGCCGATCAACGCGGTCAACAGCATGGCGATCGCCACCACGATCTGGATGAACACGTCGAACCCGTCGAAGGCGATGGCGCCGGCGATGGTCACCTGGGCGCCGTGGGTGCTTACCGAGTCCCATTGGAAGAGGGCGGCCACCAGGGCGGCGATGGACGCGGTGGAGGCGACGATCGTGCCCACGCCGACCGTTCGCACCCGGCGGAACAGGGAGGTGACGACCATCAACGCCAGAGCCCCACCCATCATGATGAGCATGGGCAGGATGCTCAGGTAGTCGATGTGGGGTACGTGGATGGTGGGCGCCGCCGACGACACCAGCAGCGTGGCCGGGGCCGGCATCACGGCGCGCCTCCCGTCGAGTTGTCCCGGGGGGAACCGGGGTGTCCACCGTCCGGCGCGGCCAACGCCGCACCGGACGGCCGCGATGGGGTGGGCTTCGAAGCCGCGCCGGGGACGAGTCCGGTCGGGATGCTCGTGTGGGTGACCACGTCCACGTGGACCACCAGACGGTTCACGGACGGGGTGATCCGGTCGAGCACCGGCTTGGGGAACACCCCGAGGGCCACGATGAGCACGACCAGCGGGGCCACGATGAGCCGTTCGTTCCAGCCGAGGTCACGGGTCTTGGTGTCCTCGGGCCCGGGCTCGCCGTGGAACGCCTGCTGGTAGGCCCAGAGGAGGTACACGGCGGCGATGACCACGCCGCCGGTGGCCACCACCGCCCACCACCGGTGGGCGACGAAGGTGCCGATGAGCACCAGGAATTCTCCGACGAACCCGTTGAGGCCGGGAAGGCCGATGGAGGCCATCATGGCCACGGTGAACACCCCGGCCAGCACGGGGGCGGGCGCCTGCAGACCCTTGAGAGCCGGGATCTGCCACGAGCGTCGTCGCTCGTAGATCCACCCGACGATGATGAACAGCGTGGCGATGATCAGGCCGTGGTTGACCATCTGGAGCACCCCGCCGGTGATCCCCTGGGCGTTGAGGGCGAAGGTGCCCATGATGATGAAGCCGATCTGGGCCAGCGAGGAGTAGGCGAGCAGTCGCTTCAGGTCGCGCTGGGCACAGGCCACCAGCGCCCCGTAGAGGATCCCGATCACCGCCAGCGTCAACAGGATCGGCGCCAGGGTCCGCGTGGCCTGGGGGAAGAGATTGAGGTCGAAGCGGACCACGCCGTAGGTGCCGAGCTTGGCCATCACCGCCGCCAGGAGCACCGCGCCGGCACTCGGCGCCTCGGCGTAGGCGTCCGGTGACCACGTATGGAACGGGAAGAGCGGGGCCTTCACCGCGAATGCGGCCGTGAAGGCCAGGAAGAGCAGCACACCCTCGGTCCCCGACAGGTGGGTGCGCATCAGGGCGGGCAGCTCGAAGGTGAAGACCCCGGTCTGCGACTGGTGGAGGAAGGCGATGGACAACATGCCCACCAGCAGGAAGGCCGAGCCGGTGAAGGTGTAGACGAAGAACTTGATGGCGGCGTACCCACGCCGGGCAAAGCCCCAGCCGGCGATGAGGAAGTAGGACGGAACCAGGGTGAGCTCGAAGAACAGGAAGAAGAACACCAGATCGAGTGAGACGAAGCTCCCCAGGCAGGCCGCCTCCAGCAGCAGCAGCCAGGCCACGAACGAGCGGGGGTCGCGACGCGACCGGGCCCCGAGCATGGCCAGCGGGAAGAGGAGCGCGGTGAGGAGCACCAGGAACAGCGAGATGCCGTCGATCCCGAGGGACCAGTGGATGCCCAGCGGCTGGGCCCACACATGGTCCGAGACCAGCTGGTAGCCGCCGTCCTTGGTCTTGAACTCGACGGCCACCGCCACCGCGAGCGCCACCACCACGGCGGCCACCGCCACGCCGACCGCCTCGTGGAACCACCGGCTGACCGCCTTGGTGGGCACCAGGGCCACCACCGCCGCACCGATGGCCGGTACCAGCACGAGCACGGTGAGGTAGGGGAAGGAGGCCGATGACATCACGTCCACCACAGCCGGGTCAGCATGAAGGCCAGCACCAGCACGGCGCCGAACACGATGCCAAGGACGTAGTTGCGCACGTACCCGGTCTGCGTGCGCCGGACGAGCGTCCCGGTCCGTCCGGCCGCCGTGGCGATGCCGTTGACGGCACCGTCGACCACCTTGGGGTCGACGACCTCGGCGCAGAAGGCGGCCAGCCGCTCGGACGGGCGGCCGAACACGGCGTCGTACAGCTCGTTGACGAACCAGGCGCCGCGCAGGAACAGGGGCTCGAGCGACGGGTGGTCGGCCCGCCTCACCCAGATCCGGAGGCCGATGAAGACCCCGACGATGGCGATGACGCCGTCGAGCGTCCCGAGGGCCCAGAGGGCGCCGGTGCTCAGGTGGTCGTCGTAGAGGGTGCCCCCGAACACCGGGTCGACCCAATTGGCCAGGGAGAAATGGGCGTTGGAGGCGGCCAGCACCCCGGCCACGGCGGCGAAGAAAGCCAGGATGAACAGGGGGACGGTCATGACCCACGGCGACTCGTGGGGCTCGGGGATGGCTCCTTCGGCATGGTGGGCACCGGGCATGTCCCGCCCGGCATCGGCCGGGACCCGGGCCGACCACCGGTCCCGGCCGAAGAACGCCAGTCCGGTGAGGCGGCTCATGTAGTACGCGGTGAGGGCGGCGGTCACGATGCCGATCGCCCAGAGCGCAGGGTGGGCGGACCAGGCGTTCTCGAGGACGTCCCCTTTGGCCCAGAACCCGGACAGCGGCGGCACGGCGGCGATGGCCAGCCAGCCGATGGCGAAGGTGATGAAGGTGACGGGAAGGTAGCGCCGGAGGTTGCCCATCCGTTTGAGGTCCTGCTCGTCATGGAGGCCGTGGATCACCGAGCCGGCGCCGAGGAACAGCAGGCCCTTGAAGAAGGCGTGGGCCACCATCAAGAAGATGGCCGCCTCGTAGGCACCGCACCCGATGGCCAGGAACATGTACCCCAGCTGGGAGACGGTCGAGTAGGCCAGGACCTTCTTGATGTCGTCCTGGGCACAGGCGATCGTCGCGGCCACGAAAGCGGTGGCGGCACCGATGATGGCGACGATGAGGGCGGCGGCAGGAGAGGCGTGGAGCAACGGGTTCACCCGGCACAACAGGTAGACACCGGCGGTCACCATGGTGGCGGCATGGATGAGGGCCGACACCGGTGTCGGTCCCTCCATGGCGTCGGCCAGCCACGGGAACAGGGGGATCTGGGCCGATTTTCCGACCACCCCCACCAGCAACAGGAGGCAGATGGCGGTGATGTTCGCCGAACCGATGCGGCCCACGTTGGCGAACACAGTGGCGTAGTCGAGCGAGTGCACCTTGTCGAAGGTCAAGAAGATGGCCAGGAGGAAACCGACATCCCCGATGCGGTTGTAGATGAAGGCCTTCTGGCCGGCACTGGCCGCAGAGTCGCGGGTGAACCAGAAGGCGACCAGCCAGTACGAGCAGGCGCCCACCCCTTCCCACCCGACGAAGGTGACCACCATGTTGCTGCCGAGGACCAGGATCAGCATCGAGGCCACGAAGAGGTTCATGTACAGGAAGAACTTCGGGTAGTCCCGATCGCCCTTCATGTACCCGATGGAGTAGAGGTGGATGAGGGTGCTGATGCCGGTGACGAACAGCACCATGGTCATCGACAGCGGGTCGACGAAGAGGCTGGCTTGGATCTGCAGGCTGCCCACCGGGATCCACGACCAGAGGTTCTCGGTGAAGGTCCGCACCGGGGCATGCACCATGAGCAGGTCGAAGTAGACGCCCACGGCCACGACGAACGACGCCCCGATGAAGCCGGTGGCCACGGCCCCCGCCGCCGGGTCGCCGAGCCGGCGACCGAGGCACAGCTGGACGGCCACCCCGATCAGGGGCAGCAGGATGATCAGGTACGTCACGTGCAGCATCGTGCCGTCAACCCTTCATCAGGTGGAGGTCGTCGGCGGCGGCTGTCGCTCGGCGGCGGAAGATCGCCACCACGATCCCGAGCCCGACCACGACTTCGGCGGCCGCCACCACCAGGACGAAGAACACCAGGACCTGGCCACCGATGTCGTGGAGCGTGCGGGCGAAGGTGACAAAGGTCAGGTTGGCCGCGTTGAGCATCAGCTCGATGCACATGAACATGACGAGGACGTTCCGTCGGATCAGCACTCCGAGGGCGCCGATGGAGAACAGGATGACGCCGAGCGCCAGGTACCAGTCGGGGTTGATGGTCACGGGCCGGCCTCCTCGTTCCCGTCCGATGCCCGGGCCGCGCCCGAGGTGGACAGGGGCGCGGCTGATCCGGGCCCCGGGACCGCCGATTCCGACCCGGCGGCCTCGACCCCACCGGAGCCGCCATCCGGTTCCGAGTCGGCGGCCTCGTCGGTGTCCGGTCGCTGCTCCTCGTCCCGCCCCCCGGCGGTCACCGTCGGCCTCCGGGCCAGCACCACCGCACCCGACCACCGCGATGACCAGCAGTGCGGCGGTGGCTTCGAAGGGGAAGAGGTAGGTGGTGTAGACCGACCTACCCAGCAGGGCCACATTGGACTGGGCACCGCCGTCAGTCCCGGCGACGTGCGGAGCCCCGGTGGTCCATCCCGAGACCTGGCCCAGCAGCAAGAGGCCGGTGGTGCCGAGCACCACCAAACCCACCGCCAGCGGGCGCTGGCCACGCAACGGTTCGAAGGCCACGTTCTCCTCCCGGTCGACGCCGAGGAACATGATCACGAACAGGAAGAGCACCACGATGGCGCCGGCGTACACGATCACCTGCACCGCCGCCAGGAAGGGGTCACGCTGCAGGACGAAGAGGACGGCAATCCCGAAGAGGGTCATGACCAACATGAGGGCGGCATGCACCGGGTTCCGGGCCACCACCACCCCGATGGCGCCGGAGAGCACGATGGCCGCGGCCACGGCGAAGGTGCCGATGTCGACCCAGGACGCGTGCCCGGCGGTGACCACGGCCACGAGGACCGGGCTGATCGACGAGACCATCAGGAACCGCCTGCCTCGGGGCCGGCTTCCCCGGACGCGTCCGGCCCGACGGATGGGGACGGGCCCGGGGTGCCGCGCTCGTGCTCCTGGTCGGCGGCGGTCACGGCCGCGATGTAGTCGGCGTCGGCCTGCTTGCGGTGCTTGCGCCCGGCGCCGGGCGCAAAGCGTTCGGCTTTCTCCCGCAGGCGCCCGATGGCCCCGCGTGGGCCCCGCTTGGCCGCCGGCAGGTCGCTCGTCACAAGGTGGCGCTCGAGGGTGTCGCGCAGCTGGCGGCTGCCGGTGGCGACATCGTCCCGGTGCACTGACTGGCCGCCTTCGGGCGACCGCACCCCGTGGCCGAGCTCCGCCCGACCACTGCACGATGCCCTCGAAGGCCGCGCTCCCCGAGGGCGAGGTGGCCCGCATCCATCCCGAGGTGTAGAGGTCGTCACCCTCCCGCCAGTCCTCCCACGGCAGGTGCCGGGGCTCTCCCTCGTCGTCCACCAGCAGCTCGTCCTTGGTGTAGATGGCGTCGTTGCGATTGGTGAACGAGAACTCCATCAGCTTCGACTCGGTGATGGCCTCGGTCGGGCAGGCCTCCACGCACAGATCGCAGTGGATGCAGCGCAGGAAATTGATCTCGTAGATGTAGCCGTACCGCTCCCCCGGTGACACCGGATGGTCAGGCGGATTGTCGAGGCCGCGGACGTGGATGCAGTCGGCGGGGCACACCCCCGCGCACAGCTCGCATCCGATGCACTTCTCCATCCCGTCCTCGTAGCGGTTGAGGACGTGCCGACCGTGCATGCGAGGCTGCTTGGGCCGCTTCTCCTCGGGGTACTGACGGGTCACCGGCGGCCGGCCGAGATGCTCGAGGGTGAGCTTGAACCCCCCGAGGAAGTTCTGGCGCTGGTGCTGCGGTTCGGGGACGCTCATGAACGGTCACCTCCCTCAGTCGTTGGGGCGACGGGGTACCGGGGACGTGACCACAGCCGCACCCCCACCGCCGGGATGACCGCTCCGCCCTCTTCCTCGCGCTCGGCGCCGATGGCGAACGCCCGCGTGATGGTGATGGCGGCCACCACCACGGTGGCGGCCATGGCGAGACCCCACCAGCCATCGATCACGAACCCGGCCACGATGAGCAACCAGCCGAGCGACAGGGGGATGAGGCGTTTCCAGCCCAGGTCCATCAGCTGGTCGTAGCGCAACCGGGGCAGGGCCGCCCGCAGCCAGACGAACACGAACAGGAAGACGATGGTCTTGCCCAGGAACCACAGGATGGGCCACAGCCAATACAGGTGCGGGATATGAGGGATGGGTCCGTCGGGACCACCGAAGAAGAGGGTCACCGTAATGGCCGACATGGTGATGGTGTTCATGAATTCGGCCAGGAAGAACAGCGCGAACCGGATGGAGGAGTACTCGGTGACGAAGCCACCGACCAGCTCCGTGTCCGCTTCGACCAGGTCGAAGGGGGGACGGTTGGTCTCGGCCACGATGGCGATGAAGAAGAGGACGAAGGGCACGACGCCCAGACGGATGGCGTTCCACTGCCAGAGGTGCTGGGCCTGGGCATTGACGATGGCCCGGGTGCTGAGGGCCCCGGTGATGAGCACCACGGTCACCACGGTCATGCCGAGGGCCGCCTCGTAGGAGATCATCTGGGCCGAGGCCCGGACCGACCCGAGCAACGGGTACTTCGATCCCGACGACCACCCGGCCAGCATCACCCCGTAGACGCCGATCGACGACATGGCCAACAGGAAGAGGATCCCCATCGGCGGGTCGGCCAACTGCAGCTCGAAGGTGTGCCCGGAGATGGTCACCTCACCGCCGATCGGGACGATGGCGAAGATCAAGAAGGCCGGGATGATGGTCAGGTAGGGCGCCAGCTTGAACACGATCCGGTCGGACCGGTCCGGGAGGAGGTCCTCCTTGAAGAACAGCTTGATCCCGTCGGCCAGCGTCTGGGCGATCCCGAAGGGCCCGGCTCGGTTGGGACCGATCCGACTCTGCATGTCGGAGATCACCTTGCGCTCGAACCAGATCATGAGCATCACGGACACCATCAAGGCACCGAAGACCACCAGCACCTTGATGACCACGATGAGGAAGACCGCCCAGCCCACCCCGTTGTGGTACAGGGGGTCCGCCGCACCCACGAGGGCGCTGACCATGGCGCCGAGCGGGTTCACGGCGTCTCCAGCCGAAGCTCGACGACCGGATGGCCGATGTCGATGAGGTCGGCCACGGTCCCCTCTCCCAGAGGGACGTTGAAGGGGGCGGCCACCACCCGGCGCGGCAACGAGGGGTCCGGGAGGGCGGTGAGCACCAGCGAAGCGGAGGCGTTCCGCACCCTGACCGAGCCACCGGCGGCGATCCCGAGGTCGTCGAGGTCGTGGGGGTTGGCCCGCAGCGAGGCCGTCGCCGCCAGCCCGGCCAGGGCGGGGACCGCGCTCACCGCCGCACCGTGGTCATAGAGGGTCCGCGCCGCCACCAGGCGCACCGAGTAGCTGTCGCCGGGCGGGACGTGGGGCACCGACAGCAGGATCGGGGCGGTGAGCAGCTCGGGCCGGGCCGGGCCGTCGCCGGCCGGAGGTCCACTGCTCCCGTCGGCGCCCCCGAGCCGGGGCGCCGACGGCTCGGCCAGGCCGACCCGGGGGGGCGCCCCCTGCCACTCGACCGACTCGACGCCGGGAAAGGCGATGGGGTCGAGAGGCGGCGCGGGGGTGGTGATGAGGGCGACCGCGCTGGCCTGCAGGGGGGCCACAACCCCGTCGGCCGATCCGGGGGCATCGAGCACGGACCGGCTGATGCCGCGGTAGGCCGGAGCCAAGCGCTCGATCTCGTCCCAGATCTCACCCGACGAGACGACGCCGAGATCAGAACCGAGGTGCACGGCGAGCTCGGCGGCGATCATCCAGTCCGGCCAGGACTGGCCGGGCGGCACCAGCTTCTGGGCCACCCGGCTGACCCGCCCCTCGAGATTGGTGGTGGTACCCGACCGTTCGTGGGCCTCAGCCGCCGGCAGCACCACATCGGCCCGCTCGATGACCGGTCCCGGCGACGAGGCCACCGCCACCACGAATTCGGCGCCGTCGAGAGCCCGCTCGGCCAGCCGGCGGTCGGGGAAGTCGGACAGCGGATCGGCGCCAAGCAGGACGAGCGCCCGGACGCGGGAGCCCTCGGCCGGATCGTCGGCGGCGGCCGCGAGGATGCCGGCGGCATCGCGGCCGCGCTCTCCGGGCACCGAGCCCCACGCCCGGCCGAACCACGGGCGCCCGCCGTCGAGGCTGACCCGCCCGGGGAGCAGCCCCGGAGCGAGACCCATGTCGAGGGCGCCCTGCACGTTGCCCCGCCGCAGGCCCGGAAGAAAGCGGGCACCGGGCAGGCCTCGGGCGAGGACCTGGGCCGCCTCGGCCACCAACGCGCCGTCCTCGGCCAACGAGGGGCGGCCGGCGATGACCACCACGTCCTGGGCGCCGGCCAGGTGCCGGGCCCGATCGAGCAGGCCGGGGTCGAGCTCGCCGGGGGCCGGCGCCTTCGGGTCGGCGATGGCCCGGGCCAGGTCGGCGGCATCGCCCGGCCGATAGCGCAGGGAGACCTCGGCGTACGGGGTGAGGGAGGTGGCCTGGGGCGACAGCTCGATCAGCGAGAGACCCCCGTCCACCACGGCCGACCGGAGTCGGAGGAACAGCACCGGCAGTTCCTCGCGCACATCACCGGAGAGGACGATGACCGTATCGGCTGAGGCGGCCCCGTCGATGGTGGCCCGCGGCAGGCCCACGGCCACCTCGGCGGGAAGCCCGTCGCCGACCTGGGCGTCGACCGAGTCGGTGCCCACCACACCCTTGGCCAGCTTGGCCCAGGCATAGGCACCTTCGTTGGTGAGGCGGGCCCCGCCGATGACACCGACGGCGTCGGGACCGACCTCGGCCGCCGCCTTGATCCCCCGGGCGACGGCCTGCAGCGCCTCGTACCACGAGGCGCTGACCAATGTCCCGTCTCTGCGGACCAGGGGCTCGGTCAAGCGGTCGTCCCGGTTGACAGCATCGAACGCGAACCGCCCCTTGTCGCAGAGCCATCCGTGGTTGACCGGATCGGCATCGATGCCCAAGAGCCTGGTGGCCCGGTTGGACGACGACTGCACCGCCACCCGACACCCCACCGCGCAGGTGGTGCAGGTCGACTCGACCTGGTCGAGGTCCCAGGGACGGGCGGCGAACCGGTAGGGCGACGCGGTCAGGGCCCCCACCGGGCAGATCTGGACGGTGTTGCCCGAGAAGTACGAGGAGAACGGGAGCTCGGGGAAGGTGTTGACCTCGAGGCGCTCGCCGCGGCCGAGGAAGTCGATCTGCGCCTCCCCGGCCACCTCGTCGGCGAAGCGGGTACAGCGGCTGCATTGGATGCAGCGCTCGCGGTCGAGCAGCACCAGCTCGGAGATGGGGATGGGCTTCTCGAAATGTCGCTTCTCCTCGACGAACCGTGACTCGCCCGGACCGTAGGCGAGGGTCTGGTCTTGGAGGGGGCACTCGCCACCCTTGTCGCAGACCGGGCAGTCGAGCGGGTGGTTGATGAGGAGGAACTCGAGCACGCCGTCCTGGGCCTTCTTCACCTTCTCGGAGTCGGTGACCACGGTGGAGCCGCCCTGGACCTCGACGAAGCAGCTCGGCTGCAGGGAGGCGCCACGGGGGCCGCTGACCTCGACCAGGCACATCCGGCACATCCCGACCGACTTCATGCGCGGGTGGTAACAGAAGCGCGGGATGAAGGTGCCCGCCCGCTCGGCGGCGGCGATCAGCATCTCGCCCTTCACTCCGGTGACCTCCCGACCGTCGAGCGTGAAGGTCACCTCGTCGAGAGGTGGGGCCGACGCCGGGCTGTCGACGGCGCGGTCGGCAGCCGCGTTCTCGCGGGAGGCGCTGGCCTCTGTGGTGGGGGCCTGCTCACTCATAAGGGCAGCCTCCCTCCTTGATGTGCACGAGGAACTCGTCCCGGAACATCTGGATGGTCGAGGCGATCGACGACGGTATCGACGGCCCGAGGACGCAGATGGTCGTCTGCTGCGGAGGCCAACTCAGGCCGGGGGCGATGTTGTCGCACGCGTCGAGCAGCAGGTCGAGGTCCTCCTCGCGCCCGTTGCCTCCCTCGATGCGCGCCATGATCTTCTCCAGCCAGCCCGATCCTTCGCGGCAGGGTGTGCACTGCCCGCAGGACTCGCGCGCGAAGAACTTGGTGATCCGCCACGAGGCCCGAACGGCGCAGGTGTGATCGTCCATCACCACGACCGAACCCGAGCCGAGCATGGACCCGGCCGCGCCCACCTCGTCCTGACCGAGGGGCAGGTCGATCTGGTCCGGGCCGAACCAGGGCGCCGACACCCCACCGGGGATGAACGCCTTGAGGCCCCTGCCGCCCGGGATGCCCCCGCCGAGCACGGGGGCGTTGATGAGGTCATTGAAGGTCGTCTTCACCATCTCGAGCTCGAAGACGCCGGGGTTGTTGACATGACCGGCCAGGGCGAACAGCCGGGTGCCGGTCGATCGGCCCCCGCCCAGGGCGGCGAAGGCGGCACCGCCGTTCAGAACGATCCAGGGGACGTTGGACATGGTCTCGACGTTGTTGACCACGGTGGGCTGGCCGTAGAGGCCGATGGCCGCCGGGAAGAACGGCGGCTTGATGCGAGGGAACCCGCGCTTGCCCTCGAGGGACTCGAGGAGAGCTGTCTCCTCGCCGCAGATGTAGGCGCCGGCCCCCGGATGCACCACGATGTCGATGGAGAACCCCGAGCCGAAGATGGCGGCGCCGACCGCCCCGTGGGCATAGGCGTCGTTGAGGGCGGCCTCCACCCGTTCGAGCCCGAGGGCGAACTCGCCCCGGACGAAGATGAACGCCTGCGACACCTGCAGGGCGTAGGCGGCGATGAGCACACCCTCGATCAGCTGGTGGGGATCCCGCTCGATGAGGAGGTGGTCCTTGAAGGTGGCCGGCTCGCTCTCATCCCCGTTGACCACCAGGTAGGTCACCGGGTCCTTCCGGAGCATGGCCCACTTGCGGCCGGCTGGGAAGCCGGCTCCGCCCCGTCCCAACAGGCTGGCGGCGTCCACCTCGTGGGCCACGGCCTCGGGGGTCATGGTCAGGGCCTTGCGCAGTCCCTCATAGCCCCCCGTGGCCAGGTAGCGCTGGAGCGTATGGGAATCGGCATGGCCCAGTCGGCCGGTGACGATCTTCGGCGGATCGGTGATGGCCACTACCGGGCGCCCTCGCTCTTTGCTGCCTCCGCCGCCGCCGCCCGTCGGGCCTGGGCCTCGGCCATCGACGCCCGCTCAGCCACCACCCTCGACCGATCCGCCTGCAGGCCGGTCGAACGCGGGACCCGGTTGAGCGTCCCGTGCGGCGGGATCTCCTGGTCCCGAACGCCCGCACGCAGCTCGGCCATCAACCTGTCGAACGACTCGGGCGTCTGGGCCCCGACGAAGCGGTGGTTGACCTGGACGCACGGAGCCCGGTCGCAGTCGGCCAGGCACTCGGCCTCCTCGAGCGTGACGGCTCCGTCCGGGGTCGTGCCGCCGGTGTTGACCCCGAGCGAGACCTCGGCGTGCTCCAGCAGTTCTGCCGCCCCCCCGAGCAGGCAGGCGATGTTGGTGCACACCGCCACCAGGTAGGTACCCACCGGTTGGGTGTGGAGCATGTCGTAGAAGGAGGCGGTGCCGAGGACTTCGGCGGGCGTGACACCGACCAGGTCGGCGATCTCCTCCATGGCCTCGGACCTGAGCCAGCCGTCCTGCTCCTGGGCCAGATGGCAGAGGGGCACGAGTGCCGAGCGCGGCTCGGGATACAACCCGATCAGCTGCCGGGCGCGGGCCACCCGGTCCGGGGACAGATGGGACGGGGTCGGCGTCCCATCCGGACGACGTCGCGGGCTCCCGACCGGGGTCGGCCGGGCCACCTCGGTCACCGGTCCACCTCCCCCATCACCGGGTCGATGGTCGAGCAGACCGCCACCGCGTCGGCCAGCAACCCACCCCGCATCATCAGCGGCAGCCCCTGCAGGTTGACGAAGCTCGGGCCTCGGATGTGCATCCGGTACGGCTTGGGAGACCCGTCCGAGACCAGATAGCAGCCGAGCTCTCCCCGGGGCGACTCCACGGCGACGTAGACCTCACCCTCGGGCACCTTGAACCCCTCGGTGAACACCTTGAAGTGGTGGATGAGTGCCTCCATCGATTCGTCGATCCGCCCGCGGGGGGAGGCGTCACCTTTTTGTCCTGGACCCGGTAGTCGCCGGCCGGCATCTTCTCCACGATCTGGCGGATGATGCGGATGGACTCGCGGATCTCGTTCAGGCGGACCGAGTACCGGTCGAAGTTGTCACCGTAGGTCCCGACGATCACGTCGAAATCGACTTCGTCGTACCGCAGGTAGGGCATGGACCGGCGCAGGTCCCAGGGCACGCCGGTCGAGCGCAGCACCGGTCCGGTGAGGCTCAGCGCCAGGGCCTCCTCGGCGGACAGCGTGCCGATGGCCTCCGTTCGCTGGCGGAACACGGGCTGACCGGTCAGGAGCTCGTCGTACTCGTCGGTGCGGGCCAGCACGGTGTCACAGATCACCGCGACGTCGTCCTCCCACCCGTCGGGGAGATCGGCGGCGGTGCCGCCCGGGCGGATGAAGTTGTGGTTCATGCGGAGCCCGGTCACCTTCTCGAAGAAGGCGAGGACCATCTCGCGCTCGCGGAACCCGTAGATCATCATCGAGGTCGACCCGAGGTCCATCCCGTTCGTCGCCATCCACATCAGGTGGGAGGAGACCCGGTTGAGCTCGACCATCAGCATCCGGATCCAGTCCGAGCGCGGCGGCATCTCGACGCCGAGCAGCGCCTCCACGGCCATCGACAGCACCAGCTCGTTGTGGAGGGGCGCGAGATAGTCCATGCGGGTGACGTTGGTCGACCCCTGGACGTAGGTCAGCTCCTCGGCCGTCTTCTCCATGCCGGTGTGCAGGTAGCCGATGACCGGCTTGGTCCGGAGTACGGTCTCGCCGTCCAGCTCGAGCATCAACCTCAGCACCCCATGGGTCGAAGGGTGTTGCGGGCCCATGTTGATGATCATGGTCTCGTCGTCGGACCGCTCGATGTCGATGTCGGTGGGGTCGATGGCCACGCCTTCGGGGAGCCGGAGGACGGCCCCCACCTCGCGACGGAGCTCGCCGGCCCCGGTTCCGGACCGCCGGCTCAGTTCCTGGGGGCCCTCGGACGTCTCACCGAGGAGCCCGGGGGGCTCGTCCTCCCGCTTGGACTCGAGGAACCGGACCCCCGACGGAGCGTCGGCGGCCGGGCCCGGGCGCGGCCCGGTGGCCGGCCCCCCGCCGTCGACGGGCGGATCCGTCCGCGGCTCGTCGCTCATCGGGGTCCGGGCGCTCCCTTGAATTGGACCGGCACACGACCGACGCCATAGTCCTTGCGCAGGGGATGGCCCTCCCAGTCCTCCGGCATGAGGATGCGGGTCATGTCCGGGTGGCCGGCGAACACGATGCCGAACATGTCGTAGGCCTCCCGCTCCATGGCCTCGACGCCCGGGTAGAGGTCGAACAGCGTCGGCACCACGGCGTCCGACTCGGGCACCTGGACACGGACCCGCACTCGGCGCGCCTGGCTCAGCGACAACAGGTTGACCACCACCTCGAAGCGTTCGGCCTGCACTCCTTCGGGAAGGCGACGGGCCGGAACGGCCAGATAGTCGACGGCGCACAGGTCGGAGCACATCTCGAACCCTCCGTCGCGGTAGGTGGCCACCAGGGCGACGTACTGGTCGCGCCCGGGGAACACCACCTCGTTCGAGGTGCGTCCCCCAGGTCCCCGCTCGTCCAGGCGCCGGGGCGTCCCCGCCAGGCCGGTGGACCCGCCCGGGCCTCCGGACCTCCCTGGTGCGTCGACGGGTCGGCCACCCCGGTCGGGGCGTCGGCCGTCACAGAGGCTCACCCACGCTGCGGGCGATCACCGGGTTGCGCTTCGGGGTGCCGAGGTGGACGGCATCGGGGCGATCCGGCGTCCATCCCGACGTGGTCTCGTCGGCCCGGGTGCGGCTGTCGTCGGTGTCACCGCCCTCGTCGGCGGCCAAGTCGGCACGGCGCAGCTCGCGGGCCGGCACCACGAACGGTGATCTCGTTGGTACGGACCTTCTCGTGCAGGGTGAGGATGGCGTGCATGAGCGTCTCGGGGGTGGGAGGGCAGCCCGGGGCGTACACGTCGACCGGCACGATCTGGTCCACACCCTGCACGATGGCGTAGTTGTTGAACATCCCGCCGGTGCTGGCGCACACACCCATCGAAAGCACCCACTTGGGCTCCATCATCTGGTCGTAGACCTGGCGCAGGACCGGGTGCCATCTTCTGGGAGACCCGCCCGGCGACGATCATGAGGTCGGCCTGCCTCGGAGAGGCGCGGAAGACCTCCATTCCGAACCGGGCGAGGTCGAAGTCGGCGGCGCCCACCGACATCATCTCGATGGCGCAGCAGGCCAGCCCGAAGGTCGCCGGCCACATGGAGTACCGGCGCGCCCACTTGACCAGGTCCTCGAGCCTCCCGGTGAGGAAGTTGTGCTGCAGGTCTTCCAGACCCATGACCGCCCGCCCGGTCTACGCGGCTCGACCGGGACCGGTCGGCACGGGGGCCGGGTCTCCTGTCGTCGGGGCGTCTGGGTCGCTGATGGCGGGTGCACGCGGGTCGCGGGGCGAGGCCGAAGGGAGCGTCGAGCGGCCGGGACCCCCCGGTCCGGCGGTGATGCGGGAGATGGTCGATTCCGAGGTGCGCGACGGCATGGCGCTCGTCAGCCGCTTGGCCGGGCCCCAGGTGAGGGCCCCGTTGCTGATGAGGAAGAGGAACGAAACGAACACCACCGCGGCGAACACCACCACCTCGACCAGACCGAACGACCGGAGCTGGCGAAAGATCACCGCCCACGGGTACAAGAAGACGATCTCGATGTCGAAGATGATGAAGATCATGGCGATCAGGTAGAACCGGACCGGGAACCGGGTCGGGGGCTCGATGCCCGGGACGATGCCGCACTCGTACGGGGCGACCTTGGCCGCCGTCGGGCGCTTCTTCGGGGCCAACAGGGACGAGGCGACAAAGGAGAGGGCGGCGAACAGGAAGCCGAGGATGAGGAGGATCAGGATCGGGAGGTAGTCGTCCACAGGAACTCGTTTTTACCACGCACCCCTTCCTCGAAGCACATCGACGCAACCGCCTGACATGGGGCTGAGCTGCGCCGCCGCGGGTGCGCCATCCGGCCCGGCCCGCACCTAGCATGAGGGGCCGTGAGCCATGTCCATGACGTGTTGGTGGTGGGCGGGGGCCCCTCGGGCTCATCCTGCGCGTATTGGCTGGCCGATGCGGGGTGGGACGTGGCCCTGGTCGAAGCCAAGGTGTTCCCACGGGACAAGACCTGTGGGGACGGACTGACCCCCCGGTCGGTTCGCCAGCTCGCCGACATGGGCGTCGAGGGGGCGCTGGCCGGCGCCCACCGCTATGGCGGGATGCGGGCCCACGCCTACGGGCGGATGCTCGACCTGCCCTGGCCCGAGCACCCGACCTTCCCCTCGTACGGGTACGTGATCTCCCGGCACGACCTGGACGGCATCGTGAACGAGCGGGCGGCCAAGGCCGGGGCCACGGTGTGGCAGGGCACCGAGGCCATCGAGCCCATCCTGGCGGACTCGACGACACGCCCCCGGCCGTCCTCGGCCCGTGCGGCGGGCCAACCGGTGCGGACCGCGCCCGTGCTGCCGGCGTGTGTCGGCGCGGTGGTCAAGGACAAGGCCACGGGCACCACCCGCCGGATCGAGGCCCGGTACGTCGTGGTGGCGGACGGGTCCAACTCGCGCTTCGGCCGGGCCCTCGGCACCGCACGGAATCGCGACCAGCCCATGGGACTCGCCCTCCGCGGCTACTACCGCTCGCCCGGGCACGACCAGCCCTTCATCGAGTCCCATCTGGACATCCGCAACGATGAGGGCGAGGTGGTGCCCGGCTATGGGTGGATCTTCCCGATGGGTGACGGGCGGGTGAACGTCGGCGTCGGTTTGCTCTCCACCGAGCAGCGGTGGAAGGGCGTCAACACCTCGACGCTGATGGACCACTTCGTGACCGGCGCGCCGAGCGAATGGGAGCTCGCGCCAGCAACCAGCCTCGGTCCGCCGACCGGGGGCAAGCTTCCGATGGGCCTCTCGATCGGCCCCCGGATCGGCCCGACCACGGTGGTGGTGGGCGATGCCACCGCGTCGATCAACCCCTTCAACGGGGAGGGCATCGCTTACGGCTACGAGAGCGGCCGACTGGCGGCGGCCGCTCTCGGCGAGGCCCTCTGCGGTGAGGGGTTCGGGGCGCTCCAGCGCTATGACAGGCTGCTCGACGACACCTACGGGCTCTACTTCCGCATGGCTCAGGCGTTCGTGCGGATGATCAGCCATCCCGAGGTCATGAGGGTGTGCGTGGGCACCGGCCTGCGCTCCCGGTCCCTGATGGAGTGGATCTTCCGCATCATGGCCAACCTGCTGCGCCCCGACGAGACCGGCCCGGCCGAGGCCTTCTACCGGGCCGTGGCCGTCATCGACCGCCTCAAGGCCGGGGGTTGAACCCCGAGGTCACGGACTTCGGGTACGCCAGGGGGTCGGCCCGGGCTCAGTTGTTCAGCGCCCGGCTGATGCGCCCGACCACGGCGTTGTATGCCGGGTTGAACACATCCGATGGCACAGGAGGGCCATTGGTGCTGGGTTGCAGCCGGGTCTCGATCCGACCGCCGAGCATGAAGGCCTGACCGACGACCTCGCTCCCCTGGTTGGGGATGGTGAGGGTGGTCAGGTAGCCGAAGGACCGGACTCCTGTCGGTGTGGTCAACGTCACCACCTGCACCTGAGCGCTGGCCCCGGGCACGGCCGCCGAGACCAACGAGCTCTGGTACTGGCCGTAGCAGTTGGCGAAGTTGGGGTTGTCGAAGGGCGCCGCCAGTGCCTGCGTCTGGGCCGGCGTGCTCATGATGGTGGTCATCGAGTACATCTGGATGTTGGGATCCGACCCGCTGGCGAAGTTCGGCGACCGCACTGCGCTCGTCTGACCTGGCAGCACCGACCCGCCGAACAGCCCCGCCACTATCGGGTAGTCGACCCCCACGCACGCGGCCAGGGCCCGGTTGGCCTGGACCTGGGCTCCCGCCGGGGCGACCGGTGGCCGCGACACGGGTCCCACCGGCGTCTGGCTCCACCCGCTGGGCAGGTCAGCCAGCCGGAGGTTGATGGACGTGGCCAACGCCAGGTCGGCCACAACCGCTGACGGGCTGGTGACGGAAGGTTGGGTGGTGGCGGTGGTGGAGCCGTTCTTCCGGACGACCAGGAAGACGATGGCGGCGATGACCACGACCAGGACGGCCACCAGGACGAACACCACGGTCCGGTTGTTCTTGGGGCGCCCCGACTTGGTGGCGATCGGAGGTGGCGGAACCGTCCCGCGAGGGCCGGTGGTCGGGGGTCCCGAGGGGCCCCCGGGGCCGGCCGGTGCGGTCACGCCGGTCGAACCCGTCGGCGGAGCCGCGGCGTAGGGAGGTCCGGCGGCGGGAGGAGCGGCGACCCCGCCCGGCGTCCTCGGGCCGTCCGGCGCGCCAGCCGGTCCCGGGGCGCTCGGGGCGCTCGGGGCGCCCGAAGGACCCGTGGGAGCGGTCGGCGCGGTCGGAGTGGCGCCGATCGGAGGCCCTTCCGCCCTCTCGAACCCGGTGGCGGCCAAGATGCCGGTCGCCCCGATCTCTTCGGCTCGGGCCGCCTTCCGGCGGCGTCGGCCCCGGGCCGACGGAGCTGCCGGAGCCGGGGAAACGGGCCCCCCAGTGCCCGGGCCGGATGGGGCCCATCCCGGCGTGCCGGTGGCACCCATCCCCTCCGGCGGAGGTGGCGGGAGCGTCGTCGACGTGAGCGGCACCGGGTTAGTCGGTGGGTGGGCCGGGGGTTGGGGCGCCAGCACTCCCGGGGGCGGGACGGGCCCGGTGCCGGCCGGCGGTGAGGCTTTGCGCCAGGCCCTGGTCTTCTTGGTCGGGAGGACGCTCTCCGGCGGGGGCGGAATGACAGGGGCAGCCTGCCCGGGCGGTGGGATGTCGTATCCGGTGGCCAGGGGGGTCGAGAAGACCGGAGCGGGCGGAGCGGGCCGAGCAACAGGCACGAAGCCTGCGGTGCCTTCCACCGGGGGCGGGGGCGGCCCGGCAGTGCCCACCGGGCCCGGCGGCGTCGAGGACGGAGGCGGTGGCGGTGTCACCGGGGTCGAGGCCGCGTCTGGTGGTGGCGGCGGGACTGGTGCCGGGGCGGGTCCGGTCGGGGGTGGTCCGGCCGTGGGTGCTGCGGTCCCTGATCCGGCCGGGGGTGGTCCGGCCGTGGGTGCTGCGGTGCCCGTTCCGGCCGGGGGTGGTCCGGCCGGGGGTGCCGCGGTGCCTGGTCCAGCCGCAGCCGGGCGGGCGGCGGCGGGCGCCCCGTTCGCACCGGCCGCGCCAGCCGCCATTCCGGCGGCGGCCACACCGGATGCCGCCGCCACACCGCGACTGGGATCGGCCGGCGCGGTCGGCTGGCCACCCGGAGTCGGGCCGACTCCCCCGAGGGTGCGATCGGCGGGCCGTGCCGCCTGTGGGGGCGGTCCGGGCGGCGGTGGCGCCTCGGCGGAGCCCTTGTACCGGGCGAGCCACCCCGGCAGGGCCTGGTCAAGGTAGGCGGCCTGGCCTGGGGTAACGGCGTCGGTCGGGAGCAGGAAACGGATCGACTGGCCCCCGGACGTCAGCTCCATGATTGCCGCGTCGCGCCCATCGGGCAGCACGATCTTCTCCCCGCAGGTGGCAGTGTCGAGCCCGGACCACACCAGGAGGCGTTCGATCTGGGGCTGGGGGCCCTGCACCGTGATCCCGGCGGTGGTGAAGAGCAGGCTGAGCCCTTCGGTGGTCCTCGTGCCCCGATCGGCGTCGCCGGCCAGAGCCACCCCGCCGAGCTGCATACCTTCGGGCGGCAGTTCGCTAATTCCGACGGTCATGAACCACTCCTCTGTGGCCAGGGCATCTCCCTGGCGGTGTTCACCCCCCGCCATCCTGTCGTCGGCGACCCGAACCGGCAATGGTATCGGCAGTGCGGGTCGATCTGCGGGTTCGGCCGCCACACCTCCAGATGGCGATCGGGCCGCCGCCTCGTTCGGTCACCGCAGGCACCCCGTCCTCCGCCGCTCTAGTCGGGTAGAGGATCGGGTTGACCTGGTCATAGACGAGGCGTGCCGATCAAATCTCGGTACCCTGGCCGCCGGTGGCCACCCGCTGCTCGAAGACCGACACCGGCGAGGCTAGGACGTCGGCCGGGATCGGGCCGCCGATGGCCAACGCCTGGAGGTTGGCCTCGGTCCGGGCGTGCCCCAATGAGACCGTCTCGACCTCGACCGGGACCGACGCTGACCGATCGGAGACCGAGAAGTCCACCAACAGGGCCACCACCTGCTCACCGGCCGGAGCGGCAAGGTTCACTGCCGTGACCGAGACAGGACCCGGCTGTTGGATCGTCCCGGAGGAGCCGTCGGCTCCGAGTTGTGTCTCGGCGGCGACGGCGGCGCCGAGACACTGCGGGTAGCGGGGATCGGCGAACAGGGCGAAATCACCTTGCTCGTCCGAGTGGCTTCGCACGATGGTGGCCGCGGTTTGGAGCTCCAGGGCGAAGCCAGGGCGATCGGCCGACGTGGGTGCGAGGAAGACCGGAGAGGTGGTCTGGGCCGTCTGGTCGGCGGCACCTCCCCCGAGGGCGGACGATGCCTCCGATTGGCTGATCGCCATGCACTTGGCGAAGGTCTGGGTGATCATCGACTCGCCGGCATGGACCCTTGGAGAGCTACCCGCCCGGGCCATACCGGAGCTGACCCTCCACCCGGTCGGCACATCGTTCCGGGTCAACATCAAGCGCTGGGCCAATGCCTGGTCCGGGGTACGCCGAGCGGTCGCGGGACCGGCGGTCGGTGGCGACGGACCCGAGGTCGCGAGCGCGATGGCGAGCCCTGTGCCCGATCCGAGAAAGGCCAGGGCGACGAGCAGCACGGCGACCCGCCTCCTGCGCCTTGGCTTCTCCGCTGCCCGGCCGTACTGGTCGCCGGGGGTCACCGGCAGCATGGGCCCGATCCCGTCCGGCCGAGGCACCGGTGCCGGCTCTGTCCCGAGGGACTCCGTCGGCGGCGCCGGAGCAGGCTCGGGCCGGGCCGGGTTGCCGGCGGCAGGGACAGGGGTGGAGACGGCGGGGACCGGGTGGCCGACGGGCGGCGAGGTCGGCGCTGCCGCGGCCGACCCAGCCGAGTCAGACCAACGCTGGATCTGCTCGCTCAGGGCGGCGAGCTCGATCGGGTTCCGGCGGTGCGATGTCACGACGAAACGCATGATCCTGCCCGGCGACTCGATCCCGATGACAGTGACGCTGCCTCCGTCCGGCGTCGTCTTGCTGACGCCGCGGGACACCCGGGTCACCGACGCCCACGGCAGCACGCTGCGCTCCCCCCTGTGGGACCCGCTGATCTCGACACCCCGCTCATCGAAGACCAGGGTCAGATGAGCAGAGCCCCAAGGCAAGCGACGACCGCCTCCTGACTGACGCACCGTCCTGAAGACGAACACGTCGGCCTCGGGCACCGGCTGGGGAGCCGAGCCCCCCTGGACCGCCGGGCCGCGGCCCCGGAGCGGAGCGTCCGGCCGCCGATTCGGCCGATCCCGCGACTCACTCATGTCCAACCCCCCCGATCGCCTTGCTCACATCTCAGCCGGCGACAGCGTCCACGACGGCTTCGGAGGCGACACCGAGAGCGCGGTCGAACTCGGCGTCCCCGTGAGCCATCGACGGGAATGCCACCTCATAGGGTCCCGGAGCGAGAGCCACGCCCCGCTCGAGCATGGCGCTGAACAGTCGGGCGTAGAGGCCGGTGGCGGCCGACGCGGTGGCGCCGTCCTGGTCGACGACCGGCCCGGTGCCGGCCGGAACGAAGAACACTCCGAACAGAGGTCCCACCACCGGCACCTGGGCCTCGAGCTGACGGCCATGGCGATCCTCGGTCCCCGCTTTGACCAGCGCGATGGTGAGGAGCTCCTCCAGCGCGGGTGCGAATCGAGCCACGCGAGCCGAGAGTGCTTCGTACGCCGCGCCGTCCAGCTCCTCGAGCACAGCCAGTCCGGCCGCGGTGGCCAACGGGTTGCCGGAGAGCGTGCCGGCTTGGTACACGGGGCCCTCGGGGGCCAGTGAGGCCAGCACATCGGCGCGGCCGCCGAAAGCGCCCACCGGGAGCCCGCCCCCGATGACCTTCCCGAAGCACCACAGGTCAGGTTTCACGCCCGCCCAGCCCGAGGCCCCGCCCTGGCCGAGGCGGAATCCGGTGATGACCTCGTCGAATACCAACAAAGCGCCGGCGGCGTCACACGCGGCCCGCAGCCCGGACAGGAACCCGTCCGCGGGCTCGACCAGGCCCATGTTGGCCGCCACCGCCTCGACGATCACACACGCGACCCGGTCGTCGACGGCCGGCACCCGGTTGTAGGGGACCACCAGTGTCCCGGCCACGGCCGCCTCCGGCACGCCGGCCGAGTTGGGCAGGCCCAGCGTGGCCAGCCCGCTGCCCGCTCCGGCCAGAAGGCCGTCGGAGTGCCCGTGGTAGCACCCCGAGAACTTGACGATGCGGGATCGCCCGGTGAACCCGCGGGCCACCCGGACGGCACTCATGGCGGCTTCGGTCCCCGACGACACCAGTCGAACCTGCTCACAGCCGTCAACGCGGGCGCAGATGGCCTCGGCCAAGCGGACCTCACCCTCGGTGGGGGCCCCGAACGTGGTGCCGCGGCTGGCGGCATCGGCGATGGCCCGGACGACCGACGGGTGGGCATGCCCGAGGATGGTGGCGCCATACGACTGCACGAAGTCGAGCAACCGGTTCTCATCGACGTCCCAGACGTAGGCCCCGTCGCCGCGCGCCACGAAGTAGGGATGGCCGCCCACGGACCGGAACGACCGGACGGGTGAGTTGACGCCCCCGGGAATCACCTTGATGGCTCGCCCCATGAGCGCCTCGGAGCGCTGGTGCTCAGCCACCGAGCTCCTCGGCCAGCTCGGCCGCGAAGTAGGTGAGCACGAAGTCGGCGCCGGCGCGCCTGATCGAGGTGAGTTGCTCGAGCGCCACCCTCGGTCCGTCGACCCAACCTCGTTCGGCGGCCGCCTTGACCATGGCGTACTCCCCGCTCACGTGGTACGCACCGAGCGGTACGTCGACGGCGGCCCGCACGTCGGCAATCACGTCGAGGTAGGTCAGTGCCGGTTTGACCATCACCATGTCGGCGCCCTCGCCAATGTCGAGGCCGACCTCTCGTAGCGCCTCGCGCCGATTGTGGGGGTCTTGCTGGTAGCCCTTTCGATCTCCGCCGTCGGCGATGTTCACGTCGGCGGCCTCGCGGAACGGGCCGTAGAGGGACGAGGCGTACTTGGACGCATAGGCCAGGATGGCCGCGTCACCGAACCCCGAGCCGTCGAGCGCGCTGCGGATGGCACCCACCTGCCCATCCATCATGCCGCTCGGGGCGATGACATCGGCACCCGCGGCCACCTGGGTCACGGCCAACTCGGCATAGAGCGGCAGCGTTGCATCGTTGTCCACGTTCCCCGTGGCCAGGTCCAGTACACCGCAGTGACCGTGGTCCGTGAACTCGTCGAGACAGCAGTCGGCGATGATCACCAAACTGTCACCCACCGCATCGCGGACCGACCGGAGGGCCCGCTGGGTGATGCCGTCCGGGCGAAGGGCCCCGGACCCGCTCGCGTCCTTGTCCTCCCGGCGCGGGACGCCGAAGAGGATCAGCGCCGGAAGCCCGAGGGCGGCCAGCCGTTTGGCTTCGACCGTGAGCGAGTCGACCGTGTGCTGGACCACGCCGGGCAAGGAGGCGACCGGCCGCGCCTCGGCGAGACCGTCGGCCACGAACAACGGAGCCACCAGGTCGTCCACCGACAGCCGGGCCTCAGCCACCAGGCGTCGCATGGCCGGGCTGCGACGGAGCCGCCGCAATCGGGTGACCGGGAACCCGGGGACAGGTTGCCCGGCGGGTGGTTCGGGAGCATGGCTGGACACTGCCCGCCAGCCTACGGCAGCGGGCGGAAGCCGCCCCGGGGCAGTATCCGGCTGATCGCTCAGGGGTGGCGCCCGGCGCCTTCAAGTGCGTCGACAAGCGCGGCCACCAGGCCGTCGACGGAATGGGGGTCAGCCTCGACCGACACCTCCAACCCGGCCGAACGCACCGAGGACGAGGTCACCGGGCCGATGGTCACCACCACCGGTGGCATCCGCCTGGCACCGAGGAGCTCGATGGTGCGCTCTACCGTCGACGACGAGGTGAAGGCCACGGCGTCGGCCCGAGCGGCCGATGCCACGGCGTCGGGGTCCGGATCGCCGGCCACCGTGCGGTACGCGATGACCTCGTCGACCAACCACCCTTTGTCCCGGAGCCCCGGGGCCAGGCCACCCCGGACCTTCTCGGCCCGCGGGAACAGCACCGTGCCGGCCGTCGCTCCACGGCCGGGGGCTCCGGCCTCGGACGTTCCCGAGCCGGGAAAGGCATCGGCCAGGGACCCGGCCAGGGACACGGCGGGGACCAGATCGGCAGTGACACCGGCGTCCTCCAGCACTCGGGCCGTCCCCCTGCCCACCGCCGCCCAGCGCACCGAGTCGGGGACCGGGCCATCTCCGAGTGCGGCCAGAAGTCGGGATGCGGCATTGGGCGACGTGAGGGCCACCCACTGGTAGGTGCCGGATGCCAAACGCTGGGCCGCCTCCGCCAGGGCTCTGCCCCCGTCGGCGGGATCGTCGATGGCGATGACTGGAAGATCCACCACGGTCGCGCCCAGGCGCTCGAGCTTCTCGACCAGGGCCGGGGTCTGAGCGCGTGGGCGGGTGACGACGACGCTCCGGCCGGCGAGCGCGGGGGCCGTCACCTGGACGCCGCCTTCACCGGGACATCGCCTTCACCGGGGCACCGCCTTCACCGGGGCACCGCCTTCACCGGGGCACCGCCTTCACCGGGGCACAGAGCCGGACCGGGCCTGGGCCTGGGCGCGGATCCGAAGTGGGGCTCGGACCCTGACGGGCCAGGCGCTGACCCGAAGTCGGACTCTGACCCCCGCCGCGGATGGATCGTCGATCCGAGGTCCAACGCGGCGACGGGCCCGATGACGATCGCGGCCGGAGGAGGCAGCTCGATGGAGGCGAGCTCGTCCAACGTCGACCGCACCACCTGCTGGCGTGCGGTGGCTCCCCAGTGCACGACGGCCACCGGTGTGTCGGGCGGGCGGCCGCTCGCCATGAGCGCGGCGGCGATCTCGGCCCGTTCGGACATGCCCATGAGGATGACCAGCGTCCCCCCGGCCCGTCCGAGGGAGCTCCAGTCGACCCCTCCTCCAGACGAGCGGTCGCCGACGGTTCCCGTGACCACGCTCACCGAGGTGGCCAGGCCCCGATGGGTCACGGGGATGCCGGCGGCGGCAGGTGCCGCGAAGGCCGAGCTCACGCCGGGGACGATCTCGTAGTCGACTCCGGCCTGCCGCAGGGCCTCGGCCTCCTCCCCGCCGCGGCCGAGCACGAAGGGATCGCCCCCCTTGAGCCGGATCACCTGCCGTCCGGCCAGGCCGTGCTCGATGAGCGCCGCGTTGATCTCCGCCTGCCGCGAGCCGGCTCCCGGGGCCTTGCCCACGTCGATCAGCGTGGCACCGGAGGGAGCCAGGTTCAGTAGCTCGTGGGCGATCAGCCGGTCGTGGATGACAACGTCGGCCCGGGTCAGCAACTCGGCTCCGCGCACCGTCAGCAGACCCGGGTCACCGGGACCGGCGCCCACCAGGAAGACGGTCACGCCGGCAGCTCGCCGGGGGCGGGAACCCAGTCGCCGATGTCGCCGCCTCCTGCGTCCTCCAACAGGTACCGGGCCATCTCCTGTCCGAGCGCTTCGGGATCGCTACCCGTGCGCGTGTGCCGCAGGAGGACACGCCCATCGCCCGACGCGATCATGCCGGTGAGCCGGATGGCCGGCCGCACCTCCTCGTGCTCCGTCCCGGTGACCCACTCCGCGTGGGCACCGACGGGAAGGGTGCACCCACCGCCCAGACGGGCCAGATAGGCGCGCTCGGCCTGCACCGGCGGCCATGCCTCCGGATCTCCGATGGCGGCCAGCTCCGATCGGGTGCTCTCGTCGTCGGTCCGGCACTCCACCCCCAACGCGCCTTGGCCCACCTGAGGAAGCATGATGCTCGGATCGAGCACCTCCGTCTCCATGCCGTCCGGCGGGCGCCAGTCCAGCCGATCGACGGCGGCCTTGGCCACGACCACCGCGGCAATCCCACCTGTGCCGACGGCGGCCAGGCGGGTGGCGAGATTGCCGCGCAGCCCGGTGAAGGTGAGGTCGGGACGAAGATTGGCCAGTTGCGCCCGGCGGCGGGCCGAGCCCGTGGCCACCTTGGCCCCGACCGGCAGCGAGTCCAGCGTGGCGCCGACCAAGAAGTCACGGGGATCGGCCCGTTCCGGAATGGCTGCCAGCACCAGGCCGGAGGCGTCGTCCGCGGTCCCGGCGGGCAGGTCCTTGGCTGAGTGCACCGCGGCATCGGCATCGCCACGGGCCACCGCAGCCTGCACCTCCTTGACGAACACCCCCTGGCCTCCGAGTCGGTCGATGGGCACGTCCGCCCGGCGATCCCCGTCGGTCTCCACCACCACCAGCGACGAGCGGCAACCGGTCTTCTCCAGCAACTCGGCCACTCGGACGGCCTGCCACTGCGCCAGCGGGGATCCCCGGGTCGCCAGCCGGACGATCCGATCAGTCAAGGCGAGGCCGCCGGTCGGGGCCGACCCGGCGCCCGCTACAGGTCGAACAAGGTGCGGAGTGCTTCGACAAGGCGTTCACCTCTTGGAGTGCCGGCAGCATCCTTCAGGGTCACCGTCGGCTGATGGAGCAGCTTCGCCGCCATCGACTTGGTCACCGCGTCGACCTGTTCCCATTGCTCCTCCGACAGACCGGAACGTTTGGACCGTTGCCGGTCGAGTTCAGCTTGCCTGGCCTGTTCGACCCGGGCCCGCAGGGCCGAGACCATGGGTGCGGCGTCACGGGCCCGCGAGACCACCCGGTACCGCTCCAGCTCGTCGGAGACGATCCGGGCCGCGCCGGCCACTTCGTCGTGGCGTCCCGAAACGGCATCGTCCACGGCGGCGCGCAGGTCTTCCATGTCTAACAGGACCACATCTTTCAGGCGGGACGCCTCGGGGTCCACATTGCGGGGCACGCCGAGGTCGACCACCACCAGGGGATCGGCTGGGTCGCGGCCGGCCGCGGCCGCCTCGACCATCGGCCGGTCGACGATGGGATGGGTTGTACCGACCGACGTGAAGACGACGTCGGACGCAGTCAGCAGATCCGCCAGGCCCCCGAGCGGCTCGGCCCGCACCTGGTCCACCACCGTGTCGGGCAGACCGGCGACGAGCGCCTCGGTCCGATCCAACGTGCGGTTGGCGATGACGACGCTGGTCACGTCGTGACCGGACAGGGCTTGAACCACCCCCTGTCCCATCTCCCCCGCTCCTACCACCAGCACCCGGGCGCCGGCCAAGCCCCCGCTCCGACGGCCGGCAGCGAGGGCCACCGCGCCGTGGGACAGCGATGTGATGCCACGCGCGATGGCGGTCTCCGAACGAACTCGCTTGCCCGTCTCGACGGCATGCCGGAACATGGCGCCGAGGACCGGCCCCGACACCCGCTCGTCTCGGGCCCGCTCCCACGCCCGCCGGACCTGTCCCAGCACCTCGGACTCCCCGATCACCGCGGAATCGAGGCCGGCGGCAACGGTGAAGAGATGGTGCGCGACATCGTCGTCGAATCGCACGCTCAGGTAATCGGTCAGCGTGTCCACCTGGCAGCCACCGATGGCGGCCAGGAACTCCTGGAGCTCGGCCACACCGTCGTGGAACCGCTCGACCACGGCATAGACCTCGGTACGGAGGCAGGTCGAGAGGATCACGGCCTCGGACAGGTTGGACTGGTCCCGTAGGCGGCCGAGCGCCTTGGGCAGCGCGCTGTCCATCAGTGTCACCCGCTCCAGCAGGTCGAGCGGGGAGCTCCGCTGCTCGACGCCCACCACGATCACCGACATGCCGAGCGCACCTCCACCTCAGCTACTGCCTTGTTCATCTGGCGCTCTCCGGGTCACGGCATGGTCGTACGGCTGGGGCAACACGACCACCCCAGCGTAGGGCGGATCGGGCGGTTTCCACACCCTCGTGACTTCAAGCATGGCGGCCCAGCGCTGGGGTAGCCAGTCGCGCCCGATCCCCGGGGCGCTTCGTCCGCCTCCGGGTCAGTCCGACGAGCTGGTGGTGAGGCCGATCGACCGGATGACCGGCATGCGTTCGCCGTCCGCACTGCCGAGGAGGCGCGACTGGTAGAAGCTGATCACTTGCAGCTCGATGCTCAGGTCCACGTACCGCAAGAGGATGTCCGGGGGGACCTCCAGGACACGGGGGGCGAAGTTGAGGATGGAGCGAACCCCGGCGCTCACCATGAGGTCGGCCACTCGCTGGGCTACCGAGGCCGGGGTGGTGATGACGCCGATGGCCAGCGGCGCGGCGGCGGCGATGCTCGGGAGGTCGTCAGGATGCCGGACCACCACGCCGTCGACCCTCTCCCCGATGATGGCCGGGTCGGTGTCCAGCAGAGCGGTGATGTCGAAGTTGCGGGCGGCAAATCCCTGCGAGCGGGCCAAGGCGCGTCCGAGGTTGCCGACACCGGCGATCACCACCGGCCAGACCCGGTCGAGCCCGAGCTGACGGTCTATCTGCTCGATGAGGAAGGCGGTGTCATAGCCCGCCCCCCGGGTGCCGAACGAGCCCAGCAACGAAAGATCCTTCCGGACCTTGGCCACGTTGACCTGCGCCGAGGAGGCCAGCAGCTCGGACGACACGGTGGTGGTGCCTGACCGCAGGAGTTCCTCGAGGATCCGCTGGTAGACGGGGAGGCGAGTCACGGTGGCCTCCGGGATCCGCCGGTTCGCCCCCGGTAGCGCCGGTCGGTGCCGCTTCGACGGCGGGGAAGGGGTGGGCGAGTCGGTCGGCACTTCTCGGATCGTAGGACGGTCAGTCCCGGGCGTCATCCTGGTGGCGGGCGCCGATCCGGATGATGTCCCCCGCGGCCACCGGCTCCAGGCGGCGAGCGGCTGGCGCCTGGCGCAGCACCAACGCGACGTGGCCGGTGCTGTCGGTCACCAGGCCGAACTCGCCGTGGCCCAGGTCTCCGTAGGCATCGACCCGCCTGGCCGGAACCGATCGCCCCACAGCGCCACCGCCCGATCCCGCCTGGTCCCGGCCCGTGGTTGGCCCGAGCAGGGTCACCCGGGCCGCGCTCCCGATGTCGATGCCGATCTGGCCCAGGGCAGTCGGGACCAGCTCGAGCTGGACGTTGCCGAAGTGGTCGATCCAGGTGACTTCGGTTTCGAGCACCGATCCCCCGACCTCGGGGTCTCTCCGGAGCCCGGACCCTCTGTCCGGCGCGCCCGGCGGGCCCGGCGCACCCGGGGACTCCGAGAAGCGACCGGGTTCCGGGAAGACCAGCGATGCGGGGTCGAAATCGGCCCCGAGCGCGGCGGGCGACCTGCCGAGGACCAGGTGGGCGGCGACTGGAGCGAAGAGGTCCCGCCCGTCGAAGGTGCGGCCAACCGGCTCGCCCGGGGACCATCCGGACCCCACCTGTCCGGGCTCGAGCGCAACCGCACGTACCGCGCCGCCGAGCACGCCGGCCAGGGGGACGAGCAGCCCGTTGTCCGGTCCCACCAACCACGTGGGCCCGCTGCCGGCCGTCTCGACGGCGACCCCCCGGCGGTCGGTGCCGACGCCGGGGTCGACCACCGCCAGCACCACTCCCGCACCGAGATAGGCGGCGCAACGTACCAGTATGGTGGCGCCCGACCTCGACATCGAAGGGCGGGACGTGGTGACCGAGATCGATCACCGGGACCGCCGGGGCCCGCTGGTGCAGGACGGCATGGACCACCCCGACGAATTCATCGGCGGTGCCGTAGTCCGAGAGGAAGTAGATCGCCGGTGCTTCGCCCGTGCCGGTCGAGCTCATCGCTGCTCCGGCCGATCCGCTCAGGTTCCGGCCCGCGGTCTCCTCGCCCCCTCGGCGAGGAGTACTGGCGACGCGGAGGGCACCGGTCGGGCAGGAACGGCCGTCACGGCCCCTCGGGACCCGCCCCGGCCAGCGTCACCATCGGCCAGGCCAGCTCCATCTACCGGCCCAGCTGCTTGGAGCGTTCGGTGGCGGCGGCCACCGCCTCGATGAACGCCGACCTGACCGCCTTGAATTCGAGGGTGCGGACCGCGGCTGCGGTGGTCCCCCCCGGCGAGGTCACGGCCGCCCGCAGTTCGGCCGGGTCCTCCTGCGTCTCGGCCATCATCCGGGCCGCGCCGAGGATGGTTCCGACGACCAGCCCGTGGCTCACTTCGCGGGGGAGCCCGGCGGTGACCCCGGCTTCGATCATCGCTTCGGCCACGAGGAAGACGTAGGCCGGCCCGGATCCCGAGATGGCCGTCACCGCATCGAGATGACGCTCGGCCAGCCGTACCACAGCGCCCACCGAGCCCAGGATGCCCTCTGCCCACTCGAGATCGGCCGAGCTGGCCGCGCTGCCACCCGACATGGCGGCCACGCCGGCGCCGATCAGAGCAGGTGTGTTCGGCATGGCCCGGACCACGACGCTCCCCGGCGGGAGTGCGGCCTCGAGACGAGCCGACGAGAGCCCGGCCACAATCGAGAGCACCCGAGTGATCCCGACGGCCGAGAGGGTGCGAAGGACCGCCTCGGCCCCGTCGGGCTTGACCGCCAGCACGGCACCCTCGGCCGGGACTGGCCCGTCCTCGATCGAGACGTCTGGGTGGACCTCGGCCAATTCGTGCCGCCGACGGGCGTCGGGCTCGCTCACCGCCAACTCCCCGGCGGGCGCCCATCCTCCGGCAACCAATCCGCTGAGCAGGGCGGAGCCCATCCTCCCGCCCCCCACGATCAGCAGCTTCGGCGCCATCTGCCTCTCCCCTTTGCCACGCGGCGGGCAAACACAAATCCCTGAAACGCTACCAGTGGGCTCCGCTCGACCCAGGTGAAGCACCAGCTCCGGGGAGCGAAGACGGGTCCTAGGTGGCCCGGTCCCGAACCGGCGGCCGGCGCCGGTAGCGGCCTTCGTACCCGATGGACATGGCCGTGGGGAAGCATTCGTCGGTGTAGGCCAACGAGGCGCCGATGATCCGGTCCAGCTCCTCTTCGTCGACGCGTTCGACCGGGACCCTCCCCACCAGGTAGATGGCGTCCTCGGGGCCCAGCGCAAAGCTCATGCCCAGCAGGTCGGCGTTGCGCTTGAGCAAGTACTCCCAGGTCGCCTCGATGTTCGTCTCCGGGGCCGGCATGAATTGTGTCTCGTGGTGGAGCGTCCGTTGCCGCAAGGTCAGCCAGACCGTCACGAACTCCTTCTCGTCCCCGCGCAGACGCAAGTACCAGCGAGGGGCGCCGGTGAGCGGATCCCCGCCCGGTTGACGATCCACGGCGACCAGGCCCTCTCCGGCAGCCAGCTCCCGCTCGGCCCAGGCATCGATGAGGTCGCACACCGCCTCCCGCTCGGTGGGCCCGAGGATGCCACTCCACCGGTCGGTCACGAGCACTCGACGAGACGACCTACCGTCAGTTCGGCGTAGATCTCGCGGAGCAGGTGGGCGGCCCGGGCCCAGGTGTAGCGGCGAGCCCTCAGGACGGCACCGGTGCCCAATCGCTCGCCCAACAGGGGCTCGGCCAGGATCTGCCGGACCCAGGCCGCGAAGGCCTCCGCCGTTGGGTCGTCCACCAGGTAACCGGTCCGGCCGTGGTCGACAAGACTGCGCAGCCCACCGACGTCCGAGGCCACCACCGGGGTGCCGCACGCCGCCGACTCCAGGGCCACCAGGCCGAAGGACTCGGACCGACTCGGAACCAGGCAGACGTCGGCGGCCCGGTAGTACGTCGAGAGCAGCTCGTGGGGGCGGGGCGGGACGAAGACCACCCGGTCGTCGATGCCCAGGTCGCGGACCAGTTCGACGATCCGCTCCACTTCCGCCTCGCCGTGTGGTCCGCTGGGTCCCCCGACGACGATCAGCCGGGCGCCGGCGTAGTCGGAGCCGAGGGCGGCCAGGGCGCGCACCGCCACGGACACGCCTTTGAGGGGTTGGATCCGCCCCACAAAGAGCAGGAGCGGTCCTCCGGGCGGCAGACCGATGGCTCGCCTGGCCTGCGCACGGTCACCGGGACCGAAGAATGCATGGTCGACGCCGGGGGCCACGATGCGGATCCGCGACGGGTCGGCGCCGTACAGCTCGGTGATCTGCGCGGCCTCGACCGAGCATGAGGCAAGCACGGTGTCGGAGCAGCGAATGGTGATGGCCTCGGCTTCGGCCCGGCGGAGGGGAGCGTCTGCTTCGACCTCCTCGGGACTGGCCTCGGCCTTCACTCGATCGAGCGTATGGAAGGTGGAGACGAGGGGCAGGTTGAGCTGGTGCTTGATGATGTGCCCGGCGACGCCGCTCAACCAGTAGTTGGCGTGCACCGCATCGAAGGGAAGGTCCTCGTCGGTGCCGAACGTCTCCGACGTCTGCATCCGCTTGACCACCCCGTGGGCGAACTCCTCGATGACTCCGGGCAGCGCCTCTTTGGCCATCGGCCTCGGTGGCCCGGCCGAGACATGGTGGACGCGGAGGCCAGGCTCGATTGCCACCGTGGCGGGCAGGTCGTCGCCCCAGGCTCGGGTGAACACGTCGCAGACCACCCCGGCCCGGGCCAGCGCCGAGGAGAGCTCGCGCACGTACACGTTCATGCCGCCGCCGTCTCCGGTACCGGGTTGGGCCAGGGGCGAGGTATGGAGTGAAAGGACAGCCAAACGCCTCATGCGCCGCCGATCCTACCGGGAGGCCCCGATCAGCCCACTGCGCTCGCCGGACCGCCGCCATCAGGGGAGACTCGGGCCTCGGTGTCTTCCCCGGGGATCTCCTCGCCGGAGGATGCGCCCCCCTCGGCGACGACGATCCGGCTCCCGTTGGCCACGTCATCGTTCTCGTGGCGGAACGACAGGTAGATACGCATCATCGCCTGGCGCTGCTCCTCGGTCAGGTGGTGGTCGGCGAAGATGTGCCGGGACAAATCGGTGTCACCGTCGGGTTTCTCGAGGATGCCGGCCTGGACGTAGAGGGTTTCGGCCGAGATACGGAGCGCTTTGGCGATCTGCTGGAGGATCTCGGCCGATGGTCGGCGCAGCCCACGCTCGATCTGGCTGAGGTAGGGGTTGGAGATCCCCGCCAGCTCGGAGAGGCGACGCAGCGACAGGCGGGCGGAGCTTCGTTGCTGGCGGATGAACGAGCCCAGCTCGTTGAACCTCTCGGGAAGCTCCTTGACGAACTGGGCGCCATCGGTTCGTGCCGTGTCCTTCACGACCGCCAGCCCTTCCACCGCAGCAGCTTCATGACAGGAGGCCGTCCACCGTGGCCTGACCGGTCTTGTGCCGGTCCACCAGCTCGGCTTGGAGGGTGTCGATCCGCTCGTGCAGCGCCCGGCGGTCCGAGGACACCCGGCTCTCGATGGCCTCGAGGCGGCCGGCGAGCTCCCTCAGTTCACCGGTCTCGAGCTGGGCCAGCGAGGCAATCTGATCGGCCCCGAGCACCGCGTCGAGCTCGGCGGTGAGGCCGGACTCCTCGGTGTCGGGCGTGAAGAGCTGGGGCAGGTGACCCGGCCCCGGGGGGCGACCCGGGCCCGAGGACAGGATGCCCGGCAGCTCCTCGACCAGGGTGGACAGGTCGGGTGGTTGGTCGGTGCCGGCGTGCTGGAGGTAGGCGTGCACGATATCCAGCCGACCTTGCACCAGACGCCGAAGGTACGAGAGGGCCACCTCGGCCTCTTGGCATTCCGTGCGCATGGAACGGATGTCACCCAGCGACCGGCTCTGGATATCGTCGAGATACGTGCTGGCCAGGATGCGGTCGAGCTCGTCCTTATGGCTGGTCATCAGGTCTGATGGTACTCCGCCGGCCAGGGGGGAGGGCCGCTACGACCGCTTGGGGCATATCGGTACACGGCCCGGCCGACGATCGAGGACCGGGGCACAGGCCCGAAGGCCCGGCTGTCGGTACTGGCCTGGCGGTCGTCGCCGACCACCTCCAGGGTGCCCGCTTCGGGGTGGAGGGCGGCGACTCTCTTGATGAGGATGCGCTCGGGACGGCGCGGATCACGCACGGCGATGACGGCCCCCAGCTCCGGCCACGGGGGCCGTCCGAGCGGAGGTGACATCACCACCAGCCGGTCGCCGGGGAGGAGGGCCGGGCTCATCGAGGACCCGACCACCTCCACCCGTCGGAACGAGCGCCACACGCCGGCCGCGACGAGGGCGATGCCGACCAGCGTCGCCAGCCGTCCGGCCCGGCCGACTCCGGCTTTCGCCCGGGGCCGCGATGCACCCCTCGGCGCGCTCTGCGGGCCCCCAGGCAACCAGGGCTTCGGCGCACCATCGGAGGTTCGATGGTCCACGAAGATGGGTAAGGTGAGCGTCGGCGGCACCGAGCCCCAGTCTGTACCAGAAGAGAACCGGACCCACCGATGAAGGAACCGGGCCCACCGATGAAAAGGACAGCGCACATGCGTATCGCAGACCACCTGATCGCCACCCTCGACCGTGTGTCCCCGCCCCGCCTTGTGCACGCTCACTGCGATCTTCCCTGTGGCGTCTACGACCCCGCGCAGGCCCGCATCGAGGCCGAGTCCATCAAGGGTGTCGTGGAGAAGTACAACGCCTCTGACGACAGCGACTTCAAGACGCGGGCCATCCTCATCAAGGAGGAGCGCGCCGAGCTGGTGAAGCACCACCTCTGGGTGCTGTGGACCGACTACTTCAAGCCTGAGCACCTGGACAAGTACCCGCAGCTGCACGACCTGTTCTGGAAGGCCACGAAGAAGGCGGGCGAAGCCAAGAAGAGCACCGACGTCGCCGTGGCCAACGAGTTGCTCGCTCAGATCGCCGAGATCGACAAGATCTTCTGGGAGACCAAGAAGTAGCCGCGGGGTTTTCCGCAATCCTCCTGCGATCGCTCCTATGGTTCGATCCGGTCGCACTTGATCTCCCAACGGCCGGAAGGCGCCAAGGCTGACCCGGCTCGGAGAGCCTCCATATCTGTCCACCTGCGAGATACGTCAGCGCAGGTCGCTCCGCCAAGGCCAACCGCTCGCGCCGTGGGACCTTTGCCTCTAGTCGGCGCGACGGCCAGGCCAGCATCATGGTGGTGGCAGTCGTCCTCTAGGGAGATGGTCCTCCATGGCAAAGCAATACCGCGTCGGACCGGCCGAGCGTGCGGT
The DNA here is from genome assembly GCA_963727075.1 of uncultured Acidimicrobiales bacterium. Classification (GTDB taxonomy): domain Bacteria; phylum Actinomycetota; class Acidimicrobiia; order Acidimicrobiales; family RAAP-2; genus Bog-756. The sequence continues at coordinate 2,189,511 of CAVSET010000006.1, forward strand.
GAATGCCATGTTTCGCATGCTCACCCGCCTGGGCATGGGTGCTCCCTACCGACACGTCCTCACCGTCAAGGGACGGAAGACCGGGGAGCTGCACTCGACGCCCGTCGACGTCATGGACCTCGACGGCGATCGATGGCTCGTGGCTCCGTACGGCGAGGTCAACTGGGTCCGGAACGCCCGAGTGGCCGGACGGGTGGACTTGGCCAGGGGGCGGCGCATCGAGCACCTCGACGCACAAGAGGTGCCGACGGTGCAGGCCGTTCCGGTCATCCGCGAGTACATCCGGCGTGTACCGGTGACCCGCCCCTACTGGGAGTGCGGTACGGAGGCCACCGATGCCGAGATCGCCGCTCAGGCCACCGCGCACCCGGTGTTTCGACTCTCGGAGGTCCCCTCGTGATCAGAGTGCTCACCGATGGCGCCGGAAGCCGGTTCCGTGACGGCTCAGACAAGGAATAGGAGACCCACACGTGTCAGAGGACATCAAGCTCAACGCGCACCATCGCGCGACGGTGGAGAAGATCTTCCAGCACCCGGTCAGCCACAACATCCAATGGCATGACGTGTTGTCCTTGTTGCAGAGCGTGGCCCAGGTCGCCGAGGGGCACGACCAGCGGTTCAAAGTCACGCTGGGGTCTGAGACGGAGACCTTCGAAGCCCCGGCCCACCATGACATCGACGAGCAGATGGTGATCGATCTTCGCCGGATGTTGAAGGGGGCCGGGATCACTCCGGACCAGGTCCGTCGTGGGCAGCACTCCACCGATCACTAGAGGTTCGGCGGCTCCCGGACGATCACAATCGGGGACGCGGCGTGGGTGGCGCAGTGTTGGCTGACTGATCCGAGGAGCATGCCGGAGAACCCTCCGTGTCCCCGGCTGCCCACAACCAGCAGCTCGGCGTGCCGGGACGCCGCCACCAGCACCTCGGCAGGATGGCCCTCCTCGATCCGGGCGATGACGCTGACCGTTGGAAAGTCCGGCGTCAGGGTCTCCACCACCTCGTCGACCATGGACCTGGTCATCGCGGCGGGATCGAAGTCGACGGGAGTCGGCATGGCGATACCCCAGGCAAGTCCCCAACTGGACGACATCTGCCACGCGCCGACCACCTCGAGTTGGGATCCTGTCAGGCGGGCCTGTTCGAACGCCCAGCGGGCCGCCGCGACCGAGGCGTCCGATCCATCCACTCCTACGACAATGGAGCGTGATGGGCCGTTCTCAGCCGCGGGCACCACGAGCCTCGCCCTCGACACGACGGTTCATCGTGGCGGATGTGACGCCCGCCCCCGGCGATCGCTCCCGGATTCGCACCCGATGGAGCACGGGACATGCAGGAGCTCGAAGGCCGGCACGGTCAGCCATCGGACTGCGACCGGCAGTTGGCACATTCCCGCACCGTCGGGTCGGCGGCCAGACGGGAATCATCGATGGGTCCTCCGCAGGATGCACACTGACCGTAGGTCCCGTCGTCGAGCCGGCCCAGCGCCCGTTCCACCTCGTCGAGGAGGTGATCGACGGCGTCGACGGAGGCCTCGGGGGTCGGGGGGTCATCAGGGCGGGGCAGCGCAACGATCGCCGCCTCTCCTCCGGGTTGGTCTACCGCATGATCCCCGACATCGGTGCCGGTCAGGACGGCGTCGGTCGTCTGGAACTCACCTTCCGTCTGCACGGTGGGGATCGTACCCGCCGGTTGGCCCGGTTCCTCGTAGGGTGAGGCCATGGGCTCTCGAGGTGCCGATCTCCCTGTCGACGGCGAGGGAGCCGCGCTGGCCCACTTGGTGGGGTGGGGGCAGCTGGTGCCCTGCGTCGACGGCACGGAGCGGCCGGCCGTGGAGCTCGACCAGGCGGCATCGACCCAGGCCCATCCCGACGCGGCCGCCCGGGTCGATGCCTTCCTCCCCTGGTATTCCAGCGTGCACCGCGGTGCCGGGTTCCGCTCGCGTCGTGCCACCGCCGCCTACGAGAGCGCTCGCCAAGCCGTGCTGGCCTTTGCCGGTCGGGAGCCCGACGGCCCCGATGTCGCCATACTCTGTCGCAACACCACCGAGGCCATCAACCACCTGGCCTACCGGCTCAGCCTCGAGCCCACCGACGTGGTCGTCACAACCGTCGTCGAGCACCACGCCAACCTGTTGCCCTGGGGACGAGTGGCCGAGCGGCGCTACGTCGAATGCACCACGGAAGGGACTTTCACGCTGGAGGACGTCAGGTTCGCCCTCGACCGCCGTCCCCGGCCGGCCCTGCTTGCCGTCACCGGGGCGTCGAACGTCACCGGTTGGTTACCGCCACTGGACGAGATCATCGAGGTCGCCCACGAGCGGGGTGTGCGGGTGGTGGTCGATGCGGCGCAGTTGGCACCTCACCGACCCCTCCCGGCCACCGCAGACTTCCTGGCCTTCAGTGGTCACAAGCTGTATGCGCCGTTCGGGTCGGGCGCCCTGATCGGGCCTCGCTCGCTCTTCGAAGAAGGGGACCCGTTCCTGGCCGGCGGTGGCGCCGTCGATCTGGTCGGGCTGGATGAGGTGGTATGGACGGATCCTCCGGATCGAGAGGAGGCCGGCTCGCCCAATGTGATCGGGGCCGTTGCCATGCACGCCGCCATCGACGTCCTCGGCGACATCGGGTGGGAAGCGATCCACGCTCACGAGCACCATCTGGCCCGGCGGCTGGTGGACGGCCTCCGTTCCGTCGAAGGCGTCCGCCTGCTCGGTCCGCCCGGTGTCGAAACGATCGGATCCGGGGCATCGGGGTCGATCGACTCCCTGCCGGTTGCGGCCTTCACCGTCGAGGGGGTGCACCACGCGCTGGTCGCGGCCCGCCTCAGCGCCGAGTACGGGATCGCCGTGCGCCACGGGTGCTTCTGCGCCCATCCCTATGTGATCCGGCTGCTGGGATTGAGCAGCGATGACGTGGACACCTACCGGAGCGAGGTGCTGCGGGGGGATCATCGCCATGTCCCGGGTGCAGTCCGGGCCAGCGCCGGGCTCGGGTCATCGGATCAGGACGTCGATGCGTTGCTGGCCGCGGTGAGCGAGCTGGCGGGCGGTCGCCCTCCGCCGGTCCCGTATCACCAAGACCCGGGTACCGGCGACTACTTCCCGGTGACTGATGCGACCGGGTGGCGGGATGCCGCATCCGAGCCGGGCGCCGCATGTGCCCGGGGCTGATGCGGGCCCGTTCATCGAGTGGGCCGAGAGGACACGGAACCGCGGGGATGGCCGGCCGGGTGATGTGAAGCGGGTGTCTGATGGCCCCGGACGGAACCCCCTACGATCACCGGGATGTTCCACCGCTGGGAGTCCCCTGATCCGCTGACGGCGGTGGTGCGGTCTTGACTGACCCCGACCGGCGACTGCCTACTCCGAGTGGACGGGGGCTGATCGGCATTTTGGCGATCGGTCTCGCATTGCTGTCGGGTTGCCTCCTGGCAAGCTGCGCGTCCGGTTCCGGTGCGGCGTCGTCCACCACTCCGACCGCCTATGTGGCCACGGGGGCCAACGTGGTCAACCCGGGTGCGACCGTGTCGGTGGTCGACACGCTGACATCGACGGCGCAGCCGCCGATCGTGACGGGCACCCTGCCCTCCGGACTCGGTGTGACCCCGGACGGGAGGTACGTACTGGTAGCCAACAAGGGTGATGACACGGTGGCCGAGGTCGATGTGGCCTCTGGGGCCGTGATCAAGCGGGTCACCGTGGGACTCGAACCCGACGCAGTGACTGTCACGCCCGACGGGACACAAGCCCTGGTGGCCAACTTCGGCGACAACACCGTGACCCCGTTGCACCTTCCCTCACTCAGCGCCGGTAGGCCCCTAGCCGTCGGGCGCCAACCTGTCGCCGTGGCGGTCTCCCGTGGAAGCGCCCTGGGACTGGTCTCCAACTACCAGGACGGGACGGTGAGTCCCATCGATCTCTCTGGCCTGACCGTCGGGCCGCCCGTGGCTGCGGGAACGGAGCCCGATGCGCTCTACATCACACCCGACGGCCGGACCGCCCTGGTGGCCGACTTTGGAGCCAGCGTGGTGACGCCGATCAGCCTTCCGGCCATGACGACGGGGCCGGCAATCCCCGTCGGAGGGAATCCCACCGGGATCGCCGGGCTCGCTTCGGCCGCCACCGCCTATGTCAGTGGCGGTGCCAGCGTCACGCCCATCAGTCTCGAGACCCAAAGGCCGGGTACGCCGATCGAAATCGGTACGACGGCCCAGGACCTGGCGATGAGCGCAGGAGGAGCGTCGGCGTGGGTCTGTGGCGGTGACGGAACGCTGGTGCACGTCGACCTGGCGAGACGCTCGGTGATCGGGCGGGTCGCCGTCGGGGGCCATCCCTCAGCTGTCGTCATCGCCCACCAGCGCGGGCCAGGTGGCTGAACGTCCTCTCGCTAGGGACGTTTCGTGGAGCCAGTACGCTCCATCACGGGCCGTTAGCTCATCGGGTAGAGCAGGGGACTTTTAATCCCAAGGTGGCGAGATCGAGACTCGCACGGCCCACCAGGTCAAGGGGTACTTCGTTTTCTGACCAGGGGCGCGACTGCAACCAAAGTGCAACCCAACCCCTTGAAGTGCAGCCATCAGCCACCGGAGCCGGTGCCCAAAATCAAGTCGGCCACCCTGTTGGCAGCCTCCTGGTGCAACTCTGGACGGACGTGGGAGTAGGTGTCAGCCGTGATGGCAATGCTGGCATGGCCAAGTCGCTCCTGCATGACCTTCAGCGGGACGCCAGCCTCCAACCCGGCGGTCGCATGGCTGTGCCGCAGATCGTGGAGTCGGATGACCGGAAGGTCTGCCTGCTTGGTCAGCGCACGGAACCGGACCGTGATCCACTCGGGATGGAGGCCAGCACCATCCTCCGCCGTGAACACCAAACCGGACTGGACATAGGCGGGACCCTATTGAAGCTCAGTTATGAGTCATGGCCGACGCCATGGCGAACCTGGGCGCTCTGGTGGGGGGGATTCGACCAACCCCAGCCCCCCTGACGTCATACAGAGCCTTCCAGGGCATGTCCGGGCAGCCTGGCGGCGCCACAGTGATCACCAGCCAGGGTTAGCTCAGGCCCCTGACGGGACGAATCAAACCCCAAGGCGGGCGCCACCGCCGGTCTGCCTGTGATGCCCTGCGCTGATGACAGGACTCAGGTCCGTCGAGTGTCCGTCCTGGACGCCGCCACTGCAGCACAATCCGTCGGTCCTGGACATCTTGACTACCGCCTGAATCCGCCGAGGTGCCCACCGAACCGGCGTACGGGGGCAGAGGGTTCGATTCAGCAATGGTCGCGTCCGACATCATCCTCTGATCGGTCAAGATGAGGGGGCAGTTGGCTCTTCTCTGTCTCCACCCAACGCGGTCGTCAACCCCTCCAAATCGGCCACGGTCACAGTGAGCGCAGAATGGCCTCTTCTTCTCAACGGGGACGGCACTCTCTCTGCGAAGTGAATGCACACGCCTCCGTCGTGATTCGTTCCAAAGGTCAACCCGTCATCAACACGCGACATACGAATTCCAACCGCCGTCCACCAGCGGTAGTTCCGAGTGACGTGGGCACCAGTGATATTTGAAAGCTGAGTAGCGATCCTGAAGAGGCCGAAAGTTGCTACTAAAGAGCCTTCATCAGTGAGCGTTACACCGTCCCTGGCGGGCCGCAGCAAGAAGGGAAACAGCACAGGCAGGTATCGCTTGTCGATCGAGTAGCCGAAGTGTTCAGTCACCCTCAATACGTTATGCGTATTCGTTGCATTCGAGCCGCAGATGCGCCCAGGGCCGACGTTCGGGCTACCGACCCCGAGCACATATCAGTGGCCCGTCACGGTGCTGCGGCGAACAGCTTCCAAGTTCCTGGCACTACATTGAGTTGGCATCCAGCGACGCCTTGATGCCGTGGTCGACGCTTCCTGCGCCGACGACCTCATGGTGATCCGTGACGAACGGCACTAGAAAGCCCGCACGTCTGGACCAGATCCGGGCCGCTAGCGATCCACGGCGCATCATGACGGCGACACTCTCGCCGCGGCCATGAAGGGATCGACGATCCAGGTGCGGTACGGACCGTTTCGCCCCGTCGTGCCGGGGAAGATCGACCAGGTGATTGTGCCTGCTCTGGGCGTAGTGATCTGCTGCCGGTCATCGCTGTACCAGGGGCGCGAGTAGCTGAGTCCGTACTTGGCGAAAAGCGTGTAGTCATAGGTTTCCAGCCGCCGGTATTGGCTCTCGGCGGCGGTGTTTCCGGTGAGGGAGATTGGCAATGGGGTCCCGTACTCGCCGATGAAGACAGGCACTCCGGCGGTCGCTGCCTCCTGCCGGAATCGCGTCAAGAGAGGGAGGAAGGCAGTGGTGTTGAAACTGGGATGAACAGGGTAGAAGTGCGGGGCATAGGCGGTTTCGCTGAGGTTCTGCGGTGGATTCAGGTAGGCGATATCGCCGTGGGGGGGCATGTACTGGGGCTGGAAGAAGGCGATGTGCCTGGTGTCGACCGTGCGCAACTCGGCGATCGCCTTCTGGTAGAAGGGAGTGAGGTACTGCGACTGGAACTGGTCGGGCGTCAACGACAGCGAGCCCATCTCCGGTTCGTTGAGCAGGTCGTACCCGATGACCCCCAGATCATCCTTGAATCTCTGCCAAATGGTGCTCCACACCTTCAGGTACTGTTGCTGCTCGCCGTTCCGATTCTTCCAAAAGGCGGTCCAGCTAAAACGGGGAATGTTGTACACAGTCATCTTCAGATTGGTGTATATCCCCCGCTGCTCGGCCATCTGGACCATGTGAGCGAGCTGGTCGAGATAGCCGGGTTGCGGGGTGCCGCCGTAGCCGGCAGCACCAGCCAGCATCTTGATGGACTGGTAGTTGCCACCGAACGACTTGAGTCGTGTGTAATCGGCGGCATCGTAGGTGTTCTTGCGATTGGGGACGAAAACGAAGCCCCGGAAGACGACGGTCTGGCCCGACCGCGTCGGCGAAGTGGTCACCGGCGGTGTGGATCCACGCCAGAGTTTGGCCGTTCTCCAGCAGACTCGCCGTTGTCGGCGCCGTTGTCGGCGCCGTTGTCGGCGCCGTCGCGCTCTGGCCTGCCTTCTCGGGTGTTGAGGAACATGAGGCACCGCCAATCGCAATGGCGAGGACGATTGCGATGGCTCTTAGTGTCGGTCGCTTGTGGATGCACATGGTCCCTAGCCTCGGACCCCCTCGATGATGTCGGACCTGATGAACTCCCATCCCATCAGCAGGGTCGAGGCCCGCACCAAGGTGCTGGTCATGTTCTCGGGTAGCAGCTTGAACTCCAGAGCCGTCTTGTCCCTGTCCGTCCCGCCGCCAGTCATCACACCGCCAGGATATGACGGGCTGACCTGGGCGGTCAGAACCCCCTAGCCGGTGATCCCAGCCCTCGAGTGTCACCGCCCAGCGAGGAGCCGAACAAGCAGGGCACCGGAACAGGCGAGGCCCTGACCACCTCATCCAGCCGTGGCCTGGAGGCTGGGGGCCAGATGGGTCGATTCTGGTGGTGAAGATGGCCACCTCAGGGCCGTGTGGAGGGCACTGGGAATTGGTGCAGAGCCAGTCAAGATGCCCGCGTCCTGACCGTGCAGCAGGAGTCGTTGTGCCCACTCCGGGCCTTCAGCAGGAACACCTCGGCTTGGTGCTGTCGACAACACTTGCGCGGTGGTGCCGATGACCCTGGTGGTGGGCTGGAAAGGCCCCTGTGCGACCATAACGTTCCCTGTATCGGGGCGAGAGGGCCATCATGAGCCGGTCGCCACCGAGGCGATTAGGAAGGCCACAAGGAAGGCCCCCGGGGATCAGCACCGCCCCAGGATGTAGATGGGCCTGATCACAAGCGCCACCGCCGTAGTGGGGTGGACCATCCGCCTGTCGATGGTGCAACCCAACTGCAACCCAACTCCGGGCAACTGCGCGAGACGGGGCGTCATGGAGCCGACAGCTATCGGCCAGTTCTCCCTGTACATCCAACACTTCATCGACCTGGACGTTATGGGGCGTCACGGATCAGGCCAGACTCTTAATCCCAAGGTGGCGAGATCGAGACTCGCACGGCCCACCTGGTCGGGGCAGATCTTCCAGTGATCTCTTTCTTCGGATTCAGCGGGGCCTGGTGGTCTGACCACGTCCACGCTCACGATAGTGGCTCTTCGGATCTCGGCGGGGAGCCGTCCCAACTGAGGTCACCCTGATATAGGCGAAGGCGCTTCAAGCTCGTGGTGTGAGCCAAAAAGCAAGAAGCACCTTCGTCCTCGTCCACCCTACTGAGATCCTGCAGGCCCTCGTCGGCCTGAAGGACGTACGAGTCCTCGCCTTGACGCGTCGGGGTCCCGACGTCGAGCTGATGATCGAGCAGGTGACCGGCACCGTTCGGTGTCCCACCTGCAGCGGTCGGGCCCAGGTCAAGGAACGACCCGTCGTGACCTACATCGATCTGCCCGTCTACGGCACCCCCATGCGCCTTTGCTGGAAGAAGCACCGCATGCGCTGTGTGAACCGGGGGTGCGAGACGCGGACCTTCCTCGTCCAGGACCACCGGATCGCGGCGAAGCACTGCCTGCTCACGACCAGGGCGGCCAAGTGGGCCACGGTTCAGGTGGGCACGGGGCGGACAGTCTCGGAGGTGGCCGCAGAACTCGACGGCGACTGGCACACGGTCAACGACGCCGTCACCACCTACGGCCAGGCCCTCTTGGAGGCGGACCGAAAACGCCTGAACCAGACGAGCGCCATCGGGCTGGATGAAACCTCCTTCGTCAAGATCGGTGCACATGCCCACACCGACTACGCCACCACGGTGGCCGATGTGGAGAACCACCAGATCATCGACATCCTCCCCACCCGCCGCTACGTCGACGTGGCGGGCTGGATCGACAAGCAGCCCGGGGCCTGGGGGAGCGGATCCGCTTCGGCGCCCTCGACATGTCGACCACCTTCGCCGCCGTCTACTCGGTCCTCTTGCCCAAGGCGGCCCAGGTCGTCGACCCCTTCCCCGACATCTCGCTCGCCAACCGGTGCCTCGACGCCGTCCGCCGCCGGGTGCAATCCGAGCAGACGGGCCACCGGGGACGACGCGACGACCCGCTCTATCGAGCACGTCGCGTCCTGCTCAAGGGCGAGGAGAAGCTCGACGCCTCGGCCACCGAGCGCCTGTGGTCACTGCTCGAGCTCGGCGACCCCCGGAGCCGAGGTGGCCATCGCCTATCGGGTGAAGGAACGCCTGCGTGACTTCTATCGAACCAGCAACCCCGACGATGCCCGCCAGCTGCTTGAAGAGCTCAAAGGCCACTGCCTGCGACGCGCCATGCCGCCGGAGATCCAAAAGCTCGGTCGCACCATCAGGAACTGGTTCGACAAGATCTGCAACTACCACCTGGCCCGAGTGACCAACGGGCCGACCGAGGCCCTCAACAACCTGGTCACGCGGATCAAACGCATCGGGTTTGGGTTCCGCAACTTCGAGAACTACCGGATCCGGGCGCTCCTCTACGCGGGAAGACCGAACTGGCGCGTGCTGGGTTCGATCGTGGTCCGATGACACTTCGGACCCCGCCAGAATCCGAAGAGCCGCGATAGTTGCCTCGCCCGGCACGTCGGGGGCAGGCGTTTCGTGGTGGCGGCCCACCCGGCATCCTGAGGCCACACGCTATCCCGGGCGGTCGCGAAAACGCTGTGCGATCATGGCGACGGGCGATGTGCGACACCGGGCCAGCCGCTGGATTTGTCAAGGAAGGCGTACAGCTAGGGGGTGATCTATCCCATGACCGCCGAGTCAGCTTCGGATCGCCAACAGCAGTGGGTACTTGTCGTGCGACGCTCGTTCGAGATACCGGACCTCGTCGGCAACGAGGATGCTAGGGAAGCGCTCATAGGACACCTCCTGGACCAGCTTCAGGAGAATGGGTGGCAAAGCCCCACACGGGGGACTGCTGAGCCGATTGTGGACGCTCTGATGGCGTTCGGGGCAACCGAAGAGATGGACGACCAGCTACTCCCCGCTGGGCTGGGTCTCTCGGCTCCAACCTTCACCACTCAAGATGCGGCTTATCGACTCCTCGACAAGGCACTGGCGGTGGTTGATCCGGAACACCTTGTCTTTGACGTAATGAGTGAGCTCCCTCCTGAGGTCGTCGCGGTAACTCAGCAAGTTCTGGACCGGGTTTTCCAGTACGTGCGCGAGCAGCCGTTCGGCGATTGATTCGCACTGTCGCCGTCCGTCTCGCCTACTAGCGATCGCTGATCCGGTACATGCCGATACCGATCGAGGCCCAGAGTGCCCACGACCGCCGGGATCGTGAGGCAGTTCGTCCCCCTGGCATCGAGTGCCCACTTTCGCAAACGGCGCACCCCGCTGAAATCAGAAAAGGCCTCTTTGCCCCGTGACCATGGATCTGACGCACAGTCGACCCGGCTGCCCGCATCGACACGGGCAATTGAAGGCCGAGGGATTCAAGGTGCTGCAGCCGAATCCCGCCCATTCGGTACCACCGTCGCCCATCTCCGCACGGGACAGGCACTCAGCGGAGACGGCGTCGCGACGCGATCGTCCGAGCCTCCGAAGCGCTGTACCGGATTGCGATCAGTTCTTGATGATCACCGTCGAGCTCTGGTCATTGAACCGAGCGGGGCCGCGACCGGGGACTCGTTCAAGGTAAGGCGGCCACCGTTGGTCACCCACCATGCCGTGCCTGACGGTGGTAGGGCTGCCGGCAACCGCCCAATATGCACTCTGTCAAAGGCAAGATGTCCGGGTCCGTTGACCCGAATACCATTGTCGGTGTTGGGGAGGAGAACGGTCCCACCCCTGAAGGTGACCTCCTGGCCGGATGCTGCTGCCTCGTACAAGAGCGTGACGTGGCGTCGACATTCACAGTTCACAAAGGTAATGGGACCGCTCAGCGCCTCGATCAGTCGAATGCCCTTTGCAGTGTGGGGGTTGTCCACGATGACGTTGCCCGATCCGATTCCCGGCGCATCACTCTCGAAGTCCCACGCGTCTTCGGAAGCCGAGTTGACCGTGACATTCGAGAGTATCGAGTTCTTCACATAGGCCATGGTGATCCCTTCCGACCGGCGTTCGTCACGGTCAGGCCGTTTACATACAATTCACTGGTAGGCGCTCTGCTCTTGCCCCAGTTGGTCCAGGCAGTGAGGCCATCTCCAAACGTGTTGGATACGGAGACGTTCACGATGGACACATGGCTACTGGACAAGAGGTCGAAGCCGGCCTGCCCCACGAGCATGTGGTGATAGCCACCCGCAGCGTTAGCCCCCTCAAGGCGGACGTTCTCAATGGTCACTCCGGTGGTGTCCTTGATGCGTATGACGGGGTGCACGGTGCCGTCGCCCAGATTGACGTTTACCGGATCCTTGTGTAGACACCACCGTCGATCGTGACGGGTTTGGTGATGAGGATGCCTGAGGTCAGGTAGCATCCGGTACCCACAAACTCGCCCCCGGGTGGGAGTGCGGCGATCGCAGGCGCCGGGTCGGGCTGACAACCTGCGAGCGAAGGATCCGGGACCCCGGGACTGGACGTGGGCGAAACGGTGGACGGGGTTGTCGGAACAGCTGGGGTCCCGCTCACTGCCGGGCCCGGCAACGGACGACCGCCGCTCGTCGGCGGCGTGGACGTTCCAGCCGGGTTCGGCGCGGATGAGGCAGGACCGCCTCGACCAGGCTTTCCTCCGGTCTGGCTCGACGGAATGGTGACCGTTGTCGCCGGTGGCCTCGTCGTGGTCGTCGTGGTCGTCGTGGTCGTCGGCGTGGTCGAGGTCGTCGTCGGGGACCCGGTTGGAATCGTGGTCGTCGACGTTGGGTGGCCCGACGGCGGGGTTCGCAGAGGAGGTAGGCCGCTCGGGACGACCCCGGTGACGGCAGGGCTGCTCGTGATGGTGGTCAGGGGAGCCGCCCTCTGGGCTGTCGCACCCTCGGTCGGCATGGCCCACCAGATGACCAGCGCCGATAGCGGAACTGCCCCCAGCCCGAAATAGCGGAATGAATCACTCCGCCCGGTGACGCCTGTCGCATAGCCCCTTGCCCCTCCACACCGTGAGGCAGGAGCGGCACCGCCAGAGCACACATTCCGCGTAAATGATTCGGCCAACTCGGCTGACTCATGGAGTCCCGTGGTTTTGCGTCCCCCTCTCGCGAGGGGTTTGCCATTGATCGTCAGACGCTCTCTCCGAGAGCAAGAGCAACACCACAGGTTGGGTACGTCGTTGACCAAAGCGGCTGCCCGGGTCGGTGACCGGTGACTAACCGGCTTCGAATCTATCGGCCCCTGGCACGAGCCACCTCCTGGGCCCATGGGTAGTCAGCCTTGCCGGACGGCGATCGTGGCACCCGATCGACGACGAAGACCTGGCGCGGCACCTTGTGCCCGGCCAGATGTGTCCGGCAATGCATTTGGACGTCTTCAATGTTCAGCGCTGGTCCCCCGCTGGCCGACTGGATCACCGCTGCGACCTGCTCGCCGAACCTCGGATCGGGCACACCCACCACGACCGCGTCGATGATCCTGGGGTGGGCCTTCAGCACCGCCTCCACCTCGTCGGGGTACACCTTCTCTCCACCGGTGTTGATGCACATCGTGCCACGCCCGAGTAGCTGGATGGTGCCGTCCTCTTCGATGGTCGCCATGTCTCCGGGGAGAGCCCACCGGGTACCGTCGACGGTGACGAAGGTGCGATCCGACTTCTCCGAGTCGTTGAAATACCCAACGGGTACCCGGCCTTTCGTGGCGAGCCGACCGACCGAGCCGGAACCAGGCGCCACTGGCCGAAGGTCATCGTCGAACACGGTTGTCCGCTCGTCTGCCACGAATCGGAGGGCCGGGGCCGCACCCTCACCTCGGGTGGTGATCGAGAGCGCTTGCGCCGGCGACTCCGAAGACCCGATTGCCTCGGTCAGCACCATGGCCGAAGGAAATCCGGCGAAGAGCCGATCCTTCACGTCAGCCGACATGATGCTCCCGCCCGACCCCAACATGAGCACGGAACTGGTGTCGTAGCGTCCCACATCAGCCTCGATCGCTTCGACGATCGGCCGTCCCATCGAGTCACCCACGATTGTCAGCATGGTGGCCCGCTCGCGCTCGACCACGTCGAGGACCGTGGACGCGTCCATCCGGCGATTGGGGTGCAGCACGGCGCGCCCACCGCTCAGCATGGCTCCCCAGGCCGACCAGTGACCGCTCACATGCATGAGTGGTCCGAGGGCGTAGGAAACGAAGGTGCCGGGCACGTCGACGCCCTTCTCGGCCAGAGGGAGCAACCGGGGATGAACCGGTGCGGTGGCGTTGTCGGCCACGTCCTCCGGTCGGACCACGACCACGCCCGGCGTCATAGTGGCGAAGAAGATGTCCTCGTGGCGCCAGACGACGCCCTTGGGGAGCCCCGTCGTCCCGCCGGTGTAGGCGATGTAGACGTCGTCGGCGGATCGAGGTCCAAACCCACCCGTCGGGGAGTTAGCGCTGAGGCATGCCTCATAGGGGACGGCACCCGGCAGCGCGTCAACTCCATCCGATCCGTCGTCGATGACGATCAGGTGATCGAGTCTCGGGAGTCGGTCACGGATCGAGGCCACGATCGGGGCGAAACTTGCCTCGAGCACGAGCGCTCTCAGTTCTGCGTTGTCGAAGAGGTAGACCAACTCCTCGGCCACATAGCGATAGTTGACGTTGATGGGGACGGCTCGAATCTTGTAGGCCGCGACCATCGTCTCCAGATACTCGGGGCGGCTGTACATGAGCACGCCCACATGGTCCCGGGTCCCGATGCCCATGAGCTCGAGGCCGTGGGCCAGCCGGTTCGCACGTTCGTCGAGCTGGCCATGGGTCAGTCTGGTGTCGCGCCACACCACGACCTCCCGCTCGGGGATCCGGGCGGCAACACACTCATAGAGGTCTGCCAGATTGAACTCCACGCTCTTCCTCCCGATCCCGTCGTCTCAGCGGTGGATGTCCCGGAAGGGCACGTTCTTGTCGACTTGGACATCGTGGGGGAGACCGAGTACCCGCTCGCCCAGGACGTTTCGCTGCACCTCGTCACTCCCGGCCGCGATCCGAAGCGACGGTGAGCTCAGGAATTGGCGCTGCCAGTATCCGCCCTCGGGGGCGTCCTCGCCACTGAGGGTTCCGCCAAGGCCCTCCACCGCCAGGGTCAACCCGGCGATCTCGGTGGCCATCTGAGAGTAGACGAGCTTGATGATCGAGGTCTCGGGGGTGGACATCCTCTTGCTCAGCGCCGTCTGGACCCGGAACCCCAGGTACCTGATGATCTGGTCCTGCGAGTAGCAGCGGGCCAACCGTTGCCGGATGACCGGATCGTCGGTCACCCCGCAGGCCCGGGCCAGCTTCAGGACCTGTGGAAAGTCCGAGGCTCCTCCCCGCAGGCTCCGTTCGTTGTCAAGCGTGGTCATGGTGGCCCGCCAGCCCCCGTTCACCTCCCCGACCACATTCGCGGCGGGAACTCTGACGTCGTTGAAGAACACTTCATTGAAGGTGGCTCCGCCCGTCATCTGCCGGAGGGGGCGCACCTCGATGCCGGGAGCCCGCATGTCGAGGATGAAGAAGGTGATCCCACGGTGCTTGGGAACGTCGTGGTCCGTACGGGCCAACAAGATGCCCATGTCGGCATGGTGAGCGCCCGAGCTCCACACCTTCTGGCCGTTCACGATCCACTCGTTACCGTCGCGATCGGCCCTGGTGGCCAGACTGGCGAGGTCGGATCCGGCCCCTGGCTCGCTGAAGAGCTGACACCAGACCTCCTCTCCCCGGAGCATGGCCGGCAGGTAGCGGGCTCGTTGCTCGTCTGTGCCATGGCTGATGATGGTGGGGCCGGCCATTCCGATGGCCACGGCGAAGAGGCCCGAGGTCACGTCGAAGTTGGCCTCCTCCTGGCGAAAGATCAGCGACTGGACGAAATCACCGCCTCGACCCCCGTACTCGACCGGCCAGGTGATCCCGGCCCATCCACCGTCGAACAGGCGGCGCTGCCAGGCTTTGCCCTCAGCCACGAAGACGTCGTCGAAGTCATAGAAGGAGTGGGACGTCGACAGGTGCCCGGGATCCCTCTCCTTGGCGTTCGCCTTCAGCCAGCCACGCACCTCATGCCGGAACGCGGACTCCTCAGGAGTGTCGTCGAAATCCATCGTCCCTCCCTGGTCAGTCCCGGGCGGGCCGCCAGAACGGGAGGCCGACATCGTCGGCCGCCTTCAGGATCACAACCTCGAGCGCCATACCCACCTGTAGGGCGCCGACGTCGCACTCCACAATGTTGGACATCATCCTGACTCCCTCCTCCAGCTCGACGATCCCGACGGCATACGGGGACAAGCCGGCGAACGCCTCCGATCGGTTCTGCCGTATGACGGTGAAGGTGTGCAACGTGCCTCGACCTGAGGCGTCCACCCATTCAGGCATTCCGGCGCAGGAGGCACACAACGAGCGCGGGTAGAACTGGAATTGGCCGCAGTCGGCGCATCGCTGGACAACCAGCCGGCCTTCCGCCGCGCTCTGCCAATAGTGGCGCGAGGCGTGATCCGGTCCAGGCAGCGCCCGAAGGTGCAGTGTCTCGGCCAGATCCTCGATGGTCACGGTCGTTCCCCTCTACCCAGCACGACGGTACCGATACACGAGAGCGATCCACCCGAACCGCACGCCACGGCCACCTCGCAGTCAGGCACCTGAGCGACCCCACCATCACCTCGAAGCTGGCGCACGGCCTCATTGATGAGGAAGATGCCCCGCATACCCGGATGGCACGCCGAAAGCCCACCGCCGTCGGTATTGAGCGGGTGCCGTCCACCTCTCCGCAGGACGCCGGTTTCGACGAAGGCACCTCCCTCCCCCTTCTTGCAGAACCCCATGTCCTCGAGGAGCAGCAATACAGTGATTGTGAAGCTGTCGTAGCACTGGATCGTGTCGACGTCCTCGGGGCGGATGCCGGCCCGACCGAAGGCTTCGGGTCCACACTGAGCTGCCGCGGTGGTCGTGAAATCGGGCATCTGGCTGATCGTCCAGTGCGTCTGGGCGCCGGCGGCACCCAGGACGAACACCGGTACGGTGGGCAGGTCCCGGGCGCGCTCGCGCGTGGTCATGATGAACGCGCCGCCACCGTCGGAGATCACGCAGCAATCCAGCTTGTGCAGCGGATCCGCGATCATCCGAGACGAGAGCACATCATCGACGGTGATCGGGTCCCGGTACTGGGCCAACGGGTTCAGCCCGGCGTACTCCCGCACGCCGACGGCAATTTCGGCCAATTGCTCGGACGTGGTGCCGAATTCGAACATGTGCCGTTGGGCGGCCATCGCATATCCCCCCGCCAACACGTTCCCCCACGAGCATTCGAATTGAGAGGGGCCGGCCACTCGGCTGGATGTATTGGAGAGAGTGGTCGTGCCGAGCATCCGGCCCATCCGCGACAGCATGTCCGACCCGTACGTCACGACCATGACGTCACAGATGCCTGCCTCGACGGCCGCCGCGGCGTGCTGGACGTAGAACTCGAAAGTCCCGCCCCCGAGCGAGGTGCCATCGATCCAGCGGTGATTGATCCGGAGGTACTCGGCCATGTTCGGTGCGTCGTCGACGTTGGGTCGGAACCCGGTGCCAGCACACATGTAGCCATCAATGTCGGATTTGCGGAGACCCGAGTCGGCCAGTGCCCGGCGCAGCGCCATCGCGTGATGTTCCATGGCGTCCAGCTCGGGTGCGACCGGGTAGTCGCTCCAACCGATGCCGACGATAGCGGGATCACGCGCCCCCATCGATCCTCCCTACCGGCCCGAACCTCATCACATTGACGGCTCAGTCATGGTGTCCGGCGCACGCCCGACTTGCGCACGACCACCGGTCCATTCACGCGGGCCTGGCACGCCAACCGAAGGACCTTGCCCCGATACCACGAGTGCCCGAAGAGGAGACGGAGCGCCCCCTCCTCCAGCCGGTTGGGTGGCTCGAGGTGCTGCTCGCCGGAGACGACCTCGAAGAAGCAGGTCTGGCACTCGGCCAGTCCGTGGCAGATGGTCGGCCAGAAGATCCCCTGGCGCTCAGCCGCGGCCATGACGCTCTGGCCATCCGCGACTTCAACGTCGAGCCCGCAGGGTTCGACGTGGACAGTCACCATGGTCGACCACGCCCACCATCACTGCTGCAGGCGTTGGAGCCTGCCGGTATCGGCATCTGTGGCTCAAGCAGCGTTCTCGTACTACGAGCACAAGTACTCGTCGATGGTCTCATGCGTGTGGATGACATTGTGCTCTTGCCGCGGGTTCATCCGAAGCCCTGTGCAACCTCTCGACTTCATCCCGGCCTGCACATGGGCCATATTGGCGTAGTCCTGATTGGTCACGAGTCCCCAGTCCTTCTCCGTCCAGTCGGCATAGAACTTCCGCTCACACATCTCCCGCTGGTCATCCGGAGACACCCACTCGAGTGTCCAGAGGTCCTTGATCGTGCTGTCGGGGTCGAGCCCGTTCGGGCGAACCCGGAACAGTGTGGTGCTCCCCGGGTAGATCGGCCCCACCACGTTGGGAAAGAAATGAACGTCGTCGGAGCTGAGCAGCTGCTCGTCGGTGAGATCGTCGACGTTGCCCTTGCTCCGCAGCATACGGACACGGAGCTCGTTGTAGGCCTCCATGGCGGTCTTGCCTTCGGGGAGGGGCTTGTCCTTGAGATCCTCGATCTGTTGGCGCTCCTCTTTCAAGAACAGCCCGCTCAACTCGTCGATCATGACCGCGAGCAGCTCACGCTCGTCATAGTCCCCGGGCTGGAGCCCGAGCCGGGGGCTTGGTCGGATCTCATGCTTCACTTCGCCCAGACCGCCCATGTGATTGTGCTTGCCGAGAGGGCCGTATCGGATGGCCGTGTCATCGGACCATCGGAGCAGCTGGGGATGGGTTCCCTGCACGTGGTAGCTCTCGTTGAACGCGTCGAGCACGCACTTCCAATTCGCCGGGAGGATGACGGACCGGTAGGAACGGAACCGCATCTTCTCGAATCGATATGGCTCGAGGAGCTCGGGGAGCGGCGCCAGGAATGACTCGAGCGGCTCTGCGTTCGGATCCATGTTGATGAATATGAAGCCACCCCACCGGCCCACCTTGATCTGGTTCAGGCAGACCTCGGCATCGGTCATGCTCGCCGGGAAGTCGAAGCGGTCGACTACTTCTTTGTTTGCGCCGTCGAGCTCGAACCGCCAGGCGTGGTACCGACAACGGATCTCACCGGTCGAGAAGTTGCCCACTCCGGTGGCCAGCCGGGTACCTCGGTGCGGACAGGTGTTGTAGAAGGCGCGGATCGAGTCGGGCTCGCTCCGGATCACCAGGATGGACTGGTCACCGATGACGTACTCGAGGAAGTCACCGACTCGGGGCACCTCCTCCTCGCGGCAAGCCATCTGCCATACGCGGGGCCACAATCGCTCCATCTCCAGGTCGAAGAAGCCCTGCGAGACGTACCGCTCTTTCGGGATGACATTCTGGTGTCCCGATTCGATCAACTCGCCATCGCGAGCAATCGTCATGACCATCGGCGTCGCCTCCCCGTTCCAGCTCCATACGGCGCCGGCGCTCTTGACTGCGACTTCAACGTAACAGGATACTGTTCGCCTACCCGGTCCGCGCTGCACATGGGCAGAGGGCCGAGGGGGCCGAAGGGTGCGCGCCAGACTGCAATGGGGAGGGTCGAGGTGGTCCTGCCAAGGCCGGACAGCCGGATGGCTTTGTTCGTCAGCACCGAGTGCGTCTGGGACGGTGGCCCGGGGTCACGGGCACGCGGCGCCATCGCCACCGGCACTCTTCGAGGCCGTGCCTCCGGCCGACCAGGCGGCCCGATCGGGGGCCCCGTCGGGTCCGTCACTCCGACGCCTTTCGTCCGGCCTCGGATCGTGATCGCCCAGGGGCACCGCCGGCTGGCGACCTGGTGACCGGCGGCCCGCTCCCCGGCCTGGCCGGGCTCCAGGTCCTCGACCTGTCCAACGATGTGGCCGGCGCATATTGCGCCAAGCTCCTGGGCGACGCCGGGGCGGTGGTGACCAAGCTCGAGCCGCCCCTGGGCCATGGTCTGCGCCGTTGGTCGGTGTCGGGAGCCGTCGGCACCGACGGAGACGAGGACGGCGCCCTGTTCCGGTACCTGGCCTCGTCCCAGCAGAGCCTGGTGATGGATCCCGCGGTCAGAGAGGCAGGCGGCGGGATCGATGGGCTTTGCGCCGCATCCGACGTGGTCATCGTCTCGACCTTCGGGGGCCGGGCGGGTGGCCGCTCACCGGAGATCGATTTCGGTGCCCTCCGTGAACACCATCCCGAGTTGGTGGCCGTGAGCCTGTCGGCCTTCGGATTGAGCGGGCCGCGTGGCGGCGAGGAGTCGCCGGACTTCCTCCTCCAAGCTCTGTCCGGCTCCCTCTATAGCCACGGGAACGGAGACCGGGTGCCGCTGGCGGTGGGCGGGGGACTGGCCGAATGGACGGTCGGTACCTACGGGGCCCTCGGAGCCGCCACCGCCCTGACCGCCCGGCGGCGATCGGGACGAGGCGACTTGGTCGACGTATCGGCACTGGAATGCCTGGCCATCACCTTCGTCTGCTACCCGTCGGTGGTGGCAAGCATGCCGGGCGGGAAGCGCCAACGGTCCACCTTTGTGATGATCCCTGGCATCGAGCCCTGCATCGATGGTTACGTCGGGTTCGCCACGATCACCACGGCCCAGTGGCTCACCTTCTGCGACATGATCGGGCGACCGGACCTCGCCACCGACGTGTCGTTGCACAACCAGCTCGACCGCGACCGGCCTGACGTGTTGTCGGCTATCGAGCAATGGACTCGCCAGCACACCGTCGATGAGGTCGTCGAGTTGGGCTCGATGTACCGGATACCGACGGTGCCGATCGGCAACGGACTGGTCTTTCCCAACATCGAACAGGTGATGGCCCGCAAGCTGTACGGCACCAACCCCCGTGGCGGGTTCCCCCACCCTCGTCCCCCGTTCCGCTCCAGCATCACTGAGCTCCGACCTCCGGGACCGGCTCCGACACTGGCTGGGCGGTCGACGGTTGTGGGCGGACGGCCGGCGGCGTCGACCGGATCCGGCCCTCCTCGGCCGTTCCTGCCCGACCGGGAAGAGAGGGAGAAGCACGCCACACTCCCGCTGGCGGGTGTGCGAGTCCTCGACTTCACCGCGTTCCTCGCCGGCCCGATGTGCACGCAGTACCTGGCATCGCTCGGCGCCGACGTCGTGAAGATCGAGTCGACCCAGCGTCCCGACCCCATGCGGTACACGGTACGCGTCGATGCCTCGGTCGACCGGTGGTATGAGCTGGGTGGCATCTTCCAGTCGGCCAACCTGAACAAGCGCAGCGTGACCCTGAACCTGGCCGACCAACGAGGGCGTGACGTCGCCCTGCGACTGGCGGCCGACGCCGACGTCGTGGTCGAGAACTTCACGCCTCGGGTGATGGAGCACTTCGGCCTTTCCTATGAAGACCTTCGGGCGGTCAATCCTCGAATCATCATGGTGCGCATGCCCGGCTTCGGCCTGGATGGACCCTGGCGAGACCGGCCTGGGTTCGCGGCAACGATGGAGCAGGTGTCGGGGCTGGCCTGGATCACGGGCTACACCGACCGTCTTCCGACGATTCCCGGCATCTGCGACCCGCTCGCCGGGATGCACGCCGCGTTCGCCGTCCTCACCGCCCTTGAGCACCGGGAACAGACGGGCGAAGGCCAGCTCATCGAACTGGCCATGATCGATCTGGCGGCCCATTTGGTCGTCGAGCAGGTACTGGAGCAGGCGGCATACGGTCACCTGATGGCGCGCCAGGGGAACCGGCTGCCGGGCATCGCCCATCAAGGCGTCTACGCCTGCCGCGAACCCGAAACGTGGATAGCCCTCCACGTTTCCACCGATGAGCAGTGGGTGGCGCTGCGCAGCGTGTTGGGATCGCCGGGCTGGTCGCTCGATCCGGTGCTCGACACCGTGGGTGGACGCTCGGACCTCGCCGACCGACTGGATGCCGAGCTCGAGTCGTGGTTCGCCCGACAGAGCCAGAAGGACGCTCTCTCCGGCTTGCGCGCCGCCGGCGTGGAGGTCGAACCGGTGGTCCATGCCTACGACATCGACCTCGACGAACAGATGAACGCCCGCGGCTTCTGGGAGGAGGTCGACCACCCCATCGTGGGACCGAAGCGATTTCCTGCCTGGCCGATGCGCTACTCGTCTCGCTCCGTATCCTGGTTCCAGCGGGCCGCCCCACTCCTCGGACAGCACAACGACGAGGTGCTGGGCACGTTGGGACTCACCGGCGAGGAGCTGGCTGCACTGTGGGCGGATGGGGTGGTCGGAACCGAACCGGCAGGCCTCTGAGCAGCGGTGACCGAACCGGCCACCGGGCCCGGGACCCTCGACTGGGTGCTCACGACCACCCGAACCGTTCGCCGGCGCCTCGACCTCACCCGGACGGTCGACCTCGACGTCGTACTCGAGTGTTTGGACTTGGCTCTGCAAGCACCGACCGGCGGCGATCGCCAGCGTTGGCGGTGGATCGTCGTCACCGATGCGACGACGAAGTCCGGCATACAACGCATCTACCACGCCGCACTGACGGAGGCCTCCGGAGGGCGTCGGCCGACGGCGGCTGCGGGTTCTGACGGTCGCATGCTCGATGGGGCATGGCACCTGGCCACGCACCTCGATCAGGTCCCGGTCATCATCGTTGCCTGCATCACAGGCCGGCTGACACCCGACAGCACCCAGGCCCAGGCGGCCGCACTGTACGGGTCCATCTATCCGGCCGTGTGGAGCCTCCAACTCGCCCTCCGCAGTCGCGAGCTGGTCTCGGCGATGACGACGGTGCACATCGAACGGCACCGGTCGATGGCCGAGCTCCTCGGCATCCCCGACCACGTCACCCAGGCGGCCCTCGTCCCCGTCGCCCACCTGATGGGCGACGACCTGCAGCCAGCTCGCCGGCGCCCGGTCCGCGAGGTCGCCTTCCTCGACCATTGGGGCGGATCGCTGGACATACCGATCCCGAGCTATCGGGACCTGATCCTCTCCTTTCGCCGCTGGCTAGGTGAAACCTCCCCCGTCGACGACAAGTCGTTGCCCGGTGATGTTGGAGCCACCGGCGCCGACCAAGAAACGCACGGCCTCCGCCACATCCTCTGGCTCACACACTCGGCCTAGAGGGAACCGGGCGTTGAGTTCGTGGATGTCCTCGACCTTCATGGCCGCCTTGACCAACCGGCGCCCCATGTCGGTGTTCGACAGGCCGGGGACGACGACATTCACCCGGATGCCAGAGCGGGCCTCTTCCTTGGCCAGGGTGAATGCCAAGGCCTCTTGCGCCGCCTTGGCCATGTTGTAGGGGCCACCATACGGGTCGGCCTTGATGGCGGACTGGCTCGAGATCATCACGATGTCGCCTCTCGGCTGCTCGCGCATACTCGAGAGCACCAGTTGGGACATGTGATGGGATCCGAACGCCATGGTCGCCATCACCCGTTCGAGCTCCTCGACCGGTGTCTTGCCAACCGGAGCTCCCCGGTTCGTGATCCCGGCGTTGTTCACCAGGATGTCGACGTGGCCGAAGTCGGCTAGCACGTGTTCCACCATCGCACTGGCCTCGTCGTAGGAGGCGACAGATCCCTGATACGCCTTGGCCCGGCCGCCGCTCTCCCCGATGGCGGCCACGGCTTGCTCGGCCGCCGCCTCGTCCTTGCGAAAATTCACGGCGACCTGTGCGCCATCGGCGGCCAAGCCGAGGGAGATGGCCCGGCCAATGCCGCGCCCACCTCCGGTGACGATGGCCACTCTCCCTTCCAGGCTCATCTGTACTGCTCCTTTGATCGGGGCCGGAGTTGCGTGAGTCACTATCGCAGGTCGAACTGGACCACCGTCGACCGACATGTCCGACACCACCGAGACTATCGATCCGGCCGCTCCCCGCCGGACCGGGGGAAGGCCGTCAACCGTGGTCACCCGAGTCGCAGACCGACCAGTCGAACGAGTCATAGGTGTTTCGGAGAGAGGAACGGGTCTCCTCATCGCAGAGCGCCCCGGCCATCCCGGCAAGATAAGCGCGCTCTGGACTGCAGCCGGCCTCGCCTGCCGCTCGATAGTCGCGACCGAGATCGGTGCCGAACATCGCCGGGTCGTCCGTACTGATGGAGCACAACACTCCCCCTTCGAGCATCCGCGCCAGCGGGTGCACCTCCATCGAATCGACCACGCGGGTGCGCACGTTCGAAATCGGACACACGTCGCAGACAATCGACCGCGCCGCGAGCTCCTCCAGCACCCGCTTGTCCTCCACCGCCCGGATCCCGTGCCGGATGCGGTCCGCATGGAGGGCTTCGATGGCGTCCCGGATCGATTCGGGAC
This sequence comes from uncultured Acidimicrobiales bacterium, assembly GCA_963727075.1. GTDB lineage: Bacteria > Actinomycetota > Acidimicrobiia > Acidimicrobiales > RAAP-2 > Bog-756. The sequence continues at coordinate 2,212,888 of CAVSET010000006.1, forward strand.
CAGCGCCTTCCCCGGCATGGGGTACCGAGCCGATCCCGCCCTCCTTGGCCAGCAGGAATGCCCGCTCGAAGGGCGCAGGAGGGAATGGTGCCTCGGGCCCGCCGAGTCCCAGGCCGACCACACCTCGGTCGCGGTACTTGACCGCGTACCGAGCCGTTGTCATGGCGGCATCGGTGCCCAGGTTACGTGGAATGTCGGGCGTCAGGCGGACGTCGACATCGAACTGCTCCCTCGCCTCCGCAGCTCCATCGCAGAATCCCGAGAACACCTCGTCCCACGTCGCACCACCGACGACTCGTTCGACGGGGGTGAAGATTCCCTCGATGTAGGCCGCCCCGAACCCCATCGCCTCCTCGGCGTACGCCACGACGACTCGCCTGAAGTCCTCTTCGGTCTGGAGCGCAGGTGTGGTCGCCATCCAGAGCGCGAGGAAGTGGTCGAAATCCCTGAACTCGAAGAGCTCCGCCAATTCGGCCTCCGTCCGAGCCGGCAGGTCGAAACCGTTGCGGGTGGCGATCTCGAACAGCAGAGGTGGCCGGACCGACCCCTCGAGATGAACGTGAAGCTCGATCTTGGGCGCAGATGCGATTGACATTGGGGCTCCTTGGACGCGTCGAACACATTGGTCGACACGAGCTGGAGCCGTCTGGCCCTTCCCTTCTGGTCAGCTCATGGCAGGGCCATGATACCGAGCCTCGGACGTGCCGCGGAGGCCCGGTCGTCAGCTGACAGCCTGTTGACCGGCCGCGCTAGGCAGACAGCTCGTAGCCGCTGGGGCCACGGTCACTGTCGCCCGATGTGGGCTCCGGCCGCCCGAGCCACCCGCCGTCGTCGGGGTGGTCCTGCTCGAGGTCTTGGCGCACGGTCCGACGGAACCGGCGCCGGTGTTCCAGGTATACGAGGCACAAGACCAGGAGCGACCCCGGACCCAGGAGGCTGGTCGCCGATCGGGTGCCGGCCCACATGGTGAGGTCGGCCAGGGCGGCGCAGAGGAAGAACCCGGCAACCTTCAAGAAGAGCAGATCGATCCGCTGCCCATAGACCACGGCGGCCTCGGCTTCAGCGGGATCGTCCAACCCTTCACTCCAACCACCGAGGGATTCCAGCGTGGGTCTCATCCCGGGCAGGGGCGGCTGGGGCGAGACTCCGGGACGGGATGGCGGAGGCGAGCGCTTCACGAGCCGCACATGCCGTGTGTACCCAGTCCGCACGGGAACAAACCCGATGAGCATCGATCCGCGGTGATGGGGTGTGGCTAGCGGCCCGAGCCGCTCCTCTCCTCGTCGAGACCGGTCTGCGGTGCCGGTCAACGCCCCGCCCAGGTCGGTCCGTCCAGGGTGGTCCTGGCGTGGACTGACGTTGGCCCTAGCTTGGGTGAGGTGCTTGCTGATGCCTTGAGTTCGGGAGCGGCAGGGGTGGGGATCGCCTTTCTCATCATTCTGTACATCCTCGTGATCATCGGTTCCATCGTGATGCCGGTGGTCGCCCTGGTCGACATCGTCAAACGGCCGGACTGGCAGTGGAAGCTGGCCGGGTAGGAGAAGGTTGCCTGGGTGCTGTGGGTGGTCCTGGTCAACTTCCTGGCCATTCCATCCCTCATCTACTGGTTCAACGTCCGCAAGAAGCTGGTAGCGGTGGAGCAGGCGGCGGCGGGACGGTTCGGGCCGGGCCACATGACCTATTCGGGCTGGCAACCGGACTTCTATCAGCCGTTACCCGACGGCGCCGCCTGGCTGGCAGCCCGATCCGAGCGGTGAGCACCGGCTTCGCTGGTGGGACGTGGTCGCTGGAACGAGCACACCTGGAGCCAGCCCGTGCAGGGCTCCGGCGAGAGCCGTTCCGCCGACGAGCCGTAGCCCGGGAGGGTCTCAACGATCAGCCCGGCAGGGTCTCAACGCTCGGGCGGAGGCTGTCTGCTCAACGCACTATCGGCTCAGGGCATCGGCGATGGCCTGGCCGGTGGCCTGAGCGTTGAGGTACGGCTCGGGGGCGTGGGCACGGTGGCCGTTGTCGATGAGGAACTCCTCGATCCTCGGTCCGAACACTTTGGCCAGAGGGACGGCGCACGCCACATCGTCGACGGCACGAATGTTGACCCATCGCCGCACTCCCGGCCACGCGCCGTATTCGTCGTGGAGCGAATCACCGAACTGCTCGACCATGAGGGGCGAGGCCAGGGGTGAGCCGAGGGTGATGAACGTGTCGATTGACCAGTCGGGATGGCTGCACAGCGCCATGTACGACAGAACCGTGCCCAACGAATGGGCCACGAGCACCCGGGTATCGGCCTCGACGGAGGACTCGATTCTCTTCCGCAACGTGGCTTGGAGATCGGTCTCCGTGGCCATCATGGTCACCATGTCGACAGTCCGTTCGAAAGCGGCGTCCCCCGCGGCACGGCTCAATTCCTTCATCGCGTCGCCACCAGCGAGGCTGGACAGCGAATCGGCGATACCGGGCCGCGATCGGGCCAGACGACGCTCCATCTCTGTGCCCGGCTCGCGCCGGAACAGGTCGCCGTAGAAGCAGACACCGATATCTCTGCTGTCGACCTCGACCTGGCAGTGCCACAGGCCGTCCTGCAATGCGGGGGCCCATCTCGCTCTGAGTTCGTTCGGGCCCCACAACTCGTTGAATGCCCCATGAACCAGGACGATCCGCGCCACGACCCGCATTCTGTCAGACCGGGGCCGGACGCGACCGGGTCCGGCCCCGGGATCGGAAGCCGATGTCGGGCGAGGTCAGAACCCCGGCTGGCCAGGGGCGATCCCCGCTCAAGATGGGCGTCCGAACGGTCGATGGCACAGAATGGCCAAAGGCGATTTCGACTCGCTCTGCGCACCCTCACCGCTGTTCGACCAGCGCGCCCTGGCCAGGTTGCTCGGCGCGCTCCCCGACGCAGTCATCGTCATCGACGGGGACGGTCGCCTGCGGTGGGCCAACCGGGCAACGGAAGTGTTGTTCGGACGTTCGCTGGACGATTCGATTGACGTCCCGGGCCTCGACCTCGTGCATCCCGAGGATCTGGAGTTCGCCTTGCTCGCCATGACCAGCGTGCAAGGCAAGGATGTCGGCACGCCGATCGAGCTCCGGCTCCGAGCCGCCGACGGATGGCGCCTCGTCGAGTTGATCGGTGCACCGATCTCCTGGTCTGAAGAGGGTGCAGTGGTGTTGGTGATGCGTGACCTGACCCAGCGCCGCCGCTTCGAGCTGGCACACAGTCAAGACGCCCGCTTCAGGTCGTTGGTGCAAAACTCGGCGGCTCTCACCATGCTGGTCTCGGCAGACGGCACTGTGGAGTCAGTCTCGGGCGCACTACCGCGGCTGCTCGGCCAGGATCCCGAACTGGTCGAAGGGCGACCTCTGCCCGATCTGATCGATCCCGCGGACCACGCTGCCCTCGAGTCGGCCCTTCGGCTGGCGTTGGACGGAGCTTCAGCGGCGAACCCGGTGACCATCTCGCTGGGCATGATGCGCCGGGGGTCGAGCGAAAGCGTTCCGTTCGAGCTCTCCATCGTCAATCTGACGGATGATCCGACTGTCGACGGTCTGGTCGTGTCCGCCCATGACATCACCGACCGGGCCATGGCCGAACACGAGCAGCGCAAGGCATTGTCACTACTGACCGCAACATTGGAAGCCACCGCCGACGGCATCGTCGTGATCGACGAGGCAGGGCGTCCCGCCGGCTTCAACCGCCAATTCGCAGCCATGTGGCGCCTTCCCAAGTCCTTGGTGGCGGCGCGGAGCGATGCCTCGGTGATCGCCTTCATCCGCCACCAGTTGGTGAGGCCGGACCAATTCGTCATCGAGGTCGGTGACACCGACGGACACGACGAGGAGAGCTATGACGTCCTCGAGCTCATCGATGGTCGGGTGTTCGAACGCTGCGCCAAGCTCCAGCATGTGGACGGGCAGGTCGTCGGGCGGGTCTGGAGCTTCCGGGACATGACGGACCGCAAGCGCCTCGAGGACAGGCTCTCGTATCAAGCGTTCCACGACTCGCTCACCGGCCTCGGCAATCGAGCGCTCTTCCAGGACCGGCTGGAGCACGCGGTAGCCCGGATCGGGAGGACCGGAGGCCATCTCGCGGTGCTGTTCCTGGATGTTGACAATTTCAAAGTCGTCAACGACAGTCTCGGGCATTCCGCGGGCGACGCCCTTCTCAGGTCGATGGCCGGAGTGCTGGTCGGATGCCTGCGCAAAGCCGACACCGCGGCTCGCCTCGGAGGCGACGAATTCGGAGTGGTGATCGAGGAATTCAGGCGGCCAGCTGAGGTGATCGAACTGGTCGAACGAATTCTCGTTGCCATCCGCCGCCCGCTCCGCGCCAGTGGCCGGGACGTGTCCGCCACCGTCAGCATCGGGATCACGTTCGACGCACCTGGCGACACCAGCGACCACCTGCTGTGCAAGGCTGATCTGGCGATGTACTCGGCCAAGGAGGGGGGCGGCAACCGGTTCGCCGAGTTCGACGAGTCCATGCTTGTCACCGTGGCCCCCTCCTGACCGCGGCTTCCCTCGTCCCCATGGAAGGTTGCCGATAGCCGCCAGACCGGTACGAGGTGGCCTACCGTCGTGGGGATGAACCCGGTCGCCGCCAGGGCTCCGATCGGTGGTCCCGCGGGGTGCCGTCCACGGTGATGACGCCCTCGGGGACCGCGGCCCGGGAGACGACCCACAGGGCCGGGTCCGACCGTGGGACCGATGCGGTCGACCTGAACGACATGGGTGCGGTGGTGGGGCGGGCCCGACGGCGGCCGCTCGACCTCGTTCGCCTCGCCTGCCACCTGGCCGCCGAGCTGCCGTTCGTCGTGTTGTGCCTGATCGAGCTGTCCGCGGGATGGAGGCCGACCTCTGACGATGCGGTGTTCTCGTGGCGAGCGTGGAACGTCATCTCCTCCCACCCGACACTGCTCGGGTCACCGACCCATGGCCTGGCCAGTGGAGGACAACCGGTCTTCGCCCCGGGGCCGATCCTGTCGTGGTTGCTGGCGATCCCGGTCCATCTGGACCCATTGCACGGACCCCTGTGGGGGTCGGCATTGATCGGCGCGATGGGGGCGGGTGTGGCGGTCGAGGCCGGGCGGGCGGCGGCGGGTCGGTGGGGGATGGTGCTCTGTGCCGGGGCCATCTTGGTGGTGGCCAACACTCAGGTCGGCGTGGTCCTCAACCCGTTGTGGACCCCATGGATCGGTGTGATCTGGTTCCTCGCGGCGTTGGCGGCCGCCTGGGCAACGGGTTGTGGACGTCTGGGTTGGTGGGTGGCCGTCGTGGGCGCGGCCAGCCTGGCCGCGCAGGCCCATGTCATCTATGCCCTGCCCGCAGTCGGCCTCTGTCTCCTGAGCGCCGTCCTCGGCTGGGTGGTCGGGCCCGCATCCCACCCGACCGGACGTCACTGGCGATGGATCGGCTCGGGCCTGGTGTGTGCCGCCCTCCTCTGGCTGCCGGCCCTGGTGCAACAACTCTCCGACCGGCCGGGCAACCTCACCCTGCTCTGGCGCTCCTCTCACCAGCCGGGGGGCCGCCTGGGACTCAGTCTGGCCCTCCGGGGTCTGAGCTCGGCCTCGAGGCTCCCTCCATCGTGGGCCCACCGGCTGCCCGGCACCGGCCCTTCGGCCTTCTTCGAGATCGGAGCGATCGTCTTCGGTGGATCGGCGTGGTGGGGCGGGGCGGTGGTACTCGTGCTGACCGGGGAGGGCGCGGTCGCCACCCTGTGGGGCCGGCGCCGGCTGGCGGTGGCGGCATGGACCGCGGCCACCGCCAGCGTGCTGACCGTGGCCGCGGTGGCCGCCGTTCCGTCCTCGGACGCCATCGAGATCGACTACCTGAACGTCATCTACGTCCCGGTCGGGATCATGGCCTGCCTGGTCATGGCGGCAGGACTGTGGGAAGCCTCGAGGTCCGGCCTGTCCATTCTCCGCTCCGGGACCGGCCACGCCGGGGTGGCTCAGCCCACGCCACGAGCACCCGATGCGTCACCGGCCACGGCGCGGCGGGGTGGGAGGGATCGGCGCGCTGGCGCTGATCGCAGCCTCTGTCCTGGTCATGGTTTCGATCGGGTCGCTGGTGCCGAGCGATCGGTCGGAGATCGGTGGTCCGGCCACGGTCAGCACGACCGCGACCGCCACGAGGTCGGTCGCCGACGAGATCCCGTCGCCCGTGGCGTTCCAGCTCGAGGTGCTCGGGGGGCCGTCTCCTGACTTTGCCCTGGCCGTGCAGTGGGGCACGGCATACTCCCTGTTCGTCACGGGGCGACCGGTCCGCCTCGGCAACCGGCTGGCGCCCTACGTCGGACCGTCCTCGGGATGGTCGGCACCGTCGACCACCAGAGTGGCGATCGTGCTCGACAGCCACGGCCACGTCACCACCGTGCGGACACGCCGGCCGGGTCACGTCCCGACCACCCGGACCATCGGCCGACACGGCTGACACGGCTGACACGGCTGACACGGCTGACTCGACATCACGGCGCACGGGGCGCGGGAACCCGTGTGTCGGAGCTCAGGTCCCCTCAGTTGCGGAGGGCGGGGTGTCGGCTGGCCACCATGGGGACGACGACTCCCCGGGGGGACAGCCAGCCCGCCGCGGCTGTGATCCGGTTGGCCAACCCCGGGATGACCACCGCCTTGTTGGCGTCCATCCCCTTCACCGCGGCCCTGGCCACGTCGGCGGCCGGCACCCACATGATCTTCGGCATGGACTCGGCCGCCTCCGTGTCCGACATGCCGGCCGCGGCGGCGAACCCGGTCTCCACCGGACCGGGGCACAGAGCCGTCACCGTCACCCCGGTGGGCCTCAGCTCACCGCGGAGGGCGTGGCTGTAGGACAGCACGAACGCCTTGCTGGCTCCGTATCCCGCCTGGCCGGGCAAGGGCTGGAAGGCCGCGGTCGAGGCCACGTTGAGCACGGCCCCGCTCCGGCGCTCGACCATCCCCGGCAGGAAGACAGAGCAGAGATGGACGACGGCCTCGACATTCGTCCGGATCATGGCCAGCTCGCGGTCGACGTCCGAGCGGTAGACCGGGCCGACGGTCGTACCGCCTGCGTTGTTGACCAGCACGTTGACGGCCAGCGAGCGCCGCTCGACCTCGGTGGCGATGGCACGGCGCGAGGTCTCGTCGGTCAGGTCGGCCAGGATGACCTCGGCCCGGACACCGTGGGTCGAAGACAAGCGGTCGGCCAGCTGGTGGAGCTTGACCTCGTTTCGGGCCACCAGCGTCACCCCGAGGCCGCGGGCGGCCAACTGGGAGGCGATCTCGGTCCCGATACCGGACGAGGCTCCGGTGACGACACAGGTGCGGTCGGGATGGGGGGCGGGGAGGCTCATGCACCGAGCGTAGATCCGACTCCCGGCCTCGGCTCGCCGTACCGCCGGTGCTTGCCCGGCTAGCCCTCATGACCAATGGGGGTGGAGGCGTAGACGGCCCGGGCTCGATAGCGGAGCGGGCGCTCGGCCAGCTCCTCGAGGTAGTGGGCCACCCAGCCGGCCACACGGGCCACGGCGAACAGCGTCGACCCCGCGTCCGGCGGCATGCCTGAGGCCCACGCCATCGAGGCCAGAGCCAGGTCGACGTTCGCCCGCGGGATGGCGTGCTCGGCGGCCAGGCCGACGAGCGACCGGACCAGTTCGACCTTCTCGGGCGGGGCCATCTGTTCGAAGATCTCGTACAAGACGCCGAACCGGGCATCGCCGTCCTTGTAGACCGCATGACCGAACCCGGGCAGCACCCCCTGCCACCGGAGGGCGTCGTCGACAGCTCGTTCGATGCCGCCGCGCTCGGCCTCGACCAGGAGGTCGTAGGCCCGCTGGCTGGCGCCCCCGTGCAGTGGGCCCGGCAGGGTGGCCAAGCCGGCCAGCAACGCACTGCAGACGTCGGCCCTGGTGGATGCGGCCACCCGCACGGCCAAGGTCGACGTGGCCAGCTCGTGGTCGGCCAGGAGCACCATGGCCGCATTCACCGCCCGGATGAGCGTCTCATCGGGCGCGGCCACGAGACGTCGGGCCAGTCGCTCGGCCAACGAGCCGGGTTGGTCCGTCCCCGGTCCCGGTTGATCGGGGCGCCTCCCGGTGCCGGTCCCGGTGCCGGTCCGGATGCCGGTCCCGGTGCCACCCTCGGCCACCCGAGGCAGCACTTCGATCAGGGATGCTGCCACCCGGCGCGCCGTCCGAATGACGGCCTCGGGCCGGAGATCCGCCCGGAGGGGGTTGTGAGCGCCGGCCATGACAACGGCCCATCGCATCCTCTCCGACGACCCGACCGCGAGGCGGCGTCCCGAGTGGCAGCGGCACCCACGACGCCGGCCGCCTCCGGCCCCCCTGGCCGGCGTCGGCCATGCCGGCCGGGGCCGGCTCGAGGACGGGGGCGTCCCACAACCAATCGGCCACGTCCTCGTAGCGCTCCGAGGTGGCCAGGTCGGTGGCCCGACGACCACGGTAGAGAGGGCCTTCGTCGGTCAACTGGGTGATGCCGGTGGTGATGGTGGCCATCCGGGTCTCGACGGTCTTGCCCTGGCGGGAACGGCGGGCCAGCCGTTCCACCTCGTCGACGTCGAACTGGCTGCGCCGGCCTACGGTCGAGGGATAGGATGCCAGCAGCCCCCGGCTGACATAGGCGTACAGCGTGGTCACCTTGACCCCCAGCCGGCGAGCGGCTTCCTCGCTGTCCAGCATCCGGACCATCGGGTCCAGCCTAGATCCGATCAATCATTGACTTGATCAATATTTACAAACCCCTCGCTGACCGGCACACTGGACGGCGGGGCGCAGGGCCCCGAACGAACCGTCCCCGACCCGACCGACGGACCGAGCCGGCCGGCCAGTGCAGCTCCAACCGACCGGTCCAACCGAGCGGCATGACCGAGCGGCACAGAGGAGAGCCAATGACGACCGCCGTGCAAGACCTCATGTCCTCCCCGGCAGTGACCTGCCCGGCCGACGCCCCCCTCTCCGAGGCCACCACCCTCATGGACGACCGGCAGATCGGATCGGTGGTCATCACCGATCGGGACGGCATCGTCGGCATCCTCACCGAACGGGACCTGCTGCGGGCATCGGCCACCCAGGCCGACCCGCTCACCGAATCGGTCCGCCGCTGGATGACCGCCGACCCCGACGTCCTCGGCCTGGACGACGAGGTGGGGGCGGCATGGTCCGGTCTGACCCACCACCACTACCGTCACCTCCCGGTGGTCGACCACGGTGACCTGGTCGGCGTGGTATCCATCCGCGATCTGCTGGCCGTGGCCCAGATCCGGCCCACCGAGGAGACCGGTGCCGACATCCCCCGCGGGCTCGAAGGAGTCGTGGCCGCCGAGACCTCCATCGGCGATGTCCGGGGCGCCGAGGGGTTCTTCCACTACCGGCAGTACGCGGCCACCGACCTGGCCGCGACGCGGTCGCTCGAGGACGTGTGGCAGCTGCTCTTCGACGGGGAGCTGCCCGACCGGCGCCGCAGCAGCCGATTCGTCGACGAGGTGGCCGGCCTGCGGGAGCTCCCCGAGGGCGTGGCCCGGCTGCTGCCGTCCCTGGCCTCCCTCGGACCGCCGCTCGATGTCCTCCGCACCGCGGTGTCGGTGCTCGGGGCCGAGCTGGGCTGGCGACCGGTCCACGACATCGGCCACGGCGAGCTGCGGTCACAGGCCCTCCGGCTCTGTGCGGTGGTCCCGACCATCCTGACCGCCGCTCACCGCCTTCGCCACGGCGAGGACCCGATCCCGCCGCGGCACGATCTGTCGCAGGCGGCCAACTACCTCTGGATGCTGACCGGCGACGAGGCCCCGCCGGACCACGTCCGGGCCGTCGAGCAGTACCTGATCCTGACGATCGACCATGGCTTCAACGCATCGACGTTCACGGCGCGGGTCATCGCCTCGACCGGCGCCGACCTGGCCGCGGCCATCACCGGCGCCATCGGTGCCCTCTCCGGGCCCCTCCACGGTGGTTCACCGAGCCGAGCCCTCGACATGCTCGACGACATCGGGACGCCCGACCGGGCCGACGAGTGGATCCGCGGCGCGGTGGCCCGGGGCGACCGCATCATGGGCTTCGGCCACCGCGTCTACAAGACCGATGACCCGCGATCACTGTTCCTGCGCGAGGTGGCTCGATCCCTCGGCGGGAGCTTGGTGGAGTTCGCCGAACAGACGGAGCGCACGACGGTCGACGTCCTGGCCGAGCTCAAACCGGGCCGTCAGCTGTACACGAACGTCGAATTCTTCGCCGGCGTGGTCATGCACACCTGCGGTATCCCCCGTGACATGTTCACCCCGACCTTCGCGTCGAGCCGGGCCATCGGCTGGGCCGCCCATGTGATGGAGCAGGCCGCCGACAACCGGCTGATCCGGCCGGCGGCCCGGTACGCGGGTCCGCCGCCCCCCAAGCGGTCCCGAGCCCCTGATCCGACGGAGCGGTCAGGAGGGATCGCCGATCGAGCCGGCCGGGAGCACCGACACCGGGTGCTCCTCGACCCACTGGAGGTGCAGGGCCCGGCGCTCGAACCTCCACCCCTCGCGGGTGCGGACGTAGTCGTCGCCGTAGCGGATGAACCACACCGTGTCGGTGCCCACGCCGCCGGCGTCAGCTCCGTGGGGGTCGGCGGCCATGAGGTGATGGGCCACGCATTGCACCTCCCCGGTGGCCCGATCCCCGTCGACCGAGAACCGATGGTTCGCGACCTGATGGAAGGTCCGCTCATACCGCCGCAGCCCCTCAGGCACACGCCGGAGCGCCTCGAGACCGACGCGGCTGACCACCGGCCGAAGGTTGGCCGGGACATCAGGCAGGAGGAGCTCGCCCGACTCGACGAAGAGAGCGGCGAACCAGGCCCCGTCCCGGGCGTCGACGGCAGCGGCATACGCGGCCGACAGCCCGCGCAGCGCCTCCAGGTCCGACGCGCCTCCGGGCTCCTCCCGGACGGGGTCCGTCACCGGTCAGGCCTGCCGAGACCGAACCGCTCGGCGAACCCGGACATCTCGTGGCGGATGGCTTCGAGGTCGGGGCTCATCGAGGTGGACACCACCATGCGGGTGGCCCCGGCCGCCGCCGCCTCGTCGACGTCCTGCTCGGTGAGCGCCGGGAGGTAGCCGGACAGGGTGAGCTCGATGGCATCCGGATCGCGCCCCGCCCGCCCCGCCGCCTCCCGCATCTGGCCGATCCGCCTGGCGAGGTCATCCCCGGCCAGGCCCAGGGGCTGGAACCCGTCACCGAGGCGACCGGCCCGCCGCGCCGCAGCCTCGCTGTGGCCACCGATATGGAGCGGGACGCCCCCGGGACTGAACCGGCTTGGGGTAGGAGTGGGCGCGGTGGAAGGAGACGAACTCGCCGTCGAAGTCAGCGCCCCCCGGGCCCGAGTCGGCCCACAACCCGCGCATGGCGGCGATGGTCTCGTCGGTGCGCCGGCCCCGGGAACGAGGGTCGGCCCCGGTGGCCTGGAGCTCCTCGTCCATCCAGCCCACCCCCACGCACATCCGGACGCGACCCCCCGAGAGCACGTCGACGGTGGCGATGCGCTTGGCCAGGACGACGGCCTGATGGTTGGGCAGGACGAGCACCCCGGTGGCCAGCGTGATCCCGGTGGTCATGCCGGCCAGGTAGGCCATCAGGTCGAGTGGGTCGGGGATCGGGCAGTCGTCCGGCAGGGGCATCCGCCCGGACGGCGCGTACGGATAGGTGCTCACGTAGTCGGAGATGACCACGGCGTGCTCGACGAGGACCACGGACTCGAAGCCGGAGTCTTCGGCGTGCCGGGAGAAGGACGCCATCCAGCCGGGATCGGCCGTGACCCCGGCACGGACCGGCGGAATGATCCCGAACTGCATGACCTGCTCGCTTTCGTCAGTCCGGGTGGACCATGGGGTCCCACCCGGGGCGGGGCCCGGCACGCCGAGCGTAAGCGGGGCCTTCCGATGGTGCCAGTGCGCCGACAGGGTGGTCGCCACCCAAGCGGCGCGTCGCATCACTAGTGTGATCCGGGTGACCGGCGCCACCACGGTGGAGGTCGGCGGAGTGTCGAAGACGGCAGCAGGCTGTTCGACCTCGTCCTGAGCACACCAATGGGTCAACACTCGCCACATCAGCCGGACAAGCGCCCGAGCGTTTCGGGTGCCGAGACCGGCAACGAGGGGCCCCGGGTCGACCGGCGCAAATTCATCGGGTGGGGCGCGGCCGGCGGGGTCGTGGCGGCGGCGGCCGCCCTGGGCATCGCCGAGGCCACCTCGGGCGGCACCAGGGACAAGAGGGCCGCCACCGACCACCGCACCCGGTCCCGTTCGGCGCCGGTCAAGCCGGCCTCCACCACGCTGTCCGACGGCGTCACCCTGCCGACCTCGGCCGCCATCGCCGCCGAGAACGCCAGGACCGGTGTGCTGTGGTGGGTCACCACCCCGCAGAACGCCGGCGACATCGAGGGCTACGCCAGCCGGGCCAGTGCGGTGGTCGGAGACCAGGTCACGTTGTTCGTCAGCACCAAGGCCACCAGTTCCACGTCGAGGCGTACCGGATGGGCTACTACCAGGGGATCGGCGCCCGAAAGGTCTGGCAGTCGGCGGCGCTGCCGGGGGTCCGCCAACCCCCACCGGCCTTGGTCGCACCCACCAACACCATCGAGTGCCAGTGGACCCCGTCATTGACCTTCACCATCGACCACACCTGGCCTCCCGGCGCGTACCTGCTGAAGCTGATCGGCGCCACCGGCGAGCAGCAGTTCGTGCCGCTGTGCGTCCGCGACGACGCCTCTCGGGCGGCGATCGTCATCCAGCAGAGCATCACCACCTGGCAGGCCTACAACCGTTGGGGCGGGTACAGCCTCTACTACGGGAACCGCAATGGGCAGCTCTCCTACGTCCACGACCCTTCCGACAGCACCTTCGACCACCGGGCCCGGATCGTCTCCTTCGACCGTCCCTACGACCACGACTGGGCATCGGGTGCCGCCGACATGGTGGGCAACGAGTTCCCGGTGATCTTCCACGCCGAGCGACTGGGCCTCGATGTGACCTACTGGACCGATGTCGACCTGCACACCCAACCGCAGCTGCTGGCCAATCATCGAGCCCTCCTCAGCCTGGGCCACGACGAGTACTGGTCGGCCGAGATGCGTGACGGTGCCGCCCAGGCACTCGCCGGCGGCGTGAACCTGGCGTTCCTCGGGGCCAATGCCTGCTACCGGCAGATCCGCTTCGAACCGTCCCCGCTGGGCCCCAACCGGCACCAGGTCTGCTACAAGTCGGCGGCCGAGGACCCGATGACCGGTCAGAACGACGCGGTGGTCACGGTCAACTGGCCCGAGGCGCCCGTCTCACGACCCGAAGCCCAGCTCATCGGGAGCACCTATCAGGACGTCCAGGCCTCGGCCGACATGGTCATCGCCGACCCGTCCTCCTGGGCGCTCGCCGGGGTGGGGCTGGTCGCCAACCAGATCCTGCCCAAGGCGGTGCAGGGCGAGTTCGACCGCTACGTGCCCGGGGGTGCCGGTCCGGCCAACGTCGACGTCATCGCCCACTCCGTCGTCCCCAACCGGCACAACAACTACTCCGACGTCACCTGGTACACGGTGGCGGGCGGCGGGGGCGTCTTCGCCACCGGCAACGCGTCGTGGATCGGCCAGCTCTCCGACAGCCCGTTGATCCCGCCCAACGTGCTGCCGAGCGCCGTTTCCGGGGTGACGGCGCCTCTGCTGCGGATCATGGAGAACGTCTATTCCGTCCTCGGCGCGGGGCCGGCCTCCGCCTCGCACCCCTCAAGGGGTAACTGGAGCACGATCTACACCCCGGGCTCGGCCTCGATCGCCGCACCCAACCCGACCAACTCCGCCTGAACGCAGCAGCCCGGGACGCGAAGTCGCGTCCCGGGCCGGCGAATTGGTTGAACTACCCAGCCATTGTCGGCACGAAACCCGACGCTCTGTAGGCCTGTGACCAGGGGAGTCGGCCGGAGCCGGCTCAGTCGAGGGTGATGGGCTGGTCGTCGAGCGCCAGGTCGTCGCCGGGCGCCGCCGGGGCCGTCGGTGGATCGCCGGCGGTGGCGTTCTGGGCGGCCAGGTGCTCCCGGATCCGTTCATCGATCTCGGCCATCAGCTGGGGGTTCTCGGTCAAGAAGGTCTTGACGTTCTCGCGGCCCTGGCCCAGCTGCTCACCCTCGTAGGTGAACCATGCCCCCGACTTCTTGATGAACCCCAGCTCGACACCGACATCGAGGAGCGATCCTTCGCGGCTGATCCCCCGGCCGAAGGTGATGTCGAACTCCGCCTGCTTGAACGGCGGCGAGCACTTGTTCTTGACCACCTTGACGCGGGTCCGGTTGCCCACCTGGTCCGCTCCGTCCTTGATGGTCTCGATCCGGCGTATGTCCAGCCGCACGGAGGAATAGAACTTGAGCGCCCGTCCACCCGGAGTGACTTCGGGGGACCCGTACATGACGCCGATCTTCTCCCTCAGTTGATTGATGAAGATGGCGACGGTCCCCGACTTGGACAGGGTGCCGGTCAGCTTGCGCAGCGCCTGGGACATCAAGCGGGCCTGCAGGCCGACGTGGGAGTCACCCATCTCCCCTTCGATCTCCGCCCGCGGGGTCAGCGCGGCCACCGAGTCGATGACCAGGACGTCGAGGGCTCCGGACCGGATCAACATGTCGGAGATCTCCAGCGCCTGTTCGCCGGTGTCGGGCTGGGAGATCAGCAGATCGTCGATGTTGACCCCGATGGCCTTGGCGTAGACGGGGTCCATGGCGTGCTCGGCGTCCACGTAGGCGCAGATGCCCCCGTTGCGCTGCGCTTCGGCCACCACGTGCATGGCCAAGGTGGACTTGCCCGACGACTCCGGCCCGAAGATCTCCACGACCCGGCCCCGGGGGAGGCCACCGATACCGAGAGCGAGATCGAGGGCCAACGCCCCGGTCGGGATGGCATCGATGTTCATGTGGAGGTTCTCGCCCATGCGCATGATCGATCCCTTGCCGAACTGCTTCTCGATCTGGCCCAGGGCCATGTCGAGTGCCTTGTCACGTTCCATGTCTCTCTCCTCGATGCTGTCGCTCACTGTCCGTGCCGACCCTATGGAGCGGCTGTGACACCCGGCAGGTGGCCCGGATCGAGATCCGACCGAGACCCGACCTCGATCCGGCATGGCCTCCCTGCTCGACCCCACTCTAGGCCCGAACGCATGTTCGATGATGGATACCCGCCGTCCGATTCCGCCGGGCCGGGCGGGGGGCACGGCCCGATCGACCTACCCTCCAATGGCGCGGACTAGCCTGCCCCCTCAATGCCCGAGGATGACTCGCCCTCCGGATCCCGACCGGACGACGCTGGTGGGCCCACCGACACCGGGAACGGACCACCGGTCCTCTCCCGTCAAGACCTCCGGCGCCAGGCCCGTGCCGGCAAACCGGGTTGGTCGCGGGCCCGGTGGTACGCACTCAGTGGTGTCGCCATCGTGGCCGTCGCCGGCTTGGCCGTCTTCCTGCTCGCCCAGGGCCGGAAGGACGCCGCGGCCAAGGCCCCCGCCCCCACCACGACCAGCACCGCCGTACCCGCCCCGGTGGCGATCTGCCCGCTCACCGGGGCCCCCGCCCCCGGGGGGACGGTCCCGGCCCGGCCCGCCCTCGGGGTCAAGATCGGGAACTATTCCGGGGACCGGCCCTCGGCCGGCCTCAACCAGGCCGACATCGTCTTCGAGGAACCGGTCGAAGGGGCCATCACCCGGCTGGTGGCCGTGTTCCAGTGCAAGGGCGCGTCACTGGTGGGTGACCTCCGATCGGCCCGCCAGCCCGATGCCGGCATCCTCTCGCAGCTCTCCAACCCGCTGTTCGCCCACGCCGGCGGCATCAACCCGGTGCTCTCCCTCCTGGCCTCGTCGCCCCTCATCGACAAGAACCTGATCTACGGCAGTGGGTCCACGATCATCCATCCGGCGGGACGGGTCTCCCCCTACTCCACCTTCGCCGACACGGCCACGCTCTGGGCCCTCCAGCCGGCCGACACCTCGCCGCCCGCACCCATCTTCCAGTACTCGGCCTCGCTGCCCGGCGGCGCGGTCCCCGGGTCGGGAGTCAGCGTGCACATCCCCTTCTCGTCGTCGTCCGACGTCACCTGGCAGTGGAACGGGTCGACGGGCTCCTACCTCCGCTCCTACTCGGGAACGCCGGACCGGCTGGTGGACGGAACCCCGACCGCGACGGACAACGTGGTCGTCATGACGGTGCAGACCGCCTACGGCTATTGGGTGGAGAACGAGCAGGGCGGCCACGAGGTCGACGTCACCGCCACCGGTTCGGGGCCACTGTTGGTCATGCGGGACGGCGCGGCCATCGCCGGCACCTGGAGCCGGGCCAGCCTGACCCAGCCGGCGGCGCTCACCGGTCCCGGTGGGGCCCCGATCACCCTGCAGCCCGGCAACACCTGGGTGGAGCTCGTGCCGGGGGGCATCCCCGTGACACCCATGGCGGCCGCCGCCCCGGCCCCGGCCGCCGGAGCCACCACCACGACCCCGGGGTAACCCAGGTCGTTCCCGGCCACCGGTGCCGGCGGGCCACCGGTACGCCGGAACCGACGGGCTAGCCGGACGAGGTATCCACCCGGCCCGACGATGCGCGCAGCGCCCGCCGCAGCAGGTCCAGAGCCGCGATGGTGGCATACTGCCGGACCCGGTCGCGGTCCCCAGGCACCTTGAAGCCGACCCCCTCGGTCGGATAGCCCGGCCGGGCCAGACCGACGAACACCGTGCCGGGGGGCTGGTCGTCCTGGGGGTCGGGCCCCGCCACCCCGGTGATGGAGAGTCCGATGTCGGACTCGAGGACTCGGCGGGCGCCCTCGGCCATGGCACGCGCCGCCTCCTCGGAGACCACCGGACCCTCGGGCACGCCGAGCATCTTGTACTTGACCTCCGAGGCGTAGGAGACGACCGAGCCGCGGAACCACCGGCTGGCTCCGGGCACGTTGACCAGCCTCGAGGCGGCCAGTCCGCCGGTGAGCGATTCGGCCAGCCCGAGAGTGAGCCCGTCCACGGCGAGCGCTTCGGCCACCGCGTCCTCGATGGCGGCGCCGTCGATGCCGAAGACAACATCCCCGGCCGCGGTGGTCAGGATGCGCCGGACCTCGGCCTCCTCGGCGTCGAGCAAGGCGGCGGCCTGGTCCTCGTCGTCCGCCCGGACGGTCACCCGTACCTTGATGCCTTCGATGCCGCTGGCCAGGAAGGCGACGGTGGCCGTACTCTGCCGACCGCCGTCGCCGTCCGACGGTGTCTCTGGCACCCCGTCGAGGCGCTCGATGTGGCCGGCCAGCGTCTCGGCCAGGCCGGACTCGCTCATGCCCCAGGTCCGGATGACCCGGCTGGCGATGACGCCCGTGGTCTCCCCCCGTTCGGCCATCCGTCGATGAATATCCGGCACGATGGCGCGCTCGAACATGTCGGACATCTCGTAGGGCACGCCCGGGACGGCGTAGATGACCTTGTGCCCGACCGGGCAGATGAGCCCGGGAGCGGTGCCCTTTGTCTGGGGGATGATGGTGGCTCCCTCGGGCACTTCGGCCTGGCGGAGATTGGTGTCGGGCATCTCCCGCCCCCGGCTCGAGAACATCGTCCGGATCCGGTCCACTACCGCGTCGTCGCGCCGGAGCGGGACGTTCATCACCTCGGCGATGGCCTCCCGGGTGATGTCGTCGTGGGTCGGGCCGAGGCCACCGCAGACGATGACCCCGTCGCTACGGGCCAACGCGGTGCGGAAGGCCAGCACCATGCGCTCATGGTTGTCCCCCACCGTCTGGTGGAAGTGGGAGGCCACACCGGCGGCCGCCAGGTGCTCCCCCATCCAGGTCGAGTTGGTGTCCGCGATCTGGCCGAGCAGGAGCTCGGTGCCGACGGCGACGATCTCGACGCGCACTGGACGTCAGGCGGCCGAGCTGGTGTCGTCGACCGAGGCGGCCGCGGGCTCTGACCCGCCCGCCCCACCGGCTCGGGCCGCCCGGCGGCCGTCCAGAAGGTACTGGCCCCCCGTGAACAAGGTCATCGCCGTGGCCACCCAGATGGCCGTCGAGAGGACCGTCTGGTGGGTGGCCAGCGGCGGGGCCAGGCAGAGCCCGATGGCCAGGTCCTGGAGGAGCGTCTTCACCTTGGCCGTGGTACGGGCCGGGATGGACACCCCCCGGCGGCCGACCACCGAACGGTAGACGCTCATGGCCACCTCGCGTACGGCGATCAGGATCACCGGCAGCCACCCGACGATCCCTTTTGCCGCCAGGGCGAACAGTGCGCCGAGCACCACGAACTTGTCCGCCAACGGATCGAGGAACGCCCCCGACCGGGTGGTCCCCTGCTTGCGGGCCAGCCATCCGTCGACGCCATCGGAGAGCGCCAGCAGTCCTCCGAAGACGAAGGTGAACCAATTCGCCCCCCACACCATGATGAGCGCGATGAGCAGTGGCGTGGCCAACAGCCGCAGCACGGTGATCCCATTGGCCGGAGTCATCACGGCCGAGGGTCCGAAGGTGGTGGCGCGGGTCACCGACGCCGGCGACGGAGAAGCCTCCGGTGGCGGAGTTCCCGGCACCGGAGAGGCGGGCGGCACCGGGGTGCCCGATGGCGCTCCCGACTGGACGATGTTGTCGCTCACCGGACCGCCGCCGGCCTGCGGGGCCCGGCTCCGCCGACCGGTCGGGGCCCTTCGATGGGATCCGCCACCAGGTCAGGGCCGTCCGCCCCCGTGACCACGGCGGTGACGAAGGAACCCTCCGGCAGGTCCTCGGGCACCGACACCACTCCGTCGATCTCCGGTGCCTCCCGGAACGTCCGCCCCTCCCCGGGGGCATCCACCAGCACCTCCACCGTCGTGCCGATGAGCTCGTCCCGCCGCCGGGCGGTGATGGCGTCCTGACGCTCGGAGCACTCGAGAAGACGTTCGCCGACGAGTTGGGCAGGCACCTGGTCGTCGAGGCCCGCCGCGTACGTTCCGAGCTCGGGGCTGAACGGGAAGAACCCGACCCAGTCGAGCTGGGCCTCGTCGATCCACTCGAGCAGCCGGTCATGATCGGACTCGGTCTCCCCCGGGTACCCGATGATGAACGAGGACCGGAAGGCGGCGCTCGGCTCGGAAGCCCGGATCGACCTGATCCGCTCGAGGAAGCGGTCGCCCTCACCCCAGCGTCGCATCCTTCTCACGAGCGGCCGGGACACGTGCTGAAGCGAAAGGTCGAAATAGGGGACACCGGTGCTGAGGATGGTGTCGACCAGGGCATCGTCGAGGGCAGACGGGTAGAGATAGAGCAGACGAGTCCATGGGACGCGGGCCGCCACCGCGGCGACCAGGTCCACGATCGGGCGGGTGGCGCCGACCTTTCGACCGCCGGCGCCCGGATGACCACCCGCCGCCGACCGATCGAGTCCATAGGACGCAAGGTCCTGGGCCACCAGCACGACCTCACGCAACGACTGCTCGGGCCCAAAGAGCTGCTCGATCTCGTCGAGGATGGACTCGGCCGAGCGGGAGCGCTGCCTGCCCCGGAACGACGGGATGGCACAGAACCCACAGCTTCGATCACACCCCTCGGCCACCTTCACGTACGACCAGGGCGCGGTGGCCGGAGGACGGGGAAGGTTGAGGAGATCGAAGGAGGGCAGGGAAGTCTCGGACCCCCGATGTGAGCTCGGAGACGGGGGCTTGGACCCGAGCACCACCGGCGTACGGGTGGGCCGATGGCCCTGATGCGTCAGCGGGGTCCCGAATGGAGCCACCAGATCGACCTCCGGGAGCGCATCAGCCAGCTCGTCCCGGTACCGCTCGGCCATGCATCCGGTCACGACCAGCCTGGCCCCGGTTCGGCGGGACCCGGACAGGGCGAGCACCGTCTCGATCGACTCCTCCCGGGCCGCCTCGATGAACGCGCAGGTGTTGACCACCACCAGGTCGGCTTCCCCCGGGTCGGCCGCCGCCAGCAGACCCTCGGCCGCCAGCGTCCCGACCAGCTTGTCGGAGTCGACCCGGTTCTTCGGACAGCCCAGGGTCTCGATCCAATACAGCTCGGTCACCGGGCCAATCTACCGGGGCCACCGAGGGCCGAAGGCTCGAGGAGGCGGGGCCGGCCCGGGCCGGGACCGGCACGGTTCCGGCCCGACGCCGATCGGAACCGGCCAGGCGTGGCCGGATGGGTCGGACGGCCACGCCGTGGGGCACCGGTCGTCGATGCCCCACGGCACTCCACGGGCGGAGAGGGAGGGATTTGAACCCTCGGACCCAGTCTCCCAGGTCAACTCATTAGCAGTGAGTCCGATTCGGCCGCTCTCGCACCTCTCCGTGCTGGCGAACTCCCTGGCTGAAAGCTGTGAGGCCTTGTTGCCGCAAGTCCGCTCGCCTGTTCGACCCCGGTGTCGTCGGTGCCCCGGAAGCGTTGAAGCGTTGTGTATGGGCACATCAACGCAGCACGGGGCAGACCACACCCTGATCAAGCAACGTGCAGCATACGGCAAGGCAGCCGGCAAGAACGGGCTGGTGGCCGACATCTCCGCCGACGGAATCTCGTGGGTGTCCACAGTGGGTTCGCTCAACGGCGAGCGTGTGTTCAGGCTGATCCGACAGACCGGGGACGAGCAAAGGCCACAGCCCATGTGGATCTAGGGCCGTGCGCCTTGGGATTCACCACGAGCGGGACGCCGTTGCTCATCCCCCACGCATCCGTCGCGTCCGCTCGATGTGAGTGATTCTGGACTGTGCGATCAGCCATTCGTTGGAACGGATCAACTGCCGCTCCAACGGTTGGTGGTGCAATCCCCCAGGGCCATCGGTCTTCACCCCGCAGCGACGACACACTGACATTCGCCCGTTCGTCTCGGGGACATGGTGTTCATCGAGATCCCTACCCGTCTGTGCTGCGCCGGCTGTGACCATCGTTCTCCCATCGGGCACTGCACCCGGCTCGGGTACTACGTCTGTCATTGCTCACTCCCGCTACTCAGAACTGCTCCCTGCATACCCTGCGGATCCCTCGCTTCTCTCTGCCGTGGATGCCCAAGGTCACCGAGAGCGCCCGGAGGCGCGAACATCACCGACCTCTCTTGACGACGTACGTCAGTTGGGAAGGAGGCGTATGTGGGAATGGGCGGTCTCCGACGGGTGGATCACGGACTCGTCCGCCAGTCGGTTGTCGACTGACGGGATTCGAGGCATTCCGAGGGTGGTGGTGGGGCGGCTGTCGGCCAGGTAGGCGCGGATGCGATCCGCCAGCGCCGAGAAGAGCGCAGCATCCTCCGGCGATTCGCAAGCACCACCGGCCACGTCCAATGCCTGGGCGGCCTCGACAAGCAGATCCATGCCGGTGTCATGTCCCGCGACCATCATTCGGGGCCGAACAGCTTCTCGTGGCAGGCCGGGCATGCCCACCACTTCGGCGGGGGGGACGCAGAAACGTCAGCCGGGAAGAACTGCCGGCACCGACCGCACTGCCGGGAGGAGACCAGCTCCGGTTGGTGGAGCGATCCAGCGGGCTGAGCCGTACTGCTGGGTCCCATCGGGACTCTCGATCTTGTCACCCGTCAGCGGGGACGCGGCGGCCCTCAGTGAGCCGTTACCACGGTACACCCGTGAGGAGGGGAGTTTGCCGTGCCGTTCACACGGTGGAGCCCCGCCCACCGGCTACGCCTGGCCCGGACCCTTCATGGCTGCCGTCGCTGGACGATCCCCCTCACATAGGCGGCCTGGCCCACATGCTGGAGGTCGTCGGCGATGACGCTCACCAGTCGGACGTTGAGCGTCACCGGCGGGTCCCAACGACGATCCACCACTCGGGAGAGGTCGCCGTCCTCCAGGGACCGCACGAAGGTCAGCGTCTTCTCATGGACCTCTTCGAAGTAGCCGAGCAACAAAGGTGCGTCGGCGGTCACCGAGGCCGCCTGGCTCGGGTCGTGGCCGTATCCGGTGTCCGCCACGTCAAAGGGAAGAGCGAACCGCTCGAACCATCCATTGGCCACCCAGACCTGCTCCTTGCCGTCCAGTCCGGCGACGTGGTCGTCCTGAATGCGGGTCAGGTGCCACACCAGCCAGGCGATGGAGTTCGACTCGCTGTCCGGACAGAACACCAACTCGTCGGGCGAGAGGCCGTTGACCGCAGGGTGAACGGCGTCACGGATCCTTTCGAAGGCATCCTCGAGGAGGTCGGAGCTCGACATCGGTACCTCCACCCATCGTCGGCGGGACTACAACTCGGAGCGGAATGGGAGCCTAGTGGGGCGGCGGAAACCCCGGACCCCGAGGGGCTAGTACCCCGAGGCGGTAGGGCCCTCCGAGGCGGCGGGGTCATGCCGGTGACAGGGCCATACTGGAGCGATCATGGCGACGGTCGACCGATGGGACCCGACGCAGTACAACAAGTTCGCGGCCGAGAGGGAACAGCCCTTTTGGGATCTGGCCCGGCTCCTCGAGCCGGTGGCGTCACCGACGCTGGTCGATCTCGGTTGTGGGGACGGACGACTCACGGCCGAGCTCAGTCGAACGGTCGGGGCGACCTCGACCGTCGGGATCGACAGCTCGGAGTCCATGATCACCGCCACCGCCGCCCATGCAGCCGAAGGGATCCGGTTCGAGATCGGCGACATCGGGAGCTGGGAGCAGTCCGAGTCGTGCCAGATCCTGTTCGCCAACGCGTCGATGCACTGGGTGCCGGACCACGCCTCGGTCCTCACCCGCTGGGCCAGGTCCCTGCGAGGCGGGGGCCAACTGGCCGTCCAGGTCCCGGCCAATGCCGATCATCCCGCCCACGTGCTGGCGGCCGAGCTGGCCGCCGAGTGGCTCGACGACCCCCCACCCGATCCCGTGCAGCGGAACGTCCTTGCTCCCGAACGGTACGCCGAGGTCCTCGACGACATCGGCTTCGGACGCCAGCATGTCCGGCTGCAGGTCTACGCCCACCACCTGGCCTCGACCGCCGAGGTGGTCGAATGGGTGAAGGGCACCAGCCTGACCAGGTTCAAGGGCGACCTCGGTGTCGAGCAATGGGACCGGTTCGTCGAGGCCTACCGGCAGCGCCTGGTCGCCGTCCTGGGCGATCGATCACCCTTCTTCTACCCGTTCAAGCGAATACTGATGTGGGGCCAGCGGGACTGAGAGCCGGCCCTGGTCTCCCGCGGTCGGGTGCGAAGTACGGGTCGGCGTGATCAGCCGGCCGACAACCGGATCGCATCGGCGTACATGAGCTGCTTGTGGGTGCGGACGACACCCGGGTCCTTGGCGGCGAGACCGGTGGCGAGCTCGATCGCTCTCGGGAGGACCTCGCTCTCATCCCTCTGCTCATGAGCGATGCCGGCGGCCACAGCGGCCGCGGCGTCGTACCGCCTACCGGTGGTGATGGCTTCGTGAAGCGTGAGGCGTGGGAGCCGGGCCGACGTCAGCGCGTACATCGTCGCCGTGAGCGGCAGACCGAGGTCGACCTCCGGGAGGCACCAGTAGCCGCGGTCCGACCGCATGACGGTGAAGTCGTGGGCGGTGGCCATCATGGCCCCGGCGGCGAAGGCGTGGCCGTTCACGGCGGCAACGGTGACGGCCGGGTAGGTCAGGATCCGGACCAGCAGCCGGTGCACCTGGTCCATGAACGCCCCCGGGTCCGAGCTCGAGGCGAGCCATTCGAGGTCGAGCCCGTTCGAGTAGAACTTGCCGGCGCCGGTCGTCACCACCGCCGTCGGCAAGCCGGACCGCTCCACCTCGTCCAGGGCGGCGTCGAGCCCGACCACGAACTCCTGGTTGAGCCGGTTCTCGCCGGACCAGAGGTGCACGACCCAGACGGGACCGGCTCGCTCGAGCTCGATCATGGACTCATGACCGTGTTGCCGAGGGACGAGTCGACGAGGCCGGCCGGGTGCTCGGCTGTGGTGAGGAGGGGCGCCGTGGTGCGCAGGGTGCGGCCGGGGGCGATCCGCTCCCGGGTATCCGATGTCCTGGCCACCGGGCCAGCCTACGGTCAATGGGTCGATGGTCCTCGAGAGCGTCGGAGCCGGGGTGCGGGCTGCGACCGGCCGTGAGCCACCCCGACCGGCCGAGTCGTGGCTACCGGGGTGGCCTCCGGGTGGTGGGTGGGGTGTGCCGGTCCGGATGCGGTCGTGGCCGGGGCCGCCCATCCTCGGGCCGCTCCGGGCGTCGAGGCCTGGTCGGGCCCGGTTGCGCCGTGGCTCCACACGTGGTTTGCTATTAGCACTCGCCACCGAAGAGTGCTAATACCCACGGAGGAACACCAGATGGCCAAGCTGATTACGTTCGACGAGGAGGCCCGCCGGGCCCTCGAGGCCGGGATGAACAAGCTCGCCGACGCCGTTCGCGTCACCCTCGGCCCCAAGGGCCGCAACGTCGTCCTCGACAAGAAGTGGGGCGCCCCCACCATCACCAACGACGGCGTCTCCATCGCCAAGGACATCGAGCTCGAGGACCCCTTCGAGAAGATCGGGGCCGAGCTGGTCAAGGAGGTGGCGAAGAAGACCGACGACGTGGCCGGTGACGGGACCACCACGGCAACCGTCCTGGCCTGGGCCATGGTGCACGAGGGGCTCCGCAACGTGGCGGCCGGGGCCAACCCCATGTCCCTCAAGAAGGGCATCGAGGCCGGTACCGAGACGGCCGTGTCCTCCCTCCGGGGCATCGCCCAGGACACCGATTCGAAGAGCCAGATCGCCCAGGTGGCCTCCATCTCCGCCGCCGACCCCGAGATCGGCGAGATGATCGCCGAAGCCATCGACAAGGTCGGCAAGGACGGCGTGATCACCGTCGAGGAGTCCCAGACCTTCGGCATGGACATGGACCTGGTCGAGGGCATGCGCTTCGACAAGGGCTACATCTCCCCCTACTTCGTCACCGATCCCGAGCGGATGGAGGCGGTGCTGGAGGACGCCCACGTGTTGCTGGTCGGCTCCAAGATCACCGCTGTGCGCGACCTGCTGCCCCTGCTGGAGAAGGTCATGCAGTCGGGCAAGCCGCTGGCCATCATCGCCGAGGACGTCGAGGGCGAGGCGCTGGCCACCCTGGTCGTCAACAAGATCCGGGGCACCTTCCGGAGCGTGGCCGTCAAGGCTCCCGGTTTCGGTGAGCGCCGCAAGGCCATGCTCCAGGACATCGCCATCCTCACCGGCGGCCAGGTGGTGACCGAAGAGGTCGGCCTGAAGCTCGAGAACGTGGGGCTCGACCTGCTCGGCACGGCCCGCAAGATCGTGGTGACCAAGGACGAGACCACCATCGTCGAGGGGGGCGGCTCCGACGACGAGATCAAGGGCCGGATCAACCAGATCAAGGCCGAGATCGAGAACACCGACTCGGACTACGACCGCGAGAAGCTGCAGGAACGGCTGGCCAAGCTGTCCGGCGGCGTGGCCGTGATCAAGGTCGGCGCGGCCACCGAGGTCGAGCTCAAGGAGAAGAAGCACCGCATCGAGGACGCCGTGTCGACCACCAAGGCGGCCATCGAAGAGGGCGTGGTGCCCGGCGGCGGTGTGGCCCTGCTCCGGGCGCAGTCCGCGGTGCTCGACACCGCCGAGAAGCTGGAGGGCGACGAGTCCACCGGGGCCCGCATCGTGGCCCGGGCCGTCGAGGAGCCGCTGAAGCAGATCGCCGTCAACGCCGGTCTGGAAGGCGGGGTCATCGTCGATCGGGTGCGCAACCTGAAGAAGCCCGCCGAGGGCCTCAACGCCGCCACCGGCGAGTACGAGGACCTGGTCAAGTCGGGTGTCATCGACGCCGTCAAGGTCACCCGGTCGGCCTTGCAGAACGCGGCCTCGATCGCCGCCCTGTTCCTCACCACCGAGGCAGTGATCGTGGACAAGCCGGAGGAGTCCGCACCGGCCATGCCCGGTGGAGGGATGGACGACTTCTAGACCGTCTGCCTCCCGACCGGCTCCCGGTCAGGATCACGAGAACGGAGGGCGTCCCGCTGGGACGCCCTCCTTCCGCGACGGACGGGGCCCGGTATGACGCGTCGAGGGCGGCCCCGGCCCGGGATCGGGCGATGGAGGGCACCGTCGACAGGCCGGCCGCAGTGGCCCGGTCGGCCCGCTCTCTAGACTGTGCCGCGTGACCGAACCTCTCGCTCCCTCGGTCGGTTGGGGAGTGCTCCACCTGTTCTGCCAGATCCCGGGTCCCCGGTCGCCCTCCGGCTCCAGCGGGTTCGACCGCCACCGCGTCCTGCAGGCGGTGAAGAGCGCCGAGTCCGACCACGTGCAGGTCGTGACGGTCGCCATGCTCGGGCACAAGGCCGACATCGGGTTCATGGCCGTCGGTGCCGACCTCTGGCGCCTGCGCCGATTCCAGTCCGAGCTGCAACGTGCCGGGCTGACGATCGTCTTCTCCTATGTGTCCCTCACCGAGGTCTCCGAGTATGCGGCCGGGATACCCGACGAGATGAGAGCAGAAGCGGCTCTACCCGAACCTGCCCCCCGAGGGGATGCCGGCCTTCTGCTTCTATCCCATGTCCAAGCGACGGGGCGAGGCCGACGGGTCGAACTGGTTCTCGCTCCCGTTCGAGGACCGGAAGGCCCTGATGCACGGGCACGGTGCCGTCGGGCGGACGTTCGCCGGCCGGATCGTCCAGCTGATCACCGGGTCGGCCGGCATCGACGACTGGGAATGGGGCGTCACGCTGTTCGGGCAGCGCCCTGACGACCTGAAGGACTGTGTCTACACCATGCGGTTCGACGAGGGCTCGGCTCGGTTCGCCGAATTCGGGCCCTTCCTGGCCGGGATGGTGGCATCGGTCGAGACGGTCCTCCGTCGGGTCGCCCCCGATGAGTGAGCGCCGCACCGATGGGCCGGGGGCGGGCGGTGAGAGGTTGCCGGCCGAGGGGGAACTGGCGGCGCTGCGGTCCGTCCTCCTCCGGGAGGGACCGGTGGTGGTGGCCTTCAGTGGCGGCGCGGACTCGTCGTTCCTGGCCTACGTTGCGACCGAGACTCTCGGTGCGGACCAGGTGCTCTGTGCCACCGCGGTGTCCCCATCCCTCGCCCCCGAGGAGCTGGCCGACTGCCGGGCCCTCGCCCGGGAATGGGGTCTGCGGGCGATCGAGGTCCCGACCGCCGAGTTGGCCGATCCGGCCTACTCGGCCAACGACGGCCAGCGTTGCTACCACTGCAAGAGCTCGTTGATGGAAGCCCTCCTGCCCATCGCCTCCCGAGAGGGGAACGGTCGCGGCGCGTCGGTCGTGCTGGGCGTCAACCTCGACGATCTCGGTGACGTCCGTCCCGGCCAGCGGGCGGCAACCGATCAGGGAGCGCTCTTCCCACTGGTGGAGGCCGGATTCACCAAGTCGGGTGTCCGGGCCTGCTCCCGCCGGTTGGGCCTGCGGACCTGGGACAAGCCGGCCGCCGCCTGCCTTGCTTCCCGCGTCCCCTACGGCACCCCCGTCACGCTCGGCACCCTGCGCTCGGTGGCCGAAGCCGAGTCGGGCCTCCGCTCCCTCGGCTTCCGTCAGCTCCGGGTGCGCCACTACGGGGATACCGCTCGGATCGAGGTCCCGGGGAGGACCTGGCCGCGGTGGTGTCACGCCGCCACGAGGTGGCGGCCGCCGTGCACGCAGCCGGGTACCGCTACGTCACCCTCGACCTGGACGGGTTCCGGTCCGGGAACCTCAACGACGCGCTGGAGCAGGAGACACCGGCCTGGGAGGGAGCCGTATGATCGGGGTCCGGGTCAAGCTGACCTTCCCCGAGGAGCTGGTGCGCGAGCCGATCATCGCCCGCATGGTCCAGGAGCTGGGCGTCGTCCCGAACATCCGGCGGGCCGATGTCGGCGAGCACGCCGGGTGGATCGTGTGCGAGCTCGACGGTGAGGGCGCCACCGTCGACCGTGCCGTTCAATGGCTCCGGGACGTCGGGGTCCAGGTGGACCTGCTGGGTGACGTCGTCGAGAGCTGAGATGCCTCCCGGAGGGCGGGCGACGAGGCCTTGATCAGGGTCTAGATCAGGGCTCGTCGGGGGTCCGGATGGTCCACCCGGCGCCCGACACCTTGCGTGGCTCGTAGAACAGGCACCGCTCCGGACAGGCGAAGGGGAGTTGCTCGTTGGCGCCCATCCGGCACCGCTCGAGCTTCTCCTCGTGGGCGGTGGTCTGCATGACGTAATGGCGACAGTCCTCGAATACGGCCACGTGCCCATTTTGCCTGATGGATGCGGCTCAGCGGTGGCAGCGGGTAGCGTCGGTCCCGTGGAACCAGTCCCTTCCACCAAACAGCTGTTGAGGTGGAGCGAAGCTCTGGCCGGGATCGCCCGCACCGGGTTGGGCTTCACCGAGTCCCTCTATGAGCAGGAGCGTTTCGAGGAGGTGCTCCGGGTGGCCGCCGATATCCGGGTCACCATCGACCAGGGACGGGATGGCGTGGAGGACGCCGAGGGCCTGGTCGAGGAGTGGATGGGCTCGGTCGGCAAGGGCGTCCCGGGCTACGTGACCCCGAAGGTGGCGGTCGGGGCGGCGGTGGGCAACGACAACGGCGAGATCCTCTTGGTGCAGCGGTCGGACTCGGGCGTGTGGCTCTACCCCACCGGCTGGGCCGATGTCGGCTACTCGGCCGCCGAAGTGGTGGTCAAGGAAGTGGAGGAGGAGACCGGCATCGAGGTCGAGGTGGTCCGGCTGATCGCCGTGCTCGACGGGCTCCGCATCGGGCTGAGCCGCATACCCCTCTACTCCCTGGTGTTCCAGTGCCGCCCGGTCGGTGGTGAGCTGAAGGCCCACCCCTTGGAGTGCTCGGACGTCGGCTGGTTCGCCCTCGAGGACCTCCCCTACCCCTTGGCCGGGGCCGAACGCTGGGGGAAGCACGTGTTCGCCGCGCTCCGCGGCGATCCCATCGAGGTGCTCTACGACTCGGTGCGCTCGCCGATCTGGCGAGGGGATCCCGAGCGGACCTGACCACCCCTCCGGATGACGGTCCGCCCTCTGGCGTCCGAGGTTGACGGGCGCGTGGTGGTCGGGCGTCGGGGTTGGTGGACCGTCGCTGGCTACACTCGCAAGCTGTGACTCCCGACGGCCGAGGGTCGGCACGCAAGTGAGTGGGTCGTCCACCACCTCGGTCACCGTCGACGAGGTTGTCGAGGTGACTCCCGACCTCATCGAGGCATTCGCCCAGCTCATTCCCCAGCTGTCCTCGTCCTCACCCCCTCCCGGCGCCGAGGAGCTGGCCGACATCGTCGGGTCGACCTCGTCGATACTGCTGGTGGCCAGGGCCGTCGACGGCCCCATCGTCGGCTCGCTCACCCTCGCCGTCTTCCGGGTGCCCACCGGCCTGCGGGCGTGGATCGAGGACGTCGTGGTGGACGAGACGGCCCGGGGTGCGGGGGCCGGTGAAGCCCTGGTGGTGGCGGCCGTCGATCGGGCCCGGGCCCTCGGGGCGAGGTCGGTCGATCTCACGTCCCGCCCCAGCCGAGAGGCCGCCAATCGCCTCTACCAGCGCTTGGGGTTCGAGGCCCGCACGACCAATGTGTACCGGATTGCCGTTGGGGGCTGACGGCCTCCCCGCCCACCCGGGGGATGACGCGGCCCGACCTGGGCCCTGGTTGGCCGACCGGCCGGGCGAGGTCATGACCGGCAGCGGGATCACCCTGCAGTGCTGGTCGGAGCCCGATGTCGACGAGCTGGTGGTGGCGGTCAACGACTCGCTCGATGCGCTCCGCCCGTGGATGCCATGGGCCGGTCAGCCCTCGACCGCCGAAGGGATGGGCGTCGTCCTCGGGGAGGCCCGCTTCGCCTGGGAGGAGAAGCGCGAATTCTCCTTCACCATCCGCCGGGCGCAGGGAGAGCACACCCTCGTCGGCTGCTGCGGGCTGCACGACCGGGTGGGCGTCGGTGCGCTGGAGATCGGCTACTGGGTACGGGCCGGGCACATGGGCCGGGGCATCGCCACCGAGGCGGCCCGAATGCTGACCCGGTCGGCCCTCGGACTCGGTGGAGTCGAGCGCGTCGAGATCCATTGCGACGAAGCCAATGTCAGAAGTTCCGCCATTCCGGCCAAGCTGGGGTTCCGGTTGGACCGGGTGGAGCGGCGCCCGCCGGACGCTCCCGGTGAGACGGATCGTCAGATGGTCTGGGTCATGGGAGACGGTGACGTCGAGGACGGTGCCGGTCGGTCCGCCGGCTGACGCCGAGCAGTGCACGCCGCCCGGGCGGCAATACAACCCCCTGGCACGATCGACCCATGACGTACCGAGCCCTCCAGCGAGTGGCGGATGATCTCCGGTCCGCGCTGTCGAGACTCGAACCCGAGCGCCTGAGCGGGCCCGACGCCGCCCGGTTGCTCGAGCTCTTCGCCGACATAGAGAAGCTGGCCGCCGGCGGCAAGCTCCTCACCGCCCGTCGGGTCGAGTCGTCCAATGTGTGGCGCCGACAGGGCCACCGGTCGGCGGCCGCCCACGTCGCCGAGGCCACCGGCAGCGGCCTGGGGCCGGCGATCACCGCGCTCGAGGCGGCCCGACAATTGGGCTCGCTGCCCGCCACTGACGAGGCCATGCGCAAGGGACGTCTCTCGGAGGCGCAGGTCAAGGAGATCACCGGCGCGGCCATTCTCCAGCCGGCTGCCGAGCAGGAACTGGTCGATGCCGCGGAGAAGCAGCCTCTCAGCGTGCTGAAGCTGCGCTGTCGCCGGGTCAAGGCGACCGGGCGTGACCAACACGCCGTCTATGAGGCCGTCCGACGTGGTCGCTACCTGCGTCACTGGACCGATGGAGACGACGCAGTCCGCTTCGACGCCCGGCTCACGCCGGATGACGGCGCCCGGGTGGTGGCCGCCGTCAAGGCCCGTACCGATCTCCTGGCCGACGAGACCCAGGCGGCCGGAGGCAAGGAACCGCGCCACGCCTTGGCAGCCGACGCCCTGGTGAGCCTGGCCGAGGGCGCCTCCGGTCGTAGTTCCCCGTCGGCAGCGAAGCGGGGAAGGGTCCGGAGAGGACAAACCGGACCGTCCACGATGGTCCACGTCCGGGTCGACCGCGACGCCCTGGCCCGCGGCCACGTCGAGCCCGGTGAGATCTGTGAGATCCCCGGGATCGGGCCGATCCCGGTCGAGGTGGCGCGCCGGCTGGCCGCCGACTCCATTCTGAGCGTGCTGGTGACCGACGGTGTCGATGTGACGGCGGTGGCCCACGCCGGGCGGACCATTCCGGCATCCCTCCGACGAGCCCTCATCGAACGCGACCCGGTCTGCGTCGTCCCCGGGTGCGAGGTCCGGGACCGCCTCGAGATCGATCACGTCCAGCCGCTGGCCGAGGGCGGCCCGACCAGTCTGACCAACCTGGTGAGGTTGTGTCACTGGCACCACTACCTGAAGACGCACCAGCGGCATCGTCTCGAACGGGCGGCCCGGGGTTGGCGATGGGTGCTCCCCACCGACCCGAGAGCGCGGGCGGCCCGCGCCCGCCCCGGCTAACGCCGGAGATCAGGCCAAGTCGTCAACGTCCCGTTCAGGAATCCGATGCGGTCGCGGGGGAGAGCCCGAGGTGTCCCAGGGGCCGGCGACGCGGAAGCCGTTTGAATCGTCTGCCGGTTCAGCCTCGGTCCGTCGTGGCGGCGTGGGTGTTCCTTCGCCGTGCTCCGTTCGCCACAGGGCCTCGGCACGAAATGCCACCTCGCGCAGCGACTGCCCGGTACGTCGGGCCGCCGCGGCCACATCGTCGTACTCCGCCTTGATCCGGCCGGGGCCGACCTTGATCCGGATGAGGTGACTGTCGATCCAGACCGAGTCGAGGGTGCGGGCCGCCGGCCACCGTTCGGAGGCCGTGACCCGGACGCCGAACGACCCGGTCGTCTCGCGGATGACATCCCGGAGGGCGGCCACCGACGCCGGATCCGCCAGCACGTGCACGACCGAGCCGGGCCTCCCCTTCTTCATGATCACCGGGGAGAGCCAGGCATCATGGGCTCCCGCCTCGAGCAGGGCGCCGAGCGCATGGGCCAGCTGCTCGCCGGTGGCATCGTCGACGTTGGCCTCCAGCAAGGCGATGGGTTGGCCGGCGTCCGAGTCGGGAGTGGCCACGCCCGGTGGGCCCGGTACCGCGTCACCGTCCGCCCCGCTCCGTCGATCGACCCGAACCCCGGTCACCACCTGTGTGCAATTGGGTAGCTCGTCGAGCTCGTGTGTGCCCGCCCCGAAACCCTGGCCGGTGATCCGCATCGGCGGCATCGGTCCGTAACCGGACGAGAGGGCGGCGAGGATGGCGGCCCCGGTCGGCGTGGTGAGCTCCACCGGCAGGTTGCGCCCCCAGGTGGGCACGCCTTCGAGCAGGGCCACCACCGCCGGCGCCGGGTTGGGCAGCATCCCGTGGCCCGATCGGACCATCCCGACACCGGTGGCCACCGGGCTCGCCCGTACTTCGTCGATGCCGAGCACCTCGAGCGCGGCGGCGGTGCCGACGATGTCGACGATGGTGTCGTGGCCCCCGACCTCGTGGAAATGGACCTGGTCGACCCGGCGGCGGTGGAGCATGGCCTCGACGTCGGCCAGCGCGGCGAAGGTGGCCAGCGATCGGCGGGCCACCCGGTCGGGAAGGCGTGCCTCCTCGATGAGCCCGACGATGTGGGAATGGGTGCGGACCACCACGGTGTCCTGAACGGTGACGATCGCCCGTGAGGCGGCGATGCCGCCCCGCAGCACCGGCTGTACCTCGAGCGTCCACCCGCCCACGGGCAACCGCTCCAGCAGGGCGAGCACCTCGGCCAGGTCGGCACCGGCGTCGAGCAGACTGCCGAGGGCCATGTCGCCGGCGATCCCGGCGAAGCAGTGGAACCACGCCACGGCCGCGGCATGGCGGCCGTGGTCCCCCCCGCTCACGGCAGCACCCGGGAGACAGCACACGCCGCGCCGAACCCGTTGTCGATCCCGACCACGGTGATGCCGGCGGCGCACGACGCGTGCATGGCCAGCAGGGCGGTGACCCCCTCGAGCGCCGCGCCGTAGCCGGTGCTCACCGGCACGGCAATCACCGGTGCCGGGGTGATCCCGCCGACCAGGCTGGCCAGTGCTCCCTCCATGCCGGCGACCACGACCACCGCATCGGCTTCGGCCAGCTCGTCGGTCGAGGCCAGCAGGCGGTGAACGCCGGCCACACCGCAATCGGCGAGCACGGTCGGCGGCAGCCCGAGGGCTGACAGGGTGGCCTCGCACTCCCGGGCCACCGGCAGGTCCGATGTCCCTGCCGTCACCACCAGGGTCCGCCCCGTGCGGCGGGGGGCCGGCCGCCAGACGACCGTGGACAGCTGCCCCCGGACCCGGTCCACCCCGGTCGCCGGGCCGGTGACCGTGCGACGCCCGCCGGGGTGATCGTCCATCACCCGGACCACCTGGTCGTCGTCGGCGCGGGTGAGGATCACCGGGCCGTGGGCGTCACCGGCGGCACTGCCTCCGTGGAACAGCAACTCGTCCACGATGGTGGAGCACTGGTCGGCGGTCTTGCCCTGTCCGTAGACCGCTTCGGGGAGGCGCTGACGCAGCCCGCGATGGTGGTCGACCTTGGCAAATCCCAGGTCGGCGAAGGGGAGGCGCCGGAGGCGATGGACCGCCTCGTCCGGAGTGCACTGGCCCGATCGGACCTCGGCGAGCAGGCGCTGCAGTGCGGGCTCATCCATGATGTTCACTATCCTGCCTGGGTATGGCCACGTACGCATCCTCGGGCGCCTCCGCATCTTCGGACACCTCGACGGCCACCGCCCTGCGAATTGGGTTCCTCGGGCCGGAGGGAACCTTCACCGAGGAGGCGCTCTTCAGCGAGGCCGACTACGCCCTGGCTGACATCTCGCCCATGGCCTCGCTGCACCGATGTCCTCGAGGCGGTGCAGCAGAGCCACGTGGACCTTGGGTTCGTCCCCCTGGAGAACGCCATCGAGGGAACCGTCCGGGACATCATCGACAGCCTCGTCTTCGACTTCGATCTGCGCATCCAGCGAGAGGTGGTGTTGGACATCCATCTCCACCTGATGGCGCCCCCCGGGACGAGCCTGGTCGACGTCGAGCGGGTTGCCTCCATACCGATGGCGACGGCCCAGTGCCGCAACTTCCTCACCGAGCGCCTCCCCGGGGCGGAGACGCTGGCCACCAATTCGACCGCGGAGGCGGCCCGCATGGTCGGCCAGCACGATCCGGCGATGTCGACGCGCCCCACCGCCGCCATCGCTCCCCGGTTGGCGGCCACCCTCTACGGCCTCGACATCCTGGTCGAGGACGTCGAGGATCATCCCGAGAACCAGACCCGCTTCGTGTCCCTGGCGCGGACCGGCATCCCGGCGCCGACGGGTCACGACCGGACCAGCATCGCCTGTTTCCAACGGAGCGACCACCCGGGCAGCCTCTACGGAATCCTCGGGCAGTTTGCGGCCCGCAACATCAACCTCAGCAAGCTCGAGTCCCGTCCCACCAAGAAGGCTCTCGGCGAGTACTGCTTCATCATCGACTTCGAGGGCCATGTCGCTGACGCGGTCGTGAGCGACTGCCTGCGCGACCTCCATGCCGAGCTGGCCGGTGTCAAGTTCCTCGGGTCCTACCCGGCCGCCGGGCCGAGGGGTCCGGCCATCCGGCGTGAAGCCGAGACATCGAGCCGCAGGGCGCTCGAGTGGGTGGAGCAACTCCACGCGGAGATCGATCCGGCCGAGGAGTCATAGCCCCCGATTCGGTTTCGGCCCCCGACTACCCTTTCAATCGCCGGGAGGGATGGCAGAGCGGACAAATGCGCGGCTCTTGAAAAGCCGTGAGGTGCAAGCCTCCGTGGGTTCGAATCCCACTCCCTCCGCTGTGGTCGAAATCACAACGTTGCCCCTGGCGAACCACGATTCTGGTGTCCGTCGATGAAGCAGCAGGTGAGCCTCATTCAACCCTCTTCGCTCGGGCAGTGGGCGTGGGTCACAAGAAGATCCGGCGGACGGCTCACTAACTCGACGCCCTTCGACAGCGAAGAGGCCCGAGCGGTTCGAGAATATCGGGATTGCTCAGAAGTGATACGCGAAGTGCCCGCTCTGTCGCCCGCTGTCGTCATTACCGCGAATGAGCGGCCACAAGACGCGGATTGTCGTGTCCGATCGGCCAACGAGCGTTTGATACTTACTTGATCTCCGCACGTGGAAAAAAGTCGTCTCCCGCCGTCAGTATTCGCTCCGGTGATGCGCCGTCGAGGCATGAGGATCCATCCCGTGCCCAATTGGGTCAACGTGAATGATGGCATCGGACAGATTGGATATCTGGTGAAGTAAGGCGTGATGAACAAGCTCGGCAACTGCATGTGCCTCCGTAACCGACAAACCACCATCTACAGCTAGTCGCACCTGGGCCCATAGTCGGTGACCCATCCAGCGAGCACGCACTTCCGTGACTGCAGCAATGCCGTTGGAAAGTGCCACTGTCTGGGTGATGCGCTCAATGATCGCCGGGTCGACGGCATCGAGCAGCCGCTGTCCCACATTGCGGGCTGCCTGGTAGCCGACAATCAGGATGGCGGTGGTGATGAGCAGGCCCACAACTGGATCCGCCCAGCGCAACCCAAAGGTCACGGCTATTGCCCCGACGAGCACTAGTAGGGACGTCACACCGTCGGTGCGGGCATGGACACCGTCGGCCTCCAAAGCAGCAGAACCGATACGGCGACCAACCCTGATGCGATATTGAGCAACCACTTCGTTTCCCACTGCGCCAACGACAGCGGCGGCCATAACAAAGCCCAGGTGGGTAACCTTCTGCGGGTGTAGGAGTCGGTTGACGGCCTCATAGCCAGCGAAGCCTGCTGACGCCGCAATGAGCGCGATCACCGCTACGCCAGCCAGGTCTTCGGCCTTTCCGTACCCGTAGGTGAATCGAGTCGTTGGAGGTCGGCGACCGAGCCGAAACGCAAGCCACAGGGGCACAGCCGTCAGACCATCGGCGGCGTTGTGCAGAGTGTCACCCAAGAGGGCCACCGATCCACTTGCTATCACGACCAGCGCCTGGATTCCGGCGGTGACTAGAAGTACGAGCAGTGACAAGGCCACGGCACGAATGCCGTCCCTACTTGCTTCTAGCGCTTGGTCCAGTGAGTCCATGGCGTCGTGCGAGTGGGGATCCATTAGTCCACGGAGAAAGCCAAAACTTCCGTGACCGTCGTGGGCATGATGGGGATCGTGATAGGGATCGTGATCGTTCGAAGTGTGATCCAACTCGGTCATGACCAAGTCTCGTAGTTGCCTGCCCTCATTGCACGTTGGGAATAGTTCGCAGGTTGAGATTGAGTCCCGACGCCCGAGGAGATGGACGACGACTGCTCGTGTTCCGCCAGGCAGATCGATCTCGCCGATTCAGATCGTCACTACATTGACTACGAGCGACGAGATGGTGACCAGCGCACGCAGGCGGGCAAACCTCAACCAATCCTTGGGCGGACGCAGAGCGGCGTAGACGCCGAGGAAGACATAGGTGAGCACTGGCGCCAGCCAATCGTCCGGTTGTCTGGATGGTCGCGTGGGTCTTGGCGCTGACAAACGTGCACGCGTCGGGGCTCGGCCCGCATCAGGGGTTCTCCGTCAACGCCATCCGGTGGATGCTCTACCTTCCGGCCGGTTGGATGTTCATCGTAAGCGGCGACTCGTTGTCTCCACCGACAGAAGTGAGGGCTGCAGCCGCCTGCACCACGACGGTGCACAGCGGAACTTGGCCATGAACTCCATGTAGTTGGAAATTGGAAGCCCGTTCACTGGACACATTCGTCGGAGTCGTCGGTGACCGCCACCATCTGCACGTGGCCACGGTCAGGCAGCTGATCGGACTACTCCGTGGAAGCCCCCAGACCCCGGGCGACGAACGAGATGGCCGCTTCGACCAGCGCATCGTCAGCCTCTTCAGGCTGGAGTACCCGCAGCATTCCGATGCCACGAAAGAGGACCTCCACGATCCGCGCCGCATGGAGTGACGACTCCAACGGTCTGCATGCCTTGCCGAATTCGCTCGGCCTCGATGATTTCCGCTACGGCCTGCACGGCCTCGTCGTCGAGTCGGGTCAGCCGTTCCCGGGCTGCCGGGTTGCGCGCCGCGTACAGCCAGAACTCCTGGTAGAGCAGAGCGAGGTTGCCACCGCCCTGGCGAGCCTGGTCCCGGATGAGGTTGACGAAGTCCGAGAGACGGGCCTCGGGCGGTACCTCGGATCCCTGCAACGTGGCCCGAATGGCCTCCATCTCCCGGTCGTAGTGGGCCTTGAAAAGGGCAAGGAAGAGATCCTCTTTGTTCTTGAAGTTCGAGTACACGGCTCCTTTGGTGAACCCGGCCACGGCCGCGACTTCGTCCAGCGACGCTCCGTGGAATCCGCCGCTCGGCAAAGACCTGCTCGGCCGCGGCCAGGAGGTGCTCACGAGTCTGTTGACGGCGGCGTTCGGGAGTGAGTGGTTGGAGAGCCATAGGGTTGTGCTACGGGTAAGTATAGTAGATACTGGGAAGTATGTACGATTCAGACAGGTATACCGGAGTGGCAGGGGACCCGGGCCCGGCCGCCCAGGGCCCCTCGCACGGAGTGGCCGCCGTGTGCACGTCCGGCCTCGTCCGTCGCTTCGGCTCGACCCTCGCCGTCGATGGTCTGGACCTGTCCATCCGACGTGGGGAGATCTATGGCTTCCTGGGGCCTAACGGAGCGGGTAAGTCGACCGTGGTGCGAATCCTGTGCACCCTGCTCAAGCCCACCGGCGGGACGGCATCGGTGGCCGGCTACGACGTGGTCGAGGACTCCAAGGCAGTGCGACTCCGGATCGGGGTCGCACTCCAGGAGGCGGCCTTGGACGATCGCCAGACCGGGCGTGAGTT
This sequence comes from uncultured Acidimicrobiales bacterium, assembly GCA_963727075.1. Lineage (GTDB taxonomy): Bacteria > Actinomycetota > Acidimicrobiia > Acidimicrobiales > RAAP-2 > Bog-756. The sequence continues at coordinate 2,250,622 of CAVSET010000006.1, forward strand.
GCTGGCGCTCCAGGGCCGCCTCTACGGGCTCAGCCCCGCCCAGATCAGGACGCGAGTCGGGGAGGTCCTCGACCTCGTCGACATAGGGTCCGCCGTCGATCGGCGCATCGGGACCTATTCGGGCGGGATGAAACGGCGACTCGACCTGGCCACCGCCCTCGTCCACAACCCCGAAGTGCTGTTCCTCGACGAGCCGACGACGGGGCTCGACCCCCATAGCCGGGCAACCGTCTGGTGCGAGGTACGCCGCCTGAACCGGGACCTCGGAATGACGATCTTCCTGACGACGCAGTATCTGGAGGAAGCCGATGTCCTGGCCGATCGGGTGGGGATCATCTCCGGGGGCCGGTTGGTGGCGGAGGGGTCACCGACCAGGCTCAAGCGCTCCGTGGGCCACGACGTGATCGTGGCCGAGATCGATGGGGACTGCGGGGGTGTGGTCGGCGCCCTCGACTCGATCGAGGGGCTCGACTCCGTCTCGAGCACGGGCAGCACGATCACGGTGAATGCTGAGGACGGCCCCGCCGCTCTCGGGAACGTCGCGGTGGCCCTGGGCCGCACGGGGCTACATATCAGCAGCCTCACCATGCGGACACCCACCCTGGACGATGTCTTCATGGAGATGACCGGATCTCGGATCGAGAGCACGGAGGTCCGCCCGTGACCGGGAAGCGAATCGAATGGTGTCATCGGACGCGAGGCCGGTTTTCTCCGGGACATGCTGTCCATCGCCGGTCGAGCCCTCCGCCAAATGCCCCGAGAGCCTGCCGCCGTTCTGCCGGCGGTCTTCGTCCCGGCGTTCTTCTACACGGTCAACCTCGGCGCTCTGGAGAAGCTGGCCGGCACGACCACCGACTACAAGGCCTTTCTCCTACCCATGGCGATCGCGTTCGCCGTCACCGGCATGTCGAGGGCGCCGGCACTCGTCGCCGACATCCAGGGCGGCTACTTCGACCGCCTCTGCATGACGCCGATACGGCGATCGGCGTTGCTGCTCGGCCTTATGATGGCCGACGTCGCGGTCATCGTCGCGTTGTGTTTGCCCGTGTTGGCCATCGCCGCGGTGGTCGGAGTGCGATTCTCCACGGGACTACCGGGCATCGTCGTCTTCGTGGCCTACTCGGCCGTCTGGGGACTGGCCTTCACCGGGTTTCCCTATGCAGTCGCATTGAAGACCGGCAGCCCCGCGGCCGTCAGCGCGTGCTTCGTGATCTTCTTTCCCCTGTTCTTCCTCACCGACGCGGTCGTACCCAAGCAATTCCTGACGGGATGGTTCTCGACGATCGCCACCTACAATCCGGTCACCTACTTGCTAGGAGCGTTGCGGTCCCTGATCACGGCCGGATGGCAGATCGGGCCCCTCCTCGAAGGGTTGGCTGCCGTCGCAGGGCTGACGATCCTCGGAATGTCGCTGGCCCTGACCGCCCTGCGGGCCAGGATCCAGTCTGGAGCCTGAGGCCGAGGCCGACCCGGGGCCGGCTCTCGATCGGGCCGGGAGCTGGTGGAGTCGTCACCCGTGGCCGGAGTGGGACACGCCTGTGCCCTACGAGAACTCGAACAGGCCGGCATCGATGACCACTTCGCCCTGTTGGTTGTCAGTGCGGAACCGAGCGGTCGACCCATCCACCCACATGGAGACCGTCAACGCGTCACCTGGGTACGTCGGCCTCGAGAACCGTCCGTACATGGAACGGAACCGGTCGGGCTTCGAACCACACAGGGCGTGGAGAAGGCCCCGTCCCGTGAACCCATAGGTACACAGACCGTGCAGGATGGGACGGTCGAAGCCGGCCCGTTTGGCAAATGCGGGATCGGAGTGGAGGGGGTTCCGATCTCCCGACAGCCGGTAAAGAAGCGCCTGATCCGTCCTCGTCGTGTAGGTGACCACTTGGTCGGGCGACCGAGTGGGGAAGGGCTCCTGGCCACCGGATGGCCCCCGCTCGCCACCGAAACCCCCTTCGCCGCGGATGAACAGACCAGTGCCGGCGGAGAAGACGGGACGGCCGGTCTCGGCATCGACCGTCGTGGACTCGGAGCGGACGAGTGCCCCGGAGCCCTTGTCGTAGATGGCCGTGAGCGTGGAAGTGGTTCGGACACTCGCCGCGGTCGGGAGCGCCCCATAGAGCTCGATGGACTGCTCAGCGTGGACCAGCATGGCCGGGTCGAAGTCACCGATGGACACCCTCGGCCCGCTCGACGCCCCGGCCGCGGTGACGAAGGTGGGAAGGACGACTTGGGTGACCTCGACCGAGTTCTCCGTGGTGAACTCGAGCTCGAAGCCGGTCGGGTCGAGGGCGCCGGCCCCGACACCCAGGGCATAGAGGAGACAGTCGGTCGAGCTCCAACTTCGTTGCGACGGATCGGACGTGGACCCCACGGCATCCAGATTCAAAGGCATTGCACCCTCCGTCAGGTTCGTTCATTTGACATGTTCTATGTAACACATTCCTGTGTTACCATCAATCCGTGCGCAGGCTGACCATCGATGAGCTCGCCCGCTTGGCCGGCACCACCGGGCGGCACGTCCGTGCCCTCCAGACCCGTGGGCTGTTGCCTCGGCCCACGCTGATCGGCCGCACCGGCTACTACGACGTCGAGCAGCTCGACCGACTGCAGGCCATCCTGCGCCTTCAGCGTGAGGGCTTCTCACTGGCCGGGATCGCCGTGCTGCTGCGGGCGCTCGATGCCCGGATGACCCTCGAAGAGGTCGTCGGCCTCGGCGCCCGATCCGATGCCGGGGTCGACGATGACGAGGATTTCAGTGGCTGGCCGAACTCCCCGAAGGGTCAGCTCCTGTCCGCCGTGCCGACGACCCTGCTGGACCTGTCCGCGGCTTCCTGATCCCCTGCCTCCGGGCGTGCATCACCTCGGCGGACCACCCCGTGTGGGTCATGCCACGCCCGACCGGTGCCGTGGAAGCCGCCCGACCCCGTGCTGGACTATCATCAGTGGTACCCGAGTTGGAAAGCGAGGTGGCCCGATGGCAGGTATTCCGTGCATCGAAATGGTCACGCGTGCACTCGGGCCGGTTGCCGGCTTCGCTCCGGCCACCGGTGGAGCGGGAATCGGCATCATGATGCCGATTCTCTCCGCGGTATCACTCTGACACTGCGTTAGAGCACCGCCCCGGCTTCGGCCACCTCAGGCTCGCACCTTCGTGCCCGCGCCCCCGCGCCCCATCCCTTGCCTGCCAATCCTTGCCATTCGCTTGGAGCCCTCCCATGAACGACAGAACCCTCTTCCCCGCGGCCTCGACACGAGCGACGTTCGCCTATTGCTGGCGCCAGATGCGGCCCGACCGCGCCACGTTCATCGTTGCCTGGGTGGCCATCGCCGCCGGCACCCTGGCCAACGCGGTGGCCGGACCACTCATCTTCGCCACCCTGCTCGGGCGGATCGCCGACCTCACCGGCCGCTCGGGCCTGGTTGCCAGCTTCGGTCCGCTGGTCGTGGCCTACGCCGCCGTCCTCGCCGTCTCCACACTGCTTTGGCGCATCGCCGGATGGCTCAACTGGGGAGCGACCCTGCGGGCTTTCGCTCGCTCCATCACCAACGGCTACGAGCACCTCATCGGGCTCAGCCACCGGTGGCACGCCGATCGGCCATCCGGTGAGGTGATCTCGTCGTTGGAGACCTTCTCGTGGGCATTCGTCGAGATCATCGACATGGCCACCTGGGGAGTGCTTCGCGTCAGCGTGACGGTCCTCGGTGCCATCGTCGTACTGGCCTTGGTGGCCTGGCCGGTCGCCGTCGTGATGGCCCTACTGGTGGTGGTGTTCGGTGGTGTCCTCTGGATTCGGATGGGGAAGGTCGTGGCCGCCGAGCGGGAGTTCTCGGACACCCATTCACGGGCCACCGGGGTCATCGCCGACACCATTGCCAACCTGACCACGGTAAGGACCCAGGCCGCCGAGGACCTGGAGCGGGCCCACGTCGCCAAGGTGGTGACGCAGTCAATCGAGGCCGACCTGAAGGCCAGGCGCGTCTTCTCCGCGACCCGGCTCCAGATGGAGTCGTCGATGGCCGCGCTCAACTGGGTGGCCGTCGTGGTGGGTCTGGTCCTGGCACTCCACCACGTGGTGGCCGCAGCCTCGGTCTACCTGATCCTGTTCTACGCCACCTTCGTCGGGGGCGCCCTCGAGGAGTCGTTCGAGTTCGTGCGATCGATCTCACGCGCGCGGCCGGACGCTGCGCCAAGTTTGCCGGCATTGCCGCCACCAACCCCGAGATCCGCGACGCCTCCGGTGCCGCCGACCTGGCAGTGCACAGAGGCTGCATCGAGTTCCGGGATGTCACGTTCTCCTACCGCCGCGACGCGCCACTCTTCCAGGGCCTGAACCTGCGTATCGACCCTGGGGAGCACCTCGGGCTGGTCGGTCCGTCCGGCTCGGGCAAGACCACGCTGACCAAGCTCGTCCTCCGCTTCATGGACATCGACGCGGGCTCGATCCTGCTGGACGGCCAGGACATCTCGAGGGTCACCCAGCACTCCCTGCGACGGTGCATCTCCTATGTCCCCCAGGATCCCCAGATGTTGCACCGGACCATCGCCGAGAACATCTGTTACGGCGTGGACTCTCTCGAACGCCCCGAGATGGACCTGGTGCGAATGGTGAGCCGCGCCGCGCATGTCGACGAGTTCGTCGACCAGCTCCCGGACGGCTACGACACGGTCGTGGGCGAGCGCGGTCTCAAGCTCTCGGGCGGCCAGCGCCAGCGCGTCGCCATCGCCCAGGCGATGGCCAAGGGTGCACCCCTGCTCATCCTCGACGAGGCCACGTCCGCCCTCGACTCCGAGTCGGAGACGCTGGTCCAGGAGGCCCTCTGGCGGCTCATGGAAGGATCGACCGCGTTGGTGGTCGCCCACCGTCTGGCCACCATCGCCCGGATGGACCGGATCGTGGTCATGGACCGAGGCGAGGTGGTGGAGGAGGGCACGCACACCGACCTGCTCGGGATCCCCGACGGCGTCTACAGCCGCCTCTGGAGCCACCAGTCCGGTGGGTTCATTGCGGCATGAGCCCATCCCGGCGGCCGTCCGTCGTCGGGGTGGGCTCGCTCACTCGGCTCTGGGCTTGGCCATGCGGTCGACGAGGTTGGCGGGCATCACGTCATAGTGGTCGTGAGCGGCCCAAAAGCGCCCACGACCTCCGGTTAGGGAACGGAGGTCGACGGCGTAGCGCTGGATCTCGGCGGCCGGGACGAGGGCGGTGATCTTCTGCGCCCCCCCGTCGACCGTGTCGGTGCCGTGCACCCGCCCGCGCCGGGAGTTCAGGTCGCCGAGCACGCTGCCCTGCATTCGGGCCGGAACGATCACTTCGAGGAGCGAGATCGGCTCGAGCAGAACCGGGGCCGCCTTGGCCATCGCCTCCTTGAAGGCCAGCGAGCCGGCCATCTTGAAGCTCATCTCCGACGAGTCCACCGGGTGGTGCTTTCCATCGAGACAGACCGCCTGGACGTCCACCACCGGGTACCCGTGCGGACCCCCTTGGGTCATCGCCTCGATGATCCCCTTCTCCACTGCGGGGATGTATTGCCTCGGGATGGCGCCGCCCACCACCTGGTCCACGAACTGGAAGCCTTCACCCCGATCGAGGGGCTCGATACGGACGGAGGCCACTCCGAACTGACCGTGACCGCCACTCTGCTTCTTGTACTTCCCCACCGCCTCGGCGGCCGTCGTGATGCTCTCCCGGTACGGGATGAGCACCTCCTCGGTGGTCACCTCGACCCCGAACTTCCGCGCCAATCGCTCTGCCGCCACTGACAGGTGTGTCTCGCCCGTGCCCCGGAGGATGGTCTGGTGCGTCTCGTCCACACGCTCGACGACGAGGCTCGGATCCTCGTCCTGGAGTCGGTGGAGGCCGGTCATGAGCTTGTCCTCATCCCCCTTCGACTTGGGCTTGATGGCGACCGACAGCGAGACCGGCTCGGGAGGCACCGCCGGGACGACGAAGGGGGAGCCCTTGGGCGCCAACGTGTCACCGGTGACCACGTCGGCGAGCTTGGGTACCGCCACGATGTCACCGGCCAGTGCCTCGGTGACCGGGCGGGCCTCCTTCCCCTGCAGCTGCTCGAGGACGTGGAGCCGCTCGTCGGTGTGCGTACGCGAGTTGGTGAGCACGCTGTCGGGCCGGATCGTCCCCGACAGCACCCGAAGCAGGGAGATCTTGCCGACATACGGGTCGGTGACCGTCTTGAACACACGGGCCAGAGGAGGCCCCGACGGATCGCACGCCACGTCCACCTCGGTGTCTCCGGCCCGGACCCCGGTGGCCGGGCGCGAATCGGGGGCGGGTGCGATCTCGGCGAGCAGCGTGGCCAGGCGGTTGATGCCGATGCCGGTGGCCGCCGACCCGCACACCACCGGATATACGACACCCTGCTCCACCCCGGTGGCCAGGGTGGCCTCGAGCTCGGTACTCGAGGGAACGTCCCCGTCGAGATAGCGCTCCATCAGGTCGTCGTCACCCACCACGATTCCCTCGACCAGTTGCTCACGAACCTCGTGCTCGACCGCGGCCAGGTCGTCCGGGATCGGTCCGGTCTGAGCCTTCCCGTTGTCGTAGATGATGGCCGTGTCCGTCAACAGGTCGGCGATGCCTCTGAACCCGGAGTCGCCGTCCACCGGCAGCTCGAGCGGGGCGATGCCCGCTCCGAAGGACTCGCGCAGCTCGCTGAGCGTGCGGTCGAAACTGGCTCGCTCGCGATCGAGCTTGTTGATGAACACCAGACGGGGCAGACCCAGCTCCGCGGCGAGTTGCCAACCGGCTTCGGTCTGCGCTTCCACACCGTCCACCGCGCTCACCACCAGCACCACCAGGTCGACCACCGAGCAGGCCGAACGGACCTCGCCGAGGAAGTCGGCGTACCCCGGGGTGTCGATGATGTTGAGGCGGACGCCCTCGGCGGTGCAGGGGGCGAGCGCCAGCGAGAGGGACATGTGGTACTTGACCTCTTCGGGCTCGAAGTCGGTGACGGTCGAGCCGTCGTCCACCTTGCCCTGCCGGTTGATCGCGCCCGTTGCGTACAGCAAGGCCTCCGCCAGCGTCGTCTTGCCCGAGCCACTGTGTCCGATGAGGGCAATGTTGCGGACGGCGGGCTTGGTCACAGTTCGGCCAGGTCCCTACTCGGGCTCACGCACCAGCGAGGCTCGTCTCATCCTCGCCGTTGCCTCACTCTGCGTCCCAACTGCACGGTCATGCGGCCCTTCCCCCTCCGTGGTGGCTCACTGCAACGTGTACCGGGCTAGCCATCACATCACATTTTCCACGTTCATGCCCGGCGAACCGGCGAGCCGTGGAGGCCGGGATTCCGGACCGCCGTGGCGGCGGGCGACGAAGGCCCGATCCGACCAGGCAGAACACCTAGATGCCGAGCGGGGCGCGGCGCAGACGGGACGCCAGCTCCTCGTCGCCACTGATCTCCACCCGGGATGCCGCCTGGCGGCCGGAACCGAACATGGTGAGCTCACCAGGGTCACCGCTCAGGACAAGACGCGGCCCGACGCCCTTCTCCTTGGGTTCACGGCCCGGTGAGACGAGCTCGACGGTGGCGCCGACCTGTTTCGCCATGCCTCCCGCTCCGACCCGGGCCCAGAGGGCATCGTCGAGCTCGGGTGCAAGCCGGCGCGGCGCCCAACCGGCCTGCCCCGGCGAAGGTCCTCGATGTGGATGAACAGCTCGACCGTGTTCATGGGGCCGTCGAACGGTCGGAGGAGCAGGGGTGGGCCGCGGCGCACCTGCGCCACCAGCTCGGGCCACGAGGTGCGGTCACGCACGGCTCGCCGCACCTTGTCGGTGTGGCCGGCCAGAGGTGGCCAGACCAGGCCGGGACCGCTGTCCGGCCGTCGCTCCCGTGCCACGAGGTGGGCGGCCAGATCGTTGGCCGTCCAACCTTCGCAGAGCGTGGGGGCATCGGGACCGAGCTCCACGAACAGATCGCAGAGCTCCTGTCGTTCCTGCTGAGCGAGGTCAGCCAGGGTGGCACCCATGGACCGATCCTAAGCCGATCGCTGTCGGCATGAGGGTGGCCGATACCCTCCGTCCGGTGCCACCCGGGCCGGAGCTGGCCGACGCCGGCAATCAACCGCCGGAAGGCGCGGTGATGGCGTCGGATACCCGGCCACAGGTGCTCGGCGCCCGCGTCCCGTGCAAGCGCGCCGCCGACCACGAGATGATGCGAGGCACCGCCTCGAAGGTCACCTGGTCGTGTCCGGCGCCCCGGTAGTGGACGTACTCGACCACGTCACCGACCGGACAGGCCGCCTGGGTCACATACTGGTCGGTCAATGGTGCCGGCACCTGGTCGTCGCCTGTGCCCTGGACGATGAGCATGGGAGCCGGTGTCCTCACCTGCCCAGGATCGTTGAGCCGGGCCCGGGCCACAAAGGCTGGGTTTGCCGCGGCGTCGGGGAGGAACAGCGAGCTCGGAGTGACCCCTTTCACCGCCGCCACCAGGCCATTGTCGCAGTGGTGGGTGACGTTCTGCCGGGCGAAGGTGACCCCCGAGCTGGTGAAGAGGACGGACGGCGGGAGGTCGGGGTAGACCTGCGACCAGGTCCACCCGATGAGCGCGAAGTAGGCCATGTCGTCGGGCAGGCTGAGATGGCCGAAGACGCTGACGATGGTGGTGAGCCCGGTGGCGGGGGCGGCGGCCACCACCCCGACCACGCGCAGGGACGGCGCGTAGCCCGGGGCCAACTCACCGGCGAACAAGGCAGCCTGGCCACCCTGCGAATGCCCGTAGATGAGGGTCGTGGTGCTCACCCGCAGACCGGGCAGTTGCCGGGCGGCCTTGGCCGCATCGAGCACGCCGTAGCCCTCGCTCAGCCCGACGAGATAGGGATGGATGCCGGCGTTCACGCCGAGGCCCTGGTAGTCCGTGGCGGTGATCAACCATCCCGCCTTCAGGTAGGCGCCGATGTCCGGCACGGGGTAAGGCCCTTCGCCCTCCATGGCATTGAAAAGCGACGGGGCGCACCCGACGGCTGCCCCGGTCGTCCCGTGGGCCCACGTCATCACCGGATCCCCGCCGCGAGGCGCCGGCGAGCCGGGGACGACCACATAGCCGGAGACGGCGAGATCGCCGCCGTTGATGGTCTGCGAGTGGTACAGGATCCTCCACAGCGTGGCGTCGGCCGGGATCCCACCCGCCCCTTCGAAGATCTCCGACCGGATCAGCGTCCCCGGTGGCTCGGGCGGCAGGGGGCTGGGCGGCCGGTAGAAGGACGACGGGCCGTCGGTCGTGGCTGATGCGGGCACGACTCCGATGCCCGGAGGGTCGGGACGGGGAGATGCCGCCGAGGACGAGCACGCCGCCGAGCGCGGCACCAACCACCACCACCACGGCCAACGACTGGAGCGTCGGCCCGGGCCCAGCCGGCCGAGGACGTTTCCGACCCGATCGCCCGACCGCACCTTCGACCACGCCGTCTTCCGGGGCGGGCGTCCCGCCCGGCGATCTCAGCCGTGCTGCCACATGCGGCCCTGCAGCGTGCGGATGCCCGGGAGCGCAACGCGGTCGAGGCGGGCCACCTCGTCCTCGTCGAGGTGCCACCCGAGGGCCCCGGCGTTCTCTTCGGCCTGGTGCCGGTTCTTGGCGCCGGGGATTGGCACGACACCCTTGGCCACGACCCAGTTGAGAGCCACTTGGCTGGGGGTCTTGCCTCCGTGCTCTTCACCGATCTGGCGTAGTTCGGCAACCACCTTCTCGACCACCTCCATGGGATGGTTGGAGAAGGTCCGCTTGCCGGGCGGGGGATTCGACGCCGAGTACTTCCCGGTGAGCCGTCCCTGACCGATCGGTGAGTAGGCCATCGGCACCACACCCAACTCGGCGCACGTGGCCAGGAGGCCCGTCGTCTCGGGGTGGCGCCTGAGCAACGAGAACTCGATCTGGTTGGTGGCCAGACGCATTCCGCGACGGCCGAGCGCGTCGGCCATCGAGTGGGTCTCCTTGGCCGAGTAGTTCGACACTCCGACGGCCCTGACCAAGCCGGACTGATGGGCCTCGGCGAGGGCATCGGCCATGGCGCGGTGGGAGCGGAGACTGATAGGCCCATGGATCTGGTACAGGTCGACGGCCGCCAGCCCCAGCCGGCCCAACGAGGCCCGCAGAGAATTCAACAGGGCACCGGCGACCCGCAGCTTCCACGGATAGGGCATGAACTTGGTGGCGATGACCGCCCGCCGGGCCCGATCGGGGTCGGCAGCCAGCATCTCGCCGATGATCCGCTCGCTCTCCCCCTTCCCGTAGACCTCGGCGGTGTCGAACAGCGTCACGCCGGCGTCGATCGAGGCGTCCCATGCCTCGTGGATGGAGGCCCGACCGAGCTCGCGGTCGTAGCCGCCCATCCCCCAGGTGGAGCGGTCCCCCCAAGCCCACGTCCCGACTCCGACGAACGGGATCGAGACATCGGACCCGGCCAGGGTAAAGGCATCGGCCATGCACGGTACGGTACCCGGTCCTTCAGCGGAGCGACGGGCCCGCACCCTCCCCCCGAAGGAGCGATGGGCCGTGTGGGCCCGTGTCGTCGGGTGCCCTGATGTGCTGGACTCACTTCATGGATTCGAACGGGCACCCACTGCGGGTTGCGGTCATCGGTGCCGGGATGGCCGGCATCCTCAGTGCCATCAAGCTCACCGAGGCCGGCATCACCGACTTCACCGTCTACGAAAAGGCCGATCGGGTCGGGGGAACCTGGCGGGAGAACACCTACCCCGGATTGTCGTGCGACGTACCCTCCCACCTCTACTCGTACTCGTTCGCCCTCACTCCCGAATGGAGCCGCCGCTTCTCGCCCGGTCCTGAGATCTACGCCTACTTCGAACGGGTGGCCCGAGACCACGGCGTGCTGCCGACGGTCCGATTCGGTGAAGAAGTGATCTCCTGCACCTACTCGGACGGACGATGGTACCTGGCCACGGCCTCGGGCCACGAAGACGTTGCCGATGTGGTCATCGCGGCCACGGGAGTCCTGCACCACGCCAACTACCCCGTGATCGAGGGCATCGACCAATTCGAAGGATCCACGTTCCACAGCTCGCAATGGGACCACGACGTGCAGCTCGACGGCCGCCGAGTCGGCATCATCGGAACCGGTTCGACCGCCGTCCAGATCGTGTCGGGGATCGTGGATCGGGTGGCGAACCTGACCCTGTTCCAGCGGACCGCACAGTGGATCATGCCCCAGGAGAACCCGGCGTTCACCGACGAGGAGCGTGCCGACCTTCGCGACCATCCCAACCAGCTGGCCGATCTGCACCAGAGCCTGTCGGACCTCTTCGACCTCTTCGCCAACGCGGTGGTGGACACCGGGTCAGCCGAGCTCGAGTGGATCGAACAGTCGTGCCTCGCCAATCTCGAGGAGAACGTGCACGACCCCGAACTGCGCCGGCAGTTGCGACCCGACTACCGCGCCGCCTGCAAGCGGCTCATCCTGTCACCCGACTTCTACCAGGCCATCCAGCGCCCGAACGCCGAGCTGGTCACCGAGGGCATCGAGCGGATCGAGGCGCGTGGCATCCGGACCAAGGACCGGCGGATACACGAGCTCGACGTGCTGGTGCTGGCGACGGGATTCAAGGCCAATGCCTTCATGCGCCCGATGAAGCTCGTCGGTCGGCATGGGATCACCCTCGAGGAGGCCTGGGACCCACGCCCCGAGGCCTACCTGTCGGTGTCGATCCCGGACTTCCCGAACTTCTTCATGCTGAACGGCCCGAACGGACCGGTCGGCAACTTCTCGCTGATCGAGGTCGCTGAGCTCCAGTTCGGTTACATCTTGCAGCTCATCGACCGGATCCGGTCGGGCGAGTGCCGCGAGGTCTGTGCCACTCACGAAGCGCTGGCCGAGTTCGAGCGGGCACGCGCCGAGGCGTCCAAGGGCACCGTCTGGGTGACGGGATGCCGCAGTTGGTACCTCGATGATCGCGGCCTGCCGGCCGTGTGGCCGTGGCCATTCCTCAAGTTCCGGGACGAGATGAAGGCGCCCGACCCGGCGGCCTACGAGCTCCGCGTGACCCCGGCGGCCGACCGCCACCCCACCCGGATGGACGGAGTGGTCGGGGCCCGGTCGGCGGGACAGGCCGTCTCGTTTGGCCGCCGTATCACTGATCTGGCCGACATCGATCCGGATCGACCCGCCGTCACCTGCGGCTCGACCCAGCTCAGCCGCAGGGCGCTCGAAGCCTCCTCCAACCGGCTGGCCCGGCGCTTGGCCACCCACGACGTCACCGTCGGATCCATGGTCACCATCGCCCTGCCCAATTCGGTCGAGTTCGTGGTGGCCACCGTGGCCGCCTGGAAGCTCGGCGCCATCCCGCAGCCGGTGAGCCCCCGGCTTCCCCTTCGGGAACTGCGCCGCGTGGTGGAGCTGGCCGATTCCCGGGTGGTCCTCGGCCTGGACATGGGGCGGGGTGAACGGGCGCTCGCTGATGCGACACCCGTTCTGGACATCAGCCAGCTGTGGCCCTCCGACCACTCGGACCGACCGCTCGAGGACGTGGTGAGCCCGGCGTGGAAGGCCCCGACCTCCGGCGGCTCGACGGGAACGCCCAAGCTCATCGTCTCGGGCGACGCCGGGGTGATCAAGCCCGATGCCCCACCTCCGCTTCTGCTCGAGCCCGACGACTGCCTCGTGATGCCCGGCCCGCTCTACCACAACGGGCCTCTGGTCTGGGCCTGCCAGGCGCTCCTGTGGGGCGCCCATGTCGTCGTGCTCCCCCGGTTCGATGCCGAGGCCACCCTGGCCGCCATGGCCGAGCATTCGGCCGAGGTCGTCTACCTCGTCCCGACCATGATGAAGCGGATCTGGCGTCTCCCCGAACGGGTGCGGACCGGCTTTGACCTCTCCTCCCTCCGCGTGGTGTGGCACCTGGCCGAGCCGTGTCCGGCCTGGCTCAAGCAGGCCTGGATCGACTGGCTCGGCGCCGAGCGCATCGTCGAGCTGTACGGCGGGACCGAGGGGCAGGTCGCCACCGTCATCACCGGCACGGAATGGCTCGCTCATCCCGGTTCGGTCGGCCGACCGATCAACGGTGACATCACCATCTGCGACCCCGAGGGCCGTGAGCTGCCACCACGAACCGAGGGTGAGGTGTGGCTCCGGGGCCACCGGAAGTCACCCGCCTACCGCTATGTCGGTGCCAGCCCCCGCCGACGGGAGGGGGGATGGGAGTCACTGGGCGACTATGGCTGGCTCGACGAGGACGGCTACCTCTACCTCGGCGACCGGATGCAGGACATGATCCTCACCGGTGGCGCCAACGTCTACCCGGCCGAAGTCGAAGCGGCCATTCTTGAGCATCCGGCAGTCCACAGCGCCGTCGTCATCGGTCTTCCCGACGACGACAAGGGCAACCTCGTCCATGCCATCGTCGAGGCCGACCCGGAGGACGTCAACCCTGCCGAGCTCAAGGCTTTCCTGGCCGAGCGTTTGGTCGGGTACAAACTGCCCCGGACGGTGGAGTACGTGAGCGATCCGCTACGCGACGACGCCGGCAAGGTCCGCCGCTCCCAGCTGCGCACCGATCGGCTCGGGCCGAACGCCTCCGCTCCGACCTGACGTCGGACCGGGCCTGACCCCGGCTACGGGCTCAGCTCGGGATGTGGGCGAAGGTGTCGGGATCGGGACCGGTACGTTCGTCCCGGTTGAGCCCATCGATGGTGGCCATGGCCTCGGCATCGAGCTCGAAGTCGAAGATGTCGAAGTTCTCCCGCATCCGCAGAGGGATTCACCGACTTCGGGAAGACGATGTCGCCGCGCTGGATGTGCCAGTGGAGCACGACCTGGGCCGGGGTCCGACCTACCGACCGGGCGACCGCCCGGATGGCCGGATCGCCGAGGACCGCTCCCTGCGCGATCGGCGACCAGGCCTCGGTGGCGATCCGGCGCTCGGTGTCGTAACGGCGCAGCTCGTCCTGGGCCAGGTACGGGTGGACTTCGATCTGGTTGACGGCGGGAACAGTGTCGGTCTCGGCCAGCAACCGGTCGATGTGGTGGGGTTGGAAATTCGAGACGCCGATCGAGCGGGCACGACCGTCGCGTTGGAACTCGATGAGCACGTTCCAGGTGCTGACGAAGTCGCCGTCGTACAGCGTTGGCAGCGGCCAGTGGATCAGGAACAGGTCGACGAAGTCCGATCCCAATGCCTGGAGGGTGTCGCCGAAGGCCTTGCGGGCGTCGTCTGGCCGATGGAAGCCGTTGTTGAGCTTGCTGGTCACGAACACTTCGGACCGGTCGAGCCCGGACCGCTCCACCGCTTGGCCGACCTCCCGTTCGTTGCCGTACATCTCGGCCGTGTCGATGTGCCGGTACCCGATCTCCAGGGCCTTGAGCGTGGCGTCGACGGTGTCACGCGGCGGGATCTGGAAGACGCCGAACCCGAGCTGCGGGATGGTGTGGCCGTCGTTGAGGGTCACGGTCGGGACGCCGTTGCCGGTCGATCCAGGCTGCGACATGCTCGATGCTCCTTGTTCGTCGTGCCCGGGGGACCGAGCCTGCTCGTCGTGCCCGGGGGACCGAGCCTGCTCGTCGTGCCCGCGGGGGCCGAGCTTCTGGTCGAGTTGGGCTCGAGGGACGACCTCGGGACCGAGCCCGACAGGCCTCTACCCAACCCAGGTGACGCTACGCCTCAACCCGGAGACTTGCCCGGCGGCCCTACCAGGCGGCCCGGCGCAGCGGCTCAGTTAGGCACGAAGTCGCCGGACGAGAGCCGCAGCGCCCGGACCAGTCGGACCAGTTCCTCCATCTCGTCGTCGCCCAGCATGCCGACGCCGAAACGGACGGCGTTCACCGACGCGGTGGCCTCGGCCACCAACGCTCTCCCCTTCGGGGTGATCCGGGCCAGCGTGGTCCTCCGGTCGGAGGGATGGGGCGCCCGCTCGATCAGGCCGTCGTCGGCCAGGCGATCGACGATGTTGGTCACGCTGGTGGGATGGATCATCAGGCGCTGGCCCATCTTCCCGAGCGGCAGCTCGCCCCGGCTGGTGAACGAGAGAAGGACCAGGGCCTCGTAGCGGGCGAAGGTCAGTCCGAAGGGCCGCAGCGCCCCATCGACCGCGCTCAGGACGAGTTGCTGGGCCCGCATGACCGACGTGGCCGTCGCCATGGCGGTGGCGGCTTCGGGCCAACGCTCCGCCCATCGGTTCCGAGCCTCCTCGATGGCGTCGAACGGAAGCGGCCGGACCACCAACGGAGCCTAACGTAGACGACCGAATTCCGTCTTTCGAGGTCTGACACTCGGGTGTCTAGCTTGCCGCGGTATGCATCAGACGTTGCGGCGGTAGACACCCCCGACCCCGAACAACGTCTGGGTGATGTCTCCCAGCGATGCGCTCCGCACCGTGTCCATGAGCGCCTCGAACACGTTGGAGCCGGACAGCGCCGCCTGGCGCAACGCGGCCAGGGCGGGGGCACGCTCGTCAGCGTGGAGCTCGTGGAAGTCGGTCAGGCGCCGGATCTGGCCTTGCTTCTCGTCCTCGGTGGCCCGGGCCAGCTCCAGGTGGTCGGGGCGGTGGTCGTCATCGGCGTTGGTGAACGTGTTCACCCCGACGATGGGCAGCGACCCGTCGTGCTTGGCGTGCTCATAGGCCATCGAATCGTCCTGGATCCGCCCCCGCTGGTAGCCGGTCTCCATGGCGCCGAGGACGCCGCCACGATCGGCGAGACGGTCGAGCTCGACCAGGACGGCCTCCTCCACCAGATCGGTCAGCTCGTCGACGACGAAGCTGCCCTGTTGGGGGTTCTCGTTTGCGGCTAGGCCCCATTCCTTGTTGATGATGAGCTGGATGGCCAGCGCCCTGCGCACCGAGTCCGGAGAGGGCGTGGTGACCGCCTCGTCGAACGCATTGGTGTGGAGGCTGTTGGCATTGTCGTAGATGGCACAGAGGGCCTGCAACGTCGTCCGAATGTCGTTGAAGGCCATCTCTTGGGAGTGGAGGGACCGGCCCGATGTCTGGATGTGGTACTTGAGCTTCTGTGACCGCTCGCTCGCGCCATACCGGTCACGCATGGCGATGGCCCAGATACGGCGGGCGACCCGTCCGATCACCGTGTACTCGACGTCCATCCCGTTCGAGAAGAAGAACGACAGGTTGGGGGCGAAGTCATCGATCGCCATGCCCCGGGCCAAGTACGACTCGACGTAGGTGAAGCCGTTGGCCAGGGTGAAGGCGAGCTGGGTGATGGGGTTGGCTCCGGCCTCGGCGATGTGGTAGCCCGAGATCGAGACGGAATAGAAGTTCGCCATCTCGTTCTGCACGAAGAACTCCTGGATGTCGGCCATCATGCCCAGTGAGAACTCGGTCGAGAAGATGCAGGTGTTCTGGCCCTGGTCCTCCTTCAGGATGTCGGCCTGTACCGTGCCCCGGACCGTGCGCAACGCCCGACTCCGCACCTCGGCAGCCTCGGCCTTGGTGGGTGGGCGACCGTGCTCGTCGGTGAACCGGTCCAGCTGCTGATCGATCGCCGTATTGAGGAACATGGCCAAGATGGTGGGTGCCGGTCCGTTGATGGTCATGGACACCGAGGTGGCCGGGTCACACAGATCGAACCCGCCGTAGAGGACCTTCATGTCGTCGAGGGTGGCGATCGACACGCCCGAGGTGCCGATCTTGCCGTAGACGTCGGGACGGGTGTCGGGGTCCCGGCCGTAGAGGGTCACCGAGTCGAACGCCGTCGACAGTCGGGTGGCCGGTTGACCTTCGGCCAGCAGGTGGAAGCGCCGGTTGGTGCGGAAGGGGTCGCCCTCACCGGCGAACATCCGGGCCGGGTCCTCATTGTCCCGCTTGAAGGCGAACGCCCCGGCGGTGAACGGGAAGTGACCGGGCAGGTGCTCCGAACGGAGCCAGCGCAGGAGGTCACCCTCGTCGGTCATCCGGGGAAGGGCCACCCTCGGCACCCGGGTACCCGACGGCGAGACTCGCCACAGGGGCACTGGCCGCTCGTCGTCGTCGGCGGTGGCGCCGGCGATGGCGCTGGCGGTGGCCGGGTCGGCGCGGCGTCCCTGCTGCAATCGAGCGAACTCGTCGAGAAGGGAGCGGTCGTCCCGATCGACCCGGCCGGCCAGCTCCTCGGCGAACTGCCCGACAGCAACGACCTCGGGGCCGGTCGTCGTGCCCGCCCGCGCCGCCATCAGCGCGCCGGTGGCACGGGCCTGCTGGGCTCGCCGTACCGCCTGGGCTCGCTGCTCGGTCTCCGCGTGATAGTGCCGCACCGCAGTGGCGATGTCGGCCAGGTACCGGATGCGGTCGGAGGGAACGATCGGCGAACCGCTCGCAGAAGCGGTCGTCGCCACCGGGCTCAAGAGGGGCTCGCTCACCGGGACGCCGCCGTCGGCCACCGCGGCCCGGAGGAATTGGTAGAGAGCCGTCGTTCCCTCATCGTTGAACCGGGAGGCGACCGTTCCGAAGACCGTGTCTTCGTGAGCACCGGCCGCCCCGGCCCGGGCTCGGGCCCTCTGGCGCTCGACCGAGCGCAGGGCGTCCTCGGCTCCCCGGCGGTCGAACTTGTTGATGGCGACCACATCGGCCAGGTCGAGCATGTCGATCTTCTCCAATTGCGACGGAGCACCGAACTCCGGGGTCATCACGTACAAGGAGAGGTCGGCCACGTCAACGACGGCCGCGTTGCCCTGGCCGATTCCGGGTGTCTCCACGATGACCAGATCGAAGCCGGCCGCACGGCAGGCGTTGACCGCAGCCGGAACAGAGGCGGGGATCTCAGAGGCGCTTCCCCTCGTCGACATCGACCGGAAGAACACCTGAGGGGTGTGGATGGCGTTCATGCGGATGCGATCTCCGAGCAACGCGCCCCCGCCCCGACGCTTGGAGGGATCGACCGCCAACACGGCGATGCGAAGCTTGTCGCCCTGGTCCATGCGGAACCGGAGGATCAGCTCATCGGTTAGTGACGACTTTCCCGAACCGCCGGTACCGGTGATCCCGACGACAGCCACGGTACGGCGACTCGCCGCGGCGGACAGCGCATCGGCCATCACCGGATCCAGCGTGCCCGCCTCGATGGCGGTGATGGTCCGGGCCAGGGCTCGGCCGTCACCGAGCACCACATCCTCCACGTGGACCGGTCGGGCGGCGACCAGGTCGACGTCGCACTCCTGCACGAGGATGTTGATCATCCGGGGCAGTCCCAGCCGTTGGCCGTCGGTGGGCGAGAAGATCCGTTGCACCCCGTACGACTCGAGGTCGGCGATCTCTGACGGGATGATGACCCCGCCACCTCCCCCGTACACCCTGACGTCGCCCCGGCCCTCCTCGGCCAGGCGGTCCACCAGGTACTTGAAGTACTCGAGGTGGCCGCCCTGGTAGGAGCTCACCGCCACCCCTTGCACGTCCTCGGCCACCGCGGCTTCGACCACTTCGTCGACCGACCGGTTGTGACCCAGATGGATGACCTCGGCTCCCTGCGCCTGCAGCAGCCGGCGCATGATGTTGATGGCCGCGTCGTGCCCGTCGAACAGGCTGGCGGCAGTGACGAACCGGACCGGATGCCGAGGTCGGTACAGCTCGGTCAGCGGTGCATCAGTCATCTGTCATACGATAGTCGGAATTCCTAGTAATGTCCGCCCATGTCGCCCGTGTCGGCGTCCAGCCCCCGGGCCCTGAGGTGAGGCGAGATGGACCGCCCCGCCGGCGAATTGCTCAGGCCGCGTCCAGCACGTTGGCCAGGCGGGCCACGGCGTGCCCGGTGCGGACTCCCCACCAGAACAGGTCCCGGCCGTCGACGAACACGGTCGGGGCAACCCACTCGAGCTCTGCCCCCTGACGGGCCGAGAACGGGTACGGCTCGCTCGGGGCCAGCACCACGTCGGGGTGGCGCTCTCCGGCGCTCTCGAGGGTGACGGTCGGATAGGGGCCGTCGGAGTCGAACACCGTCTCGATTCCGAGATGGGCCAGAAGCGACGCGCCGTACGTAGGGACACCGAGGGCCATCCAGGGCCGTCGCCAGATGGGGATGAAGGCGCGCCGGCGCGCCGGCCGGGCCGGAGGAAGCTCGGGACGGGCCCAGTGCACTCCCACCCGGTCGGCCAGCTGGGTCATCGATGACAGCGCGTCAGCCAGGGACCGCACTTCGAGCACGTGGACGGGAACCCCGAGATCGACGAGGACATCGTGGTCCTCGCGCCGGTTCTCTTCGGTGTCAACCACGACGAGATCGGGCGCGAGCTCGGCGATCCGCTCGACATCGGGGTTCTTCGTGCCACCAACGTGCGGGAGATCGGGTCGCTCACAGAACCGCGTACAGGCAATGGGTGTCCGACCCCACGCCGAGAGGGTTTCGGTGACCGAGGGGACCAGGCTGACGATCCTCATCCAGGGAGGCCGAGGTCGGCCGACCCGCCGGCCGAGCCGGAGGCCACCAGGTCGAGATGGCCGGGAGCGTCGGGCGACAGGCGCTGGTGCCGGCCGCGCCCGAAGAGCATGACGGCCACGCCGACCAGGAAGCCGATCGTGGCCAAGAAGTACGAGCTTCCGACGATGAGCTGCCAACCGTGCTCGTGAAGCTCCTGGCCGCTGCCTCCATAGGGCAGGGACCAGATGGGTGACATCCACAAGAGCAGTGCACCGGCACCCGCCCACAGCCAGCCACCCCGGGGCCGGTCGTCGGCCAGGCAGAGCCAGATGAGGATGGGGACGGCCCAGACCATGTGGTGGACCCAGGTGATGGGGGAGACCGCCATCCCGACGGTGGCGCACACCAGAATGCCCAGCAGGTGCGAGGACTTCCGATGGGCCCACACCGCCAGCGCCAACCCGGCGACGGCAATGACGAGATCGATGCCGTAGTAGACGGAATGGGCCACGACGCCGTGGTGAAATCGCTCGAGGGTGCCCGACAGGTTCTGGTTGCTGATGAAGGAGTTCGATCCCACCCGGCCGGCGTCGAACGCGTACTTGGTCCAGTAGGCCCAGGAGGTGGTCGGGCCGAGCGCCGCCACCACCAGGACCACAGTGACGAAGGTGACGAGCGCGACGGCCGCAGCCCGACCCCGCCGGACGAGGAAGAGGAACGGCACGAAGATGAGGGGCGTGAGCTTCGCTGCCGCGGCCAGCCCGGTCAGGACGCCCTGGGGCAGGACCCTCCCGCCCAGACGAACGCCACCGGTGAGGTCGAGGAGGATGAGCGCGACCAGGACGATGTTGACCTGGCCGTAGGAGAAGGTCAGCTTGACCGGGTCCAGCCAGATGGCCGGCGTCATCAGCACCAGCGACCACTGGACGATCCGGCGGCTCGACAGCGTGGGGCGGGCGGCGCGCAACGACACGGCCAGCAACCCGGTCAGGGCCGCCAGGTTGGCGGCCGCCCAGAGGAACTGGGCCGGCTGGCGGGGCACCAGGGTGAGGGGGCTGAACGCCAAGGCCGAGAAGGGTGGGTAGGTGAAGCCCAGCTGTCGGGAGGGGTACCGCACGTCGTAGAGGTGGCCGCCGAAGAAGTGGGCTCCCCCCATCATGTAGATGTCGAAGTCCAGGGGTGAGCGGTGCCACACGAGGAAGAACACCCTCACCACGGCGAGGCCGGCTGAGGCCGCCCCGACCAGCCACAACAGCCCGTCGCGGTGGCGGCGGTCCCCGGGGATCGCACGAGACCGGGCCAGGTGGAGCGTCTCGTGATCCTGCGCCACGTCCGAAACGATACCCCTCGCATCCGGGCGGAAGACCTCTCGAGCCGCGCCGGTCGGTGGCGGTCCGCCACAAAGGTGACAATTCGATGACAATTTCAGCGGCTAACGTGGCCGGGAAGTTTGGTCGCCGGTGCCCGATGCAGGGTGGGTCCAGCAGAAGGAGCTACGTGGGAACGCCCGCCTTCGTGCAGGAAGTCCAGACCGTCCGTCGAGCCAGCCCCTTGGCGGCTCCTCCTCTGGCTGCCTCCGTCGCCCTCGGCGTGTGCGGGGCCCTCGGCATGGTCGTGACCGGCACCCGGATCGGTGCTGTTCCCGGTGGCGGCTATGTGTGGTGGTTCTCGGTCCCGGGAGCGTCACCACTCATCTCGGCCGCCTTCTACGTATCGCTCGCCCTGCTCGTGGTGGGCTGGCTCGGGGTCGGACGTGAAGCCTTCGCCGGCCGGTTGACGACCAACCGCGCCTGGGTGGTCCTCGCCGCCTGGGGGGTGCCCTTCTTCGTCGGGCCACCGCTGTTCAGCCGCGACCTCTACAGCTACGTCGGGCAGGGCTTCGTCGCCCACCGCGGCCTCGATCCCTACTCGGTCTCACCGTCCGTCCTCGGCCCGGGGCCCGTGCTCGCCTCGGTCGCCAGTGTCTGGCGTCACACGTTCTCGCCCTATGGGCCGTTCTTCGTCGCCGTCTCCAAAGGGGTCGTCGACCTGGCCGGCCGCTCCCTCATCACCGAGGTCCTGACCTTCAGAGCGCTCGAACTGATCGGGGTGGTCCTGCTCATGGTCTCGCTGCCCCGGCTGGCCCGCCACCTCGGCACTGATCCGGGTGTCGCCCTCTGGCTCGGCGCCCTCAGCCCGCTCGCCCTGTTCAGCTTCATCGCGTCCGGGCACAACGATGCCCTGATGGTCGGCATTCTGGTGGCGGGAGTCACCCTGGCTGTGACCGGCCGACTGGTCATCGGCGTGGTGTTGTGCGCGCTGGCGGCCACCGTGAAGATCCCTGCCGCCACCGCCATCGTCTTCTTGGTCGTCGACCGGTGCCGCCATCTGGCCTCCGACCGGCGCAGCCGCCTGGTCGCTCAAACCGTGGCCGTGACGGCCGCCGTCTTCGTCGGGGTGACCCTGTTCTGCGGCTACGGATGGACGTGGATGGGACCGGGCGCGCTACACGTCCCGACCGAGCTCCGTGTCCTCTCCACCCCTTCGGTCTCCCTGGGCAATCTGGTCTTCCACCTGCTCCATCCGATTGGCATCCCCATCGCCAGGGGGGTCACCGTCACCATCGTCCAGTGGGTGTGCGGTCTCGCCGCCGTGACCGGCTGCATCTGGCTGCTCGTCACCCTCAACCGGCACGAGGTGGTGCGATCGCTGGGGATCGCCCTCATCCTGATCGTGGTGGGGAGCCCCACGCTGTGGCCCTGGTACCTGATGTGGGGCCTCGCGCTGCTGGCGGCCACCACCGCCCAGCGGTCCAGGGCCCTGGCCGCCACGGCCGCGCTGGCCATGCTGCTCGTCGGGCCGGGCGGCAGTCCCCGCCTGCTCGGCAACTCGTATGTGCTCGTCTCGCTGGCCTGCGTGGCGGCAATTGTCTGGCTGGTCCGGGGCCAACGCTGGCGGAGAGTCGTATCCGGGCATGTCAGCTGAACCGCCGTTGGCCGCGCCGCCCATGACCGCGGAGCTCGAGCTGACACCCGCCGGCCCGGTTATCGAGATCGAACCCGAGCTCACGCTGGCCCGGCCTCAACCTCCTCCGACCCCGGTCCAGGCGGCCCGGAGATGGCCCCCATGGATCGTCCGCCCGGCCGTGATCTACCTGGCGTCCCGGGCGCTGGCCTGGGCGACCCTCGCCGTCACCACCATCTTCACCCATGTCAGTTTGGCCGGGGAGATCGACCGATGGGACAGTCGCTGGTTCATCCGGGCTGCCCGGTTCGGGTGGCCGAACCAGCTCCCCCACCACCACGGGCACGTCGCCCCCAACACCATTGCCTTCCTGCCGCTGTTCCCCCTCAACATCCGCTGGCTCTCACATCTGACCGGGCTCTCGTTGTTGGGTGCCGGGGTCTTGATCACCTCGGTCTCCGGTCTCACCGCCATGATCGCCGTCTGGATGTTGATCCGCGCCTACACGGATCAAGGTTCCGCCGATCGCGGCACGCTCCTTCTGGCCATGTTCCCCGGGTCCTTCGTGCTGAGCATGATCTACTCAGAGGGTCTCGTCATCACGTTCGTCGCCTTCGGGATCCTGGCCCTCATGCGTCGCCGCTGGCTGCTCGCCGGCGTGCTCGGGATGTTGGCGACGGCCACGACGCCGATCGCCCTGGCGTTCGAGATCAGCTGCCTGTGGTGCGCCTACCGCGAGGTGAGGGGAACCCGCAACTGGCGCGCCCTGCTCGCGCCGGTCCTGACGCCCATCGGCTTCCTCGCCTACCAGGCCTGGCTCTGGGTCCACACCGGAAGTCCTTCGGCGTGGCGGCTCACCGAGCGGGGAGGGTGGAAGAGCTACCCGTCGATCGTCTACGCCGCCCACACGGTGGGCATCTTCTTGCGTAATCCGATCGCCACCAACAAGACGGACGACCTGCTGTACGTCGGGACCGTCATCACCGTGATCGGAGCGGTGGTGGCCATCCGCTCCCGGCTGCCCATGCCCATGCTGCTGTACGGCCTGGTAGCCGCAGGGATGGCGTTCATGTCCGCCCCGGTCGGGCTGCGCCCCCGCTTCATCTTCCTCGCCTTCCCGCTGATCATCGCGGTGGGGACGTGGCTCCGGGGCCGGGCCTATGTCTGGGTGCTGGCATCATCGATGGCGCTCCTGGTGTCCGCCACCGCGTACGAAGTGAGCTCGTGGGCCGTCTTTCCCTGAGGGGCCGGGGGCTCGACCACCCCCTGCCCGAGGACGACCTCGAGAGCACTCCGGTGCCCGGGCCCACCGCCATCGCCGCGCCCGGGCCGATCACCCCGTCCGTCGGGATGAGCACCGACCCCGTCCCGCCGGAGCCATCCGGGCGACGCCACGGGTCGGACGCGCCCGCGGGTGGGACGGAACCCGTGGAGGGCGCCGACGGACGCGGCTCGCATCGGGCGGCGGGCGTGGACCAGGGCGCCACTCTCACCATCAGTGCCACCATTGTCGAGCGCAGCGTATGGAGCCTCGTCTGGCTGGCGGTGCTCATCGGCGGGCTCGGGTTCTGGGGTTCGTGGTCGGTCTGGCATCCCGGTGCCGCGCTCGCCCCTTTGCTGGTCCTGGCCGGCATCGGCGGACTGGCCGCGTCGTGGCTGGTACCCCGTTCGCCGGTCATGCAGCTGCTGGCCCTGGCGTCAGTGGTGGGGTCCGTCCTCGGCCAACAGGCGGTGGGGATCCACGTCCGGCAGTTCTACAACACCGATTCCGCCGCCTTCAATCACGCCGCGGCCCGGCTCCTGCTGGCCGGGAAGAACCCGTACACCTCGACGATGGCGTCGGCCGCACATCTCCTGCAGCACCCGGCCAACAATTGGACCTACACGGTGAGCGGGGGGTTCGTCGACCACGTGTCGTACCCGGCCGGTTCGTTCCTCCTGCCGGTGCCGGCGCTGGCCCTGGGCTTCAACCATGCCGTCGTCGACTGGATCGATCTCTTCGCGTGGATCGCCACCGGGGTGCTCATCTTCGCCCTGCTGCCGGCGGCACTGCGCTGGCTGGGATGTCTGCTGCTGTCCGCTCCCATCTTCGCCGCCATCTTCGGCTCAGGCGGCACCGACGCCGTCGTCCTGCCCTTCTTGGTCCTCGCCGTCTGGCGGTGGGACCGCTTCTCGCTCGGCCGACGGGCCGGCTTGCTGCGCTGGATGAGCCCGGTGGCCCTGGGACTGGCCTGTTCGATCAAGCAGACTCCGTGGTTCTGCGTCCCGTTCCTCCTGCTCGGTGTGTTCATCGAGGCACGCAACGCCGGCCGCCGCCACCCGCTCCGGCCGACGCTGAGCTATCTGGTTGCGACCCTCGCCGCCTTCCTCGCCGTCAACCTGCCCTTCATCGTGTGGTCACCGGGTGCCTGGGCGCGCGGCACCTTCCTCCCCTTTGCCGAACCGCTCGTCGCGGACGGGCAGGGCCTGGTCACCCTGGTGCTGCACGGGTTCGCCCACGGGGTCTCCCTGCCGCTGCTCACCGTGGCCGGTCTGCTGACGCTCCTCTCGTTGCTGGCCGTGTTCGTGGCCGCCTACCCCGCCATGAAGCGGATCTGGTTGATCCTTCTCCCACTGTCCTTCTTCGTCGCCACCCGGAGTCTGTCGAGCTATCTGCTCGACATGGTCCCGGCCGCCCTGGTCGCCGCGGCAAGTGTGGCTCCAGCCGTGGCTCCGGCGGTGATGCGAAGGCCGAGCCGGGCCAGGGTGCCCATCATCCTGGCCGCGGCCGGATCGGCACTGGCCGCGATCGTGGTGTCGGCCCTGGCCTTCACGACGGTGCCGTTACAGATCGCCGTCCGGGGGGTGGTCGCCTCCCATGGCGCCACTTCGCTCGACGCCATGACCCTGGCCGTGCGCAACACCACCGACCAGGTCGTCAACCCGCACTTCATGGTCACGATCGACTCCGACCATCCGAACGGGTTCTGGTTGCCGGCCGACGGTCGTCAGGTGGTGCTCGGGCCCCATCAGTCGACCGTCGTGACCGTCTATCCGTCGCACCGTATCGGGGCCCCCGGCCACAACGGCTACTGGCTGGTGGCGGGGTACACCGATTCCCCGGAGGCGCTGAGCACGTCGCCGGTGCAGCTCTGGCGCCT
This sequence comes from uncultured Acidimicrobiales bacterium, assembly GCA_963727075.1. GTDB lineage: Bacteria > Actinomycetota > Acidimicrobiia > Acidimicrobiales > RAAP-2 > Bog-756. The sequence continues at coordinate 2,276,020 of CAVSET010000006.1, forward strand.
CGGGTCGCCGTAGCGGCGTCCCCTGAGCCGCGTCGCTCCAGCCGCGTCGCCTGTCGCGTCGCCGCCTCCCGGCCCTTCTCGACTCGGGCCATCTACCATTCCGCCATGGTCGTGGTGGAGGATCTTCCCGGTCCGAACACCGAAGCAGGACCCCACCCACCATTGTCCGTCTGGTGGCCTATGGCTGTGACGCTGGCGGCGTCGAAGGTGGTGCTCCAGCTGGCCACGGCCGATCTCTACGGTGCTCATCGCGACGAGTTCTACTACCTCGAGAGCGGCTACCACCCCGCCTTCGGCTATGTCGACAATCCGCCGCTCGTCCCGTGGATCTACCGGCTCGAGCAGGTCGCGTTCGGGCACCGCGTCACCTCCCTTGCCGTCCTCCCAGCCCTGCTGGGTGGCCTTTTCGTGGTGCTCGCCGCGCTGATCACTGCCGACCTCGGGGGAGGTCGGACGGCCCAGGGGCTCTGTGCCCTGGTGGCCTGGTTGGCTCCCTTGTTCCTCACCCCCAGCCATTTCCTGAGCACAGTGAGCTTCGACCTTGTCGCCTGGTCGTTGGCGTCGTGGCTCGTGATCCGAATCGTTCGAAATGGGGACACCGGTGGTGGCTCGCCGTCGGCGCCGTCTGTGGGATCGGCCTGCTGAACAAGGACACCGTTCTCTTCTGGGCGGTCGCAACCGGGGTGGGTCTGTCACTCACCCCCGAGCGACGCTTGTTGCGGAGCTGGTGGCTGCTCGGGGGCATCGCGATTTCCCTTGGCCTGGCCGCACCCAACCTGGCGTGGGAAGCGGGCCACCATTGGGCCACCCTGGAGTTCCTGCGTAACCTGCGGGCGGCCAACTCCTCCGCCGACCGGGTCCAGTTTGCACCGGTCCAATTGATACTGATGACGATCGGGGGGGCGGTCCTGTGGATCGTGGCCCTCCGGGCCCTCGTTCGGCGCCCCGAGTGGCGGGCCCCAGCTATGGCTGGCCTACGGTTACGCGACGGCCTTCGTGCTCATCTTCGCCCTCGGCGGGAAGGCCTACTACCTCGGATCCTGGTACCTGCCTTTGCTGGCGGTTGGCGCGGTTGTCGTGGAGCGATCCTGGTCGATAGCGAGGCTCCGACTGCTGGTCGTCGTCATCCTGGTCACCGGACTGCTCGGGGCCCCGGTGGCCACACCTGTCCTTCCACCCGCGATCGCGGCGGCCGCTCACCTCGACACCGGCAACCCCGACCTCGGGGGCATGCTCGGCTGGCCCCATGTGGTCACCCAGATCGCCGCCGGGGTCGACACTCTCCCGGCCGCCACCCGGCGGCAGGTGGTGATTCTGACCGGCAACTACAGCGAGGCCGGAGCGGTGGACTTCTACGGACCTGACCTCGGTCTGCCACCGGCAATCAGCGGACACAACAACTTCTGGTTGTGGGGGTACGGCGCGCCGGCCCCTCGAGCCCCGGTTATCGCCGTTGGGCTGTCGGCGTCGTTCGTGCACCGGTATTGGTCCTCGGTGGTGCTCACCTCGACACTGGGCCGGGGCGGCCCCCCGATCGACCCGCAGGAACGGGGTGCTCCCATCTGGGTGTGCCGGGGCCAGCGGGTGTCGTGGGCAGTCATCTGGCCGGCGGCCAAGCATTTCGACTGACCCCCCGATGGAGCTGGCCCAGAAGTCCGCGTCCCGCTCGGCCGGGTCGTGGTCTACTCTCGATTGCCCGGCCGCCCCGTGGCGAACTGGCCACCGCCGGTGACGCCGGCGACGAGCCGGCGCCCGAGAACCCGATGAACCGCTCGCCCACACCCCGTCCTCCGGTCGACACCAAGCCGCGGCGTGCTCGGTGGTCGGAGACCCGCCGCCTATTCGCCGTGATGTTGGTGGCGGCGGTGCTGGCCGGTTGCGGCGCCTCGTCGCAGACGACCAGCACGACCACCACCCTCAAGCCGTTGCCGGCCGGCCGCTACCCCTCCAAGGTGTCGAAGAAGGTGTGCGTCACCGAGGCGCCCCACGACGTGGGCCTGGCTCTCGGCGAGTCGGCCACGGTGACCGAGCCGACCTGGGTGGAGCACCTCTATTCCTGCCATTACGACTACCCGAGCGGGTCGATGGCCCTCTCGGTCAAAGAGCTGTCCAGCTGGCCGGAGACCCTGGCCTACTTCCACGGCCTCGGCACCCAGCTCGGCGTGACGAGGACGCTGGAGAACTTGGGCCAGGGCGCGTTCCAGACGACGAACGGCTCGGTGGTCGTTCGCAAGGACTGGAAGGTGCTCCTCGTCGACACCACCGCGCTGCCGCCCCAGTTCGGCAATCCGCCGACGACCTCCGCCGAGATCGCCGTCACCGTGGCCGACGTGATCCTCGGGTGCTGGGCCGGCGACTAGCCAGCCTGGCCACCTGATCCACCCGACTCGAAGTACTCGGCCACCGCCGCGGCAATGCAGCGGGAGGTGTCCGAGCGGGCCGGGCCCTCGCCGAACCGCCGGGACAACGAGACGACCCGACTGCCGTAGGCGGCGGCAGCCTCGATGGCCTCGTCTGTGGCCTGGCCGGCAATGACCAGTGAGGGAATCCCGGTCTCGGACGACTCGCGGACCACCGACCCCACCGCCTTCCCCGAGAACGAGGTGGCATCGAAGGCCCCTTCACCCGTGACGACGAGCGAGCTGGCCGCCAACACCGGGTGGAAATCCAGCAGCTCGGTGACCACGTCGTAGCCCGAGCGCAGGTGGCCGCCGAGCGCGGCGACGGCCGCGCCCAGTCCCCCGGCCGCCCCGGCGCCGGCCACCTCGGCGACATCGAGCCCGTAGTCGCGCCGGTACAGGTCGGCCATCCGCTCGAAACGGGAGGCGAGCTCGACCATCTGCTCCTCCGTGGCCCCCTTCTGCGGGGCGAACCGGCTCACGGCCTCGTGGAAGCCCACGTGCACGTCGCAGGCACCGACCAGCCGGACCGACCCGAGCCCACCGGCATCCTCGACGGCCCGCAGGGCCCCGAGGCCCCCGTCGGTGGTCGCCGACCCGCCGAGCCCGACGATCACCGTCGCCTGGGCGCCGGTGGCCGCCCCGGTCGCCAGCGACCGCGCTGCGGCCACGATGAGCTCCCCGGTCCCCCGCGAAGTGGCCCCCACCGCGTCATTGCCCGACGCTCCGCCGGCCAGGACCAGGCCCGAGGCCCGGGCCATCTCGACCACCGCGATTGGTCCGGCCCGCAGCCACTCGGCCGCCACCGGTCTTCCGAGCGGCCCTGCCACCTCGGTCGTCTCGAGGTCACCGCCCAGCCCATCGAGGACGTCGATGAGCCCCTCACCGCCGTCCGACAGCGGGACCCGGCGCACCGCCCAACCCGACGGGCAGCCGCGGGCGATGGCGTCGGCGGCTTGGCGGGCGGTCACGGTGCCACGGAACTTGTCCGGCGCGGCGAGCAGCACCGGTTCGGACCCGGTCATCCGGGCGGGGGCCTACTCACCGAGGAGCAGGCCGTAGTTGGCGCCGCGACGGAGATGGTGACCGCCGTCGACGGCCAGGCTCTCGCCACTGATCCAGGACGACTCCGGTCCGGCCAGGAACCGGACCGCGTCAGCGATGTCTTCGACGGTGCCGAGGCGTCGGATGGGCATCTCGGCCAGGTAGTCGTCCAGCAACGGGCCCCCGGCGGTGATGGGCGCCATCAGCTCGTCGTCGACGATCCCTGGTTGCACCGTGTTGACCCGCACCCCCGAGCGGCCCAGCTCCTCGGCCGCGTACCGGCAGAGCATGTCGATGCCGGCCTTGGCCGCACCGTAGGCCCACAGGTACCGGTGGGGAAAATGGCCCGCACCCGAGGACATCCCGATGATCGAGCCCCCGATGGGCTCGTCACCCCCGATCCCCTTCCCCACTCCGGCTGCCATCAACGGGGCGGCGTGCTTGATGCAGAGGAACGTCCCGATGAGGTTGAGGTCGACGGTGGCTCGTACCTGGGCGAGGTCGGCATCGGCGATCGGACCCATGTGGAATGCGCCTCCCGCATTGGCGAACAGGATCTCGAGGCGACCGCGCTCGCCGGCCGCCGCCGCCACCGCCGCGGCCACCTCCTCCTCGGCGGTCACGTCGGCGACCACGTACGAAGCCGTCCCCCGGGCCCTGCCCTGGCGACCTGAGGCTTCCGCCACCGCCTCCAGTGAGGACACCGCGGTACGGAGCTTCGCCTCGGTGCGCCCGCAGATGGTGACGTGGGCCCCGTCCTGCACCAGTCGGACGGCGGTCCCCAGCCCGATACCGCTGCCACCGCCGGTGACGAGCGCGGCGTAGCCGGCGATGCCGTTCGATCCGCTCGAATCGGTACCCACGTGCCTCCCCTTCGTTGGTCCGGCCGGTGGTCACCACGGCATGCCACTGGGCTCAACCGTCGTGCTACCGAGCGCTGCGCCGTGCTACCGAGCGCTGGGCCGTGCTACAGAGTGTCCGTCCGGATGTCCGGATGCAGCATGCTACGGGCCGCGTCCTCCGGCAATCCGGCCGGGTGTCCGGTAAGCCGGCGGGGGCATCCGGCAAGCCGGCCGGGGTCATCCGGCCGGGGCCAGGATTCTGGGAGTGAGGAGTGGGAGAGCGGTCATGACCTCCAGGCAATTCAACCTGGCCGACCTGTTCGAGATCGTGGTCGACACCGTGCCCGGCCGCCTGGCGCTGGTCGCCGGCGAGAAGCGGCACACCTACCAACAGCTCGACGAGCGGTCCAACCGCTTCGCCCACTACATCGGTCGCCTGGGGATCCCAACCGGGTCCCACGTGGGGATCCTGGCCCGCAACCGTGCCGAGTGGGCCGAGGCCATGATCGGCTGCTACAAGGCACGCGCCGTGTCGGTCAACCTCAACTATCGGTACGTGGCGCCCGAGCTCCGCTACGTGATGGAGAACGCCGAGCTCGAGGTCCTGGTGTTCGAGCAGGCGCTGGCACCGTTGGTGGCCGAGTCCCTCGACCGACTCCCGTTGGCCTCACACCTGCGCCTCATGGTGGTGGCAGATGGCTCGCGTGGGACCGGTCCGGAGCTCGACGCCGACGACTTCGAGGAGGCGCTGGCGTCGGGCCGCCCCGACCGAGGGTTTGGACCTCGGGATCCCGACGACATCTACGTGCTCTACACGGGGGGAACGACCGGCCTGCCCAAGGGCGTGCTCTGGCGCCAGGAGGACATCTTCTTCGCCGCCATGGGAGGTGGGGGTTGGGGTGCCGAGCCCATCGCCCATCCCGACGAGCTGGCCGGTCGGCTGAACCTCGACGATGCGGCCCGTGCCGTCATGCTGGTCGTCGCGCCGCTCATGCACGGCAACGCGCAGTGGGTCATGTGGAACGCGTTCATGATGGGCGGCACCGCCGTGCTCTACACCGAGCACCGCTACGATCCCGACCTCGTGTGGCGGCTGGTGGGCGACGAGCGTGTGGTATCGATCGGACTGGTCGGCGACGCCATGGCCCGCCCGCTGGCCGAGGCCTTGGACCGTGCGCCGGCGGGAACCTACGACACCTCGTCGCTGCTGGTGATCGGCTCCGGTGGAGCCATGCTCTCGTCGGCGGTCAAGAAGGAACTGAAACAGCAGCTGCCCGACGTCATGATCATGGACCGGTTCGGGTCGAGTGAGAGCGGCGCCCAGGGTGCCGTGGAAGAAGGGGCCTCGGGGCCCCGGTTCGTGATGAGCGATGACACGTCGGTGCTCGACGAAGACCTGCGCCCGCTCAGCCCGGGTGACGGGAAGGTGGGTCGCCTGGCCCGGACCGGGCGGATCCCGCTCGGCTACTTCAAGGACCAGTCCAAGACCGACGCCACCTTTCCGATCGACGCCAACGGGGTGCGTTGGTCTGTGCCGGGTGACTTGGCCTCGGTGGAACCCGACGGAAGCATCACCGTCCTCGGACGGGGATCGGCCTCGATCAACTCCGGTGGCGAGAAGGTCTTCCCCGAGGAGGTGGAGGCGGCGATCAAGACCCACCCGGACGTCTTCGACGCCATCGTGGTGGGGATCCCCGACGATCGATTCGGACAGCGGGTGGTGGCGGTGGTCCAACCGCGACGTCACCATCACCCCCCGACCCTGGAGCAGCTCAGGGACCACTGCCGCCACCACATCGCCGGGTACAAGCTCCCGCGGCAGCTGTTGGTCGTCGACGCCGTACCGCTCACCGCGGCGGGAAAGCCCGACGCCGAGGCGGCCCGACGGCTGTTCTGAGCGCTCCGAACCCGAAGGCGGACGACAGCCGCGGGCATGGCCCGTTCGACCAGGGCGACCCGGCCAGCAGGGCCGCCGAGGATCAGCGCGACGCCAGGTTCGACAGTCGGGCTTCCACCAGCGTGGCCACGACGGCGATGACCCGATCGACGGCACCCTCCAGGACCGGCCGGTCGATCTCCACCATCCGGTGGGTACCGGCGTCCGGCCACAACCCGGTGATCCGGGCGGGGAGCGGGCGGGAACCGGAGCGGAGCGCCACCAGCGCCAGGAAGGCCAGCTCCTCTGACCAGGTCGGCGCCGGGGTACCGCCCGATACCGACACCAGCGACGGCGGACTCGGCGCGACCGGGTCCGTTTCGGCTTCAGGTGATCCCGCGGCCAACCGAAGCTCGCACCGGCTCTTCAACCGGACGGTGCGCGGGGCGGGGAGGACCCATTGGTCGTCGGGCCCTCCGAGTCGTCGGCTCGGCCCGAGAAGGTCCCAGTCGAACGAGGTCCAAAGGGCGGTGGCCCAGCCGACGGCCTCGGCCAGCACCACCGCCCGGCCCGCCGGCGCCAGGCCGGCGAACCACGGCTCCCAGTGGAAGGTCTTCCAGCCGGTCCGACCCCACTCGTCCACCGCTTCGGTGGCGATCGGTCCGCAGCCTCGGCCGGGCTGCGGAAGCGCCCCTCGGCGCAGGCCTCCACCACGGCCAGGCCCAATGACCGCCGCACGAACTTCGGCTGCCAGGCAAAAGGCTCACTGGAGCCGAGAAGGAGCTCGGGCCGGGCCAGGGCCCGCCGGAACAGCGCCAGGTTGATCTCCATCGCCTCGCCTTCGGGCAACCGCTCGACCTCGGGGGCCACGCCGGTGACCAGACGCTGGCGGATGCGTTCACGTGATGCGTCGTCGATGGCCGGGGGGCCGGGGGCGACCACCGCCCGGCTCAGCTCCGTGGCCCTCATCGTCGCCCTCGCCGGCCGGGGCCGTCGCCGACCCCGTCACCCCCGAGATCGGGCCGGCCGTCATCTCCCCGCCGATCGATCTGGGCCCGACCCACGTCGCAGTCGGGCAGGGCGGCACAGATGCCGCACAAGCCGTTCGGTGTGCGCCGAGCCTCCCGTCCCTGAGCCAGGCCGAGCAGCGAACGAGCCCCCGCCAGAGTGCGACGGGCCGCGGCCGCCAGCAGTTCGGCGCTCACCGGGTCGGTGTCCAACTCCCCGGTGCGGGTGTAGTAGGTGGCGACGACGAAGGGCGGCGTCAGGCTCCTGAGGGTCTCGACCAAGGCATAGAAGTGCAGGTCGGCCCGGTGCTCGACCCGGCGGGCCCCGGCCTTGATCTCGACCAGGGCCACGGAGGCCTTGTCCACCGACGGGCCGCCCAGCGCCAGATCGACCCTGGCCGCCATCTCCACCGCCCCCCCGGCCAGCGCCACCCGCATCGTCTCCTGGGTGCGAGGCAACCAGGCCGGGGACAGCTCGGGCCAGCGGTCCCGGAGCCCGTCCACCTGGCGTTCGACCTCCAGCCGGAGCTCGTCGCGCTCGGGCCGCCCCCATCCGATCGATCCAGGTGGCGAGATCCCTCTGACGGTCGTCCAGACGAAGGGCGGCCAGCCCTTCTGCCATGGGTTCGCCGATGGTTCCGACCGTGATCAGTTGCCTGAACAGGACATCAATGAGTGCTCCGCAGGCCAGCGCCGCGCTCGGCTCCCGATCGCCGAACTCGGAAGCGACCTGGTGGGCCTCGCAGGCCAGCACCCGGGTAAGCCGGTCCTTGGTCACCACCAGCCTCGGCGCCGACCGGTCGCCCGGCACGGCTCCGAGATCGGTCAGCAGCGCCCGCTCCATGGTGTCGCGGATGCGTCCGGCCAGCTCGGGATCGACCGGCGGTCGCGGTCGCCCGGTGACCCGCAACCGCTCGAGGAGGGCGTTCCCGGCCAACGGCCGCCACTCGTGCGACCGAGGAGGAGGCACGATGATCGGGCTGGACGAAACGGGCCCCGCCCCTGTTTCCCGATGAACCGACGTCGGCGGTGCCCCGGCATCCTCGGGAGCACGGTCGATCTCCATCAGGGGCATGTTGCCAGTGTGGCCCGAGGGTGTCACACCATCGGTCCCGCCGCCGCCCCGGTCCTGGCGCCCCGGGCCTGGCGCCCGGTTCTGGCGTCCCGTCCCGCCCTCCGACCCCCAGTCCGGTGCGGCCCGGCCCGGTGGCCGCGGGCTGAGGACTCGGGTCCTCTTCACCCCGTCACCGAGGGCCGCAGTCGCTCCCATTAGCCTGTCCCGGGGATGCCGACTCACGCCGCCATCACCTCGTTCGCCGTCGTCTTCACAGTGTTCGTGGTGGTGACGGCCGTCCTGCTGGTCCTGGTCATCCGCTTCATCCTCCAGCGAGCGTCCCTCGCCCGCGCCACCTGGCTGGCCGAACAGGTCGAGGAGGAGGAAGCGGACGAGGACGGTACGGTCGAGATCGGGCGGCCGCGCACCGCCCTGGTGCTGGCCGGCGGCGGGATCCGGGGCGCAGTGCAGATCGGGATGCTGCAGGTCCTGACCGAGCATGGCTTCGTCCCCGATCGGATCTACGGCTCCTCGGTCGGCGCCATCAACGGTGCGGCGTTCGCCGGCGACCCGACCCGCGAGGGTGTCGAGCGGATGACCAGGATCTGGCTGGCGCTGACCCGCGACGCCGTGTACCCGCAAGGCCGGCTGCACGGACCGTGGCTGTACTTCCAGCAGCGGGACTCGGTCTATGCCAACTCGGGGTTGCGCAAGATCGTGGAGGACGGCATCACCTACGATCGGCTGGAAGATGCGGTGGTACCCCTCGAGGTCGTGGCCACCTCCCTGACCGACGGTCGGGAGCGCTGGTTCACCTACGGCCCGGTCGTGGAGGCCGTGCTGGCCTCGGCGGCCATCCCGGCCATCTTCCCGCCGGTGGAGATCGACGGCGACAGGTTCATCGACGGCGGCGTGGTCGACAACGTGCCCATCCGCCGGGCCATCGAGTCAGGGGCGACCCGCATCGTGGTGCTGCTGTGCACCCCGCCCACCTATGCTCCCGCACCCACCAAACGGCCGGTCGAGACCATGCTCAACGCCCTCCTCATCTCGATCCACGCCCGGTTCGCCCGCGATCTCGTTCAGCTGCCCCCGGGGGTCGAGGTCATCGTGTGCAGCGGTACCGAGTTCGGCACCCGCGACTTCGACGACTTCTCCAACACCGAGGCGCTCATCGCCCAGGGGCGGGCGGAGGCCTCCGAGGTCGTGCGGCGCTACGGGATCGGCCGCTCCGGCACGGCCCCGTTCTCCGGCGGGTCCATATACCTCACGGGCGCCAGCTCGGGTCCGCCGACCAACGGCACCCCTTCGGCGTCGGGTGGACCGACCGCGGAGCCGTCCGCTCCGGCGACCCAGCCACCCGCCCCACTGATCCATCCCGAACCAGGGACGTAGCGCCGGACGATGCGCGCCGGAACCCCGGCGATCACACAGTGGTCGGGAAAGATCCCACGAACCACTGCCCCCGCCCCCACCACCACGTTCCTCCCGAGAACGGTCCCCGGGAGGATCACCACGTGGGTGCCGAGCCAGCTGCCGGTGCCGATCCGTACCGGCACGTCGTGCGGCCACTGCTCGTGCACGACGCGGTCGGGATCCTCGTATCCGTGGTTCTGGTCGGTGATGTACACATAGGGACCGGTGTGGACGTCGTCGCCCACCTCCAACTGGAAATGGCCGACGATGTGGCTGCCGCGACCGATCATGCACCGGTCACCGATGCGCACCACGGGATTGGTGATCATCCGTTGCCCCGGGACCATCCCGGCGGAGAGGCTCACGTCTGGACCGACCAGGGTGTCCGCCCCGATGTGGATCCACCGCTCACCGAAGATGGCCCCGGGAGGGAAGGCGAGACACGTGCCGCGACCGAAGGAGCCGAACCGTGAGGCCAGCGCGTCGTCGGGCCCGGTGGCCCCGTGCCTCATGGTCCAGTTCCACCCGGCATGGATGAGGGTGCTGAGCACCCGGTTCCGGGTTCGGGCGGGAGCAGCCGGGACCCGTTCGGGTGTCGGCTCGGGCACCGGCTCGGGGTCGCAATGGGGATCGAGTGGATCGGACGCCTGCGACCAGCGACCGGATGCCGATTCGGAAGCGGTCACCTCGTGACGCTAGCTGATCGATGTGCTGACCGGCTATCCGGCGTGACCCGGTCGATCCGTCTGGCCCGGGCGGATCACTTGCTCCGGGGACCGGGGTCCGGCGCCCAGTGGGTCAGATCGTCACGGACCAGGAGCCGGGCGTGTCGTGCTCGGACCTCCGGTCCGGCCAATACAGTCGTCGCCGATGCCCAGCCACCGACCAACCGCGGACCCCCGCCTCGCCGAGCTGGGACGCGTCGGGTTCGAGACGGGCTCGGAGACCTACGAGCGGGCCCGACCGGACTACCCCGCCGCCGCGGTGGATCACATCGTGGCCACCGCGGGGATCATCGGGGGCACCCGGGTGCTCGACCTCGCCGCCGGGACCGGTAAGTTGACACGCCAGCTGCGCGCCCGAGGAGCCGTCTGTGTGGCGGTCGAGCCGTCGGCTTCCATGCGACAGGTCTTCCGGCGAGTGCTGCCCGGTACGCCCACGATCGGCGGGACCGCCGAGATGGTCCCGGTCGCCGGGGACTCGATGGACGCCGTGGTGGTGGCCCAGGCGTTCCATTGGTTCGACTCCCCCCGGGCGTTGGCCGAGATCGCCCGGGTGTTGCACCCGAAGGGATGGCTCGCTCTCATCTGGAACGAACGGGACGAGTCCGACCCGATGATGGCCGAGTTGGTGAGGGTGAGCAAGTGGGACCGGAGCCAGCCCTATCCGGTGGGCAAGGACTTCGGCGAGCTCATCGCCCGGAGCCGGCTGTTCGAGCCGGTCGAACGGACCAAGTTCGGCTTCGTGCAGTCGGTCGACCGGTCCCGCTTCGTCGAACAGGTCGCCTCACGCAGCTACGTGCGGGTGATGTCGGAGGAGGACCGCCGATCCTTGCTGGCCGAGGTGGCCGAGCTCGGCGCCACCTTGGACGAGCCCATCCCTATGCCGTACACGACCGATCTGTTCTGTGCCAGGGCGCGGGCCCGTTGATCCGTCCGCCGGGCGGAGCTCCGGCTTGCCTGACTGCCGGTCGAGGGTGGAGCCTCTGGTCCTGACCGCGACCGGGTGCCACATCGGCACGTGACCGTCCGGCCAGATGCCAGGCCCGTACTCAGGAAGGATCGCCATGATCAAGCTGACCTGCCTGCTCAAGCGCAAGGAGGGGATGACCCCGACCGAGTTCCAGGCGTACTGGAGGGATCACCACGGTCCGCTCATCGCCAATGGGCTCTGCGGCACCCACGTCATCCGCTACGAGCAGAACCCCCGGCCCCTCGCCGACTACCGGGACGACGACGACCGCTCGGGCTATGACGGCGTGACGGTCCAGTGGTTCGCCTCCATGGACGAGTACCACGCTCACATGCAGGCGGACGACTCCCCGCAGATGTTCGAGGACATCGCCAAGTTCCTCGACCTCGACCATCTCGAGTTCGTCCTGACCGAGAAGCCTCGGGTGATCATCGACGGCGCCGTCGACTGGGGCCTCTGACGCAAGGTGGGCTCGCGGCCGGGCCCGATGACCGGCCCACCCCGTCATCGCCATGCCCCGCTGACCAGCCACCATGACCAGCACTCCCCATTCGACCGCACGGTCCGGACCCGGCCCGGGCCGTTGACAGGGGCAAGGATCGGACGTACGATCCAGAACGTCGGACACGATGTCCGATCCATTGGAAAGAGCATCCGAATTGCCGACCGACGAGCTCGACATCAGCGCGATCGGCTTCGACGACATCGATCTGACCGACTCGAAGCCCTTCGTCGACCGCGTCCCTCACGAATGGTTCGCCTTCCTGCGCAAGAACGCGCCGGTGTGGTGGCAGGACGAAACCGACGGGCCCGGGTTCTGGGCGGTGACCACCCACGCGGACTGCACCACCGTGAACCGGGACTACGAGCACTTCTCGTCGGCCCGCAAGGCCACCTACATCTGGGATCTGGCCGAGGACGACCTGGCCCAGCAACAGTTGTTGATGTTGAACATGGATCCCCCGCTGCACACCCGGTACCGACGGCTGGTGAACAAGGGGTTCACGCCCCGGACGGTCAACCAATTGCACGACCGCATCCACGCGGCCACAGACGGCATCATCGACGCGGTCATCGAATCGGGCCAGGCCGACTTCGTCACCGACATCGCGGCTGAGCTCCCCCTCATCGTGATCGCCGAGCTCCTCGGGGTACCCGACGAGGACCGGCACCGGATGTTCGACTGGTCCAACCGGATGATCGGCAGCGAGGACCCCGAATACCAGACGGTCGGCGAAGCAGCCCAACAGGCATCGATGGAGCTCTACGCCTACGCCTCCGAGCTGTTCTCGGTGAAGCGGGCCGATCCCCACGACGACCTGATGAGCGTCCTCACCGAGGTCGAGATCGAAGGCGAGAAGCTCTCCGAGCTCGAGCTCGAGCTCTTCTTCTTGTTGCTGACCGTGGCCGGCAACGAGACCACTCGCAATCTCATCTCCGGAGGCATGGCCGCCTTCTTCGAGAACCCCGACCAATGGGACAAGCTCCGCAACGACCGGTCGCTGCTTCCCTCGGCCGTCGAGGAGATGCTGCGCTACGTCACCCCGGTAATGAACTTCCGCCGCCAGACCACCGGTGGGCTGGAGCTCGGGGGCCAGGTCATCGAGGCTGACAGCAAGGTCGTCTTCTTCCACGTTTCGGCCAACCGGGACGAGGCCGTCTTCGATGACCCGCACATCTTCGACATCACCCGGGACCCCAACCCTCATCTGGCGTTCGGCGCCGGGGGACCCCACTTCTGCCTCGGGGCCAACCTGGCCCGCATGGAGATCCGGGTGATGTTCGAGCACCTGCTCGACCGGATGCCGGAGATGGAGCTGGCCGGCGACGTCCAGCGGCTGCAGTCACAGTTCATCAGCGGGGTGAAGCACATTCCCGTGCGGTTTCCCGCCGGTGCCCGCGTCGTGTCCTAGCCGTGCCGCGCAAGTCCCCCGACAGCATCAAAGAGGTCATTCGCGACTTCCGGAGGGACCAGGTGGTCGACACGGCCCGCCGCCTGTTCGGTGAGCGCGGCACGATCGACATCTCGATGGACGAGATCGCCGCCGAAGCGGGCGTGGCCCGCTCCACGGTGTACGTGTACTTCGCCAACCGCGAGGAGCTGCTCCGGGCCTGCCTCACCGGCATGCACACCCAGCTCCTCGATGACATTGCCCTGACCTGGGAGCAGGATGCGGAGCCGGCTCACCGGCTGGAGCGCCTGATCCAGGGCATGCTCGAGCGGATCGACGACAACCCGGCCTTCTTCCGGCTGGCCCTCGTCACCCAGGGAGCGGTGAGCGAGGGCGGCGAGGCACTGGGGACCGAGCTCTCCCTCATCGGGCTCAACATCGCCCGCCTGATTCGCGACCTGTATGTCGACGGGGTGGCCCTCGGTACCTTCCGCGACATCGACCCCGACCAGGCCATGAGCCTCATCGGCCAGCAGATCTACGGGGCCATGTCGGTCCGGGCCGGCGAGCCGTTGCCGGCGCCCGCCGCCGAGGTCGCCGCCGGCATCTGCACCTTCATCCTGCACGGTCTCGGTACCTGAGCAGGCGGGTAGCGGCGGTCAAGGCTCGGGTGCGCCGGGGGGCGACAGGGGGCGCCGACGATCAGCCGGCGGCCTCGGCCGCGCACGTGCGGCACAGGCCGCTCAGCGAGAAATGGTGCGGGTCGATGACGAAGCCCGTGTCGTCCAACAGCCGCCGACGCAGGGGATCGAACGTCGAGTCCGGGATCTCCACCACCCGGTCGCAGTTCTCGCACACCAGATGGTGGTGGATGTCGCCGGCGAAGTGCCAACGAGACGGCCCGTGGCCGAGATGGACGTGAAAGGCGATCTGCAGCCGCTCGAGCAGCTCGAGGGTCCGATAGATGGTGGCCAGGTTGATGTCGGGGTGGCGTACCCACACCACCTCGGCCAGCTGCTCCGCGGTCAGGTGGTCCCGACTGGCCTCGAGCGCCTCGACCACGGCCCGCCGGTCGACGGTGACTCTGCTGCCCGAGGCCCGGATGGTAGCGATGGCCTGATCCGCACGAGCTGGTGCCACCCGAGCATCGTAGTGGGGGACCCGCCACGGGCCCCCGGTCGTGGCCGCGTCGCCCCCACCTTCGGGCGGGCACGCCCCCGGACCGATCAGCCTCCGGCCACGGCGGGGACGATCGAGAGGGTCTGCCCGTCGGATACCGGCGTGGCCAGTCCCTCGAGGAAGCGCACATCCTCGTCGGCCAGGAAGACGTTGACGAAGCGCCGTAACTCCCCCGACTCGTCGAACAGCCGGTCGGCAAACCCCGCATGGGCCGTGTCGAGGGCCTTCAGTGCCTCGCCGACAGTGGCGCCGTCGACGGACACCGCGCCGGCTCCCCCGGTCAGGGTGCGCAGCTGGGTGGGGATCCGGACGGTGATGCTCATGGCGTGCTCCTCGACGGCCCCCCGGCAGGTGGGTGCTCACCGCCGATGGCGGCGGCAAAGGCCTCGAGGGTGGGCTCGATGGTAGCGGTCGGTCCGGCCTGCCCGGCCAGGGCCTCCACCGTCTTCAGCCCGTGACCGGTGACCATGGCGACCACCGATTCGTCGGACCGCACCGTCCCTTCGGCGGCCAGCTTGGCCAGCGTGGCAATGGTGACCCCTCCGGCCGTCTCGGCGAAGATGCCCTCGGTCCGGGCCAGGAGGCGGATCCCTTCGATCACCTCATCGTCGGTGACCGATCCGCAAGACCCTCCCGACGTGCGGATGGCCTGGAGCGCATACCAGCCGTCGGCCGGGTTGCCGATGGCGAGCGACTTGGCGATTGTGTCCGGCTTCACCGGCCGGATGGCGTCGGTTCCCTCGCGGAAGGCGGTGGCCACCGGTGAACACCCGGCCGCCTGGGCGCCGGAGACGCGAACCTGCGGCTCCTCGTCCAGCAGCCCGACCTTCCACAACTCCTCGAATCCCTTGGCCACCTTGGTGAGCTGGCTCCCCGACCCGATGGGCACGATGACATGGTCGGGCGACCGCCATCCCAGTTGCTCGGCCGTCTCGAACGCCAAGGTCTTCGAACCCTCGGCGTAGTACGTGCGCACGTTGACGTTGACGAACGCCCACCCCGGCTGTTCGCTGGTCAACTCGGCACACAGGCGGTTGACATCGTCATAGCTGCCTTCGACCGCGATGACACGGCCGCCGTAGACGACGGTCATGGCGATCTTGGCCGTCTCCAGGTCGTGGGGGATCAGCACGACCGACTCCATGCCGGCACGGGCCGCATGGGCGGCCACCGAGTTGGCCAGGTTGCCGGTGGAGGCGCAGGCGGCAACCTTGAAGCCGAGCTCGCGCGCCTTGGTCAGCGCCACCGACACCACCCGGTCCTTGAACGACCCGGTTGGATTGGCGGTGTCGTCCTTGATCCACAGCTCGCCGAGACCGAGCTCGGCGGCCAGCCGATCGGCCCTCACCAGTGGCGTGAACCCGGCGCCGAGGTCAACCGGGTGGGCGTCGCTGACCGGAAGGAGGTCGGCATAGCGCCAGATGGAGCGCGGGCCCGACTCGACGCGTTGGCGGGTCATCGTCGTGGCTACCCGCTCGTAGTCGAAGCTCACCTCGAGGGGGCCGAAGCAGTAGTCACAGACGTGCAGCGCCTCGGTCGGATAGGCGCGACCGCACTCACGGCAGCGAAGCCCAGAAACGAAGTCCACGGTGTCTCCTCATCGCTCGGGCATTGGCACCTTGTGGAATCCGGATCTGCCGAAGCAGGTCCGGATCTCGCTCTGGTTGCCGCGGCGTCGCTGGGCCCGGTCCCTCAGCCGCTCTGGATGATGACCTCCATCATGGTCGATGCGGGCGTCCCAGTCAATGCAGGCGGCCGGCCCGGAGCCGGTGTCGCCCACCACGATCGGCGGTGACACGTCGCCGAGCGGTCGAATCGCACCCCCGGCCGGCGGTGCGCCGGCCGCATCCGGCTTCCCGCACCCAGTCCGGGTGAGCGATGATGACGGCATGTCGAGGGCGTTCACTCCGGGCCATGACGCGGGCAGGGCGCCGGGGACGCCAGCCGATTCCCTCGACCTCGCCGAACGGAAGGGGAACCGTCGGATCTCAGTTTGCATCCCGGCCCGCAACGAGGCGGCCACCATCGGTCCCATCGTTCACTCGGTCGTGTCGACCCTGGCCGGGACCTCCGATGGTCCACCACTCGTCGACGAGGTCATCGTCATCGACGACGGGTCGGATGATCGGACGGCCGAGTTGGCGGCCCGATCAGGCGCCCGGGTCATCGCCACCGAAGGATCGTGCGGGGGCAAGGGCCAGGCAATGCGAACGGCCGTCAAGTCCTCCGACGGGCGATCTCATCGTGTTCGTCGACGCCGACGTCACCAACTTCGGGCCCCACTTCGTGACCGGGTTGCTGGGACCGCTGCTGTCCGACGACTCGGTCACCCTGGTGAAGGGGTACTACCAGCGCCCGCTCCACGGCGCTCCCGGTGGCGGAGGGCGTGTCACCGAGCTGGTGGCCAGACCCATCATCGATCTGCTGTTCCCACACCTGGCATCGATCGAGCAACCGCTGGCTGGCGAGACGGCCGCGCCCCGGTGGGTGCTCGAGAAATGCGGGCTGGCCGACGGCTACGCCGTCGAGCTGGCCCTCCTGATCGATGCCGCCGCCCGTTTCGGTGTGGACACCATCGCGCAGGTCGACCTGGGAGTCCGGGTGCATCGGAACCGACCCCTCACCGAACTGCGGCCCCAGGCCACCGACATCCTCCGGGCCTCGCTGGCCCGGGCCTCGTTGGCCCCGGCGATCACGCCGGACTGACGCCACCCGGTCGCCACCGGTCGGCTCCCGTTGGCACCAGTTCGGCACGCCGGTCGAATCTCGGCCGCCCTCGGTCTCTGCCGGGGGCTCGGGATCGAAGTGGTCAGGCCGACGCGCACGCCGGCTCCGGGCAGACCGGCCCCGTGGCCGTCGCCGGAACCGCCGTCGAGACTGGTGCCGAGCCAGCTGCCAACGCCACCACCGGGACGGGAGGCCGGAGCCTGCGGACCACATCGCCCCCTGCCGGCTTGCTCCCGGGCGCCGCCTCTGAAGCCGGTGGTTCGGCCTGGGCCGCCCGAGCGCGACGGCGTCCGGGCACGAGGACGGCGGTGACCGCGCCGACCGCCACCACCGCCGCTCCGGCGAAGACGGCGGGGGTCAACCCACTCACGTAGTCCGAGGCCGAGCGGTAACCGCCGTTGGAGCTGAACACGGCGCCGAGCACGGCGATGCCCAAGACGCCTCCCAGCTCCCGGAAGGCGCTGTTGGCTCCCGAGGCCACGCCTTCGAGGGCGGTGGGCAACGATCCGAGCACCAAGGAGGCCAGCGGGACGAAGAACAGGGTCATCCCCACCCCGCTGACCACGAAGGGAACCACCATGTCGGCGTAGGGGGTGGTCGGCGTGATCAGCAGGGCCAGCCAGGTGAGTCCGATCGGCCTGCAGGACGAGCCCGATCACCACCAGCGGCTTTCCTCCCCACCGCTCGGCCAGTTGGCCGACCAGCGGGGCCAACAGCATGGCCATCGCCGTCCAGGGCAGCACCCTGACGCCGGCCGCCAGCGGGCTGAGGCCCTGGACGGTCTGGAGGAACTGGGTGAGGAAGAAGATGGAACCGAACATCCCGAAGCTGAACAACAGGGCGGTGACGTTGACCGCCGCGAAGCCACGGTGGCGGAACAGCCTGATGTCCAACATGGGGTGGGACGACCGAAGCTCCCAGGCGATGAAGGTGCTCAGCGCCGCCGACCCCGCCACGAACGACGCCAGCACGGAAGTGCTCGTCCACCCGTGGGCATTCCCCCGGACCAGGCCGAGCACCACACCGAACAGGCCGGCGCTCACCAGTCCGACCCCGACGAGGTCGAGCCGGGAGGGTGCCCCTCGGGACTCGGACAGCTTCCACCAGGCGAGAGGGATGAGCACCACCCCGATCGGCACATTGAGCCAGAAGATGTACTGCCAGGACCAGCCGCTCGTGACCGCGCCACCGACCAGCGGTCCGATGGCGATGGCCAACCCGCCGATGGCGCCCCACAGGCCCAAAGCGGCGTTGCGGCGTTCCGGCGTGACCGCTGCGCTGAGCAGGGTCAGCGACAGCGGCATGATCATCGCGCCCCCGGCACCCTGGACGGCTCGCGCCGCCACCAGCACCGAGATGTTCGGAGCCAGTGCCGCGATCGCGGACGCCCCGGTGAAGACGGCGATTCCGAGGACGAAGATGCGCCGGCGGCCGAACCGTTCGCCGATCGCCGCCGCCGAGAGCAACAGCACGGCGAACGTCAACGTATAGGCATTGACCGTCCATTCCAGACCGGACAGACCGGCGTGCAGGTGCACCCGGATGACCGGGAGCGCCGTCGACACCACCAGATTGTCCAGCGAGGCCATGAACAGCGCCATGCCGGTGATGACGATGGCCCAGACCGCCCTCCTCCGGGCCGCCGGGGCCGTCCCCCGGCCGGCGTCATCCGGACCCGACCCGGCATCCGTCCTCCGGACGGGACGGTGGGAACGGGCGGGGGTGTGGGAAGCGACCCGGGAGCCGTTGGTCGCCGGCGCACCCGCGGTGCCCGTCGCACCGGCCGGACCTGTTGTGGTGGCCCGCTTCCGCCGGGTCGGGCTCAGCGTCAGCCGGGTGCGGGCGATGCCGCGCCGGCCGGCTGAGGCCCGCGGGACGGTGCGCCATCTCTTTGATTGTGATTGATCACTAGATACGTGGGACAAAAAAAGCGGGACGGTGAGGGACGGGTGGTTCATGCGGGTACCTCCGCGCTCGCGGCCTGGTCGAGCGCGTCGCTGCGCGTCGATGGCCTGGGTCATGGCCTTCACGGCCTGGGCTTTTTCCGGTCCGTGGCAGAGGCTCTGGGCCCAGCCTTCTGAAATCGACTGGAGATCGATGGCCGCCATCACGTTGATCAGCATCCCCATGGCGAAGAATTCACGGAGCTCCTCTCCGGAGAGGTGGGTCCGCTCGAAAAAGACCTGCTGGAGCACCTCGAACGTCCGACGGCAGCTGCGGGCGATATCGGGGTCGCCCGGTGCGGCGGCGAAGCCGTGCAGCTGCACCTGGAGCAGTTCGGGGTCCTGCATGAGCTCCACGTAGGCGATGCCCATGGCCGCCATTGCCTCCTGTCCGTCCAGACCCTCCCCGGCTTGGGACAGCTCCTGGATGATCCGGTCCCCGACCAGGTCATAGGTGGCTACGAACAGGTCCTTCTTGGTCCCGAACAAGCGGAACAGGTAGGGCTGGGAGATCCCGGCCCGGGCCGCGATGGCCTCGGTCGACGTCCCTGCGTAGCCCGACCGGGCGAACTCGGAGATGGCGGCAGCCAGCACGGCGGTGCGACGCTCGTCTGCGGTCTGCCGGGCGGGAACCATCATGCGTCTATTGTGAGTACTCACTCACTAACTTGTCAAGCCCCCTCTGCCTGTCATCGGCGCCACGGGGTAGCGTCCCTTGGCATGGCTTCCCACCGCTTCGAGGAGAACGGCGAGGGTTCACTGGCCGACACGGTGATGGTCTCCAACCGGGGTCCGCTGGCGTTCCACTTCGAAGACGGCCTACCCGTGGCCGGCGAGGCGGCCGGTGGGTTGGCGGGGTCGCTGCGCCCGATGATGGCCGGCACCGGCGCCACCTGGGTGGCCTGCACCCTCGGGGACGCCGATCGGGCCGCCAACGAGGCCGGGCTGATTCCCGACGACGGGTTCCATGTCGAGCTGGTCGACCCCGAGCCGGAGGTCTACAACCTGGCCTACAACGTGGTGTCCAACGCCATGCTGTGGTTCTGCCATCACCACCTGTTCGATGCAGCCCGCCGGCCCCGTCCCGATCACCGATGGTGGCACGCGTGGGATGCCTACCGCGAGCTCAACCAGCAGTTCGCCGAACGGGTGGCCAAGGTCGCACCCGTCGGGGGGCGAGTGCTCGTCCAGGACTATCACCTGGCCCTCATGGGCTCGACGCTGGCCAACGAGCGGCCGGACCTGAGGACGGTGCACTTCACCCACACACCCTTTGCCGACCCCTCGGTGCTGCGGATGCTCCCGGACGCGGTGGTGGCCGAGCTGCTGTCGTCCATGGCCGGGTTCGGTGCGTGCGGGTTCCACACCGAGCGGTGGGCTGCGGCCTACCGGGCCAACCAGGCCGGGTCCGGTTCGGCCTTCGGTCCGGGAGGGGCAGGGGCCGGCCGGACCTTCGTGTCGGCCCTCTCGACCGATCCCGAGCGGCTTCAGGCATCGGCTTCTGATCCGGCGGTGCCCGCGGCCCTCGCCCGCATCGAGGAGAAGGTGGGGGACCCCGGTCGTCAGGTCATCGTGCGGGTGGACCGGATGGAGCTGTCGAAGAACCTGCTCCGCGGGTTCTGGGCCTTCGAGGAGCTCCTCGAACGTGAGCCGAGTCGACGCGAACGGGTGGTGTTCGTGGCCCTCGCCTATCCCACCCGTCAAGGACTGCCCGAGTACCTGGCCTACCAGAACGAGGTGGAGTCCACGGTGGCCCGGATCAACCAACGGTGGGCCAGGCCCGGGTGGACACCGATCGTCCTCGAGGTGGAGGACGACTACCACGCATCGCTCGCCGCCCTGTCCCGCTACGACGTCCTGCTGGTGAATCCGGTGCGCGACGGGCTGAATCTGGTGGCCAAGGAAGGTCCGCTCATCAATGCCGGCCACGGGGTTCTCGCGCTGTCCCGCGAAGCCGGCGCCTTCGACGAGCTGTGGCCGGCCGCCCTCGAGGTGAACCCGTTCGACGTGTCGGGAACGGCCGCCGTCCTGGCCGAGGCGCTCGACATGACCCCGGCCGAGCGGGCCGCCCGGTCCACCGAGCTGCGCCGGCTGATCGTGGCCCGCCACCCCGCCGACTGGCTGGCTGACCAGCTGGCGGCGGCCGGCTGACTCCTCCCGGCCGCCGCTGACCCCTCCAGGAGCGGGCGCTCAGGCCCCGCCGGAGGGCACGGCATCGGCCAACCATGCCAGCACGGCCAGGGCTCCGACCGGTCCCGGCACCACGATGTCTGCCGCCTCGGCCACCTCGGGCGCGCTTTCCTCGTCGACGGCGGCGACCGAAGCGGTGGCGAGGCCCCCGGTGGACGCCAGATCGGCCAGGGCGGCGAAGGCCGGGAGGTCACCGAGGTCGTCGCCGAGGTAGCAGGCGGCCGAGCACCCCGACGCCAGATCCCGCACGACCGAGCCCTTGTCGGTGTCCGTGGGGGGCCGGAGCTCGACCGACATGCGGCCCGGATGGGTCAGGAGCCCGCGCTGGGCCCCCTCGGCCTCGGCGGCGGTGGTCGCCCACTGGCTGGCCTCGGGAGCCCGGCGCCAGTGGACGGTAACGGCCAGTCCCTTGCTCTCGATCTCGACGCCGTCCGGCGCCGAGGAGCGGAGCCTGTCGGCCGCGCTCTGCACCACCGGGCGCCAACGCTCGAGGCCCGGCTTGACCGCCACCTCACCGTCACTGGTGGCCCACTCCAACCCGTAGAGCCCGACGAAGCGGACCGACGAGAGACCCTCGGGTGGCGTCGCCCCGTGCCGACCGGCCGTGATCCGGTCGAGGAGGAACGATGCCGGTCGGCCCGACACCACCGCCACCACGCCGAACCGCCGGGCCAGCCGGGCCAGGACGTCGAGGGCACCGGCGACCGGTCGGGCCTCGGCCGGGTCGACCACGATCGGGGCCAGCGTGCCATCGAAGTCGGTGATGACTGCGGCCGTCGACGGGCGGTCGAGGAATGGTGCGAGCAGACGCAACGCGTCCGGTTGGAGTTCGGCGTCCATCCGGTGCTCCCCCTCCGATGGCCGCAGCCGGTCAGTGATGGGTCGTCGACGTGGTGGTCGGCCGGGCCGTGGTCGCCGTGGCGGCCGAGGTGGGCGTCGTCGCCCGGGTAGCCACGTCGGGACCGACCACCACCAGGACCACGGCCGCGCCGATCGAACTGATCGGGGCGGCGGTGGTGTAGGGCTGGACCATGGTGCTCGGCACGCCCAGGGTCTGGGCGATGGCCAGGGCCGACGGACTGGTGACCGGCCAGGTAGTAGATGCTCGAGGCCGCCACCTTGGCCGACGCGTTGACCGGCGGCGGCCAGGTTCCAGCCGCCCGGCTGGAGCTGGGCCGTCACGGCCGCCGCCGCCCCGGTCACACTCGACGCGTTGGCCACCAGCACGGACACCTTGCTCGGGGGAATGGTGGTTGTGGCGCTGTTCAGGTGGGTAGGTGTGCTGGTGGTGGTTGGGGTGGAGGTGGCCGGTCCGGTGGCCGAGCTCGGAGCCGACGCACTGAGGGCCGCTTTGGGTGCAGACGGATGAATGACACCGAGAAGCAGCACAGTGGCCACGACGAACGACACGAGCACGATGCCGGCTCGGACGGTCGGAACCCCGCGCCCGCCCGGGCCGTTCGATGGCCCGTCGGACTGAGGAGGGTTGGACACTGCATGTCAGCCTGCCAACCGCAGGGTGGAGAAGCAAGGCTTTCCCCGACGGGTGCCGCCCGGGTCTCGCCCGGTCCGAAAGGTGGGCCCGCCGTCGGGACCGGGCGACCGTACAATGGCGGTGGCACCGGGTTGGTCACGGCACCGGGCCGGTGTGGCGCAGTTGGTAGCGCAGACGACTTGTAATCGTCAGGTCGTGGGTTCGATTCCCACCGCCGGCTCCCCTGACCAGGTGCGTCGCGCCCGCAGGGACCACACCGTCGTCTCGGCCGGGCTCCGGCACCGCCCGCCCGGACCAGGGCAATCGGCCGCGTTCGCTCCGGCGGACTTCCAGGTAAGTTCTCTCGGTGACGGCGTGCGGGAGCCCGGCTCGGGCAGCCGTCTCGACGATCCCCATGTGGAGGGGGAGGAGCGGTGATGACGGACCTGCTGATGGCGAAAGACCAGCTGACCCTCTCCGACCGATTCGTGGCCACCCGGTCGCTCACCGAATCGTTGGCGTCCCCGCTCTCGGCCGAGGACCAGACCGTCCAGTCGATGCCCGACGTGAGCCCGACCAAGTGGCACCGGGCCCACACCACCTGGTTCTTCGAGACCTTCCTCCTGCAGACCGGGCTCAAGGGCTACCGATGTTTCCATCCCGACTTCGGCTTCCTCTTCAATTCGTACTACGAGGGCGTCGGCGCCCGTTATCCCCGGCATGATCGCGGGTTGCTCTCCCGGCCCGGCGTGGCCGAGGTCACCGAGTACCGGGCCCACGTGGATCGGGCCATGGGATCGCTGCTCGACGATCCGTTCAGCCTTCCGGTGGGCGAACTGATCGAGCTCGGGATCCAGCACGAGCAACAGCACCAGGAGCTCCTGTTGATGGACATCAAGCACGTGCTGTCCCGCAACCCTTCGTTCCCCGCCTACGACGCGGTGCGCCTCCCGCCACCCGGCCCGGCCGCTGAGCCGACCTGGACCGGTCACGACGAGGGCACCTACGAGATCGGCCACCCCGGCCCGGGCTTCTGTTTCGACAACGAGCTGCCCCGCCACCTCGTCTACGTCGGTGCCTTCGACCTCGCCGATCAGCCTGTGAGCTCCGGTCAGTGGTTGGAGTTCATGGCAGACGGTGGCTACCGCCGGCCGGAGCTGTGGCTCTCGGACGGCTGGGCCACGGTGCAGGAGGAGGGGTGGGAGGCACCCCTCTATTGGTCGACGATCGACGGAGTGTGGCACGAGTTCACCCTGGGTGGCTCGGTCCCGGTGAACCCGGCCCAGCCGGCCTGCCACCTCAGCTACTACGAGGCCGACGCCTTCGCCCGCTGGGCCGGCTGCCGCCTCCCGACCGAGGCCGAGTGGGAGGTGGCCGCGACCCAGTCACCGGTCGCCGGTCACTTCCTCGACCAGACCAAGCTCCATCCGACCCCGTCGACGGGCCAGTCGCCCAAGCCCTGCCTCTACGGCGACGTCTGGCAGTGGACGTCGTCCGCCTACAGCCCTTACCCGGGGTTCGAGCCGGCCCCGGGCACCGTCGGGGAGTACAACGGCAAGTTCATGGTCAACCAGTACGTCCTGCGCGGCGGGTCGTGCGCCACCCCCCTCGACCATGTGCGGGCCAGCTATCGGAATTTCTTCCCCCCCTCGGCCCGCTGGGCCTTCTCCGGGGTGCGGATGGCCCGGGACGCCACCTGAGCCCGACCAGGAGCCCGAGAACGACATCCCATGACCGGCGTGATATCCCCGACCATCGATGTCCATCTCTCCGCCCACGATCTGCGCGGGGCCATGGAGCACGACGTGATCACCGGCCTGACCGCACGACCGAAGCAGCTGCCGCCGGTCTACTTCTACGACGACCGTGGTAGCCGCCTCTTCGACGAGATCACCCGGCTGCCCGAGTACTACCCCACCCGCGCCGAGCGGTCGATCCTCGACGCCCACGCCACCGACATCGCCCGGCGCTCCGACGCCGACACGCTGATCGAGCTCGGCGCCGGGACCTGCGAGAAGTCGAGACTGCTGCTCGACGCCATGCAGTCCACGGGTCGGCTGCGACGGTTCCTGCCCCTGGACGTGAGTGACACCACGCTGTGGGAGGCGGCCAACGCCCTCTCCGAGGAGTACCCGGGCGTGGCGGTCAACGCGGTCGTGGCCGACTTCCATCAGCACCTCGATCGGTTGCCGGTCGCCGGGCGCCGGCTGTTCGCCTTCCTCGGGGGGACGATCGGCAATCTCGACCCCGGACAGCGCCGTGACTTCTTCATCCAGCTGGGCAAGGTCATGGGCATCGAGGACCGACTGCTGCTCGGCACGGACCTGGTCAAGGACCGGGCCCGTCTGGTCAGCGCCTATGACGATGCCTCGGGCGTGACCGCCGAGTTCAACCGCAACGTGCTGCACGTGCTCAATCGCGAGCTCGCCGCCGACTTCGATCCCGAGCGCTTCGAGCACGTGGCCCGCTGGAACGAGCCCGACCGGCGGATCGAGATGTGGCTCCGCTCCCCGGAGCTCCAACGGGTCCATGTCGGCGACCTCGACCTCCATCTCGTGTTCGAGCCGGGCGAGGAGATGCTGACCGAGATCAGTACCAAGTTCTCCCCCGACGCACTCGAGGCCGAGCTCGGTGAGTGCGGGTTCAGGGTCGAGTCGACCTGGCCCTCCGACGGGAGCGAGTTCCTGCTGACGTTGGCCCGGCCCTCCTCCTGACGACCGGTCTGTCCTCCGGGCTGAGCCCGGTCCCGAACCGGGGACCGGGAGGCGTCCCTAGGAATCGAGGAGGTCCTTCACCGCTGCCTCGATGGCCCGATGGAAGGTCGGATAGGCGTAGATCATGTGCCGCAGCCGGGTGGTGGGCACCTCGGCATGAACGGCGAGGGTCAACAGTCCCAGCACCTCGCCCCCCCACGGCCCGGCAGAGGTGGATCCGACCAGCACGCCGCGTTCGGCATCCTCCACCAGCTTGACGAACCCCTGGTTGCCCGCCTTGTGGATCCAACCCCTGGTCGACGAGGGGAGCTCGGTCGTCCCCACCCGGACGTCGAGCCCACGATCGCGGGCCTGTTGCTCGTTCAACCCGACCGAACCGATCTCCGGGTCGGTGAACGTCACACGGGGGACGGCCCGGTAGTCGGCCGGCACCACCGGTTGACCCAGGATGTCGTTGACCACGATGTCCGCCTGGTACATGGAGACGTGGGTGAACGCCCCCTTGCCGGTGATGTCCCCGATCGCCCAGGTGCGGTCCACCCCCTCCACTCGGAGGTGGTCGTCGACGGGGAGGAACCGGTCGGAGTCGTCGAGACCGACCGAGGACACGTTGAGCCGGTCCAGCTCGGCGTGGCGGCCGGTGGCGACCAGGAGCCGCTCGGCCGTCACCCGGTCGTCCCCGCCCACATCCAGCGTGAAGCGCGCCCCGTCATGGTGGACCGTCCCGACGGCCGCCTGCGTCCTGACCTCGATCCCCTCCGACGGCGAAGACCTGCTCGAGCAGCTGCCCGGCCTCGGGCTCCTCCGGGCCGAGCAGGCGCGGGCCGGCCTCGAGCACCGTGACCGAGGACCCGAACCGACGGAACATCTGGGCCAGCTCGGCCCCGATGGCCCCACCGCCCAGGACGGCCAGGGAGCCGGGGACCTCCTCGGCCTCGATGGCCTGACGGTTGGTCCAGTACGGAGTGGCGCCGAGGCCGTCCACCGGGGGGACCGAGGGCCGGGTGCCCACGTTGATGACCACCGCCCGGTCGGCTTCGAAGATGCGGTCGCCCACCGCCACCCGGCCCGGTCCCTCGAGGCGGCCCCATCCCCGTTCGAAGCGGCCACCCTTGGCCTCGAAGCGCTTCACCGCCACGGCGTCGTCCCACGAGTCGGTCGCCTCCTCCCGGATGCGCCGTGCCACCGGCGTCCAGTCGGGTCGCACGGTGGCATCACCCGCCATGCCGGGCACCCGCCGGGCTTCCGCCAGCAGATCGGCCGCCCGGATCATCATCTTCGAGGGCACGCATCCCCAGTAGGGGCACTCGCCGCCGACCAGCTCGGCGTCGATGCCCACCACGTCCATTCCGGCCTCGGCCAGACGCTCGGCGGCGTCCTCGCCACCCGGGCCCATCCCCACCACGATCACGTCCGCTCGTTCGCTCATCCACGCTCCTTCGATTCGAACCGGCCGGGGCGTAGCCGGTCGATGCGTAGCCGGTCGGGGTCGATCAGCCCGCTGGACAGCCCAAGCGGGCCTGCACCTGCGCCTCCGGTTCTACCCCACCGGCCGGGTTGGGGACACCCGGCCGTCGTGGTGCCCCCACCTCACTCGGCGGCCACCTCCCCCGTGTTGGGCAGAAAGGACCAAAGGCTCTAACCCTCACCACCTGGTCGAGCCAGGCTGGACCTATGAACGGTTGCGGGCGTGTCGTCGTCGGACTGGTACTCGTCGCCGCGGCCACCGCGTGCAGTAGCGGGCCGTCAACGAGCACCGGCACCTCCACCTCCACCTCGTCCTCCCGCCCCCCATCGGCGACCTCGACGACTTCGATCGCCGCGCCGACGAGCCCGACCGAGCCTCTGGCCGTGAATGTCACAGTCCGCCCCGAGCCGGTCGGTGCCGGAACGCCGGTCACGTTCACCGTCGCGATCCGGGGTCCGGGCACCCTCGATTCCGAAGGCGTCCAGTTCGGCGACGGCGGAACCTCTGGGGCAAACGCCGGGATGATCAAGTGCGGGGACACCGCCCGGGTCGACCACACCGGCACCTACACGCACTCGTATTCGACGCCGGGGACCTATCACTTCAGTGACGATGTTCAGGTCCTCGGTCCCCCACCTGCCTGCACGCATGAGGATCGAACCGCGACCGCCACTGTCATCGTGACCTCTCCTTAGCGTCCGCTCCTCGGACGGAAGGGTCATCTCGGCCCCGGAGGCCTCGCGTGTCGTCGGTACCTTCTCGCGCCGGCGGCCCTCGATCGTGTCAGGACGGGCGAGCCGACCGCCCGTCCGCCGAGCGTCGGCGGGCCACCTCGAAGCAGGCGATGGCGCCGGCTGTCGAGACGTTGAGCGACGACAGCGTGCCGTGCTGGGGCAGGCCGGCCAGCACATCGCAGCGCTTGCGGGTGAGAGCGGCCAGCCCGACGTCCTCGGACCCCAGGACGAGTGCCACCGGCTGGTCCCCCAGAGGCAGCTCGTAGAAGGACTGCCGGGCCTCCCCGACCATGCCGATCGTCCACACTCCCCGGTCCGAGAGCTGCCTGAGGGCGGTCGGGATGCCGGCCACCAGAGCGATGGACAGGTACTCGATGGCTCCGGCGGCCACCTTGGCCACCGTCGGCGACAGATGGGCCGATCGGTGACGGGGCAGCACGACACCGGTCACCCCGGCGCACTCCGCGCTGCGGAGCAGGGCGCCGACATTGTGGGGATCGCTGATGCCGTCGAGGACCAGCAAGAACGGCAGTTGGTCCCGACCCGAGGACCTGCACAGCGTGTCGAGCGGTGTCTCCTCGATCGGGCGGGCCAGCGCCACCACTCCCTGGGAGCTGTCGGTCCGCGCCACCGAGTCGAGCCGACGCCGTGACACGTACTCGATGCGCACCCGTCGTTTCGAGGCCAGGGCCTCGATGTCGTCGAGGACGGCCGAGGCCTCCATGCCCTCGGCCATGAGCAGCGACCGCACCGAGCGGCGGTTGGCCCGAAGCAGCTCGCGCACCGCCTGACGACCCTCGACCTGATCGCCCCCGAGGCCGTGGGAACCCGATCGACGGCCGGCGTCCCGGGGAGCCGGGCGCCCAGCGTTGCCGTCCTGCCGGCGGGTGGGGGCGGAGCCGGCTCGAACACCCCGTCGGCCACCCCCGCCTGGGCCGCGGCCCCGGTCGTCGCGGTGGCCACGGCCGCGATCGCTGGCGCGACCGGACCCGCGCTTCCCCGTCGTCAACCCGGCTCCTCGGCCGGTACCGGGCCGAGGAGCACCACGGCCCAACAGGCGATCCCTTCGGCCCGGCCCAGGGCGCCGAGACCTTCGGCACGCGTGGCCTTGACGTTGGCTGGAGCGCCCAGCACGGCCCCCAATCGGTCGGACATGAGTTCCACGTGCGGAGCCAGCCGGGGCCGCTCGGCCACCACTGTGCAGTCGGCGTTGACCGGGGCCCATCCGGCCTCGGCGGCCAGCTCGACCATGCGTCCCAGGATGACCAGGCTGTCGGCGTTGCGCCACCGCGGGTCGGTGTCGGGCGCGTGCCGGCCCAGATCACCGAGACCGGCCGCTCCGAGCACGGCATCGGCCACGGCGTGAGCCACGGCGTCGGCGTCGCTGTGGCCGTCGAGACCTTGGGCACCTGCGCCGGTGATCGTGACCCCGCCGAGCACGAGCGCCCGTCCGACCTGGTCCGAGAACCGGTGGACATCGAGACCATGACCGATGCGGAACGGGACGCCGCCACCATTCATCGGGTCGCTCCCATGAGAGCCTCGGCCAGCGGGAGGTCCTCGGGCCGGGTGAGCTTCAGGTTGAACGGATCGCCGGCCACCGTGCAGACCGTGGCCCCCAGGCGCTCGAGCAACCCGGCATCGTCGGTGGCATCCGCCGCACCGCGATGGGCGGCCCGCAGGGTGGCCGCCACGAAAGCCTGCGGTGTCTGCACCAGGACGAGTCCGTCCCGATCCAGGGTCGAGCACACCATGCCGCCGGCGGTCCGCTTCAGCGTGTCGGTGATCGGCACCACCGGGATCGCTCCCTCCGCTCGCCCGGTCCGCACCGCCTCGACCACGGCGGCGAAGATCGAAGGCGTGGCCAGTGGGCGCACGGCGTCATGGACGACGATGACGTCCGCCTCGTCGGGCACGGCGGCCAGCCCGGCCCGCACCGAGTCGGCCCGCGTCGCGCCGCCGGCGACCACCCGGTCCGCCCGGGCGGCCGGATCGGGCGGAGCACTGTCCGCCTCCCGAGGATCTCGGGACAGGTCGGGGACGACCAGCACCACGCCGTCGGAGACGGCCCGGGCCGACGCCACCGACCACGAGACCACCGGCCTACCGGCCAGCTCGAGAAACTGCTTCGGACCCCCGAACCGGCGGCCGGACCCGCCCGCCACCACCACGGTCCACACGGACCCCGCTGGGCTCAGGGCAACGCCTCGTTGAGCCGCACCTCGGCGGTCTCCTCGTCCACGCCCAGGGCGAAGGTGAGCTCGGACACCAGGATCTGGCGGGCCCGGCTGAGCATGCGCTTCTCCCCGGCGGAGAGGCCCTTGTCCTTGTCGCGGATGGAGAGGTTCCGGACCACCTCGGCCACCTGGTAGATGTCGCCGGACCGCAACTTCTCGGAGTGGTTCTTGTAGCGACGCGACCAGTTGGTCGGCATCCGGGCTTCCTTCTTGCGAAGGACGGCGAAGACCTCTTCGACCTCTTCGTCGTTGATCACCTCCCGCAGGCCGACCCCATCGGTGTTGTCGGCGGGGACCATCAGGGTGAGGTCGCCATAGGCCAGGCGCAGCACCAGGTATTCCTGCTTCTTCCCGAACGCCTCTTTCGTCTCTCGCCGCTCGACGACCGCCGCGCCATGATGCGGATAGACGACCTTGTCACCGATGTCGAACACCATTCCTCCTGGTGTGGCGGGCAGGCCCCGGGCTGATGGGCTACATCGGGACCGCGAAAGGGAGCACGCAATGGTACACGGTGCCGGCACCCCGCCGTCCTCGGCCCCCACCGGAGGAGGAAGGACCGCCCGGCGCCGGCGCTACTGGTAGCGCTCGAAGATCCCGGCCTCGGCCAGGCGGGCCAGTCCGTCCTTGACCGAGTGGGCGCGCGCCTGGCCCACGCCCTCCACCTGTTCGAGCTCGCCCAGGGAGGCCCGCATGATCTGCTGCAGGTTGACGAACCTGTCGACGATCCGCTCGATGATGGCGTCCGAAAAGCGGGGCAGCCGGTAGAGGAGGCGGTACCCCCGGGGTTCGACACCCGACTCGCTGTCGTGGAACGACCCGGGCAGACCGAGGATCTGCGCCACCCGGCTGGCGTCGCCCAACTCGTCCGAGGTCAGACGGGCGAGCTCCTCGACCACCTGGTCGACCAGCGCGACACGGTGGGCCCCCCGGCTGGGCGGCCGTCGACAGTAGTCCCGCACCACCAGGTTCAAGGTGGTGTCCACGCCGTCCATGAGCTCGGCCGACTGCATCCCGACCAGGCGTCCGTCCTCACCCAGCTCGACCAGGTAGCCGTCCACCTCCTCGGCGATGCGGAGGAGCATCTCGGCGGCCTGGACCACGCCGACCACATCACCCACCGACACGGTGTCCTCCACCTCCAGCATGGACAGCCCGCTCAGCGCCACGTCGAACCGGTTGCGGAACCGTTGCATGGTGGCCAGGGCCTGGTCGGTGCGGTCGTGCAGCCACCCGGTGGGCTGGACGGTGTGCTTCTGGTCGTTGCGGTACACGGCGATGACCGACATGGCCGCCGACACCGACAGCACCGGCACATCGATGGATCGGGCCACCCGCTCGGCGGTGCGGTGCCGGGTGCCCGTCTCCGAGGTCGGGATGCTGGCCTTCGGCATCAGGTGGACATTGGCCCGGGCGATCCGGGAGGCGTCGGCGGCGAGGATGATGGCGCCGTCCATCTTGGCCAGCTCGGAGATCCGTTGCGGGCTGAACTCGGCGTCGAGAAGGAAGCCCCCCGAGCAGATGGACAGGACGTTCGGGTCGTCGCCCACCACGACCAGGGCGCCACGCTTGGCCCGGAGGATGCGGTCGAGTCCGTCGCGAAGGGGCTGACCGGGAGCGGCCATGGCCAGGGCGTCACTGAGCGGCGAGCTCTGACGGGTGGTCACAGACGAATGGTAGCGGTCGACAGATGGTCGGTATCCGAGGAAAGGGCGGTGACCGGGACTGTTGCCGCCGCCCACCTGCGCTACTCGCCTACCCGACGTCAGACGGTCGGGGTCCCTCCGTTCCGGAGGGCAGGCGGGGTCGGGCCATTGGTGCTCGGGAGGCGGGAGCGGAGCAGAGCTCGGCCACCGCCTGGGCCACCGTCTCGGCCCGGACCAGCTCGATTCCCGGTGGTCCCTCGGGCGACGACGCCGGGACGACGACGCGGTCGAATCCCAAACGGGCCGCTCCTCGAGCCGGCGGGGCAGGTTGGTGACCTGACGCACCTCGCCGGACAGCCCGATCTCCCCCACCGCCGCCAGGTTGGCGGGCAGGGCCGCCCCGGTGGTGGCCGACGCCACGGCCAGGGCCACGGCCAGGTCGGCCGCGGGCTCGGTGACCCGGATGCCCCCGGCCACCGAGGCGAAGACGTCCATGGACAGCACCGGCAGGCCGACGTGGCGAACCAGGACGGCCAGGGTCATGACCAGGCGGCCAGCGTCGAGGCCCACCACCGAGCGCCTGGCCTGCGCCTGGCCCATCGGGGTGACGAGGGCCTGCAGCTCGACCGCCAGCGTGCGCCGACCCTGCAGGGCGGGCAGCACCACCCCTCCGCTCACCCCGGTCAGCCGGTCGCCGAGGAGGAGACGCCGCGGGTCGTCGACCCGGTCGAGTCCCCGGTCGCCCATCTCGAACAGGCCCAGCTCGCCGGTCGGCCCGAACCGGTGCTTGACGGCCGAGAGGAGCCGGAGGGCATGGTGGCGGTCCCCCTCGAAGCTCAGCACCGTGTCCACCATGTGCTCGAGCGTCCGGGGCCCGGCCAGCGACCCGTCCTTGGTCACGTGGCCGACCAGCACCATGCCCACCTGGCGGGACTTGGCCAGGCCCACCAGCCGGTCGGCGCACTGGCGCACCTGGGTCACGCTGCCCGGCGCCCCGGATGGCCGGGCCTCGCCGGAGGCGGTGGGGCAGGCCGCCATGGCCTGGATGGAGTCGATGACCACGAGATCCGGCTCGGCGGCCACCACGGCGCCCGCCGCCGTCTCCACGTCCGTGGTGGACAGGATCAGCAGCCCGGGTGGGACCGGTCCGAGACGCTCGGCCCGCAGCCTGACCTGGTGGGCCGACTCCTCGGCCGAGACCAGGAGCACTTCGTGCCCCAAGGCGGCTCGGGCGGCCAGCACCTGGAGCAACAACGTGGACTTGCCGATCCCCGGCTCGCCGCCGAGGAGGGTGACCGAGCCCGGGACCAGCCCACCCGACAGCACCCGGTCGAACTCGTCCACGCCGGTCGGGCAGGGCCCTGGCCTCGGCCACCTCGACCGAAGCCAGGGAAACGGGCATGGAACCGAGTCCGAGGGCGTCGACCGCCTGCACCAGGGGGCCGAGCGTGGTCTCTTCCACCAGCGTGTTCCACTCGCCGCAGGTCGGGCAGCGCCCAGCCCAACGAGCCGTTGTCCCTCCGCAGTCGATGCAGCGGTGGCGCCTCGCCGCCTTGGCCATGGCCGAATAGTACGGAACGGGTGTGCCGCGCCCGCACCATGGACCCACCGGGGGCGGGCCGGGGAGCGGGTGGAGCTAGTCCGCGGCCGAGTCGGCGCCGGCCAGCTCGACCGGGGGCGGCTCGATCCCCTCGATGGCCTTGAAGGTGAGCTGCTGCTCGCCCGCCACCAGCGGAGGAGCACCCTTCACGTCGTAGGCCGCAGCCGCTTCGGGGGTGATCGTCTCCACGTCCACCACGATGGTCTCACCCACCCGGAATTCCTTCCAGAGGATGCGCTCGGAAAGCGGGTCCTCGACCATCTGCTGGATGGCCCGGCGCAGCGGCCGCGCCCCGAGCTGGGGGTCGTAGCCCCGCTCGGCCAGCAGCTGCTTGGCCGGCGGCGTGAGCACCAGGCTCAGCCCCTGCAGCTCGAGCTGGGTCGAGACCCGCTGGATCATGAGGTCGACGATCTCGACCACCTCTTCCTTGGACAGCTCGTGGAAGACCACGACCTCGTCGATCCGGTTGAGGAATTCGGGGCGGAAGTGGGCCTTCAGGGCCTCGTTGACCTTGGACTTCATCCGCTCATAGGTGATGGCCTCGGACGTCTTGGCGAAGCCCACCGACGACTTGCGCAGATCGGCCGTCCCGAGGTTGGAGGTCATGATCAACACGGTGTTCTTGAAGTCCACCGAGCGGCCCTGGGCGTCGGTCAGCCGGCCGTCCTCCAGGATCTGGAGGAGCGCATTGAACACGTCGGCATGGGCCTTCTCCACCTCGTCGAACAGCACCACCGAGAAGGGCTTGCGACGCACCGCCTCGGTCAGCTGCCCACCCTCCTCGTAGCCGACATAGCCGGGGGGCGAGCCCACCAACCGGCTCACTGTGTGCTTCTCCATGTACTCGGACATGTCGAGTTGGATGAGCGAGTCCTCGTCGTCGAAAAGGAACTCGGCCAGTGACTTGGCGAGCTCGGTCTTCCCGACGCCGGTGGGCCCGAGGAAGATGAACGAACCGCTCGGTCGCTTGGGATCCTTCAGACCGGCGCGGGTGCGACGGATCGAGCGGGCCAGGGCGGCGATGGCCGGCTCCTGACCGATGACCCGTTTGTGCAGCTCGTCCTCCATGCGGAGGAGCTTGGCCGTCTCCTCCTCGGTGAGGCGGTAGACCGGGATGCCGGTCCAGTTGGCCAGCACCTCGGCGATGACCTCCTCATCCACCACGTCGAACAGGTCGACCCCTTCGGCACGCCATTCGGCCTCCATGGCCTCCTTGCTGTCGAGGCGGTCCTTCTCCTGTTCGGCGAGCTTCTTCGCCTGGTCGAAGGCCTGCTTCTCGATGGCCGACTCCTTGTCCGCCCGCAGGCGGCTGATCTCCTCCTCCAGCTTCTTGTAGGCGGGAGGGGTGGTCATCCGGCGGATGCGCAGGCGGCTGCCGGCCTCGTCGATGAGATCGATGGCCTTGTCGGGCAGGTAGCGGTCGGCCAGGTAGCGGTCGGCCAGGTTCGCCGCCGCCACCAGCGCCTGGTCGGTGATGGTCACCGCGTGGTGCGACTCGTACCGGTCGCGCAGGCCCTTCAGGATCTCGATGGTGAGGGCCACGTTGGGCTGCTCGACCTTGATCGGCTGGAACCGCCGTTCGAGGGCGGCGTCCTTCTCGAGGTGCTTGCGGTACTCGTCGATGGTGGTCGCCCCGATGGTCTGCAGCTCGCCGCGGGCCAACATGGGCTTCAGGATGGACGCGGCATCGATGGCGCCCTCGGCCGCCCCGGCACCGACCAGGGTGTGGAGCTCGTCGATGAACAGGACGATGTCTCCGCGGGTGCGGATCTCCTTCAGCACCTTCTTCAGGCGTTCCTCGAAGTCGCCGCGGTAGCGGCTTCCGGCCACCAGCGCTCCGAGGTCGAGGGTGTAGAGCTGCTTGCCGGTGAGCGTCTCGGGCACGTCATCGGCCACGATGCGCTGGGCCAGACCCTCGACGATGGCGGTCTTGCCTACCCCGGGCTCGCCGATGAG
Source organism: uncultured Acidimicrobiales bacterium (assembly GCA_963727075.1). GTDB lineage: Bacteria > Actinomycetota > Acidimicrobiia > Acidimicrobiales > RAAP-2 > Bog-756. The sequence goes on from CAVSET010000006.1 coordinate 2,311,110, forward strand.
GACCGGGTTGTTCTTCGTGCGGCGGGACAGCACCTGCATGACCCGCTCGATCTCCTTCTCGCGCCCGATGACCGGGTCCAACTTGCGATCGCGCGCCAGCGCGGTGAGGTTGCGTCCGAATTGGTCGAGCACCGGCGACCCGGTCGGTGCGTCGGACGAGGGCGAGCCGGGTCCTGCGCCCACCGACTCCTTGCCCTGGTACCCCGAGAGCAGCTGGATCACCTGCTGGCGCACGCGGGGCAGATCGGCGCCCAGGCTCTGGAGCACTTGGGCCGCCACACCTTCGCCTTCACGAACCAGGCCGAGCAGCATGTGCTCGGTGCCGATGTAGCTGTGGCCCAGTTGCAACGCCTCACGGAGCGACAGCTCGAGGACTTTCTTCGCCCGCGGGGTGAAAGGAGGTGAGCCGGTCGGAGCGGTGCCGGCGAGCCCGATGGTCTCCTCGACCTTCTCGCGCACGGCTTCGAGCGAGACGCCCAGTGACTCCAACGCCTTCGCCGCCACGCCCTCGCCCTCGTGGATCAGGCCCAAGAGGATGTGCTCGGTGCCGATGAAACTGTGGTTCAGCAGCCGCGCCTCTTCCTGCGCGAGCACCAGCACTCGACGAGCCCTGTCTGTAAAGCGTTCGAACACTCCACCGCCTCCATCCGCGGTCAGCTACTGAGAGCGAGTCTACAGGCGCCGGTACACCCCGCACCCGCACCTTTCCTGCCTGAATCCAATGTCCCGGTCATCGGCATCCTGGCCTATCGTCTGTAGGAAGTGAACGCCGTAGAGCTCCTCGGGCTTCCCGCACTCGAAGATCAGCTGATGCAGCTCGAGCCCCTGCTCGTCGAGTCCGTGGTCACGGGTGACGCCTTCCTCGACGAGGTCACCACCCATCTGCTGGCCGCCGGGGGCAAGCGACTGCGGCCCGTCCTCGCCCTCGCCGCGGCGACCTCGGGGACCAGGACGGCGTCACGGGAGGACCTGCTCGGGGCCACCGCCGTCGAACTCGTCCATCTGGCGTCGCTCTACCACGACGACGTCATGGACGAGGCCACGGTGCGTCGCAACGTGGAGAGCGTCAATGCCCGTTTCGGCAACCTGGTGGCCATCGTGGCTGGCGACTTCCTGCTGGCCCGGTCGGCGGAGATCGCGGCCGGACTGGGCACCGAGATCGCCGGGCTGCTGGCGGCCACGCTGGGTGAGCTGTGCCGGGGGCAGGTGGCCGAGGTGCAGGCCGCGTTCCAGGTGACCCGGAGCCAGGACGCGTACGCCGACGCCATCGCCGGCAAGACGGCGGCGCTCATGTCCACGTCGTGCCGGATCGGCGCGCTCACCGGTGGTCTGCCCCGCCACCACGTCGAGGCGGTGACCTCGTTCGGCCGTTATTTCGGCATGATCTTCCAGGTGCGCGACGACATCCTCGACATCATCGGGACCGAAGCCGAGCTGGGCAAACCGGCCGGGCAGGACCTGGCCGAGGGCATCTACACCCTGCCGGTGCTGCTGGCCCTGGCCGATCCGGAGGTCGGCCCCGAGCTGCGGCCGCTGCTCGGCCAGCCCCTCGGCCAGCCCGAACGGGACAAGGCACGCTCGATCGTGGCCGAGTCCGGAGCGATCGGCGGATCCGCCCTGGTGGCCAGGCAGTACGCCGACCTGGCCGCCGGCGTCGCCGGCTCGAGCCCCTCGACCCAGCTGGCCGACGGCTTCGCCCATCTGGCCCACTCGCTGGTCGACGACCTGCCCACCGGCTGACGTCCTGTCGACCGACTGACGTCCTGTCGACCGAGTGACGTCCTGTCGACCGACTGACGTCAGGGCCGTCGGGCCTGGTCAGGCCGAGGTCGCCGTACCGGTCGAGCCGAGGTCGCCGGTCGAGGCGCTGGTCGGCGTGGTGGCCGACGAGCTCTTGGCCGGCGGTGCGCTCACGTGGCACTTGGCCTCGATGGCGGCGGCCCGCTTGGCCAACCGCGCCTTGAACGCCGCGCTCTCCATGCGGGTGATCCGCCTCTTGATGCGGTCGGCCCGCTTGGTGTTCCCGTTCTGCTGGGCCCTGGCCTCGGCCGCGTTGAGCTTGGGCAGCCCGGCGGCGATGCTCGCCTCGACCGACGAGATGCGGCTCAGCATCTTCGGGGCTCGGGCACAGTTGTGGTGGTGCGAACCCTTGTGGGCCGGGGTGGTCGGGGCCGCACCGGCGACCCCGGCGGTGCCGAGCGCCACCGTGGCGACAGCCAACGACCCGATCATCAGCTTCTTCGCGGTCGGAATCAACGAGGTCATGGGTGCCCACCTTCCGGTCGGGTCGGCTGGTCCGGACCCGGGTCACGCTACGGCCGGGCCGTGTGCGTTCCGTGATGTCGATGTTAGGAGGTCATGAAGACCCGGACGGCGCGGATAGAAGTTGTCATAGTGAATGCCAACTGTTAGGCTCGACCGATGGTCCATGACCCGGCGCCCGGGCAGGACCGCCCACCGCCGGCGCAGGTCTCCGGCTTCGGGCGCCTCGCTCCCCACCCCGGTAGCGTCCTCCGCGGCATGGACCATCCCGAGGTCGCCCCGTCCGTGAGCGACCGCCGGCCGTCGGACCCGGACGGAGGCGGGTGACCGCACGGCGGGGGAGCATCCGCCACCACGTGCGCCTGGCGGCGGCGGCTGACACCGTGTGGGCGTTGCTGGGCGACCCGGCTCGCCTGGGCGAGTGGTTCCCCGGTATCGAGTCGTGCACGGTCGACGGCGATCAGCGCATCGTGACCACTGGCGCCGGTCTGCCCATGCCCGAGCAGCTCCTGACCGTCGACCCCGTCCTGCGCCGGTTGCAGTACCGGATCACCGCCCCGCTGTTCCGGGAGCACCTCGGCACCATCGATGTCATCGACCTGGACGACGGAACCTGTCTGGTGGTCTACGGCACCGATGCCGAGCCGGCGGCGTTGGCCCTGGTCATCGGGGGTGCCGCCCGGGCCGCACTGGCCCGGTTGCCCTCGGTCGTGGGCGGCGGGGACGCCGGCGTCGGGAGCGCGGCCGGCCGGGCGTCGGGGTGCCGTTGAATGGGACGCCGGATCCTCCTCGTCACCACCGACCAGCAACGCTTCGACACCATCGGGTGCAACGGTGGCCAACTGGCCCGCACGCCCGTGGTGGACCGCCTGGCCGCCGGGGGGATCCGGTTCGAGCGGGCCCACCCCCAATCGGTGGTGTGCATGCCGTCGCGCTCGACCATCCTGACCGGGCAGCACCCGAGCACCCACGGGGTGTGGATGAACGGCGTGCCCTTGCCGGTCGACGCGCCGTCGGTGGCCGACCTCCTCCACCGGGCCGGATACCGGACGGCCCTCATCGGCAAGGCGCATTTCGAGCCGTTCATCGATCCGTTCCTCCGTTTTCCGGAGAACGCCCTCAGCCGGACCGGCACCGAGCCGCCCGGTGGCGCCCACCGCGGCTTCACCCACCTCGAGCTGGCCACCCACGGGGGCGTCGGGCCCCTCCACTACGCCCGTTGGCTGGCCGCCCACCATCCCGACTCGGTCGGACAGTACTACCCGGCGCTCGATGGGTCGCTGCAGGTCAATGCGGCCGGCGGCGGTGACACCGGGGCCCCGCAGGTCAAGGTCAACCCCATCGAGCGCGGCGTCTACCACACCGACTGGGTCGCCGACCGGACCATCGCCTGGCTCAACACGCTCTCTGCCGATGAGGACTGGTTCTGCTGGATGAGCTTTCCCGATCCGCACCACCCCTGGGACCCACCGGAATCTGAGGTCGGACGCATCGACTGGCGCGAGGTCCCCTTGCCGGCGGGGTACGGCGAGGGTCGGGCCGAACGGGAGGCGATCCTCGACGCCAAGCCTCGGCATTGGCGGCTCTGGTACGACGGCGCGCTGGTGTCCAACTACGAGGCGCCGGCGGAATGGGTCCCGGCAAACCTGACCGCCGACCAGGTACGCGAGGTCACCGCCCGCAACGCGGTCGAGTGCGAGCTGATCGACGAGGCGCTGGGGCGGGTGCTGGCCCGGGTGGCGGAACGGGGTTGGGACGACGAGCTCGATGTCGTCTTCACGACCGATCACGGCGAGCTGCAGGGCGACTTCGGTCTGTTGTTCAAGGGTCCGTACCACGTCGACGGGCTCATGCGCCTGCCGCTGGTCTGGCGACCGGCGCCGTCCCGGCCGGTCTCACCGTCGGTGGTCAGCCGGCCCGTCGGCCTCGTCGACTTGGCCCCTACGCTCTGCACCATGGCCAGCCTCGATCCCCCGGAATGGATGGAGGGCCGACCGTTGCCCGTCGACGACGTGGACGCCGATGCCCGGGGGTTCGAGCGCGTCCTCACCGAATGGGACAGCGAGCTCTTCGGCGTCGACGTCCACCTGCGCACCCTCATGCGCGACCAGTGGGTGTGCAGCACCTACCAGCCCGGCACCTCCCACGACGGCACCGAGGGCGAGCTCTACGACATCGAGCACGATCCGCTCCAGCGGGTCAATCTCTGGGAGGACGCGGGCCGGCGGTCGGTCCGCGACGACCTTGTCGCCGACCTGTGGGACCATCAGCCCGCGGCCCGCCAGCCCCGACTGGCCCTCGAGGCCCCGGTCTGAGCGCCGGAGGGGCCACCCGGATCAGCCGGTGCCGACCGGGATCAGCCGTCCCGTGCGGCCGCCGGACCCGGCAGGTTGCGCTCGAAGATGATGCGCAGCCCGTGCAGGGTCAGCCAGGGCTCCACGTACTCGATCTCGTCGGAGTAGGGAGCGATGAGCTCGGACAGGCCTCCCGTGGCGACCACCGTGCACTCGCCCAGCACGGCGCCGAACCGGCGGCACAGGCCGTCGACCTGGCCGGCGAACCCGAACAGCGCGCCGGACTGGATCGATTCCACCGTCGACTTGCCGATCACGCTCCGCGGTTCGACCAGCTCCACGCGGCGGAGGGCGGCGGCATGGGCGAACAGCGCGTCGAGACTGATGGCCACGCCCGGGGTGATGGCACCCCCGAGGTACTCGCCGGCCGCGGAGATGGCGTCGAAGGTGGTGGCCGTCCCGAGGTCGACCACGATGCAGGGGCCGCCGAACAGGTCGTGGGCGCCGACGGCATTGGCGATGCGGTCGGCGCCGACCTCCTTCGGGTTGTCGTAGAGGATCGGCATCCCGCTCTTGACGCCCGGCTCGAGCACCACGGCCGGGACGGTGAACCACCGCGCCACCATCTGGCGGAGGTTGGCCGTCACCAGCGGGACCGAGGAGGTGACCGCTATGCCGGTCACGGCGGCGTCGATATCGAGACCGTCGAGATCGAGCAGCTGGGTGAGAAGGAGGGCATGCTCGTCGGCGGTGCGCTCGGCCACCGTCGACAAGCGCCAGTGGTGAGCCAGACCGGCTGGTTCGTTCCCCTCGCGTGGCCCGGTCTCGGCGAGGGGCTCCCCGATGGCGTCGGCGAACAGCCCGACGACCGTCTCGGTGTTTCCGACGTCGATGGCCAGCAGCATGTCAACCCTCCCGACCGGCATCGGCCGGCAGATCGAATCCCAGGTCGAGCACCGGGGCGGAGTGGGTCAGGGCGCCGACCGAGATGAGGTCGGCGCCGGCGGCCGCCAGCCGCGGCGCGGTCTCCAGGCTCACCCCGCCCGACACCTCGACCAGCAACCCGGCCGCGTGCACCTCGGACGCGCAGGACGCCACACCATCGGGCCCCATGTTGTCGAGCATGACCACCGTCGCCCCGGCGGCCACCGCCTCGGCGACCTGCCCGATCCGGTCGCACTCCACCTCCACCATGCGTCCGGGCCACAGGCGGCGGGCCTCTCTGACCGCCTCGGTGATGGTCGTGCCCCCGAGGTGGTTGTCCTTGACGAGCACGGCCTCCGAGAGGCTGCCGCGATGGTTGTGCCCGCCCCCGGCCCGAACGGCCGCCTTCTCCAGGGCGCGGAGGCCCGGGCTGGTCTTGCGCGTGTCGAGCACCCGGGTGGCCGGGTTGGCACCGGCCACGCAGTCCACGTACTCGCGGGTGAGCGTGGCCACTCCCGAGAGGTGGCCGAGGAAGTTGAGCACGGTGCGCTCGGCGGTGAGGATGGGACGCAGCCGTCCGGACACCCGGGCCACGACGTCGCCGGGCTGCACCCTCCCACCGTCCCCGATCAGCCAGTCGGCCCGGAGCGAGGGATCGATCTGCCGGAGCGTCTCGAGCGCACAGGCCCGGCCGGCGATCACCCCGCGGCCACGGCTGACGATGGCGACCGTGGTGGCGGCGTCCTCGGGGACCAGGGAGGCGGTGAGGTCGCCGAGCGGCAGCACGTCCTCGGCGATGGCCCGGGCCACGGCGTCGACCACCGCGGCCGGGGGCGGGTCGACCAGGGCGGGGCTGTCGGGCAAGGACGACCGGGTGTCGTCGGTCACCGCCGGTCCCCCGGCCTCGGCGCCGCCGGCACCGCGCCGTGACCGTGCACGATGCGCCGACGCCACTGCTCCTCCGTCTCGGGATGGTCGCTCCGCGCGTGCGCCCCCCGGGTCTCGGTGCGCCGGGCCGCCGACACGAGGAGGCTGGAGGCCGCGGTGACCAGGTTGGTCAGTTCGCCCCCGGCCCGATCGACCGCGCCCGGTCCGAGGGCGCCACCGACGGCGTCGACGGTCGCCTTCGCCCCGGCCAGCGAATCCACGTCCCGGACCACGCCGGCCCCTTCGATCATGGCCCGCTGGAGCTCGTCCCGGGCCTTGGCCCGGTCGAGAGGGAAGGCCTCGGCGCCCTGACCGCCGGCGGTGGGCGCGCTCGACGACTCGACCCACACCGGCGGCGGTTCGCCCCCGGTGTCCCCGTACAGCGCCCGCAGGGCGCCGGTGGAGGTCGGGCCCTCCACCCCGGCCAGGATCGACTCGGCCAGCCGGGCCCCGAAGACCATGCCCTCGAGGAGCGAGTTGGAGGCCAGCCGGTTGGCCCCGTGCACCCCGGTGCAGGCCACCTCCCCGGCGGCCCACAGGCCGGGCAGTCCGGTCGCACCGGACAGGTCGGTGAGCACCCCGCCCGACAGGTAGTGCGCGGCGGGGGCGATCGGCAGCCAGTCCTCGGAGGGATCGAGCCCGATGGCGCGGAGGGAGGCGGCGATGGTCGGGAACCGGGCGTCGAAGGAGGGGAGGGCGGTGGCGTCGAGCCAGAGGCACTCGACCTCCTGGAGCCTCATCCGCTCGGCCATGGCCCGGCTGACCACGTCCCTCGGGGCGAGCTCGTCGACGAAGCGCTCTCCGGCCGCGTCGCGCAGGATGGCGCCGTGGCCCCGCAGTGCCTCGGAGAGCAGCGGCCGGGGCATGGCGGGATGGTGCAACGCGGTGGGGTGGAACTGCATGAACTCCACGTCGGCCACCGGTACCCCGGCCCGCAGGGCCATGGCCAGGCCGTCGGCGGTGGCCTCGGCCGGGTTGGTGGTCACGGCGAACAGCTGGCCGGCCCCGCCGGTGGCGAGGACGGTGTGTCGCGCCCGGACCTCGACGACCCGGCCGTCGCTGGTCAGGGCCTTTACCCCCCGGCACCGCCCGTCCTCGACCAGCAGCTCGAGGGCGAACCACTCCTCCATCACCGCAGCCGCACTGGACCGGGTGGCGTCGACCAGGGCCCGCTCGACTTCGGCCCCGGTGGCGGCGCCGCCGGCGTGCACCACCCGAGCCATCGAGTGGCCGCCCTCGCGGGCCAGGTCCAGCGCTCCACCCGGCTGGCGGTCGAAGACGGCGCCCAGGGCGATCAGCTCCTCGACCCGTGAGGGGCCCTCGTCCACCAGCACCCGGACCGCCTCGGTGTCGCACAGCCCAGCCCCGGCGGCCAGGGTGTCGGCCAGGTGGAGGTCAGTCGAGTCCTCGTCCCCGCCGAGCACCGCGGCCACCCCGCCCTGGGCCCACCGGGTGGTCGACTGGGAGAGCTCGGCCTTGGTCAGCACGCCCACCCGCAATCCGGCCGGGGGGCGGCTGGTACGGGTGGCCGACAACGGCCGGACCAGAAGGCGCACCGCAGCCGACAGGCCGGCCACCCCGCTGCCGAGGACCAGGACGTCGAGCGCGCCCGGCGTCGGATCGGAGCCGGTCACGCCGGGGTCAGTGGCCCCGGCAGGGATCGAGGTTGTCGATCAGCCGGACGGGGCCCACGGTGGCGGCGATGAGGAGCCGGAGCGGCCCGTCCGTGCACCGGCGGGCTGGCTCGAGGTCCTCGGCACCGACCACCGCGGCGTAATCGAGGACCGCACCGGGCTCGGCCGACACCACCCGGGCCATTGCCTGCTCGACCACCTCAGTGCATTCCTCGCCGGCTGCCATGAGCGAGGCGCCCACCTCCAACGCCCGCGGCAGCGCCAGGCCGGCCCGGCGCTGCTCGGCGGAGAGCCGGACGTTCCGGCTGGACAGGGCCAATCCGTCCACGTCGCGCACCGTCTCGCACCCGACGATGTCGGCCGGCAGCGAGAGGTCGGAGACCACCCGGCGCACCAGGGCCAGCTGCTGGAAGTCCTTCTCCCCGAAGTAAGCGCGGCACCGGCCGGCCACGGCCAGGAGCTTGACCACCACGGTGGCCACCCCTTCGAAATGGCCCGGTCGGGAGGCACCCTCCCACCGTTCGGCGAGGCCCGGCAACGACACGGTGGTGTGCGTCCCGGCCAGCCCCGCCGGGTACATCTCGTCGACGGTCGGGGCGAAGACGATGCCCGCCCCGGCCGAGGCGGCCACGGCGAGATCGGCGTCGAAGGTCCGGGGATAGGCGGCGAGGTCCGCCGCCTCCCCGAACTGGGTGGGGTTCACGAAGATGGACACGGCCGCCACGTCGCACTCGGCCGCCGCCCGGCCGATCAGGGCCCGGTGGCCGTCGTGGAGGGCACCCATCGTCGGGACGAGTCCCACGGTGCGGCCCGACGATCGGACGGCGTCGAGGGCCGAGGACAGCTCGCCGACCGACTCGATGACGGCCACGGCCGGAGCGGGCGCACCGACCGTGGGTGCGGACGTCGACGGCGCAGTGGCGACCGTGGTCATGCCACCTGGCCCGCGCCGATCGGCGTGGCTCCGAAGCCGAGGTCGACGGCGTCAGGCCCGGGCCGGCCGGGCCCGGCGGTCTCCTCGGCCTCTTCGGAGCCGGGTGGGCCGGCCGCTTCGAGGGACAGTCGGCGGGCCAGTCCCACCAGGGCGTCATAGGCGGCCAGCTCGGTCCGGTGGCCGGTCATCGACGAGAGCACCGAGCGGTGACGGTCGATGGTCTCCCAGTCGCCGCGCGCCGCCGGCCCGGTCAGGGCCTGGCGAGGACCGAGGGCAAGGGCATCGTCCGTGGCGGCGCGCATCAGCCCGGCGAAGGCGTCGAGGGGGAGGCCGGCGGTGGCGGCGATTCGCTCCACCTGGCCCACCAACGCCACCAGGTGGTTGGCGGCGATGGAGGCGGCGGCGTGGTAGGCGGGGCGGGACCGGTCGTCAACGTGCACGGCCCGTCCCCCCAGGGCCTGGACCAACCCGTGCACCATCGGGTCGCCGGCCACCGCGAAGGTGACGCCCGACCGCAGCCGCTCGGCACCCACCGCCGGCGTCGGCAGCGGCACGAGGGGATGGAGGGAACCACGCCTCGGATGCCCGTCGAGCACGCCGAGTCCGAGCGAGCCGGACAGGTGCATGACCACACAGTCGGGGCGGGGATGGACCAGGGCGGCCACCCGACCCACCTCACCGTCCGGGGTGGCGATGACCAGCAGGTCGACGTCCTGGGCGGCGTCGGCCAGCGGCTGACCACGCCCCAGCGCGCCCCTCGACCGGTGGCCGCCGGCCGCCTCGAGCGCCGCCATCAGCGATCGGCCGGCCCGGCCCGGTCCGATCGTTCGGAATGTGATCACGAGTCCCCTTTTCGACGTTCCGGCCCACGGAGGGTGCCGTTCGCTTCAGAGAATCCTGTCGCCTCGGCTCACAGTGTACCCACCACGGAGACGGTGCCACCAGCGGCGGCAACCTCGCGTTCGTCGACCAGGTCGGGCGCCAGCTCGTGCAGGGGGGCGAGTACGAAGCGGCGCTCACGCCATCGTGGATGGGGAACGGTGAGGTCGGGACCGTCGATGGCCACCCCGTCGATCCACAACACGTCGGCGTCGAGGGTACGGGGGGCCCATCGGGCGGCACGGACCCGGCCGGCCGCCGCCTCGAGACGCCGGCATTCCTCGAGCAGCCGATAGGGATCGGCACCGGGGGCGACGGCCAGCTCGACGACCAGGTTGAGGTAGGGCCCCTGGCCCTCGGGCCCGCCGACCGGCTCGGTCTCGTACACCCTGGACACCGCGGTCACCGGGGCCCGGCTGCCCGCCCGGAGCTGGTCCACCGCCCGGCGCAGGTGCGACCAGCGGTCCCCGAGGTTCGAGCCCAGTCCGAGGAAGGCCCGCACCGCCGCGTCGGGATCGGCCGGGGCGGTCACCGGACCCGGGTGATCGTGACGCCGACGGTGTCGATGTCCACGGTGAGGGGCGGGTCGAGCTTGCGGAGGCTCACCGTGGTGGCGGTGATGCGCCGGTCGACGGCCAGGACGGCGGCGGCAATGGCATCGGCCAGGGCCTCGAGCAGCTCGAAGGAGTGGCGGCCGGAAACGACGGCCACGGCCGACTCGGCCACCGCGGCGTAGTCCACCGTGTCCGACAGGCGGTCGCTCCTCGACGCCGCCGCCAGGTCCACCGCCAGGTCGAGGTCGATCTCGAACGGCTGGACCTGGTCCTTCTCCGCGGGCAGGACCCCATGGACCCCGAGGGCCCGCAGGCCCCGCAGCTCGATCCGGTCGCCGATGGGTGGCTCTCCGATGAGCGCCGTCACCCGGCTCGGGGAGCGTCGCCGCCGGCCCCGGGGCGCACCGAGGCATGGTCCAGCTGCCCGGCGAAGGCCACCAGCTCGCGCCCGCTCGGGCCCATGGCGTGGCCGGTCATGTGCTCGAGCACGGTGATGGCCTGCGGGCCGCTCGGCAGTCGGTCCGACCACAGCAGGTAGCCGGCCACCACCCCGGCCACCCGGTCGCCGAGCTCCTCCTGGTGGATGAGGATCCGCTCGCCGGCCGCCAACCGCGCATGGACCTCGCGGTAGAGGTCGGCCAGCACGCCCCGGGTGTCCCCGGCCGGGGGCAGCGGGAAGTGGACGCTGGCCATCGAGCGCTCCTCGTAGGCCTGCAGGTTGTGCGAGGAGGGGAGGAGGGAGAAGATCCTGGTGAACCCGTGGACCTGGAGCCAGATGATCTCCTCCTGGCGCCGCACCTTGCGATGGTTGGGGGCGAAGCCTCCCGGACGCTCGCTCACCGCCAGGCGGTCCTTGATCACCCAGGTGAAATGGCGCGGGGGGATGCCAGCGGCCCACTTGCCCTTCATGCCCCGGCCTTCCGGTCGGGCGCGCCCACCAAGACGGCCGCCTGCACGGTCGGGGCGACGTCGTGGACCCGCACCATGCGGGCCCCCTGCTGCATGGCCCAGGCGGCGGTGGCCAGTGAGCCCGGGAGCCGCTCGACGACGGAGGCCGGCGCCCCGGACGCGCTGCGGGCAAGTCGGGCGAGGAAGCTCTTCCGGCTGGTCCCGACCATGACCGGATACCCGGTTGCCACCAGCTCGGCCAGCGAGCCGAGCAGACGCAGGTTGTGGTCGACGGTCTTGCCGAACCCGATGCCCGGGTCGATCCACACCTCGGACACCCCGGCCTCGGTGGCCTGTCTGGCCCGCTCCACCAACAGGTCGGTCACCTCCCCCACCACGTCCTCGTAGTGCGGGTCGTGCTGCATGGACTCGGGAGTTCCCTGCCGGTGCATGGCCACCCAGCCCACGCCGCGGCGGGCGGCCACCGGCCACAGGCTGGCCGAGACGTCGTTGATGAGCGACGCTCCCGCCCCGACAGCCGCTTCGGCCACGACCTCCTTGGTGGTGTCCACCGAGATCCGCACCTCCCCGGCCAGGGCTTCGATGACCGGGACCACCCGGGCCAGCTCGTCCTCGGCCGACACCGGCTTCGCCCCCGGCCTGGTCGACTCGCCCCCCACGTCGACGACGTCAGCCCCCTCGGCGATCATCTCATGGGCTCTCATGACTGCCCGATCCCTTTCGAACCACTCTCCTCCGTCCGAGAAGGAGTCCGGCGTCACGTTGAGGATCCCCATCACCAGACAACGTTCCTCGCCGGCCGAGCTGGGCATGAGCACACAGCGTAAACCAGGCGGCAGGGGCCCGCGGCCCGGACTCGGGCCTATTTCAGCGGCCGCGGACGAACTGCATGGCCTCCATCCGGGTGGAGGCGTCGGTGCGAAACAGGCCACGGACCGCCGAGGTGACGGTCGAGGTCCCCGACTTCTTGACCCCGCGCATCGACATGCACAGGTGTTCGGCGTCCACCACCACCAGGACCCCTTTCGGCGCCAAGGCGGCTTCGATGGCGTCGGCGATCTCGGTGGTCATGCGCTCCTGCACCTGGAGCCGGCGGGCGAACACGTCGACCAGCCGCGCCAGCTTGGACAGGCCGGTGATGCGCCCGTCGTCGCCCGGGATGTAGGCCACATGGGCCTTGCCGATGAACGGCACCAGATGGTGCTCGCACAGGGATGCGAAGGGTATGTCCCGCACCATGACCATCTCATCGTGCTCGGCGGCGAAGGTGACCTCGAGATAGTCGGCCGGGTCCTCCCTGAACCCGGCGAAGAGCTCCTCGTACATGCGGGCCACCCGACTCGGGGTCTTCACCAGCCCGTCCCGGTTCGGGTCCTCGCCCAACGCGGTGAGCAGCTCGGTGACCGCCCGCTCGATGCGGGCGGTGTCGACGCTCACGCGCCCGGCCGGCTCACTGCCGGGCTGCCCTACGGTGAGCCGCCGGCGTAGCTGTGGATGGCTCTGAGATTGCGAAGGCGTTCACCGGCATCAAGGCCATATCCCACCACGAATCCCGGGGGGATGTGAAAACCGACATAGGCCAGATCGAGCTCGGTTCGCTGTTGCCCCTCCTTCACCAGCAGGGCGCAGACCTCCAGGCTGGCCGGGTCTCGGGCCCACAAATATCGCTGCAGGTAGCTGAGCGTGAGCCCGCTGTCGACGATGTCCTCGACCACCAGCACGTGGCGGCCGGTCAAGTCCACCTCGAGGTCCTTGACGATCCGGACCACGCCCGACGTGCGGGTGGCACTGCCATAGGAGGACACCGCCATGAAGTCCACCTGGACCGCCAGTTCGATGGCCCGCGACAGGTCGCTCATGAACATGAACGCCCCCTTCAGCACGCCGACCAGGAGAGGCGGGCGGCCGGCGTAGTCGGCGGTGATCTCTTGCCCCAGCTGGACGATGCGGTGCTGGAGGTCGGCTTCGGACACGATCACCGGCCCGACCCCCGGGCCGTAGGGTAGGAGCTCCGGAGCTCCGGGCGCCGCACCCTCAGCGGTGGTCACGGCGCGACTGTACCGGAGTGCGGCGGTCCCGAGGCCGAGGGTCGACGGAGTCCGCCGACACCGAGAGGCGGCCGCCGCCCCGCACCACACGACGACCGCCGGGTAGCTCGGTGGCCAGGCGCTGCTTGCGGGCCACCTCGAGCACGCGCTGCACCGCGTCGAGGGGCGGAGGGTAGCCCTCGCGGCCGGCCAGCCAGTTCCGCACGCTCCGGCGGCCCACCGCTTCGGGTGCGGCCGCCAGGGCGTCCGCGTCCTCCGGGTCCACCAGGTCGGACACCGCGTCGAGCAGGTCGGCGTCGCCCGCCAACACGCCCGCCTGGCGGGCGAGGATGGGCACGACGTCCCGCCCGGCGATGTCCGAGCACAGCGGCAGCAACTCGTGGCGGACCCGGTTGCGGACGAAGCGAGGATGGTCGTTCGTCGGGTCGACGACCGGATCGAGATCGAGCCGTCGGCAAGAGCGCGGCCGTCTCGCCGCGCCGGAGGGCGAGCAGGGGATGGCTCGGCCCGGCCCGCATCCCGGCCAGGCCCGACACGCCGGCGCCGCGCAGCAGGTTGACCAGGACCGTCTCCGCCTGGTCATCGGCGGTGTGGCCGGTGGCGGCACTCGGTCCGAGCACCCGTCGCCGGGCCGCCTCTGGCCCGGGCCTCGAGGTTGGGCCCGGGCCCCAGGGCCACCTGCTCGGACCGGAACGCCGCTCCGAAGCGCCGAGCGGCGGCGGCCACCACGCCGGCCTCGGCGGCCGAACCTGGCCGCAGGCCGTGATCGATGTGGACGGCGGTCACCTGGCAGCCGGCGGCCACCGCCAGCACCAGAAGGGCGAGCGAGTCGGCGCCGCCCGACACCCCGCACACCAGGGGTGTCCCGGCGTCGGGGAACGAGCACCGGCCGAGCAGGTCCTCGATCAGCGAGTCGGGGCTGGTCGCCGGCCCGGTGCTCAGCCGGAGAGGGCGGGTGTGGTCCCGACACGGGAGATCCAGGCGGACGGATTGCGGATCTCGACCAGCGAGGGAAGCCATTCGGGCCCCCGCCAGGCCTGGTCGAGGAGCTCGGGCCCCCCCGAGTCCTCCACCGCGGCGATGAACCGCTCGCCCTCCTCGTACTGGCGCAGTTTGGCCTCGATGCCGATGAGCTGTTGCAGCAGCCGGGCCGGGCCCCTGGTCTGCTTGCGGCGCTGACGAAGCACCTCGCTGAACGTGGCCGCGCTCGGGATGGCCGCCGCGCCGGCGCGGTCCATGGTCACGTCCCCGTGGCCCTCGAGCAGGCTCATGAGAGCCTGGATCCGGTGGAGGCCCTCGAGCTGCTCGGGAGTGGCCACCAGCCCGAGCGCCCCGCTTTCGCGCAGGGGGTTGCGGCCCGCCCGGATCTCCTCGGTCATCCGTCGGAGGGCCTCGGCGAAGCGGGACGGGTCGGGCTCGAGCGAGCCGATTCCCTCCTCCACCAATGTGACGAAGTAGTCGCGCATCCAGGGGATGGCGGTGAACTGGCATCGGTGGGTGACCTCGTGCAGAGCCAGCCAGAGGCGGAACTCACGCGGCTCGAAGCCGTGGAGCTGCTCGAGGGCCACGACGTTGGGGCCGACGAAGTACACCAGGTCCTGATCCTCGACGGACTCCTCGGTGAGGAGGAGGTCGTACTGTCCGAGCACCCGGGTCGACAGCCAGCCGAGCACGAAGCCCATCTGTGCCCCGGTGGCCGCCCGGCCGGCCGAGGCGAGCGGCCCGGCCAGCCTTTGGGTGAGTGGGTTCCCAGCGGCGATGCGGGCCGGGTCCAGCTTCTCGAGATGGGGACCGATGAGGCGCTGGAAGCTCGAGACGTTGGCATGTACCCAGCCGGCGCGATCGGTGACCCGGGCCCGGGCCGGCCCCGACGACGAGCGCAGCCCGGTGGACTCGGCGACCAGCTCCTCCGCCTGGGCGGTGAGCTCCTCGAAGTCTCGCTGGAGCAGATCGGGTCGGTACGGGGCGGGCAGACGACTGCGGTTCCCAACCCAGCCGGCGACCCGCTCGGCGGTGTCCCACGCGACCGCCCCGCCACTTCCGGCCGGGCTCACGGAG
This sequence comes from uncultured Acidimicrobiales bacterium, assembly GCA_963727075.1. GTDB lineage: Bacteria > Actinomycetota > Acidimicrobiia > Acidimicrobiales > RAAP-2 > Bog-756. The sequence goes on from CAVSET010000006.1 coordinate 2,326,533, forward strand.
TCGGTCACGCCGACCAGTGTAGGGACCGGCGCCACCGGACGGCGGTCGGATGCGTCGCCGGCTTTCGGGCCGGCATCGTCGGTCGGGATCCGACCGCCCGCTCGACCGGCTCCGGGCTCAGCCGGGGTGGCGGTCGTGCTCCTCGCGGAGCGCCTCGGCGACCCGCACGATGAGTGTCTTCGGGCACGCGGTCCCGGCAGCGGTTGGCGATGACCTTCCGGAGCTCGGTCTCGAACCCGTAGGCCCCGACGCACGGGCCGCACATGTCAAGGTGCCGGGTGATCTCGACCCGGCGCTCCTCGGTGAGCTCGCCGTCCAGATAGACGTAGAGACGCTCGATGGTCTCGTCGCAACCGACGAAGCCGGCGGGCGCGTGGGAGTCCTTGCCCGCCCAATCTCCCGGGGTGCCCGGTGCCAGTTGTTCTCCCACTTCGTTGTTCTCCCTACCTGGCTTCGTCAGCCGCCGTGACCAGACCTCTTGCACTCCCACGGTCCAACAACGCCTTCTGGAGCGCTCTTCTTCCGCGGTGGATCCGGCTCATGACCGTTCCGATGGGCACATCGGTGATCTCGGCGATCTCCTTGTAGGAGAAACCCTCGACGTCGGCCAACAGCACTGCCATCCGGAACGTCTCGGGCAGCGCCTCGATGGCCGCCTTGACGTCGGTGTCGGTGAACCGGTCGAGGGCCTCGTCCTCGGCGCTGCGCCCGAGGCCGGCGGCCTGGTCACCGGAGAGGTGGCGATAGAGGTAGAGGTCCTCGACGTCCTCGACGTCGGCGATCTCGGGACGGCGCTTCTTCGCCCGGTAGGTGTTGATGTAGGTGTTGGTCAGGATCCGGTAGAGCCACGCCTTCAGGTTCGTCCCCGACTCGAAGCTGGCGAAGGCCCGGTAGGCCTTCAGGTAGGTCTCTTGGACGAGGTCCTCGGCGTCGGCCGAATTGCGAGTCATCCGGAGGGCAGCCGTGTAGAGGGCCGGCATGTACTCCATTGCGAGATCGGAGAACGCCGCCTGATCGGCCATGGGTGCACCCTACCGCCCTCCCCCCACCCCGTACCCCACGCGCCCAGTCTGCCCGACCATCCCGTTTTGGGCCCCCTCCGGTGGGGCACAATGCCACCAGTGACGATCTGCTCCACCCGTCGATGATCCGCGACCCGGTCCACCGCCGGACATCTCGACCCCGACATCGCCACCGCCTCGCCATGGGCCGTGGGGTGTGCCGCTCGACGGCGATCCCAGGGGGCGACGAGGCCGGCGAAGGTGCGATCCGTGGTTCGGTGATCGAGACCCGGCAGACCACCGGGGGCGCCCGGGTCTCGACCATCCGCCGGTCGGACGGCTCGACGTTCACCGTCACCGTGCCGGTGGCGGCCATGGACGACGAGGCAACCGAAGGCGGTGCGTGGGCCGCGAGCTGGATCAGCGGGGACAGAGCGGGCCACCCTCCGCCGGCCTCGTCGCTCCTCCGGCTGGCCACCCTGGTGTCGCTGGGCTCCGCCCGGCGCCCGGGCCTGCGGCTCGGCCGGCCCGCTCTGGCCGTTCGCTGAACCGTCCCCCGACCCCGATCCACCCCGCCCCGGTGCCGCGGCTGCCGAACGGCTCGAGCACCCCGGCGGCCAGCCGAGCACGGTGTTAGCTTCCTCGACAGGGGCAGGAAGACCAGGTGAAGGAGGGGGACGCATGCACGGACGACACCCGGCGAAGAAGGGACTGGCACCTCGGGCCATCGTGGCCGGCCTGATCGCCGTGACCTCGTGGTACGGGCTGGCCCCGTCGGCGACGGCAGCCTCGGCATCCTCCCGGACGCCGATGGCGGTGACCTGGATGCGCGGGTTCCAGGCCCCCGGCACCCCATCGCAGTACAACAAGGTCGGGGTGATCATGGTGGGCGACCGCCAGGCCAAGAACGTCCTCGTCCTCGAGCCTGGCACCTCGGCCGGCAGCGCCTACTTCGTCCCCCTGGCCAAATGGATCGTGGCCAAGGCTCCCTCGTGGCAGGTCTGGTCGGTCGAGCGCCGCGAGAACCTGATCGAGGACCAGTCTCAGCTCAACGCGTTCAAGCAGGGAAGGATCTCGTCCACCCAGCTCTATGACTACTACCTCGGCTACATCAAGGACCCGAGCATCACTCCCCACTTCCAGTCGGTCCCCGACTCATCGGTCAGCTTCGCCAAGCAGTGGGGCATGGACGTCGCCGTCCAGGACCTGCACCGGGTCATCCTGGCCGCGAAGAAGCTCGGGGGCCGAGTCGTGCTCGGCGGTCATTCGCTGGGAGGATCGGTGGTCACCGCCTATGCCACGTGGGACTTCCGCGGACACGCCGGGGCCCGGGACTTGGCCGGTCTGGTCTACATCGACGGGGGGAGCAGTGCGACACCGGTGAGCATGGCCGATGCAACCCAGGAGCTGCAGACGCTCAACGCCCCGGGGACCTCACCGTGGCTGTCGTTCGGTGGCATCGTGGCGCCGTTCGCCGGCCTCTACAACGCCACCGGGTCGGCGGCGGCATTGCTCGACCCGAACAGCCCTTCCCTCGGCCAGACCTCGGGGCTGCTCCCCGCCGCCATCGTGCCCCCGGTCCCGGCGAGCAACGTCGGCCAGTACGGCTATGCCCTCAACGTGGCGACGTCTCCGCCCAGCCTGGTGGCGGCTCAGGCCCATCTCGGCCAGGGGCTGTCGGCCCAGGGGCCGCTCCACGGCTGGGACGGCACCGGTGCCCTCACCCCGATCAAGCGCTTCGCCACGATGTTCTCGGGAGCCGGCATCTACAACACGGACGGCACCGAGTGGTACTTCCCCCAGCGCCTCACCGATGACACCGGTGCCGTCGGCAACGGCAACGCCAATCCGGCGCAGGCGGTGCTGGGGCTCGACGCCACCATGGGCCACCATCTTCCGACCACCCTCCGCATCTATGCCTTCGGCGCAAAGCTCGGGGGCCAGAATGTCCTGACTGCGGCGCAACTCCTGGCCCAACAGTCGGATATCCCACCGGCCCACCTCACCCTGATCAACCGGCAGAGCACCTACGCCCACAACGACCCGGCGGGGGCGTATCCGGACAACGCCTTCTTCCGCGGGCTGCTCCCATTCCTCAGGAAGGTCGCTTCGTGAGGAAAGCGCCACCGAAGATGCCCGATTCCGATCAGGATCCGTCGTCCGGACTCCCCATCGCGTAGCGATCGATGTTGGCTCCGGCCCAGCGGGCCACCTCGGCGCGGCTGGCCGATGCCATCGGGTCCAGACGCATGACGTAGCGGGTCCAGGCGATCCCCAGCAGCTGGGACGAGACGAGTGACCGGCGCCTCATCCTCGTCTCCTCGTCCTCGTCCGGCGGGCCGTGGAGGCCGATCCGTTCGACGATGAACTCCCGCATGCTGTCGGCCACCTCGGGCGAGGCGGCCATGGCCTGCGCCAGGCTCACGAAGGCGGGTGAGCCCGGCCCGGCGCCCTGCTCCCATTGGGCGAGGAACTGCTCGACCAGGCGCTCACCGCTGAAGCCGCTCGGCATGCCACCGCATCCTTCACCGCCTTGGGATCGATGGGGAGGGCCATGGTCTCGACGAACAGCTCCGCCTTGTCGTCGAAGTAGTGGTGCACGAGGGCCGGGTCGACACCGGCCTGGCGGGCGATGGCCCGGATGCTGCGCCCCGGCGTAGCCCTGCTCGCCGAAGACGGAACGGGCCGCTTGGATGATCTCGGACCGGGTGTCGCCTTGACCGGGACGGCGCCCGCGGCCGACCATCATGGTCGCCAGGACCCCGGACGCCAGGGCTTCCATCGCGGTCGGGCGGATGTGGTACAACTCATCAGTGATGAATTTATACGCACACCCGCATGGTTGACACGGCACCGCCCACCGGCGGTGCGGCCGTGGCCGAGGAGAGCGCTCTCGGGCGTCTGGCCGGCTGGTGCTACGACCACCGGTGGCGGGTGCTGCTCCTCTGGATCGCCGCCATCGTCCTGATCACCGTGGTGGCCCAGTCGATGGGCAGCCGGTTCCAGGAGTCGTTCGGCTCCGGGAACTCGCGCCTCCCAACAGGTGCAGAACCTGCTGGCCGCCCGGTTCCCCCAGACCTCGGGCACTAGTGCCGACGTGGTCATCTCGACCACCGGGAACGTGCACGCTCCGGCCAACCGGGCCACCACCGAGGCGATGGTGAAGGAGCTGTCGGCTCTGCCGCACGTGTCGGTGGTGCGCAGCCCGTTCGCTCCGGGTGGGCACCAGATCGCCGCCGACCAGCACACCGCCTTCGCGGTGGTCCAGTTCGACCAGGACGCGGCGACCATCCCCAATGCCGCGGTGCGGGGGGTCATCGACACGGCCAAGTCGCTTCGACCGACCGGGCTACCAGATCGCCCTGGGCGGGGGGCCGATCGGGAAGGTGATCACCGCCTCGCCGGGGCCCAGCGAGGGTGCCGGCATCCTGGCCGCCATGCTGATCATGCTGATCGCGTTCGGCTCGGTGGTGGCCATGGGTCTGCCCATTCTCACCGCGCTGTTCGGCATCGCCATCGGCTTCGCCCTCGAGGACCTGCTCAGCCATGTCCTGAACGTCCCCATCTTCGCACCGGAGATGCTGGCGATGATCGGACTCGGGGTGGGGATCGACTACGCCCTGTTCATCGTGACCCGCTACCGGCAGGGCCTGTTCGAGGGCCGCGACCCGCGCCAGGCGGTCATGGTCTCGCTGGCCACGTCGGGCCGGGCCGTCCTGTTCGCCGGGACCACGGTGGTCATCTCGCTCGTCGGGCTCTTCGTGCTCCAACTCCCCTTCCTCCAGGGCTTGGCCGTCGGCACCATCGTGGCCGTGCTGCTGGTGATGGCGGGTGCTCTGACCCTCTTGCCGGCCATGCTCGGTTTTGCCGGACGCGCCATCGACCGCCTGCACCTGCCCGAGGTTGCTCCAGACCGGGGCCACCCCAGCTCCCGACAGCTTCTGGTACCGCTGGAGCCGGTCCATCCAGCGGCGTCCCTGGCTGGCGGGCACCCTGGCCCTGCTCGTCCTGTTGACCCTGGCCATCCCGCTCTTCTCCATGCGCCTGGCCTTCACCGATGCGAGCAACGACCCCACCTCGCTCACCACCCGGCAGGCCTACGACCTGCTGGCCGAGGGGTTCGGGCCCGGGTTCAACGGCCCGCTGGTGGTCGCCGCGCCCCTCTCCTCGGGCGGCGACGTCGCCACCATGGACCGGGTCGACACGGCCATCCGGTCCACGCCCGGCGTCGCCTTCGCCGCACCGGTCGAGGTCAACGCCGACCGGAGCGCGGCGGTGATCATCGCCTACCCGACCACCGCCCCCCAGGCTGCGCCGACCGCTCAGCTGGTCACCCATCTCCGCGACCTCGGTCATCCCCTCGGCCACCGCCGGAACCGGCTTGAAGGTACTGGTGGGCGGGGAAACGGCGGCCGGCGTGGACGCCTCCACCTACCTCGCCCACCGGCTCTTCTGGGTGATCGGCGCGGTGATCGTCCTGGCGTTCCTGCTGCTGATGGCCGTCTTCCGATCGGTGGTGATCCCGGTCAAGGCGGCCGATCATGAACCTGCTGTCGGTCGCCGCCGCGTACGGCGTCATCGTGGCCGTCTTCCAGTGGGGCTGGGGCGGGTCGCTCATCAACATCGGTCACACCGGGCCCATCGACCCCTGGATACCGCTCATGATGTTCACCATCCTGTTCGGTCTGTCGATGGACTACGAGGTCTTCCTGCTGAGCCGGATCCGCGAGGAATGGCGTCGCACGGGCGACAACTCGGAGTCGGTGGCCGACGGCCTGGCCAAGACGGCACGGGTGATCACCGCGGCGGCCGCCATCATGATCTGCGTCTTCGGCTCGTTCGTGATCGGTGATCCACTCCGGGTGCTCAAGGTCTTCGGCCTCGGGCTGGCCGCCTCGATCCTGATCGACGCCAGCCTGGTGCGATTGGTCCTCGTGCCATCGGTGATGGAGCTGCTCGGCAAGTCCAACTGGTACATGCCCAGGGTGGCTGGACCGCGTCGTGCCACGCCTCGGGGTCGAAGTCGATGCAGGCGAGCCCGTCAGCCGTCAGCCCGCAGGCGACGTCATCGGCGTCGAGCGGAGGCGGACCTGGTCGGCTCCGCTCCGACCGACTGACTTCCCTCCTCGGCCCTGGGCCGAACGGCAACCGGCAGGGCAGGGAGGCCGAGCACCTCGCTCCCTCGTGCCTGGCCGACCGCCTGCGGCTCGGGTCGTCGGACGACTCGCTCACCGGACGGGCGGATCGATGGGGCTGTGCAGGGCGAGCCCCCCGTCGCACGCCACCACCTGGCCGGTCACCCAGGCCATCGAGTGCACGGCCAGGATCGGCCTCGGCGATGTCGTCGGCGCGGCCGATCCGACCGAGCGCGGTGCGAGCGGCCACACCCGAGAGCCACGGCCCGGTGCGGGGGACGGGCCCGAGCATCGGGGTGTCGGTGACACCGGGCGCCACCGCGTTCACCCGTACCGGCGCCCACTCGACGGCCGCCACCTTCACCACCATGTCGAGCGCGGCCTTCGACGCGCAGTACAGGCCCATGGTGGCGTCGGCCAGCCGCGAGCTCACGCTGCTCGACCGCCACGATCGACCCCTGACCCGCACCGACCATGGCCCGGCCGAGCCCCCGCATGGCCAGCCACACACCCCTGGCGTTGACGGCCATGACCCGGTCCCACTCGTCGGGCCCGGCCTCGGCCAGCGGGCCGCTGTGCCCGATGCCGGCGCTGACGGTCACCTGGGTGGGCACCCCCACCCGATCGACGGTGGCCTGGACAGCGGCGTCGATCTGCATCGGATCGGCGATGTCACAGGTGATGTCGGCCGGCTCCTGACGGTCCCAGACGACGACGGTGGCCCGGGTCGCCCGCAGCCGGGCGGCCACCGCCGCACCGATACCCGATGCACCACCGATCACGACCGCGGGTCCTCTGGCGTCCATGCTGCAACCTCGTCTCTGCAACCTCGTCCCGTGGGCCGGTGACCGGTTGCGACCATCCGCAGGATAGGTGGCTCGAATCGCCGTACACCATCCGACGGCGACTGGCGCAGCCCGTGTCTGAATCGAGGGCGGGAGCAGCCCGCGCCCAGGATGAAACATGTCAGACTCGATCGGACGAAGGGGAGCCGCGGCACGGATGGCACTGACCACTCGCAGGGACGACGCGGCGCTGGCGGCCGGCATCGGCCGCTGGTTGTCCTGTCAGGAAGGGCTGGATGACCCGGTCATCACCGGGCTCGATCGTCCTTCGGCCGGGTTCTCGAGCGAGACGGTCGTCATCGGCGTGGCCTGGGCGGAGGAAGGGGTCCCCCTCCACAAGTACCTCGTCGTCCGCATGGCCCCACCCGAAGCGGGGACCTTCCCGGACTACGACCTGCGATCGCAGTGGCAGGCGCAGATGGCCGCGGCCGACGCCGGTGTGCCCGTGGCCCAACCCGTGGTCGAGACCGACCCCGGGTGGCTGGGCACCCCGTTCATGGTCATGCCCCGGGTCGAAGGACACATCATCGGGGCGGTCGCCCATCTCGACCGGTGGCTGAGCGGCCAGAGCCGGTTCGACCAGACCCGCGTGTACCGCGCCTTCCTCGCCACCCTGACCGACATCCATCGGGCCGACCCGGCGGCTGCGGTCGAGGTGCCCCACCGGGACAACCGCGCCGAGCTCGACTATCTGGGACGAGTACCTCCTCTGGTCGAGCCGTGGCTCTCCGGTACCGCTTCTGGTGGAGGCGCTGGCCTGGTGCCGCCGCCACCAGCCGGCTACCGAGCCGGATCCGGCGCTGCTGTGGGGAGACGCCCGGTTCGAGAACATGGTGTTCAGCGACGACCTCCGACCGCAGGCGGTGCTCGACTGGGACATGACCTCGGTGGGTGCGCCCGAGCACGACCTGGCCTGGTTCACCAGCCTCGACCTCACCATGCACCACCTCTTCGGGACGAGGATCGACGGGTTCCCGAGCCGCGAGGACACCGTCGTGCTGTTCGAGGCGGGACAGGGACGACCGGTCCAGGACCTCGAGTGGTACGAGACGCTGGCCATGGTGCGCAGCACGGCCATCATGAGCCGGATCGGTTACCTGCGCGTCGACGCGGGGGAGCCCCTCATGCTGCCCATCGAAGACAACCCGATCCTCGACCTCCTGAGGAGCCGCATCGTATGAAGCGGGCCGGCGCCCTGATCGACGATCGGCGGGACGCACGCCGCGGTTCACCGTGACCCCGGCAGACGAGCCGCTGGTCGACGCGGACGAGCACTTCACCCACCAGATCGCCGAGACCCACGCCCACGTGCTCGGACGGCCGACCGGTCCTGGACGGAGAAGGTCTGCGCCATGGCCGCCGCCCGGGATGGCACGCTGCAAGTCGGCTTCGGAGTGGGCAAGTACACCAACCGCAACGTGTTCGACGGCTACGCCAGCGTGTCGCGGGGACGCGAGCAGTGGACCGTGCGGGCCAGCCGCCGCCTGTCCGACGACCCGAACCGCCTGTCGGTCGGACCGATCTCCTACACGGTGCTCGAGCCGTACCGCCGGGTCCGGTTCGCCTGTGAGCCCAACGACGAGGTGCCGGTGGCCTTCGAGTGGGTCTTCGAGGCAGTGACCCCGGCCCATCTCGAGGACCGCGACCGCAGCCGCTCACGCCGGGGCTATCGCCTGGAGTCGGACCTGCTCCGCTATCACCAGGTGGGCATCCCCTCCGGCTGGGTCGAGGTCGAGGGGAGGCGGGTGGACGTCGCACCGGCCGACTGGTTCACCACCCGCGACCATTCGTGGGGCGTGCGCCACGACGTGGGCCTCGCCCCGACCGACGTCGAGCCGTCGGGAGGGCTCGTGCCCGGGGTGGCCTTCCGGTTCTCGTGGAGCCCCATGCTGCTCGAGCCGGCCAGACGGCTCCTATTACGCCGTGCACCACCAGCACCGTCATCTGCGGGCCTTCGGCTACGAGGAGCACCGCACCGAGGGGACCGTCGAGGAGGCGGACGGGACCGTCCGGCGGGCGGCCGCGCTGCGCAGCGAGCTCTCGTTCGACCCGGCCAACCGGCGGGTCCTCGGCGGCACCATCGTGTTGATCATGGAAGACGGGTCCGAACGACCCGTGTCGGTCCGCGCCCTCGGCGACACCGGTGTGCATCTCGGCCTCGGCCTCTACATGGGCCTCGACGGCCATCACCACGGGGAGTGGCGCGGGCCCCTCCATGTCGAGGGCGAGTACGTGGCGGACTGCACGCGACCCCGACGTGGCCCGCCGCATCCACCAGATCCGGGACACCGTCGTCGGCGTCGACGATCCCGTCGGTGGGGGCAAGGGGTGGGCCAACCTCCAGACCACGGTGGCCGGGGCCTGGCCGGAGCTCGGTCTGGACGAGGAGTCGTCCTTCGTCTGAGCGGGCGGCCGGCGCTACCCGACGGCGCCGAACCGGTCGAGGTAGGGACCGAACCGGCTCCTCACCGTCGGCTCGTCGAGCCCGAACTCGTCCAGTGCGAACTCGTGCACGCCGAACTGGCGGGGCGGGTGGGCCCGGGCCCAGGCCTCCATCGGCCGACGTCCCGGGCCAACCTCCATCCCGAACCGGTCGTAGGCCGTGCCGATGGCGGCCACCGGGTCGGATTGGAGCGAGTCGAAGCCGATGTCGGCGAACCACTCCTCGCCGATGCGGCTCCGGAACTCCAGGGCACGCCGGACGGCTTCGGCCCACAGGTCCAGTTGCTCCCGACCGAGCTCACGGGCGTCACCCGGTCACTGACCCAGCTCCGGGTGTAGGCGATGAGGCTGCAGACCGAGCCCAGCACGTCGGCGGGGTCGCGGTGGGTCCAGAGGAACTTGGCCCCCGGGTAGACCGCCTTCGAGGTCGTCGAGGGCCAGCATGTGGACGGGGGTCTTCACGTGCCAGAACCGGGGTGGGCAGTGCCATTGGAGCAGCTGGAGGACCAGCCGGTGGAACGCGTAGGCGCCCGACATGTCGCAGTCGCGGACCCAGGACGAGTAGGCCGGGACCCGGGCCATCCCGTTGAAGTGCTCGGTCCGGAACTCCATGCCCAGCAGGTCCTGGCACTCGGTCGGGCCGGTTGGGCTCTGGAAGTGGAGGGAGCGCATCTTGGGGAAGGCCTCGTACATGGCGTCGAGGCCCCGGCTCGGTCTCCTCGATGCGGCGGTCACTGCTCTGGGTGGCCGGTCTCGGGCGGCGGCACGGGCGCGGACGATTCCCACAGTCGGAGCGAGCGGATGCGCGGATCGGCGGCCAGCAGGTTGCTGAGGGCCGTGGTGCCGGTGCGAGGCAGGCCGATGATGCACAGCGGCCCTTCGATCTCCTCGTCGCCGATGACCGGGATGGGTCGCCAGCTCGGCGACGATCCGGAGCCGGTTGACCAGCAGCATCTGGAGTCGCATCCCGAGGATGTCCTCGCCCAGCGCGGTCAGGGCCGCCTCTCGGTTGAGGGAGTCGACCAGGCGATCGAGGCCCTCCCGCCAGGAGGTTCCCCCGAAGTCCTCCAGCCCGGTCTGTTGCCATCGCCCCTTCGACCAAGCGCAGCCGTATCGAGCATCAGACGAAGTCCGAGCCGCCGTCGACGTTCACGTTGGCGCCGGTCACGTAGCCGTTGGCCGGCGAGGCCAGATAGGCGACGAGGGTGGCGACCTCCTCGGGCAGGCCGGCCCGCCCGAGATCGGCCGGCTGGTGGAAGTGCCGGTCGATCCAGTGCATGACGTCGTGGGGATCGGTGGCGTCGAGACCCTCCTCCTCGAAGATGCTCGCGCAGGCCCTCGCTGAAGCTGGCCGTGACGATCGACCCGGGGCTCACCGTGTTGACCAGGATCCCCTCGGGGGCCAGCGACTTGGACAGGTTCTTCGACACGCTGGCCAGCGCGGCCTTCGCCGCCGTGTAGGCCACGAGGAGGGGGCTCTGTCGCTGGATCGAGTGGGCGGAGACGTTGACGATCCTGGCCCACTCGGCCTGGCGGAGGAGCGGTAGCGCGGCGCGCACGCACCGCACGACCGACCATCAGCCCGATCTCGAAGGTGGCGTCCCAGTCGTGCGTCCTCGAGCTCCTCGAACCGGCCGGCGCCCGGGCCAAGGGTATTGATCAGGATGTGGAGCGAGCCCCACCGTTGGCGCAACTCGTCGAAGGCGGCGTCCACCTGCCGCCGGTCGGTGGCGTCGACCGACAGTCCGATCGATCCGCGGCGGCCGGCGTCGTGCAAGCGCGGCCACCGTGTCGTCGAGCGCTTCGGCGACCCCGGGCCAGGACGGCCACCTCCGCGCCTTCGGCAGCCAGGCGTTCGGCGATGGCCCTGCCCCATTCCCTTGGAACCGCCGGTGACGACCGCCTTCGCATCCTGCATCCCCAGGTCCATGTCGTGCCCCTTTCAACGCGGGAAGCGCCGCTCGACGGCCGCTCGGCGGGCGGCCAGCACCTCTCCGCCGCTCCTCGGCGCGTCGACCCGCGGGGCGTCCGGACGGGCACGGCGCTGGGCCAGGTCGGCGAACCGCACGACCCGGGCCTCGGGGACCGGGTGCGCTCTCGGCCCGGAGCCAGCGGAAGATCATCGCCCCGTGGTGGTTGCCGGCGGTGTCGAGCCAGTTGGCCAGCCCCGGGTCGGCGTGGGCCACGACCGCCCGGAACACGCCGTCGGGGTCGAGCCGAGCCTGGTGGCCGTTGAGGCTCGACTGCCGGTTGGCGTAGTCGATCGTCTCCCACCAGTAGTTCCCGAGGGAGACACTCCAGTAGAGGGCACGGCGGCGGTGTGACCTCGATGACCAGTGCCTCGTCGTCGGCCAGGCTCCACGAGCCCCAGGTGCTCACGTTCTCGGCCGCTGCCCCCATGCCGGTGAGGGCGGCCGGCTGGCGGAAGCAGTTCACGCCCTGGGTGCGGCCACCCTCCTCGACGTCCAGCCAGAACGCGACGCTGGCCTCGATGAACTCGCCGAGGGCCCGGAGCTGTCCGCCCACACCGGCGGCGGTCAGCGGGGCGGGCACGGTCGGAGTCCCAGTCCGGGCCGGGCCGGTCGATGCACTCGATGGACAGGTCGGCGGCGCACCTCTTCGCTCCAGTCGTAGAAGAACTGGCGGACCACGAGCGACGAGCTGCGCTCGGCCAGTGGCATCCAGTTGCCGGGGTGTCGTCGGCCGACAGCACCAGCTCGAACCGGCCTTCGTCGTCCATGTCGAGGTCGTCGGCCACCACGTTGGCGGTGCTCTCCATGCCCCCCATCACCTGGAAGCCGAGGTAGCGAACCGAGTTGCGGCGCCCCCGGACCACGTAGGTGGCGTCCCCCCGGATGGCCGCCCCGGTGTAGGCGGCGTCCGGGCAGTCCATCCCCCACTTCAGCACGTTGTCCACGTTGGCCGGGGTGAAGCGGGGCCGGTACGGGTCCCCGCTGCGGAGGGCTTCGTCGATGCCGAGGGCCAGCAGGACGAGCAGGTGGCGGTAGCCCTCGGCTCGATCGGTCTCTTCTGCCGGAGCCCGCGGGGAATGGATGACCGACCCCGCCCGGGCCAGACGACTCGAGCATCCTCTGCCAGTCCTGACCGGACAGCAGTGACTCGGCGTCGGAGGGCCGGCGCCCGTAGGCCGACCCCACCGAGCCCGGCGCCCACGCCGGTGCTTGCATTCGGCCGCACCTCCCTGCCGTCGACGAAAAAGGGACGAAAAGCTGGTCGAGCCTAACCGGCCCGCCATTGGGCGTCCCGAGGCGCCGGCACCCCGGGAGCCCGGCCGTCAGTCGCCTCGACCGCCTGCGGCCGAACCGGACCGGTCCCGCTGTCATCCCGTCCCGGCCTGTCCCGTCCGGGATGAGCATTGATGAGCAGGCCGCCGACCACGGCCGCCAGCACCAGGGACCCCGCCCCCAGGCGCTGGCCACCGCAACCCGTGCACGGTGGCCTGGGCCTCCGTTCCGGGGCCGCGGGCGTGGACGGCCGGGTACGAGGCCGTGGCGGCGGCCGCGATGGTGTTCAGGAGGGCGGTCCCGATCGAGGCACCGACCTGCTGCGACGTGTCGGTCGTCGCCGAAGTGACCCCGGCATCACGCCGCTCGGCGTTGCTCGTGGCCGTGCTGATGCAGGGCACCATGGCGATGCCCAGGCCCAGCCCGAGGAGGAGCTCGGCGGGAAGCACGGCGCTCACATAGGAGGAGTCGGTTGTGAGCTGGGTCAGCAGCGCCACCCCCGCGGCGGCGATCAGCATCCCGGGGACGACCAGCAGCCGGGTGCGCCGGTGGGGCATGAGCCGACTGGCCAGTTGGGTGGCGGCCAACCCGTTCACCACCATGAGGGGGAGGAAGGCCACGCCCGCCTTCAGCGGTGAGTAGTGGTCGACCGTCTGCAATAGGTACGTGAGGAAGAGGAACGTGCCGTACATGCCGAGCACGACCAGGATGATGGTGAGGAAGGACCCGCCGCGGTTGCGGTCGGCCAGGATCCTGAGAGGGAGCAGCGGGCTCGACACCCTCGACTGCACCAACACGAAGAGGGACAGCAGCACCACGGCGGCGATCAGCGAGGCGACGACCCGGGACGCGCCCCATCCGGCCGTGCCCGCCTCACCCAGCGCGTACACCAGCGCGACCAGCCCGCCGCACCCGAGGATGGCGCCGGGAACGTCCAGCCGCACTCCGTACAACACAGTCTGGCGTGGCCGATTCAAGGATGGCGCCGGCACGTGGCACACCGTCGAGGCTTGCGACGGTCACCGCGCCGACCAGGATGCCGTCCAGCAGATCGGGTGAAACCATGGGCCTTTACAGACAGCGCCCGCGGGTCGATGGCCATCCCCTTCCCAACACGACCATCGACCATGTCCCGCGAGGCGAGCCGTGGGTGCGGACACTGCTCTCGAAGTGAGGGTGGGGGTGAAACCCAGTCCTCACTTCGATACGAGGGTTACCCACTGTTGCGCCGCGAAAGCACAGACATGCGTTGGTCAGCTCGACAGCGAGAACCGGGTGCCACACTCCTCAGGATTCAATCTGGGTCGAGAAGGGTAGGGATACTGACATGGGACTTTTCCTCCTGGTGCTCGTGCTCGCCCTGATCTTTGCCGGAGTCGGATTCGCAGTCCACCTGCTGTGGATCGTCGCCGTTGTGCTATTCGTGGCATGGCTCGTTGGGCTCGTACTGGGAGTTGGAAGGTCGTAAGTTCGATGAGCAGCGAGCATTGGAAGGACGAACCCGACGACGACGACTATCCCGCTGCCGAGTCGTACCTTTCCCTGCTCGTCGGGCCCGCAGGTGCGGCCAAGCTGACAAAGGCTTTGCGCAAGGAGGAAGAGCTCAGGTACTTCGCGGCGAAGGACATCTTGCGGGCCTCGGGGTTGCCGTTGCTGGGCCGGGATGACTCTGAGGTGGCCTCCGACTTGGAGAAGGTCAAGTTCGGCAAGAAGCTGTCCCCGGTGCTGCTCCTTGAGGGCGTTCCGCTGTGGGTGGCTGATGGGTATCACAGGGTGTGTGCGAGCTACAACCTCGACGCGAAGAGTCCCGTACCCTGTCGGATCGTGCCTCGCTCGTCATGACCTTGGCGTAGTGAGGCTGGCCGGCAAGCGTTGGGATGGTGAGCAACCCACAAGGCCGTTGGATTGACAACCACGACGAGCCGTTTGGGCCTCGAGCCTCTCCTGCTCTCGAGATGGTGGCGGATTTTCCGGACCACCTGGGATGTTCACCGGATCGCCTATGCGCCCGATGGTCCGTCAGCATTCGCCCGAGTTACTGCCTACCCCGCCCGAGGCGGGTTATCGCAGTTTCAGGAGACGCTCGCGTTTCGTGTCGTACGACGAGGGCCTCGTGTCTCCAATCGCGGTGTTCGGGCAGACCCCTGAGTCACCCCGCCCGGCCTTGGATCGGCTACGAGGGAGGATGGCCAACGAAGCGAAGAGGGGCACTGGCGCCTCGCCAGCGAGCGCATATGTGCCAATACCGAGCAGGATGTGGGGTGCCCCACAACACCGGGCCGGTGGACACAATGCGGCTCACGTTGGGCCGTATGCCTACTGTCCCGAGCACCCGACCCGCCTATTTCCGGAGTGCCGGATTGGTTCTCGACCTGCCGGCCTTCGCACCGGTTCCCAACGTTTCCGGCTTCTCGCAGGGTTGTTGACTGTACGCCGGTACTTGAGTTCATCGAGCATTCACCACCCCGTAACCGGCTGTTCCCAGGCATGCGTCAGAATAGAGATCAGTCCGTGCGACGAGAGGCTCCGGTGGCTGCGGACTATGGGGTCGAAGCTCCACCATGTCAGTCCCCCCCTTGGCGTGGTGGAGCTTCCCCCGACCCAACCCACCGAGCCCCACGTGCCGGCTGACGTCGAACCGAAGCCGGCCTGCACTCCTGGGGCTGTCCCCTCCGCACCCCGAAAGTGGAGCTGAGGATGGAGGACGGAGCCTGGGAGGAGAATCGAACTCCTGACCTACGCATTACGAGTGGGTCTCCAGCTGAATCTGACGGATACCCAAGGTATCGATAAGGATACTGAACAGGACTTTCCATAGGCCCCCGACACCCTTCCCTGTTCGCAGTGCGGTACGGATATGGGATGGATATGGGATGGCCCTCTACTGGCGGAGCGACGATGACTGAGAAATATGCCCGTCCGAATAAAGCTGCTGAATCGCGGTCCGCCGGGTGCCGCCGGACAGCGGCCCGTAACTGGCGCTCCTCCCATATGTCGCGATGCGCTCCAAGCACAGCCTCCCAATCAGGCCTGGCTTCGACGAGGTCTTCAACCACTAGGAACTCGATGACGTCCTCAAGTGATGGCCGGAAGCGCCTTCCACCTACTGGAAGGTGGGCATCGCGAAGGTCACGTTCGGGGCAATCTCTGCCCAGCCTCTCCCTTGCGCGGTGGCACAGGGTGTGCCAATGGGGTGCATCACCATTGACCTGCACGTGCGCTGCCGGGTACGGATGATTTGGATTCCGCTCATAGTCCCAGTGAACCAACATCTCGGTACGGTCCTCATCGAGATAGAGGCCGTACTGGGACTTCGTCACAGCCGGATACTCCCCTTCAGCATCCATCTGCATGTAGTAAGCAACCAGCAAGAAGGCATGGGCTTCATGTAGCCCAAGTGTCAGCGGAACTGCCCGTGCACGAAAATCCCGCTTGGTGATTCCGTATGCCACTTGCATGATGGTTGCATCGCCGAAGGGTGCGATGACGGCGCTCAGCCTTACTCCGTGAGTGACAGTCCCGTTGAGCAGGTTCGAAACATCGTCGGCAAAGCCGCGGAGCGACTTCAAGCGCTGGTGGAACGTTCAATGAAGGGTGAGATGGCGAACCACCCAAGCCGGCACTTCTCGGTGCGGAATCTACCCGCCCGAGCCTGGTTGCGGAGCTCCTTCACGGAGCACCCAGTCTCCCTCACAACAAGCGCGATTCCCGCCTTCACATCTTCTGCGTCTGCGACCTGCACGTCCACTTCCATCTGCGATGGAGTCATGGTGATGCACCCCTTTCGGTCATTCGTCACGTTACACGTCTATCAATCGGATGTGACATCAATCCGCAGCCTGACCTCGTAGTTTGCATCGGCTGAGAAACGGTCCCTCCTTGAAAGACCCTGGTTGGAGCCCATGCTTCAACCCCCCTACCGTGGGTCCCATGACCCCAGCCGCCTTCTACGCCAACGCCGTCCGGGCCGAGCCTGGCATCTGCTGGCGGATGGTGAGCCGACCGCCTGGCTACCGTGTGGGGCTCCCCGACCGACTGCCCCGAGCCGGTCCGGTGGATCGGCAGGGCCAAGGTGGGCAAGAAGCGGATGCGGCTTGGTCGTGCGACGGACACGTTGAAGGGCCTTGAGCACGCCCACCGGATCAACCGATAGGGGTGGCGCTAAAGTGCCGGACCCGGAACAACGGTTGGCGAAAACCGACCCCTAGCTACACGGGTCCGGCACTCCTCTCATCTTGAGCCGTGAACGTTAGGACGACCTGTGAATGACCTGAGAATGCTGAACGGCCGAGGGTGGGGCCTAGGTGCGGGCAAATGGCAAGGCCATATCGTCGAACGCTCGACCAAATGCCGAAGGACCGACGGAAAAGCGGCTCTCGAATCGGACCCACTCGCCTCTGAGAATCGGTCCCTCCACGATGTACCACTTCGCCAGGTACGGCTGAGCGGCAAACATGTTTGCCATGGACCGAGCATCGACGCCGAGATCAACACACCAGTCGACCCAACGGTGGGCGAAATGTCCTTCCACCACTATCCTCGCCGTCGCCTTGTCGTGGTCCCAGCCGTCGTGGTCCCAGCCGGCGATGTCCTCATCGGACGTGAGCCATACCACGTTCCTATCGATCGTCGTGGCCCAAGGTGAGATCTCCCACGGGAGCTGGCGAGGACCAGGGATGGCTTTCGTGGTCCGGATCACTCCATCAGCCAGGATCGACCCCAGATGGTCGTCGCAGGCGCAGGTGTAGTGGAAAAGCTTCACGGACGCCTACGGTCCGCCCTTGCGCATCGCCCGCAAGGTCCACGAGTTCGTTTTTTGCAGCACCTTCCGACGCACAACGCGCATCTCTTCGTCGCTCATTTGAGCCTCCTTGTCCTCCTGGCCCACGCCTCGACCTCCGCCGGATGCATTCCCTCGACTGTACCGATGGGGTGTGCTCGGTTGGTCGATAGGACCCTGCCCTACCCTGACCCCATAGACCACTACGCCGAAGCCTTCTACCTGACCTCGGGGCAGTGCTTCCGGCTAATCCAGGCCGAGGACGGAACGGGCCACGCCCAGCACTGTCCGTACGCCACGGTGTGGCGGGGTCGGTTCAAGGACGGGGCTGGCAAGTGGCACACCGTCGCGGCATGCGACGGCCATCGGGCTGACCTAGATGCCGTTCGGCGCATTTGGTGAAGGACCCGGGCCGATCCCCGAGTCGCCCATAACGGCATGTCTGAAGGAGCGGGGGCGTGTCAAGTAGGCCGTGTTTGTTGATGTAGGCGTCGTGATCCTCGCCGTGTTGGTTCTAGCGGCGCGCCGGGAGGAGACGGCAGGAATCCGTCGGCGGCGGAAATGAGATCTCAGACTGTTGTTGGCGGCACACCGAAGGCCGCAGGTGTCGCACCAAGGTCTCTCATCCACGAGATGGTGAGAAGGGGCAGGCTCGGCTGCAGGCATGTCTTCGCCGAGTTACTCGGCATGGTGCGATCCGGGCACCACCGGACGGGCTCAATCACTTAGACGGCTTCGCCACCTCGGGAGATGGGAGCCTTGCCGTTAGCCGAGCTCGCGTCCCATGTGTCCGAGCGTCACGCCGCCAGGGCTCTTGAGAGGCAGCGAATCTCGCCGTCTCGCAGGCCGTAGTAGACGAGCGTGAGAATTTTGCGGGCGATGGCGATGTTGGCTCTCGTCTTTCCACGCCGTTCGGCGATGGCATGGAAGGAGTCGGTGAAGGGCGACACCACCGTGATAGCGGGCCACTGCCTCGATGGCCGCCCACCGCACCAGACGGGATCCCTGTTTGGTGATCCGGCCTCGGTGGACCTTGCCGTCGGACTCCCGGTGGAGGGGGCGAGCCCGGCCCACGAGCACAGAGCTTGAGGAGAATCGAAGCGGTGCACGTCGCCGATCTCAGCCACGAAGACGGCGGGCAGTAGCGGCGCACCCCGTAGATGGCCTGGATGGCGTTGTAGCCGACATCTTCTCGGCACAGGAGCGTGGATGGTCCGGTCGAGGCGCTCGATCTCCTCGTCGTAGTAGTGGACGAGATCCCGAAGGACAGCGAGGCGGTGGTCGAAGGCGTCCGGCAGCTCGAGCGAGTCGAACTGGGCTGCTCCTCCCTCGCCCCACATGTCGTTGCGGCAAGGCAGTACCCCGTTCTTGGCCATCACCGTGTGGGTGGGCCTTGATCCCGGTGCGCAGGTTGAGACAGCTTGTAGCGGAACCGAACCAGCTCCCGGAGCTCTCTCGTTTCCGGTGGAGCGATCCACGCCTCGGCCAGCCGACCCAGGCGCAAAAGGTCGGCCAGATCCCGAGCGTCACGTTCGTCGTTTTTCACCCGGCGGTGCCCCCAGTCGTTGCCATGGGGGTTGGACAGATGGACCACGTAGCCGAGGTCCCCGAGGAGATCGACCGCCCAGTACCAGCCATAGGTGGCCTCGATGACCACGTCGCTGCCCTTGGGCGCTTTGCTCACTTCCTGGACGAACCAGACCGGGTCATTGTTGATTCTGACGCAGTCGATTCTCTCGCCTGCCTCGTCCATCCGATAGATCACCGAACGCCGACGGTGCAGGTCAATACCGACTATCTTTTCCCCACAGGGGCCTCCCTTCGTGTGGAACTGCTGTGCATAGCCCAGTCTCGATCGAGAGAGTGGAACTTTCACAGGGAGCGGAGGCCCCGCTCCTTCATCGCAGCACATCGAGGCGTGTGGAAAAGTTGGCGAACGGGTGGGGGCTGGTTTCGATGGAGAACGCAGAAAGGCTGGACCATGGCACACGAAAGCAAGCCGGTCGAAGTGTCACGCAGG
This sequence comes from uncultured Acidimicrobiales bacterium, assembly GCA_963727075.1. Taxonomy (GTDB): domain Bacteria; phylum Actinomycetota; class Acidimicrobiia; order Acidimicrobiales; family RAAP-2; genus Bog-756. Next base: position 2,346,001 of record CAVSET010000006.1, read on the forward strand.
ATCGAAGCACCGGCGCCTCGCATCTTCAAGATCCTGGCGAATCCGCAACGTCACCTGGATTTCGACGGTTCGGGCATGCTCCGGGGAGCTGTCCTCGACCGTTCAATCTCCAACGTGGGTGACATCTTCGCCATGAAGAACTGCATCGCCTCGGAGACGACGACTCATGCTCAGCTATGTCGTGGAGTTCGAGCCGGATCGGCGCAGAATTTTGGGAACCGGCGCCTGGAGATGTTTCGCGGGCTGAGGACAATGATCCATCCGAAGTCGGCATACCTGCCGGCTACCGCTGGGGCTACATACTCGATCCGGACGGCGACAACGCCACCGTCGTCACCGAGGTCTTTGACTTCGGCCCCATGCCGGAGGACCTCTTGAGCGATGGCGGGGCCTGGATCAACGGGACCAACTCGGTGTCCGAGTCCATGACGGCCAGCCTGGAGATGCTCGAGCGGATCAGTACCGAGTAGAACCGCCGCCGGAGCGGGTCCGTGGGCCAATCTTCAGGGCGTTCGGGCGGGCACACTCCTGCCCCCTACCACCGGCTCGGAGGCGTCATTCAACGGGGTGCGCTTGCCAGGAGCTAACTGCCACCGACCGGCACTTCGGTGATAGGGCAACGGCTCAGCGATGTGCCGATGCGGCTATGTCTTCAGACGCCGGTGAAGGCGGCGAGCTCGGTGTCCCAGCCCTCGTGGTTGTGCTGGAGGATCAGCGTGTTGGCCATAGAGGAGCCGGTCGGCGACCCCGAGGTCGAGCTTGGTCTGGATCGACCTGGCCATCGGGGAACTCATCCATGAATATCGCCTGGTCGCACGACGTGGATGGGGTTCTTGGCACCCACACCCTTGACAATCGACTCAAGGTCCAGTAACTTGATATCAAGTTACTGGACGTCAAACAAAGGGAGGGAACCCTGATGAATGAGACGAAGACAATGGTTGGTCCGATCGATGCAGTAGTCGCGATCCACAATGCGTTCCGAGCAATGACATGAGCTTGATCGACGCGGCTGCGCTCGACTCGGCGCGGGGCAAACCGGGCCTGGAGGCGACGGTCGAGCGGTTCCGGTTCTTGAACGAGGTGCTCGAGTGGCACGCACACGGCGAGGAGTTGCGATCTTCCCGGCGCTCGAGGCGGTGGCCCCGTCGGTGGCGGAGGCCTACGAGAAAGACCACCGGGCGCTCGATGCGGCGTTCGACGCGTTGAACAACGCGGTGTCGGCGCACGACGCGTTGGAGACCGCCCGCGCGACCGCGGCGTTCAAGTACTACCTCGACGTGCACCTGATGAAGGAAGACACACACCTGTACCGTCTAATCAGGGAACGGGTCCGGTGCCCGACCAGGGCCAGGCGGTCGGGGTCATGGCCTCGACCGTCCCCCAGGACCGCTTCCCCGAGTTGGTCGCGTGGATGTTCCCGTTGCTCGGCGACGACGACCGCGAGAACATGACCCGCATCTGGCAGATGGTCATGCCGCGCCGACGCATTCGCGGGCGCGACCACGCTCGTCGAGCAGGCCATCGGCGACGAATGGGCCGAGCTCGCACGGCGTATCCCGAACTGGCAGGTGCCCACTGAACCGCCCCGACCGACAAGGCGCGCGAGGGCCGGCCCGGCCGTCCCTCGCGCGCATCCACCGAACCGCTCATCCGGGTCGGCGACGACTTCGAAGACGAGTACCCGGACGCGAGGCGCTCGCGACCGAGTGCTACGCCAACGTTACCGGGCCGCGGACCTGCTCATGGGACTCCACAACCGCCAGACCGCGGGACGCATATCAGCTCTCGCCGAGTGCACGGCAGATCCTCGCGGTCGTCGAGGGCGCCGGCGAGCCACTCGAACCGAGCGTCATCGCCGAGCGGCTCCTCATCACGACCGGCTCGGTGACCTCGCTCCTCGACAACCTCGAAAAGCGAGGCCTGATACGCCGCCTGCCCCACCCCCAAGACCGCCGCAAGCTCCTCATCGACATCACACCCAGCCGCGCAAACGATCATCGACGAACTCCTACCCTCGCTCCACGCACGCGAACGCGAACGTGATGTCCGGCGCGCTCTCCACCAACGAACAACGTGAACTCCTCCGACTCATCGCAAAACTCCAACACGCCGCCCTACAGGCGCAATCGACGCCGGCCCCACACGCCGCCGCCCGTCAACGAGCCGCGCGCCTGCATAGTGACATGGCGACCATGAAAGGAATCGCGGGAATGACCCCCACCGTGGCCCCGACAACTGAAGCGACCACACCTCCTTGGCGGGGAATCAACCACCTGGCGCTTATCACGACCGACATGGACGCTACGGTCCGGTTTTATCACGGAACTCTCGGAGCTCGACTCGTGGCCACGATCGGCACGCCGGAGTTCCGTCACTACTTCTTCAAGTTCGGACCGCAGTGCACCGTCGCCTTCTTCGAGTATGCAGGACGCGGCAACCCGAGCCATTCAACAAGGCAGCCGGCATGCCCGACCCACGTGCGCCGTCCAGTTCGACCACCTCGCACTCAACCTCCCCGACGAGGACGCGCTCATCGAGCCTGCAACAACGCTTGAAGGGCTGCTGACTGCGAGGTCACCGACGTCATCGACCACGGTGGCGTCCGCTCGGTCTACTTCACCGACCCCAACGGCATCGCGCTCGAAGCCTCCTGGTGGGTGTACGACTCCACCGGCCGCCCAGCTGACTACCACGATCCGCGCTACTTCGCCGACACCAACCCCGTGCCCGCCCTCCAAGAACTCTTAGACACCGGCAAACTCAACAGCGTCCCCAGCACCCACCTCGCCTAACTCACCACACCCCGTGGGGGCCAAGAACCCATCCGGGACGTTTGAGTAGGGACTTTCTCCAGTGCAGCGCCGACCTATGGGTGCCGATGTCGGACGGGCTGGATGCCCCTAAACGCCGGGTCGGGGGCGATATCCCAAGATGATTCAGCGGGCAGGGTGTGGCCGGCCGGTAGGGGCGAATCGGCCTCGGAGGAGTGTCCCGGCGATCAACGGCGAAACGTCAACGTCGCCGCCATCCACGCCCCCACCGGCGGCCATGCTTCTACTGACCAGCCGGACGGCGCAGGGAGGGGAAGCCTGCGTCGCCGGCCAGCCGATGTTCCCGACGGGAAGGCGCAACCTCCCGTCGGGGTCCTCGACGGGAGGAACCATGCGCCCGTCGAGAGAACGTGTCACCGTCCGAGCTCATCCAACGCTTGGACGAGACCCGCACGCTTCCAGTCGGAGACGGCCTGGTCGGCCGGCGTCACCTTGTCGGCGTTCGGCGAACCTGGGCAGCGGTGGACTTCACCCGGCTTGAGGTCGTCCCGGTCACAAAGGGCACAAAGGATGCGGTCGGGGAAGATGGCGTTGGCCTTGGCTTGGTTCTCCTCGGCCTGGCGACGATCTTTGGTGGTGGGCTTCCGAGTGTGGGCTGACTCGGCGTGTCGGATCTGTTCTTTCGATCCCAGCGGCGCACGGAAGTCGCACGGCCTCGTCATAGATCGGAGGGGCCCGCCCGTGGTCTCGGTGGCGAGGCAAATCCACTCGGGCCTGCCGTCGACCTTGCCCGAGATCACGTCTCGGGTGGTGGGTAGCGGGGACAGGGCGGTAGTGGGGATGGGAGTGGTGTATTCGTGCAATGGCATGGGTCACTTACTCCTATTCGTGGTCTGTTCGCCCAAGATGTCCAACGCCTTATCGACGGCATCGAGACTGCGGAGCAAGTGCTTCACGGTCCTCGTCTGGCCCTTGGCCCGGGCCTCGGACAGCGCGGTATTGATGCGGTCGTAGGCCACGGCGACCCGGTCTCGCTGGTCGACCCTGCGTTGGGTGCGCTGTTGGTCGGTGCGGGTTCGGGTACCAGTGGGTTGTTGGGCGGGGCTCCACCGGCGGCGAGGCGGGATTCTGTTCGGAAGTGGCATGGGTGGTTCTCTTTCGTTAGACGGCCGGCGAGCGGTCGGTGATTTGCTGACGTAGGACGGCGTAACTCCCGAGCCTGGGTTCCAATAGGTCGAGGGCGCTGTCGTAACTGGACACGGCCTCGACGAGGTGGCCGAGGACGCTGGGGGTTGTCGCCGACGGAGCGGAGGGCTGTCAGCGCCTCGGTGCGGGCTGCGAGGACTCGGCGGGCCGTCTGGACTCGCCATAGTTGCTGGCATTCACGCTTGCGGCGGTGGGTGAAGAACATCAGGGGGTCTCCTTCGTGGGGATCGGGATGTCGAGATTCAGGTCGAAGTCCGCCGACCTGTTGAGCAAAGGGGCGGACCAGGTCGGCGGCTGGGGGCGTGCCGGGACCTGGCCGGCCAGCTACGTGGCATTTCTCAGGTTCTTTCGGGTCGAGGGTCGCCGGGGAAGTACACCTTCGGATCGCTGCCGACGATGACGCCTTGAGGTGGTGGACTGGCCCACCATCTCGACCAACGCATCGGCGGCTGAGGCCCTTCGGGAGCCAGGGTGGGCTTGCGAGCACGACCGGCGCCCCTCGAGGCGTTGCATCCGAAGTGAACGGCTCGCAGGTTGCTCGGGTCGACGGCCAGGTCCCGCTGCTGGCTGAGCGACAGGTGCTTGGTCTTGCTCACGGGGATGATGTGGTCGACGCTCGGGGCCCAGGACGACTTGGGCTTTGCATCGAAGTCGAGAGGGCGCTTGCAGATGGCGCAGTGGGTGGCACGGTCCAGAACACGCTGGCGGGCACGCCACCATGCCGTTCCGGTTCGTCCTGGCGGCTTCGTGGTCACGTGCACCTCGTTCGTGGCCGGGTGGAATCCCGGTGGTCTGCGGAGGTTTCTTGGTCGGCTTCGGTGTTCATCTGGGTCCTTTCGGGGAAACTGAAACTGGAAATCGGCTCGGGGGGAGGAACTTGGACACGGCGGAGGTCCATACGCTGCACGTATAAAGTTCGGGTATACCCCCAGGTCACAGGCACTTTTCGGCGGCGACACGACCTCATCGCCACCGGCCACCGGCACCCAGGCCGGCGCCGGCCGGCAACGACGAGCAACGACAGCGGCAGGGCGGGCACTGGGTGCGGTGCGCGCACCCACCACCACCATGCTGGCGGCCACCAGGCCGGTCACTTGGCCACCACCTTGCGCCGATCCCGGCGTGTCTTCTTCGTGGCCTCAAGGTGGGCACGCTTCCGATTCGCCCGTGTCCTGGCCCGGTGGTTCGTCGACTTGGCAGCGGCACGCTTGCGGGTTGCTCCATGCTTGCGGGCCATCACCACATCGACCCTGGGCCGTGGCGCTGGCTGGCAGTCGGGAACCGCCTTACCGTTCGCGGTGGCAGATCGTGGCCGTGGTCCTCGACCCGGTGGTCAGGGCAGCGAGACTCGCCGGGACGCTGAACCTCGAACCACTCGCCGCATGCTTGACAGGCACGTTCCTCGCTCACAATGCCACCCGGTCGGCCAGGTGCTCAAGCACCCTGGCCACATGTGAGCACCCACCGTCGCCGTCACCGCAGCTACAGAAGAACCGACCATTGCGGCGGCAGACGTCGAACACGCCGTTCCGGCATCGGACCGTGGCGGCGAGATTCAGGTCGGCCGTGCTCCAGACGTAAAGGTTGGAGTCGTCAGTGGCGGCCATCAGTTGCTCCTCTCTGTCGAATCAACCAAGGAAGGCGGGCTATAAGGCGTCTATGCCGCCCGCCTTGGTTGGCGGGACGGCGGACGTTGAACCTGGGCTGACAACATGGGCGGCCGCCCGCCTTGGTTGTTTGACCAGCGTGTGGCACGTTTAGAACTCTTCCTGACGTGAACCTGGGCGGGCCGTTCCTCCCCGGTTGGCGGGTAATCCCCACAGAACGCGTCGTTTCACCGTTTTGCCCTCGAGACGACCGACCCTGTTGTGGGTGATTTCTCCTCTGTCAGCCATGGCGTCGAACGTGTCATCGAACATCTCCCGGCCCCCACCGACCAACGACTTGACCCCGCTTCTGGTCATCGTCCAGGGCTCGTCGGTCAGAGCTTGACGAATGAGCCGCTCCATGCGCCCCACGACTGCGTCCCGCTTGGCGTCCCTCGATGACGAGGCGCTGCTGCCGCGGCGGATGTCCCAGGTGATCTCGCCGTCGTGGCTGCCGGTGTCCGCGTCGAACCGGCCGATCTCCATGTCAAGGTCCCAGGTCATCCCGCCCCACTGGCGGGAACCGACCTCGAACGCCAGCTTGAACGACCCGGCGTCAACGTCGGGCGGTTCACGGTGAGCCAGCAACAGCCACGAATCAGCCCATTCGCCAGACCCTGCCATCGTGATGCGCTTCAGCGACATGCCTTGGCCGGTCTGGTTCATGTGGTTGACGACCTGCAGACTGGCCCCAGCGTCCATGCAGGGCGTCGAGAGCTGGTTGAGCAACGCGCCCTCCTGGTGGAGGTCGAGGCCCGTGTGGCCGTGCCGTGGTAGGTGTACAGCGGGTCCATCCCCACGAGCCCCGGCTGTATCTTGGCCAGGTCACGTCGGAGCGTTTCCTGGAATGTCAGACTCGAAATCGGCGCCACGTCGAACACCGCGTGAATATCGAGATCACCGGGCGTGGTGCCCATTGCCGCACAGATTCGGCGGATACGGCGATGCCACAGCCTCCGCCCGCCTTCGCCCACGTAGACCACGACTGGCCTGGCGCCCTGCGGGGTGAACGTGTCGAAGATCGGCAGGCCGCTCGCTACCCCGACGCAGAGGAACCCCAGGATGTAGGACTTCAGCGTCTTCATCTCGCCGGCAATCGGTCCATAGGTCGGCTCGGCCAACAGGCGCTTGACCAACCAGGCGAAGTCGTCCGGCTCGGCGTCGAGCTCGGCCATCGACCAGCGGCGAAGCAACGTCCTGGAATCGACGAGGCCATTCGACGAGGTGGCGCCCAACTGGGTCAGCAGGTGGTCGATGAATGGGGCGTCACTCATGCGACTCTCCTCGGTGACCGAATCCCGGCAGTCATGCCGCTTTCGATGGTGCGCTTGGCTTCCGTGTCCGACAGACCGATCTGGCGGGCTACGGCCAGTAGGGCGGTGATGACCTCCTCGCCTCCCAGTTGGTTGGCCGCAACCAGTTGAGCGAGACTGTGGGCGGCGACGTTCACTGGTGGTTACGGCTGCCCTCCGTCGCCGTAGCCAGGCGGCCGAGCTCCCCTTTCAGGGCAGCGGCGCCGTATCCGGTACGTCCGGCGTGACGTGGCAGGACTGAAACGGTCGCCGGCGGTGACGCTTTCTTCTTTCGGTCGAACAGGGCCAGCACCCACGCCGGGGCGGCGACAATCGGTGTATCGGGCCCGAGGTCTTGTGGCGTGCCGGTCATCCAGTCCCAGGTTCCACCGTCCGCCTTCACGCTCGGCGGCGCCACCACATATGCCCTTGCCCCGCCAGTCAACACCGGCCAGGCCGCCGAGATTCACGGTGTTGCCCTTGCCGGTGATCTTGACGTAGCAATGCCAACCTCGTGGTGTGCAGACTGTCGGGCCTTCGATATCGGGCCCGGAGGCTTCCCTCCGACCAGACCTCGAGGCGTTCCAGTGCGTCAGGGCCGTCGATGTCGATGACGTCGAAGTGGAGCCCGGTCTTCAGCCCGATGTTCGCCTCGGGTTCGGCAGACCACCACCGGCGGATCTGGACGTGGTCGCGGGTGGCGTCCTTCAGCCCGTGGGGCGCCAGCTTGCCATGGTGGCCCGCTCGGGCATGAGTGGGAAGACCGGCCACCCTCGCGTGGCGTAGTCGAGGGCGGCGTCGACGACGGTCGAGGCGGTCACGACAGCGCGACGCCGTCGTACACGGTGTCCCTCACGTCGCCGACACTGTCGACCCACTGGTCGAGCAACTTGTCACTGATGACCAGACGTCGCCCGATGCGCCGCGCCGGCAAGTGGCCATCACGGGCCAGGCGGTACAACGTCGCCGCGGTCGGTGTGCCGCCACAGTGCTCTGACGCTTCCGACATCGTCAGGAACTTGCTCATCCGGCACGCAGCGTTTCGACATACCGCTCAAGCTCGGCCCGCTCGATGAGACGGCGCCGGCCGATGTTGACGCTGTGAATGCTGCCGTCTGCGATGAGCTTGTACATCTGCGACCGGCAGATGCTCAGTGCGGCCGCGGCGGGCTCAACGTCGAGCAGGATGGGAATGGGGTCATTCATATCTGTCTCCAGACGCGACGAACCCGCCTCCGACCGAGGCGGGTTGGGATTGTGGACGGCGTTCGGTCCCGGCCGTTACGGGGTCGGCGTCAGCGGTACATGTACCGGTCGGCGCGACAGCGCCCTCCGAGGTGGAGGGCGCTAGGCGATTAGGTCCGGCTCAGTGGCGGACGAGAAAAGCGCCGGACCAGATGGTCAACGGCGCTTCGGTGACTATACCGCTATGTACACACTCATACTAGGGTACATACGTACACTATCGTACCTGGGGACATTTCGCAAGTCCCCAGGTCAGCGGCTGGCGACAGGTGGTACCTGCCGCCTGCTACTTCAGTGAGCGGGCGATTTCCTTGAGGATGAGGTCGATAGACCGTTCCTGGCCCTTTCGCTGCCACTGCTTCTCGCAGGCGTAGCAGCGGCCGGATGACCGAAGGGGCTTCTCAAACTGACAGTTCATGCAGTGCCGGCGGGGCATCCCGAGGGCAACCCACTCCTGCTCGTGCCTCTGGGCCGTGTCCTGGATGAACTCCCATTCGTCCAGCACGTCCTGGTCAGACTCCGAGAGCTGTTGTTCCCACAGGGGCCTGTCGTCTATTTCGCGGGTCACGACTTAGCTCCTGCCGTGAGTGCCCTGCCCAGCGCCGTAGCTGCCAGCCGGTCCTGCTGGGGTAGGGCGTGCGAATACACCCGCAGCGTCACCGAGGCGTCCCGGTGGCCCAGCCGCCCCGCCACGGTCCGGACGTCGGTTCCTCCGGCGACCATCTGGGTGGCGGCGAAGTGGCGGAGGCTGTGGAGGTGGCAGTCCACCCCGGCCCTCTTGGCGATGCGCTTGACATAATGCGTCACCGTGTCTGGCGAGATGGGCGTCACGCCGTCACAGGTGAATACGGGGGTCACGGGGCTGACTTCGGTTCCCAGGTCCCTCGCCCGATCCTCGGCCGTGGCCAGGTGCCGGCGCAACACCTCGGTCCCGAACTCATCGAGGGCGATGACACGGACCCCGTGGGACTTCGTCCCCTTCACAATCCACTTGCCGCCCACCACGGCCACCGACCGCTCGATGAGCAGTGTCTCAGCCTCCCAGTCGACGTCGGACCACCGGAGCCCCAGTAGCTCGCCCCGGCGTGCCCCCGTGACCGCAGCCAGGGCGATGAACGCCCCTATATCGGGGTCGTCCGCCACGGCGGCGGCAATCATGGCCTGGACGTCCTCGGCGGTAGGTGCCACCGTCTGGGCCTGGTACACCGTGGGTGGTGTGGCCCGTTCGGCGGGATTGGTGGCCAGCTCACCCCGCTTGACCCCGTAGGCCATAGCGGCGGAGATGACGGCGTGAACCCGACGCACGGATGCAGGCGACAAGGGGCGCTCACGGAGGGCCACGTACAGATCGTCGAGCATCCCCGGGGTGACGTCGCGGCAGTGCGACCTTCCCCAGGACGGGCTTGATGGTTCGGTCAATCGTCCGCTTGTGCTCTCTGACCGTCGTCGGGCTCAATCCCTTGAGGGCCGTGGTATTCGCCAGCCAGCGGTCCAGCCATTCGCCGAACGTCACGGCCGGGCCGGTGTGGTCGGTGGCCCCGACCTCCCTGACGAGCTCGGCCAGTGCTTCGTCGGCTCGCTTGGCCGTCCCGTGCACCGTCCTCGAGACGTACTTGGATTTCCCGGTGACAGGCGAGCGGCCGGCGTGGACCCTCAGCTCCCAAACACCCGGGCGGACCTTGCGACGTGAACCCTTCACGCTCCCAATCCTATCGTATATGGGGTGGATATGGGAAGCCGCCTTGCCGAACACCCCATCTGACCTGGAGCCTGGGAGGAGAATCGAACTCCTGACCTACGCATTACGAGTGCGTTGCTCTACCGACTGAGCTACCCAGGCGAGGAGAGACACGCTATCGGAACGCCGGCGACCGCCCGGCCCCGAACGGGTCGGTCTCCGGGACCTGGCCGGGCAGGTGGGAACCATCCGACACCCTGCGTCAAGGGCGTTCGCCGTCGGCCACATCCGGGCCGTTCAGTCGTTCATCCCCGACAGCTCGACCATCAGCGCCTCCATCATCAGCGACTCGTTGGCGTTGCGGCCCAGGGCCACCGAGGCCTCGCTGATGGCGTCCACCTGGCGTGCCGCCCGGCCACTCTCGGCGGCGCGACCCGCAGACGCGGCATCCCCGGCAGCACCGACCGTGGCGATCAACCGATCGCGGTACACCTCGGCCAACGTGGCCAGGCCGAATCGGAGGTCATCGGTACGCCAACGTCTCTCTTCCCGCTTGTGGCGCTCCTCGACCTGCCGGCGTCCGGTGACGCCCCGGGCACCGATGAGCTCCGCCTGCTCGGCCATGGCCACCAGCTCGGCGGCGTGTTGCTCCCGGAGGGGGGCGAGGGCCTCGTCGGCCGAGGCCAGCAGCTCGGCGGCCACCACCGCAGCAGCTGCCCCACTTCCGTCGAGCCGCGCCGGCACCGCGCGCCACTGCTCCTGCCGGGCCACGTAGCCGGGATCGTCCACCAACAGGCCGGCCCGGTCGAGGCGGCCCCCCGACGCCCGGGCCACCGACTCGGCCTGGTCCGGCGACACGCCCCGTCGGACCAGCCATTCGACCACTGCCTCCTCGGGTACTGGGTCGAAGGCGATCTGCACGCACCGGCTCACGATGGTGGCCAGGATGGACGGCAGGTCGTCGGCGAGCAGGACGAACACGGTCGCCGGAGGAGGCTCCTCCACCGTCTTCAGCAAGGCCGGCACCGCCCGCTCCGCCAGATGGAGGTCCGTGACCATCAACACCTGGCGTGCCGATTCCAATGGACGGCGCTGGGCCCGGGACACGATCAACCGCGCTTCATCCACGTCGAGCGCGGCGGCGGTCCGTTCCACCACGACCAGGTCGGGATGGGTCCCGGCCAGGGCCCGACGGCAGGTGTTGCACACCCCGCACCCGCCCGTTGGGCAGAGCAACGCCGCGGCCAGCCCCCGCGCCGCGGCCCGCTTCCCGGAGCCGGGCGGGCCGTGGAGCATGAAGGCGTGCACCGGCCGACGCGCCGCCCCCCTGAGCTGGGCCACAGCCCGCTCCTGCCCAACCACGTCGGCGAAGAGGGACGGTGACGGCAGGGAGCCGGCGTCGGCGACCGAGGCGTCGGCCGCGGCGTCGGTGCCGGTGCCTGAGGCGGGGGGACTAGTGGGCATCTTCCGCCAACCCGAGCACAGCCGCGACTCCCGACCATGCCGCGGCGGCGACCTCGTCGACCGGTCCCGAGCCGTCGACCACGACCCAGGGGGTGGTCGCCTCGGCCGCCAGCTGGCGGTAGCCGTCGGCCACCCGCTGCTGGAACTCACCGCCTTGACCCTCGAGACGATCGTCGGGCGTGCCCCGGCGACGCGAGGCGGCCACCTCGACCGGCACATCGATGAGCACGGTGGCATCGGGGGCCACGCCGCCGGTGGCCCAGTGGATGAGCCCGGCCAGAGCGGCGGGGTCGAGGCCCCGTCCGTAGCCCTGGTAGGCGAGGGTCGAGGCGGAGAACCGATCGGTCACCACCCATGTCCCCGTCTCGAGCGCCGGCGCCACCACCTCGGCCACGTGCTGGGCCCGGTCGGCCGCCATCAGCAGCGCCTCGGTCCGGGTGGCCACCGGACCCTCCCCCGCGTCCAGGAGCAGCCGCCGCAGCGAGCTCCCGAGCGCGGTGGCCCCGGGTTCGAAGGTGAGCAGGGCGGCGAGCCGTTCGGCCAACAGCTGGGCCTGGGTGGACTTACCGCAGCCGTCGATTCCTTCCAGAGCGATCAGGCGACCCCGTGCGGTGCGATTCACTCGGAGTTGTCGGCCCTCGGCACGGCGGCCCTCGGAGCCGCCCTCTTCTTCGCCGCCGCCTTGGTGGTGCCCCGCTTCTTCGCCACCGCCTTGGTGGTGGCCCGCTTCTTCGCCGCTGTCTTGGTGGTGGCCCGCTTCTTCGCCGCTGTCTTGGTGGCTCTGGCCTTCTTCGCCGCCTTCTTGGCCGGGGCCTTCTGACGGGTGGGAGGACCGGCGGCGCGGCGCTCGGCCAGCAGCTCCGCCGCCCGTTCCACCGTGAGGCCCTCGACGTCGTCCCCCCGCACGCAACGAGGCGTTGGTGGTCCCGTCGGTGACATAGGGGCCGAAGCGGCCGTCCTTGACCACCATGGTGAGGCCGGTGTCGGGGTCGGCACCCATCTCGCGCAGCGGACCCTTCGCGTTGCGGCCCCGGGTCTTGGGCTGGGCGAAGAGCGCCAGGGCCTCATCCAGGCCCACGGTGAGGATCTGGTCTTCGGTCACCAAGCTCCTCGTGTCGGACCCCCGCTTCAGGTACGGCCCGAACCGGCCGTTGTGGGCAACGATCTCCTCATTGGTGGCGGGGTCGGTACCGACCACCCGCGGGATGCGCAGGAGATCGAGCGCCTGTTCCAAGGTGAGGGTGGACGGCGACATCGATGCGAACAGCGACGACGTGCGCGGCTTCGGGCCTCCCTCGACCAGTTCACCGAGCTGGACGTAGGGCCCGAACCGGCCGGCCCGGACCTGCACGGGCAGCTCGGTCTCGGGGTCCTCGCCGAGCACCCGGTCCGAGGAGGGCGCGGCCAGGAGCTCCTCGGCCCGCTCGACGGTCAGCTCGTCGGGTGCCAGGTCCTCGGGCACCGAGACCCGGTCCTCGCCGCGCTGGAGGTAGGGGCCGTACCGGCCCACGCGGGCCACGATCTCCTCGCCGTTGGACCCGGTCCCGATGGGGATGGAGTTGATCTCGCGGGCATCGATCTCCCCGAGGTAGGTGCTCACCTCGCGCTTGAGGCCGAGCCCCTGCCCGTCACCGCCCGGCCGGCCGGCATCGGTCCGACCGGAACCGGGGTGGACGTCGTCCCCGAAGTAGAAGCGGGTGAGCCATGGGAGCGACTCCTCGTCGCCGGCGGCGATGGCGTCGAGGTCGTCCTCCATGGAGGCGGTGAACCCGTAGTCCACCAGGTCGGAGAAGTACCGCTCGAGCAGGCCGACCACGGCGAAGGCGGTGAACGAGGGGACCAGGGCGGTACCCTTCTTCCAGACGTAGCCCCGGTCGAGGATGGTGGCGATCACGCTGGCATAGGTCGACGGCCGGCCCACCCCCAGCTCCTCCATGGCCTTGACCAGCGACGCCTCGGTGTAGCGAGCGGGAGGCTGGGTGGTATGCGACCCCGGCTCGAGGTCGGAGACCGACACGGGGTCGCCCTCGGCCATCGGTGGCAGGTGGACCTCGCGGTCGGCCAGCTCGGCCTCGGGGTCGTCCTCGCCCTCCACGTAGGCCCGCAGGTACCCGGGGAACTGGATCACCTTCCCCGACGCCGAGAACTCGGCCTCACGCCCGTCGGTGCCGCCGGTCCCGCTCGACCTCCCCACCAGCCGGACCTGGGCGCTGGTCCCGGTGGCGTCGTTCATCTGCGAGGCGACGGTGCGCTTCCAGATCAGGTCGTAGAGCCGGAGCTCGTCACCGGCGAGGGACCGGGCCGCCTCCTCCGGGGTACGGAAGGTGGTGCCGGCCGGTCGGATGGCTTCGTGGGCCTCCTGGGCGTTCTTCACCTTGCGCTCGTAGCGTCGCGGTTGGGCCGGCACGTACTCCGGCCCGTAGAGGGCGGACGCCTGGGAGCGGGCCGCTCCGAGCGCCTCGCTCGACAGCGTGGTCGAGTCGGTGCGCATGTAGGTGATCCAGCCGTCCTCGTAGAGGCGCTGAGCCACCTGCATGGCCCGCCGGGAGCCGAACCGGAGCTTGCGCCCGGCCTCCTGCTGCAGGGTCGAGGTCATGAAAGGTGCTGCCGGCGAGCGCCGGAAGGGCTTTTCGGTCAGGGACCGCACGGCGAAGTCGGCGCCAGCCAGACCGGCGGCGAGGGTGCGGGCCCCGTCCTCGTCGAGCACGACCACCGAGCCGGGTGAGGCCAGGGTGCCCGTCGGCCCGAAGTCTCGCCCGGAGGCGAGTGGCACCCCGTCCACCGCCGCCAGCGAGGCGGTGAAGGAATTGGGTGAGCCCTCGGTGGCCGGGGCGGTGGTGGTGAAGGTGGCGTCGATGCCCCACCACCCGGCCGAGCGGAACTCCATGCGAGACCGCTCCCGCTCGACCACCATCCGGGTGGCGACGCTCTGGACCCGGCCGGCCGACAGCCGCGGCATGATCTTCTTCCACAGCACCGGCGACACCTCGTAGCCATACAGGCGGTCGAGGATGCGACGGGCCTCCTGGGCGTCGACCAGGCGCCGGTCGAGGTCGCGCCACTCCTGGACGGCGCGCTCGATGGCCGGGCGGGTGATCTCGTGGAACACCATCCGCTTGACCGGTACCCGGGGAGCCAGCACCTCCATGAGGTGCCAGGCGATCGACTCGCCCTCGCGGTCCTCGTCAGAGGCCAGATAGACCTCGCTGGCCTGCTTGACGAGCTGCTTCAACTTGGCCACCTGGGACTTCTTCTCGGATGAGACCACGTACAGGGGCTTGAAGCCGTTGTCGACGTCGACGCCGAGCCGAGACCACGGCTCGCCCTTGTAGGCGGAGGGGACCTCGTCCGCCCGGCGGGGCAGGTCCCGGATGTGACCGATGGAGGACTCGACCACGTAGCCCGACCCGAGCAGGCCGGCGATGGTCTTGGCCTTGGCCGGCGACTCCACGATGACCAGGGGTTTTGCTCCGTTACCGGGGCGCGGACCACCCCGTCGGGCGCCGTTCGTCGCGTCGGTGTCGGGGGCGGTCTGGGTGAGGTCGGTGGGTGCCATGGCTGTGGGGCACAGGGTGAACGGTGGTGCGAGCCGTTGTCAACCCCGAGGGTGCAGGCCCGGGGGGCCTCCGTCGGACCCGACGCTGACCGGACGGTCAGTCGTGCGCTGCGTCCACCGCCACCGTAGCGGCCTTGTCGAGCGCCGCCGCTTCAGCCCCCGGGACGTCGCTGTCCATGGCCTCCGTCTTGCGCTTGGAGAAGGCGATGGCCCCGAGCAGCACGACCAGGGCCACGCCGGCGATGGCCAGGCGGGCCCCGGTGTGGACCCGGAGGGTGATGACGGCGGGCAGGATCAGCAGGGAGACCAGGTTCATCACCTTGATCAGCGGGTTGAGAGCGGGTCCGGCCGTGTCCTTGAACGGGTCACCGATGGTGTCGCCGATGACCGCCGCTTTGTGGGCGTCCGACCCCTTGCCCCCCTCGTGGCCGTCCTCGATGAACTTCTTGGCGTTGTCCCAGGCCCCTCCGGAGTTGGACAGGAAGTTGGCCATCAGCTGGCCGGTGAGGATGGCGCCGACGAGGAAAGCCCCGAGGGCGAAGTAGCTGATGCCGAAGCCCACGATGACCGGGGAGAGGACGGCGAGGAGGGCCGGCGTGGCCAGCTCGCGCTGCGAGGCGGTGGTGCAGATGGCGATGATCTTCCCGTACTCGGGCTTCTCCGTGTAGTCCATGATCCCCGGGTGCTCGCGGAACTGGCGGCGCACCTCCTGGACCACGGTCCCCGCCGAGCGACCGACGGCCCGGATGGCGAGTGCCGAGAAGATGAAGGCGATGGAGCCGCCGATGAGCACGCCGACGAAGATCGTCGGGTGGGAGACGTTGATCGACGTCTGCGGCAGGTCGAACAGCCAATTGACGGGGGCGCCCAGCGGGGCGTGCAGGCCGAGCTGGGACCCGATGGTCTCGATGAACGAGGCGAAGAGGGCGACCGAGGCGATGACGGCCGAGCCGATGGCCACGCCCTTGGTCACCGCCTTGGTGGTGTTGCCCACCGCGTCGAGGCTGACCATGACCCGCTCGGCTTCACCGGTGAACTCGCCGGACATCTCGGCCACACCGGCGGCGTTGTCCGAGACCGGGCCGAAGCTGTCCTCCGAGACGATCATCCCGGCCGTCGACAGCAGGCCGATGCCGGTGAGGGAGATGAGGTAGAGGGTGAGCTCGATGTTGCCGCCCCCCAGGCCGATGGAGATGGCGATGGCCAAGACGATGGCGATGATGGCCCACACCGAGGACTCCAGACCGAGCGAGATCCCGGCCAGGGTGAGCGTGGCCGGCCCGGTCCTGGCCGTCTCGGCGACCTCGCGTACCGGACTCCGCTCCGTCGAGGTGAAGTGCTCGGTGATCTGGCTGGCCACCAACATGAGGACGACCCCGGCGAGGACAGCGTAGAAGGCCTTCCAATAGTGGAGGTAGGCCCCGGCGATCACGGCCGTGCCACCGATGGTGAGCAGGCCGGCCGTCCACACCCCCCGGTTGATGGGGGCCATGGCGTTGCGGTCGTTGCGGCCGGCCCGGACCACCAGCACGCCCACGATGGTGGCCAGGATCCCGATGGCCGGCACGGCGATGGGGAAGATGACCGTCTTGGCCGCGTCGGCGCCGCGGTGGATCGAGGCGAAGGCAGTCACCCCGAGGATGATCGAGGCGATGATGGTGATCACGTAGGACTCGAAGAGGTCGGCCGCCATGCCGGCGCAGTCGCCCACGT
Organism: uncultured Acidimicrobiales bacterium; assembly: GCA_963727075.1. GTDB lineage: Bacteria > Actinomycetota > Acidimicrobiia > Acidimicrobiales > RAAP-2 > Bog-756. Next base: position 2,362,575 of record CAVSET010000006.1, read on the forward strand.
TGTCCCCGACGTTGTCGGCGATGGTGGCGGCGTTGCGCGGGTCGTCCTCGGGGATGCCCGCCTCGACCTTGCCCACCAGGTCGGCCCCCACGTCGGCGGCCTTGGTGAAGATGCCGCCCCCGACCCGCATGAACAGGGCGAGCAACGACGCCCCGAAACCGAACCCGATGAGCACCGAGGTCGCCGTGTTCTGGAAGACGAGCACGATGACGGTGGCCCCGAGCAGGCCCAGGCCAACGCAGAGCAGCCCGGTGATGGCCCCGGTGCGGAAGGCCACCTTGAGGGCCGGGGCCATCTGTCCCTCCCGGGCCGCCGCCGCGGTGCGCACATTTCCCCGGACGGCGAGGCTCATGCCGATGAACCCGGTGAGCCCGGAGCACAGGGCCCCGGCCAGAAAGCAGATCACCCGGTAGATGCCGGCCTGGGCGAAGGTCAGGTCGGTGACGGTCTGGTGAACCACCAGGTGACCGCCGCCACTCAAGAACAGCACGTGGGTGACGGTGTGGGTCACTTTGGTGGCGGTGAAGAAGATGAGCACGGCCAGTGGGACGATGATGATCCCGATGGTCTTGAACTGCCGCGACAGGAACGCCTCGGCCCCCTCCTGGATGGCCCGGGCAATGTCCTTCATCGACGCCGTCCCCTGGTCGGCGGCCAACACCCCTCGCACCAGCATCAGGCCCACGGCAATGGAGGCCAGGGCACAGACCAGCGCGAAGTACAACCAGGTCTTCTCGGAGCTGGAAAGGAGAAAAGCCTGGTAACCCCCTTCTGCCAGGAGGTGGGTCATCGGTGAGGCTCCCTTCGGTTCACTGCGTGGTTAGGTTCGAACATGCCGGCCCCCGCGACCGCCCATGACCAGAGACCGTGTCCCCCTGCGAGCCATAGCCGTACGGCCTGGGCCGAGGCGCGCCGTCACGGTGCGCCGAATCCGGCAACGGGGGCAGAAGATACTTACAAAAGGGTGCATCCGGCAAGGAAGGGGTCGGGCGGCCGCCGCCGGCGCGCCGTGCGGGTGGGTGGTCAGGAGGGCTCCACCCCGGCGTCCGGGCCGGCCACCAGCTCGTAGTCGGGGTTGAGAATGGCCTGGCGCCGGGCCCAGTCCCCGACCATCCCCTCGACCACCAGGCGGGCCCCGGGCTGGATACCCGGGATGCGGCGTCGCCCCTGGAACACGAGCAGGAGCCGTCCCGTCTCGTCGGCCAGGACACACTCGAGGTTGGACGTGCCCGCCCGGGGCTGGACGCGTACCGACTTCACCCGGCCGGCCACGCGGACCCGGTGGCGCCACTCCGCTTCGCTGATCGGGATGGTGCCGGCGCCGCGCTCCCCGAAGGCGGCCCGGTCGAACGAGGTTTTCGCCCCGTCCCGCTCGGCCGTCCGGGCCTGGGCCCGGGCCGAGGCCCGTCCCACCCGGGCTCCCCGTACCGGGCCGTCGTCGGTCTGGCGGATCCACCGCCGACGCGTGGACAGCCACCCCCCGGTCAGCTGGTACGGCACCACGGTGGCGTTCACGTGGGCCAGCTGGCCCACGGCCGCGGCGATCTGATCGGCACTCCCGTCGTGGAGGAGCCGGTGCCACCCGGCCGCGAACCCGCGGCGCGGCAGCAGGATGCTCAGCTCCGTCTGGCGGTCGGCTACCGTCTCGGCCGCCAGCTCGAGGGTCGCCCGGGTGAGCCGACGGTCCTCGCACTCCACCACGTCGAGGGGAAGCCGGGTCAGGCCGAGACGGCCCCACTCCGCTTCGAGGTCGGCGGCCACCCGGTTGTCCAGGGTGAAGTGGACGGCGCGGAGCTCATCGGGGTGGAGGGTGCGGGCGTACTGGAGGGCACGGGCCGTGGCCATGTCCAGCCGGTCCACCAGGACCACCACCACGTGGCGGTTGAGCACCGGCGCCTCGGCCGCCTCGGCCGCACCCTCCTCCAGTTGGTGCTCCTCGTCGACGTACTGCCGGTGCAGACCGAGGAGGCCCACCACGCCGAGCGGCAGGATGACCAGGATGACCCAGGCGCCCTCCTTGAACTTGGCCACCGCGATGATCACCAGCACGATGGCCGACAGCACCGAGGCGGTGCCGTTGATGGCCAGCCTCCGGCGCCAGTGGTCCTCACGGTGGCTGTGGTGGAACTTGGCCATGCCGGCGCCGGCCATGGTGAAGCCGGTGAACACGCCGATGGCATAGAGGGGGATGAGCTTGTCCACCTTGGCCTGCGTCACGGCCAACAGCACCACCGACACCACGGTGAGCACGATGATCCCGGTGGAGAACACCAGTCGGTGCCCGCGCTTGGTCAGCTGGCGGGGGAGGTAGGAGTCCTCGGCGGCGAAGCTGGCCAGGAAAGGAAAGCCGGTGAAGCTGGTGTTGGCGGCCAGGATGAGGATCAGGGTGGTGCCGATCTGCAGCAGGACGTACAAGAAATTGCCCAGACCGTGGGCGCCGTAGACGTGCTTGCCGATCTGGGAGATGACCGTCGGGGTCCCCGACAGGTAGGGGACGGGGTGGGTCAGCGCGGCCAGGGAGGAGACCCCGAGCACCAACGAGCCCAGGATGACCGCCATCATGACCATGGTGATGCGGGCGTTGCGCGACTCGGGCCGGCGGAAGATGCTGACCCCGTTGGAGATGGCCTCGGTGCCGGTGAGTGCGGAACCGCCCGAGGCGAAAGCCTTGAGGATGACGAAGATCCCGGCGCCGTAGAGGAGGCCGCTCCCGGCGGTTCCGATGTGCTCGGCACCGGGGTGTCCGTAGACCGACTGGGCGTGCAGCGTGCCGTTGGCGGCCTTGAAGGCCCCGACGGCGAGGAGTATGACCATGTTGGCGATGAAGAAGTAGGTGGGGACGGCGAAGATCCGGCCGGCTTCGCGGATGCCGCGCAGGTTCCCGTAGGCGATGAGGAGCACCAGGACGATGGCGATCCACGTGGTGTCCGGGGTGAGCCCCGGAAAGACCGAGGTGATGGCGGCCACCCCGGCGGCCACCGACACCGCCACGGTCAGGGTGTAGTCGATGAGGAGGGACATGGCCGCCACCTGGGCCACGGTGAGGCCGAAGTTCTCCCGGGCCACCACGTAGGCGCCACCCGCCTTGGTGTACACCTTCACCACTTCGAGATAGGAGAGGGTGACGAACAACAGGACGAAGATCACGGCGATGCTCACCGGGATCACCAGCGAGAAGGCGGCCACGCCCACCACCGCCACCAGGGGGATGAGCATCTGCTCGGTGGCGTACGCCGACGACGAGATCACGTCGGAGGACAGCACGGCGAGGGCGGTCGGCTTGCCCAGACGTTCGGACACCTGGCGGTCCGAAGCGATCGGGGGCCCGAGCAGTCGGTTCTTCAGGCGGTATCGGAGGGTCTCGGGCAGGTCGACCCGGCCGATCGGTGTGGCCGTCGGCATCATGCGGGATCCGGGGGCGGCCGGAGGCGGGGTGATGGTCACCCCGGACCCGTCCCCCGTCGGCCGAGCCGGGTCGAGGCCGCCGGCTGCCGATGGATCCACCCTCTCAGTAAATCACGGGCCCCGGGCCGGCCCGTGAAGCGCCGGCCAGGGAGGACAGAGGTCCGTCGCCAGGACCGCCCGCGGGCCGACAGCCGGGGTGAGTTGTGATCGGGTGACGATGCGTGTTGCATGGTCGGGTGCATATCGTCATCGTGGGCTGCGGCCGGGTCGGTTCCGGCCTCGGGGTGGGACTGGTGGCCCAGGGCCACTCGGTCGCCATCATCGATCGCAATCCCAAGGCGTTCCGCCGGCTCCCGACCGACTGGCCTGGGACCACCGTGGTCGGTTCGGGTTTCGACCGCGACGACCTGGACCGGGCCCGGGCCGGTGAGGCCACCGCCCTGGCCGCGGTAACCAGTGGGGACAATTCGAACATCCTCACCGCCCGAATCGCCCGCGAGACGTACCAGATCCCGAACGTGGTGGCCCGCATCTATGACCCGCGCCGGGCCCAGATCTACCTCCGCCTGGGCATCCCGACCGTCGCCACGGTGTCGTGGACGATCGACCAGGTCCGCCGGCGCCTGATCCCCGGCGAGGTCGAGTCCGACTGGTCCGACCCGACCGGGACGCTCTCGTTGGTCGAACGCGAGCTCCCCGAGCGATGGGCGGGCAAGCGACTGGCCGACCTGTCCGTGCCCGGCGAGGTCACCGTGGTGGCGGTCACCCGGGCCGGCGTGCCCCGGCTCGATTTCGGTGACCTGGTGGGCCAGGAGGGCGACGTCCTCCATCTGATGGTCACCACCACCGCCCTCGACCGGTTCACCGCCCGGCTGGTGGGCACCTCCCATGGCGGCACGCACCACCCCGTCGTCCCGGCCGGCCAGGCGGGGGCGGACGGCACCGGCGCCGGAGGCCCGGCGTGAAGGTGGCCATCGCCGGGGCGGGCAGCGTGGGCACGGCCATCGCCTCCGATCTCCACAGCGGGGGCCACGACGTGCTCGTCATCGAACGGGATCCCGACGTGGTGGCCCGCATCCAGGGTGACCTCGACATCACCTGGGTGGTGGCCGACGCCTGCGAGGTGGCGTCGCTCGACTCGGCCGGGCTCTCGACGGTCGACGTGGTGGTGGCAGCCACGGGCGACGACGAGGACAACCTGGTGGTCTCCCTGCTGGCCAAGCAGGAATTCGCCGTGCCCCGCGTCGTGGCCCGGGTCAACCACCCGAAGAACCAGTGGCTCTTCAACGAGAGCTGGGGCGTCGACGTCTCGGTCTCCACCCCCCAGCTCCTCACCGCCCTGGTCGAGGAGGCGGTCTCGGTGGGCAGTCTCGTCCGCCTCCTCCGCTTCGAGGGCGGCAACGCCCACCTGGTCGAGGTCACCCTGGCCGACGACTCCCCGGCGGCCGGGGTGTCACTGGCCGACCTCGGCGTGCCGCGCGAGGCGACGGTGGTGGCGGTCGTCCGCGACGACCACCTGATCGTGCCGCGCGGCGACACCCGGCTGGCCGTCGGGGACGAGGTGCTGGTCCTCGTGACCTCGGACGCCGAGCACGCCGTGCAGCGGCTGTTGGTGGGGCACTGAGTCGTGCGGGCGGCCTTCTTCGACCTGGACAAGACGGTCATCGCCAAGGCCTCCATCGCCGCCTTCGGCCGGTCTTTCTACCGAGGTGGTCTGATCAATCGGCGGTTGGTGGCCCGGGCGCTGGTCTCCCAGATCATCTATCTGCATCTCGGGGCGAGCGAGCAGAAGCTCGCCCGGGTGCGCGAGTCGATGTTGCTGCTGACCAAGGGCTGGGACCGCGAGCAGATCAAGGAAATCGTTCGCGAGGCGCTGGAGGAGATCGTCGAGCCGATCATCTACGCCGAGGCCCTCGACCTCATCGAGGCCCATCGGGCCGCCGGGCACAAGGTGTTCCTGGTGTCGGCGTCGCCCGAGGAGATCGTGCAACCGCTCGCCGAGCACCTCGGGGTCGACGGGGCCATCGCCAGCCGGGCGGTCGTGGACGAGGACGGCCGCTATACCGGCGAGATGGAGTTCTACGCCTACGGCGCCTTCAAGGCCGAGGCCATGCGCGAGCTGGCCCAGGAGATGGGGATCGACCTCGAGCAGTCCTCCGCCTACTCCGACTCCTACACCGACCTCCCCATGCTCGAGGCGGTGGGCCACCCGGTGGCCATCAATCCCGACCGGGTGCTGGCCAAGGTCGTCCGGGAGCGCGACTGGGACGTGATGCAGTTCACCAAGCCGGTCCGGCTGCGCGACCGGGTGGGCGTCCCGAGCCTGCCGATCACCGCCACCGCGGCCGGCGTCACCGCCGCCGCATCGGTCGGCGCCCTGGTGGCCTGGCGCCTGGCCCGGCGCACCCAGGGCTGAGCCGCCCCGCCGGCGGCCTCCGGGCTGGCGAAAGGACCCCTGACGCGCAAAGGCTGACCACCCCTCGGGCGGTCAGCGCTTCGGCGGGTACAGCTGTGGGTTGCTCAGGAAGGACGCAGCCGCTTGGCGGCGACGACCCCGAGGGCGACGATGATGGCCAGGATCAAGAGCTTCTTCATGGTGAGTGATCGTACTCCTTCGGTCGGGGCCGGTGTTCGGGCCGGGGACGAGGACGGAGACTAGACGGTGAGGAGGTCCCGCGCCCCGGTGTCGGACGAGGGATGGCGCAGCTTGGACATGGCCCGGGCCTCGATCTGTCGGATGCGCTCGCGGGTGAGGTTGAAATGCTCGCCCACCTCTTCGAGGGTGCGTGGCTCGCCACGGTCGAGCCCGAAGCGCAGCCGGAGGATCTCGCGCTCCCGTTCGTCGAGCGGCGAGAGCAGGCGCCCGATCTCCTCGGGCAGGAGGGATACGGCGGCCACTTCGAAGGGCGACTCGGCCGACCGGTCCTCGACCACGTCGCCGAGCTCGGCGTCACCGTCCTCCCGCAGGGGCTCCGACAACGAGAGGGGCTCGGCCCGGAACCGCAATGCCTCGACCAGCTTGTCCTCGGGCATCTCGACCTCGGCGCCCAGCTCGGCGAGGGTCGCCGGGCGCCCGTACTTGAGCTCCAGGCGGGCCTGGGCCTTCTGCACCCGGGCGAGCGTGTCCCCCGCGTGAACCGGCAGGCGGATGGTGCGCCCGGTGTTGGCGATGCCACGGGTGATGGCCTGCCGGATCCACCAGGTGGCGTAGGTGGAGAACTTGAACCCCTTGCGCCAGTCGAACTTCTCGACCGCATGCATCAGCCCGAGGTTCCCCTCCTGGATGAGATCGAGGAGGGGCAGGCCGGAGGCCTGGTACTTCTTGGCGATGGATACCACCAGCCGCAGATTGGACTGGACGAAGGTCTGCTGGGCGGCCTCACCCTGGAGGGTGGTCCGGCGCAGCTCCCGCCGCTTGGCCGGGGTGAGCCCCTTCGGTGCCGATGCCACCTGGGCATCCGCTTCCCGTCCGGCCTCGATGGCCTGGGCCAGCCGCACCTCGTCGTCCTTGGTGAGCAACGGATACTGGCCGATGTCGGTCAGGTACAGCCGGACCAGATCTTCGTCGTCTCGCTCGAGGCGCTCCTTTGCCAACTTCACCGGGTCCTTCGTTTTCCCCACGGGCGTGGGGGACGGCCAACCCTCGTGCAACGGCCCCGCCGGAGGTCGCTGATCTGGGTGAGGCGTGTTCGGGCGCAACGATTGCTGCTCTCGAAGTCTACCGGACCCGTCAACCCCTCCGAGCGCACGCGGGCGTTGCCGTCCGTCCCGTCCGCCCTCAATCTCCTGGTACAGAGGCCGGAAAGGTCACCAGGCCGGAAGCGGCCCCGGCCCCGACCACCGCCGATTCGAGCCGCTGGAGGAACTCGTGCACCGCCACCACGTCGTGGGGCCGGGTGACCAGGCGCTGGACGAGGCGCTCGCCGGCCCGCCAGTCCTCGATCTCGTCGTTGAGCACCAGACGGAGCGCCCGGGCCACCGGCCCGTCGGTCACCGGGGCCGCGGCTCGGAGGTGGCGTTCGTAGCTCGTGACCAACCGGGGCAGCGCCACCCGGTAGAGCCCGGCCAGACGGGGCAGGGCACCGGGATGGTCGAAGGGATCGTCCTCGTCGGGCGCCCATGCCGCGCCGGTCAGGCCGGTGCCCGCCGTGCCCGCCGTGACCGCCGTGCCCGCCAGGGCGGAGACGAGCACTGCGCTGGGGGGCGACGGCACGGTCAGCGCGTCCGGGTCGACCCCGTCCCGCACCGGCAACCGCTCGGCCCACAGCTCGGCGTGCCAGGCGTGGCGCAGGCTCTGGCTGTCGAGATGGACCTGCACGGCGGCGAGCGGCATGTCGGTCACCCACTGGCCGAGCACTGTGTACAGGGCGTGCTCGACCCAGCGGTACTCGCCCATCAGCGCGGCCGTCTCGGCCAGGGGGAGCGGGAGGGCGTCGCCGGCGGGCGCCGAACCGTCGTCATCTGCCTGGAGGACCTCACCGGCGGTCGACCCCCGCTCCGCCGGACCCGCGGGGATCGGCCCACCCCCGGCGGCCCGCCCTCCGGTCGGAGGCGGTGCAACCCCGCTCGGCGCGGCCCACCCGGCCGGCTCGGGGCCGGGCGGTGGTGGGACCCGATGGTCGGCGAGCGGGTCGGCCCGTGAGGGGAGCTCAGACAACCGCCGACGCCTCCCCGTCCGCCGGCGCGCCGGTCACCACCGAGCCGGCACCCGATCGGTAGAGGTTGGTGATGGGCATGCGCCGATCCTTGCCGAACGCCTTCCCCGAAATGCGGACTCCCGGAGGCATCTGGCGGCGCTTGTACTCGGCCCGGTCGACCAGGGCGACCACGCGGGCGACCACATCGGGGTCGAAGCCATCGTTCACGAGCTCCTCGGCCGACCGGTCGCCGACCACGTAGCCGTCGACCACCGGGTCGAGGACCGGGTAGGGCGGTAGCGACTCCTCATCGCGTTGATCGGGGCGCAGCTCGGCGGAAGGGGCCTTGGTCAGCACCGGGTCGGGGATGAGGTCGTGGCCAGCCACCCGGTTGCGGTAGCGGCAGAGCTCGTAGACCAGGGTCTTCGGCACGTCCTTGATCACGGCGAACCCACCCGCCGAGTCGCCGTACAGGGTCGAGTAGCCCGTGGCCATCTCGCTCTTGTTGCCGGTGGTGAGCACGATCCAGCCCTGGGCGTTGGAGAGCGCCATGAGCACGACCCCTCGGATGCGCGACTGCAGGTTCTCGTCGGTCAGCCCGGCCGGGTCGCCTCCGAGGAGCGGGGAGAGGACGTCGGCGAAGGCGCGGTGGGCCTGCTCGATCGGCGCGGTGGCGACGGTGATGCCGAGGTTGGCCGACAGGGTCACCGCATCGGCCATCGAGCCCTCGCTCGAGTACCGAGAGGGCATGGTCACCCCGTGCACCCGCTCGGGACCGAGCGCGTCGACGGCCACCGCCGCCACCAGCGACGAGTCGATCCCCCCGGAGAGCCCGATCAGGGCGCCGTCGAAGCCGTTCTTCGTCACGTAGTCGCGGGTGCCGAGCACCAGGGCCTCGTACACCTCGGCCTCGGGATCGAGGACCGGGGCGAGGCCGTCGGCCGCCGGCTGGTCCGCCCGGGCCCGGGGCTCCCGGCTGACGATCACGGTCGGGGGGCTCCCGCCGGGCCGGGCCCGGACCGGCTCGGGGGCGTGGGTGTCGACGGCCACGTCGGCGATCAGCACCGCCTCGGCGAACTGGGGGGCCGAGGCGACGATGCGACCCCGCCCGTCCACGACCAGGGAGGCCCCGTCGAAGACCAGCTCGTCCTGGCCCCCGACCTGGTTCACGTAGACGATGGGGCAGCCGGTCTCCGACACCCGGTCGGCCAGCACCGCCAGGCGCTCGTCGCGACGTCGGCGCGAGTAGGGCGAGGCGTTGAGGTTGACCAGCACCCGGGCTCCGGCCCCGGCCTGGTCGGCCATGGGGCCGCCGGCGCACCACATGTCCTCGCAGATGCTGATCCCGACCGGGACGCCGGCCACCAGGTAGAGGCCGGACGGACCCTGGCCGGGGACGAACCAGCGCTGCTCGTCGAAGACGCCGTAATTGGGCAGCAGGCGCTTGTGGTAGCGACCAAGGACGCGGCCCCCGCGGCACAGGGCGGCGGCATTGACCAACCGGCCGCCGGCGTCGGTGTCGACGAAGCCCAGCACGGCCGCGCACGGGCCGGAGGCCTCGGCGATGTCCGAGAGCACGGCCTGGTTGTCGGCGATGAAGGCCGGCCGGCTGAGCAGGTCCTCGGGCGGGTACCCGGTGATCGTCAACTCCGGGAAGACCGCCAGGTCCGCCCCGGAGACCTCGGCCTGCTCCAGCGCGGCGCGGATGCGGCGGGCATTGCCCCCGAGGTCGCCCACCACGGTGTTGATCTGGCAGGCGGCCACCCGCACTCGAGCCATGGGCGTAGCCTACCGGCGGTGCTGCCTGGCCTTTCGTGCCAGGGGCCCCTCGTCGGGCGCGGCCCGTTCGGGCACGGCCCGCCCCGAGCGGGCTGTTCATCCGCCGTTCACAGTCGGGTAACGGAGGGGAAACGGCTCGCTGCGATACTGGGGCGTCCCCGGGGCTGACACGTGTCCCCCGCGCCACAGGTGGCACAATCCCCTGGAGCAACGGCCTGGTGCCCACCCCGGGAGTGGAGCAGCAGCACAACGAGCAAGCGAGGAGCCCACGTGCCTTACCAAGCTGAGTACATCTGGATCGACGGGACCGAGCCTTCACCGCTCCTCCGCAGCAAGACCAAGATCGTCCCCGACGGCGAGGAGCCGGGCATCTGGGGATTCGACGGCTCGAGCACCAACCAGGCCCTCGGGCACGACTCCGACTGCGTGCTGCGCCCCGTGTTCAGCTGTCCCGACCCGCTGCGCGGCCCCGACGACCGACTGGTCATGTGTGAGGTGGAGCTCACCGACTTCACTCCCCACCCCACCAACACCCGGGCCCATCTGCGCCAACTGGTCGAGCGGTACGCCGACCAGGAGCCGCTCTTCGGCATCGAACAGGAGTACACCTTCTTCAAGGACGGCCGGCCCCTGGGCTGGCCGACAGCGGGCTATCCCGCCCCCCAGGGCCCCTACTACTGCGGCGTCGGGGGCGACAAGATGCCGGGGCGCGAGATCGTCGAGCTGCACACCGCGGCCTGCATCGACGCCGGGCTGGCCATCGAGGGCACCAACGCCGAGGTGATGATGGGACAGTGGGAGTTCCAGGTGGGCGTGCTCCCACCACTCGGGATCTCCGACCATCTGTGGATAGCCCGCTGGCTGCTCTTCCGGATCGCCGAGGACTTCGACGTCTACGCCACCCTGGAGCCGAAGCCCATCCTCGGTGACTGGAACGGCGCCGGGGCCCACACCAACTTCTCCACCAAGGCCATGCGTGAGGAGGGCGGCTGGGACGCCATCATCGCCGGCTGCGAGGCCATCGGGAAGCGGGTGGACGAGCACATCGCCGTCTACGGGGTCGGGATCGAGAGCCGGCTGACCGGGGCGCACGAGACTGCGCACTACACCAAGTTCACCTACGGCACGTCGGACCGGGGAGCCTCGATCCGCATCCCGTGGGGCGTGGCCAAGGCCAAGAAGGGCTGGCTCGAGGACCGCCGGCCCAACGCCAACATGGACCCCTACCAGGTGACCGCGGTCCTGGTCGAGACGGTGTGCGGCGACGCAGCGGGTAGCTGACCGGGGTACCGCCACGAGACCGCCGGCACGCGTCGACTTCCCGGGCCGGTACGGGGCGACCCCGAGCCGGCGACGGCTCGGGAGACCTGGTGAGCACGGCCGTCGACCCGAGCCGTCCCGTCCTGCGACAATGACGGCATCCGACCCGACACCAGCAACGACCGGACCGGTACGCAACCCGGGGTGCCCGGCCCGATGAGGAGCCAGGAGGAGTACGTCCTCCGGACCGTCGAGGAGCGCGGAATCCGGTTCGTGCAGCTGTGGTTCACCGATGTCCTCGGCACGCCGAAGACGTTCAGCATCACGCCCGCCGAGCTGGAGAACGCCCTCGACGAGGGGATGACCTTCGACGGCTCGGCCATCGACGGGTTCAGCCGGGTGCAGGAGAGCGACGTGTTGGCCCGGCCCGATGCCAATACCTTCCAATTGCTCCCCTGGCACAGCCATGGGCAGGCCAACCCGTCGGGGTCCGGGCCCGAAGGCCAGGTGGCCCATGTGGCCCGGGTCTTCTGCGACATCGTCAACCTCGACGGGTCGCCCTTCCAGGGTGACCCGCGCCACGTCCTGCGCCGGGCCCTCGACCGGGCCCACGCGCTCGGGTTCACCTTCTACGCCGCGCCGGAGATCGAGTACTTCTACTTCGCCGACGCCGACCCGTCCCGTCCCCCGATCGGGCTCGACAGCGGCTCCTACTTCGAGCTGACGGTGGCCGACCGGGCCAGCGACATCCGGCAGCGCACGGTGCTGACCCTCGAGGAGATGGGCATCCCCGTCGAGCACGCCCAGCACGAGGACGCCCCGAGCCAGCACGAGATCGACCTGCGCTACACCGACGCGCTCACCATGGCCGACACCGTGATGACGGTGCGCCTGGTGGTCAAGGAGATGGCCCGGCAGCAGGGCGCGTTCGCCAGCTTCATGCCCAAACCGATGGCCGGGGTGCAGGGATCGGGCATGCACACCCACATGTCGCTGTTCCGCGAGGACACCAATGCCTTCGTCGACCTCGACCGGCCCGGAGGGCTGTCGGAGGTGGCCGAGGGGTTCATCGCCGGGCTGCTGCGCCACGCCCCGGAGATCACCGCCCTGACCAACCAATGGGTGAACTCGTACAAGCGCCTGGTCGGCGGGTACGAAGCGCCCATCCACGTCTCGTGGGCCCGCAACAACCGCTCGGCCCTGGTGCGGGTGCCGCTGGTCAAGCCGGGCAAGGTCGAGTCCACCCGGGTCGAATTCCGCTCCCCCGACAGCGCCTGCAACCCCTATCTGGCCTTCGCCGTCATCCTGGCCGCCGGCCTGCAGGGCATCGAGCACGGCTACGAGCTGCCACCCGAAGCCGACGCCAACCTGTTCGCGCTGAGTGCCGAGGAGCTGGCCAACAAGGGCATCCTTCACCTGCCCGGCAGCCTCAACGAAGCACTCGGCCTCATGGAGTCCTCGGAGCTCTTGGCCGCCACGCTCGGCGAGCACGTCTTCGAATGGTTCATCCGCAACAAGCGGGAGGAGTGGGCCGAGTACAAGGCGCACGTGACCCAGTTCGAGCTCGACCGGTACCTGCCACTGCTGTAATAGGTCGACCGTACTGCCCGAGCACGACCCGAATCCGACGCCGAGAGGGAAGGGGGAGATTCCAGCCGTGGAGCCGCTGCTGTGCTTCCCCGCCATCCCGCCGCGGGCGGTGACCGCCGTCCTCGACCGGGCCGGCTACCCGTGGCGTGGCGTCGACAAACCCGATGCCGCCGACGCGGAGGAGCCCGAGGACGGGTGGTCGGGGGCGGTGATCTCGAGCGGCGAGGACCCGATCGGGGCCTTCCTGCTCTGCCGGCACCTGCGCAAGCGAGAGGTGGCGCTGGCCCCGGTGGTCGTGATCGTCCCGCCCGACCAGCTCGACGAGCTCGAGCTCCGTGAGGACCTCTTCGACGATCTCTGCCTCGAGCCGGTCAACCCCGACGAGCTGGCCGCCCGGCTGGCCCACCTGTTCTGGCGCACAGGGAGGGGCATGCGCCCCGACCTGCTCGAGCACGGTCCCCTGGTGCTCAATCTCGAGACCTACCAGGCGGCGGTGGCCGGCCGGGTCCTCGACCTCACCTACATGGAGTACGAGCTGCTCCGCTTCCTGGCGGCCAGGCCGGGGAAGGTCTTCACTCGCGAGACGCTGCTCAGCCGGGTGTGGGGCTACGAGTACTACGGCGGGGCCCGCACGGTCGACGTCCATGTGCGGCGGCTGCGGGCCAAGCTCGGCGAGGAGCACGCCCACCTCATCCAGACGGTGCGCTCGGTCGGGTACCGGTTCGGTCAGACCGCTTGGACGCCTTGATCGACGGCGGCCCGGCTCACCCGTCGCGGTAGGCCCAGAGCTCGACCTCGACGGCGGCTCCCATCGGCAGGGCGGCCACCCCCACCACCGAGCGGGCCGGCCGGTGGTCCCCGAAGAACGCCGCGTACGCTTCGTTGACCGCGCCGTACAGCCCCATGTCGGTGAGGAAGACGGTGGTCTTCACCACGTCGGCCGGCGTGCCGCCCTGCTCTCCGAGCAACCCGGCTGCGTTGGACAGCGCCTGGGCCAGCTCGGCCGGCGCCCCGCCCCCGACCAGTGCCGGCGGCCCGGACGGGCCAGCCGGTGGAGCGGGGACCAGTCCCAGCTGGCCCGAGCAGATCAGCCAGGGCCCGGCGGCGACGATGGGCGTGTAGGGACCGACCGGCGTGCTCATCTCGATGGCTCCTCGGGGTGACGGGGGAGGTGCGGGACGAACGGTCAGCCTACGGGGCGGACGGGGCCGGCCCAGCGGATCTCCGGGTACCGCCGCGGTCGGTCGGCCACTCGGCGGCGAGCCCGTCGGCCAGCCAGGCCGCGGCCGCCACCGCGGCGAACACCGCGTCCGAGCCGTTGACCGCCGGGCGACCGGGAACCGCCGGCACGATCCGCACGGTCACCGCGGGCATGGCCCGGGCCTCGACGATGCCGAACGAGCGCAGCGTGAGGTCACGGGCCTCCCCGGCCGCATCCACCGCCACCCCTTCCGAGCGAACCCACCCGAGCGCCTGGTGAGCGGCCCCGATGCAATAGGAGCGCAGCACCACGTCGTCGAGCACCGCGCCGGCGTCGACGGCGATGTCGATGGAGCCGTCGGCCAGATATCGAGCCTCGGCCCATCCCCCGCCGGGCGACCGGATCTCGACGGGGACGTCGGTGCGCGGACCCCGATCCAGCGCCGCGGAGAGGCGGGCGCCGGCGACCAGCACGGCCGCCTCCGCCCACACCGCCGCCCGCAGGTCGAAGGAGACGGCCGGTCCGGCGAGCGGCACCGGCTCGAGCACCAGCTCCGGGGCCACCGCCGCCACCATCCCGCTCACCCGGTCCCAGTCCTCGGAGGGGGCCCCGCCCGGGGGGACCGCCACCCGGAGCACGCCCGCCCCGCGGCCATCGACGGCGCCGGCCACCGGTGGCCGCTTGGGACCGCGGCGCACCACGTCCTCGCGCGACCAGAGCACCCGGACCGGTCGCCCGTGCTCGTCCGCCAGCCGCCGGGCGTCCACGGCCACCGGCGAGTGCCGCTTCCCCCCGAAGGCACCGCCGTTGGCGCAGGGCGACGCCGGCTCGCCCCCCGGGGCGCACCACGAGGCATCCGGCTCGACATAGGCGGGCTCGACGTAGGTGGTCCGCAGGGTCAGCTGCGACGGGCCCGGCGGGAGCTCCAGCGGGTGAGCGAGGGGCAGTCCGGTGCTCCTGCCCTGCACCTTGCCGGCGAGGGCTCGGGCCTCGCCGACCGACTCGGCCACGGCGTACCCGCCGGAGGCGTCGGGGACGGCTACCAGGGCACCGGCCGGGCTGGTGTCGTCGGCGAACCCGGCCCGGCCCAGGACCACCGGCGGCCCGACCTGCTGGGCGACCCCGCCTTCGAGCCCGGCCCGCTCGGCGGCCCGGGCGAGGTCACGGGGGACGGGCGCCGGTCCTTCCCGATCACCCCCCAGGACTCGCCGGGCCGCCTCTTCGATGGTCTGCCAGCCGGTGCATCGGCACAGGTGGGCGAGGAGCGCCCGCCGGACCCGGTCACCGGATGCGTCCCGGTCGAGGGCGGCCAGCCGCATCACGATCCCGGGGGTGCAGAACCCGCACTGGCTACCACCGCTGCCCACCAGGGCGTCAGCCCACCGCTCCCGCACGTCGGCCGGCAAGCCCTCGAGAGTGGTCACCTGGCGTCCGGCTACGCGGCGGACGGGAGTGACGCAGGCCACCCGGGGAGACCCGTCCACCCAGACGGTGCAGCACCCGCACTGGCCCTGGGGGCTGCACCCGTCCTTGACCGACCGTACGCCGAGCTGCTCTCGCAGCACGTCGAGCAACGAGGACCGGTCGTCGGCAACCTCGACCTCGGCGCCGTCGACGCGGAGCCGGATCAGCGGCTCAACGGCTCAGCTGAAGGACGAGCCGCAGCCACAGGTGCGGCTGGCATTGGGGTTGGTCACATGGAACCCCGCACCCTGCAGCCCGTCGCTGTAGTCGAGGGTCGAGCCCTTCAACAGGTCGGCGCTGGCCGGGTCCACCACTACCGTGACGGTGCCGAACTCGCGGACCACGTCGTCGTCGGCCACCTCGGCGTCGAAGAACATCTCGTAACTGAACCCCGAGCAGCCGCCGGGACGCACCGCCACCCGCAGAGCCAACCCGTCGACGTCCTCTTCGGTCAGCAACTCGGCGACCTTGGTCGCCGCCACCTCGGTCAGGGTGACCGGGTCCGGCCTCTTTCCGATGGTGACTGATTGCATGGTGGCACTCATGGCGCTCCTCCGATGACCGATTCCGGGCGGCGACCTCGTGGCACGAACCGGCCCTCAACGCCGGCACGCCGTGATCCCTGCCGGCAAGCGTACCCGCGCCAGGCCGGGGACGGCACACCCATCGGGGTGGGCGGCCAAGGCCCCTGGATAGAATTGGCGATGTGACCAGGTCTGACCGCGTCGGCTCCGCCGGCCCCCACCCGACCGAGGGCTCCGTGCGAGCCGCACTGGCCGGCGTGGTCGACCCCGAGCTCGGGGCAGACATCGTCGAGCTCGGGATGGTCAACGAGGTGCGCATCGACGACCAGGGGGCGGTCGGGGTAGAGGTGGCCCTCACCGTGGCGGGGTGCCCCCTCCGGACCCAGATCCAGACCGACGTCGAGACCCATGTGGGGGCGGTGCCCGGTGTGCGGTCGGTGACGGTGACCACCGGGGTGATGGACGCCGAACAGCGCAAGGCGGTGATGGCCCGGGCGCGCCTGCTGGCCCGGGACCCCGCCCCGGCCACCGACATCCCCGACACCGCCCGGGTCATCGCGGTGGCATCCGGCAAGGGCGGCGTCGGCAAGAGCTCGGTCACCGTCAACCTGGCCGTGGCGATGGCCCGGCAGGGCCTGACCATCGGAGTGCTCGACGCCGACATCTGGGGCTTCTCGGTGCCGCGGCTCCTCGGCATCCAGGGCGAGGTCATGGCGCGAGACAAGAAGATGGTGCCGCTCGAGCGCCGGGTGGGCGAGGGGACGTTGCGGGTCCTGTCCATGGGTTTTCTGGCCGACGAGGACAGCGCCATCATGTGGCGAGGCCTCATCCTCAACCGGGCCGTCCAGCAGTTCCTCGAGGACGTGCACTGGGGGGACCTCGACTACCTGCTGATCGACATGCCGCCCGGGACCGGCGACATCCAGATGGGCCTCGCCCGCATGCTGCCCCGCACCGAGGTGATCGTGGTCACCACCCCCCCGGTGGCCGCCCAGAAGGTGGCGGCCCGGACGGCGGACATGGCTCGCAAGGGCTACCTCCGGGTGGCCGGTGTCATCGAGAACATGAGTGACTTCACCTGCGAGCACGGCACCACCTACGCCCTGTTCGGCTCGGGAGGCGGTGACCGCCTGGCCACCGAGATCGGTGTCCCCCTCATCGGCCAGATCCCCCTCCACCCGTCGGTGGCCGCCGGCGGTGATGCCGGCCTGCCGGTCGCCCTGGACGAGGGCCAGCCCCTGGCCCAGGTGTTCGACGGCATCGCCGACTCGGTCATCACCACCATCGCGCCGGTGGTGCCCATGGACGGCTGCAGCGTGCGCCTCCTCGACCGTGTCAACGCGGCCGTGGCCGCCGGGTCGGAGGGTGACCCCAGGCTGGCCCAGACCGAGGCCGGCACGCCGTAGGGCGGGGACTTCCCCCGCCGGACGTCCACCCAGTCGCCGGTGTCAGTCGCGGGCTGTCACGTCGGGGTCGGACTTCGGGCCCCAGATCTGGCGGGCGGCGGCGGCCAGCTCCTCGTCGGCATCCGGTCCGGAGGCCGCCAGATCGGCCCGGGCCTCCTCATAGCCGGCGTCACCGGGCCGGAGCACGAGCACGTGGCCGTCCTCGATGATCACGACGGGCAGGACGGTGGGCACGTCGGTGACCTGCCGGGCCCACGCCATCACCTCGTCGGTCGACCGGAAGGACTCGATGTTCCTCAAGTTGGCCAACGTGGGGGGCAGGAGCTCGACCTCCCCGCCGGCGCTGCCGGCCAGGGCCTCGGTGGGCCGCACCCAGACGGTGGCGATGGTCTCGCCGTGGTCGTGCTGTGCGACCTGATGGGGAGGGGCGGCGGTGATGAAGAACCGGGTGTCGTATCGCCTCGGGGACAGCTGGGGGGTGATCCAGTGGCTCACGTAGTGCACGGCGTCGACCGGGAGCACCAGGTTCTCCTGCTCGCATAGCTGGATCAGCCCGGTACGCCCCTCGTTGAGGGCGCGTCGGTGTCCGGCGAATCGCTCGGCCACCTCGGGGTCGCTCGTGTCGAGGGGAACGGTGCGGCCGGGGTGGGCGCCGTCCGGGGTGCCGGCCAGCATCACCCCGGCCTCCTCGAAGCACTCGCGGAGGGCGGCCACCCAGAAGGCCAGGCCCCCCGAGTCGATCCCGAGGATGGCGCTGGCCTCGGCATCGGTACGGCCCCGGCACAAGGCCTGGGCGGCCGGGCCCCGGTCCCCGGGATCGACCGAGCCCCCGGGGAAGACGTAGGCCCCGGCGGAGAACTCGGCGGCCAGGTTCCGGCGGAGCATGCAGACCTCGACCCCGGGCTCACCGCGGTCGTCGGGCGCATCCCGGACCAGGATGACCGTGGCGGCATCGCGGACAGGGACGCTCATTCGGCTCACCCTACTGCCGGCGGTGGGAACGACTCCCGGGGTGGTGGAGTGCCCGCGGGCGGAGAGGGTCAGGCGGTCGGCGCGGCGGAACGCGCCGTGAGCGCGCCCGAATCGACCAGGGCGCTTATGGCGAGCTCCCCGAATCGGGTGGGGTCGCCGATGAGCCAGGCATGGGCGCCCTCCACCACCACCCCGTCCACCCCGGCCGCCCGGCGCAGCTCGTCGAAGGCCGAGCGCGGGACCAGGCGGTCACGGTCCGACCAGACGACCGTGACCGGAATGCCGTGCTCGGCGATGACCTGCACCTCCCGCACCAGGTCGGCCCGACGGATGAACTCGCCGGTGCGGAACATCCCGAGGGGGTTGTGCAAGAGGTTCGGGATGAAGTCCTCGAGCAATGCCGGCAGCAGGCGGAACAGTCGGGGCGACTGCAGCAGGTCCGTGCTGAAGTGGCGGCCCCAGTCCCACACCGGTCGCTGCACCATGGTGCGGACCTCGTCGGGGAAGAGCGCCCAGGTCGGGCTGCCGATGGCGTTGGCCAACAGCAGGGCCGAGACCCGCTCGGGCTGGTAGTAGGCGAACGCGGTGGCGACTCCACCCCCGAACGAGTGGCCGGCCACCAAGGCCACGTCGGGGTGCCCGACCGCATCGAGGAACTCGCCGATCCAGGCGGCATACCCGGCGAAGGTGCGGCACTCCGGCTCGAGCTCGGGCGTTCCACCGAACCCGGGCAGGGCGGGGGCGTAGACGCGGCACCCGGCGCGGCCCATGGCCTCGACGGCATGCCGGTAGGCGTTGGGCCGCAGCCCCCACCCATGCAGGAAGAGGGCGGCCGGGCCCGAGCCGGCCACCGCGTGGCTGACCCGGTGGCCGTTGACGAGGACCGCGTCCCACTCGACACCCGAGGAGCCGGTGCCCGGGACGGCCTCGTTCCACTGGTCCGTGGCCAGCTCCGGCGCGACCTCGTGAGACATGGGCGGTCAGTGTACGCGTGCGGACCAGCGCACTGGCTGTTTTGCCACTGGCGGACGCCGAGCGACCGCCATCCGTGGTGCGTCCAACGGCACCGGCGGTCGGCCGGGTCCGGCCCCGGCCGCTCACATCCGCCCTGGCCGACACGTTACGCTCGGTCGACAAACCCGACGGATCGAGGACCGCACGGACCATGGCACCGGAAAAGAACAAGACCCAGACCGGGGGGAACACGCCCAAACCACAGAACGGTCGTGGCGGTGCCGGCCAGAGCGCCAAGGACCGCAGCCGGGCCCAGAGTCGGTCGGTCTCCCCGAAGGCCCCGACCGGGAAGTCCGGCCGGGCCAAGGGGGCCTCGGGCACGTCGTCGCCGGCCAAAGGGGGGAACACGCCGCGACCGCGCCCCGCGGCCAGGCCGGCCCCGACCGCGCCGAAGGGCCGCGGCATCTCCGGCGCCACAATGGCCTGGAGCGCCGTCGGCCTGGTCGTCGTGATCATCGTGGTGCTGGTCATCGTGAGGGTCACGGGCACGTCGGCGGACAACTCCTTCACCCCGACCACGGCCGCCCCGGCCTCGGTGGTCCAGGACGTCACCAACATCCCGGCCTCGGTCTACAACACGGTGGGCATCAACTCGCCGGCGGTCCCGGTGTCGGCGCCGACCGTCCTGAGCAACCAGCCGCCCATGGCCCTCGGCGGCAAGACGCCGGCCATGCTCTACTACGGCGCCGAGTACTGCCCCTACTGCGCCGCCGAGCGGTGGGGCATGACCGCGGCACTGTCCCGGTTCGGCACGTGGTCCGGCCTCAGGATCACGGCGTCCTCCCACACCGACGTCTACCCGGAGACCCACACCTTCAGCTACCACGGGGCGACGTTCACCAGCCCCTACATCACGTTCGTCGGGATCGAGCAGTTCTCCAACGTCCCGTCGGCCAACGGCTCGAGCGGGTTCACCACTCTCGACAACCCGACGCCGGAGGAGCGGGCCATCCTCACCAAGTACAGCAGCTCGAAGTTCAACCCCAACGCCACCACCCAAGGCGGAATCTCCTTCCCCTTCGTCGACATCAACAACGTGGCCCTGATCTCCGGGGCCAGCTTCAGTCCCGGCATCCTGGCCAACCAGTCGTGGAACGACATCGCCAAGGGTCTGAGCGATCCCACCAACCCGGCGACCCAGGCCATCGTGACCACGGCCAACTACATGAGCGCCGCCATCTGCGCCAGCACCAAGGGTGCCCCGGCGTCGGTGTGCCAGAGCTCCGGAGTCCAGGCGGCAACGAAGGCCCTGAAGCTGGGCTGACCCCGGTCTCGGGAGCACACGACCATGTCCACGCCGCGATGGCAACCGGTGGCCACGCTGTTGCTGGCTGCGTTCGGGCTCGGCGTGTCGATCTATTTGACCATCACCCACTTCGACAAGGTGGCCCTGGTGTGCTCGGACAGCGGGACGATCAATTGCGCCAAGGTCACCACCAGCCCGCAGTCGGTGATCTTCGGCATTCCGGTGGCCATGCTCGGCCTCGCCTATTTCGTGCCGATGCTCCTGCTCTGCCTGCCGCCCGCCTGGCGCTCCACCGACCGGCGGGTGCACCTGGCCCGGTTGGCCCTGGCGGTGGTCGGCGTCGGGATGATCCTCTATCTGCTCATCGCCGAGCTCTTCATCATCAAGGCCATCTGCCTGTGGTGCTCCTCGGTGCACGTCGCCACGTTCCTGCTGTTCGTGGTCATCGTGACCGCCTCCCCGATGGTGCTCGGCTCTGACCGGGCCATGGCCGACGAGCGATACGGTCCCTCCGGAGCGGAGGATTAGCGCATCGGACGCTCGACGATCCTGTGACCGACCCGGACACCACTCGGCTGGCCCCCGACGACCCCCGCCCGGCGACCGGTCCCGAGCCCCTCGAGACGACCACGGGGGACCGCACCACCCGCTGGGGCTGGGCCGCGGTGGTGGTCATCCTGCTCGGGGTGGTCGGGTTGGTCACCTACGCCCTCTCCCGACCCCCGTCCACACCCCGAATCGTGCACCGGGTCGCCACCGCCGGCGACGTGGTGTCTGCCATCACCGAGGTCCCGACCTCGATGTTCGATTCGGTCGGGGTGTCCGCCCCCGCCACCCAGCTGGTCGTGCCGACCGTGCTGGCGGGCCAGCCTCAGCTCGTCTCCCACGGCAAGCCCGAGGTGCTCTACGTGGGTGCCGAGTTCTGCCCCTTCTGTGCCGCCGAGCGTTGGCCGCTCATCGTGGCGCTCTCCCGTTTCGGCCACTTCTCCGGGCTGCACAACATGCAGTCGTCCCAATCGTCGGTGTTCCCGGCGGTGCAGTCCTTCAGCTTCGTCGGGACCGTCTTCACCAGCCGATACATCACATTCGCCGGCATCGAGCTGTACTCGGGGGCCGTCGACGCCCAGGGCGTCTACACCCAGATCGCCACGCTCAACCCACTGCAGTCATTCCTGGTCAGCCGGTACGGCACTGCCCCGGTCAAACGGGGCTCGGCGGCGGGCTCCTTCCCCTTCGTCGACATCGGCAACCTGATGGTCACCTCGACGTCGGGGTTCAGCCCGGGGGTCATCGTGGGGCAGTCCCAGGCGACCATCGCCGGCGATCTCAGCCAACCGTCGGCACCGATCGGCCAGGCCGTGGTGGCCTCGGCCAACTACCTGACGGCCGGCATCTGTGCGGCCACGGGCCAGCGCCCGGTCTCGACCTGCAACGGCAAGGGGGTCCGCGCCGCGGCCGCCGCCCTGGGGATCGGTTGACCCCGCCCGACCCGAGCCCGGGGCGGGTGACCCCGGTCAGCCGGCGCGGCGGTCCGCCATCTGCTTGCGCTCCATCTCGTTGAGGCCGCCCCAGATGCCATGCGGCTCGTGGATGCGGATGGCGTAGTCGAGGCACTCCCGGCGCACCACGCACGTTCGACAGATCGACTTCGCACGGTCCTCACGCTGCAACTTCTCGTCCTTGCGCTCCGCGTGGGCGGGCGGGAAGAAGACTTCCGCCTGTGGCCCACGACACGACGCTTTCAGCTGCCACGTGTCAGGCGTCTGCTCCACCTTGCCCAACTCCCCCTTCGCGCCCCTCGGGATCCTCCCGGAAGGGAAGGTACTCGCCCCCGTCCCGCGAAACAAGGGGTCTGACCTGGATTTCTGGTCGAACCGACATCGAGGTCGGCCTCGTCGGGGGTGCCCGAACCGCCTCGAGGGACGTCGGACCATCAGGCGGCCGAACCCAGGTCGGACACTACGCTCCAGTGGATCATGGACGTCAGCACCTTCTGTACCCAGAGTCGGGTCCTGATCGTGGCCGGCAAGGGCGGCGTGGGAAAGACGACCATGGTGGCCGCCCTGGCCCATGTGGCCGCCCGGGCGGGGCTGTCGGTGCTGGTGGTGGAGCTCGAAGGCCGCCCCGGGGTGGCCAACGCCTTCGGCCGCACCGAGCCCCTCGACTACGCCGGGGCGGTCCTGAAGGCGGCCGGCGCCGAGGAGGAGGGGGATGATCCGGGGGGGCACTCGGCACCGATCCCGAAGGGCGCGGTGCGAGCCCGGGTCATCACGCCCGACGATGCCCTCATCGAATACCTGGCCGAGCACGGCCTGCGGCGGGTCTCGAAGCGCCTGATGGCATCGGGGATCATCGACCTGGTGGCCGGGGCCATCCCCGGGATCCGGGACATCCTGGTGCTGGGCAAGGTCAAACAGATCGAGCGCAGCCGCCTGGCCGATCTGGTGCTGGTCGACGCCCCGGCCACCGGCCACACCATGACGTTCCTCTCGTCGGCGACAGGTCTGCTCGATGCGGCCCGGGCCGGGCCCATCCGGACCCAGGCCGCCGAGGTGGTGGACCTCCTCTCCGACCCGGACCGCTGCCAAGTGGCGCTCGTCACGCTGCCCGAGGAGATGCCCGTCAACGAGGCGGTCGAGGCCGCCTACCAGCTGGAGGACAAGATCGGCATCGCGCTCGGCCCGGTGATCGTCAACGGTTGCTACCCCGATCTCGACGGATTGGCCGTGCCGGCGCGCCGGGCGGCCGAGGCCGCCGGGGTCGTCCTCGCCGACCAGCTGGTCGACTCGCTCGAACGGGCCCGGCAATTCCGCCTCACCCGACAGGAGCTCCAGCGCGAGCAGATCGTGCGGCTGGCCCACGAGCTACCCCTCCCCCAACTGCCGGTTCCTTTCCTCTTCAGCGGCGCCATCGGCCCACCCGAGCTCGACACGCTCAGCGATGCCATCGTCGCCGGGGTGGGTGCGCTCCCCGATCCGGCCGGGGTGCCGTCGTGACCGCGACCGACAGCGGGGCGACCATCGACGAGGTGGTGTTCGAGCGTTCCATCATCATCTGTTGCGGCTCAGGTGGCGTCGGGAAGACCACCACGGCTGCGGCCCTGGCTCTCCAAGGCGCCCAGTTGGGCCGCTCCGCCTGCGTGGTCACCATCGACCCGGCTCGCCGGCTGGCCAACGCGTTGGGGGTCGGCACCCTGGCCAACCAGCCGACCCGGATCGACGGACCATGGCCCGGACAGCTCCACGCCCTCATGCTCGATCCCAAAGGAACCTTCGACGACCTGGTCCAGCGCTACTCGGACTCGGCCGAGCAGGCCGAGGACATCAAGGTCAACCGCATCTACCGCAATCTCACCGGCACGCTCTCGGGCACCCAGGAGTACATGGCCATGGAGAAGCTCTACGAGCTGGTCGAGGAAGGCGGGTTCGACCTGGTGGTGGTGGACACCCCGCCGACCCGCAACGCCCTCGACTTCCTCGACGCCCCACGGCGGTTGACCCGGTTTCTGGAGAACCGGGTGTTCCAGGCCCTGATGAAACCGACCCGGGTCGGGCTCAGGTTCATGGGGGTCGCCGCCCAGGCCCTGCTTCGCACCATCTCGCGGGTGGCGGGGGCCGACATCGTCCACGATGCGGTCGCCTTCTTCCAGGCCTTCGAGGGGATGGAGGAGGGGTTCCGCACCCGGGCCGTCCGGGTGCGCGAACTGCTGGCCCGGACAGACACCGCCTTCATCCTGGTGGCTTCGCCCCGCCCCGATTCGGTCGACGAGGCCGTCCACTTCGCCGGCAAGCTGGCCGAGTCGCAGATGTCCGTGACCGGATTGATCGTCAACCGGGTCCAGCCCCGCTTCGCCGACGACGCGGAGCTGGCCGCTCTGACTGCCGCCGCGCCGGTGAGCCCCGACAGCCCGCTGGGCGAGCTGGTCGAGAACCTGCGGGGCTACACCGCCGCCTCGGACCGCGAGGAGCGGGCCTACGCCGACCTGGTGGCCAAGGTGGCTCCGGCCCCCGTCTATCGGATCCCGCTGCTGAACAGCGACGTGCACGACCTCGACGGGCTGGCCACCGTGGCCGGGCTCCTGTTCATGGAACCGCACGACTCGACCCACGCTCCGGTGGGGCCGGAGAGTGGGTCGCACCAGGAGCGCTAACCTGGTCGGCGTGCGGACCATCCTCGTGGCCAGTGATGCCCCGACGGTGCGGGCCGAAGTGACGGCCACGGTCGCCCGGCCGGAGGTGCGCATCCGCCAGGCCCGCTCGGGCCCCGAGGTCATGGCCGAAGTGGCCGAGTCGCTCCCCGATCTGGTCGTGGTCGACCTGCAGATGGGGAACATGGGGGGCATGGCCGTGTGCCTCGAGCTCCGTCTCGAGGCGTCGTACGGAAAGATCGGTCATGTGCCGGTCCTCATGCTGCTCGATCGGCGACCCGACGTCTTCCTGGCCCGGCGGTCAGGGGCGGAGGGGTGGGTGGTCAAGCCACTCGACCCGATCCGGCTCCGGCAGGCGATCACCTCCCTGCTGGAGGGAGGCACGTACCACGATCAGTCCTACGCCCCCCTCTCCGTCGTCTCCTCACCGGCCTTCTCCACGCCCGCCCCCATCAGCGCCTGACCGCTCTGCACCCACGAGGCCGCGTCACGACCATGTCCGTCTTCCGACGCAACAAGGACGAACCTCCACCAGCCGACGGGAAGGGTCGGCCCGGCCGAAGACGCCGGGCCCCCGAGGGCCTCCGACGGGCGGACCATCGGGGCCGGGCCCGGGGTGGGGCCGACGCCCAGGAGCAGTTCATCATCGATGCTCTGCATGATCTTCACGACACGGTGGTCCGCGAGGTCATGACCCCACGCGTCGACGTGGTGGCCCTGTCCATACCCCTCACCGCCGACGCGGTGACCCAGGCAGTGCGCCAATCGGGCCACAGCTGCTTTCCGGTGTACGGCGACAACCTGGACGACCTGATCGGCATCCTCTTCGTCAACGATCTCTTCCGGGCCGGATGGAAGGTAGGCGGATCCGACGGCACCGAGACGGCCGGTGACACCGGCGTTCGCCCCGATCCGGCGACGGTGCCGGCCGATCCCGGAGGGCTCCCCACGCCGACCCCTATCGACATCTCACGGCGGCTGCGCCAGCCGTTCCTGGTGCCCGAATCCCAACTGGTGCTCGAGGTGCTGGCCGAGATGCGCCGGCAGCACCGGGCCTTCGCCGTGGTGGTCGACGAGCACGGCGGCGTCGAAGGGGTCCTCACGGTCAAGGATCTGCTAGGAGCACTGGTCGGCGATCTACCCGACGAATTCGACCCGGGTGACGACTTCGAGCTGGTGCGTGTGGACGCCCGGCGGTGGCTGGTCGACGGACGGATGAGTGTCGACGACGTCCGGGACCGGTTGGACATCAACCTGCCCGAAGGCGAGTACGTGACCCTGGGCGGCTTCCTGTTCGACGCCTTCGGGCACATCCCGAACGAGGGGGAGGCGCTCACCGTCGACGGGTGGGAGCTCCGGGTGGCCGAGATGGAGAAGCGGCGCATCGCCAAAGTGGTGGCCAAGCGGCCCCAAGCCACGCCGGAGCCACCCGAGAGGGCGCCCGCCACCGACGACGCGGGAAGCGAGCGCACCGCGGTCGGGTAGCATTTCCGGGTCCGACACGGGTGGATCGCCTGCCCGTCTCGTTCAGCGGGCTGTGGCGCAGCTTGGTTAGCGCGCTGCGTTCGGGACGCAGAGGTCCCCGGTTCAAATCCGGGCAGCCCGACCACAGATGTGCAGGTGATCATGGCATCCCGCTCCAGCCGATTCGTATCTGAAGCAGCTGTCGAGATTCTGTCGAGATCCCCGAACCCCATGGCGGTGGCGAAAAGCTCTCCTACCGTGTCGGCTGCGGCCCCGTCTGCTTCGGATGTTGCCTGCGCATAATCCCCTGGGGGGCAGCACACAACCTAGCGATGGGACCGACGGACGAATGTGCGGCGAACGTATCGTGCAAGTCGACCAGCCGCAGGAACGCGTCGCGCTGCTTTGGCGACACGTTCAGCGGCCACACTAGAGAGGCGATTCCGGTATGCGTCGACCTCAGCAGTGAGCTCCACTAACTGACTGCGCAGCTGAGCAGCTCGCTCTTCTTGATTGCGCAGCTGAACAGCCGTCTCCTCGGTATCGATTCGATTCAGATTCAATTGGTGGATCACCTCGGCAAGGTCCATCTCGACTTCGGGCAGTCGGACTGATGCGGGCTCAAGGGATTCGATGTATTCGTCACGGACCCTTCGCTCTGCCTGGAGGCACCGGATCTCTTCATCGAGAGCATGGTTCTCCTCAACCCGTTCTCGCAATCTGAGCTCGAGCTCGGCAATCCTTTCTTGCAGTGCTGTCAGCTCTGCGGTCTCCGTGGCCTCTGTCGCAATCGCAACATTCGAAGGTTCGGACACAGAGTTCATCGATGCGATTGCTGTCCGAGGGATCGTCGCACTTTGGTTTTCATCCATCTGTGCCCTGTGCACCGACGTTTCCACCAAGTCACCGCTCTCTGTCACCTGATTGACCCCTGGGCAACGAAGTCCGTTTCGGTGCGAGTGGAACTACTGACCACCCTATCCCGAAGGGCCTCTTCCACTACGGCCCGCCACGAGGTACCGGTCGAACCGTCGACCCACACCCGGTGCAGGTCGGCGATCTCCTTTCGTTGTGCCTCCCACGCCAGCCGATCATCCACGAGTGTTGCCACCCGGTCTGCAAACACTCGTGGATCGTCGGTGATACAAAGTGCGCCCGTCCCAACGGTGTCGATGCCCTCAGCTCCCACTGTGGTCGCAACCGTCGGAACCCCATATTGGAGCGCCTCGATGGTCTTGAGTTTGACGCCGGCTCCGAAGCGGATGGGGGCAATGGCTACACGTGACTGGTCATAGAGGTCACTCAGATCTCTCACCCGCCCCTCGAATTGGACATTCGGATTCTCGAAGCCCAACATTTCCTCGGGAGGGTTCGCCCCGGTGACTCGAATCCGCACCCATGGAGTCTGCGCACGAATTATGGGCAAGACCTCCCGAATGAACCACGAAAGACCATCTCCATTGGGGGAGTCTGCCCCGCCCAACCAACCGGCCACGAAGATGACATCTCGCCGTTGGTCGAACGGGCGAGCGGTGTGCGCAGGGCCGACAAGATGGGCGGGGATGACGTGTACTTGTGCCGCTTCCTCGATGTTCCGGGCAAATGCTGCCTCGGCGTCACTGATACAAACCGCGTGGTCGGCATCGGCGAAATAGCTCTCTTCGGCATGGCGCATTGCCTTCGCCTCGGCGTGAAGCAGCTCGCTGGTCGTGATGTCTTCGGCCAGCTGCGCAAGCTTCTCGGTTCGACGAAAATACAGGGCTTCGGCGTCGTAGATCACAGCGGCTTGAGGTTGACACTCTCGCACCAGCCGGGCGAATCGACCGTAGTTGTGGGGTCGTGAAATCACCACGAGGTCATATGCAGTCCCGGACGTCCGGAGGTGCGCTTCCAGATCACCATGAAGGATTCGAACGCCGAGTCGACACAGCTCCTGCCGGTTTCCATCGGCAACGTCGGATGGAAAGAACGAGACGAAGTGAGCGCCGGAGGGTGCGAGTTCACGCAAGGCATCAACCATCCTCCCGAAGCCAGCTCCAAGGGAGGACTCGGGGATCCGGTCGTCGATCACGAGTATCCGATTTGGCCGGCCCATACTCAGCCAGCAAGCGACTTCTTCATCCCCGGCGCTGTCCCCAGTTGGCGTTACTCGTTGCTTGAGCACGTGAGACCAGCGTTGTGCGAGCCGATCACGGTTCCTCGACATCAAAAAGACTCTGTACTGGGAGGTGGTGCTCGCGGACTTGATGTGGCGGACCTTTGACAAGGGTTGGATCCACACCTCTTGTCCAAGTTCTTGGATTTTGAGGCAGAGGTCGACGTCCTCGCAATACGCTGGGTAGAAGTCCTCATCGAATCCACCGACCCGGTCCCATGTCGACTTCCTCACAAGCAATGATGCAGCGGAGCAGTAGTCGACCCTTCGGGCCCAGTCGTAGTGATGCGAGAGCTTCGAATCACACCTCGTCGCGGGAGAAGTAGAGCCGTCCGACCACAGAAACGACCCAGCCTCTTGAAACGTCCCATCCATGTTGAGGAAGAGGCTGCCCACGGCTCCGATCTCCGGGCGGGCTTCTGCGGTGTCAACGAGCTCACGGAGCCAGAACCGATCCACCAGAGTGTCATCGTTCAGAAACGCGATGAACCTACCCCTGGCCACGTCCGCCGCCGCATTGCAGGCTCCCCCAAATCCGCGGTTCACTCGCGCCGAGACAATCCGAATATCCAGTGAGAGACCGGCGAGCTTCGAGAGCAGATCGGACGTCGGTTCATTTAGAGTGACGATCACCTCGACGCTGACTGATCTGTCCGCCTGTTCGATCCACCGGAGACAATCGACCAGCAGCGGTGCCGAACGCCATCCAAGCACCACAATCGAAACGGTTGGGGCGGAGGTCTGACGATCGTCAAGCGTTGCCTCCACCATCTGAATTTCCACGGGAATTAAGGCTACCCACTAGGAAAGCTCATGACATACATGCAGCGCTGGGAGAATTGCATGTCGGCCCCAAATTCTCCCTGGTCAACCGGGTCAGCGGGTCGACAGTGGGTCTGAAGCCGCAATGGTGACGAAATAGTCATCGAAGACTCCGGTGCTCGTCAGCGCCTGATCGGCCTGTAGCAGAACGTCGACAAACTCCCAGCCCTCTCTTGTCTCATAGAGCGCATCGTGCGCCAGGCCCCACCAGAGCGTGTAAGTCAAAGCGCCACCATGGTGCACGACGACTACTTCCTTGAAGTGGCGTCGAAGGGTATCGAGAATCTCCGACGAGTGAATCGCTTCCGTCGGATCGGCTGCGATTACTGCCTCGGAGTCGGGAAGCGGGAGCTCCTCGCATTGAGAACGTAGGGAGGGGTCCAGTGCTCGGTAAAGACGTTGAGCGATCCCGCGTTCGATCGGACCTGTGGCAAATCGGTCTGGACCGACATACTCGTATGCCGCCAATGCGCCTTCTGGCACCAACGAACGAGCCACGGAGGCCAACACCGCATCGAGGTCCCCGACATGGTGAAGCGAACCCATACAGGTTGCGAGGTCATATCGGTTTGACCCGAGATCGTATGCGCCAACATCGCCTGCGACCATGGCGACGCGTTGGGACACACCCAATTCTTCCGCCGATTTCTTTGCCACGTCCAAGGCGCCCGAGGACACATCCAGCAGATCAAACCGACCAACTATGTTCGACGCCAGTAGCCCCAATTCCAGCGACCCCGTTCCCGCCCCGATCCCAACGCCACGCTGACGAGGTATCCCATGTAGTGCCACGTCGGCGACCCAAGCTTCGATTGACCGGTCGCCCCGGCCAACTCGGTGATGCTTCTGGACCGTTGGATGGGCAAGCCACTCGGCCCGATTCGTGTTCTGCCCGTCGACCATGTGTCGGTCAACGTAGGCATCCCAATAGTCGGCCGTCGCTGCCAGATCCTTTTCTAGCACTGGCCTACATTAGACACGGAAGCAAAGGAGTGTCCGCTAGGTGTCTGACGCCCAGCCCCTGGTTTCGTACGCACAGAGCCAATAGGAGTCGTACTTTGATCGGGCACTTCACGCCCCGACTGGGTTTACGTCGATGTAGGGGCTGCCTCACCGTCAGTGGAAGCGTGGGATGGCGACGTCCGAGGGTCATAATCGCCTCGATGTGGTCCGTCTTCCAAAGGTAGTCAAGGACCTCATCCACTGACCTCGGATCCAGCCCGGTCTCGTCATCGAGGAGGGCGTTGTTGCAATCCTCGTCGAATTCCTCGTGCAAACCGATGACGGCTAGGACGTCTTTGACATCGTCGGGTTAGATATGCCGGGCCGAGGCTGGCTACCCACCTTCTGGGACCAGGAGAACAGCCACAAGGGCCTTTCGACTTTATTGCTTCGATCGGCGCAGGCGAGTTATAACCGAAACCTGGGGATGCACCACCTGAACGGAGGCGCGGCGTACCTTCCTGTTTGACACAAACAAGTTCGCCGGCGGTGAGACGCTGGCAGGAAGGAACGCCGATGTTGAGAGTACATGTTGACGAGGCCGCGAGCGTGGAGCTGTCGAGCGGGCCGGACGCCCTGGTGGCCGAGGGGGCAGGGGTGGATGCTGGCCGCAGCGCTCGAAGCCGAGGTCGAGGGCTACATCTCGAGTGTGACCCATGAAGTCGGCGAGGACGGCCATCGCCTGGTGGGGCGCAACGGGCACGCCGAGCCCCGCTCGCTGGTGACCGGAGCCGGGCCGATCGAGGTCTGAGCCCCACGGGTTGACGACCGCCGGGTCGACGCCGAGACCGGGGAGCGCATGCGCTTTCGCAGCTCGATCCTTCCGCCCTGGGCCGACAAGTCGCCCAAGGTGGCCGAGGTGCTCCCCCTCATGTACCTCCACGGGATGAGCTCGGGTGACTTCGTCCCCGCGCTCGAGGAGTTCTTCGGCTCGGCCGCCGGATTGTCGGCGTCTGTCATCACCCGGCTGACGACGGACTGGCAGCGCGAACGCGACCAGTTCGCCCGTCGCTCCCTCAAGGGTGTCGACTACGTCTACCTCTTCGTCGACGGCATCCACTTCAATGTTCGCCTCCAAGAGGCCCGCCTGTGTGCCCTGGTCATCGTGGGTGTCCGGCGCCGATGGGACCAAAGAGCTCGTCTCGATCACCGATGGCCACCGCGAGTCCACCGAGTCATGGGCCGTTCGCATCGATCTTGGCGTTCTCTGAGCACGTTCTGGGACTGTCTCCGCTCAACGCCAACGACGCCACTGCTTACGACTACATGGGTTCGTTTGCGTTCGGCCAGACACCGACTCCGCCGGTGGCTATGGTCACTACCCCCATCGCGAAGCAAACCCAGGCCTACCTGGCAACCCACACGACGGATCTATCCGACCCGTCTTGAGGGCTGGAATGCATCCTGACCAATGCCAATCTGAGCGGCGTTTGTTTCGGACGGGATCACAGGAACGCCATTCACCCCTCCCTTCGAGGCGAAGGGCCCTGCGTCGCAGCAGTTCCAACCTTGGCCACCGAGTATCAGTGCTACTAAGGCCGAACTTCAGAAGATAGTGCCTTCCTCACGCAACCCCCTTTGAGGCGCCCGATATCCTCAGGCAGCGGGCGGTGGCGTCTGAACCTCAGGCGGTAGACCGCCTGGGCTGGACCCTGGTGGACCCTGATAGCCCAGATGGCTCGCTCGCTGCAGATACTCAGCCGAGGTGATCTTGCCTCGGGCATAGCGCATTCGTAGTTCGGTCAGAGCGGGGTCCACAGCCTGCCCCTGCGGCGGTGGGGCTGGATTGGTGTGACCGGGGCGAATCCTCCAGAGCCGCACCAAGATGACGATGGCGAGCACCAGCAATGCGACGAGAAGAACCAGGAGGAGGATTCCGAAGACCGGGTGGTGGGCGTGATGTCCATAGCGGTGCATGAGAAGTCCTTGCCGAAGATAGCGATAGCTCAATGGAACCAGATCCGCGAGTACGGACTAAACAACTCTGAAGACCCTAGAAAGAAGACGCTGCGCACTAGCTGAGCATGTCGTCCTCCCGCTCTTGTCGAGATTCTGTCGAGATCGTGCATCCGTTTCCCCTTGCTCAGGGTGTGTCTCCATGCACGTTCTACCAGGTCAGAGCACTCCGACTCTGGTGACCATCCTGTGGATAATCCCACTTTGGGCGTTCAGGACGCAGAGGTCCCCGGTTCAAATCCGCGGCAGCCCGACCAGGATCGGTACCCGAGGACGGAGCTATTGCCCGTCACCTATTGCCGTCACCGCCGCTCCTTTGGGACGGCATTTCCCGTTGCTCGGACCGCCACAGGCTGAGCTCAGGCCGTCAGATCGACGTTGACGAACTCGCGCGATCGCAACCGTGGAAGGCCAGCTCCACGACCGGGGTGTCAGCCCTGGTCCGTTACGGATGACACCAACCGAGGTTGCCCGGAATTGCCGTGTCGCAGTCGTTGTCGTCGACCATATTGCCGGTGCCCGTCTGGTCCCAGAAGAGGTCCGAAGGCCGGTTGCCGTCAAGCTCGTTGTCCGTGACGGTGTTGTTGCTGGCCGGCGATGCGCCCTGGCTCCCGCTGACGATGACGATGCCGCCAGAGGCGAGGCTCGGACCGCTGGGCTTGTTGTTCGTCACCTTGTTGTCGGACACCTTGGTTCCCACGACCCCGGCCAAGGCGATGCCGATACCGGAGGTGGGTGGCCCCTCCGTGCCCGGGCAGGCCTGATCGTTGGCCGTGACCGTGTTGTCCTCGATCGTGTGCTGCCCGGCGCCGGTCGCCCCAGTCGCCCCGTGACCGCTGTTGAGCGCCAGGATGCCTACGCAGTTGCCCCAAGAGAAATTGTCCTCCGCCAAGATCTTGGTGCTGTCACGAAGGAAGATGCCGAACCCGTTGTGGTCGGCCCAATTGCCTCGGACGACGCTGTTGGCATTGGGGGAGTCGCCCATGTAGAGACCCGCCTCACCGTTGTAGGACACCGAATTCTCGGCGAAGAGGGAGAGAGTTGAGGCGAACCGGGCAATGCCATAGCCGCCATTGTGGTCAGAGCGAACGTGTTCGACCTCGAGACCCTGGGTATTGAAGCCGATCACCCCCGAGTCAGAGAAACCCGTCGTCCTCAGATCCGAAATGTGCACGTCGTGTACCGGATTCGAGAGGACGGGGTTGCCTTGGGCGTCGAGCTGCCCGGTGACGCACAATCCCTCCATCGAACCGGGACTGTTACAGGGGTTGTTCGACGTGGTGGGCGGCTTGATGACCGTTTCGACTCCATCGCCCCGGATCGTCAACGGCTTGGGGACTACGTTGCCCTGGGAATCG
This sequence comes from uncultured Acidimicrobiales bacterium, assembly GCA_963727075.1. Classification (GTDB taxonomy): domain Bacteria; phylum Actinomycetota; class Acidimicrobiia; order Acidimicrobiales; family RAAP-2; genus Bog-756. The sequence goes on from CAVSET010000006.1 coordinate 2,395,977, forward strand.
ACCTGCCCAATCAAGACGCTGTCATAGAACGTCCCTTCCTTGAGCTGCAGCGTGTCACCCGCGCTGGCGGCGCTGACCGCGGCAGAGATCGTGCCGGTGCCGGGCGAAACCACCCAGGTGTGGTGGCTCGACGCCATCGCCGGCGTGCCCACCAACACGACCGCCCCGCCGACAAGCAAACCAGCAATTCCAAGCCGTACGGCCTTGACCATGGTGAGTCCCGCCTCTCCCGTCGTGCCCTCCGCAGGGGCAGATTGATATGCGCGCCTTGGGCCTGTCAAGCGTGCTTATGAAATAAGCTCACTGGGTCACCGGCCGCGCGCGGACCGTGGCGAATTCGAATCGATCACGCATGGTCTTTCAAGCGCCGGTACGCGGAGACGACGATGGGGGGAGCCCAGAGCTTGGCCAACCGGCGGGCCTTCCGACGCCGATCGTTCGAGTGATCGTGCGGCTCGGTGGCGATAGCGTGGTCGGCCGTTGGGGTGACGCTGACAGCCGGGAGGGCCGTCTCGAGACCAGCCAGTGACGGTATCCCGCCCCCGGCTGGGGCTGAGCCGCCCGGGGTGGGCACGTCATGGAGACGGCGGACCGGCCATCCGGCGAGCGTGTGGGTTTCGCACGCCAGAACCGTGCTGCTCCCAACCCAGCGGTCGAACTCAGCCCGCCAGTCGACAATCCCGCCATCCCAGGTCCCATACAGCTTGGCCGCCGTCAAGAGGAGTGGGACGAACCTGCCACTCAGCACCTCTTCCCATATGGCAAGCGCAGAGCCCGGGTTGTGGGCCGTGCAGATGTCATCGAATGCGACGATGCCACCCGGACCGAGGAGCTGTTTCGCCGTGGCTATGTCGTGTCGGACGATGTCGTACTGGTGGCTGCCGTCGACATGGACCAGACGGCACGTACCGGCCAACGCCTCGGCATCGATGTCGACCGACGGCCCGACCATGAGGGTCGGAAGCTGGGCATGGAATCGCAGGTACTGGTCGACGAAGTCCTGCTGGCAGAAGGAGGGGTACCAGGTGGCAAACTCGACGAGATTCTCGTCGTTGGCCGACTCGGTGTGCTCGAACATGTCGCACACGAGCAGCCGGTTATCGGAATGCCCGGCCAGGTATCCGAGGAGGATCGCACTCTTGCCACAGAACGCCCCGATCTCGAAGAGGTCGCCCCCGATCCCGTGCGCCTGCTGGACCTTGTCGATCTGACAGAAGATCCTGAAGTCGAGTTCAGAGAACCAGCCCGGCACCGAATCCAGGGCGAGCCGGTAGGCATCGATCGCCGGGTCGATGGCTAGGGCATCGGTGTTGGCCGGTCGGTCGGGGATGAAACCGGCCACTGCGTCGCGAAGTCGGGTGTCGACCACTAGCGGCTTGGGCTGGCCACCAATCCTGATCGATCCGTCCTCATGGCTGTTGGCGGCCCACTCGTCATCGATCCTCCCTTCGTGGGCCAGCCGCCACCACCGCCTGACGTGCCAATAGTCCTGTCGATCCTTGTCCTCCTCGAGGACGCGTCGGCCTTGCTCGATCTTCCCGGCGAGAAGCGCGCGCGCCCGCAGTGGCGCATGCAGGCAGAGCACCCGGCCGGTCAACGACTCGTCCTTAGAAGTTCCAATGGTCGAGTGGTTGCCCGGCGGGATCACGATGTCGGGCGAGGCTCGCCTCACGCATTTGGGTGGGTACATCATCTCGACGAAGCCGATCTGACGGGACTCGACCAGTTCTTCGCAGCGTTCGATCGGCCCGATCTGGTGCTCGGGCCTCATCGTCATCGACAGGAGGCAGGTGGAATCGACGGACCACACCTGGCGCGCCTGGACGAAGTTGATGACGTCGGCGTAGATCGCCGTCACGTCGGGTGGGGTGTCGGCCAGGATCGCCCTCACCTGGTCGTCGACCCCGATCCAGAACTCGTCGGCGTCGATCGGAAGGACCCAGTCCGCCCCGTTCCGTGCCGCAAGACGTGCCATCCGAGTGACCCTGGCTGACTGGTCATAGGGACCAGGCTCACTGGCCACCTGGATCGGCATGGACTGAGCCAGCGAGACGACCCGCTCCAGAGTCCCGTCCGAAGAACCATTGTCGACGACGATCGCCTCATCGATCGCCGTTGCGAAGTGGTGCAAAAGGCTCACCTCGATGAGGTCTACCTCGTTGCGAACGAGATACAGGCCCACAACCTTCACCGGCGAGCACGTTAGCGGAACGGCCAGATGGCCTTCGGACCGGGAAAACGACGCCTTCCGTCGGGACCCGCAGATGCTCCATGCCTGGTGATCATCGGCGCCGGGATCGTCGGCGTCCAAGGCTCAACCGGGGCCGGTCGCCGTCAGTGGTCAGCGGCGCGTCGCCACGCCGGCCAGCTCTGCCAGCAGACCGCTGACCCGGTCGGGCTGGGACAGGAACGGCGAGTGGTCGCTCTCCCACTCGACGGTCGTCACCGCACAGCGCTTGGCCATGACCCGCTGCAGGTCGGGGTGGACGATCAGGTCGTCGGTGCAGACCACATAGGTCGTGGGTTTGGCTCGCCAGGAGATGGCGTTCGGGGACTGCTGAAGGGTCACCAGCGGCTGCGGAGCGAGCCGGGACAGCGCCCATCGGGTCGTGTCCGGATCGCAGCGGTTGTACAGGGCGACGGCCGCCACCGCCGGATCCAGGGTGATCATGCCGTCCTCGGTGGCTGAGAATCCCGCAGCGACGTCCGGTCGTCCCTCAGGGGAGATCTCGGTGACGCCGGATTGATCGGCTGCGGCGCTCATGCACGTCTCACCCTCGTCGAGGGCCAGCGCGCAGAGATAGACGAGGTGGGCCACGGATGGATGGTCGCCGGCCTCGGTGATCACCGCCCCTCCGTACGAATGTCCGACCAGCACCACCGGGTGATCCAGCGTGTCGAGCAGTGCGCGTACCCGGGCGGCGTCGCCATGCAGGTCGACGAGTGGCCCGGGATCGTCGCCATGGCCGGGCAGGTCGACCGCGCACTGTGTGCACGTCGAGGGCCTCGAGACGACGAGAGACCCGGTCCCAGCACCAGGCCCCGTGCCAAGCCCCGTGCACCAGCACCACTGAGGAAGTCGAACCACCGGCCACGTCGACGAGACGGTAGCGCGGGTCTAGGTCGGACGCCTCCCGGCAGGAGGTGATCGGAAGGGCTCGCACAGCTGGGCGACGAGCAGTCGTGGGTGCGACGGTGTCTCGGCCGCCTGTTCGACCGGTACGGGTCTGTCGGCCAGCCCGGTGCGAACCGGGGGCCTCCCTCGATCGGGGAAGCGGGCTCGGCCGGCCATCATGTCCCACAGCGTCAGGACCACGCCCAGGTTCATCCCCGTCACGCCGTCGACGCCGTGGTGCAAGCGGTGGTACGCCGGGCTCACCAGCAACCTGCCGAGCGGGCCATACGACCACCGGACGTTGGCATGGGGGATGGTTCCCAAGCACACGTAGGCGGTGACGAGTTGGGGAGCCAGCCCCCGATGCCCGGCCAAGGCAAAGGCCGGGATCGAGGCCAGCAGGAACCCGGGGAGATGGCTGAGGGGATGGGCCCGAAACGAGGTGAGCACGCTCAGTTCCTCCTGGGAATGATGGAGGGCATGCATCCGCCACAGTGCGGTAAACCGGTGGTCGGCCCAGTGGGCGACCCAGTTGCTGCCGTCCATCAGCACGAGGGTGGCGCCGAGGACGAGTCCCGTCGGTAGTCGCTCCGTCCACGACCCCGCCAACCAAGGGGCGCGGTGATGGAGGAGCGAGGCAAAGCCGGCACTGAAGAGCGTCATGAGGGCGACGACGACGGTCACGTGCAGCACGAAGAAGGCGGCATCTTGGCGGTGGCCCCGGGACAGGGGCCGGCGCCGCTCGGCAGGCCAGATCCGTTCGGCGACCGTTCCGATCACGATGACGAGGAGAACGGGCGGCGCCAGCAGCTCAGCTCGACCCGCCGACAGGCCGGGGAGCAGGCCACCTGATTTCTGGAGGGCGCCCACTCCGATCCAGACCACGGCACCGGCCCCAGCCAACAGCCCGAACGAGGCAGCCGGGGCCGACGAACGCGGCCAGAGGACGTCCGGCAATGACCTCGGTGTCGCCAGGTCCAAAGGAGTCGCCCTCATGACGGATCCGGCGCCCATGTCCGCGGCCTCAGTACCCGTACCCGCCGCCCGACGTGGTGGGCGGTGAGGTGGCCGGTGGTGAGGTGACGGGTGGCGACGTCATCGGGGGTGCCGTGGCCGGTGGCGCGGTAGCCGGTGGCGCCGTCACTGCCGCAGACGGGGGAGGTGATTGCGGGCCGGACCCCATGCCCGGACCGGTCGAGTGGTTGGTGGCCGCCGGGGTGCTCGAGGATGTGGACGAGGGTGGCGGCGAGCTCGTCGACGTCGACGGAGGTGTCGCCGCGGCCGCCGACGCGGCCACGACGGACCAAACACCGGCGACCCCCTGTCCGGTGGCGTCGCCAGCCTTCTTGTCGCCGCTGAAGCGGTAGAGCGCCATGCCGTTGAACGTGACCTGCAGCGTACCGTCGGGCCGGGTGATGGTCCCGAGCTCGGAGGAGGTGATGCCGGGACCGCCGGTTACGTGAGCGCTCGTCACCATCAACGGGGGCCAGGCCGTGGCGCACGCCCCGGTGCAGGTGGTCTTGCCCGTGCCGTCGGGCGCGAACCGGTAGAGCGTGAACCCGGACTGGTCGACCAGGACCATCCCGAGCGCCCCCACCTGGGCCGCCTGGACGACGGGCTGAGTGGTGTGGGAGCTGGCCGGTCGCTGCTTGACCACCGATGTCGGGGACGATGAGGCCGATCCACAGGCCGCGGCGATGACCACGATCGCGCCCAGCGAACCGACCACGACCCACCGTCGGAGAGGCTGTATGCGGAGTGAGGCGAGGCGTCTCTGCTGGTCTACCGTGCGCATGGTTGTCGGGTTCCCTTCTGCTCGTCACTCGGTACTACGGCAGCCATCGGTATCGGGATTCCTCAGTTCCACCACCGGGGCGCCCGCCGGACCGGGATGGCACCATGGCGCCGGATGCGGCCACCGAGTGCGGGAGTACGATTCCGCCAGACCCGACGGGGGCGACGACGAGGTCGGCGTCCATGGTCGGAGCGCCGATCGAACGTGGGCTGGTCGATCGCCGTGAACGTCAGGGGGAGATCAGGGGACGATGGACACGACCGAGGAGGCGGCGCCAGACGTGCGCCTGGTGATCGGCGGAGAGCTGGTGACCGGCGGCGACGGGACCTATCCGGTGCGCAACCCGGCCCGGCCCGACGAGATCGTGCTGGAGGCGCCCGCCGCCTCCCGGGGCCAGGTGGACGAGGCGGTCGTCGCGGCGTCCCACGCCCAACCCGGGTGGGATGGACTCGGGTTCGAGGACCGGCTGTCGTGCCTGCGCAATGCCAGCTCACGGGCGCAGGAGTTGCTCGACCTGGACGCGGCCGCGGCACTCCTGACCCGAGAGCACGGCAAGGTGCTGGTCGAGGCGATCTTCGATCTGGCCACCACCGGCGGCATGCTCGAAGCCCTCGCACCGTTGATGGCCGCTGCGCTCGAACCCCGCCAGGCAGGCTCCTCGACCGTCCACCCCGTACCCCACGGAGTCGTCGGCGCCATCCTGCCGTTCAACTGGCCGGCCGCGGTGATGGGCAACAAGATCCTGCCCGCGCTGCTCGCCGGGAACACAGTGGTGGTCAAGACCCCGCCGACCTGCCCCGGTGCCGTCTTGGAGCTGGCCGCTGCCATCGCCACCGGCCTTCCCCCCGGCGTGCTCAATACCCTGAACGGGCCCTCGTCGGCGTTCGCCGCCGAGGTGGTGGCCCACCCCGGTCTCGACATGGTGTCCTTCACCGGAGGGGTCGCCGCCGGACGCTCGGTCCTCACCGCCTGCGCACCCCACCTCCGACCGGCGGTGCTGGAGCTCGGTGGCAACGACCCGGCCATCGTCGCCCCCGACCTCGAGCCCGGCGAGGAGCTGGCGGACCGACTGCTCGAAGCCGCCTTCGCCACGTCGGGCCAGGTATGCATGGCCATCAAGCGCCTGTACGTCCCGGCAGAGCGTCTGGCCGCCTGGCGCGACGCCCTGACCGACAGTCTCGCCCGCGCCGTGGTGGGCGACGGATTGGAGGCGGGCGTGACCATGGGGCCCGTGCACACCAAGGGTGCCCGCGACCGGGTCGAGGCCATGGTGGCCGACGCCGCCGACAGTGCCGCCGACGTCGTCCGACCGGCAACGGTCACCCAGCCGGGTCTTGGATGGACGGTCTCACCCGCGCTGGTCGTGGCTCCTGACCCCGACGCCGCCCTGGTCCGGGAGGAGCAGTTCGCACCGGCGCTGCCCCTACTTCCCTACCGGCGGCTGGACGACGCGGTGGCCGCGGCCAACGACACCGCCTTCGGGCTGTGTGCCTCGGTGTGGAGTGAGGATACCGACCTGGCCGACTCCGTGGCCGACCGGCTCCGCGCCGGCACGGTGTGGACCAATGCCCACGGCATGGCGGCGATGGATCACCTGGCCCCGATGGGAGGGTGGGGTGAATCGGGCCTGGGCGTCGAGATGGGAGTGGAGGGCATGTCCGCCTTCACCCGGCCCCGCGTACACCGCCGGGGCGCGTTGTGAACCTCACTGAAGGCCGGCGGTGGTGTGAACCCGGCGCCGGCCGCCTCGTCGAGCCGGCTGGCCATCCGGAGCAGGCGCCGGTCGGAGAGGAAGGGCCCGACCACCTGGACACCCACCGGCAGGCCGCCCGGCGTCGGTCGGACCGGCAGGGTCACCACGGGAAGCAGGGCCGAGCCCACGGCACCCAACCAGGCCATCATCACCAGGTGGGGTACGGCGGTGCCGTCGACATCGACCGCCCGGTCCGTGATCTCTCCGTCGACGTCGTGGGGGAAGGCGGCGGTCGGCATCACCGGCGCCAGCACGACGTCATAGCGCCCGAAGAGCTCGGCCCATGCCGCCCGCTGGTGCTGGCGCACGCCGTTGGCCCGGGCCCAGGACCGGTAGCGGCCGGCCAGCGAGCGACCGGCCACCACCATGGGATCGTCGCCAGGGACCGACTCCAGCTCGGCGAAGGAGTCAAAGGCCTCGTCGGGCAGCCCGAGGCCGATGATGGGGAGGACCAGCTCCTGCCATGAGCGGAGCCCGTCGGCCAGCGGAACGGGGAGCGCCACGGCGTCGACCGCAGCCCCGCCCTCGGCGATCCGGCCGGCGAAGTCCTCGAGGCCCGACCGCACGTCGCCGGCCAGCGGGAGGAGGTCGTGGCCTTCGTCGAACACTGTGGCCACCCGGAGACCCGCCAGGTCGTCGACGGGTGGGCCCTCGTCCAGCTCGAGGTGCCAGCCGGCGCATCCTCCGGAAGCGGGCCGGCGACGACGTCCAACACCGAGGCGGAGGTCATCGATGCTGCGGGCCAGCGGGCCGTTGCAGTTGACGTCGGCCTCGAGGAGGGAGCCCGGCGGGCCGGGGATGTGGCCGCGGCTCGGGACCACGCCCCAGGAGGGCTTGAGCCCGTAGACACCGTTGAAATGCGCCGGATTGCGGATCGACCCACCGATGTCGCTTCCCAGCTCGACCGGCGTCAGCCCGGCGGCCACCGCGGCGGCCGCGCCACCCGACGACCCACCGGTGGTCCGGGTGGTGTCCCACGGGTTGTTGGTGACGCCATAGACCTCGTTGAATGTCTGGAGATCACCGGCGTACAGAGGGGTGTTCGTCTTGCCGAAGATGATGGCGCCGGCGGCCTTGAGACGGCCGACGGCCAGGGCATCTCGCTCGGGCACGTAGCTCTTGAGCTCCGGTGCACCGGAGGTCGTCACCAGCCCCTCGGTCTCCCACACGTCCTTGACGGTCATCGGCAGCCCGTGCAGGGGAGGGCCGGCTCCCGCCTCGACGGTCTCCATGTCCGCGGCATCCGCCGTGGCCCGGGCCCGCTCGACGTCGAGAGCGACCACAGCATTGAGCGCGGGGTTGTGCTCCTCGACACGGGCCAGGGCATGCTCGAGCAATTCGCGGCTCGACACGCTCCGGTCACGCAACGCTTGCACGAGCTCGGTGGCGGTGGCGAAGTCCAGGTTCACGGCTGGCCAACCTACTAGGGCGCACCGGCCCGACTCGGCCGACGGCCGTCGGGCGGTAGCGAATGAACCCGGCACCCGGTACCCCCGGGGAGCGGCTCCGACCGATCTCCGGGGACGACGACTACTGTGCGGTGGTGGTCACCGGCAGTGAGTAGGGGGAAGACGGGACCGACGGGGACGGAGACAATTCATGCAGGATGCACGGTTCTCGTGTAGTCCGACTCGCCCGGCGGACAACGGATTGATGACCGAACCGACGAACGCGCTCGTCGAAGTGGTGCCCGACGGCCAGATGGGGGCCGGGCTGGACGGACCGTCTGACGAGAAGCGATCCGGCACAACGGTGAACGGCCGGGACGAGCCGGTACAGGCCCGGTCGGACCGCCGGGGCGGGGCCGGCGCGGCCGTCGGGCAGTGGCTGCTGGCGAGCGGACTGTACCTGGGGCTCTCGGTGACACTGTGGTGGCGGGTGTGGACCACCCATCCGTCCTCGGTCATGACCTGCGGTTGCACCGACGCAGGACGCGAGGTCTGGTACCTCGAGTGGGCCGCCTACGCCGTGGCTCACGGGCACAACCCGTGGTACTCGCAATGGATGCTCTTCCCCCGGGGCGTCAACCTGCTGGCCGACGCCAGCGTGTCGATCCTCGGCCTGGCCATGGCTCCCGTGACTCTGGTGTTCGGCCCGGTCGCCAGCATGAACACGCTCTCCACCCTCGCCCCTGTGCTCACCGCCCTGTCCATGTTCTGGCTGCTGCGCCGCTGGGTCCACTGGGGTCCGGCCGCGTTCGTCGGTGGGCTGGCCTACGGGTACTCCTCCTTCGTGGTCGTGCAGCTGACTTTCGGGTGGCTCAACATCACATTTCTTGCCCTCCTGCCGTTGATGGTCGGTTGCCTCGACGAGCTGCTGGTGCGCCAACGTCACTCGCCGGTGCTGGTCGGCCTGGCCCTCGGCCTGCTGGCGGCGGCCCAGTTCTTCGTGAGCAGCGAGTTGTTGGCGTTGGCCGTCATCGTTGCCGTCATCGGGGTGGTCGTGCTCACCGTCTACGACCGCCTTCACGACCAGGTCGATCTGCGCCGCCGTCGGCCTCACGCCCTACGGGGTCTCGTCGCCGCGGCGAGCACGGCAGCCGTCGCGTTGGCTGTCCCGGTCGGCTTCTTCCTCTTCGGCCCGGCCCGTCTCGGGACGTTGGTCTGGAGCACGACCCGGCCCGGAGACCTGGGCAACACCCTGAGCAACTTCGTCGGCAACACCTCGACCTGGGGCCCGTTGACCGCAGCCCAGCTCGAGGCCCAGATGCGCCTCCTCGGTGGCTACCAGGGACCGACCCTGCCGTCGCCGGCGTTCCTCGGGGCAGGAGCGGTCGCCGCCTTGGTGGTGGGCACCCTGACGTGGCGCCATGACCGGCGTCTCTGGTTCTGGGGGGCCATGGGTTGCATCGCCGGCGCGCTCTCCCTCCGGGCCTTCGACGGGGAATGGGGCCCGTGGGCACTCGTCGACCACGTCTCCATCCTCAAGAACGTCTGGCAGGGACGGTTCTCCGCGGTGATCGACCTGTGCGCGGCCGTCATGTTGGCCATCGTCGTCGAACATGTCTGGTCGGCGATCAGGACAACGCCGAAGCCGAGCGCCTCTCCCCTTCGCCGCGGGTGGGCGGCGGTTGCCGCCATGGCGGTGGCGGCCGGGGCGCTCTGGCCGGTGGCCGCCGGTCTGGCACCCAACGTCCCGTTCACGGTACGACCGGTGGCGCTCCCGGACTGGTTCGCACAGGTCGGCCCCCACCTACCACCGGGCCAGGTGCTGCTCACCTACCCCATGGCCAGTTCCAACGCTCAGACCCCGCTGGTCTGGCAGGCGGTCGACCGTATGTCCTTCCGCCTGGCCGGCGGAGGCGGCCCGGCCGCCACGGCCTCCCGCGCCGGCTCGGACCGGGTGGGCTTCGAGGTTCTGGAGGCGTCGTCGGTGAGCGCATTGGCCGCCCCGGCCGTCACCGCCGGCAACCTCGAGGCGGCCCGGGATGCCATCCGCCACTGGCGGGTCACCACGGTGGTGGTCCCGGACCAGCGCCAGCTGCCGCCGTACCTGCGGGGGCGGAGCAACGAGTTCGCCACCGCCCTGTTCACCGCAGTGCTCGGTGCCGCGCCCCGGATGCTGGACCACGCCTGGGTGTGGGAGCAGGTGACACAGGACCCGGGACCGCTGCGAGTGTCGGGACGCGCCTTCACCGCGTGCGTCGGGGACTCCCCGTCGGGTTCCCAGTCGGCCCAGTGCGTGCTGGTGGCCGGAGACACCAACCGGCGCTGACCAGGGATCCCTCGCCGGACAGTGCCCGGCGGCGGCTCGTGCCTCAGGTGGTGAAGCAGAACTCGGTGACCGAATGGGTACGCTCGATAGGGCACCACCCGCACGCCGGGATCGAACCCTGCCCGGGCTCATCACCGAGCCCTGCGGACCAGCCGCCACCCGATGGTCGAATACCAGATCCTCAAGCCACCGCCCCGGCGCCACCGAGCCGCCTGGACCGTCTCGGCCCTGGCCGTCGTGGTCATCGCCGTCGGCGTGGGCGCATTCGTGGCCGGGAGGCACTCCCATGGTGCCAACGCCGCGGGCAACGGGACCACCACCTCGACGACGGGTGCAGCACCGCTGACCGTGGTATCCACCACCCCGGCCAACGGGGCCACCAACGTGCCGTCGGACCAGGTCGTCACCGTCCACCTGTCGGAGCCGGTGGCCGGGGTCTCGGGCATGCCGGCCTTCACCCCACCCGTGAGCGGCGCCTGGACCCAGGTCGGCCGGTCGACGCTCACCTTCACCGCCACCGCCCCTTTCATCCCGACCGCCACCGAGACTCTGACGTTTGGGGCCGGGACAAGCGGCCCCCACGGACGGAACGGCACGGTGCTCGCCGCCCCGACGACCCTGTCGTTCACCGTGGCCCAGGCCAGTACCGAGCGACTGCAGCAGCTGCTGGCCCAGCTCAACTACCTCCCGCTGTCGTTCACGCCGGCCGGCGGGCTGGCCTCTCCGATCGAGGCGGCCACCGCCCAGACCGGCACCTTCAACTGGCGCTGGCCGGGCACGCCGGTCTCCCTGACCTCCCTGTGGACCGAGGGATCCGAGGACGTGATCACCAAAGGGTCGGTGATGAACTTCGAGAACCAGCACGGCCTGTCGGCGGACGGCCTGGCCGGCCGACGCGTATGGTCGGCCCTACTCGCCGACGCGGCCACCGGTCGGGTGAATGCCAAGCCGTACACGTACGTCTTCGTCTCCAAGCAGCTACCCGAGGCATTGACGCTCTATGAGAACGGCGCCCCGGTCATGGTCAACGTCGCGGTCAACACCGGTGCCCCGGGTGCCGACACCGTCGACGGCACCTATCCGGTCTTCGAGCACGTGACCAGCTCCGAGATGAAGGGGACCAACCCCGACGGCAGCACCTACGACGACCCCAATGTCCCCTGGGCCAGCTACTTCAACGGGGGTGACGCCCTGCACGGGTTCGTCCGGGCCACCTACGGGTCGCCCCAGAGCAACGGGTGCGTCGAGATGCCGATCCCGCAGGCGGCCCAGCTGTGGCCCCTCACCCCCATCGGCACCCTGGTCACGGTGGTGGGACCGGCCACCTGAGGGCTCCTCCCGGCCACCGTTCCATGCTGGGCCGTAGGATTCGTCCGAACCCGACCCGGAGGAGACGCATGACGATGGAGTACCGGCGACTGGGCAGGACCGGGCTGAAGGTCAGCCTGTTGTCATTCGGATCGTGGGTCACGTTCGGGCCGCAGCTGGCCGGCAGCCTGGCCGAGGACTGCCTGGCCGCGGCCTACGAGGGTGGGGTCAACTTCTTCGACAACGCCGAGGCGTACTCGGCCGGGGAGTCCGAGCGGATCATGGGTGAGGCCATTGCCGCGCTCGGATGGCCCCGGCACAGCTACGTGCTCTCCACCAAGCTGTTCTGGGGCCTCCACCAGGGCGTCAACATGCGCAACACCCTCAATCGGAAATATCTGCTCCAGGCTATCGACGGATCGCTGGAGCGCTTCGGCCTCGACTTCGTCGACCTGGTCTACTGCCATCGGTCTGACCCCGAGACTCCCATCGAAGAGACGGTCTGGGCGATGTCCGACATCATCTCGAGCGGCAAGGCCCACTACTGGGGGACGTCGGAATGGTCGGCCATGGAGCTTCGTGAGGCCTGGGACATCGCGGATCGCCACCACCTCCACAAGCCGGTCGTGGAACAACCGCAGTACAACCTGCTGTGGCGGGACCGGGTGGAGAAGGAATACGCGCCCCTCTACGACGGCACCGGTCTGGGCCTCACCACGTGGAGCCCGCTCGGCTCGGGCCTCTTGTCCGGGAAGTACCTCGACGGCGTGCCGGAGGACTCGCGCGCCACCCTGCCGGGGTACGAATGGCTCCGGAACCTTCTGACCGACCCGGGGCGAAACGAGAAGGTCCGGTCGCTAGGTGCGATCGCCGAGGGGCTGGACTGCACGCTGGCGCAGCTCTCGATTGCCTGGTGCGCCCGGAACCCCCATGTGTCGTCGGTGATCACCGGCGCCAGCCGCGCCGAGCAGGTGCGGGAGAACCTGGGCGCCCTCGACGTCCTGCCCAAGCTGACCGACGACGTGCTGGCCCGCATCGACAAGACCATGGCCTGATCAGGTGACCAGCCGACTCTGCGGGCGGCAGGGGTCACAGAGGACGCTCAGCGGTAGGACCACCACCGGATGGTGAGTCCGGGTCACCGCTACCGTCGTCGTCGCTCGCGCTGGCCACGGCGAGGTCCCAGATCCGCCGGTTCACCTGGCGGGCCAGATACAGCGAGAAGAGGGCGGCGGGAAGCTCGAAGAAGGCGGCCAGCAGGAGGGCCTCGAAGAACTGGGATCGGTTGCCCGCCGTCGTGATGTCGAACCATGCGTCGACGACGAGCAGCGTGGCGGTGGCGATGGCGGGAGACTGCACGCGCTGGTCCACCCGGAAGGCCATGTAGGCGGTGCGGACGATGGCGAAGGCCAGCAGGCAGTCGAACCCGACCCATGCCGCCCGGTAGTGCAGGTCGAGGTTTCGCCTCGGTAGGGTGACCGCCAAATAGACGATCCAGGGCAGCAATACCACGGCGGCGGCCGTATAGAGCCAGGCCATTCGTCTCGCCCGGCGCCGTGGACCATCCGGCGGCCTGCGGGGCGGACTGCCCGACGGGCCGGTCGCGGCCCCCTGGTTCACGCTCCGAAGCCCAAGGGCGGCCTCGTGGTCAGGCGGGTCTCGTCGATGGCCATGCTCCGTTCGAGGGCCACCTCCTGCAGCAGTCTCTGGGCCGATACCCCGCTGATCTCCGGGACCCGTGTCCAGTTGCCGTCGGCATCGAGGGACCAGGACTGCACGTCGTCGGCCAGGTTGAACTGGAGGATCTCCTCGAGCTGGGCGACCGACGTCGGGATCCGACACCGGGATCATCGCCTCCACCCTTCGGTCGAGGTTGCGGCGACGCAGGTCGGCCGACCCGATGTAATACGTCGACGGGCCATGGGTGCCGCCTCCGAAGCGGAGGATCCGGGAGTGCTCGAGAAATCGTCCCACGATCGAGCGGACGCGGATGGTCTCGGACAGCCCGGGCACCCCCGGTCTCAGGCAGCAGATGCCGCGGACGATGAGGTCGATGGGCACGCCCGCTTTCGAGGCACGGTAGAGCGCCTCGATCACCGCGACGTCGTCGAGGCCGTTGACCTTGATCACGATGCGTCCGTTCGGACCGGCCGCCGCCTGTTCGTCGATGGCCTCGACCACCCGCTCGCGAATTCCACCGGGTGAGGTAACCAGCTCCTGGTAGCGCGGAGGCTGGCTGAATCCAGTGATGTAGTTGAAGAACCGGGTCACGTCGGCACCCAGAGTGTCCCGGCACGAGAGCACGCCCAGGTCCTCGTACATCCGGGCCGTCTTCGGGTTGTAGTTGCCGGTGCCGACATGGCAGTACAGGCGCACCGCGTCCCCCTCCTGCCTCACCACCAGGGTGGTCTTGGCGTGGGTCTTCAGCCCCATCAGCCCGTAGATCACGTGGGCGCCGGCTTCCTCCAGCGCCCGGGCCCACCCGATATTGGCCTCCTCGTCGAATCGGGCGGTCACCTCGACCAGCACCGCTACCTGCTTTCCATGCTCAGCCGCGCGGACCAGGGCGGCGACGACCGGGCTGTCACCCGAGGTGCGGTACAGGCACTGCTTGATGGCGAGCACGTGAGGATCGTCGGCCGCCTCGTTCATCAGCTCCTCGACAGAGGCCGAGAACGAGTCATAAGGGTGATGGACGAGGACATCCTGACGGTCGAGCACCGAGAAGATGCTCGCGTTCTCCTCGCGCTCCACCGAGGTCAGGACCACCGGGATCAGCGGGGTCCACGGCTCGTCATGCAGCTCTGGCCGGTCGAGGGCATGGATCGCCCACAGGCACTCGAGCCCCAACGGGCCGGCGAACCGGTAGACGTCGTCGGGGCCGAGCCCCAACTCCTCGGTCAGCCGCTCGACCGGGCCCTCCGAGGTCCGGGAGTCGATCTCGAGACGGACGACCGGAAGGAACCGCCGGCGGCGCAGCTCCTCCTGCAGCGCCAGCAGCAGGTCGTCGGCGGCATCGTCGTCCAGGGCCAGGTCGGCGTCTCGGGTCACCCGGAAGATGCACGGGTCACCGACATCCATACCCGGAAAGAGCTCGTCGATGAACGCGACGAGGGTCTGCTCCAAAGGGATGAACCGATCGCCATCGGGGAGCGGGAGCAACCGGTCGACGTTGGGGGGAACCTTCACCCGAGCGAACCGGGAGGTGTCGTCGCTCCGGCTCCGTACCTCCACGCCGACGTTGAGGGAGAGGTTGGAGATGTAAGGGAATGGGTGACTGGGGTCCACGGTCAGCGGCGTCACCACCGGAAGGATCAAGCGGTCGAACACCTCGTGGAGATAGGCGCGGTCCTTTTCGTCCAGCGTGTCCCAGTCACACAGCTCGATCCCCTCTCCGCCAGGGCAGGAGCCAACTCATCGACCAGGAGCGACTCCTGGCGACGGACCATCCGCTCCAACGAGGCCCGGACGTCTCTCAGCAATTGGTCTGGGGTGCTCCCGTTGAGCGCCAGCGACTTGATGCCGGCGACCACCTGTCTTCTCAGGCCGGCCACCTGCACCTGAAAGAACTCGTCGATCCGCTCGCTGAACAGGACGAGGAACTTGACCCGTTCGAGCAGGGGTAGACGCGGGTCGGCCACCAGGTCGAGCAGCCGGTCGTTGAAGTCGAGATCGGAGAGCTGGCGGGCGAAGAACCTCGGCTCAACATCCCCACCGGCGCCATCGTGCACCCCCGGTGCGGTCTCGACGCTCATTGGCCAACGATACAACCACGATCCGGTGTGCCCTCTGGCCGCCGACCCGATCTGCGCCCCAGGGCCAGGTGTTCACACAACCGTCACCTGCCAGCCGGGACCTGCCACGGTGCGCCAGGCGTGGTCAGAATCGGGCCCGGCCAGGGACGCGCCGGATCGTCCCAGCCAGACGGGGTGTGAAAGGCGGGCGTGGTGAGGCCTCGGCGCCGGACCGAGCCAGAGCCGGTTCAAGGAGAGAGGGGGAAATACCGCCAAGGCCTGACCCGGTCTGACCGAGCCCGCTCGCACGACCGAGGCCCGGCGCTTCTCTAGCTGCCCAGTACCTGTGCCTTGGCCGCGGCGAACTCCTCGTCAGTGAGCGCACCCGAATCGTGCAGGGAGGCCAGCTGTTGCAGTTGGGCGATGCGATCGCTGGCGCCGGCCGCCGGTGCGGCCGGCGCTGGCGGTGGGGTCGGAGCCGGCTCGGGCTGGGGGGCTTCCCCACCCTGTTGCTGCATGGCTCGGTTGGTCCCCGCCTTGGACCCCATATAGGCAACGCCCCCCACAGCGGCGGCCCGGAGCAACGGTCGTCTACGGACGAAAGGCATCGGAAGCCTCCCCTACTCCTGCTCGGTATCGAGATCGATGCCGAGGGCGAACGCTATTTCGGCGGCGGCCGACACGATGCGGACGTTGCCGACCGTCGGATTCAATGCCACCAGCAGGCCCAGGATCTCCTCCGGCGTCACTCCGGACTCCAGTGCGAACGCCACCTGGAAGACGTAGGACGCCGGCGCGGCGTCGGCCGCGATGAGGGCAGCGATGTTGGCCAATGCGTAGGTCTTGGGGTCCAGTCCGGATGCCTCGAGATTGTCGAGCCGCGCTTTGAACAGGCCCTCCAGCGCACTGGCATCGTGCTGGGCCACGCCAATGAGGACATCGCTCGTTCCGCTTGAGATGGACATGGTCGTTCCTCCACTCGATAGCCCGCGGCCCGACGGGGTGGGCAAAGCCCCTGGCAGCACGGTCGCAGCTCCCAGTGCTCACCATACCGGATGGAATCGCGACGGGCACGGGGTCCAGCGTCACACGGATCGAGCACTCGTGGGAGTGCTGACCCCGCCCGGCTGCGATTCGACTGGAGCTCGTCGTTCTCCCGCCCCTGCACGTGGTGTCGAACCCTTAGACTGGTTTGCCGACCGCGGTGTCGGGCGCGGTTTGATCGTTCCTGCGATGGTCGTCATCCGAGATGCTGAAGGTATTCAGCCAGGCACCGTTGGCCCGGGGTGGTCGTGCAGGTTCGAGGGGATGTAGCTCAGTTGGCTAGAGCACCTGCTTTGCAAGCAGGGGGTCACGGGTTCGAGTCCCGTCATCTCCACCAGAATCGTTCCTAGTGAGGGCCACTATCTGGCCTTCACCGTCGCTCTCGACTTCTCTGAGTTCTTGCTCCATCGCGTGGTCCATCGTGTGCCAGCACTTTCCCCGGATGGCCTCGGCGCAAGCTACGGCAACCCGAAGGCGTAGAGCTTCTGGTCGGCGAGGATCGGGGGGAACCCATCGCCCGTGTAGACCTTGCCCTTGGTAATGGCCGGGGACGAGAGGACAGGAGCACCAGTGACACCGGTCCATAGCGGGTTGCACTGCTTCGGGGTCCCCGAGCAGCCAGTCGTTCCGGTCGCATCGAAGGCCTCAACACCGAAGCTCTGGTCACCAAAGTTGCTGAACGAGCCAATGAAGACCAGTCCATTCGCCACGCTCGGCGACGAGTCCATCACGCCGACGTTTGCCGTCCAAAGTGGTGTGCAGGTCTTCGGCGTTCCCGAGCAGTTGGTGATGCCGTGGGCATCGAAGGCCTCAAGATCCGAGGAGCCGGCATACACCACGCCGTTGGCCACGGCCGGAGAGGAGAAGTTGAACGGGTTTGGGGTGGCCGCGGTCCACAGGGGAATACAGGTCTTGGGCACTCCCGAGCAGTTCGTGACGCCGTTGGCGTCGACCCCAGCTGCTGTAAGTGGTTGAGTGCCCAATCGACAGCGTGCCGTTCGACAGCCTTTCGGGCGGCACTGTCCAGTTGTCTTCCCTGTGAGTTGACCCGCAGACCAGAAGGACCAACGCCGTCATCGGAACGTGGAAATCGGTTGAGCGTCTGCGGTAGTCCGAGGAAGCTCAAATTCCGGTATCGCTAACAAAGAGGACACCGGCATCTTGGTCAGGTAGCCCTGCGCTGTTCGTAGTGGGCGACGGTCCGAGAGTGCGGAGGGGTAGTAGAGAGGACCAGGTACCTCGGCAGCGAGGCCGTTCTTCGCGGCCCGCAAAGAAGGTTCGAGCTCACGCAGCCTGGCGAGGGTCACCGGGCTTTCAAGTTCTACATAGCCAGCAAGGTTGAACAGCCAGCTGGGTCCGGTTTGCGACTGTCCAGACGCTCGTCCATAGGTCCCATGGGCCTGCCATTCGATGGTCGATTCGGCAAGCGTGCCGACTGCACGTGAGAAGCCGACGATGGCGGGTTCAACACCAGCCTGTTTCCACCAGTGCAGGACAATGTCACCCTCTCTTACATGCCGAACCAGACTGTACGACCACGTCTCGTGGCCAGCCTGGTCATTCTGTGGCGCATGGAGCGGTCCACCGATGTCGCGTGATTCGTAATCTCCGACCAATAGATCTCGTCTGGATCGTCGCGCCACGACTCCGTGATAGACATTTCAACAGCCTTAAGAAATGGCGCGGCGCAGATGAGGGATGACAACTCCAGGTTTCGGGTGCCAGGGCGAAGCAGAGGGTTTCGGCGACGATCAGGTCATTCCCCGGGTGCGCGCCCGCAACAGCGGACCCAACGTCAATAGGGGCGCTAAGAGGGCTCCCACCTCCAGCCGTTGTTGTACACGCATGTGATTGCCTGGCCAGTCGCAGTCGTCCCGTTCAGTCCGTGATCTGAGTTTCGGCAGTATTCGCCGGGCTGGTAGCAACCGCCGCTGTTCGTCTGAGGGCTGCAAGTTGGAGCGGCAGCCGCCGGAGCTGGCGCAGCGGGGGGCGGGGACGCTGCCGTTGCCGGAGGAGACGTAGTCGTTGGGGGAATCGTTGTTGGTGGGATCGTTGTTGGTGGGACCGTTGTCGTCGGGGGTTCTGTCGTCGTCGTCACAGATGGACGTGTCGTGGTCGTTACAACCGTGGCAGCAGTGTTTTTGGACTTATTCCCGAGCCGCCGTGATCCCAATGATCAGAAGAACCACCGCCGCGCTTGCCACCCAGAACCACCACTTCGCAGACTGGACTCTTTGAGTCCTGGGAATCGTCGGTTGAGGGAGCCACGTAACCCGGCGGCGCGAGGCTAGGGTCGTACCACTTTCCATCGGACGCCTGCCACCAGCCCGGTCCCTGGGATGTATCACTCATTCGGCTGCTTGCCTTCCATGGAATGCCCCCCTGCGCAGGTTCATCGACGCCGAGCTCCACATTTTTGTGGCGGCCCAGGTCGTTGCAACATCCGAACAGATGTTCACCAGTTAGAGGTAAGTTGACCGACGAGCGGCCGATCCGCCCATCGTCGGGAACGATCGCCGCACCCTCAGTCACCTGCAAAATGGCTGGTCAGGCAGCTCGAATCGCCCGATAGATGGTGCTCTCGGGACACCCGCAGGCCGTCGGCAATGTCCGCCACGGTCAGATCGCCCGCCGCGTAGAGGGTGCGGGCCGTCGTGACCTGAGCCGGGGTCAGGGCGTGGGGACGACCGCCGACCCGACCGCGTGCCCTGGCGGCCCGTAGCCCAGCCTGAGTTCGCTCAATGATCAGCGCCCGCTCGAACTCGGCCAGCGAGGCGAAGATGCCGAACGTTAGACGGCCTGTAGGGCTCGTGGTGTCAATGGCTTCGGTGAGGCTACGGAAGCCGACGCCGCGGTCGCTCAGTTCCCCGATCAGAGAAACGAGGTGGGCCATGGACCGCCCCAGCCGGTCAAGACGCCAGACCACCAGCACGTCGCCAGGGCGCAGATGGTCGACGAGTGCATCAAGTTGGGGACGGCTAGACTGGGCTCCGCTGGCGTGGTCGACCCACACCCGTCGCACGGGACCGCAGCCAGTGCGTCGAGCTGAAGGTCGGGGTCCTGGTCGCCCGTGCTGACCCGGCAGTAACCAAGCGTCGCCATGACTTGAAGCTTGGGTCAGAAGCCGTCGAAGTCAAGGACTTCTGATCGATTGTTTCTGCCACGGGTTGTGACGACGGCATCAGGCACAGGGTGGGGTGAATGGCCGATGCCACCTGGTGGTGTCAGAACCGGTCGTCATTGGCGCGGTCTAAGCGGACGGCCGTCGGCTCTCCCAGACTGGCGAAACCAGCCGTGGTGAGGCCCGAAGCGACGCGCCCCACAACGGCACTTTGTGGACAGGCGGCTCGGCTTCGCTCAGCGTTAGCGTGAACCAGTTGCATATCTCAATCACCCAATGCTTCGGAGGCCGCCATGTCCCAGGTCCGCGTCCACAACTTCTCGATCTCGCTCGACGGGTTCGCCACCGGCGAGGGGCAGGCCCTCGACACGCCGTTCGGCCACGCCGGGCATCGGCTCCACGAGTGGATGTTCGCCACTCGGTTCGGCCGCCGCGAAGTCCTCGGCGAGTCGGGCGGCACCGAGGGTGTCGATGACGCGATGGCCGAGCGGCACGGACCCGGGATCGGTGCGGAGATCATGGGCGCGGGCAAGTTCGGCCCTCCGGGCTGGCAGGACGACCCGGAGTGGCGCGGGTGGTGGGGTGACAACCCGCCGTTCCACACGCCGACGTACGTTCTGACCCACCGTCCGCGCCCGTCGCTGGAGATGGAGGGTGGTACGACGTTCCACTTCCTCGACGCCGCGCCAGCGGATGCACTCGAGGTGGCGCGGGACGCAGCCGCCGGTCAGGACGTCCGCATCGGCGGGGGCCCGACCATGATGCGCGCGTTCATCGCCGCCGGTCTCGTCGACCACCTGCACGTCGTGCAGGTGCCGATCCTGCTCGGCCGCGGTGTTCGGCTCTGGGACGGCCTGGAGGCGTTGGAGCAGCAGTACGACGTGGAGGCAGTTTCGACGCCCCGCGGCGTCACCCACCTCACGTTCACCCGATGACCGATCCTGCGACGAACTGACGACCTGCCCCTGAACACCGGCTGTGGGGCGTTATTGAGGGACGAGTGCTTGCCGATCGCTAACTGCCACTGACCGGCACTTATGCAATACCCTCAGCAGGCCGGATGTGCGTTGGTCGAACTGGGCCAGCTAAGGGCGACCGTCAACACCCCATCTCGGGATTAGCCAAGCTCATGAGGCGGCAGCATCCGGCGTGGTCGCGGGGAGACCGTCCTGGTCGAGAAGCTCGAGGATCCGGTCTGTGTTCTCCCGAATAGCCGTGATGTTGCGAAACATCCACTTCGGTGGCGCGCTGTCGGGCATCCGTTCGAATGTCTTCTCCCAGTCGACGTTCTGCATACCCACGCCTAAACGCTTGGCAAGCACGCCCAATCCGACGAGCAACGCAGCAGCGATGAGCACTTTCTTCATGACCTGATCATGACGGATCCGAACCGACTCGAATAGAGCAATAAGTCCTCTTGGGCCCAGCACGACGACCTTGCTCGCAAACGGGATGCTCGGTGGCAGCGTGGCCAGGACTAATGACGGTGAAGCTTGGGACCAATGGCCCTAGGAGAAGCCTCGGCACTCTGTTGGGGTAGCCCCATAACACGCGTCGGCCAGCCATCAAGAGGCAGTGTGACGTAGTCTCAGGCAATCCCCCAGACGAAATACGCTCAGTGCGGTGATCTGAGCCTCGCCTACCAGGTTGTCGGCGAGGGTCCTATCAACCTGGTAGTCGCGTCGTCCTTTATTAGCCACATTGAACTGGGGTGGACCGTGCCGGAGGTCAAGGCTTGGTACGACCAGCTCACTTCTTTTTGTCGAGTTCTGCTGTTCGACAAGGCCGGTGTAGGACTGTCGGACCCTGTGCCGAAAGTCCGTTCACTCGACGATCGCGCGACCGAGATCGAAGCCGTGATGGATGCAGCCGGGTTCGACACCGCCGTTCTCATGGGTATAAGCGAAGGTGGTCCGGCCTCAATTTTGTTCGCCGCAACACGACCTGATCGGGTGGAAGCACTCATACTCACCGGCACCTTTGCCCTATTCCCGGTTGGCGGCTGGGATGACCTGGACCGCAGCCCTGACGAGATCGCCGAACGTCTGCGCGGCACCCTGGGTGACGCCTATGCGCCATCTGCCGAACAACTGGCACGGATTCGTCCAATGGGACCAATGGTGCGCTCAGACTGGGGTACCGGTGAGGCATTGCACATTCTGCTGCCATCGGTGAAGTCACTGGCACAGCTCGGGATGCTCGAACGAATGAGCGCGAGCCCGGGCATGGCGCGAGCCACCGTCGAAGCGGTCTTCCGCATCGACGTTCGATCGGTGTTGCCGACGATCTCTGTGCCGACGCTCGTAATCCACGCCACCGACGACCCTATTCCCGTCCAAGGTGGTCGCTATCTCGCTGACCATATCCCTGGCGCTCGGCTGCTTGAAGTCGACGGCCACGACCACGCACCATTCCTCACCGACCCCAGTCGGATTTCCCGGACGATCGAGGAGTTCCTGACCGGAACTCACGGGACATCACGGCAGTCAGACCGTGCACTGAAAACCGTGCTCTTCACCGACATTGTGTCCTCCACAGCCCGGGCGGCGGCCATGGGGGACGAGCGTTGGAGAGCGCTGCTTCAGCGCTTCGATGAGGTCACAACCAGTCTTGCCGATCGTTTCGGCGGAAAGGTCGTGAAGAGCACCGGCGACGGCCATCTCGCTACTTTCGAGGGACCGACCCACGCCATTCGCTGTGCGGAGGCACTGCGGAGCGAGGCGGAATACCTGGACATCGAGATTCG
The DNA here is from genome assembly GCA_963727075.1 of uncultured Acidimicrobiales bacterium. Classification (GTDB taxonomy): domain Bacteria; phylum Actinomycetota; class Acidimicrobiia; order Acidimicrobiales; family RAAP-2; genus Bog-756. Next base: position 2,418,307 of record CAVSET010000006.1, read on the forward strand.
CACTGGAGTTCACACTGGTGAGTGCGAGCTGATGGGCGACGACATCGGCGGCATTGCCGTGCACATCGCCGCTCGGATCATGTCGCAGGCGGCCCCCGGCCAGATTCTCGTCTCAAGCTCGCTTCGTGACCTCATCGTCGGCTCGGGGATTGGCTTCGAGGACCGGGGCTCACACGAGCTGAAAGGTGTGCCAGGGGAATGGCAACTCCTCGCTGTCGACGTGAACGGCCCAGCCAAGGGATCATCCGAGGAAGCACTCGTCTCGCTCTCCACGCCGTCACCGCGGAGTTCCATGCGACGAGCCGACCGTGCCGTCGCCACAATGGCACGCCGCACCCCATGGCTTCTTCGGGGTGCGGCACGCTTGGCTCCGTGGGGTAAGCAACTGACGCTTTCCGAAGATGTGGATGCGACGCGTAAGCGCGGTTCGACAAATCATGCGGATAGTGCACCCTGAGCCGCTGATGATCGGTGACACCCCTCCGTCTGGAACTGCAATTGCTAGTGTCCGATGATGACTGGGACTGCCGAGACTCTGGTAATCGGGGCTTCGGCCGCTGGTTTGGCGACTGCGGCTGAGCTTCGCAGACGGGGCCGGGAGTTCGAGATCGTAGAAGCCGAGGACGTCGTTGCGGCATCGTGGCGCCGGCACTACGACCGTCTGCATCTGCACACTCCGAAGGGCTTCTCGGCATTGCCCGGCCTGCCAATGCCCAAGAGTTGGCCGCGTTATCCCGCTCGAGATCAGGTTGTCGAGTACCTGGAGCTCTACCAGGAGCATTTCGCCCTCCGGCCGCACTTCGCTGAGACAGTGTATCGAGTGGAGCGGGTGGACGGGATGTGGGAAACGACTACGAGCAAGGGGACTTGGCGATCCGCCAACGTGGTGATCGCAACTGGTCGCGCGAGAGTCCCGGTGCGCCCGACGTGGCCGGGGATGGATCAGTACCGAGGTGACCTTCTCCATTCGAGCGAGTACCGCAATGGAGACCCATGGAAAGGTCGGCCCGTTCTCGTGGTCGGATTTGGGAACTCGGCTTGCGAACAGGCGTTGGATCTCGTCGAACGTGGAGCCGAGGTCCATCTCGCCGTGCGTTCACCGGTCAACGTCTTACCTCGTGACATCTTCGGCGTAGTGCCGGTGTTGCCTCTCGGGATCGTGATGCGGCGCCTACCGACGCGCCTCGCAGACGCGTTGGCTTGGCCGATGGTCCGGAGCACGGTCGGCGATGTGACGAAGGTGGGCCTGAAGAAGCTGCCGTACGGACCGAACACCCAGATGGCCCGCGACCACCATGTTCCCCTGCTTGACATCGGCACCATGGATCAGATCAAACTAGGCCGCATCGTCATCCACGGAGATCTTGATCATTTCACCGAGGACGGTGTCGTCTTCTCGAATGGTTCACAGGTCACCCTTGACGCCGTGGTCCTGGCCACCGGATACCGATCCTCCATCGGAGACCTCCTCGTCGGCTGGGAAGCCGTCTGTGACAGCTCGGGGACGCCGACGGTTTCCGGTGCGCCCACAGCGCTCGGGGGCGTCTACTTCTGCGGGATGTACGTCTCGCCCGCAGGGATGCTTCGTGAGATCGGCATCGAAGCGACGCGAATCGCGACTCACATCAACAATTTGATCCTTCCCTGGCCGCTCGGTCATCGGATAGGCGCCACCCCAGCGCTGCAACCGATTCACACAGGTCAGGCCACGTCCGGCCCGTAGTGGCGTCCCTAGAAGGCCTGGCCACAGCTACGATTTCGCGATGTCCGAGGCCAGCGATCTCGTCGCTAGCGGGTACGATGCCTTCTACTCCATGTGGGGCCAAAGCCCGACCTTGCGTCGAATCTGGCGACAGCACGTCACCGGATCGGACTATCCGGAAGAGTTTGCTCACATCAGCTTCCTTCCGTTGGCTGAACTACAGGCGCTCGTTGAGGGATTGGCTCTTTCTGCCGGAAAAGTCCTCGTGGACCTCGCATGTGGAGCGGGTGGTCCGGGCCTGTGGGCAGCAAAGGAATCCGCTTCCCGGCTCGTTGGCGTCGACTTCTCAGCGATGGCGATTCAGCGGGCATCCGAGCGGGTCGGTCCTCTGGGTATGAGTGGAAAGGCGACATTCAGGCAAGGGACGTTCGAGGCCACCGGCCTCGAACCAGCCTCGGCCGATGCAGTCATGAGTGTCGATGCCCTCCAATACGTACCAGACAAGGCGGCGGCATTAGCCGAGGTTGCAAGGATTCTCTGTCCAGGTGGTCGTTTTGCTTTCGTAGCGTTTGAGCTGGACCTCGATCGGGTCGCAGGGCTGTGGGACGATCCCGTTTCTGATTACCGACCCTTACTCAAAGAGTTGGGATTCGGCATCGATCAATACAACCAAATACCCCACTGGCAAAATCAAGTATCGGCGGGATTCGGCGCTGTCCTCGGAGAACGAGAGGCTTTGGAAGCCGAACTAGGTGAAGCGGCAGCGGCTGCAACACTCCTTGAGGCGGCAGTGACCACCGAGCTGAAGCCGTACTGTGGACACGTACTCGCGGTGGCGACCCTAGGTTCACCCAGGACGCCGTCTTAGCCGGAAATGCCTGGAGAGCCTGACGCCGCTGCCCCGAAGATCATCACCAGTTCGGTCCAAAGTCCCTACTATTCGGGCATGCCAGCCGAGAAGGTCCGGTTGCGGATCGGCAACCTGGCGAAGGCCGTACTGGTCAGTGGTCAGGCGTACCAGGACCCCAAGGATGCGCTGAACGAGTTTTTGTCCAACGCGGCCGACGAGTATGTCCAAGCCGAACTCCGCGGTGACCGCATCCGTGTCCTCCTCCGGAGGAAGGGGCGCTACCCGGTCATCGCTGTCGATGATATGGGCCGCGGCATGGCGCCCGACCGGTTGAAGGCGGTTGCACGGAGCCTCTTCGAGTCCTCGAAAGCGGGAGATATCCGTACGCTCGGCGAGAAGGCCATCGGGATGCTCGCCTTCCAGCAGCTCGGCGCACGCTGCGACGTGGTATCGAGGGCGGAGGAAAGTTCCGAGACGTGGGTGCTCCGCCTGGAGAGAGGTAAGGCCACGGCGTTGCTCGAACGCGAGCGTCGCCGGGCTCGCGAGCTTCCCGGCACGACCGTCTATCTCGCCGACCTCGATCCTGACGTCCTTCGGGTTCTCACCCAACGAAAGGTCGTCGACTACCTGCGCGCCCGGCGCGGGCCGGCGCTGGCCAGGGGTGACTACGAGATCGAGGTGGTGGAGGGCCGGACCTCCGAGCTCGTGCTTCCGGAGAGGCCAGACGGAGTGCGCCTAGCCATCCCGTCCCGCCAGACGCTGTGGGGACGCATCGATTTCTCGCTGTACGTTGCCCCGGCCGACGGACGCCGCCGGCGGGTGGCCGTGGTGGGACGTGCCGGGACCACTGTGTTCGAGGACCTGTGCGAACTGGAGGAGTTCGCGGCGGCGCCGTGGAACAGTGACCAGGTCTCCGGTCAGATCGCTTTCGAGGCCCTGCAGCAGACGGCCGGCCGAAGGGCGATCCTGCGGGACAGGGATGCATTTCCGCTCTTCGTCGAAGCCGTGAAGTCCATCGAGCCGGCTGTCGCCCAAACGGTCGAACGGATCGCCCGAGAGGTCGACACGCAAACGGCTGACCGCCTCTCCGACATCATCCGGAAGATATTCGGAAAAGTGCTTAAGGAGCTCGCCGACCTGGATAACCCGATGCGCTCGCCCGAAGGCCATGGGCCGGGTGAAGGCGGTTTGCTCGAGGCCTCTCGGGCGCCTGCGGATGACGAGTACCAGAGCGACGGCCTCCCTCACTCACCTCCGAACCTGGACGAACTGCTTCCCCCGCCCGAGGACCCGGTGACACCGGAGTCCGAGCCCGAGTCGGCCAAGCCGGAGGGAAGGGACAGCAGCCGCCTGCCCACCCTCTTGCCGGACCCCGACCCGGGAGAGGCAAGGAGCCGTTTCGACCCGGATGGCGGCGTCGTCTACTTCAACGACACCCACGGTGACTACCTCATGGTCAAGGGTTCCGAGCCGATGCTGCTGGATTACCTGGCCACGCTGGTTGCAAAGGAGTACGTCGTCTACAACAATCCGCGTGCGCCGGCCGACGAGCTCGGCGAGGAGCTGGTGCGGATGCTCGTCCGGGTGAGGAGGCACATTCCCAAGCGCCCCTGAGTCCAGCATCGCCACACGCCCTGCCGGCGTGGGGTCGCCCCCAATACATCGATCGGGTCCTGCGGGCCTGTAGCCGGGCCTATGGGCTGGGCGACGGTGGGACACCCCTCGCATGCTCCTGTCCGTGCAGCCGTGTGCTTAGTTAGAGCGGTCAACTCGTTGTCGACGACAAAGGTGACCGGATCGCTAATTCCTGGGATCCCGGGTCCATCGGACGCGACGCTCTGGAGTTCAAAAGGTTCCAATTCGAGGGTGTATCACGGTTTGTGATACACTGTCTGCATGGCGCAGGCAGTTTCGGTTCGGTTGGACGACGAGGTTCGACTGGCACTCCGGACGCTAGAGGCATCGGGCATGAGCAGGTCGGAGGCCATCCGGAGGTCCATCCTCGAGGCTGCCGCGGCGCTCCGCCGTCGCGAGGCTCTCCGGGCCGAGGTCGCCGGGCTCGAGGCTGACGAAGCAGATCGGCGCGAGATGCAAGAAGTGGCCTCGCTCATGGAGAGCCTTCGTGCAGAGGGGTGACCTCTACGAGTTGCACCTACCCCGGCGAGCTGGCCACGAGCAACAGGGCCTACGCTTCGGCGTCGTGGTGCAGTCGGACGCTCTGTTGCCCCGCTCGGTTGTCCTTATCGCCCCGACATCTCGCAGCGCCCGGCCCGCCAGCTTCCGACCGGAGGTGGTGATCGAAGGCGAGGCGACCAGGGTGCTAGTCGAGCAAGTGGGCGCTGTCGACGTCAACCGCCTGGGCGACCACGTCGGGCTGGCCAGCCCTGAGGAGATGTGGGGGATCGACGAGAGCCTAATGACCGTCTTTGGGTTGCATTGAGTTGACCCGAAAGCGCAGCATGACCTTTCCGCAGCTCGGCTCAGCTCGAACAAGCCACCGGACCGATTGTCCTGTCCGGAACCCGAGACCGTTGAGGATGCTGCTGCGGAGTCACGAAATCGAGATCGGGCCACCGTCGCCGGTGTCCGCAGCATTCGTGATCTGAACCGGGTTTGGCGCCGTTCGCGTGCCCAATCGTGCCAGTAACACGGGTGAATCTCGGTAGCCGGCGGGGCCCATTGGGTAGTCAGAACTGATTCCGGATCAGGCAATTCTCCGATTTCCCCATTTCAGCTCATTCCGATCGGCCGAGTTCGCAAGCAGGGGGTCACGGGTTCGAGTCACGTCATCTCCACCACATTTTCCTGTTCAGATGAAGTCCAGGTAGGTGGGTGCCACAGTGGCTCCGGTTCCTGGGGGACACATTCGGACGGGGCTCCGGTGGTACCCGAGGCTCTCGGCATCCTCGGTTCAGGAGCCGAACGCTGGCAGAACGTCTTCGGCGAACCGTTCGAGATCGCGCGCCGACGATCACGATGATGCAGCCGCATAGGGTGAGCTCCGTTCCAGGACAGAACGGACCACTTCGAAGCGGCCGGCTCATCTGTACCCGCTTCGACGGAATCCATGCTCAGCAGCGCGGACGAATCGGGCACTGCGTGATCCCTGCGGCGGTGGAGCTCGGTGGAGCGACTCGACAGGTCGTGCAGCCGCCAATCGGATCGGCCAACGGGCCATTCGGTGCCAAAGCGTCAGATGCGTGGTACCGGTCGAGCGGGCCTGCGACTGGAACGCTCGCTTCGGGCCCGGTCTCGCCCCTGTCTTGGATGCAGAGGCGACCTTAGGCGGTTTCCCCTCTATCAGGGGTCTCCCCGATACATATCAGGGGTCACCCCGATACCCACCGGCAGGGGCGCCGTGCAAGGATCACAAGGTGATCGAGGCCCGGGCGCTCTCCAAACGGTTCGGCAGCGTGGTAGCGGTCGACAACCTGTCCTTCGACGTGCGCCCGGGGACCGTGACCGGCTTCCTCGGGCCCAACGGGTCGGGCAAGTCGACCACGATGCGCATGATCATGGGCCTCGACTCACCGGCGTCGGGTACGGTCACCGTGTTGGGCCGGCGCTACCACGACCTGCCGTGGCCACTACGGGAAGTGGGCGGCCTCCTCGAAGCCAAGGCCATTCATCCCGGTCGCTCCGCCCGGGCCCATCTGCTGACCCTGGCCCGGAGCAACGCCATCCCGCGGGTGCGCGTCGACGAGGTGCTCGAGCTCGTGGGACTGACCTCGGTGGCTGGCAAACGGGCGGGCAAGTTCTCGCTCGGCATGGGCCAGCGCCTGGGCATCGCCGCCGCCCTGCTCGGCGACCCGGGGGTCCTGCTGTTCGATGAACCCGTGAACGGCCTTGATCCCGAGGGAATCCGCTGGGTGCGCACGCTGTGCAAGAAGCTGGCCGGTGAGGGTCGCACCGTGTTCGTGTCGAGCCACCTCATGGCCGAGATGGCCCTCACTGCCGAACATCTGGTGGTCATCGGCAAAGGCAAGCTGATCGCCGAGACCTCGGTGGTTGACTTCGTGGCCGGCAGCTCTCGTCAGTCGGTCAAGGTACGCACGCCGGCGCCCCATCAATTGTCCGACGCCGTGACCAATGCGGGCGGGACCGTCATCTCCGATCCCGACGGCTCGATGACCGTCACGGGCCTGTCAGCACCGGAGGTGGGTGACCTGGCCGCGTCGATGAGCGTCGCTTTGCACGAACTGACCCCCGTCGCCTCACTGGAGGACGCTTTCATGGAGCTGACCGACGAAGCCGTTGAGTTCCGAGGTGGATCGTGACTGCTGTGCTCGGGGATCCTTCCCCATTCGCGATCCAACAACCGCCGGGGCGTGTCGGTCTGCGCAGGGCCATGGCGGCCGAGTGGATCAAGTTCTGGTCGGTCCGCTCGACGATGTGGACGCTGGTCGCTACGGGGGTGGCTGTGGTGGGCTTGTGCACACTCAGCACAGGCACGGTGAGCCCCTCCGACATCATTGAGGATCCGACCCGCCGGAGTTTGATCGGCATCTTCCTCGGCCAGCTCATCTTCGGGGTCCTGGGCGTGCTGGTGATGAGCGCCGAGTACGGCACAGGGACGATTCGCGCCACGTTGTCAGCCGTGCCCCGCCGGCCTGTTGTGCTCACCGCCAAGATCCTCGTCTTCGGAGCGGTCGCCGTGGTGGTGAGTGAGATCCTCACGTTCAGTGCCTTCGCCGTCGGCCAGGCCATCTTGTCGACCAAGAACGCCGTGGGATCGTCGGCGGCGATCACGCAGCGCGCCCAGGAACTTGGGGTGAAGGTTCCCCATGGCGCACAGGCCGCGCTTTCGAGCGGTTCCGCGTCATTGGGGCAGACAGGCGTCTTGCGGGCCGTGGTCGGTGCCGGTCTCTATTTGGCCGTGCTCGGGCTGTTTGCGCTGGGACTGGCCACCATCTTCCGGCACACCGCCGGCGCAATCTCGGCCTTCGTCGGGGTGGTACTGGTCCTGCCCCTGATCGTCCAGGCATTGCCCACGTCGATCAGCAGCGCCGTGGCCCGCTACCTGCCGGCCAACATAGGCCTGGTCATGTTCTCCACCCATGGTGTGCCCGATCGCGTCGGGCCCGCTTTCAGCCCCTGGACGGGCTTCGCTTTGCTCGTGCTGTACACCGTGGTGACCCTGGGGGCCGGCTGCTGGGTCCTCGTACGCCGCGACGCCTGAGCACGAGCCTGCGGCCGCGGCTCTGCGACATGGCTCTTAGGCTTTGGATCTGTTCAAGGTCACGGCGGCGCGAACGAGAGCCTTCAAAGCCTCCTCGTCTATCTTCTCGCCTTCGTGGAAGTCGATAGCACGCCTTGTATTCCCGTCAAGACTGGAGTTGAAGAGACCCGAAGGATCCTTCAGAGCCGCCCCTTTGGCGAAGGTCATCTTCACGATGTTCTTGTAAGTCTCGCCCGTGCAGATCATTCCGTCGTGCGACCACACCGGGACGCCTCTCCACTTCCACTCCTCGACAACCTCAGGATCGGCTTCCTTGACCAACGTACGGAGCCGACTGAGCACCTTGCCCCGCCAGTCGCCTAGCTCCTTGATTCTTGCGTCTATCAACTGAGAAGGAGGCTCACTCTTCTGCGACCCACTCATCTTCATGCCCGTTCCCCTTCCTTGGCCCCGAAGCTTCCCCACCTGCCGATTCTACCTAGGGCTGCGGCCACAGCTACCTTGCGCCCGAGGGTCATGGCGACGCTTGACCTAAGCCGTCCACTCGTACCTCGTCACCGCCCCGATACACCGGTCGGCGCCAGCCGGACCTACAGTCACCGTATGCGATCCACCCGGCTCGGCATCGTCGCCGGCCTCACTGCCTGCTTCACGATGGCCAGTCTGGTGGCCGCCTGCGGGTCTTCCTCGAGCACAACTTCGTCGAGCACCGCCGTATCGCCGACCAGCAGCTCATCGAGCAGGGCCGTACCTGTCGGCAACCGTTACTGCGGCACGAAGCACGGAGCCCCCACGACCAGCAAGCTGATGGTCATCTATGAGGAGAACACCGACGCCTCCTCCATCTATGGGTCATCGTCGGCGCCGAACATGACCGAGTACGCCGCAGACTGTGGATCGGCTCAGAACTACCAGTCGCTCACTCACCCGTCCCTGCCCAACTACTTGGCTTCCACCTCGGGCGTCTCCTACGCCTCGGCGCCGTGGACAACCGACTGCAACCCGGGTGGCCCCTGCCTCACCGGCAACAACAACATCTTTCACCAGGTGGGGGCGACGCGCTGGAAGGCATACGCCGAATCGATGTCTGCCAACTGCTCCAACAGCGGGGATGCTTACGCATCCAAGCACAACCCGGCCGAGTACTACACCGACATCAGCGCCCAGTGCACCACGAATGACATACCCATGGGAACAACGAGTTCAGGCGCGCTGCACAACGACGTCGTGGGCGGCACCCTGCCGACGTTCTCGACGGTGACCCCGAACCTCAACAACGACATGCACGACGGTTCGATCCAACAGGCCGATACTTGGCTGGCCGGCTGGGTACCCCAGATCACCGCCGGTCCCGACTACCAATCCGGTCACCTGACCGTCATCATCGTGTGGGACGAAGGCTCGGGCGATGGCACCGTAGCCAGCACGGTCGCCATGATCGCCATGTCCCCCTTCATCGTGCCAGGCACGAAATCGTCCATCTACTTCACCCATTACAGCCTGCTGAAAGCGGCCGAGAGCGTGGCCAACGTGCCTCAGCTCGATGGCGCCGCGACCGCCAACAACCTGCGCACGAGCTTCGGTTTCTGATAGGTCTCAGCCACTTGGATCTCATCGTCGCCTCGACCGCCATCGCAACCACAAGGTTGGGTACCCGGTACCCCGGCGCCATTTAGGGACCAATTCCTCCACCGGGAGACCCACTGGGCGAGCAGCCTGTCACCCGGAGGTGATCCTGGTGACGATGAAAGATCCCGGTCGGAGCTTCAACGAGCGGACGCCGAGGTCCTTGTCCGCGTTGTGGTTGGACTGAGTCTCTGCACAGGGCCCGCCGAAGCGGGTTGGGTCACGCCCGTCGTTGGCTCTGTCGCGACTGTGTCACCGATATGGCCGCGGCCGTGCAGGAGATCGTCATCGAACCGGAGGTAGCGGACCTGGCCTACGGCCGCATCCACCTGGTGGTCTAACGCCACGAAGCAAGCCGGGTGGCCATCAATTCTTGACCGTGATATTGACGCCCGTACTGACGCCGCGGCCCGCCGAATTGGAGGCAACAGAGAACACTTGGTACGAGCCGTTCGGGACTGTCGTCGTGTTCCATACATAGATCCAACCGTAGATGGTGGGTACGGCCGTACCCAGTAGCAGACCGAAGTAGTGGCCACCGAAGAGATAGAAGTCAACTTTGGTGGCATTCGATGCCGATGCGTCAAGTGGCGTCGATCCCGAGACGGTCGCCCCGTTGGTCGGCACCAGCACCGTCGTGGTTGGGAGTGTCGCATAGGTGTAGGTCTGGACGTCGAAGGTCCGGCCGGTCGAATCGGTGGGCGTGACGGTGACTTGGCCTCCGTTCACCGAGACCAGCAGGAAATGGTAGACGTTGGCATCGGATGTGGGCTTTGGCGCACGGCACGACGAGCCCGAGCCAAGGGCATAGGCATCGAATGCACTACAGGTGCTGATCGCGCCGAGCGGGGCGCCCCCGCCCCCAGTCACGTAGCTCACCAATGGCTTTCCGGAGACCTGAGGGTTGTTGCGCTCGTAGACGTGGGCGTGCCCGTTGAACACGATCTGAACATTGTTGTTGGCCAGCAGCCCCTCGAGTGCGTTCGGCCCGTCGAGGTAGGTGTCCGTGTTCTCACTGCTGTTGTCGGAGTGGAGCGGATAGTGGAAGAAGGCGAACTTGATGGGCACTCCCGTGTTGGCCGCAAGGTCTGACTTCAGCCACTGGAGCTCGGCGCCACAAGGCCCACAACCGGACACCGGACCGTTCCAGTGCGCCAAGAAGTCACCCTGGTAGGCGCCCTGTGAGTCGGCCCACGCGCCGTCGAGCACATAGAAGCGGACCGAGCCCCAATTGAATGCGTACCAGGAGCTCGGGTAGCTGTGGGGTCCCGACAGCGTGGAGATGCAACAGTAGGTCTCTTGCGTGTAGCGGCCGCCCGACGTCTGCGCGGCGGCCAGGGCCGGGAAGTTCTGCAGGTAAGGCAGATTGGTGGTGAACCCGTGGTTGCCTTCCGATGCGAAGATCGGCCGGCCGCCGATAGCGGGCAGGTATTGGACCGGGAAGATGTTGCCCCCGTTGAGGTCACCGTACTCAGTGTTGGTACCGGAGTTGTAGACGTTGTCCCCCGTGGAGACGACGAAGCTGGCCGGGCTTGCACCAATCCGGCTCAGCACGTTGGCTTCAAAGGTGGTCCCGGCGCCCCAGTCACCGAGCACCGCGAACGAGAACGACGAGCCCGGTGCGGCGGCTGTGCTCACCCACGGAGACGGATCGGTACCGAGGAGGTCGACTCCCCCCAGCTGCACCCGGTAGCAGTACGTGCCGGGGCCAGGGAACGAGAGAGCCGCCGTCCATTGGTACTCGTTGGTCGTGCCGACGGTAATGCTCACCCGATTGGCGGGGACCGAGTTCGCGCGAGAACACACACCGTTGCTGAGCGCGCCCCAGGTGACAGTCCCAGTCGTCTGCGAGCGATCGGTCGCCCAATTGACTGTGGCTGAGTTGCCGACCACCTCGCTCACATAGGGATAGCGGGTCAGAGCCGGCGCATGTGCCGACGCCGACTCCGGGGGCCAGGCAATTGCGACGGAGGCCACCATGGCCATCAGGACCGTGACGACGCCAATGAGCCGATTGTTCCGCCCTACCCGAATCAACGATTCCGCTCTGCCCACGGTTCCACCTTTCCGTGTCAAGCTCAGTGGCTCTTCTTCGAAGCCCACGGCCAACCGTAGCCCCGGGTGGCTGAACAGTCATCGACCTCGAACGTACGCCCACCACCTGGGATGTCAGGGTTCGGGGACACCCCCCGGAGGCACCTGCCCCCCGGGTGTCCCGGGTGAGGTCCACCGGGCTCACCCCGGTCACCCTCGACCACCCGTGCAGGAACAAGCCGTGACCACGACCGTCGGAGGCGCCCCGTCCGCGTGACACCTCAGGAGCTGTCGCCCGCCTACATCCCACTCCCCGCCGGGATCGAGGACCCCCGCGAATCGGCTCGGACCACCTTTGACCGATTGGCCGCCACCTACGACGCCGCTCGTCCCACCTACCCATCCGAAGCGACCGCCTGCCTTCGGTCCCGTTGCGACCTCGGGCCGGCCAGCCGGGTGCTCGAGATCGACTGCGGAACCGGCCGGGCAACCCGAGACTCGCCCTGAGTGGCTGCGTTTCTATCTGGCGATGTTGTCGACGCAGTCGACCTAGGCCCTGATGGATCCCGAGCGCCGGGACGAGCGGTTCCACGAGATCGGTGACCTGGTCGAGACCGAGCTGGACGGCACCGCGACCAAGCAGTGCGTAGCCGTCCTGGCTACTGCGGCACGACGGCAGTGAGGACCTCGTCGATCGAAGGCGCCCCCGCCATCTCGGTCGCGATCTTCGCGGTCTGGCGCCGCAGCGAAGGTTCGGCCAGCGCGGCGTCAATGGCCTGGCGGATGGCCGGGACGTCCTGCTCACCGGTCACCCGGCGGGGCACCTCGGCGCCGAACTGCTCCGTCTGGGCGGCGGGCCTCTCCGCTTCCACCACCAGTCCGGCTCCCACGTCCGCGATGCGCTTGCCATTCTCGAACTGGTCGGCAAACACCGGCACGACAACCAGGGGAACGCCGGCGGCGAGGGCACCGAACACCGTGCCGGACCCGCCGTGACACACGGTCAGATCGGCTTGGGCGAAGACCTCGGATTGCTCGACCCAGGCCTCGACATGGACGTTGGGCGGGGCCGTCCCCAGGGCGGAGCGGTCGAATTGGTGACCCACGGTGAGGAGCACCCGTGCCTCCAGGCCACCCACCGCGTCCAGGACCGTCCGGTAGACATCGGCGGCTATCGACATGTAGCCGAGGACGGTCCCGAGGGTGACATAGACCAGGGGCGCCTCTGATCCGCTCCACCAGTCCGGGAGCGAGGCGACCGCTCGAATGCCGGGTTCGGAGTACCGGATGGTCGAACGGAAGGGAGAGGGATCCAGTGAGGCTGGAAAGCGGGTCAGGTACGGCGCCTCCCGCAGGGCCTCGACCACGCCGGTCTGGTGGTCCTCCAGTGCGGGCGCGGCCGTGGTGATCGAGCCATCCTCTGCGTCGGCCAACGAGATGGCCACCTGGGCCGTGGGGATGCCCAGCCGGTGGGCCACGACGGCCGAGGCGTACTCGCACGGCTCTCGTAGCACCAGATCTGGCTCCCAATCGATGCAGACCTGGTCCAACCGGGGCAGCATGGCGGCTGTCGCCAGCCGCCCGAAGAGCTCACGGTTGCCCAGGACCGACGCCTGGTGGGGCAGAGCCAGCGGCAGTCGCTCCCTGATGGGCGCTACCTCCTCCTCGGCCGGCTCTCCCCCGGCAACGAAGGCGAGTCCCTCCATCTCGACCATGCCCGCCAGGGCGGGTGGCCCGACCACGAGCGTCTCGATTCCCCGGGCGTCGGCGGCCGCGAGAAATGGCAGCAGCGGCATCAAGTGCCCCGCGCCACCGAGAGAACAGGCCGCCAGCATCCGCACCCGAGCGAGCCTATGGCGGCCGAGTCCGACGCGATGGCCGTTGCCAGTCGTGCGCAGTTCCGGGGATCCGACATGGGATCAGGCATCGTCGGCGGAGACGTGCCACCATGACGGGGGATGAGACCTGGCTCGACCAACGTCAAGAAATGGGCGCGAGCGGCGAGCACACTTCTGGTGGCAGTGACCGCCTTCTCGGTGGTGCTCGCCACTCACATCCCCTTCGGCACGGCCAGCTCGGCCAACCAGGGCTACTGGCTGGTCGGAGCAGACGGGGGGGCGTTCTCCTTCGGTAGCGCCCAGTTCCACGGATCGGCCGCCGGGCTGCCGCTCCAGAGACCGATCGTGGGCACGGCCGCCACTCCCGACGGCGGGGGCTACTGGATGGTGGCGGCCGACGGGGGCGTATTCACCTACGGCGATGCCCGGTTCCACGGATCGGCGGCCGGGGTGGCCATCAACCGGCCGATCGTGGGCATGGCGGCCGTTCCGGGCGGTCAGGGCTACTGGCTGGTCGGGGCGGACGGGGGCATCTACTCGGGCAATGCCGGGTTCTACGGCTCGACGGCGGCCCTGCCGCTCCGGCAGCCCGTCGTGGGCATGGCCGCCACGCCGGACGGTCGGGGCTATTGGCTGGTGGCAGCCGATGGTGGCGTGTTCTCGTTCGGCGATGCCCAGTTCCACGGCTCGGCGGCCGGGATGGCCCTGACCCGGCCGATCGTGGGCCTGGCCGCCACTCCCGACGGCGGGGGCTACTGGCTGGTCGGGGCGGACGGGGGCGTGTTCTCCTACGGCGACGCCCGCTATTTCGGCTCCGCCGGTGCCAGTACGCGCTCAACCGGTCGATCGTGGGTCTGACCGCCACTCCCGACGGTGGGGGCTACTGGCTGGTCGGGGGGGACGGGGGCGTGTTCACCTACGGCGACGCCCAGTTCGAAGGATCGACCGGATCACTGCACCTCCAGCGTCCGATCGTCGGGATGGCCCGTTCCGCGCCCGGCAGCTTCGTCGGGGGCGGCAACGCCTACTGCGGCTCTCGGAGCGGCCCCCCGGCGACGACCAAGCTGCTGGTCGTCTGGGAGGAGAACGCCGACGCCTCGTCCGTCTACGGGAGCCCGTCCGCTCCGAACATGAACACCTACGCCCAGGACTGCGGGCATGCCACCAACTACACGAGCCTGGGCCACCCCAGCCTTCCGAACTACCTCGAGGCCACCTCCGGAGTGGCCTACAACAACTCCCCGTGGACGAGCGACTGCCCCGCCTCCTCCAGCGGGTGTCGGTCGTCCAGCGACAACATCTTCAACCAGGTCGGCGCGGGCGGATGGAAGGGATACGCCCAGTCAATGCCCACCCCCTGCGACCTCTCCGACAGTGGGCCGTACGCGGCCCGCCACAACCCCGCCGTCTACTACCCCGATCTGGGCTTCAGCTGCCTGTTCAACGACGTCGACGTCGGCACTCCGGCTAGCGGGCCGCTGCACACGGACATTGTGAACGGCACGCTGCCCACGTTCGCCACGTTGACGCCGGACCTCAACAACGACCAGCACGACGGCACGCTGCAGCAGGCCGACTCGTATCTCGGATCGTGGATCAGCCAGATCGTCGCCGGGCCCGACTACCAATCGGGACAGCTCGCCATCGTGATCGTCTACGACGAGGGGTCCGGATCGGGAACAAATTCCCCATCCACCGTGGCGGCCATCCTCATGAGCCAGTCCATCGCTCCCGGCCGGACCTCGGACGCCGGGTTCACCCACTATTCGCTGTTGGCGGCGGCCGAGGACGTCGCCGGAGTCCCGCGGCTCGGCAACGCCGCCACGGCCGCCGACTTCCGGGCCGCCTTCGGCTTCTGAAGGGCAACCGGAGCCGAGCGCTTTTGTCGATCGTCGAGGGCAAGCGGGCGACTGGAACTCAGCCCGACTCCGCAAAGGCCACCGACTGGTCCTGGACCAGAGCGACGAGGTCCCCGAGGGCGAGGTTGACGTCGACCAGATGGAGCCCCCATCGAGGTCCGAGCACCTGGCCGACCACGGGTCGGTCGTCCGGAGCGGGGGCGGCATCGACCTGGAGCCAGGTGGCCCCGCCGCTGGTCATGCAGGTGGCGGTGTACCGGTCGGGATAGGCGACCCATGGGGTGGACACGGGCGAACCGGCCTTCGAACCGGAAGCGGAGCCAGAGACCGGTCCGGTGCGAAAGTACGGCAACAGGTGTCCCGTCCCACCGGACAACGAGGCCGGGTTGGTGCAGAGGACCTGATCATCGGAGGCGGTGGCCGGCGCCAGGCTGGAGCCGATGCTCGTTCCGACCCGTCCGAAAAGGCTGTTGTCGGGAGGTGGCGAATCGAAACTCGAGTAGGCCACCACGCACCCGGTCTGACGGTTGGCCTGGCAAGCCGGGACGTGCTTGAAGTCGCCGCCGACCGTCTGGCCGACTGGCACCGTGACGTTGCCACCCATGAGCAGCGCCGAAACGAGCAGCCCCCGCTCGGTCGGGTTGGGGTCGATCTGGTTGCGGATCAGTGAGATGAGCATCGACGCCCCTTGCGAATGCCCAATCAGGACGACTCCTCGGCCGTGATTGTCGTGGCCGAGATAGTCGTTCCAGGCGGACAGCACGGCGAGGTAGGCGACGGCCGCGGCATGCGGGTCGATCCGCTTCGCTCCCAGGCCGATGGCCGACAGCGTCAGTTGCGGGTAGACGGGGGCGTACACCCTGCAGACCGGCGAGAACCGGGACGCCTGGTCGATGGCGACGGCGGTCTCTTGTGGGTCGACCTGGAGGTTGGCATTGGCAGTCTGCTGCCGGCTGACCGTCGGGTACACGTAGAAGCAGTCGATGGGTGGTCGGGACGCCGGCGCGGGGCGGTAGGTACTTCGCTGCCCGTTGGCGGCCACGACCGTCGTGGTCAGATTGGCGGTGCAGGGATCACCAACCTGGCCGGGGCGGCAGAGCCACACCGTCCCGGATGCATCCGCCTTGACCGACCCGGACGGGAAGGAGGTGGCTGTGACGGAGGACGGAGTGCCGGAGCTGCAACCGGCGAGCACCCCGGTGACCACCATGACGACCAGCGCACCGGCCATGGGCCTCTGTCGCGCCCTCGACCGCTCGATCATCCTTGACAGTCCACCCGAGAACGACGACCGCTCAGGTTGTGCCCGGACCGTTGTCGCACGTTGCGCACGGCTCGTTGTCTTACACCGCAATTGTGAAGGAACCGTGAACGCTTCCGGAGCCATGACCAGGGCGAAGGAACCTTGAACGGCAATGGCATTCTCCCCGATCTGATCGAGCGGTGGGTCTGGGCAGATGGGCTGGAGGGTGGGCCGGTACGACCGTCCGTTCCGCTGTCCGGTAGTGCGCCCGTTCCGTTGTCCGGAAATGGAGCATGAGCTCTACTATCGGCGTGGCTCGACCGAGGCTGCACGACGAAGGCCGCGCCCTCGACGCCGCTCGAACCCTGTTCCTCGGCGGAGGGCGGGGCGGGCCACCACCGCCGCCATCTGCGAGGATGCCGGACTACCGTCCGGCTTGCTCTATCACCGCTTCGGCTTCCGCCAGGCCCTCCTGGCCGAGCTGTGGCTCGTACCGTCCGGCGATTCCAAGGCGGTTTGCTCGACGCCTTCACCGCCTGCTGTGCGTTCCAGCCTTCGTCCGCCTGATCCGTTCCGGTGGATGGCCCGAGGTCAGACGCCCGGCGCTCAGGGCTTTGGTCGCTGTATCGGTTACCACCTCGTGCAGTGCCGCTGTCGTGGTCTGGGCCCGCCACCTGCCGGCCCGGGGGCAGGGCGGCCCCGTCTGGCCCTATGCCACGGTCGGGGCGATCTGGGTCCTGATGATCGGTGCGTCGATCGTCCTGTGTGCAGCCGCGGCCGTGGTGGCGGTGCGACGGATCCGGCCCGGAGGGGGCGTGCTCCGGGCCCAGGGCGTGCTGGCCCTGTCGATGACGTCGGTCATGATGGTGGTCACGGCGGAACCATCACCTGGTGGGTCGCCATGGCGCGGGTGGCGCCGGGCTTCCTCCGAGGCGGTCCGGGTGGCTCGGCCGGGTCCCCGGTCCCGCCGGCGGTGGCCCCGGGCTGGTGATGGCGGCAGGGTTGACCGCCGCCGTCCTCGGCGCCGGGTGGGTGGCCGGCTCGATGTCGCGGGTCCGGGTCGACCCACCGCCCACCCGTCCGGGGCCTGGCCGGGGTCGGTCTCGATCGGCCGGTACCGGCGTGGCAGTATTAGCCCTATGAACGCCAAAGCTGCCACAGGCCCGGCCGTGGCCGTGGTGCTCTACGACGGCCTCTCGCCCTTCGAGTTCGCCGTGGCCTGCGAGGTGTTCGGCCGCCGCCGGCCGGAGCTCGGCGTCCCCTGGTATCAGTTCTCGATCGGCGCGCACGCACCCGGTCCGGTGAGGACCGAGACCGGGTTCGCCATCGACGCGCCGGCCGGACTCGACCCCGTGGACCGGGCCGACATCGTGATCGTCCCCCCGACCGTGTCCTACGACCGGGTGGGCATCGAGGTGCTCCAGGCCCTTCGCCGGGCCCACCGGCGCGGGGTGCGGCTGGTCTCTCTGTGCACCGGTGCCTTCGTGCTGGCCGCGGCCGGTCTGCTCGAGGGCCGCCGCGCCACGACGCATTGGACGGAATGCGAGACGCTGGCTCGCCGCTACCCGGCCGTGACCGTCGACCCCAAGGTGCTGTACGTCGACGACGGGGACATCCTCACGTCCGCCGGCAGCGCGGCGAGCATCGACCTCAGCCTCCACATCGTGCGCTCGGACTTCGGAGCCGACATCGCCACCCAGGTGGCGCGGGACCTCGTCGTGCCTCCCCACCGCGACGGAGGGCAGGCCCAGTACATCGAGGCACCGATGCCGAGCCGACTCGACGCAGACCTGTTCGGCGGTACCTTCGCTTGGCTCGAAGAGCACCTCGCCGAGCCCATCACCATCGAGGAGCTCGCTTCCCGCGCCGCCATGAGCCCGCGGACGTTCGCCCGGCGATTCCGGGCGAGCACCGGGGCCACGCCCTACCAGTGGCTGTTGCGCCAGCGACTGGCCCTCGCCCAGCGCCTGCTGGAAACCGATGACGCTCCGATCGAACTGGTGGCCAGCGCCAGCGGGTTCGGAACGGCGACCAACCTGCGAAAGCACTTCCAGCGCGTGCTGTGCACCGGTCCTCAGGCCTACCGGCGAAACTTCCGTGAGGACCGCGCCAGCTGAGCCGACCGGCTCGGAGACCGTCGGGAGGGACATGGAAACCTTCAAGAGCGATTTGCCTGCTTGCCCCGTTGGTCGCGGTAGCAGTGGGCGTGGACCGCGGCCGTGATGCCATGACCGGCTACCCGAAGCCCGTCACCCGGATCAACCACGTGGAGCCGGTGCCGCGCCGGATCCGGGCGCTCCACAACGGTCGAGTGGTGGCCGATACCACCAACGCCCTCTACGTCTGGGAGTGGGCCGACTACCCCCAGTACTACATCCCCCGACGGGACGTCCGCGAGGAGCTGCTGATCTCCGATGGCCGGACCGAAGACGGGCCACGGGGAACGCTCCGGCTCTACGCCTTTGCCGGACAGGGGTCGGATGCGCCGACAGTGGGGCGGCTGGTGGTCGAGACTCCCCGGGATGAGCTGGTCGACTTCTTCCGCTTCGAATGGGATGCTTTCGACGCCTGGTTCGAAGAGGACGAGGAGGTCTTCGTCCATCCCCGCAATCCCTACACCCGGGTCGACGCCCTCCGCTCGACCCGCCCGGTGCGCGTCGAGCTCGAGGGGGTCACGCTGGCCGAGTCCTCCTCGCCAGTCATGGTCTTCGAGACGGGACTCCCGACCCGTTATTACCTCAACCGGACCGAGGTCAGGTTCGACCATCTCGAGTGGAGCCCGACCGTGACCCGATGCCCCTACAAGGGGACGACCTCGGGGTACTGGTCGGCGCTGGTCAACAGGGCCACCCACCCCGACCTGGCCTGGGCCTACGACTTCCCCACCCGCCAGCTGCTCCCCATCGCCGGCCTGGTGGCGTTCTACAACGAGAGGGTGGATCTCTTCGTCGACGGCGAACGGCAGGAGCGCCCAGCCACCGGACGCTGAGGGCGTCGACCGGCGCTACGGCTGGTAGATGCCTTTGTCGAAGGTGGAGCTCACCGTGGTGGCCTCACCCAGACGGGGCAGGCCGAAGAGATCCTCGATCGAAGCCAACGACGAGTAGTGGTTGTACTTCTTGGTCACGATGCTCCCCGGTGTGATGAAAGGCGAGATCAGCACCGTTCCGACCCGTCCGCCGCCGGGGCCCTGGATGCCGTTGCCGCCGCTGTCGGCCGCCGGCCCGGGGGTCTCGTTGCAGCAGGCCTTGGCGTCGACGGGGTTCACCCCGCTCTCATCGAAGGTGATCTCGAGCAGCCCATTCTGCTTGAAGGCCGGCGAATTCTCGATGATCGGGACCCAGGTGCTGAGGAACGAGTCGACGTCGGCCAGCGCCGAGGCTCCGCTGGGCTGGTTCTTGCACGGGAAGTCGTGCCCGTCGTTGCAGAGGTTCGGGCTGATGAAGCTGAAATTGGGCGTGGTGGCAGCCGACTGGAGGTCGGTGGCGAGCCCGGTCACACCGGCCGGGGTGCCGGCCGGCAGGGCCCCACTGGTCGTACCCAGCGGAACAACCCGGCTGTTGCACAGCGCCGAGTTGTCGATGATCGAATGGAAATAGACGAACGGGTCGTGCCGGGCGGCATACCCGTCGCCGGCCTTGGCCACCAGGGTCGGATCGGAGCTTCCCACGGTCGGGTGGCCACAGGTGGCCGACTCGCGGGTGGGGTCATTGCCCATGTCCTCCTCGTAGCCCTTCCAGGTGAAGCCGGCCGATGTCAGCTGGTCGGGAAGGGTCGGTACTCCAGACGGATAGACGCACCCGGCGCCCTGCTGGATGCCGCCCACCAGGCCGGCACCCGGAGGGAAATCCACGAATCCCGAGATGCAGTCGAGCTGGTTGGCGGAATTAGGCGGCTGTCCGGAGACGAACCCGATGTAGTTGTCGTTGGAGAAGTGGCCGACGCCGTAGTACTTCGACAGCAGCGCCCCCTGGGACGGGAGGGTGCTGGCCAGGTAGGGGTCGTTGGACGGGGACCCGAAGGTGCTGGCATACCCCTCGTTCTCCAACATGATGACGAACACATGGCGGATGCCGGGGAGCCCCTTCACCGCCACTGACAGGGTCTGGTCGACCGATCCCTGCGTGTTGGCGGCATGGAAGGAGAAAGTGTCGGTCCCACCGAATGGGAAGGTGCCGCTGATCGTGGCGGTGCCGTTGCCGTTGTCGGTGAACCCGAAGCCGGACGGCAATGAGCTGGTGAGGCTGATCGACGCCACCGGGTTGGCCTTGGTCTTGACGGTGAAGATGAACGGAGCCTTGGTCGTGGCCTTGGTGGCAGCCTTGCTGGCGAACACTGGCGCCGAAAGCGGCTTCGCCAGCCGGGTCGCCGCCCCGGACCCCGAAGGCAGGGCCGTGACCATCGAAACCCCCGCCACCGTCACGGCCACCAACAGCCCAATCCTCCGGTCCACGCGCATCACGTCCCCCTTGTCCGATGACGCCGGCGAGAACCCGACGACCGGTCCCACCCGTGCCGGCCCCGCAGGCCGGCAGCCCCTTCTAGCACGGTGGCGGTGCACTCGGCCACGAAGACCACCTCCACCAGGCCTCGACTCGACCGGAGCCTTGGGGCCGCCTCGGGCCGGGGGTCGGAGCCCGCTTGGGCCGAGCGGCCCGCGGATCCCGGCCGCAGGGGCACCGGTTTGGCCACGGAGCGGAACGGGTACCCATCTATCCGAGCGATTGCGGCCGGTCTCCGTCCCGGTCGGGTCCCAAACACCGGTTGAGGCGGACGAAGGAGACGAGCCACATGGAGGAGCGCACCCAGCCCAACGAAGCCACCGAGGAGGCGGAGCGGGCGGAGGCGAACCGTGCCCATACGGCCGATCGCCCGGCGAACGACCAGGAGAACGCCGAGGCCGATCAGAGCTTCGAGGAGGCGGACGGCGAGGAGCGGAACAGAGTCGCCGAGCACTTCCACGAGATGACCGAGGTCGGTGCCCACGTCAAGGGCGAGGGTTCCATCCAGTAGCGTCCGCCACGCCCGGGTCGCCGGTCGGTTGAACCTCTGACCAGGTCAGGTTGTCATTACGCACCCTCGAGTACTAAGTTCTTCAACCATTGTGTTTCACGCCCGGCGTTTACCGCTGGCGGGACCAAACGCAAGAGCGCATGGTCGGCGAGGGTTCGCCGCGGTGCTCCTTTCGGCTCTCGTCGCCCTGGCCTCCTTTGTGGTGGCCTCCCCCGGCCGACCCGCTGGCGCCGACCAGATCTCGGACCTGAAGGCACAGGCGGCCACCATCGCCGAGCAACTGGTCCAACAGCAGCTGGAGGTCGGGGCCTACCAGCAGCAGTACTCCGTGGTGTCGGCGCGGGTGGCGGCCGATGCCCAGGCGGTGGCCGAGACCGGACAGCAGATCGCCCAGGACCAGCAGCAGATCAGTGCCCGATCGAATGCGGTCCGCCAGCAAGCGATCCGTTCCTACATGAATTACGGCAGTGGCGGCGCCTCCCCGGAGAACACCCTGTTCAGTGGGAGCCAGGAGACCGCCCAGGCAGCCAGCGAGTACTCCTCTATCGCAGTCGGGAACATCACCGACGCGGTCGCTCAGCTCCATACGGCTGAGAGTGCTCTGCAGGCCCACCAGGCCGCGCTCCGTCAGCAGCAAGACCAGGACCAGTCGGATCAATCGCGGCAGGCCGCGGTGCTCGGCCAGGCGAACAGCGTGGAGAGCAGCCTCACCGCCCTCCACGGCCAGGTGACCGGGCAGCTAGCCACGGCGGTGGCCAACCAGCAGGCCGCCCAGGCGGCGGCGGCCGCGGCGGCGGTGGCCGCCGCCGATCGGTCCTCGGCCAGGGCCGCACCCTCGAGAGGCTCAGGCGGGGCGTCGGGGCCCGGCCCGGGAGTGCCGGTGACGGGCGGCGGATCGAGCGGTGCCGACCCCGCTCTCAACCCGTTCCTCCAGTGCGTCGTCCAGGCCGAGTCGGGCGGCAACTACAGCGCCGTCTCTCCGGACGGGTTGTACATGGGAGCCTTCCAGTTCAGCCAACCCACCTGGAACACGGCGGCCCAGGCCGCCGGCCGGCCCGATCTGGTCGGGGTCCCTCCGAACCAGGCATCCAAGGCCGATCAGGACACCGTGGCGGTCGCCCTCTATGCCCTCGACGGCCAACAGCCGTGGCTGGGTGACCGCTGCAGTTCGTAGTCACCCGCCGGCCGGCGCCGACGGGTGCGCTGGCGCTGACTCACGAAGATGGCAGCGCCCGCTTCCCCGGCAGACCTCGCACTCGGGCGCGTCGCCGGCTACATGGGCCAGGCAGTGGTCGATCCGTTGCTCGACGATGGTGGCCAGCAGGGGATGGGGTCCGAGCGGCGCGGCCACCAGATAGGTGACGCCCCGGTGGCGGGCCGCCGCCTCGGCCGCCAGAGCCGGGATGTCGTGATCCCAATGACTGCCCGGCCAGAGGAAGTAGGGCATGATCACCACGGTGGTAGCCCCGGCGGCCACGCAGGCGTCGAAGGCATCGGCGATCGACGGTTCGGCCAGCTCCATGTGGGCGGCCTCCACGATGTCGTAGCGTCCGAGCGCCCGCCATTCCCCGACGAAAGACTCATGGCGACGGTTGGCCTCCTGTCGACGCGACCCATGGTCGACGATGACGATCCCGAGCGCGCCCGAAGCTGCGCTCATCTCGCGTTAAGGGGCAGCCGCTCGGAACGGGAATCGATTCGGCGCCTCGAACCTACGGTCCCCCAGGCTGCAGTCACCCGACCAGCGTAGGGCGACGCCGCCCGGGAGTCGCCGGCGTCCGGTGCGTCAGCGGGCCGTGATGTACTCCATGAGCTCGTTCCGGTCCTTCTCCAGCTCCTGGATGCGGCTCTTCACCACGTCGCCGATGCTGATGATGCCGCACAGCCGGCCGTCCTCGACCACCGGCACGTGGCGGATGCGATGCTCGGTCATCAGGTTCATAATCGACTCCACGTCGTCCGTCGGTCGGCACACCCGCACCGAGGTGGACATGATGGAGGACACCGGCTCATCGAGCAGCTCGGTCCGAAGGACGCTCAGACGCTGCACGATGTCCCGCTCCGACACGATGCCGTCGATCCGGATACCGTCGGTCGACACGACGAGCGCCCCGACCCGATGGCGGGTCAGATCGGCCGCAACCTCACCGATGGTCGCCGTGCTGTCGATGGTCACGGTGAGGGTTCCCTTACCCTCCAGCACGTTGGCAACAAGCATGGACCTCCCCTTTCAGAGTCGTCCCGGAAGCTGTACCCCCACCACGGTCGATCACTCGACCGTCCCGGGCCATCATCGCGCCCTCGTGCCCCAAAGGGAACAGGTGCCGCAAAACTGCAACGAACCTGACCCGGGCGGCTCCTCTTCGCTGAACTGGGGCTTCTCTGCGCCGGTCTGGTGCAACGGGCCCTCGACGACCGTTGTCTGCCTGACGAGGGATCTGCCCGCCCGATGGCTTCGAGTTGGCCCCTAGCCAGAAGAAACACCACTTCAGAGGGACCTTCTCCTACCATGGGGCGATGTCGGAGACAGCGCCGGCCCGGCGGTGGGTCCAGCGAGCGGAGGGCGACCGTCGCTCGAGGACCCGGCTCCATCTGGTGGAGGGGGAGGGTGTCATCGCGCTCAACGACCGCCGAATCCCCGGGTCGCGGGAGAGCATCAAGCTCATCGCCGTCGCGCCGTCCGGCGTGTTCGTCATCGACGCCAAGCGCTACAAGGGTCTGGTCCACACCATGAGGCCGGGACCCATTGGCAACCTCGGGCCTCACGAACTCCATGTCGGCCGACGCAATTGCACGGACTCGGTCGAAGCCGTGCATCGCCAGGCGGAAATCGTGCGGGCCGCCCTCGAGGGCGCCCCGTGGGGATCGGGGGTCCCGATCCACGCCATGCTCTGTCTCACTCGGGCGGAGTGGGGATTCGCCTCGGCCATGCAGATCGGCGACGTCTGGGTCGGATGGCCGAGACTGATGGCCGGCGAGGTGCGAGCACCAGGGGTGTTGGACTCGCCGACGGTGCACGAGGTGTCGACCGTCATCGCCAACCGACTACCGGTGGCGTGAGCACCGCGTCGGGGGGCGCCCTCAGGTCACCGCCGAGCGGATGTCGACCTCCCGCCAGCAGTACCAGGCCACCAGGCTGCGATGGGGACGGAAGGGTTCGCCGAGCACGGTGAGATCCTTCGGGGTGGGGATGTCGGGGAGCCCCCAGGCCCGGGCGAACCCGGCCCGCACCCCGAAGTCCCCGGTCGGCCACACGTCGGGCCGCCCGAGGGTGATGAGGAGGAACATCTGGGCCGTCCAGGGCCCGATGCCGCGAACCTGGGTCAGGTGGTCGATGACGTCATCGTCGGAAAGACGGCCCACGCGGTCGAGAGCGATCTCCCCGTCTACCACCCGCTCGGCCAGGTCGCGGATGGAACCGGCCTTGGCGGCGCTCAGACCACATCCGGCCAGCAGCCCCGGGTCGGCGGCCAGAACTGCCTCCGGCGTGACCGTGCCGCCCATCGCGGTCACGAAGCGACCGTGGATCGAGGCGGCAGCCTTACCGGCCAGCTGTTGGTAGACGATGGCCTCGGCCAGCGCGGCGAAACGATCGGGAACCCGGACCGCCCGACGGCGCGGCGGGACACCATGGCGCACGATGAGCGCGGCCAGCACCGGGTCCCGCTCCTTGAGCAAGGCGGTGGCATCGTTCACAGACGGTCGGGCCACGGGTAGATGATGCTAGCGAGCCGACCCCGACCGCCCGGCAGCGGGATCCGAGTGCCCTCGGCGCACCGGTGAGCAGTATGATCCGGGCGCGACCGGCCCGGAGGCGTGCGCCGGGTCGCCGGCTTCGGGCCACCGTCTCCGCCCGCGATGGGAGCGTCAATGAGTCTGCACGGGAAGGTAGCCGTCGTGACCGGCGGCAACACCGGAATCGGCAAGGCCGTCGTGCTGGCGCTGGCCGGCGAAGGCGCCAACATCGTGATCGACTACATCTCGAACGAGCAGGCCGAAACCGAGGTCGAGGCCCAGGTGAAGGGCCTCGGCGACAAGGTGGTCGGCGTGAAGGCTGACGTGAGCAAGGTGGACGACCTTCGTACGCTGGTCGATGCCGCCGTCACCAACTTCGGTCGGCTGGACATCCTGGTCAACAATGCCGGCATCGAGACCCGCACCTCGATCCTCGACACAACCGAGGAGCAGTTCACCAGCGTGATGGACATCAATCTGAAGAGCGCGTTCTTCGGGACCCAGGTGGCCGCGGCCCAGATGATCACTCAGGGAGACGGGGGGCGCATCATCAACATGACCTCGGTGCACGAGGACTGGCCCATGCCCGGCAACACGGCGTACTGCCTGTCCAAGGGCGGCATGCGCATGCTCACCCGCACCGCTGGGGTCGAGCTCGCCCCTCACAACATCCTGGTGGTCGGTGTCGGGCCGGGGGCGGTCGACACCCCGATCAACAAGGCCACCGTGGCCGATCCCAAGGCCCTGGCCACCCTCGACGCGGCCATCCCGCTCGGCCGCCTGGCCCAGCCCGAGGAGATTGCCAGGGTCGTGGCCTTCCTGGCGGGCGATGGCGCCAGCTATGTCACGGCCACCACCATCTTCGCCGACGGCGGGATCATGCAGTCCAGCCCGGGCCTCTGAGCCGGGCCTGGGCGCGGTGACCGCGGCCGGGAAGGCGCGCCCTCCCGGCGGGGTTGAACGGCCCGTGGTGCCCCTCTCCGTGCTCGACCTGGCCGGGGTGGGACGCGGATCGACGCCGGCCGACGCATTGGAGCAGACCACGCGCCTGGCCGGCGTGGCCGAGGCCCTCGGCTACCGGCGCCTCTGGGTGGCCGAACACCATGGCATGCCGGCCGTCGCCAGCTCTGCCCCGGCCGTGCTCATCGGCCATCTGGCCGACGCCACCTCCACCATCCGGATCGGTGCCGGCGGCGTGATGCTCCCCAACCATGCGCCGCTGACCATCGCCGAGCAGTTCGCCACCCTGGAGGCCCTCCACCCGGGTCGGATCGACCTCGGGCTCGGCCGGGCCCCGGGCACCGACCCGGCCACGGCACGCGCCCTGCGCCGCCACGCCGATCTGTCCGCCGACACGTTCCCCGAGGACGTGGTCGAGCTCGTCAACTACCTGGCCGACACCGATGGGCCACCGACCCATCCCGCCCCGGTCCCCGGCCGCGGGTACCTGCCCGAGCTGTGGCTGCTCGGTTCGTCCACCTTCAGCGCGCAGCTGGCCGGGCTGCTCGGGCTCCCGTTCTCGTTCGCCTACCACTTCAGCCCCGGCCAACTGGACGATGCCCTCGACCGTTACCGGTCGGCGTTCCGCCCCTCCGTCCTGTTGGACCGGCCCCGCGCCATGGTGGCCGTGTCGGTCCTGTGCGCCCCCTCCGACAAAGAGGCGCGCTGGCTGGCCGGTCCCTCGGCCCTCACCATCCTGCAGCTGCGGACCGGCCGACTGGGACCCATCGCCACTCCCGAGGAGGCCGCCGCCTACCGCTACTCGCCAGAGGAGCGGGCCATCGTGGAACAGGTCACGTCGACCCATCTGATCGGCGACCCTGATTCGGTGCACCAGGGACTGGTCGAACTGGCCCGCCGGACCGCCGCGGACGAGCTCATGCTGTCGACCAGGGCCCACTCGTTCGAGGCGCGGGCGCATTCCCTCGCCCTGGTGGCCGAGCGCTGGCCCGTCGACGCGTCGACCCCGGCCGCCTAGCCCACCAGGCACGGATGCGTCGGGAGACGTTCACAGCGAGGCCGACTGGGGGAGCACCTCCTCGCCCAGGAGGGCCAGGTGCTCCGGATCGTGCAGGTCGAGCACCTGCAGGTAGATTCGACCGGCGCCCGCTGCGGCGAAGGTGGCCAGCTTGGTCACCACCTCGTCCGGTGTGCCGCACAGCCCGTTCTGACGCAACTCGTCCGCGGCCCGGCCGATGGCCGCGGCCCGTTTGGCGATCTCGGGCTCGTTGCGCCCGCAGCACACCACCTGGGCGGCGGAGAACACCATCGATGCCGGGTCGCGCCCGGCCGCCTCGCAGGCCGCCTTCACCCGGTCGTACTGGCCACCCGTGTCGGCCACCGACGAGAATGGCATGTTGAACTCATTGGCATAGGAGGCGGCCAGTCGCGGGGTCCGAACGGCACCTCCCCCGCCGACGATGATCGGAGGTCCCGGAGCCTGCGCCGGCCTGGGCAGGGCCGGACTGTCCTGCAACCGGTAGTGCCGGCCGGCAAAGGAAAACCGCTCCCCGGGCGGTGTCGACCACAGCCCGGTGATCACGGCCAGCTGCTCCTCCAGACGTTCGAACCGCTCACCGAGCGGCGGGAACGGGATCCCATAGGCCGTGTGCTCGTCGTCGTACCACCCGGCACCGAGTCCCAGCTCGACCCGCCCGCCACTCATCAGGTCGACCCCGGCGACGGCGACCGCCAGAGGCCCCGGGAGGCGGAAGGTGGCCGCCGTCAGCAGGGTCCCGAGCCGGATGCGGCTGGTCTCCCGGGCGATACCGGCCAGGGTGACCCAGGCGTCGCTCGGCCCGGGAAGTCCCTCTCCGCCCATGGTGAGGTAGTGGTCGCTGCGGAAGAAAGCGTCGAACCCGAGCGATTCTGCCGACCGGGCCACGGCCACCAGGTCGTCGTAGGACGCCCCCTGCTGGGGTTCGGTGAAGATCCGAAGGAGCATGTCGCCTGTCTAGTGCGAACCGCGGGGCGTCCGCGTGGTGGACCGGGCGACGCCCCGTCGGGCCGCGGTCAACCGGCGGCGGCCATGTCCTCGTCGAGCTCGGCATCACCCTCGCCGGCGATACCACCGCCCAGGGCGATGTCCTCGCTCGGGCGCTCGAGCCCCGAGGAGGTGCGCAGGCGGATCTGCTTCAAGAGCAGGGTGAGGGCGAACATGGTCGCGGCCAGAGGGACGCCCAGCAGGAACATCGAGTGCAGCGAGCGAACGAAGGAGTCGAGGATGCCATGTTGCACGGCGACGGGATAGGTGTGCAGCTGGACCGGGCTCATGGAGAAACTTCCGTTGACATGGATCGACGATGCCGCCGCTCCAGGCACCAGCCTGGGGATCCAGTGATTGAGCCCGGCGATGAACACCGCCCCGAACACGGCCGTGCCAAACGCGCCGCCGAGAGAACGGAAGAAGATGATGGCGGCGGTACCCGTGCCGATCTGGGAGGTGGGTACGGCGTTCTGGGTCGAGAGGACCATGATCTGCATGGTCATGCCCATACCCGCACCGAGCACGACCACGTACAAGCTCATGGTGAGGTGTGACGTATCGGGCGAGAGGCGCGAGAGCAGGAACATCCCGCCGATGACCATGGCCGAACCGATCACCGGGAACAACTTGTAGCGCCCAGTCCGGGTCACCAGCTGGCCAGAGAGGACAGACGCGATGAGCAGTCCGACCATGAGGGGGACGAGCAAGAGCCCTGACACCATTGCCGACACCCCGTCTACCAGCTGCAGATAGAGCGGGAGGTAGATGATGGCTCCGAACATCACCATCGCCAACAGGAACGACACCGAGGATGCCACCCGGAAGATACCGATTCGGAAGAGACTCGGCGGGAGGATGGGCTCGGCAGCATGTCGTTCCCAGACGACGAACGCGGCAATGAACACCACAGCCACCAGGGCGAGGCCGAGGACCGTCGGTGACGCCCACGCGTACTGGGTTCCGCCCCAGACCGTGACCAGTAGGGCGGCGGTCACACCGACCAGCATGAGAAAGGCCCCGAGGTAGTCGATGCGGTGGGATTGGCGGCGGAAGGGGAGCCTGAGCACGGCGGAGGTCACGATGAGGGCGACGATGCCGATCGGCAGGTTGATGTAGAAGATCCAACGCCAGCTCAGGTTGTCGGTGAACACGCCGCCGAGGAGGGGGCCGGCCACCGACGAGAGGGCGAAGGTGGCCCCGAAGTAGCCCTGGTACCTACCCCGGTCCCGCGGCGACACCACGTCGGCGATGATGGTCATGGCCAAAGCCATCAGGCCTCCGGCCCCGATGCCCTGGATGCCGCGGAAGGCGATGAGCTCGGTCATGCTCTGGCTCATGCCGGAGAGAACCGAGCCGATCAGGAAGACGACGATGGCGAACTGGAACAGGCCCTTGCGCCCGAACTGGTCGGACAGCTTGCCGTACAGCGGGGTCGAGATGGTCGACGTGAGCAGGTAGGCGGTGACCACCCAGCTGATGTGGTTGAGGCCATGAAGACTGTTGGCGATGGTGGGGAGGGCGGTCCCGAGGATGGTCTGGTCCAGCGCAGCGAGGAACATGCCGAGCATCAGCCCGCTGAACACGATGAGGATCTGACGATGGGTCAACGCCGTCATCGGGGCATCACCTGACGGCCCATCGAGAAGTGGCTCGGTGTCCACGTCGTGTCGCCCGCGGTCCCCGGCCGGAGTGTCGATGGTCACATGGAACCCGCCCGGTGGCATCCCTTCCCTTGGTGCAGCCCGGCCTCCAGCCGCATGAGCCCGGCGGCGAGGGCGTTGCGTTCGGCCTCGGTCCAGTCAGCCACGGTCTCGGCCAGCACCTGGCGCCGGGCCTCGGACACCGCCTCGAGCACCGTCCAGCCCCGATCGGAGAGGCTGAGCAACGAAGCCCGGCCGTCCTCCGGGTCGGGCACCTTGACCACCAGGCCCGAGGCCACCAGGTTGGTCATCTGCCGGCTCACCGTGGACAGGTCGAGCTCGACCGAATCAGCCAGTTCCGAGAGCCGCATCGGCGCTCGCCCGGAGATCCTGACGAGGAGCCAGTAGCCGGCCCGGTCAAGTGAGGCACCCTCGGGTAGGGCGTCACGGGGCACCTCGAGCCGCAGGATGGCCCGGGCCACCTGGGTCAACGAACGTTCGAGCTCGGCCGACACGGGGCACGAGTCCTTGAGCGGGTTGCGTGTCGTCGTCGGCATGGGAGTCCTTCCGGTAGCCCCGGCATCACGTCAGGGCCGGGATAACTGCTTGTAGCAAGCAACTATACTACCCCGGGCCAGCTCGCTCGCCCTGGTCAGCTGGATGGGTCCCCCTAGCGAACAGGGGTCGGAACGGTCGGCACCAGCCGGCCCAGGGCCACCACGGCAGCGACCCGGGCGCCCCCGAGGCGCAGCGCGGCCGCCGCACTCTGGGCCCGGGCCCCGGTCACGACACTGTCGTCGACCAGCAGCACCCGCCGGCCAGGCAGCTCGTCGAGGTCCACTCCGGGTCCGAGGACGAAACCCTGCCGCGCCGCTTGCAGGTGGCCGGTGGGCTCGGGCCCGCGAGCCAGCAGGGGTCGGTACCGCGACGCCAGGACGGCGACGGCTCCGACCACCGCGTCGACCGGGGCACCCGCCGGTCGACGGGACGACGGCACCGTTGTCACCACGTCCCACCGGCCGGAGAGACCCGGGCCGGGGCGCGTCCGGCCGTCGACCAGCCAAGCCTCGAGCATCGCCGCCAGCCGGCGGGTGCAGGACGCTCGGACCTCCGCCACCGGGGCGTCCTTGTAGCGACGCAGGCGCCGGTGCATACCGTCGCCCATGCGGTAGTCGGTGACTGCCACCAAGGGCACCAGTGGCATCCCGAGCTGGCGGACCAGGACGTCGCAGCAGAAGCAGAGGGCGAACGGAGCAGCGATCGGCGCGTCGCACACCCGGCAGGCAGTCGGAGTGGTGGGCGTGGCCATCGGTGCTCGGCTCTCGTGAGGGACCGGCGGGGGTCCGGTGCGATGGCGACCCGGCCCTCGGCCGGTCACGCGAGTTCTGGGCGAGGGCGTCAGGTGGGCGTCGGCCCCGCCCCCGCCGGACCGGCGGCCTCACCGTCGGCATGGCGGTGGAGCAGGAAGGTGCCGGTCGACCGGCTCACCAGCCGGTCCTTGGCGTCGGTGATTCTGGCCTCGGCGTAGGCGACCTGGCGGGCCAGGCGCACCACCTCGCCACGGAGCCGGTACGGCTCGCCGGCCTGGGCCGGGCGCATCGTCTCCACCTTCATCTCCAGGGTGGCCCGGGTCCGATCTCGGTGGGCCAGGGCCGCGTTGATGGCGAAATTCATGGCCGCATCGAGCACCAGCCCGTGCACCCCAGCCTGGACCACGCCGTGCGGGTTGCAGGCCCTCGGATCGGGCACGAAAACCCCGTTCACCCAGCCGAGGTCCTCACCGTCGACCCCGTAGTCGTCGAAGGACGCCCCCACCACGCCGATGAGCTCCATGCCTCCGTCCCCGAGCCACCGGTCCATGTCCCTGATCCGACCCGTCATCTCCCCGACCGTAGTGCCGGGCCCTCCCGGCGTCGATGTCTCCATGGCCGACCACCGGGTCTGAGCTTCTGTGGGTCGGAAGCTCCGCCACCGGACCTCCGATCAGGGCGCAGAAAGGTGGCCGGGTCCCACTCGGGTTGGGTCGGGAATACTTGACCGCATAGTCAAGTTTTTGACGTTAGAGTCGCCTCACCGCCCGAGGCCCGACCAGTCAATCCCGACCAGTGAATGGGAGGCGGCACCGGACGGGCCAGACGTCGCCAAAAGGAGACCACCATGACCGACGCCGTCATCGTCGACGCAGTACGTACCCCGGGCGGGAAGCGCAACGGGAAGCTGCGCAACTGGCACGCCGCCGACCTGGCCTCCGAGCCTCTCAAGGCCCTGGTCGAACGGAGCGATCTCGACCCGGCCCTGGTCGACGACGTGATCATGGGCTGCGTCATGCAGGTCGGTGAGCAATCCCTCAACGTGGGCCGCAATGCGGTGCTCGCCGCCGGCTTCCCCGAGTCGGTCCCGGCCACCACCATCGACCGTCAGTGCGGCTCCTCCCAGCAGGCCCTCCACTTCGGCGCCCAGGGCGTCATCGCCGGTGCCTACGACGTGGTCATCGGCGGGGGCGTCGAGGTGATGACCCGCACGCCCATGGGCGCATCGGTCGTCCGTGACCTCGGGTATCCCTTCGGGCCGCGGATGATGGCCCGATACGCCGAGCGCGGCGGCCTGGTGAGCCAGGGCGAGGGGGCCGAGCTCATCGCCGAGCAGTGGGACATCGATCGTGCCGCGCTCGACGAGTACTCGGTGCGCTCCCACCAACGTGCCGCCCAGGCCACGGCCGAAGGCCGGTTCGAGCGCGAGCTGGTCCCGGTGGCGGTGAAGGACGACGACCGGGCCGACACCGACGAAATGATCATCACCGACGAGGGCATCCGTCCTGACACCAGCGTCGAGGCGCTGGCCAATCTCAAGCCCGCCTTCCGACCCGAGAACGGCCGGGTCACCGCGGGTAACTCCAGCCAGATCACCGACGGAGCCTCGGGGGTGCTCATCATGAGCGAGGAGAAGGCGTCGGCTCTCGGTCTCACTCCCAGAGCTCGCTTCCACGCCTTCGCCGTGGCCGGGAGTGATCCCATCACCATGCTGACCGGACCGATTCCTGCCACCAAGTCGGTCCTCGAACGGGCCAAGCTCAGCTTCGACGACCTGGACGTCATCGAGATCAACGAGGCCTTTGCCTCCGTCGTCCTCGCCTGGCAGAAGGAGTTCGACGCCGACCTCGACAAGGTCAACGTGAATGGCGGCGCCATCGCCCTCGGCCACCCGCTCGGCGCGTCGGGAGCAAAGCTCATGGCCACCCTGGTCAACGAGCTCGAGCGCACCGGGGGCCGCTATGGCCTGCTTACGATGTGCGAAGGCGGCGGCATGGCCAACGCCACCATCATCGAGCGCCTGGGCTGATTCCCGCGGCCCATAGGCCCAGAGGACGGGCGGACTGGCGCGACCGGTAGGCCGGCAGCCGGATACTCCGGTTCGGTCAGGGTCGGCCGCCGAGTACTCAGTGGTAGCGGGTGGCCAGGATGAGCCCCACGAAGATCGCCCCGATGGCCGCGATCAGCCACAGGTTGTTGACGCCACCCGGCAGGACGGCGGCGTAGTTGAGGATCACCACCAGCACCCCCAGCGCGAACGTGGCGATGATCACGATGCCCATCCAGCGCGGGCTGGACTTCACGCTCTTGGCGATGGGGGGCGTGTACCGCTGGCTCCGCACCGGGGCGCCGGGCGCCGTGGTCCGCCCCCCTGAGGACCGGCCCTTCTTCTGCGCCTTGCCCGGACCGGACTTGGCCTTGGTTGCCATGGCCGAAGGATAGCCAGCCACAACGGCTGCCGGCGCCAACCGACCGCTGCCCCCCGGCCGGTACGATCAACGGACCATGGGAACGCGGGTGCTGGTCGTCGACAACTACGACTCGTTCGTCTACAACCTCGTCCAGGAGCTCGGAGAGCTCGGAGCCGACCCGGTCGTCCACCGCAACGATGCCATCGACATCGATGGCATCAGGGCCGCATCCCCCGACGCCATCCTCATCTCACCGGGGCCGGGCCGGCCCGAGGACGCCGGCATCAGCAACGCGGTGATCGACCAGCTGGCCGGCGAGTTCCCCATTCTCGGGGTGTGCCTCGGGCATCAGGCCATCGGTGAGGTCTACGGAGGCCGGATCGTGCCCGCCCCTACGCTCATGCACGGCAAGACCTCGGCCATCCACCACGATGGGCGGGGGTCTTCTCCGGCCTGCCCGATCCGTTCGTCGCCACGCGTTACCACTCGTTGGTGGTGGACCCGGCGACGGTGTCCGAGGAGCTCGAGGTGTCGGCCACCACCGCCGACGGGGTGATCATGGGCCTCCGCCACCGCTCACTCCCGATCGAAGGGGTGCAATTCCATCCGGAGTCGTTGCTCACCCCGGAAGGTCCTTCACTCCTCTCGAACTTCCTGGCCTCGGTCAACGGGCGCTGACGTCGACGCGCTTAGTTCCCACCACCCGGGGAGCCCCTCAAGCGCAGGCGCGGGTTCGTAGACGACGTGCTCGAGGACGAGTTCGGTGTGGTCGTCGTCGTCGTGGTGGTCGTGGTCGTCGTCACCGGAGGCGGCCCGGACGACACCACGATGCTGACGGCGCTACCCGGTGGCACCGACGCACCGGGGCCGGGACTTGTGGAGATGATCTGTCCGGCCAAATACTGGTTCGATGGCGCGCTGGTCACATCACCGACGGTTAGGCCCGCCTGTTGGAGCAGGGCGCCGGCCTGAATCTGCGTCTGCCCAATCAGCGAAGGAACGGTCGCGTTAGCCGGACCGGACGAGACGGTGAGGGTCACGGAGCTGGTCTGAGGCACCTTGGTCCCCGGGCTTGGGTTCGAGCTGATCACCAAGCCTTGGTCGACGGTGGAGCTCGGCTGCCTGATCACGGTCGAGCTCAGGCCCTCACCCTGGAGGATGGACTGGGCTTGGGCCGCTGTGACGCCGATGATGCTGGAGGGAACCGTCACCTTCGTGATGGGTGCGGGCACCGCCACCTTCAGCGTGACGGTGTCGCCCTTCTTCACCAAGGCGTTGGGCGGTGGATCGGTCGAGATCACCGTGCCCGCCGTGTTGTTCGACACCTGGTCCGTCCTCTTCACCACCAGCCCATCGTTCATCAGCCTGGTGGTGGCCTGGGCCACCGGCTGCCCGGTCACCGAGGGCAGGTTGAACGAGGAAGTTCCGCCGAAGTACCCGAGACTTCGACCGAGGAAGTACCCGGCCACCAGCAACAGGGCCAGAAGGACGGCCAAGATGATGGCGTAGGTCCGGGTCCGGTGGGACCCAGCCTCCTCTTCGGGGATCTCCTCGTCGGCCGAGGTGGCTGCCGCCACTGTTTGGGTGGCGTCCATGCCGTCCGTGCTGATCGCCTGCGTCGCACCCTGCTGGGCCGCCAACAGGGCAGTGGCATCGCCCATTGCCGACACCGTCCGCCCTTCGTTGAAACGCAGGAGATCGGCCCGCAGGTCATCGGCCGTGGCGTACCGATGGGCGGGGTCCTTCGCCATCGACTTGAGGATGATGGCTTCGAAGGTCGGTGGGACGGCTGGGTTGAGCTCACGAGGAGTGGGAGGGCTGTCTCGCACGTGCTTGGAGGCAACCGACACCGGGGTCTCGCCGAGGAAGGGGGGTCGCCCCGTCGCCATCTCGAACATCACGACGCCCAGCGAGTAGATATCGCTCCGGGCGTCGACACCGATGCCCTCGGCCTGCTCGGGCGAGAAGTAGGTGGCGGTGCCCATGACCGCCCCTGTCTGGGTCAGGCTCTCCTCGGTGTTGATGGCCCGGGCGATGCCGAAGTCGGTCACCTTCACCTGGCCGTCATCGGTGATGAGCACGTTGCCCGGTTTGACGTCGCGGTGGATCACACCGTGCTTGTGCGCGTAGCCGAGCGCCGCAGCCACATGGGCGCTCACGTCCGCCGTCCGTTCAGCCGTTAGCGGTCCGGCCGTTTTGAGGATCGAGGAGAGCGGCCGACCATCGATGAACTCCATCACGATGAAGTAGGTTCCCGAATCCTCTCCCCAGTCGAAGACTGGGACGATGTTGGGATGCGAGAGGTTGGCGGCAGCCTGGGCCTCGCGGCGGAACCGCTCGACGAATGACCGGTCCACCGACAACTCGGGAAACAGGACCTTGAGGGCTACCGGACGATCGAGCAGACGGTCACGGGCGTGGTACACCTCGGCCATGCCGCCTCGGGCGATCAGATGGTTGAGCTCGTACCGCTCGGAAAAGACACGGGGCGTCTGAGTCGGGTCCATGTGGGTCAAAGCCTATGCCTGCATTCACTCGGGTTCGAGGTTCTCATTGCTCCTGGTTCACTTCTCATCGGGGGTTGCGCTGGTGTCTTGGTGTTGCTGGGCTGAGACGTTTCCGATCTCTGCACCTTCAACGGGAGGTC
Organism: uncultured Acidimicrobiales bacterium; assembly: GCA_963727075.1. GTDB lineage: Bacteria > Actinomycetota > Acidimicrobiia > Acidimicrobiales > RAAP-2 > Bog-756. The sequence goes on from CAVSET010000006.1 coordinate 2,454,380, forward strand.
GATGACCGAGATGGGGGATTGTCATCGTCATCGGCCCTTCTGGTCCGCCAGTACGTCGCCGATGATCTGCCTCACGATGGGGCCGGCGATGCCCGCGCCAGTCTGTTTGGCGGCTTGATTCGGAACCACCACGGCCACCGCCACTTTGGAGGAGGCAGTGGGGGCGAAGGCGATGAGCCAGTCCGTGGTGTTCTGCAGTCTGACGCCAACCTCGGCGGTACCGGTCTTGGCCGCCACGTTCCAGCTGCCCGGGAAGACACCCGACGCCGTGCCCGACTGCGCTACTCCCTGCATGAAGGTGGTCAGCGTGGCCGCAGTCTGCCCGGATATGGGTTGCATCCACTGCTTGGGCTGGAACGTCCGCACCAGGTTTCCCTGCGAGCTCCGGATCTCGGCCATCAGGTGGGGGGTCATCTCACTTCCACCATTGGCCACCGTGCCAGCCACCATGGCCATCTGCAACGCCGATGCGGCCACGTTGTCCTGACCGATGGCCGACTTCATGAGCCCGGGCACGTTGTCGGCGAACGAGGCGACGGTCCCGAAATTGGAAGGGGCGACCGTCGACGCGGGAACATCCAACGGGATGCGCTGGTTGAAACCGTAGAGCTCGGCCTGGGTCACGAGAGCCTGTGCACCAAGCTGTTGGCCTATGGAGGCGAAGTCGGCGTCGCAGGACTGAATGACCAATGCCTCGAGATTTCCGCCGCACGCGTTGAATGCGTAGTTGTGCAGGATCTGCGGCGGATTGCCGGTGTTGGGCAAGGGAATGCTGGCCACGACGGGATAGCTCATGGCAGCCAGGTCAGGACGGTGCTCAAGCACGGCCGAGGTGGTGACGACCTTGAAGCTCGATCCAGGGGGATAGATCTGGTTGTAGCTGCCGGCCCGCAGCGGGTTACCCGGCTGAGCCAGGTATGCCTTCCAGGCGTTCCGCTCCGTCGTCAGGTCCTGTGACACCAGAGGATTGGGATCGAATGCGGGGTTCGAGTACATCGCCTCGACGGCCCCAGTGACAGGGTTCAGCACCACCGCCGTAGCCCCGGTCACGCCCGGTGCCCCATTGTCCAGGGCCGTCGCCACCTGCTCCTGCAGTCTCGAGTCCACGGTCAGCGTGACGTTGTCGTACTCCGTCCTGTTCACGAGTAGATCTCGGAGGGTGTGTGCCGGCCTGGTGTGCGGGACCAGGTAGCTGTTGTACTCCGACTCGACGCCGTTGAAGTTGCCGTACAGCGGAGAGTCGTATCCCACGAGCTGGGAGAAGAGCGTGGCTGTGAACGGGTTGTACACGCGCTGGTATTTGTCGATGCTCCCTGCCGGTGCCAACTCAGAGGATGCCAGGGTTACCCCGTCCGACGACAGGATGCTGCCCCGCGTCTGGCTCCGGGCCTGGGCCAAGACATGAGGATTGTTCGGTGCATTGGCCAACGCATTCGACTTGAACACCTGGATGTTGTTGAGCTGGATAAACAAGGCGGCAAAGCAGAGGACCATGAACAGCCCGAGCCGCCGGATGCGCCGTTCCATCAGGTTCCCTTCGTCGTGGTCGGAGCCACGGAGCTCGGGGTGGATGGAGGGGCAAGTGTCGCTGCGTTCTGCTGGCTTTTGGCGATGACCAGATTGTGCACATAGTTCCTGGCGTTGGTGACCGACGTCTCCTCCACGCCGGCATTGAGCGCATGCAGATAGGTCGGGGGCACGTCAGCCGTGGTCACACCGGTGCGGTCGACCTCTGTGGGGTGGTACCAGAGGAACCCGCCGATCCTCCCTTGGTAGATCACCAGCTCATTGTTCTTCACTCCCACGTAGTAGGAGTTGGTGTCGTACCAACGGACCGCGGCATAGGCGCCGACGATCACCGCGGCAACGAGGATGATGAACACGAGCGTGCGTACGGTGACCAGACGTCGGCCACGCGCCAGGCGACGCTCGCGACGTTTGGCCTTGCGTCGCTCCCGACGGCCCGGTGGCCGTTCGACCACCGGGGTTGGGTAGAGATCGGGCACCGTCCCCGCCGACTCCCCGTTGACAGCAACCGGGGTTCCGAAATCGGCGTTGACGGCCGCCACTGGCGGGGCTTCGGTCTCATCCTCGCCAACCACAACGTCGACGATGACGACCGTGATGTTGTCACTGCCACCGTGGGTGCGGGCTGCCTGGACCAGGAGTTCCGCCGCCCGGCTGGGATCGCTCACTGAAGACAGAACCTCGGTGATCTGGTCGGGAGTCAGCTCATTGGTCAGACCATCGCTGCAGAGCAGGTACCGGTCACCGCGAACCGGATGGATCTTCCAGAGGTCGACAGCTACATCGGTAGCCACGCCGAGGGCTCGGGTCAGGATGTGGCGATGGGGGTGGACGGCGGCCTCTGCTGAGGTCAGGTCGCCCGTCCTGACCATCTCTTCGGCCAGGCTGTGGTCGGTCGTGATCTGGGTGATCTCACCGTCGTGGAAGCGGTAAGACCGCGAGTCACCCACGTTGACCAGGGCCAACATGTCCTTGCCGTCCTCATTGACGAGCGCCACGGCAGTGACCGTGGTGCCCATCCCCCGCAATTCGGGATTGGCCTGGCTGTGCTGCCACACCACGGCGTTGGCCTCAGACACCGCCTCGGCAAGGCCCGATCCGGTGGGTTGCCGACCAAAAGCCAGCGCCAACGTGTCGACTGCCAGCCGGGACGCAACTTCACCGCCGGCGTGTCCGCCCATGCCGTCGGCCACTGCGAACAGAGTGGGCGTCTCCATGGCCAAGTCCTGATTGACGGAGCGGACCAGACCGGTATCCGTCGCCGACCCGGATCGGAGGAGCGTCATCTCATTTGCCCACTTCGAACACGGTGCCACCGACCTGGAGCAGATCGCCCTTGCGGAGCTTGGTTCGCTCACCGATGCGGACCGTGTTCACCCAGGTACCGTTGGTAGAACCGAGATCCTCGGCCCACAGTTCGCCATCAAGACGGAACAAGCGGGCATGCAAGTTGGACGAATACGTGTCGTAGTCGATGGCGACACCGCAGCCCGCCGCACGACCGACGGTGACCTCGTCTCCGATGTCATAGGCCCGACCCGCCTGGTCTTCGGGTCGGATCACGTGCAGACGCAGGGGCTTGCCCCGGCCTCTCTTCCCGTTGACACTCGGGGTTTCGTTGGCCCCCCTCCGGCGCTTGGGTCGCTTGAGCGGGCGCACCTCGACCCACACGGCGCGGACGACCCACATGAAGAACAGCCAGAGCAGGATGATGATGCCGTACTCGAGGGCACGAAGGACCGGCGTGTTGTCTGTAGGTCCGGGGAGCGAGGCCAGGATCAGGTGCATCAGTGCTCAGACGTCGACCGTCACGAGGTCTCGAACCGCAGGACGGTGGTACCGATCACGATTTCGTCCCCATCGTTCAGCTTTCGCTCCCGTACCGCCGCCCCGTTGACCCGGGTGCCGTTAGTCGAGTTGAGGTCCACCACGAACACATCGTTCCCCGCCCGGCGGAGCTCGGCGTGGCGTCGGCTGGCGTTGGGGTCGTTGATGGTCACCGCGCTCTCGGGAAGGCGGCCGATGGTCATTGGCTCCGGACCGAGGACGACCCGCTGCCCGTCGGCGAGCACGATCGTGGCGGCCGGGAGTCCCGATGGGCCCTCCTGCACTTCGGAGACGATCACGAATCGACCCCGGCGCTGGCGCGTGTCCTCCAGGATGGACACAGTGACGGGCCCGACGAATACGTACTCCTCGGTGCGGGCATGCTCTCGGGCCGCCTCTTCAAGCTCGCGAACCAGGGCGTCGAGGAAGGTCTCGAAACGATCGAAATCGTTGGTCGAGATGTGGACCACGAAGGTGTTGGGCGAGATGAGGCCGTGGACCCCGACGCGCCGCTGTAGGTCCATCTCCCGGGTCAGCCGGCGGCCGATCTCGACCGGATGGAGCTCACCACGGAACGCCCGCGACAGGGCGCCGTCAAACAAGCGCTCGAGGCGCCCTTCGAACCGTTGGAGTCCCATGCTCCGGTCAGCCTACCGGTGTCAACCCCCAGGTAGGGGGTAGCCCGCCTTCGGCCCGTTCTCCGGGTAGCCGACTTCGCCTCGTCGGGATCGTCACCGACGAATCATCGGTGAACAGGCTGTTTGGGCCATCAGGTAGCCTCTGTCCGTCGCTCGGGCGAGTGGCGGAATTGGCAGACGCGCAGGATTCAGGTTCCTGTGTCCGAAAGGATGTGGGGGTTCAAGTCCCCCCTCGCCCACCCAGGGGTGTCCGACATAATCGGGCGGGTCGCGTCGACAAAACTGCAACCGCAATGGGCGCGAGGGCGGTCCGTACAAAGATTGGGGCCATCCGAGCACCCAGATCGGGACTGTTCCGGTACTCGAAGTGGTCAGTTGATGCGAGGTGCCTGTAGCAACCGGTCAGCGGGCACGTCGAAGCCGCTGTCGTCACCGTTGCGGTGGTGCGATCGCCTCTCTCAGGCGGCGGTCGGCGGGTCCGGCCCGGGACCGTCGGTGACCGGTGTGGTCGGAGGTGGCTGTCCGGGAAGCCACTCGTCGATGGACCTGGTGCGGCGCCGGCGGGGTCGTCGGCGGGCAGTCCCATCGGTCGCGGCCCGCACCAGGAACCCGTCGATCTTGCGAAGGTTGGCGGCCCAGAGCAACAGGGAGACAAAGACGCTCTGGGCGGCCACCCCCCGGATCCTCCGGCGTTGGGGATCACCCAGTGCCTCCCGGGCCCCGTCCTTCAAGAAGCCGTTCATCCCCTCGTTGGTGCTCCGGAGGGTGGCGTAGGCGGCCTGCCATTCCTCGCTCCCGTAGAGCAGGGGTTGGGCGAACTTGGCCCCAGCCTCGGGCGGCACGGTGATGGTCTGCTGGGTACAGATCTTGGGCGGGTGGTCGGCCACGGCGGCGGTCACCGGGATCCGGAGCCGGCCCTGGGTGCTCGGGCCGACCGAGGGGGGCTTCAAGGCACAGCGGGCCACCGGTGTTGGGGTCGATGCGGGGCACCGGAGTCGGACGTGACCTTCGGCGTCAGGACGGGACTTGGTCAGGACCTGGTACTTCCAGCGCTCATCCAGCCGGGCCCGGTAGGTGGGCTCGTCGATCGCCCCTTTGCGGTAGTCGATGGTGGCCTCGATCAGCACCGTCGGGATGGCCGGGCAGTACCAGGCCCCCTCGACCTGGAGCATGCCGGCGAAGGAGTCCTGGATACCCAGCTGGTCGATCTTGTAGTCGAAGACCGGCTGGTAGCCGAGGGCCCGGGCAGGGAGCTGGAAGTCCTCCGGCTTGGCACTGGAGTAGGCCCGGTCCCCCACCAAGAGTCGGGCCGGATGACCGCGATTCTGGACGCTGGCCAAGGCCTGGACGGCCTGGCGCCCGGGATGCCGTCCCGGCTTGTGGAGGGTGGCCATGCCGACCACCAGGCTGGGGAAGGTCTGAGGTTGGCTCGGGTCGTCACTACCGCTCACGATCAGGGAGGCCTCATACCCCCAGTAGGCCCGATCGGCTTCGCCGTCTGGGTTGGCCTCGGTCGGGTTCCGGACGTACCAGTCAGCGTCGGGATCCGCCGAGTGCACGAGGACCGACGGTGCCTTCCCCCTGCGCTTGCGCTTCAGCCGGCGATCGGGCCGGGCAAAGGTCGGCACCACGGTGGCATCGACCGCCGAGGCGCCCTTCCACCGCCGGCGGACGTCCCGGGGAAGGGCCCGGATGCTCATCTCGATGATCTCGTTGATGAACCACTCGAGGCGTCGGGCCCGCTCCGCCCACTCCTCCTCGGTGTGGACGGCCTGGCGGCGCGCCAGGTGGGCGGCGTAGGTGTCGGGGTCGAGGCGACGGTTCTTCGGGGTCGGCGAGGGGTCCATGAGTTCGAGCAGGGCGTGGAGGCGGGTTCGGACGTTGCGGTAGACGGCGTGCTGGGCCCGCAGGTCGAGCTGGCCCGGAGGACTCGGCACACCGAGCTCCTCACGCATCGTGGCGGAGATCCGCCGGAAGAGGACGTCGGTCATGGCGGTGGCCAGAACCGGGTGGTCGGTCCCCGGACAGAGGAGCATCGCTACCACCAGTGCTCGCAGAGGGAAGGTCTCTGGCCGGCCTCCAGGGCCTCGGCGCCCCTCGGCTCGCCACTCCTCGGTCTTCGGCACCAGCTGGGAACGGTCGACCATGGCGATGGCCGCGCGCACGACATCGTCGTCGAGCCGGCCCACTCTCCCCCGCAACCGGGGCATGGGAGGAGCAGTAGGGGTGCCCAAATCCGACAGCGGGGAGACCCATGGTCATGAGTGCTCTGCCTCAGCGAGCTGCCGGTAGGCGAGGTCGTCGTCGAGCGGGGGCACGAAGGCGAGGTACTTGACCAGCTGGGCGGCCGTCACCCCGGAGGCACGGTGGAGGGCGGCCAGGTGGGTGCCGGCGGACAGGTGGGTGACCATCCAGGTGATCCGGGTCCGCTGGATACAGAAGAGGGACTCCTCCCGTTCCGAGCACCGGCTAATGAAGGCTACGACGTCGGCCCGGGTGATCCGGGTCCGCTCGGGGCGGAAGAACGCCCGCTCCCTCGACTCTCGGGCCAGCTCCAGCACCGGGCCGGCCCAGGTGCGGAGCACCGGCACCGTCCGGGCCTTCTGCCCGATCACGTCGACCAGGACCAAACCGTCCTTCTCCCGCACGTCGGTGCCGGCCAGCCGGGACACCTCCTGGCTGGAGAGACCGGCACCCAGCCCGACGGCCAGCAATGCCTGGGCGTTGCGGCGCATGTGGGCGGTGGTCAGACCCCGGGACCAGGCCACCAGCTCGGTGACCTCGGCGATCGAGTAAGGGGTGTTGTTCGGCGAGCGGCGGAGCGGCAGCGGGTGGGGTGGGAAGTGCTTAGGGCCGATGACCGCCTCACCGAACTTCCAGAGCTGAGACCGGTAGTTCATCCGGCTCCCGATGCTCAGGTGAGCGCAGCCCTCCCGGATATACCGGTCGATGGTTTCGGGGTGGAACAGGACCGTGTGCTCGAGGGGCACCCCGATTCGGTCGGCCCAGACGGCGAGCTGGGTGGCGATGGTCAGATGGCGCCGGGCGAGACCCGGCGTTTCCGGCGAGGTGCCGGTGACCGCGGCCGTGACCACCGGTCGGATCCGGTCCCAGACCTCGTCGGAGACGTCCTTCGGCGAGAAGCGATTGATGGCGCCGGTCACCGAGTCACCGGAGCGGAGCGGCTGGCCCCGGTCCCAGGACTCGGTCTGGCGCTCCTGGGCAAAGGAGCTGTCCAGTTCAGCCGTGCGGTGGCCGACCCGGGGCACGCAACCACCCGTGTCGGTCTCGGCCGTCCCCGAAGGGCAGCCCTCTTGTATGTCATCCCTGAGGAACTCCACCAACAACTCCTTGTGGGTGCCCTCTGGCACCCACATTCGGTGGCTATGTATTTGGAGCCCAACGGGCGCTTCCCGGCACTGCCGGTCGGCACAACCCCGCTGGGCCTCCCTCCTTGGGATGGCTTGATTCCTTTGTACCTCGTCACAGTGCCTTGGCGCGGGGATCCCAGCGGGCTGCCGACTGAGAACCTCCGGATCCGCCCCACTGGGTTCTTCGGTCGTCGACAGGGCCGGTTATGCCCACTGGCGGTGGGGACGGTCGAGCCGACGCTCCAAGGTGACGGGGTCCCCCACGACGGGGACGTGCCCAACGCTGCGCCCACGCTCGAGGCGCGCTTCACTACTGTTCACTGCGTCAGTACCTCCATCTAGGTGCTGTCCACGGCCCCGGGGTGCGTCAACACCGCCGGGGCCATCATTGGTTAGACGTCTAGACTATAGCATCATCAGGGTCGCCGTCATTCGGACTTCGTAAGATCTCTTCGTGCCACCGAAGGTAGATACTGATGATCTCGTTGGGGCCGTGGAGGTGGCCGAGATTCTCGGACTCTCACACCCAAGCAGTGTGTCGACCTACGCAAAGCGCTACCCAGACTTCCCAAAGCCCGTTGTTGAACTTCCAAAGAGCAAGGTCCGACTTTGGCTCCGCAGCGAGGTTGTAAACTTTCGAGGCGCTCGGCATACGGTTCGATCACCACAGGCTGACACCGGTTGACGTTCTCGTCGGTAGGTCGAATCGATACTCAGTGCTCAGGTTCCGAGGTTCGAATCGTGCCATTGGCACAGTGGCACTGTTGCGTTGAGCGCGACCCAGCTCGGTCGCAGCAGGGTTCGTGCCTGAGCCGTTGACAGGCGAGGCTGTAGGAGTGAAGCGCCGATACCTCGTTCGACCCGTCCAGCCGCCGAGGGAAGCGTTCGCCGGATTCAGGTTTCCACCCGAGGTCATCTTGGTCGCCGTGCGCTGGTACCTACGCTACGGACTGTCCTACCGGGATCTGGAGGAGTTGCTCGCCGAGCGAGGCATCGAGGTCGACTACGTGGCCCTGTTCCGGTGGGTCCAGAGATTCACACCCTTGCTCATCGACGCGGCTAGGCCATGCCGCCACAGCGTGGGTGGTCACTGGTTCGTTGATGAGACCTACGTGAAGGTCTCGGGGTCGTGGCGGTACGTCTCCCGAGCCGTTGACCAATACGGCCAGGTCATCGACGTGTTCGTGTCCAAGAGGCGAGACCTGAACGCTGCGACGATGTTCTTCACTGCGGTTGTTACTGCCCATGGCCAGCCGGCCGAGATCACCACCGACCGGGCTCACGCAATGGTCCGTGTGGTCACGGACCTCCTGCCAGCCGCACTGCACGACACCACCCAGTACGCCAACAATCGAGTCGAAGCCGACCACGGGCGCCTCAAGGCCAGGCTTCGCCCCATGCGGGGCCTCAAACGAGACCGGACCGCGAGCGTCATATTCCGGGGCCATGCCTTCATCCAGAACCTGCGGCGAGGCCACTACGAACTCGGTATCGATGCACGTCCCGGACTGACCTTGCCGCAGCGTTCGACGAACTCGCGCAGGTGGTCTGAGCGGCAAACCTCACCGAGGCTGATCAACTCGCGCCCGACGATCAATCAATGCAACAGAGCGCACCGAGGTCACATAGCTCCACTGCCCAGGACGGCATCCACCCGTCGCCGCAAGTCGGCCTCGGGCAGAGCGCCGACGATACGGTCCGCGACCTTCCCCCCTGACAGGATGAGAAGCGTCGGGATGCTCATGGCCCGATAGCGAGCTGCAGTCTGTTGGGCAGTATCGACGTTCACCTTCACCACCTTCAATCGACCTGCCCTCTCTACAGACAGATGCTCCACGACAGGAGCCACCATCCGGCACGGTCCGCACCACGGCGCCCACAGGTCGATCAGGGTAGGAAGGGGCGACTGAACTGCGATGGCTTCGAAGGTCGAATCGTTCGCCTCGACCAGCCAGGGCAGGGCGGCATGACAGGCGCCGCACTGCGGCAGGCCGCCTGCGGCAGCAGGAACCCGGTTCCGTCGCCCGCATGACGGGCACCGCACCTCATTAGTCACCGATTGACTCACCATGCGCCATCTTCGCGCCATCATGCCTGCTCGATCACCGGGGATGGCCGGCTCTAGCACTCCCCCGCTGATGAGAAATCGAACTTGGGCGCCGATCCTTACAGATCGGCGATGATGTCACCGACTTGAAACCCGGGCAAGACGTGGCCGGCGAGGTGGGGAGACAAGGCGTCGAGATGACCGAGCCACAGCAGCAATCAGACGACCAGAAGGACGAGTTGCCTCTCACCGAAGAGGAGTTCCAGGAGATCTACTCCAAGGTCCCCCGACTCACCGTGGAGGTCGTCGTGCAGAGCCGCGGGCATCCTCCTCACCAAACGGGCATCCGGGCCATGTTCTGGCCTCTGGCACATTCCAGGAGGCACCGTGCGATTCGGCGAGCCATTGGTGGCCGCAGTCAGCAGGGTCGCAGTGGTGGAGGTCGGCCTAAGGCTCCAGGCGGGACCGCTTCTGGGCTACATCGAATATCCGAGCCACTACCTGAACGGACTCGACTCGCCCGTCGGATTGGCATTCCTCTGCCAACTCGGTGAGGCAAGGGGCACGACTTCAGGCGCTGAACGCAAGTGGTTCACGGTCCCACCCGAACCAATGCACGCGGAGCAAAGAGACTTTCTCTCCGAACACGGCCTGCTCACAGAGGTGAGCAATTCAGGCCAGCCCGAAGATAGCCGTGCGAACTGACCCCCACAGGCTTCAGCTAGTCACATTCGGGCCAATCTCAATCCTCTGTGCTGACTTCTCCATCGGGACCTCGGCAGAAGGGTCCTCCGTGTCATCATCGGTCCGACCACGGGCAAACGGTTGGTGCTATTCCGGATTGACCGCCACTCCTCGGGTGAACCAACTCCATGGCTTCGGTCCAACTCCGTAGCGTTGGGCAACGTCGTCGAGCACGAAGCCGGCGCCGCTAACCAGGGCCACCGGGTCCCGTGTGAGATGGCAGCCATCTGCAACCCGGCGGTGGAGGGGTTCTAAACGACGTTGCCATGCCACCAAGCCCGGATCGGGGGCGAGACCATGTTCGAGGAAACGAAACCGGCCCCCGGGGCGAAGCACTCGTTGGACCTCCGCCAGAGCCGCGTCAGGGTCGGGAATGGTGCACAGCGAAAAGGTGCAAAGGGCGTCGTCGCAGGAGTCATCAGGAAGCGAAATCGCCTGGCCGTCGAGCCCTACGAGTTCAATAGCAACCTTCGAGCCGCTGATTCGTTTCGCGGCGATGCGGTAGGCCGTCGCAGAGGGCTCGACCGCGAAGACCCGTTCAACCTCCGGTGGGTAGTGGTCCACATTGAGACCCGACCCAAATCCGATCTCGAGGACTCGTCCCGACATGCCTGAGGCCACCTCAGCACGCCACCGCCGAAGCGCGGGGCTACCGCAGGCTCGATCTACCAGTCGGGGGAGGATTCGTTCCCGGTACAGACCCATGCTGCCAAGATACCGGGGTGACGTCCCAACCCCGGGCGGCCGCCTGCCGATCAGTACCAGGTGGTGGTGTCGCGCAGACCCAGAAAGTCGATGACCTCGGCGAGGACCTGACCCCCAGCCTCTTCCACGATGGCAAGGGCATGGGGCACGTCGAGGTTGTCGAGGAGGGCCGTGACCACCTCGCGCCGGGCGCCGTCGTGCTCGACCGGACTTGAGCCTCTCGTCCACAAGACGTCTAGTCGTCGAGTCGCGACCTCAAGAGAGTTCTCCTCGAAATCCCAGTCGGCATGCCATGGGTTGCGAAGGATCAGGTATCGGATGGCAGCCGCCGGCCAGCGCTGGAGGAGATCATGGACGAAGACAAGGTTCCCGGTCGACTTGGCCATCTTCTGCCCGCCGACCATCACCGTGCCGACGTGCATCCAAGAACGGGCAAAAGGCGCCACCCCGGTGAAGGTTTGGGCCATCGACGCCTCATAGGCGTGATGAGGGAAACGGAGGTCAGCCCCGCCGCCGTGCAGATCGACGGTGGGGCCAAAGGTGGAGAGGGCCATGGCCGCGCATTCGGCGTGCCAGCCAGGTCGTCCTTCTCCCCAAGGGCTCGGCCACGCCGGCTCGTCTCCGGAGGAGCGTTGCCAGACGACGACGTCGAGTGGGCTCTCCGCGGTCTCGTCGACTCGGACGTCAGGGTGGGCTGTACTTTGACGAAGCAAGGTTTCCGCTTCGCTCGGATCCAGACCTGCGATTTCGCATGCCCGCTCCCCACGAAAATAGACCGTTCCACCACGTTCATAGGCGGCGCCCCGATCGGCAAGACCCATGGCAAGGGCGATGACATCGTCGACGTAGTCGTGGCTCTTCGGCTCGAAGGCCGGGCGGCCGATACCGAGATCTGAAGCATCACGCTCGAAACGGTAGGTCTGCTGGGTCGCCAGAGAGAGCCAAGGGACGCCCCGGGACTTCGCTTCGGAGAGGAGGTGGTCGTCGACGTCGGTCACATTGCGGCACACGTCCACGTGGGCACCGGTCAGGTGCAGGACTCGAGCGGCCATATCGGTCCACACGAACGTGGCCGCGTGACCCAGGTGGGTCGTGTCGTAAGGGGTGATACCGCAGACGTATACACGTGCCGAGCCGATGATTGGCACCCGCACATTCCCGACCCGGAGGGTCGCTCCGGCCTCCGTTCCGTCCATCAGTGCCATGGTCCTCCTTGTGGATGTGACATGAGCGACGGGACGCCAAGAGCACAAGCCAAAAATACGCTCAATTCGCGCATGCCCATGCTCTTATGGTGACGAAATGGGGTAGAGGCGAACAGGGCCCTTCGTCCCGTTCTTGCCCGCATTCGGCTGTTTGAAGTCGTGACTTCAAACATGGCCATCGAGTCAAGGCAGTGGTGCTGTAACCCGCTCCAAGCTCTGGCGAAGCGCTGCCTGTCAATGCGACACGGCACAACGGTTCGGACCCACCTCCAGGTGGCGCAGCGTGGGCAGCGGGTCCCTCACTCGCCCCATGTTGATCTCCACGATCTTGGTGTAGTTCGGTGGCCTCTCGACCGAACGGGAAGCGGCCCAATCGACGAATGTGGCCTCGTCGAACGAGATGGCGGCGAGGTCCCGGCGCAAGTCACCCAACGATGCCGCTACCGGTTGATCCGGTCGGACGATCACCTCATCGCTGTAGTGGCCCGGCAACACCAGGAGTCCGTCGGGCAGGACGAGCAGAGAATCGTGGAGGGATCTGTAAAGGTCATGGGCGAACTCCCGTGCTCGGTCCGCCAGATCGGGACGACCTACGCTCTCGATAAAGAGGGAGTCGCCGGTGAGGACCGCCCGGTTGTCCACCAGGTAGACCGTGGAACCCCGGGTGTGCCCGGGAGTGTGCAGGGCCACCACCGAGAAGTCCGTGCCTCCGGGCAGCTCAAATCGATCACCGCCCTCCAGCGGCTCGTATGCGAACTCGAAATGGTCCGCAGGGTTGAGGTGCAGCAACGCTCCCGTGGTGTCGGCGAGCGCCCGGGCACCGCTCAGGTGGTCCGCATGGAGATGGGTGTCGAAGACACGATCAATGACCCATCCGTGCTCGTCGGCAAGACGCAGGTAGACGTCATCGTCAGCCGAGGGGTCGACAACGAAGGCCCGGTCGCCGACCCCTACCAAGTACGAGAGACTGTGGGTGCCAAGAACCTCATCTGGAACGTTGAACTGGGACTTTCTGCAGACCGCATGTGACCGCGAGAATGGTCCGTGGCCCTCTCGTTTCTCTATCTCGCTTTCCTCCGGACCATCCAGATCCTCTTTCTGCAGCGGTCCGACGACTCCGATCTGGCCATCGAGGTCGTCATGCTCCGCCACGAGGTGGCGGTCCTCCGTCGCCAGGTGGCCCGTCCTGCGCTGCAACCCTCGGATCGAGCGCTCCTTGCCGGCCTCAGCCGCCTGATCCCCCGGGCAAAGCTCCATCGGTTCTTCGTCCAGCCTGACACCCTCCTCCGTTGGCATCGAGAGCTGGTGCGTCGCAAGTGGACCTACCCGAAGCCGTCCGGTCGGCCGAAGATCCCCGCGGGGACAATGCTGGTGGTGGTTCGTCTAGCCAGGGAGAACCCGACCTGGGGCTATCGGCGGATCCACGGTGAGCTCTCCGTCTTGGGCATCGACCTGGCCCCAGCGAGCGTTTGGAACATCCTCGAGCGTCACGGCCTCGATCCCTCCCCGCTGAGAACCGGCCCGACGTGGGGTGAGTTCCTGAGAGCCCAGGCCTCAACGATGCTGGCCTGCGACTTCTTCACCGTCAAGACCGTCCTTCTGCGGACCCTCTATGTCCTGTTCTTCATCGAGCTCGACACCCGGAAGGTCTTCGTAACCGGAGTGACGGCACATCCGACCGATGGTTGGGTCGTCCAGCAGGCCAGAAACCTGTCCGGCGAACTGGCCCAACGTGCACGATTAGCCAGGTCCCTAATCCGGGATCGCGATGCCAAGTTCACAGCCAGCTTCGACGAAGTCTTCCGCTCCGAGGGCATTCGGATCATTCGCACGCCGATCCGGGCGCCTCGAGCCAACGCGTTTGCGGAGCGTTTCGTCGGGACGATTCGGAGGGAATGTCTGGATCGGATACTGATACTCGGTCGTCGACATCTCGAGGCCGTAGTCCACGAGTACGTCGAGCACTACAACTGCCACCGACCTCATCGATCACTCGGTCAGCAACCCCCTCAGGCGAACGGCACGGCTCCGACATTGGAGAGTGTCGACCCTTCACAGCTCAGACCGATCCACCGGCTCGGCGGACTGATCCACGAGGATCGCCTGGTCGCTTGACCTGGATGACATTCTTGGCACCCACAGCATCCCCTTATCGACCCAGCCCCGAAGATCCGATGCGGTCGTTCGTACTGCGATGGAAGTAGCTATTCGGCATTCCGGGAAGCGTCCGACATATGGCTCTGGTCATCGTCATTCCTCATCTCATCCCGAATCTTGTCGGCCAACGCAGCCACGGGGCCAAGGATTAGATTTCCCGGGGGGGTGTCAGGGGCATGGGGGTGAGGGTGGGTCGGTGCGGCTGACTTTGCCTTCTCGTACCGTTCACCCATCATCCGGCGCTGCTCGAACGACTTATCGGATTCAATTGCTGGGAAAATGGTCGCTTCCTCCATGGCCGCATGGTCGAGAACCGAACGCTTGAGAACTGCGAACGCATCGATGAACTCGTCACTGGACAGTTCCATCTTCTCCATGGATGCGAGGAGCTTCTCTGATTCTGCCTGTTCACTGATACGTTGGTCGACTGTCTCTTTGGTGGGATTCCCGAGGTGTCGAATGGCCGGATAGACCGCAATCTCTTCGGCTGTTTCGTGTCGAACGAGAGTCTCTCGGAGATTGCAAAACCAGTCCGCCCGACCACCTGATTCATCGAACACATCCAATAGATGCTCGGCCTGCTGGTGGTCTCGTCTTAGTGAGTCAATGATGTCAGCTAAGTCGCTCCTGTCAATCATGTTTATTACGTCCTTTCGCTCACCCAGCCTGTTTTCCGAGTTACGAGTATTAACGCCGCCATGTGCCGAAGATACCCTCTCTCCACCGCTCTAAAACCAATATCCACGTTGGCTCTGCCAAGCGGTCGACGTCCCCCTAATCGGTTGTTCTTTCTTTGAGACTTGCTCCAGAACGGAAATCTCTCGATGGCGTGAAAGGGTCACCAAGGAGCCTCGCCAATCGCAACAGAACCTAAACCGCTGCACGTCTACAGGGTCGTCGTAGCCGAAGGTCTCTCGGCGACAGCAGGACATGGGCCAACTTCTGTTCCAAGTGTTCTCGTGCACCGACGACCTTCACCCGTGCTCCGATCGCGCGGATATGGCGGTCCAGTCTGACCAACGCACCCAACCCGACCACATCGACCCTTCGCAATGCAGTCAGATCGAGGATGACTTCGTAGCACCGGGAACAGCCGATCTGCTCCATCTGTGCGTGAAGGGCTGGAACGGACGGCTGGTTAAGTTCGCCGGTCATCCTCAGCACACAGAGCTGTTCATGGGTCGAAAGTTCGACTGTCAACGTCAAATTCGTTTGGCAATCATTTGAGAGGTCTTCCTCTGTTCGGTTCATGTCCTGCTCCTATTCCGTTTCGAGCGAACTATCGCCATCTTGCTCCTCTCACCATTCGTGGAGTCCCTATCGGGCTGTCGCTACTCCGTCACGTGACGACTAGGCGGCTTTCGCCGTGTCCCTTCGAAGGGGCACGAGCAACTCTCGAGCCGAGGTCGTGGCCGCGGTCGCTTCGCCCTCAAGGAAGCTGGCCTCGAATACACGTTCAGCGCGGTGCTTCGCCATCGGATTCAACCCCATTGCTCGAGCGGTCTTGCGGTTTGGCTCGAAGCACACGACGTTCTTTCCTGCATTCCGGAGGCCAGCCACCTCGGCTAGAAGCCGGCGGCGAGCCACTCCTCGGAAAGCCATGTCGGCCGGGCCGAACCCGCCCGACATGGGTGAGATGATGATCACCAGATCGAGATTCAGCTCAGCGAGCAAGTCCGCATTCGTGGGCGAGTAGAGGCCGCCATCGCAATACTCCGTGTCGTCAACGACCACCGGCGAGAAATGGCTCGGGATCGCACTCGAAGCGGCAACTGCTTGCGGTAAACGAACGGCCGGGCTGTCGTTGCTTCCAAAGACGACTCGACGCCCATCGGTTCGGCGAGTGGCGCAAATCCAAAGATGCTTGGGCCATGTTCCACTTTCCCAGGCCAGCGGATTTTTGTTCATCAAATCAAGGAGTGATGCTGGTCCAGACGGGAAAATCGATGCAGCCATGGCCAAGAGATGTGGGGAACGCCGCTCACTGACGGCGTGACGAATCAGCTGAGGGCCTGGGAGATGCCAAGGCCGAAAAAAGTTCAATACATTGACATCAGGAAGCTGGTTCCGGAAACGGTCGAGCTGGTTCAAGAGTGTCAGCGAGGGATCCCAGTTACGCCCTCGCGACCAACAAGCGAGATCGACGGTCGCGACTCCTGTGCGTAACAAAGCCGCCGTGAGTGATCCGGCTGAGGTGCCTACGATGAGATCAGCGGTACGCGGATCCCACCCAAGGTCGTCCTCAAGTGCCGCCAGAATCCCGGAATGGTAAGCCTGTCCGACAAGCCCCCCGGCGCCGAGTACCAGTCCAACGCCGGACATCAGGACAACAAACTTTCGGTGGCGGCGTCTCGAAAAAGGGGGTCCCCTCTGAGCGTTCTCGGGATGACGGCAATCGCGGGCGGAGGCAATCTTGCCCCTTTCTTGCTTGTTGACAGGGCTGACCGTTCGGCGGGGGACCAGCTGCTGAGCAGTACTATTGCACTGTGCATGTAATTTCAAACCTCTCGATTGCGGGTTCCTAAAAATGTGCGACGAGGTTGCCGGCGACCTGTTGGATGTCGCCGTCATTGCAAATCGGACCCGAGTCGCGCTGGGGAAACCCGGATCCCTTCTTCGGTGGCGACGAAGTCGTTCTCGCCAGGAGATCGCTTCGCTGCCTTCCCTAGTTCTTCGGGATCGAAAGCTATGCTGCGGCACCGGACCTGCCATGTGTGACTGAGCCTGTGGGCGTAGAAATGACACTCGCGTGGTCTATCGAAGGTAGTTGTAGGTCATGTTCGCTGGCACCGAGGAACTCGACGGCCGAAGTGCTTCGCCCTCCTAGTCGTCACCGCCGCTTCAGATGGCGGACGACGGGTGGACTCTCTGCAGGGATTTCGTCTACGGCTGCGTCAAAATTCCGGGGGACGTGTTTCTGAGAGCAGATCCGTACCGGACGGCTCGCCGGCTGCCGCGGCAAAGGCGATCATCGCCTCAACGAGGGGTTGCCGATTGACTCGAGGAGGCAGGTCTTGGAGGATTCGCTTGATTTCCAGCCGTCTTTTCATCGTCGCATTCCGTACGAGCTTGTTCCCCATATTGGTGAGGTCGATGGTCATGGCTCGCCGATCGGCATCGTCTCGTCGACGACGCACCAGCTTCTTTCGCACCAGTCGATCAACCATGCGACTGGCGGTGGAGGCGTTTACGTTCAACCGCTCGGCGAGGTCCATGACGCGCTGGGGCCCTTGGGTGGACAGGATGATGAGGGCCCGGTACTGGGGCAACGTGATCTCGACTCCTGAGAGACCAGCCAAGCTGCGAGCGGCGATGGCAACCAGGGCCCGACTGGCTATGGCAAAGGCATCGATGAGCTCGTCGTCGGCCTCCTCGCCCGATGTCATTTCGGGGCCGCAATCGCCACGTTTAGAGATACGTGCACAGTGCAATAGTACTGACCAGCGGCGAGTCCGCTCGGCGAGCCAGCCGACCTGTTGAGAGAAAGGAATCGTTTTGCCACCACCGCGCAGGATTGCCGTGATCACCGGCGCGTCCGCCGGCGTCGGAAGAGCGACCGCGAGCGAGTTCGCCAACCGGGGTTTCGATGTAGCCCTCCTGTCGCGAGGAGAGATGGGACTTGAGGCTGCCGCCAAAGACGTCGAAGCAGCCGGGGGTCACGCACTGGTCATACCCACCGACGTCGCATCTTTCAACGAAGTCGAAAAGGCGGCCGGCCGGGTCGAAGATGAACTGGGCCCAATCGACGTGTGGGTCAACGACGCGATGACGACAGTCTTTGCGCCTCTACTGGAGGTTAGGCCGACCGACTTTCAGAGGGCCGTCGAGGTTACGTTCCTCGGACAGGTCTGGGGAACGATGGCAGCCCTCTCCCGAATGATGCCTCGTGACAAGGGGAATATCGTGAACGTGGGTTCGGCGTTGTCGTTCGTCGGGATCCCGCTCCAGTCGGCTTATTGTTCCTCGAAGTTCGCGTGCCGAGGTTTCTTCGAGTCGGCACGGGCCGAGCTCCTCCACAAAGGGAGCCATGTGCACATGAGCATGGTCCACCTTCCTGCCGTCAATACACCCCAGTTCGACTGGTGTGAGACCACGCTCGATCGTCACCCCCAACCGGTTCCCCCCATATACCAACCCGAGGTCCCGGCAAAGTTCATCGTCGACGCCGCCCTCGACGGGCGGCGGGCCAAGACGGTGGGCTCTTGGAACAAGATGCTGGTCCTGGTCGACAGTCTCTTCCCGACGCTTGGGAACCAGTATGCGGCCCTCGGGGCGTGGGATGCCCAAATGACCAGCGACCCGGTTGGCGAGGACCGCCGCTCAAATCTTGAACGGCCCGTAGACGCCGACGCCGACCATGGCTCACATGGGATGTTCGATGATCGTGCCGGCGGGGTACTCGACCCCACCTTCCTTCGCTCCATGCCCGGCACCGCCTCGACCTTTCTTGAGGCAGCCCGTCGCACGGTCGAGGAAGTGAAGGACGCGTGCCAGAAGGCGTGGGCACACGAGAACTGGCGCTGGCGAGCCGTACGCGAACTCTCCTCAATCATGAAACCGAAGAGAGGAGTCATGCGGAATCGAAGACTCCCTCGATCTCCTCGGTCGTCAGGATCGAGTTCTCGAGCAGCTGTTCGAAGCCTGGCGCAGCGATGACCCAGAAGGTCACGACCGGGGAACGAAGATCAAAGCCAATTGGGAGCGGGGTACGGTCGCCAAGCTGATCCTGGAGCAAGGCGCTCTGCGGATTGCGGCTCTGGAGGACGTGGTCCGGACCTTGAGACTCTGTCATCAAGGGGAGCTCGCCGAGGAGGCGGGTGATTCGATCCCCGCGGCCAAGCTCTGCCTGGATCGCATCTACGAAATTCTCCAGAGGGGTCACAGCCCTCGATCTCCGGTACTCGAGCACTTTGAAAGAATGTATCGAGAAGCTCCGGAATCTCTGGATCGAAGACATGCAGCGGGACGATGCAGCACTGCCGGCCATTGCTCAAGCGCTCGGACCCGAGCGTAAGCGGTTGCGCAGTGCCTTATATATCCGTGCCCATGCACCCCTTCATCCATCCGTGCATCAGCGTTGGTACCACAAGATTCCACTGATGGTGCGAATCCACGCCCTCTACGACCTGCTCCGAAGTTTTCCCGACGCCGAAAGCGGGAATTGGGCCGACACGTCTTTGAGCAAGCGGGTCGACAAAGGTGGCCGCATCGATGTGTGAAGGAGCGCCCGTCCAGGTTTTGAGGTCGTATTTCGCCAGCGTGGCAGCCGTCCAGGTGAAGTGAAGGAGAAACTGTGAGCCAGTCGATCGGTTCCTATCTGTTGGAACGCTTGGGGTCCTGGGGGGTAGACCGGGTGTTCGCCTACCCCGGTGATGGGATCAACGGGATCTTGGGGGCGTGGGGGAAGGCCGACTACGCTCCCCGAGTTCATTCAGCCGCGGCATGAGGAGATGGCGGCGTTCGAAGCGGTCGGCTATGCAAAGTTTCCGGGGAAGGTCGGGCGTGTGCATGGCGACCTCGGGACCCGGGTGCCATCCATCTGCTCAACGGCCTGTACGACGCCAAGCTTGGACCACGTGCCGGTGCGTGGCCATCGTCGGCCAGACCACCGCACTCGGCCATGGGCGGCTCCTACCAACAGGAGGTCGACCTGGCCAGCGCTGTTCAAGGACGTCTGCCACCAGTACCGTGCAGACGGTGAGCGTGCCCCAGCAGCTTCCCGAACCTCATCGACCGGGCCATCCGTACGGCGCTGGCCACCCACTGCCCGACCTGCATCATCATGCCCTCCGACGTCCAAGAGCTGGACTAGGAGCCGCCGGGTCACGCGTTCAAGATGGTGCCCTCGAGCCTCGGGACTCGCTGGCCGCGCTGGCGCTGGCGACGAGCCGGCATCGCCGGGCGGCCGAGATCCTCAACGCCGGGGAGAAGGTCGCGATCCTGGTCGGCCGAGGCGCCCGCGGGGCTCGGAAGGAGGTCCTCGAGGTGGCCGACCTGCTCGGCGCCGGGGTGGCCAAGGCGTTGCTCGGGCAAAGACGTTCTCGCCGACGACCTGCCGTGGGTGACCGGTGCGATCGGGTTGCTGGGAACCCGACCGAGCTACGAGATGATGATGGACTGCGACACCGTCCTGACCGTCGGGTCCGAACTTCCCCTACACCCAGTTCATGCCCACGCTCGACCAGGCCCGGGCGATCCAGATCGACCGGGACGGATCCTTCATCGGCATGCGCTATCCCTACGAGGTGAACATGGTCGCCGATGCCACGTCTGCCCTGCGGGCGCTGATCCCCAATGCTGGAACGCAAGGGCGACCGGTCGTGGCGCGAGACGGTCGAGGCGAACGTGTCGGGCTGGTGGGACACCATGCAACGCCAGGCCATGACCGACAGCGACCAGCACGGGTTCGTCAATCCCCAGCGACTGTTGTGGGAGCTCACCGAGCGACCTCCCGGCCAACGCCATGGTCGCCGCCGACTCGGGTCGTCGGCCAACTGGTACGCCCGGCATCTGCGGTTCACGAGCACCGATGCGCGGGGATCGCTGTCCGGGAACGCTGGCCACCATGGGCCCGGGGTGCCCTACGTGATCGGCGCCAAGTTCGCCCACCCGGACCGACCGGCCATCGCCTTCGTAGGGCGACGGCGCCATGCAGATGAACGGCATGGCCGAGCTCATCACCGTCGAGCGGTACTGGCAGGAGTGGTCCGACCCTCGCCTGATCGTGGCGGTCCTGCACAACAACGACCTGAACCAGGTGACCTGGGAGATGCGGGCCATGGACGGCGTCCCCGAAGTTCGTCGAATCGCAGGCCCTGCCCGACGTACTCCTACGCGGCGTTTGCGCCAGCCTTGGTCTGCAGGCCATCGAAGTCACCGAGCCGGACGAGATCGGCCGGGCCTGGGACCAGGCACTCGCCGCCGACCGGCCGACGGTGCTCGACGTTCACACCGATCCCGACGTCCCCCCGATCCCGCCCCACGCCACCTTCGATCAGATGAAGCGACGCCGGCCAAGGCCATGCTCGCACGGCGACGAGGACGCCCGGGGCGTGCTCACGCACCGGCGTCAGACAGAAAGCTGCAGGAGTTTCTCCCGGCACGAAAGGATCGCTGATGACGCGTGCGGACTGCGGCGTACCAGCCCGTCCCGCCGAGGCTCGGGGGCGCGCCCGATGCGTGGCAGGACGTCCGCACCGGTCGCTTCGAGCGAACGCCTGGCCGGGCTGGCCGCAGCCGGCGCGATGGTCACGACCGGCAGAGATCTTCACCTCCCACGACGGCGCCAGCTTCGGCAACAAGATGATGTGGTGGCCGATCGTGATCGTCCCGACCATGCTCCCGGCCGGGATCGCCGCGGTGTTCAGCCGGCGGGCCGCGAAGACGGTCCTGCCGGTGGCCTCGGCTGGTCGTCGCCAACGGGCTGCAGGGCACCTTCCTGCACTGGCGGGGTATCCTGCGGAAGCCAGGCGGCGCTCAGAACCTTCGCTACAACATCGAGATGGGGCCGCCGGCGTTCGCGCCCTGCTGGCCTCCATGGTCGGCGGGATGGGTTTCCTGGCCGCCCTGCTGCGCCGGGAGGGGGAGGGTGAATGGCGCATCCGCAACCCGTCGGCCGGGTGCATGACGCCGGTGACGCCGGGCGGCAGGGCCGCCAGGGGATTTCGACGTCCTGGACGAGGTCGAGTCGCTGGGATCGGGTCACCGCCGGGGTCGTGCTGGCCCGACTGGACGCCGCAGCCCGAGCTGTCGTTCTTCACCGTCGCCGAGCAGGCGACCGCCGGGCCCTGTTCGACCTGCTGCTGGACCAGACGACGAGCCCCAAGGTGCCGGTACTCGTGCTGGTGGACCACCGGCTGATGCGCCGGCCAGACCGACGGCTGGCGCTACGACGACATGCCCGAGGACGGCGAGGCGTGGCGGCAGACCCTGGCCGCTCTCGACGACGAGGCCGACCGACGCGCACGGTGATCGGGTTCCGCGCAGCTGCGCCTCGAGAGCCAGGCCGCCCTGGTCCAGGCGGTGCAGGACGCCGACCGGTGGCACGGCTTCGCCGGCCAAGCACGTCTGGAGCCTGTGGACCCGCTACGTCTGCACGGCCTTCTACTCCCATCCGTGGGCATGGAACGAGATCGGCTTCGGTGGCCCCGCCTATCCCCGGGGCTACAAGGCGCTCGGCGTCGGACAAACGGGAAGGCTGGGAGGTCGCCGAGGCCGACCACGACCCGTTCCCGGCCGACGTCGGGAACGAGCGCGCGGCCGAGGAGCAAAGCGCCGGCACGCCGAACCCGACCGGCGGGACGGACGACGCCCACGGTCGGCGTCGAACGACCGGTGAGCCGGCTGACGCGACGCTGAGTCCGGGCCCGCAACGAATCGGCCTGGCTGCTGCCCGAGCGGACGACGAGCGCACCAACCACCGGCTGCGAGCCGACATGCGCCGGTATCGACGAGCGACGACGAGGTCGACGTGGTCATCGTCGGGCTGCGGGGCCGGCGGCGCCACCCTCCTGCAGCGCCTGGCCCGGGCCGGCTGGCGTCGGTGGTCGGGCTGGACGCCGGCCCGTTCTGGGATCCCGACGCCGACTGGGTCAGCGACGAGGCCGGCTCCCACCGCCTGTACTGGACCGAGCCCCGGGTCATCTCCGGCGCCGATCCGGTGCCGCTGGGATCGAACAACTCAGGTCGGGGAGTGGGCGGGTCCATGGTCCACTACGCCGGCTACACCCCCCGCTTCCACCCCTCGGACTTCCGCACCTACAGCGTCCGACGGGGTCGGGGCCGACTGGCCGATCTCCTACGAGGACCTCCGGCCCTACTACGAGGCCATCGAAGAGGAGCTGCCGGTCTCGGGCCAGTCGTGGCCGTGGGGCGATCCTCATCGGTACCCCTACTCGCCCCAACCGCTGGGCGGCAACGGCGAGGTCTTCGTCCGCGGCGCCCATGCGCTCGGCATCCCGACCACGGGTCGGGCCGGTAGCCATCGCCAACGGCCGGTTCGGGAACCGGCCCCACTGTATCTACCGGGGGTTCTGCCTCCAGGGCTGCAAGGTAAACGCCAAGGCGTCCCCGCTCATCACCCATATTCCCGACGCCCTCGCCCACGGGGCGGAGATCCGGGCCAACTGCATGGTTACCCGGGTCGTCGTCGACGATCACGGTCAGGCGACCGGCGTCACCTACTTGACTGGTGGCGTCGAGCACTTCCAGGCGGCCCGGCTGGTGGCGGTGGCCGGCTATTCCATCGAGACACCCCGCCTGCTGCTGCTTTCGGCCAGCAAGCAGTTCCCGGACGGGCTGTGCAACGACCATGGCCAGGTCGGGCGCTACGTGATGGTGCAGGGCGCCCCTCAGACTGGCCGGCCGCTTCGACGACGAGGTCCGCATGTACAAGGCGCCACCACCGGAGGTGACCTCCGAGCACTTCTACGAGACCGACCCGACCAAGCCGTACCAGCGCGGGTTCTCGCATTGCAGAACGTCTCACCCCTTCCCGATCACCTATGCGGAGCACGTCGCCGCCCAAGGACACTGGGGGAGGTCCTGCGGGAGTACATGCGCGACTACATCCACTGGGCCGTCATGGGCGCGCTGTGCGAGTTTCTGCCCCGCTACGAGAACTCGGTCACCCTGGCCGAGGAGACCGATCGCCACGGGCTGCCGGTGGCGGACTTCTCGTACTCCAGTGCGACAACGATCGGGCCCTCGAAGAAGCCGCCCAGAAGGTTCAAGAGGACATCTTGAAGGCCGCCGGTGCCACCGAGACCATCACCATCAAACGGTATGCCCATCTGGTCGGCGGCTGCCGCATGGGCACCGACGACGGAGCACGGCGTCGTGAACGCCGACCACCAGAGCTTCGCCGTCCCCAACCTCTATCTGGTCGACGGGAGCGTGTTGCCCACCCAAGGTTCCGCCAACCCGGCCCTTACCATCATGGCTCTCGCCGCCCGCTGTGCCGACCGGCTCTTTGCCCGCAGCCGCATGGGTCCACTGCAGACGGAGTGCGCATGATCGCTCTCGAGACCGCGGTCACCGCTGTCGATGCCGAAGCCTATGAGATCCCGACCGACCGACCCGAGGGCGACGGCACCCTCGCCTGGGACTCGACCGTGATGGTCGTCGCCAAGGTTCAGGGCGGCGGACGAGAGGGCATCGGGTGGACGTATGCCGGCCGGTCGGCCAAGACGGTGATCGAAGAGAAACTCGCTCAGGCGGTGATCGGGGGGGACGTCCTGTCGGTGCCGGCCCAGCATGAGGCGATGGTCCGGACGTGCCGCAACTTAGGCCGGCCCGGTCTGGCTGCGTGTGCCATCTCGGCGGTCGATATCGCCCTCTGGGACCTCAAAGCCCGTCACCTGGAGCTGGCCCTCTCCGATCTATTCGGACACGCCCGGTCCGACGTGCCCATCTATGGCAGCGGCGGTTTCACAACCTACGACGATCCCACCACTGCCGCGCAGCTCGAGGGATGGGTCACCGCCAGCATCCCGAGGGTCAAGATCAAGATCGGGGAGGATTGGGGAACCAACACCGATCGCGACCTCTCTCGGGTTGCTCTCGCCCGGCGGGTGGTGGGTGACTCGGTCGACCTGTACGTGGACGCAAACGGTGGCTACACCCGAAAGCAAGCCATCCGCCTCGGCCGACACCTGACCGAGGACTACCAGGTCAGCTGGTTCGAGGAGCCGGTCTCGTCCGACGATCTCGATGGACTGCGGGAGGTCCGGGACCACTGCGATGCCGATATCGCCGCTGGCGAGTATGGCTATACCGTCGAGTACTACGCGCCCATGTTCGCCGCCGGTGCCGTCGACTGCGTTCAAGCCGACGTCACCCGGTGCGGCGGCTATACGGCCTGGACCGCGGTCGCCCAACTGGCTGCCGCCAACGGGATCCAGATCTCCGGACACTGCGCTCCCAACCTCCACGCCCATGTCGCGGTGAGCGTCCCCAACCTCCGCCACCTCGAGTACTTCCACGACCACAGCCGCATCGAAGACATGCTTTTCGACGGCACCTTGTCCCCAACCGGCGGTGCGTTGGTCCCCGCTCGGGACCGGCCGGGTCACGGCATGGCCCTCCGTTCCGGCGCCGCCGACTGCTACCGAGTTGGCTGAGCCGGTCGTGTCCTTTGACCGTAACGAAGACCGATCGGCGCCATGGTTGGCGCACGAGCCGTCTCTCGTGCCCGCCCCACCGGACGACAGGCTGGCCCGCGTCGTGCTGCGCCCCGTCGGCAGTCCGCTTCCGCTCGGCTTTACCGCTCTGGGGGAGCATCGGTCATCTTGATTGGGCTGCAGCTGCAGTGGCTGCCTACCTCAGAGGCGCACCAGGCGGGCATGGTCCTTTTGGTCTTTGCTGTGCCGTTGCAGCTCTTGGCCTCGGTGTTCGGCTTCCTCGCCCGCGATTCGGTCGGGGGCACCGGAATGGGCGTACTCGCGGGCGCCTGGTTGGTCACCGGCACGCTGGTACTCACCTCGGCACTGGGCTCGACCAGCCGGACCCTGGGCTTACTGCTGTCCTTTGTGGCCGCCGGCCTTATGGTTCCGACAGCCGCCACGTTCGGGAAAGTGGCCGCTGCCCTCGTCATGTTCGGTGCCGGTGCCCGATTCGTCCTGACCGCCGTCTACGAGTTCAGCGGCAGCACGAGCTGGGAGCACATCTCCGGCTGGTGGGGTCTCGGTCTGTGTCTCGTCGCCCTTTACGCCGCTATGGCCCTCGAGGTTGAAGACACTCGCCGGCGCACGATATTACCGGTGGGCTGTCGGGGAGCAGGGCGACGAGCGCTGACCGGAGGTGTGGGCGACGATCTAGCCCACGTGCAACACGAGGCCGGCGTCAGGGAACAACTATGAGCCCTGCTGCGCGACGGACGTCACCCGAGCCGTTCCCC
Organism: uncultured Acidimicrobiales bacterium; assembly: GCA_963727075.1. Classification (GTDB taxonomy): domain Bacteria; phylum Actinomycetota; class Acidimicrobiia; order Acidimicrobiales; family RAAP-2; genus Bog-756. The sequence continues at coordinate 2,480,497 of CAVSET010000006.1, forward strand.
CCCCAGGTCCTCGGCTCCTACGCCTTCATTGCCGACGGGGAGCGAGGCTGTCTGATCGGTCCTCGAGGGGACGTGGCCTGGATGTGTGCGCCATCGTGGGACTCCGACGCGGTGTTCGCCTCGCTCATCGGCGGTCCCGGCGTCTACGCCGTCACCCCGGCAGCTTCCTTCACCTGGGGCGGCTACTACGAGGCGAAAAGCCTCATCTGGCGAAGCCGTTGGGTCACCCTTGCCGGGGTCATCGAGTGCCGTGAGGCTCTGGCCTTTCCGGCCGATCCAGACCGGGTGGTGCTGCTTCGACGGATGACATCCCCCGAGGCCCGGCAGGACGTCGACGTGGTTCTTGCCCCTAGGCCATGCTTCGGACGAGATCACCTCCGCGACGTACACCGCCACGGCCGGACGTGGACAGCCACAACCGGGAACATGTGGATGCGGTGGCAGGGGCCCGAAGGTGTCCACCTCAGCACTGACGGTGATAGCCGTGAGTGGCGGGCACACGTGCAAGTGGTGCCCGGTGAGCCGGTCGACCTGCTTCTCGAGCTGGCAACCCGACCCTTCGACGACGAGCCGGTTGAGCCCGACACCGCCTGGGATGCCACCACAGAGGCCTGGGCACACGATCTTCCCAACCTGGATGGCACCCTCGACCCCAAGGGCGCTTCGCTGGCCCATGCAGTTATGCACGGGCTGACCAGTGCCGGCGGGGGAATGGTGGCGGCAGCCACCACCTCGTTGCCCGAACGGGCTGAGCAAGGACGGAACTACGACTACCGCTATGTGTGGATCCGCGACCAGGCCTACGCTGGACAGGCCGCGGCGGCCGCCGGCGGCCTGCCCTTGCTCGATGGGGCCGTCAGGTTCATCACGGCCCGTCTCCTCGAGCATGGTCCCAACCTGGCCCCCGCCTACCGGATCGACGGCACCGCCATCCCGGATCAGCGAAGCCTCGACCTGCCCGGCTACCCGGGCGGCTACGACTTGGTGGGGAACCATGTCAACGCGCAGTTCCAGCTCGATGCTTTCGGTGAATCGCTTTTACTCCTGGCGGCAGCCGTAGCAAACGACCGGGTCGGTCCAGATAGCATCCGCGCCGCCCAAATTGCCGCTGCAGCCATTGATGCCCGATGGCAGGAACCCGACGCCGGGATATGGGAGATCGACAATCGTCTCTGGACCCATAGCCGGCTCATCTGCGCCGCCGGGCTTCGCCAGGCCGCCCGAGCTCTTGGCGGTCATGGCTCGCCGGATGCCACACGCTGGAGTGCCCTGGCCGATCGGATCGTGGCCGCTACCGCCAACGCGTCCACCCACCCCGACGGCTACTGGCAACGGTCACCCGACGACTCCGCCATCGATGCTGCTCTCCTGTTTCCCGCGCTCCGAGGAGCGATCCCCGCTGACGATCCACGAAGCTCGACCACCCTCCATGCCGTGCTCGACCAACTCACCCAGGATGGCTATGCCTACCGGTTCCGACATGGCAACCTTCCGCTGGCCCATGCCGAAGGATCGTTTACCCTCTGTGGGTTTGCAACCGCCCTCGCCCTCCACCAGCAGGGCGAGGTTCTTGAGGCGGTCCGATGGTTCGAACGGACCGCTCGCTGCACCGGCTCCACCGGCATCCACGCCGAAGAATGGGACGTCGACGAGCATCAAATGCGCGGGAATCTGCCTCAAGCGTTTGTGCATGCCCTCCATCTTGAAACGGCCGTCCGCCTGGCTGGCCCACCGTGAAACCTCGCGTGGGAAGAACAACTTGGCCTGTGGGTGCCAAGAACCTCATCTGGAACGTTGAACTGGGACTTTCTGCAGACCGCATGTGACCGCGAGAATGGTCCGTGGCCCTCTCGTTTCTCTATCTCGCTTTCCTCCGGACCATCCAGATCCTGTGGGTGCCAAGAACCTCATCCGGGTGCTTTGATCTCGGCTTTCTCCAGAGCGGATGTGACGGCGAGAATGGGCCGTGGCCCTCTCGTTTCTCTATCTCGCCTTCCTTAGAACCATCCAGATCGTCTTCCTGCAGCGGTCCGACGACTCCGATCTGGCCATCGAGGTCGTCGTGCTCCGCCACGAGGTGGCGGTCCTCCGTCGCCAAGTGGCCCGTCCGGCTCTGCAGCCGAAGGACCGAGCGCTCCTTGCCGGCCTCAGCCGGCTGATCCCCCGGGTGAAGCTCCATCGGTTCTTTGTCCAGCCTGACACCCTGCTCCGTTGGCATCGAGAGCTGATCCGTCGCAAGTGGACCTACCCGAAGCATTCGGGTCGCCCGAGAATCTCAGCCGGGACCGTGCAGGTAGTGGTTCGCTTGGCCAGGGAGAACCCGACCTGGGGCTATCGCCGGATCCACGGTGAGCTCACCGTCTTGGGCATCGGCCTGGCCCCGGCGAGCGTCTGGAACATCCTCGAGCGTCACGGCCTCGACCCCTCCCCGAACAGGACGGGCCCGACGTGGGGTGAGTTCCTGAGAGCCGAGGCCTCAACGATGCTGGCCTGCGACTTCTTCACCGTGGAAACCGTGCTTCTGCGGACCCTCTATATCCTCTTCTTCATCGAACTCGACACCCGGAAGGTCTTCGTGACGGGAGTGACGGAGCATCCGACAGGTGGTTGGGTCGTCCAACAGGCCCGGAACCTGTCCTATGAACTGGCCCAACATGCACGACCGGTCAAGTTCCTGATCCGGGATCGCGACGCCAGGTTCGCGGCCAGCTTCGACGAGGTCTTCCGCTCCGAGGGCATTCGGATCCTCCGCACGCCGATTCGGGCACCTCGTGCCAATGCCTTCGCGGAGCGGTTCGTCGGGACCGTTAGGCGGGAGTGCCTGGATCGGGTACTGATCTTCGGTCGTCGACATCTCGAGGCTGTAGTCCATGAGTACGTCGAGCACTACAACAGCCATCGGCCTCATCGATCACTCGGTCAGCTACCACCTCAGCCGAAGGTCGCAGCCCCAGCGAAACCGAAGAAGGTCGACCCGTCACAACTCGAGCGAACAGATCGGCTCGGCGGACTGATCCACGAGTATCGCCTGGTCGCGTGACGTGGATGACATTCTTGGCACCCACAGGCGCCTCCCGCTCTCGGTTAGTCGCCTTTTCGATCGCGCCTGACGTCCATCGGACCAGGAAATGCCTCGAGAAGTGACCCTCGTCAGCGGGGCATGGGAAGTGCATCGTCCCAGTTCAGAAGGAATGGATGACATTCTCGGCACCCACAGGGTTCCTCTCCCGTGGTCACGCCTGCCTCAGGTTGAGATTTGTGCCGGAACCGCTTTCGTGGGTCGAACGGGTCGTTCGTGTGGCAACTCTCTTGTGAACCCGAGCGGGATCAGGGTAAGAAGCGCACCTGCCAGGAGTCCAGCTTTGAGCGGAGTTGCCCAGATTCGTAGTCGTCGACGAGTGCTGCCGTCGTTGCGGGGTCATGGCCGGCCTCTTGTCCGGCGGTCTCTATCTCAGTAGAGGCGACAGCCACGGACCGAGAAGGCCGGCGATCCGAACACGCCGTGGAAGGCGATTGGCCGCACGGAGACCACCGCCCCGAAGGGATCGGAGACTAACGTGTAAAATGCTTTAGTCGTCGATCTCCTCCCAGATGGCCCGTTCGTCATGCTCCTCCCAATCTGAGCCCGGCAGAGCTACGGCCCAGCTCGTCCACGTCCCGGTCGGCCGAGCCGGCAGGGTTCTGGCCTTGACTCGAACATTCATTCCAGGCACGAGCTGCACGGGCGAGCTCAGCGGGGCAGTCGTCATTCCCCAATGAGTGGGAGGGTCGCCTGGCCCCACGGACAGCGTGATACCTGGGGCGAGGTCAGCGGTGAACCAGAGGGCGAGCGCGTTGGCTGTACCGAACTCTTGGACAGACAGAAGCATCTCGGCTTGGTGGGGCGCCTCCGCCTGCTCGAGCGTGATGTGACCTGTATCCGTGGTCCACATACGACCAGGCAGTGAACGCCTATCGCCAGCGTTGAGGTGGCGAAAGCTGCCTGAGTAGTGAACTTCATTGACCGTCTTCTCGATCAGGGCATCGAGATCAACGCGGTACGGATTGTCCCGCAGGAACTCCACCATGTCCTCAAGGTAGCGGTCATGCACGAGCGCAGCCCATGCGGTAACGGAGTCGGGAATCATGGATCCGCCTGGCTTCAGCCAGCGATCTCGGGCGACAATGAGCGGAGGCAGCATCCCTTCGTCGATCCCGAAACCTCCGAGCCACTCCGATACGATCACGTCGACGCGTTCCGGAAGGTCGATGTCCAAGACATTCCCTTGGATCACTCGGACGATCTCATCGACCCCGTTCGTTACTGCCAGCTCTTGGGCCAGAACAGCCATCGTGGTTTGCTCGATTGCGTAGACCCGTGAGGCACCTGCACGCGCTGCCAATACGCTAAGGATGCCGCTTCCCGCCCCAAAGTCGAGCACGATATCGCCAGGGTGTACAACAGAGTAAATCGCACGTCGAAAGGCCTCGGTGCGGACCCGGTCTCGAATCATCGTTCGGTGTACTTCGAACTCTGCATACATCGGATCCGGTGACTGCTTGATTGGTGTCCGCACACGTTCAATGTAGTCAGTCAACTGACGCTCCGAGGCGTCGCCTGCCAACACTCGTTGGTGGGCAGTTCGTTCGATGCGTCCCGCTACGTCGCCTCTCTCGCTTGCGGGGTGTCTGCCCCCGTCCAAGACCGCCCACACGCGTCACGAAGTCCTTTTCGGGTCTCGAGTTCAATGAAACGATTCGCTTCCGAAAGGGTGAAGGGCATGTTGCTCTCCGCAAAAGTCGTGCTCAAGTTGAGACAGCAGCGGAAGCCGGCTTCGCTTGGGGAGCTGGCCGTTGGTGCGGGAGTTCCCTCGTGAAGCCGAGTGAGATCAGGGCTAGGAGCGCCGCGGCCAGGAGCCCAGCTTTGAGCGATCGGAGTTGGGCCAATTCGTAGTCGTCGACGAGCGCTGCCGTCGTTGCGGGGTCAAGGCCGGCCTTCTTTGCGGCAGCCTCGATCTGCGAAGAGGCGACGAAGTTGGTGTTGGAACCAGCGGCGACCCCCACTTGGGTGGACACTTCGGAGCTGATGCGAGGGTCGTGTTGGACGTTGGAGATGAACGTGCTGGTCAGCCCGATCAGCACGATCGCCCCGATGAGCGCCACACCCAGCGATGACCCGAGCTGTTGTCCCGTGTACTGCAGCCCGCCGGCCTCACTCCGGCCCGACTCCTCGACCGAGGACTGGACCACATTGCCCAGTTGGGAGATCATCAGGCCCATCCCAACGCCAAGTACGCCCATCCCGATGGCGAATCCGGCATTGGAGAGCGTGGGCTTGATCGTCGAGAGCAGTACGAGGGAACCGCCGAGTGTCACGATCAGGCCGGTCTGGACGATCTCCCGCACCGCGAAATGGTTCGAGAGCCGTGCCCCGACTGCCGCCGTGGCGAACATGGTGATTGAGATAGGAAGCATCTTGATCCCGGTCTCGAGCGCGCTCAGCCCAAGTACGAGTTGGAGATACAGCGGGACGACGAAGAAGATCCCCATGAGCAAGAGGTTCTGGCTGAACATCCCGATCAGCCCAGAGCGCACCGGCGGGATGCGAGCCAAGGAGAGGTGGACTAGTGGGTCGCGGCCCGTGTCTTCCCGATGGCGCTGCCAGGTGACGAACCCCCAGATGAGCACGCCACCGGCGGCTAGGACGAACAGCGTCAAGGAGAAACCGAAGATCGTGATCGGGGAGTTCTTGGGCTTCACCCATCCCCACGTGCTCGATTCGAGGACGCCGTAGACGAAGACCCCGAGACCGGCTGCCGACAGCACCGAGCCGACGACGTCGAGCTTGGGCTTGGGAGTAGGAGCCGGCGCATCTTTGACTTTGCGGGTCATGATCAGGATGAAGGCGGCGATGAAGACCTCGCCGACGAACACGACACGCCACGTCAGTACGGTTGTTGCCCACCCGCCGACGATGGGCCCGACCGCGATGCCCGCACCGGCGACGCCCCCGATGACCGCATAGGCGGCCTTGCGGCTGGATCCCTCGAAGTTGCCCGCGATCAGGGCTGCCAGTGCAGGGAAGACGAGCCCCGCGCCGATCCCTTCGAGCACCGACCACCCGAGGGCGAGCTGGAACACGGTCTGGGAGGCGGCGGTCAGAGCCGATCCGCAGGCATAGATGATCAGTCCGATGACGAACGCCCTGCGTCGACCGATAATGTCGCCGATCTTGGCCCCGGTCATGATCAGCATTGCCATGACCAGGCAGTAGAGCGTGATCACCGCCTGAATCGTGGTGACCGTGGTGTGGAAGTCGTGGACCAGCGAGCTGATCGAGACGTTCATCACGGACTGGTCCAGCACCATGAGGAATTGCGCAGTCGCCAATGCGACGAGTGCCAGCGAGCCCTTCTTCGCCGCCGTGGTGCCCACAATCCTCCTAGTTGCTGTCTGATCTGATCGTGACGTGGTGTCTTCGTGCGCCGGCGATTTTCGAAGTCACCGGGGATCTACTCCGGACTCCCGGCTATCGTGCCGGGGCTTCCTCATGGAATACCAGTGAACTTCTCACCTCAGGGGGATCCCTGGCGTGGGGAGGCATGACACTGTCAGTCCGACGACTGCATCTCCTCGATCGCATCCTCGATGGCCAGTGCCAGCCCGAGGGCCTCGGCGATCGCAGCGGCTGCGGACACCGTCCGGGGCGTGCCGATAACTGGCGCAACAGCGATAAGGGTCCCTTGCGCATCCTCTAGCGTCAGATCCGTGCCAGCGGCTGCGACGGCCGCCATGTTCAGCAGATATGAGGCCGGGGGCGCGTTAACAGCCGCCAAGGCGGCGAGGCGGACCATCATGAGCTCCCGATCACTCAAGCTGGTACGGCTCACCGAGGCCTCGGTCATTTCTAGGACGGTTGCAAGAAGGGGTCGATCTTCACTCATGTTCATATCCTTCTGTTCGTTGAAAAGATTTGGTCAAATGGACACTTAGTCAACTGCAACGGAGTGCGACCGGTGCCAAAAATCTTATTCAGCCACAGCACCCGGCGGCTACTACATTCGCGCTTCCTCGCGGTGCGTGGCCGCCCGCACCCACCGGCCGCTGCGGTTCCCGATGCGACGACAACCGCCACCTCGGGAACCAACTTGGCTCAGCTGACCGCCTGAGCTGTCTCCTGAACGGCCTTGTCGATGTCCTTGGGACTCACGTTGAGCTCCTTTGCGGCATGCTTCTCAGCCTTCAGTCCGGCCTTGTTAATGGCATCTTCAATAGTGCTCTCGCCGACGATGACCAGTGCAGCCTGCCCGGCATCGATGATGTCCCCGAACTCCTTCACGTCCGCCCGAGACATGCCCTTCCACAGGTGGCCGCTCACGCCGCCGACGGCCGCCCCTACCGCTGCGGCACCGATGACGGCGGGCGGGAACAGGATGCCGACGACGGCGCCGACCGCTGCCCCACCCCACGCGCCATGACGGGTAGCCGTCTCATCCTTGTTGACATGGACTTTGCCATCCGCGTCCTTGGTCACCACTGCAGCGTCGTAGGTGCCGACTGCTCCTGCGGCGTGGAGGTCCTTCACGACGTCGTAGTCAGCACGTGCGGAGCCTTCGCTCGGGTAGGTCCCGATGTAGACAAATACTGCGTCAGGCTTGGCCATGATGCTTTTCTCCATTCTTTCTGTGCATTCATTTGGGGACTTCTGGTGTTACGTTGCTTCTGTCGAAAACGGCGAACGCCCTGCCGGTCAACTCGAACTGCACCTTGAGCTGTCGGTCTGTCATCCGGCAGATTCACACTTATGTAGGCGAATTGTCATCACCTGCCAGCCGGATTCACCTAGGGGAAAGACCACCGCGGTGTCCGGCATTCCATTGCCTACCGCGAGATCGCAGCCCGTGGGAGTAAGGTGTCTGGCAGGAAACTTCAATGGGCTCTGGCGTCGCCCTGGAGGCCAGTCTGAGAGCGAGCGAAGGAGCGGCGGCGCCTTGGCTTAGGGACCTTTGGCCATGGACCCAGGAAATCTGAACTGGCAAGCTAGGCGTTATGTCCCCTGCAAGGGAGCCCCTTGGTAGTGCGCGGGGGCCGAGCCGGTCACTCCGTCAGGTACTGCCAGAGGCCCGCCACGACACCTCTGACCTGCAGGATTCCGCGGACGGCGTGGGGCTCGAGGATGTCGAGCAGCCGATCCTGGTGGGCACGAAGCTGCGGCCGCCGCCTGTGCGCGAACAGTCGATCCCGCGCGAGCGCCTTCAGGAGCGTCTTCGAAGCGGATCGGACCGCAGGCTGACTCTTGTCGCCTGCCCGGCGGGCTTCGGGAAGACCACTCTTCTCTCTGCCTGGTACGAGTCCGAGGCCCCTCGCAGACTCGTTGCGTGGCTCACGCTGGACGAGGCGGACAACGACCCCGTGGTCCTGTGGTCCGCACGCGATTGGGGCGCTACGCCGCGCGAACCCCGACGCCGCCAAGTTGGCGCCAGAGCAATCGGTCGTGACACCAGTCATTGATCTGGTTCTGCCTCGTCTAGTCAACGAGCTCGACGGCCAAGGGGAGATCACCCTCATCCTGGACGACTTCCACCGAGTTTCCAGCGAACCGGCACGCGCCAGTGTGCGCTGGTTCATCGAACATGCGCCGCTTGGATTCCATGTCGTACTCGCCACCAGGACGGAGCCAAGCCTGCCGGTGGCTAGTCTGCGCGCCCATGGCGAGCTGCTCGAGCTACGAGCCGCCGATCTGCGATTCACCTACCCGGAAGCTGACGCATTCCTCAACGGCCGCCTCGGGCTCGACCTCACAGCCGAAGACGTCGACAGTCTGGTGGAGAAGACGGAGGGATGGCCGGCAGGGCTCTATCTCGCGGCGCTCTCGCTGCAGCCCACCGCCGACCGCCACGCTTTCGTCCGCACATTTGGCGGATCGAACTGTCACGTTGTGGATTTCCTGGTGACGGAGGTACTTGAGGCCCACACGCCGCCGGCGCAGGCGCTGATGCTCCATACTTCGATCCTCGAACGGTTGACCGGCCCTCTGTGCGATGCCGTGATGGACCAAGAGGGCTCGGCGCAGATGCTCGATGAGCTGTCACGGAGCAACCTGTTCCTTGTCCCGCTCGACGACGAGGCCGGGTCGTACCGCTTTCACCACGTCTTTGCGCAGCTGCTCCGGGTGGAGCTCGAGCGGCTCGAGCCGGCCCTGGCCCCGGCGCTGCACCGCCGCGCCTACACCTGGCATCGTGATCACGGGACGACCGGCGAGGCGATCCAGCACGCCATAGCGGCCGAGGCCTATGTCGAAGCAGTCGAGCTGATCGAAACCTTCTGGATCAAGTACGCCAACACGTGGAGGTACGACACCGTCCTGGCCTGGCTGCGGCAGCTCCCCGACGAGGTACTGACCAGCGACGTGCATCTGCTCCTGATTCAGGCGTGGGTGCTCTCATTGTCTGCGAGGCAGGAGGAGGCGGCGCGGGCCATCGCAGCGGTCGAAAGGCTGGGCGACCTCGACGCGGGACCGCTGCCCGATGGCTTCAGCTCCGCTAGGGCGAGCCTGACGATGCTACGGGCCGGCTTCCCTTGGGGCGATGTCGGCGCCCAGCTGGAAAATTCCCGACGGGCGGCCGAGCTTGAAGGCCCCGGGTCGCCTTGGCGGCCTTTGGCTTGCTGGGCGGTTGGGGTGGGCCTGTACTTCGAGAGTGAGCGTGACGAGGCCGACGATTGGTTCGCGGAATCGGCGGCGCTGGCTCCCGCCAGCGCCCAGTGGCTGTCCGGTACGTCGTCCCTGGCTTATCGATCGCTGATCGCCGGAGAGCGGGGCCGTGCTGACGAGCAGCGCATCCTGGCCGATGCGGCAGCCCAATTCGGAAAGGAGCACGGCACGGAGGAGGCAGTCGGCACAGTTCCGCTGGCGATGGGGGCATCCCTGGCGGCACGTGGCAGGCCGGAGGAGGCGCTGCCGCTGATCGAGCACGGCGTCGCACTTGCCCGAACCTTTGGCCAGCCCATCCAGGTGGCCCATGCGCTTCTCGGCCAAGCGCGGGTGCTAGGGGTCCTGGGCGAGCACAAGGCGGCCACGGCCGCGGTAGCCGATGCAAGATCGGTCCTCGAGCGCTGCCCTGATCCGGGGATCCTGGCCGAGACAGTGTCTACTTTCGAGCGGACAGCCAAGGTCCGCCGCCGCGTCCTATCCGAGGATCGCGCGCTGACACCGCGAGAGCTCGGAGTGCTCCGGCTCCTGTGCAGCGATTTGTCGGAGCGAGATATCGGTCGTGAACTGTTTGTGTCGCACTACACGGTGCATAGCCACGTTCGATCGATCTACCGCAAGCTCGCCGTGGGCTCGCGGAGCGCTGCGCTCGAACGCAGCCGCGAACTGGGCATCCTCTAGCGAGCGTCCAAAGGGCGAACGCAATGGTCCCGCGGGTGGGCAGCGACGCCCGTCTGTCTTCCACTGTCTGTGAACATTGGTCGGTGCCAGCCCGGGCGTGAGGATCGGTGGTCCGGCCCGGCGGCCAACAGCCTCCCCTAGGTGAATCCGGCCGGAAGGTGATGACGGGTCGCCTGCCGGAATGTAAGGATGCGTCGAAATGGACAACAACTGGGCACAACCCCGCAGCTATCGGCTTGTTCTTCGGGGAGAGCTAGGCGATTCGTTCGGCGTCCTGTTTGACGGCATGCGGTTGCAGAGGCTCGCTGGCACGACGGTGCTCACCGGCGACGTGACAGATCAGGCGCACCTTGTCGGGCTCATCGAGCGAGTTCAGGAGCTTGGTGTCGAGCTCGTCTCCGTCAATCCAGAACACGGAACGGACGGGTGAAGGCCCGAAGTATGCCCGACCCAGCCCGACTCGAGAGGATGGGTGAGATTCGTGACCTCGCCCTCTCCGGTCGCACCACTAGAGGTCGCTGTCGATGAGCCAACTCACGAAGGCCTTCTTGGTCAACAGGAAGAGATTCAACCCGGCCGGGGGCGCCGCCGTTGGCGTAGTTCTGAAGCCACAGCCAGAGCGCGCTGCCGAGAGTGAGCCCGTCGGGGGAGTGATTTTTCGATCCCGACAGTGCGGCTTCCCTATGACCGAACGGGGCCTCGGAACGCCTTGCACCGGGGACCCCATCCCTTGCCCAGACGAAAGGTTCCGACAAGATGAAACGCATAGCCGTGCTGGCCGTCATGATCACCGCGATAGTGATTACCGGGTGCTCTTCTTCGACCAGTAGTTCGACCACCACCACGGGGCAGGTACCGGCGCAGACATCGTCGACGGTCGCCAACAGCGTGAGTGGGACAGTGAAATGGGTCACAAACAACAAAGCGGTGGTCACGACCCTGAGTGCCGATGTGGCTGCGCTGGGAACCGACCTTCCCGCAGCAGTGTCCTCTCAAAATCCGTCTGCGGTCACCGCGAGTTGCCAGAAGCTTGCCACCGACGTGGCGACCGCAAAGGCACTACCCCCCATACCAAACTCGACAGCCCAGAAGGCGTGGTCGTCGCTGCTCGATGATCTGAGCAGTGCGGCTCAGAAGTGCAGCGACGGGATCGCAAAGAATGACACCGGAACACTCAGCCAGGCCGCAACTAAGGTCTCGAGCAGTAGCAGCAGTTTGAGCTCACTCAAGCAAGCCCTCGGGCTTTAAGGCGGGAGGTCAAAATGCCAAGCACCAGCGATGTCGATTCTGCGGAAAGCATCCGAGCAATCGGGCGCCAATGGTGGCTGATCGCCCTCTTCGGCGTCATCACGATCGGCTTTGGGATCGTACTGACGTTCAAGCCCAGTAAGTCAGTACACGCGATTGCTGTGATCATCGCCATCTGGTTGTTGATCGTGGGGGCGATTCGCCTGATCCAGGCGATAGGTGCCGCGGGCGAGCGGACGGCACTTCTGGTTATGGGCCTGCTCTCGATTGTCATTGCAATCATCCTGCTCCATCACACTACGACGGCAGTCGCGTTCTTAGGATTCATCATTGGCATCTTCTGGACCGTTGGCGGTGCAGCAGAGCTCATTCAGGGATTCAGTGCCAATGAAGGGAGAGTCAGTTGGGCGCGCGTCGTTCTGGGTGTGATCGCGACTGCAATCGGAATCCTTTGCCTCGTCTACCCATCGCTCTCGCTTTCGATCATCTGCGTGATCACCGGGATCGGAATGATCGTCTACGGAGCCGCTGCGCTCGTTGCCAGTTATGAGGTCTACGGGTTGACGAAAGCTTAGGAGTTCGCACTGTAGGGGAGGGCTGGCGGATCTCAATCCGGCGAGTCTCCAAGGTCACCTCAGATGCAGAAATGGAGATGCCATGGCAGATGAGGTTGAGGCGGCAGGCTCACGTGGAGGGAGGGTGCTGCACCTGACGGTCGAACAACGGGCCAAGGTCGGCAAGGAGGCCCGGGCCTTGGCACCCCGGTCGTCCCACGCCGAGCTCCGACCCGCTGACGAGCGACCGGACCCAGTTGCCCTCCTCGAACGCCAGGCGACGACACGGGTGCCGGATCTGGTCCCAATCCGCTACGGACGGATGCTGGTCTCGCCGTTCACCTTCTTCCGAGGTGCAGCGCTTGTCATGGCCTCCGACCTGGCCACCACGCCTCGTTCTGGATTGAAGACCCAGGTCTGTGGCGATGCCCATTTGTCCAACTTCGGACTGTTCGCCTCACCGGAACGGGCGCTGATGTTCGACGTGAACGATTTCGATGAGACCCTTCCCGGCCCATGGGAGTGGGATCTCAAGCGTTTGGCGGCCAGCGTGGTGATCGCGGCACGGGACCGCGAGTTTACCGAGCAGGAGGCCACAACGGCCGCACTCGCCGTCGGGGCCAGCTACCGCTCCGAGATGTCCCGGCTGGCCGGCGGGTCGACCATGGACGTCTGGTATTCCCGTATCGATGTTGCCGAACTTCTCGCCGAGCTCCAGTCCACGGCAGCCAAGACGGGTTCGAAGGCCGACAAGCGTATGGCAGCTCGCACGGCCACAATCATGACAAAGGCCCGCACCCGGGACAGCCTGCAGGCCCTCGGCAAGCTCACAACCGTCGTCGACGGTCAGCTCCGGATCGTCAGCGACCCGCCGTTGGTCGTACCGACCGAGGAGGTGTTCTCCTCGGAGGTGAGCGATGGACTCCGCGAGACGTTCCACCAACTCATCCGCGGGTACCGGCACAGCCTCCAAACCGATCGTCGCCACCTGCTAGAGCAGTTCCAGTTCGTTCAGATCGCCCGAAAGGTGGTGGGAGTAGGCAGCGTCGGCACGCGGGCGTGGATCCTGCTCATGGTCGGCAACGACAACAGCGACCCCTTGTTTCTGCAGGCCAAGGAGGCCGAGGCGTCCGTCCTCGAAGAGTTCGTCGGCAAGAGCGGTTATGCCAACCACGGGGCGAGAGTGGTTGCCGGCCAGCACCTCATGCAGGCGGCCAGTGACATCTTCCTCGGTCACGAGCAGGTCGAGGGTCCCGACGGCGTCAGGCGGGACTACTACATACGCCAGCTCCGGGACTGGAAGGGGAGCTTCGAGATCGAAGGGGCGATCCCTGCCGGCCTGACCAAGTACGCGTCCGTGTGCGCCCAGGCGCTGGCTCGGGCCCATGCCCGATCCGGCGACCGCATTGCCATCGCCAGCTATCTCGGGAACGGTCCCACGTTCGAGCGGGCCCTGGCCACGTTCGCTACCACCTACGCCGATCAGAACGAACGTGATTACCAGGCACTCCGCCAGGCTGCAGCCACGGGCCGGATCACCGTCGAATCCGGCGTCTAGGCCGGCCACACGGCGAACTGGAGCACAATGGCTGAAGCACACGTTCACGGCACGACGAGAGGTCGCATCCGATGAGCCAGCTCACGAAGGTAATCGCAGTCGATCGGAGCAAGTTCAGCCTCTCTGGTGGCATTGCCGTCGGCGGCGTCCTTCTGGTGATCTGGTTCGCCGTCGTCCAGCTCAACCAACAGAAGTACCTCGTCAGCGTCGTGTTCGCCGTCCTTACAACCGCCCTGAGCGACCCAGGTGGTGCCTACTGGAACCGGGCTCGGGCGATGGGCGTCTTCGGCCTCGTCGGGGCGCTGATGACCGCGCTGGCGTTCTTCGTCGGTACCCAGGCATCAGGGTTCGTCGTGCTTGCACTCTTCCTCGTCACGCTGCTGGCCGGGCTGGCCGTGCGGTTCGGATTGCACCGGTTCACCGCCGGGATGCTGCTCAATGTCTGGTTCGTCCTCGCCGTCGGCCTGCCGATCAGTTTCCGTGCCGATCGAATCCACACCAGCGGATGGGACCAAGCGCTGGCATGGCTGATCGGATCAGCCCTGTGGATCACGCTCACCTTCATCGTGTGGCTGGTGAGCAGGCGGAAATGGAAGCCAACACCGATCATCGATGTCCCTGGCGAGCCGGGCGCAGCGGTTGAACTGACTCGACCGATCGTGCTGTTCGCTCTGGTGCGAGCGTTGGCGCTGGCTGCGTCCGCCGCCATTGCCTTCGGGCTCCATGAGCCCAATGCAGATTGGATGGTGATCGCCACACTGATCGCCATGAAACCGAGTATCGAGCAATCCAGGCTGGTAGGACTTCAACGCGTCATCGGTGCGGCCATAGGTGCAGCGGTGGCTATACCCATCTTGCTCATCGTCCACGACAAGATTGCCCTGGAAGCGACCATCATCCTCCTAGCCGCTCTCGGGGCCTCGATCCACGGCGTGAACTACGCCTACTACACGGCTGCCATCGCGAGCGCCGCCCTTATCGCCGCGGACATCCCCCATCCCTCCAATTACGCGGCCGAGGGACGGCGGGTGCTCTTCACGTTCATCGGCGTGGGGATCGGCGTACTGGTCCTGTTCGTGGCTGACCGGATCAAGCAACACTCCACCCAGCCAGCCTGACCCTCGGACCGAGGAGGAGGACAGCCATGTCTGCTAGCGAGCCGCCGACAGGAGCCACGCTGTTCGGTGACCTCGCCGAGCGGGGACGGAAACGGCTGGTCGTCTTCGCAGTAGTGCGCACGGCTGCCACGGTCGCTCTGGTTCTAGCCCTCTACTTCCTGCTGCCCCTGGGCGGCGGGACCAACGTTGAGAAGATCACCAAGCTGATTCTCGGCGCGCTGGTACTCACAGCGATCATCGTCTGGCAGGTCGGGCAGATCATCCGGTCCAACCACCCGGTCGGCCGGGCCGTCGAAGCACTGGCGTTCAGTATTCCGCTCTACATGCTGCTCTTCGCGACCTCCTACTTGTGATGTCTCACACGAATCCGGCCGCGTTCGGAGCATCTCTCAGCCGCACCGACGCCATGTACTTCTCGTCCACCGTATTCACCACCGTCGGCTTCGGTGACATTCACACCCAAAAGTGAAGCTGCACACCTTGTCGTTACCGCGCAGATGTGGCTCAACTTGGTGTTCTTGGGTCTGGTGCTACGTATGGTCACCCAGGCGATCAAACATAGCCAGCAGCGCCGAGCCTCCTGATCCGGGATACCCCTCCGTTGGGATGTTTCTACCGCCCCTATCACCTATCCCCTCTGACGTCGCGAGGGGAGAGAGGGAGACGGGGCGGGCGGCGACGACAAAGGCGACGCGCGGGGCCGGCCAGGGCACGACGGCCGGAGCCACCCGAACGGGGAGCACAGGGCGCGGGGGCGCGGCTTGTGGCTGCTGGTTGTCGGTGCCTGCCGATCAGCAGTGCACCGAGATCGTTGCTCCTGTCATCGTTCTGAGGGCTGACGCTGCGGCAGACACCAGAGCTCCAAAGGGGTGCTCCTCCACGCCAGATTTATTGCGATCCTCTAGGGAGGCGGCCTCAATGAGAATCCGAGCGCCATGGAGGCCGCCGTACCAGTTGAGGGATCTGAGATCGTTGTCAGGAGAGAGGGCACTGTAGCGGCGTACAAAACGGTGAGCGAGCCTGGATCCGACCCTGTGGGTGCCAAAAAACCTCATCCAGGCTCCCACCAGGGCCTTTCTCCGCAGCAGTACAGACCGCTGGGACAGGCCAGACTGCGCAATCGGCTGGTGGCCTTGGACGAAAATCGCCTGGTCAGGCGGTGCGGATGACATTTTCAGCACCCGCAGGAGCCCCCGAGAACCCCAACGGTCTGGGACCACATCGTCCCAGGTCAGGGGGTCCAGATGAGGTTTTCGCACCAAGAGGGAACTACTACGGCGACAGGAGCCCGCCAACTCCTGCCGCTGTAGTAGGGGTGTTCCCGCCAGTAGAAGGGGGTTTCCGCCGGCTGGCGCGACCCTACCGTTTGCGACTCTTAGTCGCAAGAGGGCGTTGGTTCCTCTGGGTGTCGAGAATCCCGGTGGGCGCCGAATACCTCACCCGTGTCGTCGACCTGGGAGTTTTCTATGGGGGGTTGCACACACAACAATGTGGAAAATCCAGAGCGTTAGCGTGGAAAATGCGGCGACTGGATAGCCCGTTGACCGTGGTCAGGTAGTTATGTCGATAGCCCACCCAGGGGTTCCGACATAATCGGGCGGGTCGCGTCGACAAATCTGCACCGGCAATGGGCGCGAGTTCGGTCAGTACAAAGATTCGGGCCATCCGGGCACCCAGATCGGGACTGTTCCGATACTCGAAGTGGTCAGTTGATGCGATGTGCCTGTAGCAACCGGTCAGCGGACGCGTCGAAGCCGTTGTGGCACTGTTGCGGTGGTGCGATCGCCCTCTCTCAGGCGGCGGTCGGCGGGTCCGGCCCGGGACCGCCGGTGACCGGCGTGGTCGGAGGGTGGCTGTCCGGGGAGCCACTAGTCGATGGACCTGGTCCGGCGCCGGCGGGGTCGTCGGCGGGCAGTCCCATAGGTCAGGGCCCGCACGAGGAACCCCTCGATCTTGCGAAGGTTGGCGGCCCAGAGCAACAGGGCAACGAAGACGCTCTGGGCGGCCACGCCACGGATCCTCCGGCGTTGGGGATCACCCAGTGCCTCCCGGGCTGAAGGGCACCACTATCTGGATCGCGGGGTTCGATCACGGCTGGGAACCCATCTCGGCGGCAGCAATGTCACGATCGCAGGTTGACGGAGGTCGATGTCTTCCCCTAACGCCCCACCCCCGCCCGCCAACAGGAGGATTCGCGCCGTTCCCGTGACACCCGGCTATGCGGCCACCGGGTGGTACTGGTGGATGAGGCCACCAAGCACGTCGTATCGATGGACGCTGCAACGTCGGGAAATGCTGGTTGATGGCCGTCTGGCGGCCCGGGCACGCCAAGATCGATGCCTCGGTGGGGGCGCTGTTGGTTGTAGTGCCTGACGTACTCCCGAAGCACTCGTTCGAGGTGGCATTCGCCCATAATGAGTATCCAGTCGAGGCATTCGTTCGTACCGTCCTCACCCAGCGTCGGCGTAGGCATTGGCCCGAGGAGATCGGACTGGCGTCTTGATCACCCGAATGCCCTCGGAGCGGAACACCTCGTCGAAGCTCGTCGTGAACTTGGTGTCCCGGTCCCGGATCAGGAACTTGATGGATCGAGCTCGGTCCACCAGATCACTCATCAAGTTGCGAGCCACCTGGGTGACGAAGGCACCATTCGGATGGTCCGTGACACCGAGAATGTGCACTTCCCGGGTCGAGAGTTCGATGGCGAAGAACACGTAGAAGTGTTTGAGCGAAACGGTGTCCACGGTGAAGAAGTCCGTGGCCAGCACGCTGTGGCCTGGGGCGCAAGAACTCCGCCCAGGTCGGGTCCACCCCGCGGGGTAGGCCCCAGGCCATGTCGGCGCAGGACCCTTCGGACCGAGGTGGCCGAGACACGGATGCCAAGCTTTCGGAGCTCACCTTGGATGCGGATACATCCCCAGTTTCGGTTCTCTCGCCCGAAGCGAGCAATGAGCGCGACCAGTTCGTCGCTCATCGGTGGTCGGCCAGGCCCCCGTTGCTTCCGCCAACGGCGCCACTTGTGCTTGGCCGCTTCCCGGTGCCATCGCAGCAGCGTGTCGGGGGTCACCAGGAAGGACCGCCACCGGGTTCGAGGAAGCAGTTGGCTGAGCGCAGCGAGGATGGCACGATCGACTGGCCGATACCGGACACGTGCGTGGAGCTGTCGTTCGAGAATGTGCACCTGGTGCCGAAGCACCATGATCTCGATGTCCTTTTCCAACTCGGTCTTACACACGGACCGAACGAGTCCAAGGACGCGGCAGGAACAGAGGTAGAGGAGCGAGAAGGCCACATCGGATGATGGCCGAACGTCGTCGTGAAGCGCCAGTCCAAAGGCCCAATTGGGGCATTGGTGTCCTTCACCCAGTTTCGCTGTACCCAACCGTTCTACGAAAGTCCTACTCAACATGGTTGGATGACATTCTCGGCACCCACAGGACAGGTAACTGGCACCCACAGGGCAGCAACGGCCCGAACGAGCTCGTGCCAACGTGTCAGTACGCCTGATCTCTCTCCAGCGGGCCCAGCTATAAGAGCTGAAGCGCCTTGGTTTGAGTAAAAAGGTGGCTTACTCGCCGCCCTCGTACTTGAAGGAGAGCTTCACCTTGGCTCGATAGGCCCGCACCTGCCCATTCTCAAGTTGTAGGTCCAGTTCGGATACTTCGGCGATCCGCAGCTCCCGAAGGGACTCTGCGGCTTTGGCGATGGCAGCTGTCGCCGCCTTCTCCCACGACTCGCTGCTGGTACCAACCAACTCAACGATCTTGTAAACGCTCTCGGCCATTCTGAAGCTCCTCTCGGCGTCGGACTGTCGGACTCACGTTGTGAAGTCTTCTACAGGTCAGAATCGAGTGCTCGTCTTCGCCGGCAGGATCCCTGCAGGGTCACCTGCCTTCCCGGTTTGTTAGACGCCTGTCGCGCTGAGATTCTCCCCGGGTTCTTGCACCCGCAACAATGTGGGAATCCCGGAGCAACAGCGTGGGAAATGGCTCTGACCACAGGCAAATGAGCAGGTGGTTGTAGTCATGTCGGTAGCCCACCGAAACCATCGGCTGGCATCGATTGTGCGCCCCGCACGAGCCGGCCCGGCGTCTCGCCGGTCGACTCACCGTCGGTCGCCACTTCGACCCCACTCACGAACGTGTGCAGGTAGCCGAACGAAAGCTGCAGCAGGCGCTTTCCGCCGGCGGGCAAATCGAACACCAGCCGCGGCTTGGCCATCCCCAGGCGTTCGAAGTCGATGACGTTGAGGTCGGCCTTGAAGCCCGGCGCCAGGATCCCGCGGTCCAGCAGCCCGACCGCTTCGGCCGTCGCCCGGCACTGGCGGGACACGATCCACTCAGGCGGGAATCGGACGCCCTTGGTGCGGTCCCGGCCCCAGTACGAGAGCAACGTGGTGGGGAAGCTGGCGTCGCAGATCGTGCCCACGTGGGCGCCGCCGTCGCTCAGGCCAGGGACGGCGTTCGGATCGGCGAGCAGTTCGGCGGCGGCATCGAGATTGCCGTCGAAGTAGTTGAGAATGGGCCAGTACAGCAGCGCCTTCCCACCATCGCCGAGCAGGAGCTCGAAGAACAGTTCCTCGGCGGGGGTGCCGGCACGCGCAGCCCGGGCGGCGATGCTGTCTGCCGGAGCGGGCTCGTAGTCGGGCGGATCAACGAGTTCGAAAACGCGGTCGAGGATGTCAACGCCCCGGGGCAGCTCCTTCAGGATCCTGGTGCGCAGGGCTGCGTCCGACAGGGTCGCCACCAGTTTGGGGAGGGCCAACCCCTCCAGGGCCCGATAGGTCTTCGAGCCTCGCAGCGGGTTGACGGAGCCTTGGAGACTGATGATCACGCCGATGCCGCGGGCCGGCACCTGGGCCCGCATCTGGAGGCCCTCGTTGTTGGCGGCGGCAATGGCGGCAAGGATGTGCCGGTGGCCTACGCCGGTGCGCCCCTGCGAGAGCGACACCGACAGCGGGCGGTGCGATGCCCGCATCATCTCGAGCAGCGTCTCGATCTCGGTGTCGAACTCGGGGAAGTCCGAGACCACCTGCAGCACGCCGGAGCCGACCTCGCCCAGAGCGCGGGCGATGCCCACAAGCTCCTCCCGGGCGGCGGTCAAGGTGGGTGTCGGCTCACCCCGGCTGGTTCGGTGGTTGAGCGTGCGCGATGTCGTGAAGCCCAGGGCGCCGGCGCGCACCCCTTCGGCGGAAAGGCGGCCCATCTCGACGATCTCGTTGGGCGTCGCCGGTTCACGATCGGCACCCCGCTGGCCCATGACGAACAGCCGCAGCGGCCCATGGCAGACCTGGGCGGCGACGTCGATGTCGTGCGGGCGGCGTTCGACGGCGTCGAGGTACTCGGGGATGCTGCCCCAGTCCCAGAGCAGGCCCTCGTGGAGCGCGGCGCCGGGAATGTCCTCGACACCTTCCATCAACTCGATCAACTGGGCGTGGTCGGTGGGGCGGACGGGGGCGAAGCCGACGCCGCAGTTCCCCATCACGACCGTGGTCACGCCGTGGCCTGACGACGGCTGGATGCGGGAGTCCCAGGTCACCTGGCCGTCGTAGTGGGTGTGGATGTCCACGAAACCGGGGGTCACCATCGCACCATCGGCGTCGACGACGCGCCCGGCCGGTTCGGTGACCTTGCCCACCTCCACCACCCGCCCCTCCCGCACCGCTACATCGGCGGTCCGCGGCGTCCCCCCGGTCCCGTCGATCACCGTGCCAGCGCGGATGATGAGATCAAGCATCTTCTCCAATCCTGCCCTATCGGATACGGGTCCGGTAGTAGGTCAGTTTGAAATGCGCCGCCCGATCCGCCGGGCTCGCGTCCGTACAGGTGAACTACCTGCCGAACCTGTGGGTGCCGAAGGTGTCATTTGGCCAGTTTGAGTAGGTTCTTCCCACATTTAGTTGCGACAGAAACCATGTGGAAGATCTCGGTCGTTAGCGTGGAAGTGCCGCCCAAGAGCTGGCGTCGAAAGAATGGAACGGGTTGTGTCGACAAACTCGACATGGCGACGGTCTCTGACAGTTTGATGTGACCCGAGGACCGTCATGCGGTCAGTGGTGGGTCGGGGTCGCTGGAGGCGTCGTCGGTTTTGGCGACAATATCGGCAGGCGTTCCCGGAGCCCAAGTGGCCGAGTGACCGGGTGAGTCGGCGAGACGGGGCCCCGCGGATCGTCTTGCCCTCGGCTTCCTTGTAGGCGAGGAATTCGTCGATCTTGTGGATGTTGGCGGCGAACAGTTGGAACGTCACTAGGACACTCTGGGCAGCGACTCCCCGGATCCTCCGTCGCTCAGGGTCGTCAACGGCCTCCCGCGCCCCGTCCCCAAAAGTAAAGCCATTCATGCCCTCGTTCGAGTTGCGCAGAGTGCCATACATGGCGTGCCACTCCGGCGAGCCGTGGGGCAACTCCTGGGCGTACTAGGCCCCGGCTTGCGGCGGTATGGCGATCGACTGCTGGGGACAAACCTTCGGCTGCTGGAGAAGCAGCACGTCGGTGACCTGGAGCATGGTGGCCGAATCGCGTTTGTTGACCTGTGGGTGCCAAGAATGTCATCCGGATAGTTGAACTGGGACTTTCTGCCGGAGCAGAAATGGCCGGGAGAATGGCCCGTGGCCCTCTCGTTCCTCTATCTCGCCTTCCTCCGGACCATCCAGATCCTCCGCCTGCAACGGTCCGATGACTCCGATCTGGCCATTGAGGTCGTCATGCTTCGGCACGAGGTGGCGTTCGGGATCAAGCAGGCGCTCGACAAGTTGCGGGCGGCCTACTCAGCGCATAGTCCAGCTCAGGTGCGGGCTGTCAGGGATCCATGTTCCTGCCATCAAAGTGCTGTGTCGGTGGCAGTTCGCGGACGGCAAGCATACGTCGCCGTTCCCAACGCTTAGCACACGGCCGAGGCAGCACTATGGGACGGTCAGGGGCACAAGTGTCGGAGTGGTATAGGTAGTGTTCGACCATGTTCCTGGCGCTCCGCGAGATGAGCAGAGCCAGGGTTCGCTTTGGTCTGCTGATCTGTGCCGTCGGGCTACTGGTCTTCTTGATCCTCACGCAACAGGCCATCCAGGGCGGGCTGGTCACAGGGTTCGTCGGCGCCCTCCGGCAGCAGTCCGCCCCGGTGCTCGTCTACAGCGTCGACGGCCAACGAACGCTGCAAGGCAGCGTGATCGACCCTGGGCTCGAGGCGAAGATCCGCGGGGTGGGCGGTGTCGCCGAAGCCGGATGGGTCGGGCAGAGCACCTTCACCGTTCGCGTCGACGGCGGGGCCGAGTCCGACGCCGCCCTCATCGGCTACGAGCACTCGGGGCTGGGTGACCCCAGCCGATTGAGCGCTGGGCGGCGTCCGGTGGGACCGACCGAGGCGGTGGGAAGCGCTGCCGACTTCACGGTGGGAAGCAGGGTCCGGATCGTGCCGAGCGGACCCGCTGGCGCTACGGGCCCGGTGTTCACCGTAGTGGGATTGGTCAAGGACGCCCAGATCCAGGTCACCCCCACGCTCTTCGTCCCTTGGGCGGGCTACGAGGCGGCGGTCAAGGCGGCCAATCCTGATGCCACGACCGTTCTGCCCAGCGTGATCGCCGTGCGCCCCACGTCCGGTGTGAGCGACACCGAACTGGTTCGCCGGATCAATGCGGCCAGCCCCGACGCCGATGCGCTGACGCGGTCCCAGGCCGCCAGCGACACTCCCGGAGTGGCGCAAGTGCAACAGTCATTCCAACTCATCTTCCTGCTCTACGGGCTGGTTGTGCCGCTCGTCACCGGACTGTTCTTCCTCATCATCACGTTCCAGAAGGCGGCGGCGCTCACCTTGCTCCGGGCCATCGGGGCCCGGTCGGGTGCTCTGGTTCGGTCGTTGCTCATCCAGGTGGTTCTGGTGGTCGGGGGCGGGATCGTGATCGGCATCGCGCTCTTCGCGCCCCTGACCCTCATCCAGCTCGGAGCGATCACCATCCGGTTCGATCCCGGAGCGGTCCTCTTCTGGTCCGTTGGACTCCTCGTGCTTGGTGTGGCCAGCGCACTGGTGGCAGCCCGGCGGGTGCTCGCCATCGATCCACTGGAAGCGACTACGGGAGGGGGCGGGCTATGACGCTCGCCCTCCGCGAAATGCGCCGTCGACCCGGCCGCTTCGCCATTGCCACGATCATCCTGACGTTGATCGCCATCTTGTTGATGTTCCTGGGGGGCCTGCTCGATGGCCTGGTGGCAAGTAGCACCGGGGCGTTCCGGGCCCAGCGGGCCGACGTATTGGTGTACTCGGGCAACTCCCGCAACTCATTGGAGCGGAGCCGCA
Organism: uncultured Acidimicrobiales bacterium; assembly: GCA_963727075.1. GTDB lineage: Bacteria > Actinomycetota > Acidimicrobiia > Acidimicrobiales > RAAP-2 > Bog-756. Next base: position 2,503,629 of record CAVSET010000006.1, read on the forward strand.
TCGAGCCGGACGTGCGCCATCAGGTGGAATCCGTCCCGGGGGTCACGCGCGTCGGTGGACTGGGAAGCGTGCAACTCGGGGGGCGTGTCCCCGGCAGGGGCGCCCGAGACCTCGTGCCAACCGTCCTCTTCGGCTATGAGCTCGCGCCGCGAGGACTGCCCTCGACGCCGCCGGCTGCAGGCACGGTGTACGCCGACGACTCCCTCCGGGCGAAGAACGTGGAGGTCGGAACCACCATCCACCTCGGACCCGCCCGGTCGGCCGTCACCGTCGTGGGCTTCGTCTCCGACACGCGCTACTCGGGACAGGGCACCTTGTGGGGCTCGCTGGAGACCTGGCGGCAGGTGCTCAACGCCAACCGACCCGATGCCCGGGTGGGTCCCGGGGTGGTCCAGGCACTCGTGGTCCAAGGTGTCTCGCTCGGAAGTGCCGGGCTTCCCGAGCGGATCGACCGGGCCACCGACGGAGCCACCACGACCCTGACGATCACCCAAGCCATCAATGCCCTCCCCGGCGTCTCCCAGCAGCGCAGTGTCTTCAACCAGATCATCGGTGTGACGGTCGTCATCGCCATCGTGGTCGTTGCCCTGTTCTTCGCCCTCCTCACCGTCGAGCGCACCGCCCTCTACGGGGTCCTCAAGGCCATTGGCGCCAGCTCACGAACGCTGTTCGCCGGCGTCGTGCTCCAGGCGGTGGTCGTTGCGCTGATCGCCTCGCTGATCGGCATCGTCGCCTCGCTCGTCCTCGACGCCCTGATCCCTGCGGGGACCATTCCGTTCGTGGCCACCCCGGCGCGCCTCCTGAGCAGTGCCGTCGTTCTCGTTGTCGCTGCCGTGGTGGGCTGCACCTTTTCGCTCCGGCGCGTGCTCCGCGTCGACCCCGCAGCGGCCATCGGCGGGACACCGTGACGATGACCGCCACACTCCCTTCCCATCACCTGTCCTGGAGTTCCTCATGACGACGCTCACCGAGTCCGCCAGCACGACCGGTCATGCCCTCGAGATGCGAGGCATCACCAAGGTCTACAAGGTCGCCGACGACGAGGTCGTGGCGCTCGACCACGTCGACCTCACCGTCGCCAGTGACGAGATCGTGGCGCTGGTCGGCCCTTCCGGATCGGGCAAGACCACCCTGTGCTCCATTGCCGGCGGGCTGCTTTCGCCGACTGACGGATCGGTGGTGGTGGCCGGGCAGGAGATCTCGGGCTACTCCGGACGCCAACTCACCGAGTTCCGCCGGGCTTCGGTGGGATTCGTGTTTCAGACGGTCAACCTGATCCCATTCCTCACCGCCCGTGAGAACCTGCTGGTGGTCGACGAGATTGGCCCTCGGCTCGGTCGCGTGGCCCGCGACCGAGCCGACCAGCTTCTCGACGAGCTCGGCCTGACTGATCGTGCCGCCAATCTGCCGGCGCAGCTTTCCGGTGGCCAGAAGCAACGCGTCGCCATCGGACGGGCGCTCATGAACGATCCCAGCCTGGTGCTCTTCGACGAGCCGACCTCAGCGCTGGACAGCAGTCTCGGCGACCAAGTGGTCCGCCTCATCAGGGACGAGATGAAGGCTCGTGGCACTGCTGCCATCATCGTCACGCATGACGACCGCATTACCCACTACGCCGATCGCACTGTGAACATCGAGGACGGCCGCATTGCGGAGTGACGAGAGCACACCTTGTTCGCTGCCGCCCCTCACCCGGCATTGCTTTACTCTGACCGGCGAATCCTCCAATGAACAACGGGTGCCCCAGCCGTGCCGGCAGGGGGCTGGCAAGGGCACGTGGCCTGGTTGCTTGAACCCAGTCGGCCACGGGTGCTCACCCTCCAGAGCTGAGTCGCATTGGCGTTGTCGGATAGCCGTTGCCGAATTGCACCTGCATTTGTTAGGAATGGTTGCTACCGTCGGATCATGCCGGAGCAGGAAGCGTCATCATCTCGGGTGCGCGCTTCTGTCCAAGGGCAGGATGGAAGCGTTTAGTGACGGTGTCATAGCCATTGCAATCACGCTGCTCGTGCTCGATGTTCGCGATCCGATCGCCCGGTTCGCCGACGGAGCAGTTCCTGCGGGGCTGGCCTTCGTATCTCGCCTACCTCGTCAGCTTCGTGACGATCGGCGCAGCGTGGATTGGTCATCACGCCCTCACTGATCGCTTGAGAGGTGTCGATTACCGCGAGCAATCCCGAGATTGAGCCCTGTCGGTGCCAAGAACATCATCCGGGACCTTGAACTGGGCCTTCTCCGGAGCGGCCGTGACCGCGAGAATGGTCCGTGGCCCTCTTATTCCTCTATCTCGCCTTCCTACGGTCCATCCAGATCCTCTGCCTGCAACGGTCCAACGACTCTGATCTGGCCATCGAAGACGTTGTGCTTCGACACGAGGTGGCCGTCCTTCGACGGCAGGTCGCCCGCCCTGCCCTACAGCCCTCGGATCGAGCACTCCTGGCCGGGCTCAGCCGGCTGATCCCCCGGGCGAAACGCACTCGGTTCTTCGTCCAGCCCGACACCCTGCTTCGTTGGCATCGCGACCTGGTTTGTCGCAAGTGGACCTACCCGAAGCCCCTCCGGTCGGCCGAGAATCCCCGCCGGGACTGTCCAGGTGGTGGTGGTGCGCTTGGCCAGGGAGAATCCGACGTGGGGTTATCGCCGGATCCACGGGGAGCTTTCGGTCCTGGACATCGACCTGGCGCCAGCGAGTGTCTGGAACATCTTCCAGCGTCACGGCCTCGACCCCTCCCCGGACAGGACCGGTCCGACGTGGGGTAAGTTCCTGAGAGCCCAGGCCACGACGATGCTGGCCTGCGACTTCTTCACTGTGGACACCGTGCCTTCTGCGGAGGCTCTACGTCCTGTTCTTCATCGAGGTTGGCACCCGCCGGGTGTATGTGGCCGGAGTTACGGCTCGCCCGACTGGCGCATGGGTAGTCCAGCAGGCCAGGAATCTGTCCTATGAGCTCGCCCAACGTGCACGACCGGTCAAGTTCCTGATCCGGGATCGCGACGCCAGGCTCACGACCGGCTTCGACGAGGTCTTCGCCTCCGAGGGCATCCGGACAATCCGAACCCCGATCCGGGCACCCCGAGCAAACGCTTTCGCTGATCGCTTCGTCGGTACTGTCCGGCGTGAATGTCTCGGCCAGCTACCGCCTCAACCGCAGGGCGTAGCCCCGGCAGAACTGAAGAATGTCGACCCTTCACGACTCAACCGGACGGATCGGATTGGCGGACTCATCCACGAATACCGCCTGGTCGCGTGACGTGGATGATGTTCTTGGCACTCACACGCACCCACTGGAGAATCCTGACGAACGCGAGGTGGAAAACCGAGAGAGCCACGGACCATTCTCGCCGTCACGGCCGCTCTGGAGATAGTCCCAGTTCACCGACCCGAATGAGGTTCTTGGCACCCGCAGGTTGCGGGGCCCAGTATTTAGTACTAAATTGGTTCAAGAGGGGAAAGTCTCCTCCCCTGGCTAGCACCATGAGGTACTTCGAAATGCGCAAGAGACTGTCCCTTTTTGGCGTAGTGACGGCCATCATGGCCTCGCTCGCCATAGCTCTGGTGTCCGGTTCCGGAACATCCGGGGCGTCAACCACGGCAGGGAATGCCACCGTAACCGTGGTCCACGGCATCCCCAACACGCCAGTGGACGTCTATGTAAACGGCACCGATGTCCTCCCGAACTTCACATTCGGGATGGTGAGTCCAGCACTCTCGGTCCCACCGGGTACCTACGCCGTAGCCGTCAAGGCCGCGGGGACCTCCACCACGCTGTTGAGCGCCTCGGCGACCTTGACGCCCGACGAGAACGCCACCATCGTGGCCAACCTCGACGTCGGAGGTAACCCGACACTCACTGTCTTCGCCAACCCCAAGACTCCGGCACCGGCCGGCGATGCCTGGGTGCTGGTCCGGCACACGGCCCAGGCTCCGGGTGTCGACGTGTACGCCGGCTCGACCAAGGTGATCACCAATCTGACCAACCCCAACTCGGCCGGCCCTCTGCCGGTGCCAGCCGGGACGGTCCCTGTCTCAGTGGCCGTCAATCCGTCGACCCCGGCCTCGACCCCGGTCATCGGACCGGTCAACCTCTCCCTCACGGCCGGTCACGTCTACATCGCCTACGCCATCGGGAGTGCGACGGCCATGCCCAGCACCCTCACTGCGGTCGTGCAGGACTATACGGTGGGTCAGGCCAAGTCGGGCGCCGGCTACCGAGTCGTCAGCAGCCAGGGCAAGGTGGCCTGCTTCGGCACCGAGTCCTGTGCGGGTGACCTCTCCGGCAGCCAGCTCAACGCTCCGATCGTCGGGCGCGGCCACCATCCCTGACGGCAATGGCTACTGGCTGGCCGGTCCGATGGTGGGGTCTTCACCTTCGGCGATGCCGGCTTCTACGGCTCGCTGGGCGGACGCACCTGAATGCTCCGATCGTGGGCATGGCCGCCACCGCTGACGACAAGGGCTACTGGCTGGTGGCGTCCGACGGAGGGGTCTTCACCTTCGGCGATGCCGGCTTCTACGGCTCGATGGGCGGCATGCACCTGAATGCTCCCGTCGTGGGCATGGCATCCACGCCGGATAGCGCCGGCTACTGGCTGGTAGCCTCCGACGGAGGGGTCTTCACCTTCGGCGATGCCGGCTTCCACGGCTCGATGGGCGGCATGCACCTCAGCGCCCCCGTCGTAGGCACGGCGGCGACCTCTGATGGTGCCGGCTACTGGCTAGTGGCGTCCGACGGAGGGGTCTTCACCTCGGCGATGCCGGCTTCCACGGCTCGATGGGCGGCATGCACCTGAACGCCCCCGTCGTGGGCCTCACCGCCACCGCCTCCAACGGCGGGTACGTGTTGGCCGGAGCCGACGGAGGCGTCTTCACCTTCGGCGGTGCCGCCTTCCACGGCTCGGCCGCTGGGTCGCTCGGAACCAGCGCAGTTGGCATCGCCTCCTGACGCCACGGAGTGAATGCCCAGCGGCGTCGCAGTCGGCCCGGTGGGATTGAGGAACAGAGGGCCGGGGACGCACTCCCCGGCCCTCTGGCTGCCCGGCGAACCAGGCCGCAACCTGTGGGTGCCGAGAAGCCCATCCGAGCAGGTCATGCCGCCAATCGGTATTCGTGAATCGGACCGAAATTCTCGTCTGCCCAGCGCTCTTCAACGTCATGATCGGTGAGCACCGCGATGGCTCGCTTTGCCGCCCCGTCGAATGTCGTGGCGGAGTTAGTGCAGCACTCCGAACTCGGCGAGCCGTCCAAGCTGTTCCGTGTCCTGTGGTGCCGAGAATGTCATCCGGGTGATTTGAGCAGGACTTTCGTAGATGTGGTCCGAACGACAAATCTGGGGCCATGGCACCTGATCCTTATCCGAGTCCTCGAGCTCGGCAGGCCCACCCGTCGAGTTCAGCGCCTATGGGCCGGGCAATACCGATCTGCATTGCTCACGGTGGGTGGATCATCGAACGGGGTCCCGTCAGGAACGACACGGTCTTCTGCCACACCCATGAACGCCGATTTCCCGTCTTGATCAGGCCGGATGGGATTCTCGGCACCCATACGTCAGGCCGAGGCAGGCGCAGAACTTTCGTCCTACAGTTTGGCCCGGGCGGAAACGGCGCGTTCGACGACGCAGGCAGGGTGACGATCTCGGGGACGATCCCAGCCAGCCAGACGGTCGCCGTCGACGGCACGACCACGAACGCCAGCCTCTCGGTGGTTGGGACCCTCACCATCGACGGACACTGGCCCAGGTGACCTTGGCGAACCAGGACAACCCCAATCACTGGCTGACCGCTACGGGG